>NZ_CP118615.1:3935000-6335000 GCF_028993575.1 Micromonospora cathayae | reverse complement strand
TCCGTGGAGACCTCGATCCGGTACGACCGGGCGTAGGCGGCCTCCCAGGCCAGCACCACCCGGCCCACCGGTCGGGCCGACCCGAGGTCCACGGTCAGCCACTGGTCGTCGGACTGGGCGCTGGCCCACCGGGTGCCCAGGTTCCCGTCGACCGCCCGGGACGCCGGGTACAGCAACTGGGTGCTGGACGCGGTCGCGGTCCGGCCGAGGGCCAGGTTGGTGAGGTCGTCGCCCCGCTTCGCCGGGAACGAGGCGACCTGGTGGTAGGTGGGCCGGTTCTGCCAGGCGATCGGGGCGTGCTTCACGCCACCGAGCGGTGACTGGATGATCGCGTCCGCGCACCACTGGTCGCCGGCCGCGCAGGTGCTGTCGCCCGGGTACGTGGTGGTGGCCGGGGTGGTGGACGCCGTGCGCAGCGTGTCGAGCAGGATCTGCCGGCACCCGCTCAGGCTGCCGCTGCCGCAGTAGGTCCGGCCCAGGCCGCCGGCGACCGGGTCGCCGAGCACCGCGCGCAGGTCCTTGTCGACCCAGCCCCACCAGCCGTACTGGAACGCGGAACCCTTGTGGTACTGGCCCTCGCTGGCCGAGCCGGGCAGGCTGGACGTGTCGCCCGACTGGTGCCCGGACGGCGACTCGTTGATCCGCAGGGTGTCCACCAGCGCCTGGTACAGGTCGGGACCGAGGGGTGCGGCGAACATGCCCCGCACCAGCAGCGGCCACCAGGCGTCGAAGGTGCGGATCGCCTCGGCGTGCTGGTACACCTTGGAGCCCTTGGTGGTCTCCACCCGCAGCGCGCCGGCCTGCCGCCACGCCTTCAACCGGCTGATCTCGGCGGCCAGCGCGGCGTCGCCGACCGGTTGGCTCTCCAGCACCCGGATCAGCTCGTCGAGCACCTCGATGCCGCGCAGGTCGGTCAGGCCGGCCCGTTCGACCAGCGCGGTCAGCGAGGCCCGGTCGAACTTCTGCCCGGCCGCGACGGCCGCCTTCAGTGGCTTGTCGAGCAGGTCACCCCGGTGCACCGCACCGAAGCTGAAGTTGCCGTCGGCGGCCCCGAAGTCCTTGGCCTGCTTGTTGTTCCAGGAGATGTAGTAGTCCTGGTTCTTCGACTGCGGGTGCGCGGCCAGCGGGGCGTAGCTGGCCCGGTTGGTCGCCGGGTCGTAGCCCTGCCACTCGTACGCCGGGTCGGCCCTCATCGGCAGGTTCGGGTTCGACCCGGCGGCCCGCACCGGGTTGGCCCCCGAGTTCAGGTACGCCGACTCGGTGGAGTTGACGTAGAACCAGTTGAACGCGAACTCGACGTTGTTGGCGGAGGCGATGAACGCGTCGGCGGAGCCCATCTGGGCGGGATCGTTGAACATCTGGAAGCCGATCGCCGAGTCGGCCTCGTGCCGGTACGTGGAGCGGAGCTGGGTGAACGCGTGCGGCTTGCCGGCGACGGTGCCCCGCCAGGCCACCAGCCCCAGCTTGGTGCGCCAGGCCACCAGTTTGTACGACCCGGCCGGAGTGCTGTCGGCGGCGGTGGGCTTCCACCGGTTGACGTGCGACAGCTCCTCCATCGGCAGGCACTGTCCCCGGTACAGGTAGTGGTTGCTGGTGAGGGTGGGCGCGCTGCCGTCGGTGGTGCACAGCGGCAGAGCGTACGTGTCGGTGATGTCCTGGTTCGCCGAGGTGGCGCTCCACGCGTAGTCCTGGCCCCGGCCGAGCAGCACGTACAGGTTGAGGCCGGCGAACGCGGCGCCCCGGGCGCTGATCCCGGGGCCCTGCAACTCCTGGATCATCAGCAGTTGCGGGGCGAAGTAGCCGGTCTGCGGGCCGAACACGGCGACCGGGTGACCGGTGGCGGAGTGCGCGGCGGAGACCACGGCCGCGTTGGACATGCCCCGGTGGGCGGGGCTGATGGTCAGCCCGGACAGCGCCGCCGCCAGCTCGGAGGCGGCGTTGGAGCGGGACGTGCTGCCGGCCGAGCCGGTCGGGTCGGTGAAGATCGGTTCGACCTTGGCGGTGCCGGCGTCGGGCAGCACCACGCTGGGCGCGTTCGGGTCGGCGGCACCGTACGGGAAGCTCTGCCCGTCGTGCAGGGTGAGCACGGTCTCCGGGTCGTTCTGGCCGCGGAAGGCGTTCCACACCCGGTCGCCCTCGGTCGGGCCGTACGTGGCGCGGGCGGCGATCCGGACCAGCGCGGACTGCATCTCGGTGCCGCCGCCACCACCGAACAGCCCACCGACCACGCCGGCGATGGCGATCAGGTCGGTCATGGTGAACGGCTCCGGACCGCCCTCGTTGGTGATCGCGTCGAGGTGGCCGGTGAGGACGTACTCGCCGGGGCAGTTGCGGTTGGCCATGCACACGCCGATGTACGCGTTGATGCCGGCGATGTACTCCCGTACGTCGTTGTAGAGCTGCTCGCCGCGCGGGCCCTTGCCGCGCAGCGCCTCCACCTGGGTCTGCAGGTCCGCCTCGGTGTACGGCGAGTTGCGCCAGACGCTCTGCTCCAGGGCCCGGTTGCCGGGCGCGCCACCGGCGAACGGGGTGAGGACGCCCCGCCCGACCCGCCGGAGCAGGTCCATGGTGAACAGCCGGTCCTCGGCACCGGCGTAGCCGGCCCCGTACATGGTGCCGGCGCGGGTGGTGCCGGTGACGTGCGGGACGCCGGTGGCCCGGTCTCGGACGATCCGGACGTCCGAGCGGGGCGAGTAGTCCCGTTCGACCTGTCCGGCGGGGACGCCGAAGGACGCGTCGTTGAAGAACGTGCCGATCTGGTCCTCGCGCAGCCCGGCGTACCCGTAGACCAGGTCGGCGTACTTGCCGAGCTGGTCGGCGGAGTGCCGGGGGAGGGTGCCGAGGGTCTGGTTGGCGAGGATCTCGACCAGGGTGGCGTTGCCGTTCTGGCCGGGCGGCACGATGTCGGCGCATTCGCCGAGGCAGTAGTCGTTGGCGGCGAACGTGGTGGTGGCCTTCGTGTTGGCGGTGGCCGTCGTGTCGGCGGCGGCCTTCGTGTTCGCGCTGCCGGGAGCGGCGGCGGCCTTCGGGTCGGCGGTGGTGGGCGCGCCGGCGGCGGGTGGGGTGGCGACGAGCAGGGCGGCGAGGCCGACGGCGGCGGTCGCGCCGGCAAGTAGCCGACGGGTGGTGGAACGGGACATGTGATCCTCCGCGGGATGGGGATCATGACGCGGGACGGGGGTGACGACCGTTACATGAAGAACATTCGGTTACCGGATGGTAAGCCGACCCGCCCGTCATTGGAAGACGTCTATCGCTGGTTCGTCGTCCGGTTACCCGGGAGTGTTGAACTCGCCGTAATTGCTCGATAACCTTCGATCCCCGCGCCCGGTCGCGCCCCCGTGTCGGTCGCGCCCCGTGTCGGTCGCACCGCGTCGGTCCACCGTCGCCGAAGGGAACACCGCATGATCCCCGTACGCCTGCTCGCGTCGGCGGCGCTGCTCGCCGCCCTGGTACCCGCGCCCGCGTCGGCCGCCCCCGCCCCGGCCGCCGTCACCACCAGCGGCGGTTTCTCGGTGCTCACCTACAACGTCGCCGGCCTGCCCGAACCGCTGTCCGGCAGCAACCCGGCGGTGAACACCCGACCGATCGGGGAACGGGTCAACGCGTACGACATCGTGCACGTCCAGGAGGACTTCAACTACCACACCGACCTGTACGCCACCGACCGGCACCCGTACCGGACCCCGACCAGCGGCGGCGTGCCGTTCGGCAGCGGCCTGAACACCATGTCGAACCTGCCGTACTCGGACTTCCACCGGATCACCTGGGACGACTGCAACGGCACCGACTGCCTCACCCCGAAGGGCTTCACCGCCTCCCGGATCCGGCTGGCCGAGGGGGTGTACGTCGACTTCTACAACGTGCACGCCAACGCCGGCAGCAGCGAGGCGGACCTGGCCGCCCGGCGGGACAACCTCGCCCAGCTCTCGGCCTACATCACCGCCAACTCGGCCGGCAACGCGGTGGTGGTGATGGGCGACTTCAACGTCCGCTACACCCGCACCGGCGACACCATCCGGGAACTGGTCGCCGCCAACGGCCTCACCGACGCCTGGGTGCAGCAGGAACGCGGCGGCGTGCCGCCGGCGCTGGGCAGCCCCGCGCTCACCTGCGACCCGGCCAACGTCACCAACGCCTGCGAGGTCGTCGACAAGATCCTGTACCGCAGCAACCGGCTGGTCCGGCTGAACCTGGACCGCTACCACAACGAGCACCAGCGGTTCCTCGACCCGGCCGGCGAGCCGCTCTCCGACCACTACCCGCACGCCGCCTGGTTCACCTGGAGCCTGACCGACGGGCTGCGGGCCAGCGACACCTGGGGTGGCCCGCACGGCACCCCGTTCACCGACCTGGACGCGGTCGGCGCCCGGGTCACCGGCCTGTCGCTGCGCGCCGGCTCCCGGCTCGACCAGGTCGGCGTCACCCTCGCCGACGGCCGCACCCTCAGCCACGGCGGTACCGGCGGCACCGCCGCCACCCTGGCGCTGGCCGACGGCGAGTACGTCGCGCAGGTCACCCTCACCCAGGGCAGGAAGGACGGCCGGACCAGGATCTTCTCGGTCCGGTTCAGCACCAACCTGGGCCGTACCCTGGCCGGCGGCACCCCCACCGCCGACGCGGTGACGTACACCGCCCCGCCCGGCGGGCGGCTCGCCGGCCTCTACGGTCGCAGCGGCACCGAGATCGACCAGCTCGGCGTGATCTGGGCTGTCGGGGGCAACAGCTAGTCTCGATGGCGTGGCTGACCCGTCGACCTACCGTCCCGCCCCCGGCACCATCCCCGAGTCCCCCGGGGTCTACCGGTTCCGCGACGGCACCGGCCGGGTCATCTACGTCGGCAAGGCCAAGAACCTGCGCAGCCGGCTCAACTCCTACTTCGCCGACCCGGTCGGGCTGCACCAGCGCACCCGACAGATGGTGCTCACCGCCGAGTCGGTGGAGTGGACGTCGGTGGCCACCGAGGTCGAGGCGCTCCAGCTCGAGTTCACCTGGATCAAGCAGTACGACCCCCGGTTCAACGTCCGCTACCGCGACGACAAGTCGTACCCGTACCTCGCGGTCACCCTGGACGAGGAGTACCCCCGGCTCCAGGTGATGCGCGGCGCGAAACGCAAGGGGGTGCGCTACTTCGGGCCGTACTCGCACGCCTGGGCGATCCGCGAGACCCTCGACCTGCTGCTACGGGTCTTCCCGGCGCGGACCTGCTCGGCCGGCGTGTTCAAGCGGGCCGGCCAGGTCGGCCGGCCCTGCCTGCTGGGGTACATCGGCAAGTGCTCCGCGCCCTGCGTGGGCAGCGTCGACGCCGAGCAGCACCGGCAGATCGTGGACGGCTTCTGCGACTTCATGGCCGGCCGCACCGACACCATGGTCCGCAAGCTGGAACGCGAGATGACCGAGGCCAGCGAACAGCTGGAGTTCGAACGGGCCGCCCGGCTCCGCGACGACGTCGCCGCGCTGCGCCGGGCCATGGAGAAACAGACCGTGGTGCTCGGCGACGGCACCGACGCCGACGTGGTCGCCTTCGCCGACGACCCCCTGGAGGCCGCCGTCCAGGTCTTCCACGTCCGGGACGGCCGGGTACGCGGCCAGCGCGGCTGGGTGGTGGAGAAGACCGAGGATCTCACCACCGGCGACCTGGTCCACCACTTCTGCACTCAGGTGTACGGCGGGGAGCAGGGCGAAGCCGACGTGCCCCGGGAGCTGCTCGTCCCCGAGCTGCCCGGTGACGCCGACGCCCTCGCCGACTGGCTGACCGACCGTCGGGGCAGCCGGGTCAGCCTGCGGGTGCCGCAGCGCGGCGACAAGAAGGCCCTGCTGGAGACCGTCGGACGCAACGCGAAGGACGCGCTGGCCCGGCACAAGCTCAAGCGCGCCGGTGATCTCACCACCCGCAGCAAGGCGCTCGACGAGATCGCCGAGTCCCTGGGGATGGACACCGTCCCGCTGCGCATCGAGTGCTACGACGTGTCGCAGATGCAGGGCACCGACGTGGTGGCCAGCATGGTCGTCTTCGAGGACGGGCTGCCCCGCAAGAGCGAGTACCGCCGGTTCATCGTCCGGGGCGCCACCGACGACCTGTCCGCCATGTCCGAGGTGCTGCGCCGCCGGTTCGCCCGCTACCTGGAGACCCGCGCCGAGACCGGCGAGATCGGCGAGGAGACGGCCGCCGACCCGGACCGCCCCGGCATCGACCCCACCACCGGCCGGCCCCGCAAGTTCGCGTACCCGCCGCAGCTGGTGGTGGTCGACGGCGGCCAGCCGCAGGTGGCCGCCGCCGCGACCGCCCTGGCCGACCTGGGCGTGGACGACGTGGCGCTGTGCGGGCTGGCCAAGCGGCTGGAGGAGGTGTGGCTGCCCGACGACGAGTTCCCGGTCATCCTGCCGCGTACCTCAGAGGCGCTCTACCTGCTGCAACGGGTCCGCGACGAAGCCCACCGGTTCGCCATCACCTTCCACCGGCAACGCCGCTCCAAGCGGATGACCGAATCCGCCCTGGACACCGTCCCCGGTCTCGGCGAGGTACGCCGCAAGGCGCTGCTGCGGCACTTCGGCTCCCTCAAGCGGTTGTCGGCGGCCAGCGTCGAGGAGATCACCGAGGTGCCCGGCATCGGCAAACGGACGGCGGAGGCCATCCTGGCCGCCCTCGCCCCCGACACGGAAGCCGAACGGTGACCGACACGCCGTTCCCCGTACTGTGGCTGTACGGCCCGCCGGGCGTCGGCAAGACCACCGTCGGCTGGGAGATCTACCACCAGCTCGTCCGCGACGGTTCTCCGGTCGGCTACGTCGACATCGACCAGGTGGGCATCTGCTACCCCGAGCCTACCGACGACCCGGGCCGGCACCGGTTGAAGGCACGAACCCTTGCTGCCCTACTGCCCAACTACCGGTCGGCGGGGGCCCGGGGTGTCGTCGTCTCCGGCGTCGTCGACCCCACCACCGGCCCGCACCTCGACCTGCTTACGGCGGCTGCGGTCACGGTGTGCCGCCTACACGCCGATCCGACCGTGTTGGCCGAGCGGTTCGTCGCCCGGACCGGTGACCCGGCGGCAGTGTCGTCGGTGTTGCGTGGGGCCGCCGTCCTGGACACCAGGAACGCCGGCGACGGCTGCGTGGAGACCACCGGCCTGACCGTGACCGAGGTCGCGGAGCGGGTACGGGCACAGGTCGGAGATTGGCTGGTTCGGGCGAATGCGGATGCCCGCCTGCGCCCACCCCCGAAGCCGACAGCGGCCAGCGGTGCGATTCTCTGGCTTTGTGGCGCGGCCGGCGTGGGCAAGTCCACTGTCGGCTTCCGGGTCTACCGCGACACGCTGTGGGCCGGACGGACCACCGGGTACGTCGACCTGGAACAGCTCGGGTTCGGCCCCGGCAACGTGGTGGACCACCACCTCCGGGCGCAGAATCTGACGGCGGTCTGGCGTACCTTTCGCCAGGCTGGCGCGGAACGCCTGGTCGTCGTCGGCCCGGCGGAGGATGAGACGGTGGTCGCCGGATACACCACCATGCTGCCCGGAACAACGGTGACACTCTGTCGTCTGCACGCTGGACGGACGAGCTTGACCCACCGGATTCTGAGCCGCAGTGACGGCGGTAGCTGGGCCCAACCGGGGGACCCGCTGCGGGGGATGTCCACGACGGATCTACTCCGCGTCGCCGACAAGGCCGTCGGCGACGCCGAGGCACTCGAGAAAGCCGCTTGCGGCCACCGGATCGACACTGATGGACGCGACCCGGATGATGTCGCGCACCTGGTTGTCTCAACGACCGGGTGGCTGTCCCCCGGTGAGGGCGGCATGGCGTGGGCGGCCGGGTAATGCCTGGTCGTTACCTACACCTGGCCCGGCACGGGGAGGCGGTCGACGACGGGCCGCTCAGCCCGGCCGGCCGGGAGCAGGCCCGGCTGCTCGGCCGGCGGATGGTCGAGCTGCCGATCACGGCAGTGCACCACAGCCCGCTGCCGCGCGCCACGCAGACCGCCCACCTGGCCGCCGAGGCGCTGCCCGGCGTACCGGTCCGCCCGTGCGACCTGCTCACCGACCACGTACCACCGGTACCGGACCGGTCGGCCCTGCCGGAGGTCTACGCGCGGTTCCTGGACGGTCTGCCGGCCGAGGATGCCGCGCGGGGCGCGTCCCTGTCGGCCGCCGCGATCGACCGGTACGCCGTACCCGCCGTCGACGACACCGACGTGCACGAGCTGATCGTCACGCACAACTTCGTGATCGGGTGGTTCGTCCGGCACGCACTGGAGGCCCCGGTCGGGCGCTGGCTCGGCCTGAACCAGGCCAACGCCGCGCTCACCACCATCTGCTACCGCCGGGACCGCCCGCCGACGCTGGTCCGGTTCAACGAGCTGGGCCACCTGCCTGCGGCCCTGCGCTGGACCGGCTTCCCACCGGACCGACACGTCTGAGCGGAGTGACCCGGACGGATTGCTACCGCTGGTAGGATCACGCTCGTGACAGCGGAACCTGTGCCACCTCCGCACGACTCAGGGTTGACCGAGTCGTTGGCAGAGCTGGCGATGCTACGTGAGCGACTGGGGCTTTCGCCAGGTCCCGAGCGGGGCCGGCGTGGTCTGCAGCTGGTGGGGCGTGCCCGCAAGGTCAGCGTGTCGATGCCCGAGGACCTCACCGCCGCCATCCAGGAGCGGGTGGGCCAGGGACAGTTCAGTCAGTACGTCACCGAGGCCGTGGCCCGACAGTTGGAACTCGACCTTCTGGAGGAGTTGTCGGACATGCTCGATGCCGAGCACGGACCGGTGTCCGAGGAAGCGCTGGACGAGGCAAGGTCGGCGTGGCCCGACGTCTAGGCCGGTTCGGCGGCACCCTGGTGCTGGACAGTGACGGGCTGTCGAAGCTTGCCGCCGGTGATGTCCGTGCTCGTGCCTTCCTGTCGACCGCGATCGAGCGTGGTGCTCAGGTGCGGGTGAGCGCGCTCACTCTGACCGAGGTGCTCCGGGGTGGTGCCAGGGACGCCGCAGTGCACCGGGCACTGGCGCGAGTCGGCGTGGTACCGGTCACCCCGGAGATCGGCCGGCGGGCTGGCGAACTGCTCGGCGAGACCGGGCTGTCCGGGCATACCTGTGCCATTGACGCTATCGTCGCTGCTACCGCTCTCAGCCTGCCCCGTCCACTGGTTCTGCTCACCAGCGACCCAGACGATCTGTCCCGGCTGGTGGAGGAACCGGGACGGCCCAAGGACGAACGGGTCAGCGTGGTGCACGTCTGACCGGTTACTCGGTGAGGACGGCGAGGATCTGGTCGCCGTACTTGGCGAGCTTGTTCTCCCCGACGCCACTGATCCCGGACAGCGCGCCCAACGAAGCCGGCGCGTCGGCGGCGATCTGCCGCAGCGTCGCGTCGTGGAAGATCACGTACGCGGGTACGCCCTGCTCCTTGGCGGTCGCCGCGCGCCAGGCCCGCAGCCGCTCGAACAGCGGCGCGGCCTCCGGCGACAGCTCGACGGCGGGGGCGGCGGACTTACCCGTCCTCGACGTCCGGCCGCCGGTCGACGCCGGGCGTTCCGGTTCGCGGCGCATCATCACCGTCCGGCGGCGGCCCAGCACCTCGGCACTGGCGTCGGTCAACGCCAGGGTGCCGTAGTCGCCCTCGACCGCTAGCAGCCCTTCGGCGAGGAGTTGGCGCACCACGCCCCGCCACTCCGCTTCCCGCAGGTCGCTGCCGATGCCGAACGTGCTCAACGAGTCGTGCCGGTGCTGGACGATCTTGTCGTTGCTGCGGCCGAGCAGGATGTCGATGCAGTGCCCCGCGCCGAACCGCTGGTTACGTTCCCGGTCCAGCCGGTACACCGTGGAGAGCAGCTTCTGCGCGGCGACCGTGCCGTCCCACGACTCCGGCGGGCTCAGGCAGGTGTCGCAGTTCCCGCAGCCCTCACCGCCCGCCGGCTGGCCGAAGTACTCCAGCAGTTGCGCCCGCCGGCAGCGCACCGTCTCACAGAGGGCGAGCATCGCGTCCAGGTGGGCGGCCAGGTTCCGCCGGTGCGCGGCGTCGCCCTCCGAGGTGTCGATCATCTTGCGTTGCTGCACCACGTCCTGGAGCCCGTACGCCAGCCAGGCGGTCGACGGCAGGCCGTCCCGTCCGGCCCGGCCGGTCTCCTGGTAGTAGCCCTCCACCGACTTCGGTAGGTCCAGGTGGGCGACGAACCGGACGTCGGGCTTGTCGATGCCCATCCCGAACGCGATGGTCGCCACCATCACCAGGCCGTCCTCCCGCAGGAACCGCTGCTGGTTGGCGGCGCGGGTGGCCGCGTCCAGGCCCGCGTGGTACGGCAGCGCGGCGACACCGTGCTGGACGAGGAACTCGGCGGTCTTGTCGACCGACGCCCGGGACAGGCAGTAGACGATGCCGGCGTCGCCGGGATGCTCGTCGCGCAGCAGGCTCAGCAGTTGCTTGCGCGGCTCGCGCTTCGGCACGATCCGGTACTGGATGTTGGGCCGGTCGAAGCTGGCCACGAAGTGCCGGGCCTCGGTGAGCTGGAGCCGGGTGGCGATCTCCTGCCGGGTCGCCGAGGTGGCGGTGGCGGTGAGCGCGATGCGCGGCACCCCGGGCCAGCGTTCGTGCAGCATCGACAGGGTCAGGTAGTCGGGGCGGAAGTCGTGCCCCCACTGCGAGACGCAGTGCGCCTCGTCGATGGCGAACAGGGCGATCCGGCCCCGGTCGAGCAGGTTCAGGGTGGCCCGGGTGCCGAGCGCCTCGGGTGCCAGGTAGAGCAGGTCGATCTCGCCGGCCACGAACTCCGCCTCGACCAGTCGGCGGGTGTCCGGGTCGAGGGTGGAGTTCAGGAAGCCGGCGCGGACCCCGACCGCGCGCAGCGCGTCCACCTGGTCCTGCATCAGCGCGATCAGCGGCGAGACCACCACCGCCACCCCGTCACGCAGCAGCGCCGGGATCTGGTAGCACAGCGACTTGCCACCACCGGTCGGCATCAGCACCAGCGCGTCGCCGCCGCCCACGACGTGTGTCACGATCTCCTGCTGGAAGCCCCGGAACGAGTCGTACCCGAACACCCGCCGCAGCACGTCCAGGGGAGTCTCGGTGCGCAGCGCGGTGGGGGAGTCCATCGGGGGATTGTACGAGCGCCGGGTGACACGACGCCGACGCGGCCACGCGGGGAACGCCGCCGGCTCCGAAAGCCGAGCTGGTCCGGGTGGTCAGCCGGTGACGGTGGCGCGGATGGCGCGGTAGGCGGACCACGGGACCGCCGGGCGGGGCCGGTGCCGGTACGCCAGGTAGCGGCGGGTGGTGGTCCGGCAGGTGCGCAGCGTCCGCAGCGGCTCGAACGGGCCGGACCGGTGCCGGGCACCCGGCTCCACCAGCAGTGTCGGCCGCAGCAGCCAGCCGTCGTCGTCCCGGACCAGGTCGCCGCGCACGTTGGCGTTGTGCAGGTTCCACAGCTTCTCGTCGTGCCGGTGCACCAGCAGCGTGGCCGACCCGGCGGCCACCGGCACGTCGTCCGGAACCGCCACCCGGAAACCGGTCTCCTCGGCGCTCGCCGTGGTCCGGACCAGCACCGGCGCGCCCGCGTCGTCGCGGGCGGCCAGCACCACCGTCGGGTACGCCGCCAGCACCCGTCCGCCGACCAGGCCGGTGTCGGCCGGCGGGGCCGCGGGCGGCGGCAACGGCCGGGTGGACACCTCGGTCGGGGCGACCGTGATCAGCAGCCGCATGAAGTAGAAGTCGGTGACCGTGGTGGCCGGCCAGTCCAGGTACCCCCGGCACTTCGGCTGCCGGGCGAACATCCGGGCCCAGAAGTCGGCCAGCTCACCGGTCGGGTCGGTGTGCACCTGGTCCGGACAGTCCGCGACCCCCCGGACCAGGATCTGGGCCGGGTCGGTGAGCCCGCTGCCGGTGGGGTCGGAGAAGAGCAGCGCCACCCGGGGTTCCCGGCGCACGTTGAACGCCTTCTGCGGGTACCCGATCGACGTGGTGAGCAGGATCGTCCCGTCCGCCCGGACCATCCCGGAGGTCGGCCAGGCGGCCGGGCTGCCGTCCCGGCCGACGGTCACCAGCTCACAGGTGCGGTACGCGTCGAGGGTCGCCGCGAGCGGGGAACCGGCGACCAGCGGGTCGGGAAGCGCGGACATGCCGGCCATCCTAGGTGGCGACGGTCCGCTGTGGAGTTCGGGCCGAAAGGGCACCGACGGGTGCCGGTCACCGTACGGTGATCTCGATCTCCTGCTCGCGGCCGGCGCGGACCTCGACGGCGGGCGCGGTGACCGGCGGGGTGCCGTCGGCGGGCACCACGGTGACCTCGTACCGGCCGGGGGCGAGCAGCCACCGGAACCACCCGCCGTCGTCGGTGGTCACCACCAGTTCGGGTACCGGCACGGGTGGGCTGTCCAGTGACCGGACCTGGACGCCGGCGTTGACCACCGACGCGCCGGTGGGGGTGCGGACCCGGCCGCTGACCACGCCCCGGTCGGCCGGCGGCGCGTCGTCGTCGGCGGACGTGCCGTCGGGCTCGTCGCTGACCGGTTGTCGCGCGTCCGTCGAGGGGGACAGGGTGGGCACCGGTGCGGGCGAGGCGGCGTCCGACAGTTGCTGGCATCCGGTCAGCAGCACGCCGAGCAGGGCCACCACCAGGGCGTACGGGCCGATAGCGCGGGTTCTCATGGTGCGGCGTCCGCTCCTGTCCGTTGGTCGGCGCTGCCCGGGTGGGCACCGGGTGCATGTGGATTTGTCTTCACATTTCGTTTACTTCTATCACCAGCCGGTTGTCCGGAGGGCCGGAACGCGGAAACCGACGCCGTCCGGCCCGGCGACCGTGGCGGGCACGCCCTCGCTCCGGTCACGGCGGCAGGTGCGCCGCGGCCGGATGCTCGCCGTCCGGCCGGATAGAGTCGCTGACTGACCGTTCGTGGTCCGGACGGGTCACGGCAGCACGGCTGGGGGGTTTCAGTGAGCGAGACGGGGACAGCCGGGATGCCGGTCGACGGCCCGACACCGGCGGGTCCGGTGGACGGGGACACCAGCCTGGTCGTGGTCACCGGGCTCTCCGGCGGTGGCCGGAGCACGGTGGCCCGGGCCCTGGAGAACGTCGGCTACTACGTGGTCGACAACCTGCCGCAGGCCCTGCTGCTGGACATGGCGGAACTGGCCTCCAAGGCCGGCGGGGCCGCCCGGCGTACCGCGATGGTGCTGGACGTGCGGTCGCGCGCCTTCTCCACCGACCTGGCCGGGGCGATCCGGGAGCTGAAGGAACGCGGTTTCTCGCCGCGCGTGGTGTTCGTCGACGCCGACGACGAGGTGCTGATCCGGCGCTTCGAGAGCGTCCGCCGCTCGCACCCGTTGCAGGGCGACGGCCGGCTCGCCGACGGCATCGCGGTCGAGCGCGGCCTGCTGGAGGAGGCCCGGGACCAGGCCGACGTGATCATCGACACCAGCCACCTGAACGTGAACCAGCTCCGGCGGCGCATCGAGGAGCTGTTCGGCGCGGAGGACGCCCGCCAGCTCCGGGTCACCGTGCTCTCCTTCGGCTTCAAGTACGGCCTGCCGCCGGACGCCGATTTCGTGCTGGACGCCCGGTTCCTGCCGAACCCGTTCTGGGTGCCGGAGCTGCGCGACCACACCGGCCGGGAGGCGGCGGTCAGCGAGTACGTGCTCGGTCAGGAGGGGGCGGAGGCGTTCGTGTCCGCGTACGCCGACCTGATCAACGCCACCACCGTCGGGTTCGAACGGGAGGGCAAGCGCTACCTGACCGTCGCGGTGGGCTGCACCGGCGGCAAGCACCGCAGCGTGGCGATCACCGAGGAGCTGGCCGGGCGGCTGCGCCAGTCCGGGCTGGCCGCGAACGCGCAGCACCGGGACCTGGGGCGCGAATGACGGAAACGAAGGTGGTGGCCTTCGGCGGCGGGCACGGGTTGTCGGCGTCCCTGCGCGCGTTGCGCCGGTGCGCCCCGGAACTCGGCCTGGACATCACCGCCGTGGTCACCGTCGGCGACGACGGCGGCTCCAGCGGCCGGCTGCGCGCCGCCCGGGGCGGACTGCCCCCCGGCGACCTGCGCCAGGCGCTGGTGGCGCTGGCCGGCGACCATCCGGCCACCCGGCGCAGCGCCGGACTCTTCCAGCACCGCTTCGCCCGTACCGGCCCGTCGGCCGGGGCCGACCAGCACGCCGGTCGTCCACAGGCGGGCTGCGGGGACGGGCTGGACGGGCACGCCGTCGGCAACCTGGTGCTGTTCGGCCTGATGGAGCAGCTCGGCGACCCGGTGGCCGCGCTGGCGCACGCCGGCACGATGCTCGGCGCGGTCGGCCGGGTGCTGCCGATGTCCTGCCAGCCGGTCGGCATCGAGGCGCAGGTACGCGGGGCCGACCCGACCCGCCCGGACGAGGTGTCCACCGTCCGGGGCCAGCACCAGGTGGCCGTCACCACCGGCCGGGTCGAGGCGCTGCGGCTCACCCCGGCCGCCCCGGTGGCCTGCCCGCAGGCGGTGGCGGCGACCCTGGAGGCGGACTGGCTGATCTTCGGGCCGGGAAGCTGGTACACCAGCGTGCTGCCGCACCTGCTGGTGCCCGGCCTGGCCGACGCGATCGTGTCCAGCGCGGCCCGCCGGCTGGTCACCCTGAACCTCTCCGCCGAGAAGGAGACCAACGGGCTCTCCGCCGCCGGCCACCTCGCCGCCCTGCGCCGGTACCTGCCGGAGCTGAAGGTCGACTGCGTGCTGGCCGACCGTCGGGTGGTCGGTGACCCGGACTCGCTGGCCGGTGCGGCAGAATCGCTGGGTGCCCGCCTGGTGTTCGCCCCGGTCGCCGTCGACGACGGCAGTCCCCGCCATGATCCGGCGGCGCTCGGCGCTGCCCTGGTGCCTGTCCTGGGCGCCGCTCGTTAAGCACGTACGTAATCACCGGCGGCACGCCGGAACCGGTCCGTGAGGGGACGCACAATGGCGATGACGGCTGCGGTCAAGGACGAGCTGAGTCGGGTCGACGTGCCCAAGCCCTGCTGCCGCCGGGCGGAGATGACCGCCCTGCTGCGGTTCGCCGGCGGGCTGCACATCGTCTCCGGCCGGGTGGTGGTCGAGGCGGAACTGGACACCGGGGCGGTGGCCCGTCGGCTGCGCCGCGAGATCGCCGAGGTGTACGGCTACCCGAGCGAGATCCACGTGCTCGCCTCCGGTGGCCTGCGCAAGGGCAGCCACTTCATCGTCCGGGTGGTCAAGGACGGCGAGTCGCTGGCCCGGCAGACCGGCCTGCTGGACGTGCGGGGCCGCCCGGTGCGCGGGCTGCCGCCGCACGTGGTCGCCGCGAACGTCTGCTGCGCGGTGTCCGCGTGGCGGGGCGCGTTCATGGCGCACGGTTCGCTCACCGAGCCCGGCCGGTCCAGCGCCCTGGAGATCACCTGCCCGGGGCCGGAGTCCGCGATGGCGCTGGTCGGCGCGGCCCGCCGGATCGGCATCACCGCCAAGAACCGCGAGGTGCGCGGGGTGGAGCGGGTGGTGGTCAAGGACGGCGACGCGATCGCCGCGCTGCTCACCCGGGTCGGCGCGCACTCCAGCGTGCTGGCCTGGGAGGAGCGCCGGGTCCGCCGCGAGGTGCGGGCCACCGCGAACCGGCTGGCCAACTTCGACGACGCCAACCTGCGCCGCTCGGCGCGGGCCGCGGTGGCCGCCGCCGCCCGGGTCACCCGGGCGCTGGAGATCCTCGCCGACGACGCTCCGCACCACCTCACCTCCGCCGGCCGGCTGCGGCTGGAGCACCGCCAGGCGTCCCTGGAGGAGCTGGGCGCGCTCGCCGACCCGCCGCTGACCAAGGACGCCATCGCCGGCCGGATCCGCCGGCTGCTCGCGCTGGCCGACAAACGCGCCCGTGACCTGGGCATCCCCGATACCGAAGCGGCAGTCACGCCGGACATGCTCGTGGTCTGATAGGACGGTGGGGGACGCGTCGCGGCCGGGGCCACGCCCCGGCGCAGCGCGGTGCCGTGCGCTCGGATAGGGTCGCAGCGTACGGCGACGGGGCCGGCAACCGGCTCCCCCCGCCGTACCCACCGCCTCGGGCGGTCTGGTCCGTCGGACCGCGGCGGGGTGGCCGGGATGAACTGTCAACGGCCGGCTCCAACGGTCGGCGCACATCAACTCGCCGGCCGCAGTTCGGCGCCGGCGGACCAGAACGCGAGGAGATGGGACCTGTGACCATCCGGGTTGGCATCAACGGCTTCGGCCGTATCGGCCGCAACTTCTTCCGGGCAGTGCTGGCGTCGGGCGCGGACGTCGAGGTCGTCGCCGTCAACGACCTGACCGACAACGCCACGCTCGCCCACCTGCTCAAGTACGACAGCATCCTCGGCCGGCTCCCGCACGAGGTCAAGGCCACCGCCGACGAGATCACCGTGGGTGGCCGGACCATCAAGGCGTACGCCGAGCGTGACCCGGGCAAGCTGCCCTGGGGCGACCTGGGCGTCGACGTGGTGATCGAGTCCACCGGCTTCTTCACCGACGCCACCAAGGCCAAGGCGCACGTCGACGGCGGGGCCAAGAAGGTCATCATCTCCGCCCCGGCGAAGAACGAGGACGTCACCGTCGTCATGGGCGTCAACGACGGCGACTACGACCCGGCCAAGCACACCATCATCTCGAACGCCTCCTGCACCACCAACTGCCTGGCCCCGATGGCGAAGGTCCTGCACGACACCTTCGGTATCCAGAAGGGTCTGATGACCACGATCCACGCGTACACCCAGGACCAGAACCTCCAGGACGCGCCGCACTCCGACCTGCGTCGGGCCCGCGCCGCCGCGCTGAACATCGTGCCGACCTCCACCGGTGCCGCCAAGGCCATCGGCCTGGTCCTGCCGGACCTGAAGGGCAAGCTGGACGGTTACGCGCTGCGGGTGCCGATCCCGACCGGCTCGGCCACCGACCTGACCGTCGAGGTCGGCCGGGAGACCACCGTCGACGAGGTCAACGCCGCCATCAAGGCCGCCGCCGAGGGGCCGCTGGCCGGCATCCTGACCTACAACGAGGACCCGATCGTGTCGGCCGACATCGTCACCGACCCGGCGTCGTGCATCTTCGACGCGCCGCTGACCAAGGTCATCGGCAACCAGGTCAAGGTCGTCGGCTGGTACGACAACGAGTGGGGCTACTCGAACCGCCTGGTCGACCTGGTCAAGCTGGTGGGTCAGTCGCTGTGAGCGCGAGGAGTGGGCTCGCGGGCCCCGCGGTCGTGAACGGAGAGGTAGCTCGGTGAGCATCCGTACCCTCGACGACCTGCTCGCCGAGGGGGTGTCGGGTCGGCGCGTGCTGGTGCGCGCCGACCTGAACGTCCCGCTCGACAAGCAGACCGGCGACATCACCGACGACGGCCGGATCCGGGCGGTGCTGCCGACGCTGGGCGCGCTGGTGCAGGCCGGCGCGAAGGTGGTCGTCTGCTCGCACCTGGGCCGCCCGAAGGGCGCGCCCGACCCGCAGTACAGTCTCGCCCCGGTCGCCGGCCGGCTCGGTGAGCTGCTCGGCGCGCCGGTGCACGTCGCCTCCGACACCGTCGGCGAGTCGGCCCGGTCCACCGTGGCGGCGCTGGCCGACGGCCAGGTCGCGCTGCTGGAGAACCTGCGGTTCAACAAGGGTGAGACCAGCAAGGACGACGCCGAGCGGGGAGCCTTCGCCGACCAGCTCGCCGGGTTCGGCGAGGCGTACGTGGACGACGCGTTCGGCGCGGTGCACCGCAAGCACGCCAGCGTGTACGACGTACCGGCCCGGCTGCCGCACGTGGCCGGCCGGCTGGTGCTGCGCGAGGTCGAGGTGCTCGGGAAGCTGGCCGGCGAGCCGGAGCGTCCGTACGTGGTGGTGCTCGGCGGTTCCAAGGTCTCCGACAAGCTGGCGGTGATCGAGGCGCTGCTGCCGAAGGTCGACCGGCTGCTCATCGGTGGCGGCATGTGCTTCACCTTCCTCAAGGCCCAGGGCCACGAGGTGGGCACCTCGCTGCTCGAGGAGGAGATGGTCGAGACCTGCCGTAACCTGCTGGAGCGCGCCGAGGGCAAGATCATGCTCCCGGTCGACGTGGTGGCGGCGACCGCCTTCGCCCCGGACGCGGCGCACGACACCGTGGCCGCCGACGCCATCCCGGCCGACCGGCTCGGTCTCGACATCGGCCCGGAGACGGTGGCCGGTTTCGCCGCCGCGCTGTCCGGCGCGAAGACGGTCTTCTGGAACGGCCCGATGGGCGTGTTCGAGATGCCGGCGTTCGCGGCCGGCACCCGGGGCGTGGCCGAGGCGATCACCAAGGCCGACGCGTTCACCGTCGTCGGCGGCGGTGACTCGGCCGCCGCCGTGCGGGCGCTCGGGCTCGACGAGTCGTCGTTCGGTCACATCTCCACCGGCGGGGGCGCCTCGCTGGAATACCTCGAGGGCAAGACCCTCCCCGGCATCGCGGCGCTGGAGGACTGATGTCTGCGGTCACCCGCCGGCCCCTGATGGCCGGCAACTGGAAGATGAACCTGAACCACTTCGAGGCGAACCTCCTGCTCCAGAAGCTGGCGGCCAGCCTCACCGAGAAGCAGCTCACCGACGTCGAGTGCGTGGTGCTGCCGCCCTTCACCGACCTGCGGACGGTGCAGACCGCCGTCGACGGTGACAAGCTGCTCATCGGCTACGGCGCGCAGGACCTGTCGGCGCACGCCTCGGGCGCGTACACCGGGGAGATCGCCGGCTCGATGCTGGCGAAGCTCGGCTGCACGTACGTGGTGGTCGGGCACTCCGAGCGGCGGCAGTACCACCGCGAGGACGACGCCCTGGTCGGCGCCAAGGTCAAGGCGGCGCTGGCGAACGGGCTCACCCCGATCCTCTGCGTGGGCGAGGGGCTGGACGTCCGGGAGCAGGGCGACCAGGTGCCGCACTGCAACACGCAGCTCGACGGTGCCCTGAAGGGGCTCACCGCCGAGGAGGTCACCAGGGTCGTGGTCGCGTACGAGCCGGTCTGGGCGATCGGCACCGGCAAGACCGCCACCCCGGAGGACGCCCAGGAGGTGTGCGGGGCGCTGCGTACCCGGCTGGCCGAGCTGTACGACCAGGCCACCGCCGACCAGGTCCGGGTCCTCTACGGCGGCTCGGTCAAGGCCGCCAACGTGGCCGCGATCATGGCCAAGCCGGACGTGGACGGCGCGCTCGTCGGCGGGGCCAGCCTCGACGCCGAGGAATTCGTGCAGATCTGCCGCTTCCCGGAGCACATCAGCCGCTGAACGCTCGCTATCCTTGACTCCGCCCGTCCGCCGGTCGGTGCCGCACGCCCGACTGACGCGGGGCGAGGATCGCAACGAGAGGACTGACCCCAGCCATGCCGACCTGGTTCGCATACACGTTGATCGTGTTGCTGACGATCACGAGCATCCTGCTCACCATGCTGATCCTGCTGCACCGAGGCAAGGGCGGCGGCCTGTCCAGCATGTTCGGCGGCGGGGTCAGCTCCAGCCTCGCCGGCTCGTCGGTGGCCGAGAAGAACCTCGACCGCTACACCGTGCTGGTGGGCATCGTCTGGTTCGCCTGCATCATCGGCCTCGGGCTCTGGCTCAAGCTGGCGGTACCCGCCTGACCGGATTCCCCGGTCGATACCGTACCTGCGCGCGGTCCGTTCCCACGGGCCGCGCGCAGGCGCGTTTCCACCCCGACACGGAAGGGCCCGACCGACCGGTCGGGCCCCGCTCACACCGTCAACGCACGCGGGCGGCGAGCTCCGCGGCGGCGGCCCGGTCCAGCAGCCAGCGGGTCCGCCCGACCCCGTGCGCCCCGGCCGCCGGCAGCGGCACCGGCCCGGCCCCCGCCAGGGCCGTCCGGACCGCCGTCGCCTTGTCCGCGCCGCTGGCCACCAACCAGACCTCCTCGGCGGTGCTGATCGTCGGCAGGGTCAGCGTGATCCGTACCGGCGGCGGCTTCGGGGCCTCCCGTACCGCGGCGACCGGCCGGGTGTCGTGCTGCACCGGCTGCCCGGGGAAGACCGAGGCCACGTGCCCGTCCTCCCCGACGCCGAGCAGCAGCACGTCGAACCGGGGCAGCGCGGCGTCCCCCGGCCCCGCGGCGGCGAGTTCCCCGGCGTACCGGGCGGCGGCGGCCTCCGGGTCGTCGCCGTCCGGGCCGTCCGAGGCGGGCATCGGGTGCACCCGGGCCGGGTCCAGGGGGAGCAGGTCCAGCAGGGCCGACCGGGCCTGCGTCTCGTTGCGGTCCGGGTCACCGGCGGGCAGGAACCGCTCGTCGCCCCACCACACGTCGACCCGGGACCAGTCGACCGCGTCCCGGGCCGGCAGCGCCGCCAGCGCGCGGTACACAGCCGCGGCGATCCGCCCACCGGTCAGCACCACCGACGCCTGTCCCCGGTCGGCCTGCGCGTCGAGCAGCCTCACCAGCAGCCGGGCCGCGACCGCCTGCGCCAGCAGGTCGGCGTCGGCGTGTACGGCGACACTCGCCTCTGTCATCTCGTGCCTTCTTCTCGTCGACCGCAGGCGTCCACCCGGCGGTACGTGCTCCGGACCGCCCGGCCCCTCCGGCGGTACCTGGTCATGAGGGCGGGCGGCCCCGTCCGTCCCCGACCAGCGGGGCACGGACGGGGCCGCCCGCTGCCGTTCAGCCCGGCGTGTTGGTGGCGGCGTGCGCGGTGACCCCCGCCTCGGCCCGCTTGGCGGTGGCCGGGTCCTTCCAGACGTGCACCCGCTGGGCGGGCCGCTCGTCGAGACCGGCCACCCCGGCCGCCGCGCCGAGCGCCTCGGCGTACACCTGGTCGGCGTCGAGCCGGCGCAGCTCCTCGGCCAGCTCGTCACCGAGCGGGCGACGCACCAGCGGCAGGGCCCGGTCGGCCTGACCGGTACGCCGGAAGGTGGCCATGCTGTCCTCCCGGGTGAGGGACAGCTCGTCGCCGTTGGCGCAGCGCAACCGCACCTCCCGCATCCGGGGCTGGCCGTCGACGTGCTCCCAGTGCGGGGTGATGCCCAGCCGGCTGCCCAGCCAGCCGCACATCAGCGCGGCCGTCGGGTCGGTACGCGGGGCCACCACGGTCGCCTCGGTGACCTTGGCGGCGGTGGTGTCGAACGCCCCCGCGACCAGGGTGCGCCACGGGGTGATCCGGGTCCAGGCCAGGTCGGTGTCGCCGGGAGCGTAGTCCCGGGCCCGCTGCCGCAGCGCCTCGATCGGGTCGGCGGCCTGCGCGGCGTCGGTGATCCGCCGGTCGGCGACCACGCCGAGGAAGTCCGTGGCGATCTCCGCCGGCGGCTCGTCGTGCCACCAGGTCACCACCGGCACGTCCGGCACCAGCAGCGGCATCACCACCGACTCGGCGTGCAGCGCCAGCCGCCCGTACATCCGGGTGACCACCGCCTCGCACGGGCCGAGCCGGCCGCCGACGACGATCTCCGCGTCGAGCCGGGTGCGGTCCCGTTCGATGTCGGAGCGGACCACGACCAGCAGCCGGCACGGGTGGGCGGCGGCGGCGATGGTGGCCGCCGCCTCCGCCTCCCGGACCCGCCGCTCGTCCACCACCACGATCAGGGTGAGCGCCATGCCGCTGGCCACCCCGCCCGCGCTACGCCGTTCGGCGGCCAGCGCCTTGACCACCTCGTTGCCGGTGGTGTCCCACAGCCCGATCACGCTCGCCTCCAGGCCCGGCCCTCGCGGGCCAGCATCTCGTCGGCCGCCCGGGGGCCCCACTCGCCGGAGCGGTACGGCTCCGGTTTCGTACCGGCCCAGGCGTGCTCCAGCGGGTCCACCACCTGCCAGCTCTGCTCCACCTCGGCGGCGTCCGGGAAGAGGGTCCGGTCCCCGATCAGCACGTCCAGCACCAGCCGCTCGTACGCCTCGGGGCTGGCCTCGGTGAACGCCTCGCCGTACTGGAAGTCCATGGCGATGTCCCGGACCTCCATGGTGGTGCCGGGCACCTTGGAACCGAACTTGAGCACCACGCCCTCGTCGGGCTGCACCCGTACCACGAGCTGGTTGTTGCCGAGCATCTCCATGTCGGCCTCGTTGAACGGCAGGTGCGGCGCCTTCTTGAACATGATGGCCACCTCGGTGACCCGGCGGGGCAGCCGCTTGCCGGCCCGGATGTAGAACGGCACCTCCGCCCAGCGGCGGTTCTGGATGCCCAGCCGGACCGCCACGTACGTCTCCGTGGTGGAGTCGGCCGGCACGCCCTCCTCGTCCAGGTAGCCGACCGCGCGCTGCCCACCGACCCAGCCGGGCAGGTACTGGCCGCGGACGGTGTCCCGGGCGATGTCCTTGGGGATGGTGATGGCCCGCAGCACCTTCAGCTTCTCGGCCCGGATCTCGTCGGCGTCGAAGCTGGTCGGTTCCTCCATCGCCACCAGGGCCAGCAGTTGCAGCAGGTGGTTCTGGAGCACGTCACGGGCCGCCCCGGCCGAGTCGTAGAAGCCGGCCCGGGAGCCGATGCCGACGTCCTCGGCCATGGTGATCTGCACCGAGTCGACGTAGTGCGAGTTCCACAGCGGCTCGAACAGGTTGTTGGCGAACCGCAGGGCGAGGATGTTCTGGACCGTCTCCTTGCCCAGGTAGTGGTCGATCCGGAACACGTCCTGGCTGGTGAAGACGTCGTCGACCAGGTCGTTGAGCGCCTTCGCCGAGGGCAGGTCGTGCCCGAACGGCTTCTCCACCACGACCCGCCGCCAGCCGCCGGAGCGGGCGTTGTCGGCCATGCCGGTGCGGGCGAGCTGCTTGAGTACGGTCGGGAACGCCGCCGGGGGGATGGAGAAGTAGAAGGCGGCGTTGCCGGCGATGCCGTGGGTCTGGCGCAGCTCGTCGAGGGTGGCGGCGAGGTGGTCGAACGCGGCGTCGTCGTCGAACGACCCACCGACGAACTTGATGTTGCCGGCCAGCCGCGCCCACACCTCCTCCCGCCAGGGGGTACGGGCGTGGGCCTTGGCCGACTCGTGGGCGAGGGACTCGAAGTCGCCGTCGCCCCAGTCCCGGCGGGCGAAACCGAGAACCACGAAGCCCGGGGGCAGCAGCCCCCGGTTGGCCAGGTCGTAGACGGCGGGTAACAGTTTCTTGCGGGCCAGGTCACCGGTGACGCCGAAGATCACCAGAGCGCACGGCTCCGGGATCCTCGGCAGCCGCCGGTCCTGCGGGTCGCGTAGCGGGTTCACGCCGCCTCCTCGCTCCGCCGGGTCCGGTTGGGTCATCGTCACGTCCGCAGCCGCCGCGCGGCATCCAGCAGCTGGGCCACGCCCGCCGCCCGGTCGGTCAGGTGCAGCCGCAGCAGCGGACGCTCCCGACCGGCCAGCGCCTGCCGGTCACCGGCGGCCTGGGCGGCCTGGAGCTGACCGAAACTGTACGGCTTGCCGGCCACCGGAAGGTCCTCGGCGACCGCGCCGGTGATCTGGAGGAAGCTTCCGACCTGCGGACCACCCTTGTGGTACTGGCCGGTGGAGTGCAGGAAACGCGGCCCCCAGCCGAAGGTGACCGGACGGCCGGACGCCTCCGCCAGCAGCGACCGCAGTTCGGCCGTGTCGGCGTCGGCGAACCGGTCTAGGAACGCCATCACCGCCAGGTACCCGTCGTCGCCGAGCCCGTCGAGCAGCCAGCGCAGCACGCCGACCAGCTCACCCGGGGCGCCCGCCGGGGCGTACACCTCGACCGCGCCCTCGGTGAAGGTCGGCGACTCGGCCAGCGGCCCGGCGGCCAGGATGCGGTTGGTGTTGTCCTTGCTCTCGGTGACGTTCGGCTGGTTGAACGGGTCGATGCCGAGCACCGCGCCGGCCACCGCCGTGGCGTACTCCCAGGCCAGGAACTGCGCGCCGAGCGGCCCGTTGACCGCCATGTCGGGCTGCGCGCCGCCGCCGGGCACCGCGCCCGCGGCGAGCGACCCGCCGTAGCTGACGGTGAGCACGTCCGGGCCGGTCGCGCCGGGGCTGGTCGGCGACTCCACCACCACCGGCAGGATGCCGACGCCGGCCTTGCCGGTCGACTCGGCGACGAGCTGCTCGGCCCAGTCACCGAACCCCTCGATGCCGGTGCCGTCGGAGACCAGGGCGACCTTGTCCCGGCCGGCGGTGGCGGCGGCCCCGAGGGCGGCGCCCAGCGCCAGGCCCGGGTTGCCGGTGTCCCCGGCGAGGCTGGCCGCGAGCGCGTCGGCCTGGTCGATCAGCTCGGCCACCTCGACGCCGGCCAGCGCCGACGGGACCAGCCCGAACGCGGTCAGCGCGGCGAACCGGCCACCCACCTCCGGGTCGGCCAGCACCACGAACGCGCCCATCTCGGTTGCGGTCTTCTCCAGCGGCGAGCCCGGGTCGGTGACGACGACGAAGTGCCGGCCGGCCTCCGCCTCGGTCATCCCGGCGTCCAGGAACGCCTGCCAGTACGCCCGCCGGTGGCTGTCGGTCTCGACGGTCGAACCGGACTTGCTGGCCACCACGACCACGGTGCGCTCCAGCCGGTCGGCCAGCGCCGCCCGGACCTGGCCCGGGTCGGTGGTGTCCAGCACGGTCAGCGGTTTGCCGAGGGTACGGGTGATCACCTCGGGGGCGAGCGAGGAGCCGCCCATGCCGGCCAGCACCACGTGGTCCAGGTCGGCCAGCTCGGCCTTCAGCTCGGCCAACTGGGGGAGCAGTTCGCGACTGCGCCGGTAGGTGTCCACCCAGCCCAGCCGGATCGTCGCCTCCTGCTCGGCCTCCGGACCCCACAGTGTCGGGTCCTTCTGCGCGAGCCGGGCCGGGACGCCCGAGCGGACCAGGGCGTCCCGGGTGGAGGCGGCACCAGCGGAGTCCACCGCGTCCGCGCCGTACACGGACAGCCCGGCCGCCGACTCCACCGGCCCGTCAAGCAGGTCGCTCACGCCGTCGTCCCCTCGTTGTTCTCGATCCGCCCGCTCACGCGTTGCCTCCTGCCTGCTGTGCCGCCTCGGCGTGACCGCTGGCGGCCCGGTTCGGCGCGCCGGCACCCTCGGCGGCGGCCGTCAGCGACGACCGGACCCCGTCGAGGAGTTCCTGCCAGCTCGCCTCGAACTTCTCCACGCCCTCCCGCTCCAGGGTGGCGATCACGTCGGCCATGTCGACGCCCACCGACTCCAGGCCGGTGAAGACCTGCCGGGCGTCGTCGTACGCCCCGGTGACCGTGTCGCTGCGGGTCTCGCCGTGGTCGGCGTACGCGTGCACCACCGACTCGGGCATGGTGTTGACCGTGCCGGGGGCGATCAGCTCCTCGACGTAGATCACGTCCCGGTAGTCCGGGTTCTTGGTCGAGGTGGACGCCCACAGCGGGCGCTGCGGGTGCGCCCCGGCGGCGGCCAGCGCCTGCCACCGGTCGGAGGAGAAGACCTCTTCGTACCGCGCGTACGCCAGCCGGGCGTTGGCGACGGCGGCCTTGCCGCGCAGCGCCTTCGCCTCGGTGGAGCCGAGCTTCTCCAGCCGCTTGTCGACCTCGCTGTCGACCCGGGAGACGAAGAACGACGCCACCGAGCCGATGGTGGACAGGTCGTGGCCGTTGGCCTTGGCCTGCTCCAGGCCGGCGAGGAACGCCTCCATCACCTGCGAGTAGCGGTCCAGCCCGAAGATCAGGGTCACGTTGACGCTGATCCCCTCGGCCAGGGTGGCGGTGATCGCCGGCAGACCCGCCTCGGTGGCCGGGATCTTGATGAACAGGTTCGGCCGGTCGACCAGCCACCACAGCGCCTTCGCCTCGGCCACCGTCTTGTCGGTGTCGTGGGCCAGCCGCGGGTCCACCTCGATGGAGACCCGGCCGTCCACCCCGGCGCTGGCGTCGTACGCCGGGCGCATCACGTCGCAGGCCCACCGCACGTCGTACGTGGTGAGCATGCGGACCGCCTCCTCGACCTCCAGGCCGCGGGTGGCGAGGTCACGGAGCTGCCAGTTGTACTCCGTGGCGTCGCTGAGCGCCTTGGCGAAGATGCTCGGGTTGGTGGTCACCCCGACCACGTGCTGTTCCCGGCGGAGCTGGTCCAGCCCGCCCGAACTCAGTCGTACCCGGGAGAGGTCGTCCAACCAGACCGCCACTCCGGCGGCGGTCAACTCACGCAGTCTGTCCGTCATACCGTTCACGCTCCCCTCAGTTGCCGGTGGTGAAACCGGTGATGTCGCCGATCCGGGTGAGCGCCGCGTGCGCGGCGGCCACGATCCGGTCCGGGGTGAAGCCGAACTGCTCGAAGAGCACCGAGTGCGGCGCGCTCGCCCCGTAGTGCTCCAGGCTGACGGTCTCGCCGCTGTCGCCGACGACGCCGCGCCAGGACATGCCGATGCCGGCCTCCACGCTCACCCGGGCCTTGACCGCGCGCGGCAGCACCGACTCCCGGTACGCCTCGTCCTGCTCGTAGAACCACTCCTGGCAGGGCATCGACACCACCCGGGTGGGGGTGCCGTCGGCCTCCAGCCGCTCCCGGGCGGTCAGGCAGAGCTGCACCTCCGAGCCGGTGCCGACGATGATCACCTGCGGCTTGCCGTTGCTCGCCTCGGCCAGCACGTAGCCGCCCTTCGCGGTGCCCTCCGCGCCGGCCAGCACCGACCGGTCCAGGGTCGGCAGCGGCTGCCGGCTCAGCGCCAGCGCGGTGGGCCGGTCGGTGTGCTCCAGCGCCATCCGCCAGGCCCAGGCGGTCTCGTTGGCGTCCGCCGGGCGGACCACGTCCAGGCCGGGGATGGCGCGCAGCGCGGTCAGGTGCTCCACCGGCTGGTGGGTCGGGCCGTCCTCGCCGAGACCGATCGAGTCGTGCGTCCAGACGTACGTCACCGGCAGCTTCATCAGCGCGGCGAGCCGCACCGACGGGCGCATGTAGTCGCTGAACACCAGGAACGTGCCGCCGTACGGGCGGGTGCCGCCGTGCAGGGCGATGCCGTTGAGGATCGCGCCCATGGCGTGCTCACGGATGCCGAAGTGCAGGGTGCGGCCGTACTCGTGGCCGGGGAACTCCTTGGTGGCGTGGCTGCTGGGAACGAAGGACGGCTCGCCCTTCATGGTGGTGTTGTTGCTCTCCGCCAGGTCGGCCGAGCCGCCCCACAGCTCCGGCAGCACCGGGGCCAGGGCCTCCAGGACCTTGCCGGAGGCGGCCCGGGTGGCGACGCCCTTGGCGTCCGCCGGGAAGGTGGGCAGCGCGTCGGTCCAGCCGTCCGGCAGGGTACGGGTGGCGAGCCGGTCGTACAGCGCCTTGCGCTCCGGGTTGGCCTTCGCCCAGCCGTCGAACGCCTGCTGCCACTCCTGCTGGGCGGCCTCGCCCCGGGTCAGCGCGCCCCGGGCGTGGGCGAGCACCTCCTCGTCGACGTCGAAGGTGCGGGCCGGGTCGAAGCCGAGGAGCTTCTTGGTGGCGGCCACCTCGTCGGCGCCCAGCGCCGAACCGTGGATCTTGCCGGTGTTCTGCTTGTTCGGGGCGGGCCAGCCGATGATGGTGCGCAGCGCGACGAACGAGGGCCGCCCGGTCTCCGCCTTCGCGGCCTCCAGCGCCGCGTACAGCGCCGCCACGTCCTCGTGGTACTCGCCCTGGTCGGCGTCGCCGCGCCGCCAGTCGACGGTCTGCACGTGCCAGCCGTACGCCTCGTAGCGGGCCGCCACGTCCTCGCTCTTGGCGATGCGGGTGTCGTCCTCGATGGAGATCTCGTTGTCGTCGTAGATCAGGGTGAGGTTGCCGAGCTGCTGGTGGCCGGCGAGGGCGCTGGCCTCGTGGCTGATGCCCTCCTCGATGTCGCCGTCGGAGGCGATGCACCAGATCTGGTGGTCGAAGACGGACGCGCCCGGCGCGGCGTCCGGGTCGAACAGGCCGCGCTCGCGGCGGGCCGCCATCGCCATGCCGACCGCGTTGCCCAGGCCCTGGCCGAGCGGGCCGGTGGTGGTCTCCACCCCCGGGGTGTGCCCGTGCTCCGGGTGACCCGGGGTGAGCGAACCCCACTGCCGCAGCGACTTGAGGTCGTCCAGGCCGAGTGGGTACCCGGACAGGAAGAGCTGGATGTAGAGGGTGAGGCTGGAGTGGCCGGCGGAGAGCACGAAGCGGTCCCGGCCGGGCCAGTTCGGGTCGGCCGGGTTGTGCCGCATCACCCGGTTGAAGAGGAGGTACGCCGCGGGCGCGAGGCTCATCGCCGTACCGGGGTGGCCGTTGCCGGATTTCTCCACGGCGTCCATGGCCAGCACGCGGACGGTGTCGACGGCCCGGCGGTCGAGGTCGGACCAGTTGAGTGGGGTGTGCTCGGGTTGGTTGGCAGCCACGATGGTTGTGCTCCTCGGCAGATGGGCGGAACCCTCAGAGATGACCCTATCGAGCGGGCGTAAACCCCCGCTGACGGATCTCTGCATGCGGTTTGGCACCGGTCGTCCGGCTGACCTGGCTGCTCCGGGCGGCTACCGGGACGACCCGGTCGGGTGTGATGGCCGGCACGGGGGATGGGGCGAGCGGGCTGCGCGGATCACGCCGCGTAGGCTGTCGGTCGGTGTGTGGATCCGCGAACCGGCCGCCGCCGAGCCGATCTCCTGCCGATGCCGGAAGGTGGCCGTCCGTGAGCATGATCACCGAACGCCCCGTCAACAGCCCCGTCGGGCCCGTCCCGGCGGAGGCGACGCCGGAGGAGACCGGCGCGCGGCGGGACGTGCGGGCGGTGGTCTCGGCGTACGTCGCCCTCACCAAGCCGCGCATCGTCGAGTTGCTCCTGGTCACCACGGTGCCGGCGATGATGCTCGCGGCGGGCGGGCTGCCGTCGCTGTGGCTGGTCGTGGTGGTGGTGGTCGGCGGCTCGCTCGCCGCCGGCGCGGCCAGCGTGATCAACTGCTACATCGACCGGGACATCGACCAGGTGATGCGGCGGACCAAGCGTCGCCCGCTGCCCACCCACACGGTGACCCCGCGCAACGCGCTGGTCTTCGGCCTGGTGCTGGCGGCGGTCTCGGTGGCGCTGATGGCGGCGTTCACCAACTGGCTGGCCGCCGGGCTGACCCTGGCCGCGATCGTCTACTACGACCTGATCTACACGTTGTGGCTGAAGCGGACCACCCCGCAGAACACCTTCTGGGGTGGGGCCTGCGGCGCGGCCCCGGTGCTGATCGGCTGGGCGGCGGTGACCGGTTCGCTGGCCCCGGCGGCGTGGGCGCTGTTCGCGGTGGTGTTCTTCTGGCAGATGCCGCACTTCTACGCGCTGGCCATCAAGTACAAGGCCGACTACGCCCGGGCCGGCATCCCGATGCTGCCGGTGGTCGCCTCCACCCGGCGGGTCAACGCCGAGATCATCGTCTTCACCTGGCTGACCGTGGCGGCGTCGCTGGTGGTCTGGCCGCTGGGGATGAGCCCGGTGTACGGCGTCACCGCCGTGGTGGTCGGCGCGGTCTTCCTCGTCGAGGCGCACAAGCTGACCCGGCGGGCGGCCCGGGGCGAGGCGGTCAAGCCGATGCGCCTGTTCCACTGGTCGATCACCTACCTGACCATTCTGGCGGCGGCGGTCGCCCTCGACGCGCTTCTCTGATCGTGCGTTTGTCCGAATTTTCTTCGGTGACCCGGCTGTCACCACAGTGTCACAATCGCTGTCCGCTTCGCACCGGCAAGTCGGACATAGTGGGGCGAATTACCTGTGGTCTTCCTTAAACACGCAGGTAATTGGCATCACAAATAGTTCATGGTTCTCGCCCATCCGGGCCGAAGAATGCTTACGCTTCGCGTCATGGCAGATGGTTCCGATACGACGCTGACGGCTGATCAGGCCGCCTCGGGCCAGACCCCGAACGGTCTGGTGTCCGGCATCAAGTCGTTCGCCGACGGGCACGGCGGCGCGAAGGCGGTCATCGAGTACGTCGGCAAGCGGGGCGCGCGGATCGTGCTCGTGGGGTCCGACGGGGCATGGGGCGACCAGTTCGCCGACGACACCGACGTGGCACGGCAGGCGTGCGCCCTGGCGGGCGTCGCCATCGAGAACGCCTGGGAGCGTGAGCTGATGGACCAGATGCGGCCGAGCAACGACCTGTGGCGGTCGATGGCCCGACGCACGATGGCCCGGTAGTCGACCGAACCCGTATCCGATCGGCCGCAGCGACCCGAGGGGAGACCCCGGCGCTGCGGCCGTCCTACTTCCTGCCGGCCGTCGCGGGCGGCTCCGCACGGCCCGGGGCCGTGGCCATGTCCGCACGGCCCGGGGCCGTGGGCAGGTCCGGTCTGGTCGAGGCCGTGGGCAGGTCCGGTCTGGCCGGGGTCTGCGGCGGTACGCCCGTCCGGGCCCGGTGCCGCCGGACGGCGTCGCGGTTGGCGCAGGAGGGCCGGCAGTACCGTTGCCGGCCGGTGCGGCTGACGTCCGCGTACGCCCGGCGGCATTCCGGCAGCGCGCAGCGGCCGAGCCGGTTCATCCCCCGCCCGACCAGGTGCAGCGCGGTGCCGACGCTGAGGAGCGCCCGCAGCGACGCGGCGAGCGGGACGTCCGGGTCCCGGTAGTGCAGGTGCCAGCCGGTGCCCGCGTGGTTGGTCAGGCGGGGATGCGCCGAGGCGTCCCGTAGCAGCCGGTTCAGCAGGTGGGCCCGTTCCTCCTCGGTCGCCGCGTCCACCACGGCGAGCCAGTCGTCGAGGAAGGTCAGGGTCCCGGTCAGGTCCTGCGCCGACACCGGCACCTCCACCGAGATTCCGGCCTCGACGCAGCGTTCGTGCAGCTCGGCAGGGGTGCTGGGCGGGGCGGCGGCGAGGTCGGCGGCGAATGTCACCGGATCCCGCCCGTAAGGGTTGATGTGCATAAGCTCATTACAGCATGCTGCCCGCATGCCACGTTCCGATCAGTTCCGTGACCAGCCGCACGCCTGGCGGACCGTCTCACGCCACCTCACCAGCGAGGGCCAGGTGCGCTACCAGCGCTGCCGGTGCGGCCGGTGGCGGGTGGTGCTCGACGGGCCGAGTACGGCGGCCGAGGTGGGCCGGCCCTCCGAGGTGGGCCGGACCTAGGGCCTGTGTCGCGAAGTCCTCGGTCGAGCCGAGGACTTCGACACGGGCGCTAGTCCTGGGCGGCCCCGACCGGTACGGCCGGCCGCGCCGGCCCGGCCGCCGGGTCCGGTTCACCCGTGGTGGCGACGGCCGGGCGGCGTTCCCCGGTCGACCACTGCACCGACAGGGTGGCCAGCAGCACCAGGCACGAGCCGAGCATGTGCGCGCCGACCAGCAGCGCGGGCAGGTTCGTGAAGTACTGCACGAAGCCGATCAGCCCCTGGCCCAGTTCCACCGCCACCAGCACCAGGGCCGCACGGGCGGCGGTGGCCGCACCGACCGCCCGGAACGCGAAGACCAGCGCCACCGACAGGCCCAGCAGCAGGAAGACGCTGTCCGCGTGCACCTGGGAGATCGTCTCCGGGTCCAGGCCGTTGCGGGCCGCACCGTGGTCACCGGCGTGCGGGCCGCTGCCGGTCACCCAGGTGCCGATGACCAGCACCACCACGCTGACCAGGGTGGTCAGCCGGGCAAGGGTACGCAGCGGGGCCGGCACCACGGCCACCGCCGGCCCGTCCGGTTCCTTCGCGCGCCGCCAGAGGGCGTACGCGGCGGCGATCACCGCCATCGAGGCGAGGAAGTGCAGCCCGACCACCCACGGGTTGAGGTTGGTCAACACGGTGATCCCGCCCACCACCGCCTGGGCCGGGATGCCGAGGAACACCGCGATCGCCAGCGGCAGCAGCCCGTGCCGACGTGGCCGGTGCAGCAGCACCGCCAGCAGCACCGCCAACGCGATCAGGCCGACCGCGAAGGTCAACAGCCGGTTGCCGAACTCGATCACCCCGTGCACGCCCATCTCGGCGGTGGTGGTGTACGACTCGTCGGTGCACCGGGGCCAGGTGGGGCAGCCGAGGCCGGAGGCGGTCAACCGGACGGCCCCGCCGGTGACCACGATTCCGACGTTGGCGATGATCGAGGCGAGCGCGAGGCGGCGCAGCAGGGTGGCGGAGACCGGGAACCGGGCGGATCGCATCACACCGCGAATCCTACGCACTGTAGTGATCGAGCTTCGGCCGCCTCGGGCCGTGCGGTGGTTCGGATCACCGGTACCCCGGGTTTGCAGGGCCCCCGCCAATTACGTAACGTTGGCGTTGTGAAAAACGCGGCGGCGCTCTCCGGGCAGCAGCCGGCGACCGGTCCGGTCGCCGGGTCGCCCCTGCCCGCCGCGACCGACGTCTCCACCCGGGAGCGGGTCACCCAGCTCCTGCTGGAACAGGGCGCGACCACCGCCGCGCAGCTCGGGGCGGCCCTCGGGCTCAGCCCGGCGGCGATCCGCCGGCACCTCGACGCGATGCTCGCCGACGGTGACGTGCTGGCCCGCGAGCAGACCGTCCGGGGGCACCGGGGCCGCGGCCGGCCGGCCAAGGTCTTCGTGCTCACCGACGCCGCCCGGGTCCGCTGTGGCACCCACCACTACGACAACATGGCCACCGCCGCGCTGCGCTGGATCGCCCGCAACGGCGGCTCGGAAGCGGTCGAGGCGTTCGCCGCCGATCAGGTCGCCGCGCTGGAGGCCCGCTGCCGGGCCGCCCTGGAGGACGCCGGGGACGACCCGCTCGCCCGGGCGGAGGCACTCGCCGGGGCGCTCACCGCCGAGGGCTACGCTGCGAACGCGTCCACGATCGCCTCCGGCGGCCAGCTGTGTCAGCACCACTGCCCGGTGGCGCACGTGGCCGCCGAGTTCCCCCAGCTGTGCGAGGCCGAGACCGCGGTGATCTCCCGCCTGATCGGCACCCACGTGCAGCGCCTGGCCACCATCGCGCACGGCGACGGGGTGTGCACCACGCACATCCCGGCCCAGTCGGGGCGTGCCCCATCCGGAAAGACCGTCACCACTGTGAGGACAGATAGATGACCGAGCAGATCGTCCAGCCCCTGACCCAGGAAGAGCAGCTCGCCGCCCTCGGTCGCTACGAGTACGGCTGGGCCGACCCGGACGTCGCCGGGGCGGTCGCCCAGCGTGGCCTCAACGAGGCGGTGGTGCGGGACATCTCGGCGAAGAAGAACGAGCCGGCCTGGATGCTCGACCTGCGCCTGAAGGGCCTGCGCCTGTTCGGGCGCAAGCCGATGCCGGCCTGGGGCGCGGACCTCACCGGGATCGACTTCGACAACATCAAGTACTTCGTGCGGTCCACCGAGAAGCAGGCCACCAGCTGGGAGGACCTGCCCGAGGACATCAAGAACACCTACGACAGGCTGGGCATCCCGGAGGCCGAGAAGCAGCGGCTGATCGCCGGGGTCGCCGCCCAGTACGAGTCCGAGGTCGTCTACCACAAGATCCGTGAGGACCTGGAGGAGCAGGGTGTGCTCTTCCTCGACACCGACACCGCGCTGCGCGAGCACGAGGACATCTTCAAGGAGTACTTCGGCACGGTCATCCCGGTCGGCGACAACAAGTTCGCCGCGCTGAACACGTCCGTGTGGTCCGGCGGCTCGTTCATCTACGTGCCGAAGGGCGTGCACGTGGAGATCCCGCTCCAGGCGTACTTCCGGATCAACACCGAGAACATGGGCCAGTTCGAGCGGACGCTGATCATCGTCGACGAGGGCGCGTACGTGCACTACGTCGAGGGCTGCACCGCGCCGATCTACTCGTCCGACTCGCTGCACAGCGCGGTCGTGGAGATCATCGTCAAGAAGAACGCCCGCTGCCGGTACACCACCATCCAGAACTGGTCGAACAACGTCTACAACCTGGTCACCAAGCGGGCCGTGTGCCACGAGGGCGCGACCATGGAGTGGATCGACGGCAACATCGGTTCCAAGGTCACCATGAAGTACCCGGCGGTCTACATGACCGGCGAGCACGCCAAGGGCGAGGTGCTCTCGGTGGCGATGGCCGGCGAGGGCCAGCACCAGGACGCCGGCGCCAAGATGGTGCACGCCGCCCCGCACACCTCCAGCACCATCGTGTCGAAGTCCATCGCCCGGGGCGGCGGCCGGACCTCGTACCGGGGCCTGGTGCAGGTGCTCGAGGGCGCGCAGCACAGCGCCAGCACGGTCAAGTGCGACGCGCTGCTGGTCGACACCATCTCCCGGTCGGACACCTACCCGTACGTCGACATCCGTGAGGACGACGTGTCGATGGGGCACGAGGCGACCGTCTCCAAGGTCAGCGACGACCAGCTCTTCTACCTGATGAGTCGGGGTCTGAGCGAGGACGAGGCGATGGCGATGATCGTGCGCGGCTTCATCGAGCCGATCGCCAAGGAACTGCCGATGGAGTACGCCCTGGAGCTCAACCGTCTGATCGAACTCCAGATGGAGGGCGCGGTCGGCTGACGCCGCCCGCCCGCCTCGAGCCACCGCCGTCTTCGAGAAACCGACCAAGGAAGAGATGACTACCCAGGCTTCCGCGCCGCCGAGCACCAAGTCGCAGGCGCTCCGTTCGTACGATGTCGCCGACTTCCCGGCCCTGACCGGCCTGGAGGAGGAGTGGCGCTTCACCCCGCTCAAGCGGCTGCGGGGTCTGCTGGACGGCACCGTCACCGACGAGTCCGCGCAGTGGCCCGCCCACCAGGTCGGGCCGCTGCCGGACGGGGTGACCGTGGACGCGCTCGACCGGGACGACCCCCGCCGGGGCAGCGTGCTGACCCCGTTCGACCGGGTCAGCGCCCGCGCCTACGGCGAGGCGACGGTGGGCCGGCTGGTCCGGGTCGCCCCGCAGGCGGTGGTCACCGAGCCGGTGACCCTCACCGTGCAGGGCGGCCCCCGCGACGTGCTCTCCTTCGCGCACACCTTCGTCGAGGTCGGCGCGCTGTCGGAGTCGGTGCTGGTGGTCGACCAGGTGGGCAGCGGCACCCTGGCCGAGAACGTCGAGGTGTCCGTCGGTGACGGCGCGAAGCTGACCCTGGTCACCGTGGCCGACTGGGCCGACGACGCGGTCCAGGCCCAGCACCTCAAGATCAGGCTCGGGCGGGACGCCCGGATCGTGCACGTCCAGGTCACCCTCGGCGGCGACCTGGTCCGCCAGTTCACCAGCGTCGAGTACGCCGGCCGGGGCGGCGAGGCCGAGCTGTACGGCGTCTACTTCGCCGACTCCGGGCAGCACCTGGAGCACCGCCAGCTGGTCGACCACACCATCCCGGACTGCCGCAGCCACGTCGGCTACCGGGGCGCGTTGCAGGGCGCCAGCGCCCGTACCGTGTGGGTGGGTGACGTGCTGATCCGGGCCGAGGCGACCGGCACCGACACGTACGAGATCAACCGGAACCTGCTGCTGACCGACGGCGCGCGGGCCGACTCGGTGCCGAACCTGGAGATCGAGACCGGCGAGATCGCCGGTGCCGGCCACGCCAGCGCGACCGGCCGGTTCGACGACGAGCAGCTGTTCTACCTGATGGCCCGGGGCATCCCGGAGCCCGAGGCCCGCCGGCTGGTGGTCCGGGGCTTCTTCGCCGAGATCCTGCAGAAGATCCCGGTCGAGTCGCTGCGGGACCGGCTCGGTGACGCCATCGAGGCCCGGCTGAGCAAGGCGGGCGCGTGATGATCCGGATCTGCTCCACCGAGGACCTGCCCAAGGGCTCCGTGGTCAGCGCGGACGTCAACGGCACCCAGATCGCGCTGGTGCACACCGAGGACGGCACCTTCCACGCCGTCCACGACGAGTGCTCGCACGCCTCGATCGCCCTCTCCGAGGGTGAGCTGGACGGCTGCACGCTGGAGTGCTGGCTGCACGGTTCCCGGTTCGACCTGCGTACCGGTGAGCCGACCGGGCTGCCCGCCACCGAACCCGTACCCGTCTACCCCGTCGAAGTCCGCGACGGCGACATCTACCTTCCCGTGGGCGACGACGGCCGCCCGATGCCGAGCAATGGAGTGACCCGATAATGAGCACCCTGGAGATCCGCGACCTGCAGGTGTCGGTCAAGCTGCCCGAGGGTGAGCTCAAGCCGATCCTGCACGGAGTCGACCTGACGGTGCGCTCCGGCGAGACGCACGCCATCATGGGCCCGAACGGCTCCGGTAAGTCCACCCTGGCGTACTCGGTCGCCGGCCACCCCCGGTACGAGATCACCGGCGGCACGGTGACCCTGGACGGCGAGGACGTGCTGGCCATGTCCGTGGACGAGCGGGCCCGCGCCGGCCTCTTCCTGGCCATGCAGTACCCGGTCGAGGTGCCCGGCGTGTCGGTGGCGAACTTCCTGCGTACCGCCAAGACCGCCATCGACGGCGAGGCGCCGAAGCTGCGCACCTGGGCCGGCGAGCTGCGCGGCGCCATGCAGAAGCTCCAGATGGACCCGGCGTTCGCGCAGCGCAACGTCAACGAGGGCTTCTCCGGCGGCGAGAAGAAGCGGCACGAGATCGTGCAGCTGGAGCTGCTCAAGCCGAAGATCGCGATCCTCGACGAGACCGACTCCGGTCTCGACGTGGACGCGCTGCGCGTGGTCAGCGAGGGCGTGAACCGGGTCCGCGACACCGGCGACACCGGCCTGCTGCTGATCACCCACTACACGCGCATCCTGCGCTACATCAAGCCGGACTTCGTGCACGTCTTCGTGGCCGGGCGCATCGTCGAGCAGGGCGGCCCCGAGCTGGCCGACAAGCTCGAGGACGAGGGCTACGAGCGGTACGTCGCCGGGGCCGGCGCGGCCCGGGCCTGACCGCGATGACCTCCCTGACGATCCCGGCGGGCATGCCGCAGTACGACGACGTGCCCCGGTTCGACGTGGCGGCGGTACGCGCGGACTTCCCGATCCTCGACCGGGAGGTCAACGGGCACCCGCTCGTCTACCTGGACAGCGCCAACACCTCGCACAAGCCGCGTCAGGTGCTGGACGTGCTGCGCGGGCACTACGAGCGGCACAACGCCAACGTGTCCCGGTCGGTGCACACGCTGGGCACCGAGGCCACCGAGGCGTACGAGGGCGCGCGGGCGAAGATCGCCGCGTTCGTCAACGCGCCCAGCGTGGACGAGGTCGTCTTCACCAAGAACTCCACCGAGGCGATCAACCTGGTGGCGTACGCGTTCTCCAACGCCTCGCTGCGCGCCGACGCCGACCCCCGGTTCCGGCTCGGCCCCGGCGACGAGATCGTCATCTCCGAGATGGAGCACCACTCGAACATCGTCCCGTGGCAGTTGCTCTGCGAGCGGACCGGCGCGACCCTGCGCTGGTTCCCGGTCACCGAGCACGGCCGGCTCGACGAGTCGGGGCTGGACGACCTGGTCACCGAGCGGACGAAGCTGGTCTCGCTGGTGCACATGTCGAACATCCTCGGCACGGTCAACGCCACCTCCCGGATCACCCAGCGGGTCCGCGAGGTGGGGGCGCTGCTGCTGCTGGACTGCTCGCAGTCGGTGCCGCACCTGCCGATGGACGTGGTCGACTACGACGTCGACTTCATCGTCTTCACCGGCCACAAGATGTGCGGCCCGACCGGTGTCGGGGTGCTGTGGGGCCGGTCGGAGCTGCTGGCTGCGATGCCGCCGGTGCTCGGCGGCGGCTCGATGATCGAGACGGTGAGCATGGCCCGGTCCACGTTCGCCGCGCCGCCGGCCCGGTTCGAGGCGGGCACCCCGCCGATCGCCGAGGCGGTGGCGCTCGGCGCGGCCGTGGACTATCTGACCGGCATCGGCATGCGGGCGATCCAGTGGCACGAGAAGGAACTCACCGCGTACGCGCTGGACGCCCTCGCCACCGTGCCCGGCCTGCGAATCTTCGGCCCGGCGACGCCGGTGGGCCGGGGCGGCACCATTTCGTTCGCCCTGGGTGATGTGCACCCGCACGACGTCGGGCAGGTGCTCGATTCGCTCGGGGTGCAGGTGCGGGTGGGCCACCACTGCGCCAAGCCGGTGTGCACCCGGTTCGGCGTGCCGGCGATGACCCGGGCCTCGTTCTACCTCTACACCACCACCGAGGAGATCGACGCCCTGGTGGCGGGCCTGGAGCAGGTGCGGAAGGTGTTCGAGTGAGCGGCGACGCAGGAGCCCGCGGATCGACGGGAGTTCAGCCTGATGCAGCTTGAATCTCTCTACCAGGAGATCATCCTGGACCACTACAAGCACCCGCACGGTCGGGGGCTGCGTGACCCGCAGGAGGCGGCCGACCGGGTCGCCGAGGCGCACCACGTCAACCCGACCTGCGGGGACGAGGTGACCGTGCGGGTCGCCACCGACGGCACGGTGCTGCACGACATCTCGTACGACGGGGTGGGCTGTTCGATCAGCCAGGCGTCGGCGAGTGTGCTGCACGAACTGCTGCGCGGGCGGGACGCGGGGGATGCGTTCGCCGTGCACGAGGCGTTCGTCGAGCTGATGTCCGGCCGTGGCGAGGTCACGCCGGACGAGGACGTGCTCGGTGACGGGGTCGCGTTCGCGGGTGTCGCCCGCTTCCCCGCCCGGGTCAAGTGCGCGCTGCTGCCGTGGATGGCGTTCAAGGACGCCGCGGCACGCGCCGGGGTGGGCGCGAGCCCGGAGGTGAAGGCATGAGTTCTGAGGACACCGCGACGGCCGCGACGCCGTCGGTCGAGGACACGGCGACGCCGGTCGACGGCACGGCCACGGTGCCGGCCACGTCGTCCAACGGCACGGCCACGGTGCCGTCCGCGCCGGTCGACGCCACGGCCACCACGCCGTCCGCGACGCCGGCGGACGGCACGTCCGCGACGCCGGCCGGCGGTAAGGCCGCCGTCGCCGACATCGAGGAGGCGATGAAGGACGTCGTCGACCCGGAGCTGGGCATCAACGTGGTCGATCTCGGTCTGCTGTACGGCGTGCACGTCGGTGACGACAACGTCGCCACCCTGGACATGACGTTGACCTCGGCGGCCTGCCCGCTGACCGACGTCATCGAGGACCAGGCCCGGCAGGCGCTGACCACCGGCCCGGGTGGCGGCCTGGTCGGCGACATCCGGATCAACTGGGTGTGGCTGCCGCCGTGGGGCCCCGACAAGATCACCGACGAGGGACGCGACCAGCTCCGCTCGCTCGGCTTCAACGTCTGACCTGATGCACCGTCGAGGGTGCCGTCCCCTGTCCGGGGCGGCACCCTCGACGCGTTCGCGGCGCGCGGTGGACGGGCGGTTGTCACCGACCTGGCCCGGGTGGCGGGCCGGTTGCCGCCGCCGAGGCCATCAGCAGGGTCAACTCCTGGACCAGTTCGTCCATGCTCTGCCCGGTCTGCGCGCGGACCAGACTCAACGACAGCTCGGCGAGCAGGCAGAACCCCCGGGTCCGGGCCGCCTCGTCGGGGAACCCGGCGAGCAGTTCCTCGGCTCCGGCGTAGTCGCCGCGGTGCCGGGCCGCGACGACCCCGGCGGCCTGCTGCGCGGCGGCGAACAGGGGCTCCGGACCGGTCATGACCGTACCGCCGTCACCGCAGGGCGAGCGGGTCGCCGGCGGTCCGGGCCGCGTCGAACCGTCGGGTGACGTCGGCCCAGTTCACCAGGTCCCACAGCCGGTCGACGTAGTCCGGGCGGACATTGCGGTACTGCAGGTAGTACGCGTGCTCCCAGGCGTCGAAGACCAGCAGCGGGGTGCAGCCCTGCCCCACGTTGCCGTGGTGGTCGTAGACCTGCTCGACGATCAGCCGCCCGGACAGCGGTTCCCAGGCCAGCACGCCCCAGCCGGAACCCTGCACGCCCTTGGTGGCGGCGGAGAGCTGCCCGGCGAACGCCTCGAAGGAGCCGAAGTGCTCGGTGATGGCGTCGGCCAGGTCGCCGTCGGGCCGGTCGCCGCCGTCGGGGGAGAGGTTGCGCCAGAAGATCGAGTGCAGGACGTGCCCGGACAGGTTGAACGCGAGGGTCTTCTCCAGCCCCACCAGCGCCGAGTGGTCGCCCCGGTCGCGGGCCTCGGCGAGCTGGTCGAGGGTGTCGTTGCCGCCCTTGACGTACGCCGCGTGGTGCTTGCCGTGGTGCAGCTCCAGGATCTCCCCGGACATGGCCGGCTCCAGGGCACCGTAGTCGTAGGGCAGGTCGGGAAGCGTGTAGATCGCCATGCCCGAAAGCCTGCCCTTGTTGCCACTCTTTTGCAACTGCCTACGGCCTGCAAGACGGCGGTGGCGGATCGAAAACGGGTCGCGGTAGCCGCCCCGGCCACCGAGGATGACCGCATGCACGAGTCGTACCCGAGCAGCGTTCCTGTCGCCGTGGCCACCGCCACCGGCCGACAGCGCACGTCGCCGTGGTCCGGCCCGGCTCTGCACCCGCCGTGCTGAGCGCGTTCCTGGCCGGCGTGGTCGCCGGCTACGGGGTCGCCGTACCGGTGGGCGCGATCGCGGTACTGATCCTCGGACTGACCGCGCGTACCTCGTTCCGGGTGGGGGCCGCCGCCGCGCTCGGGGTGGCCGCCGCCGACGGGCTGTACGCCGCCGTCGCCGCGCTGGGCGGAGCCGCCGTGGCCGGCCTGGTCGCGCCGGTGGCCGGCCCGCTGCGACTGGTCGCGGCAGCGGTGCTGCTCGCCCTCGCCGGGCACACCACCTGGCGGGCGCTACGGCCGCGTACCCCCACGGCGGTGCCGGTCCGGCGCGGTCTGGACACGCCGCCGCGCGCCTTCCTCGGGCTGCTGGCGTTGACCGTGCTCAACCCGGCCACGGTGGTCTACTTCACGGCCCTGGTCCTCGGCCGGCCCGACGCCACCGACCCGGCGGCGGCCGTGCTGTTCGTGCTGGGCGCGTTCCTCGCCTCGGCGAGCTGGCAACTCCTGGTGGCCGCGAGCGGAAGCCTGGTCGGCCGGCTGCTGACCGGCCCCCGGGGCCGCCTGGTCACCGCCCTGGTGTCCAGCGTGCTGATCGCCGGACTCGCCGTGGTCACCCTGCTCGGGCACTGACCGCCCGGGAGGACGCTGACCGGCCGGGAGGATGCCGCCCGGCCGGGAGGACGCCGGCCGGGCGGGGACCGCCCCGGTGTCCGCCCGCCGTCACCCGTCCGGTGACGACGCCGTACCGTCAGGGCATGACCAGCCGACCCGCCGCCGGAGGAGGCCGCTGGGTCGAGGTCGACCCGGCCCGCGTCACCCGCTGGGTGACGAACTTCGCCGACCGGCACGGCCCCCCGACGGCCAGCACCGAGCCGTACGGTCTCCTGCTCACCGCCCCCGACGGCGCCGCCGCCGAACTCCACACCCCGCCCGGCGTGCCGCCCAGCGCTGATCTTCCCGCCTTCGCCACGGCTGCCGGGACGCCCCGCCGGATCGGCCTGCTGCTGGCCCGCAAGGGCGCGGTGGCCGTCGGCGTCGCCGAGGGCACCGATCTCCCCGTCCACAAGGTCGACACCCGGTACGTGCAGGGCCGTACCGCCGCCGGCGGCTGGTCCCAGCAACGTTTCGCCCGCCGCCGCGACAACCAGGCCAAGGCCGCCCTCGCCGACGCCGTCGACCTGGCGGTACGCCTGCTGCTGCCTGAGGCGGCCACCCTCAGCGCCGTGGTCTGCGGCGGCGACCGGCGCGCCGTGGACACCGTCCTGGCCGACCGTCGGCTCGCCCCGCTCGCCGCCCTGCGCGCCGAGCGCCTCCTCGACGTCCCCGAACCCCGCTACGCCGTGCTGCTCACCGCCGCCACCGCCGCCCGCGCCGTCCACATCCGGATCACGGACGGCGGCCCCCTTTCCTGACAGCCCAGCTACACGACACGCCGACGTTCTTCCACCGCATCCGTCAGAAGTCGCTCTGCCTTAGCACAAGCCGAGGCTGGGGCGGTGGTTGTCCACAGTCCGGTGGTTGTCCACATATCCGGGTGGTCGCCGGTTGCCCGGCGCGGGGCCCGGTCGGCACCGTCGACGACGTGAACGAGGCACTGCGGAACCTGGTGGAGCACAGTGGCGGCGTGGTCAGCCGGTCGGTGGCGTTACAGGTGGTACCGCCGTGGACCCTCCAGCACGCGTGCGCCACCGGGGATCTGGTGCGTGTACTGCCCGGGGTGTTCGCCGCAGCCCACCTGTCGACGTCGCACCGGCACCCGCCCATCGGTCGACTACCACCGGCCGTCGGACACCTGGCGGTCTGCGCCTGGGCCGACGGACAGGCCGTGCTCAGCCACCTCAGCGCCCTGCACCGGTGGGGCCTACGCCCGCAGCCGACCGGCGACGACCTGCACCTGAGCGCAGCGCCGGGCTCCACCGTCCGCACCCGCCCCGGCGTACGCGTGCACCGGCGGACCGGCTTCGTCCTCGGACCGCCGCAGGTGGTACGACGCAACGGGCTGCCGGTGACCAGTCTCGACCAGACCGTGATCGACTCGTGGCCCCTGCTGCCGCCCGCCGAGCGACACGCACCGGTGATCCGTGCCGTCAACGACCGGTACACCACCCCCGAGCGGCTGCGTCACACCCTGGGCCGTACCCCGAGACTGGCCGAGCGGCGGGCGCTGCGTACCCTGCTGACCCGGCTCACCGAGGGCTGCCGCAGCCCGCTGGAGATCTGGGGGCACGAACACGTCTTCACCGGCCCGGGAATGCCACCCTTCCGGCGGCAGGTCCGCGTCCAGGTCGGCCGGCGCACCCTGTACCTGGACATGCTCGCCGAGCGGGAACGCGTCAACATCGAACTCGATGGTGCCACCACCCACGGCGACCCGCGACAGCGGGAGATCGACCTGCGCCGGGACGCACTGCTGGCCACCCAGGGCATCCTGGTGGTCCGTTTCGCCCACCGCCGCCTCGTCCACGAGGCGGACCGGGTACGCCGGGAGACCTTGGCCATCCTCGCCAGCCGGGCAACCTGACCGGTGCCGTGTGCAACCGTACGCGGACCCATCAGCGGGCCGCCCCTCACCCGCTCGAAGGGGTGAAGAGAGACAGCAGGGCCTCCTGCGCGGGCGAGAGGTGCAGCAGGGCGGCCGGCGCGGCGACGCCGTCCTCCACTATGGACCGCCGCTCGCGCAGGAGCGGACCGGAGCAGCCATGCCGGCCAGCCGGTGCAGGCCGGTGAGCTGGACGAACAGCTCCCGCTTGGCGGTGGCCAGGCCACCGTCGTCGAGCACGTACCCGGTCAGCCAGATCCAGCCGTCGAAGGTGGGCCGGTCGAGGTGGACCGTCGCCACCCGTACCGTCAACGCCCGGCCGCCGCCGAACTGCACCGACGCGCAGCCGTCGACCCGCAGCAGGTCACCGGCCCGGAGTCGCACCGCTCACCAGTGCCCCCGGTTCGGCCGGCATTCCCGGGCGTGCATGGTCTGCCAGTCGCGCAGTGCCCGTTTCAGCCGCCCGTTCTCCTGGTCGAGCAGGCTGAGCTGCCGGTACAGGTCGGCCAGGTCGTCGGCCAGGTCGGCCAGGAATCCGCGTACCTCGTCGCGGTCGACGCCGCGCCGACGCGGGCTGAACTCGCGGGTGCGTACCTCGTGCGGGGTCGTCCGGTGCGGCAGGCCGGTGCCGTAGGGCTGGCCGGAGCGGTACACCTGGGCCACGTCGGTCCTTTCCGGGCAGGTCGGAGTGCTCACGGGGGAGGGGCGGGTCGCCGCACGCCGGCACGCGGCGACCCGCCCGGCCCTGCCCCCGCAGCTCGTTCAGCGGTACGGGAACAGAGCGGCCCAGAGGTCGAGGCAGGCACGCGTAACCCAACCCGACCAGGGGAAACCTCTCCTACCTCGTTGCCACGCAAGGGGAGAGGCACGACTGAACTTAGCTGTCCCAGTCACCTTAGTTAAACGCAGAGTTGTCGGTGTGTGCCGATGCGTGATCGAATTGGCGTGCCACGCAGGGGGAGTCATGCCGATCACCGCCGACTACATCCGTATCGCCGACGAGATCGTCGCCGAGATTCGAGCCAAGACGCTCAAGCCGGGCGAGAAGCTGCCATCGATCACCCAGCTCGCCGCCAAGCACAAGGTCAGCGCGTCGACCGTCAAGCAGGTCTACGTCCGACTGGAAGCCCTCCGGGTGATCTGGCGTCATCAGGGCAAAGGGGTGTTCGTCAACGATCCGGCGCTCTGGATGCGTGAGCCGTGAGGCGGTAGTGGTGGCCGCCTGCCGTTGATACCATCACGGCCATCGATCAGTTGGCTGTCGACCCGTGCTGGCGTTCTCCAGGAAGGCGTCCGCGATGCTGCGCAGATCGATCCTCACCTTGGCAACCACCTGCGGTGCACTCCTGGTCGGCGCGACGCCCGCGTACGCCGCCGACGGGAGTTGGACCCTCACCCACTCCCCGTCGACCGGCACGTGCGGCACGGTGATCGTGTCCTCGTACGTGAACAACACCAGCGGCCCGGTGAGCTACAGCCGGACGACGACCACGACCTCCAAGGTGGCGATCAGCGCCTCGATCAGCGGCGGGGTCGGCGCGATCGAGGCGGAGATCGGCTACGCCAACGAGCAGTCGGTGTCGATCGCCGAGCAGATCAGCATGACGATCCCGGCGCACACCACGCTCAACCTCAGGGTCCGGTACTCGAACACGACCTGGTACCTGAAGTACTCCGGCATGCTCGGTACCTCGACCGGCACCGGGACGAGCAAGGTCCCGGCCGGCCTGTGCATCAGTACGGTCAGCGACGTCCCGCCGCCCCCGCCGTGATCGGCTGATCTGGCTGCTTCCGCTACACGACACGCCGGGGCGATTCCACCGCATCCAGCCAGGACCGAGCCGCGGCGACCAGGCGTCACGCGCCGCCGGTGAAGGTGTCGCACTGCTTGGGGTCGCCGGTCTCGTACCCCCGGCTGAACCACTCGCGGCGCTGCGCGGACGACCCGTGGGTGAACTCGTCCGGGTTGACCGGCCGGTTGGCCCGCTCGGAGATCGCGTCGTCGCCGATCTTCTCGGCGGCGTCGATGGCCTGGCTGATGTCCTGCTCGGTGATGCTGGTGAAGATCTTCTGCCCGCCGGCGTCGGCGGTGCCGGTGGCGTTCTTGGCCCACGCGCCGGCGTAGCAGTCGGCCTGCAACTCCAGCTTGACCGAGAGAGCGTTGGCGTTGCCCGGGTCACGCTGCTGCTGGCGGCGCATCTGCGCCTCGGTGCCGAGCAGGGTCTGCACGTGGTGGCCGTACTCGTGGGCCAGTACGTACGGCTGGGCGAACTCGCCGGACGCGCCGAGCTGGTCGGCGAGCACCTGGTAGAAGGTGAGGTCGATGTACACCTGCCGGTCGGCGGGGCAGTAGAACGGGCCGACCCCGGAGTCGGCGTTGCCGCAGCCGGTGGAGACCGCCCGGCTGAAGAAGACCGTGTCGGCCGGGGCGTACCGCTCACCGAACCGCTCGGGCAGCGCGGTCTGCCAGTACGCCTGGATCGAGTTGACGTAGAGCGTGTTGCGGCAGTCGAGCTGCTGGAGGGCGTCGTCGGCGGAGCACTTCTGCTCCAGCGAGGTGTTGTCGCCCTGTTCCGAACCGCCGCCGTCGATCGCCGCGTTGAGCCCGAAACCGCCCCCGACCAGGGCGACCAGTACCGCGATGACCAGGCTGATCAGCCCGCCCCGGCCACCGCCCCCGATCGGGATCGGGATGCCCGTCCCGCCGCCGCCACCGGATCCCCGCCGGTCGTCCACCTGGCTGGTGTCGATCCGCGCGTTCTCGTTCAGCTCCATGATGACCCCGATCGCCTGTCGGTCAGCTCCACCGGCCCCGGTACCCGATGATCTTGTGTGGTAATCCGGACCGGTCCCCATCCTGCCGCCCGGTACAATCGACCCGTGCTGCGCTGCGAAGGCTGAACCGCCCCGCGCCGACGGGTTGTCTCGATCCCGCCGGCGCTCTCGCGTGCCCTGAGTCAGCCCTTCCGCCCCTGAGAGCGAGTCCGCCAAGATGATCACTGCCACCGGCCTGGAACTGCGCGCCGGAGCCCGGATCCTGCTGTCCGACACCACCCTGCGGGTGCAGCCCGGCGACCGGATCGGCCTGGTCGGCCGCAACGGCGCGGGCAAGACCACCACGCTGAAGGTGCTCGCCGGGGAGGGGCAGCCGTACGCCGGCCAGATCGACCGGCGCAGCGCGATCGGCTACCTCCCGCAGGACCCCCGCACCGGGGACCTGGAGGTCACCGGCCGGGACCGGGTGCTCTCCGCCCGGGGCCTGGACGTGCTGATGGCCCAGATGAAGGAGCTGGAGGCCCGGCTCGCCGACGACACCGACGAGCGCCTGGTCCGCCGGTACGGCGCGCTGGAGGACCAGTTCGCCTCGCTCGGCGGGTACGCGGCCGAGGCGGAGGCCGCCCGGATCTGCGCCAACCTGGGGCTGCCGGACCGGGCCCTCGCCCAGACCATCGGCACCCTCTCCGGCGGTCAGCGCCGCCGTATCGAGCTGGCCCGGATCCTGTTCCGCGACGCCGGCGAGAACGGCGGCGGCATCCTGCTGCTCGACGAGCCCACCAACCACCTGGACGCCGACTCGATCACCTGGCTGCGCAGCTTCCTCGCCAACCACAAGGGCGGCCTGATCGTGATCAGTCACGACGCCTCGCTGCTCGACGCGGTGGTGAACAAGGTGTGGTTCCTGGATGCCACCCGCAGCGTGGTCGACGTCTACAACCTGGGCTGGAAGGCGTACCTGGAGGCCCGGGAGACCGACGAGCGGCGACGCCGCCGGGAGCGTGCCAACGCCGAGAAGAAGGCCGGCGCGCTGATGGCCCAGGCCGACAAGATGCGGGCCAAGGCCACCAAGACCGTCGCCGCGCAGAACATGGCCCGCCGGGCCGAGAAGCTGATGTCCGGGCTGGAGGAGGTCCGGGTCGCCGACAAGGTGGCGAAGGTCCGTTTCCCCACCCCGGCTTCGTGCGGCCGGACCCCGCTGACCGCCACCGGCCTGTCCAAGTCGTACGGCTCGTTGGAGATCTTCACCGACGTGAACGTGGCGGTGGACCGGGGCTCCCGGGTGGCGATCCTGGGGCTCAACGGTGCCGGCAAGACCACCCTGCTGCGGATGCTCGGCGGTCTGCTGAAGCCGGACACCGGCACCGTCAACCCGGGGCACGGGCTGCGGCTCGGCTACTACGCGCAGGAGCACGAGACGCTGGACGTGGGGCGGACGGTCCTGGAGAACATGCGGGCCGCCGCGATCGAGCAGACCGACACCGACCTGCGGAAGATCCTCGGCGCGTTCCTGTTCTCCGGCGAGGACGTCGACAAGCCGGCCGGGGTGCTCTCCGGTGGGGAGAAGACCCGGCTGGCCCTGGCCACCCTGGTCTGCTCCGGCGCGAACGTGCTGCTGCTGGACGAGCCGACGAACAACCTCGACCCGGTCAGCCGGGAGCAGGTGCTCGACGCGATCGCCCGCTACCCGGGCGCGATCGTGCTGGTCACCCACGACCCGGGCGCGGTGAGCGCGCTCAAGCCGGACCGGGCGATCCTGCTGCCCGACGGTGACGAGGACGCCTGGAGCGACGACCTGCTCGAACTGGTCGAACTGGCCTGACCTCCACCGCGGCCGGGCCCTGGTCGGGCCGGCCGTCGGGGGCCGGTCGAGCAGGCCGCCGCCGGCCCGGCGGGCAGGACGCCGGGGCCTCGTCCGGCCGCCTACCGTGCGGCCCCGGAGAGCCGCCCGCCGGTCAGGCCGGCTTCGGGGGCCATTCGTCGGCCAGGACCGACCAGACCTGGTTGTCGTGCCGCTGCCCCCGGTACGGGAACGCCGACCGCATGACCCCGTCGAGGCTCATACCGAGCCGGCGGGCCACGTTGGCGCTCCGCACGTTGTGCGCGGCGTTGACCCACTGCACCCGGTGCATGCCCCGTTCCCGGAACGCCCAGTCGATCATCAGGCGGGCGGCCCGGGTGATCAGCCCGCGTCCCTCGGCGGCCGGTTCCAGCCAGCAGCCGATTTCGCAGTTGCCGGTGTCGGTGTGGAAGGAGACGAACATCGTCCCGCCGACCAGGACACCGTCGAGCCAGATGCCGTAGATCCGCATGCTGTCGGCGGCCTGCCCGTCGGCGTAGCGTTGCAGCACCGCACGGGCGGAGTCGGGGTCGGTGCTGCGGGTGGCCCAGGGGATCCACGGGTCGACGTACTCCCGGGCCCGGTCGATGTGGGCCAGGAACTCCTCCGCCTGCCACGGTTCGAGCGGGCGGAGCTGGGCGTCCTCGGTGAGCGATACGGCGAACACGGGAGACACTCTCTCAGCCGACCACGTCGAACAGGTGCCCCACCACCCCCGAGCCGGCCAGGATCACCACCCCGATGGCCACGAAGATCACCGGTACCAGCCAGTGGCCGACCCGCTCCACCACCCGGATCACCCGGGGGTGCCCGCCGAGCCACGCCCCGGCCGCGCACCACAGCCCGATGGCGACCACGAAGACCAGCAGGAACACCGCCGCGTCGGCGGCGTCGAGGGTCCGGAACACCGGCACGTAGACGGCGACGTTGTCGGCCCCGTTGGCGATGGTCACGCCGGCCACGCCCCATGCGCCGCTGACCACCGCCGGGGCCTCGTCGTCGTCGCGGCGTAGCAGCGCCCGTACGCCGAGCGCGATGGGCAGCAGGCCGAGCAGGCCGGGCCACGGTTCCGGGACCACCAGCAGACCGGCGGCGGCGACCGCGCTGGCCGCCACCAGCACCCCGATGCCGGCGTACTGGCCGGCGACGATCTGCCACGAGCGTGGCCGGGCGGTGGTGCGGGCGGTCACGAAGAGCACGGTGAGTACCACGATGTCGTCGACGTCGGTCGCGGCGAACACCACGGCCGCACCCACCGCTGTACCGAACAGTTCTGTCACCCGGGCAGGCTATTCCGCTTTGAGTCACCTGCGGTGTACCGCCGGTGGGTGAAAGATCGTGGCGTTTGCGCTGGTTGGCGTGGCCTGTCACCCCGCTGTCATCACTCTATCGGGAAGCTGACACTGCATAGCGTGTCGATTGGCGAAGAGTTGATATCTGGCGCATGATCGTTCGAGGCGGTCTAATAGGTTGGACCGTTATCCGAACCGCACAGTCTGCGACGTGAGGAATCAGCATGGCAGCCACTGGCACAGCCACCAGCACTGAGAAGGGTCGCCGGATCGTCGGAGCCGAGCGTCAGACACTCGCCAAGGACCTGGTAAAGCGGTACACCGGGGGCGAGAGTATCCGCGCCCTCGCGGCCTCGACCGGCCGATCCTACGGGTTCATCCACCGGGTGCTCACCGAGTCCGGGGTTCAGCTGCGGCAGCGCGGCGGTGCCCGGCGCCGCAAGAAGGCGTGATCCGCCCGCCGACGTCGTTCATCCCCGCCGCGCCCCGGACCGCCCGGTGACGACCGGGCCCGGGGTACGGCTGGACCACTCCGGTCCGGTGGCCACGGTGACGTTGAGCCGTCCCGACGTGCTCAACGCCCAGACACCGGACATGTGGCGTGCCCTGAGCGACTTCTCCCGGAATCTCCCCGGCGAGGTCCGGGTCGTCGTCGTGCGCGGCGAGGGCCGGGCGTTCTCCGCCGGGCTGGACCTCTCGGTGGCCAACGCGTCCGGACCGGGCTCCTTCGCCGAGTTGGCCACCCTGCCCGAGCAGGAGTGCGCCGACCGGATCGCCGCGTTCCAGGCGGCGTTCACCTGGCTGCACCGGCCGGACATCATCTCGGTCGCGGCCGTGCAGGGGCACGCCATCGGCGCGGGCTTCCAGCTCGCCCTCGCCTGTGACCTGCGGGTACTCGCCGAGGACGCCCGGCTGTCGATGGCCGAGGTCACCCTCGGGCTGGTGCCCGACCTGGCCGGCACCGGCCGGCTGGTCGACCTGGTCGGCTACGCCCGCGCGCTGGAGATCTGCGCCACCGGCCGACGGATGGACGCCGCCGAGGCCGACCGGCTGGGGCTCGCCACGCTGGTCGTGCCGACCGCCGAGCTGGACGGGGCGGTCCGGGACCTGACCGCCGCGCTGCTCGCCAACTCCCGCGACGCGGTGGTGGAGATCAAGGCGCTGCTGGCCGGGGCGGCCCGCCGTACCCCGGAACAGCAGCAACGGGCCGAGCGCGAGGCGCAGGTCCGACGGTTGCGGGATCTCGCCGGTACCGGAGAATAGTAAGGACCGATCGGGAAGATCCGGATTACCGCCGAGGTTGTCGTAGTCGTCGGGAGAATCAGACCCGACAGCATCCGTACGACCCGGAGGTGACGCGTGTCGAACCCGCACGGTGGCATGGGCTGGAGCACGCTCCGCTCGATGCGTAACTCGGACGAGGTGTCCGCGCACCGGGTCAACCGGGGCACCGGACGGCGGATCGTGGCGTTCGCCCAGCCGTACCGGCGGGACATCGTGGTCTTCCTGATCACCGTGGTGCTGGCCGCGGTCATCGGGGTCGCCACGCCGGTGCTCGCCGGCGACGTGATCAACGCGATCACCCGGGGCGGTGCCGAGGCCGGCTCGACGGTGGTCCGCATCGCGCTGTTCATCGCCGGCCTGGCCGTGGCCGACGCGCTGCTCTCCCTCGCCCAGCGCTGGTACTCCGCCCGCATCGGCGAGGGCATCATCCTCGACCTGCGCACCCGGGTCTACGACCACGTGCAGCGGATGCCGGTGCAGTTCTTCACCCGTACCCAGACCGGTGCGCTGGTCAGCCGGCTCAACAACGACGTGATGGGCGCCCAGCGGGCGTTCACCTCCACCCTCTCCGGGGTGGTCAGCAACGTCATCCAGCTGGTGCTGACCGCGGCGGTGATGTTCACCCTCTCCTGGCAGATCACCGCCCTGTCGCTGGTGCTGCTGCCGATCTTCATCATCCCGGCCCGCCGGGTCGGCAAGAAGCTGGCGGAGATCACCCGGGAGTCGTACAACCTCGACGCCAAGATGAACGCCACCATGACCGAACGGTTCGGGGTGTCGGGCGCGCTGCTGGTCAAGCTCTTCGGCGCGCCGGAGGTCGAGGCCCGACGCTTCGCCCAGCGGGCCGAGCGGGTCCGCGACATCGGCATCCAGTCCGCGATGTACTCCCGGACGTTCTTCGTGGCGATGCTGCTGGTCGCCTCGCTGGCCCAGGCGCTCACCTACGGCCTCGGCGGCTGGTTCGCGGTCAACGGCGCGGTCAGCGCCGGCACCGTGGTCACCCTCGCCCTGCTGCTGACCCGCCTCTACGGGCCGCTGACCGCGCTGTCCAACGTCCGGGTCGACGTGATGAGCGCCCTGGTGTCGTTCGACCGGGTCTTCGAGGTGCTGGACCTGAAACCCTCGATCGAGGAGAAGCCGGACGCGGTGCCGGTGCCGCGCGGCAACGGCCGGGTCGAGTTCCGCGACGTCCGGTTCCGCTACCCGAGTGCCGCCGAGGTGTCGTTGGCCTCCCTGGAGGAGGTCGCCACCCTGGACCGTACGGTCAACGAGCCGGTGCTGCGCGGGGTGTCGTTCGCCGTCGAGCCGGGCCAGATGGTGGCCCTGGTCGGCCCGTCCGGTGCCGGTAAGTCCACCCTGTCGATGCTGGTCTCCCGGATCTACGACGTCACCGAGGGGCAGGTGCTGGTCGGCGGGGTCGACGTCCGCGACGCCACGGCCGCCTCGCTGCGCGACGAGATCGGCGTGGTCACCCAGGACTCCCACCTGTTCCACGAGACCATCGCCGAGAACCTCCGCTACGCCAAGCCCGACGCCACCGACGACGAGATCTGGGCCGCGCTGGCCGGCGCGCAGGTCGCCGACCTGGTCCGGGCCCTGCCCGACGGGCTGGAGACCACGGTGGGGGAGCGCGGGTACCGCTTCTCCGGCGGTGAGAAGCAGCGCATCGCCATCGCCCGGCTGCTGCTCAAGGCCCCGTCGATCGTGATCCTCGACGAGGCCACCGCGCACCTCGACTCGGAGAGCGAGGCGGCGGTGCAGCGGGCCCTGGCGGTGGCGCTGACCGGGCGTACCGCGCTGGTGATCGCGCACCGGCTCTCCACCGTCCGGGACGCCGACCAGATCCTCGTCCTCGACGAGGGGCGGATCGTCGAACGGGGCCGGCACGACGAGCTGGTCGCGGTGGGTGGCCTCTACGCCGAGCTGTACCGCACCCAGTTCGCCGTCGCCGACTCGCCCCGCCCGTACACCGACGCGACCGGCCCGGAGCCGGTGGTCACCACGGTGCCGATGGGCGCGTACGTCGCCGAGGAGGCACTGCCGCCGTCGGCTGCCAACTGACCGGGCGTCACCCCTGGCGGGCCGCCACGCGCAGCTCACCGAAGGCGGCCCCCAGGGTCTCGGCGGTGAAGTGGGCGTTCAGGCCGCTCGGGTTGGGCAGCACCCACAGCCGTGCGCCGGCCAGCAGCTCCGGCTGCGGCCCGAACCGCGCCTTCGGCCGGGCGAAACCGATCCGGTACGCGGTCACCCCCACCACCGCCACCCACCGGGGCCGGTACCGTTCGACCTTGCCGGTGAGGATCTGCGCCCCGGTCACCAGTTCCTCGGCGGTCAACTCGTCGGCGCGGGCACTGGCCCGGGCCACCATGTTGGTGATGCCCAGCCCGTGGCGGGGCAGCTCGTCCTGCTCACTCGGGTGCAACTGGCGCGGGGTGAAGCCGCCCCGGTGCAGCGCCGGCCAGAACCGGTTACCGGGCCGGGCGAAGTGCCAACCGGTCGCTGCCGACCACAGTCCCGGGTTGATTCCGACGAAGAGCACGTCCAGCCCGGGGGCGAGCAGGTCGGCGATGGTGCGGTCGGCTGCCGCGGCGAGTTCCTCCCGGGTGGGCCGGACCCGCCGCGCGGCCGACCGGTGACCGTCCGCACCGACGGGCCGGCCGTCGGCCCCGACCCACCCGCTGTCGGTTTCGACGGACCAGCCCTCGGTTTCGGCGGGCGGGCCGGTCTCGACGGGCCAGCCCTCGCTGTCGACGGACCAGCCCTCGGCCTCGCCGGACCGGCCCTCGGTGCCGACGGGTCGGCTGTCGCCGTGGACGGGCCGGTCGGGGCGGGACCGGTCGGCCCGGGACGCCGGCCGCCGCCGCCCGACCGGTGCCTCCGGGCGGGCCCCCGGCCGGCCGTCTCCGCTGGCTCTCACAGGCTGCGGGTCGCGCCGCCGTCGACCGGGACGGTGAGCCCGGTCAGGTAGCCGGCGGCGGGGGAGAGGACGAACGCGGCGACCCGACCGAACTCCGCCGGCTCGCCGAACCGGCGTAGCGGAATGCCCGCCTCCGCCTCGGCGCGGGCCCGTGCCGGGTCCCCGCTCGCCGCGAGCAGCTGGGCGTTCCGGTCGGTCATGATCCGCCCCGGCAGCAGCCCGACCACCCGGACGCCCCGGGGACCGTACTCGTCGGCGACGTCCTTGGCGATCCCGGCCAGTCCGGGGCGCAGCCCGTTGGAGATGCCCAGCCCGGTGATCGGGTGCCGGGCCGAGGTGGACAGCACCAGACCGATCGCCCCACCCGGGTCCAGCGCGGCGGCCACCGTCCGCACCGCCCGTACGGTGCCGAGGAAGACCGTCTCGAACGACTCCCGCCACTGCTCGTCGCTGACCGTGGCGGCGGTGCCCCCGGGCGGTCCACCCACCGAGACCAGCGCGCCGTCCAGCCGGCCGAAGCGGTCCCGAGCGGTGTCGACCAGCCGCTGCGGCAGGGCCGGGTCGGTCAGGTCACCGGCGACGCCGACGGCGTGCGCGGGTCCACCGAGCCGGTCGGCGGCGGCGGCCACCGCGTCGGCGTCCCGGGCGGAGAGCACCACCCGGGCCCCGTCCGCCACGAGACACTCGGCGGTGGCGTACCCGAGGCCGCGGGACGCGCCGGTCAGGACGTACACCCGGTCGCTGAGTCCGAGATCCATGCCGTCGATCCTGCCGCAGCCGGTCGGGCCGCTACCGACGGGGGCGGTGGTGCAGGCGTACCCGGCCGAGGAGCTGCACCGCGACGGCGTCGCCGACCCGGACCAGCGCCGGCAGCCGGCGTGGCCGGGGCGGGTGTACGCCGTCGTAGCGGGTGGTCGCCTCGCGGACGGCGAGTTCCCCGGCGGCCAGCGGCGGCAGGGTGCCCTCGGCGTGCAGCGCGCGGGCGACGTCCCAGCCGTCCCGCAGCCCGCCCTGACCCGGGCGGCCGGCCGCCCAGCGGGCGAAGGTGGCCGGCCAGGCGTCGCCGAGCCCGGCGGCGAGCAGCGGCCAGTGCCGGGCCACGTGCCCGGCCCGCTTGCGCAGCAGGGCGTCCCGGGCCGCGCCGACCCGCGCGACGTCGAAACCGGCCGGCGGTGACGCTCCGGCCACCAGCGCCGCGACCAGCGCGGCCTGCCGGGCGGCGAGGTCACCGCGGCGCTCGGCACCGGTCGGCCGGACGCCGCCGGGTCCGGCACCCTCAGGCCGTGGCCGGTCGCCGGCCGGCTCGTGGTCGCCGCTCACGTCACCGACGGGCAGTCGGCCGCTGCCGCGAGCGCGTCCAGCTCGGCGCGCAGGGTCTCTGCCGGTGGGTAGTGCCCGTCGCGTTCCAGCAGCAGGGCGGGCGGCCGGTGCCGGGCGCACACCTCGCGGACCAGGTCGAACACCGCCGGTGGTACTGGATGGGTGTGTGTGTCGTGGTAGAGGCCGGCGTGTTCGGTGCCCCCGGCGATGTGCGTGTAGGCGACCCGTTCCAGCGGGAGCCGGTCGAGCAGCGCGAGCGGGTCGGCGTCCCGGTTGCGGGCGTTGGCGTGCACGTTGGCGATGTCGAGCAGCAGCCACGCGTCGGTCCGTTCGAGGATCTCGGTGACGAACGCGGCCTCGTCCAGCTCGTCGTCGGGCCAGTCGAAGAGGGCGGCGATCGGTTCCAGCGCGATCGGCACCGGCAGCTCGGCCTGGGCCCGGCGTACGTTGCCGACCACCACGTCGACCGCCTCCCGGGTACGGGGCAGCGGCAACAGGTGCCCGGCCTCGACGCCACCGGCCCGGACGAAGGCGATGTGCTCGCTGACCAGCGGCGCGTCCAGCAGTTCGGTGACCGCGGCCAGGTGGGCCAGCCGGGCCGGGTCGACCGGTTCGACCCCGCCGAGGGAGAGCCGTACCCCGTGCGGGACCACGGTGACCCCCCACCGCCGCAACTCGGCGAGCCCGGCCGGGAGCGGCCCGGTCGGGGTGACGCTCTCCGCGACCACCTCGACGAAGCGCAGGCCGGGCAGGTCGGCGACGAAGCCGGCGATCTCCGGCCGCCAGCCGATGCCCACGCCGGCCGGTGCCGCCGCCCGCCGCGCGGTGGCCGGCGTGGGCGCGGGCCCGCCGCCCGGTGGCGCGGCGGCACCGGCGGTGGCCCGGGTGGCGGGCCCGCCGGCCGGGGGGCCGCCGGCAGCGGTGGCCCGGGTGGCGGGTCCGCCGGTGGGGTGTGCGTGGGCGGCGGCCCGGGTGGCGGGTCCGCCGGTCATCCGCCGCACCCGCCGCCGCAGCCTCCGCCGCCGCAGCCCCCGCCTCCGCCGCTGTCACCACCACCGCTGTCACCGCTGCCGCCGCTGTCGCCGCCGCCACCGTCGCCGTAGGAGGATCCGCTGCTCGCGGCGGCGTTGCGCTGGATCTCCGCCTCGGCGGCGAAGGCGGGGTCGAGCGTCCACAGGGCGGCGGCACCGAAGACCGCCACGCTCATCGCCGCCCCGGCGGCACCGTAGGTGCCGTACGCGGGCGCCGACGCCGGGGCGAGGTACCGGTAGTGGGTACGCAGGCTGCTCAGGGCCTGCCGGCCGGCGCGGGTCCGATGGGGCACCCGGGCCATCTGGACCACGAAGACCACCCCGAGTACGAGCAGGCTGACCAGGAGCAGACCCACCGGCCGGCCGTTACCCAGCCCGGCGATGAGCCGGAGCACCCCGACGGCGAGCAGGACGAGCAGCAGGAACGGGCCGAGCCGGGCGCTGCGTCGCTGCTCCGCGCTCAGAGCCAGCCCCCGGTTCTCCAGGTCCTGGCGGAGCTGGTCCAGGGCGGTGGACACCCAGTGGTCCCGGGGCAGGTCCCGGGTGCGTGCGCCCCGGCCGGCGGCGTGGTGGACCGCCTGGTCGAGCGGGGTGGCCCCGGCGGGCAGCGGGCCGGTGGCCCGCAGCAGACGGTGCTGGTCCGCCCCGATCGCGCCGACCGAGCGCAGCGCCCCGATCGCGCTGTAGAGGGCCAGCCGGGCACCCCCGTTGAGGTACGCGACCTGTTGCGGCCCGAGCTGGTCGTACCGGGACCGGTTGCTGCCACCGAACAGCCAGGCCCGGTGGACGACCGAGCCGAGGACCACCAGGATGGCGAAGGAGAGGTAGATGGCGAGGAAGGCGGGGCCGGAGATGCCCCAGGTGTCGCCCGCTGCCGCCAGTTGGGTCATCGGTGTGCTCCTGTGCGCGGAGGGATTCGGTGCCCCATTGTGGGGCAGCGCCGCCAGGGCCGGAATCCGGCGTACAGGTGCTGGTCAGCGGCGGCGGACGGCCTCCTCGACCAGATCGAGCACCGGGCCGAGATCGCCGGCCGGGCGGCCCATCGCCAGGTGCAGTACCAACCCGTCGTAGGCCAGTTCGAGGAACTGGGCGAGCACGTCGATCGGCACGTCCTCGCGCAGCACCCCGGCGTCGCGTTGCCGGGTCAGCCGGTCCCGGGTGGCCTCGGCGATCGCGGCGGAGCGTTCGGCCCAGCGCCGGGCGAACGCCGGGTCGGTGCGCAGCCGGCGGGACACCTCGAGCTGGCTGCCGAGCCAGCCGGTGGTGTCCGGCGACATGGACCGGGCGAGCAGGTCCCGCATCACCTGGACCAGCCCGTTGCGGGCCACCGTCTCGACCATCGCCGCCGCGTCGTCCTCGGCGACGGCGAGGAAGAGGGAGTCCTTGTCCCGGAAGTGGTGGAAGATGGCGCCCCGGGACAGCCGGGTGGCCTCCTCGAGCCGGCGGACGGTGGCACCCTCGTACCCGTGCCGCGCGAAGCACGCCCGGGCGGCGGCGAGGATCTCCTGTCGCCGCGCGTCGAGCTGGTCCTGACTTACTCTGGGCACGCTCCGATCGTGTCAGGTGCCTCGGCCCGACGCAAACCGTACGTACGGCTTATGAACGGCGTGTTCCCCGCGGGTTTCCCGCCTAGCATCCCGGGCATGACGTCGTTCCCCTCCGCTCCGCTGACCGTGGCCGCCGTCCAGGCCGACCCCGTCCCCGGTGACCTGGTCGGCAACACCTCGACCGCCGCCCGGCTGGTCCGCCACGCGGCCGACTCCGGCGCCCGGGTGGTCGTCCTGCCCGAGCTGTTCCTGTCGGCCTACCACCCACCGACCCTGGCCGCCGACCCGGCCGGCACCGACGTCCCGGCCGACGCCGACGCGGCGGTGGCGGACCCCCGGCTCGACCCGCTGCGGACGGCGGCCCGCGACGCCGGCGCGGTGGTGGTGGTCGGCGCGCCGGTGCGCCACCCCGACCGGCGGCGGACCATCGCCGCCCTGGTCGTCGACCGGTCCGGGACGGTCCGGGTCGGCTACGACAAGCAGCAGCTGTGGAGCGCCGAACGGGAGCTGTTCACCCCGGGACGGCGCGGCGCGACCCTGCTGGTCGACGACTGGCGGCTCGGGCTGGGCATCTGCTATGACGGCTGCTTCCCCGAGCACGGGCGGGCCGCGGCGGCCGACGGGGCACACGGCTACCTCTGCCCGAGCGGCTACCGGGTCGGCTCCGCGCACCGGCGGGACGTCTACTACGCGGCCCGCGCCCTGGACAACACCATGTACGTGGTCTTCGCCAACTCCGTCGACGGCACGGACCCGTGGCGGTTCAACGGCGGGGCGGCGGTGTACGACCCGGAGGGCCGGTGCCTGACCCGCGGTCCGGACAGCGGCGAACGGGTACTGGTGGCGACCCTCGACCCGGTGCTGTTGGCGCGCACCCGCGCCGACCACCCGATGCTGCTGGACCGCCTGCCCGACCAGGGGCCGGCCCGTGCCCGGGTACGCGGCTGAGCCCCGCCACCACCGGAGCCACCGCGCCCACGGCCCGACCGGGGTGGTCCGGCCACCCGGGGTTGCGCGCAGCCCACGGAATCGAGGTCTGTCGGCGTACCGCCCCGGTCCCGTAGCCTGCCCGAGTGCCGCTCCTGTTGGTGGATCTGGACAACACCCTGCTCGACCGCACCGGGCCGTTCCGGATCTGGGGTGAACGCTTCCTGGCGGGCATCGGCGCGCCGGCCGCCGACATCGACTGGCTGCTCTCCGTCGACGCCGACGGGCTGACCGACCGGTGGGACGTCGCCGACGCCATCCGGAGCCGGTACGACCTGCGGGTCCCCTCGATCGACCTGGTCGACGGGATGCACGACGGGGTGGTCGAGCACACCCGGCTGAGCCCGCTGGTGGCGTGTGCGCTGCGCATCGCCGACGCCGCCGGCTGGGTGCCGGTGGTGGTCAGCAACGGTGTGGTACGCCAGCAGGAGACCAAGATCCGACGTACCGGACTGGACCGGTACGTGGCCGACTGGGTGATCTCCGAGGAGGCCGGGGTGAGCAAGCCCAACCCCCGGATCTTCGCGTTGGCCGCCCGTCGGGCGCGGCTGCCGCTGCGGGACGCCTGGGTGGTGGGGGACAGCCCGGAGTCGGACATCGGCGGGGCGGCGGCGGTCGGCCTGCCCAGTGTCTGGTTGCGGCGGGGACGGAGCTGGTTGGAGCACCGGTTCGCGCCGACCCACGCGGTCGACGGGATGCTCGACGCGATCGCCATCGTGCTGGCCCGCTGAGCCCCGCCCGCCGCGCCGCCCGTCGGCCGGCTCCGCCCGCCGTGCCGCCCGTCGGCCGGCTCTGCCCGGTGTGCCCGCCCTGTCCGCGAAAACCGGTTGCCGGCGGGACGGCGTGCGGCGAGCATGGGCGCCACGAACAGCGCATCCGGGCGTCGCCCGGTCGAGGAGAGGGGGTCGGTCATGGCCGTCTTCGTAGGGGCCTTCCACCAGCCTCCGTCAGCCTCGATCAAGGGATCACCGAACCCGTGCGTGAACACGACTTCATCCCGGCGGCGCGTGAGCGCCGGCCGCGCGGCAAGAACCGCTTCGACGACGACGAACTCGATTTCCTGAAGCGCGGGCGGCCGGCGCCGTCGGCCCCCGCCGACGACGACGGCGACCCCGACCGGCCGCTGGCCGGCGACCGCTGGTCGACCTGGGACCAGGCCGTGCACGGCCCCGAGCCGTACCCGGACTGGCTGGTCACCGAGCTGGCCGCCCAGGACACCGAGCTGGGGGTGCTCAAGACCGGCAAGGAGGCCGACGTCCACCTCGTCCGGCGTGCCGTGCCGGACACCGACCGGTCCTGCCTGCTGGCGGTGAAACGGTACCGGGCCCCGGAACACCGGCTGTTCCACCGGGACGCCGGCTACCTGGAGGGACGCCGGGTCCGGCGGTCCCGGGAGAATCGGGCGATGGCCGGGCGGACCGCCTTCGGCCGGCAGATGATCGCCGGACAGTGGGCGGCGGCCGAGTTCGCCGTGCTCTCCCGGCTCTGGGAGATCGGGGTGGCGCTCGGCGCGGTCGCGGTGCCGTACCCGGTGCAGCTGCTCGACACCGAACTGATGCTGGAGTTCATCGGGGACGCCGACGAGGGGGCGGCCGCGCCCCGACTGGCCCAGCTCCGACCGGAGCCGGCCGAGCTGCGCGCCCTCTGGGCGCAACTGGTCGACGTGCTGACCGTGCTGGCCCGTGCCGGGTACGCGCACGGTGACCTGTCGCCGTACAACCTCCTGGTGCACGCCGGTCGACTGGTCATGATCGACCTGCCGCAGGCGGTGGACGTGGTGGCGAACCCGCAGGGTCCGGAGTTCCTGGCCCGGGACGTGCGGGTGGTCGGCACCTGGTTCGCCGCCCGGGGGCTGCCGGCCGAGCTGGCCGACCCGGACGTGCTGACCGGCCGCCTGCTCCGGGAGGCCGGCATCCGCTGACCGGCCGGGGCACGCCGGCTGCGGGCCGGTCCGGGCCGCTGGAGACAGGCGGCCCGGACCGACCGGTGCCGGGCCGCCTCACTGGAGGTAGCGCTCGACCTCCGGGACGGGGCGGGTGCCCTGGCTGTCCGGGTCGCCGTGGGCCTGGCGGGCGGCCCGGCGTCGGCGGAGCAGGTCCCAGCACTGGTCCAGGGACTCCTCCAGTTGCCGGAGCCGAGCGCGGGCCTCGTCGTCGGTGCCGGCGTGTGCGGACTGCGCGTCCGCCCGGAGCCGGTGCTCCTCGTCGACCAGCTCGGTGATGCGGTGCAGGATGGTCTTGTCGTCCATGCCATGAGCCTGGCACAGGCCGCCCGGCCGCGCCCGGACACGCCCGGCCCGGTACCCGGCCGCGCCCGACCTGGTACCCGGCTGCGGCCGACCTGGTGCCGGGCCAGGGCCCGGACACGCCGGTCCCGGTGCCGGCCGCCACCGGACGGGGACGGCGTACCGGGCCGGCGCTCGGGTAGGTTGCCGCTGATGTCGGTCACCGTCCGCCCGTTCCAGCCGTCCGACGCGGTCGTCGTCGCGGCGGTGCTCCGGGACGCCGCGCCGTACTGGGTGTTCAGCCCGGCCGCCCTGGCCTGGCAGGCGGAGCACGCGCCGCCGGCCGAGCGGTGGCGGCTGCTGCTCGCCGAGGTCGACGGCACCGTGGTCGGGGTGGCCCGGACCGGGCTGCTGCACGAGAGCGCCGAACCGGGGCTCGGCTACGCCAGCCTGAACGTGCTGCCGACGTACCGGCGGCAGGGCGTCGGCGCGGCCCTGCTCACCGCGGCCGAGCGGCGGCTGCGGGAGATCGGGGCCCGGACGGCGTACGGCAAGGTGGCCGACGAACCGGCGGCGGTCGCCTTCGCCGAGCGGTGGGGTTACCGGCGCGGCCGGCGGAGCCTGTGCCTGGCGCGGGACCTGACCGCCGGGCTGCCGCCCGCGCTGCCGCCGGCACCCGGGGTCCGGATCGTCAGCGCCGCCGAGCTGGCCGGTGATCCGCGTCCGCTGTACGAGGCGGACCTGGCGGTGTCCCGGGACGAGCCCGGCGACGTCGGCATGGACGACACCAGCTTCGCCGACTGGCGACTCAGCTACTGGGACCGGCCCGACCTCGACCGGACGTTGACGACCGTGGCGTTCCACGATGGCCTGGTCGTCGCGTTCAGCCTCGCGCTGACCGACCACTCAGCGCGCTACCAGTCCGGGATGACCGGGACCCGGCGGGCGTACCGGGGGCGGGGGCTGGCCCGCGCGGTCAAGCTCGCCGCGCTGTGGCAGGCCGCTGCGGCCGGCTACCGAACGGCTCTGACCTGCAACGACGCCGAGAACAGCGGGATGCTGGCGATCAACGCCCAGCTCGGCTACCTGCCCGTCGGTGCCGAGTGGAGATACCGGCGGACGCTGGTCCGCTGAACAGCGGCGCAACTCTCCTGTATGGATTACGCAAATGTTGCGAGCGAAAATTCCTCACCCCCCGTCTGGTGGATCGCAGATCCTGATGGCATGCTCAGCGGGTCTTGTGACTCGGAATGACGGTCCCGCGACTCAGCGGTGATACCGGGAGGAGCCCAAAAGGTGGGAACACCGCACCCCTTCCCGGCGCGTACCGGTCGTCCCGCGAGGGTCCCTCTGCGCCGGATGCTGCCCGCCCTGGTCCGTGATCCGGCCCGGGCGCTCATCGACGCCGGAAACCGGACCGGCGGCGCGGTCGCCCGGATCAACCTCGGCTCGTTCCGGCCCTACCTGGTCACCCACCCCGAACACGTGCAGCACGTGCTGCGGGAACGGGCGGAGAACTACGAGCGGGCCGGGGACGGGCTGTTCTGGCGGCCGGTCAAGCGCCTGTTCGGCGAGGGCATCCTCGGTGAGGGGCAGATCTGGTCGGCCAGCCGCCGGATGCTCCAGCCGATGTTCACCGCCAAGCGGGTCGAGTCGATGATCGACGGGATGGCCGAGGCGGTCACCGCCGCCGTCGACGAACTCGACGCCCCGTCCCGGGCCGGGCGGTTCGTCGACATCGGCGCGGAGCAGGCCCGGATCGTCTGCCGGGCGATCATGAAGGTGCTCTTCGCCGACAAGATCTCGGTGGCCGACGCGATCCGGGTGGTCAACGCCCAGGACGTCATCGCCAGCGCGGTGATCCCCCGGATCGTGGTGCCGTTCGCGCCGCTGTCGCTTCCCATGCCCGGGGACCGGCCGTTCCGGCGGGCCGTCCGGATCGTCGACGAGGTGCTCGTCCCCATCGTGCGGGAATCCCGCGCCACCGCGGAGCAGGGCGACGACATCATCTCCACCCTCTGGCGGGCCCGCACCGACGACGGCCGGCAGCTCGACGAGCGGCAGGTACGCAACGACACGGTGGCGATGTTCGCCGCCACCACGGAGACCACCATCAACGTGCTGACCTGGCTCTGGCCGCACCTCGACGAGCACCCCGAGGTCGCCGACCGGCTGTACGAGGAGGTCACCCGGGTGGTCGGGGACGAGCCGGTGCGCCGCGAGCACCTCGGCGAGCTGCGCTACACCCGGATGGTCCTCGACGAGCTGCTGCGGCTGTACCCGATCGGCTGGCTGATCCCGCGTCGCGCGGTCGCCGACGACGTCATCGACGGCGTACCGATCGAGGCCGGCGCGACGGTGGTCGCCAGCCCGCTGGTCACCCAGCGGATGACCGCCTTCTGGGACCGCCCCGACGAGTTCGACCCGGAGCGGTTCCGCCCGGAACGGGTCCGGACCCGGCACCGCTACGCCCACTACCCGTTCGGCGGTGGCCCGCACCAGTGCCTGGGCATGTACCTGTTCTACCTGGAGGCCCAGCTCATCGTCGCCACCATGTTGAGCCGGTACCGGTTCCGGCTGCGGCAGCCCGGGGTGCCCGGCCTGCGGTTGGCCGCTGCCCTCCGCCCGCGACGTCGGGTGGAACTGACCCTCACCGGCACGTCCGCGGTGGCCTGAGAGGACCGGTAGCCAAGTGGACACCGACGCCCACGTATCGAACGCCGTCGAGCAGGGACGGATCTGTGCCCTGGCCGCCCAGGGACAGCGTGACCTGGCGAAACGCGCCGCCGCGTACCCGGAGCTGTTCTCCGGGGCACCGTTCGACGGGGCCCTGTTCAGCAACATCGCCCTCGCCATCGCCTTCGGCGCGCCCTGGTGCACGGTGGAGGAACTGCGGGTGACCAACCGGGCGGTGCTGTGGGGGTTCGCGCTGGACTGGCAGGTGGACTACCTGGCGAAGTCCCGCCTGGAGATCGACCGGCTGGTGGAGAGCAGCCTCGCCGTGGTCGACGGGGCCACCCCCGCGCCGGACGACGCGCTCGGCCGGTTCCTCGCCGAACTCTGCGCCGAGCTGGCGGCCGCGCCGGCCTACCCGCGGCTGCACGCCACCTGGCGGGCGGCGGTGCACCGGACCGTCACCGCGATGGCGGTGGAGTGGGACTGGAAATCCGCCCGGCAGGACCTCAACGGCACCCTGCCCACCTTCGACGAGTACCTCGCCAACGCCGACAACCTGGCCTGCACGGTGGTCAACGTGGCGCACTGGATCCACACCGGGGACGAGCAGACGCACCGGCTGCTGCCCGAGCTGATCACCGCCAGCGACGAGGTGCAGCGGGTGCTGCGGCTGGTCAACGACCTCGGCACGTACCGGCGGGACCTGGAGTGGGGTGACCTCAACGCGATCATGCTGGTCGCCGACCGGGCCGAGGTCGAGCAGCGCATCGACGCGCTGGTGCAGCGCTGCCGGGACCTGCTGGCCCCGCTGACCGGCAGCTGCCCCCGCCAGGCCACCTACCTGGCCCGGCAGATCGGTTTCAGCAGCGGCTTCTACCGTTCCACGGACTTCTGGGGGGCCCGGTGACCGTGGCCGCCGCCCGGAGCCTGGTCGACGAGATGACCAGGACCCCGACCGGGCGGTCCTCGGTGTCGGTGTACGAGACGGGCCGCCTGGTGAGCCTCTCGCCGTGGCTGACGCTGCACGTCGAGCGGATCCGTCACCTGCTCGACGCGGAGCGCCCGGACGGCGGTTGGGGTGGCCCGGACGACGGGTACGCGCTGGTGCCCACGCTGAGCGCCACCGAGGGGCTGCTCGCCGCGCTGCGCCGGGGCGACCTCGACGCGGTGGCGGAGCCGCTGGCCAAGGGCGCCGTCGCGGCCGTCGACCGGGGGCTGGTCTTCCTACGGGACCGGCTCGCCACGCTCGACGCGTCCCGGCTGCCGGACATGCCGGCCGTCGACCTGATCGTGCCGGCGCTGGTGGAGGCGCTCGCCGCCCACCTGGCGGCGCTGCGGGAAACCCCGGTGGCCGGTCTGGAGGCGTGGCGGGACGTGCCCGCTCCGCCGTTGCCGCCCGGCCTGCGCCGGACCCGGCTGGAGCGGGTCCGCGCGGCGCTGGCGTCGGGGCATCCGCTGCCGGAGAAGCTGCTGCACGCCCTGGAGGTCACCGGCCCGGCGGCGCACCGGGCGGCCGGCGTGGCACCGGTCGGGCCGGGCACGGTCGGGGCCTCGCCCGCGGCCACCGCCGCCTGGCTCGGTACGCCCGACCCGGGCACCGACGTCGCCCGGCGGTACCTGGAGGCGGTGGTCCGGCAGTACGGCGGCCCGGTGCCCTGCACCAGCCCGATCAGCGTCTTCGAACGGTCCTGGGTGGTCAGTACGCTGATCCGTGCCGGCCTGCCGGTGCCGGTGCCGGCCACCGTCCTCGCCGGTCTGCGGGACACCCTCGGTCCGACCGGCACGGCCACCGCGCCGGGTCTGCCGGCGGACGCCGACACCACGTCGGTGACGCTGTACGCCCTGGCGACGAGCGGGCAGCCGGTGGACCCGTCGAGCCTGTGGTCGTTCGACACCGGTGAACACTTCTGCACCTGGCCGGGGGAGGACGGCGCGTCCATCACCACCAACGCGCACGTGCTGGACGCCCTGGGCTGGCACCTGCGGCACCCCGGGCCGGCCACCGGCGACGGCGGTACGGTGCCGAGCGCGGACCGGGCCCGGCTCGCCGCGGCGGTGCACCGGCTGAGCGCCTGGCTGGCCGACCGCCAGGAGGCCGAGGGCTCCTGGTGTTCCGACCGCTGGCACGCCTCGCCGTACTACGCCACCTGGTGCGCGGTGCTCGCCCTGCACGACTACGGGGTCGGCCCGGCGGTGGGCCCGGCGGTGCAGCGAGCGGTGCGCTGGGTGCTGGCCGGCCAGCACGCGGACGGCTCGTGGGGCCGCTGGGGCGGCACCGCCGAGGAGACCGCCTACGCGCTCCAGGTGCTCTGCGTCGCCGGGGCCACCTCGACCCCGGCCACCGCGCAGGCCGTCGACCGGGGGCGGCGATGGCTGTCCACGGTGGAGTCCGTGGAGGACGGACCGGCGCTCTGGCACGACAAGGATCTGTACCGTCCGTCACTGATCGTCCGCGCGGCGGTGCTCGCCGCGACCTGGCTCGGCCGCCCCGTGGGCAGCGCGGATCCCGGAGACCCGGAGCCGCCCCTCCGGAGCGCCATGATCAGGATCGCTTGAGTGAACCTCCCGACGCTGCTAGCGTGCGCCGGGGTCGATCGGTGCGTCGACCGCCCGCGCTCGGGCACGTCTATCGAATACCCGGCCAGGACGGTGTAATGGGTTCCCGCAGTACGAATCTCCGTACCAAAGTCATCGCACTGCTCGCGTCGCTCGTTGCGCTCTGGGCCTTCGCGGCGTGGGTGACCGTCCGGGACGGCTTCAACCTGCTCGGGGTGCAGACCCTCAACAGCCGGGTCTTCGCGCCCAGTGAACCCCTGCTGCTCCAGCTCCAGAAGGAACGCCGGCTGTCGCTGGCCTACCTGGGGCGGCCGGAGACCGGACAGCTCGACGAACTGCGTACCGAGCGGCAGCGTACCGACGAACTGGCCCGGGCGTTCCAGGAGTCGGCGGTGCACTGGCGGACCGACATCTCGGCGAGCACCCAGGTCGAGCGGGCCATCAACGACGTCGTCACCGGGCTCGACGCGCTCTCCCGGACCCGGTCGGCGATCGACGACAAGAGCATCGACCGCACCGCGACCCTCGACGCCTACGTGGACGTGGTCGACTCGATCTTCCGGCTCTACGACGAGCTGGGCGGCCTCGACGACCGGCAGGTGGCCCACGACACGGCCGCTCTGATCGAGCTGAACCGTTCCCGGGAGCTGCTGTCCCAGGGGGACGCGCTGCTCACCGGCGCGCTCGCCGCCGGCCGGGTGATCGCCGCCGAGCAGGCCCAGTTCGCGCAGCTCGTCGGGGCGCAGCGGTACACCGCCGCGAACAGCATCGCCGCGCTGCCGGGAGCGGACCGCAACCGGTACCGGCAGATGTCCGAGGGCGACGCCTTCCAGCGGCTGCGCGCCCTGGAGGACCAGGTGATCACCGCCCGGAACACCGAGGCCCGCGCCCCGGTCGAGACGGACGCCTGGCGGGCCGCCGTCGACCCGGCGTTGCAGCAGCTCAACGACGTGGTCGGGGCCGGCGGTGAGGACGTGGTCGACCGGGCCACCCCGGTCGCCATCGGCGTGGTCGTCCGGCTGGTGCTCGCCACCGGTCTGGGTCTGCTCGCCGTGGTCGCCTCGATCATCGTCTCCATCACCACGGCCCGGTCCCTGCTGCGTCAGCTCGAACGGTTGCGGGAGGCCGCGTTCCAGCTCGCCAACGAACGACTGCCGAACGTGGTCGACCGGCTCGGTCGCGGCGACGAGGTGGACGTGGCCACCGAGGCACCACCGTTGGAGTTCGGCGACGACGAGATCGGCCAGGTGGGGCAGGCGTTCAACGTCGTGCAGGAGACCGCCGTCCGGACCGCCGTCGAGCAGGCCGAGCTGCGGCGTAACGTCCGGGACGTCTTCCTCAGCCTGGCCCGGCGTACCCAGGCCCTGGTGCACCGGCAGCTCACCCTGCTCGACGCGATGGAACGGCGGGAGAACGACGCCGAGGAGCTGGAGGACCTGTTCCGGGTCGACCACCTGGCGACCCGGATGCGACGCAACGCGGAGAACCTCATCGTGCTCTCCGGCTCCACGCCGGGCCGGGCCTGGCGGCGCAACGTCCCGATGGTCGACGTGGTCCGGGGCGCGGTGGCCGAGGTGGAGGACTACACCCGGGTCAACGTGCTGCCGCTGGGGCCGGTCGCGCTGGCCGGCCGCGCGGTGGGTGACATCATCCACCTGCTCGCCGAGCTGATCGAGAACGGACTCTCCTTCTCGCCGCCGCACACCACGGTCGAGGTCCGGGGGCAGCTGGTCGCGAACGGTTTCGTGATCGAGATCGAGGACCGCGGTCTGGGCATGAGCGAGGAGGACCTCGCCGCCGCCAACGACCGGATCGTGGACCGCTCGGAGCTGAACCTCGCCAACGCCACCCGACTCGGCCTGTACGTGGTGAGCCGGCTGACCGAGCGGCACGGCATCCGGGTGCACCTGAAGGAGTCCCCGTACGGCGGCACCACGGCGGTGGTGCTGATCCCGATGGCGCTGGTCACCACCGGCGAGGAGGAGCCGACCGGGGCCCGGTCCGGTCCGGCCGGGCCGGCGGACCCGGCACCGACCGGCCCCGGCGGCGAGCGGCCCGCGCCGCGCCCGGTCGGGCCGGTGGCGGCGGCCGAGCCGGCGCCGGCCACCCGGCCGGACGCGGACGGCGACGGCGTGCCGCACCAGTTGCCCACCCGGGTACGCACCACGCTGGAGCGGCCCCGGAGCCCGCAGGACACCCCGGCGGAGGAGGGCGGGTCCGGGTTGCCGACCCGACCCCGCCGCTGGTCGGATCAGGCGGCCCTGGACGGTCCGACGTTCCCCACCGGGCTGCCGGTGGCCGTGCCGCGCACCGAACCGGGGACGGCCGGTCCGCGCACCGAGCCGGCCGGGCCGGGGGCGGCCGGTGCCCTTCCCGACGCCGCGCCGACGGCAGCCGGGGGGCCGACCCCCCGGGACGAGCTGCCCCGGACGGGGTCCGGCCTGCCGTTCCGGGTCCGGCAGGCGAACCTCGCCCCGGAGCTGCGCGAGGAAGCGGCCACCGTGGACGCCGGGGACGACGACGAGGCGGTACGCCCACCCGAGCAGGTGCGGCGGATGATGAGTTCGTACCAGACCGGCACCCGGCGGGGTCGCACCGACGCGGCCCGGCTGCTGGGTGGCCCGGCCCGTGGCCCGGAGCAGGCGGATGGTCCGGGCGACGAGGATTCGCAAGCGACGTGAGTGGGGCCGGCGGCGGGTGGACCCCCGCCGGGCCGGTGACCGAGGTCAGCCCCAGACAAGCACGGCGACGAGCCGGGGGAGAAGAGGACGACGAGTGGCGCAGAAGACGGCTTCGAGTGCCGACCTGACGTGGTTGTTGGATGATCTGGTCGGCCGGGTCAAGCAGGCCGAACACGCTATCGCTCTCTCCACAGACGGCCTGCTGATGGCCTCGTCTCGGGGGCTGAGCCGGGACGACGGCGAGCACCTGGCGGCGATGGCGGCCGGCATCCAGAGCCTGGCCCGGGGCGCGGGGAAGCGGTTCGGTGGCGGGCAGGTGCAGCAGACCATCATCGAGATGCAGTCGTCGTTCCTGTTCGTGACGGCGGCCGGCCGTAACGCCTGTCTGGCGGTGCTCGCGTCGGAGGACGCCGACGTGGGGCTGATCGCGTACGAGATGGCCATGCTGGTGACCCGGGTCGGCAAGTACGTGGCGTCGCCGTCCCGGCTTCCCGATCAGTCGGCCACTGTCGAGAAGTAGCGCGTCATGACCGTTACCGGGGGGCCTGTGGAAGAGCAGTGGGTGGATGACCACGCGGGACCGGTGGTGCGCCCGTACGCGGTGACCCGCGGCCGGGCCCGACCGGTGACCGGCACGTTCGACCTGATCTCCCTGGTGACGGCGGTCCAGTCGGACGTCACACCGGAGGTGGGTCTCGGGCCGGAGCACCTGGCGATCATCGGGCTCTGTCAACGGATGCAGTCGGTCGCGGAGATCGCGGCGCATCTCGATCTGCCGGTGGGTACGATCCGCGTGCTCCTCGGCGACCTGGTGGCCCGCAACCTGGTGCAGGTACGCGAACCGCGGCCCACCGCCGACCTTCCCGACGACAGTATTTTCGAGGCGGTTATCAATGGACTACGAGCCCTCTGAGCGGCCGGCGGGAACGGTGCCCACCGCGATCAAGATCCTGATCGCGGGCGGTTTCGGCGTGGGCAAGACGACCATGGTGGGTGCGGTCAGCGAGACCCGTCCACTGCGGACGGAGGAGGTGCTCACCGAGTCCGGTGTCGGGATCGACGACCTGTCCGGGGTGGAGGACAAGTCCACCACGACGGTGGCGATGGACTTCGGTCGGATCACCATCAGTGACGACCTGGTGCTCTACCTGTTCGGCACGCCCGGCCAGGACCGGTTCTGGTTCGTCTGGGACGAGTTGGCGCTCGGGGCGATCGGCGCGGTGGTGCTGGCGGACACCCGTCGGCTGGCGGACTGTTTCCCCTCGATCGACTACTTCGAGGGGCGGGGCACCCCGTTCGTGGTCGCGGTGAACTGCTTCGAGGGGGCCCGCCAGTACCGCCTCGACGAGGTGCAGGCGGCGCTCAACCTCGACCCGGACGTGCCGGTACTGCTCTGCGACGCCCGGCAGCGGCAGTCCAGCAAGGAGGTGCTCATCACCATGCTGGAGCACGCGATGAAGACCCGGGACGCGAGGCGCACGGCCGGCTGACCCCGCGCCTTCCGCCGGTGTGCCGACCCCGGTGCCCCACCCGGGCACCGGGGTTCCTGTCGTCCGTGCGGTGACGCCGGATCCTGGCGCTGGGCGCCTTCGTGCGGTGATGCCGGGTCCGTCCGCGCGGTGATGCTGGTGCCTCTGGGCGGTGACGCTGGGTGTGTCCGTGCGGCGACGCCGGTTCCGTCGGAGGACGACGCCAGTCCGCCTATTTGTTGACATGTGTCGATGTGGGTTCCTAGCATGGGCGGGGAAAGCGCTTTCCAGATCGTAGGTCACCACCCTGCCGGACCGCCAGACCCGCAACCGGACCGTCCCGTCCCGGACCGGTCGACGGCACCGTCCCGCCGTACCCGTCGCGTCCGCACCGCCTGGCCGTCCGCCCTACGAAAGGCGGAAACCCCCGTGACCACCACCCGCCCACCGTCGCGTCGGCACCGCTGGCGGCAGCACGCCGCCGCCGGCCTGATCACCGCCCTGGCCCTGCCCGCCGCCCTGCCCCAGCCCGCCGTCGCGGCACCCGCCGCGCAGCCGCCCACGTCCACCTCCGCCGCGCAGCCCGCCACCTCCGCCGCGCAGCCCGCCACCTCCGCCGCGCAGCCCGCCACCTCCGCCGCGCAGCCCGCCACCTCCGCCGCGCAGCCCGCCACCTCCGCCGCGCAGCCCGCCACCTCCGCCGCGCAGCCCGCCAGTTCCGCCGCGCAGCCGCCCGCGTCCGTCGTTGCGCAGCCCGGCACGTCCGCCGCCACCGCGCAGCCACCCACGTCCGCCGCCGTCACCCCCGACGGCTTCGCCAGCGTCAACGCTCTCGGCCAGCACGGCACCACCGGCGGGGCTGGCGGGCCGGTCGTCACCGTCAGCAGCGCCGCGCAGTTCCTGGACTACATCTCCCGCCCCGGGCCGTACGTCGTCCAGGTCTCCGGCACCATCGCCCTGCCCACCGGCACCAACGACGGAATGCACAACGTCGCCTCGGACAAGACCATCGTCGGTCTCGGCGCGAACGCCACCCTCTCCGGCGGCGGGCTCAACATCGGCGTACCGGTGGACGACGACGTCACCGCACCACCGGCGAACGCGGTGCACAACATCATCATCCGGAACCTGCACCTCACCGGGGCCACCGACGACCTGATCAACGTCCAGATGTTCTCGCACCACATCTGGATCGACCACAACGAGTTCTCCAACGGCGACGACGGCGCGGTGGACATCAAGCGCGGCTCGGACTACGTCACGGTCTCCTGGAACCAGTTCCGCGACCACGACAAGACCCTGCTGCTCGGCCACGACGACGACAACGCCGCCCAGGACGCCGGACGGCTCCGGGTGACCTACCACCACAACTGGTTCAACGCCTCCGACCAGCGCAACCCCCGGGTACGGTTCTCCGCGCTGGCGCACGTCTACAACAACTACTACTACGACAACAGCTACGGGGTGGCGTCCACCAACGACTCCGCCGTGCTGATGGAGAACAACTACTTCTACAGCGTCAACAACCCGGGCCGGGTCGAGTTCAGCGGGCCGCTGGGCCGGATCGTCGAACGGGGCAACATCCTGGTCGACTGCAACCACGCCATCGAGACCCGGGGGACCGTACCCGACCCGCGTGGGTGGTACCCGTACACGCTGGACCCGGCGGCGCAGGTGCCGACGATCGTCCCGGCCGGCGCCGGGGTCGGGAAGATCAGCCCCGGCTCGACCGGCACGGCGACCCTGGCCACCACCGCCGGCCCCGGCATCACCGCCCAGCCGGACGGCTTCGCCGCCCTGAACACCCTCGGCCAGAACGGCACCACCGGCGGGGTGGGCGGGCCGGTGGTCACCGCGACCAACGCCGCCGACTTCCTGGAGTACATCGACACCGTCGGCCCGCTGATCATCCAGGTCACCGGCCGGATCGCCATCACCAGCAAGCAGGGCGTCCGCCCGAACAAGACCATCATCGGGGTCGGCAACGCCGAGATCACCGGGGGTGGGCTGGACTTCTACCGGTCGTACAACGTTATCGTCCGCAACATCAACTTCACCGACGCCGAGGACGACGCGATCAACGTCGGACAGAACTCGCACCACATCTGGATCGACCACAACCGGTTCGCCGGCGCGGTGGACGGCTCGGTCGACATCGTCCGGGGCGCGGACTACGTGACCGTCTCCTGGAACCACTTCGACCGCTCCGACAAGAGCATGCTGATCGGGCACTCCGACGGCTCCGGATCCACCGACATCGGTCACCTGAAGGTCAGCATCCACCACAACTTCTTCGACAACAGCCGGCAGCGGCACCCCCGGGTCCGGTTCGGTGAGCCGGTGCACGTGTACAACAACTACTTCCTCGGCAATGCGCTCTACGCGGTCGCCTCCACCATGAACGCCGGTGTGCTGGTCGAGGGGAACTACTTCAAGGACGTGCCCTACCCGATGTACTCCGCCAGCGGGTATGCCGACAGCGACCCGGGACGGGCGGTGGAACGGCAGAACGTCTACGTCAACTCCGGTACGCCGGAGACCAGCGGCACCGTGGTCGAGCCGCGCACCTACTACCCGTACACCCTCGACCCGGCGTCGACGGTGCCGGCGCTGGTGACCGCCGGCGCGGGCGTCGGCCGGATCTGATCGGCAGGCAGAACCACCCGGGCGGGTGGGCCGACACCGGCCCACCCGCCCCGTCCCCGTCCCCGTCCCCGTCCCCGTCCCCGTCCCCGTCCCCGTCCCCGTCCCCGCCCCGTCCCCGCCCCGTCCCGTCCCCGTCCCCGCCTGCGGCTGGCCGTCCCCTGCCCCCGTTCGTCCGCCCTCCGGGATCTCGTCGGACGGGGGTCGTCGGGCCGACCCTGATGTTCGGCGGCCCCACCACGGGTCGCCGTACACCAGGGGAGGGCAGATGCGAGGTCGACGGATCGCGGCCGGTGCCGTGCTGGTCGTGCTGGGGATCGGGTCGGCGGTGTCGCCGGCCGCAGCCGACCAGCGTTCCGCAGCAGCCGGGCCGGGCCAGCGTCCGGCAGCAGCCGGGACCGACCGACACTGTGTGGTGGACGTGTCCACCGCGAAGATGACCTGCTACACCAGCTTCCGGACGGCCATCGCGGTGGCCACCGCCGGCCGGATCACCGACGCGCCGCAGGACGCCCGGGCCGCTGCGGCGGATCCCACCCTGCGGCGACGGCTGGCGGCGGCGACCCCGGTGAAGCGGGACGGGGTCACGGCGGCGGCCACCACGATCGGCACCATGTACGAGGACCGGGACTACGACGGCGGCACCCTCACCTACAGCGCCCCGTCCGGCTGCACCGGACCGACCTCCGACCTCGACTGGCAGGTGGAACTGATCACCCCGGAACACTGGAACGACGAGATCGGCTCGTTCCTCGCCGGCGGGAACTGCTGGCTGAGCCTCTTCGAGCACCGCGGCTGGGGCGGCGCGTCGACCCCGTTCACCTGGCTGGACGACTACCTCGGCGTCCTCGACGACGAGGCCAGCTCCATCCGCTGGACCTGAGCAGCGCGGAGGGGCCCTGCGCGACCGCGCAGGGCCCCTCCGGTCAGCCGGGAACCTAGCTGGCGATCATCCGGCGCAGGACGTACTGCAGGATGCCGCCGTGGCGGTAGTAGTCCGCCTCGCCCGGGGTGTCGATCCGGACCACGGCGTCGAACTCCACGCCGCTGTCGGTGGTGACCCGCACGGTGCGCGGGGTCTCGCCGTCGTTGATCGCGGTGACCCCGGCGATCGAGAAGGTCTCGGTGCCGGTCAGGCCCAGGCTGTCGGCGGTCTCGCCGGCCGGGAACTGCAACGGCAGCACGCCCATGCCGATCAGGTTGGAGCGGTGGATCCGCTCGTACGACTCGGCGATGACCGCCCGGACGCCGAGCAGCATGGTGCCCTTGGCCGCCCAGTCCCGCGACGACCCGGAACCGTACTCCTTGCCGGCCAGCACGACCAGCGGGACACCCGCCTCCTGGTACGCCACCGAGGCGTCGTAGATGGAGGTCTGCTCGCCGGTCAGGTGGTTGACGGTGACGCCACCCTCCACCCCGGGAACGAGCTGGTTGCGCAGCCGGATGTTGGCGAAGGTGCCCCGGATCATCACCTCGTGGTTGCCCCGGCGCGAGCCGTACGAGTTGAACTCGTGGCGCGGCACACCGTGCTCGGCGAGGTACTTGCCGGCGGGGGAGTCCGCCTTGATCGAGCCGGCCGGGGAGATGTGGTCGGTGGTCACCGAGTCACCCAGCTTCGCCAGCACCCGCGCGTCGGCGATGTCGCCGACCGGCTGCGGGTCCTTCGCCATGCCCTCGAAGTACGGGGGCTTGCGGACGTAGGTCGACTCGCCCGCCCAGGCGAAGGTGTCCCCGGTCGGGGTGGGCAGCGACTGCCACCGCTCGTCACCGGCGAAGACGTCCGCGTACGCCGCGCTGAACCCGGTCGCGCCGATCGCCGAGGCGATGACGTCCTGGATCTCCGCGCTGTTCGGCCAGATGTCCCGCAGGAACACCGGGTTGCCCTGGCTGTCCTCACCGATCGGCTCGTTGGCCAGGTCGATGTCCATGGTGCCGGCGAGCGCGTACGCCACCACCAGCGGCGGGGACGCCAGGTAGTTCATCTTGACGTCCGGGTTGATCCGGCCCTCGAAGTTCCGGTTGCCGGAGAGCACCGAGACGACCGCCAGGTCGGCCTCGTTGACGGCGGCGGAGACCTCCTCCGGCAGCGGGCCGGAGTTGCCGATGCAGGTGGTGCAGCCGTACCCGACCAGGTGGAAGCCGAGCTTCTCCAGGTACGGGGTGAGGCCGGCCCGCTCGTAGTAGTCCATGACCACCTTCGAGCCGGGAGCGAGGGTGGTCTTCACCCACGGCTTGCGGGCCAGGCCCTTCTCCACCGCGTTGCGGGCCAGCAGCGCCGCCCCGATCATGACCTGCGGGTTGGAGGTGTTGGTGCAGGAGGTGATCGCGGCGATCACCACCGCGCCGTGGTCCAGCTCGAACTCGGTGCCGTCGGCCCCGGTCACCCGGATCGGGTTGCTGGCCCGGCCGCCCGAGCCGACCGCGCTGTTGACCAGCTCGCGCGGGGCGTCGGCGGGGTCGCTCGCGCCGTCCACGGCGGGGGAGTCGCTGGCCGGGAAGGACTCGGCGCTGGCCTCGTCGGCGCGGCCCTTCGGCGCGGGCTGCGCGGGGCCGGTCGCGCCGGTGCCGTTGTCGGTGACGTAGTCGGTCAGCGCCGAGCGGAACAGCGTCTTGGCGTTGCCCAGCGGCACCCGGTCCTGCGGGCGCTTCGGGCCGGCCAGCGACGGCTCGATGGTGCCCAGGTCCAGCTCCAGGCGCTCGGAGTAGTCCGGCTCGGCCGCCGGGTCGTGCCAGAGGCCCTGCTCCTTGGCGTACGCCTCGACCAGCGCGACCTGCTGCGGGTCCCGCCCGGTCAGCTCCAGGTAGCGGACGGTCTCCGCGTCGATCGGGAAGATCGCGACGGTGGAGCCGTACTCGGGGGACATGTTGCCGATGGTGGCCCGGTTGGCCAGCGGCACCGCGCTCACGCCGGGGCCGTAGAACTCGACGAACTTGCCGACCACGCCGTGCTTGCGCAGCATCTCGGTGATGGTGAGCACCAGGTCGGTGGCGGTGGTGCCGGCCGGCATCTCGCCGTGCAGCTTGAAGCCGACCACCCGGGGGATGAGCATGCTGACCGGCTGGCCGAGCATCGCGGCCTCGGCCTCGATGCCGCCGACGCCCCAGCCCAGCACACCCAGGCCGTTGACCATGGTGGTGTGCGAGTCGGTGCCGACCACGGTGTCCGGGTACGCCTGGCCGCCCCGCTCCATCACGGTCCGGGCCAGGTACTCGATGTTGACCTGGTGCACGATGCCGGTGCCCGGCGGGACCACCTTGAACTCGTTGAACGCGGTCTGCCCCCAGCGCAGGAACTGGTAGCGCTCCTTGTTGCGCTCGTACTCCAGCTCGACGTTGCGGGCGAAGGCGTCCTCGCGGCCGAACAGGTCGGCGATGACCGAGTGGTCGATGACCAGCTCGGCCGGGGCGAGGGGGTTCACCTTGGTCGGGTCGCCGCCGAGGTCGCGCACGGCCTCCCGCATGGTGGCCAGGTCGACCACGCACGGTACGCCGGTGAAGTCCTGCATCAGCACCCGCGCCGGGGTGAACTGGATCTCCACGCTGGGGTCGGCGGTGGGGTCCCACGCGCCGAGTTGCCGGATGTGGTCGGCGGTGATGTTCGCGCCGTCCTCGGTCCGTAGCAGGTTCTCCAGCAGGATCTTCAGGCTGTAGGGCAGCCGATCGTGGCCGTCCACCTTACTGATCTTGAAAATCTCGTAGCTCGCGTCTCCGACGCGTAGCTGGGTCTTCGCACCGAAGGTGTCGAGGCTCGCCACGTCGTACTCCTTCACACCAGCGACCGTGAGTAGTCCTGAGCAGTCTGTCGCACCCGCCGGAGGGCCGCCCGAGTTAGGCGACACTTACCAGCGATTCCGCGTTCGTACAAACCGTACGTCCGTCTTGCTATTGGCGCAACCTGGTGTCAGCTCTCGGGACGCCGACCCCGGACGACCACGGACGGCGACGGGCCGGCCCCTGGTGGTGGGGGCCGGCCCGTGGTGGGTTGGTGTTCGGGGTCAGCTGGTGGAGTAGCCGCGGGTGGCGATCCAGTCGGCGAGGTTGTCGGTGGTGATCCAGTAGCTGGCTTGGTTGGGGTTGGCGGAGTCGGCGATCTTGACGGTGTGGCCGTTGTCGCGGTAGCCGACGACGCTGATGTAGTGGCCGCCTTCGAAGGAGTGGGGGGTGCCGTTGGTGTCGGTGGTGGTGCCGGCGATGTTGGCGACGACGGCGCGTCCGTCGTCGACGGTCTTGGTGATGTCGGTGCGGAGGGTGTCGGTCTGCTTGTCGTCGGCCTTGGGGGTGGGGATCTCGATGGTGCGGTACTTGTTGCCGGTTTCGGTGTTCAGGTACCGGGTGATGTCGGTGGCGGAGTTGGTGCCGGCTTCGGTGGTGCCCATGTGTCGGGCGGCTTCGTCGACGCTGGGGTTCTTGTCGATGGCGGTGAGGGCGTTACGGGCGGCGGCGGGTCCGCAGTAGTAGAAGTTCGGCTGGGCTTCGTAGCGGATGCTCAGTTCCCGGCCGCCGTTGGGGCGGTCGGTGGTGGGGCTGCCGGCGAAGGCGGCGGCGGGGGCGGCGATGGCGCCGCCGATGATGGCGGTGCCGGCGATGGTGAGTGCGGTCTTACGGATGATGGTGGTCATGGTGACTCCCTCTTCCGTCGGGGGTGGTGCCGGGGGGATGCCCGCGCGGTTGGGGTCGACCCCGGGGTGGGGGACCGCTGGGTGGCGCGGGGGGAAGGTCGGGGTGACGCCGGGGTGCTCGGGGCGTCGGGAGGGTGTAACGAGTCCGGGCCGGCGCGCATTCCACCCTCGGGGGGTGGTCGCGCTGCGGGGGTGGGGGCCTGGTGCTCGCGTCTGGACCATGTACAACCGGTCCGGGGGGCGGGTCATTCCGGCTGGCGGCCCGCGACCGGGGCCGGATATCCGGACATCAGCCCCCCAACCGGACAGGGCTGGACGCCGCCGATCCGGTCATTCGGGTCAACCGGCGGTGACCGGCCCTTCAGGTCAACGGGTGGTGACCGGCTGTTCGGGGTCAGCCGGTGGTGACCGGCCATTCGGGGGCGAGCAGCGACCACACCTCGACGTCGAGGCGTTCGCCGCCGAACAGGAACGACTGCCGCAGCACGCCCTCCCGGGTCATGCCCAGCCGGCGGGCCACCGCCCGGCTCGGCTCGTTGTGCGGCACGACCCGCCACTCCACCCGGTGCATGCCACGGTCCCGGAACGCCCAGTCGATCATGATCCGGACGGCCCGGGTGACCAGGCCCTGACCGGACGCCTCAGGGGCCAACCAGACCCCGATCTCGCAGACCCCCTGGTCGACGTCGAAGACCCGGAACAGCGTGCCCCCCACCATCTCGCCGTCCGACCGGATGGCGTAGATGCGCCGGATGTCCCCAGCCTGCCCGTCCGCGTACCGGGTGAGGAACCCACGCGCCCCGGCGACGTCGGTGATGCTGCGCGCCCAGGGCAGCCAGGGGGCCAGATGCGGCCGGGCCCGCTCGACGAAGGCGGCGAACTCCTCGGCCTGCCACGGTTCCAGCGGATGCAGGGACGCCCGGTCGGTGAGGGGAAGAGAGAACACGACCGCGCCTCCGGGATACGTACCGAACGTCCACCACGGACTCTAGCCGGGATGATCTCGGGGCGGGGTGACGTCCACCGGTGGCGACACTGTGGAACCCCGTCGTCGCCCCACCCGGGCGTCCCGGCCGGCCAACCGGACGCTCAGGCCGGGTCGGCGCTCCCGGCGTCCTCGGCCGCCCGCGTGTGCCGGTCGCGCAGCCGGGCCCGGATCTCCTCCGGGGTGTACGCCCGCCGCCGCCGCTCGGCCCGGGCGATCACCGCGCCCGTCGCCGCGACGCCCACCACACCGGCCAGCCCGAGGAGCTTCCACCACTGCATCCGTTGCCGCATCCGCCTAGGGTAAGCGCATGAGCATCAGCCTGGACCAGGCGGTCGAGTTGACCCGCACCGGGGACCTGTGGGTGTTCCGGGGACGCAGCGTCCCCGACCGGGCGATCCAGCTCACCACCAACAGCCCGGTCAACCACGTCGGCATGGCCGTGGTGCTGGAGGACCTGCCGCCGTTGATGTGGCACGCGGAGCTGGGCCGGTCTCTGCCCGACATGTGGTCCGGCACGCACCAGCGGGGGGTGCAGCTGCACGACCTGCGGGACGCGGTCTGCGTCTGGGCGAACCGGTACGGCCAGCGTGCCTGGCTGCGTCAGCTCGAACCGTCCGTCGGCCCGGAGCTGGAGGACGCGGTGCTGCGCACCATCGCCCGGCTCGACGGCACGCCGTTTCCGTCCACCGCCCAGCTCGCCTGGCGCTGGCTGCGGGGCCGGGTCCCGGCGATCCCCCGCCCGCCGCTGCCGGGGCCGCTCCGAGGAGCCAGCCGACGCCGGGCCGCCGCGCCCGCGTCCACCCCGGGCCGGGGGACCACCGCCACCGGCACCGACGCCGCCACCGGCACCGACGCCGCCACCGGCACCGACGCCGCCACCGGCACCGACGCCGCCACCGGCACGGACGCCGCCACCGGCACCGCTGGCGACCGGACGCTGGAGACGGCGTACTGCGCGGAGGTGGTCGCGGTGACCTACGAGGCGATGGGGCTGCTCCCGGCCGGCCGCCGGCCCAACTGGTACGACCCGGGACGGTTCTGGAGCGGCGACGACCTGGGACTCACCGGGGGCGCCACCCTCGGCGCGGAGATCGAGGTACGGATCCCGGCGCGCTGAGGTTTGCCCCGGTCGCCGACCGGCAACTGCTGTCGCCGTGACCGCCTCCACCGATCTCGACACGCTCACCGAATTCTTCGACCGGTACGGCGTGGCGCTGACCGCCGGCGACCTGCCCGCCATCGCCGGCTGCTACGCCCTGCCCGGGCTGGTGGTCGCCGACACCTACAGCTTCTCGTTCAGTTCCCCGGCCGCGGTGGCGCTCTCCTTCGTCGGTGCCGCGCCCGACTACCAGGAACGCGAGCTGGTGGCGGCGAACGCGCTCATCCAGGACGTCGCGCCGCTCTCCGAGCTGCTGACCATGGTGGCGGTGGAGTGGGAGTTCCTGGACAGCGAGGGCCGGGCGGTGCCCGGCGAACGCTACCGGTACCTGCTGCGCGGCAGCGACGACGGTCTGGTCATCTGCACCGTCATCCGGTCCGGCTGAGCGGCGGATGGTCGACAGCCGACCGGCGGCGTTCGTCGTCCCGGCCGGTGGATCCGGTGACGTACCGGACACTTTCCGGTGTTGGTCCTGGTGACTAGGCTCGGCCGTCGGGACCGACAGGGGGAGGAACATGGCCGGCAGTCGTCGTGCGCGGGGGGCCGGTGGCGTCAGCTCGCCGTGGATCGTGGTCTCGGTCGGTGTCCTGGTGATGGTGGTGCTGATGGCGGTCGCCCTCGGCGCGGTCTCCGGCAGCCGACCGGTCGCCGACCCCGGCCCGCCGTTGCCGACCGTACCGTTGCCGGTGCTGCCGTCACCGTCGCTGGGCGTCCGCAAGGGCGGGACGCCGCCGGCCACGACGCCGGCCCGGTCGCCGAGCCCGTCCGAATCGCCGTCGGTCACCCCGACGGTGACCCGGAGTGTGACCCCGAGCCCCTCGGCCAGCGACCGTCCACGTACCACCGTCGGGACCCCGGGCGCGCCGGCCGGTCCGGCCACCACGGCGACCACCACGGCGGTCGTGGTGGCGGGAGCGTACCGGCTGGTGGACGACTACCATGACGCGTTCATCGGCGAGGTACGGGTGACCAACGTGTCCGACCGGCCGCAGGACTGGACGGTGCGGGTGGCGGTGCCCGGCAGCCGCCTGGTGGCGGTCTGGGTGGAGGGTGGGGCCCGGCCCGGCGTCTCCGGTTCCCGTGGGCGGTACACGTTCACCAGCGGAGCCGACCTTGCGCCCGGCGCCTCGGCGGCGCTGCGGTTCCACGTCGACGGCACCGGGCGGGCCACCCGTCCGGAGGAGTGCACCGTCGACGGGGCCACCTGCGCCGGCCTCTGACGCCCCATCCACCCACCCGCACGCCCGCCACGGCCGTGTTCACCCCCGCCCGGGGTTCACGACGGTCCATGCTCACGGCCGTCCGCGTTCACGCGCCGGCGGTCGCCTCCGGGCCCGGGGCGGTGACGGTACCGGTGTCGGTGGTGGTGGCGTTCCGGCTGCGCCGCCGGTGCAGCCAGCCGAGCGCGCCCACCGCCAGCACCGCCTCCACGGCCAGGATGGTGACCGACCAGAACGGCCCCACCCAGGTCGCCAGCGACTCGTACCAGTAGCGCACCAGCAGCACCAGCAGGGTCACCCCGAACACCAGCGAAGCCAACCCGTATCCGGCGTAGGCGACCCGGTCCCGGGACCGGTAGCCGGCGACCGCCCGCGGGCCGCCGCGCAGCAGCCGACCCCAGAACCGGTACGCGTCGGTGCGCAGGTCGACCAGGTTCAGCGCGTGGCTGAGCATGTAGTAGCCGTCCAGCCGCAGGAACGGCACCAGCCCGATGAGCGCGGCGGCGGTGCCGAACAGCAGGATCGTGGCGGCCAGGTCGCGCAGCACCCCGGGGGCGGCCCACAGCCAGACCGCCGCGAACGGCAGCAGCGCCAGCAGACTCACGAAGATCCCGGCGAACGCGGTCGCCACCCGGCGGCGCGGGGTGAACAGCACCACGTCGTCCACCTTGCAGTACGGGGCGACGATCGGGAACCGCCACATCACCCCGATCTCGGTGACCCGCCCGCCGAAGTGCCGGCAGGCCAGGCCGTGCGCGCACTCGTGCAGGAAGACGATCGACCAGGTGATCAGCACGGCGGCGACGATCGCGGCGACCGGCCGGCGGCCACCGGTGACCGCCTCGGACAGCTCCGTCAGGTGCAGCGCCACGTACCCGGTCAGGGCCAGCACCGCGGCCAGCGCGGGCACCACGAACCACCAGCTGAACACCGGGCGCAGCGCGGGCAGTACCCGGTCGAAGAGTCGCTCCGGGTCGAACAGCGGGAACCGGGCGGACAGCGGCCCCCGCTTGGCCTGCGCCTTGCTCTCGGCGGCGGTGGCGGTCAGCCGGGCGATCTCCGCCGGGTCGGTCGCGCCGTCGAGCAGTTGCCGTCGGTGCAGCATGGCGAACAGCTGCTGCCAGTTGGCCGGGCCGAGCTGCCGGCCGAACTCGGCCGCGTACGCGGCGGCCAGCTCGTCGAGGGTGCGGGTGCCGTCCATCCGGGCCAGCAGGAAGTGCTCCCGGGGCCCGACCCGGTAGTACCAGCCGGTCTCCGGGTCCTTCACGTGGTGGACGAGTTTCTCGCCGCGCCACTGCCCCGGGCCGAGCACCACACCGGACCGCAGCCGGGGCCGGGTCCAGGTCTGTTCGACCGTGGTCACCGCGCACCGACCGGTGCGGGCTCGCCGGCCGGGGGTTCGGCCGCCGCCAGGTCGTCCAGCAGGGCGGTGCGGATCAGGTACGACAGGTAGATCTCGTCGAGGATGCTCACGCCCAGCCGGTTGTTGGTCATGTGCACGTACGAGCTGAGCAGGATCGCCATCGCCGCGTCCAGGTCCGTCACCGGGGTCGGCTCGGCACCGCCGCGCTGGAACACCAGGTCGCCCCGTTCGGTGGCGGCCACCACCCGGGCCCGCAGCTCGCGGCAGTGCGCCAGCCAGCGCCCCTCGATGCCGGTGACCCGCAGCTGCGGGTCCCGGGCGGCGGCCCGGATGCCGGCGAGCCGCTCCCGCAGCGTGGCGTCCATCTTGGCGTAGCTGCTGTCGAAGCTGTGGTGGTAGTCGTCGCTCGGCTCCTGGTACGAGACCTCCCAGAACTTGCGGTACTCGTCGAGGAAGTGCGCGATCCGGGCGTCGTCGGCCAGGAACGCCGCGCACATCATCGTCGTCAGCTGGGTGGAGAGCCCGAGCAGCACCGGCCGTACGTGCACGTTGGTGGTGGCGAGCAGGTCCAGCACCACGTCGCTGGAGTGCTCGAAGTGCCACTCGGCCAGCTCGATGCCGGCCGGGCCGCCGTACCGGCCGTACTCCCGCTCGTACGGGATGTGGTGGGCGCTGTTGTTGGCCCGCATCGGCATCACGCCGTCCGCGCCGTACTCGGCGTCCCAGCGGTCCTGGCCGTACTCGGCCAGGTACATCTGCTTGTACAGGCCGCCGAGCCCCTCGCTGTCCACCTCGTACAGGGCGGGGCGGCGGCGCAGGAACGCGGCGATGGCCTCGTCCACCCGGGCCCGCACCAGCGCCGGGTCGACGCCGGGCGCGGGCAGCACCCGCAGCCGCACGTGCGGCCCCTCCATCCAGTACTTGATGAAGAAGTACCGGCTGATCAGGCCCTCGGCGCGCAGCGCGTCGACCAGCGGCCGGACCCCCTCGACCAGCATCGGGTTGGCGTTGCTGGCGTAGAAGACGTGCACGCTGAGCCAGCCGTGGTCGGTCGGCGACGGGAACTCGGTCACTGCTCCACCTCTCCGGCTCGTACGCCGTTGAGTTCGACGGTCAGTTCGGTGACGTGGGTGCCGGCGGGACCGCGCAGCACCTGCTCGTCCCGGTCGGGCAGCATCTCGGTGAGCACCAGCCGGCTGCCCGCGCCGCGGGCGGTGGCGTCCAGCAACTGCACCGAGAAGAGGCTGTCGAAGTCGACGTACAGCGGCTTGTGGTCGGGGCGGGCCCCGGCCGGCGCGCCGTCGTCGGTGGCCGGGGTGAGCCGGCCGCCCTCCGGGGTGGCGAACACCCGCCGGGGCAGCCGGTTCTCCCGCCGCCAGCGCTGCCAGCGCAGGAACCAGTCGGCCTCGCTCTGGTCCGGGGTACGGGCGGCGGGCAGGAAGTCCGGGTGCAGCTTCCACATCCGTCGTTGCAGCACCAGGTCGCCGTGCACGATGCGCGGATAGCCGACCATGCCGGTGCCGGGCAGCGGGACGGTGGTGCCGGCCCACAGGTCCGGCTGGGCCATCCCCAGGTACGCGAAGGTGAGCAGCACCTGCTGCACCTCGGGCAACGCCATCGGCAGCAGGAAGCCCAGGTACACCGGGATCACCTCGGCGTCGAGCCGGCGGGAGCGCAGCAGCAGCCGGTCCGTCTCCGGGTCGTGTTCGACGCTCAGGTCGTCCATCCGGATCTGCTCGGCGGCCGGCCGGAAGCTGATCTCACCCGGGCAGACCAGCTCGTACGGGGTGACCGAGGGGTGCAGGTTCAGGTTGGTGGCGTCGTACCCGCCCTTGAGTTCGGCCAGCACCGCGCCGGGCGGGGCGAGCCGGGTCAGCTCGGCGCGGAGCCGGTCGGCCAGCTCCTCCCCGGCGAACAGGTGCGCGAACCGGGAGAACAGCAGGGTCATCCCGGAGTAGATCCGGTTGACCACCACCCGGTGCCGGTCCCCCTGGTCGGCGAACTGGAGGAAGAACGAGCGCGGGTCCAGCACGCCGAGGGTCTCCGGCACCATGGCGGCCACGTCGGCCATGAACGACCCGTCGAGGACGAGTTCCTCGGCGTCCGGCGGCAGCGCCGCGTACGCCTCGTTCATCCGGCGGGCCACCTCCAGCCGGGCGTCGTCCAGCGCGGTGATCTCCGACTGCTTGAACCAGTTCTCCTGCCGGACGTAGGTGTTGTCGGCGTCGAACGCGCGGCGGCGCATCATCCGGCCGGTGTAGTGCTCGAAGAAGTCCTGCTGGAACTCGTGGGCGAAGGTGAGCAGGTCGTCGCAGCGCCCGCCGTCGCCGTACCGGGCCCGGAAGAAACCCTTGGTGGCGAGCCGGCGGGGCAGGTTGACGTCGAACACCGGCATGATCTTCGCCAACGCGGTCAGGCCGGGGATGACCTCCCGGGCCCAGCGGTCCCGGTCGGCGGTGACCGGTTCCCGGGTGACCAGGGCGGCGTCCTCGTAGAGCAGGGTGCGGGGGGCCGGGATGTCGGCGCGTCCCAGGTCGGCGTGGGCGGCGGCGAGTTCGTCGCGGATCGCGGCCAGGGTGCGGCGGCGACCGTCCACGTCGTGCGCCGGGTAGCCGGTGGCGAGCCGGTTGGCGGTGTCGACCCGGTCGGCGAGCCGGTCCGCCCAGCCCCGACCGACGGCGCGCAGCGCGGCCCGGTACCCGTCGACCGGGTCGTCGGCGTGGATGTCCAGGTGCAGGTTCGGCACCACCAGCAGGCCCACCCGGAGCAGGTGGTGCAGGTACTGCTCGACCTCGGCGGCCGGCCGGCCGTCCACGGCCAGCTCGGTGACCAGGTCGGCCAGCCGGACCACCCGGCCGTGGTCGAGGGCGGCCAGGATGTCGTGCAGCATCCGCCCGGTGGGCAGCACGAACAGCGACTCGTGGATGGACTCCAGGGTGATCGCGGCGTCGCCGTCCTCGGAGGCGGTGCGGCGGCGGCGCAGGTAACGCAGCCGGCCGTGCTCGATGCGCCACCCGGTGGTGACGGCGACCGGCAGGTCGGCGCGGAGCGTCTCGTCGGCCAGCACGATCGCCGACAGCCGGCCCAGGGCGGCCAGGTTGAGCCGGGCGCTGCCGCGCTTGGGCGCTCCGGGGACCGGGTCGACGCCGAGCAGGGTACCGGTGCCGTTGGCGAGGGTACCGACGTTCACCGTGGTCAGCCGGCTGAACGGGCTGGTCTTGCAGGCGGTGCGGAAGGCGTACTCGAGCAACGACCGTTCGACCCGGCGGGCCCGCTTGCCCAGTTTCGCCCCGGCGGTGAGGTAGCCGGGCAGGTACTGGTCCAGCGAGGGGGAGGCGAGCAGGATGCCGCCGCGCAGGTCCGGGTCGGCGGCGAGGTCCCGTAGCGTGGCGCGGCGGTCGACGAGTTCGGCGTCCAGCACCGCCGGCCCGGCGGCCAGCTCCTCCCGGTACGTCGTCCAGGTCGCCAGCCAGGCGGTGAGCATCCGGTGGGTGTCCGCGCCGAGCCGGTCGGCCGGCCAGGCCGCCGGGTCGGCCGGGCGGGGCTGACGTAGGTTGAACACGTCCCGCCGCAGCCGGATCAGTTTCTGCCGCAGCCCGTCGTCGTCGGTCAGGTTGCGGGCCACCGCCTCGCCGAGGGCGTCGGCGAGTTCCCGGCCGCGCTCGCGCAGCAGCTCCTCCAGGTCGAGGATCCGGCGGGCCCAGGCGGCGGTGCGGTCGAAGGCGAGCCGGTCGGCGACCTCGATCGGCAGTCCGGCGGTGCGCAGCATGAACACCTCGGGCATCCGCCAGGACACCGGGCGTACCGAGGGGGCGGGCAGGGTCACCGTCACGGGTTTCTCCTTCGTACGTCGGCGCCGGCTGGGAGCGTCACAGCCGGTACGCCAGGTCGGCGGTCGCCTCGGGGTGCCGCCCGAGGAGCAGGAACAGCACGGTGCGTTCGTCGGTGTCGTCCAGCCCCAGCACGGTGTTCATGGCGACGTTGTCGAAGCCGAGCACCGCCCCGCAGCCGAGCCGCTGCGCGGTGGCCGACAGGTACGCCCGCTGGGCGACGGTGCCGATCTCGGCGTTGAGGATCCGGTAGCCGCGCGGACCGAACGCGTCGAGGACGGCGTCCGGGCGGGCCGAGATCGCCAGCACCGCGCCGACCTGCCCCATCGTGTAGTTGGTCAGGAAGTACTGCTGTTGCAGGAAGGCGGACATGCCGCCCTCGGGTTCCGCCCCGGCGGGCAGCAGCGCGTGCCGGTCGGCGTGGTACGCGTACCCGCCGGTGGCGAGCCCGTCGACGTGGTTGGCGAAGACCCACAGCCGGGTCAGCCCCGGGCCGCCGTCCGGGCCCTTCACGTCGGACGGGTGGTGTCCGCCGACGGCGGCGAAGGCCAGCGTGGTGCCGAGTTCGGCGGCGGTCAGGTCCGGTGGGCGGCGGAACCGGCCGAAGCTGGAGTGCCGGGCGGCCAGCACCGTCGACAGCGGACGGTCGAGCCGGTCGAGCTGCGGGGCGGGCAGCCCGATCGGCTCGCCGGGCAGGTCGACCGGTGACGCGGCGGCGACCGCCGCCGGGCCGGCGGCGGTGTTCGTCGCCGCCGCCCGGTGCACGGCGGTGACCTGCGGAAACTCCACGACGGTCCGGGACCGTTCGAACGGGGTGTGCCGGACGCGTACATCGCCCGGTCCGGCCGGCTGCGACCCGGCGGCGGTACGGGCGTCGTCCGGCCCGGCGGCGCTTCCGGCGGCGGGCCGGGCGGCGGTGCCGGCGGCGTCAGGCCGGGCGGCGGTGCCTCCGGCGGCGTCGGGTCGGGTCGCGGCCGGGCCGGCGTCGCGCCACCGGACCGGGACCACCGCGAAGACGCTCTCCGCGTCGCTGTCGAAGCCCAGCAGCCGGTCCACCGGGGCCGGGTCGAAGGCCAGGTGCCGGCGCAGCGGCGCGCCCAGGGCCGGCGCGAGCAGGTCCCAGGAGCCGAGCATCGCCCCGAGGTCCTGGGTGACCACGTGGTAGCAGAAGCTGTTGTACTTGAACGCGTTCTTCCAGAACCTGATGCTGGCCAGCAGGAAGGTGTCCGCCCCGTCACCGGCGTCCTCGGCCGTGGTGCCGTCGCCGGTGCGGCCGGGGCCGGCCAGGGCCGCCCGTACGGTGTCGGCGACGTCGCCGACCAGCAACCGTTCCAGCACGTGCTGGCCGGTGTGGTAGTGGTACACGCCGGGCAGCAGCGGGCCGGACGCCCCGGCCACCAGGTACAGCTCCACCGGGTACATGCCACCCCCGGAGGCGGTGCCGCGACCCCAGACCGCGTGCTCGAAGTGCGCCCGCTTGCCGATGTCCTGGTTCCAGTTGATCGTCATCCGCCGGTCGAGCACCCCGTACGACAGCCGCAGCAGGGCGCCCAGCGACGGCAGCGTCCAACCCTCGGCGGCCGGCAGGTCCGTGCCGGTGAACAGCTGCCGCAGGGTGGGCAGCTCCGGCGGGTCGGCGGGCAGCGGCAGCCGGGGCGCGCCCGGGTAGGACGTGTGCCGGGACGGCTGGTCGGCCCAGTCCACCACGAAGTTCAGCGGTTCCATCGGTACCCGCGCCCGCCGGAACACCGCCTCGGTGTAGTCCCGGATGACCGTGACGGCCTCGGAGTGCATGACGTGCTCCTAGGGGAAGGGGTGCGGGTGGGGGTTGCGGGCGGTCGCGCCGAGCTGGTCGGGACCCTGCCGGCCCCGGGCCAGGTGCCGGGCCAGCCGGTCGCTGTGCAGCACCCGCTGGCGTTGCCAGCCGAAGTCGATCGGCAGCAGCGCCGGGGCCACCAGGGCCATCGTGTGCACCCCGGCGATCTCCTGCTCGGGGCAGGTCTGGTCGACGGCGAGCACGTCACCGCCGAGTCCGGCGATCAGCCCGGCCAGGTACCCGGTGTCGGCGGTCAGGTCGTCGTTGTCGGGGCGGGCGGCCAACCAGTCGCCGTACAGCTCGTCCATCGACCGCTTCGGCGGGTCGTCGAAGAGGAACTGCGCGTGCCGCGTCATCTCCGGCAGGCCGTACAGCAGCGCGTGGTGGCTCAGCTCGGTGACCTTCGTGTAGTCGCGGGTCATCTCCTTCAGCGCCGGCAGGCTCGCCTCCACCCGCTCGTCGAAGCCGGGCACGTAGGAGGCGGTCTCGCAGACCGCCGCCCGGACCGCGTCGTCCGGGTCGAGGCTGGCCCCGGCGGCGAAGCAGAGCTGGCCGAGGCCGTCGCCGCGCTTGACCGCCACCGCCGTCACCACCGGTACCGGCAGGTCGGCGCGGGTGTCGAAGAGCCGGATGTCGTACCCGAGCAGTTCGACCCGGTCGAGCATGAAGTGCACCTTCTCGTCCCGGCAGGTGGCCGGGTCGATCTCGGCCAGCCGGGACGAGCCGTACCAGGCCAGCAGGAAGGCGTCCCGTTCGACGAGTTCGAGCATGCCGTGCAGCAGCGCCTCCTCCGGGGAGCTGCCGCTGGCGCAGCCGTTGGAGCACTCCTGGACGAACTTGCGCTGCTTCTCCCGCCGGTCCAGGTAGTACACCAGCTGCTCGGGGACCAGCCGGGGCTGCCGGTCGCGCAGCGAGTACCCCCACACCCAGTGCATCGGCTCGGTCGGCGAGTACGGGGCGTAGTAGAGCCCGTGACCGGGGTAGAAGGCCGGGTCGTAGCCGAGACCGGCCGGGTCCATCGCGTCCGGGGCGAGGTTGGCGTAGCTGTCGTACACCTCGGTCCGCTTGGCCCGGGGGAACTGCCCGGCGTACCGTTCCAGCCCTTCCAGCAGGGCGTACGTCTCGCTGGTGCCGTAGCTGTTGGCGTGCCCGCTCCACCACATCTCGTGCAGGTCGTAGCGGCTGCGGACCCGGAAGTAGCCGGACACCGGCGCGGTCGAGTTCGCGTTGTACGCGCGCAGCGCGTTGCCGCCGAGCGCCCCGGCGACCGGGTTCGCCAGCGCGACGACCGGCAGGTCCAGCTCGTCGGCGGGGCGCAGCCGGTAGGTGGTCGGGCCCGGCTTGGGGCGGGGGGCCAGCGCGATCACCGCGCCCTCGGCGGTGTCCGGGCGGACGGTGGCGCAGGCCGGGCACTCCGAGTCGGCCAGCACCTCCACCGTGGTGGTCTCCAGGGTGTCCATCCGGAGCTGGTGCAGCCGGCCGAGGCCGGGGCGGGTGGCGGGCGGCGCGGCGGCGTGCGTGAGGAGCTGCCAGATCGCCTCGACGGCGAACGGGGTGAGGTGCGGCAGCGGGCCGGGGACGCTCACCTTCGCGCCGTGTTCCAGGGCGTGCCGTTCCTCGCGCAGCCGGATGGCCTGCCAGCGTCGCTGCACGCAGAGCGGGCACGGCCCGGTACGGCCGACCGGGGCACCGCCGTCGGTGTCGTCAGCGGCGTCGGCGTCGGTGGCCGGGCCGGGCCAGCGGGGGCCGACCAGCGCGGTCGCGCCGTACAGCCAGACCGGGACGACACCGCCGGCCGGCGGCGTGCCGGTGTCCCGGTTGGCGTCGGTGAGGCCGAGCGCGGCGAGGCGGACGGTGACCCCGTCCAGCGGCGACACCGCGCCGCTGCGGCGCTGCGCCCGCTCGTGGAACGCCTCCCCGAGCTGCTTGAGGCTGGTGTCCCACCCGGTGGAGGTGGTCCGGACGTCGACGATCATGGGCCTCACCTGTCTGGCGGTCGGTGCCGTGGTGCGCGGATCGGTGGGTCGGGGGGTGGGATCCCCGCCGGCGCGGACGCCGGCGGGGACAGTGCGGCGCGGGGATCAGCCCCCGCCACAACCGGTGCTGGTGCTGGTGCTGCAGCAGCTCGACGTGGAGCAGGAGCAGCAGCTGGAGCAGGAGCAGCTCGAGCTGGACCAGGCCATGACCATCTCGTCGACGGCGTCGACGTCCTCGATCTCGAACGTCTCCGTCTCGAGGGCACGGAGTTCCTCGGTCAGTTCCGGCATTGTTCACACCTCCTCTCGGGGTCTCGATGCACGGCACCGCCGGGTGCGCGTCCGGCGGTGCCGTGGTTCAGCTCGTGCTGCTGCAACTCGACGAGGTGCAGCTGCAACAACTGGACGTGCTGCAGCTCGAACAGCTCGATGTGCTCGTGCTGCTGCTGCAGATGTCCATGACATCGGCGGACAGGTCCGCGATGTCCTCGACCTCGAACGTCTCGGTCTGGAGGTTCCGCAGCTCGCTGCGGACGGCCTCCGGAAGCGCGACGGACGCGGGGTGCTGTGGTGCCATGGGCCTCTCCTTGAGCCGCGGCAGGTGCCAGTCGTGGGCCGGGTCGGGTCCGCACCACCACCGTGGTTCCGGCGGAGGCACGCGGGGCTGCTCGCCGGTCGGAAACCGACCGGCGGCGGATGGTGCGGTTACGGAGACCCGGGGTGGACTGGGTACGTCAGCGTGGGGTCGACCCCGTCACCGTCAGCCGCAGCTCGACGTGCTGGTGCTGGTGCTGCAGCAGCTCGAGGTGGAGCAGGAGCAGCAGCTGGAGCAGGAGCAGGACGAGCTGGTCGCGGCCAGCACGTCCTCCGCGCCGCCGTCGATCTCCTCGATTTCGAAGGTCTCGGTCTCCAGCTCGCGGAGCTCGTTGTTCAGCGTGATCGGCATGTGTTCACCTCCTTCCGGAATGCGTGCCTCGTGGGGACCACTGATGTGGTGGCTCTACTCGGCCGCGTGGCGTTCCCGCAGCAGCACCACGCCGCTGCGGAACGCCCCGCTGGCCCGGACGTCCCGGGTGGTGGTCTCGACCAGCAGCGCGTCCACGCCGCGCTCGGCGAGGGCGGCGAGCACCGCCGTCCGGTCGGTGGCGGTCGGTACGTCCCCGGGGGTGGCGGTCGTCGCGGCGGCGGTCAGGGTCGCCGGGTCCAGGTCGGTCAGCAGCGGGTCGCCCGGGTCGGCGGCCACACCCTCGAAGTGCCGGACCTGGACCAGGCCGACCAGGTCCCGGGCGGCGGCGAGCCGGGTGGCGACCGGGTCGAAGCCGGCGGCGACGGTCCACGGCCGCTCCCCGCCGTCGGGGGCGTCGGCGACCGCGAGGACGGCGTGCGCCGGGGCGGCCCCGTCCAGCGTGTACAGGGTGAGCTGCCGGCCGAACCGGTGGGCCGCCTTCACCACCAGCGCGGTGTCCTCGTCGGCGACCAGGTCCTCCTCGGCGACGACGGTCAGCCCGGCCCGGCCGCGCAGCGCCCCGGTCAGGGCCCGGTACGCCAGCGCGTCGGCCAGGCCCCGGTCGACCACCGCGTCCAGGGTGGCGCCGACGGCGGCTCCGGCGGGGGTGCGTTCGGCGACACCGTCGGCGTTCGCCCCGGACACCGGCAGGACCAGCGCCGTCGGCACCAGGACGGTTGCCGCGTCCGCCGCCGGTTCCGCGTCCGCCGCCGGTTCCGCGTCCGGTGCCGCCGTACCGCCGAGGACCGTCGCCGGGACCCAGCTGGTGGGCCGGTCGGTGGCGTACGGGACGGTGCCGGCGTAGCCGTGCAGCTCGGTCCACGGCACCGGCCGGTGCCCGGCGGCGAGCAGCTCGGCGGCGGTGCCGGTGACCGCGCCGGCCGGTGTGGCGTACCGGCCGACGTGGTCGCGGACCGCGACCTGGTACGCGGCCAGCCGGGCGTTCATCACCGTGTGCACGTCGAACGTGGTCAGCTCGCGGGGGCCGTGCCGGCCGGGCACCCGCAGCCGGGCGGTCTTCAGCGGGGACTGCTCCAGCGGGTCGTCAACGAACCGGGTGAAGACCCCGGCGTGCTCGGCGACCAGCACCTCGGCCCGCTGGTAGGTCTCCTCGTCGTCGGTGGCGTCGGCGGCGGACGCGGGCACCTCGACGTCCCGGCAGACCGGGCACGCCGGGTGCGGCAGCACCTTCTCCCGGGACGATTCCAGGGTGGACTGGTCGAGCAGCAGCACCGACGTGCCGGTATCCGGGGCGAGGGCCCCGGTGCGGATCCGGAACAGTTCGAAGGCGGCGGCGTTGCCGAGCATCCGGGCGGTGACCTCGGGCAGCGGCATGGCCGGGCCGGGCTCCGGGCCGACGGCGAGCCGTCGCCAGAACTCGGCGGCGACGCCGGGTTCGGCGGACGCGGTGAGCCGGAGCTGGGCGCACAGCCAGCAGGGGGTCTGACCGGCGGCGACGGTGGGGCCGAGCACCGCCCGGTCGCCGTCGGTGTACACCGGGACCAGCAGCGGACCGTCGGCGTGGCAGTCGCGGGCCAGTTGGTGCAGGCGGGCCAGGCCGTTGCCGTCGGTGCAGTACACCACCGCGTCCGCGCCGGACGGGTCGAGCGGGCCGTCGTGCACCCGCACCTCGACCGGCACGCCCTCGGCGCGCAGGTCGTCCGCCTCGGCGGCCAGCGCCCGACGGTAGGTCTCCGGGTCGTCGTCGGGGTGCACGTCCAGCGTCCCGCAGCCGTTACGCAGCAGGCCGGTCGCGGCGGCGAGCAGGGTCTCACCGGCTCCACCGAGGACCACCCGGGTGGTGTGGAAGCGCTGGAAGCGGCCGGTGGCGTCGTCGGCGAAGTGGTCGACGAACTCGATCTGCGGGGCGAAGCGCCGGGCCAGCGGCTCGGGCAGTTCGGTGCCGCCCCGGGCGTCCTTGGCGAAGCCCCGGCCCACCAGGGCCTGCACCAGGCTGACCACGGTCCGGCGCTGGCCCTCGTCCAGGCCGGCGCAGAGCTGCGCCAGGCTGTGTTCGCCGGTGAGGTACGGGCTCAGCGAGGTCAGCCAGCGGAAGGCGGTCCGTCCCTTGAGGAGGAATGCGGTGTCCGGTCCGCGCAGGTAGGCGCCGGCCGGAGCGTCCAGGAACACCACGTCGTGCCGGAGCTTCGGACGAATTTCGAGGGTCTGGGCACCGTCCGGTAGCAGGCTCATCTGGGCTCCTATGCCATCGACCATTGCCGGTTCGAAAGTGCCCACCATGGTGCACAAGACGATCACTGCGGTCAACAAACTGTTTCATAAACCTATCGACGTGTAGCGAGCTTATGCGTGCTGACCTGCGGTGGAGTAGATTCCGGTCGGCATCTTTCCGGGTGGCCTTCCGAAGATGATCGAGCTCGGCTAGCCTGTGGGCGGCACCAGGCTCTCCGCAGGTCAGAGGCCACTTGCCCAGGGTTACGGGGGGATGGGTCCTCGTCCGATCGGAATGTGGACGATCTGTCCGGATTCGCCGGACCGCCGGCTGGGATCGATGTCTGCGGCGATTAATATTGTTGTGACAACGATCTCGAATATATTAACACGATATCCGAGGTGGGTCGGGATGAACGTGGGAAGAAATGTTGCCGACGGGTGTGGTCGAGCACGTTCGGTCATTGTGGCGTCGCGCTGATGGGTGACCGTTTCGCCATCGAGATGGACGGGGTGACCAAGCGGTACCCCCGGGGCATCACAGCGGTCGCTGACCTGGACCTTCGGGTGCCCGAGGGGGAGGTTCTCGGCTTTCTCGGCCCGAACGGCGCGGGCAAGACCACCACCATGCGGATGCTCGTCGGCCTGGTCCGACCCACCAGCGGCCGGATACGCGTCCTCGGCCAACCACCGGGCACCCCGGAACAGTTGGCCCAGGTCGGCGCGCTGATCGAGTCGCCCACCTTCTACCCCCACCTGTCCGGTCTGGACAATCTGCGGCTGGCCGCCCGGTACGCCGGCGTGCCGGAGAGCGCGGCGGAACGCGTCCTCGCCGAGGTGGACCTCGCCGGACGGGCCCGCTCCCGGTTCCGGGAGTACTCGCTGGGCATGAAGCAGCGGCTGGGAGTCGCGACGGCGCTGCTCAAGGAGCCGCACCTGCTGATCCTCGACGAGCCCACCAACGGGCTGGACCCGGCCGGGGTGTCGGAGATGCGGGAACTGCTGCGGTCACTCGGCCGGCGTGGGCACACCGTCCTGCTCTCCAGTCACGTGCTCGGCGAGGTCGAGCAGGTCTGCGACCGGATCGCGGTCATCAACGGCGGCCGGCTCGTCGCCGACGGCACCCCCGACGAGCTGCGCGCCCGTCTCGGCAGCGGGCTGCTGGTCATCGTCGCCGACCCGGTCGACAAGGCGGTGGCCTGCCTACGCGACCACGACGCGGTCAGCCACGTCGACACCGACGAGGGCACCATCCGGGTCACCGTCGACCCGGCGCTGGCCGCCGAACTCAACCGCCGGCTCGTCGAGGCGGGCGTCGACGTGCGGGAACTGCGCCCGGTACGGCACACCCTGGAGGACGCGTTCCTCGAACTGACCGGGGCCGAGCGTGCCGGTGGGACGGACCCGACGAGCCCGGGGGAGGGCGACAAGTGATCGCATCGGTACGCGCCGCCTGGTTCGCCGACCGGAAGCGGCCCGGGGTGTGGACCGTCACCACGACCTGGACGATCCTCGCCGTCGCCTTCGGCATCGGCATCCCGTACATCGTGCACCTGGCCCTCTCCGGCGACCCGGAGCAGGCCGAGGCCGCCGAGTCGCTGCTGGCCAACGTGCTACCGGCCCAGCTAGTGTCCACCGGGATCGCGCTGTTCCCGCTCTTCGGCGGGGCCATCGTGGTGATCCTCGGGGCGCTGGTGGTCGGCAACGAGTTCCGCTGGGGCACGCTCAACCTGATCTTCACCCAGCGCCCGCGCCGGGCCCAGGTGATGCTCGGGCACGCGATCGCCCTGTGCGGGATCACCCTGCTGCTGGTGCTGCTCACCTTCACCGCGCTGGCCGTGGTCACCGCGATCCTCGCCACCGTGGAGGGGCGGGGCCTCGACTGGCCGTCCGTGGGCAAGCTGGCCGGCGCGGTCGGCGCGGCCTGGCTGATCTGCACCGCGCACGCCAGCGTCGGATACTTCCTGGCCATCGCGTTCCGCAACACCGCCACCGCCATCGCGGTCGGCCTGGTCTGGACGCTGGTGCTGGAGAACGCGGTCAACGGCCTCGCCCTGGTGCTCAAGCCCCTCGAACTGCTCCAGAAGGTGCTGCTGGCCCCCAGTTCGGGGTCGCTGGCCGGGGCGCTGGGCGCGCGGAGCCAGTTCGAGGGCGGCACCCCGGGCGTGATGGAGTCGTCCAGCGCCTGGCTACCGGCTACCGTTCTGCTGGGGTACGTGCTGCTCATGTTCGGGCTCGGCACGTGGCTCGCGGTCCGACGCGACGTGAACTGAGGGGTGTCGGGATGGAGTTCCTCCTCGCCTTCGTGGTGACCGGTCTGGCGGCCAGCGGTGGCTGGATCGCCTGGTACGGGGTGCGCGGCTGGTCCCGGTACCGGGACCGCCGGCACGAGCTGGCGCTGACCCGGGCCCGATCCGAGGCACAGGTACGCCAGGCCGAGCTGGCGGCGCACGTCCGCGAACTGGAGCTGGCCAACGAGACGTACGAGGACTTCAAGCGCCGCCACCCGGAGCGCTGACCTCCACCCACCCACCGCAACCACCGCCACCGCCACCGCCACCGCCGCGGCGGTGGCGGTGGCGGTGGCGGTGGCGGGGAACCTGTCCGGGCCGGACGGCCACGGTGGGCGAGCGCACCCGACGCGTTGCAAGGTAGCCGCAACATTTCGACTTCGTTTGCAAGGTATTGCAGAACCTTTCCGCAAGGGCTAGCGTGCGGGCGAATCAACGACCACGGAAAGGCCGTCGATGAAACCCCCGCCACGATCCCGTAAGGCCCTGTTCGGCCTGATTTCCCTGCTCACCCTGGCTCTCGTCGGCGTGCCCGTCGCCGTCAACCAGCTCGGCGCCGACGCCACCGGGCGACCCGACCCGCTCGCCGCCGCCGGTGCCCCGCAGTGGCGTACCGAGCCCTCCGTCGAGGCCATGCTGCGGGCCGGCGCGAACGACGCCCGCGCCGAGCAGTTCTACTTCGTCCTGCCCGACCGGTTCGCCAACGGCGACCCCCGCAACGACCGGGGCGGCCTCACCGGGGACCGCCTCAAGACCGGCCTCGACCCGGCCGACAAGGGCTTCTACCACGGCGGCGACCTCAAGGGACTGATCGACAAACTCGACTACATCGAGGGGCTCGGCACCACCGCGATCTGGCTCGCCCCGATCTTCAAGAACCGGCCGGTGCAGGGCACCGGGGACGACGTGTCGGCCGGCTACCACGGCTACTGGATCACCGACTTCACCCAGGTCGACCCGCACTTCGGCACCAACGAGGAGCTGAAGCGGCTGGTCAAGCTCTCCCACCAGCGCGGCATCAAGGTCTACCTCGACGTCATCGTCAACCACACCGCAGACGTCATCAAGTACGCCGAGGACCGGTACGCGTACGTCGACAAGAAGACGTCGCCGTACACCGACGCGCAGGGGCGGGCCTTCGAGGACCGCAACTACGCCGACGGTACCCGGGACTTCCCGAAGGTCGGCGCGGACGCCGGCCCGTACACCCCGACCTTCGGCAGCGAGGCCGACAAGACCGTGAAGGTCCCGGCCTGGCTGAACGACGTGACCATGTACCACAACCGGGGCGACTCCACGTTCGCCGGGGAGAACAGCGAGTACGGCGACTTCTTCGGTCTCGACGACCTGTGGACCGAGCGACCCGAGGTGGTCCGGGGCATCACCAAGGTGTACGGCGACTGGATCGCCAGCACCGGCGTCGACGGGTTCCGGCTGGACACCGTCAAGCACGTCAACCTCGACTTCTGGCCGCAGTTCGCCCAGGGCATCGAGCGGGCCGCCGAGAAGGCCGGCAAGAAGGACTTCTTCATGTTCGGTGAGGTCTACAGCGCCGACCCGGAGATCACCTCCACGTACGTGCGGCAGGGCGGCCTGCCGGCCACCCTCGACTTCGCCTTCCAGGAGGCCGCGCGCGGCTACACCGCCGCCGACGGCTCCGCCAAGGCGCTCGCCGACGTGTACGCCCGCGACGACCTGTACTCGTCCCGGGACACCGGCGCGGACCGGCTGACCACGTTCCTCGGCAACCACGACATGGGCCGGATCGGCTCGTTCATCGCCGGTGGCACCGGTGACCCGGCCACCCACCTGCGCCGCGACCAACTCGCCCACCAGCTGATGTTCCTCACCCGGGGGCAGCCGGTGGTGTACTCCGGCGACGAGCAGGGCTTCACCGGGCCGGGTGGCGACAAGGACGCCCGGCAGGACATGTTCGCCTCGAAGACCGCCGACTACCTCGACGACGACCTGCTCGGCACCGACCGCACCCACGCCGTCGACCAGTACGACCGCAACCATCCGCTGTACCGCACCATCGCCGAGCTGGGCGCGTTGCGTGCCGCCCACCCGGCGCTGCGGGACGGCATCCAGGTCACCCGGTACGCCGCCGACGGTCCCGGCGTGTTCGCCGCCTCCCGGATCGACGCCAAGCAGCGCCGGGAGTACGTGGTCGCGGTGAACAACGCCGCCACCGCGCAGACTGTCACTGTGGACACCTGGTCACCCCGCACCACTTTCACCGGCGTGTACGGCGGCACCGGCAGCACCACCGCCACCGCCGACGGCAAGCTCACCGTCACCGTGCCGGCGCTGTCGGCGGTGGCGTACCGGGCCGCCAGCCCGATCCCGCAGCCGACCGCCGCCCCGACCATCACCATCAGCAGCCCGGAAGCCGACGCCGCCGTGGCGACCCGCGCCACGGTCACCGCCGGAGTCACCGGCGACCCGCTGGCCACCGTGGCGGTCGCCGCCCGGGTCGACGGCGGGAAGTGGACGCTGCTCGGCACCGCCGAGCGGGCCCCGTACACGGTGCACCACGACCTGACCGGGCTGCCCGGCGACGCGAAGATCGAGTACAAGGCGGTGGTCCGGGACGGCAAGGGGCGTACCGCCAGCACCCGGTCCACCGCCCGGGTCGGCACCCCCGCCCAGGGGGCGTCCCGGGACTGGGCGATCGTGCACTACCAGCGCCCCGACGGCGACTACGCCGACTGGGGGCTCTACACCTGGGGGGACATCGACCCGGCGTACGCCACCGAGTGGCCCAACGGGCAGCCGTTCGCCGGTGTGGACGCGTACGGCCGGTTCGCCTGGGTGAAGCTCAAGCCGGGCGCGCAGTCGGTCGGCTTCCTGGTGGTGGACTCCGACGGCAACAAGGACGTCGGTCAGGACCGCACCATCGACGTCACCCGCACCGGCGAGATCTGGGTGAAGCAGGGCGACCCGACGGTGCACACCAGCTACGCGGACGCGGTCGGCTCGCCGCCCCCGCCGGTCGAGGACGGCTACGCGGTCATCCACCACCGACGCCCGGACGGCAACTACGACGGCTGGGGCCTGCACCTGTGGGACGGCGCGGCGAACCCCACCGACTGGGCGTCCCCGATGCCGCCCACGAAGATCGACGCTTTCGGTGCGGTCTACCGGGTGCCGCTGGCCGCCGGGGCCACCGGGCTGAGCTACATCATCCACAAGGGCGACGAGAAGGACCTGCCGACCGACCAGCGGCTCGACTTCGCCAGCGCCGGGCGGGAGGTGTGGCTGCTCGCCGCCACCCCGGGCCGACTGCTGCCGTCGACCGCCACCGGAACGACGAAGGACGTGGACGTCACCAAGCAGAAGGCGCACTGGATCGACCGGTCCACCGTCGCCTGGGCCGTCGGACCCACCGACGGGAAGACGTACGCGCTGGTCACCGCGCCGGCCGGTGGGGTCAGCGTGGTCGACGGCGAGCTGTCCGGCACGTACACCTCGCTGCCGCTGACCGCGACCCGCAACGGACTCACCGAGGCCCAGCGGGCCCGCTTCCCGCACCTGTGGACGTACCGGACGTTCACCCTCGCCGACCGGGACCTGGCGAAGGTGCCGGCGGCGCTGCGCGGACAGCTCCTGGTCACCGAACGCGACCAGGCGGGGAACCTGCTCGGCGCGACCGGCGTGCAGCTGCCCGGCGTCCTCGACGACGTCTACGCCCGCGCCACCACGGCGACGCTCGGCCCGACCTTCACCGGGAACCGGCCGTCGCTGGCGCTCTGGGCGCCCACCGCCCGCACCGTCGCGCTCCAGCTCTTCGACACGCCCACCGCACCGCCGACCACGGTGGCGATGCGCCGCGACGACCGCACCGGCGTCTGGTCGGTACGCGGTGACCGGACCTGGACCGGGAAGTACTACCGGTACCAGGTGACCGCCTGGCAGCCGGCCGCCCAGAAGATGGTCGCCGCGTCGGTGACCGACCCGTACTCGGTGGCCCTGGCCCCGAACTCCACGCACAGCCAGCTCGTCGACCTGACCGACCCGGCCCTCGCGCCGGCCGGCTGGGCGAAGCTGCGCAAGCCGGCGGCGGTGCCGTCGTCGAAGGTGCAGATCACCGAGCTGTCGGTGCGGGACTTCTCCATCGCCGACAGCAGCGTGCCGGCGCAGCGGCGGGGCACCTTCCTCGCCTTCACCGACCCGGCCACCGCCGGCATGACCCACCTGCGCAAGCTCGGCGACGCCGGGGTCACCCACCTGCACCTGCTGCCCGCGTTCGACTTCGCCACCATCCCCGAGCGGCGGGCCGAGCAGCAGCAGCCCGACTGCGACCTGGCGAAGCTGCCGGCCGACTCCGACCAGCAGCAGAAGTGCATCGCCGCCGTGGCCGACACCGACGGCTACAACTGGGGGTACGACCCGCTGCACTACACCGTCCCGGAGGGCGGCTACGCGGTCGACCCGGCCGGGGCGAAGCGGACCACCGAGTTCCGGCAGATGGTCGCCGGGGTCAACGCCGCCGGCCTGCGGGTGGTGATGGACGTGGTCTACAACCACACCTCGGCCGCCGGCACCGACCCGAAGTCGGTGCTCGACCAGGTGGTGCCCGGCTACTACCACCGGCTGCTCGACGACGGTACGGTCGCCAACTCCACCTGCTGCGCCAACACCGCCCCCGAGCACGCCATGATGGGCAAGCTCGTGGTCGACTCGCTGGTCACCTGGGCGAAGGCGTACAAGGTGGACGGGTTCCGGTTCGACCTGATGGGCCACCACCCGAAGGCGAACATCCTCGACGTGCGCCGGGCCCTGGACAAGCTGACCGTGGCCCGTGACGGGGTGGACGGTAAGTCGATCCTGCTCTACGGCGAGGGCTGGAACTTCGGCGAGGTGGCGAACGACGCCCGGTTCGTCCAGGCCACCCAGGCCAACATGGCCGGCACCGGCATCGGCACCTTCAACGACCGGCTCCGCGACGCGGTGCGCGGTGGCGGGCCGTTCGACGCCAACCCGCGCGTGCAGGGCTTCGCCTCCGGGCTGTTCACCGACCCGAACGGCGACGCCGTCAACGGCAGCGCCGACCAGCAGCGTGCCCGGCTGCTGCACGCCCACGACCAGATCAAGGTCGGGCTGGTCGGCAACCTGGCCGGCTACCGGTTCACCGACACCTCGGGTAGGGAGGTCACCGGCGCGCAGGTCGACTACAACGGCTCGCCGGCCGGCTACACCGCCGCGCCGGGGGAGGCGGTCACCTACGTCGACGCGCACGACAACGAGATCCTGTACGACGCGCTGGCGTACAAGCTGCCGCAGGACACCCCGCTGACGGACCGGGCCCGGATGCAGGTGCTCGCGCTGTCCACCGTGGTCATGGGGCAGGGCACCGGGTTCGTCACCACCGGCACCGAGCGGCTGCGCTCGAAGTCGCTGGACCGCAACTCGTACAACTCGGGGGACTGGTTCAACCAGATCCGCTGGGACTGCGCGCAGGGCAACGGATTCGGCATCGGGCTGCCCCCGGCGCAGGACAACCAGGACAAGTGGCCGTACGCCAAGCCGTTGCTGGCCGACGCGAAGCTGGTGCCGGACTGCGCGGCGGTGAACCTGGCCGACGCCCGGTACGCCGAGCTGCTGCGCATCCGGGCCTCCTCCCCGGTGTTCGGGCTGACCAGCGCCGCCGAGGTGCAGAAGCGGGTGGCGTTCCCGCTGTCCGGGCCGAAGGAGACCCCCGGTGTGCTCACCATGACGCTGGACGGTCGCGGCCTGGACCGGCAGTGGAGGTCCGTGACGGTGGTCTTCAACGCCACCCCGGAAGCGGCGACCCAGCAGGTCACCGGCCTGCGCGGGGCGGACGTGGCGCTGCACCCGGTGCTGCGCGGGTCGGCCGACCAGGCGCTGCGGACGGCGTCCTTCGACGCGGCGAGCGGCACCTTCACCGTCCCGGCCCGCAGCGTGGCGGTCTTCGTCCAGAGGTGACCGGACACCGCCGGCCCCCTCCCGAGACTCGCGGGGAGGGGGCCGGCGGCGTTGGTCCTGCCGGCTGCCGGGTTCGGCCGTCGGGTGGACCCGTCAGCCGAAGCAGTTCGGCACCGGCGCACCGGCGCAGTTGTTCGGACGGTTGGCCGCGATGGTGGTGTTGTTGTCCACGGTCACCCCACGCGGGAAGGTGAAGACGCCGCCGCCGGTGATGGTGGCGGAGTTGTGGACGACCTGCGAGGTGGCCAGGGTGACCCGGCCGAACAGGTTGAAGATGCCGCCGCCGACCCCGAACGGGCCGATGGCCCGGTTGCCGGCGATCTCGCTGTCGCGGACCGTGGTGACGCTCAGGGTGTTGAACAGCCCGGCACCGAAGAAGCCGGCGGTGTTGTCCTTCACCACGGTCTTGTTGATGGTGACCGCGCTGTCGAAGGCGACGGCCAGGCCGCCACCGACCCCGGCGGTGCTGTTCCGGTCCACCGTGACGCCGTTGAGCGCCACCTGGGCGTCGATCGCGGCGACACCGCCGCCGGCGAGGACCGCGGTGTTGCTGTCGATCGTCGACGAGTAGACGTTGGTGGTGCCGCCGACGGCCGCCAGACCGCCGCCGAAGCCCAGCGTCTCGTTGTCGGTGATCTTGCTCTTCTCGACCAGTACGGTGCCGGCCTCGATGTCGCGCCGGAAGATTCCCGGCGTGCCGTTGGCGATACCACCGCCGCCGATGATTCCCGTGTTGTCCTCGACCTTGGTCTCGTCGAGCTTCAGCAGACCGGCGTTGAGGATGCCGCCGCCGAAGAAGAAGGCGGTGTTGTGCGCGACGGTGCTCCGGGTGAGCCGGGTGCTGCCGAAGTTGGCCAGCCCACCGCCGTTGCCGCCGGACTGGTTGTCGACGATCGCGGTGTCGATGATCTCGGCACTGCCGCCCGGCTCCACCAGGACACCGGCGCCGTCGGCGTAGCCCGGCTCCTCCACCAGCGGCTGCGCCACGTCGGCGCGCGGCGCGACCTTGACCGTCGCCCGCGGCGTCGCCGTGATCTTGTCCGCCCCGGTGGCGGCCGCGGTGACCGGCCTGCCGGCCGCCGCCGCCTTGCTCATCTCGACCGAGTTCGAGTACATCCCCCACACCTGTTCGGGAGCCAGGGCGCGGTGGAACTCGGTGGTCTGGCCGCCCTTGACGGTCAGGCCCTCGAGCGTCAGGTGACCGCCGGGTCCGACGGTGAGGATCCGGAAGCGGTCGGCGGTGGCCTCCCGGGTGATCGTGGTGTGCTCGCCCCGCAGGGTGATGTCCGCCGTGATCTCGGGGAGGCCGCTGCCGCGCTGGTTGCGGCTCAGGTTGTAGGTGCACCCCTTCGCCAGCTCCAGCACCGCGCCGTCGTTGGCGTTGGCGTGCACGATGGCCTGGATGAGCCGGTCGGGGTCGCAGGGCACCTCCTTCCCGCGCTCCTTCTCTGATCCGGGGTCCTCCGGGGAGGTCCGGCCCTTGTCGTCGGGGTTGCCCTCCGCTTGCTTCGGGTCCTTGTGCTGGCCCTGTCCGCCGTCGCCGGCGGCCTGCTGGGCGCTGGACCAGTTCAGTCCGCCGACTCCGACCGCCCCGGCGCTGCCGGCGACGCCCACTGCGGCGATGCTGACCACACCCGTCAGACCCGCCACGCCGCTGGCGAGCCAGAGCCGACGGCGCCTCCGGGCCGCCGCCCGCCCCGAGGCTTCGTTGTTCGATAGGTAGTTGGACATCGGAGCTCTCTGCCCTCTCCTCGTACCAGACAAGGTCGCTCCGCCGTGGCGAGGCGTCCTTCGCTACAAATCGGTTGTAGCTGCTGAACCACACCGTATGAGAAGTTTCCTCGCTATGGGGTGTTATCCGAATTTTGCCCGCATTGGGGGTGGATCCGAGTAGAGCGGGGCATCTGTCGCATCAGGTCCGGCAGGCGTCGGGAACGCCCCGGACCGGGACGACAGGTGGCCCTTCCCCCAGACGTGGAAGAAGGGCCACCCTCGCCATGTGGATCAGCCGGTCACCGGGGGTGCCGGCACAGGTGCCCGCGACGGCGTACCGCCCGGGATGCGGGTCGTACGGACCGGCCGATCAGGGACGATCAGCCCGGACCCCGACGAACGGGAAGAACTTTCCGGAGCCCACGCTAGAGGAACGAACCCGGCGACGGGCCGATTCACCGGGAAACGTCGCAGACGCCGCGGCCCGGCGGCAGACACGGCGCGACCCCGCCACCGGCACCCGGGAACGCCGGGCGTGGTGACGGGGTCGCCGGTACGGACGGTCAGCCCGGCAGTCGCGGGCCCGCCTCGCGCTGCTCGGCCAGCCAGGTCTCCACCTCGTCGGCACGCCGGGGCAGCCCCGCCGACAGGTTCACCGCACCGGTCGGGGTCACCACCACGTCGTCCTCGATCCGGATGCCGATGCCGCGCAGCTCCTCGGGGACCAGGTCGTCCTCCGGCTGGAAGTACAGCCCCGGCTCGACGGTCAGCACGTACCCCTCGCCGAGGGTGCCGTCCCGGTAGGTCTCCTTGCGCGCGTGCGAACAGTCGTGCACGTCGATGCCGAGCATGTGCCCGAACCCGTGCAGCGTCCACCGCCGGTAGATCGTCGACTTCTCGTCCATCGCCTCGTCCACGCTCACCGGCAGCAGACCCAGGTCGGCCAGCCCCTCCGCGAGCACCCGCATGCAGGTCAGGTGGACGTCCCTGAACGCCACCCCCGGCCGGATGAACTCGATGCCGGCCTGCTGCGAGGCGTACACCACGTCGTAGACCTGGCGTTGCAGCGGGGTGAACCGGCCGTCCACCGGCAGTACCCGGGTCACGTCGGCGGTGTAGAGGTTGCGGTTCTCCACGCCCATGTCCATCAGCAGCAGCTCACCCGGACGGGTGGTGCCGTGGTTGCGGACCCAGTGCAGGATCGTGGCGTGCTCGCCGGCCCCGACGATCGAGCCGTAGCCCACGTCGTTGCCGTCGTGCCGGGCCCGCAGCGCGAAGATCCCCTCCAGCAGCCGCTCGGAGACCCCCCGGTCGGCGGGCAGCACCCGGGCCACGTCCTCGAAACCCCGGACGGTGGCGTCGATCGCGTCCTGGAGCTGGGCGATCTCCCACTCGTCCTTGACCAGCTTCAGCTCCGAGATGGCGATCGCCAGCTCCCGGTCCCGGGCCGGCTGCCCCTCCTCGCGGACCCCGTCGTACGGCCGCACCGCCGCGTCCACCCGGGCGTCGAAACCCCGCAGCACCCGGGTACGCGCCGGGGCCAGCTCGGCCAGCGCCTGCTCCAGTTCGGTCAGGTCGGCGGTGGGCAGGCCCAGCTCGGTCGACTTCTCGGTGAGCGTGTGCCGCCGGCCCACCCACAGCTCGCCGTGCCGGCTGCGGAAGAACTCGTCGGTCTGCCGCGAGGAGCGGGGGCGCATGTAGAGGACGGCGTCGTGCCCGGAGCCGTTCGGCCGCATCACCAGGACGCTGTCCGGGTCGTGGTCGCCGGTCAGGTACGCGAAGTCACTGCCGGGCCGGAACCGGTACTCGGTGTCGTTGGCGCGGACCTTCTCCCCGCCGGTCGGGATGACCAGCGTCTCGCCGGGGAAGGCCGCCGACAGGGCGGCCCGCCGTTTGGCGTGGTGCGGCACCTCGGGGCGGGGTCCGACCGGCAGCTCGGTGTCCCGCCAGCCCTGCCGCATGAAGGCCAGGTACGCCTCCGGGAAATCCGGGTCGTGCGATTCGGTGCCGTCCGCCGGCTTCGTGTCGGTCCGCTCCTCGGCCATGCTCCCGCTCCCTCCGGTGCGTCGCTGGTCCAGACGGTACCGCGCGGGTGGCCCCGGGGGAGTGCCCGTGGTGCCGCGACGGGCGGTCCGGGCGCGTGGAAAGATGGCCCACATGTGCGGACTCCTGGCCTTTTTCAGCGCGCGCGGCGACGCCGGCGCACACCGCGACGCCATCGCCGGAGCGTTGGAATGCCTGCACCACCGTGGGCCCGACGAGACGGGTGTCGAGCTGGTCGGTGACGCCACCGGCCGGTACGCGGACGGGGTCTTCGGCCACAAGCGGCTGGCCATCATCGACGTGGCGTCCAGCCACGAGCCGCTGCCCTACGCCGGCGGCCGGTACCTGCTCACCTTCAACGGTGAGATCTACAACTACATCGAGCTGCGCGAGGAGCTGATCCGCAACTTCGGCGCGCAGTTCGCCACCGCCGGTGACGGTGAGGTGATCGTCGCCGGCTACCACTACTGGGGTGAGCAGGTGCTCACCCGGCTGCGCGGCATGTTCGCCTTCGTCATCTGGGACCGGCAGGAGCGGCGTGCCTTCGGGGCCCGCGACTACTTCGGCATCAAGCCGCTGCACTACCTGGAGACCACCGACGGCCTCTACCTCGCCTCCGAGAAGAAGGCGCTGCTGCCGTTCGCGCAGTCCGCGTACGCCGGGGACGCCGGGGTGGACACCGCCAACCTGTCGCACTACCTGACGTTGCAGTACGTCCCCGAGCCGGGCACCCTGCACCAGGGCATCAGCCGGATCGGCTCCGGCGAGTACCTCACCTGGAGCCCCGGCGGGCGGATCGACGTGCGCCGCTGGTACCGGCCGGTGTTCCGGCCCGCCCCGGTCGCCGACGAGCAGCGCCTCTACCACCAGATCCGGGAGACGCTGCGGGAGAGCGTCCGGATGCACATGCGCTCGGACGTGCCGGTCGGCTCGTTCCTGTCCAGCGGCATCGACTCCACCGCCGTGGTGGCGCTGGCCCGCGAGTTCAACCCGAACATCCTCACCTTCACCGTCGGCTACGACGTCCCCGGCTACTCCGAGATCGACGTGGCCCAGGAGTCGGCCCGGCACCTGGACGTGACCACCATCCCGACCAAGATCGGGCCGCAGGACATGATCGAGGCGCTGCCGAAGATCGTCTGGCACCTGGACGACCCGGTGGCCGACCCGGCGCTGGTGCCGCTGTACTTCGTCGCCAAGAAGGCCGCCGAGCACGTCACCGTGGTGCTCTCCGGCGAGGGCGCGGACGAGTTCTTCGGCGGGTACACCATCTACCGGGAGCCGCTCTCGCTGAGCAGCGTCAACGGCCTGCCCGGCGGGGTGCAGAAGGGCCTGCGGGCGGTGTCCAAGGCCATCCCGCAGGGGGTCAAGGGCAAGAGCTTCCTGGAGCGCGGCACCACCCCGATCGAGCAGCGCTACTACGGCAACGCCCGGATGTTCACCGAGGAGGAGAAGCAGCACCTGCTGCGCCGGTACGACCCCTCGGTGCGCTACACCGACGTCACCGCGCCCATCTACGCCGAGTGCGCCGAGCTGGACGACGTGACCAAGATGCAGTACGTCGACCTCTACACCTGGCTGCGCGGCGACATCCTGGTCAAGGCGGACCGGATCTCGATGGCGCACTCGCTGGAGGTCCGGGTGCCCTTCCTGGACCGGGAGGTGTTCGAGGTGGCCGCCGGCATCCCGGTCGACCTGAAGCTGCCGCCCCGCTCCGACGCCACCAAGTACGCCATGCGCCAGGCGTTGCAGGGCGTGGTGCCGCCGGCCATCGTCAACCGCAAGAAGCTCGGCTTCCCCACCCCGACCCGGGTCTGGCTGCGCGGCGAGATGTACGAGTGGGCCCGCTGGGTGTTCAGCAACTCCGGTGCCGGCGACCTGCTCGACCTGTCGTACGCGATGCGGCTGCTGGAGGAGCACAAGCGCGAGGAGTTCGACCACTCCCGCAAGGTGTGGACGGTGCTGATCTTCTGCATCTGGCACGCCATCTTCGTCGCCAAGACCCTCGACCCGGGCATCCAGCGCAACCAGTCGGCCCTGCTGACCAAGCCGGTGGTCGGTTCCATGGTCCGCTGACCGCCCCCGCTCCCGCGATCCGGCGACCACCGCCGGACGCCCGGCGGCACGCACAGAGCCACGACGGCCCCGGGTCGGAACTCCGACCCGGGGCCGTCGCTGGCTGGCTCAGCGTCCGGAGCAGCTGATGCTCTGCGGCGCGCCGGCGGTGCCGTTCGCGGTGAAGCCGAAGGTCGTCTTGCCCTCCGGCGGGATGGAGCCGTTGTACGCGGCGTTCGTCACGGTCAGGGTCGAGCCCGACGTGGTGGCGGTGCCGTTCCACACCTGGCTGACGCTCTGGCCGCCGCCCCAGTTCAGGGTGGCGGTCCAGCCGGAGTAGGTCGAGGCGCTGTGGTTCATGACCTCGACCTCACCCTGGAATCCGCCGCCCCAGGTGCTGACCACCTTGAAGACCGCCATGCAGCCACCGGCCGGCGGCGGCGTCGTGGGCGGAGGAGTGGTCGGCGGGGGCGTGGTGGGCGGGGGCGTGGTGGGCGGCGGGGTGGTCGGCGGCGGCGTGGTGGGCGGGTTGCTGCCACCCGGGCCGATGCCGGTGACCTCACCGTTGCCACCGTCGAAGGTCACGTCCGAGCAGCCGAAGAAGTTCTCCTGGCTGTCCGAGCGCACCCAGCGGGAGTAGATGATGTGCCGCCCGCTCTTGTTCGACGGCAGGTTGCCGGTGAAGTAGTAGTGCCCCTCGTTGCTGCCCACCGAGCCCCGCTGCGGCGGGTTGGTCACCTGGAGGAACGGCTGCTCCTCCAGGTCGCTCCAGGCCAGCGGCCGGGTCGGGCTCCAGCTGTCCTTGGTCACGTAGAAGTAGAACGTGCCCGGGTGGTGCGCCCAGTTGGAGTAGTTGAACTCCATCTGCCGCCCGGCGGTGAGGTGGGTCAGCGGCCAGTCGTTGCGCGCCAGGTCGTAGCCGGCGAACCCGGTGTTGCCGCCGCTGCACAGCTTGCCGTCGGGGATGAAGCCGACGGTCCGGCCGCCGGCGTCCGAGCGCAGCACGCTGAACCAGTTGTAGAGCGAGTTGGTGCCGCTCTGCGCGACGGCGGCGGAACAGGCCGGGTTGTTCGGCTTGATCTCGCCGGTCTGGCTGAGGCCGTCCTTCCAGCACAGGTAGGTCCGGCTACCCGGCTTCATCGCCGCGCCGTGCGCGGCGGCCGGATCCGGCTGCGCCACCACGGTGAAGGCCGTGGCGGCGGCGAGGGAGGCGACCGCGGTGAAGATCGCGGCCGTACGGGAACGTGACACAGGTTCTCCTGACCCGCCGGGAGGGGCGAACGCCCGACCCGGCCTACGTGCGGGGTCCACGGTGGGACCACGCGGTGTGCCAAAGGGTCGCGGTGACGCGCGTCGGCGCGGGAGGGCCGGGCAGGCGCGTACCGCCGCCGGTCCGTCTGTCGCGGACCGGGGCCCCTCGGGTGGCTCAGGCTCCATGGCACCGACGGCGTGTCAGCCCCCACGCCGTCCGGTACGGGTCATGACATCACGCTCAGGACCCGGTTGGCAATAGGCGGCACTCGATAGGTGTGTCGTGGGTCGTCGGGCCTGGTCCGGACGGTTGTGCCAGCCTGGTACCGGACGCCCGGTGGGCGGCGGCGAGAGAGGTGGCGAGGATGGGCTACGCGGTGGTGCTCGGGGAGGCGTTGGTCGACCTGCTGGACGCCGAACACGACGGGGAGCCGGTGTTCCGGCAGGCGGTCGGCGGCGGGCCGCTCAACGTCGCGGTCGGGGTGGCCCGGCTCGGGGCGGCCGTCCAGTTCGTCGGCTCGCTCGGCGACGACGTGCTGGCCGGCCGGATCCGTCGGCTCCTCACCGACGTCGGCGTCGGTACCGCCGGGCTGGTGACCCGGCCCGCGCCCACCGCGCTCGCGGTGGCGACCTTCGCCGGAGCCGAGCCCGAGTTCCGCTTCTACGGCGACCCGCCGTCCTGGGCGCTGCTGACCGCCGACGACCTCGACGTGGCGCTGGTCGAGGGGGCGGACGTGCTCTACTGCGGCTCGATCGTGCTGCTGCACCCGTCCACCCTGGCCGCCGCCCGTCGGGCCTGGACGCTCGCCACCGGTCTGCGGGTCTTCGACCCGAACGTGCGGCCCCGGCTGCTGTCCGGGCCGGACGCGCTCGACGGGGTGCGCGCCACCACCGCCGAGTTCGCCGCCAGCGCGCACCTGGTCAAGCTCAGCGCCGCCGACGCCGAACTGCTCTACCCCGGCCAGCCAGTCGACCAGGTGGCGGCGTACCTGCGCGGGCTGGGCGCCGGGGCCGTCGTGGTCACCCTCGGCGCGCGCGGCGCGCTGGTCGCGGCCGGAGCCGATCCGGTACCCGTGTCCGCCCCCGAGGTCCGGGCGGTCGACGCCACCGGGGCCGGTGACTCGGTGATGGCGGCGCTCGTCGCCGACCTGCTGGCCGACGGTCCGCCCGCCGGGCCGGCCGGCTGGACCGACCGGGTCACCTTCGCGCTCCAGGTGGCCGGCCTGGTCTGCGAGTCACCCGGCGGCGCGCTCGCCATGCCCACCCGCGAGGCGGTCACCCGCCGGTTCCCCGCCTGACCCAGGCGGGCCGGGGGCGGTACCCGACGCGCCCGCCGCTCCGGCGACGTGGGTACTGCCCTTTGCCGACGCTGCGGACCCCGCCCCGGCCGGACGCGTGCCGTGGTCGGCACCGTCCAGGTGGACCTGTGTCCGGTAAGGGTCGCCGGGGCCGTGTCCGTCAGAGGAGCAGGTAGCCCTGGAGTCCCTCGGGCCGCTGACCCTCGCAGTTCGGGTCATTGGAGTCGAAGTGTTCCCCGTTGCTGCGCACCAGGCACCGGTAGAAGGCGCGGTTGGGTGCTGCCGGCGGGGTGCTGTACGCGTATCCGATCAACCCGATGTTGGGGAATCCCTCGCAGTTGAACTGTGGGGAGGTGAACCGGTCGGAGCCTTTCGTGCACTGGAAGAGCGGGTGGGTGCCGGGCTGCGCCGTGGTGTGGATCTGCCCGAGGACGAACTCGGCCGCGTAGCCCTCACCGGGGTGGAAGACGGAGCTCATGTGGTCCTTCTTCAGCCACCAGTACCTGGTGAGCGGCGCGGTGTCGGCGAGCACCCCCGGCGAGCCGGCGCCCAGGCTGCTGTCGGTGGCGGCGTTCGGACTCCCCGCACCTCGCGCCTCTGCCATGGCCGGTGCCGCGATTCCTGTGGTCATGACGGTCACCGTGATCGCGGCCACGACCATTCCCGCCATACGTCGTCCACGCGCCCGAAGAGAAGTCATACTTGTAAATTCTTCAGATCAACTTTATGACTGTCAATGCCGTGAATTCTTTCGACAATTATTAAACGGACTTTGGTGGAGTGTCCGGAACGAATGTGGGCAGTCCATTCCGACTCCCCTCCCGGGCCCACCTCAGGGGCGTCCGCCCGGGGGTCAGGCCGTGCCGTCGAGTTCGGCGTACCCGCGCCGGGCGGCGACCAGCGCGGCCCGCGCCCCGAACGGCGCCTCCGCGGCCACCCGCTCCGGCGGCGCGCCACCGGTGTGTCCGGCCCGGATCAGCCAGGCCAGGTCGGCGAGCTGCCCGTGCTGGGCCCGGACGAACGCCACGTCGACCAGGTCACCGTGTCCGGGCACCACCGTGGTGGTCGCGGTGGTGAGCCGCAGCAGCCCGGCCACCGCCTCCGGCCACTGCAACGGGTACGACTCCTCGAACGCCGGGGGACCGCTCTGCTCGACCAGGTCACCGGCCACCAGCACGTCCGCGTCCGGTACGTGCACCACCAGGTCACCGGCGGTGTGCCCGCGTCCGGGATGGTGCAGCACCACTTCCCGGCCGCCCACGTCCACCGTCGTCGTGGTGTGCACCACCTCGGTCGGGGCGAGCAGCGCGGTCTGCGCCAGCTCGGCGGCGAGCGCCGGATGCTCGGTCCGCATCTCCTCGTACGCCAGGTGGCGCAGCGCGTCCGGGCGTTCACGCAGCCACTGCGCGGTCAACTCGTGCGCGTACACCGGGCGGGGCGGATCGGCGGCGAGGGTGGCGTTGCCGAAGCAGTGGTCGAAGTGCTGATGGGTGTTCACCAGGGTCAACGGGTGCGGGGTGACCGCGCGGACCGCGGCGGCCAGCGCGGTCGCCTGCGCCGCCGTGGAGAGGGTGTCCACCAGCAGCGCCGCGCCGTCGCCGACGACCAGGGTGACGTTGACGTCGAGCAGCGGCTCCCGCAGCACGTGCACCCGGTCGGCGATCTCCACGAAGCCGGCCGACGTGCCGGACCGGCCGGTCACGGCGTGCCGGCCGCACGCTCGACGAAACGCTGCCGGTCCAGCAGCACCCGCTCCACCCGCCCCTGGGCCACCGTCTCGCCGCCGTCGGTCACCCCGACCGTGAAGACCAACCGGCGGCCGTCCACCTCGTCCAGCCTGGCCTCGGCGATCACGGTACGGCCGACCGGGGTGGGCGCGCGGTGGTCCAGCTCCACCCGGACGCCCACCGTTGTCGACCCCGGCGGCAGGTGCCGCGCGGTCGCCGCCACGGTGGCCGCCTCGGCCAACGCGACCACCCGGGGGGTGCCCAGCACCGGTACGTCACCGGAGCCGACCGCCTGCGCGGTGTCGGCATCGGTTACGGTCAGTTCGACCCGGGCGCTCAACCCCGGCGTGACAGTCTGGTCCGGCATGGCGACAGCCTACGCCGGCCGTCCGGACGCCGGTCGGCGTTCGTCGATGCGCTGCGCGCCGTTAACCTGAACGGTGATGGCCGTTGTCACTGATTCCCAGCCCCCCGCCCCCTCCGGCCCGTCCGGGACGTCCGAGGGCGGACGTCGCCGCGTGGTCGCCATGTCGATCTGGAGTGCCCTGTTCGTCGCCGGTTGGCTGACGATCGGCCTGCCCACAGACCCGGCGTACGCCTTCGTCTGGATCTGGTCCGGCGTCATCGCCTGGAACTGGGGCCGCCCGTGGCGCAGCCACCTGGGCTTCGCCCGGGACTGGCTGCCGGTGGTGCTGCTCCTCGCCGCGTACAACCTCTCCCGGGGCTTCGCCGACAACGGCGCGACCCCGTACTCGTTCGACCTGATCGTGGCCGACCGGTTCCTGGTCGGTTGGGCGACCGGGGGCGAGGTGCCCACCATCTGGTTGCAGGAACGGTTGTACGGCCCCGAGGTGCGGTGGTGGGACGTGGCGGTGGCCTGGGTCTACTTCTCGCACTTCGTGGTGACCCTGGCCGCGGCGGTCGTGCTGTGGATGCGGGACCGGGCCCGCTGGGGCCGGTACATGCGGCGGTGGGGTTTCCTCTGCGCCGCCGGCCTGGCCACCTACTTCATCTACCCGGCCGCGCCGCCGTGGTGGGCCGCGCAGAACGGCCTGCTCGGCGAGGTCGCCCGGATCTCCACCCGGGGGTGGCGGGAGTTCGGCATGCACGGCGCGGGCAACATGCTCAACGCCGGGCAGATCGCCTCGAACCCGGTGGCGGCGATGCCGTCCCTGCACACCGCGTGGGCCCTGTTCGTGGTGCTGTTCTTCCTCACCTCGACCCGCCGCCGCTGGTGGCCGCTGCTGCTGGCGTACCCGCTGGCGATGACGTTCACCCTGGTCTACTCCGGTGAGCACTACATCATCGACGTGCTGGTGGGCTGGGCGTACGTGGGGATGACGTTCCTGGTGGTCGGCCTCGCCGAGCGGTGGTGGGCGGCCCGGCGGGCGCGCCGTGCGGCCCAGCCGGTGGACGGTCAGCCCGACGAACCGACCGGGGCGGCCACGACCGTCGACACCGACGCCACCGGAGACGGTGGCCCCACCGCGACGCAACCGTCGACCGTCCCGGTCAGCCGCTGACCCGGGTGGCGGCGCGGGTCGACCGGCGAGCCGGATCGGTGGTGCCGGTCAGCCGCTGACCCGGGCGGCCTGGGCCCGGGTGGTCAGCTCGGCCGCCAGGGCCCACGCCTCGGTCACGTCCCGGTGCAGCGCCGCCGCGCCGGCACCGCCCGCCGTGTCGGCGTGCACCGTGGCCAGCCGCAGCCGCCGCTGCACCGGGCCCTGCACCACCCGTACGCTCTGGATCCGGGCGTACGGCACGATCGCCAGCTGGCGGGTCAGCAGCCCGGACCGTACCGCGAAGACCCGCTCGGCCAGGCCCGCGCCGAGCACCCGCCGGCTCAGCGGGCGCAGCCAGCGGGCCCGGGCCGGCGGCGCGGTCAACGGCAGCTCGCCGATGGTCACCCCGGGCAGCACCTCGCCGGTGATCATCTCGCCGGTGGCCCGGTCCCCGACGGGCAGCAGCCGGTCCGGCCGGTTGCGGTCGTCCGGTTCGGCCGCCGAGTAGCCGGCCACCTCCAGCCGCAGCCGGAGCCACCCCTTGGCCCGCCACAGCAGCGGCCAGGTCACCCCGACCGCCTGCACCCGGCTCAGCGGTACGGTCTGCACCCGGGTCTCCAGCAGGCCGTTGTGGACGCGCAGGGTGCCGTTGTCGCGGTGCAGCCGGAAGTTCCAGTCGTCGAGCACCCGGCGGACCGGTTGCAGCAGGATTCCGGCCATCGCGGTCAGCGTGCTGGCGACCGCGATGAACGACCAGGAGTCCTCGGAGAGGAACTGCGCCACCACGAAGGCCAGGCCGATCGGGAGCATGAACGCCTGCGGGGTGAGCAGCTGGCTGACCAGCAGGTCCCGGTTGGTGACGGTGTGCAGCGGCGGGCTGTTCGGCGCGGCCGGCCCGGTGGTCGCCACGGTCGGGGCCGGCGGCTGCCCCGGGGCGCGTCCGGCCAGGTCGAGCAGGCGGGCGCGCAGCGCCGTCGCGTCGGCCACGCTCAGGAACGCCAGCGGCGCCTCGGTCTTGCCCCCGCCGACCACCTCCAGCCGCAGCTCGGCCAGGCCGGTGAGCTGGGCGAGGAGCGGCCGGACCACCTCCACGGCCTGTAGCCGCTCCAACGGGATGGCCCGGGTGCGTCGCCACAGCAGCCCCTCGTAGACCCGCAACTCTCGGCCGACCACGTGGTAGCCGGTGTTGTACCAGCTGACCACCGAGAGGACGGTGGCACCGAGCGCCAGCAGGACGACCATGCCGGCGAAGGTGCCGAAGCCGACCCGGGACAGCGTCGACCAGGACAGTCCGGCGATCACCACCACCAGGGACTTCGCCCCGTGCAACGCCGGACTCAGCGGGTGCAGCCGTTGGCGCGGCTCCACCTGCTCCGGCCCGACCGGCCACCCACCCGGCCCGGGATAGGGCGGCGTCGGCCCGGGGTACGCCATGTCCGGCCCGGGGTGGGGGGCACCCGGCCCGGGGTACGACGGGTGCTGAGGGCCCGGCCAGGCGGGAGCGGGCGGCAGCCCGCCGCCGGTCGGCGACTGCGGTCCCACCGGCCCGGCTGCCGGACCCCAGGCCGGGCCGCCGGCCGGAACGGCTCCCGGGCCTGCCGCCGGACCGGGGTTAGCCGGGATGCCCGCCGAACCGGGGTTAGCCGGGATGCCCGCCGGGCCGTGGTTTGCCGGGATGCCCGCCGGGCCGTGGTTTGCCGGGATGTCCGCCGGGCCGTGGTTTGCCGGGCCGGCTCCGAGGTCTCCCGTCGGGCCGGTTTGCGGGTTTCCCGCCGGGCCGGCCGGCGGGCCTGCCGCCGGTTCCGGTTCGGTGGGGACGCCGGTCACAGGCCCTCCGCCCGGACCTCGCCCAGGGCGGTGAGCCGGTCCCGCAACCGGGACGCCTCGGCCGGCGGCAACCCCGGCACCCGGGCGTCGCTCGCCGCGGCGGCGGTGTGCAACTGCACGGTCGCCAGGCCGAAGGCCCGCTCCAACGGGCCGGCGGTGACGTCGACGAACTGCATCCGCGCGTACGGCACGATGGACAGCCGACGCACCAGCAACCCGTGCCGCACCAGCAGGTCGTCGTCGCGCTCGGCGTACCCCCAGGCGTGCACGGCGCGGACGATCGCCACCGCCCGCCAGGCGGTGAGCACCGCCACCAGCCCCAGCGCCGCGCCGAACAGCCAGTGGCCGCTGACCGCCCAGCCCAACGCGAGCCCGACGAGCAGCACGGACACCCCGATCGCCAGTCGGGTCAGCTCCACCCAGATCAGGTCGGACGAGACCCGCTGCCAGCGCACCGAATCCGGCCACGGCTCGAGCGGATCGGCCGGACCATGGTCGCCGGTGGTCGCCGCGGTCACCGGTACGCCTCGCTGCGATCAGTCACCAGTCGAGGGTAACGATCCGGACGCCGGTTCGACCTCCCGGAGAAATCCCCGCGCGCCGAGAAAGTCACCGAGCGTCGTACGGTGGTCGGCGCAGGCGAGCCAGGTCTTGCGGCGGGCGGGGTCGTGCAGGCGGGGATTGTTCCACCGCAGCGCCCACACCGCCGGTGCCCGGCAGCCGCGCGACGAGCAGATCGGCGTGTCGGTGGTGGCGGGTCCGGTCATCGGGGCCAGTCTAGGCGGCGCGCCGGAGGAGATGAGCGCCGGGCGGCCACGGGGGGAGCCGCCCGGCGACGGCTGAATCGTACACGTGGCGACGATGTTCGGGAACCCCCGGTCGAGCGGTTTCCGACCCGGAGGGCGGTACGGCGAGAATCGCCTTCTCGCCCAGCTACCCATCAGCCGGGCATGCGAGGCTTGACCCGCACTTCGTTGCCGACAATCGAGCACGCTGTGGAGGACCGGTGGCCCAGCCGACCACACCCGACCCGACCGCGACCGACGCCGCACCCGCGTCGCCCAGCACACCAGCGGAGGACGCCACCCTGCTGGAGCGGGCGCTGTTCGAGATCAAGCGGGTCATCGTCGGTCAGGACCGGATGGTCGAGCGGATGTTCGTCGCCCTGCTCGCCCGGGGGCACTGCCTGCTGGAGGGGGTCCCGGGGGTGGCGAAGACGCTCGCCGTGGAGACCCTCGCCCGGGTCGTCGGCGGGTCCTTCGCCCGGGTGCAGTTCACCCCGGACCTGGTTCCGGCCGACATCATGGGTACCCGGATCTACCGGCAGTCCAGCGAGAAGTTCGACGTGGAGCTGGGTCCGGTGTTCGTGAACTTCCTGCTCGCCGACGAGATCAACCGGGCCCCGGCCAAGGTCCAGTCGGCGCTGCTGGAGGTGATGAGTGAGCGCCAGGTGTCGATCGGCGGCCAGACCCACCGGGTGCCGGACCCGTTCCTGGTGATGGCCACCCAGAACCCGATCGAGCAGGAGGGCGTCTACCCGCTGCCGGAGGCGCAGCGGGACCGGTTCCTGATGAAGATCGTCGTCGGTTACCCGACCGACGCCGAGGAGCGCGAGATCGTGTACCGGATGGGGGTGGCCCCGCCCGAGCCGACGCCGGTGTTCAGCTCCACCGACCTGCTGGCCCTCCAGCGCAAGGCCGACCAGGTCTTCGTGCACAACGCGCTGGTCGACTACGCGGTCCGGCTGGTGCTCGCCACCCGTACCCCGGCCGAGCACGGCATGCCCGACGTGGCCCAGCTCATCCAGTACGGGGCGAGCCCACGGGCGTCGCTCGGCCTGGTCCGGGCCACCCGCGCGCTGGCCCTGCTGCGCGGCCGGGACTACGCGCTGCCGCAGGACGTGCAGGACATCGCCCCGGACATCCTGCGGCACCGGCTGGTGCTGAGCTACGACGCGCTCGCCGACGACGTGCCGGCCGACCACATCGTGCACCGGGTGATGTCGACCATCCCGCTGCCGTCGGTGGCACCCCGGCAGCAGGCCGGCCCGCAGCCGCATCCCGGCGCGCAGCCCGGGAACGGCTGGCCCGGGCAGCGGCCGTGACCCCACCTGTCCGCCGGCCCACCGGCGCCACCCCCGGCACCCGCAGCGAGGCCGTCCTCTCCCGGCTCCAGCTCCTGGTCACCCGCAAGCTCGACGGCCTGCTCCAGGGCGACTACGCCGGGCTGCTGCCCGGGCCGGGCAGCGAGGCGGGGGAGTCCCGCGAGTACCGCCCCGGTGACGACGTCCGGCGGATGGACTGGCCGGTCACCGCGCGGACCACGACGCCGCACGTGCGGCGTACGGTGGCCGACCGGGAGCTGGAGACGTGGCTCGCGGTGGACCTGTCGGCGAGCCTCGACTTCGGTACCGGGCAGTGGCTCAAGCGGGACCTGGTGGTCGCGGCGGTGGCCGCGCTGGCCCACCTGACGGTGCGCGGCGGGAACCGGATCGGCGCGGTGGTCGGCACCGGCGGCCCGGCCGGCCCCGGCACCACGCCGGCCCGGCCCGGGTCGGCCGGGTCGGCGCGGTCCGGGGGTGGTGGCGGGCCGTCGCTGGTGCGGCTGCCGGCCCGGACCGGCCGCAAGGAGGCGCAGACCCTGGTCCGTGCGGTCGCCGCCACCGAGGTCCGGCCCGGCCGCAGTGACCTCGGCGCGCTGGTCGACCTGCTCAACCGGCCGCCCCGGCGGCGCGGCGTGGCGGTGGTGATCTCCGATTTCCTCGCGCCGCCGCAGCAGTGGGGGCGGCCGATCCGCAAACTGCGGGTCCGGCACGACGTGCTGGCGATCGAGGTGGTCGACCCGCGGGAGCTGGAACTGCCCGACGTGGGCGTGCTGCCGGTGGTGGACCCGGAGACCGGTGAGGTGCACGAGGTGCAGACCGCCGACCCGGGGCTGCGTCGCCGGTACGCCGAGGCGGCCGCCGCGCAGCGGGCGGCGATCGCCCGGGAGTTGCGCGCGGCCGGCACCGCCCACCTGCGTCTACGTACCGACACCGACTGGCTGCTGGAGATGGTGCGCTTCGTGGCCGCGCAGCGGCACGCCCGCACCCGGGGGACGACTCGATGATCCGTTTGTTGCAACCGTGGTGGCTGCTGACCCTGCTGCCCGTCCTCGCGCTCGCCGCGCTCTACGTGTGGCGGCAACGCAACCGCCGGGCGTACGCGATGCGGTTCACCAATGTGGAGCTGCTGCGTACCCTCGCGCCGAAGGGGTTGGGCTGGCGGCGGCACGTCCCGGCGGTGGCGCTGTTGCTGTGCCTGCTGGCGCTGTCGGCGGCCACCGCCCGGCCGGCGATCGACACCCGGGAGCCGCTGGAACGGGCGACCGTCATGCTGGCCATCGACGTGTCGCTGTCCATGCAGGCCGACGACGTGACCCCGAACCGGCTGGAGGCCGCGCAGGAGGCGGCCAAGCAGTTCGTCGGCGAGCTGCCGCAGACGTACAACCTGGGGTTGGTGTCGTTCGCCAAGTCGGCGAACGTGCTGGTCCCGCCGACGAAGGACCGGTCGGCGGTGGTGGCCGCCATCGACGGGCTGGTGCTGGCCGAGGCGACCGCGACCGGTGAGGCGGTGTTCACCTGCCTGGAGGCGATCCGGTCGGTGCCGGCGGACGGCGCGGCGGGCATCCCGCCGGCCCGGATCGTGCTGCTCTCCGACGGTTTCCGTACGGCGGGCCGGTCGGTGGAGGAGGCCGCCGCGGCGGCGCAGGCGGCGAACGTGCCGGTCTCCACGATCGCGTTCGGCACCGACACCGGGCAGGTGGAGATCGGCGGTCAGGCCCAGCGGGTGCCGGTGGACCGGCTGGCCCTGGCCGACCTGGCGGAGACCACCCAGGGGTACTTCTACGAGGCGGCCTCGGTGACCGAGCTGAAGCAGGTCTACCAGGACATGGGCAGTTCGATCGGGTTCCGCACCGAGCCGCGCGAGATCACCCAGTGGTACGCGGGGGTGGCGTTGCTGTTCGCCCTGGCGGCGGCCGGCGCGAGCCTGCTCTGGACCTCGCGCATCCTCTGACCCGGTCCCTGCCGGTCCGTTCCGTGTCGGGTGGCACGACCCTGCCCGGGGTCGTGCCACCCTGTCGTGCGCGCGGCCGGGCGGATGGCCGGCGACGCCCGGCCGGGGTGGTCGCGGTCAGTGGGTGCCGCTGGTGAGGACGAAGAGGACGGCCACCCAGACGGCGGCGAGGGTGAAGCCCAGCGGGGCGACGTAGCGGCTCATGACGGCTCCGGGTGGCGACTCGACGGTCGGCGACGGGACGCGGACCGAGGGGAGGGACAGGACGCGCACGCGGTCGTGACCGGGGTGCTCGACCCGCGACCGTCCGGCGGCCGGACGGCGTGACCCGGTGGCCCGACCTGAGGTCGGAGTACGGGTGACGTGCGGGGAGCGGGAGCTGGTCAGCTCACGGGACTGAGCCGTGGCTCAGCGGAACTGACGGACGGCCCGGCCACGACTCGGAGGATCGCTATCTCGCACAGCGATCACCTCCTGCGGTCGGCGGGGTCCGGAACGCGGATCATCGTACACCCGCGTCCGGTGTGGTCACCCCGGGGTCGCGCCACGCGCGCCGGGGTGCCCGGGTTCGCCCTTACCTGCCGGTAACCCCTAGTCTCCAACCCGTCTGTGCACTCGTTTCTCGCCCGAGGGGGACCCGATGGCCCGTACCGTGCTGGTGACCGGTGGCAACCGGGGGATCGGCCTGGCCGTCGCGCAGGCCTTCGCGAAACAGGGCGACCGGGTCGCGGTCACGCACCGCTCCGGTGACGCCCCCGAAGGGCTGTTCGGCGTCCGGTGCGACGTCACCGACTCCGCCTCGGTCGACGCCGCGTTCACCGCCGTCGAGGCGGAGCTGGGGCCGGTCGAGGTGCTGGTCGCCAACGCCGGCATCACCGACGACACGCTGCTGCTGCGGATGAGCGAGGAGCAGTTCACCCGGGTGCTGGACACCAACCTGACCGGCGCGTTCCGCTGCGCCCAGCGGGCCTCCCGCCGGATGCTCCGCAACAAGTGGGGCCGGATGATCTTCATCTCCTCGGTGGTCGGCCTCTACGGCGGCCAGGGCCAGGTCAACTACGCCGCCAGCAAGGCCGGCCTGGTCGGCGTGGCCCGGTCGATCACCCGTGAGCTGGCCTCCCGCAACATCACCGCGAACGTCGTCGCGCCCGGCTTCATCGACACCGACATGACCGCCGAACTCCCCCAGGAGCGGCGCGAGCAGTACCAGTCGGTCATCCCGGCCGGCCGGTTCGCCAGCGCCGAGGAGGTGGCCGGGGTGGTCACCTGGCTGGCCGGCGACACGGCGGCCTACATCTCCGGTGCCGTGATCCCGGTCGACGGTGGCCTGGGCATGGGCCACTGACCCCACCGGCCCGCCGCCTGAACCCGTTCCGCCCGCCCGACCGCGGTGCCCCGCCGTACGCCCGACGCGCCGTCGCCCGGCGCGGACCGGGCCCCCGGCCACGACCCAACGGCCGCCCGGCCCCCGGGCCACGACCCAACGGAGGAAACGCACATGTCCGGACTGCTCGCCGGTAAGCGGCTGCTGGTCACCGGCGTCATCACCGACGCCTCGATCGCCTTCTCGGTGGCGAAGCTCGCCCAGGAGAACGGCGCGCAGGTCGTGCTCACCGGGTACGGTCGCCTCTCCCTGGTCGAGCGGATCGCCCGGCGGCTGCCCGAGCCGGCCCCGCTGATCGAGCTGGACGTGACCAACGCCGAGCACCTCGCCGGCCTGGCGGACAAGGTACGGGAGCACGTCGACGGCCTGGACGGGGTGGTGCACTCGATCGGCTTCGCCCCGCAGAGCTGCCTCGGCGGTGGCTTCCTCGACGCGCCGTGGGAGGACGTGGCGACCGCCCTGCACGTCTCCACGTACTCGTACAAGTCGCTGGCCATGGCGGCGCTGCCGCTGATGTCGCCGGGTGGCGCGGTGGTCGGCCTCACCTTCGACGCGACCAAGGCGTGGCCGGTCTACGACTGGATGGGCGTGGCCAAGGCCGGGCTGGAGTCCGCCTCCCGCTACCTGGCCATGCACCTCGGCCCGAAGGGCATCCGCAGCAACCTGGTCGCCGCCGGCCCGCTGCGCACCATCGCCGCGAAGTCCATCCCCGGGTTCGAGCAGTTCGAGGAGAGCTGGATGCAGCGCGCCCCGCTGGGCTGGAACCTCACCGACCAGGAGCCCGCCGCCCGCGCCTGCCTGGCCCTGCTGTCGGACTGGTTCCCGGCCACCACCGGCGAGATCGTGCACGTCGACGGTGGCTACCACGCCCTCGGCGCCTGACGTTCGACACCCCGGCGCGGCCGGGGGTTCCGGTCCCTGACGCCGCCCGGCGGGGCTCCCGCCGGGCGGAACCCCCGCCGTATGACCCCGGGCCGCCGCCGGCAGAGGGGGGCGTCGCGGGCCAGCCACCAGCGGCGGGGAACAATGGGACCATGGCGTACGACGCGGTGGTGCTGGTTTCCTTCGGTGGCCCGGAACGGCCCGAGGACGTGATGCCGTTCCTGCAGAACGTGACCCGGGGGCGGGGCGTCCCGCCGGAGCGGCTGGCCGAGGTCGCCGAGCACTACCAGCACTTCGGCGGGGTCTCCCCGATCAACCAGCAGTGCCGGGAGCTGCTCGCCGCGATCCGGGCCGACTTCGCCGCGCACGGGATCGACCTGCCGGTGTACTGGGGCAACCGGAACTGGGACCCGATGCTCGCCGACACGGTCGGCCAGATGCGCGACGACGGCGTACGCCGGGCGTTGGCCTTCGTCACCAGCGCCTACGGCGGGTACTCCTCCTGCCGGCAGTACCAGGAGGACATCGCCGCGGCGCGGGCCGCGGTCGGCCCGGACGCCCCGGTGATCGACAAGCTGCGCCAGTTCTGGGACCATCCCGGGTTCGTCGAGCCGCACGCCGACGCGGTACGCGCCGCGCTGGGCCAACTGGACCCGGCCCGGCGGGACACCACCCGGCTGGTGTTCACCGCGCACTCCATCCCCACCTCGATGGCGGCCGCCGCCGGCCCGCACGGCGGCCGGTACGAGGCCCAACTGCACGAGACCGCCCGCCTGGTGGCCGCCGCGGCAGCTCCCGACCTGCGGTACGACCTGGTGTGGCAGAGCCGCTCCGGCCCGCCGCAGGTGCCGTGGCTGGAACCGGACGTCAACGACCATCTCGCCACGCTGGCCGAGGCGGGCGTCACCGGTGTGGTGGTCAGCCCGATCGGGTTCGTCTCCGATCACCTCGAGGTGGTCTGGGACCTGGACACCGAGACCCTCGCCACCGCCAAGCAGCTCGGCCTGGACTTCGTCCGGGCCGGCACCCCGGGCACCGACCCCCGGTTCGTGGCGATGGTGCGGGAGCTGGTCGTGGAGCGGCTCGACGGGGACTCCGAGCCGGACCGTCGCCGCCTCGGCGAACTGCCCTGCTGGGACACCTGCCCCACGGTGTGCTGCGTACCGGCCCGCCGCCCTTGACCCTGTGCGATGCCCGCTGCCCGTGACCCGGCGGGAAACGCCCCGACCACCCCCTGAGGAAACAGATGCACGAGCGGAAACCGGTGTGCAGTTGGCTCACCGACATGGACGGTGTGCTGGTGCACGAGGGCCAGCCGGTGCCGGGAGCCCCGGAGTTCGTCAACCGGTTGCGCGCGTCCGGCAAACCCTTCCTGGTACTCACCAACAACTCCATCTACACCCCCCGTGACCTGTGCGCCCGGCTCAACCGGATGGGCTTCGAGGTGCCCGAGCACGCCATCTGGACGGCGGCGCTGGCCACCGCGCAGTTCCTGGCCGACCAGCGGCCGGGCGGCACCGCGTACGTGATCGGTGAGGCCGGGCTGACCACCGCCCTGCACGCGGTCGGGTACGTGCTGACCGACTTCGAGCCGGACTACGTGGTGCTCGGCGAGACCCGCACCTACAGCTTCGAGGCGATCACCAAGGCGGTCCGGCTGATCAACGACGGGGCCCGGTTCATCTGCACCAACCCGGACGTGACCGGGCCGTCGGTGGAGGGGGCGCTGCCGGCGGCCGGCTCGGTCGCCGCGATGATCTCCAAGGCGACCGGGGTGGAGCCGTACTTCGTCGGCAAGCCGAACCCGATGATGATGCGGTCGGCGTTGAACACCATCAACGCGCACTCCGAGACCACCGCGATGATCGGTGACCGGATGGACACCGACATTCTCTGCGGGCTGGAGGCGGGGCTGGAGACGATCCTGGTGCTCACCGGCATCAGTACCCGTGCCGAGGCGGAACGCTACCCGTACCGGCCGTCCCGGATCGTCGACTCCGTCGTCGACCTGATCGACGAGCTCTGACACCGTCCCCGGGTGGGGTTCAGGGGCGCAGCGGGGCGTTGCAGGCGGCGACCAGGGCCCGCCGGCACGCGGTGGTCAACGGGCGCAGCGCGGCGTCGCGCTGCTGGGCTTCGTACCCGTTGACCGCCCCGCCTGGGGCGGCGTGCTCGGCCAGCGCCAGCACCCGGTCCAGGACGGCGGCCCGGGCGAACAGCCGCCGGGAGCGGGGGTCGAAGCCGGGCGGCAGGTCGGTGGAGCCGTCGGGCCGGCGCAGCGCCTCCAGCGCACCGGCCAGCTCGGGTCGCCACTGGGCGACGTCCAGCCGGGTCAGCGCGGCGGTCGTCTCGGCCAGCGCGACGGACAGCTCCGCCTCGGCCTCGGCGGCCCCGGGCAGGATCAGCGACGCGGCCGGCGCGTCCGGCGGCAGCGGGTAGCAGCGCCACAGCACGGTCTCGAAGGTCACTCCCGAGCCGGAGGTGTGCGTGCGGACCTCCGGGATGACGCCGAGGCCGCCGGCCACCACCGCCTCCCCGGCCAGCAGTGCCGCGCCGGCGAAGTCACCCGGGCCGGGCAGGCCGCGCGGGTCACCCGGCGCGGGCAGGACCAGCCGGATCTCGTCCGGCGAGAGCTTGGCCAGGCTGGGCAGGGCGTCGCGCAGCGACACGTCGGTCCAGGTGCCGGGGGCGTCCGCGACGAGGTGTTCCTCGTCGCCGGCGACGGCGTCGGCGACCTCGTCGTAGGGGACCAGCCCGGCGCGCCACGCGCGCACCCAGGCCACGAACCGGCTCGACCGGCGCGGAGCGAGAGTGACCGCGCCCGTTGCGGGAGACATGCAGAGAAGGGTACGTGCTGACGGCGGGTCTGTCTCGACCGTCGCCAGGGCCGTACCACCTGCCCCGGCTTGCCCTTTTCGACCCGGTGTGACGCTGGGTCCGGGCGGCGCGCCTGCGCTCTGCGGCCGGGCCGGACGGCTACCGTCACGGCCCATGGGGAGGCGATACGGCGAGGACGTCCTGGCGGGAGACTGGCGGCGGCGGAAGGTGGTCCCGGAGGTGGACGCCGAGCCCGACCTGGTGGTCGAGGACGCCGACTCGGGCTTCTGCGGGGCGGTGGTCGGGTTCGAGTCGGGCGCGGTGGTGCTGGAGGACCGGCACGGCCGGCGGCGCAACTTCCCGCTGCTGCCGGCGGCGTTCCTGCTCGACGGCCGGCCGGTGACGTTGCGCCGGCCCACCCGCGCCCCGGTGCCGGCGGCCCGGCGGCGTACCGCCTCCGGTTCGATCGCGGTGGACCGGGTACGCGCCCAGGTGGCGAAGGCCAGCCGGATCTGGGTGGAGGGGGTGCACGACGCCGCGCTGGTGGAGCGGATCTGGGGGGACGACCTGCGGATCGAGGGTGTGGTGGTGGAGCCGTTGGACGGCATCGACGCGCTCGACGCCGAGGTACGCGCCTTCGCGCCCGGCCCGGCCCGCCGGCTCGGCGTGCTCGTCGACCATCTGGTGCCCGGCTCCAAGGAGAGCCGGATCGTGGCCCGGGTCGACTCGCCGTACGTGCTGGTGACCGGGCACCCGTACGTGGACGTCTGGCAGGCGGTGAAGCCGGCCGCCCTCGGGATCCCGGCCTGGCCGGTGGTGCCGCCGGGCCGGCCGTGGAAGGAGGGCGTCTGCGCGGCCCTCGGAGTGGCCGACCCGGCGGACATGTGGCGGCGCGTCCTGTCCCGGGTGGACAGCTTCGCCGACGTGGAGACCCCGCTGATCAACGCGATGGAACGCCTGATCGACTTCGTCACCGAGCCGGGCCGCGCCGACTAGCCCGGCGGGGCCGCCGGTCCGCGCCGACTGCCGCGCCGTGCCGACTGGCCCGGCCGGCCGCCGGGCCGCGCTCACTAGCCCGGCCGGGCTCACTGGCCGGGCCGGCCGTCCGGGGGCGACACGTGGTCGGTGCCGCGCCCGCCTCACACCTCGCGGGTGTGCACGAAGGTGGCGATGTCCAGGGCCGTCGGCCGGCCGGCGTCGTCGCGGAGCACGGTGAGCGGTTCGCCGTCCTGGCTGCCGCCGCGACCCCGCCAGCGGTCCGGTCCTTCCGGGGCGAACCGGGTCACCTCCCGGCCCCGCTGGTACGCCACCAGCAGGCCCGCGTCGGCGTCCCAGCCCAGGTCGAGAGCGTGCCCCATCCACCACCAGCGCCCGGTCAGCTCGGCGATCCCGGCCGGCGGGGGTGCGGTGGCCGGCCGCCACGGGGTCGCCGGGGCCGGTTCGGCGTCCAGGACGGTGGTGAGCACCTGCTGGCCGAGCGCGCCGATGTGGCCGGTCCGGAAGCCGTACGAGTTGGCGAAGCCGATCACCCCGGTCCGGCTGGGCCGGTGCACGGCCAGCGCGGCCACGTACCCGGGCATCGAGCCGCCGTGCCCGACGTAGACCCGGTCACCGTCGCGGTACAGCTCGACGCCGAGTCCGTGCCCGCCCTTCCAGGAGTCGAGGTCGCTGATCACCACGGGGGCGCACATCTCGGTGAGCGTCTCCGGGGCGAGCACGGCCGGGTCCGGGTCGGCGAGGAAGGCCGCCCACCGGGCCAGGTCGCCGGCGGTGGCCCAGAGCTGCCCGGCCGGGGCCATCGCGCCGGTGTCGGTACGGGGTTCCTCCCGCAGCGTGTCGTGCCAGGGGTGCACCACGTAGCCCCGGGCGTACGGCTCGGTGGCCTGGTAGGTGGTGCGGCGCATGCCGAGCGGGTCGAGGATCCGGTCCCGGAGCAGCGCGTACCAGGGCGTGCCGGTGATCTTCTCCAGCACTCCGCCGAGCAGCCCGTACGCCAGGTTCGAGTAGTGGTAGCCGCGGTGCGGCGGGTACGAGATCTTGTCGGCGCTCAGCCCGGCGAGCAGGGCGGGCAGGTCACCGCCGGCGCTGCGTTCCCACCACTCGCCGTCCGGTTCGCGTTGCAGGCCGCTGGCATGGCCGAGGAGCTGCCGCAGGGTGAGCGCGCCGAGCGGGGTGCCGGGCAGATGCCGGTCGAGGGGGTCGGCCGGGTCGAGCCGGCCGGCGTCGCGCAGCTGCATGACCAGTACGGCGGTCATGGTCTTGGTGATCGAACCGAGCCGGTACTGAAGGTCGGCGTCGGGGCGCGGGTGGTCCCCGGCGACGGCGAGGTGGGCCAGGGCGCCGTCGCGGACCACGCCGATCAGCAGGGAGGGGGTACGGCCGGTCGCCTGGGCGTCGGCGACGAGGTGGTCCACCCGGCGGGCGGTCTCCGGTGACAGGGGCATGGCACTCCTCGGCGGCGGTGTGGGACGTCGGCGGCGGCGACGGTGGTGCGGAGCGTCGGCGACGACGGTGGTGTCGGACGTCGGCGACGACCCTACTGATCACCGGCGCGAGGTCCCACCGGTTTCCGAATTCGTCAGACCGTGATCTTCAGAAGTGGGTGGAGGTGCGCGGACGTGCAAGTATCGAATGGTGGACGCGGTGTTCTGGATCGTGCTGGGAGTGGTGCTGGCGGTCGCCGAGATATTCACGGCGACGCTGTTCCTGATCATGTTCGCGGTCGGCGCGTTCGCCGCCGCGGGTGCGGCGGCGCTCGGCGCGCCGGTCGCCATCCAGGCGGTGGTCTTCGCGGTCGTCTCGGCGCTGACCGTGTTCGCCGCGCGACCCACCATCCAGCGGCACCGGCGTTCGGCCGTGGAGAGCGGTGACCAGCCCTTCGGGGTGGAGGCGATCGAGGGATCGACCGCCCTGGTACTGGAGCGGGTCGACGCCGACCACGGCATGGTCAAGATCGACGGAGAGCTGTGGACCGCCCGGTCGTACGACGCCACGCAGGTGTTCGTGCCGGGGCAGCGGGTCCGCGTGATCCAGGTCCGGGGCGCGACCGCCCTGGTGTGGCAGGACGACATCTCCTCGGGGGAGCTCCCCGACGTGGAAGGGTGAGCGTATGGAAACGGTGATCGCGGTGCTGTTCATCGCGGTGGCGCTGATCGGGGTGATCGCGCTGGCGAAGTCGGTGCGGATCGTGCCGCAGCAGCGTCAGGACGTGGTCGAACGGCTCGGCCGGTACAAGCGCACCCTCAACCCGGGGCTGAACCTGCTGGTCCCGTTCGTCGACGCGGTCCGGACCAAGGTCGACATGCGGGAGCAGGTGGTCAGCTTCCCGCCGCAGCCGGTGATCACCTCGGACAACCTGGTCGTCTCGATCGACACGGTGCTCTACTTCAAGGTGGTCGACTCGGTCCGGGCCACCTACGAGATCTCGAACTTCCTCCAGGCCATCGAGCAGCTCACCGTCACCACACTGCGGAACGTGATCGGCTCGCTGGACCTGGAGCGGGCGCTGACCAGCCGGGAGGAGATCAACCGGCACCTGTCCGGGGTGCTGGACGAGACCACCGGCCGGTGGGGCATCAAGGTGACCCGGGTGGAGATCAAGGCGATCGAGCCGCCGCCGAGCATCCGCGACTCGATGGAGAAGCAGATGCGCGCCGAGCGGGACCGGCGGGCCGCCATCCTCAACGCCGAGGGGCACAAGCAGTCGCAGATCCTCACCGCCGAGGGTGAGAAGCAGGCCGCGGTGCTGCGCGCCGACGGTGACCGGCAGGCCCGGATCCTCCAGGCCGAGGGCCAGGCGAAGGCGATCCGGACCGTGTTCGACGCGATTCACACCGCCAACCCCAGCCAGAAGGTGCTCGCCTACCAGTACCTCCAGGCCCTGCCGCAGATCGCCAACGGCACCGCCAACAAGGTCTGGATCGTCCCGGCCGAGCTGACCAAGGCGCTGGAGGGGATGGGTGGCGCGCTCGGCGGGCTGAGCCGGATGGCCGGCGACGCCCCGTCCCCGGAGGCGTCCGACGGGGCCAGCGAGGTCGAGCGGGAGGCGGCCGAGGCCGCGCAGGCCGCGGCGGCCGCCGCGGCGCAGATCCACGACGAGGTACGCGTCGCCGAGGCGCAGGCCACCGGCGGTCGGGGGCCGCAGGGGCTGCCCGCGCCGGAGCCGGTCTCCCCGGCCAGCCTGCTCCAGGACCCCGCCGAGCAGCGCGAACGCGCCTGACCGACCGAATCGCCCCGCACCGTCGGAAAGCCGGGGCAAAAAGCGAATAACCCTCATACGGCGCTCCGGTGCCTGCCACGATCGGTTCGACAGACCGATGGTGACCAGGCGCCGGGGCGCCGTACGCGTCCCGTGCCGCCCGGCCGGTCCCGGCGTCGAGCCGACGCCCCGCACCGACCGGCCCCGAGCCAGCGAGGTGACGCATGGACGATCCGACCAGACCGGCACGCTCCCGGGCCGCGGTGCCGGGGGCACACGACCCGGCCGGCCCGCTCGGCTCCCGCCGTACCGGGGGTGGCTTCGGGGTGCTGCCCTTCGTCGTCGAACCCACCCCGACCGGCCCGGCCACCGACGCCACCTGGGCCTGGTCGCTGCGCCGGTTCGCGCGCGGGTCGGTGTGGTTGCTGCCCGCGTACGCGATCCTCTACGGCGCGGTGGCCCTGGCCAGCGACGGCGGCGTGGGCAACGACCCGTACCCGGCCGACGGGCGACCGCTCTACCTGGTCGGCTGGGTCGCCGCGGTGTGGATCGGCCTGCTCGCCCTGCTGGCCCTGGCCGGGCTGCTGGTCACCACGCGCAGCCGCCGGGCCGCCGCCGGCGGCCTGCTGGTCAGCCTGGCCGGCACGGTGCTGATGCTGCCGTTCGCCGGGCTGGCCGAGCAGACGCCGGTCTTCGGCACCACCGCCCGCAGCCTGGTCCTGGTCGGGGCCACCTGCTACAGCGCCGGCTGGGCGTTGACCGGCTGGGCGGTGGCCCGGTCCGGGGTGTTCAGCCTGGGCGACGGCGGGCTGCTGATCGTCGCCGCGCCGCTGCTCGGTCTCGGCGGCGCGTTGATCGGCTCGTTGCAGACCTTCGGCGCGCTGTTCGCCCTGGTCGCCGGGATCGGTATCGCCTACCGGGCCGGCCGGCTGGTGCCCCGGCAGATCGTCCGGGACGCCGCCGCGGCCAGCCTGTCCACCCCCGCGCCCCCGGCGGCCCCCCGATGACCAGGGAGTCGTCGGGACGAACCGGACAGCGACCGCCCCGCCGGGACGATCCGGTGCGCGCGGGCTGGCAGTTTGCCGTGAGTTTCCTGGCAGCACGCCTGCCCGGGTGGGCAGGACGGGCATTCCCGAGCGAACCTGGGCGGATGGGTGTGCGTACGGTGGTGAACCGGCTGGTCACCGTGGTGGTCTGCGGTGTCCTCGCGGGGCTTGTGCTGGCGGTCGCGGTGCTGCCCGGCAACCTGGTGCTCGGCATGACCGTCAAGGCGGCCAGCGACGCCTGGAGCCAGCTACCGGTGGAACTGCGCACCCCGGCCACCGCCCAGCGCACCACCGTCTACGCCAACGACGGGACCACCCTGATCACCAGTTTCTACGACCTCAACCGGCGGGAGGTGCCGCTGGCCGAGATCGCCCCGGTGATGCGCCAGGCGATCGTGGCCGCCGAGGACCGACGCTTCTACACCCACGGCGGGGTGGACCTGCGCGGGCTGGCCCGCGCCCTGGTCAGCAACGCCAGGGAGGGCACCACCCAGGGCGCCTCCACGCTGACCATGCAGTACGTCCGCAACGTGCTCAAGACCGACCCGGAGCGCACCGCCGAGCAGCGGCAGAGCGCCACCGAGATCAGCGTCGGGCGCAAGCTCCAGGAGATCCGGTACGCCGCGGCGCTGGAGCAGACCCTCGACAAGGACGAGATCCTGGCCCGCTACCTGAACATCGCGTACTTCGGCTCCGGGGCGTACGGGATCGCGGCGGCCAGCGAACGGTACTTCGACACCACCCCGGCGGAGCTGACCCTGGCCCAGGCGGCCCTGTTGGCCGGGCTGGTGCAGTCGCCCAACGAGTACAGCCCGATCGACGGGGACGGCAACGCCGCCCTGGCCCGCCGCTCGTACGTGCTCGACTCGATGGTCGCCACCGGCGTGATCACCGCCGCCCAGGCCGACCAGGCCCGCGCCGAGAAGCTGGTGCTCGACCCGGTCGAGCAGCCCAACGGGTGCACCGCCGTCGCGGGCGGGCACACCGACTGGGGCTTCTTCTGCGACTACCTGCGCACCTGGTGGCTGGCGCAGCCGGAGTTCGGCAGCACCGTCGAGGAACGTGACCAGGCGTTGCGTCGGGGCGGGTACACCATCGTCACCTCGCTGGACCCGGAGATCCAGGCGACCGCGCTGCGCCAGTCGCTGGCGGTCTTCGACCGCGACTCGCCCCGGGCGCTGCCGATCGCGGCGGTCGAGCCGGGCACCGGGCGGGTGCTGGCGATGGCGGTGAACCGCAACTACAGCCTCGCCGACAACCCGGCCGGGCAGGACAACCGCCCCAACACGGTCAACCAGCTGGTGGCCGGTGGCGGTGCCATCGACGGCTACCAGGCCGGTTCGACGTTCAAGCTGTTCACCATGCTCGCCGCCCTGGAGGCGGGGCTGCCGCTGGCCACCGGGTACGACGCGCCGACCCGGCTGCCCACCCGCTACCCGGCCGAGGGCGCGGCCTCCTGCGGCGGGCGCTGGTGTCCGGCCAACGCCAGTCCGGCGAGCATGGACGGCTACCGGACCATGTGGGACGGGTTCGGCCGGTCGGTGAACACCTACTTCGTCTGGCTCTCCGAGCGGGTCGGCCCGGCGAAGGTGGTGGAGATGGCGCAGCGGCTCGGCATCACGTTCCGCTCCGACACCGACCGGGCGTTCGCGGCGGAGGACGCCGCCGACTGGGGGTCGTTCACCCTGGGCGTCGCCGCCACCACCCCGCTCGACCTGGCCAACGCGTACGCCACGGTGGCCGCCGAGGGCACGTACTGCGCGCCGCTGCCGGTGCGCGCCGTCACCGGCCCGGACGGCCGGGCACTGCCGGTGGCCGACCCGTCCTGCCGGCAGGTGCTCGACGCCGACGTGGCGCGCGCGGCCACCGACGCGGCCCGTTGCCCGGTCGGCCAGCAGTCCGCGTACGGTCGCTGCGGGGGCGGCGGCACGGCCACCACGGTCGGTCGGCTCCTCGGCGACCGACCGGTGGCCGGCAAGTCGGGCACCTCGGACCAGGACGCCAGCAAGTCCTTCGTCGGGTACACCCCGCAGGTGGCGGTGGCGGGGATCGCCGCGAACCCCGACGACCCGACCGACCGGGTGGGCATCTCGGCGCAGTCCGGGGTGGTGACGGCGGTGGCCCGGGTCATCGTCACCGCCACGGCGGGCAGCCCGAAGGTCGCCTTCACCCCGCCGAGCCGGCAACTCGCCATCGGCAACGTGGTGGAGCCGCCCCGGACGCCGACCCGCCCCGGCCTGGAACTCGGTGACTGGTGGCAGGGTCTGGGCACGCCGCGCTGATGTACAGGCCGTCCCCGTTGTGCCACCATATGACGCTGGTCGATGTGGTCGGGGTGGCTGGCGGTGGCCGTCACCCGGCCGTACGGGGAGAGCGGGGCGGTGACGGACAGCGGCGTCGGAGTGCTGGCGACCAGGGCCCTGGTGTCCGACGCCCAGACCGGCGACCGGGCGGCGGTCGGCGAGCTGGTCTCGGCCTGCCTGCCGCTGGTCTACAACGTGGTCGGCCGGGCCCTGGGCGGCCACCCCGACACCGACGACGTGGTGCAGGAGTGCCTGCTCCGGGTGGTCCGGGGCCTGCCCGGGCTGCGGGACCCCGACCGGTTCCGGTCCTGGGTGCTGTCGATCACCTACCGTCAGCTCCAGGAACACTGGCGGCAACGGCGCTCGGCGACGGTGCACTGGCAGGAGCAGACCGACGACCTGCCGGACCCGGCCGGTGACTTCGCCGAGCAGACCGTCACCGAACTCGTCCTCGGCGGCCAGCGCCGCGACCTGGCCTCGGCGGCCCGCTGGCTCGACGCCGACGACCGGAACCTGCTGGGCCTGTGGTGGCACGAGGCGACCGGCCAGCTGACCCGCGCCGAGGTGGCTGCCGCCCTGGGCGTGAACGAGCGGCACACCGCCGTCCGGCTGCACCGGATGCGGACCCAGCTCGACACCGCCCGGGCCGTGGTGGCGGCGCTGCGTCACCGTCCCCGCTGCCCGGAGCTGACCGTGGTGGTCAGGTCCTGGGACGGCACCGTCTCGCCGCTGTGGCGCAAGCGGCTCGCCCGGCACGTCCGCGACTGTGCGGTCTGCGTGGCGCACCGGCAGGGGCTGGTGCCCCCGGAGCGGCTGCTGCTCGGCTTGGCCGTGCTGCCCCTGCCGGCCGCGCTGGTCGCCGGCCTGCGGGCGGCGGTCGAGGCGGAACTGGCCGCACCGGCCGTACTCACCGCCGGCCAGGGTGCCGTCGCCGGCCTGCCGAAGGTCACCCACCTGCCGACGGGGCTGTCCCCGCCCAAGGCGGCGGTCACGGCCACGCTGGTCGTGGCGCTGGCCGTCGGCGGTCTCGTTTTCGCGGTACGCGAGTCGCCCCTGGGTCCGGGGGGCGAGGTGGTCGCCGCCCCGAGCGTGCCCGCCCCGGCCGGTGGCGCGGCGGCGACCCCGACGGCCCCGGCGAGCCCGGGTGGCCCGACCGCCAGCGTCACCCCGACGCCCCGGCCGCCGGCCGCCGGCACCGGCGTGACCAGCGCCGACATCGTGGTGGCCCCGGACGGCGACGACGCCGGCGACGGCAGCCTGGCCCGCCCGTTCGCCACCCTCAACCGGGCGGTCGAGGTGGTCCGGCCCGGCCAGACCATCGCGCTGCGCGGCGGCACCCACCGACTCACCCGGCCGGTGGAGATCACCACCAGTGGTACCGCCGACCGGCGGATCGTGCTCAGCGGGTACCGGGACGAGCGGGCGGTGCTGGACGCGACCTCGGTGCCCGCCGACAAGTGGGGCGTCACCCAGCGGACCCGTTTCTGGACCGTGCAGGACCTCGAGATGCGCGGCTCGCGCAGCCACGCCTGGGTCTGCCGGTCCTGCACCGACACGGTCTTCCAGCGGTTGTCCATGCACGACAACGTCCGGTCCGGGCTGCTGCTGCGGGACCCCGGCACGGTCCGCAACCAGGTGCTCGACAGCGACTTCTTCCGCAACCACGACCCGGCCGCGAACGGCAGCGTCGGCATCGGGCTGGGCGTGAAGTTCGGCGACGGCGACGGGAACGTGGTCCGGGGGAACCGGGCCTTCCACAACGCCGACGACGGCTTCGACTTCGGCGAGTTCGACGGCGCGATCGCCGTCGACCGCAACTGGTCGTACGGCAACGGACACAGCCGGTGGGGGGACGACAGTTGGGCCGGCAACGGGGCCGGCTTCTCGTTCGGCGGCGGCGACCCGACGCCCCGGGGCGCGCACCGGGTACGACAGAACGCGGCCTGGGGCAACCTGGGCCACGGCTTCGCCGCCGAGGCCAACACCGGTGGCCTGGCCCTGACCGACAACACCGCCTTCGACAACGGCGCGAGCGGCTTCGACCTGACCGACGCCAACGGTACGGCCCGGGGCAACCTCGCCGTCGACAACGGGGTACGGCGGGGCGCCGACGTCTCGTCCCGTGGCAACTCCTGGGACGGCGCGGAGCGGTCCCGTACCACGTTCCGGTCGACGGACCCCGCCGTCGCCGAGGGCCCGCGCCGGCCGGACGGCACTCTCCCGGCCACCACCTACCTGGTCAGCCGGGACGGCCTCGGGGCCGACATGACCCCGCCCTGACCACCGGTCCCGGCGTACGGGCCGGCGGCGGACCCGCCGGAGCCGCCCGCGCGCGGTCTCCGGGGGCCCGCCGCCGATATCACCCCGAGGAAGGTCAGTGGCGGGTGAGCGGGAGGCCCGTCAGCGGACGTCGCGCGGTCGGTGCGAACTGGCCGGCGGCCTGGCTGCGGAGGCGGAGCGGCCCATCGCTCCTGCCTCCGCAGCGTAATCTGTTAGCGCTAACATCGCAAGGTGTGAATGCGACCCGCCCTGCCCGCCCGCCGGACCTCAGCCGGATGTCACTCCCGGATCGGGCTCGTCCCGCAGGTCGACGGTCGCTCCCGGGACAGCCTGGTCCAGCAGGTCGACGTAGTCGGCGCACCAACGGGCCACGGTGGCCGGGTCGTACAGGTCGGTGGAGTACTCCACCACCCCCCTGATGGTCGCTCCGGCCGGGGCGAGCACCACGCCGAAGTCGCGGCGGGCACAGCCCAGCCCCTGGTCCACCACCTCGGCGTCGAGGCCGGGCAGCCGCAGCGTCGGAACACCCGGGTTCCAGGTGAACAACGCGGTACCGAACGGTGGCGCCGACCCGGGCCGCCACGCCGGGTCGACGGCGGAGTACACCACCGCGGCCGGGGCCGGTTGGTGCCGCAGCGCGCCCAGGAACACCCGGTCGGTACGGGCCACCAGGTCGGCGAAGGAACCCCCGCCGGCCAGCGGTATCCGCAGCGGCATGACGCTGGTGAACAGGCCGACGACCGGTTCGACGTCCCGGCTGTCCCGGTGCACGTACGAGGTGGCGAGCACGATGTCGTCGCTGCCGGTGAGCCGGCTCAGCAGCAGCGCGTACCCGCTGGCCAGCACCGGCACGATGCTGCTGCCGGCGGCCTCGGCGAACCGGTGCAGCCGCCCGCTCAGCGCCACGGGCAGGTCGAACGCGTACTCCTCGCCGTCGCCGCTGAGCACCGCCGGGCGGGGCCGGTCGGTCGGCAGCACCACGCCGCGCGGTGCGCCGGCCAACTGCTCCCGCCAGTACCGTCGGACCACCCCGGACGGGCCGGCGGCCCGCTGGCGTCGGGCGTGCTCCGGGTACGGGATCCCGGCCACCGGCCCCAGCGCCACCGGCCGCCCGGCCCGCAGCGCCGGGTACGCCTGCTCCAGTTCGGCCAGCAGGTTCGTGATCGACCAACCGTCACCGTTGCAGTGGTGGATCACCAGCATCAGCACGTGCCGGTCGTCGGCCAGCCGGGCGAGCCGGCCGCGCAGCCACGGTCCGTCGTCCGGGAACGGCTGCCGGCCGGCCGCCACGCACCAGGCGTCCAGGTCGGACCCGGCCACCTGCTCGACCGGCAGCACCAGCGGCCGGTGGGCGAGCACCTCCTGCACCACGGTGCCGTCCCGTTCCACCAGCCGGGTACGCAGGGCGGGATGCCGGGCGACCAGGAGGTCCAGCGCCCCCCGCAGGGCGGCCACGTCGAGCGGGCCGGTGAGGGTGACCCGGACCGGCATGTGCACCGCCGGTGGGTTGGGGGCCCGGCGCTGCCCGCGCCACATCAGCTCCTGCTGGTACGTGGCCGGCGCGGTCTCCTCGACGGCCGGTGACCGGCCGGCCGCTGCCGGGCCGCCGACCGGGACGGCCCGGTCTGTTGCCGGGCTGCCGGGTGGAATGGCCCGGTCCGCTGCCGGACTGCCGATCGGGACAGGCTGGTCCGGTTCCGGGCTGCCGGGGTCGGGCGCGCCGGACACGTCGACGGGGGACCGGTCGCCGGCCGGCGCGGGGACCAGGGTGGCGGTCGGCGCGGGGACCAGGGTGGCGGTCATCGCCCGGATGCCGGGGGCCTGGAGCACCCGGTGCACGCCGACCTCGGTACCGAGCAGTTCGGTCAGCCGGTTGGCGAGCCGGACGGCGGCCAGCGAGTGCCCACCGGCGGCGAAGAACGGCACGTCCAGCGGCAGCCGGGGCACCCCCAGCTCGACACACCAGGCGTCGTGGACGAGCTGCTCGGCACCCGGTGCCGGGTGCTGCGCACCGGCCGGGACGGCGGGCGGGGCGGGTAGCCGGGACACGTCGACCTTGCCGGTGTCGCCGGTGGGCAGCGCGTCCAGCAGCACCCAGACCCGGGGCACCAGGTAGGCCGGCAGCCGTTCCGTCAGCGCGGCGGTGAGCACCGTCGCCAACGCCGTGCCGTCAGCCGACTCCACGTCTCCGGCCGGTCGCGCGTCTCCGGCCGGTCGCGCGTCGCCCGTCGGCTCCGCGTCGTCGGCTGGCTGCGGGATGCCGGCCGGCTCCGCGTGGTCGGCTGGTCGCGGGCTGTCGGTCGGTACCGTGTCGCCGGTCGGTGCCGGGCGGTCGGCCGGCACCACGTACCCGACGAGGTACGGCTCCTCGCCCCGGTCGTGTCGCGCCACCACGACGGCCTGCCGTACCCCGGGGAGCCGGCTGAGCACGGCGGTGGCCTCGCCCGGCTCGACCCGGTGCCCGGCGATCTTGACCTGCTCGTCGAGGCGGCCCAGGAACTCCAGCGTCCCGTCGCCGCGTAGCCGGACCCGGTCCCCGGTGCGGTACATCCGGGCCCCGGGCACAGGGGACCATGGGTCGGGCGGGAACGCGGCTGCGGTCTCGGCCGGCCGACCCAGATAGCCTCGGGCCAGCCCGCCCCCGCCCACGTACAGCTCACCGACCGCGCCGGGCGGGACCGGGCGGCCGTGGTCGTCCAGCAGGTAGCACCGGCGGTTGTCGACCGGGGTACCGATGTCGATCACGCCGGGGCCGTCGGGGGACACCGGACCGGCGGTGGTGACGATGGTCGCCTCGGTCGGGCCGTACGCGTTGAGCACGGTGGCCCCGAACCCGGCCGGCGGCCGGCGACGGAGCTGGCTGCCCCCGACCACCAGGGTCCGCAGACCGGCGGCGGGCGGCGATGGCAGCGCGAAGACCAGCTCGGCGAGAGGAGCCGGCAGCAACGCCACGGTGACGCCCTGCCGCACCCACCAGGCGCGCAGCGCTGCCGGATCGGCGCGCACCCCGTCCGGTACCAGATGGACGGCAGCCCCGGCGGCCAGCGCCGGCCAGATCTCGGCGAGGTTCGCGTCGAAGCCGAGCCCGAGGCCGTGCCCGACGGCGTCCGAGGCGGTCAGTCCGAGCGCCCCGACGTGCCAGGCCACCGCCTCCACGGCGCTGCGGTGCGGCACCAGCACCCCCTTCGGACGGCCGGTGGAGCCGGAGGTGTAGACACACCAGGCCAGGTGCTCCGGGCCGGGCCGCGCCACCGGGGCGGGCAGGTCGTCACCGGTGCCCAGCTCGCCGGTCTCCTCGACCAGCAGCACGGCCAGGTCGGTCGGGTGGTCGACGTCCGCCGAGGTGACCAACAGTCGCGCGCCGCTGTCGGCGAGCAACGCCGCCAGCCGGGCGGCCGGCAGGCCGGGGTCGAGCGGGAGGAAGGCCGCCCCGGCCAGCAGTACCCCGAGCTGCGCCGCGACCAGCTCCGGCCGGCGCGGCAGCAGCACCGCGACCAGGTCGTCCGGCCCGATGCCGACGGCGGCCACCTGGCGGGCCACCGCCCCGGCCCGCGTCCGCAGCTCCCGGTACGTCCAGCGCGTCGCGCCGTCCACCACCGCCGGGGCGTCCGGGGTCCGGTCGGCCTGCCGGAGCACCAGGTCGTGCAGCCGGTCGGCGGCCGGTGCCGTGGCCGGCCCGGCGGTCACCTCGACCGTGTCGACCAGCGCGGACAGCGGCACCCGGGGCTCCCGGGTCAGCCGGTCGAGCAGCCCGACCCAGTGGTCGAGCAGCCGGCGTACCGTCACCGGGTCGAACACCTCGGTCCGGTACTCGACGTGGCAGCCGACGGTGTCGCCGTGCGACAGGTAGACCATCAGGTCGACCGGGGCCTTGTCCAACCCCACCGGCAGCAGCTCGGCGGTCACGTCCGGCAGGTCGAAGGCGAACGCCGTACCGGTCTCGTACTCGACGACCACGTCGAAGAGCGGATTCCGGCCGGGCTCCCGGACCGGGGCGAGCGCGCGGACCAGCGCGTCGAACGGCACGGTGGCGTGTTCGTACCCGTCGGCGGCGCTGGCCCGGGTGCGGGCGAGCACCTCACGGAAGGTCGGATCGCCGGTCAGGTCCAGCCGCAACGGCAGGGTGTCGACGAAGAAGCCGACCAGGTCGGCGCTGCGTTCGTCCCGGCCGCTGACCCCGGTGCCGATCACCAGGTCCGGCTGGCCGCTGTACCGGAACAGCAGCACCCCGAACGCGCTGACCAGGGTGGTGAACGGGGTGACCCGCTCGGCCCGGCTGAACCGCTGGATCCGGGCGGTCAACCCGGCCGGAACCTCGACGAATACGCTCCGGCCGGCCGGCGACGGCAGCGCCGGCCGGGGCAGGTCGGAGGGGAGGACGAGGGTGGGTGGCGGTGGGTCGAACCGGCCCAGCCAGTACCGCAGGTCCTTGTCGTCGGCGGCGTCCGGTCGGCGCGCGGCGGCCCGCGCCAGCTCCGGGTAGCTGACCGGCAACGCGGCCAGCGCCAGCGGCGTGCCGGTCACCCGGGCCCGGTACGCGGCCGACACCTCCCGGGTGAACACCTGGTACGAGCCGCCGTCGGTGGCGAGGTGGTGGAACGCCAGCACCAGTACGTAGTGGGTGGCGGAGAACCGCAGCAGCGTGAACGCGAAGACCGGCCCTTCGGCCAGGTCGAAGACCCGCCGGCTCTCCCCGGCCATCGCCTCGGCGACGGCCGACCCCTCGGGACGGCCGGTGCGGTCGCGTACCGGCAGCTCCACCGGCACCGTCGCCCGTACCACCTGTCGGGGTTCGCCGTCGATCTCCCGGTAGGTGGTACGCAGCGGCGCGTGCCGGGCCACCACGTCACCGAGCGCGCCGCGCAGCGCCACGGGGTCGAGCGGGCCGCGCAGGCGTACCGCCACCGCCTCGGTGTAGGCGGGCGTGCCCGGGTGCAGGTGTTCGACCAGCCACAGCCGGTGTTGTCCCGGCGCGAGCGGGGCCACCTCGGCACCGTCCGCCCCCGGCCCGTCCGCCCCCGGCCTGCCCGCCGCTGGCCCGCCCGGTGTGCCGTCCGCCGCTTCCGTGCCCGGCGTGTCGTCCACCGTCGGCCCGGTGGGTGTCCGGCCTGGCACTACCGGTGCGGGCGGTGCCGGCTCGACCGGCAGCAGCCGGCGACGCGGTGTGGCCCGCCGCAGCGCGTCGATGAACGGCAGGCCGGCGCGGACCGCCGGCGCGGACAGTCCGAAGTCGACGAAGCAGGCGATCTCGTCGGCCCCGGCGGCCAACACCGCGTCCAGCACCTCCCGGACGCTGTCCGGGGTGCCGATCAGCGCCCGCTGCTCGCAGTACCGCTGGTACGCCCGGGACAGTACGAACCGGACGTCGTCGTCCGGGGTGTCGGCCAGGTCGATGCTCATCCCGAGGCTGTTCACCACCTGCCCGAGCAGGCTGAACGACGACCGCAGGTACGCGCAGAACGGCTCGAACGCCGCCTCGCGTACCCGGTCGAGGTCGGCACCGAGGTAGGTGTGCAGCAGCACCACCACCCGGCCGCCGGCCGGGTCGAGGCCGTGCTCGGCCCGGGTCCGCCGGTACAACGCCACGTTCTCGGCCAACTGCGCGACGTCCTGGGTCATCAGGTTGGTGACCACGCCGACGTCCCGGCGTGCCGCCTCCCGGTAGCTGTCCGGGTTGCCGACGATGGCGGTGAAGAACGGCGGCATCTCCTGTACCGGCCGGGGGAAGATCCGTACGTCGGTGGGGTCGCCGCTGCCGGAGCGGGCGGTGACCGCGTCGCCCCGCCACAGTCGGCGCACCGTGTCGAGGTGCTCGTACATCTTCTGTTTGTGCTGGCCGAAGTTGTCCGGCTGGAGGACGAAGTCGTTGGCGTGCCAGCCGGGCGCGCAGCCGAGCCCGACCCGGCCGCCGGAGAGGTTGTCCACCACGGACCACTCCTCGGCGACCCGGATCGGGTGGTGCAGCGGCAGCACCACCGACCCGGCGTTCAGCCGGATCCGGCTGGTCCGGACGGCGAGCGCGGCGGCGAGCACGGACGGGTTCGGGAAGATGCCGCCGAAGGAGTGGAAGTGCCGTTCCGGGATCCAGACGGCGTGGAACCCGTGGGCGTCGGCGTACTGGGCGGCGTCCAGGAGCAGCCCGTACCGGTCGTCCTGGCGCTGGTCCGGGTAGTCGCCGAAGAAGTACAGGCTGACATCGACGGTCTCCCCGGCCGGTGCCACCGGAGCCGGTACTGGCGGTGCGGCGGGGGCCGGAGCCGGTACCGGCGGTGCCGCCGGAGCCGGTGCCGGCGGTGCTGCGGGAGCCGGTGGTGGGGCCGTCGCGGGGTGCGGAACCGGGGACGCGCCGCCGAGCAGGGCGAGTTGCTGCTGCATCAGGTCGAGCTGACGGTGGATGACCGCGCTCATCTCGGAGGACACCGGCGCCGTCGGGCCGGGCACGCCCGGCTGCGGTCCCGACGGGGCCCGTGCCGGCCCGGCCGGTTCCGCCGTGCTCGGCTCCGGCATGGTCGGCTCCGGTGTGGTCGTCGGGGAGGTGGCGGACGCGGCCGGCGTCGGCAGCCGGCCGGCGGTGACCCGTTCGGCCAGGCGACGGGGCGTGTCGACGGTGTCGAAGAGGTCCCGGATCGGGACCCGCACCCCGTACGCGCGGTCGAGATCCCGGGCCATGCCGATCAACAGCAGCGAGTCCGCGCCCAGGGCGAAGAAGGTCTCGTCGGGGTCGACCCCGGCGGCGGCCAGGCCGAGTTTCTCGGCGGTCAACGCACACACCCTGGCCAGCACGGCATCGTCGGCTCCGGTACCGGCGTCCGGCGCGGGTTCGGTCACGGGTGCCGGTGACCCGGGGACAGGTGTGCCGCCGGCCCGCCGCGTCGGGGCGGCGGTGTCGGCCAGCGGGGTCGGCCGGGGCCGCACCCAGTAGCTGCGGCGCTGGAACGGGTACCCGGGCATCGGCACCCGGCGTCCGCCGCAGTCCCCGGTGACCGCCGCCCAGTCCACCGCCGTGCCCGCGCAGTACAGTTCCGCGACGGCCCGCCACACCCCGGCCACCGGGTCGAGTCCGCGCCGTTGGGACGGTACCCAGGTCGCCGCCGACCGGGTGGCCCGGGCCAGCCGGGTCAGCACCGCGTCCGGTCCGGCCTCCACGACCGTCCGGCAGCCCTGACCGACCAGGGCCGCGACCGCGGCGTGGTACTCGACCGTTCCGCGCGCCTGCCGGCACAGGTGATCGGCGTCCGGCCGCCAACCCGGCTGGTGGATCCGCCCGTCGACGGTGCTGACCACGGGCAGCCGGACGGGCCGCAGCTCGACCTGCCCGACCAGCGCCCGGAGGCGGTCCAGCACCGGCCGCACCGCCGCCGAGTGGAAGGCCCGGTCCACCGCCAGCGGCCGGGCCGGTACGCCGGTCCGTCGGGCCCGGTCGGCGAGGGCCGCCACCCCGGTCGGCGTACCGGCCAGCACGTGCCGGTCCGGGCCGTTGACCACGGCCAGCTCCACGCCGGTACCGGCGATCAGCTCCTCGACGGCGGCCCGGTCGGCCAGTACCGCCAGCATGGCCCCCGGCGGGAGTTCGTCGTGCATCAGCCGGCCGCGCCAGGCGGCGAGGCGGACCGCGTCGGCGGTGGACAGCGCCCCGGCGGCGGCGAGGGCGGTGATCTCGCCGACGCTGTGGCCGAGCAGGTGGTCGGGTTCCACCCCCCAGGAGCGCCACAGTTCGGCCAGGGCCAGCCCGACCGTCACCAGCACCGGCTGCGCCAGGTCGGTGCGGACCCCGACCGGGTCCGGCACCCGTCCCGGCTCCGGCGTGCCGGGCGCGGCGTCCCGCAGCACGGCGTGCAGGTCCCCGCCGACCGCGTCCCGGTATCCGGTGGCGGCCTGCGCCACGACGTCCCGGACGACCGGGAAGCGGTCGGCGAGGGCGAGCAGCACCGGCCGCAGGTCACCCTGGCCGGGGAACGCCAGGGCGAGCGGACCGGCCGGGCCCGAACCGGTCACCAGGGCGTCGGGGGTGGCGGTGCCGGTGACGTACCGGTCCAGCGCGGCGGCGAGACCGGCCGGGGTGTCGCCCAGCGCGACGAGGCGGTGCCGCAGGTGCCGGCGTCCCCGTCCGGCCGTGGTGACCAGGTCCGCCAGCGGCAGCCCGGGGTGGGTACGCAGGTGGTCGCGGTGGCGGGCGGCCAGCGCGGTGAGCGCCGCCGGGTCGGCCGCCGACAGCGGCAGCAGGCCGGGAGCCGGTCGGGCGGTGCCGGCCGGCCCGCTGACCGGGGCCGGGGCGGTGACCGGGGCCGGGGGCTGTTCGACGATGAGGTGGGCGTTGGTGCCGCCGACGCCGAGGGCGCTCACCGCCGCCCGGCGCGGGCCGTCGCCGGCCGGCCAGTCCGTGCCGCTCGTGGTGACGGCGAAGGGAGCCAGGTCGACCACCGGACGGGTGAAGTTGATCTGTGGAGGGATCCGGCCGGTACGGACCGCCAGGACCGCCTTGATCAGCCCGGCCATGCCGGCACAGCTGTCCAGGTGGCCGATGTTGGCCTTGACCGAGCCGAGGAACGGCCGGGCCGACGCGTACGCCTGCGCGAGAGCGTGGTGCTCCACCGGGTCGCCGAGGGCGGTGCCGGTGCCGTGCGCCTCGACGTACCCGATCGAGGCGGCCGGCACGGCCGCGTCCCGCAGCGCCCGGCGGATCACCTCGACCTGGCCGGTGACGCCCGGCGCGGTGAACCCGACCTTGCCCGCGCCGTCGTTGTTCACCGCCGAGCCGATGATGACCGCGTGCACCGGGTCGCCGTCGGCGACCGCCTGCGCGTACCGCTTGAGCACCACGGCGGCGACCCCGTTGCCGCCGACCGTGCCGGCCGCGGCGGCGTCGAACGGCCGGCACCGGCCGTCCGGCGACAGGATCGACCCGGGCGTGTGCCGGTACCCGGTGACCTGCGGGACGTGCACGGCGGCGGCCCCGGCCACCGTCAGGTCGGCGTCCCCGGCGAGTAGCGCCCGGACGGCCAGGTGCACCGCCACCAGCGAGGTGGAGCAGGCGGTCTGCACGGTGATCGCCGGGCCGGTCAGCCCCAGCCGGTACGCGACCCGGGTGGTGAGGAAGTCCGGCTGGTTGCCCAACGCCACGCCCAGTGTGGTGGCCGGGTCGGGATCGTCGACCAGGGCGTCCAAGTGGTGGCGCAGGTAGGTGTGGTGGGGGTACAGGTTCATCCCGCCGCCGGCGAACAACCCGACGCCGGCCCGGTCGCCCTCGCCGGCGTACCCGGCGTTCTCGAGGGCGTGCTGGCAGGTTTCCAGGAACAGCCGGTGCTGCGGGTCGAGCAGTTCGGCCTCCCGGGCGCTGATACCGAAGAAGGTCGCGTCGAAGCCGGTCACGTCGTCGAGGACGCCGCTGGCCGCGACGAAATCCGGGTTGTCGGCGTCCGGCACCCCGGCGGCGGCCAGTTCCTCGCGGCTGAAGAAGCGGATGCTCTCCACCCCGGCGAGCAGGTTCGCCCAGTACCCGTCCACGTCGGTGGCACCGGGGAAGCGGGCCGCCATGCCGATCACGGCGATCCGCCGGTCCGGTGTCACCGCCCCGCCCGGCTCGACTCCGGTGGGCAGGGTGGTGGTGGGCGCGGTCTCGGTGAGGTGCCGGGCGAGTGCGTCGACGGTCGGATGCGCGAAGAGCACCGGCTGCGGGACCGGCCGGCCGAGGGCCCGTTCCAGGGCCGCCCGGAACCGGACGATCTCCACCGAGCCGAGGCCGAGTTCCCAGAACGGCCGGTCCGGTTCGGCCGGTCCGTCCAGCAGTTCGGTGAGCGCGTCGTGTACCGCCGCCCGCACGCCGCCCACCGCCGGCCGCGGAGCCGGCGTCGGCGTCCGCGCGGCGGCCGGCTGTGGCGGGTCGAAACCGCCGGCGGTTAACCGTCGCCGCAGCTCCGCGCGCTGGATCTTGCCCCCGGTGGTACGGGGAAACTCGTCGGCCGGCACCGCCACCACCCGGGCCGGGGCGACCTGCCAGCGGCGGGCGACGGCGGCGGCGATCTCCCGTGTCACCTCCTGCGGCGGACGGGGCAGCTCCGGATCGGGTACGTGGAACAGCACCAGCGCCTCGCTGCCGGTACGCGGGTCCGGCACCCCGCAGGCGGCGACCAGCCCGGCGGCCACCCCGGGCACCCGTCCGGCCACCTGCTCGACCTCGTGGCACGGCAGGTTGTGTCCGTTGAGGATGATCAGGTCCTTCTCCCGGCCGGTCATGGTGATCCGCCCGTCCACCAGGTACGCCAGGTCACCGGTGTCCCACCAGCCGCCCGGCCGGACGGCGGCCCGGGTCGCCTCCGGGTCGTTCAGGTAACCCGGGGTCATCCGGGGTGAGCGCACCTGGAGCCGGCCGATCCGGCCCTCCGGCAGCACCCGGTCGTCCCGGTCGACGACGCGTACGGCGGCGCCCGGGGCGGGCCGGCCCAGCGAGACGAACTCCACCCAGGTTCGCGGATCGTCGTCGGCGGTGGCCCACTCGAGGTCCCCGTCGAGGCTGGCCGTACGGACCCGTTGCCGGCAGCCCGGCTCGGCGTACGACATGAAGGTGATCGCGGTGGTCGTCTCGGACATTCCCCAGGCGGGGGTGAGCGCGGCGGCCGGCACCCCGGTGGCCGCCACGAACGCGTCGAAGGTCTCCGGCAGGCACTGCTCGCCGCCGCTGACCATCCGCCGCACCTGCCCGAGCCGCCACCGACGGTCCGGTTCCCGGGCCACCGCGTCGGCGACCAGTCGCAGCCCGAAGTTCGGCGACCAGCTGTGGGTCACCCGGTGCCGGTGCATCAGCTCCAGCCAGCGCAGCGGGTCGGCCAGTACCCGTTCGGTGTCGACGTGCACGCTGGGCGCGCCGAGGAACACCCCGGCCAGGTGGTAGAGGAGCAGGCCGGCGACGTGGTCCACCGGCAGCCAGTTGAGCAGCACGTCGTCGGGGCGGATGTCGAGCATCTCCCGCGCGCCGACGGCGTACTGGGACAGGCCGAGGTGGGTCAGCGGGATGATCTTCGGGGTGCCGGTGCTGCCCGACGACAGTTGCAGCACCGCCACGTCCTCCGGCGCGGCCCGGTGGTCGTCGCCCGACCCCACCGCCTCCGCGGGGGGCAGGTCGGCCAGGTCGACCACCCGGTCGGCCAGCGGCAGGCGGCGCAACCCGGCCACGTCGGCCGTCCCGCCGAGCACGATCGGCCGGTCGAGCGCCCGCCAGGCGTGCGTGAGCGCGTCGAGCACCGGGGACTGCGCGTCGTACGTGGGCGGGGCGGCGGTGGTCAGCGGGGCCACCCCGGCGAGCAGGCAACCGAAGAACGCCGGCCAGTAGTCGACGGCGGAACCGATCCGCAGGATGGCGTACCCGCCGGCCGGGACGCCCCGGGCGCGCAGCCCGTCGCGTACCGTCCGGGCCCGGCCGAGCAGGGTCGGATGGTCGAGGAACGACTCCGTGCCGTCGGCGGCGACCACGTGGATGCCGGCGTGCGGGAACCGCCGGGCCGCGCGGGTCAGGGCGGCCCCCAGGGTGCGCGGGTGTTCCGGGTCGTCGGGCAGGTCACCCCCGTAGCTGACGGCGGGTCGGCGGTCGGACGGGAACGGGTTGGTCACAGGGTTACCTCGGCTGGTTGACGGCGTGCTGCGGCCCGGAGCCGGACGTGGACGAGCAGGAAGGTGAGCGCGGCGGCCAGGGCCAGCCCGTGCGCGGCCCCGACCACGGTCAACGGCGTGAACCGCTCCAACAGCCCGGCGCAGATGATCATGCCGAGCCCGAAGCCGGCGTTCTGGGCGGCGCTGGCGAAGCCGAACAGCCGGGCCCGCAGGTCGTCGTCGACGGCCTGGAGGCGGGTGGTGTAGGTGATCTCGGCGTACCCGTCCGCCGCGCCGGCCGCCAGGGTCACCGGTGCCAGCAGCCACAGCGGCAGCCCGGTGAAGGCCAGGACGAAACAGACCGACATCAGGCAGGTCGCCACGGCGAACGGCAGTTCCGTCCCGCCCTGTCGGGCCGGGGCCGGGCCGCCGTCCGTTCCGCCCCGGCCTGCGGGGGCGGGCCCGCCGTCCGTTCCGCCCCGGCCGGTCCGGTCACCCCGACCGGCCCGCCGGGCGGCCCAGCGGCCGGCGACCAGGCTCCCGGCCGCCCAGGCGGTGGTGAAGGTGGCGGCGAAGGTGGCCGGCGCGTCGGGGCGGACCAGGGTCGCGTACACCGGTAGCCCGACGTTGTGCGAGGCCGAGCCGAACGCGTCGGCGGCGCGTACCGCGATCATCGCCAGCACCACCGGGGCGACCACCCGCAGCAGGCCGAGCCGGCCGGGGTGGCCGCCGCCCGGACCGGCCGGTCCGGCGCCGGCGGCCGGCGGTGTGCCGGCGGCGGTCCGCCGGGCCACCGGCAGCAGGAGCAGCGCGGAGGTGAGGTAGGTGGCGGCGTCGAGCAGGAACGCCACGTGGTAGCCGAGCCACCCGACGAGTACGCCGGCCGAGGCGAAGCCGAGCAGCATCGCCACCGAACGGACCGTGACGACCAGGCCGTTGGCCCGGGTCCGCTGCTCCGGGCCGACCAGCGTGGGCAGGTGCGACCGCATGGCCACGCCCCACAGGGTCTGTCCCGCGCCGAGCACCACCGCGAGCCCGTACAGCACGACGGGCCGCGCCCCGACGGGGGCGGCGACCAGCAGGACCAGCATGCCGGCGGAGCACAGGTCCGCGCCGATCATCAGGTGCGGGCGGCGGTACCGGCCGGCGAGCCGACCGGCGACCGGACCCGTCACGAACCCGGCGGCCAGCCGGACGGCCAGGAACACCCCGGTCCGCATCGGGGAGCCGGTCAGGTGCAGGACGAACAGGCCGAGCGCCACCAGGTTGAGGAAGCTGCCGAAGGTCGACACGGCGTGCGCGGCGGCGACGAGCCGTAGCTCACGCCACGACTGGTCCACCCCTGCTGGTTTCCCCAAGACCCGCCCGCCCCCCGATGCGCGTAGCCCGCAATGATGCCGGGGTGGCGTATACATTTCAATGCCGCGATGAAACTCGGACACCGGTCGGCGGGGCCGGCCGGGGCCGTGCCCGGGTGACCGGGGAGAATCCCCCGGTGCCCGTCCATGAGATCACCGACCCCGACGACCCCCGGATCGCCGACTACCGTGCGTTGACCGACGTGGAGCTGCGGACCCGGTGGGAGCCGCCGCACGGCCTGTTCATCGCCGAGGGCGAGCTGGTGCTGCGCCGGGCGCTGCGGGCCGGCTATCCGCCCCGGTCGTTCCTGGTCGACGCCAAGCGGACCGACCAGCTCGCCGACCTGGACACCGCCGACGCCCCGGTGTACGCGGCCACGCCGGACGTGCTGGAGCGGGCCACCGGGTTCCACGTGCACCGGGGGGTGCTCGCCTCGTTCCACCGCACCCCGTTACCGGCTGTCACCGAGTTGCTGGCCGCCGCCCGCCGGGTGGTGATCCTCGAGGACGTGAACAACCACACCAACCTGGGCGCGGTGTTCCGGGGGGCCGCCGCGCTCGGCGTCGAAGCGGTGCTGCTCTCGCCGTCCTGCGCCGACCCGCTGTACCGGCGCAGCGTGCGGGTCAGCATGGGGGAGGTCTTCGCGGTGCCGTACGCCCGGCTGGACCGCTGGCCGGTGGGGCTGGACCAGGTACGGGAGGCGGGCTTCACGGTGCTCGCCCTGACGCCGGCCCCGGACGCCGTACCGATCCAGCGGTTGACTCCGGCGCAGCGGGAGCGGGCGGCGCTGCTGTTGGGTGCCGAGGGTCCCGGCCTGACCGCGGCGGCCCAGTCGGCCAGCGACGTACGGGTGGTGATCCCGATGCGGCGCGGGGTGGACTCGTTGAACGTGGCCGCTGCGGCGGCGGTGGCGTTCTGGGAGCTGGGCCGGGACGATCCCCCGTTCGGCGGCGGGTAGGCGTCGCCGACGGCGTACTCCGGCACGGGCCGGTTCCGCCGGTGACGACGCGCCGTCGACCAGTCAGCTTGCATGACCATGCGTTCTGATGAATAATCTTCCCCGTGTCCAAGGTTCTCACGTCCCTGCCCATCGGCGAACGGGTCGGCATCGCCTTCTCCGGCGGTCTCGACACCTCGGTCGCGGTCGCGTGGATGCGCGACAAGGGTGCCGTTCCCTGTGCCTACACCGCCGACATCGGCCAGTACGACGAGCCCGACATCGCCTCGGTGCCCGGCCGCGCGCTCAGCTACGGCGCCGAGGTCGCCCGTCTGGTCGACTGCCGGGCCGCCCTGGTCGAGGAGGGCCTGGCCGCGCTGACCTGCGGGGCCTTCCACATCCGGTCGGGTGGCCGGGTCTACTTCAACACCACCCCGCTGGGTCGGGCGGTGACCGGGACCCTGCTGGTCCGGGCGATGATCTCCGACGATGTCCAGATCTGGGGCGACGGCTCGACCTTCAAGGGCAACGACATCGAGCGGTTCTACCGGTACGGCCTGCTGGCCAACCCGCAGCTGCGGATCTACAAGCCGTGGCTCGACACCGACTTCGTCACCGAGCTGGGTGGGCGCAAGGAGATGTCGGAGTGGCTGCTCGAACGCGGCCTGCCGTACCGGGACAGCACCGAGAAGGCGTACTCCACCGACGCCAACATCTGGGGTGCCACCCACGAGGCGAAGACCCTCGAACACCTCGACACCGGCATCGAGACGGTCGTCCCGATCATGGGCGTGCGGTTCTGGGACCCGACGGTGGAGATCCCCACCGAGGACGTCACGATCGGCTTCGACCAGGGCCGCCCGGTCACCATCAACGGCAAGGAGTTCGGCAGCCCGGTCGACCTGGTGCTGGAGGCCAACGCCATCGGCGGCCGGCACGGTATGGGCATGTCGGACCAGATCGAGAACCGGATCATCGAGGCGAAGAGCCGGGGCATCTACGAGGCACCCGGCATGGCGCTGCTGCACGCCGCGTACGAGCGGCTGGTCAACGCCATCCACAACGAGGACACCCTGGCGAACTACCACAACGAGGGCCGCCGCCTCGGTCGGCTGATGTACGAGGGCCGCTGGCTGGACCCGCAGGCGCTGATGCTGCGCGAGTCGTTGCAGCGCTGGGTCGGCACCGCGGTCACCGGCGAGGTGACGTTGCGGCTGCGCCGGGGCGAGGACTACTCGATCCTGGACACCACCGGCCCGGCGTTCAGCTACCACCCGGACAAGCTGTCGATGGAACGTACCGAGGACTCGGCGTTCGGCCCGTCGGACCGGATCGGCCAGCTCACCATGCGTAACCTCGACATCGCCGACTCGCGGGCCAAGCTGGAGCAGTACGCCTCCCTCGGCATGGTCGGCGGCGCGACGCCGCAGCGGATGGTCGGCGCCGCGCAGGCGGCCTCGACCGGACTGATCGGCGCGATGCCCGAGGGCGGCGCGGAAGCCATCGCCTCCCGGGGCGTCGCCTCCGTCGACGACGAGGCCCTCGACCGCGCCGCGATGGAGTTCGGCGTCGACTGACCGACCTCCCCGGAACGGGTCGGTGCGCCAACCGCCGGCCCCGGCCCGTTCCGGTCGGTCCGGCCGGCTCCCGACCCGTTCCGGTCCCGCCGGCCCCGACCTTTCCGGTCCCCGTCGGCCCCCGGCCGGTACGGCTCTGCCCCGCCCGGTACGGCTGTCCCGCCCGGGTAGCGTGTCGCCCGTGTTCCCTACCGTCCGTGAGGTGCTGGCGCTGGACCCGGTCCGGCACGGCGCGCCGCGCCTGGTCGCCGGCGAGACCGGGCTGGACCGGCGGGTGCGCTGGGTACACGTCGCCGAGGTGCCGGACATCGCCACCCTGCTGCGCGGCGGCGAGCTGGTCCTCACCACCGGCATCGGGCTGCCCGCCGACGATCCCGGGTTGCGCGCCTTCATCGCCGCCCTGGCCGACGTCGAGGTCTCCGGTCTCGTCGTCGAGCTGGGCCGCCGGTACTTCGGCGGCGTGCCCCGGGCGATGGCGGCCGCCGCCGCCCGCCGTGACCTGCCCCTGGTGGAGCTGCGCCGGGCCACCCCGTTCGTCCGGGTCACCGAGGCGGTGCACGCGCTCATCGTCGACGCCCAACTGCACGAACTGCGCGCCACCGAGGAGATCCACCAGCGGTTCACCGAGCTGTCCGTCTCCGGCGCGGGGCCGCAGGAGGTGGTCCGGCAGGCCGCCGAGCTGGCCGGCTGCCCGGTGGTGCTGGAGAATCTGTCCCGCCAGGTGCTCGCCTACGACCCGGCGGGGGAGAGCGCCGAACTGCTGCTCGACGGCTGGGAACAGCACTCGCGGCGGATCCGGCCGGCCGGCCGGACCGCGTACGACACCGACAGCGGCTGGCTGGTCACCACCGTCGGTGCACGCGGACAGGACTGGGGCCGGCTGCTGCTGCGCTGGCCGGGCGGCGAACTCACCCCGCACGACGCCACCCCACCGACCCGGTTGACCATCCTGGTGGAACGGGCCGCCTCCACCCTCGCGCTCGGGCGGCTGATCCGGCGGGACGCCGAGGGGCTGGAACGGCAACTGCACCGTACCCTGCTCACCGCCCTGCTGGACCACTCCCGGCCGGTCGACGAGGTGGCGCTGCGGGCGCGTGCGCTCGGCGTGGTGCTGGACCGGCGGCACCTGGTCGGGGTGGTGGTCCGGTACCGGGACGAGGAGCCCGACGACGGCCCGGAGACCGGACCGGCCCGACTGCGGGACCTGGCCGAGGCGGTCGGCCAGGCGTTACGGGAGGCGAAACTGACCGCGTTGACCAGCGCGGTCGACGACCACGCGGTGGGCGCGCTGCTGGCCCTGCCCGACCCGGCCGCCGAACCGAGGGCGCTGACCGCGTTCGCCACCGCACTGCGTCGGGTACGCGTCGACGCCCGGCCCGCCCCGGACGCCCCGGCAGCGGTGATCGTCGCCGCCGGTTCCGGGGTGGACAGCATCCGGGAGGCCCGCCGGTCGTTGGTGGAGGCCCGGCAGGTCGCCGACGCGGCACGCCGGGACCGGCGGGAGTTGCCGGTGTTCCGGTTGCCGCACGTCGGACTGGCCGGGCTGCTGCACCTGCTGCGCGACGACCCCCGGGTGCAGACGTTCGTGGAGCGGGAACTCGGCCCGCTGCTGGCGTACGACGCCCAGCACCCCCGGGACCGGCTGCTCGGCACCCTGCGCGCGTACCTGGAGCAGGGGCGTAACAAGTCGGCGGCGGCCGGCGCGGCACACCTGTCCCGACCGGCCTTCTACGAACGGCTGGCCCGGATCGCCCGCATCCTCGACGCCGACCTGGACTCGGTCGACGTGTGCCTGTCCCTGCACGTCGCCCTGCTCGCCCTCGACGCCGTCCGCGCCCGCTGACCGCCGTCCGTCCGCCGTCCGCGCGCCGTCCGCGCGCCGTCTGCGTCCGCTGTCCGCGCCTGCTGACGGACGGACTTCTTCCTCCTTGTGACAAACGGATGACAGTTCGTCGACAGGTATGACCTTTCGGCCGCACACTGCAGAACCCACGCATCAACCGGGTGAAGGCGAGGTGCCGGCATGAACGACTCGGAGGGTGGACGGGTCTCGCAGCCCGGCCCGGCGACGTCCCTGACCCGGGAGCTGTTCTGGGTGGTGCCGGCGGTGATCGCCGTCGGCGGTGCCACCGTCTTCCTGCTGTCCAACCGGGCCTGGGGCGCGGACGCGGCGGCCATCATCGGGTTCCCGCTCAGTGTGCTGGCGATCATCGTGACCATCCTCATCGACCGGGGTGCGTTCAAGGCGCCCTTCCTGAAGGTGCCCCGGGACCGGCGACGCACCTTCAAGTCGGCGGCGGCGTTCATCGTGATCGTGATGCTGGGTACGGTCGCCGTCTGGTGGATCCGCCGCGAGTCGGACCCGTTCGACTACATGTCGGGCGACATCCGGGTCGGGTACGTCGCCTTCGAGTACCAGGGCTGGCACACCGACACCGGCAGCGGCAACCCGGAGGGGTTCGACGTCGACCTGGTCAACGAGATCCAGGCGTACTTCTCCTCGTCCCGGGTCACCTGGGTGGACCTGGGCACCCTGGAGAACCGGTTCGCGGCGCTGCGGGGCGAGTGGAGCAAGGACGGCGCGGGCGTGGAACAGAAGCCGGTGAAGCTCGTCGTGTCCAACTTCAGCATGACGCCGGAGCGGGCGGAGCGGGTCGACTTCGTCGGACCGTACTTCGTCGACAGCCAGGGCTTCCTCGCCCGGGACCCGAAGGTCACCAGCATCTCGCAGATCGCCCGGGGACGGGTGTGCGTGGTGCGGAACTCCCGCAGCGACGAGAAACTCACCCAGATCGGCTGGAACCCGGTCCGGGAGAACTCGCTGGCCGCCTGCGTGGCGGAGTTCCAGGGCGACCGGGTCGACGCCGTCTCCAACGACCGGTCACTGGTTGCCGGATTCGCCAAGAGGCTCGGGTTGTCGCCGCCGGTCCCGTTGAACTACGGCGCGGAGAAGTACGGCGTGGCGATCCCGAACAACATGCCCCGGCTCTGCGCCGAACTCACCAAGGTCGTCAACGACTTCCTCACCTACAACTGGTCGGATTCGTTCCGCACCCACCTGGCCCCGCTCGGCCTGTCCGAGAAGATGCACGTCCGACCGGCCTCGGCGGACCCGTGCCAACCCGCCGGGCCCTGGTACCGCTGACCCGGCCTCAGGTCAGCGCCGCCAGGGCCTTCGCGTACGCGGGCGGGACGAAGTTCGGCCCGCCCGGGGTGAACACGTCGGAGCCGGCCGCCGCCGTCCACGCCTGCGGCGGCACCGCCTCGACCAGCGCCCGGACCACCGGCGCGTCCCGCCACTGGTCCTGCTCGGCGAGCAGGCTCAACGCCACCACGGACTCCTCGACCTCGCCGACGCACTCGAACGGCTTGTGCCCGTCGACCCCGAGCAGCTCCCGGTAGCCGGGGAGCTGGGCGGGGTCGGCGAGCAGGTCCCCGCCGAAGACGTGGGTGATCCGCTCGCGGGGCATGAACGGGGCCAGCGCCAGGAAGACGAACCGGCACTTCGGGCAGTCCCGGCACCAGCGGGCGCTCGGGTCGTGCAGCTTGAACGCGGCGTTGCAGCTGGTCACCACGTCGTCGTACCGGGTGAACCCGGCGAACAACCGGGCGATGTGCAGCTCCGACAGGCTGCGCAACAGCGAGAAGTACGGCTCGGTGAGGCCGGCGTGCTCGGTCAGCGCGCCCCGGATCAGCTCCTCCGCCTCGACGCCCTTGGACCACTGGTGGTTGATCTCGTGTCCGTTCCAGATCAGGTTCGGGTCGGACGCGGACCGCTCGTTGGACATCACCACCGGACCGAGCCCGTGCAGCACGGCGGTCGCGACCGCGATCAGCGAGTTGATCGCGGTGACCGGGATGTGCCCGTTGCGGGCGCCTGCCTTGTTCAGCGCGAACAGCGCCGGGTCCAGCTGCCGCCGGGCGGCCAGCGCGGCCAGCCCGGACGCCTCGTTCACCGACACGATCACGTGGTTCGGGTTGACCGAGAAGGGCACCGGGTCCATGCCGGCCCGCCGCAGCGCCTCCAGGCTGACGATGGAGTCCTTGCCGCCGCCGACCGCCGAGAGGGGACGCCGCTCGCTGGTGTCGACCACGGTCGCCGGTGGCACCGAACCGGCCGGCACCTCGGGGGTCAGTTCCAGCACGTACGGGAGCTGGTTGCGGTACGCGTACTCGGCCAGGCCGCTGGTGTAGACGGCGGTGAGCCAGGCCACGGCGGCCGGGCCCAGCGGTGCCGGCGTCACCAGCCGGGGCGGCGCGGCGGCCTTGTAGTAGCTCACCCCGGCGGCCAGGTGCAGCAGCTCCAGCACCCGGTCGAGGGTGGCGACGGTGGCCGCCGACGGCGGCTGGGCCGGCAGCGGCAGGGTGACCACCTCGGTGAACCGCAGGTCGCCGTCCGGGCCGGTGAGCGCGTAGTCCAGCCGCACCTCGCCGGTGGACAGGTCGATCGTGCGGGACGGGAAGGTGAAGGCGTCCATCCGCCGGAGCTGTTCGTTGGGCACACGCCATACTAGGCCGTGACAAATGAGCCCGTACCCGGCTGGAGGAGATCACCTGTGCGCCTGTCTGACCTGCACGGACGTACCGTGGCCGTCTGGGGCACCGGGCGGGAGGGCCGGGCGGCGGTGACCGCGGTGGCCGCGCACGGTCCGGCCAATCTGGTCGCCGTCGACGACAGCGCGAACTTCCTCTCGCTGGACTGGTCCGGCCCGTTGGCCGAGGCCGCGCCGCTGGTCACCGGTGACGGGGCGTTCCCGGCGCTGGCCGCCGCCGACGTGGTGGTCCGCTCGCCGGGCGTGCCGCAGACCCACCCGTGGCTGGTCGAGCTGCGTCGCCGGGGCGTCACCGTCACCGGTGGCAGCGCGCTGTGGATGGCCGACCACGCCGCCCGCACCGTCGGGGTCACCGGCAGCAAGGGCAAGAGCACCACCTCCAGCCTGATCAGCCACCTGCTCACCGCCGTCGGCCGGCCCAACGTCTTCGGCGGCAACATCGGCGTACCCCTGCTCGACCTGCCCGACGCCGAGCTGTACGTGCTGGAACTGTCCAGCTACCAGTGCGCCGACCTGACCGACTCGCCCCGGGTGGCGGTGGTCACCGCGCTGTTCCCGGAGCACCTGGACGCGCACGGCGGCGAACGCGAGTACTACCGGGACAAGCTGAACCTGCTCGCCCACGGCCCGGAGACCACCGTGGTCAACGGCACCGACGAGCGGCTCGCCGCCGAGCTGGGCGACCACCCGGCGGTCCGGGCCGGCCTGCCCGGCGGCTTCCACGTCGCGTCCGGCCCGGACGGCACGCCCTGGTTCCACGCCGCCGACCGGCCGCTCTTCCCGCGTACCACGTTGCCGCTGGTCGGCGCGCACAACGCGGGGAACCTGTGCGTGGCGCTCGCCGTGCTCGACGCGCTCGGCGTGGACGTGCCGGGCCGGTCCGCCGAGATCGGGGCGGCGGTCGCCGGGTTCCAGGGGCTGGCCCACCGGCTCACCGAGATCGCCGACCCGTCCGGGCTCACCTTCGTCGACGACACCCTCGCCACCAGCCCGTACGCGGCGATGCACGCGATCGACGCGTACGACGCCCGGCCGTTGACGGTGATCGTCGGCGGTACTGACCGGGGGTTGGACTACGCGCCGCTGCGGGCGCACCTGGCCGACCGGGAGATCACCGTGATCGGCATTCCGGACAGCGGGCCGCGGATCGTCGACGCCCTGGCCGGGCTGCCCCGGGTGCGTACCGAACTCGCCGACGACCTGGTCGCGGCGGTCCGGCTGGCCCGCAAGCTCACCCCTCCCGGCGGGGTGGTGCTGCTGTCGCCGGCCGCGCCCAGCTACGGCCGGTTCCGTAACTTCGAGCACCGCTCCGAGGTGTTCGCCCAGGCCGTCCGGGACACCGCCTGAGCTGCGCCACCGGCCCGCCCGGCAGAATGGGGCGGACCGGTGGGTCGGCGGGGGAGGGGAACGGTGTGGGCGTCGCGGTGACCGATCAGGATTGGCGGCGGACCCGGCGGGCGGTGCTGTCCGACGCGGCCGGGGTCGGGGTGGCCGTCGGCGCGCTCGGCCTCTCCTTCGGGGCGCTCGCCGTGCTGGCCGGTCTGTCGGTGCTCCAGACCTGCGCACTGTCGCTGCTGATGTTCTCCGGGGCCTCCCAGTTCGCGGTGGTCGGGGTACTGGCGGCCGGCGGTGGCGCGCTCACCGCCGCGGCCACCGCCACCCTGCTGGGGGTCCGCAACGCCCTCTACGGGCTGAACCTGTCGTCCCTGCTGCGGGTACGTGGACCGGGCCGGCTGGGCGGCGCGCAGCTCGTCATCGACGAGAGCGCGGCGATGGCCCTGGTCCGGGACGAGCCCCGGCAGGCCCGGCTGGCGTTCTGGGCCACCGGGGTCGCGGTCTTCGTCTGCTGGAATGTGGCCACCCTGGCCGGGGCGCTGGGGGCTCGGGTGCTGCCCGACCCGGAGGCCCTCGGCTTGGACGTGGCCGCGCCGGCGGCGTTCCTCGCCCTGCTGGCGCCCCGGCTGCGGAACCGGCGGCTGTGGGCGGTGGCGGTGGCCGCTGCGGCGACTGCCCTGGTCGCCGTCCCGCTGCTGCCCAGCGGCCTGCCGATCCTGGTGGCCGGTTTGGTCGCGGTGGTCGCGGCCCTGCTCGGCGGCGGGCGGGGCACCAACCGGGGCGCGACCGGCGGCACCGACCGAAGTCCGGCCGGCGGGAACGACGGGGCCGCCCGGAGCGGGGCCGTCGCGGGTGACGGGGCCGCCCGGGGCGCGGCCGGCGGGGTCGGCGGCGACCGGGACGGGGTCGGCGCGGACGGTGGTGGCCGGTGATGTGGACGGCGATCCTGCTCGGCGCGCTCGGGGTCTACCTGCTGAAACTCGTCGGCCTGCTGGTGCCCAGATCGGTGCTGGAACAGCCGCGCGTCGAGGAGGTGGCCGCGCTGCTGCCGGTGGCGCTGCTCGCCGCCCTGGTCGCGGTGCAGACCTTCGGCGCGGGCCACCAGCTGGTGCTGGACGCCCGGGCGGCCGGCGTCGCGGTGGCCGCCCTGGCGGTGCTGCTGCGTGCGCCGTTCCTGCTGGTGGTGGCCCTGGGCGCCGGCACCGCCGCACTACTGCGCCTGCTCACCTGACCTCCGCCCGGTGCTGCGCCTGCGCACCGGGCGTCCGTCCACTCGCTGCTGCGCCTGCTCACCTCATGTCCGTCTGCTGCGTCGGGTGGGCGCGGAGCAGCCGCAGCAGACCCGCCCCCACCAGGTACGCCACCAGCGCGGCGACCGGCAGGCCCCACGGCTCCGGCGCGTCCTTCGGGGTGACCGCGTTGACCACCAGGGCGGCGACCACCGCGCCGTACCCGACCACCGCCAGCGCGCCGCGTGCCCGGTCGTTCCGGGTGGACGGTCCGGTCGGGGACCGGTGGCCGGTGCGGGCCTCCACCGGGCCGAAGACGGCGACCAGCGCCGCGAGCACCACCGTCAGCATGAGCAGCCAGGGCACCCGCCAGGCCAGCCAGGCCGGGGAGTGCACCGACGGGGTGGGTAGCAGGCCCACCGCGTCGAGCCCGCCGATCAGCAGGACCGCCGCGCTCAGGTGCCAGAGGAAGATGGTCAGCACCACCGCGTTCACCGCGATCACCGCCTGCCACGGGCCGGGCCGGCGCAGCCACCGCTCGGCCGGTTCCCGCAGCACCAGGATCAGCCCGAGCTGCGCGGTGGCCAGGGCGAGCAGCGCCAGGCTCGGCGGGGCGGCGTTGTCCAGCCGCAGGCCGGGCACGCTCAGCATGCTGACCGGGTACGGCCCGACGGTGGTCGCCAGCACCAGCACGGTGGCTCCGCCCAGCAGCAGCGGCCAGCCCGTCCGCCGGGTCGGTGGCAGCCGGCGGATCCGTCGGGACACCCCGTGCTGGGCGTCGTACCAGCCGTAGCCGAGCTGGTGGAGGGCGAGCCAGCCGAACAGGTAGTTGCCCAGGGCGAGGCTGGCCGGACCGGTGAGCCGGCCCAGGTCGCCGAGCCCGACCAGGGCCGCCAGCACCACCGGCACGGCCAGCCCGAAGCGCTCGTGCAGGGCGTACGTCACCGGGGTCAGCGGCACCACCAGCAGGTACGCGGCGAGGAACCACAGCGGCACGGTGGCGAACCAGACCACGGTACGGACCTGGGCCGGTTCGACCCCGGCCAGCCGGGCGGCCAGCGCGCCGGCGGTGAGCACCAGCACCAGCACGGTGGTCGGCCGGACCAGCCGGGCGCTGCGGTCGAGCAGCCAGCCGGCGGTGTCCCCGCCCCGGCGGCGTCGGGAGGTCAGCGAGGCGGCGTTGGCGTACCCGCCGACCAGGAAGAACACCGGTATCACCTGGGCCACCCAGGTCAGCGGGTACGCCCACGGCAGGTCCGGCAGCGCGGACCGGCCGGTCGGCCGGCCGGCGGCGTCGTGACCGATGACGGTGACGCTCCAGTGACCGATCACGACCATGGTGATCGCCGCCGCGCGGAGCAGGTCGACGTACCGTTCCCGGTCGGCCGGCGTCCGCTCGGCGAGCTGCCGCAGCCGGCGCATACCGTCAGGCTATGCCCGGCGAGCGGTGGCCGGGTGGGCAACGGCCGGTCTGCCGCACACCGTGCCGGCCGACGCCGGCGCGCTACGGCCGATCGGCCAGCAGCCGGGTGTGCAGGGCGACCGGGTCGGTGACCTCGGGCAGATCGCGGGCGGCGAGCCAGGCCGCGGCGGCGGCACCGTCGCCGGCCCGGCGCAGCGGGGCGTCCGGCCAGCGGCGGGCCAGTTCCGCACGGAGCGCGTCGGCGAGCGGGGTCCCCCCGGTGAGCAGCCCACCGGCGAGGACGATCGGTTCGGTGGTTCCCGGTGGGCGGATCCGGGTGGCGCTCTCGGCCAGGTGCGCGGCGGCCTGCCCGATCAGTGCGGAGCCGCCCGGCTCGGCCCGGCGGGCGGCGTCCGCCACCAGCGGAGCCAGCCGGGCCAGTTCCACCGGGGTGGCCCGGGTGACCGTCTGGACCAGCGCGTCCACCGTGTCCCGGGGGCGGGGCGCGACGGTGGCCCGGCCGAGCAACGCGGTGAGGACCTGTTCGCCGAGCGGATCGGGTGCGCGGTGCCGGTCCAGGTCGGCCAGGACCCGGCGGACCGCCTCCCGCCCCAGCCAGAAGCCGGATCCGGCGTCGCCGAGCAACCAGCCGTGTCCGTCGGCGACCCGGTCCAGGCGCAGGTCGCGTACCTGGGCGGCGATGGCCCCGGTGCCGGCGATGAGGACGGTGCCGTCGGGGGCCGCGCTGCCGGAGGCGTACGCGATCAGCGCGTCGCTGTGCACGGTGTACGGGCAGCGCAGTCCGGCGTCGTGCCAGGCCCGGTCGAAGGCCGCCCGCCCGGCCGGGTCGGCGCGCAGCCGGCCGGCCCCGGCGAGCCCGATCACCCCGCCGACGACCCGGCCCGGATCGGTCCCGGCCAGCGCGGCGCGCAGCGCGGTACGGAGTTCGTCGGCCGCCCGGTCGGCCCCGTGGCTGGTCGGGTTGCCGCCGCCGGCCCGACCGGTGCCCAGTCGTGTCCCGGCGGTGGTCACCACGGCGGCCCGGGTGGAGGTACCGCCGACGTCCAGCCCGACCACCACGCTGCCGCCGCTGGCCCGGCCGTCCGGCTCGCCGTCGCCGGTGGCCCGGTCGCCCGGCTCGCCGTCGCCGGTGGCCCGGTCGCCCAGGGTGTTGCCGGACATGCCGCGAACCTCCCGATGATCGTCCCGTGGGGCGGGTTCATGCTGGTCGACCCGGGTGCGGCTGGCAAGGGGCGGGAGCGCCACGCACGGTGTGGTCCAGGTAACAGTTTGAAAACTTCGCCCACGGACTTGACACGGAGGGCCCTTCAGTAAGAACTTTTACCACTAACAGTTAACACTCTTTTCCGAAAGGTGGGCCTCGATGGTCGATCACGGGGTGGACGCCATCGCCGCCGCGGTGGTCGACACCGACGGGTCCGACCGCCGGGACCCGCTCGGGGTCGCCTCCGAGGGCGTGCTGGCCCGGGTCCGGGCCGGCACCGACGAACTGACCGGGGCACTGCGCCGGGTCGCCGAGCACGTGCTCAGCGACCCGGAGGGGGCGGCCCGCGCCACCATCGTGGAACTCGCCGAGCGCAGCGGCACCTCGCCGGCCACGGTCACCCGGTTCTGCCGGGCGATGGGCTTCGACGGGTACGCCGACCTGCGGCTCGGCATCGCCGCCGAGACCGGGCGGGCCCGCTCGGCCGGCTGGACCGTCGACATCGGCCGGGAGATCCAGCCCGGTGACCCCCTCGAACGGGTGCTCGGGCAGATCATGGCCGCGGACACCCGGGCCATGCACGACACCGCCGCGCTGCTCGACCTGGCCGAGGTGGAACGGGCCGCCGTCGCCATCGCCGGCGCCGACCGGGTGACCATCTTCGGGGCCGGCGGCAGCGCCCTGGTCGGCGAGGAGATGCAGGTCAGCCTGCACCGCATCGGGGTGGCCGCGTGGGCCTGGAACGACGTGCACGAGGGTCTGGCCAGCGCCGCGCTACTGCGCCCCGGTGACGTGGCGCTGGGCATCTCGCACACCGGGCAGACCCGGGAGACCATCGAGACCCTCGCCGAGGCGGGCAGCCGGGGCGCGACCACCGTCGCGCTGACCGGCTTCCCCCGCTCACCGCTGGCCGAGCTGGCCGACGTCGTGCTGCTCACCGCCAGCCAGGCCACCACCTTCCGCCCCGACGCGCTCTCCGCCCGCCACCCCCAACTCGTGGTGCTCGACCTGCTGTACGTGGCGGTCGCGCAGCGCACCCACGCCCGCGCCCACGCCGCCTTTCAACGCACCGCCCAGGCCGTCGACGGGCACAAGGCCGCCCGTGCCGCCCTGCCCTGACCCGACGTCCGGCACCCACCGGGCGTCCCGCCACACCCACCGACCGGCCCACCCCGACCTTTCCCACCAGGCCAGATCCCACTTCCAAGGAGAGACGACGATGTCCGTTACCCCCGAGAGCCCGGCCGACCTGAGCCGCCGCACCGTGCTGCGCCGCGCCGCCGCCGTGGGCCTGCTGGCCACCCCGGCCGCCGGTCTGCTCAGCGGCTGCGTCGGCGGCGGCGACGACGAGCCGGTCGAGCAGGCCGCCGGTGACAAGTCCGAGGCCAACCCGTTGGGCGTCAAGGAGGACGCCCCGCTGGAACTGACCATCTTCGCCGGTGGACTCGGCACCAAGTACGCCACCGACGTGCACGTCCCGTCGTACAAGAAGGCGTTCCCGAAGGCCGAGGTGAAGTTCTCCTCCACCGAGGAGGTCGGCACCGTCCTGCAGCCCCGGTTCACCAGCAACACCCCGCCGGACATGGTCAACAACGCCGGCTCGAAGCTGCTCGACCAGGGCGCGCTGGTCCAGGCCGGCCAGGTGCAGGACCTCACCGAGCTGTTCGACGCCCCGTCGCTGGACGACCCGTCGAAGAAGGTCCGCGACCTGCTCGTCCCGGGCACCGTCGAGCAGGGCACCTTCAACGGCAAGCCGTACGTGCTGAACTACGCGTTCACCGTCTTCGGTCTCTGGTACGACAGCGCCCTGTTCGCCAAGAACGGCTGGACCGCGCCGAAGACCTGGGCCGAGTTCACCGCCCTCTGCGACAAGATCAAGGCGGCCGGCATCACCCCGTACTCGTACGCCGGGGCGAACGCCGCCTACTACCAGTACCTGGTCCTGCTCACCAGCGCCGCCAAGATCGGCGGCCCGGACGTGCTGAAGAACATCGACAACCTGGAGGACGGTGCCTGGCAGGCCGAGCCGGTCAAGCAGGCCGCCGCCGCCTGGGCCGAGATCGGTGCCAAGTACGGCAACCGGGCGCACCTGGGTCTCAAGCACACCGAGGTGCAGCTCCAGCAGAACCAGGGCAAGGTGGCGATCTACCCCAGCGGTTCCTGGCTGGAGAACGAGCAGGCCAAGGACACCCCGCCCGGCTTCAAGTACGCCGTCATGCCGGTGCCCAGCGTGACCGCCTCGGACGCGCTGCCGCCGACCGCCATCTACGCGGCGGCCGGTGAGATGTACTTCGTCCCGTCGAAGGGCAAGAACGCCCGCGGTGGCATGGAGTACCTGCGGCACATGCTCTCCAAGGCCGGCGCGAAGGGCTTCACCGAGCTGACCAAGGTGCTCACCGTGGTCCAGGGCGCGGTCGACGGCCTCGACATCTCGCCCGGCCTGACCAGCGGCAACGCCATGCTCACCGCCGCCGGCAAGGACTACTTCGCCTACCGCTTCGACACCTGGTACAAGAAGCTCGACGACGAGGCCCGCGCCGCCACCAACGAGCTGATGTTCTCCGGCGGCACCGCGCAGAAGTTCTGCGACCGGATGCAGAAGGTGGCCGACGCGGTCAAGAAGGACTCCTCCATCGAGAAGTTCAAGCGCTAGGTCGAGGACGGAGACGAGACGACCATGCGGCATGGCAGGTACCCGTTCATCATCGGCTTCCTGGCGGCGCCGGTCGCGATCTACGTGACCTTCGTCCTCGGGCCGTACGCCCAGGCCTTCTACCTCGCCACCACCAACTGGCGGGGGGTCAGCGCCAACCCGGAGTTCGTCGGACTGGAGAACTTCACCAAGCTCTTCTCCGACGACGTCTTCTGGAAGGCGATCCGGCACCACGGGCTCCTGCTGCTCGCCCTGCCGCTGCTCACGATCGTCCTCGCGCTCTTCTTCGCCTTCATGCTCAACGTGGGCGGGGGGAGCCGGGGCGGCGCGATGGCCGGGGTCCGGGGGTCGAGGTTCTACCGGGTGGTGTTCTTCTTCCCCCAGGTCCTGGCCGTCGTCATCGTCGGCGTCATCTTCAGCCGGGTGTACGCCCCGGACGACAGTGGCCTGCTCAACGGCGCGCTGGCCACTGTCGGCCTCGATCCGGTGCTGTTCATGGCCGACCCGGACATCGCCCTCTGGTCGATCATCGCGGTGCTGGTCTGGCAGGCGGTCGGCTTCTACGTGGTGCTCTTCTCCGCCGGCATGTCCTCGGTGCCCAAGGAGATCTACGAGGCGGCCACCATCGACGGCGCCGGCCGGGCGGCGATGTTCTTCCGGGTCACCCTGCCGCTGCTCTGGGACACCCTCCAGGTGGCCTGGGTGTACCTGGGCATCGCCGCCTTCGACGCGTTCGCCATCGTGCAGGTGCTCTCCGTCGACCAGGGTGGCCCGGACGGGGCCACCACCGTGCTCGGCATGGAGATCTACCGCAACGCGTTCAGCTACTCCCAGTTCGGCTACGCCTCCGCGATGGGCGTGGCGCTGTTCTTCCTGACGATCACGTTCGCGGCGCTCACCCTGCGCGTCAGCAAGCGTGACACGATCGAGCTGTAGAGGCGGACACCGATGACCACGGAGATCGCATCCAGCGCCCCGGCCGCCCCGGCCGGAGCCGCCGGGCCGGGCCGGCGGCCCGCCTCCGCCGCCCGCCGCCAGCGGTCCGAGGTGGGCGTGCTCACCACCCTCGGCCACCTCGCCCTGCTGGTCTGGGCGATCCTGGTGATCGCCCCGCTGCTCTGGACCATCCTCGCCTCGTTCAAGAGCAACACCGAGATCTTCCTCGGTAACCCGTTCGCCCTGCCCGGCACCTTCAACTTCGACAGCTACGCCCGGGCGTGGAGCGAGGCGAACGTCGGCCGGTACTTCCTCAACAGCGTCTTCGTGGTGACCCTGAGCACCACCGGCACCATGCTGCTCGGCGCGATGGCCGCGTACGTGCTGGCCCGCTATCCGTTCCCCGGCAACCGGGTCATCTACTACCTGTTCGTCTCCGGGCTGGCGTTCCCGGTGTTCCTCGCCCTGGTGCCGCTGTTCCTGGTGGTCAACAACCTGGGGCTGCTCAACACGTACACCGGGCTGATCCTGGTCTACATCGCGTACTCGCTGCCGTTCACGGTGTTCTTCCTGGCCGCGTTCTTCAAGACGCTGCCGCAGTCGGTGGCCGAGGCCGCCATGATGGACGGGGCCTCGCACTCCCGGCTGTTCTTCCAGGTGATGATGCCGATGGCCCGACCCGCTCTGGTCTCCATCGCGATCTTCAACATCATCGGGCAGTGGAACCAGTACCTGCTGCCGGTGGCGCTGATGCAGGGCGAGGGCGCCGACCGGAAATGGGTGCTCACCCAGGGCATCGCCAGCATCTCCACCTCGGCCGGCTACCAGGCCGACTGGGCGGCCCTGTTCGCCGCGCTCACCCTGTCGATCCTGCCGATGATCCTGGTGTACGCCCTGTTCCAGCGGCAGATCCAGTCCGGTCTGACCGCCGGCGCGGTCAAGTAGCCACTGCCGCGCGGGACCACCACCCGAGGAGGGGTCGAGGTGGTCCCGCGCGGCGCGGCCCGCCGCCCGCCGGCCTCCATCCGGGTACGCACCCGGCCGGGCCTGTCGTGGCGTCTCGGCGGCTGCTGGGTTCTTCTGCCTACCGGAACGTCGGCCCCACCCACTTACGCATCACCCTCTCCTTCCGTGGACCGGCTCGCACCGGCACCTGCTGGTCCGGCCAGAGTGGACGCTGGCCGCCCCCGTGCGCCAAGGATTCGTGCCGATCCGGCAGCCGGCAATGCATTTCGCTCCCACCGGATCCGCGGGAACCGTGGCGTCCCGGGCCCCTGCCGAGCCGACCCGTGACGGGACCGGGCCGTCGCGCTCACCGTCACCCCCCCCATCTGGAGGCGATGCCACGAGCGGTGACGGTCCTGCCGTACCGGGCCGTCAGGCGTTCCTGGTCAGGCCGACGGTGTTGGCGAGTCGGGTGACGTCGGCGGGGGTCGGGCCGGCGCGGAGGATCACGGCGAGCAGGGTGCGGGTGACGGGTCGGAGGCGTACTTCGTGCGGGGCGGTCTGGTCGGCGGTGACGATGGTGCGGCCGGCGGTGTGGTGGTCGCCCACGTCGAGGTGAGCGCGGGTGATGTCGATGAGGTGGGCGGCGCGGTGTTCGGCGGGTAGTCGCTGCCAGCCGGGGTCGCGGCTGGCTTGGTGGTGGTGGGTGAGGGCGGTGTGGTGGTCGCCGAGGTGGGCGGCGACGAGGGCGCGGGCGAGTGTGACGGTGACGGGTCCGAAGCCTTGGTCGTCCGGGCGGTGTCCGGCGGTCCAGCGGGCGGCGAGCTGTCCGGCGCGGTGGAGGAGGTCGTGGGCGGTGTCGGGGTCGTGGGTGGCGGCGGCGATGGCGGCTTCGGTGAGGAGGATGCCGGCCAGGGCGAGTTGGTCGGGTGGGGACGGGCGGTGCGGGGTGGGGTCGATCGGGTGTACGGCGGCGGTGGCGGCGCTCAGGGCGAGGTGTGCCCGGTTGAGTGCCCGTAACGCCTGTGCCAGGGCGATGGCGGCGTGGGCGGTGAGGCAGGGATCTCCGGCGGCGACGGTGTGAGCGCGGTCAGCGGCGAGCCAGGCCGTTCGTGGGTCGCCGAGCTTGACCAAAGTGTGGGCGGTGAGTCGGTACACCTGGACGAGTAGGTCCCCGGCGGGGCGGGCCGCGGCGGCCGTCGCTTCGGGGCGACTGGCGTGCCGGGCGGCGGTGATCAGACCGGGGAGGATGCGTAGGACGTGGTGGTGATGGGCGTGGCGGTAGGCGGTGAGGGCGTAGGTGACCTGCCGGTGCAGCTCCGCCGTTGACGGCGGCCAGTCGCGGCCGGTCGGTGGGCCGTAGCTGGCGAGGGCCTCGCGGACACGTTCGAGGGCGCTGGCGGTGGTGCCGCTGGTGGCGGGTGGGTGTCGGGTGTCGCGACCGAGCAGGACGGTGGGTGACACGCCGAGGGCGGCGGCGACGGTGTCGATGGTGGGGAGCCGGTCGAGTCGGCGGACGCCGCGTTCGACCTTGTCGACCCAGCTCTTGGACTTGCCGATCCGGTCGGCGAAGACCTGCTGGTTCATGCCCCGTCGGACACGGAGTTGAGCGATTCGGCGGCCGATGGGCAGGTCCCGGTAGTGGTCCGGACGGTTCGCCTTGTTCACCGGCGTGCTCCCGTACGGTGCAGGACGTCGGTGGACTGCCCGCAGCGCGGACACCACCGCGACTTGACCCGGAACGCGAGGAGCCCCAGCAGGAACCCGGCACCAGGCCACCGAACACGATCGACACGATCATCTCGGAAGCCACGAAAGACTCACCTTCTGACGAAACGTCCAAGGGGGGCGTGCGGGTTGAGGGTTATGAACCTCGATAGGCGGTAAGTTAGCGCACTTACTCTGCTTACTGGCAAGATCAAGGGCACTAAATTGCGGAGTGTGAAGACGAACCCTGGTTGCTACGCCTGAGTGCCCATGGTCGACTTGGTGCGAGTGCGTGCGTCAACCTCGGAGGGACCACCCATGACCGGCAAGGAGCCGCCCAGCTATCAGCGCGTCGTGGACGACCTGCGCTCCCGGATCCTCTCCGGTGAACTGGCTTCCGGTGACAAGCTGCCCACCGAGCGGGAACTCCAGCAGCGGTGGGGCTTCTCCACCACGATCATCAAGCACGCGCTCACCCTCTTGCGCAGCGAAGGGCTCATCGAGGGCCGTCGCGGTTCCGGCAACTACGTACGCGACCGGACTCGACTCGTCCGCCGCGCGCACTCCCGGGACCTGCGCAATCGTGCCGGCAGCACGTCACCTTTCGCCCGGGACAGCGAAGCCGCCGGCAAGCAACCGAGATGGGAGGCGGACAGCCGGAAGGTCCCCGCCCCGTCCCATGTGGCGGCCCGCCTGGGCATCCAGCCCGGCGCCTTGGTCATGCACACCCGGTACCGGTACCTCGCCGACGAGTCCCCGATTCAGCTCGCCGACTCGTACGAGCCGTTGGCCGTCACGGGCGGCACGCGGGTGGAGTATCCGGAGCGAGGGCCGGTCGTCGGCGTCGTCGCCCGGATGGACTTCATCGGCGTGTCCATCGACCGGTTCACTGAGGAGGTCACCACCCGGCCGGCGTTACCCGAGGAGGTCGACGCTCTCGAACTAGACCGGCGCGGCGGCCGGTGGGTGATCGCGGTCGAACGTACCTACTACGCCGGACAGACCGCCGTGGAGACCGCGGACATCGTGTTCCCCGGCGACCGGTACCGGCTGATCTACGAGGTCCCCGTCGACCCGTGGACGCCGCCGGGCGGGAAGACCGCCCCCTGACCCGGCCGTCACGGTGTAGACGGTGCAGGTCCTCGGGTGGAGCACGCACCATGCCGGTCGAGGCGTGACGCAGTGCCAGGCGGGAAGCTCAGCGTCAAGACCGTTTGGGTAGGAGGCGACCCTCATGATCACTCTGCCGGATACGAGAGACGTTCCCGTCGTGCGGGGGGACTTCCGCGACGACGGTTTGTGGGAACGACTCCAGTACGAGATCCTCAGCCTCACCGCCGAGGGCTTCGGAGCATGCGTTGAGTTCGTCGAGGATCGGGCGCTGGTCGGCCTCGACGAGGCGGCCGTCGTGGCCGGTTACCCCCGCGCGTATCCCGAGCACTACCGGCATCCGGTCGCGTTCGTCGTCGACGCGGTCGCGGTGTCGACGGTGGGGCACCCGCTGCTGGTCGTCAATCTGAACGAGACGGGCCAGGAAAGATCGTTCCGGGCGCTGCCCCGGCAGGTCCAGGCGATTCAGAACAACTTGTCCATCGCGAACATGGACTTCTTCGAGTTCGCGCGGTCAGCCGACCCGGACGGGGTCTTCCGCGGCTTCTAGCTTCGCTGTCCGCCGGGCCGGTAAACGTCGGACGGTGTGCAGCACCCCAGCCAGGTGTTTGACCGGTCAACCTTTCCGCGCTAGCTTGGGAGCCTATCCATCGACGTATCTCGAATGGGTGAGTCGTGCTGCTGAAGTCCGTCGCCCTCGCCGCCTCCGTCATAGGCGTGCTGGCCACCGCCCCCGCCGCCTCGGCGGCAACCCCCCAGGCGTCAGGTGATTTCTGGGGGCCCGGGAACTGCCCGCAGGGCATGTTCTGCGTCTGGCCCAACTGGAACCATCCGCCGGAGGGCCCCACGGAGACTCCGTCCCTGGTGACCGACAGCGACTGGTCCGGTCGCGTCCCGGCGTTCAACTACTACAACCGCACCTCCCGGAACGCCGAGCTCACCTGGTCCTACAACTACCTCGGGTCGGACCTCTCCGGCACGGTGTGCGCGCCCCCCGGCGAGGGCAACCTCTACGTGCCCATGTACGTGACCAAGCTGAGCTGGCAGCCGCGTACCTGCTGATCCTCCGCCGGCACCTGCCCGGCACGCCGTCGGCGTGTCGGTGGGTGGGGGCAGGATGGGGGCGTGCTGGTCGCGGTGGTGGCGGGGGAGGGCGGCGGGGGTGCGCTCTGCCCACTGCACCCGGACGGGCGACCGGCCGGTCCGCCCGAGCCGGCCACCGACCTGGCCGCCGCCGTCGCCGCCCGGGAGGCCGCCGACCGGCCCCGCTGGGTGTGGGCGTCCGGCGCGACGCTCTACCCGGCGTTGCTGCGCGCCGGGGTCCGGGTGGAGCGCTGCCACGACGTGGAGCTGACCGAGGCGCTGCTGCTCGGGTACGCCGGCCGGTGGGGTGAGCCGCGCTCGCTGGCCGCCGCCTGGGCCCGGCTGACCGGCGCGCCGGTGCCGGCGGACCCGCCGCCCCGGCCGGCCGCGCCGCCGGGTGACGGCCAGGGCGCGCTCTTCGACGCGCCGCCCGGGCCGCCCGGTCCGGGCATCGAGGCGTTGACCCGGGTGTACGCCGACCAGCTCGCCCGGATCGCCGGCACCGCCCATCCCGGCCGGTTCCGGTTGCTGGTGGCCGCCGAGTCGGCCGGCGCGTTGGTCGCGGTGGAGATGGCGGCGGTGGGCCTGCCCTGGCGGGCCGACGTGCACGACACGATCCTGACCGAGCTGCTCGGCGAGGCGTCCCCGGTGGGTGGGCCACCGCGCCGGCTCGCCGGGCTGGCGGCCCGGATCGCCGACGCGTTCGGGCTGCGGCAACTGCACGCCGACTCCCCGGCGGAGCTGCTGCGCGCGTTCGCCCGCGCCGGCATCGAGCTGCCGAACACCCGGTCGTGGGTGCTGCGCGGGGTGGATCATCCGGCGGTGCCGCTGGTCCTGGAGTACAAGGAGCTGTACCGGATCTGGACGGCGCACGGTTGGGCCTGGCGGGACGCCTGGGTGCGCGACGGCCGGTTCCGTCCGGAGTACGTGCCCGGCGGGGTGGTCTCCGGCCGGTGGGCGACCCGGGGCGGTGGCGCGTTGCAGATTCCGAAGGTGATCCGGCGGGCGGTGGTGGCCGATCCGGGCTGGCGGTTCGTGGTGGCCGACGCCGGCCAACTGGAGCCCCGGGTGCTCGCCGCGGTCTCCGGGGACGCCCGGCTGGCCGCCGCCGGTGGTGCGGGTGACCTGTACGCCGCGTTGGCCCGGGAGTCGTTCGGCGGTGACCGGGCGCGCGCCAAGCTGGCCCTGCTCGGCGCGATGTACGGGCAGACGGGTGGGTCGGCGCTGCCGGCCCTGGCGGTGCTGCGGCAGCACTATCCGACCGCGTTCGGGTACGTGGAGGCGGCGGCCCGCACCGGCGAGGCGGGCGGGCTGGTCCGGTCCTGGTTGGGGCGGACCTGCCCGCCGGGTGGCGTCGCCGACCCGGACGCGGAGACCGTGGACGGCGGGTTCGACCCGCAGGGGCCCCGGGCGCGGGCGGCCCGGTCCCGGGGGCGGTTCACCCGTAACTTCGTCATCCAGGCGACCGCCGCGGAGTGGGCGTCCACCCTGCTGGCGACGTTGCGGACGGCGCTGGCCGGCACCGACGCGGAGCTGGTCTTCTTCCAGCACGACGAGGTGATCGTGCACTGCCCGGCCGGCCAGGCCGACGCGGCGGCCGAGGCGGTGACCCGCTGCGGGGCGCGGGCGGCGGAGCTGCTGTTCGGCGCGACACCGGTCCGGTTCCCGCTGGACCTGTCCGTGGTGGACTGTTACGCCGACGCCACCTGACCCCCGGTGAACCCTGTTCCCTCTGCGTTGATTATCCGGATTTACCCGACACTACGGGCGGGGGCGCTCGTTGCACCCGGTGTGCTGATCGCAGGAATGATCATTGCGGCGGGCGGGGGACGCCGCATCGGCGGCCCCGAGGCTCTGCTGCACCTGGGCGAACGACCGCTGGTTGATCAGATGATCGACGTGCTCACCGAGGCGGGCTGTACGCAGAACGTGGTGGTGCTGGGCGCGGCGGCCGCCGAGGTCCGGCGGACCGCCGAGCTGGCCGGGGCGACGGTGGTGGTCAACCAGGCCTGGGGTACCGGGGTCGGCTCGTCCATCCGCGCCGGCCTGGCCGCCCTCGCCGACGACACCATCGAGGCGGTCGTGGTGGTGCCGGTCGACATGCCCGGTCTCACCGTCGCGGCGGTCCGCCGGGTCGCCGCGCTGCCGTACCCGGACGCGCTGGTCTGCGCCACCTACGGCGGCCTGCGCGGCTACCCGATGCTGTTCGGCCGCCGGCACTGGCCCGGCATCGCCACCCTGGCCAGCGCGGACGTCGGTGCCCGGCCGTACCTGTTGGCGCACAAGGACCTGATCGTCGACATCGCCTGCGACACCGTGGCCGACGGCAGCCGGGTGGACAGCCCGGAGCTGATGACCCTGTACGGGCTGACCGTGCCACCCCAACGGGTGGGTGCCTGACCGTACCTGCGCGTCGTTCCCGCCGGCCGATCGGTCGGAGTCTGCGGCGTGGGCCCGTTCGGGGCGGCCGACGTCCATCGCGCTCTGCTATAAGGAGACGCTGATAAAGACGGTTCACGCGGGGGAACAAATGAAGATCGACGACACCACGCCCGACGAGGGCCGCTCGCCGGCCTGGTCCCGCCGGTCGGTCCTGGGGACCGGTCTGGTGGCGGGCACCGGCCTCGTCGCCGGGGCGGTACCGGTGCTCGCCGCCGGGCAGGCCGCCGCCGCGCCCTCCGGCTCGGCGGCACAGTGGGTGACCCCCACCGGGTCGATCATCGACCCGCGCCACGAGCTCAGCCCGCCGCTGCCGGACGACCTGATCGGCCGGGCGCCCCGGGTCAGCGGGTCCCGCCTGCGGGCCCTCACCCCGGACCGCCGGTCCGAGGTGGAGTCGTCCTCCCCCGGGGAGGGGCGGCAGTTCAGTCCCTCCTCGACCATCCCGTTCAGCTTCCGCTACGACGACTTCGCGGTCCGGGACCTGCCGGTCGAGCTGCGGCCGTACTACCGCAGCAGCCCGCTGCCACTGGAGGACACCGGCACCCGCGACACCTCCGGCGTCCGGATGATGATCACCGGTGGCAAGATGTACGACCACCCGGTGGCCCAGGCCCAGTACGGCATCGCGCTGCTGGAGAGCCACCGGCTGACCGGCAACGTCGAGTACCTCCAGCGGGCGATCAAGCAGGCCGAGCGCCTGGTCAACCGTCGCACGCTGCGGGGCACCGCCTGGTTCTTCCCGTACGACTTCAACTACGCCCTGCACGCCGTGCACGACCTGTTCCGCCCCCCGTGGTATTCGGGCATGGCCCAGGGGCAGGCGCTCAGCCTCTTCGTCCGGCTGCACGAGGTCACCGGCAACTCCGCCTGGCGTACCGCCGCCGACGCCACCTTCGCGTCGTTCCTGCTGCCGCCGGTGGCCGGCAAGCCGTGGGGGGTCTGGGTGGTCGACGGGCTGCTCTGGCTCGAGGAGTACCCGCATCCCGAGATCGTGCGCGGGGACCGCACCTACAACGGTCACACGTTCGCCGCGTACGGCCTGTGGGACTACTGGCGGCTGACCGGCAGCGCCGACGCCAAGATCCTCCTCCAAGGGGCGCTGACCACCGCCCGGGACGTCTACGCCGCGATCCGCAACCGTTCGTGGCGCAGCAAGTACTGCCTCCTGCACGCCAAGGACTCGGGTAACTACCACACCACGCACAGCATCCAGCACACCCAGCTCTACGCGATCACCGGCGACGAGTACTTCGCCCGGATCGCCGACGTCTACTACACCGACTTCCCGCCGATCGGGGTCAAGGCCAACGTGCGGATGACCGCCGGTACGCACACCGCGTACAAGTTCTCCAGCACCGGGTCGGCGCTGGGCAGCCGTTCGATGACCCTGACCCGCAACAGCACCGCGCCGTGCACCGACCGGCTGCGGATCAGTGGCCGCAGCGGCATCTGGTACGCGATCAGCGCGGGCACCTTCGCCGGCTACCACCTCCAGGAGACCCGGGGGGCGCGCTTCGCGATCGGGGTGAACGCCGGGATGACCTACCTGCTGCCCCGGCTCGGCACGGTGGTGCCGGCGTCGCTCACCTCGTACACGATCGACAGCAACGGCACGATGGTCTCGGGCGCGACCGGGCTGGTGGCCGGCGACCCGGTCAGCTTCGACATGCGCGCGGTGCTCAACGGCGTCGAGCACTACCGGCTGGCCGGCGGCGACCACGCCGGCCGCTGGGTCGGCTACTCCGCCATCAAGCCGGCGTCGTAGGGGGACGGCTCGACAGGTGACCAACCGGGGGCGGGTCTCGCTGGCACTGGCGTGCACGCTGGTGCTGGCGGCCTGCCCCCGGCCGTCGCCGCCCGTACCGCCCGCACCGCCCACGCCGCCGCCGTTCCGCAGCGAGGTGCGGTCGGTCAGCACGGCGGACCTGGGCGCGAGCTGGCGGCCGGGCTGCCCGGTCGGCCCGGAGCGGCTACGGCTGCTGCGACTGGACCACGTCGACTTCGCCGGCCAGGTCCACACCGGCAGCCTGGTCGTGCACGAGCAGGTCGCCGCCGAGGTGGTGACGGTCTTCGCCGACCTGTACCGGCAGCGGTTCCCGATCCGGTCGATGCGGACGGTGGACGCCTACGGCGGGGACGACGCCGCCTCGATGGCCGCCGACAACACCTCCGGGTTCAACTGCCGCCGGGCGGTCACCGAAGGGGCGGCGAGCTGGTCCACCCACGCGTACGGGCGGGCCATCGACGTCAACCCGGTGGAGAATCCGTACCTGTTCGCCGGGCGGGTGCTCCCGCCCGCCGGGGCCGGGTACGTCGACCGTGGCGACCAGCGGCCGGGCATGGCGGTGCCGGACGGGGTGCTGGTCCGGGCGTTCGCGGCGGTCGGCTGGTCGTGGGGCGGGGTGTGGTCCAACCCGGACTACCAGCACTTCAGCACGGCCGGGTGAGCCGGCCGGTCAGCCGTCGATGTTGAAGCGTTGCAGCACCGAGGGGGCGAGCAGGCCGAGCGCGGCCAGCACGGAGACCACGGTGAGCACCGAGCGGACCACCACCACCTCGGTCTTGCCGCCGGCGCGCAACGCGATGCTGTTGGGCAGGCCGATCGGTGTCCACATCCGTCGTTTGATCGGGATGGGCCAGAGGATCGGCACCCCGGCCTTGGTGATCATGTCGCCGATGATGTGCACGAAGCAGCCCACCCCCATCGCCAGGCCGATCATCGGGTAACCCCGGTCGCCGGGCAGGTTGGCGAACGTGTACCAGGCGGCGGCGGCCGAGGTGAGCGTGACGATCACCCAGCCGGCCCGCTCGGCCCACCGGTCGAACAGGCCGCGCAGCGCCAGGCCGATCATGAAGAACAGGATGCCCACCACGGCCCACTTGCCGTACGCGGTGCACAGCGCGGTGGTGCCCCAACCGACCAGCACGGTGAACGGGATGGTGTGGGTCAGCGTCCGGTGGCCGTTGTTGCGCTTCGGGTCCCTGCTGAGTTTGGTGGCGTAGTAGACGCCGAGCGACACCTTCTCGATCACCTCGGCGACGAAGAGCGAGAAGACGCCGAACGTCCGGGCGACGGTTGCCCCGCCCTGGTTGCGGGTCACCTTGCCGGAGAGGTCCAGGTCCGGGAAGAGCGCGCCGCCCGCGCAGACCGCCGTGCCGACCGCGATCGCCAGGGGGGACTGTTCGTAGTCGGCGAAGTGTTGCAGCGCCAACGATCCGCTCAGCCACACCGCCGCGCCGGACAGCGCGTGCGACGGTCCCATCATGTCGGTCATCCTCCCCGGAGATCGTGATCGACAAGTTACGGCACGCCTGTGACATTCCGTCTGTCGGGTTCACGTCGTCCGGTGTGGAGACCACGGGCGGCCCGCCCGTCCCAGGTGGTCCCTGCGCGGGCGGGTCGCCCCTCCTGGTGGCCCTGCTGGGGCCGGGTCAGCGCGGCGGGAACCGCAGGATGCGGTCGTCGGTGGCGGCGGGGCTGCCGCGCCCGTCCCGGTTGCTGGTGGTCACCCAGAGCCAGCCGTCCGGGCCGTACTCCACCGTGCGCAGCCGCCCGTACGTGCCGACCAGCTCGGCCACCGGGGTGCCCGCGCCGCCGGAGGTGGTCAGCGGTACGTTCCACAGCCGGGTGCCGCGCAGCGCGGCCACGTAGAGCCGGTTACCGGCGACCGCCGCGCCGCTCGGGGACGCCTGCGACGTCGACCAGACCACCAGCGGGTCCCGGAACCGGGGGTCGTTGGCCCGGCCCTCGACGGTCGGCCAGCCGTAGTTGCCGCCGGCCACGATCACGTTGACCTCGTCCCAGGTGTTCTGGCCGAACTCGCTGGCCAGCAGCCGGCCCTGCGCGTCCCAGGTCAGCCCCTGCACGTTGCGGTGGCCGAGGCTGTAGACCAGGGAGTTGGCGAACGGGTTGCCGGTCGGCACGGTGCCGTCCGGCCGCATGCGCAGGATCTTGCCGTTGCGGCTGGCGAGGTTCTGCGAGGTGGACGTCTGTCCGGCGTCGCCGACCCCGGCGTAGAGCATGCCGTCCGGCCCGAAGGCGATCCGGCCGCCGTTGTGGATGCTGGACCGGGCCAGCCCGGTCAGGATCGGCGTCTGGGTCTGCGGTGCGCTGAGCCGGAACCGGACGATCCGGTTGTCGGTCGCGGTGGTCAGGTAGACGTAGACGTAGCTGTCCTGCGCGTACGTGGGGGAGACGGCCAGGCCGAGCAGCCCGCCCTCGCCGGTGGCGTTCACCCCGGCGATCTGGGCGACGGTGGTGGGCGCCTGGCCGGGGCGTACCTGGATCACCTGGCCGGAGTTGCGCAGCGCCACCAGGGCGGAGCCGTCGGGCAGGAAGTCCATCCCCCACGGCACGGTCAGGTTGCTCGCCGCGACCTGCGGCCGGGTGAAGTCGAAGTCGCCGAGGGCCACGGGGCCCGGAGGTGGCTGCGGCGCTTCCTGCGTCGCCTGGGCCGGGGTGGGCACCGCCCCGCCGGCGGCCACCAGGCCCACCGTCACCGCTGTCACGATCACCGAACGGACTCTCACGACAAACACCACCAATCACTCAGCGAATTCCGTCAATGTATATCACGTTGGGTGATCAACATCGATGCGTACCGTGTCGGTGGCGATCACTCCGGTTCGGCGGCTCCCGCCCCTGGCGGCTGGCGTGTCCGGCTCCGACGGCGTGGCGCAGCCCGGCGTGTCGACCACGGGCCGTGGTGGGGCCGCCGCCATCCACGCCGTTCGCGGCTTCTGTGGTAGCAACCTGTGACCGATCATTGACCTTGGGTTCTCTTGATCTCTAACGTTCGCGATCACGTGTCGCGTGGTGGGAGGCCTCAGGTGGTCGATGGTTCAGGCGCGTCGTCGGTGTTCGCGTCCCTGACGGGGACGATCCGGCGGCTGTGTCTCTTCTGGGTGCTCCTGCTGACGGTGACCCTGCTGCCAGCCGGGCTGCCGGCCGCGGCCCGACCGTCCTCGCCCGGGGCGGCGAAGGACCGCACGGTGCCGGTCACCCGGCTGGCCCCGCAGCAGCGGGCAGTGTCCCCCTCCGACACCCAGCACTGGTCGACGCAGCAGACGTCCCTGCCGACGGAGGCAACCGCTGTCGTGCCGGTCGACCAGACCCCGTCCCCCGGAGGCGACGCGGAGCGGACCCGGGTGGGCACCCTGCCGATTCGGTTGACCGCCGACCCGTCCTCCTCGTTGCCGGCGCCCGAGCAGCTCGAGGTCGGCGTCGCCGGTGAGAGCGAGGCCGGGGAAGCCGGGGTTCCGGTCCTCCTGCGACTCGACCGGCTGGACGACGGTCTGGACCGCAGCCGGGTCCGCGTCGAGCTCGAGTACTCGGGCTTCCGGGCGGCCTACGGAGCGGACTGGGCCGCGCGGCTCAGGTTGGTGCGGATGAAGCCCTGCCTGGGCGGCGAGGCGGCCGCCACCGCCGCGTGCGGCGTCGAGGCCGTTCTGCCGTCGACCAACGACGTGGCGTCCGGTGTCGTGTCGGCGAGCGTCGACCTCGCACCACTGGAAGCCGGCGGTTTCAGCTCCCGGAACGAGGGCGGCAACGAGGCGGTGGCCGATGCCATGCTCGCCCTGTCGGCGGGCACCGACACCGAGACCGGCTCGTTCGCGAAGACATCTCTGACCGAGTCGTCCGCCTGGCAGGCGGGACAGTCGTCGGGTGACTTCAGCTACTCGTACCCGCTGGACCTGCCGCCGGCCCCCAGCGAACTGGAACCTGAGGTCTCCTTCGGTTACTCGTCCGGCGCGGTGGACGGCCGGACCAACGCGGAGAGCGGACAGACCTCCTGGCTCGGCGAGGGCTGGGGGCACGAGCCCGGCTACATCGAACGGTCCTACCGGTCGTGCAAGGATGACCAGCTTCCCGTCCCGACCCACACCAACGCGACGGGGGACCTGTGCTGGCGGCAGGAGAACGCCACTCTCTTCTTCGCCGGTCGTTCGACCGAACTGGTACGTGACACGCCGACCGCCACCTGGCGGCTCGCCGACGACGACGGCAGCCGCATCGAACTTCTCCGGGACGGCGCCGACTGGAACGACGTCCTCAACGCCCTCTCGCCGGGGGACTTCGACGGTGACGGGCACAGCGACGTCCTGCTCCGGTACGCGTCCAACGGCAACCTCTACCTCGTCCGGGGCGACGGCGCCGGTGGCTTCCTCAACGGCGGACAGGCCACCCGGATCGCCTCGATGTCCAGCGCCGACCTGGTCTGGTCGCCCGGTGACTTCACCGGCGACGGCAACGCCGACGTCATGTTCCGGCGCGGTTCCGACGGCACCATCTGGCTGCTGCGCGGTAACGGCGCGGGTGGGTGGATCACCGGTAGCGCCGAGCAGATCGGGGCGATCGCCGCCGCCAACGCCATCTTCGGTCCGGGCGACTTCAGCGGCGACGGTAAGGCCGACGTGCTGTGGCGTCGCGCCTCCGACGGAGTGCTGTTCATGTTGCAGGGCAACGGCACGGGCGGCTGGGCCAGCGGCAGCATCCAGGTGGGTACCGGCTTCAACAGCCAGGACCAGTTGCTCTCGCCGGGTGACTTCAACGGTGACGGCCACGTCGACGTCATCACCCGGGACGCCACCACCAAGAACCTGAGGCTGTACGCCGGTAACGGTGCCAGCGGCTGGGTGTCGGGGGCCGGCACCCAGATCGCCACCGGGCCATCCCCCGCCGACGTGGTCTTCTCCGGCGGTGACCACGACGGCGACGGCAAGGCCGACGTGCTGTGGCGGCACGGCAGCAGCAAGGACCTCTACCTGCTGACCGGTAACGGCACCGGGGGCTGGAAGAACGGCACCTCGGCCGACGTCACGACCGCCCTGCGGCACGACAACGGCGACGACAACGGCGAGCACTGGCGGTTGACCACGCCCGACGGCGTGCAGTACTACTTCGGCCGGGACCGGCTGCCCGGCTGGGCCGCCACCAACCGGGAGACCAACTCGGTCTGGACCGTGCCGGTCTTCGGCAACAGCTTCGGGGAGCCCTGCTACCGCAGCAGCGGATTCACCGCCTCCCGCTGTGTCCAGGCCTGGCGCTGGAACCTCGACCACGTCGTCGACCCGCACCAGAACGCCATGACGTACTGGTACACCAGGGAACAGGCCCGCACCGGTCTGGCCAACAACGCCAGCAGCACCGCGATCTACGAACGCGGCGGCTACGTCACCCAGATCGAGTACGGCCTCCGCGTCGGCCAGGAGATCACCGGCACGCCCGCGGCCCGGGTGGTGTTCGACCCCGCCGACCGGTGCCTGGCCTCGTGCTGGTCCGGGTCGACGCCGGTCGCCGCGAACTGGCCCGACACCCCCTGGGACCTGCACTGCGCCACGACCGCGACCTCCTGTGCCGGCAACGTCAGCCCGTCCTTCTTCACGACGAAGAGGCTGGCCAAGGTGACCACCCAGGTGTGGAACGGCAGCAGCCACACCCCGATCGACGAATGGGTGCTCACCCACCAGTTCCCGGCCACCGGTGAAACCTCGGTCAGCCCGGCCCTCTGGCTGGCGAACATCGTCCGGACCGGAAAGGACGGCGGCAGCAAGGCCCTGCCCCGCATCGAGTTCGGCGGCACCCGGTACGCCAACCGGACCGACCACAACGTCTCCACCGGGGTCCCGCTGGTGAACCGCTACCGGATCACCCGGGTCAGCGACGAGCACGGTGGCGAGACCACCGTCACCTACGAGGGCTCCGACTGCACGGTCTCCTCCCAGGCCGCTCCGTCCGCGAACCCCAAGCGGTGCTTCCCGCAGTACTACTACCCGCCGCTGGCCCCCGCGCCGGGCTGGTCCTGGTGGAACAAGTACCGGGTGACCAAGGTCGTCGAGAAGGATCTTGTCGGCGGCAGCCCGGACGTCGAGGAGAGCTACGCCTACGCCACCAGCGGGTCGTCCTCCACCGTGTTGTGGCACCACAACGACGGCGCGGCGACCTGGTCCACCCCCCTGGAGAAGCGGTCCTGGTCGGACTTCCGGGGCTGGCCCACGGTCACCGTCACCACCGGCGTCGCCGGGCAGACCCGGTCCCAGACCCGGTCGCTGTACTTCCGGGGCATGGACGAGGACCGCACCGACGCCGGTGAGGGCCTCCGCGACGCCAAGATCACAAACTCGCTGGGTGAGGTCACCGAGGACCACTCCCACCTGGCGGGCATGCTGCACGAGGAGATCGAGTACGACGGCGCGGACGGCATCCCGGTCCACAAGTCGATCACCACGCCGTGGCAGCACCAGACCGCGCACCGGCAGTCGACCACCGACGTCGCCCAACCGTCCAACACGTACGCCTACTACACCGGATCGGCCACCACCCGGGACCTGACCTGGCTGGCCGCGTCGTCGAGCTGGCGGACCACCCGGGCCGTCAACACCTACGAGACCACGTACGGCAGCCTCACCCGGACCGAGGACCTCGGTGACGTCGCCGTCACCACCGACGACACCTGCACCACCATCGAGTACGCCCGGAACCCCACGGCCTGGCTGATCGACTTCCCGTCCGAGACGACCACCACCAACTGCGCCGCCACGCCCGGCCCGGCCGACATCCTCTCCGGCAGCCGGATCTACTACGACGGCAGCACCACCCTCGGCTCCATCGGGAGCCGGGGCCTGCCCACCCGGTCGGACGAGATGTCCGGCGCGAGCGGCAGCACGCCCAGCTACCTGAAGCGCTCCACCGCCACGTACGACGCCCTGGGCCGCATGCTCACCGAGAGCGACGCCCTGGACCAGACCACGACGCTCGCGTACACCCCGGCGGCGGGTGGCCGCGTCACCAGCGTCAGCGAGACCAACCCGAAGTCGCAGACCACCACGGCCAGCCTGAACCTGCGCGGGCTCCCGGTCACCGTCACCGACGCCAACGGCAAGGTCACCACCAGCAGCTACGACCCGCTCGGCCGGGCGTTGAAGTCGTGGCAGCCGGGTACGCCCACCAGCGGCACCCCCGACATCGAGTACGTCTACGGCACCGACAGCCACACCGTCGCCAACTACGTGCAGACCAAGGCAATCGGACCGAACGGCAACCAGATCAGCTCGTTCGAGATCTACGACGGGCACCTGCGGCTGCGGCAGACCCAGGCCACCGCACCGGACGGCAAACGGGTGATCGCCGACGTCCGCTACGACTCACGGGGGCTGGTCGTCAAGGAGTCGGCGTTCTACAACAACGCCAGCGGCCCGACCGGCACCCTGGTCACCTTCGCCGACGCCGACGTGGCCGCCCAGCGGCGGTACGTCTACGACGGCACCGAGGACCTGGTCCGCGACGCCCTGTGGTCGCTGAACGGGGAGAAGTGGCACACCGCGGTCACGTACGACGGCGACCGGGTCAACGTCGACCCCCCGGCCGGCGGCATCCCCACCACCACGATCGAGGACGCCAACGGCCGTACCGTCGCGCTGCGGCGCTACCAGGGCAGCGGCCCGACCGGCACGTACACCGAGACCAGCTACGGGTACGACCGGCTGGACCGGCTGACCACCGTCACCGACGCCGGCAACACCTGGACCCACACCTACGACCGGCTGGACCGGCTCACCAGCGCCACCGACCCCGACGCCGGCCAGCGCGGCTACACGTACGACGCCAACGACCAGGTGGTCACCTCCACCGACGGCCGGGGTGAGGTGCTGCACCGCACGTACGACGAGCTGGGCCGGCTGACCGCGCTCCGCGACGACAACGCCTCCGGCGCGCTGCGCGCCTCCTGGCTGTACGACACCCTGGCCGCCGGCCTGCCCACCTCGGCGACCCGGCACCACGCCACCGGCGACTACGTCCGGCAGGTGAACGGCTACACCGACCGGTACCAGCCGACCGGCGTCACCGACACCATCCCGACCAGCCAGGGCCTGCTCGCCGGCACCTACACCACCGGCTACACCTACCACCCGGACGGCACCCCGGCCAGCAGCACGCTGCCGGCCAAGGGTGGCCTGGCCGCCGAGACGGTCACCACCAGTTACACCAACCAGGGCTACCTGTCCGGGGTGACCGGCCTGGTCACCTACCTGGCCAGCGCCGAGTACTCCTGGCACGGCGCGCTCAGGCAGCAGACCATCGGGGCCGGCACCAAGCGCGCCCGGATCACCACCACCATCGAGGACGCCACCGGCCGGCTCACCAGGTCCGAGGTGCACACCGAGAACCAGACCACCCCCGGCACCTGGGACGAGCGGCTCACCGAGCAGTACACGTACGACCCGGACGGCAACATCACCGGCATCGCCGAGACCAGCGGCGCGACCGTGGTGGCGAACCAGTGTTTCGGGTACGACCACCTGCAACGGCTGACCGAGGCGTGGACCACCACCGCCGGTACCTGCCAGGCCACGCCCAGCCAGGCCGTCGTCGGCGGGGCCGACCCGTACTGGCATTCGTACACCTTCGACGCGGTCGGTAACCGGGCCACCGAGACGCGGCACGCCGCCGGGGGCGACACCACCCGCACCTACAGCTACCCGGCGGCCGGTTCGGCCCGCCCGCACGCCGTCACCGGCATCACCACCAGCGGTGGCGGACCCACCAGCACCTTCACCTACGACAACGGCGGCTACCAGCAGACCCGCACCCACACCGGGGCGCCCGGCCAGACGTTCACCTACGACGCCGAGGGGCTGCTCGCGCAGCTCGCCAACGGCAGCACCGTGCACACCTACCTGTACGCCGCCGACGGCGGGCGGCTCATCGTCGACAACCCCGGCACCGAGAAGATCCTCTACCTGGGGGAGAGCGAGTACCGGCTCAGTCACACCACCGGCCAGGTCACCGCGACCCGTTACTACCCGAACGCGGTGCGGACCACCACCGACGGTCTGACCTGGATGGCCGCCAACCACCACGGCACCACCCAGCTCGCCATCGACTCCGGTGACCTGAGTGTCTCCCGCCGACGTCTCACCCCGTTCGGCGAGAACCGGGCCACCAGTACGGGTCCGTGGCCCGACGACAAGGGTTTCGTCGGCGGCACCGTCGACCCGACCGGCTATACGCACCTGGGGGCCCGCGAGTACGACCCGTCGACCGGCCGGTTCCTCTCCGTGGACCCGCTCGTCGACCCGGGTGACCCGCAGAGCCTGAACGCCTACGCGTACGCCGGCAACAACCCGGTCCGGTTCTCCGACCCGGACGGCCTGCGCCGCATCGAGCATGGCGGTAGCGGCGGAGGCGGTGGCCCGGGAGGTACGAGTTCTCTGGGCGGCGGGTTCGCGCTCAGGACCGCGACCGGCGAGGTGGTGTCGGTCGCCAAGGTCCACAACTTCGTCGGCGTCGCCACCATGCACGACCTCACCGTCACCAACCTCCACACGTACTATGTGCTCGCCGGCACCACCCCGGTTCTTGTTCACAACTGCGATACGCGAATTGCTAGCAGCGACCAGGGGAGAGCCCATAACGCTGCAGCATTCGAGGAGAACGGCCACAATGGATTTAGCGGGCTTTGTGATCCAGCAACGGACACGTTCCATGCGCGGCAGAGTGGTGGCGATGGTGCTCTAGTCAGCCGCGCCGGTGGCCACGGGCAAATCAACAGAGAGGTCTTTGGTGGGTCGCGTAATGCAATCGGATTCGTCGCCATCAGGGGTGGCGATGGAGTCATCAATATGCGGTGGAACTCGGCTAGCGTGAATGTGCGAAACTTCGGGCAGCGCGCGGCGCCGGAAGTCTGGCGAGGTCGGATCATGGATTCGATCAGGCGCGCCACTGGACTTAAGGTGGTTGGTTAGATGGCTACTCTAAATCTGTCGATCGGCGGTTTCGCGGTCCCGCCCGAACTTGTCGAGATCGTAGAGCGAGGTAGTTGGCTCCCGCCTGCAGAGCAAGTGCTGCGGGAGGTGTTTATGGATGATCCCGATGATCCTCATTTCTACGACTTTGCGACGATGGTGCGTCAGAATGAATTGTTCCGTGCAATGGATTCCGATGATTACGCCGCCCTAGTTGGCGGAAATCAATCGGATATTGATCCGGGTTGGTGTGTCGTAATTGGAGACCTGGGTGCGGACATGCCTATAGCGCTAGACTACCGCTCTAATCCAGACAATCCTCGCGTCATCTACCTCGGGCTGGACGGATGGCGCGAGGTTGCGCCCAGCTTTGGCGCGCTGGCTCAGTTGTTGCAGCTGTAGACAGTGGCCGCAGTGGCGTGGTCACTCGATCGGCTGGACGTGGCGAGGGCGGCTCGATGCAGTGCATGAGGCTATGCGCTGGGCTATCGGCGTGGACGGCCGCTGGCCAGTGGTGACGTGCCTGATGGGTTCACCGACAACGGATTCCCTGTTGAACTGAAGCCGGATTCTAGAAGTGGAATTCGCGCGGGCACCCGTCAACTGAGGCGCTACATGAACCAGATGGGTGTAGGCTACGGCGAGTTGTGGACCTACAAGATCGGCAGTGGCGGGAATGTTGCCTTCCGGCTTACGGCGGTGCCAAAGAGTCCGTTCCGATGGATGAAATGGTAAGTGTGCATGGTTAAGCAGATTTCGGTACGTGAAGTTTTCAAGATCGCCATGGATCTTGGTGTAATCCCAGAGTCTGCGGTGGTGGATCGTAAGGGCCGTGCTGCCTGGTCTTCGGGTGAGCTTGCGCTGGTGGCAATGCTGGAGCGGCGACCCGACGGTTGGCTTGGCTGGCATGCTTTCGTTGGCGACCTAAAGCTCGGTCCGGCATTGTCCAGCTTTGGCGGTCTGTCGGTCGCGATCGATCCTTTAGTGGATGATGCGGTTGATTGGCCACGGGCGGGCGGCTCGGCGGGATCTATTGAGAAATTCTTGCGTGGTGGCATTGGTGCTGCCCGAAGGTTTGTCGTGGACCGTCTCGATCTTGCACAGTTGCTCGCGTCAGAGTCTGACGTGCGACGGGGGGATTTGACTACCTGGCTTCCCGCAGCCAACTATCCCGCACGACTTGTCCAGGCACTGATCCTTGCCCGCGATATGGGTTTCGATCGAGCTTGAAGCGGAGATCCAGGAAAAGCTAAGGTTCGGTACGCTTTTTTTGCCCGGGGGGCAAGAGGTGGATATCGCGAGCTCTGCAAAGCGCTGGGCCAGACAGTACGCAAAGGCCATCGGTCGCGAGGTCTCGGTCTAGTGGCGGAGAGTGAACAACGGCTACGCGATTCCGTTGCAGGCCCTGTCGCTCCCGGGCTCCGATCGGCTGAGACATGTCGGTCAACTCAACGGGAGCCGCCGTCTTTGTACTCGTCTGCCGGCCGAGCCTAGGTTTCGATCGCACCGTCGTGCGGCACGCCTGACAGCACCACATCCCAAGCGCTCTCCGGGCCCATCGTCACCGCTGCCACGATCACCGAACGGACTCTCACGACAAACATCACCAATCGCTCAACGAGTACCGTCAATGTATGTCACTTTGGGTGATCAACGGCGATGCGTGCCGTGTCGATCGGTGGGCGGTGGGGCGACGACTTCCGCCCTCGCTCACCGGCGTACCCGCACCGACGGCGTGGCGTGGCCCGGCATGTCGACCACGGGCCGTGGTGGGTCTTCTGCTTCTCCTGTTCGTTGAACCGACGTGACCTGGTGACCACGCGCAGATAGATTCTCTCTGCCCGGAGTCAAGGGCGCTGGAACCTGGGTGGCGGGTAGGAGGCGTCAAGAATGATACTGGCTGCTACTGAGATCGGATTCTTTGAGGACTACGAAGGTGAAGAGGTCCTAGAAGTAGGAGTAGCGGGCGTCGATGATGCTGGCGTTCATCGGTCGTTGTCCGTCCAGAGATCCACCTACGAGCCCGACGATCAGGAAGTCCGGTCCGGGATGGACTCGTACAGCGTTTCAACTGAACGGGGCCTCACTGTCTATGGTTGCCTGCGGAGAGTGGAACTCACTGCGTCGCGGCTGACGCTCGAGTTGGTGGACGAGGATGCGGATGCGCTTGGAGTCGCTACTCCCATCCAGGTGGCGCTGACGGAATCTGGAGTCGAGCGTGTGACCTTGTCCGAGAAACTTCGAGAGATCTTGGAGTGGGGGGCACATGAGAAGCGGCCAGAGCTGGTAGGGCTTGATGTCGAACGCGGCTGAACCTACACCGCGAGGAGATCAAGGAAACCGTCAAGGACGAGATCTCGGGCGGCCAGTCTTACGAGCATAGCTTCGCGCTGGAGACCGGGGTGCTCCTGGCCGACGGCAGCAGTCGACGCATCGACGAGGTTGCCGAGGGCGACCAGGTTGTCGCGCAGGACCCGGAGACCGGTCGATCCCGGGTCGAGCCGGTCACCGACCTGCACGTCAACCAGGACGTCGAACTGACCGATCTGGCCGTTCGGACCGAGGACGGTGAGTTCGTCACCCTCGAGACCACCCAGAACCATCCGTTCTGGAGCGACAGCCGTCAGGAGTGGGTCGACGCCAGCGAGCTGCGTCCGACCGAGGTGCTCAGGACCGCGACCGGCGAGGTGGTGTCGATCGCCAAGGTCCGCAACTTCGTCGGCGTCGCCACCATGCACGACCTCACCGTCGCCAACCTCCACACGTACTATGTGCTAGCCGAGGACGTCCCGCTCTTGGTGCACAACTGCGGCGACGACGATGACCTCGTCACGATGTTCCACTACACCCACAAGAAGGGATACAACGGGATCAGGGCCGGTAACCCATACCACATTAAGAGCGGCGATTCCAAAAACGGGGCGGGTCCTTTCTTTACCAATATGAGCCCGGCGGACATCAAGCTTGCCGGAAGGGGTGCCTTCAAGAGTCAGCTCGGTCTGACCTCCGAAAAGACTGTGTATGTGATGGAGTTTCTGGTGCCGAAGTCTTCTCTGACGCGGCTACGTGGAGGAAGAGGTCAGCACGTCTTCGAGATTCGCGGCGGAATTCAAGTACCGAGATCCCGGGTCAGATTCTCCGGGTTTACCAGTAAGTGGGAATGAGAGATGATTACCGGCGAGGACACGGTTGTCGTCGTAGGGCTAGCAGACCTGGCACCCGTGGTCGGTCGGATGCTTGACGCCCTGAAAAGGCGTTGGCCAGCGATGCTGGTGTCGATCAACGATGGCGAGCGGCAGCACGAGTTTTCCCGGTGGCGAGCCGGTGCTGGCGCGCTGCCGGAGTCGCGGGGGGATGTGATGGTAGCGCGCGACTCGGCGCTCCGTGATGCATGGGATGAACATGGATACTTCACCGATCGGACAGGGCGGGGCCCGCTAGCCATCTACTATGAGCCTTGCGAAAAGGGCCTGATCAAGACCGTCATGCAGGAGGAGCCGTACCGGCGAGAACCTCAATACGGATTCTCTCCGTTCGATGCGTTGCTCTTAGGTGATGGTTGTTCGGTACTCACCATCGTCACTCCTGACGGGGCACCCCATTTTCGTGATGAGGTGCTTGGTCTGCTGCGTCAGGCCGTAGCCGAGAAGAGTGAACTCGCTTGAGAGGCTTAGCCCAGCGGTCAGGGAGCATATACCTGCGTCGTTCCGGCTTTGGTGCCGACGAGTGACAGGTGGCTACCTGCGGCCCCGTGCATAGCTGGAGCAGCGTCGGCTCGTCGAACAGGTGTGGCGGGCGGGGGAGGGCTCAGCTTCGCGGGGTGTTGTGCTCGATGCGGTCAGCCCGCTGGTGATCGGACAGGAGCCTGGTGATCGGGCGGACGGTGGTTCCCAAGGACTCGCTTCAACCGTGGTGGCGGCCGAGGGTCCGTCAGTTCCCGAGGTATCCGAAAGCATGCTCCTCGCGGATGCGCTGGGAGTGCCGTTTGCGGGCTGCGCGGCGATGACGCTCGACGATAGGGAGAGTACAGCGCCGGACTCCGTCGTTCACCCGGCAGCCGTTGCCGGCCAAGAGCGGGCTGATCGTCGAGCGATGAACCCCGAACCAGGCGACGACGTCATGGGTCAGCCCGTGACATCAACGGACCAGGGTGGCGAGCAGTCGATCAACGAACCCGAACTGGTGCTTGGCTCCTGCTCCGATCCGCGACGGCGTGTCCGCAAGACGGGCCGGTCACGGTCCCGTGCCCGCCACTGGGGCCTCAACTCGCTGAGCAGACCCTCAAGCAGGGAGCAAGGCGGGGCGGTCAACCGCCGGCTTTCCAAGCGGTAAGGGGCCGCCATGCCTTCACCTCGCCCGTGCAGGGGTTGAGGGCCACTACACGGCGAGCAGGTTGCCGTCCGGGATGGCGATCTTCTGGCGGACGACGGTCGTCGGCGCGGCGGCCCGGCGTACCCGGTGCGGCACGTGGTCGCGGCCGGCGGTGGCGTAGCTGGCGGCAGTGGACGCGGCGATGGTGGCCCAGGCGTACCGTTCGCCCACCATCGTGCGGGCCCGGCGGGCGACCCGGCGGGCGAACACCTCGTCGCCGACGAGCCGGTCGACGGCGTGCGCCAGGGCGTCCGGGTCGCTGTGCGGGAAGGTCACCCCGGTCACGCCCGGTTCGACGATCTCGGCGAGGCCGCCGGTGGCGGCGACCGCGAGGGGAGCGCCGGCCGCCGCCGCCTCCAGGGCGACCATGCCGAACGGCTCGTACAGGCTGGGCACGACGGTGGCGTCGGTCGCCCCGAGCACCGCCGGGAGCTGCGACTCGGTGAGGAAACCGGTGAACCGGACGGTGTCGGCCAGGTCGAGCCGGCGGATCTCGTCCTGCAACTCGTGCCGGTACGGGCCGTCGCCGGCGATCACCACCCGCAGGTCGGGGTGCCGGCGGCGCAGGTACGGCACGGCCCGGACGAGGTGCTGGACGCCCTTCTCGTAGACCAGCCGGCCGGCGAAGCCGACCAGCGGGCCGTCGGCGGCGTACCGGTTGCGGGCGGCGGCGACCGCACGGGGGCGGGCCTGCCAGGCCCGGCCGTCCACCCCGTTGGGGACCACGTCGACCCGGCCGGCGGAGACGTCGAACAGGGTGGCGACCTGGTCGCGCATGTACCCGGAGCAGGTGATCACCCGGGTCGAGGCGTTGCTCAGCCAGTGTTCGACGCCGTGGATGGTGCGGTTCATCTCCTCCGGCAGCCAGCCCTGGTGCCGGCCGGCCTCGGTGGCGTGGATCGTGGTGACCAGGGGCAGGTCGAGGTGCTCGCTGATGGTGACGGCGGTGTGCGCGACCAGCCAGTCGTGGGCGTGCACCACGTCGTACTCGCCGGACTCGGCGGCGCGCAGCGCGGTCCGGGTCAGCGTGTGGTTGAACGCCATCGTCCAGGCGAGCAGGGCCGGGGTGGCCAGGGGGAAGGCCACCGGGTCCTCGGGGGCGCGCAGGATCCGGACCCCGTCGGCGTACTCCTCCAGGGGCGCGCCCTCGGCGTGCCGGGTGACCACGGTGACCTGGTGGCCGGCCCGGACCAGGGCGACGGAGAGGGCGTGTACGTGCCGGCCCAGCCCACCCACCAGCACCGGTGGGTACTCCCACGAGAGCATCAGCACCCGCTGGCTCCGGGCGGGGTGGATGTCGATCACGTCCGCGTTCGGTGACATGCGGCGGCCCCCTTTGAGTTGTCCCCCTGCGCGCGGCGGCCGGCACCCGTTGCCCCGGATACCCGCCGCCGCGCCCTGGTCGGGGCCCATCCTGCCGTCGCCGGGATAACCGGCGGAGACATCACCGTTGCGGCTGTGTAAAGCGGGCCTATCGGATCCGGCGGCAGCGGAGTAGCTCGGCGACGGACCACGCCTGGAACGGGCATCCGGTCGCCGTGTGTGGCGGCAGGCCGTCGGCCGTCTCACTGACCGACCCTAGGCCATACTCGGTCAAATGAGCTTCAATGCCCCTGAACAGCTCATCAACTGAAATCTTGCCCCGCCGGCAGGCGTCCACGTACGGGCCGAGCAGCCACGGCCACACCGTGCCCTGGTGGTAGCCGCTGTCCCGCTCGGCCGGCCCGCCCCGGTGCCGCCCGGCGAAACCGGGGGAGTCCGGGGAGAGGCTGCGCGGCCCGAGCGGGGTGAGCAGCCCGGCGGCCACCCGGCGCAGCGTCGCCTCGTCCGGCTCCAGCGGCGCGTACGGCAGCGACCAGGCCAGCAGCTGGTTCGGCCGGAGCAGGTCGTCGTCGTGGTGCGGCGCGCCACCCAGCGGGTACGCCGGGGCCGGCCCGTCCACCACGTCGTACAGCCAGCCCGTCGGGGCCGGGAAACGCTCCCGGAACGACCCGACCGCCCGGCCGTGCAGCCGCCACAGCTCGGCGGCGTCCCCACCGGCCAGCTCGGTCAGCTCGGCGAGCCCGGCCAACCCGTTGACCCACAGCGCGTTGACCTCCACCGGCTTGCCGGTACGCGGCGTCACCGGCACCCCGTACACCCGGGCGTCCATCCAGGTCAGCGCGGCACCCGGGGTGCCACCCTGGGTGAGCAGCCCGTCGGCCGGGTCGACCGCGATGCCGTACCGGGTACCGGCCAGGTGCGCGTCGACCACCGCGCGCAGCGCCGGCACCAGCTCGTCACCGAGGTCGGTGTCCCCGGTGACGGTGACGTGCCGGTTCACCGCGTGCAGGAACCACAGCGTGCCGTCGACGGTGTTGTACTCCACCCGGCCGGTGTCGGCGGTGTTCGCCAGCATCCCCTCCGACAGCGTCGCCGCGTACGACCGCAGCAGCTCCCGCCCCTCCTCGGCGCGGTTGGTGCAGAGGAACAACCCCTCGTACGAGATCATCGTGTCCCGCGACCACGCGCCGAACCACGGGTACCCGGCCACCACGTCCGGGCCGGCGGCGGTGCGTACCACGAACGCGTCGGCGGCCAGCGCCAGCGTCGCCTCGACCGGGTCGGCCGGCTTCGCGGCGGCCACCACCTGCCGGTTGCGCCGCCGGGCGGTCGCCACCACCTCGGTCGCCGGGGGCGGCTCCTGGTCGAGCTGCCCGGCCCAGGCCCGCACCGACACCGTGTCGCCGGGGTGCTCCAGCCGGCCGGTGAAGCGTCCCGCGTACCAGAGGTCCTCCTCGGCGGCCAGGCCACGGGCCGCCTCCTCCCGGTGGTGCACGCCCAGCCACCACTGCCCCTCGGGCGTCCAGTCCGGGCCGGCCAGCCGGAACGCGCCCTCGACCACCGCCCCGCCGTCGACCGGCTCCAGCCGGGGCGTCGGCCCGTCCGCGCGCCGCTCCCCGTGCGCGTCCCGCCAGGTGCAGACCGCCGCCAGCTCCAGCGTCACCGGCCCACCGGAGACCAGCCGGTGCAGCACCGCCACGCAGGACCGGCCGGGCAGCATCGCCAGTTCCCGCTCGATGACGGTGTCGCCGATCCGCCACCGCCAGCGCGGCAGACCGTCGATGATGGCGAAGTGCTCCAGCAGCTCGTACCCGCGCGGGTCGAGGTCCCCGGAGGCCCACTGGTGGGCACCGAGCCGGACCTGGGCCCCGGACGGCAACAGCACCGCCGGGTCCAGGCTGGCCAGCCCCACCCGGCGGGTCGCCGGGGTCTCGCCGGCCACCACCAGCAACCCGTGGTAGCGGCGCGTGCGCAGCCCGCTGACGGTGCCCATGGCGTACCCGCCCAGGCCGTCGGGGACCAGCCACTCGCGGGTCGCCCCGCCGCTGAGCTCGCCACAGACCTGCGGACCGAAACCGATCTCGATCAACTCTCCTCCAGCAGCGACGTGCAACACGCCACGACGACGGTGGCCGCAGTGGTCAAGTGACCGCGCGGCGTGAAAGATGTGCGAGTGATCACTGACGTGTCGCCTCCCATCGCGCCGGCTCCCGACGCCGAGCGGATCCGTCTCGCCCAAGCCGACTCGGGGGAGCAGGACTGGCGTGCATGGGGTCCCTATCTGTCCGAACGGGCGTGGGGGACGGTACGGGAGGACTACAGCGAACACGGCACGGCCTGGGACTACTTCCCCCACGACCACGCGCGGTCCCGAGCCTACCGGTGGAGCGAGGACGGCATGGCGGGCGTGTGCGACGACCGACAGACGTTCTGCTTCGCGCTGGCGCTGTGGAACGGCCGCGACCCGATCCTCAAGGAACGGATGTTCGGCCTCGGCGGCGACGGCGGCAACCACGGCGAGGACGCCAAGGACTACTGGTGGTACCTGGACTCCACCCCCACCCACTCCTGGATGACCTGGCGCTACCACTACCCGCAGGCCGCCTTCCCGTACGACGAACTGGTCGCCGTGAACGCGCTGCGCGGTCGGGACGACACCGAGTACGAGCTGGTCGACACCGGGATCTTCGACGACGACCGGTACTGGGCGGTGACCGTCGACTACGCCAAGGCGTCCCCGACCGACCTGTGTGTGCGGATCACCGTCGCCAACCGGGGTGACCAGCCGGCCACCCTGCACGTGCTGCCCACCCTGTGGTTCCGCAACACCTGGTCGTGGGGGCTGCCCGGCAGCGACCGGGTACCGACCCTGGTCGGCGAGGAGACCCGACCGGACGGCTCGGCCCGGCCGTCCGGCTCCGGCCGGCAGGCCGGTTCGACCCGGCTGGTCGGCGAGCACCGGGTGCTCGGCCAGCTCGTCCTCGAGGGCGACGGCACCCCCACCCCGCTGCTCTGCGACAACGAGACCAACGCCGAACGGCTGTGGGGGCTGCCCGGCCGGTCGGCGTACCCGAAGGACGGCATCAACGACCACGTGGTGGCCGGGGCGGACACCGTCAACCCGGACCGGGTCGGCACCAAGGGGGCCCTGCACTACGTCCTCGAGGTGCCGGCCGGCGGGGAGTACGAGATCCGGCTGCGGCTGACCCGCACCGCCCCGCCGCCCGGCGGCACCCCCGCCCCCGCGCTCGACCTGACCGCCGGCTGGGAAGGGGTGCTGCGGGCCCGCCGGTACGAGGCGGACCGCTACTTCGCCGACGTGATCCCGGCCGCCGCCAGCGACGACGAGGCGCTGGTGGCCCGGCAGGCCATCGCCGGCCTGATGTGGGGCAAGCAGTTCTACCACTTCGACGTGCAGCGCTGGCTGGACGGCGACCCCGGGTCGACGCCCCCGCCGGCCGGTCGGCGGCACGGGCGCAACAGCGCCTGGTGGCACATGAACAGCTTCGACGTGATCTCCATGCCGGACCCGTGGGAGTACCCCTGGTACGCCGCCTGGGACCTGGCGTTCCACTGTGTCACCATCGCCCGGGTCGACCCCGGGTTCGCCAAGGAGCAGATCCTGCTGCTGCTGCGCGAGTGGTACCTGCACCCCAACGGGCAGATCCCGGCGTACGAGTGGGCGTTCGGGGACGTCAACCCGCCGGTGCACGCCTGGGCGGCGCTGAAGGTGTTCGAGATCGACGGCAGCCGGGACCACGAGTTCCTCGCCCGGGTGATGCACAAGCTGCTGCTCAACTTCACCTGGTGGGTGAACCGCAAGGACACCGGCGGCAACAACGTCTTCGAGGGCGGCTTCCTCGGGCTGGACAACGTCGGCCCGTTCGACCGGTCGGCGGCGCTGCCGGTGGCCGGGGTGCTGGAGCAGTCCGACGGCACCGGCTGGATGGCGATGTACGCGCTGAACCTGCTGGACATGGCGGTCGTGCTGGCCGAACGGGACCGGGCGTACGTGGACGTCGCCACCAAGTTCTTCGAGCACTTCGCGTACATCGCCGCCGCCGCGTACGACCAGGGCCTGTGGGACACCGAGGACGCGTTCTTCTACGACGTGCTGCGGCTGGCCGACGGCACGAAGGTGCCGCTGAAGGTCCGCTCGGTGGTCGGGCTGCTGCCCCTGGCGGCGACCACCCGGCTCACCGCGCGGACCCTGCACCGGCTGCCCGAGCTGAACGCCCGGCTGCGCTGGTTCCTCACCCACCGCCCCGAGTACGCCGGGGTGGTCGGCACCCGCCGGATCGGCCCGGACGGCCGCAACCAGCGGCTGCTGTCCATGGTCGGCCCGGAGCAGGTGGTCCGGCTGCTGGCCCGGATGCTCGACACCGACGAGTTCCTCTCCGAGTACGGCCTGCGCACGCTGTCCCGCGCGCACCTGGACCGGCCGTTCTCGGTGACCCTCGGCGGGCAGGAGTTCAGCGTCGGCTACGAGCCGGCCGAGTCGACCAGCGGGCTGTTCGGCGGCAACTCCAACTGGCGCGGTCCGATCTGGATGCCGACGAACTTCCTGCTGATCAGCGCGCTGCGCGACTACGCGGCGTTCTTCGGTGACGACCTCCAGGTGGAGTACCCGACCCGGTCCGGGGTGAAGCGCACCCTGGACGGGATCGCCGACGACCTCTCCGCCCGGCTGATCGCCCTGTTCACCCGGGACGGCTGGGGTCGCCGGCCGATCTACGGGGCCTGCCAGCTCTTCCAGACCCACCCGGACTGGCGGGACCTGATCGCGTTCCCGGAGTACTTCCACGGCGACAACGGGGCCGGGCTCGGCGCGTGGCACCAGACCGGCTGGACCGCGCTGGTGGCCGACCTGATCCTCACCCTGCGCCGCTGACCCCGCCGATAAGGAGTGGGCCGTCGTCGCCCCCGCCCAGTACGGTGTGCCGGTCCGCGTCAAGGAAGGAGCCAGGCACGGTGGATCAGGGGCAACGGCAGCACGGCAGGGTGCTGGTCTTCGACGCCGACGACACGCTCTGGGAGAACAACGTCCTGTTCGAGCGGGTGATCGACGACTTCCTGGGCTGGCTGGACCATCCCACCCTGGACCGGGCCGAGATCCGGGCCATCCTCGACGACATCGAGCGGGCCAACGCGGCGGTGCACGGCTACGGCAGCCGGGTCTTCCTGCGTAGCCTCGGCGAGTGCCTGGAGAAGCTGCGGGAACGCCCGGCGACCGCCCGGGAACGCCGGGAGATCGACGACCTGGCGGTGGCGCTGGTCGAGCACCGGGTCGAGCTGATGCCCGGCGTCGCCGACACCCTCGACCTGCTGGCCACCCGGCACCGGTTGCTGCTGCTCACCAAGGGGGACCGCGAGGAGCAGCAGCGTAAGCTGGACGCCTGTGGGCTGCTGCACCACTTCCGGGCCGCGCACATCGTGATGGAGAAGAACGCCGACACCTACCGGTGGTTGGCCCGGGAGCACGCCTTCGACCCGGAGGTGGCCTGGATGATCGGCAACTCCCCGAAGTCGGACATCCTCCCGGCCCGGGCCGCCGGCATGAACGCCGTGTTCATCCCGAACGACAACACCTGGGTGCTGGAGCACGAGGAACTGGACCCGACCGATCCGCAGGTGCTGCGGATCAGCGCCTTCCCGGACCTGCTGCACCACTTCTGAGAAACAGCGTCGACGGCGTTCACGGTGTTACACCGACATGCCGTGGAACAGCGTTGAGATTGCTCACCTTTCCGGAATGGCGGAATGCCTTGTCCGCCGGGTCGACACGCGCTTAGCCTTGGCCGGCGTTGACGATTCGTCGGGGTGAACCGTCAGACGCGACCGAAAGTCCGGTGGTGGAGCACCGTGGAGCTGAGTGCATGCGGGCCGGCTCGCCACCTGCGGACCCGGTACCGGGCGACGTGCCACGCTCGCGGGTCCGGGCGGTGAGAACCGCTGCCACGCCGGACGGCTGGAGGTCAGGACCGGGGAGTTGCGGACCCGGTCCTGACCGGCCTCCCGTCCAGGTGGGAAAGCGAGCGGCCCACCATTCCCATTGCCCGGTCGGGGTCGTCGACAGCGTTCGTCCGGGCGGATACGTTACCTCGACGTGCCGTCCAATCAGATAGATGTTGGTCACATGCATATATTGTCCGGTCGCTTGTTCCGTTCTGTCGACCCGCCTAACCTGAGGTGCACGCTCAGGGGTTCAACGGGGGAGCGGTGACGTGCAACTTCAGATCAAGCTGCTGGGCACCGTGGAGCTGAGCGTCGACGGCCAACCGGTCACGGTGGGAGCGGCCAAGCGGCGGGCGGTGCTGGCGGGCCTGGCACTGGAGGCCAACCGACCGGTCCCGCTGGACCGGTTGGCCCGGATGGTGTGGGGCGCCCAGCCGCCCACCTCGGCGGTGGCGAACCTGCGGTCGCACGTGTTCGCCCTCCGGGCCGCCGTCGGTGACCGGATCGTCGCCCATCTGCACGCCTACGAGCTGCGGATCGCGCCACCCGAACTGGACGTGACCGAGTTCCAGCGACTCGCCGGGGAGGGGCGGGCCCTGCTGGCGGCGGGTGACGCCTCGGCCGCCGTTCCGGCGCTCACCGGGGCGCTCGCCTGCTGGCGGGGGCCGGCCGGGTCCGGGTTGCCCACCGGGACGATCCTCCACGGCCGGTGGGCGAGCCTGGAGGAGCAACGGTTGCAGGTGTTCGAGGAGCTGACCCAGGCCCGACTGGACCTCGGTGAGTCCGGTGACCTGCTCGACGGGCTGCGCCAGCACCTGTCCGCGCATCCGCTGCGGGAACGCGGCTGGTCCCAGCTGATGCTCGCGCTGTACCGGTGCGGGGACGTCCCGGCGGCGCTGGCCGCCTACCAGCACGCCCGGTCGGCCCTCGACGAGCAGCTCGGCATCGAACCGGGCGACGAACTGGTGGCGCTGCACCGGGAGATCCTGGACCGGACGCCCGGCCTGACGGTACCGGCACCCGGCCCGGCCGTCCCGGCGGGCGGTCGGTGGCCAGCGGGCGGCGCGGGCCGGTCGGTGCCCCGGGAACTCCCCGCCGACCTGGTCACCTTCGTCGCGCGCACCCCGCAGCTGGCCGCCGTGACCGCCGCGGTGACCGGCGGGCCGCCCGCCGCCGTGGTCGTCTCCGGGGCCACCGGCTGCGGCAAATCGGCCCTGGCGGTACGCGCGGCGCACACGGTGGCCGCCGACTTCCCGGACGGACAGGTCTTCGTCGACCTGGCATACCACCCGACCGCCGGTGCCGACGAGGTGCTCGGGCGGGTGCTGCGGGCGCTCGGGGTCCCGTCGACCGAGGTGCCGAGGGAGGTGGACGAGCAGGCCGGGCGGCTGCGCTCCCTGTTCGCCGACCGTCGGGTCCTGCTGGTCGTCGACGGGGTCACCCACGCCGCGCAGGTGCGCCCGCTGCTGCCCGCCGGCCCCGGCCCGGCCCTGCTGGTGGTCGCCCAACGGCACCTGCCCAGCCTGGACGGCGTTACCCGGGTGACCGTGCCGGGCCTGCGCCCGGAGGAGTCGCTGGCCCTGCTCGCCGCGCTGGTCGGCGACGGCCGGCTGGCCCGGGACCGGGCCGCGACCGCCGAACTGCTGGGGATCTGCGCCGGATCACCGCTGGCGGTACGGATCGTCGGGTCGCGGCTGGCGGCCCGGCCCGGCCTCGCGGTGGGCGCGCTGGTCGAGCAGCTCCGCGACGACCGGTACCGGCTGGACTGGCTGACCTACGACGGCCTGTCGGTACGGGAGCGGCTGGCCGACTCCTACGCCGCGCTGCGGGCCGCCGACGAGGTCGCCGCCCGGCTGTTCGTGCTGCTGGGCGGCACGCCGGACGGCCCGGTGGCGCCGGAACGGGCGGCGACTCGGCTCGGTGTCGCGCCGGCCACGGCCCGCCGGGCGCTGGAGGAACTGGTCGACGGGCACCTCGCCGGCCGGGCCGGGGCGGACGGGTACGTGCTGCCGCCCCTGGTCCGCGACTACGCCGCCGAGCTGGCCGCCACACCCGGCCAGCGGTGGCCGCGACGGCGCGCCGAGGCGACCCTGGTGGCGTACCCGGGGGCGGGCTGACGCCGACGGCCCGCCGCGGTCGCGGGGTCAGCCGGCGTCGCCGCGGACGATGGCCACGGCGACCCGGCAGAACTCGTCCATGTCGGGGGTGAAACCGGCGGCGATGTCGGGATGCAGACCCGAGCGGGTCTCGTCCAGCAGCCGCTGGCAGACCTGCTCGACCGGCTCGCCCGAGTAGTCGGCGCGGACCCGGTCGGTGGCGGCCCGCAACGCCGAGGTGAGCTGGTCCTCCAGCGGGCCGCGTAGTTTCTGCTGTACCGGGTCCAGTCCCCTCGGGTCGAGGGTGACGTGTGGTTCCGACATCGGCGCTCCCTTCGTCGGCGTCCGCGGTACCCCACCGCGGGCGTCGGTCAAACCGCGGTCGACACCTCCGCGACCCGCACCTGGTAGGAGAACTCCTCGGCTGGCTCCTCCAGGTACGACAGGCGGCGGATCTGCCGGTCGTCGGTGTAGAGGGCCACGTCCACGAGCACGCCGAGGTGGGCGAGGCCGATGGTGGAGACCCGCTTCTTGTCCGCGAGGACGGCGCAGATCCCGCCGAGCAGGGTGCTGGCGTCCGAGGTGCGGTGCCCGGGCGGACAGCGCAGCGTCAGGTCGATCTCCACCGGCCCGGTCAGCGGGGTCCAGCCGGTACGCTGCGCCGCGACCAGCGCCGCCTGGAGCAGGGCGCGTACCCGGGTGGCCTGCCGGTGACCGGCGGCGAAGATCGACAGGGCTTCGGTCTTGACCGGGGGCAGGCCGCTCACCTCGAACGTCAGGGCGAGAGCGCGGGTCTCCTGCACGACGGCACCTCCTCGTGGGTCGATGCTGCCCAACCGGACGCGTGGAAGTGAGGCGTTCCCACGACAACCCACCGATCGGGCGCAACGGTGGACCGGCCGGAGACGGGTCGACGACGACGGCGACACCCCGGCGGCGGTGGGAAGAAACGCTAGTGCAGAACCGCTGCGCTCGGTAGCCGCCCGGCTCCCCCATGAGGTGGGAAAGCGCCACCATCGGACGATGGTGACGCCCTCCGTCGGTACGGGCGGCCGGCCGTACCGGTGCGCCGCGCGGTCAGCGCCGGCCGCGTTTGACCTCGTGGAAGGTCGACATCCGGACCAGCGGCAGCAGGGAGTCCCAGAGCAGCAGGGCGTCGTCGCGGTCCGGCACCTCGGTGACGATCGGCCCGTGCACGCCGCGTTCGGCGTCCGGGACCATCAGCACCGGGGAGCCGATGTCCGGGCCGGCGGAGGCGTACGCCAGCGCGTGCGACCCGCGTACCGCCTCGTCCCAGCGGTCGTCGTCCAGGGCCGGCGCGGCGTCGCCGAGGCCGGTCGCCTCGACGGCCGCGTCGACCGCCTTGTCGGACAGCGGGTCGCCGGCGTCGTGGGTGCGGACACCCAGTTCGGTGTAGAAGCGGCCGGCGTCGTCCCCCCGGCCGTCGGCGCGCAACGCCTCGACCAGCCGGAGCGCCCGGGTGGAGGCGGCCAGCATGTCGGCGAACTCCGGCGCGACCCGCCCCTCGTTGAGGATGGCGAGACTGAACGCCCGCCACTGGACGCGCAGGCCCCTGGCCTGACTGACCGTCACCAGCCAGCGGGAGGTGCGCCAGGTGTGCGGACAGGCCGGATCGAAGAAGAAGGTGACATCCATCGACCGAGCGTAGTCACCTGCCGACCGGTTCGCAGCGGGGAGGATTCCGTGCCCAGGTGTCCGGTTCGTGGCCGGCCGGTCAGCGCCAGGTTTCGCCGTCGGACGTTACGGGCAGTGAGGGGCCACGAAACGCCCGGGACCACGCCTGATCCGCGACCAGGTGACGTCCCGCATCGTTCCGCCGCGCGCCGGGGCGCGGTCCCCTCCCCGGTTGTTCGCCGTAGGAGAGGGGAGGGGCGATGAGCGAGCCAGACGGTGCCGGCGTCCGGCGTCGGCCACGGGCCCGCGCGGTGGCGGTGGCTGCCGCGTTGACGCTGCTGGCACCGACCGCCGCGTGTAGTTCGGGTGGGGACGACGGACCGCCGACGATCAACCTGTACTACCCGCCGGAGCAGAACCTGCAGAAGGTGGTCGACGACTGCAACGCCCAGGCGCAGGGGCGGTACCGGATCGCCTACCGGGTGCTGCCCCGGCAGGCCGACGAGCAGCGGGTGCAGATGGTCCGTCGGCTCGCCGCGCAGGACACCGGCATGGACGTGCTCGGCCTGGACGTGACCTGGACCCAGGAGTTCGCCAGCGCCGACTGGATCCGGGAGTGGACCGGCGAGGACGCCGCCGAGGTCGAGCAGGGCACCCTGGAGGGCCCGCTGGAGACCGCCCGCTACCAGGACAAGCTCTACGCCGCGCCGAAGAACACCAACGTGCAGCTGCTGTGGTACCGCGCCGACCTGGTGCCCGAGCCGCCGGTGACCTGGGACGAGATGATCGAGCAGGCCCGCGCGCTGAAGGACCAGGGCAAGCCGCACCAGGTGCTCACCATGGGCGCGCAGTACGAGGGCCTGGTCGTCCTGTACAACGCGATGGTCGCCAGCGCCGGCGGCGAGCTGGTCAGCTCCGACGGCGAGAAGGCCACCGTCGACGACGGCGCGGTCCGGGCGCTCGACCAGCTCAAGCGGCTGGCGACGTCCGGGGTGGTCTCCCCGTCGTTCAGCAACGCCACCGAGGATCCGGTCCGGCTGGAGTTCCAGTCCGGCAACGGCGCCTTCCAGGTCAACTGGCCGTTCGTCTACCCGGCCCTGCAGGAGGCCGACCCGGAGCTGGCCAAGCAGGTCAAGTGGGCCCGGTACCCGGCGGTCGACGCGGACACCCCGAGCCGGGCGACCATCGGCGGGGTCAACATGGCGGTCAGCAGCTACTCGAAGTACCCGCAGGAGTCCTTCGACGCGGCGAAGTGCATCCGCAACGAGAAGAACCAGAAGTTCTCCGCGATCAACGACGGGGTGCCGCCGACCATCGAGGCGATCTACGGCGACCCGGAGATGACCGAGGCGTACCCGATGAAGGAGACGATCCTCGAGGAGCTGAAGGAGCCGTCGACCCGGCCGCTCACCCCGGCGTACCAGAGCATCTCGACGGTGATGTCGGCGATCCTCTCCCCGCCGTCGGGCATCGACCCGGAGCGGACCGCGGAGGAACTGCGTGGGGCGATCTCCGACGCCCTCGAGTCGAAGGGGGTCCTGCCGTGACCGAGCGCACCGGCCGGAACCGGGAGGTGACCGCATGAGCGTCAACGCCACGCCCACCGGGGCGGACGTCGCCGCCGAACAGACCGGGCAGGCGAACGACCGGCGGACCGGGGTGCCCGCCCAGCGGTCCCGGCCGAGCGGGCGCAAGGCCCCGCTCAGCGAGAACAAGAAGGCCGAACGGAAGCTCGGTTGGCTGCTCTGCGCGCCGGCCGCGCTGGTCATGCTGGCGGTGACCGCGTACCCGATCATCTACTCGGTCTGGCTGTCGTTGCAGCGGTTCGACCTGCGGTTCCCCGACGAGCGGCAGTTCGTCGGCCTGGAGAACTACGCCACCGTGCTGACCAACGAGTTCTGGTGGACGGCGTTCGGGGTGACCATGCTGATCACGGTGGTCACGGTCGCCGTCGAGCTGGTGCTCGGCATGGGACTGGCGATCATCATGCACCGGACGCTGGTCGGTCGCGGCATCGTCCGCACCGCCGCGCTGATCCCGTACGGGATCGTCACGGTGGTCGCCGCGTTCTCCTGGCGGTACGCCTGGACGCCCGGCACCGGCTACCTGGCGAACCTGTTCAGCGACGGGGCCCCGCTGACCGAGCGGGCCAGCTCGCTGGCGATCATCATGCTCGCCGAGATCTGGAAGACCACCCCGTTCATGGCGCTGCTGCTGATGGCCGGGCTGGCCCTGGTGCCGGAGGACCTGCTGAAGGCGGCCTCCACCGACGGGGCGACCGCCTGGCAGCGGTTCACCAAGGTGATGCTGCCGGTGATGAAGCCGGCGATCCTGGTGGCGCTGCTGTTCCGCACCCTGGACGCGTTCCGGGTGTTCGACAACATCTACGTGCTGACCGCCGGGGGCAACGAGACGTCGTCGGTGTCGATGCTCGCCTACAACAACCTGATCCGGGGCCTGAACCTCGGCATCGGGTCGACGATGTCGGTGCTGATCTTCCTCACCGTGGCGCTCATCGCCTTCGTCTTCGTGAAGCTGTTCGGTACCGCTGCCCCGGGCAGCGACGATGGGGAGAGGCGCTGAGATGGCCGAAACCACCACCCGCGCGAAGCTGCGCTGGGGCCTGCTGGACGTCATCGTGGTCGTCTTCGCGCTGATCCCGGTGCTGTGGATCGTCTCGCTGTCGCTGAAGACCCCGGCCACGCTCACCGACGGGAAGTTCATCCCCCGGGAGTGGACCCTGGAGAACTACCGGACGATCTTCCAGACCGACCAGTTCGTCCGGGCCCTGGTCAACTCGATCGGGATCGCCCTGATCGCCACGTTCATCGCGGTGGTTCTCGGCGCGATGGCCGCGTACGCGATCTCCCGGCTGGACTTCCCGGGCAAGAAGCTGCTGGTCGGGGTCTCCCTGCTGATCGCGATGTTCCCGCAGGTGTCCCTGGTGTCGCCGCTGTTCGAGATCGAGCGACAGCTCGGCATCTTCGACACCTGGCCGGGGCTGATCCTGCCGTACATCACGTTCGCGCTGCCGCTCGCGATCTACACGCTGTCGGCGTTCTTCAAGCAGATCCCGTGGGACCTGGAGAAGGCGGCGAAGATGGACGGCGCGACCCAGGGCCAGGCGTTCCGGCGGGTCATCGCCCCGCTGGCCGCGCCGGGGCTGTTCACCACGGCGATCCTGGTCTTCATCTTCTGCTGGAACGACTTCCTCTTCGCCATCTCGCTGACCTCCACCGAGCGGTCCCGCACGGTGCCGGTCGCGTTGTCGTTCTTCACCGGCGAGTCGCAGTTCGAGGACCCCACCGGGGCGATCTGCGCCGCCGCCGTGATGATCACCATTCCGATCATCCTCTTCGTCCTCTTCTTCCAGCGCCGCATCGTGTCCGGGCTGACCTCCGGCGCCGTCAAGGGATAGGTGAACTCTCGTGGCAGACATCGTGCTCGACAAGGTGAGCAAGAAGTTCCCCGACGGCACCGTGGCCGTCTCCGAGGTCGACCTGGAGATCGCCGACGGCGAGTTCGTCATCCTGGTCGGCCCGTCCGGGTGCGGGAAGTCCACCACCCTCAACATGATCGCCGGCCTGGAGGACATCAGCTCCGGTGAGCTGCGCATCGGCGGCCAGCGGGTCAACGACAAGGCACCCCGGGACCGGGACATCGCGATGGTGTTCCAGTCGTACGCGCTGTACCCGAACATGACCGTCCGGGAGAACATGGCGTTCCCGCTGCGGCTGGCGAAGCTGGACAAGGCGACCATCGACAAGAAGGTCGACGACGCGGCGAAGGTTCTGGAGCTGACCGCGCTGCTGGACCGCAAACCGGCCAACCTCTCCGGCGGTCAGCGGCAGAGGGTGGCGATGGGACGGGCCATCGTCCGGCAGCCGAAGGCGTTCCTGATGGACGAGCCGCTGTCCAACCTGGACGCCAAGCTGCGGGTGCAGATGCGTACCGTGGTGTCCCGCCTGCAGAAGCAGCTCGGCACCACCACCGTCTACGTCACCCACGACCAGACCGAGGCGATGACCCTCGGCGACCGGGTGGTGATCATGCGGGGTGGCGCGATCCAGCAGGTCGGCCCGCCGCAGGAGCTGTACGACCACCCGCGCAACCTGTTCGTGGCCGGGTTCATCGGCTCGCCGTCGATGAACTTCCTGCACGCCGCCGTCGAGGGCGGAACCCTGCGGACCGCCCTGGGTGACGTGCCGCTCGGCGACCGGCTGCGCCGCGAACTGGAGGCCGGCGACGCGCCCCGGGAACTGATCCTCGGCATCCGGCCGGAGCACTTCGAGGACGCCGAACTGGTCGACGACGACACCCGCCGACGGGGCATGGAGTTCGAGGCGCCGGTCGACATCGTCGAGTCGATGGGATCGGACAAGTACGTCTACTTCACCGTGGAGGGGGAGCGGGCCAGCGCCGCCGAGCTGGAGGAACTGGCCGCCGACACCGGCGCGGACTTCGCCGGGGCGGGCGGCAACCTGGTGACCCGGCTCTCCGCCGAGTCGACCGTGGCCGAGGGGGAGAACCGGCGGGTCTGGTTCAACCTGGAGAAGATCCACCTGTTCGACCCGTCGAACGGGCGCAACCTCACCCTGCACGAGGGCCGGGCGGCCGGCGCGCTGGCCGACTGAGGGCGACCGCAGGGGCACCCTGCCCACGCACGGGGCGTGGACAGGGTGCCCTTCGGTGTGTCGCCGTCGGCTCAGGCGCGGCGGCGGCTCGGCTCCGGCACGTCGGCGTCGATCCGCTCCCGGCGGACCCGCTCGTCGACGGGCTGGTCCTCGACCACCTCGTCGCGGGCCAGCCGGACCCGCTCGACCGGCACCTGGTCCTTGCGCACCACCGGACGCTCACGCCGCAGCGTCAGCTCCCGCTCCGCCTCGCCGATGTCCGGGCGGACGTCGCCGGCGTCGGCGGAGGTGACGGGCGAACGCTCCACCCGTACCTCGTCGTGCTCGACCGGCACGGTGGTGTGCACGTCCTCGGTGACCACGTACTTGCGCAGTCGGGCGGTGCCCGCCGGCTCGCTCTGCGTGCCGACCCGCAGCCGCTCCTCGGAGCGCACCAGTTCCTGCTGGTCCTGCGGGGTACGCCGCTCCTGCTGGCCGGGACGCGGCCCCGGACGCGGGCCACCGGGCGGCGGGCCGGGCTTCGGCGTCGGCTGCTGCGACATGCCGTAGTGCGCGTACAGCTGGGTGATCTGGTCCGCGCCGAGCGGCTCGTCGGTGCCGGCGTCGATGGTGGGCGCGCTCTTGACGGTCGCCTTGTCGTACGGCATCGTCAGCCGGCCCTCCTGCATCCGGGCGGTGGTGAGCGGTGCCATCGACTCGTGGTGGCCCATCACGCCCGTCTTCACGCTCACCCAGGTCGGCTCCCCGGCGGCGTCGGCCCACACCTGGCCCACGCTGCCGATCCGGGCACCCGACCGGTCCTGGACGTCCTGGCCGTACAGCGAACGGATCTGCTGTTCGGTGAGATTCACTGGTCGTCCTCCTTCCGCGTGTCAACGGCCCGGGTACCCGGCCGGCCGGGGCACACACCCACCGGGCCCGCCGGATGACGGCGGGCCGCCCGGTTCCGGCCCGCCCGGCCCGAACGCGGGCTCCGCGCCGTGCCCACCGTCCGGCCTGCGTGGTACCGGCACGGCCCGGTCGGCCTGCGGCGTACCGGCACGGCCCGGTCGGCCTGCGGCGTACCGGCCCGGACGGAGGCGGCCGGGCCGGGGTGCGGCGTCCGCGAGGCATGGGTGCCGACGCAACGGGGATGCCGACCGCCGAGAGACCCGTGGATAGCCGAGAGAGGACCGCCATGACCACGTCGAAGCGATCCGGTTCCACCGCGTCACCGGACCACCCGCTGCACGCCCGACCCGCCACCGCCAAGACCAGCGCCGCCGCCGCGTTCGGTCTGGTCTTCGGGGTGGCCGCCCTGCTCAGCGTGTTGACCGCGATCCTGGCCTCGGTCGGCCTGGTGCTCGGCATCATCGGCATCGTGCTGGCCGTGGTCGGGCTGCGGATGGCCGCCCGACCCGGGGTGACCGGACGTGGGGTGGCGATCGGCGGGCTGGTGCTGAGCATCCTGGCCGTGCTGCTCGGCCTGGCGTTGGCCGCCGGGATCAGCACCTTCGTCAACAACGAGGACGCGGTGAACCGGCTCGAACGGCGGGTCTCCGACCTGCGTGACAAGCTGAACAGCTGACGCGCCACGGCCACCGGGTCCGGCGGCCGGCCGGGCTTCCGGCCCGCTCTGCCCCCTGATCGCGCTCCGGCGGCGGGACAGCCGGCGGAGCGCGATCCCCCGTTCAGGTTCGTCGGCGGTGGCTTACCCCCACCTGGTGCCGCTGAGAGCAGCATCGCGCCGGGACGGCGGGGCGGTGGCCGTGCGGGATGGAACTTGCGGAAAACTTGAGCACAAATCCATCGATGCTGGTCAAAGCTGTCGATCCGTGGCCGGCGGTGCTCAGAGCCGCCGGTACATCACCAGCAGGTCGACGTACCGGCCGTCGGGGAGCCGGAAGCCCTCCGGGATCCGTCCGACGACCTCGAAACCGAGCGACCGCCACAGCCCGACCGCCCGGGTGTTGGTCTCCACCACCGCGTTGAACTGCATGGCCCGGTAGCCCTCGGCGCGGGCCAGGTCGAGCACGTGCGCCCCGAGGGCCCGGCCGACGCCCCGCCCGGCGGCGGCCGGGGCGACCATGAAGCTGGCGTTGGCGACGTGCGCGCCCGGACCGGCCTGGTTGGGCAGCAGCTTCGCCGAACCGAGCACGGTGCCGTCCGGGTCGACCGCGACGACGGTACGGGCCGGTGCCGGCGGCAGCCACAGCCCTCTGGCCTGCTCCTCGTCGACGTCCCGGGGCCAGGTGTAGGTGTCCCCGGCCGCGACGATCCCGCGGAGGAAGGGCCAGATGCGCGCCCAGTCCCCGGCTACGGCGTCTCTGATCAACATGGCGTCGAGCATGCCAGAGGCCGGAGCCCGCCGATGTTTGCCGACGCAAGCATCGGGTAGTCGCCTGAGTTGACCGATCAAGGGAGGGGAACAGCCGATGGACGATCGGACCAAGGTCGCGGTGATCTACTACAGCGCGACCGGCATCACCTACCAGATGGCGCAGGCCGCCTGCGAGGCCGCCGGGGAGGCCGGGGCGGAGGTGCGGCTGCGCAAGGTACGCGAACTGGCCCCCGAGGAGGCGATCCGGTCCAACTCCGGCTGGCACGCGCACGTGCTGGAGACCCAGGACGTCCCGGAGGTGGAACTGGACGACCTGTCCTGGGCGGACGTGGTCATCATGGGTTCGCCCACCCGGTACGGGATGATCTCCGCCCAGCTCAAGCAGTTCATCGACAGCAGCGGGCCACTGTGGGCGCAGGGCGCGCTGGCCGACAAGGTCTACACCGCCTTCTGCTCGACGGCGACCGCGCACGGCGGTCAGGAGGCCACCCTGCTGTCGCTGTACACCGTCTTCTATCACTGGGGTGGCATCGTGGTGACCCCCGGTTACACCGACCCCAGCCAGTTCGTCGCCGGTAACCCCTACGGCGCCTCGCACACCAGCAACAACGGGGAGATCGCCCCGGACCACGTCGCGCTGGCCGCGACCGCGCTGACCGCCAAGCGGGCGGTGCAGCTCGCCAGCCGGCTGCGGCGCGCCCCGGCCCCCGCGTGACGAACGGGTGACCGGTGGTGCGGGCGGGGGCTCTCGACCCGTCCGGACCACCGGTCGCCCGCTGCACTACCCCCGATCCGGGGAAGTATGCGCACCCGTCGCCGGGCGTTCCGCCCGGGCCGCCGCCGGCTGCCCCGCTGCCGCTGCTGCCGCCGGCTGTGCCGCTGCCGCCGCTGCCTGGTGGGCCGGCCGGTCCGTCGGATCCGCCGGTCGGGCCGCCGCCGGCAGCAGGTGCCCGAGCAGGTCGGCCAGGACCGTCGTCCCGTCCCGGCTGAGCACCGACTCCGGGTGGAACTGCACCCCGGCGAAACCCGGCCCGCGCAGCGCGTGCACCGTCGCGTCCCCGCCGTCGCGGGCCACCTCCACCGGGCCGTACCGGCTGTCCAGGACGTCGGTGTCGGCCAACGCGGTGAACGTCGAGTAGAACCCGACCCGCCGGACGGCCCCGAACAGCGGCACGTCCCGTTGCAGCCCCTGGTACGGGGCGTCCCGTCGGTGCAGCCGCAGCCCGAGCAGCCCGGCCAGGAGCTGGTGACCGAGACAGACCGCCAGCGTCGGTCGCCCCTCGGCCAGCAGGGTCCGCAGCAGGCCGCGCAGGGCCACCATCTTGGCGTCGTCGGTGGCCCGCGGATCGCCGGGCCCGGGACCGACCACCACCAGGTCGTACCGGTCGACCGGGCCGGGCCGGTGCCACGGCCGGACGTCCACGCCCAGGCCCAGCGCGCCGAGCTGGTGGGCGAGCATGCCGGTGAAGGTGTCCTCCCCGTCGACGATCAGCGCCCGGTGCCGGGGCGGGCCGGCCGGTACCGGCGGGCGCTGGTCGAGCCAGAACCGGGCCAGCCCGTCGTTGCGCGCGGCCAGCGCGGCGCGGACGTCCGGGTCGTCGGCGAGCCGGGTCACCGGCCCCGGGCCGGGCGGCGGCGCGTCCGGGCGCAGCCCGAGCGCGGCGAGCACCCCGGCGGCCTTGGCGTGCGTCTCGGCCACCTCCCCGGCCGTGGTGGAGTGCCGGACCAGGGTCGCCCCGACCGGCACCCGCAGCTCCCCGTCGGGGGTGAACTCGGCGGTGCGGATCAGGATCGGCGCGTCCAGGGTCTGCCGGCCCGCCGCGTCCCGGCCCAGCAGCGCCAGCACCCCGGCGTAGTAGCGGCGGCCGGTGCGCTCGTGCCGGGCGATGACCCGGCAGGCGTTCTCCATCGGGCTGCCGGTGACGGTCGGCGCGAACATCGTCTCCCGCAGCACCTCCCGGACGTCCCGGGTGCTCCGCCCGGCCAGCAGGTACTCGGTGTGCGCGAGCTGGGACATCTCCTTCAGGTACGGCCCGACCACCTGCCCGCCGGCGGTGGCGACGGTGGCCATCATCTTCAGCTCCTCGTCGAGCACCATGTACAGCTCGTCGATCTCCTTGGGGTCGGTCAGGAACCGCAGCAGCGCGTCCCGGTCGGCGGGCCCGCCGGGGTGCCGGAACGTACCGCTGATCGGGTTCATCATCACCAGCCCGTCCTCGACGCTGACGTGCCGTTCCGGGCTCGCCCCGACCAGCGTCCGGGTGCCGGTGTGCACGCAGAACGTCCAGTACGCGCCCCGCTCGGCGACCAGCAGCCGGCGCAACGCGGCCAGCGCCGCCGCCAGCGGCGACCCCTGCACCCGGGCCCGCAGGGTGCGGTGGATGACGAAGTTCGCGCCCGCGCCGCGGCCGATCTCCTCGCGCAGCACCCGTTCGACGATTCCGGCGTACGCGTCGTCGTCGAGGTCGAACGCCGCCCCGGTGGTCACCACCGACGTGTCGGGCAGGACCCGTAACGCCTCGGCCAGCCCGGTCCGGCCCTGACCGGTGATCTCCAGGCACTCCAGCGGCATCCCGTCGTCCACGCAGGCGAACCCGCGCTCGGTCACCTGCCGGTACGGCACCACGGCGAGCGTGCGGGGACCCGGACCGTCGGCCGGCAGCGGGACGTCGGCGAGCCGGTCGACCGGGCGTACCGGGCCGGTGAACAGTTCCAGGTGGTCGGCGCCCTCGCGGCGCAGCAGCACGAACGGGCCGGGATCACCGCCGGCGGACACCACGGCGGTCAGGGCGGTCAGGTCGGTCATCGGTGCGGTCTCCTCGGGCCGAGGGCCGCCGGGTGGGCGTCCACGGCCGGTACGGGGACCGGTGGCCGCCTCGATGGGCGGCCGCGTCAGGGAAGCTACACGCGCAGGGGGTCCGCCGGGTCGGCGGGCCACCAGAAGCACGGGCGCGTGGGCATACCGGCAGCCTACCCACCGGCCGGGGAGCGCGGAAGGCACCGTCCGGTACGCGGGACCCGGTGCGGGGCTTGATCACGCCGACGGCCGGGTACGGTGACCGGCGATGAAGATTCTCGCTCTCGACCTGGGCACCTCGTCGGTGCGTGGGCTGGTGCTGGACGAGCGGACCGTGCCGCTGCCCGGCGCCCTGGCCCGGCGCAAGATGCGGCTGGCGGTCGGTGACGACGGGGCCGGCACCCTGGACGGCCCCGGCTACCTGGCCTGCCTCGTCGAGTGCCTGGACGAGCTGGCCGCCGCCGGGCACCTGCGGGACGTGACGCTGGTGGCCATCTCGGCCCAGTGGCACTCGGTGCTGCCGGTCGACGCCGCCGGTACCCCGCTCGGTCCGGTGCTGACCTGGCTGGACACCCGGCCCGAGCCGTCCGACGACCATCCCGGCCCGGCCGACCCGGACGCCTTCCACCAGCGCACCGGCACCTGGTGGCACCGCTGCTACTGGTCGGCGCGGCTACCCTGGCTGCGGGCGCGGGTGCCGGCGGCCCGGTTCGTCGGGCTGGCCGAGTACGTGCTGGGCGCGCTGCTCGGCACGGTCCCGATGTCGGTGTCCCAGGCGTCCGGTACCGGCCTGCTCGACCTGCGCACCCTGGACTGGGACGCCGAGGCGTGCGAGCTGGCCGGGGTACGGGCCGGGGAACTGCCGGCGCTGGCCCCGCCCGACTGGCGGGGCCGGCTGCTGCCGGAGTTCGCCCGCCGCTGGCCGGGGCTGGCCGGGGCGGCGTGGACCGCCCCGATCGGCGACGGCGCGGCCTCCAACGTCGGCTCGGGGTGCGTCGACGCCCGCCGGGCCGCGGTGACCGTCGGCACCTCCTCGGCGGTACGGCTGCTCCAGCCGGCCCCGGCGGGCGCGCCGCTGCCGCCGCTGCCGCAGCGGCTGTGGCGGTACCGGGTCGACCACGACCACGTGGTGACCGGAGCGGCGTACTCCTCCGGGGGCAACCTGTTCGCCTGGGCCAACCGGGAGCTGCGGCTGCCGTCGGGCGCGGAGCTGGACGCCGCGCTGGCCGAGGTGCCGCCGGACGGCGGGGTGCCGGCCGATCCCCGGTTCGGTGGGGACCGTCCGCCGGGCCGCGCGCCCGCCGGGTCGGGACGGCTGGACGGGCTGAGCCTGTCCACCTCCGCGGTGGAGATCCTGGCCGGGCTGATGGCCGGGGTCTGCGCCCGGGTGGCCGACGATCTCGCCGTGATCGAGTCGACCGTGGCGCATCCGGTGGAGGTGGTGCTCGGTGGGGGAGCGGTGACCGCGTCGGCCTGGTGGCGGGGGGCGTTCGCCGCGGCGCTGGCCCCCCGGTCGGTCCGGCACCAGCCGAACCCGGAGATCGGTGCGACGGGTGCCGCGCTCGTCGCGCTGGGTAGGACCGCCGGGGCGGGGGCGTGACCCGGCATCGGCCGGACGGCTGATCGATGGTCACCGGTCCGGTAGGAGGAACGCACCCCTGAGCGTCTCGTCAGCCGGACCCGTTGACAGTATGTTCTGGCCTGGTTGGATGGACTCCGCTCCCCGGTCTCGCGGCGGACGCGAGACACCTGGGAGGCGTGTGTGGGGACCGGTCCGGACCCATCGGGGGGCGCGGTGTCCGGGCACCGTCGGCGCCGGCTCGACGTCCGGGTGGTGCCGCACCGCCGACGGTCCCCGTTCCGGCTGCGGGACTGGCGGATGCGGACCAAGCTGGCGGCTGTCCTGATCATCCCGTCGGTGGCGTTCCTGGTGCTGGCCGGCGTGCAGGCCCGGGGGCTGGTCGGTCAGGCGGGGGTGCTCAACGACTTCGCCCAGCAGGTCGCGATCGGCCGGGAGATCACCGCCGCGGTGCACCAGCTCCAGCAGGAACGGGACCGGTCCGCCGGGGAACTGGCCGGGCTGCGTACCGGGTCCGGGGAGACGGTCCGGACCGACCCGGTGGTGGCGCTGAAGCCGTTGCAGACCGCCACCGACGAGGCGATGCAGCGGCTGCGGCAGGCGGCCGAGCCGCTGGCCGACTCGGACGCCGCCTGGCGGGTGTCGTACTCGGAGGTGCTGGAGGCGTACGACCAGGTCGTCTACATCCGTTCGGCGGTCGGGCCGGGGGTGTTGAGCAGCGACGCGGTGCTGACCAACTACCACCGGCTCATCGACGAGCTGCTCAACCTGCTGGCCGAGCCGTCCCCGGGTCCGGACGCGCCGGCGCTCAGTGACGCGGTGCTGCGGTACGTGCAGCTGGCCCGGGTGAAGGAGTTGTCGTCCCGGATCCGGGCCCAGCTCTACGTGGCCGCCCGCACCGGCCGGTACGGGGTGGAGGACCAGGTCCTGCTGACCGACCTGCGGGCGCAGCAGTTGACCGCCCTGGGCGCGTTCCGGATCGCGGCCACCGCCGACCAGATCCGCCGCTACGACCGGACCACGGTGGACCCGGCGTTCGTGTCGGCGACCAAACTGGAGGAGCAGAGCCTGCCGGTGGGCGGGGCCGAGCCGGCGGTGCTGCCCGCGACCCAGTGGTGGGCGGCCAGCGAGCAGCGGCACGAGTTGCTGCGGCAGGTCGAGGCGGGGGTGCTCGCCGACGCGGTCACCCAGGCCGACCAGGCGCGGGGCGCGCAGCTGCGGCAGACCCTGCTGGTGGTCGGCGGCATCGTCGCGGTGCTGCTGGTGGCGTTGCTGATCTCGGTGCTGATCGGCCGGTCGATCGCCCGGTCGATGCGGCTGCTGCGCGGGCAGGCGTTGCGGATCGCGCAACTCGAACTCCCCGACACCCTGGACCGGCTCCGTACGGTGACCGGCGGGGTTCCGGAGATCGAGGTCGCGCCGGCGGTGGTCCGGTCGCTGGACGAGATCGGCGAGCTGGCCGAGGCGTTCGTCGCGGTGCACCGCAGTGCGGTCAGCGTCGCGGTGGAGCAGGCGACGATGCGCCGCAACGTCAACCTGATGTTCGTCAACCTGGCCCGGCGCAGCCAGGTGCTGGTCGAGCGGCAGCTGGAGCTGCTGGACGACCTGGAGCGGGACGAGAGCGACCCGGACCAGCTGGAGAACCTGTTCAAGCTGGACCACCTCGCCGCCCGGATGCGCCGCAACGACGAGAGCCTGCTGGTGCTGTCCGGTTCGGAGTCCAGCCGCCGGTGGAACCGGCCGATCGGCCTGTCCTCGGTGCTGCTCGCCGCCGGCGCCGAGATCGAGCAGTACCAGCGGGTACGGCACGACTCGGTGGCCGACCTGTACGTCGTCGGGCACGCGGTGGGTGAGCTGGTGCACCTGCTGGCCGAGCTGCTGGAGAACGCCACCGCCTTCTCCCGGCCGGACACGGTGGTGCGGGTGACGGCCCGGGCGGCCGACGGTGGCGCGGTCATCGAGATCGCCGACCAGGGGTTGGGGATGAGCCCCGCGGCACTGGAGCAGACCAACCGGTTGCTGGCGAGCCCGCCGGCTGCCGACGTGGCGGCGTCCGAGCGGATGGGTCTGTTCGTGGTGGGGCACCTGGCGGCCCGGCACGCGATCGAGGTGCGGCTGCACGGCGGGCAGGACGGGGTGGTGGCCCGGGTGACCCTGCCGGCGGCGCTGCTGGCGGCGGCCCCGGAGCGGGAGCTGCGGGCCCCGGCGTCGCGGCGGATGTTGACCGCCGCGCTGGCCGGTGCCGCCGGTCGGGCCGCGGTGGCATCCCGGGGTGGGGCCACCGGCACCGCCCAGGTGGCCCGCCGCGCCGGTGGTGGTTCGCCGGCCGGCCCGCCCACCGTTCCGGCTGGTTCGCCGACCGCCCCGGTGGGTCCGCCGTCGACCGCGGCGGTCCGTCCGTCGACCGCCGCCGGTCCGGCGGGGGTGCCGGACGGTGCCGCCCCGGGAAGCGTGCCGAACGGTGCCGGCCCGGCCGGACGGCCGGGTCCGGCGGGTGCCACGGTCCGGCCGGGTCCGGGCGGTGCGGTGGGCCCGCCGGCCCCGGACGGCGGTGCGCTGGGACTGCCGGTGGCCGGTCGGCGGCCGGGTGGACCGCGACCGGTGCCGACGCGGGCCGAGGACGTGCTCGCCCCGGCGTCCGGGGAACCGCCGGCCGCGGCGGGCAGCACCTGGTGGTCGCGGAAGGGCCCGTCGCCGTCGGCGGCCGGTCCGGTGCCGGCCGCGCCGACGCCGCCGGCCACTCCGGTCACCGGGGGCGTGAACGAGCGCGGGCTGCCGGTGCGGGTGCCGATGGCGCAGTTGGCGGCGGTGACCCAGTCGGCGCGACCGGCCGCGCCGTCGCCCCGGCACGACCCGGACCCGGAGGCCGTCGGAGGCATGCTGTCCCGGCTCTACCGGGGGGTGCGCCGCGCCGAGGCGGAGGACGACACCAGGGAGATCTCCCTGTCGGATGACACCAGGGAAATGCCCGTGCCACCGACCGGGGTGCGCAGCGAAGGGGACAAACATTGATGACGCTGAGTCAAGAGGCGCGGGACCTGAGCTGGCTGGTCAGCGCGTTCACCGAGCGGGTACCGGGTGTCGCGCACGCCATCGTGGTCTCGTCCGACGGGCTGCTGGTGGCGATCTCCGACCACCTGCCGCGCGATCACGCGGACAAGCTGGCCGCGGTGACCTCCGGGCTGATGAGCATCACCGCCGGTGCGGCGCAGATGTTCGACGGCGACATCGTCAAGCAGACGGTGGTGGAGATGGGGCGGGGCTACTTCCTCGTCATGCAGATCCGCGACGGCTCGATCCTGGCGACCCTGGCGGCGGGCGACGCGGACATCGGCGTGGTCGGGTACGAGATGGCCCGGTTGGCGAAGCAGGCCGGCGAGATGCTGACCCCCGCGTTGCGGGCGGAGTTGCAGCAGGCGCTGCCGCGCTGAGGCGGCGGTGCCGACCGACGGCCACGCCGCCGAGGTGGCGTGGCCGGGTCGGAAGCGGGCCCGTCGGTGTTCCGCCGGGCCCGTTCGCGACCGTGCCGTTCAGATCGCGTTGTCGGCGATCACCCGGCGGTACCAGTGCGCGCTGCTCTTGAGCACCCGCCGCTGGGTGGGGTAGTCCACGTAGATGAGGCCCCAGCGCTGGTCGTAGCCCTGCTCCCACTCGAAGTTGTCCAGCAGCGACCAGACGTGGTAGCTCTCCAGGGGCACGCCGGCGGCGATCGCCCGGTGCGCGGCGGCCAGGTGGTCGCGGAGGAAGGCGACCCGGCCGGCGTCGTCGACCGTGCCGTCGGCGGCGAGGGCGTCGGGGGTGGGCAGCCCGTTCTCGGTGACGGTGATCGGCACCGGGCCGTAGTCGCGGGTGACCCGGGTGAGGATGTCGTACATCCCCTCCGGGAAGATCTGCTGCCAGGTGGCGACCGAGGTGGGCCAGCGCCGCTCGGTGCCGCCGGTGGCGGTGACGTAGATCGGGGTGTAGTACTGCACCGCGAGCAGGTCCACCGGGGCGGAGATGGTCTCCAGGTCGCCGTCGTGGATGCCCCGGGCGAGGCGGCTGTCCGGGCCGAGGTCTGCCAGCACGTCGGCCGGGTAGCTGCCGGTGAAGACCGGGTCGAGGTAGAGGCGGTTCTCGTACCCGTCGTAGAGGCGGGCCGCGGCGACGCTGGCGGGGGAGTCGTCGGCCGGGTAGCACGGGTGCAGGTTGAGGGCGGGGCCGATCCGGCTGGTGCTGCCGGTGTCGCGCAGTTGGGCGACGGCGAGACCGTGGGCGAGATGCAGGTGGTGGGCGACCAGGTACGCCGCGTCCGGGTCCTGCCGGCCGGGGGCGTGGTGGCCGATGATGTAGCCGTTCTGGACCACGGTCTTGGGTTCGTTGACGGTGAGCCAGACGGGCACCTGCGCGCCGAGGGCGTCGAAGACGGCGCGGGCGTAGTCGGCGAAACGGTACGCGGTGTCCCGGTTCTCCCAGCCGCCGGTGTCCTGGAGGGCCTGCGGCAGGTCCCAGTGGAACAGGGTGGCCATCGGGGTGATGCCGCGGTCGTGCAGGCCGTCGACCAGGCGGCGGTAGAAGTCCAGGCCGCGCTGGTTCGGCGCGCCGCTGCCGTCGGGCTGCACCCGGGGCCAGGCGATGGAGAAGCGGTAGCTGCGCAGCCCGATGTCGCGCATCAGGTCGAGGTCGGTGGGGTAGCGGTGGTAGTGGTCGGCGGCCACGTCGCCGGTGTCGCCGCCGTGGGTGCGCCCGGGGGTACGGCTGAAGGTGTCCCAGACGGACTCGCCGCGCCCGTCGTCCTTGGCCGCGCCCTCGACCTGGTAGGCCGAGGTCGCCGCGCCCCAGCCGAAGTCGGGCGGGAAGCGCAGTCCGAGTCGTCCGTCGGTGTCGCTGTGCCGGTCGGGGTCGGCGTCGTCGACCGTGGCGCTGGCCGGATCCGCCGGGTCGGCGGTGTCCGGGGCGGTGCCCGGGCCCGCCGGGGCGACCGGGGTCGCGGTCAGGTCGGCTCCGGCGGTGGTGGCGGCGCCGGCGGAGGCGGCGCGGTGGTGCAGGCGCCGCCGGGTGACTATCGACATAGGACGTTCTCCTCGTGGATGCGGGGCCCGCCACCAGGCGGCCGGGAGCGCTCCCAGCATAGGGCAGGGTGAGCCGGCCGCGTTGCGCCCGGACAGCTCCGGGGGCTGGTCGCGGCGGGGTGGGGTGGGGCTGGGACGGCTGCCGTCGGCGGCTCGGCCGGGCCGAATCCGGGTGCCGATAGCGAACGAGGCCGGCCGGGAGGCGCGTTACGCCAGTCCCGTCGGCCTCTTTTCCCGTGGTGGGTGTAGGTCTAGTGTGTGGGGACGGGGAGGGCAACCCCCGTCCCCACATCTGGTGCATGTGCACGTACGAGCGGAATGGGCGTCCTGTCGTACGTGCCGCGCGGGAGCCGGGCCACGCGAGTGGCTCTGGTTCCACCTCCCTTCACAGTGGATGGGATCTGGCTGGCGGCGGAGTCCGGGCTGGCCCGCCGTCAGCCCTCCGGGCTGTGTGCCGGATCGTTCCGGGAGGACGATCCGGAGTGGACGAGTACTGCGTGAGCATCATCGATGGAAGCGCTCCCATCGATGATGCTGCCGACTGTAACGCCCGTCACGGGTTTGTGAAAGACCCAAAATGAGATCGAAACATTCCGGGGCTCTGACCTGCGACGACACGCGCCCGACATGTAGCGTTCACGCCCGCTCTTGTTACGGGAGCGCTCCCATGACACACTGCGACTACCGCGGAGCCAGATCGCGTGAGTGCGGGTCGCCGAGGGCAGCCGGTCGCTGACCGGACGGCACACCCGAGCGGGCCGACGGGCATCAGCTCGTCGTCGTCACCCGCAGCCCGCCTGAGGCGGGCCGACCCCATCACCGCGCCTCCAACCCCCCGCGCCGTGTCGCGTGGAGGCGCCCGCCGCGGGCCCACCGGCCCCGGCCCGGTCCGAGGAGACACCGCGCACATGAGACATCTGGCAAGACGTCGCCGACTGGCGATGCTCGCCGCCACCACGCTGGCCATCGGCGGGGTCGCCCTGCCGGCCGGCGTCGCGCAGGCCGCCCCGGCCTGCGACGTGGTCTACGCGACCAGCGACTGGAGCAACGGGTTCACCGCCAACGTCACCATCAAGAACCTGGGCGACGCGGTCAACGGCTGGACGTTGAAGTTCAACTTCCCGTCCGGCCAGCGGCTCGTCCAGGGCTGGTCGGCGAGGTGGAGCCAGTCCGGCACCGAGGTCACCGCCGTCAACGAGTCCTACAACGGCTCCCTCCCGACCGGCGGGTCCACCACGATCGGCTTCAACGGCAGCCACACCGGCACCAACACCAAGCCGACCTCCTTCTCGGTCAACGGCGTGACCTGCGGCGGCACCACCAACCCGCAGCAGCCGCCGACGGTCGCGCTGTCCGTGCCGGCCGGCCCGTTCGAGGCCCCGGCGGACGTGCCGCTGACCGCCACCGCCAGCGACCCGGACGGCACCATCGCCAAGGTCGAGTTCTACCGCAACGGCCTGCTGGTCAACACCGACACCAGCGCGCCGTACGCGTACACCCTCGAGGACCTGCCGGCCGGTAGCTACACGGTGCAGGCCAAGGCGTACGACAACGCCAACCTGACCGCCACCGCCGAGAAGGCGTTCACCGTCTCCGCGTCCAGCGGGCCGGTGCTGGTCGCCACCCCGTCCGCGGTGAGCGTCGCCGAGGGCGGCAGCTCCGCGTTCAACCTCAAGCTCAGCGGCCTGCCGTCGGCCAACGTGCCGGTGACGCTGACCCGTACCGGGGACACCGACATCACCGTCGCCCCGACCTCGGTCACGCTGACGCCGACCAACTGGAACACCGGCGTCAACGTCACGGTCAGCGCGGCCGAGGACGCCGACACCGCCGGTGGCACTGCCACCATCACCGCGTCGGCCACCGGGTACGCGCCGCTGGCGATCACCGCCACCGAGCTGGACAACGACACCCCGGGCGGGGACAACGTCTGGAACGCCCGCTTCCTGGAGCTCTACGGCAAGATCAAGAACTCGGGGTACTTCAGCCCCGAGGGCGTGCCGTACCACTCCATCGAGACGCTGATCGTCGAGGCCCCCGACCACGGGCACGAGACCACCAGCGAGGCGTTCAGCTACTGGCTCTGGCTGGAGGCCGCCTACGGCCGGGCCACCCAGAACTGGGCCCCGTTCAACAACGCCTGGACGGTGATGGAGAAGTACATCATCCCGTCGCACGCCGACCAGGCCACCGCCGGCGCGCCCGGCACCCCGCAGTACGCCGCCGAGCACGACCTGCCCAGCCAGTACCCGTCGCAGCTCGACGCGAACGTGCCGGTCGGCCAGGACCCGCTGCGCAGCGAACTCCAGTCCACCTACGGCACCGGTGACATCTACGGCATGCACTGGCTGCTCGACGTGGACAACGTCTACGGCTACGGCCGCTGCGGCGACGGCACCACCCGGCCGGCGTACATCAACACCTTCCAGCGCGGCACCCAGGAGTCGGTCTGGGAGACCGTCCCGCAGCCGTCCTGCGACACCTTCAAGCACGGCGGCACCAACGGCTTCCTCGACCTGTTCGTCAAGGAGGCCAACGCCCCGGCCAAGCAGTGGAAGTACACCAACGCGCCGGACGCCGACGCCCGTGCCGTGCAGGCCGCCTACTGGGCGCTGACCTGGGCCAAGGCCCAGAACAAGCAGGCCGACGTGGCGGCCACCGTGGCCAAGGCCGCCAAGATGGGCGACTACCTGCGGTACGCCATGTTCGACAAGTACTTCAAGAAGATCGGTAACTGCGTCGGGGCCACCGCCTGCCCGGCCGCCACCGGCAAGGACTCCGCGCACTACCTGATGTCCTGGTACTACGCCTGGGGTGGCGCGTACGAGGCCAACCAGAACTGGTCGTGGCGGATCGGCTCCAGCCACAGCCACTTCGGCTACCAGAACCCGTTCGCGGCCTGGGCGCTGACCAGCGTCAACGAGCTCAAGCCCAAGTCGCCGACCGCGGTCGCCGACTGGACCAAGAGCTTCGAGCGGCAGCTGGAGTTCTACACCTGGCTCCAGTCCGCCGAGGGCGGCATCGCCGGTGGTGCCACCAACAGCTGGGGCGGCAACTACGGCACCCCGCCGGCCGGCACCGCCACCTTCTACGGCATGTTCTACGACGTCGACCCGGTCTACAACGACCCGCCGTCGAACCAGTGGTTCGGCATGCAGGTCTGGTCGATGCAGCGGATCGCCGAGCTGTACCAGGAGACCGGCAACACCCGAGCCAAGGCGCTGCTGGACAAGTGGGTGCCGTGGGCCATCGCCAACACCACCCTGGGCGCCAACTGGTCCGTCCCGTCCGAGCTGAAGTGGACCGGACAGCCGGCCAACTGGAACCCGACCAGCCCGCAGCCGAACACCAACCTGCACGTCGAGGTGATCGGCAAGGGGCAGGACGTCGGCGTCACCGGCGCGCTCGCCCGGACCCTGATCGCCTACGCGGCCAAGTCGGGCAACGCGGCGGCGAAGACCACCGCCAAGGGCCTGCTGGACGCGCTGTACGCGGCCAGCGACGCCAAGGGCGTGGCGCGGCCGGAGACCCGCGGCGACTACCAGCGGTTCGACGACGTCTACAACGCCAGCACCGGTCAGGGCCTCTACATCCCGCAGGGGTGGACCGGCAAGATGGCCAACGGTGACACCATCGCCCCGGGCAAGAGCTTCCTCGACATCCGCTCCTTCTACAAGAACGACCCGGACTGGCCCAAGGTCCAGGCCTACCTGGACGGCGGTCCCGAGCCGACGTTCACCTACCACCGGTTCTGGGCGCAGGTCGACGTGGCCATGGCGTACGCCGACTACGGTCGCCTGTTCCCGAACGGCTGATCCGATCCGGTCGGGTGGGCGTGTCCACGTCCACCCGACCGGTCACCCCGGTGACGTGTCACGTCCGCCGGGCTCGGACCGGGCCGACGGGGACCTGCGGCCCGGTCCGTCTGGGGCGCCCGATTCCCACGGTCGGGCGGTGGTGGGCCGCCGGCCAGCCGGCGCAGTGCCGGTGGCCCACCACACCCATGGCGAAACATCGAGTTTTCCGCTGTCAAGCGAAAATCCGTCCGTCCCGGGGGGACAGGAAGCCCGGGACGGAGTAACGTAACTCGTGGAGAGGCCGCTCCCCCCGTGGCGGCCTCTCCCTTTACGTTTCCCGGGCCGGCGCACCGTCGCGGGGCCGGGAACGATGCCGCTCCGGGCCGGGGCCACCTTCCCGGGTCGGCTCACGCCTCCCGGTCCGCGTCGGACGGTACGACCGGGTGGCGCAACCCCGGATGCCCCGCCGGCAGGGACCGGCGCACCACCAGCCAGCTCACCCCGAGGGCCGTCGCCACCAGCGGCCAGGTCAGCGCCACCCGGGCCACCACCAGCGCCACCACCTGCCCGCCGAGGTACAGCGGCACGAACACCGCCACCCGCAGCGCGTAACTGGCCGCCCAGACCCAACTGCCCCGGCCGTACGCGCGCAGCAGCGCCCCGTCCCGCCGCCAGCGGCCCCGCTGCCGCAGCGCCACCCCCACCAGCACCCCCAGCAGCGGCCAGCGCACCACCACGCTGACCACCCAGACCAGCGCGCTGGCCGCGTTCGCGAGCACCTGGAGCAGGAAGAAGTCGGTGGCCCGGCCGGTCCGCAACGCGATCAGCGCGGCCACGCACACCGCCAGCAGACCGATCAGCACCGACCGGGGCCGGTCGCCCCGGTGCAGTCGCCACCCGGCGACCGCCGCCCCGGTCAGCACGGCGGCGATCACTCCACCCCAGAGCGACTCACCGCCGGCCAGCCAACCCACGCCGAACGCCAACGGAGGAAGGGTCGCGTCGACCGCGCCGCGTCGCCCGCCGAGCAGGTCCGCCAGGGACTCCGGACCCGGCGCGTCGGGAGCGGAGGGCCGTTCGCGCTGTGGTGCACCGGTCACCGGCTCCTCCTCCTCGACGGTCCGCCCCAACCTATCGCCGAACCACCGACCACCCGCCGCCGGTCCACCGGGAGGTGGCGCTACCGTGTGCGGGTGCGAGCGACGGCAAGGGGTTGGACCGCGGTGTGGCTGGTGCTGCTCGCGGTCATGTACACGTTGGCCCTGCTCGCGGTGTGGCGCCTCGCGCTGCACACCGAGACCGGCCAGTGGCTCGACACGGTGGCGTTGACCGGCAACCGGATCGGCCAGGACCGCATCGACGGCCCGGTCAACCAGGTGCTCAACGCGGTGTCCGTGGTCTCGCTGCTGGCCGCGATCGCGGTGATCGGTTTCATCGCGCTGCTGCGTCGACGCATCGCCCTGGCGGTCACCGCCACCGCGCTGATCGTCGGCGCGAACGTCACCACCCAACTGCTCAAGTACGGGCTGGGCCGGCCGGACTACGGCATCGACCCGGAGCGGGCCGCCGTCGGCAACAGCCTGCCCAGCGGGCATGCCTGCGTGGCCGCCTCGGTGGCGGTGGCGCTGGTGCTCGTCCTGCCCCGCAAGGTCCGGGTGCTCGGCGCGTTCCTCGGCGCCGGGTACGCCGCGCTCAACGGGGTGGCCACCCTGTCGGCCGGTTGGCACCGGCCCAGCGACGCGGTCGCCGCGTTCCTGGTGGTCGGCGCCTGGGCGGCGGCCGGTGGTCTGCTGCTGTTGCTCACCCAACGGGAGCAGGCCCAGGTGGAACCGGCCGACGCGCACCGGACCGCGGCGCTGGTGCTCGGGCTGACCGGCCTGGCCGCGCTGGTCGTCTCGATGACCGCGATGGCCTGGCTGGACGGCCAACCCAAACTGGCGGTCAGCGAGCTGGGCCGCCGGCCGCTGTTCGTCGGGTACGCCGGCAGCGCCGCCGGCATCGTCGGCACCATCGGCGTGGTGATGGCCCTGCTGCTCGCCCTGGTGCACCGGCTGGTGCCCCGGGTCAAGGGCTGACCCCGGCCGACCCGCGCCGGTTCGGCCGGGATGCCACCTCGGCGACCGGTCGGGCGGTCCCGTTCGGTCAGCGGTAGAAGGTACCGATCGTGGTGCCGCTGGCGATCTCGTGGCCGGCCAGCGCACGGTGCACGTCCGGGGCGTGCGGGCTGGTCGGCAGATCCAGGGGCCGGTCCAGCGCGAACAGCCGGAAGAAGTACCGGTGCGCCTCCTCGCCCTGCGGCGGATGCGGCCCGGACCAGCCGGTTCCGCCGGCGTCGTTGGGCCACTCCCGGCCGCCCGCCGGGACGGCGCCCTCGTCGGTGCCGCCCGAGGCCGGATCGATCCCGGTGACCAGCCAGTGCAGGAACGGCGTCCGTCCCGCGTCCGGATCCTCCACCAGCAGCACCAGTTCCCGTGCCGAGTCCGGTACCTCGGCCCACTGCAACGGCGGCGAGACGTTCCCGCCGGCCCGGGAGAACCGCCCGGGCAACAGGTCGTGGTCGCTGAACGCGGTGCTCCGCAACACGATGCCGGCCATCACCGACCCCCCTCCGTCGTCCGGCCGCGGGTACCCGCCAGATCCCCGCCGAAACGGGCGAGCCCGGGGGTACGGGCTCAGAACGGTGGGGACGCCGCCTCCGGGGGACGGCCGCGGGCCCGGCGGGCGTCCACCACCGCCACCGCGAGCAGGATGGCCGCCGCGGTGCCGGCGGCGATCAGCGGCGGGTGGTGGACGAGCACCGGCAGCGGCACGGCCAGCGCCACCATGGCGACCCACCGGGACGGGGACACCCGCCCGAACACCTCGTACTCGAAGCGGGCCCGGCCGGCGAGGAACACCAGCGGCCCACCGAGCACCAACACGATCCAGGCCGCCTCCGGGTGCTCCAGCGGGTACCCGATGACCAGCTCGTAGCCGATCGCGGTGCCCACCACGCCGATCACCATCACCAGGTGCGTGTCGGCGGCGGACCGGCCGATGACCGCCGGCTGCCGGGCCCGCGCCACCGCCTCGGCGAGGATCTGCCCGGCACGCTGGAAGTAGATCCGCCACAGCAGCACCGACGTCACCAACGCCAACCCGAAGGCCGCCGCCCGCGCCGGGTTACGCGGCCCGGAGCCGTAGGCCAGCCCGGTGACCAGGATCGTCTCGCCGAGGGCGATGAGGAAGAACTGCTGGTACCGCTCGGCGAGGTGCTCGCCCACCAGATGCCACCGGCTGACCGTGGACCGGCCCAGACCGGGTACCGGCCAGCCGGTCCGGCCGGCGGTGTACTCGATGCCCAGCGCGAGCGTCCAGAGCACCACCCGGGGGGTGCTGGGGAGGAACGTCCCGCCCAGCCAGAACACCGCCGTCACCCCGTAGACCACCAGCATCCGCAGTTTCAGCTGACGTTCCTCGCCGTGGCCGAGGGCGAACAGCAGGATCAGCGGCCGGGACATCTGCGCGACCACGTACGCGACGGCGAAACTCAGCCCGGCCACGGTGAAGGCCCGGGGGACCGCCACCCCCATCACCATGCTGGCGGCCAGCGCGAGGATCACGATGGTCTGCAACCAGAAGTTGTACGGGTCGTACCGGCTGGTGGTCCAGGCGGTGCTCTGCCAGACCGCCCAGAGGGCCAGCAGGAGCAGCAGGGTCTTGCCGCCCCCGGTGATCGGTGACCAGCCCTGGGCGCCGCCCGGTTCCAGGGCGAGATCCTCGAAGGCCCGGGTGCCGATGCGGGTGAGCGCGAAGACGAAGACCAGGTCGAAGAAGAGCTCCAGGAAGGTGGCCCGTTGGGGACCGTCCGGTGCCGGGACGATCCGGGCCCTGGCCGGGCGGGTCACCGCCGGCCCGTCCTGGGGCTGCTGTCCATCCGGCAGTCGTAACATCCGCGGCCGGCTGCGGGTGCGTCATCCGGCGAACCTCCGCCGGGATCTTGCCCGGCCCCCGGGCCCGGGGGACGATCGGCCGGTGACCAATCGATGGGGTATGACGGTCCCGCTGGACGGGGTGCCGCTCGCCGACCACGCCGTGGTGTACGAGGCCCTGGACCGGGCCGGATTCACCGACCTCTGGTCGGCCGAGGTCAACGGCGCGGACGCGTTCACGCCGCTGGCGTTGGCCGCGGCCTGGCAGCCCCGGCTGCGGCTGGGCACGGCGGTCGCCCCGGTGTTCACCCGGGGTCCCGGGCTGCTGGCGATGAGCGCGGCGGCGCTGGCGGAGGCCGCACCGGGGCGCTTCACGCTCGGCATCGGCGCGTCGTCGCCGGTGGTGGTCCGGGACTGGAACGCGGTCCGGTTCGCCGAGCCGTACCGGCGCACCCGGGACGTGCTGCGTTTCCTGCGGGCGGCGCTGCGCGGCGAGACGGTCGACGAGGTGTACGAAACGTTCACCGTCCGCCGGTTCCGGCTGGACCGGCCGCCGGTGGTGCCGCCGCCGATCCTGCTGGCCGCGCTGCGTCCCAGGATGCTGCGGCTGGCCGCCGCCGAGGCGGACGGGGTGATCCTCAACTGGCTGGCCGCCACCGACGTGCCCACCGTGCTCGCCGAGCTGGGCCAGCGACGACCGCACTTCGAGGTGGCGGCCCGGATCTTCGTCTGCCCCACCGAGGACGCCGCGCACGCCCGTGCGTTGGGCCGCCGGCTGATCGCCGCCTACCTGACCGTGCCGGCGTACGCGCAGTTCCACCGCTGGCTGGGGCGGGCACCGGTGCTCGACCCGGTGTGGCGGGCCTGGGCGGCGGGGGACCGGCGCGGAGCCGCCGCGGCCGTGCCGGACGACCTGGTCGACGCGTTGGTGCTGCACGGCTCACCCCAGCGGTGCCGGGCGGCGGTGCGCGGCTACGCCGACGCCGGGGTGGACGTGCCGGTGCTGGCGCTGCTGCCCACCCCGGAGCTGACCGCGGGCGGCGCGCCGGCGCTGGCGGCCCTGATCGCCCAGCTCGGTACCTCGCCGGTGGCCGCCGCCGACCGGGTGGCCGCTCCCGGCCCGGGCGGGGTGGCGGGCGTCGCTCCCGGCCCGGGTGGGGTGCCCGGCGTCGCTCCGGCGGTGAACTGAGATGCGGTTGACCGACCGGGTGGTGGTGGTCACCGGTGGGGCCGGTGGGATCGGCGCGGCCCTGGGCCGCCGGTTCGTCGCCGAGGGGGCCGCCGTCGTCGTCCTGGCCGACCTGGACGCCGACGCGGCCCACGCGGTCGCCGCGGCGATCGGCCCGGCCGCCCGGGGTGTCGGTCTCGACGCCACCGACGCCGCTCAGGTGGCCGCCCTGGTCACCGAGGTGGAAACCCGGTACGGGCGGATCGACCTGTTCTGCGCCAACGCCGGGGTGGCGACCGGACGGGGGCTGGACGCCGAGGACGCCGACTGGGAGCGGTCCTGGCAGGTGAACGTCGTCGCGCACGTGTACGCCGCCCGGGCGGTGCTGCCCGGAATGCTGGCCCGGGGCGAGGGCTACCTGCTGCACACCTGTTCGGCGGCGGGGCTGCTGACCGCCGTCGGGGACGCCCCGTACACGGCGACGAAACACGCGGCGGTCGGGTTCGCCGAGTGGCTGGCGATCACCTACCGGGACCGGGGCATCCGGGTCAGCGCGCTGTGCCCGCAGGGCGTGGACACGCCGATGCTCGCCGACGGGTTGGCCGAGGGACACCTGGGGGCGCGGGTGATCGCCGCGTCCGGGCCGGTGCTCACCCCGGACGCGGTCGCCGACGCGACGGTGACGGGACTGGCCGAGGAGCGGTTCCTGATCCTGCCGCATCCGGAGGTGGCCGACTACGCCCGACGCCGCGCCGACGACCCGGACGGCTGGCAGGCCGGCCTGCGTCGACTGATGGGCCGGCTGCGGCGTGACGCCCAGGCCGGACCTCAGCGGTAGCGGTCGTCCCCGTACCCGGCCGCTGCCGGGGTGCCCGGCCGCCGGTGCTGGGCCGCTGCCGGGTGACCGGTCATTCGTTGGTCAGGGCAGGGGAGGGCCGTCCAGCGGTCGGGGTGTCATCCCGATAGCGGACCGTCGGCGGCCCCGCGGGACCGGGGGAGACGACGGGACGGTGAACCGGCTGTGCGTCAGGGCCAATGGGCGACGGTGATCGCGTGCGGTGTGCTGCTCGCCGGATGTGCGGCACCCACCGGTGCCGGTTCCGCAGATCCGGGGCCCGGTTTGGGCATCGGAGCGGGTGCACGGTCATTGGCCCCGGAGAGGCTGTTCGGCGTGTGGACGATCGCGGGCCTCGCCGACCCCGGCGGGGGAGAGAGCCTGCATCTCTCTCCTTTCGAGCTGTACCTGGTCGGCAGCCGCTGCGGCACCCTGGGCGGAGCATGGCGGGCCGACACCGACGGCGTCTTTCTGGCGAGTGTCGACTCCGCCTCCAGCGACGTCGTGGAGGGCACCCCGGGCTGTGCGCGGGCCAGCCAGGAGACTCCCGGCTGGCTGCGGCGTGTGACGGCGTACCGGTTCGACGGCAACGGGCTACCCGTGCTGCTGGACGACCTGGCGCAGCCGGTCGCCCGGCTGGTCCCCGGCACCACCGCGACCGCCTGGCCGGACCTGGCGCCGTTCGTGCTGGAGCCGCCGATGGTCACCGACGAGTCCCGGCGGAGTTTCGCGCCGGCCGTGCCGCTACCGGCGGCGCTGACTCCCGTCGACCCGCAGCGGCTGGCCGGTCGGTGGGTTCCCACCCGTGGGCACCGGGGGGCGTACCTGGAGTTCACGGCGGACGGTGGGTGGCGCGGCTCCGACGGCTGCAACGACCAGAACGGCCGGTGGATCACGGCGGACGGGGGGACGCTGCTCGCCACCGCCGGGGCCGTCACGCTGGCGGCCTGCGCGGCCCGCGTGCCGGTCGGGTACTGGCTCTGGGAAGGACGGCGAGCCGGTTTCGACGGTGACACCCTGGTGCTGCTCGACGGTCGGGGCACCGAGACCGGCCGGCTGCACCCCGTCGGCTGACGCCCGGGGCTTCGCCTGGTGCCCCGGAGCCGTGCCGGTCCTTGTCAGCAGCCCGGCGGCACGGCGGTGCCCGTGTGGTGGCGGATGTGGCCGGTGGCGCTGAGGGTGGTCGGTGTGGCGGTCAGTCGGTCCGGCGCAGTGGCCCCGGATGGACCGACCAGAGCAGCCGTCGCCGGCGGGGCTGGGCGGCCCGCAGCGCGCGTACGTAGTCGGTGACGAGCTGCCCGGCCCGGACGGCCTGGGCGTCCGCCATGCCGTGCGGGGCGAAGACCATCCGGTTGAGCAGGTCCGCCAGTTCGCCCAGCGCGGGCGCCTCGTGGCCGTCCGGTCGCTCAGCCATGGGCCCCGGTCGCTCAGGTCCGGGTTCCGCGCGGGCCGGGCCGGGTTCCGCGCGGTCCGGGCCGGTGGCCCGTCGGCTGTTGCGCCCGGCCGGAACCCGGGTACGGGCGTCGGACAGGACCTGCTCGGCGTACACGGCGACCTCGGTGGCCGCGAGATCGTCGCCGACCGGCCGGCCGGCCAACCGCAGCGCGTCGGTCAGCTCCCGCCAGGCGCCGGCGATGCGGTGGGCGGGGTCACCCCGGTCGAGGCGGTGCCGGGTCAGCCGTCTGCGTGCCACCACCAGCGCCGTCAGCACCGCCGTGACCAGCAGCAGCAGACCGGCCGCTCCCGCCCCGACCAGCACCGCCGTCGGCACACCGTCACGGTCGGGGCGGGGCGGCGCGGCCACCGCCGGCGGTGTGGCGGTCGGTTCGACGGTCGGCTCCGGCACCTCCGACGGCGGCGGGTCCTCCGGGGTGGGCCGGAAGTCCTCCTCCACCGGGCGCGGCTCGTTCTCCGGGCGCGGCAGCGGGTCGAACGCCACCCAGCCGAGCCCGTCGAAGAGCACCTCCGGCCAGGCGAACGCGTCGGCCGCCCGCACCGGGCCGCTGCCGGCCGTGCTGAACCCGACCACCACCCGGGTCGGTAGCCCGGTCAACCGGCCGAGCACCGCGAACGCCGCCGCGAACTGCTCCGAGGTGCCCCGCTGGCCGCCCGCGTTGCGCGGTCCGAAGAGGAAGAAGTTCAAGTTCGGGTACGCGTGCCCGCTCGGCGCGTCCGCCACCACCCGGTAGTGCTCGGCGAGGAACTGCTCGATCGCGGTGGCCCGCGCGTACGGGGCGCCGTTCTCCTCGGCGAGCTGGGTGGCGAGCCGGCGCATCGGGTCCGGCACCCCGTCGGCGACCCGCAGCACCCGGGCCACCTCCGGTCCGGCCGGTACCTCGGCGGTGGACAGCAGGTTCACGTCCGGGCGTTCCCGGGCCGAGGTGACCGTGTACCGCAGCCCCGGCGTCAGCCCCTCCGGGCGGATCAGGGTGCCGGTGGCCGGGTCGTACGCCACCCGGGCCCCGCTGACCTCCCGTGGGGTGGCGACCGCCGGCAGCAGCCGACCACTGAGGTCGGCCACGGTGATCTCCTGGCGTACCGTGTCGAGCCGGCTGCCCGGGGAGGGTTCGGTGGCCGGCAGGACCCGGCCGGCGTTGCGGTAGGTCGCCCCGACCCGCCAGGTCACCCCGTCGTAGTCGCTGAGCACCCCGAGCCGCAACCGCACCTCGCCGCCGGTCGGGCCGCCCGCCGGAGCACCGGCCGGCCCCGGGGTCGACCCGCCGGGCGCGGCGGCGGACGGATCCGTGGTGGACGGGGCCGGGGCCGCGCCGCCGGTCCCGCCGACCGTCACGTCCAGCAGTTTCTGTTCCGGGTTCAGCGCCCAACCGGAGATCCGGATCAGCGGGTTCTCGTCGAGGGTCTCCACCCGGGGCGGCTCCACGTACCGGCGGGGGTCCACCGGCCGGTCGTCCACCTGACCGGCCACCACCGGGGCGAGCACGGCGACCAGCGCCGCCACCACCACCAGTCCGACGGCGGTGGTGGCGGTCCGGGCGGCCCGGACCGCCGCGCGGACCTGCGGGGACAGGCCGTCGTCGGGTTGCGGCGCGGCCCCGGCCGGAGCGACCAGACCGAGCGCGGCGAACGCGGCGAACGCCAGGGTCGGCCAGACCGCCGGTTCGGCGTTCGGGCCGACCACGTACACCGCGCCGGCGTACAGCAGCGCCGGCGGCAGGTAGCCGAGCAGCACCCGGCCGGCGCGCAGCGCCACCTCCGCGCCGGCCAGCCCGGCCAGCCAGGCCGCGACCAGCGGGACCAGCACGGTGTCCGGGGTGGGCTCGACCGGGATCATCGCGGTGAGCAGCCGGGCGATGCCGTTGCCGGCGGCGTCCACGGTGATCTGCGCGAGGCTGCCCGGCAGATCGGCCCGCCGGGCGGCCAGCCGCAGCGCCAGCGCCGTGTACCCGAGCAGCGCCGCGATCGACAGCGGGGCGACCAGCCAGGACCGCAGCCGGCGGGCGGCCACGCTGACCAGCACCGCACCGACCGCCGCGCCGACCACCAGCCGGGTCAGCAGGTCCCCGGCGTACACCCGGCCGAGCACCAGCCCGGCCAGGGCGATCATGCCGATCAGGGCCAGCGGGACCGGTACCGCCCGCAGGATCCGCCGTACGGTCACCACCGGCGTACCCCGTCCCATTCGGCGGCGAACGCCGCGCCGTCGGCGGCGTCGACCACCACCAGACCGGCCGCGCCCGCCGGGGTCCGGTCGGTCGCGCCGAGCACCCCCACCACCACCGACGGGTACGCGCCGCGCAGCGCGCCGACGTGCCCCAGGTCGGTACGTCCACCCGGGCCGGTCAGGAAGACCAGGGTGTCGCCGGCGCGTTGCTGCCGCAGCCGGGTGGTGGCGTCCGGCAGGGAACCGTCGGCGAGGGCGACGGTGGTGAGCCGGTCCAGTGGGGGCGCGTCCGGGTCGTCGTCGGGCACCACCGTCAGCAGCAGCGTCGGCAGGTCCTCGCGCAGCGCGGCGACCACCACGGACGCCGCCGCCTCGCAGCCGGCCTCGAAGCTGTCCGCGGTGCCGTGGGCGTGGCCGGGGTGGGCGGTGCGCCGGTTGTCCAGCAGCACCACGATCCGGGGCAGGCTGGTGTCCACGTTCTCCCGGACCATCAGCTCACCGACCCGGGCGCTGGTCCGCCAGTGCACCCGGCGCAGCTCGTCGCCGACCACGTACTCGCGGAGACTGTCGAAGGTGATCGAGCCGTGCGGGACGCCGTCGACCCGGCCGTCGAGGCTGCGCCCGGCGCCGGTGGGTACGGCGGTCAGCGGGTGCACGCGCGGGTGCACCCAGACCGGGACGGTGCCGCCGTACGGGCGGGCCAGCGCCACCAGGCCCAGCGGGTCACGGCGGGTGACCCGCAGCGGGCCGACCGGCACGACGCCGCGCCGGACGGTCGGCACGTCGTAGTCGACGACGGTGTCCCGGCCGGGCCGCAGCCGCAGCAGCGGCACCGGGAACGACCGGTCGCCGCAGCGTTCCTCGGCGACCAGGTTGGCCGCGCGCAGCTTGCCGCTGTTGCGGACGGTCAGCGTCATCCGGGCCGCGTCGCCACGGGCCACCCGGTCCGGGTCGGCCTGCCGGGTCACCGTCAGCCTCGGTCGCCAGGCCGCGTTGACCAGGGCGTACCCGACGGCGGTGCCGGCCGCCGCGCCCAGCACGGTCAGTTCCGGGTACGCGAACCCGAAGCCGGCGGCGAGCAGCGCGACGGCGGCGGCGAACAGCCCGAAGCCCCGGGCGGTGATCCCCATCCGTGGGCGGTCAGCTCTGCGCGGGCACGGTCTGCCCGGACGGCAGCGGCACCGGCACCGAGGCGACCGCCTGCCGGAGCACCTCGGCGGCGTTGATGCCGCGCACCTGCGCGTCGGAGGAGAGCAGTAGCCGGTGCCCGAACACCGGCCCGGTGAGGGCCTTCAGGTCCTCCGGCATGATCCAGCCCCGGCCGTCGATGAGCGCGTACGCGCAGGCGGCCCGGGTCAACGCGATGACGCCCCGGGGGCTCACCCCGACCCGCACCTGCGGGTGGTTGCGGGTGGCCGCCGCCAGCCGCACCGCGTACGCGTAGAGAGGTTCGGCGATGTGCACCCGCTGCGCCATGGTGATCATGTCGGCGACGGTGGTGGTGTCGGTGACCGCCGCGAGGGCCTCGGGGGAGCGGACGGTGGCCCCGCGCAGCACCTCCACCTCGACCGACTCGTCCGGGTACCCCACCGACAGTTTCACCAGGAACCGGTCGAGCTGCGCCTCGGGAAGCCGGTACGTGCCGTCCATCTCCACCGGGTTCTGGGTGGCGACCACCAGGAACGGCTGCGGCACCGGGTGCCGGACCCCGTCCACGGTGACGGTGCGTTCCTCCATCACCTCCAGCAGCGCCGACTGGGTCTTCGGCGAGGCCCGGTTGATCTCGTCGGCGATCACGATGTTGGCGAACACCGGCCCGGGGTGGAACTCGAAACCCCGGGTGGCCTGGTTGAAGATGGTCACCCCGGACACGTCCGAGGGGAGCAGGTCCGGGGTGAACTGGATGCGCCGCCACTCACCCTTCACGGTGGCCGCGATGGCCCGCGCCAGGGTGGTCTTGCCCACCCCGGGCACGTCCTCCAGCAGCACGTGCCCCTGGGCGAACAGCGCGGTCAACGCCAGGCGTACCACCTGCGGCTTGCCGAGCACGACGGAGTTGACGTTCTCGGCGAGCCGGGCGGCGAGGGCGGCGAAACCCTGCACCTCCTGCTGGGTGAGTGGCTGCTGGCGTGTCACGGTCCGTGGTGCTCCCTACGCGGGGTCGGGCGGGTCAACAGTCGGGCAGGACCTTGATGTCGTCTCCGCCGTCGAGGTTCAGCCAGGACCACGGGATGTAGTTCTTCCCGCTGTAGTTGATCCTGACCCACCAGGTGCTGGCCTTCTGGTCGTTGTAGATCCACGAGTCGACGTGCTCGCCCTTGACCTTGCAGTACGCCTGCCAGCGGGTGCCCGGCCTGGCCCAGCCGGCCTGCCGGTCGTTGTCCTGCCGGGGTACCTCGAACACCTCGTTGCCGTTGCGGCCGTCCACGTCCTTGTCGCAGTAGGTGCGCTGGTCGCCGTCCGGGCCGTTCACGCAGGTCGCCGTCCCGTACAGCGGCTTGGTGGTCGCGGTGGTCTTCGCGGTGCCCTGGCCGGCGGCGTTGGCCGCGGTCACCGTCACCGGGTACGACGTGCCCGGCGACAGCCCGGCGATGCTCAGCGACGTGCAGTTGCCCTTGCCGGTCCGGCCGTCGGCGGTGATCGTGCAGGTGGCCTGCCCGCCGCCGGCGTCCACGGTGACGTTCACCGTGACCGAGGTGGCGGTGGTCGACGACCCGGTTACGGTCACCCGGGGCTCGGCGACGGTCCGCGCGGTGTCGGTGGCCGCCCCGCCCGGCCCGGCCTCGTTGACGGCCTTCACCGTCACCGTGACGTTTTGCCCGTTGCCCAGCCCGTCCACGGTGGCCCGGGTGTCGGTCACCTCGACGGTCTTCCCGCCCACCTCGACCTGGTACTTCGTCACCGGCCGGCCGTTGTCGACCGCCGGGGTCCAGTCGGCCACCACCGCGCCCGGCCGGTCCGGCACGGTGGCCGCCCGCAGGTCCGCAGGCCGCTCGGGCGCGGTGAACGGCACCACCGTGTTGCTCACCGGCGACGCCTTCGACCCGGCTCCCCGGTCGTTCACCGCGACCACGGTGAACGCGTACTGCCGGCCGTACTCCAGCTCACCGGCCGGCACCACCAGCTCGGTGCCCTTCGTCTCGCCGGCCGGCGCGTTCGCTCCGGCCGACGCGGCGGTCACCACGTACTTGCCGATCTTCGCGCCCTGCCCGTCGGCCGCCGGCCAGCGGACCCGGACCGTGCCGTCCGGGCGTTCCTGCGCGGTCACCTCGGTCGGCGCGTCCGGCACCTCCGCCGTCGGCACCACCGGGTTGCTGGTCCGGGACGGGCCCGCGCCCTTGGCGTTCACCGCGTGCACCGTGAACCGGTACGTCTCGCCGTTGGTCAGCCCGGTGACGTCCACCGCCCGCTGGTTGGCGCCCACCTCGAGCTGCTTGCCGCCACCCTCCACCACGTACCGGGTGATCTCCGCGCCGTTGCTCGGGGCGGCCCGCCAGCTCACCCGGGCCGACGCGTCCCCGGCGGCGGCGGTCACGTTGCGGGGCGCGCCCGGCTTGCCGACCTGCGGTTTCTTCGGCGGAGGCGGCGGCGGGGGAGCCGGCGGCGGGTCACCGCCCAACACGTCGTTGGCGTACTTGTCGACCTCGCTGACCTTGTGCTTGTCGTCCACCACCCGGGCGGTCGACGAGTCCGGGGTGTTGATGAACAGGTGGTTCTCCCGGACCTCCAGCTCCACCGGCCCCCGGGAGCCCCGACCCTTGATGGTGTCGACGAGCTGACCGTCGCCGTCGAAGGCGTAGATCACCCCGCCGGTCTCGTCGGCACAGTAGAACCGGCCGGACCAGGCCACCGCCGGCTCCAGCCCGGCCCCGGCACCCGGCACGGTGAACTCCGTCACCGTCCCGTCGTCGCCGACCACGTGCACCGTACGGGCGTCCGGCACCGTCACCGGCACCCGCGCGCCGCTGGTGCGGGCCGGCAGGGTGCCCGGCCCGGCCGCCGGCAGGGCGACCTTGCGGACCTCGTCCCCGCGTACCGTGACCAGCGCCCCGGCCGTCCGGTCCAGCACCGCCACCCCGTCGTCCAGGGTGGAGACCACCAGCTCGTGCGCGCCGTCGGCCACCGTGTGGGTGCGGATCTGCTTCGGGCTCAACCCGCCGTCGGTGTTCGCGGCCGAGGCCGGCTGGTCCGGCAGCTTCGCCGCGGTGATCGCCGAGACGGTGCCCTCGCTCGGCACCGCGATCCACAGCCGGCCCTTGCCGTCGAACGCGCCGCCGGTGATGCCCGGCGGATACTGGATCGGCTCACCCACCGGCACCAGCGACCGCGGGTCCAACTGCCGGACCACGCCCTGCACCGCGTCCACCACGAACGCGGCGTCCTCGTGCAACGCCACGTTAACCCCCAGCCCGGGAGTGGTCCGGGTGGTCGCGGTGATCTGGAGGGTCGCCAGGTCCAGGGCGCTGACCTGACCGGTGTTCAGGTCCCGCAGCACCAGCAGCCGGTCGGTCTGCGCGACCTGCATCTGGTGGCGCTTCGCCTGCGGCACCTCGACCCGGGTGTCCACCTTGGCGGTGATCCCGTTGACCCGGGCCAGCTCACTGCGGGCGGTGCTCCACAACCAGGAGGAGGCGTCGAAGTTCGCCACCGCGTTGTCGGCGTACCCCAGGTTCAGCACGGTCAGGCCCATCGCGGCCAGCAGCGCGCTGACCGTACCGATGGTGACCATGCCGCCGCGCAGCCGCGACCGGCGGCGCTTCCCGCCGCCCGCCGTGACGTCCGGGCCGGTGGTGTCGTCGGTGCTGGCGGCGTCGTCGGTGGTGGCCACAGCCGGCTGCCTCCCCCATGTGATCGGACTCGCCCGAGCGTCGGGCCGGGGTGGCGCGCCGTCCCCGGCGACCCGCCCGTGAGCCGGGTGCCATCATATGGCCCGGTCGATACCGGGCCAACCCGCACCGTCCGGCTGCGGACACCCAGCGTATGCAGGGAGTATGTCGGGCTCAGCTCGGAGACGGGCGCGGCTCCCGGCTGGTGCAGACCTGAGTGGACGTCGCGTACTGCTCCGTCGAGTACACCGCCAGGACCGTGAAACAGTAGTCGACACGCGGGTTCAGCCCGTTGACCGTCCAGCTCGTCCGGCCCGGGTCGAGGGTGGCCATCGCCCCCAGCGGCTGCCCGGCCCGCCCACCGGCCACCACGAACGGCACCACCCCGCCCGACGGGTCCACCCAGGTCAGCCGGATGCTCGTCGAGTCGTCCCGCAACCGCAGCGCGGCCGGCGGTTCGAAACTGGCCGTCGGCACCGGCACCGGCGCCGGCTCCCCGGCCGTCGGCGGCAGGGTCGCCGTCCGTTCGTTCAGCACGTTGACGATCAGCACCGCCGCGCCGGCCAGCACCACCACGACCACCACCGCGGCGGCGGCCACCACCGCCACCAGCAACCGCCGGCCACCGCGCGACTCCGGCTCGCCGGTCGGGTACGCCGCCGGTCGGCTCTCCACCACCTGCAGGTACGTGGGCGCAAAGAACTCGCTCGCCTGCTCCGGTGTCGTCCTGTCCGGTACGGCAGGAGCCACCTGCTGCCCGGTTCCGACGACGGTGCCGGGGTGATCCGATCCCGCTGCGGGACCGGCCTGGCCTGCTCCCGCCACGGGCCCGGGGTGACCCGTCCCCGCCGAGGGCCCGTGGTGACCCGTCCCCGCCGAGGGCCCGTGGTGACCCGTCCCCGCCACGCTACCGGGACGACCTGTTGCCGCCACGGCCCCGGGGTGACCCGTCCCCGCTACCGGACCGGGCTGGCCGGGTCCGGCCGGGGCACCGGGCTGGCCGGGCGTGGACCAGGGCTGGTCGACCGTCCGTGTCGGGTAGCCACCGGTAACCGCCGGGTCCGGCGCCAGCCGCGGCGCGGGGACCCCGGACCGGGGAACCGTCGCCTCCGGCCAGGCCGGGGCGGCAGCCCCCGGCCCGGACGTGGAGGCCGGGGCCGGTGACCCCTGCACCGGGTCGATCAGGTCCCACGCCGGCGTACTGGGCACCCCGGTGGCAACCGGGCCGGGCGGTCCACTGCGCGGCACCGGCCCGCCGTCGTACGAGGTGGGCGCGGGCGGCCCGCTGTACGGGCTGACTGCCGGCGGCCCGCTGTACGGCGTGACTGCCGGCGGTCCGCTGACCGGCTCCTGGTACGGCACGGCGCTGACCGGCTGGGCGTACGGCGGTCCGCTGACCGGGGAACCCGGCGGTCCGCTGACCGGCGGACCGGGCGGTGCGCTGACCGGCTCCTGGTACGGCGGGCCACTGACCGGTTGCGCGTAGGGCGGCCCGCTCACCGGCTCCTGGTACGGCGGCCCGCTCACCGGTTGCGCGTAGGGCGGCCCACTGACGGGCTGGGCGTGCGGCGGCCCACTGACGGGCTGGGCGTGCGGCGGCCCGCTGACGGGCCGGGCATGCGGCGGGCCACTCACCGGTTGGGGGTGCGGGGGTCCGCTGACCGGAGGAACGCTCACCGGCGCCGGGCCGCCTGCGGACTCGCCGGGCGAGGGCGCCGGCGCGGTGGACGATCGGGCGGCAGGCGGCCGAGACCCCGGGTCGAGCGGGTTGATCTGCTGGACCAGTACGGTCGGCTCGTCCCACTCCCGGCCCATGACCGGCCGGGTGGCCTCCTCGCCGGCCGACGCCGGGGCCGAGATCGGCGATGCCTCCCCGCTGTCGGACGGCCCGGCGACCGGCGATGCCGGGGAGTCTCGTACCCGATCCTGTGGATGCTGCGGCGGTGGAAACGGTCGTGCCCTGTCCTGCTGCGGGTGCTGCGGACCGGGGGCGGTGGCCGGTGTCACCTGCGGTGGGGCCGGCGTGCCCTGCGGTGGTACCGACGGCCCGGGTGGGGCCGGGGGCGCGCTGCGCGGGCGGGGTGGGGCCCACTGAGCCTGCTGCTGCGGGGGCGCGGACTGCTGCGGATGCCGGACCGGCGTCGGTTCCGGTGGGACAGCCGGGGGGACCGGACCGGTGTCCGGTGGGCCGACGTGGACTGCCGGCCGAGGTGCGGTCTCCGGTTGACGCGGGGCGGGAACGGAGGTCATCGCCATGGTCGGGTCGTCCCCGGGCAGGCTGAGCGGCGTCGGTTCCGCCGGAGCCGGCTGCGGTGCGCCCGGACCGAGGTACTCCCGGGCGGTCCGTACCGCCGGATGGTCGTCGCCGAGCACGGCGGGCCCGGCACTGGCGACGCGTCGGTAGTTGCGGCGGGCCTCGTGCCGGTTGCCGAGTTCCTCGGCCACGCCGGCCAGGTCGAACGCGATGGCCAGCATCAGCGGGTCGGCGTGGCCCCAGCGGCGTTCCCCGGCGGCGAACGCCTCCTCCAGTACCCGGCGGGCGGCGGGCGGGTCGTCGGCCTCCCGGTGCAGTCGGGCGAGCAGGTGGGCGGTGCCCAGCAGGTCCGGATGGTCCTCGCCCAGCCGAGGGCGGGCCGCCTCGATCGTGTCCGCGAGGAGCTGACGGGCGCCGGCGGCATCGCCTCCGGCACGGAGGGCGAGAGCCCGGTTGCGGACGGCGGACAGGGGAGAAGGCTGGGACACACCGCCATGCTGCCGGTAGCCGACGGTGACCCGCCACCCCGGGTGTGTGACGAGCTGTCCCGGATCTTCGTTCCGCCTGGGATTCCCATCGGGTTGTCCAGTGATCATGGGCTTGACCAGGGCGGACCCGCTCTGCTCCGGGGCCGGGGAACGCGATGTGCATGATCGAGATCGGCGGTGTAAAGTAATGCCCCGTGCGGCCCGCCGGGCGGCCAGAGGGCGGTCAAAACCACTCTGGCGGCCAGGGTAGGCTGGACGATGTAGGTCCGGGTGGCGGAATGGCAGACGCGCTAGCTTGAGGTGCTAGTGCCCGTATAGGGCGTGGGGGTTCAAGTCCCCCCTCGGACACCAGTACGAAAACTCACGTAGAAGGCCGTTGACCTGGCACAACACAGGTCAGCGGCCTTGGTCGTTTCCCGGGTTGTTGCCGCCGTGGGATCACCGTGGGATCACGGGCTCTGTGACGCGTCGTCGGCGTCCGCCGATGGCCCGATCTTGCCTCCACCAGGTGAGCCGGTTACGGTCCCACTGCTGCGCATATAGGTGCGGCTGGCGGCAGAGCCCGCGACGCCGGGAGGCCGCCTGTTCACGTGGAGGAACAGTGGCAACGGTCGAGAAGAGGACCACGAAGGACGGCAAGACCACCCGGTGGCGGGTGAAGTGGCGCGAAGGCGGAGGCCGCGACGGCGATTGGGACGGCGAGACGTTCGACTACCAGGCCGACGCCAAGCGATTCAAGGCGCTCGTCGACGCGGCCGGCAACCGCCGGCCCGCCCCCGCGCAGCTGGTCGAGCACGGGTTCGCCCACCTGGCGCCCGCCCCAGCTACGACGCCCGTCGACGAGCCGGCCCCGATGACGTTCCGCGAGTACGCGCTGGCGTGGCTGGACACCCTGACGAAGCCGCACGTCGAGACGAAGCGGAAGTACCGGGAGCGGCTGGAGAAGCACGTCTTCCCCGTGCTGGGCGACAAGCCGATCACCGACATCACCCTCCGGATGATGCGCGAGTGGCAGACCGGCCTGCTGGAGGCCGGGCTCTCGCGCAAGACGATCGCCAACATCCGGGGCGAGTCGGTGTACCCGATCTTCCGCGCCGCATGCCGCCGGGGTGAGGACGGGGAGCCGCCCGTGCGGTCGTACAACCCGCTGGAGGGCCTGGCGCTGCCCGACGGCGTGAAGTACGAGCGGGACATCCTGGAGACGCCCGAGGACGCGGCGCTGTTCCTCACCGCGGCGTACGAGGTCGACCCGGAGGCGGCCGACCTGATCCTCGCCGCGCTGGCCACCGGCCTGCGCTGGGGCGAGGTCGCCGCCCTGACCGCCGAGGCGGTCCGGCTGCACCTCGGCACCGTCGAGGTGCGGCAGGTCCTGCGGAAGGTCAACCGGCGCTGGGTCGTCGAGCCGAAGCCGAAGACCAAGAAGGGCTACCGCTCGGTGCCGGTGCACCCGATGGTCATGGAGATGTTGAAGCGGCGCGCGGCCGCCGGCACGAAGTTCCTGTTCGTGGCGCCGCACGGCAACCACTGGCGGTACGAGGACTTCTACGACTGGCGGTGGGTGAAGATCCGCATGCTCGCCGAGTCACGGGGTCTGCGCGGGCACATCACGATGCACGGCCTGCGGCACTCGCTGCTGACGCTGCTGGCGAACGAGGGCCTGGAGCTGGCTGGCCTGACGCACCTCGCCGGGCACGCCCAGGTGTCCACCACGATGGACGTGTACGTGCACGCCACGACGTCCCACCACGAGCCGGTCCGGCGGATCGTCGGCGGCTTCCTGGAGGCCAGCATCCGCGCTGGCGAGGAGCAGCGGGCCTCTGGCGTCACCAGGGCCGGCGAGATTCGCGGACGGGTCCACCGGGCGACGAGACAGACGGCGGCAGCCGGCAAGACCGGGCCCGGCCGGTAGCGGGAAGCCGAACAGAGGAGGACGCTGATGACGGTCTACGGTCCGCACTGCTCGCACGCAGAGTGCGGGTGGATCGCGTGTGACCACACGGGCGAGGTCGAATACTCGTGCCGCGACCAGGCCACCTGCCCGTACTGCGGCCCGGAGTCGCCCGACTGGCCCCGGATCGCCAAGGCCGAACTGGCGTGGACGATCGAGTATGCGGGGACTGCCGACCCGGACGAGCTGCGCGCCCTGGACGTGCCGCCGAACGTGGTCGAGCGAGCCGAGCTGATCGCCGCGCACTACCGGCCAGACGCCCCAGCCGCAGACCCGGAGGCCGGCGGCCGGTAGGCGGGTACGAAGAAGCGGGCGGCGAGCCACAGGGGGTGGGCTCGCCGCCCGCTTCGTGTGCCGACCCGGGTCGCCGGGCCGGAGTCTCCTAGGACGGACCAGAGGTGGTGCGGGGGCCACCGGGTGCCGGCATCTGACCGGCGTGGAACCGATGGGTGCGATGTAGCGATCGCTGGCCGGTGGCCCCCACGATCAGCGGCGGGCCAGCGCCGGGTACTTCTTGTAGGCGGCTTCCAGGTCCGCGTCGGTGAAGCGGACGCAGCGACCGAGCCGGTGGCAGGAGATGCGGCCCTTGGACACCCAGCGCCGGAGAGTGCTCTCCGCGATGCGCAGCTTCGCCGCAGCTTCGGCGTAGGTGTAGTCCGTAGGCACCTCGTCCTCCCCAGCTCCTCGGCATCACCTGCCGGGTCACTGTAGACCATTGCGGCCCTCTAGGTCTACGGTGGGCTACGCCAGGCCACGACGAGATCGGCACCATGCCGCCGGTCTCGCCGATCGCCGGCTATGCGGCTACCATCTGGCACTGCGTGTGCATTGCGCACGGCGCGTTGGAAGTGCTGTTGGTGGCACGCCGCCCTACCGGGGCGGAGGACCAGGTTCGAGTCCTGGCCGGCGCTCGACGCCCGGCCACGGGGAAGGTGGTGAGCGGCGTGTTCCACGGCAGCATCCCGGCCGACCTGCGCTCGATCATCTACGAGCACGCCGAGTCCTGGCCGGACACCGACCTCTACGTCGGGTGCTCGGGGAACTTCACGATCGAGCGGACCCTCCACAGCCGGCCGGGCGAGCGCCGGGCCATCCACGGCAACGACGTCCAGGCGTACTCGAGCGCGCTGGGCTGGTGGCTCGCCGGCCGCGAGCTGGACTACCGGCTCAAGGAGGAGCACCGCGACGAGCTGGCCTGGCTGGAGCCGTACCTGGCCACGTCGACCGACACCCTGGCAACGCTGATGCTCGGCACCCGGTTCCTCCAGTACGTCGGCCGCCAGGGCGTCTACTACGAGCGGATGGTCCGGGCGACCGCCGGCCAGTTCCCGACGATGCACGCCAAGACGGTGGCGAAGCTGAACGCGCTGACCCTGCGCCTGGCTGACTTCTACTGCGGGGACGTGCGGGACTACCTGCGCGACGTCGTGCCGGCCGACGCGCCGGTGGCGATGTTCCCGCCGTTCTACGCCGGCGACTACGAGGCGCAGTTCGCCGGCATTGACGAGTTCTTCGACTGGCCCGCGCCGAGCTACGACCTGCTCGACGAGGACGGCAAGGAGGAGATCATCGGCGCGGTCCTCGACCGGCCGAACTGGATCCTTGGCCTGCACATCGCCCGCGACGAGCTGCGCCCCTGGCTGCGCGGCGTCGTCCAGACCAGCAACCGTGGCATGCCGATCTACGTCTACGCCTCCTCGGGCGCCCGGCGCGTCGTCGCGCCCACCCAGCAGGTCGCGCCGATCCTCATGCCGAAGATCGGACCGACGGACGACCTTGGCGACCGCATGGCGCTGCACGTGCTGAACGGCGGCCAGTTCGCCGCCGTCCGGTCGCAGTTCATGAGCAAGACGATCCTGCCCGGGTCGCCGCTGCTCGCCTGCGGCGTCAGCGTCGACGGCCGACTCATCGGGGCGTTCGCCTACCTGCCACCCAAGTTCGACCCGAGCACCGCCTACCTCATGAGCGACTTCCCCGTGTCGTGGACCCGGTACCGCCGGCTGGCGAAGCTGATCGTGATGGCGGCCGCCAGCCGCGAGGCCCAGCTGCTGCTCCAGAGGTCCCTGTCGAAGCGGCTCACGGGCTGGTCGACTACGGCGTTCACCGACCGGCCGAACAGCGCGAAGTACGGCCGGGGCATCCCCGGCGTGAAGCTGCAGAAGCGCAGCGAGCCGGCCGCCGACGGCATCCACCGCTACCAGCTCCAGTACGGCGGCCCGCTGGGCGACTGGACCCTCGCCGAGGCGCTGGCGGAGTGGAAGCGCCGCCACGGGAAGGACATGCGATGAGCGACGTCGACGAGCTGCCCCTGGACCCGCGGCTGATGACCGTCCGGCCGCAGGACCTGACGCTGCTGGAGGTCAACGCGCGGTACATGCGCAAGGAGCAGTACGACCGCCTGGTGGCGAACGTCAAGCGGGACGGCTGCCTGACCAGCGTGCCGCTGGTGTGGCACGACGTCGCCAACGACCGGAAGGTGGTGCTGTCGGGCAACCACCGGGTCATGGCGTCCATCGACGCCGGGCTCACCGAGATCACGGTCATGGTCGTACAGCAGCAACTGTCGCGTGCCCGACAGGTCGCGCTCCAGCTCTCGCACAACGCCATCGCCGGCGAGGACGACCCGGCCACGTTGAAGCAGCTGTACGAGGAGCTGGACGACGTGGACTGGCGGGCCTACTCGGGCCTCGACGACAAGCAGCTCGACCTGCTCGCGCAGGTCGACCTCGAGGGCCTGGCGGAGGCCAACCTCGACTTCGCCACGATCCAGCTGGTGTTCCTGCCGCACGAGCTGGACGCCGCCCGCACCAGCTTCGACGAGGCGCGGAAGCTCGTGCAGGCCGACGGCCGCTGGCTCGCCGGGTACGTCGACTACGAAGCCACCCTGGACGCCCTCGCCACCACCCACGGTGCCCACAACGTCGGGAACGTGGCCACCGCCCTCGGGCTGATCCTCACGGTGTTCGAGCGGCACCTCGGCGAGCTGCGCGACGGCGTGTGGTACGACCCGGAGACCGGCGAGCCCATCGGCAACGCGCACCGACTGGTGCCGATCGAGACGGTGCTGGAGACGCGCTCCATGCCGGCAGACGCGGCGGCCGTTCTCACCCGCGCCGTCGACCAGCTCGTCCGCAAGGGCGACGTGCCCGCCGACCAGAGGTGGCGGGCACTCGAACTCCTCGCCGCTGACTACCTGGCCGGGTAGGGATGCGACGACTGCGGCTCCGCCTGCCCGAAGAGCAAGTCGGGGTCCTTGCCCGGCACCAGGACGCAGTGCCAGCGCAGCACGACGTTCCGCTCCAGCGAAACGATGACGGTGCTCTCGTCCACGTACTCGTCGACCACCCGCATAGTCGGATCGTCGGGCAGGTTCGCCGTCTTCGCCTCACCACGCAGCCCGACCCTGGCCGGCACCGTCACGTAGCCGGACTGCACACCGGTCCCGGTCGACTCCACCGGCCGCCACGCCAACGCGTCGTAGTCGACGTCCATGACGTGGATCCGCAACTGCTCGACCTGGGGCGGCGACGGCAGCCGCAGCTCGTCGTCGAACACCCTGCCGGCCACGATTCCGCCGCCCCAGCGGTACTGGATGTGGTCACCGACGAGGTCCCAGCACTCCTTCTTCACCAGGGCGAGGAGCTTCTGGTTGAGGACATGGGCCTTGGCGCCGTCGGTGCGGGTGAGGCGCAGCGCCTCCGCGTACGGGATGCCCTGCTGCTGGGCCAGCTTCTTGGCCCGGTTGTCCCTGCTCACGGTCAATCCATCCTCCGGTGGACCCCACGCGACCACCGGCGTCATTGGATACACCGGAGCCACAAGACCTGCGTGACGGTCAACGCCTTGTCCCTCGGTGCCGCATCACCGGGCGTGGGCCGGCGCGGCAGGAGAAACCGGCGGCGCAGAGCCACCGTGAGAGCCACGGTAAGCCAGCAGCGCCGCTCCCGGCAACCCGGGCGAGCGGTACGGCACGTCACTGAGCTGCGGCTATGGAGCCGCAATGCATCACTGCGACCCCTGAGGAGGAAGAGATGAGCGACAGCTCCCACAGCAACCCGTACACCGGCCTCGACGACCGCCAGCGGTACGAACTGGACCGGCGCTGCGACCACCACCCGCCGAGCCCTGCGGCCGTCGAGCAGCACCAGGCGTGGCGCAAGACGATCAAGGACGCGATGGCGTACGCGATGCAGCACCTGCCCTCCGGCCGCGAGACGTCGATGACCCTGAGCGCCCTGGACGACGCCCTGATGTACGGCAACGCCGCCATCGCCCGACCTCCGATGCCGGGAGGCAGGAAGAGCGGCCACTGAGACGGGGCTGCCCGGCCAGCCCTTCCCCGCCGGCCGGGCAGCCCGCACCACCAGCACGACGAGGAGGTGACCTTGAGCGAGCCGGAGATCCTGCCCTGGGACCGCCAGCGCGGCGAGCCCGAGAGGGCGTACGGCTACTTCGCCGTGTACCGCGACTTCGGCCGCACCCGCAGCGTCGCGAAGGTCGCCACGGAGGTCCACAAAAGCCGGGAATACCTCCACAAGCTCGCCACCAAGTGGAGGTGGGTGCAGCGGGCACAGGCGTGGGACCGAGAAGAGGACCGGCTGTACGCCGAGGGCCTGGCCGAGCAGCGGCGCGACATGGCCAGGCGGCACGCCCGGATCGCGTCGGCGCTGCAAGGGAAGATCGTCGCCCGGTTGCAGTCCCTGGACGCGTCGAAGCTCAGCCCCGGCGACATCGCCCGGTGGCTGGAGGTGGCGACCCGGGTCGAGCGGCTGGCCCTGGGCCTGCCCGACTCGACGACGGCGCACACGGGCCCGGACGGCGGGCCGATCCGCGCCGAGGTCGAACAGATGACCGAACAGCAGCGCGCCGACTTCTTCCGGGCGCTGATGGCCGAGGCCGCCGCCCGCGCCGGCCAGGCGGCCCCTGGTGCCGAGCCCGGCGACCCGGGCGGCGACGAGGACGACGAGGACGGAGAGGTGGCCGATGGGCCAGCGGAGCAAGCCTGACGGCGAGGCGTGGATCGCCGTGGAGGTGCGGATGCCGCGCTGGGCGGTGTGGGTCGTGGCGGCCGGCTCGGTGCTGATGGGGATGGCCGGCGTGGCGTTGGTGGCGCTGCGGTGGTGAGACGCGGCCCTCGGTCGGCGCGGCTGCTGACCGCGCACCGGACGCCGGCCCCGGCGTACCAGCCGAGCGGCCCGGTCCACGGCCCGGCCGGAGCCGGCCCCCTGTCACCAGCGCCGAGCCTCAGCGTGCCGCCGGCCCCGCCGCTGCCTCCCGCGCAGCGGCGGGCCCTGGCCCGGAGGGCGTGGGCCTGGCGGGCGCTGCTGGCCGCCTGGACGGCGCTGACCGTGGCCGCCGGGTGGGCCGGGCTGCGGTGGGTCGGGCCAGCGTCGCTGGGCTGCCTGCCGGTCATGGTGGCGGTTGGGCTGACGCTGGCCTGGTGCGCGGCGGTCGACGGCCGCCAGCGCGAAGCCGAGATGCGGGCCGAGGGCTGAGCCGTGCTGCTGGCGTACCCGGACCCGGCGCTGATGACCGACGCCGAGCTGGCCGCGTACCTGCGCGAGGTGTCGGAGGTGCAGGGCCTCGTCCGGTACGACTGGCGGCGGCACGCCCGGCCCGAGCAGATGGAGCCGGCGTTCTACCGGATCTGGATGCTGCTGGCGGGCCGTGGCTTCGGTAAGACCCGCACCGGTGCCGAGACGGTGCGCGGCTGGGCGGGGACGAAGCCGGGCGGGCACTACGCGGTGATCGCCAAGACGCACCGCGAGGTGTACAACGTCTGCTTCACAGCCCGGCGTGCCGGCCTGCTGGCGGTCATCCCCCCGAAGGAGGTGCGGACGTTCAACAAGAGCGAGCCGTACCTGGAGCTGACCAACGGGGCGATCATCCGGGGCTTCGGCGCGCAGGATCCGGACACGCTGCGCGGCTACGACTTCGACGGCTGCTGGCTCGACGAGTACGCGGCGTGGCCGTTGCAGACGGCGCAGGGCGTGTTCGACATGCTGTGGTTCTGCATGCGCGAGGCGGCGAGCCCGCGCATGGTCATCAGCACGACGCCGAAGCCGCTGCCGCACGTGAAGAAGCTGCTGGCGCGGGCGAAGAAGCAGGCCGCGCGTGGCCGCCGACCCCGGGTGGTCATCACCCGCGGCCGGACGTTGGACAACGCCGAGAACCTGTCACCCGAGGCGCTGGAAGAGCTGCTGGAGCAGTACGGCGGCACCCGGCTAGGCCGGCAGGAGCTGGACGCCGAGCTGCTGTCCGACGTCGACGGCGCGCTGTGGAAGTCGGCGTGGATCGAAGCTGGCCGGGTCGAGAAGGAGGACGTGCCGCCGCTGGTGCGGACCGTCGTGTCGGTTGACCCGGCGGACACGGTGTCGGAGACGAGCGACGAGACGGGCATCGTCGCGGTCGGCCGGGGCGAGGACGGCGAGCACTACGTGCTGGCGGACCGGAGCATGAAGATCGCCGGTATGGCGGCGGCCCGCCGGATCTGGCAGTGCTACCTGGACGTCGACGCCGACGTGGTGATCTACGAGGGGTCGTCGGCGTGGCTGCGGGACATCCTCGTCGACGCGTGGGTGGCCATGCAGAAGGAGGGCCTGGTCGGCGGCGGTGACCCGCCGATCGACGTGGTGCAGGCCCGGTCCAGCAAGCGGGTGCGCGCCGAGCCGGTGGCCGCCCGGTACGAGGTCGACCCGCCTCGGGTGCATCACGTGGGGACGTTCCCGGCGCTGGAGGACCAGCTGACGACTTGGACGCCGGAGTCGGGGGACTCGCCGGACCGGCTGGACGCCCTGGTGCACGGGGTGACGTACCTGCGGTCGAAGGAGTCTCGGCGGGCGGTGGTGGCGTCGCCGTTGCGGCGCAAAGTCCCAGGTCAGGGCGGTTCCTGATTGGACGGTAATGATCTTGACTGATACAATGATTATGTACGGCTCTGATCCGTACACGTGTTCACGTGGAGAAGGAAGGACCAAGAGGTGACCGCACCAACCAAGGCCCGGCGTCCCAAGACGAAGGCGCCGTACCTGGCCCAGCTCGACCCGCGAGAGCTGGTCGCGCACCCGAGCAACCTGCGGCGTGCCCTCGGCGACCTGACCGAGATGCGCGCCTCGATCGCCGCGTACGGCGTGTGGCAGGCCCTGACCGTCGTCCCCGAGGACGGCGGCCACCGCATCGTCGCCGGCCACCGGCGGGCCGCCGCCGCAGCCGAGGCACTGGAAGCCGGCGAGTGGCCGGAGGGCATGGCACAGACCGTGCCGTGCCTCGTCCGCCCGGACATGGTGGGCCTGAGCCCCGAGCAGGTCGTCGCCATGCTGGTCGAGAACGACCAGCGCGCCAACCTCACCGAGTCGGAGCGGGCCGCCGGGTACGCGCAGCTGGAGCTGTTCGGCCTGGACGTAGCCGAGATCGCCCGGCGCACCGGCCGGAAGAAGGAGCACGTCCAGTCCGCGCTCAAGCTGACTAAGCTCGGCACCGCGGCCACCGCAGCGGCCGACGAGGGCCGGCTGACCCTGGAGGACGTCGCCGAGCTGGCCGAGTTCGAGGACGACCCGGAGACGATGGAGAAGATCCTCAAGGACGTCTCCAGCGGCTGGGGCATCAAGCACAAGGTCAGCGACGAGCGCCGCAAGCGGAAGGTCAAGGAGGCCGTCGCCGCGATCACGGCCGAGCTGGAAGCGGCCGGCGTGACGATCGTGAAAAAGCCGAAGGGGTGGCCGTACGACTGCGCGATGGCGCGCGTCGACCAGCTCCAGACGGCAGACGGTCAGGACATCGACCCGGAGGCGGTGAAGGCGCTCGCCGGGTACGGCGCGATCATCGAGGAGCGGTACGACTCGGCCGGGGCGTTCATCGTCTGCCTCGACCCCGAGTCCCACGGGTACAAGCGGACCGGGCACAGCTACTACAAGAGCCCGGCCGAGATCGCCGCCAAGGAGGCTGCCGCAAAGGCCCAGCAGGAGTTGCGGGCCCGGCTCAAGCAGTCCGCGGCCGTGCGGCGGAAGTTCCTCGTCGAGAAGTACGGCAGCGCGAAGGGTGCGAAGACGCTCCTGGTCGAGGCGATGCGGTTCGCCGTGGTGTGGCCCGACTTTCTCCAGCACAGCCTCGCCCGGGAACTCATCAAGGAGCTGTGCGGCGGCGACCTGACCGAGGGCGTGACCGCCGGGCAGGACCGGCTGAACCGGCTGTTGGTGGCCCGGCTGATCAGCGCGCAGGAGGAGAACACGGAGCGGGTCGCCGACGGCCGGTGGTCGGCGCACAAGGACCTGATCGTGCTGTGGCTAAACCGCCTGGAGGAGGACGGCTACGAGCTGTCCAAGGCCGAGGCGACGATGCGCGCCCAGCTCATCGCCGAGGAGGAGGAGCGGAAGCACGCCGAGGCCGAGGAAGAGGAGGAAGAGGCGAGGTACCTGGCCGAGCTGGAAGCCGAGGTAGCCCACGACGACGGCGACGCCCCAGCGGTCGTCGACGTCCACCTGCCCGAGCACGACGTCGAGCCGGGCGACAGCGAGCCCGACCCGTGCGCGGAGGCCGACCTGGACACGGGCGAGTCCGAGGCCAGCGAGTGAGTGTGACCCCGACGGGTCAGCCTGCGGTGCGCACCAGCTCGGTGCGCACCGCAGGCGCCTGCCCGACCGACGACATGGAGGACCTGGTGGACGTCGAGCTGCTGCGCGGCAGCTGCCCGGCCTGCGAGGTGGCCATCGGCGAGACGCACGCCGACGACTGCGACGTGGCCGAGTGCCTGGCCACCGGCCGCAAGCGCATGTGGTGCCGGGCGCAGCGCGACTCGGCAGGCCACGACTGCGGCCGAGCCGACTGGACCGGCCGGTGGCCGGGCCACGCGGAGTCCCGCGAGTTCGGTTGGCACGTCCGGTGGGACGCCGACGCCCAGCGGTGGGAGCGGTGCTCGCCGGACGTGGAGGGCTCGGGCCCGGACCTGAGCCGGCTGTACGAGCACGCGCGCTGGGACTCGGCCGCCCGCCGCTGGAGGCGGTGCCGTGCCGTGGCGTTCAGCAGGGCCATGCGCGGCGGGCGGGCCACCATCGAGGAGCTGGCCAAACCGGTGCGCCGGTGGTGCGCCGAGCAGGGCTACGAGCTGGTCGGTGTGCACGTCGGCACCCGCGGCTGGCGGGAGACGGTGCACGACCTCGCCGCCGGCCGGGCCGACATGGTGGCGGTGCCCTCGGTTGAGCAGTTGGGGCTGGCGTCCAAGCAGGTGTTCGAGCGGATCAAGGCGGTGCACGCGGCAGGCGGCAAGGTTGTTGGCCCCCACGTGCGCGTCAACGCGGACGGCACAGTCGTCGAGTCGCTGATCGCCGGAGAGTGAGGGAGGGCTCACGTGGAGAACGAGGGGAAGCGCGGCGCGTTCGACCTGGCGCGGGAGGCGCTGCTTGCCCGCTACGGGACCCTCGACCCGGACCGGCTGCGGGCGGCGGGCGCGGACGAGGTAGAGATCGGCGCGGTGGTGAGGATCGCCGAGCGGGACGGCACGGGTGTGGTGCGGGAGAAGCGGTTCATCCTGGCGTGCCCGCCGACGAACATCAACGAGCTGCTGGCGGGCCAGGGCATGCCGCAGTACGTTCCGACGGTCGACCACACGCTGACCCAGTGCGTGGAGTGCGGCACGGACATGTGGATCGGCTCGAAGCAGCGGGAGGCAGCGAGTCGGGCGCCAAACGCGACGGTAGCGCTGTGCCTGCCGTGTGCGGTGGCGGAGACGAAGCGGCGCGGCGGCGCGGTCGTCCAGCACCTCGGCGGTGGCGATGGTCGACCTCGGCTGTCGAGCTAGTCCGCGAGGCGGACTAGCGATGCGACGCTAGTCCGCGTGGCGGACCAACCTGGGGCGGGTCACCGAGACGTGGCCCGCCCCTCCGTGCCGCAGTTCCCGTCGCTGACCGGCGGGCCCGCGTCGTGGGTCAGTGCGGAAGTTCGTCAGCCGTCCGAGACCGCCGGAGGTGACGTGCCGGGGCCGCTGGCGCGGGTAGCCTGCGAAGGTGAGCACACCATCCGGCGACTACACGGCAACGCTTCCCCGCAAGCGCATGGGCGCGGCAGTTCTGTTCACCGACGCTGCCGGGCGGGCATTGCTGGTCGAGCCTGTCTACAAGGACTACTGGGAGATCGTCGGCGGGTGCGTCGACGCGGACGAGTCCCCTCGGCAGGCGGCGGTCCGCGAGGTGAAGGAGGAGCTGGGCAAGTCGATCATGCCTGGCCGGCTGTTGGTGACCGACTGGGTGCCGCCGCGGCCGGGCCGCACCGAGGGCGTGATGTTCGTCTACGACGGCGGCACCCTCGATGAGGTGGGCACGGCCGACATCCACCTGCCGCCGGACGAGCTGAGCAGCTGGGCCTGGTGCGCCGAGGAGCAGATCCGGGAGCGGATGTCGGAGCTGCTGGCACGCCGGGTCGTCGCTGCGCTGCGGGCCAAGGCCGAGGGCACGATGTTCGACCTGGAGAACGGCTTCTACACGCACTGACGTGCGTCGGCGGCGCGCTTCCTCATGAGGATGAAGCGCGCCGCCTCTCTGTTCAGGCCGTCTTGCCGTAGCGGTCGGCGGCCGCGATGCCGGGCCGGATCGGCACAACACGGGCGACCGGTTCGCCCAGGAGGGTGATGCCACCAGAGCGGTAAAGGCTGTCGTGGATGCCGTCGGCGTACAGCAGCCCGGTCAGGTCGGCACGGGCCTTGGCGACCGGGTGAGCCCGCTGGAACCCGGCCGCACCGATCAGCGGCGCGAGGTCCGCGACGGCCCGCACGGCGGTGTCGACGCCGGCCGCCTTGCCGACCCGCGCCGCGAAGTCGGCGTGCGGGTGCGCGTCGCCGGCCAGACGGCTGATGGTGATCGCGGCCAGCAGCGCGGCGGTTATCTCGGCATGGGTACGGCCGAGAACCACAAGGGCGTTGTCCCGCACCCGGGGCAGCACCCCGACCCGGGTCTTGGCGGCCAGGGCGTCGGTGACCAGAGTGTGCACCCCGGCGGCGGTGCCCAACGCGGTCGCAGTGATCAGCGGCCGGAACCGAGCGAAGTGCCGCCGGAACACCCCGAGACCATCACCGGTGCGACCGACCATGTCGGTTGCCGGGTCGACGGGCACCTCGTGCAGGCGCAGCACGCCCCACGACCAACCGCCCAGGCCGAACGGCTCGATCACCTCCCGCTCCAGCCGCGGCTGATCCACGTCGACCGCGGCCGCGCTGATCCGGCCGTCCGGGTCGCGGAAGAACACCACGAACCCGGCCGATTCCATCAAGCGCGACACCCAGCACTTCTCGCCGGTCAGCCGCCAGGTCCCATCACGGCGCACGGTAGCCCTGGTGGTGATCTCCTGGATACGTGAGCCGCCGTGCCGCTCGGTCGCGGCGATCCCGACCAGCTCCCCGGCGGCAAGCAGCGCGCCCCAGCGGGTGCCGGCCTGCGGGGTGCCCTCGGCCAGGATCATCGCCCCGTGCCCCGGTCCTGTGGCATCGCGTAGGTCCAGGTCGTGGAACCCGGCGGTGAACTGTGCCAGGGTCTGCCAGACCAGTCCCGCCCGCCCTGCCGGGGCGCGGTGCCCCCGGGCGGCGAGCTCGCGGCGCAGGCCGAGCAGCCACCGCGACCAGGCGGCCGGATCCTGTGGGGAGGTCGATGCGGTCGCGCACAGGCCGCCGAAGGCGTCGGCCAGCCGGTGCAGGTCCAGCCAGCCGGTGTCGTCGATCTCCGGCACGGTGGTGCGCAGCGGGTCGAGCCACGTCATCGCGCTCGTCACAGGTTTACCTTTCCGTGCTGGGTGGCGGGCACGCCGTAGACGATGGCGCGGGCACGCACGTCCTTGGTGACGACCGATCCGGCGCCGACCAGGGCGTGCTCGCCGATCGTGACGCCGGCGAGGATGACCGCGCCGGAGCCGACCTTGCAGCCGTAGGCGAAGCTCGGCGGCAGCAGTGGCTGCTCGTTGTCCGGGTCGCGCCAGATCAGCTCCTTGTCGTTGATGGTGCGCACCCCGGCGCCGATGAACGTCCGGTCCTCGACCACGGTGTCGGCGGTCAGGTGTGAGCCGGGCGAGCAGCGCACCCCGTCGCCGATGGTGCAGCCGCGCTCGACGGTCAGGTTCGCGGCAAGCTGGCTGCCGGTGCCGACCTTGACGTTGGTGCGCAGCAGCGTGTTGTGACCGATGGTGGTGTCGTCGCCGATGCTGGCTCCGGCGTAGACGGTCGCGCCGGCGCGCAGCACCACCCCGGAGCCGATCGTGGTGGGTGAGCCCGCACCCTGGTAGACGCGGCGCAGGGCGTAGCCGTACTCGGGCTCGCCCACCGTCGCGCGGTGCCCGATGCGAGTGTCGCGGCCTACCGTGGTGCCGCCGTGCACGACCGTGAACGCGCCGACAGCGACCCGGTCGCCGAGCGCGATCGGTCGGATAGTGCCCAGCATGTCGGCGGGCAGGAACACTGCGGCAGGGTGGATCTGGCAGCCGTCGCCGAGTTCCAGCAGTCCAGCGTGCACGAGGTCGGTGACGGTGGCCGGGGTGTCCGGTGTGGTCAGATGCATCATCGCGCAACTCCTTGTCTCGCCTGGGTGGATGTACCCAGCACACCGGCTTACGCGGCCGAATCGAAGACGTCACCGGGCAGGGCGCAACCTGCTTGCACAACCCGCAAACATCGGTCACGCTCAAACTCCCCCCATCGTGATGGAGGTGCCGGTTGAGCACCTGGACCGCGTGGACCACGATGCCGGCCGTCGCGCAGGCGGCCAGCAGCGGCGACTACGGCACCGTGCTGCGCACCGCGCGAGTAGCGGCCGGGCTGAACCTGGAGGAGGCCGCCGCGTTGGCCGGGTTCTCCGCCTCGACGCTGAGCCGGATGGAGACCAAACGCAACCGCCACTGGGACGTGCGCGACCTGCGCCGCCTCGCCGAGGTGTTCGCCATCCCGGCGCACCTGTTCGGGCTGTCGCGATCGACCTTCGACACCAGCACAGTTAGCCTGAGCACAGGTGTCGATGAGGATGGTGACCCGATGCGCCGACGCGAGCTGATCGCGACGACCGCCGCCGCGGTGACGGGAACGATGGTTTTACCTCTGGACCATGCCGCCGCCGCGCACGGCATGGCCGACACCGTCGAGGACGTGCTGTTTGGCCGGGTCAGCGTTGCACCCATTCCGGGGAATCAGCTGGCCGCGCAGCTGTCCGCCGCCCGCGCCGACTTCCGGGCTACCCGCTACAGCCAGCTCGCCCGCCGCCTGCCCCGGCTGCTGTCGCAGGCCATCGTCGGCCACGACACCGCCGCCGTCGATGATGCGCCGCGGGCGGCCAACCGCCTGGCTCAGGCGTACAACGTGGCCACCCAACTGCTGATCAAGCTGCACGACAACGGCATGGCTTGGGCCACCGCCGATCGCGCGGTGCAGGCCGCCCGCGGCGGCGACGATCCGATGGTGCTGGCCGAAGCACGCAGGCTTGCCGCCACAGTCATGCGCCGCACCCAGCACCGCGACGGCGCGCAAAAGCTCATGCTCGACACCGCCCGAGCGCTGCAGGCCGACACCGGCCTGCCCGACGCCGCTCACAGCGCACTGTATGGGCAACTGCTGGCTGCGGCCTCGTACACCGCCGCGATGCGCGACGACCGCGACAGCGCCTGGACCTTGCTCGGCGAGGCCGAAGAGGCCGCCCGCAGGGCCGGCGGCACCAAGCCCGACCGGTTCAACATGCTCGAACTGGCCGTCTACAAGATCAGCGTATCGCGGGTGCTTGGCGACTACGGCACCGCCGTTGACTACGCGCGGCTGGTCGACCCGACCCGGATCATCTCGCCGGAGCGCCGTGCTCGGTACTGGGAGGACACCGCCCTGGCACTGCACGGCCGCGGCCGCCCGCAGGCCACGTTCCAGGCGCTGCTGGCTGCCGAACGGGACACCCCGCAGGAGGTCCGGTTCCGGCCCTGGGCGCAGCAGCTCACCGCCGACCTGCTCTCCCGCAACAGCCACAGCCTGCCAGGCGTGCGCGAGTTCGCTGGCCGCGTCGGGGTGCTCTGACCCGCCTCACGCCACGCGGGTGTCCGCTCGGCGTACACGCGGGCGGATATAGGGAGCCGTGGCTCGCGTGCGTTTTTGAAGTGGCGCATCGGCGCTGCGCCCATGCAGAGTGGACCAGCCAACGCCCAGAGAGACGGTGAGCCCATGACAGCCTCGATCCAACTCAGCGACGGGGACCGGCTTGAGATCGATGCGTACCGCGAGGCCCTGCGAATGACACCGGCCATCGGTGGTGCCCGGATCGAGCTTGGCCTGACGGTCGCCCGTGTGCCGGTCCAACCGATTGCGAACCCGTCCCCGAACGTGGTGCCCGCTGCCGAGCAGCGGCACCGGGTGACAGCCGCGCTGTACGTGAGCACGCGCCTGCCCCAGCAGGACCGTCGGTACCTCTGCCAGTTGGAGGCCGAGCACCTGGTGACCGCCGTCGAGCGGTCCACGAAGTTTCGCGTGTACGGATTCATCCCAGACCAGCAGTTACGCGTTCTCGAAGAGCTGCGTGCCGGCAAAGGGCTGTGGCTGATTCTTGCGCTGAATGTGTCGTTGGTTGAGGGCAAGGTGGCCCGGCTCGCGGAGGCCGCCGGGGACCTTAGCTTCAGCGTGGGCGCCGGTGAGTGGTCCGAACAGATGGAGAACGTTGACGCCGGCACGTTCGTCGAGGTCCTAGTGTCGATGGCGGGCGGCGAGGATTACGCCGGCGCCGTTGCGCTGCTGCGCGAGGCGCGAACGCTGCTGAGGGACAATAAGGTCGACCCTGCGCTGCTGGCGGCCCGCAAAGCCTTGGAGGTGGTCCGCGCCTCGTACGGCACGGAGGCTGTCTACAAGGAGGCGGTGAAGCAGCGCCCGGCGCAGCGCGACCTGCGTGCGCGGTGGGCAGTGATGGTCGAGGACCTGTTCTCGACGCTGAGTGGCGCGCTGCACAACGACGGGGTGACGAAGGACTTCTCGTATAGCCGCGAGGACGGCGCGACCCTCATCGCTGCGACGGCCGGGATGCTGGGCCGGCTGGCCAAGGAGCGGCAACTGGCTTAAGGGCGGTAGCGGGCGGGTCATGGCGTCGCCGTGACCCGCCACCGGCCAGACAGGCCGAGAGTTGGACGTTTGGCCCTATTTCTCCGTTTGGTCGCTATGGGTGTCTATGATGCGCCGCCATGCCCCCGATAGGCTCACCGTCAACGTGGAGCGGGGAGTGAAATATGAGTGGCCGCCTCACCCTGTCGTGGGTGAACAAGGACCAGGCGTTGGTGCCGACCGACGAGGGCGGATACCAGTGGGTCGACCGTGATGACCCGCGGGTCACTGAGGTGCGCCTGCTTCATCAGGCCGAGCGGATCGGCGAGGTGACGGACACGCTCAACGACAACCTGCTCATCCGGGGAGACAGCTACGACGCCCTCCACGCCCTCATCCGGACGCCCGAGTACGCCGCCCGTTACCGCCGCAAGGTCAAGCTCGTGTACATCGACCCGCCGTTCAACACCGGGCAGGCGTTCGAGCACTACGACGACGCCTTGGAACACTCCGTGTGGCTCGGCATGATGCGAGAACGGTTGTTACTCATCCGGGAACTGCTGGCTCCCGACGGCTCGGTGTGGGTTCATCTCGATGATGCCGAGATGGCCTACTGCCGAGTGCTTATGGACGAGATCTTTGGCCGTGGAAATTTTGTAGCGACGGTTGTATGGGAAACGGACCAAGGCCGGAGAAACGACACCGACATCTCGATCGTGCAAGACTACATTTTGTTGTACGCGGCCGATCGCTCGTCCTGGCGGAACGCGCGTAATCTGCTTCCGCGTACGGCCGAGCAAGAGAAGCGCTACAAGAATCCCGACGGCGACCCGCGTGGCCCTTGGTTGCAGGGCGCCGACAGTACCGCCCGATCCGGAACAGAAGCATTGCGTTACCCGATCACGTTGCCGTCCGGAAGGGTGGTGTACCCACCGTCAGGTGTGTACTGGCGGTTCTCTAAAGAAAACTTCGAACGAGCCCTCGCCGAGGACCGGGTCTATTTCGGGGTCGACGGTGACCGTATGCCCATTGTTAAGCGTTACCTCACTGAGGTGCAAGCGGGTGTCGTACCACGCACGTGGTGGCCGGCCAACGAGGTTGGCAGCAACATGAGCGCGAAACGCGACCACCTGAGGAAGCTCTTCCCTGGCGTGGCCGCCTTTGCGACGCCAAAGCCGGAGGGCCTGCTCCATCGCATCATTCACATCGCCACCAACCCCGGCGACATCGTCTTGGACTGCTTCGGTGGGTCGGGAACGACCGGTGCCGTGGCGCACAAGATGGGGCGCCAGTGGGTACTGGCGGAGGTGTCGCCGAGCACGGTCGAGACCTTCACCAAGCCACGGCTGACGAAGGTTGTGAACGGTGAGGACCCGGGCGGAATCACGCAGGAAGTCGAGTGGAATGGGGGCGGCGGCTTTCGGGTCCTGGAGGTCGGGCCGTCGCTGTACGAACGCGCCGCGGATCGGCTGCTGCTTGCCGATTGGGCGAAGGGTGACATGTTTGCACGGGCTGTCGCGTCCCAGATGGGGTTCGCGTATGAACTCGATGGCCCGTTCGCCGGTCGCAAGGGACGTACCCGGCTCGCTGTTGTTGATGGCGTGGCTGATGACGTGGTGGTCAAGTCCATCGTGTCTTACCTGGACGAGGAAGAACGGGTAACCATCGTGGCGAAGAGCGCTGCCCCCGACGCCGCTGAGCTTCTGCGCCAGATGAGCAAGGGTTCACGCCTGCTCAAGGCTCCCGGCGATCTGGTGCGTCGCGGGAAGGTCGTGCGATGACCTGGCTACCGTACGACGAAGCGCTCGTCGACGAGATCACGGCCCGCATGGCGTTGCGTGAGCCAAACGCCGAGGCGCTTAGCGCTGTCGCGAAAGCGGTGGCCGAGGGTGATGGCATTGAGGTGGTCTGTGACCTCGCGACCGGCGTTGGTAAGACCTACCTCGCTGCGGCGCTTTTGGATTACCTCGCGAGCAAGGGGGTGCGGAACGTCCTTCTCGTTACGCCGGGGAAGACCATCCAGGACAAGACGGTTGCAAACTTCACGCCAGGGCACCCCAAGTTCATTCCCGGGGCGGAGTTCCAGCCCATCCTCATCACCTCAGAGAACTTCTCGCGGGGGCAGGTGGGGGACGCCCTGCATGACGAATCAGTCGTCAAGTTGTTCGTGTTCAACGTTCAGCAGCTCATCAGGCCTACCGCTCTGACCTCGCGCAAGGTGCGGGACACGGACGAGTTCATCGGCTCTGGCCTGTACGAGCACCTCCAACAAGCGGATGACCTGGTGATCATCGCTGATGAACACCACGTCTACCGGTCCAGCGCGCGGGCGTTTGGTGCGGCTGTTCGGGAGTTGACGCCGCGGGCTCTCGTCGGGCTAACCGCAACACCGGACGAAGGTGACCTGCGGAAGGTCATCTACAAGTACACGCTCGCGGATGCCATTGCGGATGGGTGGGTGAAGATCCCCGTCATCGTCTACCGCGAGGATGGGATCAAGGACATCAACACCCAGCTCGCCGACGCGTGTCACCTGCGTGCGCGCAAGGAGGCGGTTTGGCGCTCCTGGGCCGAACACAACGGTCGCGCAGCGGTCACGCCCGTCTTGTTCGTCGTCTGCCAGTCGATCGCCGACGCGGAACGGGTCGCCGAGACGCTGACCGGCGACACCTACTTGCCAGGCGAGGGACGAGTCCTGCTCATCACTTCGCAGTCGAGCGACCAGGCCCTCAGTGCACTTGCGGCGGTGGAGGCCCCGGAATCGCCCGTGCGCGCTGTCGTGTCCGTGGACAAGCTCAAGGAGGGCTGGGACGTCAAGAACATCGGCGTCATCGTCGGCTACCGAGCCCTCGCGTCCCAGACTCTCACCGAGCAGGTCCTAGGCCGGGGCTTGCGCCTGCCGTTTGGTGAACGCGTCGGCGTGCCGGCGATCGACCAGGTCGACCTCGTTGCGCATGACTCTTACCGGCAGTTGTTGGCGCAGAAGAACGCGCTGCTTCAGCGGGTGGTGCCGCCGACGGAGCAGCCGGCTCCCAAGCCGCATCCGGACGCAACCCAACAGCCGCTACCGATCGGGGGGCAGCCAAAACTCCCCGGGGTCCAGGAAATCGAGGGCCAAGGAACGCTGAGCCTCGTCGGAGCGGCGAGGATCGCAGGTGGCCAGGCAGTCGACGGGTCACTGATGCTGCAGCTCTCCTCGGTCGAAGCGGCGTCAGCGCAGCACGACCGCGACGAGCAAGCCACCCAGAAGATCCTCTACAAGGTGGAGGGCGCGCCGACGATCACCTTCCCGCGGCGAGAGCGGGAGGTACTGCCGGTCCAGTTCTCGCTGAGTGCGATCAGGAACGCTGACGCCCAGGCTGAGGGGGCGGGTTTTCGACACGAGTTCGCGGTCCAGCTCTCGCGCAAGGCCCTGATCGCCGAGCGCGACATGCTCGGCAACGTTAACGTGCGGGAACAGCGGGTGGAGGAAGAGGACGCCACGCAGCGCTATGTTCCGGTACCTGAGGTGCGCAAGGACCTGGAGGATCGGATCTGGGGCCTTGGCTTGGTCGAGCAGTCGCTTCCTGAACTCAACGCTGCCCAACGGATCACGCGGGAGTTTTTGCTCGGTGCTGGAGTGGTCGACGATGACGACGAGGCCTTGTGGAGCGAGCGTCGGGCTCAGCAGGCAGCAAGAGCCATCGCGGAGCTGATCCGGACCAACTTCAACATGCGCAAGCTCCAGCCGCAGTACGCCTTCCGTCCGGTGGACATACCGATACGGCGGTCCATGCCAGGTGATGTTGACAGCAAATGGGGCGAATTCATCAAACGCCGGTGGTACGAGGGTTGGGACCGCTCGATCCAGCCAGTCGCCAGCTTCGATGCCAAGACCACCGAATGGGCCCTTGCCCACATGTTCGACACGTCACGCCTAGTGGAATGGTGGATTCGGCTCTATGAGCCCGGCGAGGTGTGGATCGAGCGCGACAACGGGCGAAAGTATTACCCGGACTTCATCGTTCTGGACACGGACGGCGCATATTGGGTCGTCGAGGGCAAGTCCGACCGCGATGCGGGCGACATCGATGTGCTTGACAAGAAGCGGAGCGGGGAAGAGTGGGCCAGGACGGTCCGTGACGACGGGCGGTTCGGAATTTGGCGTTACGTCTTTGCGACTGAGACGCACATCAAGCAGGCCAAGAGCTGGGAGGAGTTGCTAGTGCGGACGCGCCCGGAGCGGTAGATTCTTCCGCCTCCCGCTTTCGTCGCAGCCTTCGGCGGTCGCCGGCTCGACTCGCAGGCGCCTGCGTGCGCGGCTGGCAGGGCCAGGTGTCCGCCGCAGGTGCATGGCCGCCAATCGCGGACGGGCAGGTCGCCGGTGTGGTCGTGCCCATTGAGGTACTCGGGGCATTAGGCTAGGCGGATGTTCTTCGATGAACTGGTGGAAGATGATGAGGTCGACGCCAACGCGACTCACGCCCTGGGCTTGCTCGCTGCGCAGTTCACCGAATTGCTGTCGGCGGTCGCACCTGAGAAGGATGCGCCCAAGCCGAACGAGAGGGAGTACCGGCGCCGTCGGCGCCAACTAGACGCAATCTTGGACAATTTAGGCATTGCCGCGCCTTTCACGTGGCCGACAGTGGCCCAGGCAGTCGCGTTCGCGAAGACCATGCAGCCCACGTACGCCGGTCGGCGTCAGTACTTGCGAGAGCTGTACGAGCCGGTCGCCCAGCAGCTGCAGCGCCGCATCGACGACCAGGTCGTGGGCGACCCCCAGGCAACGATCACCGGCCTGGGCCGGCAAGCGGAGCTGGCCCTGCAGGATCCTGCAGCCATCCGCGTCGAACTCGCACGCATCGAAGCGGCAATGCACCAGGACCCGTCAGTAGCGGTCGGGAAGGCCAAGAATTTGATCGAAGCCACGGCAAAGGCCGTGCTGGTCGCTACGAACCGTCAATGGGACGCCAACCAGCAGGTTCCAGGACTGGCGCGTGCCGCGATGGAGGCTCTAGGGGTGGATCGGCGCACCACTGAGGGGCATGACCAAGACGCAGCGGTGCTCATGGGTCAGTTGCATGCTCTGACAAATGGCGTCGCAGCCATGCGTAACAAGATCGGAGACGGACATGGCGCGGAGCAGGTCGCCGTCGGCGTCGACCTGCGTCACGGGCGACTCGCGGTACGCGCGGCGGTTGCATGGTGCTCGTTCATGTTGGAGACGCTGCACGATCGGCCGATCGAAAGGTGAAGGGCCTATTTGGTCTCATATGCGATACACGCGCTTTCGTACCAGATCGTATGTCTCTGTCCAGAAGCTGTCGTACTGGTCTCCTCGGCCTAGAGCCAGGCGCAACAGTCCGGCCTCCGGATCCTCAGGTATCCGCTGGAGTTCGATTACCTGGTACGTCGTGACGCTTTGTGCGTTGATCGATCTCATCCGTCGTAGCGCTTTTTCGCGGTGCTCTCCGATCTCGCCGAAGGTGGGCGCTAGTAGCCAGGGCTCGACATGCGGCTTCAGCACTTCATGTGCCGTGGGCAGGACATCAAGAGCGATGTTGTCCAGATCCTTGCCTTGCTCGGGCGGCACGACCAAGATGGTGATTTTCAGGGGCACGACGAGCGGATCGAGGATCGGACGACGCCGTCGAAACTCCTCAAGCTGTCTGCGCACCTCGTCTCGAAACCGGCTGCGCTCTCCGCTGGCTGTGGGCAGCCCTGGCATCGGGACTGTCAGCGGCCCGGAGAGCAGGTGGTCCCACCCAATGTCTCTGTGTCGCATGGCCTGGTGCAGCAATTGCCAGGGTTCGCCGTCGCCGGCGGGATCCCTGGGGCGACGGGCGCCCGCTATCCGGTACGGCGCCGCGCGCAGCGCATGTGAGATCAGCTGATCAGCGCTGTCGAGGAGGACCCGCTGCGTCCTTTCACGCAGTCGGAACAGGTTCCAGTCGTTGATTGCGCTGGCTACCCGCCGCATCTCGGGATCGCCGAACATGGGCATCATGATCGGAGACGGGTCGTCGTCGAAGTCATCGCCGGTCCACTCGTCGTCATGATCGCCGTCATCGCCCAGTCGATGGAACATGCGTAGGTCTTCTACGACGTCGCGAACGGGCCGTGCCATGATTCGAGTAATCCCAGCTTCGGGCTCGATCAGGTCCCCGTCGCTGTCCCAGGTCTGCTGAAGATGTACGTGTAGGAGCTTGACCTGCCGGTCGTTCCGGTACAGCAGGGCTCGTCTGTGCGCGCCTGGGCCGTCAACGGCTGGGCCTTCCAGGGCATCCAGCGCCCACTTGGTAACTCTGTGGATGGCCGTAGGATTCTTCCGGGCTGCCTGGAAGTGGATATCGAGGGCAACGGGGCCAGTCATCGCACCGTGGCCGACGCGGTCGAGTTGGGATATGACCTGGCGTTGGAACGCGGGTGCCGCACGTGTTCCCCGCCTACCCTTACCCTCCGGCTCACCCTCGATCCTCAAGTGGCGGATGCGCCGGACACGTTGGTGGACCTGGTGGGGCCATGCCGCTGGCGACGACCAGAAGTTGGCCTCCACGGCCGGTCCCTCCTTGCTGTGGCATTGCTCGTTTGGAGCGCACCCGCTAGGACTGATGAGCATTCCGGCATCGGGCCAGAGCCGCAACCCACTGGGTCGCAATGTCTCCGCTTATGCTCATACCCGTGACGGCGGTTGACCGAGGTTGTGGTGATGCTCTTCGTCGTCGCCCGCGTGACCCGGCTGGTTACTGACGACGAGGTCACGCGGCGACCCCGAGAGGCGGCTGCCCGAGGGGAGTGCGTTCGCATACCTGCTGTTTTGCCGCTGGTGCCTGTTCGTGTGGATCGCTGCGGCGGTGGCCGCTGGCTGGTGGCACATCTCCGACATAACCCGCTGGTCGGACTACTGGTGGGTCGACGTGCCCACCGTCGCGCTCGCCCTGTCCTATGGGACCGGGCTGCTGGTGCGCGCCGCGTCCGAGGAGTAACCGCACGGGTTGGTGGGGCACGAAGCCCAACGTCGACGGCGAGACCAGCGGGGCCAGCGCTTTCTGGGGTGCCCGGTTGCGCACGTTGGCCCGTACGCCGACAGGCGTCGTGTCGTGGGCGCGGGTGTCAAAGTCGAGCGATGCTCCGGGCTGACCGGTCAGGCGAGTGGACGTCTGCCTGTGGGCCGGTAGTGGCTTCGTCGGAATCTGAAGGCTGGGGTCCAGGGATCAATTACTGGGGACCTCTCTGCTCTGTCCGGCACCTGTCATCGGGGCTTGAGACTGCCCCATACGACTTTCGATCCGGGCGCGCATGCGGCGACATTACCGTTCAGCCGGGCTGCCGGACCCATTCAACGAGGAAGTCGTGGGCTTCGGGGGGCAACGCCCAGGAGTTAACGATGTCGATGGCGGCCTCGTGGTAGCGGCCTTCGACAGCGGTCATAAGCTGCTCAAGCTGATCAACGTCGCGTCGGTTCCTTGCAACCCGGATGATCGGGAGCAACAGCAGGATCAGGGCGGCGCGGCTGTGCTTGCTCATCTCGCGCAGTGCTGCCTCCTCGAACCGGGTCAGCACTGGCTCCCACACGTTCCGCGGCAACGCGGCGCGGGAGAGCCAGTCGCGGTTGGCGATGATCTGGGGGTAATAACCTTCAAGGGTTCTATCCCACTGGCCAAGGGTTGCTGCCGTCCGGCCGACGGGCGGGGAGACCGTTCCCGTCAGGATCCAAGCGAGAACAGGCAGTATACCAGCGCCGGCAACGTAAGTGAGCTCGTAGAGGATCGAGAGGCCGTATTCGTCCAGGTCATCGGCGGTGGGTCGCTGAACAAGGCGGTGCCATACCGGGCCGTCTCGGGTACGACACGCTGGGACAGATCATCCGCGACCAGCCGCTTGATCAACTCCCCGCTGCCGTCGTTAAGGGCGATTGGGTTCTTCAGCAAAGCGTAGTAAAGCAACCCGGCTGAACTGCTCAGGGGCATAACTCTGGCGTGGTGCTCAAGGGCGTCAGCCATCGCACGGGCTATGCGGGTGGCGTTGTCCGGCGCGGTGACCGCCAGCAGCGCCGATAGTGGAACGTCGTTCTCCGGGAAAAGCTCCAACTGCGTCCTCCGGCGCTCGGCGGCTGGTACTGCACACGAGAGGGCCACCACACGGGTGACCACATCGCGGAGCGTGGCGTTGTCTGGGGCGACGTTCTCCATACACCGGGCGGCAAAGGCCAGGTGACTTAGCGAGGCGCTGGGGACCTCGCCGACGCGGGCTAGCACGAGGCGCAGTATCCGGTCCGCGCCGTCGTCGCAATGGCGGTCCAGGATCTGTACTGCCAGCTGACCGACAACGTCCCAGGTGCTGTCGACGAGGTGCGGCTCCAGCTGGCCCCATACCACCTCGGGGTCGGGTTGATGCTTAACGAGTTGGGCGGCGGCGAAGAACTCCAGGAACGTGCGGTGCACGAACCCGTAGTGTGGTTGCAGAGTGTCGGAGCCCACGTCGGTGAGTACCCAGGCGCGGCCGGCGCAGAAGTCAAGGAAGTCGGCAGCGGCCTGAGCTGCCTCGTCTGGGTCCTCGAACCGCTTGGTCTTCATGTATTCGGCGAGGAACGTGATCAGCTCTGCGCGTGGCAGCGCTTGGCGGCCCTGCGGGTCGGTGAAGAGCCGCCAGGCGAGGCGTTGCACTGCTGGGCGGATGTGTGCCCCGTATCGGTGTGTGACCTCGATGCCCCGTGATCGGTCCCAGGTCTCGAATAGCAGCTCGGCGCACTTTTCGTAAATCTCGGGCTTGTTGCGTGGGATGTAGTGCACGGTCGAGTACAGGCCACACAGCAGCGACAGCACCAGCGGGTTGACCCGCAGATCGCGCGCTACCTCGCTCTCCCGCATGAAAGCCTCAGTCAACTGCCGGCGCTGGTCGGCGTCCAAGGTGGCATCGAGCCTGAACCACCGGTTGGCGTACTGGTTGACCTGGGTGTCGTTGAAGGGAGCGATGTCGACGGTCGGAAACAGGTCAGAGTCAAGCGGGGCGTCTGGATAGCCGATGACTCGGGAGGTGACGATGACGCGGGCAAGCGGGTAGCGGTGGGCAAAGCCATCCACGAGCTGGGCGAATGATTGCCGGTAGGAGCTGTCGCCGAGTTCGTCGATGCCGTCGATGATGACCGTGGCGCGACCGTTAAGCAGCAGATACTCGAGCGCGTCAGGTGGGGGGTTGACGTTGCCAGGACGCCGGCACGCCGCCTCGAGGTAGTGCAGCAGCGTGTGGTGATCGGTGCGCAGTGACTGAGTGTGTGCACGCACGACGAGCAAGATCGGCACCTGCCCCTCCAGGCCGCCAATTTTGTCGGCGGCCAGGTCGTGGGCGAGCTTCGCGGCCAGCGTGGACTTTCCCGCGCCGGGGTCGCCGAGGATGACGAAGCGAACCGCGTTGTTCATGCCGTCGGCCAGCGTGAACGTCTCTGAGTTCGATGAAACCCACAGGGGGGAGGCGGCGGCCGGGCGCAGTACTGGGGTGACGTATAGCTGGGCGTAGTCGACCTGGCGGTTCAAGTCGTGCGCGGTCATGCGCAGCTTCGCGTTGCCGGCCTTGGTTGCAGATCGAACCGCCTTGGCGAACTGGTTGATTTCGTCAAGCGTCTTGAGGCGGTTTAGCAGCTCGCTGTTGAGTACCCCGGCGGCGGCCACCCTGGCCGCCATTGCCACGGCGCGGCCACTGTCGAGCGTTCCTGATGCCGCAGTCTGTCGTACCGCGTGCACTGCGGCGTCCACCAATTCGTGTAGTACGTCGGTGGCCTGTAGCAGGTCTGCTTCGGCGAACTCGCCGTGGTGACGCAGGCCGTGCCGAAGCTGCTCACGGATCGCGCTCCGCGTGTCGTCGGTTGTCGACGCGAGGGAGGAGATCATGGCTTGGCGTACGAGGTGATCGAACTGAGCGGACTCGGCGAACGCCCGAAACCGACGGAGCTGCTGCGGGTTGAGGTGTTCGATGAACCGTTCGGTGTTTCCGGCAACCAGGATGCCGGCGGCCTCGGTGGCGATCTTGTTTCGCTGGTACCTGGTCAACAGCTTCCGGCCGATGACGGTGCTGCAGTTGACGGCCGCCTTGGTGGCCAACTGGCCGAGCGTCGCCATGTCCATGGGTGATCCTTCCCTCTACCGCCGCCATAGAGTACGGCTCGACGTCACACGCGGTCACCCATGCGAACAGCCTCGCTGACGTCTGTGCGGTCGCAGTGTTGTTGCCTATGCTCATAGCCGTGACGGCGCTGATCGAGATCGCGGTGGTACTGCTCTTCGTCGCGCGGGTGACTCGGCTGGTCGTCGCCGACGAGATCACCCGGCGACCCCGGGAGGCGATTGTGAGGCGGCTACCGGAACTCAGCGCGCTCGCGTACCTACTGGTTTGCCGCTGGTGCCTTTCCGTGTGGATCGCTGCACCCGCCGTAGCTGGCTGGTGGTACCTCTCCGACATGCCCCGCTGGTCGGGCTACTGGTGGGTGGATGTGCCCACCATCGCGCTGGCTATGTCGTATGCGACCGGCCTGTTGGTGCGCGCCGAGCCCGAGGAGTAGTGCATGGCGTGGTGGGGCACGAAGCCGAACGTCGACAGTGAGGTCGGCAAGGCAACGGCCGTGGTCGCCTCGGCGGCGAAGATGCGCTACGACTCCAGCGGCAGCCTGCGCAAGGTCACCAAGCAGCAGTGGCAGGACGAGGCGTGGCGGCACTACGAGGAGTGCGGCGAGTTCGCGTTCCTGGTCGACCTGATCGCCAAGGCGATGGGCCGCGCTCGGCTGTACATCACGCAAGTCGACGACCAAGGCCGTCCGATGGAGACGCCCGACCAGGCGCCGGCCGGCGTCAACGAGACGTTCCTCGGCGGCCCCAGCACCCAGGTCGAGCTGCTGCGCGACGCCGGCATACAGCTCGGCGTGCCCGGCGAGTGCTACCTGATCGGCGAGCCGGAACGCGACGCCGAAGGCAAGGCCACGGACCGGGAGCGGTGGTTCATCGCGTCGGTGGAGGAGCTGACCGAGCGGGCCGGGAAGTACGTGCTCGACCAGGGCGACGGGGCGCGCGAGCTGGAGCCGGAGGAGACGGTGATCGTGCGGATTTGGGTGCCGAGTCCCCGCCGGCACGCCCTGCCGTCGAGCCAGGTGCAGAGCAACCGGCGGGTGCTGCGGCTGATTGAGCGGCTGACGCAGTACGTGCAGTCGCAGATCGACTCCCGGTTGGCCGGCGCGGGTATCCTGCTGCTGCCCAACGAGTTGAGCTTCGTTGCGCCCGAACAGGAGGAGGACGCCGAGGACGGGGTGACGTCGTTCCTGTCCACTCTGACCGAGGCGATGACCACCGCGGTGAAGGACCGTGACAGCGTGGCCGCCCTCGTGCCGATCGTCGTGCAGGGCCCCGCCGAGCACCTGGAGAAGGCCCGGCTGCTGTCGTTCGCCACCGAGCTGAGCAGCGCGGTGCCGGCAATGCTCGACGGGGCGATCCGGCGGCTAGCCCTTGGCCTGGACGCCCCGCCGGAGATGTTGCTGGGTATGACCCAGGCGAACCACTGGGGTGCCTGGATGACCGACGAGGCGACCATCAAGTACCACGTCGAGTCGAAGCTGGAGCTGTTCTGCGCGGCGCTCACCGAGCAGATGCTGTGGCCGGCACTGGAAGGCGCGCAGGGCGTCGCCGACCCCCGGCGGTGGATCGTCTGGTACGACACCAGCGAGCTGACGCAGACGCCGGACAAGGGCGCCGACGCGAAGGACCTGTTCGGCCTCGGCGAGCTCTCCGGCGACGCGCTGCGCCGGGAGACGGGCTTCGGCGAGCACGACAAGCCGACCGACCAGGAGCGCGAGCTGCGCCGGCTGCTGGAGATCATCCGAACGGTGCCGGCAGCCGGGCCGCTGCTCGTGACTCGGCTGCTGGAAGTCGCCGGGGTCAGCGTCGACCTGGACCCGGAGGCGTTGAAGCCGCCGCCACAGCCGGCCGAGCTGCCGCCCGGCGGCGACGAGCCGCCGCCGGCCGAGGAGGAGCCGACGACGGAGGAGCCGCCGCCGGGCGACACCGAGAATCGCGGCCCGCCTGAGCGGGCGGCCGTCGCCGCGTCGGCGGCCGGGCCGATCACCGCGCCGTTCCTCGCCGCGTGCGAGGTCCTGGCGCTGCGGGCGCTTGAGATCGCCGGCAAGCGGGTGCTGGGCCGGGAGCGGTACCGCCACAGCGGGTTGAAGGCGTGGGAGTACCACACGGTGCGCCAGTCCACGCCGACGTCGGTGCCCCGGCTGCTGGAAGGCGCGTGGGCGGCCGTGCCGGCGGTGGCCACGAAGCTCGACGTCGACCCGGAGAAGCTGACCGCCGCCCTGGCCACCTACGTCGGCGGGCTGCTGGTCACCGGGACGCGGCACGACGTCGCCGAGCTGCACGACCACCTGGCCCAGACCGTCGCCGGGGAGCTGGTGCCGGCATGAGCGCCGCCGCCCTCGTGCCGGACCTGGTGGAGGCCCATGGGCACGCATGCCGGCGGTCCGGGCGCGGCAAGGGCTGCGAGCAGCTGCGCTGGACGATGTGCCGCACCTGCGGCTGGTGGGGCGACCTGTGGGAGGGCGACCAGCCGCCGCTGACCGACGCCGGCCACGTGTGCGACCCGGCCGACGTGGCGCGACACCAGGAGAGCAGGAGGAGCAATGCCTGACCCGGAAAGCGTGAGCCTGACCCAGCTGCGCGAGGTGTTCGCGGAACTGTCCATCGTCATCGACGAGGACTTCGTGCGGCTCGACTGGACGGAGGACACGCTGACGATCTATCGGCTGGTGCGGAGCCCGGCCGGACTGCCTATGGGTCTGCCCGACGGCGGCGTGCAGGTCACCGGCACCCGGATTCAGGTGGTCGCCGCGCTGCCGTCCGTCGGACCGGCGCCGACCGACCCGCCGCCCGAACAGCTGGCGGACGGCTGACCGTGGCCGAGCCGGACCGTTGGCTGCCGCTGCGCCTCGACCACGAGGCGCGGGTGGTGGCCGCCGAGCGCCGGGTGCTGCGGGCGGCGCGGGCCGCCCTGCGCGCCTGGCTGCGCGACGCCCGGACCGTGACCCTGCCGGTCACCGCAGCGCTGCTGCCGCCCGACCCGTCGGCGCTCGCCGGTGCCGGGCAGGCGTGGTTCGAGGCGATGACGGCACACCTGCGGCCCGCCGTCGAGCAGACGTTCCTTGAGGGAGTCCGCGACGCGGGCGGCGACCTGGAGCTGCTGAGGGTCGCGCAGATGAAGGACGAGTACCTGGCGTCCCTGCCCAACCGGCTCCAGGGCGTGCCCGACAGTGCGTGGCAGGAGGTCACGGCGGCGGTCGCCGAGCTGACCGCCGAGGGCGCGAGCATCCCGCAGATCCGTGACGCGATCGAGGCGATCCTGGGGGAGCGGTCGTGGGACGACCGGGTGGTGACGATCGCCCGGACCGAGACGATCGGCGCGTACAACGCGGGAACCCTGACGGCCTGGTTGACCGCCGAGCAGGCGCTGGACGAGAAGCTGGACAAGGTGTGGGTGTCCACGCACGACGAGCGGACCCGGGACGACCACCGGGACGCCGACGGGCAGCGCGTCGCCCTGGACGGGGTGTTCATGGTCGGCGGGGTGCCGATGCGGTTCCCGGGCGACCCGACCGCGCCGCCGGGGCAGACGGTGAACTGCCGCTGCACGATGATCGAGGTGGAGGCCGACGAGCCCCTGCCTGTGGTCCCGAAGCACCCGTGGCCCCGGCGCGACCGGGCGACCGGGCTGGATATCACGGTGACGGCGGCGGCAGCCGCGAAGGGTGGCAAGCAGATGGCGACGTGGAAGGGGACGCTGGCGCCGCTGGGTGCCAGGTCGGGTGACCGGCGGATCTTCGCGGCGGACGGCGAGTGGTCGTTCCGCGACCTGCCGCTGCCGCTGCGGTGGGCGCGCGAGGACGCCCCCGGACACGAGGGCGCGGTGACGATCGGCCGGATCACCGCCGGCGAGGTGCAGAAGAGCAAGCTGAGCGGGGCGGGCGACTTCATCGACGCGGTGCCGGAGCTGGGCGAGGCCCTGGAGCTGCTGCGCGCCGGGGTGCTGTTCCCGAGCGTGGACCTGGACGACTTCGAGTTCATGTTCACCGACGAGAAGGGCACCCCGATCGAGGAGATGTCCGACGAGGAGTGGGAAGCCTTCATGAAGGCCGGCGAGGAGCCGTACATTATGGTGACCAAGGGCCGGGTGATGGCGGTGACGCTCGTCGGCACGCAGGCGTTCCCCGACGCAAAGCTGGAGCTGGTCGACGACGAGGAGCCGGCCGACGACGTGCCCTCCGATGAGGAGGAAAAGGAGGAAGAGCCGGTCACCGCGGCCGGCGTGGCGACGAAGAAGCAGGTCGCGCCGCTGTACCCGCCGCGCGCCTGGTTCGACGACCCGGGCCTGGCCGAGCTGACGCCGATCACGGTCACCGCGGACGGGCGGGTGTTCGGGCACCTCGCCGACCGGGATTGCCACCTGTCGTTCCTGACCGGCGGGCAGTGCGTGCTGCCGCCGGACGAGGGCGGCTTCGACTGGTTCCACCGGCCGGAGATCCAGACCGCCGAGGGGGAGCTGGTCGCGGTCGGGCACATCACGGCCAGCACCGGGCACGCCGACCTGTCCGCCAGCGCGGCGGCCGCCGTGGAGCACTACGACGACACCGGCACGCAGGTCGCCGTGGTGCGGGCCGGGCGGGACGCCCACGGCACGTGGGTCGCGGGGTCGCTGGTGCCGGAGGCCACCGAGGAGCAGGTGCAGTTGCTGCGCCGGTCGCCCCTGTCGGGGGACTGGCGGTGGATCGGCGGCGCGCGACACCTCGTCGCGGCGCTGTGCGTCAACGTCGGCGGCTTCCCGGTGGTGCGGGGCCGCTCGTCGGGCGGGCGGGCGTACGCGATGGTCGCTTCGGGCTGGGCGGGCTGGAAGCCGTCCGACTCGGAAGGCCGGCGGCCGGAGGCGCCGCTGTCGCCGGCCGCCTTCGAGGCGGCGGTGCGGCGGGCGGTGGCCGCCGGGTTCGCCGCCGAGCGACAGCGTGCCGTGAACGCGGCGGTGGCCGAGCGGATTGCCGCGTCGATCGGCCGGGACCGAAGGACGCTGGTGGCGGCGCTGTCCGCCGAGGTGCATGGGGAGTAGGGGAGGAAGCAGTGGGCTGCAACTGCGGCGCGCGGCGCCGGGGCGCGACGGTGTGGGTGCTGTCCTACGGGGACGGCCGGACCGGCGGCGAGTACGGGTCGAAGACGGATGCGGAGATCGCCGACGTGCGCAAGGGCGGCGGCGGGACGATTCGGCTCGTCAAGAAGTAGGGAGGTCATCACCCGCCGAGATAGGAGGCATGCCGTCCGGATAAACGAAGCCCTTGACCTGTTCATAGCCTCCCATGAGCCTGCCGCGCGGCTGTGGCAGGTCGATGCCGGCGAGTGGATCGTCGTCAGGATGGTGGAATAGGGCCTTGTGGGCCTGGCCGACGATCAACCAGTTGTAAACGTGGGCCATGGCTGTAGTCCCGGGTAGTTGCTCGTCGGCTGCCTCTGGCGCTTCCATCCAGAGTGCAGCGCGGCGGTCGAGCGGCACGAGGATGGCACCGGCTGTCCGCAGCCCCACGCCGGACCACTGTGGTCGATCCGGATCGGCCACCAGGACAACCGGATGATCGCTCGTTGCGAGGGCCTTGCGCTTCCAGCGGATCAGGCTCCAGCCTCGCTCATAAAACGAGTACGCTGCCCTGGGCATCAGATCCAGCATCGTCTTGATGTGGGAATTCGGATGGGGCGCGACGGCGTAGGAGTCGAAGTCACTGACCTTCGTCCAGAGCTCCTCGACCTCTGCCTCGGTAGGCTCCCGATTGAGGTTCTTGCGCAGCATGCTGCGGAGCTGGGGTTTGCCGCCAGCGCCCATCTGTAGCTTGAACAGCATGTCGGCGAGCTCCGCGCCGGATTGCCGCTGCACTGTGGTGCGGAGAATCTGGAAGGCCGCCCAACAAGCGATGGCGAGCCGCGCGTCGTCCGGGATTGGCCATACCTGGCTGTCGACGACCGTGCGGAACGCATCTGCGGCCTCGGTCTCGAAGTCGCCGAGCAGCTGCTCCACCCGGTCGGTGCGGCTGCCGTCCTCCTCCTCAACGAGGTAGAAGTCTTTGGCCACTGTAGCGTCCGTGACAGAGACAGAGTGGCGGACGTCGCCGGGTAGCACGATGCGCCTGAGTAGCCCTCGCTGGTCTGCGAACCGTTGAAGGTAGAACCGCGGCACGATGTGATGCCGGCGCCGCAACTTGTCCTTGCCCGCCACGTCTTCAAGGCTACGGCAGCTGGCCAGCGGATTCGGAGCGCCGAGGCGGGGGTGCCCGCCGGGCGACATGCACCGCAGCGGCGGGCTACGCTGTGGCTGTACCGCCGATGCTGGCTGCGGGCCGGTCGGGGATGAGATCCCTACCGTGCTGAGGAGCCGACGGTGGACTTTCAGATCCCTTCGAGCCTCGACGGGCTCGACCTCGACGCGTTGACCGAGCTGGAGAACCAGGCCGTCGCGGCGTTCGATGCTCTCCGCGACGACCCGGCCCTGGACGCCGACGGCCTGGCCCGGCTGCGGGAGCTGGCCGCGTTCGTTCAGTCGATGCGTACCGAACAGGCGCGGATCGAGCAGGCGGCGGAGCAGGTCGCCTCCGAGCTGGACGACCTAACCGCGACGGTGCACGGCGCTCCGGAGGGCGGCGATGGCGACGGTGACGAGGGCAACGGCGGCGAAGCCGAGGAGGAGCCGGCTGAGGAGACGTCAACCGAGGAGGCGCCGGCCGAGGAGCCGGCGCAGCAGCAGCCGACGCCGGTCGTCGCGTCACTGGCTCGCCGAGCGGCCCGACGTCAGTCGAAGCCGAAGGTGGCCAGCACCGGCAAGTCAGCGGTCATCAAGGCGGCGGCGGACGTGCCGAACGTGCCGCACGGTCACGTGTTCTCCTCCGTGTCGGAGGTCGCGTCGGCGTTCGACGACAAGTTCGCCGGCTTCCCCCGTGGGGTGGGGGTCGCGACCCGCATCAAGCAGAACGTGGCTCGGGTGGAGCTGCCCGTTAACCAGGCGCTTGTCGCCGGGGGCAGGGGTCTGACCGACATGGAGCTGGTGGATCTGGCCGCGTCGGAGTCGCGGCTGTCAGGCGGCAACCTCGTCGCGGCCGGCGGATGGGGTGCCCCGTCGGAGACGCTGTGGGAGCTGTGCGAGGGCTTGGAGACGACCGAGGGTCTGCTGGACCTTCCGGGCATCACGATCCCGCGCGGCGGCGGTATCAAGGTGCCGGCCAACCTCGACTTCCGTGACATGTATTCGGGGATCGGCTTCGTGCAGACCGAGGCCGACAGCACTGCGGGGGTTGACAAGTCCTCGTACCGGGTGCCGACGGTGAACTGGACCGAGACGCGCCTCGAGGTGGACGGGGTACAGATCGAGCAGGACATCGTGCAGAACGCGGTGTGGCCCGAGCTGACCCGGGACGTGGTGCGGCGGGCGCTGACCGCCCATGAGCACAAGATCAACGCCCGGCTGATCCAGCGGATGGCCAACGTTCCGGGCCAGTCGACGCAGTTCGCGCTGACCCTCGGGGGCGACATCGACGGCGACGAGACGACGACGGCGCTGCTTGGCGCGATTTCCCTGGCGGCAACGGACTACCGGTACCGGTACCGGTTGGGCCGCCGGCAACTGCTGGAGTGCGTCGCGCCGCTGTGGCTGATCGACTGGATCCGGGCGGACATGTCGCGCCGGGCCGGGGTGAACTATCTCGACGTGACCGACGAGCAGATCACGGCGTGGTTCACCCGGCGGCACCTGCGGCCGCAGTTCGTCTACGACTGGCAGGATGGGTACGCCGACGCGGGCGGCAACGGCTTCGGCGGCACCACGGCCCCGGGCCAGTGGCCGGGCACGGTCGATTTCCTGATCTACGCACCGGGCACGTGGGTGAAGGGCAGCAAGCCGATCATCGACCTGTCGGCGGTCTACGACAGCACGAAGCTGAAGGACAACGAGTACATCGCGCTGTTCACCGAGCAGGCGACGCTGCTGGTGAAGCGGTGCTACGTGTCCTACAAGGTGAGCGTGCCGCTGTGCCCGACGGGCGTCACCGGCAGCACCGTCGCGTTCGACTGCGCGGCGGCCTGAGCTACCCGTTCCAGAGGGCCGCGTCCTGGCGGCGCGGCCCTCACCCTGGAGGAGGTGACGGGTGACTCAGCCCCTGGTGTACGTGGACGCCCCAGCTACGACGCCGTACCGGTACGGGCTGTTCTCGGCGGCGGCGGTGGTCGACCCCGCCGACCAGCGCGAGTTTCAGGCCGGCGTCGAGTGGGAGCCGCTGTGCGTGGACGCTCCGGCGCCGACGAACATCGCCGCGGCGTCCGATCCAGACCGGGCGACGATGGTGCTGCCGGACGGCGTGCCGAGCGTCAAGGCGGGCGTGATCCGGCTGTACGCCGGGCTGACCGGCCGGTCGGTGGCCCGGCCGGATCTGCTGGAGCGCGCCCGGCGAGCTCTCGGCGCGGTGGAGCAGCAGTCGCTGGAGCACTACGTGTGGACCGGCGAGGGCGACACCGAGGTGTACCTGGCGGACGCCGGCACGGAGGTGCTGGCCGGGTCCGACGTGACGCCGGTGCCGCTGGAGACGGGGGTCGGCCTGCTGGAGGCGCGCATCGGCGACCGGGCCGGCGTGCTCGGCGTGCTGTGGGCGCCGCGCTGGACAGGCGGGTGGTTCGCGGAGAAGGGCCAGTCGCGGATCGAGGGCCCGCGGCTGGTAGGGCCGCTGGGCAACCCGATCGTGTTCGCGCAGACGACCGGCGTCGGTCCGGGCGGCGCGGCACCGGGGGCCGGTGAGGCGTGGCTGTACGGGACCGGGCCGGTGATGGTGCGGCGGTCGGCGGTGTTCCTGCCGAAGCTGCCCGAGGCCCTGGACCGCAAGGACAACGAGGTGTTCGCGGTCGCCCAGCGGTTCTACACAGTCGGGTGGAGCTGCGTGGTGGCGGCGGTAAAGGTCAAGCTGCCGGGCGTGCCGGCGTAGGAGGAGACATGGCACCGCTGATCTACCCGAACGACCGCGCGGACGCGCAGGCCCTCGCGCGGCAGCTGCTCGACGCGGCCGGCGAGGAGCGGCACGACGAGGTGCGGACGACGAGCGACGGGCCGATCGGGCTGGCGTTCGACGTGCCTGAGGACCTGGCCCGGGAGGTGGTCGACGGGTACGACGTCGTCGACCTCAGGGAGGAGGGCGACGTCGAGACGCCGGGGCTGACCCGCGGGCCGGAGCCCGAGCCCGAGCCCGAGCCGACGTCCGAGCCGGAATCGAAGCCGGCGGCGGGTGCCGGCGAGGAGAGCAAGTCGGCCGATGCCGGGGCCGACGTGTCCGAGGCGGACGCCGAGGCGGAGGGAGCCTCCCAGCCGCCGCCGAAGGCGTCGCGGTCGCGTTCCTCGCGGAGCCGCTGACCGTAGACCCCAGCCTCGGACTCGCCGCCCCACCTGGTTGCTTCCCCGTGCCAGGTGGGGCGGCTTTTTTGTGTCTGCGCCTCGGGGCTGGGTGGTCGGGGTCGGAAAGCCGGCGGCTCCCCTTTTCCTATCCCGGGGGGTGGGCGGCTGTCGGCGGCGAGCGGCGAGCGGTGGGGCGGCGGCAAGGCGCTTCTCGTGCTCAAGGGGCGCGGGTGGTGGGTGGCGGCGGGCGGCGTTTCTCGTGCTCAAGGGGCGCGGGTGGTGGGGCTTGTGTGGCGCGCTACACAGCCTGGGGCGTACATAAAATTTGTACGGGGGAGTGTCATTTGCATACAATGAATATGTACAGCAAGCGACCTCAACACAGAAAGAGGGCAGGGAAATGGAGAACCGGATCAAGGAGCTGCTCGCCGAGTTCGGCGTGGAGGCCGAGGGTGCCGAGCCGTTCGGGATGGTCGCCCGGATGGCGGCGTGGGTGGCCGAGGCCGAGCGGGAGCTGGAGCGGCACACCGCCGAGCTCACCGTGGCGACCGAGAACGCGGTGGTGGCCGCGAAGTCGGGCGACCTGCGGACGTCGGTGCGCGGCGACCTGCTGGCCGCCGTGAGCGGCAAGGCGGCGGCGGTCGACGCGGCGCTCATGAAGGTGGCCGAGCGGCGGACGGCCCTGGCGTTCGCCGCCGAGAGCGTGAAGGCCGGCCGGGCGAGCTGAACCGATGCGCGCCGGCCGGGAATTCCCGGCCGGCGCGTTCCGGGCCGACAGAGGGCGAGGGGAGGTGAACGAGATGAAGAAGGCGGCGAAGCGGGTCCGCCCGTGCCCGTGCGCGTGCAACAGCGGCGGGTTCTGCGGTGGCTGTGGCCACGCCGGGTGCGGCGGCCGACGCTGACCTGACCGAGCGCCCCCCGTAGCCGATGGCTGCGGGGGGCGCTCCCATTCCAGCCGGCGGGAGGTCGCCGGGGTTCACGTGGAGGAAGAGCATGAGGACGACGATGGCGCGGCGCGCGAAAGCCGTGCCGAGTGACCCGAGGGAGCACGCGCGGTCGATCGCGGAGGCGGTCGACGAGGCGTGGCACGGCCGGTACGGCGGCTCGCGGATCGAGGTGCCGATGTCGGTGGTAGCCGCCTTGGCGCTGGTGGCGCGGGAGGCGCCGGGCCCGGAGCAGCTGGACCGGCTGGGCGAGGCGGCGGAGCGCCTGGACCACGAGGGCTTCGGGCTGCTGATCCAGCGGCTGTGGTGCGAGTTCGCGGCGCTGCGGCCGGACCTGAACCCGCGGACGATCCACCTGTGGTCGTGGATCGACGAGGAGCAGGACGAGACGGTGTTGCGGGCGATCCACGCGGTCGGCCAGGCGGCGCTGCGGCGCGGCGTGTTCGAGCGGTTCGGGCCGGACGGCTGGGGCGACACGGACCTGCTCGGGATGCTGCTCCAGACGATGAAGAGCCGGGGCGCGCGGAACGGAATCGGCCAGTTCCTGACGCCGGAGAGCGTGACGCTACTGCTGGGCCGGATGAACACGCCGAAGGAAGGCCAGAGGGTCCTGGAGCCGTGTGCGGGCACGGGCACGATGCTGCTCGGCGCGGCGCAGGCGATGCGGGAGGACGGTCTCGACCCGACGACGTGCGAGTGGTGGGCGAACGACCTGGACCCGCTGGCGGCGGCGCTGTGCGCGGTGAACCTGCACCTGTGGGGGCTGGGCTGGCGGGTGGTCGTCGGCTGCGGCGACGGGTTGCTGAACGACTGGATGCATGAGGCGCTGCGGGTCCGCCAGGTGGCGATCGACGAGATGGAGCGTGCGTGGCAGGTGGCCAGGCAGATCGCGGGGGTGCGGCGGCTGCTCGACCTGCCACACCCGGAGGACCCGCTGAGCGCGCACCTGCGGCGGGCGCAGCCGAAGCCGCCCCCGCCCCCGCCCCCGCCCGCACCGGCCTCGTCGACGTTCGACGCCGAGGCGGTCTACCGGCAGGCTCGGCTGTTCTGACCGGCCCTGTGTGACCTGCTACACAGCCCCTAGCATACATAAAACCTGTACACAAGAGGGCTGATCGCATACAATGAATGTGTACACCCTGCCCTGATTCACGTGGAGGTTGAGATGGGCAAGAGCGCGATCCAGCAAGGTGGGCGAGCGGTAATCGAGTGTGAGCCGTTCGGTGCCTGCAACGACGACGAACTCTGCTGCAAGCACTGCGGGGAGCACGTCGCCGACCCGCACCAGCCGACGTGCCCGCACTCGGACGAGCCGGTCGACGAGTGCGACGCGCGGCCGGCGGAGGAGGTGTTTGAGGTGCACGTCGAGGTGCGTGCGGCCGACGGACTCGGCGTCGGGTGCGACGTCCTGGAGGCGCTGAAGCGCGCGGGCTTCCGGCTGCACCGGGACGTGGCGGGCGTGTGGGAGAAGCGGGAGCACGGTCCGTCCGAGTTCGTCGGGGTGGCCCGCCTGGCGTCGGGTGAGGTGGTCGAGCGCGGCTAGTGGCTGCGCAGTCGGGGCTGGGCGGTGCGCCCGGCCCCGGTGCGGAGTCCCTAGACGGCTCTGGCTGTCCGGTCACAGTTGACGATTGCGGCCGGACAGAGCAAGGTAACTGTCCGAGCAAGACCCGGTTCACGTGGAGGTAACCATGGGTCTACGCGCGCTGGTCGGCATCGAAGGTGCCGACGGCACGTACCTGGCGCGGCACGTCCAGCACGACGGCTGCCCGACGATGGTCGTCCCGGCACTGTCGGTGCTGCTGCACGACCTGTGCGACCACAACGCGGAGACGGCGGTGGCGACGCTGCTGCACTCCGACTGGTCGCGGCTGTACGCCCTGCCGGCCACCGGGCCGACCGGCCGCCTGGTCGGCGTGCCCTCCGAGGGCCGCGAGCCGCAGGTCGGCAACATCGCCGAGACGCCGGCGGGTGACCGCGAGTGGGCATACCTGTTCGGCGCCCACCGACTGCACGTCTACCTGGGAGTGCTCCCCGAGCGCGGCCCGAAGCGGTGGCGGGCGTGGGCGTGCTGGTCGGTGGGCGAACTGCCGAGCCTGACACAGCTGGACCTGCTGGATGTCCAGAAGGCGGGCTACGCCGTGCAGTGGCAGGCGTCGGGCTACCGCCAGTACATGGCGGCGGTTCGGGCCGCCTTCAGGGAGGGTGCGCGATGAAGGCGCTGGTGGGGCAGCTCGCCCCCGGTGGCAGGGACTACCGGGCGCGGCCGGTCGACCTGGAGGGCCAGCCGAGCTGGACCCTCGCCCAGCTCTGGCTGATGTGGCAGCGGAAGTTCCTGGGGGACACGTTCCGGATGGTCGAGGAGCTGCTGCACCGAGACTGGTCGGTCCTGGCCAACTCGGAGTGGCCGCACCCGGTCGCCGAGGCAAGCACCGCCGAGTGGGCCTTCGTCAGCGGCGTGGGCCGCGCCTGGCCGATGGCCGAAACCGGGATGACCCACTTCGGCAGCCTGCCCGCTGAGCGCCCGACCGAGCCGGCGTGGGCGTACCTGTGGGAGCACGGGCTGGAGGCGCTGCACGTCTACGCCTCGCACGGCGGCCGGTGGCACCACCTGGCGACCCTGCCGGCCGACGTGTGGGCCGGGCTGACGACACAGCTGGTGATCGACGTAGAGGCCAGGCTGTCCTGGCTGGAGCGAGAGGAGGCGGCGGCGTGACCGCTGCGATGGAGGGACACGAAAACGTGGTCCGGGCGGAGTCGCTGCACCGCCGCGACGAGGTGCTGCTGTTCGGGCAGCTGGTGGAAATCTTCGACGTGCAGCCGGTGGTCGACTTCCCGACCTGCGTCAACCTGGTGATCCGACCGCGCCACGGTGGCCAGCCGAGGGAGACGCTGGTGCCGCGCGGCATGATGCTGCTGGGGATGCGGTTGCCTCGGCTCCTGCGGCTGTCGTGCGCGGGCGGCTGCGGGAGGGTGGCACGGACGCCGGTCGACCTGGCGCAGGGCCCGGTGCCCGACGTCTGGTGCCCCAGCTGCCTCGACCGGATCGACGAGGAAAGCACGCCGCCGCCGTTCGCGGCCCCGCCCGTGCCGTCCACGGCACCGTGGTTCGCGTCGCACGCCCCAGCCGGGAGATACTGATGGGCGACGTGTTGCGGGCGTTGATGGCCGACAGCGACGAGGAGCGGGACCGTTACCTCGACAGGGAGTTCCTGCGGCAGGCCGTGATGCGGGCGATCTTCTGCGAGCGCAGCGGTGTGGCCCTCGACGTCGACCGGGCGGTGATGGTGACGACGGTCAAGGGTGACCACCGCACCATCCACGTGCTCGACGGGCCCGCGTGGGACGAGGCGGAGCCCGCGTTGCGGGCGCTGGCCGCCAAGCTGGGCAGGGAGGTCGAGGTGATCGACGGCCGACAGCTGTGACGGGAGGGCTGGCGCTGTGCCAGCCGTGAGAGTATCGGGGCCGCACCCAGGGGGAGCGGCCCCGTTCACTGTGGAGGAAGCACGATGGAGCAGCCGTTGGCGGCGTTCGAGAGTCACGTCGCGGGACGCAACGCGCGGGTGGTGATCTGGCCGGACCGTATCGAGTGGAGCAAGCCGGGGCGCACGACGGTGGCGAACGTGCTGCTGGTGATCCTGGCGATCTACACAGTCGCGCTGTCGCTGCTGATCCCGGCGTGCCGCCCGCGGTTCAAGGAGCAGGGCCGGCAGATGCTTGCCATGCGGGCGGTGCAGTCGGTCGCCTCGCAGCGCGACGGCCTGCACACCGCCGTGGCGGTGGTGGCCGGCGCGACGACGATCTCGTTCCGGGTGCCGCATGGCGACGCCGAGCGGATCGAGACGCTGGTTCGCGACCTGGTGCTCGGCAACCACCCGTCTGCGCAGCGGTAGCACGGTCCACCAGCTCGTCGACGAGGGCGCTGGTCCCACCCGGGGCCAGCGCCCTCTCGGCTACGCTGACGGGGTATTCGCCGCTGGCTGCGGGCCGGGCATGGACTCTCGTTATTGAGGGATGCCTGATGCCAGCAGTGTGCGATACCCCGGTGAAGGGGAAGATGCTCCGGGCCACGAAGCTCGGGGTGTGCGGCGACCCGGTCCTGGGCGCCGGAGGATGGCCGGTCCACGTCACGTCGAAGGGCTTCGTCTCGGTCGAGTACGCGGCCGAGGTCGACGACGGCGAGGAGATCGACCAGAAGGACGCCAACGGCGACCCGCTGGTGTACGAGCCGGCCCGGCGGCGGATCAAGCTGTACAACGTGACGGTGACCTGCGGGCGGGTCGACCCGGAGCTGTACACGCTGTTCACCGGGATGCCGGTGGTGCTCGACGAGGACGGCAACGCGACCGGCATGCGGGTCACGTCGGCGGTGAACCTCAACAGCGCGGTGGCGCTGGAGGTGTGGTCGGGCACGCAGCTCAAGAAGTGCCTGTCCGGGGCGGTGCAGCGGCCGAGGTTCGGCTACTTCCTGCTCCCGCAGATCATCGACGGACAAATCGGGGACTTCACGATCGAGAACGGGGCGGCCTCGTTCACCTTGACCGGCAAGGCGATCGAGAACCCGGGCTGGGACGTCGGGCCGTACGACGTCTACCTGCGGTCGACGGGCGTCGGGCCGCTGCTGGACCCGATGGGCGACCAGGACCTGCTCCACCTCGACTGGACCCTGCTGCCGCCGCCCGCGCCTACGTGCGGGCTGACCGCGCGGCCGCCGGACGGCACCCTGACCGCGGACCCGTCGGACGCGACGGACATGACGGCGCTGTTCACGGCGACGTTCGTGCCGGCCGCGCCGGACAACACGTACACGGTGGATTGGGGCGACGGGGCGTCGTCGGCGGGGCCCGCCGAGGACGCCACAGTCAGCCACCAGTACGCGACCGCCGGAACGTATCTCATCACGGTCACGCACACGGCGAGCGGGGCGCAGCGGTTCAAGTCGTTCGTCGCGCCGGCAGTCTGAGGCGGCGGTGACGCAGCCGGTGCGGACCGGCCCGTGCGACTGGCCGTTGAACGCGGCGTACTGCAAGGGCTGGGACCAGCACGACGAGGCGATCCGGACGGCGGCCACGGACCTGGCGACGGAAGTCCTGTGGGCGCTGTCCGGCCGCCGGTTCGGCGTGTGCCCTTCGACGGTGCGGCCGGTGCGGCGCGGCGACGGCGAGGCGTGGCGGCGTTGGGAGTCGTGGCTGGACCTGCCGTACGGGGGAAGCTTTGCGGTGACGTTCTGCGGCTGCCCGGTGGGAGCGTGCGCGTGCGGGCCGGCCGGGCGGGAGCTGAGCCTGCCCGGTCCGATCCACGCCGTCAGCCGGGTGCTCGTCGACGGCGAGGAGCTGCCGGCCGGGTCGTACGCGGTGTACGACCGGCGGTGGCTGGTCCGGATCGACGGGGGCAGCTGGCCGACGCGGCAGGACCTGACGGTGGCAGACGACCAGCCGGGCGCGTGGGCGGTCACCTACCAGCGCGGGGTGCCGGTGCCGGAGGGCGGGAAGGTCGCGGCCGGCGCGCTCGCCTGCGAGATGGCCAAGGCGATGGTCGCGGACACGACGTGCCGGCTGCCGAGGCGGGTGCAGTCGGTGGTGCGCCAGGGCGTGCAGCAGACGTTCGTCGACCCGGCACAGCTTGCCCGTGACGGGATGACCGGGTTGCCGGAGGTCGACCAGTGGCTGCGGGTGGTGAACCCGTACCGGCTGCCCCGCGACTCAGTGGTGTGGTCGCCGGACCTCGATCGTGGACGAAGGAGGACGTCGTGACGGAGCCGGTGGCCGAGCCGCAGGACGATGTGGCGTGGCCGGTGGCGGTGCGGCTGCGGGAGCTGATCGGCGTCGCGCTGACCGGGGCGCTCGGAGGCACCCCGGCCGTGGTGGCGGTGGTGCCCGGCCGGGACGTGGCGATCGACTCGTGCTGCGACGGGCAGGCGTGGGTGCGGATCGTGCGGACGTACCCGGTGCTGCCGGAGGAGTTCCCCGGCGGGCGGGGCACCCCGCTCGATGAGGGTGCCGACCCGGGCGCGTTCTGGGCGGTGGAGCTGGGCGCAGGCACCGCCCGGTGCGCGCCGAGCCCCGACGACGCCGGCAACCCGCCGACGGCGGCGCAGCTTGAGTGCAGCGCCGCCGAGCTGGCCGACGACGCCGGCCGGATCCGGCGGACGGTGCTGTGCGAGCTGCAGAAGCTCCAGCAGGTCGAGGCGTTGTGGATCGGGGAGCAGTCGAGCGTCGGCCCGTCCGGCGGCTGCGTCGGCCAGGAGGTCCTGGTCGCGGTGATGACGAACATCTGCGTGTGCGAGGAGTGAGGCCGATGCGCAAGGGCCAGAAGGTGACGGTGAAGGCGCTGACGGCGATGCCGGGCGTCGCGGACGGCGCGGTGCTGCACGTGGAGTGGGGGCCGCGGCTGGCGAAGCTCGTCGAGGCTGGCCGCTACCAGGTGCTGGAGGGCGAAGAGGCCGAGCAGGCGGCCACCGTGGACCTGGAGCCGCCGGACACGACACAGCCCACGCCGACGCCCCCGCCGCCGGCCGAAGCCGAGGGCGACGGCAAGCCCCGGCGGGCGCGCCGCTGATGGCGCTCGTGGTCAAGCCGCGCGTCGACCTGTTCGCCGGCGAGGTGCGCCAGCTGCTGACCGGCCCGACCGGGCCGGTGCTGCGGTTCGTCCGCAGCGTGGCCCGGAAGGTGCGGACCCGGGCGGTGCTCAAGTGCCCGGTGGACACGGGCCGACTGCGGGCGGCGCACCGCGAGGAGGTCGGCGTGCGGTCGGGCCAGGTGTACGGGTTCGTCGAGAACAACGTCGAGTACGCGGCGGCCGTCCATGACGGCACCGCGGCGCACGTGATCCGGCCCCGGCGGCCAGGCGGCGTGCTGCGGTTCGAGACGGGCGGCCAGGTGGTGTTCACGACGGTGGTGCATCACCCGGGGACGCGGGCGCAGCCGTGGCTGCGCGAGGCGATGGAAGAGGTGGCGGTGCCGGCGGGGTTCCGGCTCGTCCGCTCATAGGGAGGAAGCATGATGCGCGAGTTCACGACCAGCGCGAAGGTGGCGAAGCAGGGCGACGGCAAGAAGCTGCCCGACGTGCCCTTCAAGCTGGACGGTGTGGAGATGGTGTGCCGGGCGCCGAAGGATGCGCAGCTGGCGTACCTAATGGCGGCGGCCTCGTCGAGCCGCACGGAGGCCGACCAGGTGGCGGCGGTGCTCGATTTCTTCGAGCAGACGCTGGACCCGGCGAGCCTGGCGGTGTTCCGGCGGCGGCTGCTGAACACGGAGGACGAGTTCGACTTCACCGACGCGATGGGGATCTTCACCCACGTGTGCGAGGAGTGGTCCGGCCGCCCTATTGGGTCGGGCAGCGCCTCCTGACCCTGGCGGTCAAACGCTGGCCCGAGTTCCACGGGACGCTGCTGATGCGGACCGGCCGGGAGCCGCTGGACCTGCCACTGCCGTCGCTGCTGGACGTGATCTACGCCTGGTGGGTGGAGAGCGGCACGGAGAAGGACGTGGCGAAGTTCCGGCAGGCGTTGGAGACGCCGCCGGCCTCGGCTGACCTGGAGGGCCGCGAGGAGTGGTCCGACGAGGAGACGGACGAGTCGTTCGCCCGCGCGCTGGGCGGGATGCAGCGCGCGGCGTCGAGATAGAGGAGGGCGGCCCGGTGCGGGGGCCGCCCTCCTCCGTGCGCGGGTCAGCTACGGAAGCTGTCGCCCCGGAACGTGGTGCTCGGGTTCCGGCAGTACTTCATCCCAGTTCGCACGGCCGCCACGGTAGCTCGCAAGATCGTTCGGGCAATTGATCTGCGCCTGTTGTGGGGCATAGCCGCGGCTGGTGTGGAGCACGAGCGGAGCAACCGGCTGTGCTCTCTTGACGACAGGCACGAGCAAATCCATGCTCAGATAGGTCCGTGCCAGTTCGATTCGCAGTGGATGATATTGGCGGCGGGATCAGAGTGGCACGCACGCGCATACACGTTACGGAACCGGGTTGTGCTTAACGCATACCGGTAGTAGACCCCGGCGCCATTGGTCGTGCAGTCGGTAATGCCGAAGCCGCGAGTGTGATAGTGTCCTGACCATCCTCCGCCCGAGGTAGGCGTTTCGTAGGTGATCTGAACGGATCCGCAGTATCCGTCCTCCTCGGTGTCGGACGCGTACGCCTGCAGCACGAGTACATTGTAATTGTCGCGCCACATAGTGACCCGCTGGTACACGCCGCCAACCTGGCTTTCGGCGTACCCGACGTAGCCGTACCCCGACGGTATAGAGGAGATGTGGGCCCAGTCATTGGTGTCGTGCGCGCTCGCGCTGGCGGGTAGGCCAAGAATCAGTCCTGAGGTTGCGATCAACGCGATCAGGGTGCGTTTCATAGGCTCTCCTTCTCAGGTGGACAAATTTGCGGCAGCTAGCTGCCTTGCCTGCCGTTAGCTTAAATAGCAGTCAAGATCGTCTCCATGCTGCTACTCAAGATTTTCTTCATGAGTGGGGTGGAGTACACGAGACGGAGCCGCCAAACGGCCGTCAGAACCGCCGATAGCCACTCGTCCAGACTGCCCTCGGGCTGTGCTGTACGACCGTCTGCGGCGCTGTGGGCACGTTTTATGGGTGCCGCTTGGCACTGCGGGCGCCGGTAGGGGAGAGCTGCGGTGCCGGTGGAAGCTCGTCGGCGGGAGCGGACGCCAGGAACGGCAGGTACTGGCGGAGGAAGGCGTCGACGCCGGGGATGGCGAGAACGCGGGTCACCGCGGCCGCCACGGCGATGGCCTGGGCGACGAGCGGCACGGCGTCAACGCCGGCGACGGCGGCGATGGTCGGCAAGAGCGACAGCAGCGCGACGACGGCGGCGAAGACGGTGCGAGCGACAGCCCGCCACGGGTAGCGGTTCTGGGTGCTGGGGGCGGGGGTCTGCCTCGGGTCGGTCATGGGTGTGTCCCTCCTCGGTGGGTTATACACACAGGTCGAGCAGCGGCACGCAGATCAGCACCGGGCTGGGCCGGGGTGTCGGCGTGGGAGCGGGGGAGCCAGGGGAGCCGGGTGGCCCGGTTGGGCCCGCCGGTCGGGTAGGGCCGGGGACTGGCATCGGGCGGGATGCGCCCGGCCGCCCTGGTGCCGTGCGTCCGGCGTCCGGCGTGGGAGTGGCGGTCGGGGACGGGGCCGGTTCCGGGGCGGTGCAGCGGTACCGCCAGCGCAGTTCCTGCACGGGCCTGTCTCGGGGTGCCAGCCGGTCCAGGGCCACGCACAGGTCCCGGCGGGTCTGCTCCAGCCCCAGCCGTGCGTCCCTCGCACGGGCCTCGGCCGCTGCCGCCGAGCGTCGCTGGGCCTGGTCCTGCTCCAGCGCGTCGATCCGCCGGTCCATCGTGGCGTTGGCGAGGGTGACGGCGATGTACGCCGCGGCCGCCGCGCAGACCAGCGGCAGCGCGGCGTAGAGGGTGAGGAGTTTGGCGAGCTGCCGCCGGGGGTTGTGCACGACAACCCCCGGCCGGTCGGTCAGTAGCCCGTACGGCCGGGGCTCACGGCGCCTCGTCAAAGCTCGCCCTCCCGCCCATCGCGTCGGGGTCGAGGCCGTGGGCGATGACGTCCAGCCGCAGCTGGGTGTACATCTCCCGGTAGCGGGCCAGCTCCGACTCCAGGAACAGGTTGCGCTCCTCCAGCCGGGCCAGCCGCTCGTCGACCCGCTTGCCGTAGGCGGCTTCCCGCTGCACCTCGACGGTGCGCAGGGTGCCCCGGAATCCGAGCAGCGCGGTGGCGACCGTCGCCACGACCGCCAGGGCCGCGACCGCGACGGTGAGGCCGGAGACGTCGCCGCCGGCGGCCCGGACGATCTGTACGCCCAGCCACACCTACCTGCCCCCTCATCGGACTGGCTGGTGCTCAGCGCACCGGGTTGCGGAACGCGGCGTTCCAGGTGTTGACGCCGATCAGGCCGTCCTGCCGGAGGTCCTGGTCCTTCTGGAACGCGATCGCCAGGGCGCGGTACTCGGGGCCGTAGACGCCGTCGTTGCCGTGCTGGTCGAGCCAGGTGCGGCCCTTGCCGACCGACCAGCCCCGGCGGCTGAGCTGGGTTGCCCACTCGCGCAGCCAGGCCCGGTCGGTCCGACCCTTGAAGTAGCGCTCGTGCCGACCGGAGACGGAGTAGTCCGGGCCGGACGCCGGGCCGAAGTACCAGCCACTCGGCAGGGGGAAGGCGATCGGGGTTCCCGGGGCGGGTTTGCCGGCGGCCGGTGGCTTCGGGGTGGGCGTCCCGCCGACGATCGGTAGGCCCGCCTTGAGCCAGGTGTAGATCTCGTCTCCGGGGCACTTCGTGGCCCCACGATCCCGGTGGCCCAGCAGGGTCAGCTTGCGGCCCTTGCGGTCGTTGGCCTCCTCGTAGAGCCACTTGAATGCGCGGCGGGCGGCGTCGGAGACGTCCTGGCGGCCGGCCTTGTCGGTGCCGATGACGCAGACGCCGATGGCCTCGGTGTTGTGGCCGGCGCAGTGCGCGCCCAGTGTCGTCCAGCCGCGGCCCTCGAAGAGGTCGCCGGTGATCGAGTTGATCAGGAAGTTGTAGCCGATGTCGCTCCAGCCTTTGACCCGCATGTGGTAGTCCTGGATCTCGCGGGGCGTCTGCGTGGCGCTGGCGGCGGAGTAGTGGCCCATGAAGACGGTCCGCTTGGACCAGGGCACGGTGTCGCGGTGTTCCGGCGGGCGGGCGCCCCATTCGGCGCGGCTGATGATGTCCACTGAATGTCCTCCCGGCAGCAGTGATCGAGCTGTCGGGGGACGGTCCATACGGTAGCCGGCCGGGACGACGGTCAGGGGCCGGAAATAGATGGGGCGGGCGCGTCGGTGCCTGGCCGACGCGCCCGCCCTGGGTGAGTGGATCCGGTCGCCGCCCGCAACAGTCGGCAACGGGGTCCGCTCTCCGCGCGACGCCGCCTGGGGGGACGACGTCGCGCGGGGTTGAGGCCCGCCGGCCACCGCGTGATGCTGCGCGGGTGCGATGACCGGCGGGGGTCTATGTGAGCCAGGTGAACTCGACATCGGCGAAGGTGCGGCCGATGACGACCTTGACCAGCAGCATCTCCAGCACCGACTGGCGGCAGGGCGGCTGTATGTCGCTGATGGTGGCGCGTCGCTCGGCCTCGGTCCACGCCTGCGACTCGATGGCCTCGGCGGAAAGGAGTTCGCGGCGGCAGCCGAGGGGGCACTTGTAGTGGCGCTTCGGGACGTGGGCCTGCTTCTGCGGGTCGAACTCGGCCTTGTTGATGCAGACGAAGTGCACCTCGCAGGGCCCGCACCACAGCAGGCGGCGCAGCAGGTACGGGTCATTGGTGGTGGTCATCCTGGACCGCAGTGGGATCGGCGGCCTTACCACGGTCCGTCTGCCGGGGGGCGGCGTTCACCTCCCGCCTGCCCCCCGACCAGTGCCGGCCGGGCCGCGCCGGGCGCTGACGCGACGCCCGTCGGGAATGCCGGACACTGCGCCGCCCCAGCCCCCCACGCGGGTGCGGCGGACGGAACTGGCCGCTCGTGCCACGGCCTCGGCGCGGCGTCGGCGGCCGTGACCGACAGCGGCTCGACCCCGGCCGCCTCGATCACCTGGGTTGCGTTGTAGCGGGACCGGCAGCCGAGCTGCCCGCAGGAGCAGCTGCCCATCGGTCCGGGCTGGTGTCGCAGGTAGACGTCGACGGCGGCGCGGAAGAGCACGCTGCCGGGCAGGGTGGTGATGATGTCGGCGCGCGGCCGGACCGGCCCGGGGAGGCTGCTCATCGCCGGCCGCCGTTCCCTCGGGCCTGCTGCGCGGGGGTAACGACCTGGGTGTGGATCAGGGTCGGGCCGTCCCACAGCGGCTGGTGCTGGTGCGGAGGGGCCGGGGTTGCCGGTGCCGCCGGCCCCTCCGAGTCGACGTCGAGGGCCCATCGCACAGCGGCGCAGGGGAACGTGGCCTTGCACCAGGCGCAGCGGCGGTGGATCCGCACGCTGAACGGCCAGCGCACCTCGATGCGTGACCATCCGGGCAGGTGGACGGCCCGGATGTAGTCGGCGACGGCCGCGCGGTGGAGGGGGCTGCTGAAGACGATGTAGCCCTCGTGGGGGACCAGCTCGCCGGGAGGTGGCGGCGGGACGTCGCCGGCCAGGGCGGGCGGCGGTGGTGCCGCGAGTAGCGGATGTCCTGACTGGACCATGAGCTGCCCCCTGGGGTGCCGTTCTCAATGGTGATCTATTCCAGCACGTTGCCGGGTTGGCACCGTGCCGTTCAGCACCGTGCCAGCATGGCACGGAGCTGGTCGATGTCACAAGGGGGACGAAGAAAGTGACTGTGCGTGTCGGCCGTGGACGCGGCGAGGGGCCGACACCGTGCGGTGTCGGCCCCTCGGGTCGGGTGGTGCGGTCGGTCAGGTCAGGTCGAACTGCCCGTTCCTCGCGCCGGCGATGAACGCTGTCCAGCCGGCGTTGCCGAAGGTCAGGACGGGTCCGCTGCGGTCCTTGCTGTCGCGGACCAGCATGGTGCTGCCGTCAACGGCGTCGGACACCTCGACGCAGTTCTGGCCGCCGTCGGACTTGGTGGACTTCCGCCAGGGGCGGAAGGCGAGATCACTCATGGTGACTCCCTGGGTCAGGCTTCGGCGGCCAGCAGATCGGCCGCCTTCTGGATGAGGTCCGCGCTGGCCTCGGGGGACAGCGCGGCGTCACGCAGCTGGTCGAACAGCCGCGCGTACCGCTGCGCCTCCAGGGCCTCGGTGATCAGCAGGTCGGTCGTCACGGTGTCGACGGCGACCAGCGTCAGGTCCTCGGGGTCCGGGTAGGCGTACAGGGAGAACGGCGAGCGGGGGACGTACCCGCGCCCGAGCCGGGCGTCAACCGGCAGGACGCGGACGCTGACGTTCTTCCTGGTCGTGGCCAGAGTGAGCAGGTGGTGCAGCTGCTCCCGCATGACCGTGGGCGGCACGGGTAGCCGCTCGATGGCCTGCGGTTCCAGCACGACGTCGTACTCCGCCCCGTCGGGGCCGGAAATCTGCTGCTGCCGGCGCAGTCTGCCGGCCACGGTGCCGCCGAGGTCGAAGTCGGCTCCGTCGTCGAGGGCGACCTGGCCCCGGTGGCGGGCGTACGCCTCGGTCTGGAGCAGGCCGGGCAGCAGCGCGGGTTGGTACTCGAGGATGGCGCGGGTGCCGCACTCGATCTCGGCGGTGCGGGCCTGTCGCGCGCCCATGGCGGCGTACTCCTGGCCGGTCCACCAGCCACGGGCGAGGCCGTCGCGGGCGACTCGCTGGAGCGCCAGGTACCGCTCGTCGCTCTCGGGGAGCAGCACGTCAAGAAGCTTGAGGATGGTGTCCAACGGTCTGCGCTCGCCGTTCTCGACCTTCGACACCGCGGTACGGTCCAGTCCGGCCTCGCGGCCGAGCGCGGCGCCGGTGAGGCCGGACGCCTCCCGCAGCTCTCGGATGGCGTGACCGAGCCGCAGACGTCGTGCGAGGGGGCTGATCACGTCTCTGCACCTCCGAAGACTGGCACGGTGCCAGGATGGCACGGACCTGCGCTGAGGGTACGCGGCGGCGACGACGGGCGGAATGCGTGAGGCTTTCGGGCGGTACTGCGTCGTGGCTACTCTGATCGGCACGACTCGGCGCGCGGGACGGGTCAGGCTCGCTGGATGAGCGCAGGCGAAGGGCTCCGGTTGCGTCACCGGGGCCCTTCGTCGTCGCGCGGACGTGTCGGGTAGCAATGGAGGATTGCGACCGCCTTTGCTGGCCTACGCTGGGGGCGTGGCGCTGGGACGTGCGTACATCGAGATCATCGGCGACGTTAAGAAGTTCGCGCCGCAGCTGAAGGCGGGCCTGACGAGGGCGCTGAAGCTCGGCGCTGTCGCGGGCATCGCGGGCGGCGCGACGAACGCGCTGGTCGGCTTGGCCGGCGCGCTGGCGCAGGTCGGCGGGGCGGCCCTGGCGATTCCCGGCGCGGTCAGCGTGTACGGCGCGGCGATGGGCGCGGCGAGGATCGCCACCGCTGGCCTCGGCGACGCTATGAGTGCGGTCGTCGAGGGTGACGCGAAGGCGTTCGAGAAGGCGCTGGAGAACCTGTCACCGCAGGCGCAGCGCCTGGCCAAGGACTTCATGGCGGTCCAGCCGGCGATCGAGGCGGTCAGGAAGTCGACGCAGGACGCGTTCGCCGCACCGCTCGTCGGGCAGATCCAGCAGACCGCCGCAGTGCTGGCCGGGCCGCTGCGCACCGGCCTGGCCGGCATCGCCGCCGAGTACGGCACCGCAGCAAGGCGGGCCCTGGAGTTCGCCCGGGAGGGCGCCACCGTGTCGGCGCTGCGCGGGGTGCTGTCGACCACCCGGGAGGCGGTGGCGAGCCTTGGCGTGGCGGTGCGCCCACTGCTGGTCGGGTTCCGCGACCTGGCCGTGGTGGCGCTGCCGACGGTGAAGGACCTGTCCGGTACGGCGGGCGGCCTGGCGGCGAGGTTTGGCGCGTGGCTGTCGGCGATGGCGGAGAGCGGCCGGGCCACCGCGTCGATCCAGACGGCGCTGGGCATCCTGCGCCAGCTCGGCCAGGTGGCCTCCAACGTCGGCGGGGTCCTCAGTTCCGTCTTCCAGGCGGTCAACCAGGCGGCCGGCAGCGGCGGGTTCCTCGGCAGCCTGGTGGCGGCGACCGGCACCCTGCGCGAGTTCTTCGCCTCGGCGGAGGGCGCGACGGCGTTGAGTGGCGTGTTCACCGCGCTGAGCGCGGCGGCGTCGGGCCTGGCCCCGGTGCTGATGCTGCTGCTCCAGATCGTCGGCCAGTCGCTGGTGCCAGCGCTGCTGCCGATCGTGCAGGCCGTCGTGCCCGCCTTGCAGGCCGTCGCGTCAGCGCTCGGCCCGGCCATCGCTACGCTCGCCACAGCCCTCGGCCCGGTGATCAGCGCCCTGTCGGTCGGCGTCCAGGCGCTCGCCCCGGCGCTCGGCCCGATCGCACAGGTCATCGGGTCGATCTTGCAGGCGGTCGCGCCGCTGCTGCCGGTCATCGGGCAGCTGGCGACGATGCTGGTCGGCCCGCTGGCGACGGCGCTGAGCGCGCTGGGCCCGCTGACCGGGCCGCTGGTGTCGGCGCTAGGGCCGGTGCTGCTCCAGATCGGACAGGCGCTGTCGGCGGTCCTCGCCCCGGCCGCCGGGCTGCTCGCCGAGCTGTTCACGCAGCTGGGCCCGCCGCTGGGCCAGGTCGTCGCCGCCCTGGGGACCGCGCTCGCGCCGGCCCTCACCTCCCTCGGCCCGCTGATCGTGCAGGTGGTCCAGGCGCTGATGCCGCTGGTCCCGACGATCGTGTCGCTGCTGCCGCCGCTCGTCGAGATCGTGGTGGCGCTGACGCCGCTCATCGTGCTGGTGGCGCAGCTCGCCGCCGTGGCGATCGCCGTGGCGGCGCCGCTGCTCAAGGTCGCGGCGCTGCTGTTGGGGTTCCTCGCCGCGCAGGCCATCGCCCCACTGATCTCGGCGATCGCCAGCGCGCTGGCGTGGCTGCTGTCGCCGCTGTCCAGCGTGGCCGGCTGGCTGGCCAGCGTCGCCGGCTGGCTGAACGGGATCGACTGGGGTGGGGTCGGGTCGGCGATCGGTGGGGCCTTCTCGTCGGCGTGGACTGCCGTGGTCGGGTTCTTCTCCTCGCTGGGCACGTGGTTCGCCGAGCTGCCAGGGAAGATCGGCTTGTTCCTGGCCAGTCTGCCGAGCCTGCTGTGGGGCCTGTTCACGTCGGCGCTGGGGATGGCGTTGCAGGCCGTCGGCGTCGGCATCGGCCTGCTGATCTTCTCGGTGACCCAGCTGCCCGGCATGGTCCTCGCCGGCCTTCAGGCGCTGCCGGGCCTGCTGGCCGGGTTCTTCACCTCGCTGTGGGCCACCGCCCGGTCCCTGACTACCACCGGCGTCAACGCGGTGGTGACGTTCGTGGCCGGGCTGCCCGGCCGCGCCATGTCGGCGTTGGCGGCTCTCCCGGGCATCCTCAGCGGCGCGCTGAGCAGGGCGTGGGCGGCGGCCAGGAGCGCGGCCGTCAGCGGCGCGAACGCCGTGGTGCAGTACGTGTCCAGCGTGCCCGGGAAGATCGCCAATCTGGCAGGACGCTTCGTGTCAGCGGGAAAGAATCTCATCGATGGCTTTATGCGGGGCTTCAAGAACGTCGGCTCGTTCATCGGCGACGTCGCCGGGTCGATCACCTCGGCCCTGACGGGGTTCATCAATGCCGTCATCCGCAAGATCAACTTCGGCATTGCGTCCATCGACGCCAAGCTGCCGGGCGGCCTGCCGCGCATCCCGATGCTGGCCAACGGCGCGATCCTGCGCCGGCCGACGCTGTTCGTCGGCGGCGAGGCCGGCGACGAAGTCGTGGTGCCGCTGACCCGGCCACGCCGGGCGCGGGAACTGGCCGAGCAGTCCGGGCTGATGCGGCTACTCGGCAGCGACGGCGGCGCGTCGGTCGTGTTCGGACGCGACGCGATCCACGTGACCTTCGAGGGTGTCCTGCCAACCCGGCAGGAGGCGCTGGACACCGGCCGGGCGGTCGGCGAAGGCGTCATGGAGACGCTGGCCCGTCGGGACGTGGCCACGACCGTGAGGACGATCTGAGTGGGCGAATACAACCCTGACCGGCCCTATGTGATGGGGATGCAGTGGGCACCGCTGCTGGCCGACACAGTGCTGCTGGACACGGGCAGCGAGGTCGGATACACGTTCCGGGCCCGCACCAGCCACCCGTCCGGGGACGGCCTGCGCCGCGTGCACCTGGACGTGGCCACCCCGCCGCCGGGCCTGCCCGCACGCAAGGAGCTGCTGGTCAACCTGTACCCGGCGGGCCAGGTCGCCGGCACCGGGCCGGTCCGCAAGCTGGTCATCCCCATGCGGGACGGCACGCTGCTGACCGGCGCCGCGCTCGCAGGCGGCGCGTCGACGCCGCAAGACGCCGTGCAGAACCCCTCGGACCCGCGGCACATCACGCTGACCGGGCCTAACGCGGCAGCGCGATGCTGGTTCGACACCAACTCGCAGCGCACCCACTCGCGGCTGGACGGTCGGCGGATCCTCGACGTGTCGGTGCTGTACGTCATGAGCGGGCCGTTCGCCGACCTGGCACCCGCGGTCACCCTCGGCCTTGAGCGCCCGTCGGCCGGGGTGAACTGGCTGATGGACGACACGTTGACCGGACCGGCCATCCACAGCGGCATCACCACCGTTGGCAGATCCCGGTTGGGCGAGCTGAACCCCTGGTGGAACACGGCTGCCGCGCCGACCGTCGAGCGCGGCCGGACCCCGTGGCGGGCGCAGAACATCGCCGGCTCTGGCGTGCCGGCGGGCCTGTCTTCGCTGTCCGCATCCGGCGGGACGAACATCAACGTCCGGCTTCAGGCGTCCTCGTCCGCGACTCCGGCGATGGTGTTCCAGCTGCACTACCTCGCGCTGGAGGTGACGTACGGCGAGGAGAACCGGGTCGGCGGAGGCGGCCTCAGTCTGTCCGAAGGGGTGAGCTACATCAATGGGTACTACTACGAGGTGCCGATCTGGGACACGGGGTGGTTCGCCGGCTCGGTGCAGCTGATCGCCGGCCGGGAGTACGCGGTGACGGTCGGCCAGGCGTACGCCGGCCAGCTGTCGGTGGCGTCGCCGGTCCCGGTGAGGGCGGACCGACTTGGCCCGGTCGAACCATTCCCCAGCCACCGGGGCGTGCTGCTGCGCAAGACGCTGCGCGAAGGGCAGACGCCGACGGTGGAGACCGCGCAGGAGCTGCCGTCGGTGGTGCTGCTCAGCGGTGGCAGCTCCCCGGGCACGCCGGACCTGAGCGGGCACAGCTACCTGACGCAGGCGGTGGCCACGGTGTCGGAGCTGACGCCGCCGGGCTACACGATGCAGCAGATCGTCGAGGAGCGTTCCGCCGATTGGGTGTGGGCGCGCTTCTACGCCCGGCACATGCCCAGCACCGGGGACGCGCTGGAGCTGGCGCAGGTCAACCCGCTGGACACGACGCAGCGGCTTGGCCCGGTAGCCCGGGTGACGGTGGAGGAGTTCGACGCGCTTCCGGAGATCGCTGACGGCTGGCGGGAGGTGACGGTGCGCCTCGACCCCCCGTACCTGTCCGACGGGTTGGGCGGGCTGACGTGGTGGGCGTTCACCAGCGGTGCGGACGGCCAGTCGCCGTGGCAGGTCCTCGGCGCCGACGCGAACCCGCTGACCACCGCGCCGGCCGGGGTGTACGCGGAGCCCGGGTACGGCGGTAAGCCTGCGCATGCGGTCGTCGACGGGCAGTCGGACGAGTCGGCCGACCTGACGCTGATGTTCGCGCAGGAGATGGACGCGGTGACCGGCCTGACGGTGGAGCCGGCAGTGCAGCCGCTGTCGGTCGTCGACGAGCAGTGCGGCCGGCCGACGAGCAAGATCCCGACGGGTATCCGGTTCCACCGGCTGTCGTGGACGCCGCTGAACACGGCTGTGGTGGCCGGCTGGGGCTACTACGAGGTGCAGCGCCAGGACGACACGATGGCCGCCGATGCCTGGGAGACGATCGCCAAGGTGGTCGAGCCGGCGGTGGCGGCGGTCGACGACTACGAGGCGCGGGTGGGCGTCGAGTCGAGGTACAGGATCAGGATGATGCATCGCCTCGGCATCGCCGGCCCCTGGTCGGCGTCGGTCGCGGCCACGATCGCCGCGCCGGGGGTGGAAGGTCGCAACGTCGACACCGGCGTGCTGATCCTGACGAGCAACCACAACCCGGGCGGGAACCTGGCGTACGTGGCGAACTTCGACCGGTCGACGGTGGAGGAGTTCACGTTCCCCGAGGCGGGCCAGGTCGAGCTGCAGGAGATGTTCGACCGGGACTACCGCACGGCGTTCCGGCCACTGGAGCGCGGCGGTGTGGAGTTCACCCGGGCGGTGCTGGTGAACGCGGCGGCCGTGCCGCCGGAGACGTTGGACCGCGGCTTCCAGGACCTGCGGGACCTGGCGTGGGACACGGTGCCGTACGTGTGCGTCCGCGACGAGCTGAGCGGCCGGTGGCTGTCGACGCTGCTGGTGCCGTCCGGGCAGGTGAAGCGCCGCAAGGCCGGCCAGCTCCAGCTGGCGCAGGTGCAGGTGGTGGAGGTGACCGCGACGCCGGCCCCGCTGGACGGCGGCCTGGCCCCGTGCGAGGGTCTGCGCCCGGAGGGCCAGGTGTCGGCGGTGACGGCGAGCACCCCGGTCCCGGCCGCCGGCATCGCCGGCCAGGTGTTCAGCGACCCGTTCGACCGGACCGTGGCGGACGGCTTGGGGGGCGGCTGGACGATCCAGGAGGGCGTGGCGACGAACTTCTCGGTGGGCGGCGAGGCGGCGACGATCGAGCTGGCGGCCACTGCTCCCCGCACGGCGGTCGTCGGCTCGGGCTGGGCCGACGTCGACGTCCAGGCCCGTTTCCGGTTCAGCGCGGTCGCGACGGGCGCGGCGATCAACGGGTACCTGATCGGGCGGCAGGTGTCCACCGGCACGCACTATCGGGCGCGACTGGCGGCGCAGACCGACGGCAAGCTGGCTGTGGCGCTGGAGAAGATCGTGAGCGGCGTACTGACGAACGTCACGGCGCTGGCTCCGGTGCGGGATCGATTCGGCGACCCCCTGCCCTACCAGGCGGGGCCGTGGTACTGGATGCGGTTGCAGATCCGCGGTTCGTCGATCCGGGTGGCGGTGTGGGCGGACACAGGGCCGGGGATGCTGCGGTGGGAGCAGTCCGCGTCCGACACCGACGTGCAGGGCGCGGGCCAGATCGGTATGCGCAGCGTGCTGACCACCGGCAACACGAACGTGAGCCCGACGGTCAGCGTCGCCGCCCTGACCGCGCGGGAGCCGTCGACGAACGACCTGGACGTGCGGGTGGAGCTGCGGCCGACCGGCGACGAGTGGACGGCGGAGCTCTCCCGCACCGACGAGGACGAGGCGACCGGGTGGACGCTGGCCGCCGGGCCGGTGTCGACGTGCCTGACCGTATGGGGCGGCGCCGGACTCCAGGACTGCCGGGACACGCAGGACCTGGTGGTTACCCGGCAGCGGCGGTGGCTGCGCGTCGCGTACGGCAACGAGGACGGCATCGGCCAGGCGTTCGTGCTGTTCTGGCGGTCCGACGACGGGGTGACGTGGGAGAACCTGGGCGCGAACCAGCTGCCGCCGGAGCCGCCGACGATCGATCCGGGCCGGCTGGCGCTGGTGCTGACCGGCGCGGTGAGCGTGGCCCGGATCGAGGTGCGCGACGGCATCGACGGTCCGGTCCTGGCCGCGCCGGACTTCGAGTCGCAGCCGGCCGGCACGACGACGTTCGTCGACGGGCAGGGCAACCAGTGGGAGGTGGACGGCCGTGGCATCTGCGCCTCCGCCTGATCTGCTGGACCTGCCGGCGTACCGCGGGCAGCGGTCGGCCTCGTTCCGCTTCGACCTCATCGACGGCCGGAACGGGGTGCGCCGGGGTGAGCTCACGCCGCTGCGGGGCAGCTCGCCGCCGAGTCTGAGCCACGACAGCACCTCGACGATCCCGCGCCGGCTGTCCGGAGTGACCCTCGGCGTGGAGGACGCGAAGCGGATCAACCAGATGACGGACCGGATCGCGCCCCGGATGCTGCTGGGCGACGGCACCTCGTACCAGCTGGGCCGCTACATGGTGTCGGACTCGTCGGACCTGGTGACCAGCGCCGGCTCGACCGCGCCGTTGACGCTGCTCGACGAGATGTTCGTGGTCGACCAGGAGCTGGACGTCGGCTTCGACGCGGGCGGGCAGCTCGTCGACCAGGCGGCGGCACGGCTCGTCGACGGGCTGCCGATCGGGCCGCTGGTGGTCGACGCGACCGAGTTCACGTCGGCGTCGGCTTGGTCGCCGGGCACGTCGCGGGCGAACGCGCTGCGGGACCTGGCCGCGCAGGGTGGGTATTTCATGCCGTGGGTCAACCACCAGGGCTGGCTGCGGCTGCGCCGCGCGTTCGATCCAGCCAGCCAGGCGGTCACGATCGACCTGGATGCCTCCCGCCGTGTCATCCGGGGGTCGATCTCGCGGACGAGTGACCTGCTGGTCGCGCCGAACCGCTTCGTGGTGGTGTCCAACGACCCGGGCTCGGACGCGGAGCCGGTGGTCGGGACGTACGACGTGCCGGCGTCGGCGCCGCACTCGATCGAGCGGCGCGGGTTCGTGCTGCCGAAGACGGTCGACGTGCAGGTGCGGTCGCAGGCGCAGGCGACGGTGTACGCCCGGACGCTGGGGCTCCAGCAGACGGTGTACGAGGTCGTGGAGCTGAGCACCCCGGTCGACCCGCGGCACGACGCCTACGAGGTGGTGCGCTGGGACGGGCTGCGGTGGCTGGAGGTCGGCTGGACGATGCCGCTGGTGCCGGGCGGGGAGATGAGGCACACGTTGCGGCGGGCGTACCCGGAGACGAAGGGCGGGGAGGCGTGAGCGGGAACGGCGGGATGGCGGTACCGGTGAAGGCGCTGGCCGAGGCGGTGCTGGAGAGGGCGATCCAGCTCGGCCTGACATGGCGCCTACGCCCGGCGACGGTGATGAGCGTTGCCGACGACGGGACGATCCGGGTGCTGCACGACGGCGACACCCAGCCGATCCGGGTGGCGTCGATGATCGGGCCCGTGGCGGTGCGCGCCCGGGTGATGGTGCTCAAGACGCCGCCGGCCGGGAACCACATCGTCGGCTGGGTGGGTACGCCGGCGGCGGGCCTGCCGGCCGCGCCGCTGGTCCAGCGGTTCACGGAGGACGGCGAGTTCACGGTGCCGGCCGGGGCGCGGTGGATCCGGGCGTACGGGGTCGGCGGCGGCGGTGGCGGCGGCGGCGTGATCGGGGCGGCCAGCGGCCACGGCGCGGGCGGGGGTGGTGGTGGCGGCGGGTACTGCGAGAGCGTGTGGCCGGCGGAGGAGCTGCCGGCCGAGGTGGCGGTGACCGTCGGTGCGGCCGGCGCTGCGGGCCTGGCCGGTGCGCAGGGCGGGGCCGGCGGCAGCACGAGCTTCGGCGGGCTGTGGACGGCTGGCGGCGGCACCGGCGGCAACGGGGCCACAGCGGGCACGGCGAGCACAAGCGGCAGCCGAGGTGGCGGCGGCGCAGCGACGGGCGGGAACGTCCTCAACTCCCTGGGCGCGGGCGGCGGGCCGGGCCGGACACTCGACGCCCAGCACGTGTTCGCGGCATTCGGCGGCAACTCGCTGCTGGGGATGGGCGGGGCGGCTCCGGTGTCGACCGGCGTGAACGGGCTCAACGCGGGCGGGCACGGCGGTGGCGGTGGCGGTGGCATCGCCTCGACGACGTCGCGGTTGGGCGGGGCCGGCGGTGGCGGCCTGTGCATCGTGGAGGTCATCTACTAGCCGCCCCACCTGGCCTCGGAAACAGCGCAGCCCCGGATCGCGAAATCCGGGGCTGCGCTGCGTTCACGTGGAGACACCAGCATAGCGGCCCGTGGCGACGGTGGGCAAAGCCGACACGGCGCGTACATACAATATTGACGCGCGGGGCCGAGTTGTATACAATGACTCTGTACGCCTCGCCATCTCTACGAGGAGGAATGGATGAGAAAGGCACTGGCCAGGCCGGTGCGATCCCTGCTGTGTAGCGAGCCGTGCGCCGCCTCGGTGGCGGCCTAGATGTCCCCGGCGGGTGCCGTACATTGACCCTGTATGGCATCCGGCCGTGGGAGGAGAGGGACAGTGAAGGTGAACCAGGGCAAGCTCAAGGCGGTCACGCGGCAGATCGCGGCCGACCTGATGAAGCCGGGCCCTCTGGAGCTGCCGGTGACGGTCGGGCTCAAGGAGCTGGTCCGCATGTTCGGCGTGAAGGACAACACGCCGTATCAGTGGCGGTCGAAGGGGCAGTTGCCCAAGGAGGACGGCGAGCTCAGCAACAACCCCCAGTGGAAGCTGGCGACGATCTACGCCTGGGCCGAGGACACGAACCGGACGATCGTGTGGGACCCGTGGGACGTCCTCGAACCCGACGAGGCAGCGGCGTAGGTATGAGCACGTCGGAACCCACTGCGGCCGTACAGAGCCGGTGTAGGGTGCCGGAAAACGTCTCGACCCCGCCAGGCGGTCATCTGGCGGGGCCGAAATGGACGTACCCGGAACGGAGAACGGGTCGCACGCGCATCGTACGCCAGCCTGGGCGACGGTGCGCTGGCGGCGCTGCACAGAGAGGCCGCCTGCATGGTGGACCGCTGGACGGTCGAGCGCGCGGTGAGGCACGAGCTTTGCACGCTCGACCCTCCCGGCCGGCAGCTCGTCTTGACGCTCCTCACGTGGTCCGACGCGGCCACGGCGGTGATCCCCGAGCAGTTCACGCCCAGCCTGACCGACTTGCAGAAGGCGACCGGGCTTGCGCGGTCGTCGGTCGCGAAGTGGCTCAACGTGCTGGAGGGCAAGGACGGCGAGGACGGCGCGGAGCGCACGGAGAACAAGTGGGTGTGGCGCGAGCGGCCGACGGTCGCGGACGCCCGCCGCAAGAAGGCCCGGACGGTCTATCGCCTGGGCGTGCCGCCCGAGCTGTTGCGGCGGCTCACCGAGCTGGGCGTGGTTGGTCCGCGTGCCGGACCAGCTCGGTCCGACCCGCCCGACTCGTCCGGTTCGGCTGGTACGAGAGGCGGACCAGTGAAGGTCGGTAGTGGTACGCGTCGCGGACTAGCTCTAGTCCGCCAGGCGGACCGAGTTGGTCCGTCAGGCGGACGCAATACATACAGGGAACAAGAAACGGTTGGGTCGCCCTCCGAACGCGGCAGCGGCGTCGACGACCACGCCTACATCGAAGGGCCGAACGGCCAGTGCGCCATGCCCGGATGCAAGCGGTCGGCACCACTACACAGCCGGCGCCTGAACGTCGTTTCCAAGCGAGAGAGGAGTGTGATCGGGGAATGAGGGTGAACCTCGCGCTGATCGACGTCGCGCAGTGCGCGACGTGCAGTGGCGTGCTCGTGCCCGCCGGGGACGACTGGCGGCACCGCGAGGGCGGCACGGGCTGCACCGAGCTGGCCACGCCGGTGATCTGCCGGCGAGACGACTGCGGCCTGCCGGCCGCCGTCGGCAGCGAGGCCTGCGCGGGCCACGCGGGCGCTTTGTTGTGGGCTGTGGGTGTCGGGTCGCAGTGCCGCATTGCGACCGTATAGAATCTATGTAGGACGTTCGTTCACGTGGAAAGGGACGAAGGATGAGTTCGAGGTTCATGCCGGCCACCCGGAAGAAGGCGAAGGCGCGCATCGCCCTCGCCGGGCCGAGCGGTGCCGGTAAGACGCTGACCGGCTTGAAGCTGCTCTACACGCTGACCGGCGCGCAGACCATCGCGGACGGCCTGGAGCGGATCGCGTTCGTCGACACCGAGCGCGACTCGGCCGACAAGTACGCGGTCAACCCGGAGCTGCCCGGCGTCGGCGACATGACGCCGGACGAGGCCGGCGGCTACGGCTTCCAGAAGTTCTCCCCAGTCAGGTACGACCCGCGGCAGCTCGTCGAGCTGATCGACGAGGCGGCGAACGCCGGCTTCACCGGGTTCATGCTCGACTCGGCGTCGCACTACTGGTTCGGGCCGGGCGGCATCCTGGAGCTGGTTGACCTGTTCGCCCGCAACCACGGCGGCCGGTCGATGGACGGCTGGAAGGACGTGCGCCCGATCGAGCGGGCGTACATCGAGGCACTGATGAGCTTTCCCGGGCACGTCGTGGTGTGCCTGCGGTCGAAGCAGAGGTACGAAATCACCGAGGGCAGCGACGGCAAGAAGCAGGTGTCCAAGCTGGGCATGCAGCCCGACCAGAGAGACGGACTGGAGTACGAGTTCGACCTGGTGGGCGACCTCGACCAGGGCCACTACCTGCGGGTGACGAAGAGCCGGTGCGACGCCCTGGCCGACCAGGTGATCCACAAGCCGGGCGCGGAGCTGGGCCACCAGCTGCTCGACTGGCTGGACAACGGTGAGCCCCCCAAGGACGTCGACTGGCCGAAGGCCCTCGCCGCGTGCGCCTCGCGGGAGGACCTGGAGGTGCTGTGGCAGCGGGCGCAGCGCCTCGGCAAGACGCAGAAGCTGCGGGAAGCCTTCAACGCGCGAGGCGCGGAGATCGCCGCCGCGCGGCGGGCGGCCGAGGCCCCGGGCACCCAGCTCGACCGGGCAGTGGCCGACGCGGCCGGCGCGCGGGCCGCTGACCCTGACACCTCGGAGGCGGCCGGCGCGCAGATGGCCCGCGACGCTGGGCGCATGGCCAACGGCCGGCAGCCCGAGACGGCGGGAGCGGGCCGATGAAGGGGCCGCAGGAGCGAGCGATGCGGGCGGCGGTGCTCAAGGCGCTGCTCGACGAGGTGAAGAAGGCGTACGACCTGGCCCGAGCCGACGCCGACGCCGGCATGGTCGGCTTGAACCAGTCGTTCGGCGTCAAGGCGATCGAGGTCCGGCTGCCGGGCCACGACGCGCCCGTGGCGCAGGTGACGCTCTCCGAGCCGAAGGCGGGCTTCGTGGTCGACGAGGCGGGGTTCCTCGCCTGGTGCAAGCAGGAGCACCCGTCGGAGGTCCAGGTGACCGTGCCGGCGCCGGTCGAGTCGGTGCGGCCGGCGTGGCGGAAGGCGCTGCTCGCGCGGATGGCGGTCGAGCCGGACGGCACGGTGGTCGACGGCGAGACGGGCCGGGTTCTCGACTTCGTGGAGGTCGCGGAGCCGCCCCCGCCGTCAACGCGGATGACCTGGAAGACGGGCGGGCGTGAGGAGGTGGCGCGGGCCTACCGGGACGGCCGGCTGGCGCTGCCGGACCTGCTGGCACTGCCGGCGAGTTCGCAGGAGTAGGGCGGCGCAGGGTCGGGCGGAGGACGTCCTCTGCCCGGCCCTGTCCCACATCGGAGGTCGGAGGTGAGCGGTGGCGATCGACGCGAGGCTGGTGCGTGACGGCCAGGTCGACGTGGAGGCGTTCGCCGCTGCCGCCGAGGTTGGTGTGGTGGGGGTGTGCGACGTTTGCGCCGGGATGCTCGACGGCTCGGCGCAGGAGGGCGGCGGCCTGGTGTGGCTGACGACCAGGTGCCAGGCGTGCGGCGCGGAGCGGACCGCGCCGGGCGGCCGGGCACTGCCACGCCCTGCGGGACGGCGGCCGGGCCCGCCGGCGTGGGTGCTGGAGGCGGCGGCCGAGCTGGATGCCCGGCGGCTGGGGGAGCGCCCCGACCGGTCACAGCCCGCCTAAGCCGGGCCGGGCCACACCCTCACTCCACTACCCGACCCGGCGCGTTCGGCGCTCTCCGTGGACGGGTGGACGCCGGTCTGTGTGACCTGCTACACGGCCCGAGGCGTACATAAAACTTGTACGCAGGAACGTCAAACGCATACAATGAATCTGTACGCAACGCCCCCCAATCTGCACTAAGGAGTGAGCCCGATGCTGAGCTACGAGGAGATCCTGGAGCGCGCCCTGCTGGTCGCCGCCGAGGAGCTGGCCCTGGAGGAGGCGGCCGAGACGGCGGGCGACCAGCCGCTGACCGACGAGGACGGCGAGCCGGTCGAGGTCCGCGAGGTCCAGACGCTGGCCGACGCGGGCTTCATGGGCCAGGACAACGGGGTCGTCATCCGGCTGACCGACGGCCGCGAGTACACCCTGAGCCTCAAGCGGTACCGCTGACCGAGCCGGTGGGCGCGCCCCGAGCGCGCCCGCCGCTTCCCTTTCCTGCCTGCCCAAACCCGACCCTGACCTGAGGAGCCAAAGATGACCAACCTGAGCTGCACCGAGCGCATCGTGGTGCCGACCTTCAACGCCGAGTTCGTGCCGGAGGAGGACGGCGGCGCCTGCGCGGCTGTCGCGGTCGCTCGCCTGGTGACCGAGCACGACGGCGAGAAGTGCGGGGACGGCGGGCTGTGCCTGTTCGACCCGGAGGAGGGCCTGGAGCTGGACCCGTGGACGCAGACGCAGCTGCTGTGCGTCGACCACCTGGCCGAGCACGAGCGGGCGCGGGCGGAGAGCGGGCCGCTGGTCGGCGAAACGCTGACCCGCCTGTAGCCACCCACGAGAGCCGCCCGGGGTAACCCGGGCGGCCTCGACCTGTTGGAGGGAAACCGATGGAGAGCAAGACGGTGCCGGCACTGCCGGCACTGCCGGAAGCGGCAGTGTTGCCGCTCGACGGCGGCACTGCCGCCAGGGCTGCCGGGTAGGTGCCGGCCGTGGTTCACGTGGAGAGGGACGTGCCGGAGCGGCCGAGCAAGGGCGCCTGGGTGTCGGCGTGGTTGGCGTTTGGTGCCGGCATCGTCGCGTCGCTGGCGGCGAACATCGCGCACGCCGGTGCCGGTGCCGGCGCGAAGGCAGTTGCCGGCTGGGCGCCGCTGGCGCTGCTGCTGTGCTCGGAGGTGATGACGCGGGTGCCGGCACCGCGGCACCTGCTACTGAGGGGCGTGCAGATCGGCGGCACGCTGATCGTTGCCGGCGTCGCCGCCCTGGCAAGCTGTCCGTCGACGGCCTGGTGGTCGTGGCGTCGATCGCGCTGGTGGTGCTGTCGCAGATGCGGCGCGCGGCAATGAATGCCGAGCGCGCTGCCGCCCCGGCGGCCGCCAGCGCGCCGCCGGCGCCGGTGCCGCCGCCTTCGGTGCCTGTGCTGGCACCGCCAGTCGCCGAGCCCGAGCCCCTGTCAGCCCAGGGGCCAGTGCCCGTGCCCGTGCCGGAGCCCGAGCCGGTGCCGGACCCGGAGCCCGAGCCGCTGCCGGTGCCGGTGCCGGACCCGGAGCCCGAGCCGGTGCCGGACCCCGAGCCGCTGCCGGACCCGGTGCCGGTGTCGCTGCCGGCCGTGCCGCCGGTGTCCCCGACGGCGCGGGTGCCGCTGCCGCGCATGGAGCCGGTGGTCCCACCGGTGCCGTGGCCGGCCCGGCGGCCAATGCCGAACCCCGAGCCGACAGCGCCGCCGGACGCGGCAACGGCGGAGCTGTGGGCTGCCGCCCGGAAGGCGTGGCGGGAGTCAGTCGCCGCCGGGAAGCCGCTGACCGCGCAGGCCCTCGGTGCGCAGTTCGGCCGCAAAGAGCGGTGGGGCCGAAGTCGGATCAGGGAGGCCAAGGCGGAGGTCCGGGCCGAGAAGGGAGCCGGCAGCGTCGCCGCCGGAACCGACCAGCAGGAAGCCCGGGTGCCGGTCGGCGCCGGGGTCCAGTAGAGGAGGAGAGTCAGATACCGCGACGGCGTTCGGTGGGTTTCGCTGTAGTGGCTATCAGTCCGGTCGCAGTGGTTGAATGTGACCGGCCCTGTCCCACAGTGCCGTCTGGTCAGCAGGACCGGTCAGGAGAGCCGTCGGGGGACAGCAAGACCTGACCGGCCTGCGCCGGGCAAAACCACCCAGAGCCCGGGATTCCCACACAAGGGAATCCCGGGCTCTGTGCGTGACGAAGGCGGGACGTCAGGGTGTAGGGGTGCAGTGTGCAAAAAGTGACAGTGACTCAGTGGAATCTCACAGGCGCGTGTACGTAGTACGTTGCCTTGCCCCACTGCTACCCTCTAGCCCGGTCGAGTTCAGACCGGGAACCTGCCTGGGGGTAAACGGTGCGGTGCTATGGGTACGACGCGACGGGGCGGGGGGTTATCGAGGCTGAGGCCACGATGATCCGCGACGTCGCCAAGCGGGTCCTCGACGGAGAAAGCATGCGCTCGGTTGTCGCGGATCTGCGAGCGCGGGAGATCATGACATCGGCTGGGCGGCCGTGGACGCAGCAGTCGCTTTCTCGGCTGCTGCGCAATCCGCGGCTGGCGGGCCTGAAGACCTACAAGGGTGAGGTGGTCGGCGAGGGCGACTGGCCGCCGATCCTCGACATGCCGACGCACCGGCGGCTGCTGAAACTGCTGGACGCGCCGGATCGCAAACAGCCGCATGCCACGAACCAGCGAAAGTACCTGCTGTCTGGTGGCTTCCTCGTGTGCGGCTTCCCGCTGCCCGACGAGAACGGCGGCGAGCGGATCGACGGCAAGCCGCTGTACACGCAGCCGAGCAACAGCGGCAAGCGTGGCTATGTGTGTCGGGCCGGCAGCCCCAGCTACGGGTGCGGGCGCATCCGGATCGCAGCGGAGAGCCTGGAGGAGGAGGTCGCCGCGCGGGCGCTCGCCCGGCTGGCGTCGCCGAAGGTTCGGGCTCGACTGGAGAACGCCGCCAGGGCGGCGATGAGCGGCAACGAGACGACGGAGGCGGCGCTCAAGGCGATCGACGATCGCCTGGCCGAAGCTGGCCAGGCGTACGCCAAGCGGGAGATCAGCATGGTGACGCTGATGGCGATCGAGGAAGAGGCGAGGAGCGAGCAGAAGCAGCTGCGTGAGCGCATGGCCCAGGCGGTGCGACTGCAGGCGCTGCCGGCGACCACGCCGGAGGGCCTGGCTGAGTGGTGGGTCGACGCGCCACTGAAGCAGCGCATGGAGCTGCTGGCGCTGGTGCTGGACAAGATCATCGTCAAGCCAGCGACCCGGGCCGGGGCGAACCAGCTCGACCTCGACCGGCTGGAGTTCGTCTGGAAGTGAAAAGTGGACAGTGCCCCGTTAGGTTGCATCGTTGCTGGTCCGAACGGCGTAACAGATAGAGGGAAAAATTCCTTACTGTCAACTATCGCCCTGTTGCTCTTCGTGTGGGGCAGCTTATGATCCAGGTTCCGATCTTCCTTAGGTCCTGGTTAAGTCGTCCGCCCCTATGCGGTCGCAGTCAGACTGTTGGCGCATCGACACGAGCACGGGGAGCTGCACATTGCGGAAGCGCACGATCGAGATCCAGAAGCTGGCCGACCGGATCGAGGCGGAGTTGGCCTCGGGGCGGGTTGATGACGTCGACCTGACCGACGACCAAGCGGGGCGGGTGGTTGAGGTGCTGCTCCCGCTGCTGTCGGTCGAGTTGGCGCGCATTGCTGGGGGGACGGTGTGGCGGATGCGCCGCACCGCCCGCGTCGTGGCAACGAGCCAGACGGGCAGCTTGATGATCGCGGCGATTGGGTACGGTGCGCTGGCCTCGTGATCCAGCCGCGCGCCGTACATAAAATATTGACGGCAAGATCATTTGTCCCCTACAATGAACATGTACCACACGGTACCCCGTTCACTGTGGAGGAAGACGATGGTTGCCACTGCAACTGCGACCAAGCCGGCGAAGCCGGTGGTGCGGACGATCCCCGTCAGCAAGATCGAGGCGGACCCAGGCCAGCCGCGCAAGCTGTTCACCGAGGACGAGCTGACCGAGCTGGCGGCCTCGATGAAGAAGATCGGTCAGCTCCAGCCGATCGCCGTGCGCAAGACGGGCAAGGCGGGCCACTACCGCCTGGTCGTCGGCGAGCGGCGCTGGCGGGCCGCCCAGCAGGGCGGCCTCGAGGAGTTGGCCGCGCTGGTGTGGGAGATGGACGACGAAGCGGCGTTCATCGCGCAGGTCGCGGAGAACGTCAACCGCCAGGACATGACGCCGATGGAGGAGGCCGCCGCGTACGCGCGCCTCGCCGACGCGGGCTGGGAGACGTCGGCGATTGCCGAGCTGTTCGGCAAGAGCCAGCCGTACATCGGGTGGCGGATCGACCTGCTGGGCCTGATCGACGACGCCAAGCAGCTCGTCGCCAAGGGCCAGCTGCAGGTGGGGGTCGCCTGGTACGTGTGCCGGCTGTCCGCCGACCAGCAGCGGCGGTTCCTCGTGAAGTGGGCGCGCGGCGAGTTCTCGTCGGCGCGGGACGCCGAGGCGTTCGCCAAGGCGTGCAAGGCGGCTGAGGAGCAGGTGGAGTTCTTCAAGCTGGACGAGGCCGAGCACGACGAAGAGGCCCAGGAGAAGGTGGTCCAGGAGCGCAAGAAGGTGGTCAGCAAGATCGAGCGGCTGGAGACGGCCGGGAAGCTGCTGTACGAGCTGGCGCAGATGGACGAGAAGGAGCTGGCGAAGCTGCTCGCCGGCGCCGAGGGCGGCGTGGCCGCGCACCGGCAGCGCGTCGACGACCTGCGGTCGCTGGCGGGCAAGGTGGCGACGAAGCTGCGCAAGGCTCAGGCGCTCGCCGCCGCCGTGACGGTGGAACTGCACCCGGACGTCGTGGCGATTCCGGCGGACCTGGTCGACGTGGCGCCGGTGCCGGGGCCGCTGGTCAACGACGGCACGATCAAGGTGGACCCGGACTGCACGTGGGAGGGCCACGCCGACGCGGTGCAGGAGGTCGGGTTCTGCTCGGTGTGCCAGCACTGAGCGGCCGGTGAGAGTGGACGCCCCGCGGGCTGACCCGCGGGGCGTCTGCCGTCCTGGCGAACCCTGTGCGGGTGCAGTGGGAGTGCGTATGCTCCGGGCGTGGACGCCTGTTCGCGTGGAGCGCGCTGATGCCGGTCCTCGGGCCGATCGACCTGCCACCCTGCGGCATCTGCCGGCGGGCCCGGGTGCGGGTGCGCCGGGGCGACCGGGACCCAGTGGTGTTGTGCCTGGCCTGCGACGGCGGGCCGCTCGTTGAGAAGGCCCGCGCGGCGCTCGACGACCAGCAGCGGCGGGCGTTGAACTTGTGAGGCCGCCTCGTCGTGGTCGCCGCCTGTACGGTCGCAGTTTGACGGCACGTACCCAGTCAGATACAATGTTTATGTACAACCCCCGACTGCTGGAGGTAATCGGTGCGCGGCGCGTGGTCACGGTCCTGTGGGCGTGGCCGCTGCCGCACCAGCCGGCCCGCCTCCGGCAGGCGATGCGACGAGCGCAGGCCGAGCTCTACCGGCAGGCGCGGATGCTGAACGCGGTCCCGCTCGGACCGGCGGCCTTCCGGGTCGCCCGACGGGCGGTGTTCGACACCCACGCCGGCCCGGCGCTCGTCGCGGAAGTCAGGGCAGCCCAGCTGCCGAAACCGAACGGAGAGGGGACAACTGTGCCCGCGAGCTGTACGGCCGCAATGCCCGACTGCGGCCACCGATGCCGGCCGGGTGGTGCCGCATGAGCCGGAACGCGAAGATCGAGGACGAGGCCAGCCAGGTCAAGAAGGCCCTGCCGGGCTACATCGAGGTCCGCGACCTGGCCACCGCGGCGCTGACCACGATGGCGGCAGACCTCGACCTGGACCTGCGCGAGCGGGACGCCCGAGACCTGGCCTCCGCCGTGGTCGACGCCATCCACAAGGCAGCCGAGCTGCGAGGCATCGCGTTCGCGGTCACTGTCGCCGACATGGAGGTGGCCGCCAACGAGCGGTGGCTGCTCGCCCCAGCGCGGAAGAAGGCCGAATCCGACCCCGACACCCGAAGGGTGCTTCCCCGTCTGGAGCAGTACGCCGAGGGCGCCGAGAAGGTGCGCAACGAGCTGGTCGAGCGGCTGGCACGCGTCGGACGGCAGTGGCTGGCGGAACGGCCGGCGACGGTCGTGCCGCTGTCGACGCCGGCCGAGGCCAGCACTGAGGCGAGGGCGGCGGCGTGACCGACTTGCATCTGTTCACGAACCGCTACCAGCGGTTCCAGCCTGACCAGGGCGCGCCGGTCCGGACGACCGTGGGCAAGCCACGGTTCGGCCTGCCGTACGACCTGGCCGGCTTCGCCCAGCTCCTCGCGCCGACCTACTCGATGCTCAAGATGGCCGAGGGCCCGTACCGGCACATCTACCTGGAGCGGCTGGAAGCCCACGGCGTCGACCTGATCTCCGAGCAGTTCGCCGAGATCGCCGACAAGGCCGGCACCGACCGGCTCGTCTTGCTCTGCTTCTGCGACCTGAACGTGCCGCCGCCGGACAACTGGTGCCACCGGCGCATGTTCGCGGCCTGGTGGGAAGAGCAGACCAACCAGGAAGTGCCCGAGCTGGACCGGCCACGCCAGTCGCCGGCCCTGACCCTGTTCTGACGACGAAGGAGTTCACGTGGAACTGACTCTTGAGCGTCCCCGACCCGAAACGGGGATGCTGCTCGACCTCGACCCGTTCCTCCAGCCCGGCGAGTCTGGGTACTTCGCGGGGGAGTGGCTGGAGTACCCGTACGACGGCGGCCGACGGTTCGAGGCGGCGTACGCCGGCACGCTGGTCCGGCGGTGGAACGGCTGGGCGGTGTGGTCCTGCACCCGCGACGTCGCCGCCGCGGTGGTGACCGACCAGGAGCACGCCCGCCGGCACTGGCGGGCAGAGTACCGGGCACACGGCATGACCGAGCCGAGGCTGAGCCGCGCGCTCAACGCCGACGTGCCGGAGATGCGGTGGGACGGTGACGTGATCGTGGTCGACCGCTCGGCGCTCGACGAGCCGGAGCTGCGCATCGAGCCGGACGAGCGCGGTCGGTACGACGTGATGGGCGGCCACTGGATGTGGGAAGAGGTGCCGGTCGACGCAGCCGACACCGTGCACGGGGTCGTCGAACGACCGTAACCGTACAGCTGGGGGCCGGTCCGCTGGGCCGGTCCCCTTCGCATGGGCAAGATCAACGGTGTTCCCGGCGGGATCACCGGCGGGAACACAGGGCTACAAGCGGCCACAACGGGGCACGAGTAGACACAAGCTGAGCAGGGTCGATAGGATCGGCGCAGGTCAGCGGCCCGCTATTTGGGGGTTCAAGTCCCCCCTCGGACACCAGTATCTTTCATTTGTGCACAAGATGACGTAGCGGTGGTCAAGTATGCTTGACCACCGCCGAAGCTCCTACGACACAGGCACCGGTGCTGCCCCTCGTGGCAAGCCCTCCGGAGCGAGAGCTGCGACAACACACGCCATCTCGGCTGTCATTCCTGCTGTTGCCCTGCCCGGTCAGCAGACCAGCGCACGTGGTGCTTCTGGTTCTCCCGCTGCGGCCATGAGGCGACCTCCGCTACCGCTTCCAACTCTCGCCGCCACTCGCAGTCGTCTGGCTGTCTACGGGCTGGTCACGCTGAATGCGCACGGCCGGATCGCTGATCGGTCGGCGATGAGGGTGCTCCAGTGGGTGCCCGGACGGCGATTGAGCATCAGGGAGCGCCGCGGGCTGATTGTGGTGTCCGCAGATCCACAAGGTGTCTTTCAGGTGGCCAAGGAGGGTCATGTCCGGCTGCCGGCGGTGGTTCGTCAGTGGTGCGGTCTCGCGGCCGGTGACCGCGTTTTCATCGTGGCTGAACCGGCCAGCGGACGGCTGGTGGTTCACCCGCCGGCGAAGCTCGACGAGCTGATCACCCAGGCTCATGATGCGGTGTTCGGGGGCGGCGAGCATGAGTGATGCATCGGCGAATCATGCTGAATTGGACGCGGCTCGGCTGCTGCTTGCCCGGATGGGTATCTCGCCTGCTGAGATGTTGGACGCCGCGGTGGCTCGGCCTCCGTCGCCGACCTTCGCCGAGTATGTCCCGGTGGTGGCGGCTGCGGTCACGGCGGGTACACGGCGTGCCTACGGCTCCTACTGGAAGCGGGTGGTGGAGCACTGGGGGCATCGAAGACTGGACGAGCCCACCCCGTCGGAGATTGAGCAGTTGGCGGAGCATGTCAAGACGCACGTGGTGGCTCGGCGGAACGCCCGTGGAGGTCGAAGCGCGGCGGAGCATCCGATTGCCGCCTTGCGTTGTCTCTACAAGAGGGCAGTCGCTGATGGGTTCATCATGGCGTCGGAGAACCCTGCGTTGAAGGTGGCGAAACCGCGGCGGCTGCCGAGCACACGCCGGGCCGTGGCGGATACCCGGCTGGCCGAGATCAACGAAGTTGCAGCCAGCACCGGCGACGATCCGGCGCTCGACACCTTGCTTCTGAGGTTGCACACCGAGACGGCCTGTCGGCGCGGTGGCGCGCTGGCGCTTCGTCCGGCCGATCTGGACCAAGACCAGTGCCTGATCCTGCTGCGAGAGAAGGCGGACTCTAGGCGGTGGCAACCGGTATCTCCGACGCTGATGCGGTATCTGCAACGGCATGCTGAGGAGCGGGGCGCGACGGAGGCGGGGCAACTGCTGCGCTATCGAAGTGGGCAGCCCATCACGTATCGATGTTATGATCATCTGTGGGTGCGGATCGGCGAGCACCTGCCGTGGGTGTATACACAACAGGTCAGCACACTGGTTGCGTCACACCACGCTGACCTGGGTGGAAAGGAACTTCGGCTATGCCATCGCTCGGGCCTACGCCGGTCATTCAGAAGGCGGCGGTGATGCTGGTACTACAGCCACCTACGTGCGGGCGACGGTGCAGGAGGTCGCCGCCGCGTTGTCGGCGCTTACCAATGAGCCGCATCCCCTGAGCTAGGGCCCTGCGCCGGAAGCTCGCGTACGAATCGTGCGAGTGAGTCGCGGATCTCCTCGGCGGTCGCGGTCCAGATGAACGCGCGTGGGTTGCTGTTCCAGTCGGCGATCCACGTCCGGATGTCCTGTATGGTGCCAAAGCTCGTTCGGTGGCTTTTGACCTGGTGTTTGGAGATCGCGTCAGGCTGCTCGGTGGTACTCGTTGATGACTCCGCCGAACTGTCGTTGGCGTCGTACGGGCATCCTGGCCGGACCGAGCAGCTCGCCTCGAGGAGCGGACCCGCGACGGGGCCGCCGCCCGCCGGGACGCCGACCTGCTCGACCTGGTCCGGCAGGGACAGGACGGCACCCTCGACGCGGGCGAGGTGCTCCGACGGATGGGTGAATCAACTCCCGCCCCAGCCGCTTAGAGCAGTGAACCCACCGTGTCGTCCGACGGGTCAAACAGGCACTTAATCGCCGATTTCAGGCGATTAGCATCGGTGGCCAGGGTGAATACCACGCGTATGAAATGTTTTGCATTCTCGACAGACGGATCGTCTTGATTGTCGAGGATCTTGCAGAGGTCCAGGAGAGCGCCTGCCGTCTCGTGCACAACATCGAGGGCGTCTTCCTTACTGATGAGCTTCCTGTCGAGGTCCTCGGCGAGGATGAGGAGTTCCACGGAACGGCGGGTCGCCTCAGTCATGGCCACGATGTAGTCGGGAGTCGCCGCAGTCGTCTCCGCCTTCTTGATTGCCAAGAGTGCGACTGTCGCTTCCGCAGCCACCTGCCGCACTTGATCGATCGGGTCTGATGCCGGCTCCCAGGCGCCGCAGTGCCGGGCTTGTGCCCGGCGCGGGGCCTTGGGCGAGTCCGCCACTTCCGAGCTACTCCAGACCATTCCTAGGGGGCCGACACCCGCTACGTCGCTGGCGAGGATGTCTGCCAGGGACGCTTTGGCGTCGAAGCTGCGGGTCCGTTCTTCAACAAATGCGTGGTAGTGCTCCTCCAGAAGGATCTCTCGCAGGCTCGCCTCGATGTCCCAGGTCTCTTCGACTCGCCGCTGGATCGCGTCGAGCTCGGCGTGAGCAGCCGCCGCGATCCAATCCTGTGCCTGCGCGGTTTGGTCGATCATCATGCCCCCCTCGCTCACTGGTCCCCCGATTCCTGCGGCCGTAGGAGCCTCTCTAGCTTCTGGCGCCCCTGGTAGAGGCTGCTGCGCACTGCCTCCGGCGTCATGCTCAAGTGCTCGGCGATCTCGGCCGGCGTGTATCCCTCGTACGACCAGGCCAGCACCTGCCGCTGCCGAGGCGGCAGCTTCCGGACCGCTTCGCGGACGTCGTGTCGTGTATCGGCCGCCGCGATTTCGCACCCGCCGGCGTTGTGCCGCAGGTGCTCTTCGACGTCCTCAACAGGGATAGCGTCGACCTTCGCCAAACGGGCTGCCCATTCCCTGGACGCGACCACCCGTACCCATGCCTCAGGGTTGTCGATGCTGTCCCACCGGCGGTATGCCTTTCGCATCGTCTCCTGCGTGACGTCCTTGGCCTCAGCGGGTGGGACACCCAGGTACTGAAGCCAGGCGGCGAGCCGTCCAGCGAACCTGAGGAAGAACTCCCTGAACTCCTCGACGACCTGCTGTCGAGTTGGCTTCTCAGGTCTCTCTTGGGCGGGCGTCCGCTTGCACTCGTACTCGCTGGCGTCGTCGTATTCTTCGCGGACGACTAGGTCGGTCTTAAGGTAGACGGCTTCGCGGACGACCAGGTCGTCCTCGTCGCGAATGACCAGGTCGCGATGCTGGTGAGTAGAGAACCCCGAAACCGGTCTCGTTTTATCGGGGGTGCGGTCATCCACGGCGGCCCCCCTGCCGGCTGGTGGTGAGCACCGTCAGCGTGGTGCATGACCCGTCGGCCCGCTGCTCGCGAAGCCGGCTGCCGCCGGGCAGCGCCTCGGCGATTGCGATCAGCGAGTCGCCCCGGGCCTTCTCCGCTTGGGCGCGCCACCGCGCGCGGATCCAAAACGCCGCCAGAGCGGTGAGTTCGCCGGCCACCGCGGCGACGATCCAACCCCAGCTGATGATGTCCAAACCGAACCTCGCTTGTCCTCGGCCGGCACCCGGTGCGCGCGGCTCCGGTAGGTAAGAGGGCCCTGGTAGGCCGAGCGTGAAACGCCGTCTCCAAGATTTTGAATTTAGCGATCGGGTCAGTTTGCGAGAGAGGTAATCGGCGGCCAAGCGACGCCGCCCCGCGCCCGGCATCGGGCAGCGGGGCGGCGGCGTGTCGGATTCAGGTGGACCGCAGCGCTGGCCGCTCCGGCATGGAGACCCGCTCGGAGTTCAAGCTTCAACACGCCCTCAATTCCCGCCGCCCAGTCAGCCACTCGGAAACTTCGGCCTGCGAAGTCAGGATGACTTGCGGCGGAGCCTCTGCGAGCAGGTACGCCAGTCGGGCGCGACGCTCGATGAGCGGGGCGTCGAGGAGCAACTGTCCGCCAGGAGGTCGAAGGCCACGTATTGCGCCGGGTGGCGGGCGGCCTGTTGGAGGATGCGCGATGCGAAGCTTCGCCGCGGCCTCGGCGTAGGTGTAGTCCCTGTCCACCTCGTCCTTCGCCTGCCCCCGGCGCTAGAGAGCGGAAACTCTGGTACGGCTGTTGGTGGCCAGCTGTACTCCCCGGGTACGGCCACCTTCGCTCGTCACTTTCTGTGATCGAAAACCGGTGGCCCTGAACCCGGCATGGCATCGGCGGCGGTACGGACATACCAAGCGACCGTCAACAGATCTCGCGTCCGGAAGTAGGCGGCCTGGACTTCATGCCACAGGTCGGCCTGAGTTCGGTGCTGGAGCGTATCGACCGCGGCGGCCAGATGTTGCCGTTGGACGGGCGTGAGATCCTCCCGTCGTAAGGCATGCGGTGACGCAGGAATCGACTTGCGACGCGATCGTGTCGGGCCAGGCCAGCAGGGAGGGCAGGCGCTTGCGACGCCAGAACGCCAAGGCATGCACGGCGGCCTGCTGCGGTGCCCCGTACCAGCATCGAGGGCCCTGGTTGGGATTCGGGTCGTTCGGGCGAGGGCTTCGCTGCCCCCGACGCTTGGCGGCGCGGCGCGGCGTACTCGCGGAGTTCGGCGTGCCAGCCGGTCCGGCTCGCGCTCAGGGCTTTGAGCGCGCGCAGCAGGGCTACCTCGTCACGCTCGAACGGCCCAGCCACCACTCGCAGGAAACTCAGGGTCGCGTGAAAGCCGATCGGCCGGTACATCTGCACTCAGGACCGGAGCGCCGATACCCGGCGTCGATGGGGCAGCGCTGGGTTGCGAACATGCCGGGCGTAGGCGCTGAAACTCACTCGGCGAGGCTAGCTTGAACGGACGACGACTCCATCCCAATATCCACGCAGGGTAATCGGACGCGGCCAGATAGCTCCCCGCTAACTGGCCGCCCGTGGGGAGTTCCTGCTGGCCGCCGTCCTACGGGGGAACAGCGCCGCGTGGAGGACGCGGACCTTCTGGGGACGCTGCGACTCAGGCCGGAAGCGGCTCAGCCGAAGACCGAGGGACTTGGGGACAGCCCTCTGTGGGTAGAGACCGCTGTGATCGCTGTTTTGTCGGCGCCTGGTCACCGTGGCCGCCCGCTTGGATCCGGCATGCCTCGGAGAGCAGTGCTGAGCGCGTCATGGACCATTCGGCCTCGGGGATGGTTGGCGCGGCTGCCGGATGCTTGGGCAACGAGGAGATCACCCTGCGGACGAGTGCGCTGGCGATGTGCCACCGTTCCACCCGGAGTCCTGTGTTGTGGCAGGTCCGGCAGCGTATGAGACCGGCGGCGCATTGGACGGCGCCGAAGCAGTCAGGGCAGCGGTTGAAGTCGGCAAGGATATCGTCGGTGAGGACGTCGGCCAAGGTGTGGGGGCCGGTGCCGCCGTAGCCCCAGGCGAACAGGCCCCGGGCGCCTGCTTCGCTGTCGCGCAGGAGCCGCCGGCTGCCGTCTGGTTCCTCGACCACCACGAGGTACGAACCACCACGTTCGGGTAAGCCGTGGTAGCGCCGTTCGATGAGGCCGGACGCTGCTAAAGCCTTCCGAAGGCTGTCGTGTAGGCCTGGCGCGCGCGGCCCCGGTAGAACCACCTCACGTCGACCGTTTTCAGCATTTGCCGACCAGTCGATGGCCCCTGCGATGAGACGACGAAGCTGGGGATGCATTCGTCGGGTGCCGGGGACCTCGTCGCATTCGTCTTCGACTTGGTTTCCCTGCTCGGTGGCCGGCCAGCTGGCATCGTCATCGTCCTGCTCGTCCGTGTCGTACTCGTCTAGGACCCGTGTGAGGTACTCGTGTAGGTGTTGGGCGGCGCCACGGTCGCCTTCGTGAACGGCGGCGATCGCGTGGGCCCACAGAGTGAACAGGTAGACGGCCGGGTAGGTCGGATCATCGACGCGCAGGTGGAGGCGGAGTTCTTCCTCAGCCTTCGCGATCAGGGTGTGCGGGAGTGTCTGTGGCTGAATGGCGAGGGCAGGCCGGCGGCGGCGCCTTGCTGGGCTGTGGACCAGCCAGCCGGCGGCGATCAATCGGGCCTGCCAGGCTGCGGCGGCAAGCGGGTAGGGATTTCCCTCGGTCCGCCACGGCAGCCAGTCAACCAGCTCGTTGATTGCTTCGTCTGCCTGGTGGCCGGGCGGAGCCGCTGATAGGAGCGGGTCAAACTCGGCGATAAGGCCGGCGAGCACCAGCGATGAGCGGTGCCGGTTGGCGTCCGTATCGCTACTGGGACCCCGCCTGAGCTGTTGGGCCACGCGGTCGAGTGCCTGCGTGTAGACCTGGACCGCTCGTCCATCGCCTGCGGTGGCTGCCATCGTCGCTGCGCTGAGGAGCCTCCGCCCCGCCAGTAGCGCTTGCCGATCGAAGCCGGCCTGGAAGGCGGCCACCGCGAGCTCGGCCAGCGTCTCGCCGACGGCCACGGCGGGGCCCAGTCGGGTCGGGCGTGTGGGTGGTGCGCCATCCGGTGCGATCTGGGGGCAGCGGACGGGCCGGACTGATGTCCTCGGTCAGCCGGGAAGCGATGAGTTCTAGTTGTTCTTCGACGGCATCGGTGGGTGGCATCCGATAGGTCGAGTAGAGCTGGTTTGCGAGATGCCCGAGGCGTCGTACGTCGACTTCAAACGCGGCACTGCCCTGCCACCCGGCTGGCCAGGCCGCACTCTCCGGCGCGGGCGCGGCGAGCATGGAGGCGAGACGATTCACCTCAGCAAGGAAGAGGTCGTAGGCGTCACCGCTCCTCGTCCGCATGTCGGCTGATGAGCCCGCCGTCACTTGTGTCGCGGGCTGCGTGTGTGCGACCGATGCGAAGATCGCTAGAAGTTTCTGAGCGTCCACTGCAAGACGGGTCGCATCGTCAAGACGGGTCGCATCGTCCATCGCCTCGCGCACCGAGCGTGACACCCGTCGCCGGCGCCCCTGCCCTGGACTAAATGCATCCGTCGGGCCGTGCCCTCGCCGCATACCGACCGTGTCCCCGTTCTCGACGCTGCTGCGCTCAGCGAAGAGTTGGAGTCTGTCTTCGGCAGCGTGTGCCGGCCTCCCGTCCAGTTCAGCTAAGGCGCGGTGCCGCCGACGGCCGCTGACGGTGGGCGACGGCGGTCTCAGTGCCGGAAGAATGCGCGGTTGTAGGAGATTGGCCAGCCGCGCCCCGATGACGTCCACGAGGGCGTCGAGCAGGATCTCACCATGTACGTACCGGCCGGCTCCTCGGGCCCGCTGCGCTAGGTCGCCGAGAGTTTCGATCACCGCTTCGGCCACCACGCGATCACGACTGAGGTGAACACCCAGGGCCGCGAGCGCGGCGATCACGTCCTCCCGACCGGCGTCAGGCTCCCGACGCAGGCCGGCCGCCACCAGCCGGACGGCTCGGGCGATCTCCTCCGGTCGCTCACCGGCGTGCCAGCGCCGCACGAGAACTAGGGCCCAGGTTGCTGCCGCCGTCCGGTACTGCCCGATGGGCAGGCGGGTGGTGCCGACAAGCTCGGCGAGCAACTCCGTCGCGGCTGCCAGAGCCCGTTGTTCTCGGGAAGTACGGCCAGCGAGGGCGGCAACTCTCCGCGCTGTGTGGCTCACAAGCCAACCTGGGTTGGCCCGACGCCATCCACGCCAGATCGCATCGGCCAAGAGCAGCAGCGCCGTTCCGAAGCCGGCGAACGCCAGGCGGGTCGCGAACGGGGAGGGATTGACCGCCGCGACCATGGGTAGCACGACGCCCAGGCCAGCGACGGCAGCCACACACTCATGGCGCTGGACCAATTGAAGACGACCCTCGCAGCCCGCCAGGAGAACGGCGAGAGCAGCTGCATAGCGACCAGCCCAACTGTCGGCAGCAGGACCAGCAACGCGGCGACAATGGCCGACATAGCCAGGCTCGCGGCGGCTTGGAAGCCCCGGCCGGCATCACCTACGGCAAGGGGAATCCGCGGCCAAACTGTGGTGCCGAAGACCCAGGCCGCAGCAGCGGCCCAAGCCCACACAGCAGCCCCCGTCCGCCGCCACCGAAATCTACCTAAACCCACGGCGCTGAGTCTGCTCGGCGGTGTAGCCACGCAACTCAATCGAGGTGCCCACCCAGCCGCTATTGCTCAATGATCCGTACAGATCCCCGTCGGTCCCTTTCACCACGAAACCCTGCTCGTCGACCCAGGCGAAGAGCAGGCGCAGCGGCTCCGGCAGGTCGAATCCGCCCGGCACCCGAGCCAGCGTCGCCTCGAGGAAGTCACCCACGGCCGACAGCGTACGAGGTCACCTCACCCTCCCACAGTCCCAGCCGCACCGCCCGGTCGCCGACGTGCATGGTGCCGCCGATCAGTTGGCCAGCCTCGTCGTACTCCGGGTCCCAGCCGCTCAGTACTCCCGCGATCACCGAGGCGAACGGCTCCTCGCCGGAGGCGTCCCGCGCGGTCCAGCGGCCACCGTCGAAGTCGTAGTCCCGCCCAACTTGTCACCGTCACCCCCGGCAAGAAGGACCACCTGGTCGAGCAGGACGAGGCCCTGGCCACAGGTGACCCGGCCGCGTTGTATGCGATCGCCGTTGAGATTGCCGACGCGGCACAACGTGCGTGTCGGCCGACACCACTGGCGCTCGAAGGCGGCCCGGACGGCGTCGAGGTCTACCCCGAAGGAATGGTGGGGTTCGCCTGGGTCCACCTTCCCGACCACACCACTCCGCTTTCGGCCTGGCTGATCGAGCACGAGCACGCCCACCGCGACGGAGACGGCGACGGGGTCACGCTGAGCGCGCCGACGTTCGACTACGAACCGGCGACCGCCTGGGCTAACGGCTTCGCTGCGGTCCTGCAGGCCGCCGGGCACGACGCCATAGTTACTCACGACCTCGACTGAGGTTGGAACGCCCAGTCAGGTGTCATCGATCGGTGCAGCAGACCCTACTCCCAGGGGATCGCGGTGTAGAGCCCGGACAGGAACCCGCAGGCATGTTGCGGTGGTTGAGGGGCTTGCGCTTGGCGTAGTGGTACGGCCCTGGCGGGCGGGGTGGCAGCAGAGGCGCGGTCGCAGGCCAGGGTACGTCGGAGGCGATCCAGGCGGGTGCCTACCCAGACCGGGCTAGGGCGTACACCAGCACAGCAGCCGCCAAGAGCGCGTGTGGTGGCGGTGGATCTGACGGTTGTGCGGGACGCCGGTCGAGGAGATACCCGGGTGTAGAGGTCTTCGGTCGGATGGGCCGTGCGGTGATGATGGTCTGATGGGCGAAGGGGTGCGGCTGCGACGGAACACGGCGAAGATGCGCGGGAGCGCTTTGTTTGTGGCTCTCCTTGGAGCTTGTGGTTGGGGCGCGGCCCTGGGTTCTGCGGCGGATCCGACCTCTGCCTTCAACAACTCAGGGCCTTTCATGTACGCCAGCGCGGCTATGTTTCTCGGTGCCGCCTTGGCGTTGGTCGCCCTCTTCTGGTCGTTCTACATCGACATCGACGAGGCGGGGATGACTGTTCGGACGCGTGGTGCCACGACGCGGCTGCCGTGGAGTTCGGTGGAGATGTTGACGGCGGTGCAGATTGGCACCGACTGGAGCAACCCGGTGTTGGAGATCCAGGTGGCGCCCGGTGCGCGGATCAGGAGGCGCTTCAACCGCAGGAACGAGGGGCGGCGGGTGTACGGCCTGGAGTCACTGGAGAACTTCACTCTTCCGCCCGAGCAGGTGGTCGCCATTCTGGACAAGTTCAGTGGCGGCAAGGTCGACGCGCAGGACTACCTCAACTATCGGGCGGGCAAGCGGGCGGTCGTGCAGTGGTTGACCGAGCAGCAGCGCATCCGCGACCGGCCCGACGACGAGACCGGCGAAGGCCGGTGAAGACCCGTAGCCCTCAGATGATGTGACCGAGTCCACTGATCGACTTCTATCGATCATATCGGCCGCCCGGGACGGGTAAGAGCCCGTCGCGGGCTGTCATTAACTCGAATATGTAAGTGTCTCGATGGATACTCCTGCGAGCATCTACCTTTGCGGGGAAGATATCGCAGAGCTGAAGATCCGCGAATCCGTCGGTGGCCTTCTAGATTCCCGAGCCCTGCGCTACTCAACTCCGCTAGGCTACAATAGAAGCGCAGGCTGGGTTCCGTGGGACGTGTGTCTGGTGTGCCAATTGTCAGGTCTCCGGCCGCACCAGTTCCCCCCAGGTACCGCCTTTCGGTAACAGTAACCGTGAAACAAGAGAGCGCCCTGATCGGAGTATTGTAGGGCTCGGCAAATTCGGTCACGGTGAATTTGACTCTGCGGCCTCTGGTCCGGTGAATTGCTGCGGCTGCCGCCGGGCCAGAGGTCCTTGGAGAGTTCTGATTTCGCCTTTCAGTAAGGGGTGCGTCGCCTTCTGGTGCCCTTGCTCCTGCCCTTAGCCTTCCTCCAGGGCCCAGCTGGAGTTTGTCCGTTGAGGTTCAAAGTAAGAGCCACTCGTCCGCGGATGAATGGCCGAGCATTGGTGATGAGATGAGCTTGCTGTAGAATTGCTGTCATGGGGATCGACCCGGACTGGTCCAGGATCGGATGTGCGGGTGGTTTGTCTGAGCACATTCCGATTCTCTTGGCGCAACTTGTGTCAAAGGATGCAGTTGTGCGGGAGCGCGCGTTCATGACGCTTGTGCATGATCTAGCGTGGAATGAAAACGCCTATGAAGCGACACCGTATGCAATTTGTCGAATAGTGCACGACCTTCGCAGCATCGAGACTCCCGACCCTGCATTGTTGTTGACACTCTTGCGAAGGCTTGGGAACGCTGAAGCCGCGAGCCCAGATTACATACAGTGGCGGGGCGAGCCGACCAATTTGATCGTCTTGTGCCGGCAGTTGCTTGAGGCCCACCTCGATCTATACGTTCGCTTCCTCGATGACTCGAAGTCCAAAACTGGGGCCCTCGACGTGATCACCTCGTTTCGGCTCAATTCCCAATCAGCCGAGAAGGCGCTTAAGGATGCGATGGGGCGGGAAACCTCAAGCGAGGGGCGCGCCCAGTTCGTCGAGGCAATCAATGATCTCCGGGAGTGGAATCAAGCAACTGAAGCGGTGGACGCACCATCACTGCCGGAAGGTTACCTCGAGAAAAGGCTGGAGCTGCGCCGTGACCAGACCGCGTTCCTAGCCAATCCGGATCGCCGAAAGATTGCGGCGCCAGGGGAATTATCCTATTTCGCCCTGCGGTCTCGTCTCCTTGGCGTCGTGATCCGTGCTCTTAGGCGCGCTTCTTCTTAGTAGTGAGATGCTTCTATAGCTGTCAGTGGTGCTGGTGGCTGAGTGGGCGCCGTTCAGGGTCCGGAAGAGTTGCCGGCTGATGTAGCGCTTGAGGCTGCGCATGATCTCGCGTTTGGTGCGTCCTTCGCGGGTGCGGCGGGTGACGTATTCGTGGGTGCGAGGGTCGTGGTCGATGCGGACCAGCGCGACGGTGTAGAGCGCTCGGTTGAAGGGTCGGTCGCCGCCGCGGTTGAGCTACCCCCGCCTTCGTGGAGCTTCTTGATCATGGTCTGATGGCCGTGGGGAGGAAGTCGTCCGTGGCAGCACCGAAGAAGTACCCCGATGATCTGCGTCAGCGCGCTGTGCGCTTGTACCGTGAGTCGGATTCGAAGCCGGTGATCCGGCGTCTGGCCGAGCAACTCGGTGTGCATCACGAGGCGTTGCGGAACTGGATCCGGCAGGCCGAGGCCGAGGCGGGTGAGCGCACGGATCGGCCTACCAGCGAGATGGCCGAGGAGAACCGCCGGCTTCGCCGAGCGGGGAGGCGACGGCGCGGAAGGCGCTCCGCTTGGCGGCTTCGAATCAGCGCGATGCCGGCACTGGTTGTCCAGGGGCATGCCTGGTACCGCGTCTACCAGCTTGGCCTGTGCAGGACCGCCGGACATCTGCACTCAGGCGCAGATGATCATGCCGGCCGTGGCGTCGGATGGCGCGCCGAGTTCGGCTGGTCGCGCTCGGGGCCAGCCGTGTCCCGAGCAACATGGGACACCCATACTCTTTCATGTCGGTGGGACTCCATTGCTATAGACTCTCGGCATGAGCACCCATGCTGAGCATGGGCGCCGCAAATTCGTGTTGAGGTCCCCCCCCCTCGGACACGAACCGAATCCCGACGGTGCGTGGCAAGGTCAACACTTGCCCGCACCGTTTGTGTTTCTGGGGTGCGACAGGTGCAGGCCGAGGCTCCGGTGGACGGCCGGCTTGTTGTTCCGGTTCGGCGTCGCGTAGTGCGGCCGTGCACTGGCCGGCCGCCGTGGCCGCCCGCGGGAAAGCCGCACCGTACTTCGGCGTGCAGCGCGCTCGGCTGAGCGCCTGCGCGACTGCCACGATCGACGCTGCTGACCGGCAAGCCGCCGGCCAGGGACACGGTGTGCGCCGCAGCGCCGGGGCCGATGTTGGTCGAGCACCGGGCCAGGCCCCTGCCGTCAAGTTTGTCGGTGGTCGCCGCGCGCCGTGGTCCGGAGGTGCGGTCATCCGCCGCGATGCACGGCGATGGAACAGAACAGAGACTTGCGTAGACCCGGCATCTCGTGGTCGAACCGGTAGGCGAAGGCGCGGATGGTGCAGTTGTGCGCAGGAGCCCGGCGATGTGAAGCTCGGCGATCGCAGAGGCGCGGAGCAGCGAGCCACGAACCGGTTCGCTGTCCTGGTCGAGCGCCTCAGTCGAGGACGGCGGTCGCTTCGATCTCCACGACGAACTCGGGCGTGAAGAGAGCTTGGACGCCGATGACGGTGATGGGCGGAGTCGGTGCGGGCAGCCCCTCGTCCTGCTGCGCCCGAGCGATGCCGGCCAGCAACTCGTCCCACTTCTCCGGCACCCAGTCCACGACGTAGAAGGTCAGTCGCGCAAGGTCGCCGACGTCCCCTCCCGCGCCTCTGACACCGATGATGACGTTGCGCAGCGCGGTGTGGGCCTGACCGGCCAGATCCGGGGCGGCGGGCCTGAAGTCCGGGGTGACGCCGGCCTGTCCGGCCAGCAGAACCAGTCGAGATCCGGTGGCTACGGCGACCGGCGAGTAGTCGGTCTGCTTGAGCAGTCCGTCCGGGTGCATGAGTTCCACGGTCATTGGGTCTCCCTGTCGTACTACCGCTGCTGGCGACGCGGGGCCGCGCTGCGTGCTCTGCATGGCGTCCCTGCGGACGTCTCGCCCCAGTGCAACCTGTGTGCGGGGAACACAGTCAAGCCCGGAGCCGGCGGTCCGCGGTGGACGTCCGTCGACGCCTGGCACGGTCGCCGGGTCCGGGCCGGCCAGTGCCGCCGCGTCATGTCTTTCCCTGACGTGGCGGCACTGACCGTGCGGATGTCGTCGCGCGATCCTCGGGGCGATGAGCTCTTCAACTGTCATCGAGATCGACCGGCGAAACCTGGGAAACGACGGTCCTCATGCCGTACGCGACGTCCCGCTGAGAGTGCGGCGCGGTGATCCGTACACGTCGTCCGGCACGATCGGGACCGGCGAGCCGACGTCGTCGGCCGCACGGCCACACCGGAAATGACGGCTCGGGAAGGAAGTCACGTGGCCTGGAGTACCCGCGAACTTGCCGAGCTGGCCGGCACGACGGTGAACACCGTCCGGCACTACCACCGGATCGGGCTGCTCGAGGAGCCGCCACGGCGGCACAACGGCTACAAGCAGTACGGTGTTCCGGACCTCGTCCGCCTGCGCCGCATCCGGCGGCTCGTCGAGCTGCGTGTGCCGTTAGCCAAGATCGGCGCCGCCGGATCGCGGGGTCTGGTCACGGCCGACGTGCTGCGCCAGGTCGACGCCGGCCTCGCTTCGGAGCTAGAGCGTCTCACTCGCGCCCGCCGCGACATCGCCGTCCTCCTGCGCGACCATGCACCGGCCTAGTCGCGTCAGGTGGTCGAAGCGGATGCCGACCGCGCCGGCGTCGATCGTGACGCCTTGCCGTCCGACGCGGACGAGACGATCGGGGTGAAGGGGTGCCGAGAGCGTCATCGCACCGCCGGTGGAGATCCGCTGATCGTGACTGTGTCCGGCGACATGGGCTCGACTGACTCTGTCCACTCGGGTGATGGATGTGAGTGAGGAAGCTTCCGTCACGACGGTCGACCTGGCCGCTTCGGCACCGGCAGCAACGGGTGCAGCACCGCCCACTGCACGTCACCCAGGTTGAACCGCGTCGTCATCGCTGGGGCGTCCACGAGGTCTCCGGTTTCAGGTTCTGCTTGGTCGCCGAACCATCCACCGAAGACATCAGCCATCTTCGATCACGTACCCGCGAGGATCCTCAGGCCACTTCAAGCCCGAGCATCCGCGGCAGGAGCGTGCCCGAGCACCGCGCGACAGAGTGTCACTATCCTCGCGGATTGTGGCATTGTCGCCACTGGAGTGTGTGGATCGTGCGCGCGACGCTGAGAGAGAACCGCCCGTCCCGGCGCGCCGCACACCCCAGAAAGACTATGAGGAACACCGATATGACTGATTCGATGAAGGCCGTTGTGCTCACCCGTTTCGGAGGGGCCGATGCATTCGAGTTGCGCGACGTCTCCGTACCGCGAGTCGAACCCCGCCAGGTGCGGGTGCGCGTCCATGCGACCGCCGTCAACCCGCTCGACTTCCAGATCCGGCGCGGAGACTACGCGGATCAGGTGCCGCTCCCGGCGATCATCGGGCACGACATCTCCGGCGTGGTCGAGGAAGTCGGATCCCACGTGACCGAGTTCCGCGCCGGCGATGCGGTGTACTACACGCCCCGGATCTTCGGCGGCCCCGGCTCCTACGCCGAACAGCACGTCGCCGACGTCGACCTCGTCGGCCGCAAGCCGGAAAACCTCACGCACCTGGAGGCGGCGAGCCTGACGCTCGTCGGCGGAACGGTCTGGGAGGCCCTGGTGACGCGAGCTCAGCTCACCGTGGGAGAGACGATCCTCATCCACGGGGGCGCGGGCGGTGTCGGCACGATCGCGGTCCAGATCGCGAAGGTGATCGGCGCACGCGTGATCACCACCGCGAAGCCAGGCGACCATGAGTTCGTGTGCTCTCTCGGAGCAGATGCGGCGATCGACTTCACGTCAACGGGCTACGTCGATGCCGTGGCCGAGCTGACGCGAGGCAAGGGGGTCGATGTCGTCTTCGACACGATCGGTGGAGACACGCTCACCCGAAGTCCGCTGACGCTCGCCGACTTCGGCCGCGTTGTCAGCATCGTCGACATCGCGCAGCCGCAGAACCTCATCGAGGCGTGGGGCAGGAACGCCGCCTATCACTTCGTCTTCACGCGACAGAACCGAGGGAAGCTGGATGCGCTCACCACGCTGGTCGAGCGCAGTCTCGTGAAACCGGTCATCGGCGCGACTCTTCCGCTCGCTCGAATGGGCGAGGCTCATGAACTCCTGGAGAACAGGCGGTCGTACGCACTCCGCGGCAAGGTCGCGATCGATGTGGCGGGCGAGACTGTCGCGCTTCCCCCGCGCATCTCGTAGTGGAACGCGCCAGGCGCTCGGGCGATGATCGCGGGTGGTCAGCCCCGTCCGGAAAAGGTGGCACGGTACTCCGAAGGGGACACGTCCAAGAGCCGGCGGAAATGCAGTCGGAGGTTCGATCCGGTTCCCAGGCCGACCTGGTCCGCGATGCGGTCGACCGACAGCCTCGTGTTCTCCAGAAGTTCGCGGGCGGCGTCGACCCGCGCCCGGAGGATCCACTGCAGCGGGGTGCTGCCGGTTTCTTCGGCGAAGCGGCGCAGGAACGTGCGGGGCGACATCTGCGCGTGTGCGGCGAGTCCGGCGATCGTGAGCTGCTGGTCGAGCCGCGTCATGGCCCATTCGCGCGTCGCGGCGAGGGTTTCGCCGTGAACTACCGAGCTGGCCTTCGGCAGGTACTGGGCCTGACCCCCGGCCCGGTAGGGGGCGGTGACGAGTCCTCGTGCGATCTCGTTCGCCGCGCTCACGCCGAGGTCGCGCCGAACGATGTGCAGGCACAGGTCCAGACCGGCGGCGGCCCCCGCCGAGGTGAGGATCGCTCCCTCGTCGACGAAGAGCACGTTCGGCTCGACCGTGACCTGCGGATGCCGCTCCGCGAGCTTCTCCGCCGCATCCCAGTGCGTCGTCGCCCGCAGGCCATCGAGCAGGCCGGCATCCGCGAGGGCGAATGCGCCGTAGCAGATCGACACGATGCGTGCCCCCCGGGCTGCGGCGCTCCGGAGCGCTTCGCACACCTCCACCGGTATCGGCCGACCCGCCGGAGCGTAGCCCGGGACGACGATCGTGTCCGCGTCGGCCAGTGCCTCCAGGCCCCGCGGGACCGCGTAGCCGAAGCTCCCGTGAGACGGCACCGTTCCGGCGGTGATCCCGCAGGCCGACACCTCGTAGGGGAACCCGACCCCGGATGGAACACCTCCGCCGGGATCCCGACGTCCAGCGGGAGCGCCCCGTCGAGTACGAGGACCACCACCTGATGCGGTCGCTGCATCACCCGACTCCGATCCGGTCGACGCGTGCCGACCGCGTCATCATCCTCGCATGTGTGCGCATTACCGCCATCCATGTGCATCCGCCTCAGGGGACGGCACCACAGCGCGGAGGGAGGATGCGGCTCGGTCAGTCCACTGACGACCCGGTCGAACTGGTCGGTACCCCTTGAGCCAGGCGTCGGGCTCGACGCGGTGCGCTCGTACCCGATCGCGGTTGATCTGACCGGAGCCACGGCCGTCCGGGTCCCGCCGCGTCCGGACGCGATGCACGACCTCGACGCGGACCGAGACAGTGTGCCGAGGCGAAAGGATCCACGATGCCGGTCAGTCCAGTCGTCGACGTCGCCCCGCCGGACGTCACCTGCGGTGAGTTCCAGCCCGTCGAGGAGCTCTCGTCCCCGGTCGCGCGTGCGGGAGTCGATCCGGCTGGTCGGGCGACTCCCCGAACGTCGGCACGCTGTGGCGAGGGCGCTCAGTCCGTCGCACGCAGCGAGTCGACCCGGCTCTTTTGGAACCGTGCTGTGCTGATCACCAGCTGGATCACGCCGGTAGCGGCGAGCGGCCTCCATGCTCCTGCTGGCTCCGACCGTGGCGTGGGTGGTGGTGATGGTGTTGGCCGTAGAGATGCTTCGCGTGAAGCCCGGTGAACGAGCACGTATCCGCTGCTCGGCGGGGCGAGTTCGACGCTGCGCATGTCCACCGCCGCGTCGAGGCCAGCTGCTGCCTGGCGGAGCGCAGAGCGCTCGCTCCGGTCCCGGCAGCCGTAGGCGATCACGCCGCCCGGGTGGAGGGGGCCCTCGGCGGCGTTCCCGGTCCCTCCGGTCCCGGCCACGATCCCCCCGGGGCCTACGATGGTCCGGATGACCATTCCCGAACGACGGCCCGACGAGGCCCGGATCGACGAGGCCCTCCGGCTGCTCTCCGGTGTCCCGGTCGAACTCGGTGTCGCCGTCAAGCGGCTCGGCCGTGGTAGCGGTGTCTACGCCTGGTGGGCTGCTCCCTCGGTCCTTCCCGACCTCCCCGGGCTGCCGAATGAGAACGACCCGTCGTTGCGCCTGCTGTACCTCGGACGGGCGACCAGCCTGCGGGGGCGGATCCTGCGCAACCATCTGAGGCGTTCGGGCAGCTCGACGCTGCGCCGTACCCTGGCCGGGCTTCTGGTGGCCGAGGGCTACCGAACGACCTGGACCGACCGCGTCGTCCTGGTCCCCGAGGACGAGGCGCGGCTGACCGCGTGGATGCACACGCACCTACGCTTGACCTGGGCGGAGGACCCGGAACCGGCGACCATCGAGGCCGCGCTCGTCCCGCGTGTGCACCCGCCCCTCAACGTGCACGGCGTCAACCCCGAGCATCTCCAGGCGGCCGTGGTCGCTGCCAAGAACTCCTACAACGCCAGCAGCCGCCCGGGCGAGCCTCCACGAGCGCCGTAACGGCTTCCCGGCACGCACGACGTTCGCGCAGACGTCGATGTCCGCCCGGGCGGACGACAGCTCCCGTGCGCGTTCCCTTACCGGCCCGGGAGATCCACCTGCGCCGTCTCGCCGGAAGTGACCTCGTGTCGCTGTTCGGAGCCTCCCACGATGCGACACCAGCTGTCGACGTCCTCGCGGTCCGGCTGGTGTCCGCCTGACCCGGGCCGGCGATCAGAGCTGCACCGCAACGTCGATCACCTGGACCGGGTCCTGGTTCCGGGCCGCCAGCAGACCGTTCACCACCTCGACCGTGTCTGTCCAGCCGGCACGGCCACGCAGGCCGGCGGCCAGCAGGGTCGACGGGACCTGCCCGGCGCGCAGCAGTTGCCGCCAGCCCGCGACGTCGAGCTGCAGGTATTCCAGCGCGGGCAGTTCGGTGACGGCGGAAAGATCGGCGACGACGGCGGATTCGGTGATCACGGTACGCAGCCGACGGTGGCCGCTCAGCGCGGACAGGTCAGCGGGCACCGTCGCCGCGCTGACGTACAGCACCTCGGTCTCCGGCTGGACATCGGCGAGCGTCCTGCCGCTGCGCGATCCGACCCGCACGAGCAGCCCGCCTTCCGGGCCCAGCTCCGCCAGGGTGGCGGGCCGCTCGGTGAGCAGCGCCGTCAGCGAGGACGCCAGCCAGCGGGCGCCGGCCGACGTTTCGTGGTCGACGAACAGCACCTGGCCGAACGTTCCTCGCGGCCCGGGGGCGAGGTCGACGACGTAGAGGTTGCCGCCACCGTCGTCCCCGACGACGAACCATGCCGGCGACGCCGCCAGCGGCTGCATCCGGCCGTACGGGTCGGGTGCGACCACCTCGGTCGCGCCGTACGTCCAGGACAGGTACCGGGCCTGCGGTTCCAGGTAGGCTCGGGCGGCGGCGTCGGCCAGCGGCACGATTCGCAGACCGTAGAAACGTTCCTGGTCGGCGGGCTGCAGGACCAGGGTGCCCTCGGCGGCGGCGAGGTAGAGCGCTCGGACGTCGTCGGGCAACGCGACGCCGAGGTCCGCCTCCGCCGTGGCCAGCTCCGACGGGTCGGCCGGCCGCGCGTCCGGCAGCAGCTGCCGGACCAGCGCGGTGACGGTGGCCGCGTCGGCCTCGGCGGGGACGGCCACGTCGTAGCGGATCGGCTCGCGACGGTACGGCTCCGGGTGCGCCCCGGCGACCAGGTGCACGTTCTCCAGCAGATCACGCATCCCGAACGAAACCTGCGGCGCGCTGGGGACGATGCTCACCACCGCCGCCCCGGAGCGGGTCGTGACGCCGCGCACCGCGACGGCCTGCCCGCCGGTCAGCCCGGCCAGCGCGCGGAGCTTGTCCGTCGGCTGTTCACCCGGCTCCAGGTCAAGCCCGGCGAGGCGGTGGTCGCCGTCGTAGGTGATCGATCCGCCGAACGTGTCCGGGGCCAGCGTGCCCCGGAACTCGGCCTCCGCCGCCTCAAGGGGCATGCTGTCGCGCAGCGCGGTGACGAACGGACGCCAGACATCGGCCTGGAACAACGTAGCGTCGATCATCGTCTGATCGTAGGCAGCGCGTCTGACGACCCGACAGGTCGACGGTCCGCGAGAAAGGCCGGACCGTCGACGTGCACGCCCTGATCGCCGTCGGCGGGCGCGAAGTCCCCGGCCTCGTCATCGGTGGGATCGGCCCCGACGGCGGCAAGGGGTGTCAACCTCGTCGCGTTCGTCCTGGCCCGGCTCACCAGCGGCAAGGCCCAGAGCTGGCCTCCGGCCCGTCGACCCGCCACCGCCTGCGGCGCTCACGGGCCGGGTCAGCGCGGTGGGGTGGGGTGCGGAAGCACGGTGACGGCCACGATGGTGCTGCTCACCACGGTGGCGGTCACGGTGCGGGTCACGGCCGCCGCCGCGGCGTCGGCACCCCAGTCGCCGCGTTCGAGGTCCTTGGCCCGGGTGATCACCGGCGACGTCCAGGGGATCTCACGGTGGAACCACGGGAGCGTCCCGCTCGCCGAGACCAGTGCCGTGAGCGCGGCGACCCGGGCCGTCGGCTCCACGCCCTCCACGAGCACCTGTCGGACGTCGGCGAGGAGACGGGCCCGGCGTTCGGTCCGTCCCTCCCGCAGGGCGGTGGACGGGAACAGGCCGAGCACCTTGCGGGGCTGCTGGTCGATGTCGCCTCGTGCGATGAGCCGCTGTAGCGCCGGCTCGCGCAGGGCGGGGCCGATCGCCGCGAGGGCCGTCTGCACCCCCCTCGGTTTCTCCGCGAGGTAGTCCCACGCCGGCCGGAGGAGGCCGTCCGGCGGTGGGTGACCCGCCACACTGCTGACCCGGCCCCGGCCCGTCGTGGTCAGGTGGTCGCCGAGGGCGAGGTCGGCGAGGGCGGCGCCGCCGAGGACGTAGAAGAGCGTGTTCTCTCCCGCGATGGTCCCGGACGCGGGCTGGAACAGCAGCAGGAGGAGATCCTCCACCAGGGTCGGCGGGTTCGTGCGCTCCGTGGGGGCGGTGGTCATCGGCGGGGCTCCCAGCGGAAGAGTCGGGTGGCGAGGGCGACGGCGACGACGACCCAGGCCAGGGTGGGTGCGAGCAGGAGCAGGGAGTCGGTCACGGGGACGCCGCCGTTCCAGGCGTTCCGGGCCAGTTCGGTGGCCGCGCCGCCGGGCAGCAGCCGCTTGAGCCAGGCGAGGTTCTCGGTGCCGGAGATGCCCACCCAGGTGGCCACGGCGATCACGCCGAGGGTGACGGGCAGGGTGGTGACCTGGGCGTGTTCGGGGGAGGTGGTCAGTCCGGCGGTGGCCAGGGCCAGGCCGATCATCATGGCCAGGGTCGCGAGGACCGCCAGCACGAGCAGGGCGACGTTGTCCGGCCCGCCGGCGACCATGGCCAGCGCGGTCAGGATCGCGGCCACCTGCACCACCGCGATCGTGGTGGGGGGCAGCAGCAGGCCGGCCAGGATGGTGGAGTCGGCGACGGCGGTGGAGCGCAGCCGCTTCAGGAAGAGGTTCTGGCGTCGGCTGGCCAGCGTGGTGACGGCGGTGGCGTAGAGCCCGAAAGCGGCCACGGTGAACAGCACGATCGCGGCGATGTAGCCGAGGCTGCCGATGTCGGCGAAGGTCTCGTGCTGGCGGACGAAGAGGGCGGAGACGGCGAACGGGATGATGAGGCTGGTGACCATGACCAGCCGGTTACGGAAGATCTGGATCAGTTCGCTGGAGGCGATGGGCAACACGGTGGCACTCCTGTCGGGGCGGCGGGTCAGTTGCTGAGGGCGCGGAAGACGTCGTCGAGGCGGGTCGGCCCGGCCTCCAGGCCCTGCAGTTCGACGGAGTGATCCTGAGCCCACCGGAGCAGGACATGCAGGTCCTTCTGTAGGGCGAAGGTCTCGACCCGGACCTTCCCGGCTCCGTCGACCACGGCCGGCAGCGGCAGCGTCGGCGTCGCCACCGGTAGCGAGAAGTGAATGACGGCCGGCAGGCTGCGGGTCAGCTCGGAGACGGTGCCCTCGCGGTGCAGGGTGCCCTGGTGCATGAGCCCGATGCGGTCGGCGCGCTGCTGTGCCTCCTCCAGGTAGTGGGTGGTGAGCACGATGGTGGCGCCGTTCTCGCGTAGCCGGTCCACCGTTGTCCAGACGGCGTCGCGGGAGGCGATGTCCAGACCGGTGGTCGGCTCGTCCAGGACGATCAGCTCCGGGGTGCCGTAGACGGCGGTGGCGAAGTCCAACCGCCGCTTCTCCCCGCCGGACAGTTGTGACACCCTCCGGCCGGCCCGGTCGGTGAGGTCGACCAGGTCGAGCACCCGGTCGACGTCGTCGCTGCGCCCGCTGAGCCGACCGATCAGGCCGACGGACTCACGGACGGTGAGGTCCGGGGAGAACCCGCTCTCCTGGAGCATGACGCCCATCCGGGGACGGACCGCGCGCCGGTCGCCGGGACGCTGCCCGAAGACGCGTACGGTCCCGGAGGTCTGCCTCCGGTGTCCCTCGACGACCTCCAGCGTCGAGGTCTTGCCGGCCCCGTTGGTGCCCAGCAGCGCGTAGAGCTCACCGGGGCGCACCTCGAAGGACAGGTCCTTGACGGCGTGGAAGTCACCGTAGGTCAGGTTCAGTCGGTCGACGTCGATGACGGGTGTGGTGGACATGCACCCATGACAGCGCGGACGCGACCGAGGCGTCAGTGGCACGGTGTCACGACCGGATGTGACATGGTGTCACTGGTCGGGGCCGGTGGCCGCCGGATACTGGGGTGGTGACCGCACCATCGCCGCGCTTCACCGCTTCGACGCAGAGGAGGCTGCGCCGGCTCAACCTTGCCGCCTCACTGCCGCCGGTGGTGTTCGCCGCCGTGGTCCTGGTCTACCTCGACGCCCGTGCCTGGTGGCACGTCGTGGTCCTGGCGCCGGGGGCGGTGGCGGCCCTGGTGGCCTTCGAGCGGTGGACGGCCAACGACCTCGCCCGGTTCGCGCTGCCCTGCCTTTTCGTCGCGGGGGCGGTGTGGCCGCTCGGCGTGTTGGTGACCGGCAGTCCCAACGGGTACTGGGGGATCTGCGCCGTGGGTTCCCTCGCGATGCGGGAGGTGCGGCGACACCGGGCTCTGGCGCTGACCGGGTTGTTCTCCTTCGTCGCCGTGATCGGGGCGATGCGGCTGCTGGTGCAGCGGGACGACCCCGGTGATGTCCTGGTGACCTACGTCCTCGTGCCGACCGTCCTCACCGTCGTCGTGGCGGTCCTGACGGTGCTGGGGGAGCGGTTCTACGACCTCATCCGGGAACTGGAACAGACCCGGGAACGCGAGGCGGAGCTGGCCGTCGTGCGGGAACGCGTCCGGTTCGCCAGCGACCTGCACGACATCCAGGGCCACACCCTGCACGTGGTCAAGCTGAAGATCGCTCTGGCACAGAAACTGCTGGACCGCGACACCGATCGGGCGGCGAAGGAGTTGCGGGAGACGTACGCGCTGGTCAGTGACACCATCGCGCAGACCAAGGAACTCGCCAACGGCCAACGGCGGCTCAACCTCACCGCGGAGATCGAGAACGCGAAGAACCTGTTCGAGGCCGCCGGCATCCGCGTCCGGGTGACCCGGGAGGCCGAGGTCGACGCCCGCTTCAGCGAACTGCTCGGGCAGGTGCTGCGCGAGACGACCACCAACATCCTGCGGCACGCGCAGGCCACCGGGGTGCGGATCACCCTCACCGAGTCGGGCATCACCGTCGTCAACGACGGGGTGAACGGCGACTCTCCGCCGAAGCTCAGAGGGCTCTCTGCGCTGCGGCAACGGGTGGCGGACGATGGAGGCGAGTTGACCGTCGAACTGACCGACGAGCGTTTCCTGACAGCTGCGGTCTTCCCGCCCGCTCGGGTCGACGCGTCCCCGACAGCATCGACGAAGGACGGCCGATGATCACCATCGTGCTTGTCGACGACGAGGTCCTGCTGCGTACCGCCCTGGCCGCGCTGCTGCCGATGGAGGGCGACATCACCGTCCTCGCCGAGGCCGAGGACGGCCGGACCGCCGTCGAGGCCACCCTCCGGCAGCGGCCCGACGTGCTGGTCATCGACCTGGAGATGCCGGGCATGGACGGGCTCGACGCGGTCGCCGAGATCCGTCGCGCGCTCCCGGAGCAGGTGATCCTCATGCTGACCCGGCACGCCCGCCCCGGCGTGCTCCGCAAGGCGCTGCGGCTCGGCGTCCAGGGCTTCGTCAGCAAGTCCGCCGAGCCGGCCCACATCACCTCGGTCATCGCCACCCTGCACGCGGGGAAACGCTGGATCGACCCGGATGTGTCCGCGCTCGCCGTCACCGAGGACTGCCCCCTGACCGACCGTGAGGCCGACGTGCTGCGGGTCACCGGCGAGGGCTACTCGGTGGCCGACATCGCCGTCCGGCTACACCTCGCGCCGGGCACCGTGCGCAACTACCTGTCCAACGCCATGCGCAAGACCCAGACCCGGACCCGCCACGAAGCGGCGCGCTACGCCCGCGAACACGACTGGCTGTGACCGGCGCTCGACCGGTCAGGGCCGTCCGCCATGTCACCCAGGTAGCGCACAGGAGGAGCACACGATGCGGCATGCGAACTCGACCGGGGCCGACGTGGCTCGGGTGCTGGTGACCGGGGTCCGGGGCAAGACGGGACTACCGCTGGCGGAGTCACTCGCGGCACGGCAGGGCGTCGAGGTGCTCGGCGGCAGTAGTGATCCGTCCACCGTCGGCATCAACGGCGTCCACCCCATCGCCTTCTCCTGGGACGAGCCTGCCGGGTGGGCGGCGGCGATCGATGGCGTCGACGCCGTGTACGTGGTCCGGCCGGATCGCGTGGACGCGCCGGAACTCATCGGGGCACTGGTAGCGAAGGCCGCACCCTCGACCCGGGTGGTCCTGCTGTCCGACAGGGACGGTGGCCACCCGGGCTCCGATTACCCGGCCGGTTGGGCACCGAGCGTCGAGCGCGTGGTACGCGGCAGTGGGCGTCCCTGGACGATCCTGCGGCCGGGTTGGTTCATGCAGGTCTTCACCGACCCGCGCTTCTACCGGCACCAGATCGCCGACGCAGGCGAGTTGCCGTTCCCCAGCGGCGACGCCGACCTGGCCTGGATCGACGCCCGCGACATCGCCGCAGTCGCCGAGCGGGCACTGATCTCCGACGGGCACGTCGGTCGCACGTACCAGCTCTCCGGTCCGGAGAGCCTGTCGTTGCCACGTACCGCGGAGTTGCTCTCCGCCGCGGCGGGGCACCCGGTGATCCACCGCGACCTGACCGTGGACGAGGCCGTGGCCGGGACCGAGGGCTTCGAACGAGACCTCAACAGGCTGACGTTCGAGCGCGTACGCGCCGGCAGCTTCGCGGTGGTGACCGATACCGTCGCTCGCGTCACCGGCACGGCGCCGACGACGCTGCAGGACTTCCTGTCCGCCAACGGACCGGCCCTGCGACGCACGAGCCGCTGACACGGGACGTCGCAGCTGCGGGCATGCCCTGCGAGCCATGCCCTGCGGGCCTTCACCCCGTCCGTGCACGGGCCGGCCCCGACCGGGCCGGTGTGCTGCGGTGATGCCGGATCAGCATGAACTCCGACAGTTCCGTCTTCGATCGCATGCCGGATCCCTGCCAGGGTCGAGTCCTGTCCAACCGGCGCCACCCGCGCCGGACCCACGGCACCGACAAGGAGTGATCATGATCAGTGCCATGCACCGCCTGGTGGCCGCAGCGGCAGTGGTGTCCCTGGCCGCCTGCGCCCCGGCCGGCGCCGCCGAGCAGCCGACGCGCGACCGTACGGGGACGGTCACCGCCTCCACCGCCGCCGACCGGTACGGCGAGTTCCGGCAGCTCGAGAAGGAGTTCGACGCGCGACTGGGGGTGTACGCGATCGACACCGGCACCGGCCGCACCATGGGGTACCGGGCGGACGAGCGGTTCGCGTACGCCTCGACGTTCAAGGCGTTGGCGGCCGCGGAGGTCCTCGACGGAACCACCGACGCCGAGCTGAACCGGGTGGTGCGGTACTCGGCGGACGACCTGGTGACCTACTCGCCGATCACGGAGCAGCACGTCGGCGAGGGCATGACGCTGCGTGCGATCGCCGACGCGGCCGTGCGGTACAGCGACAACACCGCCGGTAACCTGCTGTTGCGCCAGCTCGGCGGGCCGCAGGGGTTCGAGAGGGAACTGCGCGGAATCGGGGACAAGGTCACCGACCCGGCGCGCTACGAGACCGCGCTCAACGAGGCGCGGCCGGGCGACCGGCGGGACACCAGCACCCCACGGGCCCTGGCTCAGGACCTGCGGGCGTACGCCGTCGGTGACGCCCTCGAACCCGGGGACCGCGACGTGTTCAACGGTTGGCTGCGGGGCAACACCACCGGCGGTGAGCTGATCCGCGCCGGTGTGCCCGACGGTTGGGTCGTCGGGGACAAGACCGGCTCCGGCGGGTACGGCACCCGCAACGACATCGCGGTGGTCTGGCCGCCGGACCGTGCGCCGATCGTGCTGGCGGTGCTGTCCAGCCGCGACGAGAAGGACGCCGGCTACGACAACGCCCTGATCGCCCGGGCGGCCGAGGTCGTGATCGCCGGATTGTGACGGCGTGCCGGCCCACCGAGCGTGGGGCCCGGCCCACCGAGCGTGGGGCCCGGGCACCCTCGCCGGCCGTTGTCTGGGCCCGCCGTAGGCCGGCCAGGGACTTCGACACAGGCCCTAACTCCACCAGGGCAGGGTGCCCGTGCGCAGGTGGTCGTGCAGGGAGCGGGCGACCTGTGCCATCGTCGCTTCGCTGCCGGGTTGGGCGGCGGCGGGTACCCGGGAGGCGGTGAGCGCGGCGACCGCATACGACCGCCCGTCGGCGTGGTCCACCACGCCCATCTCGTGGCGCAGGTGCAGCAGGGTGCCGGTCTTGGACGACCAGCGGGACGCGTCGGAGGTGAAGTCCGGGGCGAGTCGCTGCCGGTGCAGGTTGTCACCCATCAGGGCGCGTACCCGTGCGGCGGTGTCCTGGTGGATCGTCGATGGTCGCCAGAGGGCGTGCAGCAGGTCGACGAAGGCCCGGGCGGATCCGGTGTTGGCGCGGGTGACGTCGAGTTGGGCGACGGGGTGACCCTGCCCGGGGGTCGCGGCAGCGATGGCGAGGGAGTGGGCCAGGTGGACGTCGTCGGGGCCGAGTCGTTCTGCGGGCGTGTCGGCGAGGTCGCCGACCCGGGTTCGTACGGTGATGCCGTCGATGCGTAGTCGCCGCAGCTCGGCGGCGACCGCGGCCGGCGGGACGAGGTCGAACAGGGCGTCGGCGGCTACGCCGTCGCTGATGGCGGTGCTCAGGTAGAGCAGGTCGTCCACGGCGATGCGGGCGGGGTGACGGAAGCGGCTCAGCCCGGTGGGACCCGGTGCGGTGATCCGACCGGGTGCGACGTCGAGCGGCATCGCCGGATCGAGTTCGCCGCGGGCCACCCGCTCCCCGACGGCGACCGCCAGCGGCACCTTCACCAGGGAGGCCGCCGGATACGGGGTGTCGGTGTCGAAGCCGATCTCCTCGCCGGTGTCGAGGTCGCGGACCAGGAAGGCGCCGCGCAACCCCGCCTCGTCTAGCAGGTCACGGGCGTTGCGTACCACCGCGGAGGCGCTCACGTCGGATCCTTCGCCCGGCGGTGACCGGGTGTGGCGCCCCCGAGCGACGTCCGGTGATTGTCGGGCGCACCGAGGCATCGCGCGATGTCGGCGTGCAGGACGGTGCGGAACTGTTCGAGGTCGTCGCGTACGCCGGCGGCGACGTCGTAGCCCCGCACGAGTGGCGGGCCGGCGAGGGGGCACCAGTGCAGTCCGAAGTCCTCGGCCTGCTGGCGGGAGCAGAGCAGCAGGTCGGGGGAGCCGAGGGCCGTCGCGGCGGCGTCGACGAGGGACGGCGCGACCGTGACCTGGGCCGGTGCCAGGCCGGTCGACTGGCCGGCGCGGGTCAACGGGTCCCGCAGGTGGGCGACGTCGTCCTCGGGTTGGATCAGGATCCGCCGGCGGGCCTGGGTGCGGGCCCGGCCGCTGCGTAGGGTCTCCAGGTAGACCGTCGGGGCCGGGAACGGGGTCCGGGCGGCCAGCCCGAGTGGCACCCGCCAGGCGGCTGTCGGGTCCGGAACGGCCACGATTCCGGCACCGACCTCCAGGGCCTGGCAGAGCCGGGCGCGTTCCTGCGGGCCGGCCGGCCGTACCTCCAGGTGGATCCGCTGCCGCCGTGCTGCGGCCACCAGGGTGGCGAGGCGGTGTGGTGGGCAGATCTCCGGTACGGCGACCCGCAGTGGGCGCAGCCGGGCCCGCTCGGCGTCGTCGGTCATCGCGTCGGCGAGGTCGACCAGGCGTCGGGCCGTGGGCAGCATGTCCTGCCCGAACGAGGTCAACCTGACCGCGCGGGACGACCGGTCGAACAGTCGTGCGCCGACGTGGTCCTCCAGGGCGGCGATGCGCCGGCTGGCGACCGACTGGGGGATGCCCGCCGCGGCGGCGCCGGAGGTGAAGCTGCCGTGGCCGCTGACCGCGACGAAGGCCCGGCAGGCGGCGACCACATCCACCCACCGAACCTATACCCGTAGCGAATGGACGAACCGGTGTGGCCTCCGGGAGCGTGTTGGCCTCGTGGACCGCCGACGTGACCGCCGCCACCACAGTCGGAGAGCCTCCCACCGCCGGCCCGCATCGAGAGCACGCCGCCGGCCCGCCGGTCGACGGCGCGGACGGACGCTACGGGCCGGTATGGACCAACGCCGCCCACAGCTCCGGGCGATCCGGGTGCTCACGTCGCACCCGATCGATGGCCTTGTCCAGCGCGAGGGCCGCATTGTCCGCGTCCAGCCGCCCCCCGGCCTTCAAGCCGGCGTAGACGTCGTCGGCGACCTGAGCCGCCACCCGGTCGGAGACCGCCCACTGGCTGCCGATGACGTGCCGGAAACCGGCCATCTGCAGCGCCGCGGTGAGGTGGATGGCCTCGTCGGGCAGGTCACGGCCACCCGCTGCGGTGCGGCACGCGGACAGGTAGGCGAGATCGGCACCACCGGCCGACCGGCTGCGGGCGGCGAGACGGCCGGCCAGGTCCAGGACGCTGAGCCTGCCGTCGACCAGGCGGAGGGCGGCGGCACTGGGCCGCTTGAAGTCCTGGGTTCCATGGCAGGCGAAGTGCGCCCAGCTGTGCCGTTCGAGCGCCGTCAACACACCCGCGACAGTGGCGCTGCGGCCGGACAGCACCCGAAGGCCGGGCACGTGCGAGCTGACCGCGCGCAGCTCGTCACTGACCGCCGGCAGCGGCACCTCGCCGGGCAGAGTGCCGAGTCCCACCGCGAAAGCCCGCGGTGGCCCGGATGGTGCCGGCGTGGCGCGGGCGCGCAGCAGCGCCGACAGGCTCGGGGTGTAGGACGAGACGCAGCGGGCGGCGATGGAGATCCGGCGTTTCGCGGCGAGTGATTCGCGCGCCCCGAACCGGCCGGCGGCGTGCAGCGGCAGCATCGTCAGCGGCCCCGTCGGGCACCACCACACGCGGTGCCGCCGATCCGGCACGCCACCGAGCACGTCGTCGAGGGCCGCGCAGACGGACTCCCCGACGGTGTCCCACAGCCACCGTTGCAGCGACACCAGCGTCTGGTGCAGCGCGACCCGCTCGGCCGGCCCGCCGCCCTCTTCCACCGCCCGCTGCACCTCGAGAAACGCCGCGGCCCGCTGCTGTGCCATGTCGTGGGACAGCCACGGGAGCGGCACCGCCCGTACCTCGTCGGCGGTGACGACGATCGCGTCGCTGCGCCACCGCGAGGTGTTGACCAGCACCGCCGCACCGCCGGCGGTCGCGGGTTGCAGCGTGGCGAACGACGGCGGATGCAGGAAGTTCTCGAAGCCCGGCTGGCGGCGGGCTTCGGCCACGAGATCCTCCCAGCGTTCCGCCAACCGGCGGCGATGGCCGGCGTCCTCGGTCTCGGCGCGATACGGTCCACCCAGTGCGCTGGTCAGCAGGTCGCGGCCAACGTCCCAGCCGGGGCCGGCCGGCAGCTCGACGAGCTGGGAAGCCTCGGCTCCGTCCAGTTCCCGGCGCGCCCGGTCCAGTTCGTCGGCGAGCGCGGGCGCGACCGCGGCCAGCTCGGACAGGTCACTGCGGGTCTGCAGGGCCTGTGACCACAGCACCTGACGGCCCTGCTCCAAGAGCTCCACCGCGCGTTCCGGCCGCCCGGCGGCGACGGCCCAGGCCGCCGCGTCGCCGGCCAGACCGGTCACCGCGGCCAGCCGATTCTCCTGCACGGCGCGGTCCAGGCCGCGCCACGCCAGCAGCGGCAGCAGACCCACGGCCCTGCCGTACGCCTCCAGGGCCAGCTCCGCGTCGTCGGCTTCGGCGGCGGCCTGCGCCCAGCTACGGGCCGCGGTCATCCGGATCTGGATCGCACCCACCCGGGAAGCCGACGACGAGCGCCACATGCCGACCGCGGCGTCGAGGTCGGCCGGGTCGTGACCGATCAGGTAGCGGACCCGCAGTGCCGTGCCGAGCACATTGAGAGCCCGTGCCCGGTCCGGGTGGCCGGGAGAGAACCCGGTCAGGGCGGCCATGCCGGTCGTGACAGCGTCGCTGACCCCGGCCGGGTCGCTGCTCATCCGGGCCCGGATGAGCAGCGAGTGGGCCAGGCTGATCAGGTGACCGGCCCGCTGTGTGCCGGCCGTCGGCGAGTCGACGGCCTCCCGGGCGCTACGGATCGCCTCGTCCAGGTGCAGCGACGAGTTGCTGCTGAGGCTGTGGACGACCAGCAGGATGCCGTGGGTGGCCAACAGCTGCGCGCGGACCATGCCGATGTTCGGCAGGTCGGCGACGACCCGCCGGCTGACCTGGACTGCCTCGTGCAGATCGGCGTCGTCACCGTCGACACTCACCCAGCGCTGCAACAGCGCGATCACCAGTACGCCGTTGAGGGCGGCCCGGTCGACGTGCCGGTCAGGCATGGTGGCCAGACCTCTGCGGCAGTGCTCGATCGCCTCGTCGATATCGGATGGGCCGCCGGTACGGATGAAGCGCATGACCAGGCAGTGCGCCAGCAGCTGACGGGCGGTGAGCGCGTGGTCGGGGTCGGCGGACCGTTGGATCTCCCGGCTGAGGCCGACGGCGGTGTCGATGTCCGCCAGCCGGCCGAACCTCTCGAAACCGAGCCGGTACACGTTCACACAGCGGATCAGGACGTCCGTCCGGCCCGGGTCGCCCTCGCCGACGGCCGCCACCGCGACGTCCGCGTGCCGCCTCGCCACGGACAGGTCGGACACCTCGCGCCGATGTTCGAACCGGACGCCGGCAACGAAGGCGAGCTGGGCGTTGACGTACGGCCACCACGGATCACCGGGCGTGGTCACCGCCGTCGCCTTCTCGGCGGTGGCCACGGCGGCGTCGAGGCACGCCGGGTCCGACGTCCGGCCGCGCAACACCAACACGGTGGAGAGTGCGACGAGCACGTCCACCCGGGACGGATCGGCAACGAGGAGGTTCCGCGCCATGCTCTCCGCCCGGACCAGCAGAGACTCGTCGCCGCTGTCGTTGTACGCGACGATGAGTGGGTCCACCGCCTCGATGGCTTCCTCCCCGGATGGCACCGGCTCAGTAGATTCGACCACAGCCGGGGCGTCAATCGACGGGAGTGTCGGGTATGGAGCAACGCCGTCTGCTGGCATCGCTGTGCGCCGCCGTACCGACCCTGCGCGAACGCGCGGAGGCGGGGCTGTGGACCGACCTGCTCGACGAGGTACTCGACGACCTGGCCGCCGGCAGACCGGTGGTGGAGGTCTGCCGGCAGCTCGGCTGGACGGTCGAGACCGATGCGGAGCGCAACGCCGACAACGACCCGGCGTTTCCCGACTACACCGAGGGCGCCCGGCTGGAGGGCCTTGCTCCGGTGGTGCTGGACGGCGACTACCGCTGCCCACGTGACCGGTGCTCGCGTCGGGCCCACCGCGACGACCGGGGCCGGGTGCCCACCTGCGCGCTCGCCGGGACACCGATGACGTACCGGTCCGAGCGATGATCGAAGTGCTGCTGGGCGAGGTCGGCCGGCGCATCAACGACCGCTGGCTGACCCGGGCGCTCGGCCCGGCCCTGCTGTGGTGCGCGGTGGCCGCCTTCGCCGTGCTCCCGGGCCGCCGTGCCGTCTTCGACGTACCCGGGGCGGCGCTCGCCGCGGCCGACGCGCTCGACCAGCTCAAGGACCGGGTCAGCCTGGCCGTGGTGGTCGGGTCGTTCGTCGTCGCGTCCGCCGCGGCGGCAGCGGTCAGCGCCCAGGCGGCCGGCAGGGCCGTCCGTCACGTCTGGCTGGGCGTCTGGGCCGGGCCGGCGAGCCGGATCGCGGCCACGGTGACCACGCGCCGGCGTGCCGCCGCCCGGCGCCGGATCGCCGAGCAGGGCCGGGTGGTACCGGCGGTGTACCTGCCCGCGCGTCCGACCTGGATGGCCGACCGGATCCGGCTCGTCGACGACCGGGTGGCCGCGCAGTACGGCCTCCGCCTGGGCCTGATCTGGTCGCGGCTGTGGCTGATGCTCGACACCGACGCACGGACCGACGTGATGCAGGCGCGCGACCGGCTCGACCGGGCCGTCACCGTGGCCGGCTGGGCGCTGCTCTACCTCGCGCTGACGCCGTGGTGGTGGCCGGCGGTGCTGCTCGGCGCGACCCTCGGCGTGGTTTCCTGGTGGCGGGCCCGGTCTGCGGCGGGCCTGCTCGCCGACCTAGTGGAGGCGACCGTCGACCTGCGTCACCGCAGCCTGGTCGCCGAGCTGGGTTTCCCGGTCGAGGAGGGTCGTCCGCTGGCGTCAGCCACCGCTGACGCCGTCAACGACCTGCTGCACAAGGGTGCCAGCGGTCACGGACAGGAGACCCGGGCCGGTGCGGAGAGCGCGCTGACGCGCAGTCCGTCGCCGTCCTCGGCGAGCGTCAGCCGGGAACGCCAGCAGCCGGACGACGAGCCGTCACCGGCCGGTTCGAACACCACGTTGACCTGAGGACCGTCACCGGCAGTGCGGATACCGATGATCGTCGCGGCGTCGAACGGGCCGTGCTTCATCAACGTGGCGGCGCGGGTGGCCTGGGTGCCGCGCTCGTCGTCCAGCGGCGATGTCTCGTTGTTGATCGAGCAGATGAAGCTGTCGACGGCGGGGACGGCGGCTTTCGTCCGGGCGGACGTCGGGTTCAGGCCCCGTCCCACCCTGACGTCGGTGAGGGGGCAGAGCAGGAGGGGCGGGCGCCCGAGGTCGGGATAGGTCGGCAGGGACAGGCCGGGATACCGGGGGTCCGCTCCGGAGACGCCGGTGGGTGGGACCAGGCCCGGGATCGTCGTCGGCAACCCGGGGTAGGGTGACGGCCGGGTGACGTCCCACCAGCGTGTCGTCGGCAGGTTCTGCCGGGCGGACGGGGCCGTGCCCGACGGGTCGTCGTCGGCGTTGATCAGGCCGACCAGCACCATCACCGCGGCCATCACCGCGACGGCGAGCCCCCAGCCCCAGCCGACCGGCTGGCGAACGGCCGCCCCGGGCCCGGGGACGAGCCGGCGTACCGGATTCTGCCGTGACGCGTTCCGGCGCGTCGGCTCCCGGCGGTACGGCTCCTGGCCCGTCGAGGGAGCAACCGGTTCCGCCGGCGGCGTCGGTGGCGTGCGTCGGATGCTCCGGTCCAGTGCGTCCAACCACTGCTCCGGAGCCGGCCGGCGTTCCGGAGCAGGGTCGAGGCTCCTGCCGGCGAGAGCGCGTAGCTCCCGGTGGAGCCGCCGCCGGGCCGCGTCCGGATCACGTGTCTGCTGGTCACCTGCGAACAGGCGGACCGCGAGCAGTCCGAACTTGAACGCGTCGGTGGCCGGTGTGGCCAGTTCCTCGGCGTCCGCGTCCGGCACGTGCCACTCGGGGGTCTCGACCTGCGCCAGCACCGAGTCGCCATCCAGGCGCATCGCGTCACAGTCGATGAAGTAGCACCGTGGCCGGGCGTCGAGGCTGAACAGCAGGTTGTTCGGCGACAGGTCACCGACGCAGACGCCGAGCCGGTGCAGCAGGGTCAGCGCTTCGGCGGTGTCACGCAGCAGCTCGAGGCGCATCCGGTTGTCGATGCGCAGCCCGCGGTCGAGCAGATAGCCGTCGCTGTTCAGCAGATACTGCACCTGCGCCAGGACGGTGTCCGGCCCGCCCGGCAGCTGGATCCGGACCCGGAACCGGTCGGGTACCCGGGGCATCAGGAACCCGTGGACCACGCCCTGCTTGCGGACGATCGCGGTGGGCCAGGCGGCGAGACCGAGCAACGCGTCCGCATCCGGTCCGGCCTCGGCGGCGAGCCGGACGAAGCGGTTCAACGTGGTGACGTCGACGTCGTCGACGAACCGGCTCGCGTACTCCTTGTAGACCCACCGCGGATCCTCGGCGAGGGCGTAGACGGTGCCCTGACCGCCAGCCCCGATGCGGGTACGCGGGCCGAGGGCGGACAGGCTCACCTCGGGCGGCAGCGGGCCGGTCATGACGGGGCGGGCGATACCGGCCAGACGGCCAGCACGGTGCGGTCGTCGTCCCACGACCCGCCGGCGAAGTCGAGCATCCAGGCGAGCCTGGTCATCGGGGGCGGCGTGGCCAGCCCGTCGGTGAACAGCCGCCCGAGGTCTCCGGTGCCGTGGCCGAACGGCTCGGCGAAGCCATCGGTGGCCAGCACCAACACCTCGCCCTCGGCGATCGCCACCTCCACCGGGTCGACCTCGGCGGGCACCCGGGGCAGGGCGGCGACACCGTCCGGGAGCAGCTCGTCCTGCGGGTCGGACAGGGCGGCGAACAGCGGCTCCCAGCTGCCGTCGCGGACCCGCCAGGCGGCCGAGTCGCCGACCCGGACCAGCTGGGCGACGGCCCGACCGGGGCCGTCCGGCCGGACGAGGGCGACCACCACCGTACTGGCCAACAGCGTCTCGGCCCGCTGCGGATCGGTTTCACCCAGCTGCCGCCCGGCGTACTCCACCAGCGCCCATCCCGCGCAGCGCAGCAGGTCGTGCCAGTCGATCGCGGCGTCGGCGCGCAGCAGATAGTCGACGACCGTCCGGCACACCACGGTGGCGCCCAGGTGGGACAGCGGGGCGTTGGAGACCCCGTCGGCCACCACCGCGATCACCGAATCGGCCACCGTGGCCAGCGCGAAATCATCCTGCCGGGGTACGCCGGACGCCCGGTGGCCGGGCCCACGCACCGAGGCCGCCCGCACCTCGAAGCCGGCCGCCGCCCAGCCGTCGATCACCGTGTCCGGCCGGTACGGCTGCGTCTGCGGGGCGCGGGCCGGCGACTCCGGGCCCGTCGCCCCGATCAGCGGAGGCGTCCAGTCGAAGGTCACACCACGTCCACGGCCATCCGGAAGCTGTCCGGCCGCTCCACGACAAGCTCTGCCGTGTCACCGCCGACGGCCTGCCCCGACCTGATGACGCTGCGGGTCAGGGCGGTGCAGAACTCGGCGATCGCGAAACCCACCTCCACGCCCGGCGTGGCCACGAACGCGAACTCCGGCCGGGTCGCCACGTGCAGGATCGTCTCGGCACGCGCGTCACCGATGCCACAGGCGATGATGTTCGGCGCGGTCGGTGTGCGCTCCCGATCGATCAACTCGGCATAGACCGGCTCCCACTCGCCCGGATCGGTCGGTTGCCCGTCGCTGAGGAAGAACACCGCCGGCCGATGGACCGCGAAGCCCTCCCGCTTGAGGGCCCGCACATCGGCCGGGATCCGATCGACCAGCAGGCTGAACGCGGCGCCGTAGGCGGTCCCGGCCCGCACCGACAGCTGCGGCAGCGCCGTCTCGTTGCGCAGGTCGGACAGCGCCGAATGGACGATCACGTCCTCGGAGAAGCCGACGATCGAGAAGCGGACCTTGGCCGCCGCGAGGGGCTCGCGCAGCAGGGCGTCGTGCAGCGACCGCAGTCCCGCGTTCAGTTCGTCCACGACCGGGGTCATGGAGACGGACTCGTCCGCCACCAGATAGACCGGCAGCACCCGTCCGGCAGTCTCAGCCATGCACACCTCCGGCAACCATCGCAAGTGGACGCTTCAACGTAACACCGGCCGTCTATGCGGGGACGGCGTCAGGGCGGGGGCACGGACCACCGGATGTCACCCCCGTCGCCTGGCTGGGCAGCCCCGGGCGGCCCCCGGGCGCGGCCAGTTCACGCTTCGGCCTCGGGTGTGCCGGGGGACAGGGCGATGCCCCTGGTCAGAGCCGCCTGGACGATGCGGAGGGCCTCGTCGGCATCGAGGCCGACGCTGGCGACGACGGCGGCGTACTCGGCGGCGGCCCGGCTTGCCCGTTCGCGCCCCTTCCCGCCGGCTGCGGACACGAACGAGCCGGCCGACCCGCGGGTCTCGATCAACCCTGCCTCCTCCAGCTCCCGGTAGGCTCGGCCGACGGTGTTGACGGCCAGTCCGAGGTCTGCGGCCAGCCGGCGGATGGTCGGCAGCCGGGTGCCCACGGCCAGCGTGCGGTCCTGGATCTGCTGGGCGAGCTGGGCGCGGAGCTGCTCGAACGGCGGGACGGGCGACATCGAGTCGATGACGATCATCCGGTTCGCCGGGTGCTCGTGGCCTGCCGTGCCACCATGCCGCTGCGCGCGGTCCGCGCGTTGATCACGGCGAGCGCGACGACGCTCAGGACGATGAGCAGGACGACCGCCGCATACCTCGTGGTGGAGTCCGGTCGGGGCAGGGCGGCGATCGCCAACGCCACCGCGCCCGCGAAGGTGGTGACCGCGAACGCGGCACGCGGCCAGCCGAGCACGGTGCGCCAGCCGAGCCGGACCGGGTGGGCCGCCCGTCGCGACAGGGTCGCCCCGGCCCGCCGGTCGACCTGCCGCACCCACCGGTCCAGCAGCGACCGGGCCAGCACCAGCCCTCGCCGCCGGGGCCGTCCGAGGCGACGACGCCGGGCGGCAACCGCATCGCCTGGCGGCGCGCCGGGTGGGCCGACGACGGGACGTGGCCGGCCCACCTGGCGCGGTGGCTACCGAACCCGCAGTCGCTGGTGCACCGCGTCGTCGGCCGCGTAGGTCGGGTCACCCGAGTAGGCGACGTGGACCGGGTACACCCCGGCCGGCAGCCCGGCGGTCGGCAGGGAGACCACGGCCGAGCCGCCGGTCAGCGGAACCACCTGCGTGGTGCCGCCGAAGGAGACAGCGATCTCACCGGTCACCGTCGGAGCCTTCCGGTGCCGGGACTGTGCCCGCACGTCCACGTCCAGCGTGAACACGCCACCACCGACGATCGACGCGGGTGCGGCTTTCGCCTTGACCACGACTGCTGCCGTGCCCGCCGGCGTCAGGGTGACCCGGGCCCGGCCGGCCTTGGTCGGGTCGACCACCGACGTCGCCACGACCGTGAGCGACGACGCGGTCTCGTCAGCGGCCACCGAGAGCAGACCGGTCGCGGAGACGGTGGTGCCCGCCGAGTTCGCCCCCTCGACCGACCACGTCACCGCCGGGCTCACCCCCGCGTTGGTCGTCACCCGGGCCCCGAACTGCCTGTCCCAGTTCCAGCCCCGGGTCAGGTCCACGGACGCGGGCGTCACCGACACGGAGTCGACGCCCGTCCACAGGTGGTCCCGGGCGAAGATCGTGAACAGCTGGCTCGCCGTCATCCCGTCGTGCGCGCCGGGAACCTGGGTCGTCGCGGCGCGGTACCCGCGGGCCCGGAAGTTGTCCGCGATGCCGTTCTGGACGTTGAGGTTGCCCTCGAAGACACCGTTGCCGAGGAACACGAAGAGGTCGTCGTCCCCGACCGCGGCCGCGACGTTGTCGTAGTCCTGGGTGCTGAGCGACGGGTTGCCGGAGAAGTGTCCGTAGAACGAGAACGTGGTCGGGTAGCCCCTGATGACGTGGGCCCCCGTCATCCCGCCGTACGAGAACCCGGCGTAGGCGCGTCCCGCCCGCTCGGTCGAGACGTGGTAGTTCTGCTCGATGAGCGGGAGGATCGTCCGGACCAGGTTGTCGGCGGCGTTGGTCTGGTTGTAGGAGGCGAAGCCGAGGCTGGTGCCCGTGAAGTGGTTCCCCATGGTGACGACCACCGTCGGCTCGATCTCGCCTCTCGCGGTCATGTTGTCCAGGATGTTCGGGACGTTCGCCGGGACCATGAAGTCGGTCTCGTCACCGAAGATGCCGTGGGCGAGGTACACCACCTTGTACGGCTCGGCCCGGTCGGCGTCGTAGCCGGCCGGCAGGTAGACGCCGAGGTGGTGGCCGCTGTCGCCGAGGATGGTGGTGTAGGGGACGTACCGGACGGTGCCCCGCTTCGCCGGGTCCGCCACCGGCAGTTCGTACTCCGCGCGCCTCTTCAGCACCGGATCGTTCTGCTTCTCGGCGTACGGCACGTACACGGCGTCGAGAACGTCGTTGTTCCTGACCCGGAACGAGGACTCACCCGGGGGTCGGGGGTTCGTCGAGGCGGGATCCCAGATGCGCTTGTTCACCCAGCCCCGGGTCGGGTCCCAGACCCGGTACCAGTAGCTGAGGCCGCCGGCGTGCAGCGGGACCGAGACCGACCAGTATCCGTTCGCGTCCCGGGTCATGTCCCTGAGGAACTCGGTACCTCCGGCGTGGTACCGCCCCGGCTGCCACGCCTCCGGCTGGTACCGGGTGTTGCCGGTGCCGAGGTCGAGCAGGGTCAGGTCCCCGGCGAGACGGACCTGCGTGGCGTTCGGATTGCGGTAGACGAACGTGGCGGTGTATCCGGTCGGCGACTGGGGATCCGCCGTGACGGTCGCGCCTTCCACGACCGGGGGCTCGGCGGCGACGGCGGCCGGCGGGAAGACGACGGCACCTGCGCCGAGCGACATGAACGCGAGCAACGAGACCGTACGCGTGAACCTGCGTCTTCCGATCGCTTTCCCCATCTGAGCACACTCCTTCGAGTAGGTCTGTTGTTCGGACACGGTTGATCGAGGGCGGCCGGCTACCGGTCGGTCAGGCAGGTGTGCACGGCTGCGGTCAGCCGGTTGGCGCGGTCGTCGTCGGGGCCGCCCATCTGGTTGACGACGTACCCGAAGCCCACCTGGTGGGTGTCGTCGCCGAACGCGAGGTGCCCGCCCGCGCCGTCGTGGCCGAAGCTCCGGTCGCCGAGCAGCGGCCGGGCCGGCGGGGAGTGCAGGAGGAAGCCGGTGCCCCAGCGCTGCCCGGTGTCGGGCGGGCCGTACCGCTGCTGGCCCCGGGACCGGACGGTGGTCGCGTCGTCGACGGTCGCGGCGGTGAGCAGGCGGGGACCGTTCACCGGGGACACGCAGGCGGCGTAGAGGCGGGCGAGGCCGTCGGCGGTGCTGACCGCGCCGGCCCCCGGTATGCCGGCGGCCCGGATGCTGGGGTCGTTGAAGCTGACCAGGCCCTGCTCGTCGGCGGGGAACGCGAAGGCACCGTTCATGGTGAGGCCGCGTTCGGCGACCGGGTCGACGGGGATGCCGGGTTCGGCCGGTGGGGCGAGGGTCCAGGCGACGGTGTCCCGCTCGGCGTCCGGCAGTCCGAGCCAGGTACGCAGACCGAGTGGGACGGCCAGCGAGTCCTGGAGGAACTCCCCGGGCGGTTGCCCGGTGATCCGGCGGATCACCTCGCCGACCAGCCAGCCGTAGGTCATCGGGTGGTAGCCGTGTGCCGTGCCGGGTCGCCACAGTGGGCGCTGGTCCTCGATGGCCTCGATCACCGGGGTCCAGGCGAGCACGTCGGCGAGGGTGAGGGGCCGGTCGAGCGCGGGCAGCCCGGCCCGGTGGGTGAGGAGCCAGCGGACCGGGACGTCCTGCTTGCCGTGGCGGCCGAACTCGGGCCAGTAGCGGGTGACCGGCGTGTCCAGGTCCAGCCGGCCCTGCTGGACCAGCAGGTACGCGCAGATCGCCAGGATCCCCTTGGTGCAGGAGAAGACCACGGCGGGGGTGTCGGCGGTCCAGGGCCGTCCGGACCGGGCGTCGGCGGTCCCGCCGTACAGGTCGACGACCTTGCGGCCGCCGACGTAGACGGTGACCGCCGCGCCGACCTCGCCGCGGGTGGCGAAGTTGTCGGTGAACACGTCGGCGACGTGGCCGAACCCGTCGGCGACGTCGCCGTGGATGCTGGGGTGGGTCGACATCGGTTAACCCTTCACCGAGCCCTGGAGCAGTGCCTTGATGAACTGGCGTTGGAAGATCAGGAAGACCACGAGGGTGGGGGTCAGGATGAGCAGCGACCCGGCGCAGAGCAGCACCAGGTCGGTGCCCCACTGGCCCTGGAACGCGCCGAGCGCGCCGGCCATGGTGCGTTTGGTGGCGTCGTCGACGAGGACGATGGCGAGCAGGAACTGGTTCCAGGTCCAGAGGAACAGCAGGATGGTCAGGGAGGCGATGGCCGGTCGGGCCAGCGGCACCTGGATCCGCCAGAACAGCTGCCAGGTGTTGCTGCCGTCGGTCCGCGCGGCCTCGGAGAGTTCGGGCGGCACGCTGACGAAGTGGGCCCGCATCCAGTACACGGCGAACGGCATGTAGAGCCCGACGAGCGGCAGGATGATCGCCCAGCGGGTGTTGAGCAGGCCGAAGTCACGCATCTGGTAGTAGATCGGGGTGATCACGGCTTCGAACGGCAGGGTCAGGCCGAGCAGCAGCAGCGCGAACGCGATCCGGCCGCCGGGCACCCGCAGGTGACCGAGGCCGAAGCCGGCCATGGTGGCGATGACCACGGAGATCGGCACGACCCCGACGATGATGAGCAGGCTGGACCGCAGCAGCGCGGCCATGTTCGCGGCGGTGAACGCGTCGACGAAGTTGCCCCACTGCGGGTCGCTGGGCCAGGTCAGGCCGGTGGGGACCGTACCGCGTGGCTGCAGCGCCGCCGACAGCATGCTCACGAACGGCAGGAGTGTGACGACGACCAGGGCGATCAGGAAGACGCGCCCGGTCAGGTGTTCGCGTCGGCTCAGGTTCATCCCCTGTCCTCCCGGGTCAGCCGTTGGATGGGCAGTACGCAGGCCAGGACCAGCAGCATGAGGACGACGGCCAGGGCCGAGGCGAGTCCGACCTGGCGCTGGGAGAACGCCAGCCGGTAGATCTCCAGGCCGGGCACGGTGGTCTGGATGCCGGGGCCGCCGCTGGTGGAGATGTAGACGATGTCGAAGCTGGCCAGCGCCGCGATCACGGTCACCGTGAGGCAGACCCCGATCTCCTGGCGCAGGCTGGGCAGGGTGACCGCGAAGAACTCGCGTACCGGTCCGGCGCCGTCGATCCGGGCCGCCTCGTACAGCGCCGGGTCGATCTTGCTCATGCCGGTGACCAGCAGGATGGTGCAGAGGCCGAGCATCACCCAGGCGCCGATCATGCCGACCGAGGGCAGTGCGGTGTCGAAGTCGCCGAGCCAGGAGCGGGTGAGACCGTCCAGGCCGACCGCGCGGAGCACCTGGTTGACCAGGCCGTTGGAGGAGAGCAGCCAGCTCCAGGCGATGCCGGCCGCGACCAGCGGGATCACCTGCGGCAGGAACAGGATGGTCCGGACGACGGTGCCGAACGTCCCGGTGGTGATCCGGCGGACCAGGCTGGCGACCAGCAACCCGAGCGCGACCGGGACGAAGCTGAAGAAGACGATCAGCACGAAGGCGTTCGTGATGATCTTCAACAGGTCGCGGTCGGTGAAGACGGTCAGGTAGTTGTCCAGGCCCGCCCAGCGGGCCACCCCGATGCCGTTCCAGTGGTAGAGCGAGTACTGGAAGGTCAGCGCCAGCGGGCGCAGCACGAAGACGGCGTACATCAGCAGCGCGGGCAGCACCCACCACCAGCCGGCCCACCGGGCCGTGCGGCCCCACCGGTTCCGGTGGGGCCGCACGGATGCCGTCGACGACCGGGTCGCCTGCCGTCCGGGCGGTGCGCTGCCGGGGGCAGGCGTCATCGGGACAGTTCCTTCTCGTACTCGGCCTGCACCGCCTTGACGTACCCCTGCGGGGTCTGCTGGCCGGCGACCAGCTTCTGCATCTCCGGGGTGATCGCCGCGGCGAAGATGCCGCCGGTGGCGTTGGCGGTGAAGTCCACCGCGCCGTTCTCCGCGCCGAGCTGCTGGGAGGCGGCGAGCGTCTGGGCCAGCAGACTGCCCTCGGCGACGGCCGGGACGGCCAGGTCGGACGGGCCGCCGGGGTGCGAGCCGCCGACGGTGACCGAGATCTGGCGGGCCTTGTCGTTGGTGTGGACCCAGTTGAGGAAGAACGCGGCGGCGTCCGGGTTCTTGGCCTTCGCGCCGATGCCGAAGGTGTTGGGGGCCGACATCGCCACGTGCCGGGCCCCGGCGGTCTCGCCGGGGAAGAGGAAGAAGCCCACCTTGCCGGCCATCGACTTGTCGAGGTTGCCCGACTCCCAGTCGCCGTTGAACATGAACAGGCCGTTGCCCTTCTGGAACTCGCCCATCATCGCCGTGTAGTCGATGGCGTTGGCGTCGGCGGGGAAGTAGCCGGCGCGGGCCCACTTCTGGATGGTCTCGGTGGCCTTCAGGGCGGCCGGCGTGTCGAACGTGGCACCCGGCTTCTGGAAGATCCAGTCGGCGATCGGGGCGGGGTCGCCGAACTGGTTCTGCAACGCCTGGTGCGGGAAGTTGATGCCGGCGGTGTTCTTGTTGAACTGCATGATCGGTTGCACCCCGGCGGTCTTGGCCCGGGCGAGCAGGTCCTCGAACTCGGCGATGGTGGCCGGCGGCTGGGTCATCCCGACCCGGGCGGCCAGGTCCTTGTTGTAGAACACGCCGGTGACGCTGTAGCCCAGCCCCATCCCGTACAGCGAACCGGTGCCCCGGGGCCGGCCGCCCTCGCCGACGCGGAGCTGGACAAGCTGGGAGGCCGGGAACCTGTCCCACCCGTACGCGGTGAAGTAGGGGTCGAGGTTCGCCAGCAGCCCGTCCTTGACCAGGTCGACCATGGTGGGCAGCCGGATGATGTCGGGTGCGTTGTCCGAGGCCAGCACCCGGGGTGCGTTCTCCACGATGACGGTGAACTGGTCCTCCCGGACGTTGAACGTCACGTTCGGGTGCTGCTTGGTGAACTCGTCCGCGAGCGCCTTGGCCAGCGGGAAGCCGGTCTCGGCGTACATCTCCAGCTTGATCGGTTCGGTCCCCAGTTCGGTGCTGACCGACCCGGACCGTTCACCGGTGGGTGCCTGGTCGGCTCCCGGTGAGCTGCATGCTGTGATCGCCACGGCGACGCCGAGCAGCGGGGCGAGCAGCCCCAGTCGACGCCGCGGGTACTTCGTCGAACAACCAGACACCTTCTCGGCTCCTTGACTTCTCCGCGTACCTGACCGGCCGGCGGTCCACTGCCACTGCGTCCGGGACCTCGGGTGGTCGCCACGTGGAGAGCACGTCGCACCCGCGCCTCGACCCGGGGGTGGGCGGTATCCGACCCTGACCTCCAGGACGGCGGTGGGTCGCCTGACCTGGAGTGGAAAACCTGCTGCTAAACTGATTTAGCAGAGCATGCGCGCGGTTCGGGAAGCTGTCAAGAACGAGTCCGCAACAGCTTCGAAACAGCCCGTTCACCGAGGTCCGACCGGATCCCGGGCCTCCGCCGCACTGGACACCGGACGCCGACCCCGCATGATGGGGCGGGCGGAGTGTGGATCACCGCCCCGATTCGGAGGGACTGATGGGCCGCAACAGGGCAACGCTGGCCGACGTCGCGCGGCTCGCCGGGCTGTCCAAGACCGCCGCGTCGATGGTGCTCAACGGGCGCGAGGGCAGCCGGCTCTCGCCCGAGGCGCACCGACGGGTCTTCGAGGCCGCCGAGGAACTCGGCTACCGCCCCAACGTCGCCGCGCGCAGCCTGCGCACCCGCAAGACGGCCACCATCGCGTTCGTCTCCGACATCGTGGCCACCACCCGCTTCGCCGGCGGCCTGATCCGGGGTGCCCTGGACGCCGCCCGCGAACGCGACCACGTGCTGCTCATCGCCGAGACGCAGGGCGACGAGGCGTTCGAGCGGTACGCCATCGAGGCGATGCTCGACCGGCAGGTCGACGGGGTCGTCTACGCCGCGATGGCCACCCGTCGGCTCGCCGTACCGCCGGCCCTCCTCGGCGGCCCGGTGGTGCTGCTCAACGCGACCAGCCCGGAACCGCTGCCGTGCGTACTGCCGGACGACGAACGCGCCGGCCGGACCGTCGCCACCGCGCTCCTGCAGCGCGGTCACCACGACCGGATCGCGCTCATCGGCCGGCACCGGCTCAAGGAACGCGACCCGGAGGTCTCCCTCGCCGCCCAGGCCCGGCTGACCGGGGTCCGGGACACCCTCTCGGCCGCCGGGACGGCGCTGTTCGCCGAGGCCACCTGCGCCGACTGGCTGCCCGAGCACGGATACGCCGCGATGCGGTCCCTGCTCGCCAGGCCGACCCGGCCCAGCGCGGTCATCTGCATGAACGACCGGCTCGCCTTCGGCGCGTACCAGGCGCTCGGTGAGGCCGGCCTGCGCATCCCCGACGACATCTCGGTGGTGTCGTTCGACGACGACCCGATCGCGGCCTGGCTGCGCCCCGGACTGGCCACCGCCGCGCTGCCGCACGAGCAGATGGGCCGCCGCGCCGTGGAGATCCTCCTCGACGGCCGCGCCGCCGAACCGGTGCTCGTCCCGATGCCGCTGCGACGGCGGCGGTCCGTCGCCCGCCCCGCGTCGTGACCGCCGGCCGTCCGCCCCGCGCGCGGCTTCGTGCCGGGCCGCGCACCGTCCGGCCCGCGCCGCTGCGTGCCGGGCCGGCGGTCGACACCGGTTGCGGTGGGGTCCCTGACCGTCGTGCTAAACCGATTTATCTGTTACCTTCGCGGCCATGCTACGTCTGCCCGACCACTGGGTGTGGGACAGCTGGTACGCCCGGGACGACGACGGGCTGCGGCACGCGTTCTTCCTGCGTGCCTCCCGCGCCCTGCTCGACCCGGACCGCCGCCACCTGCGCGCCACCATCGGCCACGCCGTCTCGACCGACCTGCGCTCCTGGCGGTTGGTCGCCGACGCGCTCGTCCCGGCCGACACGCCGAGCTGGGACGACCTGGCCACCTGGACCGGGAGCACGGTACGCGGACCGGACCGGCGGTGGTACCTGTTCTACACCGGGGTCGGCCGCGCCGAGGACGGGCTGGTGCAACGGATCGGGCTGGCCGTCAGCGACGACCTGATCACCTGGCACCGGCTCGGTCCCGACCCCGTGGTGGAGGCCGACCCGACCTGGTACGAACTCCTCGACCGGGACGTGTGGTACGAACAGGCGTGGCGGGACCCCTGGGTCTTCCCCGACCCCACCGGCGACGGCTGGCACATGCTGATCACCGCCCGCGCCAACCACGGCCCGGCAGCCGAACGCGGTGTCGTCGGCCACGCCACCTCCACCGACCTGGTCACCTGGACGGTCCGGCCACCGCTGTCCCGGCCGGCCGGGTTCGGTCACCTGGAGGTCCCGCAGGTCGCGGTCGTCGACGGCCAGCCCGTCCTGCTGTTCTGCACCAACGCCGGAGCCACCCCACGGCACACCGCGCACCGGATCTGGACCGCCACCGCCCCCACCGTGACCGGCCCGTGGGACATCGGCGCGGCCCGACCGTTCCCGGACCCCCATCTGTACGCCCCCCGCCTGGTTCCCGACCTGGACGACACCTGGTCCCTCATCGGTTTTCTCGACCACGTCGACGGCGAGTTCGCCGGCCACCTCTCCGACCCCCTGCCGGTCCGCTACGACCCGGTGACCGGGTTGACTCCCGGCGCACCGGCCGGCCCGGCGGCCAGCGGTGAGGGTGGGCCCGCCTGACCGGTACCCGACCGGGCAGCGATCCGTCGCACGCCGAGGGCTGAGAGCCTGAGCGACCCGACCGGCCGCCACCAGGGCCGGCCGGTGGTGGCCGGTGGTGGCCGGTAGTGGCCGCCGGGGAGGCGTCGCTCCCGGCGGGGCCGGGGACGACCGCTGTCACCCGCCCCGGTCAGCGGGCGTCGGCCGTCGGCGGGACCCGGACCGGGCGCCGGACCCCGGGCCCGCCCGGGACGCCCGTGGGGCCGGACCCGGCGACGTCGAGGAGGTTCTCCGTACGGACCAGGGCCGCAGCCCCCTTCAGATGCGCGGTGGTGCCGAGAGACCCGGACGAGATCCGGACGGACGCCGCCATCATCGGCGGGGTGTACTGGTGCACCGCCTCGCGGATGCCGGCCGCGATGACGTCGGAGGCGGCACCCAGGGAGGGGTCCACGACGATGGCCTCCGGATCGAGGAACACGACGAAGTCGGCGACCCGACGACCCAGGGAACGGCCGAACCCCCGCAGGGCCCGCACGATCTCCAACTCCCCGGAGGCGGCGGCAGCGTCGAGGTCCCGCACCGTGAAGGTCCTTCCGTGGGCCACCGCCAGCTCGCTGAGCAGCGCCGGAATGCTGGTGGTCTGCCAGAAGCAACCGCGGGCACCGCACTCGCAGAGCTGTCCACCGTCGTCCACATGGAGATGTCCGATCTCACCCGCCAGTCGCGAGCCGCCACGGTGCAGCCTGCCGCCGATGACCACACCGGCGCCGGTGCCGTGGGTGAGGGAGACGTGCAGCATGGTGGCGGCGCCGGCGGCGTCGCCGTAGACGGCCTCACCGAGCGCTGCCAGGTTGGCGTCGTTCTCGCAGAAGACCGGGCGGGCGAGGTGTTCACCCAGGACGTCCGCGGCGGGCCGCCCGTCCCACTCCCGGAACCGCCGCAGGTGGGAGGCCGCGAACGAGGGCGGGCCCGGCGTCCGCGCGAACATCGAGGGACCGGGAAGCCCGAGTACGGCGAGGGCGATGTCCCGGGACGTCACTGCGGCCCGGGTCAGGGCACGGTCGAGCAGCTCCAGCGCTGTCCCGGGTGCGGTGCAGTCAGCCGTGCCGTGCACCGCTGCCAGTATCTCGCCGTCGGGGCGCACCACCCCGGCGAGGAACCCGTGGGCCGCCGCCACGACGACGGCGAGCAGTCCCGGCGACGCGGCGAGGGACCACGCGCGGGCCGGTCGCCCTCTCGTCGTCCGCTGCGTGGGGCCTTCCACGACGACCCCCGCCGCCCGGAGGCGGTTCAATGCGTGCACGACGCTGCTGCGCGCGGTGGCGAGTTCGGCGCAGACCTCGGCGACGGTTCGTCGCCGTCCGTCGGACAGCACCCGCAGGACCGCGCGTTCGGTGCCGGTGGCGACGTTGTCGAGGTCGCCGTCGGAGGTGATGGACACAGTCCGTATTTATAGCTGGCTCGTCATAAATCCGCTACCGAGGATGGTCGCCTGACGACTGATAATCGTGGGTGGATCCGGTCAGCCCACTTACGACAAGACTGTCGCAAATATCGGGCCCCGTTCCGCTTGTTTTTGTGTATTGACGGTTTCCGGGCTGTTAAGTAGCGTGCCGTGCCAGGGCGCCCCCCGCTGACGGGGTGCACCGATCGGAGGGACGACCAGTGTCCAAGCGAACATCCCTGGCCGCGGCGGCCGTCGTCGTCGGCGCGGCCTTGATCGCCCCCAGCAGCGTCACCGCGGCCCCGGCCGGCGACCGCGGCGACGGAGTCCGGAACGTCATCCCGATCACGCAGATCCTGGCCTTCGGCCAGAAGGTCACGGCCGTCGCGGTCGAGTACTCGGCCGAGGTCAACCCCCGGACCCTGAGCCGCGACACCTACACCGTCTCGGACAGCCTCTACAACTTCCGCTTCAACCCCGTCGCGGACCTCACCGATCCGAGCAAGCGGGCCGACCGCACCGTCACCGCCGTCTACACCAACGACACCCCGGACCTGAACGCGGACCGACAGTCCGACCCCGGCAGGTACGTCATCGTCGAACTCGATGCGCGGGATCCGGGCGGCAACACCATCATGGCGACCGGGAACCACGTCAAGGTCAACCCCGACCTGCAGACGCAGGTCAAGCAGAACGAGGACGTGCACGCCCAGCCCGGTCGGGCCGGACAGGGCCGGGGCCCCCGGTTGGCCGCCGCGTCCACCGAGGCGTACCGGCCCACCAGACCGGCGGTCAACCTGCTGGCCGACGACTTCGTGTACCAGCGGTTCACCACGACCTCGGGCACCCTGCTTCCCTACGCGTACCACCTGCCCGCCGGCTACGACGCCGCCAGGAGGTACCCGGTCGTGGTGGTCCTGCCCGGCCACGGCATGGGATTCAACGGCACCAACGAAGGGGTGCAGGTCGCGGCGGACATCCCCGCGACGGCGTGGTCGCAGGAGAAGTGGACCGGCACCGACGAGGACGTCATCGTGCTGGCCCCGCAGAACCAGCGGGTCGGGACCCCGGCCGCCCAGGCGGACGCCATGGTCGAACTCCTGAACGCGTTCACCCGGGACTTCTCGGTGGACCAGGACCGGATCTACGCGTCCACCGTCTCGTACGGCTCGACGCTGGCGTGGGCGGCGCTCGCCACCCACCCCAGGCTCTTCGACGCCGCCCTGATCACCGGAGGTTTCGGTGCCAGCGCCGCCCAGGCGACCGCCATCGCCGCCAACGGCACCCCGGTCTGGATCACCCACGGAACCCACGACCACCTGCTCAACGTGGTCACCACCGCCCAGACCTCGTACAACCGGATCTGGAACGCCCACATCGCGCTCGGGAAGACGCCCGCCCAGGCGAACGCCGTGATCAAGTACACCGAGTACGCCGACTCGGCCTTCTCCGAGCCGGACTACCACCTCGCGGCCGCCCCCACCTACGAGGACCGCACCATCCTGCGCTGGCTCCTGGCCCAGTGAGGGCGTCCCACTGAACCCACCGACGGACGCGGGCTCCGACCAGCAAGGGGTCGGAGCCCGCGTCCGTCGTGGAGTCACCTGCCGTCGGCCGCGGCGGTCCTGTCGAGGAACCGACGTTCCCGGCCACGGCGTACCGGGCTCACCCGCGACGCCACTTCTGGTTCAACGTGCCGCCGCACTCCCACAGTTGCAGCCGCGCCCCGTCGTTGCCGTTCCAGTCGCGGATGTCCACGCACTTGTTGGCCTGCGGGTTGACCAGGTCACCGGCGGCGCTGAGCACGAACTGCTGGGCCGGGTTGCCGCTGCACGTGACGATCTGGATGTTCGCGCCGTTCGCCGTCGAGCCCCACGCCACGTCCAGGCACTTGTTGTTGGCGGTCTGCAGGGTGCCGTTGACGAACGTCCAGCGCTGCGCGCCGGTACCGTTGCAGCCCCACATCTGGACCAGGACGCCGTCGGAGAAGTTCGAGTTCGGCACGTCGAGACACTTGTTGTTCCAGTTGCTGATCACGGCGCTGGTGTTCCCGCCGCCGGTGGTGGTCAGCGTGAGGCCGTATGCGCCGAGGATCTCGTTGACCGGCTGGAACCACATGGTGCCGCCGGACGAGCAGTTGCCCGTACCTCCGGAGGTGACGCCCTGCGCCTGGTTGCCGGAGATCCACGCGCCGCCCGAGTCGCCGCCCTCCGCGCAGGCGTTGCTGCGGCTGAGCCCGGAGACCGCCCCCTGCGCGTAGTTGATGGTCTCGTTCCGGCCGAGCAGGGTGCCGCAGCGCCAGCCGGTGGTCCGCCCGGAACGGCAGATGGAACTGCCGATCGCCGCCTCCTGCGAGCCGGCCACGGTCACGTTCCCGCCCGCGTAGTTGTTCACCCACGGCTGGGGCGTCCAGTTGGCGTTGGTGCGTACCCAGCCGTAGTCGTTGCCGGGGAACGAGGAACCGGCGACCTGGCCCTGCGACACGTTGTTGTAGCCGAGGGTGGGGCTGCCGACGCCGCCGCAGTGCCCGGCGGTGACGAAGCCGCCGGCCACCGGGAAGCCGACCGAGCAGAGCGTGTTGCCGTTGATGACGTACTGGTCGCCGCCGCGCAGGTCGTACATCGGCCGGGGCTGCTCGGCCATCGGCACCACCCGCACCTCGCCGGCGCCGCTGGTCCTGGCGAAGGTCGTCGCGACCTCCTCGGCACCGGGTCTGGCCAGCACCACGACGCTGTTGGTGAGCACGTCGGTGTACCAGCCCCGGACGTCCCGGGGCGCGTCGGCGCCGTGCCGGTCCAGCCTGCCGCGGGCCGCGTCGAGGTCCGCCTGCCCGCGCGCGACGATCGTCGCGTCCGCCCCGTGCCGCCTGACCTTCTCCGCCGCCGCCTCGCTGGTCACCGCGACGGTCAGCCGGGAACCGCCGTCCGGTAGCCACGCGCCGCCGAACTGTCCACCCAGTTCGGCGCGGAGGCGCTGCTCGACGGCCGGGGCGGTCGCCTCGACGCGCAGCCGGACGGCGAGCTGCTGGTCGGTGAGCCCCAGGTCCCGGCGCAGCGCGGCCAGCATGTCCGGTGGCAGGTCCGGCGCCGGCCGCGCGGCCGGCGTCGTCGACGGTACGGCGGCGGAGCTGACCAGCGGGGAGAGGGTGGCGGCGACTGTCGCCGCCACCGCCACCGCGATCACTCGGTAGGCACGGGTCATGGGTTGTCCTTCCACACAGGGGCTACGGCCCGTCCGGCGGTCCGGGCGGCGCAGGGCCTACTGAACGACGGTCCGCGCCACCAGAGAGCGCTCTCACACGGGCAAGTCTGTCGATCAGTTAAGAAGGTGTCAAGAAGTTCCTCGGCAGCCCGGCAGGCATCGGCCATCTCGCCCACTGCCCGGGTGCGGTTCTCCTCCAGCAGCGCAGACGTGATGGACCCGCCCGGCCCGTGCTGGCCTGAGCCGGTACGTGGACCAGTCGTACGCGGCGCAGTTGCTGGATTCCGACCACGGCGAGGGCGTCGGGTGCCTGCTGCCGGCGTGGTCCTGTAATGGACGGCCACCATCTGGCCGATGAGGATCGTGTGGTCGTCGCCCGGTACCACAATCCCGGACGACCGAGTCGATCCATGCGAGGGCGCGGCTTGTGTCACATCATGACGACCAGTTTGCCTGTCGTGTGCAGGCGGACAGACGAAGTCGACGCACGCACGCACGCCTTCGTCAAGGGTGTAGCGGCGGGTCCGCAACCAGATGTTCCACACCGTGCACAGGCTGGTCGACCGGGCCCGCGAGCACGGGGCCGTGCGGGCCGACGTCACCGGCGAGGACATCATCCTGCTGATGTGCGCACCGAACCATGTCACCAGCTACGTGCCGGATGCCCCGCCTGACCTGTGGCGACGATACCTGTCCATCATCTTCGACGGCCTACGCCCAGAAGGCGCCCACCCGCTGCCCCACCCGCCACCGGCTGCACCGGCCGGCTCGCCAACGCGCTCTCCGGCAGCGCCCTGATCCCGGTGGACAGGCACAGGGCTAGGCACCCTGCGTTACGCCGCCCACTGGGACCTGTAGGCCCGTCACCAGCTCCGTCCGGAGTCAGGACGTGTCAGGTCCGGTCCCCGGTCCAGGCCGCTTCGAGGATCGCGGTCAGGCTGGCGGTGTCGGTCGGACCCGGATGGTTCTGGATCAGGCGGGTGACGCCACCGGCCATCTCCGCGAAGCGCGGGAGGTCGGCGCGTGCCACGCCGATGTCCGCCAGGGTGGCAGGGATGCCGATGTCGGCCAGGAGCCCGTCGAGCCAGGTGAGGAACGCATCGGCGGCCTCGGCATCGGAGGCGTCGGTCACGTCGAGTCCGCACACCCCGGCGAGGACGGCCAACCGGTCGCCGATGGCGTCCCTGGCCGCGTGCAGCGCGTAGGGCAGGAGCAGCCCGACGCCCAGGCCGTGCGGCGTGTGCGTGGCCGCGCCGATGGGGTACTGGAGAGCGTGCGGGGCCGCGTTGCCCGCGTGGGAGAAGGCGAGCCCGGCGAGCACGGACCCGTAGGACATGTCCGCGCGCGCGTCCGTGTCGCCTCCGTCCCGGACCGCACGCCGCAGGCTACGGGCGATCCGTTCCGCGGCCAGGAGCGCGTAGTGGTCGGTGATCGGGTTGCGGCCGAGGAACACCTGCTCCACCGGGTCGCGCGGTCCGTGGGCCCGGGGTCGCGCGGTGTAGCTCTCCACGGCGTGACAGAACGCGTCGATGCCGGAGTGGGCGGTGACGGTGGCCGGGCAGGTGTAGGTGAGTTCGGGGTCGACGATGGCGAAGTCGGGCACGATGTGGACGCTGGATACCCCCACTTTCAGCTCGCGGTCCGGGTCGGTCAACACCGAGACGGGGGTGAGTTCGGAGCCGGTGCCTGCCGTGGTCGGGACCGCGACGAGCGGAATCGTCCGCCCCGGCACCTTCGACTCGCCGTAGAAGTCGCGCGGCGTCCCGCCGTGCCGCCGGATGACGCCGACGATCTTGGCGAGGTCGATCACCGTGCCACCCCCGACGGCGAGGATCACGTCGGCGTCCACCTCGGCGGCGACCGCGACGGCCAGCGCGACATCGGTGAGGGGCACGTCGGGGGTCGCGTCGGAGAACACCTCGACGGCCCCGACCTTCTCCCGTACGGCGGCCACGATCCCGGCCACGCCCGGCTGCCCCAGCAGAACCCGGTCGGTCACGATGAGGACCCGCGAGCCACTCTCGGCCACCACCCGTGGGATGTTCTGTGCGACCCCTTCGCCCACTATCAGCTGGCGTGGTGCGCGGACGGTCTCAAGCATGTCGGTGCCTCTCCGGAACGTCGGCGGCGATTCGTCGGACGGACCTCCAGGTCACCTGCGGGACCGGGACGGCGTCGGCGGGGTCGGCCGTCCGGGCGGCGCGGGCGCGCGCCGAGAGGAGGCCGTTCAGGTCGGGTGTGCACAGGGCGCGGTGACTCCCGGCGGACGCCGGGAGCGGCAGGCCGGTCACGGCAGGTCGATCGCCGCGTAGGTGAGGTCGAGGTACTCGAGGATGCCCTCGTGCGACCCCTCCTTGCCGATCCCGGACTGCTTCACGCCCCCGAACGGAGCTGACGGGTCCGAGATCAGACCACGGTTGATGCCGACCATCCCGGTGTCCAGCCCCTCGGCGAACCGGAGCGCCCGCTGCAGGTCACGGGTGAAGACGTAACCGACCAGGCCGTGTTCGGTGTCGTTGGCCTTGGCCAACACCTCGTCGTCGGAGGTGAACGAGATGATCGGTGCCACCGGGCCGAAGATCTCCGTCTGCAGCATCCGCGCGTCGTCGGGCACGTCGACGAGGACGGTGGGCGGGTAGAAGTGGCCCGGCCCGTCCGGACGCCCGCCGCCCACCAGGACCCGGGCGCCGCGACCGACCGCGTCGGCGACGAGTTCGTCGATCGTGGTGACCGCGGCCTCGTCGATCAGCGCCCCGACGTCCACGCCGTCGTCGAGACCATGGCCCACCGACAGCGCGCCCATCCGCTCGGCGAAGCGCGCCGTGAACTCCTCGCGCACCGGCTCCTCGACGTAGATCCGGTTGGCCGCGATGCAGGACTCCCCGATGTTGCGCATCTTGGCCACCAGGGCCCCGTCGATCGCGACGTCCAGGTCGGCGTCGGCACACACGATCAGGGCCGCGTTGCCGCCCAGTTCCATCGAGGTACGCAGCACGTTGTCCGCGGCCTGCCGGAGCAGCACGCGCCCGACCTCGGTCGACCCGGTGAACGAGAGCTTGCGGGTCCGACTGTCGGCCAGCAGCGCGGAGACCACCGGGCCGGAACGCCTGGTGGTCACCACGTTGACGACGCCCGGGGGAACGCCGACCTCCTCCATGATGCGGGCCAGCAACAGCATGGTGAGTGGCGTCTGGGCTGCCGGCTTGGTGATCGTCGTACAGCCGGCGGCCAGCGCAGGAGCGATCTTGCGGGCGCCCATCGCCAACGGAAAGTTCCAGGGCGTCACGAAGACGCACGGTCCGACCGGCTTCGGTACGGTGAGGATGCGGTACCCACCTGCGGGAGCGGTGCGGTAGCGCCCCTCGACACGCACCGCCTCCTCGGCGAACCAACGGAAGAACTCGGCACCGTAGGCCACCTCCGCCCGAGCCTCGGCGAGCGGCTTGCCCATCTCGAGCGTTATCAGCCGGGCGACCTCCTCGGACCGCGCGGTCAGGGCCCGGTACGTCGCGGTCAACAACTCCGACCGTTTCCGCGGCGGGGTCGCCGCCCACCCCGCCATCGCCCTGCTCGCCGCGTCCAGCGCGGCGAGCCCGTCGACGACGTCGGCGTCCGCCACCTCGGCGACGGTCCGGCCGGTGGCCGGGTCCTCGACGGCGAAGGTGGCTCCGCTCGCGGCGTCGCGCCAGGTGCCGCCGATCCGCAGCCGTCGGTGCTCGGGGGCCAGGACGTTCGTCGGGTCACTCATCGCGTCGCCTCCAGTGATCTTCATGGTGATGTCCGGCCTGCCGCGGCGGTCGTGCGGTACGCGGAGCCGGACGGGTCACCCGCCCCGTCGGGGGCGAGGTTGCCGAGCGGGTCGAACACGGCCGGCCGGCCTGCCCCGGCTGCGGGTGACACCCCGCGCGGCCGTCCGGTGCGGCTACCGCCCGGCCGCGGACAGCGACAGCCCGGTGCCCGCGTCGAACAGGTGCGCACGGTCCAGGTCGACCGTGACCTGCAGCCGCTCACCCGGCGTACCGGTGACGGTGGGGCGGGCCTTGACCTTGAGGATCTCCGTCCCCACCCGGACGTCGACCACCGTCCGGTCCCCGAGCGGCTCGAGGCCGTAGAGTTCACCCGGCAACGACGCGTCCCCGCGCCGCTCGACGGACAGGTCCTCGGCGCGCAGGCCCAGCAGCAGCGCACGACCGTCCTCGGCCGTGGTCCAGCGGGGCCGCGGCAGCGTCCAGCCGTCCGCACCGACCAGACGGTCTCCTTCCGCGCGGCAGGCGAGCAGGCTGATCGGGGGGCTCCCGACGAATCCCGCGACCCACTGGTTGGCCGGCCGCTCGTACACCTCGGTCGGCGTGCCGACCTGCTGCACCGTCCCCTCCTTGAGAACCGCGACCTGGTCGGCCATGGACAGGGCCTCGACCTGGTCGTTGGTGACGTAGACGAAGGTCGCGCCGAGGCTCCGGTGGATGCGGGTGAGCTCGGTGCGCATCTCGACACGGAGTTTGAGGTCGAGGTTCGTCAACGGCTCGTCCATCAGGAACGCGCGCGGACGACGGACCAGCGCCCGGGCCAGGGCGACCCGCTGCATCTCACCGCCCGACAACTGCGCGGGACGACGCTGCAGCAGGCGTTCGATGTGCAGCAGGCTCGCCATCCGCTCGACGGCAGCGGCGATCTCGCCCGACGAGCAGCGGCGGGCCCGCAGCGGCGAGGCGATGTTCTCGTACGCCGTGCGTCGCGGGTAGAGGGCGTAGTTCTGGAACACCATGGCCAGGTCGCGTGCGGCCGGGGTGTCACCGGTCGCGTCCCGGCCGTCCAGATGCACCGACCCGGCGTCGAGCTTCTCGAGGCCGGCGATCGCCCGCAGGGTCGTCGTCTTGCCGGCACCGGAGGGCCCGAGCACGACGAAGAACGAGCCGTCCGGCACGTCCAGCGTCACCCCGTCCAGGGCCTGCACCTTGCCGAAGGACTTACGCAGTCCGTGCGCTGCCACGGTTCCCATCAGGCCACCAGCTCTTCCGTGCGCACGTCGTAGACCGCCGGGGTCCCGCCGGTGTGCCGCAACCCGACCGGTGCGTCGACGGAGAAGCGGACGGTCGGAGGCATCCGGACCCGTACGTCGCGTTCGCCGCTGTGGTCGACCACGTAGATGATCTCGTCGCCGAGCCACTCGGCGGAGACCACGCGGGCCGGGATGGAACCGTCCGCCCCTGGTGCGGTGACCTCCAGCGCCTCCGGCCGGACGCCTGCCACCAGGCGACGGTCGCGGGGCAGACCCGGCGGTGGCGTGAGGGCCAGTCCGCCCTGACCGCGCAGCTTCCCGTCGGCCACCTCCACCTCGATCAGGTTCATCGGCGGGGAGCCGATGAACGCGGCGCAGAACAGACTCGCCGGACGGTCGTAGACCTCCAGCGGCGTGCCGACCTGCTCGACGCGGCCCTTGTTCAGGATGGCGATCCGGTGACCGAGCGACATCGCCTCGACCTGGTCGTGGGTGACGTAGACCATGGTCGTCCCCAGTTCCCCCTGCAGGTGTTTGATCTCGGTACGCATGTCCGCCCTCAGCTCGGCGTCCAGGTTGGTGAGAGGTTCGTCCATGAGGAACGCGCGCGGTCGCCGCACCAGGGCGCGGGCCAGCGCGACGCGCTGCTGTTCCCCGCCGGACAGCTGGCGCGGTCGCCGGTCCAGGAGCGGACCGAGCCGCATCAGCCGGGCGGCCTCGGCGACCCGCGCCTGCACCTCCGGTTTGGGTAGTCCCTCGGCCCGCAGCGGGAACGCCAGGTTGTCGCGGGTCCGCAGGTGCGGGTAGAGGGCGTAGAACTGGAACACCATGGCGATGTCGCGTTCGGCGGGCGGCAGGTCGTTGACCAGCGTGTCGCCGATGCGGATGTCGCCCGTCGTCTGCCGCTCCAGGCCGGCGATCGCCCGCAGCGTGGTGGTCTTGCCGCAGCCGGACGGGCCGAGCATCACGAACAGTTCGCCGTCGCCGATGGACAGGTCCACGTGTTCGACCGCGACCGTACCGTCCGGGTAGCGCTTGTGCAGGGCGGTCACCTCGATGCCGGCCATCAGCGTCGCACCGCCCCGAGTGTCACACCGGCCACGAGGTGCTTGCGCACCAGGTAGGCGAAGACGAGCACCGGTAGGGCGAACACCACCGAGGCGGCGGCCACCAGACCCCAGTCCACGGTGGTGCCGCCGATGAGGCCGGCGATGGCGGGTGGGGCCGTCCGTACGCCGTCGCTGGAGGTGAGGAAGATGGCGAACACGAACTCGTTCCACGAGAAGATCAGGGCGAAGACCGCCGTCGCGGCGATGCCGGGCACGAGCAGGGGAAGGGTGAACTTCCAGAACGCCTGCAACCGGGTGTAGCCGTCGAGCATGGCGGCATCCTCGTACTCCGCGGGCACCTCGTCGACGAAACCCTTCATCATCCAGATCGTGAACGGGACGTTGAACGCGGCGTAGATGAGGATCAGGCCGAGCTTGCTGTCGATGAGCCCGACCTGGCGGTACATGAGGAAGATCGGGATCACCACCACCACGGGCGGCATGAACCGGGTGGACAGGATGAAGAACAGCTGGTCCTTCTTGGCCTTCACCCCGAAGCGGGAGTAGGCCCAGGCCGCCGGCACCCCCAGCACGGTGGCCAGCAGCGTGGAGACCCCGGCGACCACCACGGAGTTGAGGAACGCGACGGACAGGGCCGAGCGTCCGCCGTCGGGGGCGACGAACACGTCCCTGAAATGGTCCATGGTGACGTCGAAGTCGAAGAACTTCGCCGGGATCGCGTAGACGTCCCGGTTCTCCTTGATGGACGTCTCGATCATCCACAGCACCGGGAAGAGCATCACGACGGCCAGCAGGGCCAGCAGCACGATCTCCAGCGCGGAGCGGCCCCGACCGCCGAAGCGGCGCGCGGGAGGCGTCCGGTCCCGGGCGGGACCTGTGGAGACGGCCTCGTCGACGGAGACGGCCATCAGCCCTCCTTGAGCTTGTTCAGGTAGCGCAGGTAGAGCTGCGTGAGGACGACGACGACGAGGACCATGAGGATTCCGTACGCCGAGGCGGTTCCGGTGTTGAAGCCCAGGAACGCGACCTTGTAGACGTGGAACGACAACGTCTCGGTGGAGACCCCCGGGCCTCCGCTGGTGAGGATGTAGACGAGGTCGAACAGCCGGAATGCCTCGATGGCCCGGAACAGCACGGCGATGAGGAGCAGCGGCCACACCAGCGGAAGGGTGATGGTGCGGAACCGGAACCACTCGGACGCCCGGTCGATCGAGGCGGCCTCGTACAGGTACTTGGGGACCGCGGTGAGGCCGGCGAGCGCGATGAGCATGATGAAGGGCGTCCACTGCCAGGTGTCGACCACGATCAGGGAGACCAGCGCCGTCCGCTGCCGGGTGAGCCACTCCACCTGCCCCAGACCGACCGAGCCGAGCATGCTGTTGATCACGCCGAACTGCGCGTCGAGCATGAACCGCCAGAACAGCCCGACCACGACCGGCGACAGCATCATCGGGACCAGGAACAGTGTGGTCAGCGCACCCCGCCCGTGCGTACGTCGGGAGATCAGGTAGGCGATGGTGAAACCGAGCCCGGTCTGCAGGGAGACCGCGCCGACCACGTAGACCAACGTGGTCAGGGCCCTCGCGTGGACCTGCGCCGACGTCAGGATGGCGGTGTAGTTGCCGAACCCGACGAAGTTGGCGGGCCCGCCGCGGGTGGCCGAGTAGTCGGTGAAGGACAGGTACAACGCCCACAGCAACGGGAACACCGACATGGCGAGCAACAGCAGCAGCGCGGGGGAGATGAAGGCCACGGCGAGCCCGCGGTCGCCCAGCCGGCGGGACCGGCCCGGCGCAGGTGGTGTCGCGGACGCCACCTGCCCGGGGTCGTCGGTCGTCAGGGGGACGGGGTCACTCACAGCCCGCCGCCGCCCTTGCGGCCGCTCGAGTCGAGCACGCTCTGCTGCTCCTTGGCGATGTCGTCGAGCGCGTCCTTCGGCTTCTTCGCGCCGTTGAGAGCCGCGTTCACGTTGGTGTTCTCGATGTCGACGAGGCGCGCGTACTCGGGCACGTTCCACATGTCCCGCATCCGGGGCACCGAGTCGGCGTACACCTGGTTGAACGGCCCGGCGTTGAGGAACTCGGGCGACTCCAGGGCGTCCGTACGCGCTGGCACGCCACCGGCCGCGGCCCACTTCTTCTGGATGTCGGCCCGCTCGAACCACTTCATGAAGTTCAGCGCCTCCGCCTGGTTCGCCGTGGAGGAGTAGGCCGACACGTGCATCCCCATGCCGCCGAGCGGGACCAGGTTCGTCTTCTGGCTCGGCAGGGTGGCGAAGCCCAGCTTGTCGAGGATCTGCTCCCGCGTGGTGCCGAGCGTCGACTGCTTCGGATCGAGCAGGCCGCCGCTCGCGGCGATCCAGTTGAACGCGATGCAGGCCTTGCCCTGGGCGACCGCCGCGTTCACCTCGTCGATGAACCAGTTGCCGGAGCCCTTGGCGGTCAGCGGCTTCATCTTGTTGACCAGGACGTCCATCGCCTCGTGGCCCGCAGCGTCGTTGAGGACGCCCTGGATCTTGCGCGTCTTGGGGTCCCAGAGGTTGCCGCCGTAGACGCCGTTGACCGTGTTGTAGGTGACGGCCGCGGCGTCGGAGCCGTTGGCCTGGTGGAAGGCCAGCCCGCTGACGCCCGGGTTCTCGGCCTGGCACTTCCCGGCGACGGAGATCATCTCGTCCCAGGTCTGCGGTGGCTTGTCGCCGATCAGGTCCTTGCGGTAGATCATCGTCCAGGTGTCGCCGAGCAGCGGCAGTCCGTACAGGCTGGCGTTCTCGTCGCGCTTACCGGTCTCCGCCTGCGGGAACTGGCCGTAGGCCGCCAGCAGGTAGGGGTTGTAGGCGTTGACGTCGATGTTGCTCTTGACGAAGTCGGTGAGGTCGAGGATGTTGCCGTTCGTCACGGCCTCGCCGATGTGCTGCGAGTCCAGGATCGCGATGTCGAAGTCGGTCTTGCGCGCGGCGAACTGGGTGAACATCGCGTCGTGCCAGTTCGCGTTCGGCACGGTGTTGACCTTGATGGTCGCGTTCGGCCGCTCCTTCTTGTACTCCGCGTTCGCGAACGCTTCCAGGGCGTGGGCGGGCGGCCAGTCGAACCAGATGAAGCTGAGGGTCAGCGGGTCCTTGGTGAGCTCCGGGATGGTCGCCGGGGCCTTCGGGGCGCTCACCTTCGCGCCGTCGTCCTGGCCGTCGCCGCAGGCCGCCACGGTCGTGGCCACCAGCAGCATGGCCGCGGTCGCCAGCTGTACCTTTCGCCCGGGAACGGACAATCGTCCTGTCAGCTTTCGCTGCCGCATCTTCTGGCCTGCTTTCTGGGTCGGGACGGGAGCCTCGCTAGGTGTTTCGCCGAGCAGTTGCTGGGTGGTGCGGGCGTGTCGCCGGGCTGTCGCGGGGGCCGAACCCGCGGACCGGCGCTACGAGTACGCCGCGACGTGCCGGGTCGTCGTGCCGTCGGAAGGTGCGTCGGTCCACCGGCGGCCCGGTGGCGGGCCGGGCGGGACGTCGAGCATGCTCATGGGAGCTCCAGATGATCGAGTGGAGCGGTGGTGGGTGGTTCCGGCGGTGCAGGATGACGGGGGTCCGCCGCTTTTCCTATACGATCGAGCGGGGGGCGTCAGCATGTCGCAGCGTTGTGACTGGTGTCAACAGGTTCCCGGGGATGCAAGGAAGGACCTCACGTCACGATGGACGACGAAGCGATGAGCGCGCGGGGCCGGAGGGCCGTGACGGGCGGAACGTCGTCGGGAAGATCTGGCGGCCGGCTCGCCGACGAGGTGTACGACACGCTGCTCGGACAGCTGATGTCGCTACGGATCGAGCCTGGCTCCCGCGTCACGATCGACGTCCTGGCGCGGCAGCTGGGAGTCTCGCAGACACCGATCCGGGACGCGCTGAACCGCATGGAGGCCGAGGGCCTGGTCGTGCGGGTGCCCCACGCCGGCTACCGCATTCCGCCCCAGATCACCCGACGCCGGTTCGAGGACATGCTCGAGGTCCGCCTGCTCCTCGAACCGGCGGCGGCGCGCAGATCCGCCGAACGCGCGTCCCTGGAGCAGGTGGCCGGTCTGCGCCGGATGCTGGCGGAGATGGCGGAGCTGGAGGGGGGCAGCGGGCCCACGGCGTACGGCGCCTTCGGGCTACGCGACGCCGCCTTCCACGATCTCGTCGCCCTGAGCGCGGAGAACCAGGTCATCCGGGAAGTGCTCGCCCGCCTGCACAGTCACGTGCACCTCTTCCGGCTGCACCACGACACCCAGGTCACCCACCTGGCCATGGCCGAGCACGAGGACGTGGTGGCCGCGATCGCCGCGCGCGACCCCGACGCCGCCGCCTACGCGATGCGGCGCCACATCCTGCGCTCCGGCGAACGCTTCCGACGACTCTTCGACCAGGCCGAGGGTGCGGACGCGATGACGGTGGAGGCTTGACGGGCGGGCGGGGCAGAGGAATGCTAGCCCAATCGGATCGGATTGGATCGCGTCCACCTCACCGCCACCAGATGCGAGGAGAAGCAGGTGCCCAGAGCGCTGCTCCTGACCGGCGACGCCGCCGAGGAACTCGACACCATGTATCCCTACTACCGCGTGCAGGAGGGCGGCTGGGACGTCGACGTCTCGTCCCGGACGCTGCGTGACGTGCAACTGGTCATCCACGAGTTCGACCCCAACTCCGACGCCTACGTGGAGAAGAACGGCCGGAAACTGCCGGTCGACGTGCCCTGGGCCGAGGTCGACGTCGAGCGCTACGACGCCCTCATCATCCCCGGGGGCCGGGCCCCCGAATGGATCCGGGTCGACGCCGACGTCAGGCGCATCACCGAGCACTTCTTCGCCCGCAACCTCCCCATCGCGCTGGTGTGCCACGGCGCGCAGGTGCCAGCGGTGTACGGGCTGCTGAAGGGTCGGAAGACGGCCTGCTTCCCGCCGATCACCGGTGACATGGAGAACGCGGGCGCGACGGTCATCGACGCTCCCGACGTCGTGGACGGCAACCTCGTCTCCTGCCGGGGCTGGCCCGACATGCCGCAGTTCGGCCGGGCGATGATGGAGGTCTTCTCGAAGTCCGTCGACCCCGCGTCGGCGTGAGCACCCCCGGCCCGCCCCGGTGACCGCACGTCGGACCGTCACCGTCGACGGCTCACCCGTCCACGTCCTCGACAGTGGTGCCGGGCCCGCGGTGCTGATGCTGCACGGCTCCGGACCCGGCACGACCGGGTCCGGAGCCTGGGCGACCACGGCGCAGGCGCTGGGCACGTCCTGGCGCCTGGTGGCTCCGGACCAGGCGGGATTCGGCCGTACACCTGTCCCGGTGGGCTCCCGGGGCGGGCTCCGACTGTGGACGGAGCAGGCCGCGGGCCTGATGGACGCGCTCGGTATCGAGGACTACGCCGTGGTGGGTCACTCCATGGGCGGTGCCGTGGCGCTGGCGTTGGCGGCCGCCCGCCCCCAGCAGGTCACCCGGGTCGTGGCGGTCTCGACGATGGGTGCCCCCGGCGCGCCGCTCTCCGCCGACCTCGACGCGGTCTGGGCCGCCCCCGCCGGCCCGCCCGGGGCGCGGGACATGCTGAGCCGCCTCGTCCTCGACCAGGCGCTCGTGACCGACGCGGCCGTCGACGCCCGGGCAGCCGCGATGCGGGCGGGAGCGGCCGCGTTCGCGCCGTTGTTCCCTCCGCCCAGGGCACGCTGGGTCGCCGATCTCACCCTCCCGGCCCGGACGCTGGCAGCGGTCCGCGCGCCCGTGCTGCTCGTGCACGGCGCCGAGGACCGGGTCACCCCGCTCGAGACGGCAGCCCTGCCCCTACTCGCACACCTGGCCGATGTCCGTCTGCACGTGCTCGGCCGATGCGGGCACGTGCCGGCGATCGAGCACCCGCACGAGTTCAGGCAGCTGCTGTCGGTCTTCCTCCGCCGGGACCGCTGTCACTGATCGCTGCGGCAGGCCCCAAAGCGTCCCGGCTCGTGTAGTCAACCGCGACGGTCGACGACCATCTGCGCCCACATGCGGGGCCCATCGTGGTCGACCTGGTCCTGAACGTCCTCGACGCGCCCGATCAACGCGTTTACCAGGTCGCACGCTTCGCCGCCGGCGGACGGGCCGTGCGGCGTAGCAGACCGGCCCTGGTTCGGTGGGCTGTCGCCTGAGGTGACAGCACCAGCACATGCCTGATGGTGACCATGGATATGTCATCGAGGTCACCCCTCGGCCGCGTCCAGTTACCAAGCAGTAATCAGAGTCAGGCCCAGCCTCGCTGATTTTTGTTTGTCGGTGAGGGCGAGTCCCAGTTCGCGGTAGACCTTGCTCTTGTCGTCGCTGTGGGCGTTCCGCAGGGTGTTGCGGACATCATCGGAGCTGCCGGCGAGGGACTGCGTAGGTTTTCGGCCGCACCCCCGGAGCTGACCGGCGCGGCGCTGATCCACGCGAGCCTGACTCACGCACTCTCGGCTGGCGCGGACCTGACCCGAGCGAACCTGACCCAAGGGTTTCCTGAACGGCACGAACCTGACAGGCGGATCAGCGCGAGAATCGCGAATGTGTTGGCGAACTCGACCGCGAACCTGGCTCGTGCGGACTTGACCGACGCGAACCTGACGTGCGCCAAGACTGATGACCGCACGCGGCGGCCTGCGGGACTGCCGTGGCCGGTGCCGTGCGATGACTGACGTCCACAGGGCCTACACCCCGCTGTCCCGGAACAATGATCTTGCGGCCGTGGCGACAGAATCGGCGGGCCGAGGCCCCGGCGCGTCCCGGGACGGAGCCGGGCCCTCTCGGCCTGGTCCCGGCCGCCCACCCCGCCCCGGTTTCCGTAGTGGTATCGCTCAGCTGTCGGATCGATGTCCAGAAACAATGATTATCTGACGGGTTGCGACACTCGATCGAATGACGGGGACGGGTCCGGGAAGTAGGGGAGTGCCCGTCGTTCGGGATTGCGCCGGCGGTCGGCTCAAGCCTCGAATATCCGACATCTGCCGGGCCGGTTCCTCATGTCGGTGTCATGGATCTGTGGCACGGACGGCGCGTGTCGCCCGTCGAACGTATGTACTCCACCGCCCGGTCGGGTGGCCCGGCCGCTGTTCGGTCGATTGTCCCGGCCGTGCACGGCTGTCCGGCGGCCGTCGCTCCGCGCCTTGGCGGCGCGGGAATTCATGACGGAAATGTTGCGGCGCGGTTACCGAGTCGGGAGTCCATGGCCGTTCAGGGCGGTTGGCCCAAGCTCCGTCCCGCAGTTCCACAGGATCGGAGCCGCTTGATCAGAATCGTCGGGCCAAGATCTCGGGCTAGCAGTTCGCCGTATCTCCGTCAATGCCCCAGGAGACAGCTGCGACCTCTGCCGTCAGGAATTTCCCGTTGGTAGCCTTCGGCGACACGTCCACAGTCCACAGTCCACAGTGGACCCAGCTTCCCGGTCGTCTCCTCATCGGAGGTCAGTAGATGGTCCACACCGGACCTGCGCGCCTGCGCGCAACACGACTCGCCCTCGCCGGGCTGACCGCACTCACGGTCGTCCTCGGCACCCAGGCCCCCGGGCTCGCCCGGCCGGCAGCCGAGCCGGTCCAGCCGCCAACCGTCCCCGGCCTCGGCCAGGTGGCGTACCCGCAGCAGGCCCGGCCCGGCCCGCTGCCCCGCAAGGCCGGCACCGTCCAGGCCACCGGGTCCAAGCTGACCGTCGGGCAGGGCGACGTCGGCACCCAGGCGCTCAACGACAAGGTCGCGCTCCGGACGCTGATCGTGGCCACCAACACCAGCGACTTCGGCGTACCCACGCTGACCACCACGCTCGACCGGGTCGGCGCGCAGTACGACATCGTCTACACCGCCACCGACACGATCACCGCCGGCACGCTCGTCCGCTCCGACGGCGTCGGCAAGTACAACGCGGTCATGCTGACCAACAGCATGCAGATGTACGAGCACAACGGGAACTACCTCAGCGGGCTGACCAGCACCGAGTGGAACACCCTCTGGGCGTACGAGCGCAACTTCCAGGTCCGGCAGGCCGCCCTCTACACCAGCTACGGCACCTGGCCGGAGGACTACTGCCTCACCTCCAACGGCGAGACCGCGATCGGTGAGACCCCGCTGAACGTCTCGCTCACCACCGCCGGCGCCGGCGTCTTCGACTACCTCAACAGCAGCGCCCAGATCCCGGTCACCCAGTCGTACGTCTACCGCACCTCGATCCGGTCCGGCTGCGCCGCCGACGCGCTGATGACCAACGGATCCGACGTGCTGGCCGTCCGCACCACCTCCACCGACGGCCGGGAGCGGATCGCGCTCACCTTCACCTCGAACCAGTACCTGCTCCACTCCGACCTGCTGGTCTACGGCCTGTTCCGGTGGACCAGCAAGGGCCTGCACCTCGGTGAGCGCAAGCACCACCTGAACGTCGACATCGACGACTGGTTCAACACCTCCGACCACTACAAGGAGGACGGGACCGTCGAGTACAGCCCCGGCTTCCAGGTCAGCGGGCACGACCTGGTCAACCTCGACGCGAAGCAGAGCGCGCTGCGCACCGCGTACCCGCAGGCCGCCGGGCTCACCTACAACATCGCGTACAACGGCTCGGACATCGACCCGTTCGCCGGTGACCAGTGCAGCCCCAACGGGGACGCCACCACGCTGACCGCCACCACCAAGTGCCTCAAGAACAACTTCCGGTGGATCAACCACACGTTCAACCATCCCGAGTTGAACAGCACCAACTACGCCACCTCCTACGCGGAGATCGACGACAACCGGACCGCCGGCAACGCGATCGGGCTGAACGCCCCGGCCAGTGTGCTGAAGACCCCCGAGTACTCCGGCCTCGGTGTCTACAACGACGACCCGGACGACGACACCGGCACCCCCACCGACCACGGGCTGGAGGCGTCCAACACGGCGCTGCTGGACGCGGCCGAGGACCTCGGTGTCACCACCATGGCCGGGAACATGTCGTTCAACAGCCACAAGCCGGCGCACTTCAACGCCGGCCGGATCCACCCGCTGAACCCGACCATCCAGGTGATGCCCTGCTGGCCGACGAACATCGCTTACCACACCACGACGCCGGCCGAGCAGACCGTCTTCTACAACTCCTTCTACGGCCCGAACGGGCTCTTCCCGTACTGGCCCAGCAACCGCACCTACCCGCAGCTGCTGGACTACGAGGCCGGGGTGGCGTTGCAGCACGTGGCGTCCGGCTCGATCTACCCGCACACCTTCCACATCGCCAACGTGCGCGACTACGGATCCGGCAACACCCTGCTCACCGACTGGACCGGCGCGGTGCTGGCGAAGTACACCAGCTACTTCTCGGTGCCGCTGCTGAACCAGTCGTGGACGCAGATCGCCGCGTACGGCCTGGCCCGCAACGCCCACTTCGCCGCCCTCAGCGCCGGAGCGGACGCCGTCTACGACCGGACCACCGGCACCATCTCGGTGATCTCGCCGGCCGCCGGTTCGCTCCGCCTGGCCGGGGTGACCACGGCCACCTCCGGTGCCACCACCTACGGCACCGACGTCACCGTGCCGGTGACCCTCACGGCGAACACCGCCGTGACGTTCAACGCCGCTCCGCGCCCCTGACACCTGAGCGCGGAGACCGGTGAAGCAGAAGTGAACGGGAGCACTCGGTGAGGATCGCACTGGTCTCGGAGGGGACCTACCCCTACGCGATGGGCGGCGTCAGTATCTGGTGCGAGCAGCTCATCCGCGGCATGCCGGACCACCGGTGGGAGGTCGTGGCGCTCACCGTGGACGGCACCGAGAAACCGGTCTTCGACCGACCGGAGAACCTGGACCGGGTGCACTCGATCCCGCTGTGGGGCGGACGGCCGCAGGGCCGCCGCCCCCAGCGGGGGACCCTCGTCCCGACCGGGCGACCCGGTGCGGGATTCGTGGAGTCGTACGAGGTGTTCCTGCGGGCGCTGGTCACGCCCCTGGAGTCGACCCGCTCCCAGGCCGGCGCGGTCAACCGGAGCACCTTCCTGCTCGCGCTGCGCGGCATGTTCGAGTACGCCGCCGACGGCGGCGACCTGGATGCGGGCATCCTCTCCAACCAGGCCCTGGGGATGATGCTGGACGCCTGGCACACCCTGCGGGTCGACGAGACCGGGCCGGCGCTCACCGTCGCCGACGCCCTGGAAGCGGCCTGGCTGATCTCACACATGATGCGGCCGTTGAGCGCGCCACCGGTGCGGGCGGACATCGTCCACTCGTCGATGAACGGCCTCGCCACGCTGGTCGGGATGGCCGCGACGTGGGCCCACGGCACCCCGACCGTCCTCTCCGAGCACGGCATCTACCTGCGGGAACGGTACATCTCCTACCTGCACGACAAGGCACCGCACGCCGTCCGGGTGTTGGTGCTGAGCTTCTTCCGCTCCCTCGCCGGAGCGGCCTACCTGATGACCAGCGCGCTCGCGCCGCACTCCCAGTACAACCGGCGTTGGCAGTTGCACAACGGCGCCGACCCCGAGCGGATGTGGACCATGTACAACGGCGTCGACCCCGACGAGTTCCCCCCGGCCGCCGGGGAACCGGAGGTGCCCACCATCTCCTTCATGGGCCGGGTCGACCCGCTCAAGGACCTGCACACCCTGATCCGGGCGTTCGCACTGGTGCGCGCGGAGATCCCGGCGGCCCGACTGCGCATCTTCGGCGGGACCCCGGCGGCCAACAAGGTCTACCACGCCAGCTGTCAGGCCCTGATCGACGATCTCGGGCTGACCGGGCACGCCACCCTGGAAGGCCGGGTCGGCAGCGCGGTCGAGGCCTACCACGCCGGCAACCTGGTCGCGCTGACCAGCATCTCCGAGGGCTTCCCGTACACGGTGGTGGAGGCGATGGCGTGCGGGCGGCCGACCGTCTGCACCAACGTCGGTGGCGTCGCCGAGGCGGTCGGGGAGACCGGCATCGTCGTCCCACCGCGCGACGTCGCCGCGGTCGCGGCGGCCTGCGTGAAGCTGCTCAACGACCGCGAACTGCGGCTACGGCTCGGGGCGGTGGCCCGGGCCCGGGTCCTGGAGCGGTTCACGCTGCAACGCTCGCTCCAGGCGTACCGCGACATCTACGACGGGCTCACGACGCCCCGCACGCCCGCCGCGCCGCCCCGGCACCTGCGGGGCCAGGCGCAGGGCGTGGTCCGGGTCCCGGACCGCAGGACCCGGCCCGGGGTGGCGGCCGTCACCGCCCGCGTGCCCCGACAGCGGGCCCCCGAGGAACACCTCCGGACCAACCCGCCGTACGCCCCGGGCCGTGACCTGGACCGCTCCGCGCGGCCGGCGGCCACACCCGTCCGCCCCGAGCCGACGGTCGGGACCGTACGCCTGGCGGCTGAGCCCCGATGACCGTCTCCCCCCACGACGCCGACACGGTCATCCTGCGGGCGCGGCACCGCACCGCACCGACCGGCCAGCCGGTGGACGCCGAGACGGTGATCCTGGACCGGCGGCCGGCCGCGGCCTCCTCCGGGCAGTCGGTGGACGCCGAGACGGTGATCCTGGACCGGCGGTCGCCGGACCCGGCGAACATCGAGGCGGCACCGGCCGAGGGCGACCGGGCGGCTGAGCCCGAGCGCACCATCCTGCTGCCCCGGATCTCCACCGACCCGGTCGACGAACTTGCCGACCGGGTCCGACCCAGGCTGGCCCGGGCGGTCGACGCGCTCCAGGTCGCCGCCGCGCTGGAGGCCGACGGGCACACCGACCGGACCGCCCAGGTCGAGTACGGCTACCGGGACGTCTTCGTGCTCGCCGCCGAGGTGTACCAGCGCCTGGGTCCACCTACACCGGACGACGAGGGCGGTGCGGCGGCGACGACCCGCCCCGGCCGGTGGGCGGCCCTGCGACTGATCGCGCACGGGCCGCTCTACGTGCTGCCGAGCGCCGCGTTCCCGGCCGTGCTGTCGACCGTCGGCCGACCGGGGCTGGTGCTCGGGCTGGTTCTCGCCGGCACGCTCGGCTGGGTCTGGTCCGGCGTGGCCGCGTACGCGGGTCATCGCCTGCTCGGGCTCAGCCGGCCGCGGTCGGCGGCCCGGGTGCTGCGGACGGCGGCGCTGGCCGGCCCGGTGCTGGGGGCGGCCCTCGGCGCGGCGTTGCTGCCGTTCGGCGGGCTGCCGCTGGCCGTGCTGGCGGTCTGCCTGCTGACGTACCAGATGGCCAGCACCCTCCTGATCTTCTACCGGCGAGAGGCATGGCTGGCCGGGGCGATGGCCCCGGCCTTCGTGACCGGGGCCGCCCACCTGTTCCAGGGCGGTGCGGCCTTGCGCTGGTGGTCCGTGGCCGTGGCGGCGGCCGGGGTGGTGGCGGCGTTCGCCGCGGCCCTGGTGGCCACCCGGTCCGCCGCCGCGGCCGGGGAACCGGCCGCGCGCGACCCGCTCTGGCCGGCGGCGTCCGCGCTCCTCGGTGTCGTCGGCTACGGCCTCTGCTCGGCGGTGCTGCTCTTCCACGCCCAGGCGCCGTACCTGCTGGGTCGGCTGGACGTCGCGGCGGCTGCCGCACCGCTGATCCTGTCGATGGGGTTCGTGGAGTGGCGGACCAGCCGGTTCCGGCCGGGGGCGATCGAGCTGACCCGGTCGGCCCGCCGGCCGGAGAGTTTCGCCGCCGGCGTGTGGCGCACGATCGGCCGGGAGCTGGCCGCCTGCCTGGCGGTCCCGGCGGCACTGGGGGCGGTGCTGCTGGCCGGCCTGGCCCACGCGGGGATGCTCTCCGCCGCCGGCGTGGTGATGACGGCCGCGCACGTCGCCCTCGCCGGGGCCTACTACCTGGCGTTCCTGCTGGTCGGCCGGGGGCGGTACGGCTGGCTCTGTCTCGCCATGACGATCGCGGTCGCGCTGCACCTCGCGGTCGGCGCGGCGCTCGGCGTCGCGCCCCTGCTCGGCCAGGGCGGCTCGCCGCTCGCCGACACCACGATCCACCTGGGCAGCGTCCTGCTGCTCCAGGCCCTGTTCGCGCTCGGTCTCCTTCCGGTGGTCGGGCAGGTCCGGCACTACCGATAGTCCGCTTCGAGACCTTTGGGGAGGTCTGCGTTGCACGCGGTGATCCTGGCCGGTGGCAAGGGGGTGCGGTTGCGACCGTATACGACGGCGCTGCCCAAACCCCTGATGCCGATCGGCGACAGCCACTCGATCCTGCAGATCGTGCTCGATCAGCTCGCCTCGCGCGGGTTCACCTCGGTCACCCTGGCGATCAACCACCTCGGCCCGTTGATCCGGGCGTTCGTCGGGGACGGCCGCCGGTGGGGGCTCGCCATCGACTACGTCGAGGAGGACCGGCCACTCTCCACGGTCGGCCCGCTCTTCGGGCTCAAGGACCGGCTGCCCGACCACTTCCTGGTCATGAACGGCGACCTCCTCACCGACCTGGACTACGCGGACCTGCTCCGCGCGCACACCCGCTCCGGTGCCGGGCTGACCGTGGCCACCACCGAACGGGTGCACCAGATCGACTTCGGCGTCCTGGACGTGGACGCCGGGCGGATCGTCGGCTTCCGGGAGAAGCCGGCGCTGCGCTACCCGGTCAGCATGGGCGCGTACGGGATGTCCCGCACGACGCTCACGCCGTACCCGCCCGGATTGGCCCTCGGCATCGACCGGTTGGTGCTGGACCTGCTGGCGGCGGGCGAGCACCCGGCCACCTACCCGTTCGACGGGTTCTGGCTGGACATCGGTCGGCCGGAGGACTACGACGAGGCGAACCGGACGTTCGCCCAGCTCCAGCCGATCCTGCTGCCCGCCGGCCCGAGGGCCGTGGCCCTCACCGTCGGCGACCCGGTCGGGGCCCTGGTCGTCGGGGAAACGGTCGGCGCCCTCCCCGTCGGTGAGGCGGTCGGTACCGTCGCCGGCGGGCCGGTCGGTGCCACTGCCACCGGGGAGCTGGTGTGACGCGGGTCCTGCTCTTCGGGGCGTCCGGCTTCATCGGCGGACACGCCCGGGTCGCGCTGGAGTCCGACCCGCGGATCGCCGAGGTGATCTGCCCCGGGCGGGCCAGCTACGACCTGCTCGGCGGCAGCGCGGACGGGCTCGCCGAGCTGCTGCGCGCGACCGCCCCGGACGCGGTCGTCACCTGCGTGGGCGCCCTCACCGGCTCGGCCGAGCAACTGCTCGTGGCGAACACGCTGGTCGCGGCGAAGCTGCTGGCGGCGGCCGGCGGGGCGGCCCCGCAGGCCCGGCTGGTCCGGCTCGGCTCGGCCGGCGAGTACGGCGTCGTACCGGACGGGGAGTCGGTCACCGAGGAGGACCCGGCGCAACCGCTCAGCGCGTACGGCGTCAGCCACCTCGCCGGGACCCGGCTGTTCCAGCTCGCCGGGGAGTCCGGGCAGGCCGACACGGTGTCGCTGCGGGTGTTCAACCCGATCGGCCCCGGCATGTCGGAGGAGAACCTGCTCGGCCGGGCGGCGGCCCGGATCCGCGCCGCGCTCGCCGAGGACGCCCCGGAGATCACCCTGGGGCCGCTCTCGGCGTACCGGGACTTCGTGGACGTCCGGGACCTCGCCGCGCTGATCGTCGCGGTGGTGCTCGCGCCCGAGCTTCGCCACCGGGTGCTGAATGCGGGCAGCGGTCGGGCGGTCACCGCGCGGTCGGCGGTGGAGCTGCTCGCCGCCACCGCCGGGTGGCGGGGCCGGATCCGGGAGGCCGGGGTCGGGCCGCAACGCTCGACCGCCGTCGACTGGATCCGGGCCGATGTCGGCCGGGCCGGCACGGAACTGGGCTGGACGCCGCTGCGCGATCTGGCCACCTCGGTCAAGGACATCTGGGCCGCGGGGGAGCAGCGGTGAACCTGCGGGCCACCCGACGCCGATGGCGACGGTTCGTGGCCGTCCTCGCCGGAGCGACCGTGTTGGCGGCGGTCGCGGTGTGGGCGGTCGCCGCCGACCGGCCGGACACCGGTCCGCCGTCGGGGGCCGGTCCAACGTCGAGTGCCGGTCCGCCGTCGGGGGCCGGCTCCCGGCCGGCTCCGCCCGAAGCGATCACGACCTGGGCGTACCAGCTCCAGGGGTACCCCGACGGTCGACTCGACGCGCTGACCCGCGGCCCCTACCAGCTCGCCGTGGTGGACCTGGCCCGGGACGCGCACACCGACTGGTTCACCGCCGCCGAGATCGACACGGTGCGCCGCAGCGGCAAGCGGGTGCTGGCGTACTTCGAGATCGGCAGCATCGAGGACTTCCGGCCGGAGTACCCGCCGCTGCGACGGGACGCGGCGGACCTGCTGGCCAACGAATGGCCGGACTGGCCCGGCGAGTACTTCGTCCGCTACTGGGACGCCCGCTGGTGGGACCGGGTGGTACGGCCCCGGGTGGACCAGGCGCTACGCGCCGGCTTCGACGGTGTCTACCTGGACACGCCGCTGGCGTACGAGGAGATCGACCTGACGGCCGCGCAGGGCCGTGACCGCGCGCGACTCGCCGCCGAGATGGCCGCCCTGATCGTCCGGATCAGCCGGTACGCCAAAGAACAGCGCCCCGGTTTCCTGGTCGTCCCGCAGAACTCCCCCGAACTGCGCGAGCAGCCGGGCTACCCCGCCGCCGTCGACGGCATCGCGATGGAGGAACTCTTCTACCGCGCCACGGACGAACCGTGCACCCGGGACTGGTGCGCGGAGAACCTGGCGCACACCCGGGCACTGCGCGACGCGGGCAAGTTCGTCCTCGCCGTCGACTACGCGGTGCGCACCGACCACGTCCGGACGGCCTGCGGCCGGTACCGGACGGAGGGGTTCGCCGGGACGGTCACCGTCCGGGACCTCGACCGACTCACCACGCCCTGCCGCTGAACCGCACCGCAGCGGCCGGCCGGACCAGGACGAACCACAACCGGAAGGACAACAACGATGGGGACAAAGGTCGGAGTCGTCGGCCTGGGCTACGTGGGGCTCACCCTCACCGCCGCACTCGCCGACAAGGGCTTCACCGTGTACGGCGCGGACGTCTCGCCGGCGGTGCTGGCGTCGCTGTCCCGGGGCCGGCCGCACATCTTCGAGCCCGGTGTAGAGGAGATATTCGCCACCCGGATCGGCCGGGACATCCACGTGGACACCGAGCTGCCCAAGGACACCGTGGACGTGGCGGTGATCAGCGTGTCGACGCCGGTCGACGACGTCACCCACCGCCCGAACCTGGCGAACCTGGCCGCCGCCGCCCGCGCGGTCGCCGCCAGCTGCCGCCCGGACACGCTGGTCGTGGTGCGCAGCACCGTGCCGGTCGGCGCGAGCCGCCGGGTGGTGCTGCCGGAGCTGCGGGCGGCCTGGGGTGACCGGGTCAAGCTGGTGATGGCCCCGGAACGGACCATCCAGGGTCAGGCGCTGCGGGAGCTCGTCGAGCTGCCGCAGGTGGTCGGCGGCCTGGACGCGGCGAGCCTGGAAGCCGGGATCGCGTTCTTCGAGGGGCTGGCGCAGAGCATCGTGCCGGTCTCCGGGCTGGAGACCGCCGAACTGGTGAAGCTCTCCAACAACTGCCACACCGACCTGATCTACTCCTTCGGCAACGAGATCGCGCTGATCGCCGAGCGGCACGGACTGGACCCGCTGGAGGTGATCCGGGCGACGAACGTCGACTATCCGCGCCCGGACCTGGCCAAGCCCGGGTACGTGGGCGGCGGCTGCCTCTCGAAGGACCCGTACATCATGATCGACAGTGCGGGGGACCGGCGGCCGTTCCTGGTCGGCAAGGCCCGGCAGCTCAACGAGTACCTGCCGATCCACGTCGGCGAGACGGTGGTCCGGATGCTGGTCGAGGCGCGGGGGCACAGCCACGGCGCGCGCCTGGCGGTGCTCGGCTGGGCGTACAAGGGCTGGCCGGCGACCGACGACATGCGGGGCACCCCGATCGCGACCATGATGCGGGTCTTCGCCGCCGCCGGGATCACCGTCCTCGGGCACGACCCGATGGTCACCGACGACGTGATCCGCCAGTACGGGGGGCAGCCGGTCAGCCTGGACAAGGCGTTCACCGACGCGGACGCCGTCCTGATCATCAACGACCACCCGGACTACCGGGCGATCCGGGTCCCCGAGGTGCTGGGCGCGGCCCGACCGTCGTTCGTCTACGACTCGTGGCGGGTGCTCGACGAGGACGCGGTACGCGCCGCCGGGATCCGCTACGCCGGCCTCGGCTATCTGCCGCCCGCCCCGGAAGCGCCGGCGGTCGCCGGCACCGCCCCATCGGGTACGTCGGTCGGGTCGGTCGGGTCGGACCCGTCGGTCACGGAGGTGTCGGCATGAAGGTGCTCCTGCTCGGCGGGGCCGGCTTCATCGGCCTGCACCTCGCCCGCCGCCTGGTCACCGACGGCCACGAGGTCACCATCGTGGACGACTTCTCGCGCGGCCGGCAGGACGCCGACCTCGACCGGCTGCGCAGCTGTCCGACGGTCCGGGTGGTCTCCGGGGACCTGACCGCCCCGGCGACCTGGGCCGCCCTGCCGCCGTCCGGCTGGGACCAGATCTACCTGCTCGCCGCCGTCGTCGGCGTGCGCAACGTGGAGCAGGACCCGGCCCGGGTGGTCCGGATCAACACGCTCGTCGCGCTGCACCTGCTCGACTGGGTGGCCCCCGGCGAGCGGGTCTTCTTCGCCTCCACCAGCGAGGTCTACGCCGGGGGAGTGGAGGCGGGCGTGGTGCCGGTGCCCACCGCCGAGACCGTGCCCACGATGATCTCCGACATCACCGCGCCCCGGTTCGCGTACGCGGCCAGCAAACTCCTCGGTGAGGCGGCCTTCCTGCACACCGCCCGGGCCCGTGGCTTCGAGACCGTGGTCGGCCGCTTCCACAACGTGTACGGCCCCCGGATGGGTGCCGACCACGTCGTCCCGGAGATGTCGCTGCGCGCCATGCGCGGCGCGGACCCGTTCCCGGTCCCCGGTGCCGACCAGTACCGGGCGTTCTGCCACGTGGACGACGCGGTCGAGGCGATGCTGCGGCTGATGGCGACCCCGGCCGCCGCCGGGCAGATCGTGCACATCGGCAACGACCGCGAGGAGACCAACATCGGCGACCTCGCCAAGCTGGTGCTGCGGGTGGCCGGGGTGAGCCCCGCCATCGCGGCGCAGGCGGCACCGCCCGGCTCGGTCAGCCGCCGTTGCCCGGATCTGACCCGGCTGCGCGAACTGACCGGGTACGAACCGACCGTCAGCCTGGAGGAGGGGGTACGCACCACCTTCGCCTGGTACCGCGAGCACGGATGGCCGTCGTGAACCGCCGCCCCATCTGCTTCTACTACGGCGACGGACGGTTGGACGACATCCTCGGCTACCAGCGGGTGATCCTCCAGCCGGAGTTCTATCGGCCCGCCGAGCTGCGTCACCTGGCCGACCAGGACGTGCAGACCCTCGGTTACCTGTCCCTTTCGGAGGACCAGGGGCCACCCGCGCCCTGGCAACGCCCGGACCGCAACCCGGACTGGGGCGGCGCGTTCGTCAAGGTCGGCCATCCGCTCTGGGTGGCGCACGTGGTCGGCGCGGCGCAGGCGGCCATCGCGCAGGGGTTCGCCGGGCTCTTCCTGGACACCCTCAACGTCGAGCTGACCTATCCCGAGGACGTGCCGCACCTGCTCACCCTGATCGCCGCGGTGCGGGAGGAGGCCAAGCCGGCGTACCTGCTGGCGAACCGGGGTTTCGGCATGCTGCCCCGGCTGGCCGAGATCGTCGACGGCATCGTCTTCGAGTCGTTCTCGACCCGGTGGGTCGACGACGGCTACGCCCCCTGGCCACCCGACACGCTGGAGTTCCATGCCCAGATCGCCGAGCAGTTGCTCCACCTGGAGCTGGACCTGTACAGCCTGGACTACGCCGACACCCCCGGGCTGACCGACTTCGCCGAGCGTCGGGCCCGCCAGTTCGGGCTCCAGTCCGTGGTCAGCGACCGCGCCCTGTCCCGGCTCTGACCCGCCGACGCCGACCCTCCGACCTCGGCTGCCGGTCGGGGGGTCGGTCATCGGTACGTCCTGCTCGGGCAGCCTCTCCCGGTTGCGGGTCGGGCTCTGGCTGCGGCCGGCGACGAGGACGGGCCGAGCCGTGGTCGGAGTCGTGCCGGTCAACGGGGCGGTCGCCGCGAGACACACGGTCGGGTGGGTTGCCCACACCGTGCCCGACGCCGAGATGTCGATCGCGAGGATATTGGCTGTGTTCGATGTCACGTTACCGTCTCCGCACGCCGGCCGTCCCGCCGGCGCTCCGACGGGAGAACGTCATGAGAACACCGTGGAAAGCCCTCGTCGCCCTCGTCGCCGCCGCCCTGCTGGTCCTGCCCGGCGGTGTCGCCGCCCACGCCGCCGGCACCCCCCACACCAAGATCCCGGTCTCCGGCTCGCTGCGTAGCTACCCGGTCTCCGCCGTCTACGTCGCGGGGATCTCCTCCGGCGGATACATGGCCACGCAACTCCAGGTCGCCTACTCGGCGCGGATCCGGGGAGCCGCGATCTTCGCGGCCGGCCCGTACTACTGCGCCCAGAACAACGCCGCGCAGGCCCTGTACGGCTGCGGCGACAACATCTACCCCACCTATCTGTCCACGCTGGAGAGCCACACCCGCACCTGGGCGTCGTACGGCTGGGTGGACGGCACCGCCAACCTCTCCGGCCAGCCGGTCTACGTCCACCACGGCAGCAACGACGGGGTCGTGAAGACCTCGGTCACCAACGACCTGGCCCGCTACTACCGGGACTTCGGCGCCAGCGTCCAGTACGACGCCGGCAGCGCCGCCGGCCACGCCTGGGTGACCCCGTACGGTACGGTCGGCTGCGCGCAGACCGCGGCACCGTTCCTGAACGACTGCGGTACCGACCCCCAGCGCACCTTCCTCGGCAAGCTGCTCGGTGCGGTGTCGCCGCCGAACACCGGCCCGCTCGGCGGCACCCTGATCCGGTTCGGCCAGGACTCGTTCGCGGTCAACGGCTGGGCCAACGGGCTCAGCATGGACACCAACGGCTTCGCGTACGTCCCGAGCGCCTGCGCCGCCGGCCAGACCTGCCGCCTGCTGGTCGCCCTGCACGGTTGCGCCCAGGGCCACAGCAGGGTCGGCACCGCGTTCGTCGACCGGGCGAACCTCAACCAGTACGCCGACACCAACCAGCTCATCGTGCTGTACCCGCAGGCGATCCCGACGGCGGTGAACCCGAACGGGTGCTGGGACTGGTGGGGCTACCTCGGGGCCACCAACTACCCGATCAAGGGCGGCGCCCAGCTCGAAACGATCATGAACATGGTCCGTCGGCTGGACGGCTGACCGCGGCGGCGCCGGCTCCGCTGGTCCGGAGCCGGCTCGTTGCCGGCGTCTGCCACGTCACGGGTCGCCGTCGTCACCCGGGAGGCGGCGGGCCGACACACCACCGGTGCCCTCGTGGAGTTGTCGCGCCGTACGCGCTGCGCAGTGTGTTTCACATCGTGACGACCAGTTTGCCTGTCGTATGCAGGCGGACGAAGTCGACGCACGCACGAACGCCTTCGTCAAGGGTGTAGCGGCGGCCGATGGTGGCCGGCAGTTCGCCGCGAACCGCCAGGTCGCCGACCTCGCGCATCCCGCCGAGCGTGCCGTCCATGTCCAGCACGAAGTGCAGACCCACGTCGTCGCGGCCGATCCACTCCTGTTGCGGCACGGGGTAGGTGATCGTGAGGAGACGTCCGCCCGGGCGGACGGCACTCGCGACTCCGGTGAGGTGGTCGCTCGGCAGAGCCAGGTTGAACGCGACGTCGACGCCTGCGGGGTACTCGGAAGTCGCGTAACCGATGGTCTCCTCGGCACCGAGAGCTCGCAGGACGTCGGCATCGGCGGCGGTCGCGGTGGCGATCACCCGGGCTTTCGCTCTGGAGAGCAGCGGGACCACCGCAGTACCGACGCCGCCGGTAGCACCCACCACCAGGACGGTTTCACCAGACTGCACGTCGGCGGTAGCCATCAGTGCCCGTGCGGTCAATCCGACGGTGGGCAGAGCCGCCGCCTGCTCGATGTCGAGGCCTGCCGGGCGGTGTGTCAGGAACGGGGTGTCGGCCTCGAAGACGGCGTACTCGGCCAGCGAGCCGGTACTCAACGACGGCCGGGTCGCACCCGCCGTCGCCCGCAGTGCCCGGGGCACGGCCAGGCCGAAGATCTCGTCGCCCACCTGGTAGGCCGTCACGCCGGTACCGACCTCGCTGACCGTGCCGACGAAGTCGTTGCCGGGCACGTGCGGAAACTCCAGCGGCATGACGTCGCGAAAATCGCCACCAGGCAGCCGGACGTCCGCTGGGTTGATCGAGGCGGCGGCGATCCGTACCTGGATCTGCCCTGGTCCGGGCCGGGGCGCTGGCACGTCGGCCAGCGTGTACGTCTCGGGTGGCCCGTAGCCGGTTGCGACAACTGCCTTCATGGGCCCCTCCAGAAACGGACCGAGTGGTCATGTTATTGGTCGTCAAGCTAGCAATAAGCGGACCGCGCGGTCAACTTGCTAGGGTGGCTGAATGACCTCGACCCGGCCGCTGCGCGCCGACGCCGCCCGCAACCGGCGGCTGCTGCTGGCTGCGGCCGCAGACGAGTTCGCGGAGCGAGGGCTGGACGCCTCGGTCGCCGACATCGCCCGCCGGGCCGGTGTCGGCAAGGGCACCGTGTTCCGGCACTTTCCCACGAAGGACGACCTGATCGCCGCGATCGTCCTCGACCGGATCGACGCGCTCAACACGGTCGGCGAACGACTGCTCGAAGCGGCTGATCCGGGCGCCGCGCTGCTGGAGTTCCTCACCGTCGCCGCGCATCAGCGGCAACAACGCGACCTGTCGTTCCTGCAGGAGGCCGGCGAGCTGGCCCCGGAGGTCACCAGGGTCCGCACCCGGATGTTCCACATCGTGCAGACGCTGGTCGACCGGGCCCGCGAGCACGGGGCCGTGCGGGCCGACGTCACCGGCGAGGACATCATCCTGCTGATGTGCGCACCGAACCATGTCACCAGCTACGTGCCGGATGCCCCGCCTGACCTGTGGCGACGATACCTGTCCATCATCTTCGACGGCCTACGCCCAGAAGGCGCCCACCCGCTGCCCCACCCGCCACCGGCTGCATCGGCCGGCTCGTCGACGCGACTCTCGACACCGCCCTGATTCCGATCGACAGGCGTCACGGACCCTCGCCGACCTCGTCACATCCTGATCAGCGCGACGTCCCACTGCCCGTGCGGGTCCTCCCACACGGTCACGACCTCCCCGATCGGCAGCGGATTGTGCCGGCGTGTCCCACGCCTCCCTCGACGCGCCGGCCCCGCTGGCGTTCGCCCACCGCGGGGGCACCGGGCGGGGCGACGGGAACCCCCTGCCGACCTGCGGCCGGTCGCCGTTGATCCGGATGCGGCCGGGGGCAGGGGCCGCGGTGGCGCTCGGCCGCCACCACGCCGGTCCCGCCGGTGGAGGCTTCCGCGCCGCACCGGATGACGCACGCCCCCAGGCTCCCGTACGGTCGGGTCGACGATCTCGACGTACGGTAGGGGACATGGCCGTCCTGAAGACGTACGCCCGGCTCTGGGTGGATGACCTTGATGCCTCGCTGCCGTCGCTGCGGACCCTGGTCGGCGCGGAGCCGGATCTGCGGTTCGCGTTCGACGCGATCGAGTTGGCCGCGATCGGCGACTTCCTGGTGATCGCCGGCCCTGCGGAGGAGCGGGCCCGGTACGGGCATGCCTCCGCCACCGTGATCGTCGACGATCTGGACGCTGTCGTCACCGGGCTGACCGCTGCGGGCGGCGAGATCACCACGCCGGAGGCGACCAGTCCGACCGGCCGCTACCTGTATGCCCGGCATGCTGGTGGGGCAGAGGTCGAGTACGTCGAGTGGGTGCCGGAGTTGGTCGAGCGGATCATCGGTGCCCCTGCTGTCCGGCGTTGAGGCCAGACGTCGCACGCGGACCGCGAGGGCCACGGGAGGATCGCTCGGGTCGTGGCTGGCTGTCCCCACGGGACACCACGCCGTAAGGGTGATGGCCGCCGCGATCCGCGCGGTCCTGGCGGTGCTGTGACGGTGCCGCGGTCCCGGCGGTGCCGTTGCACGTCACGACGGTGGCGGCAGGGCGGTGACGCCGGGACCGGACCCGCTCGTAGCCCTAGCTGACGAGTTGGTAGCCGAACTGCACCAGCAGGCCGGCGGCACCGGTCGCGTTCAGCACCCGGGCCTGCATCCGCTTCGGGCCGCCGGCCCCGTCGACCAGGTACGGTGTGGCGAGGCTGGTGGTCTGCACGGTGGTGCCGGCCGCGACGGCAGCGCCACCGGCGCTCACCCCGTCGGCGTCCAGGCGCACGTCGCAGCCACCGGATTCCAGCACCCGGGTCACCCGGACCACCCGGATCCGCTGCGCGTCGAGGTAGAGCAGGTTGCCGAAGTCGAACAGCCCGTCGGTGACCGGGCCGGCGACCCGAACCGTCAGCCAACCGTCGATCTGTTCGACGCCCTTGTTGCCGGTGATCCGGGTCTGCGCGGTCGTCACGCCGGTCAGCCGGTACGGCCCGACGGTGTTGCCGTTCAGGTCGTTGTCGCTGATCAGCACGTCGGCGGCGGCGTTGACGATGCCGTAGTCCTGACGGGAGATGCCGTCGGCGAGCGCGCCGACGACGTTGCCGACGATCACCACCCGGCTGGCCGTGGAGCGGATGTTGATGCCCGCGCCGAGCCGGTAGCCGGTGCCGCCACCGGAGTAGCCGCCGGAGTAGGCGACCTCGGGAAGGTCGAACGTGGTGGGGTCGACCACCTCGATCGACCGGGTGCCGTTGGCGCCGGTGACCCCCTGGATCGAGATCCGGTCCCCGGTCTCCCAGCCGTGTGCCGAGCCGGTGGTCAGCCGTACCTTGCCGGCACCGTTGTCGGCCGCGCCGGTGATCGTCCGGGCGAAGCTGGGATGCCCGGTGCGGCCGTTGTTGCCGATCAGGCAGCCGGTGACGGTGATCCGGGTCGACGCGATGTCCAGGCCGTTGCGGCCGCTGCCCCGGATGATGCTGTTGCTGAAGGTGGCGCTTCCGGTGAAGCCCGCGCCGATGCGGACGTTGTCGTGCTCGTTGTCGGCCGAGATGTAGGTGTTGGTGAACTGGGCCTGCGCGCCCGCCTCCAACAGCACCGGCACGCCGTGGCCGTTCTCGAAGCCACCGCCCTCGAAGTAGAGGAACTTCGGGATCGAAGCCCCGGGGGTGTTCTTCATCCAGATGCCGTGCCGGCCGAACAGGATGGCGGTGGCGAAGAACTTGATGGAGCCGCCGAGACCGTCGATGACGAGGTTGTCGGTGCCCGGGTTGGCGCTGCCGGCGGCGATCCCGCACTGGACGAACTCGACCGGGTCCGCACGGGAGTCGTTGTTGACCCCGTTGAGCAGGATCACCTGCTGACCGGTGAAGCCGTTCCAGACGCAGTTGGCGAACCGGACGGTGTTGCATCCGCGCAGCGTCAACCCGTTGTAGCCGTCCTTGAACCGGACGTTGGTGAACGTCAGCATGTAGTTGCCGTCGGTGCCGTTGCGGCTGGTGGACAGGATGCTCCCGCCGGTCAGGCCGGAACCGCGCACCTGGAGGTCGCGCAGCCCGCCGCCGCGTACGCCGGACAGCCGGAAACCGTCGTCGGCGCCGGTGGCCACCACGTACTGCGTGGAGTACTCGTCGTTGTCGCTCACCCCGGCGCCCTGGAACACGATCGGTACACCGACCACCTCGATGGTGTCGTCGAGACGTACCTTGCCCGGCCCGGCGGCGATGGTGCCACCGGCCGGCAGGGCACCGACGGCGGCCTGCACCTTCGGCGAGTCGTTCTCGGTGCCGGTGCCCCGCCAGCCGAACCAGGCCAGGTCGATCCGGGTGTCGTGGGGGCGCTTCCACCGGCCGGTGGCGACGCCGGTGACCGCGAAGACGGTGCCGCCGTTGTCGTCCTCGGTGGCGTCGGCGTCCCAGTACAGCGGCCCGCCGCCGACGCCGGGCGCATCGGCGTGGTAGCCGAGCAACTGGACCTGTTCGCCGTCGCTGGTTCCGGCGGTGCCCCGCAGGTCGGCGACGCTGGCCCGGGCGTCGGCACCGGCGAAGACCCGGCCCGGTCGCGCCGGGGACGCGACGGCGGCGCCGGGTACGAGCTGCGAGCCGGCGGCGAGGCCGGCCAGGCCGAAGGTGGCCAGGGCGCGTCGCCGGACGGTGCCGGGGGACCTTTCGTCCATGGGGATTCTCCTGTTTCCGGGCAGCCGGCGACGCGACGCCGGATCGGCGCCGGTCGCGGGCAAGGGGTGGGGGTGGGGGTGGTTCAGCCCTTCACGGCACCGATGACGACGCCCTTGGCGAAGTGCCGCTGGAGCAGGGGGTAGACGAGGCAGATGGGAATCAGGGAGACGACCAGGATGGCCATCTGCAACGACTGCTGCGGTGGGACGACCTCACCGGGCAGGTCGGTGCCGATCTGCGTGTTGTCGACGACGTACGTGCGCAGCACCAGTTGCAGGGGCCACTTCTCGGTCGAGTTGATGTAGAGCACCGCGTTGAAGAAGGCGCTCCAGTACGCCACCGCGTTGAACAGCGCGATGACCGCGATCACCGCCTTGGACAGCGGCAACATGATCCGGGTGAGGATCTGGAGTTCCCCCGCGCCGTCGATCCGTGCCGCGTCGACGATCTCCCGGGGCACCTCCATGAAGAAGGCCCGCATGATGATCACCTGGAAGGCCGAGGTGAGGCCGGGCAGGATCAGCGCCCAGTACGAATCGATCAGCCCGAGTTCCTTCATCAGCAGGTAGTTCGGGATCATGCCGGCGTTGAACAGCATGGTGAAGAGCACCAGCAGCAGGATCGGCCGGTGCCCCCAACTGCCGGGCCGGGACAGCGAGTACGCCAGCAACGCCACCACCGACACCGACAGCGCCGAACCGACCACGGTGATGCCGACCGACACCAGCGTCGCCCTGGTCACCACGCCACCGCGGAAGATCGCCGCGTACGCGTCGAAGGACGGGTTCGTCGGCCACAGCACGTAGCCGCCCGCCTCGGTGATCTGGGCCTGGTCGGCGAGCGAGGTGGCGATGACGGCGACGAACGGCAGCACCACCACGGCACAGCAGAGCAGGAGCACGACGCCCTTGAGGCCGCGTACCGCGAGGTGGGGTTCGGCCGCGCCGTTGACGGTGCGTCGTCGGCGGCCGGGTGCGCCGCCGGGCGGCCGCGACGGCATCGTGCGGCGCTCGGTCGTGGTCACCATTTCGAGTAGATCCCCCTCTCCCCGAACAGGTGCGCGACCTTGTTCGCGCCCAGCACGAGAATCGCGCCGACCAGGCCCTTGACCAGCCCCACCGCCGCCGACACGCCCCAGTTCCCGCCGACGATGCCGCGGTTGTAGACGTACGTGTCGAGCACCTCCGAGGTTTCCAGGCCGACCTGCCCCTGTTGCAGCACGATCTGTTCGAAACCGACGGTGAGCACGTCGCCGAGCTTGAGGATGAGCAGCAGCACGATGACCGACCGGATCGCCGGCAGGGTGACGTGCCAGAGTTGCCGCAGCCGGCCGCCACCGTCGACGGCGACCGACTCGAACAGTTCCAGGTCGACCCGGGAGATCGCGGCGAGGAAGATGATGGTCCCCCAGCCGGCGTCCTTCCAGATCGCCTGCGAGGTGATCAGGGCGAAGAACAACTCCGGGTCGCCGATGATGCTGAGCAGCGGCAGGTCGTGCTGGCGGGCCCAGTTGTTGTAGATGCCGGCGTTGCCCAGCATGTGCTGGAACAGCGCGACCACGATCACCCAGGACATGAAGTGCGGCAGGTAGAGCACCGACTGCACGACGCGTTTGATCCGTTCGCTGAGCAGGCTGTTGAGCAGCAGGGCCAGCCCGATCGGGATCGGGAACACCACGACGATCTGGAGGAACGAGATGATCAGCGTGTTCTTCAGGGCGTTGAGGAACGCCGGATCCCCGTTGAAGATCACCTCGAAGTTGGCGAACCCGACCCACGGCGACTCGGCGATGGTCAGGTACGGCTGGTAGTCCTTGAACGCGATGACGTTGCCCAGCATCGGCACGTACTGGAACAGCAGTACCAGCGTGACGCCGGGCAGCGCGAGCAGGAGCAGGAAGCGGTCCCGCTTGAAACGCTGCCAGCGGGTGTTGCGCCTGGCCGGCGCGCTGGTAGCCATACTGCCTCCGATCCGAGTTCCGCTGGGGGTGGGGCGAGACGCCGCGACCGGCTCCTACTTCTGGTCGGCGAGCGCCTTCTCGTACTCGCCACGGATCTGGTCCCCGCCGGCGGCCTTCCACTGGGCGACCGCGTCGTCCCAGGCGCTGATCGGCTTCCGACCGGCCACGATGTCCAGCTCCGCGGTGTCAATGATCTTGAGCAGTTCGCCGGACTTGCTGACCGAGGTCTCCGAGTTCAGCCCCTCGGTCGGGTTACGCAACAGGTTCGGCACCACCTTCTCCTGGTACGCGCGCTGCGCGTCGACCCGGGTACGGTCGGCGGGTCCGAGCACGTGCGGCGAGTCGGCGACGTACTCCAGCGGGAGCTTGACCTCGACGTTGCCCAGGTCGGTGCGGACCGGCACGTCGTCCTGCCAGGTGTAGTGCCGACCCTCGACGCCGAACTTGCGGAACATGTACTCGCTGGTGCCCAGCGGCGCCGCCAGCCAGTCGGCCAGCCGCAGCAGCTTCCCCAACCGGTCCTTGTCGGTCTTGCGGAACGCGGTCAGGGCGAACGTCGGCGTGCCCGCCCGGTGCACCGGCTTGCCACCGTCGAAGCCGGGGGCGGGAATCCCGCCGACCTGCACCGGGTACGTGTCGGCGAGGATGTCCCAGGCCGCGTAGCCGTCGGAGTTCAGCGCGATGGTGCCGTTGCCGAACAGGTCGCGCAGTTGCAGCCGGCCCCCGATCGCGTCCGGGTGGAAGACCCCGGCCTTGTACATCTCGGCGACCCGGGCGACCGCCTCCTTGCGCTGCGGGGTCTCGATCTCCGAGACGAACCGGCCGCCCTCCTCCCGCCAGGCGTTCGGCACGCCGAGCATGTTGCCGACGAAGGTGATGACTCCCTTGGCGCTGCCGAACGCCCACCGGTTCGCCCGCGCGTCGGTCAGGCCCCGCGCCAACGCCAGGAACTCGGCGTAGCTACCCGGTGCCGGGTTCAGGCCCCGCTGGGCGATCAGGTCGGTCCGACCGAACATGATCGTCCCCACCACCGACCGGGAGATCGGCACCGCGAAGATCCCCCCGCCGTACGCGGTCGACAGCCACGAGTCGCGGGGGATGTTCGCCAGGAACGGGAAGTCGGCGGCGGCCGAACCGGCGAGGAGGTCCGACAGGTCCGCGCAGAGCCGGGTGAGCACGTCGGCCCGGCGGGCCAGCCGGGCGGAGATCAGGATGATGTCGGGCAGGTCGCCGCTGGCGAGCGTGGTCGACAGCTTGTTCAGGTAGTCGGCCGACGGGGTCATGGTGATGTCCAGGTTCGCCCCGACCCGGTTGTTCAGCTCCTGCCAGTACTGGTTGCTGCCGGCGGCCGGCGGCACCGGGTTGAACATGTTGGTCAGGATCCGGACGTCGCCGAGCCCGGCCGCCGGCTTGCCGTCGAACGCGTTGACCAGCTGCCGGGGGTACCGGTAATAGCCGGCCATCACCCCTTCGGGGGTCGGCGGCAGATCCGGGCGGACCAGTTGCGACGGCACGTAGTCCGGCAGCACGGCGCTCTTCGCGCCGTCCGGCGCGCTCGACGACGTCGAGCCGCTGCATCCGGCGAGTGCGCCGGCACCGGCCAGGGTGACCGCGGCACCACCGGCCATGGTCAGGAACCGGCGTCTGGTCAGGCTGTGGTCATACATGGTCCACGCTCCGATCTGGTGCGGTGGTGGACGGGGCCGGCTCGGCCGCGTCGAGGGGGTACAGGATCAGGGAAACGACCTGCCACGCGCCGAGGCGGACCGGGACCGCGCCGCCCGGATCCGCCGGGCAGGCCGCGATCACGCGTTCGTCGGCGTGACACCGCACGGCTGGCGCGGCCGGCCCGGCCGGATGCCGTACGGAGAACTCGCTGGCCCGGCCGGACAGGTCCTGGAGCCGGAGCAGCAGCCCGGCCCCGGCCCGCGCCGGCGCGACGCTGGCGTGCACGTGCTCGGGCAACCCCAGGTCGAGCAGGCTGCCGGCGGGTCGGTGCAGTGGCCGGGGCTCGACGTCGAACTTGTCGAGCCGGGTCACCTCGGAGACCGCGGGGGCGGCGCGTACCTCCCGACCGAACCGGCCGGCGGCCACCGGATCGGGCCTGGGCAGCGGGGTGAACGCGTAGCGCAGCCGCAGCCGCCCGTCCTGCTCCGGCGGGGTGTTGGTCGGCCAGTAGTTGTTCAGCACCCAGGAGAAGACCGCGCCGCCGGCCGGGGTGAACCGTTCGTGCCAGTGCCCGCGCACGATGTCCCCGGCGGTGAACAGCGGGGCGTGGGCGGAGGTCCAGGCCACCGCGGGCCCGTCGGCGCCGTCCTGCACGAGCACCCCGTAGGCGGTGGTGAACCAGTCGTGGCAGGCGCCGGGCGCGTGGTCGGTGGCCGGGTCGATCCAGCCCTGCTGCCGGTCGTACCGGAACGTCGGGTCGGCGGCGGCGAAGGGGAACGCCACGTACACCGACTCCTTGGCCAGCACCCGCCGCTTGTCGAGGTCGACCAGCACGTCGACCCGGTCGTCGGTGTCGCGCAGCAGCACGTCGACCTCGATCCGGGGCAGGCTCGGCGCGTCGCCGACGGTCCGCAGCCGCCAGCCGTCGTACGTGCGGCGCAGCCCGACCGGCCGCATCGTCGCCGGCAGCACCGTCAGGTCCGGCAGGTTCCGGTCCGGGCGTCGACCGAGCAGGGTGCTGCGCGGGTAGGGGTCATGGTGGTGCGGCTGCCCGCTGTGCGGATGGTGATGCGGCTGCCCACCGTGCGCGCTGCCGTCGGCAGTCGACGCCGCGCCGCCGCCGCCGGCGGCCGACGCCGCGCTGCCGTCGCCACGGGTCAGCGTCTCGGGGCCGTCGAGCACGTACAGCACCTGCCCGAGGGTCCACCGCGTGGTGTCCAGCAGGTCCCGGCCGGTGGCCCGGTGCCGCAGCCCGCGTACCGCGCCGGTCCGGGGGTCGAGGGTGACCTCCCAGCGGGCGGTGACCAGCGTCGGCGGCACCGGACGCCAGCCGTCCGCCGGCTCGACCGCGTTCGGCCCGCCGCCCGGGGTGCCGGCCTCCTCGCCCGGCGACAGCGTCCGGGCGGCGTCCATCGGCAGCGCCCGGTAGCCGAAGGCGGGCACGTCCGGCACGGTCACCCGCAGCGTCCGCAGCCCGTTGCACTCGGCCAGCACCTCGACCGGCAGTGGCCCGTCCGGACCGACCGGGTCGGCCCGGACGGTCTCCACCCGCACCTCGATGTCCCGCCGCCAGCCCAGCGGATTGTGCACCAGCAGGGTCGGGCCGTCGGTGCTGACCAGCTCCCCGAGCTGGCTCAGGGCCCGGCGGACCTCGTCGAGCGCGCCCCGGTACGCGCCGTGCACCTGGTGCCGTTTCCAGTCCAGTTGGTCGTCGACCTGCTGCCCGTGCGGGTGGGCGGTGCCGTGCGCCCAGGTCCAGGTGTGTTCGCAGCCGTAGAGCGCGCCCTCCCAGGCGGCGTCCAGCGCGGCCCGGTTCGGCCGGTAGGCCGGGTCGACCAGCCCGACCAGGGCGGCGAGCCCTTCGGCGGTCGGCAGCAGCGCCTGCACCCGGCGGTGCTCGGCGGTGACCGCCGCGCCGGTGCCCACGCCGTCCTCCCAGTAGCTGCCGCCGTCGCCCCGCCACACCGGCAGCCGGTCGGCCAGCGGCCGGACGGTGGCGAGGTACTCCTCCATGGTGGAGACCCGGATCCTCGGGTACGCGTACCGGGCGTTCCACCGGGCGGCGAATCCGGCGTCGCCGTCGGCCAGGTCCTCGTTGTCGGCGTGGGTGCCGATCACCGCGAGGTCGGTCGGCAGGTAGTCGGGCCGGTCGTAGCGGGCCAGCAGCCGGGGCAGGGCGTGCGCGCCGCCGACGATCGTCTGCGGGTCGCCGACCATGAACCGCAGCTGGGAGTACGTGTCGGAGAAGTGGGTCAGCACCCGGGCCCCGTCGACGCCCTCCCACAGCACCGGGCTGGCCAGGTGTTGCAGGTCGCTGTCGGCGTTGCCGCCACGGTGGTGGTTCTCGATGCCGACGAACGCGTCGATGCCCAGCGCCCGCAGCATCGACGGCACGGCCGCGCTGTACGACGGCACGTCGGTCAGGTTCGCGTACGTCACCGGCACCCCGTGGCGTTCCCGGAGCCGGCTGGCCAGGTACGCCGCCCGGTACACCTCCTCCAGCGACGCGATGCCGGACAGGAACAGGCTGTGGAACGCGTTCACGGCCAGCCGGCCGGAGCGCAGCGCGGCCAGCATCCGCTCGGCCCGCTGCGCCGAGCGGGTCGCCAGGTACTGGTCGACGACCAGCGACCCGTCGACGGAGAACGCGAAGCCGGGGTCGTGGTCGAGCGCGTCCAACGCCCGGTCGAGGTTGCGGCTGTGCAGTTCGAGGACCTTGCCCTGCACGTCGGTGTAGCCGACGTCCAGGTGCACGTGCGGGACCAGGTGCAGGGTCCACCGCCGGGCCGCGACCAGGTCGAAGACCCCGGCCGGTACGTCGTCGACGCGCACCTCGGCGGTGGTCGTGTCGAAGACGGGCACCGCGAACCTGACCCGTACCTGGCCGAAGTCGCGGCCGGGACGCCGCAGGTCGAACTCGTAGCGGTGGCCGGCGAGCACGACCCGGGCGAACCGGGGCCAGCCGGGCGTGCCGGCCGGTACCGAGACGGTCAGCTCGACCAGTTCGTGCAGTTCCCCGTCGCGGTCCAGGTACAGCGGGGTGGGGGTGAGGTCGACGTCGATCCCGGCCGGGGGCGGCGCGGTCTGGTCGAGGGTGAGCCGGTGCCAGGTGATGCCGCTGCCGAAGTGGTTGCCGAACTGTTCCCGGTGCCGGCGTCGCTCGCCGTCCGGCGGCTCGACCGGCCCGGTCGCCGCCGCCGGGTCGACGGTGGTGGTGACGGTGACGACGTGGTCGCCCTCGGCCAGCCATTCGGCCGGTAGCGGCACCTCCAGCAGCACGTCACCGGCGATCGGGCCGTGCCGGTAGGTCTCCGACCGGTCCTCGCGGCGCACCGTCGGGTGGAAGAACCCCCGGTGTACGCCGTCGATGTCGATCTCCAGGTCGGGGCAGGGTCCGTGCCCGGCGGCGAACTCCAGCCGCAGCAGCCAGCCGGCGGCGTGGTCGGCGCCGATCCGCACCGGCAGTTCGACGCGGTGCGGCTGCCAACCGGTGGACGCGTTGAGCGGCCCCGGCTGGAAGGCCGGCAGGTCGACGCCGGGTACGGCGAGGGTCAGCGGGAACATCGCCGTCAGTCCAGTCCGGGCAGGCTGAGCACGCTGCCGTGTTCGACCAGGGCGGCGGCCAGTTCGGCGTACCCGTACTCCTGCACCGGTCGGCCGGTGGCGAGCGACTGGGCGGCGAGTTCGCCGCACGCCTCGCCGAGCATCCCGTAGTTGGGTTCCATCCGGGGCGAGGTGTAGCCGACGTGGCTGGCCGAGAAGCAGATGCCGACGGTGATGTTCTCGATCCCGCCGCGCGCCGGGAACAGGCACTCGGCCGGCATCTGGTACAGGTCGACCGGCGGGTTGGTCTCGTCGCCGCTGAGCGTGCCCTCGCCGACGACCGTGTCGTCGCCCTCGGCGTAGTACTGCACCAGATGGCTGTCCATGCCGTACTTCCAGCAGCAGACCGGGCGGGCCTTGGTGTTGTTCGGCTTGAGCAGGTCGTGCTGGGTCAGCACGGTCGCGCCGATCATCCGGCGGGCCTCGCGGATGTAGAGGGCGTGCGGGAAGCCCGGCCCGTACGGGCTGTCCACGAACTCGTCCGGTGGCAGGCCGAAGGTCTGCGCGTCGGCCCGGAACGACTCCGGCAGCGACGGGTCGTTGGCCAGCCAGTAGAGCTGCCCCTGGTGCCAGGCCACCTGCTCGGCGATGATCTCCTCGCGCCGCCGCCAGCTGCCGTCCGGGTAGTCCCAGTTCGCGCCGGGCAGGTCGAAGCCGAAGTAGAGCGCCTGGTTGGTCTGGTACTTGCCGTTGGGCAGCAGCGCGGTGTGCGTGACGATCGACGACAGGCCGGGCAGTCGCCGCTGCCGCAGCAGCTGCCCGAGGTACGTGTACCGGGCCGGGTCGTAGTCGTCCGGCCGGGGGAACGGGATCCGGTCGGCGTTCGTCGACAGCACGCCCCGGAAGTTGTACGCCTGCGTCTTGTCGTCGCCGTCACCGGCGGCGAGGTCCGGCACCGGCCGGACCGGGTACAGGGTGTTCGGGGTGAACCCCCGCTTGCGGTACGCCTGCACCGGTTGGAAGCCGGCGAACGGCTCGTCGTAGGTGGCGCGGGGTTCCCGGCCGAACGTGTACGGCACCCCGGCGGCGGCCATCAGGTCGCCCTCGTACGACGCGTCGATGAAGAACCGGGCCCGACGCCAGCCCCGGGTGGTGCGGACGCCCCGGATCCGCCGGCCGCTGACCTCGACGTCGTCGGGTCCGTGGATCCGCTCGTGCAGCAGCACGGTCGCCTTGGCCTCGTCGAGCAACTGCCGGGAGACCCGCTCGGCGACCTTCGGCTCGAAGCGGTACTCGGGGCCGTCGTGGCCGTACTCCGCGCCGATGCCCGCGAAGAACCGGGTCAGGGTCAGCCCGGCGAGCGCCTCGGCGACGTTCGGTGTGTCGGTCTTGACCAGGCCGCCGGCCACGATGCCGCCGACGTGTCCGGTGGGTTCCAGGATCAGGCTGCTCAGGCCGCGCAGGCGCAGCCGCAGCGCCGCCATGATGCCGGCGAGGCTGGCGCCGTAGATGATGACGTCGTACCCGTCGTCGGCGGGGGTGGGCTCGGGGGTCGGCATGTCCGGCGGGTCCTTTCGGAGCGTCGCGGGTCGCGGCGTTCGGGTTTCACGGCGTTCTGGGGTGGCGGCGTTCTGGGGTGGCGGGCGGGGGTCAGATGGTCCGGGTCACGGCCGGCACGCTGCGCTGGCGCGGCTTGGCCAGGACCGGCGTCGCACCCCTGGCCGCCTGCGACGGTCGCATCCGGCGGATCTCGTCCGGCCAGGCGGTCGGGATGCCGAGGGTGTCGGCCAGCAGGCGCTGCACGTCGGCGGTGCGCTCCGGGGAGTCGGCGACCGCGTGCGGCTCGCTGTGTGCGGTGACGCAGTACGCGGCCAGCGCGCCGACCGCCTCGCCGATGCTCCACTCGACGGGGTGCAGCCGGTAGCAGCCGTTGGTGATGTGCGTGGTGCCGATGTTCTTGTTGGCCGGCAGCAGGTTGCGGACGCGGACCGGGACCAGCGCGCCGAGCGGGATCTGGAACGGGTAGCACTCCAGGTTGACGTAGTTGACGCCGGCGGTGCTCGGGTGCAGGTCGATGTTGTAGTGGCCGATGCCGACCGAGTCGGGGAAGACGACCGCGCCGGCGCCGTCGGGGCGGTCGACCACGGCCACGTGCTGCTCCAGCACGGTGAACCGGGCTTTGATCCGCCGTGATTCCCGGATGTACGCGCTCTTGGCCAGCCCGTCGTCGGTGCCGGTCAGGTCGGGGCGCAGCCGCAGCCCCGGGTACCCGTGTCCGCCGTCCGGGCGGGGCGCCTCGGTCTGCATCCAGTGCAGGTACGACAGCGACAGCTCGCGGCACCGGCGCAGCGCGGTCTGCCGGGCGGCCTGGTCGATGTCCGCGCCGACCAGCGGCGACTCCCAGTAGTCGATGTTGGGCCAGTTGACCAGGGTGATGTCGGTGTCGACCAGGGCGGGGTCGAACTGGCTGCGGGCCCGGATCCGCCGGAAGTGCCACAGGTCCGGCAGGTGCACGCCGTCCAGGTCGCCCTCGAAGATGCGGTTGGTCCGCCCCTTCATGGTGTGGATGTCGATCTTCTCCCAGGACAGCTGCGGTCCGGGCCAGAACGGGTCGACGTGTGTCTTCCAGTGGTCGTACGAGGCCGGCCGGTCGACGACGTGCTCCTCGCCGGGGCGGTACTCCAGCGGGAAGCACCAGGTGATCGCCTGCTGGTCGGTCGGGTCGGCGACCGGCGACGCGTACGGCTCGCCGGTCTCGGCCTGCGACTCGGCGCCGACGACGTGCTCGACGCCGGCCAGGTCCAGCAGGTCGCCGAGTTCGGTGGCGTCGACGACGAACGGCGCGGTGACGGTCGTCCGGGTGCCGGTGCGGCGGTTCTCCAGGGTCACCGCGGTGATCCGGTCGCCGTCGGTGGTCGCGGCGACCGGGACGTGCTCGTACAGCACGCTGATCCGGTCGGCCGAGCGGTAGCCGGCCAGCATCTCGTCGATGACGGCGACGCCGACCCGCGGTTCGTGGCAGAGCCGGCTCACGTTGCCCAGGCCCGGGTTGAGGGTCGGCAGCTCGACGGCGGCCGGCCGCAGCGGGTAGTTGCGCCGGTAGTAGTCCCGGATCCGGGTGCGCAGCTCGTGGTAGCCGGGCGAGGTGTGGCCGGACTCGATCCACGGGTGCTCGTCGGACGGCACCGACTGGGCGGTGAGCTGGCCGCCGAGCCAGTCGGTCTCCTCGGCCAGCACGACCCGCAGCCCGAGCCGGGCGGCGGTCCGCGCGGCGGCGACGCCGCCGAGCCCGCCGCCGACCACGAGTAGGTCGGTGTGCCGTTCGGAGGGATGACCCATGCTGCGCGCTCCTCGCGTCTGCTAATATCTGCTGATCGATTCGCTCCCGATCGATTGCGAGTACGTTACATCTCGCCATCGCCGGAATGTCAAGACGCGCACAGCCAGGAGTTTCGGTGACGATGCGGTAACTTGCGATTAGCTTTTATTAGCGATTCCCAACCGGTCCGCAACATGTTAGAAACGCAGACCATGAAGACCGCACCAGCGCTGCCCGGGTTGCGCTACCACCTCCCGCCGGTCACCGCGCACGACGCCGAGCCGACCCACGCCGACGTCGTCGTCTACGGCGCGACCTCCGGCGGTGTCGCCACGGCCGTGCGCGCCGCCCAGGAGGGGATGTCGGTGCTGCTGCTCGCCTTCGACGACCACCTCGGCGGCATGAGCGCCGCCGGACTCGGCACCACCGACGTCGGCCGCCCGGAGACCGTCGGCGGTCTCGCCCGCCGGTTCTACGCCCAGGTCGCCGCCGCCTACCACGCCCCCGACCCGCACTGGGGCGTCGAGGCGCACGTCGCCGAGGAGATCTTCGCCCGCTGGTTGGGCGACACCGGTGTCCGGGTCCGCCACCGCCAGCACCTCGCCGACGTCACCACGGCCGACGGGCGGATCACCGAGCTACGCACCGACGACGGCAACCGGTACCGGGGCACGGTCTACGTCGACGCGTCGTACGAGGGCGACCTGATGGCCGCGGCCGGCGTGACGTACACGGTCGGCCGGGAATCCCGGGACCGCTACGGCGAACCGCTGGCCGGCGTCCAGTACAGCGACAACCACCAGTTCACCCTCGACGTCGACCCGTGGCGGGAACCGGGCCGCCCGGCCAGCGGGCTGCTGCCCGGCATCAGCGCCGACCCGTACGAGGCGATCGGCACCGGCGACCACCGCGTCCAGGCGTACAACTTCCGGCTGCACGTCACCACCTCCGCCCGCCGGCTGCCGTTCCCCGAACCCGAGGGCTACGACCCCGACCGGTACGAACTGCTGCGCCGCTACGTCGACGCCGGCGGGTACGAGCTGTTCGGCCGCACCACCGAGGTCCGCCCCGGCGTCTTCGACATGAACAACCACGGCGCGGTCTCCTCCGACCACATCGGCGCCAACTACGACTGGCCCGAGGCCGGCTACGCCCGGCGCGAGGAGATCTTCCAGGACCACGTCCGCTACCAGGCGGGCCTGCTGCACTTCATGGCCACCGACCCCCGGCTGCCGGCGGCTGTCCGGGAGGACACCCGGCGCTACGGCCTGGCCCCGGCCGAGTTCACCGGCACCGCCCACTGGCCGCACCAGTTGTACGTGCGGGAGGCCCGACGGATGGTGTCGAGCTACGTCATCACCCAGCACGACGCGTCCGGCCGGATCGCCGCCGCCGACCCGGTCGCCCTCGCCTCCTACGTGATGGACTCGCACAACACCAAGCGGGTACTCGTCGACGGCCGGCCCCGCAACGAGGGCAACGTCCAGCACCCGGTCACCGTGCCGTTCGGCGTGCCGTACCGGTCGATCGTCCCGCAGTCGGACGAGTGCGCGAACCTGCTGGTCACCTGGGCCCTGTCGGCCTCACACGTGGCGTTCTCCTCGGCCCGGATGGAACCGGTGTTCATGATGGTCGGCGAGGCCGCCGGCTACGCCGCCGCCCAGGCCGTCGAGCGCAGGGTTTCGGTACCCGAGGTCGACTATGAGACGCTGCGTAAGGCCCTGCTACGCGGTGGATCGGTGCTGACGTGGCCGCCGTCGGCGTGACCGGAGAGGAAACGGAGTGAGCAATCGACGGGGGCAGACCTCGCGGCAGGCCGACATCGCCCGCGAGGCCGGGGTGTCACAGTCCACCGTGTCCATGGTGCTGCGCGGCGCGGGCGACCTCAGCCGGATCTCACCGGACACCCAACGCCGGGTGCTCGGCGTCGCGCGCCGCCTCGGCTACCGGACGACCACCGCCAACCCGCCACGGGCCGGCGTCGAACGACATGCCGTCGCGCCGTACCTGATGGGCGTGCACACCTTCGAGCCGATCTTCCCCACCAGCGCCGGCGACTACTACTTCGAGTTCCTCCAGGGCATCGAGGAGCAGGCCGGACTCGAAGGCTGCAACCTCGTGCTGTTCACCGCCGCCCGCGACGAGAACGGCGTACGCCGGATCTACCGTGACGGCGTGAACGCGCTGGGCCAGGCGGCCGGCAGCGTCCTGCTCGGCCACCACGCCAACCGCGACGACCTGCTCCGGCTCGCCGAGGACGGCCACCCGTACGTCTACATCGGCCGGCGGGAGATGCCCGGTGTCGACATGTGCTACGTCGGTGGCGACTACCGGTCGGCCACCGGCCGGATCGTCGACGACCTCGTCGCGCTCGGCCACCGTGGCTTCGCCTATCTCGGCGAGACCACCCGACACGAACCCCAGGTGGACCGCTGGGAGGGCTTCGCCGCCGCCCTCGACCGTTTCGGCCTGCCGGTTCCCGCCCCGGCGTTCACCCGTCCCGACCAGCTCACCGCGCAGTGGCTGGACACGGCGGTCGCCGGTGGGGCCACCGCGGTCCTGGTCGAGTCGGTCAGCCTGCTGCGGGTCCTGGCCGCCATGGCCAGCCTCCGGGGGCTGGCCATTCCCGCCGACCTGTCCGTCGTGCTGCTCGTCGACGACCCGGGCGGCGAGTTCGGCCCCAGCCGGTGGGCATCGCTGAACATCCCCCGCAACGCGATGGGCCGGCGGGCCGTACGCATGCTCGCCACCCTGCTCAACGACCCGGCCGGCGACCACGAGCGGCAGGTGCTGCTGCCCTGCGCGCACACCCTGGGCCCGACCACCGCCCCGCCCCGCAGCGCCGTCGGCGATCGCCCGTAGGGAAACCCTTGTCCTTCACCGCTCGTGGCCTTAGGTTGCATTGATGATCCTCAGTGGGGAGTCCCACCCTGATCCTCCTCGGCAGGTCGGCCCCGGTGACCTGCCGCCCGAGGATCTCGGTGGCGTCGCCTACCTGCGCGCGCTCTCCAGGCGGGGGTTCATCACCAGCGCCGCGTTGGCGGCCTCCGGGGTGTCGGCCGCCTTCGCTCTGCTGCCCGGGTCCGCCCAGGCTGCCGGCAGTTATCAACGGCCGTGCGGAAACGTCCGGATCTCGAGCTCCTGGCAGGACCACCGGAACCGGACGCCGCCCTCGGGCGAGCCGGGCACCGACTACGCGGTCGGCACCGGTACCCCCGTGGTGGCCGCGGCGAACGGCACGATCCGTTACGTGAAGACCGACACCTCCACCGCGACCGGACGCGTCGTCGGGATGGCCCATGACGACGGCAACTACACCCGGCACCTGCACCTGTCGAGGATCACCGTCGCCACCGGCCAACGGGTGTCGCGGGGCCAGCCGATCGCCTACTCCGGCGCCTCGGCGTACGGCAGTGACCAGGGTGTCGGACCGCACGTGCACACGAGTCTCTGGCTGAACACCGGCAGCCCGACGAACTTCGCCGCGACGGTGGACTTCGAGAACCACGTCGGGGACGTCGCCAACCCGAACCCGCCCGACCAGGAGGTAGACGAAGTGTTCATCGCGAACGTGAAGGGCAACTGGTACCTCGTGGTCCCCCAGGGCACCGGTAAGCCGCGCGCAGTGGTCCTCGGGGGCGACAGCAACGCCGCCGCTTCCGGCATCCCCGTGCTGAACTTCAGCTGGGACCCGTCGATCAGTGCGCTCAGGGCCGCCGTCGACGGCATCGGCTGAGGCACGCCGCCCCGTCGGGCCGTCCGGAACGGGCCCGGAGCCGTCCGGCTCCGGGCCCGTTCGGGGTGGATCAGGGGCTGGTGCAGGTGAGGGCGCCGGGCGGGGTGGCGCCGTTGCCGGTGGCGGTGAACCCGAAGGTGGTCGTGCCGCTCGGGCTCAGCGTGCCGTTGTAGGGGGCGTTGCCGACGACGACGGTACCGGTGCCGCCGGTGACGGTGCCGTTCCAGAGGCTGCTGATGGCCTGACCGCTGGCCAGGGTCAGCCGCACGGTCCAGCCGTTGAGAGCGCCGGCGCTGGTGTTGGTCACCGTGACCTCACCCTGGAAACCGTCGTTCCAGCTGTTCACCGTGCGGTAGGTGGCGGTGCAGGCGGCCGGCCCGCTGGTCGGCGGCGGGGTGGTCGGGGGCGGCGTGGTGGGCGGGGCAGTGGTCGGCGGCGGGGTGGTCGGCGGCGCTGACGTGGGGGGAGTGGTGGACTGGAACTGGCTGAAGAACCGCCAGATCTCCCCCGAGGTCCAGGTACGGGAGTCGTTCGGGCTGGACGACCCGTCGACCGGGCTGGGGGTGTGGTCCCCGTCGAAAGCGGCCCACTGCACCGGGTAGCCGGCACGGCATCCGGAGTAGACGGTGGTGATGTGGGTGAGGCTGCCCCGGCCCGGCTCCGGCGGGTTCTGCGCGGTGCACCCGTTGTTCCGGACGAAGGTGTCGCGCAGCTGCCGGCCCTGCGAGATGTTCAGCACGCTGTCGTAGATGCCGTGGATGCCGAAGTAGGGGACGGGCTGGGTGCCGCCGTTGCAGCCGCTGAGCTGGGCTCCGGACAGCACGGCGACCGCGCGGATGACGGTGGGCCGGGCACAGGCCACCGCGTAGCTCATCGCCCCGCCGTAGCTCCACCCCAGGGCGAAGCGCTGGGTGGTGTCGACGCAGAGGTCGTTCTCGACCTGCCGGGAGATGTCGTCGAAGAGGGTGAGGTCCCGACCGTTGGTGTTGGCCCAGCCGGCGTTGAGGCCCTGGGGCGCGACGAAGATGGTGCTGTTGTTCGACAGCGGCTGGAGGCCGTAGTAGCCGGCCGAGGCGACGTTGTTCGCCGAGCCGTTCAGCCAGTGGAAGCCGAAGACCAGCCGGTAGGGGCGGTTCCGGTCGTACCCGTCCGGGATCCGCAGGATGTAGCTGCGGCTCTGTCCGCCACTCTGGATCGTACGGTTTCCGCTGGTCAGCGTGGGGGCCTTGCCGCAACCGGCGGTCGCCGCGAGGGTGCCCGGCGTGGCGGCCTCCGCCGCTTCGCCCAACCCGCCGCTGAGCGTGGCCCCGGCGGCGGCCACGAGCAGCATCGCCGCCGCCGCCAGGGCCGGGAGGCCGTATCTACGTCTCGACATCGCATGACTCCTGTCTCCGGTCGTCCGGTCGACCGGCCGGCATGCTCCGGCCGGACCGTACGACGTGCGCGGTTGCCTGCGGGCCACCCGTCGGCACCGGGCGTGCGCGGCCTGCGACGAAGGTCGGAAGCTGGGCATGCGGCGGAGCGACATCGATCGACGACCGCCCGCGATCGCCTGGCGTCGGCACAGTGGCCCGAACTGTCGCCGTCCGGGAGGCGACGGGATCACGGCCCTCACGTGCCTGCACCGGCTGACTGGTGACGGGAGCCTGCCCTTCGCTCCCGGGGTCGAAGATAGCAGGTTATCGATAACATGCTCAACCTTTCGCTGCCTCCGTCCGGTGCCGGTGGCGGCGAGCTGCCCGTTTCGGCGATCGAACCGCAGCGCAGACGACGCGCGGCGACCGGAAGCTGTTATCGGTAACACGTCGCCTGTTATCGGTGACACGTCGTCGCGGACGATGGCCGGCCGGGCGGCCGGCGGCGACGAGCCGTGAAGGGCCACGACGAGCCGTGCGGGCCGTGATGGACGAGCCGCCTACCGGCCGGGGGTCAGGGGGTCCACCGGATGTGCGGGTTGAGCTGTCCGCTCCAGTTGAAGACGGCCATGTGGTCCCAGCCGTTGCCGCTGCCGGTGATGTCCGCCGGGTCCCAACCGTTGCCGGGGACCGCGTACCAGGTGGGCTCCCAGTAGAAGACGCCGACCGCGCCGGCGTTGCGGGCGGTGTTCTGCACGTGGGCGAAGTTCGTCGCCTGCCCCTGCCAGGTCAGCGGGTAGCCGGAGCAGCCGGCGGCCCCGTGGTTGCCGGTGCCGTCCGCGTTGGCGGAGGTGAACGGGTACGCGGTCTCGGCGACGACGACCGGCCTGCCGTAGCGGGTCCGCAGGTCGACGATCACGTCGTACAGGTTGGTCAGTGAGCCGTGCCAGACGCAGTAGTACGACAGCCCGGTGAGGTCCCACTGCACGCCCTGCGCGCGGATACCGTCGTAGAACCAGCGCGCGTTGGCCATGCTGTCGGCGTACGCGGTATGGATCATCACCTGGGTGCCGCTGTTGCACGACTTCGTCGCCTGGTAACCCGCCTTCAGCAACCGCCCCAGGTTGCGGAAGTCGTCGTTGGTCACCCGCCCGTCGTCCCACAGCATGCCCGTGTTGATCTCGTTGCCGATCTGCACGCTGTCCGGGGCGGTGCCCTGCGCCTTCAGGCTGCGGCACACGTCGTAGGTGTGGTCGTGGACGTCGGTGGTGAGCTGGTCGATGCCGTGGCCGGACCAGGCCGCGGGCTTGCCCTGCCGACCGGGGTCGGCCCAGGTGTCGGAGTAGTGGAAGTCGATCAGCAGTTTCAGGCCCCTGGCCTTGACCGTGCGGGCGTACTGGAGGACCTTGTCCCTGTTGTTGTAGCCGCTGCGGGGGTTGTGCCAGACCCGCAGCCGGACGTAGTTGACGCCGACGCCGGTGAGGATGTCGAGCGCGTCCCGCCGGACACCGCTCGCGTCGAGGTACGGCGCGCCCAGGTCGTTGGCGCGTTGCAGGCTGGAGACGTCGGCGCCCAGCATGGTCAGCGGGGCGGCGGAGGCGGGCGCGGCGACGCCGAGTACGGCCGTGGTCACCACCACGACCGCCGACGCCAGCGTTGCCCTCCACCGACGGCTGCGGACGACCATTCCGACCTCCTCGAACCTGGTCCGCCGGCCGGGCCGGGCGCCCGGCGGCCGGTGGACCTGACCTGGTTGGTGTCGCGGGGGGTACCGGCCGGGGGGGTGCCGGCCAGCGGTCACGCACGGTGGGGCCTTCAAGTGACGATAGTAGATGTCCGGGCGATGCTGCGCGTGGTCGCGCGGGGTGTCCGTACGGTCGATGGGCGGAAAGACCACCGGCCGTCACCCACGGTCGGTGCCGGCCGCGCGGGGGAGGGTGACCGCACCGGGTCCGGCGGTGGCGTCTCCCCGGGCCGGTCGGCGGCCTGCGGGCCCGGAATCGTGACGGGTATCGTGGCCGGGCCGGCCGCGGGACTCCGGTGCGACTTCCGGAACCCGCCTCTGAAGCGATGCTTCGCAGTTCGTGCCCCCGATCCCCGGTCGGCCCCATCAGCATGGCGTGGAAGGGTGGGCCGCGGTCGTGTCACGGGCGGATCGGGTCGCGTGCGAGGACGTGGTGATGTTCGTCAACGCCGCGATCGCCGCGACGGGCCAGCGTGAGTTCCGTTCCGGAGCCGCCGCCCAGCGCCTGTCGCTGGCCTTCCTGCACGAGTACGTGCTGGGCAACTACCGTGACCTGTACGCCGCGACGCTGGCCCTGGACGTCAACCACGGCAACACCGCCATGGTCGTGACGAACCTGCTGCGCACCGCGCGGGAGGCGAGCGACCAGCAGCGCGCGACGGAGGGGCGGCTGATCGCGGCGCGGCTGCGGACGTTGCCACCGCAGCGGGTGTACGGCGTTTTCCGCGAGCTGCGCCGGTTGAGGATCAACAACCGCCGTACCCGCGCCATCGTGCGGGACTGGGTGGCGGCCCGGCCCGACCCGGCCTTCGACGCGGTCAAGTACCGCCGGTCGTTGTCGTTCGCCGCCCGCCACGCCCACCTTCCCCTTCCCGGCGAGGTCGGTACGGTGCTGTTCGACTGGCGTCGCCCGAAGCGCTACCAGACACCGATCCTGGAGGCGTGGCGACGCGCCCACTACGAGCAGCGCGCCCTGTACGACCTGCCCTACACCGTCGCCGAGGGCCTGGCCGCCCAGCACGGCATCGACCGGGCCCGGTTCCTGTCCGGCATCGCGCCCAGGCTCACCGACGGCGAACGGCTGCGGCTGCAGGGGGCCGCCGTACGGCACCGGGTCGCGGCGGTCGCCATGGACCTCGCCACCGCACCCCTGACCCGCCTCGCGACCTACGCGCTGTCCCTGCCCCGCCCGGAACGCGCCCGGCGACGCGACGAGCTCACCGGCGCGCTGCGGGCCGCCGCGCGCCGCGCCGCCCGCCGGCAGGCGGGCACCTGGGGCCGGGTGGTGGCCGTCCTCGACGACAGCTACTCCGCCGCCGGCTCCGGCGTGAAGCGCTGCCGCCCGCTCGCCGTCGCCCTGGCCACCCACTATCTGCTGGAGGCCCTCGCCACCGACTACACGGGGCTGTGGCTGCACCACCGCGGCGACCCGCTGCTGGTGCACCCCATCGGCGCCACCGGGCTGGGCGTGCGCCTCGTCGACGCCCTCGAACGCCGCCCCGACCGGCTCGTCATCGTCTCCGACGGCTGGGACAACGACCCACCCGGCCAGGCCGCCGAGGTGCTGCGGGTCTGGCGTACCCGCCTCGACCCCCACCAGGTCACGAGCGTCGTGCACCTCAACCCCGTCTACGACGCCGACACCTTCGACGTACGCCGCCTCGCCGCCGGCGTGGCCACCGTGGGCGTCCGCGACGCCGAGGACGTCGCCGCGCTCGTCGAACTGGCCCGCTTCGCCACCGGCAGCGCCGGCTTCGACGAGCTGCGCCGCCACCTCGCCGACCGGGTCGAGGGGTTCCTCAACGCCGGGCCGGCGGCGTCGTGACGGCCCCCGCCGACGGCATCGACCTGACCGGGCTGACCCCCGGCCCCGCCCAGACGTGGGGCGCGATCCGCCTCGTCCCGCTCCTGCGGCCGGTCCCCATCACCGACCTGCGGCTGCACGCCCGCCTCCACCACCCCGACGACCTGTCGATCGTCCACACCTCGCCACGCACCGCCTACCTCTCGTACGTCCCGCACGCGTTCGTCGCCACCTGGAGCACCGACACCGCCCCGGCCGCCGCGTACGGCACCCAGCTGTGCGGCCCCGCCGACACCGGCGCTCCCACCGGCATCCGGCTGGTGTCGCGCCGCCGGATGGCTCGCCGTGAGGACCGGCAGCGGTTGCGTTTCCTGCCGCTGCACCTGGCCATGGAGGGGTACCTCACGCTGCAGTTCGGCGGCCCGCCGGTCGCCTGGCAGGAATGGACCCGCAACGCGGTCACCCGGGGCCTGTCCCCCCGGGTGGAGGCCAGCTACACCGGTGCCGCCGTCACCGGCCTCGACGACGCGCTGCGCGTCTTCGAGATCCACCCCGACCAGTGCGGCATGATGCTCTACGCCGCCGACGCCCTCGCCGCCGCGTTCGTGGTCCCGCACCCGGACGACTACCGCGCCCTGCACCCCACCCTGTTGCAGGACTTCTACGGCGAACTGCTGTTCCACTACACCCACCTGTATCCCGCCGTACCGGACTTCACGACCCGTCTCGACGACACCCGCATCGCCAGCGTCGCCGACCTGCGTGCCCAGCTGGCCCAGGTGGGCGCCGAGTGGACCGCGTTCCACGCCGGCATGGCCGGTGGGCTGCTCAGCGCCGGGCGACGCACCGTCACCCCGGTACACCGGATGGGTCGGTTCACCCTGTCCCGGTTCCTGCCCGCCTTCGACCCCGAAGCCGAGAACCACATCGGCGAGACCATCACCGACGAGGTCGGCCGGACGGCCTACCTCAAGACGTTCCGGCTGTCGGCCGCCCAGATCCGCCGTGGACACCTGCTGTCCCAACTGGCCGCCACCGACTGGAACCTCGACGCCACCGCCACCGCGCTCCGTACCGACCGCGACGGGCTGATCCGACGACTCGACCGCGCCGGACTCGGCCACCTGCTCCGCCCCGACATCGTCGATTCCAGCCGCAGGCACGCCCGGGAGCCGCGCGGCCGGGCGACGACGGCCGGCCCACCACCGGACCGGAGCCGATGACCGGGTACGACGTCGTACCGGGTGCCCACCTCGCCGGCGACGGGCGGCCGGTCAGAGGCAGGATCCGGGGTCCTCGCTGTCGCCGATGAGCGTGATGAGGAGGTGCCGGAACGCCTGGATCTGGTCGTGGTGGAAGCCGGCGAGCGCGGAGTCCTCGACGGCGGCGCAGGCGTCGGCCACGGTGGCCCGCAGGGCTTCGCCCTCCTCGGTGATGACCGGAATGCGGAGGCGACGATCGCGGGGACTGCTGTGGCGCACGATCAGTCCCCGCTGTTCGAGCCGGTCCAGTTGGCTCATCAGGGTGGTCTTGTCCAGCCCGAGGGATCTGCCCAGGTCGCCCTGCGTCAGGCCCGGGCTTTTCCGGAGCGCGCTCAGCACGATGTAGTCGCGCAGCGTCAGTCCGTGCTTCTCGGCCTTCTCCCCGGTCGCGTGGCGCATGCGTTGGGCCGCGCGGTGCAGCAGCCAGGTGATCTCGGAGTCGACGGTGGGGCCGGGACCTGCGGTCGGGGGTGCGGGGCCGGCGGGCGTCGGCGGTGTCGGGCGGCGCATGCGGGGAGCCTATGCCTTCAGTGCGCAGGGCCGGCGGGCTCCGGCGTCAGTCCGGGGATGCCCTCGTAGGCGCGGAGGTCGTGAGCGGGGACGATGTGCATCGTCCCCTCGAGGGCGATCATGCGCAGCAGATCCTGGCGTACCTGGTGGGGATCGCGGTCGGCGAGCCTGCTCATCAGCCACGGTCGTTCGGCGCGCCGACGGATGCCGTCGAGCTGCCAGGTCAGGTCGCCGATGAAGGCGTACCGCGTGCCGGAGGGCACGGTGACGAAGACGATGACGGATCCGGTCGTGTGGCCCCCCGCGTGGACGATCACCACCGCGCCGTCGCCGTGCACGTCGTGACTGGACGGGAATCCGAGGTACGGCCGGTCGTCGAAGCCGTACTCGTGTATCTCGTGGCCCCGGGACACGTGCCGGAAGACCTTGCCGTCCCAGTGTTCGGCGGCGTGCCGCCGCTCGTGCGCGTTCAGCCAGATCGGCGTGTCGCGGAGGCTGTCCAGACCGCTCGCGTGGTCCCAGTGCGAGTGGGTCAGCACCACGCCGAGCAGGCGGCTGCGGTCGTAGCCGCTGGCGTCGAGCTGCTCGCCCACCGTCCGGCCGACGTGGTGTGCGGAGCGCATGAACCGGGGGAGCATCGCGACGTGTGCCGCGAGGTCGGCGCCGAAGCCCGCGTCGATGAGCAGGTCACCCCTGGGATGTCGCACCAGGATCGCCGACGCGGCGAACTGGCGCTTGTCGCGGAACGATCCGCCGCGCACGGCGAGGGCCGCGGGCGTCTCGTACGTGCCGGTCGGCAGCTGATGGACGGCCATGCCGGCGGGTGGGTCGGCTTCGGGCAGCGGTTGCGTCCAGGCGGGCGGTGCCACGAGGGGCTTCATCACGGCATCGTACGACTCAAGATAGTCTGAGACAAGAATACTTGGCCGGGCGGACCCGTGGGCGGTCACCGCGGTGGTGCCGGGCTCAGTCCGTCGTCCGGTCCGCCCTGGTGGCCTCGAGCACCGTCTCGGCGTGCCCGCCCGGACGTCGTTCACCGGCTGGCGGGCGTCACCGCCCGGACGCCGGGTCGCCGGTGCCGTCCGGGCTGACGCCGAGGCGGTCGCCGATCCGGGCCGGCAGCGGGTAGGCGGCCTCGACCGGAAGGTGGGCCGCTGCCGCCCGTGCGTCGTCGGCGCGGAGCAGGTCCCGGATGTGGTGGACGGTGGGGGTGACGTCGGTGACCGCGACGATCCATTCGTCCACGTACCGGTCGACCGCCTCGCCGGCCAGTCCGACCTGCAACGACCGGTACGGCAGCGGGTCGAGGCGCAGGGTCCGTTCCGGGTCCCACTGCACGCGTACCGGGCTGGTCTTCAGGTGTTGCGACCAGGTCGCCCGGTCGCCGTGCACCGCACGGTCGTAGTGACTGAGGCAGGCCCGTGCCAACGCCCACTCGAAGCCCTGCCGGGTGATGTCGATGGACAGGATCCGCTCCTGCCCCGGCTTGGTGCCCCAACCGCAGCGGTACATCATCCAGCGGAAGGACGGCTTGATCCAGGTCATCCGGTCCCGTTTGAACGGGGCCACGAAGCGGCCGGCCGCCACGGCGGGCAGCGCGATCTGCGGCGAGTACGCCTGGTACACGGTGATCGTGTCGGCCGAGTGGCGGGCACGGATCTGACGGTCGGGAACGGCCACACCCCCGATCCTCGCCGGCCGGGCCCGACCGCTCCACCGGGTTTCGGTGTTCCCGCCGGTGCCGGACGTGGAGCCCCGGCCCTGGTCGACCGGAGCGGTTCGAGATCACCCTGGGTGCCTGCAAGATCACTCCTTGCGGTCGCCGGCGGCGGTTGGTACGGTATCCGAACCGTTAAGCATGTCGATATATCGATGTCTTTGCAGGTGGTGACCTCCGGTCGACCTGCTGCCACACGCCCGAACGCCGGCCGTCTCCGGCTGCGCGGACCCCTGGCCCAGGCATACCGCCGACAGTGACGGAGCGGTCATGACCACCTTGATCATCGGCAACAGTCGCACCTCGGAGATGGTCGGTGACCTCGCGGCACTCACCCCGGCCCAGCTCCGCGCCGGTGGCTGCGTCGCCCAGCGGATGCTCTGGTTCGCCCGGGACGGCGACGTACTGGTACTGCCGTTCGCCCCGCCACCGGAGTACCGGGACTACGTCACCGGCCTCACCGGCACCGACCCCGACACCCTCGCCGTGGTGGTACCGCCACCCGGCCGCCTCGGCACCGAGATCCTCGCCCCGGACCGGCTCACCGACCCCGGCTTCCTGCGCCGGCTCCGGCACGCCCTCGGCGACCAGCCGCCGCACGAGATCCTCGCCGTCTACAAGGACGTCACCGTCACCGGACTCGCCCGCGCGCTCGCCGCCGAGACGGCCCTGCCCGGCTACCCGTTCAGCGCCCAGGCCGGCGACGCGCTGGTCAACAGCAAGGCCGGCTTCCGGGCCCTGGCCGCCGGGGCCGGCGTGCCGATCGCCCCGGGCACCGTGGTCACCCGACCGGAACAGGCGTTGACCGCCGTCACCGACCTCTTCGACCGGGGCCACAGCGTGATGGTGAAGCTGGAGTTCAACGGCGGCGGATACGGCAACGAGATCCTCAGCCGTACCGGCGGGGTCGCGCCGGCCGGCGCGCCACGCGTCGAGGTGCTGCCGGACCGGGCCGCCGTGCTGTCCTACCTGGAACGACGGTGGGAGTGGCTCACCGCCGGCGGCGCGCACCGGCTGGTGGTGGAACGCTTCTTCCCCGACTCGACCACCCTCTACGCCGAGTACCTCGTCGCCGACGAGGGGGCCCGGCTGATCGGGGTGGGTGAGCTGCTGATGGAACCGGTGGCGATCGGCGCGGTGCTGCCCGCCCAGACGATCGGCCCGCAGACCAGGGCCGAACTGCTCGACGGCGCCCAGCGGCTGGTCGAGTCCCTGCGCGTGCTCGGCTACCGGGGCGTGGTCAGCGCCGACGCCATCCACACCCCGGACGGGCCGGTGCTGTTCACCGAGACGAACTGCCGCCTCACCGGCTCCACCCACGTGCACCTGGTGCTCGACGGTCGCGTGGTGGACGCCGACCACCGGGACGAACGCGTCTTCCTGGAACGCTCCGGCTGGGCGGTGCCGTCGTTCCCGGCCGCCGTCGAGCGGCTCGCCGCCGCCGGCCTGGGCTACGACCCGACCAGCCGTACCGGGGTCGTGGTCACCTCGAACGAGGTCGACGCGGACGGTACCGTCACCTGCTGCGCGATCGCCGGGGACCTGGCCGCCGCCGAGGAGATGCACCGCCGGCTGGGCGGACTCGGCCCGGAGAACCTGCGGTGACCCGCGTTCCGGCTGGACGGGCCCGGCCCGGAGGGCGCGTGCCGACCCGCGTTCCGCGGCACGCCCGGACCCGCGACGACGGCGTGGGCACGGGACCCGGCGCTCCGGCCGACCCCCGGTGGCCGCGGTGACCCGGCGGATGCGGGCGGCGGTGCTGCGTCGTCCGGGCGGTCCGGAGGCCCTCCGGGTGGAACACGTCCCCGAACCGTCGGTCGGGCCGGGCGAGAGCCTGATCGACGTGAGCCTCAGCGGGATCAACTTCGACGACCTGGAGCAACGTTCGGGCACCCAACCCGGACTGCCGCTGCCCACGGTGCTCGGACTGGAGGCGGCCGGCCGCCGCCGGACCGACGGCCGCCGGGTGGTCGCGCTGCTGCGCCGGGGCGGCGGGTACGCCGAGGTGGTGGCGGCGCGGGACGCGTACACGGTGGAGATCCCGGCGGGCCTCGACGACGCGCATGCGGTCGGCCTGTTCGAACAGGGCGGCACCGCGTACGGCGCGCTGCTGCTGGCCGGTCGGCTGCGGGCCGGCGAGAGCGTGGCGGTCTCCGCGGCGGCCGGCGGCGTGGGCCACCTGGCGGTGCAGCTCGCCCTGGCGCTCGGCGCGTCCCCGGTGATCGGGCTCGCGTCCACCCCGGCCAAGCGGCGGTTCGTCACGGCGCTCGGCGCGGACGTGGCGCTGGACCCGGCCGACCCGGAACTGGCCGACCGGCTGCGCGAGGCCGCCGGCGGCATCGGGGTCGACGTGTTCGTCGACTCGGTGGGCGGTGCGGTCGCCTCGGCCGGCCTGGCCGCGCTGGCCCCGTTCGGCCGGCTGGTCTGCCTCGGCTGGCGACCCGGACCCGACGCCCCGGCCGGCACCCACCCGCCGGCCGGCACCCATCCGCCGGGCCCGGTCGACCCGGCCGACGCCGGTGTCGTCGCGGTGACCACGGCGCAACTGGCCCACGGCTCCATCGGCTGCGCCGGGTTCTGGATGCGGCACGTCGTCGACCACCGGGACCTGCTGTGCCGCATCGCCGACCGGCTCTTCGCCCTGGCCGCCCAGGGCCGGCTCACCGTGCACGTCGACCGGACGGTGGCGCTGCACGAGGTCGGCGCGGCCCACGCGGCGGTCGCCGCCCGGGCCACCACGGGCAAGGTCCTCGTCGACGTACGCCGGGAGGTGTGATGTTCACCCGGTACTGCCGGTCCATGCTCTGCACCCCGGCGACCGCGTCCGACCGGTACGCCACCTGCCACCGCTCCGGTGCCGACATCTGCCTGGTCGACCTGGAGGACTCGGTGCCGGCACCGGCCAAGGCCGACGCGCGGGCGCGGGCGACGGCGTTCTTCACCGGCGACAGCGCGACCGGTCGCCGGTGCGCCGTCCGGGTCAACGTGATCACCGACCCGGACGGGATGCGGGACCTGCTCGCCCTGCGCGACTACCCGGTGCCGCCGGCCATCGTGCTGGTGCCCAAGGTGGAGTCACCCCGGGACCTCGAGATCGTGGCGCGGCTGCTCCGGCCGGTCCGCCCGGACCTGGAACTGTTCGCGGTGATCGAGACGCCCCGGGGGGTGGAGCACGTCGCGGCGATCGCGGCCACCGCACCCCGGCCCCGGGCGCTGATCTTCGGGTCGGCGGACTACGCCTCGGCCCTCGGTATCCGGCTGAGCTGGGAGCCGCTCCTGCACGCCCGGACCCGCATCGTCAACGCCGCGCGGGCCGCCGACGTCGACGCGATCGACTCACCGACCTTCCAGGTGCGGGACCTGAGCGCGGTACGGCGGGAGGCCGCCCTGGCCCAGGACCTCGGCTTCAGCGGCAAGATCGCCCTGCATCCCCGCCAGGTGGCCGTCATCAACCAGGTCTTCTCACCGGACGCCGAGTCGCTGGCGCAGGCACGGCGGGTGGTGGCCGCCGGGCAGAGCAGCGGCCAGGGCGTCACCACCGTCGACGGCGTGATGGTGGGCCGCCCCTTCTTCGAGGCGTCCCGCCGGCTGCTCGACGAGTTCGACCCGTCCGGCTGACCCCACGTCGGCACCCCGACCGGCACGTCCATCGGCAGGGAGAGGTAGATGACGAGCACCGGTGAACAGCAGAGCGTCGTCGGGCCGCACCGGTACCGCAACGGCGAGAAGATGATCCGGACCGCCGACCCGGTGTGGCAGGCGGCGGCCGACCACGGCCTGACCGGGATCAGGGTCGGGACGCCCTCGGGCGACGCGAACAACCGGCTCGTCGACCGGGACACCGGCCACGAGTTCGTCAACATGTGTTCCTGCGCGTACCTCGGACTCAACCACCACCCGGCGGTGATCGAGGGGGCCGTGTCGGCCCTGCGGGAGACCGGTGCCACCTGGCTGGTCACCTCCACCACCCGCATCCGGCACGACCTGCTGGCCCGGCTGGAGGAGGAACTGGGCGACCTGTTCGGCGCGCGGGTGCTGCCCGGTACCTCGTGCAGCGCGCTCACCGCCGGCATCCTGCCCCTGGTCGCCTCCGGCCACCTCGCGCCGGGCGGCCCCCGGGTGATGGTCTTCGACCGGTTCTGCCACTTCTGCATGTCGTACGTGAAGCCCATCTGCGCCGAGGAGAGCCTGGTCCTCACCTGCGACCACAACGACCTGAACTACCTGGAGGACGTCTGCCGGCGGTACCCCCGGGTGGCGTACGTCGCCGACGGCGCGTACTCGATGGGCGGCGCGGCGGCCCTGGACGGCCTGCTGGAACTCCAGGACCGGTACGGGCTGTTCCTGTTCGTCGACGACTCGCACTCGCTGTCGATCGTGGGAGAACGGGGCGAGGGGTTCGTCCGGTCCCGGCTGACCATGAACCCGCTCACCGTCATCGTCACCAGCCTGGGCAAGGGCTTCGGTACCGGCGGCGGCGTGGCCATGCTCGGTGACCCGGCCAGGTACGGCTTCCTGACCCGGCACGCCGGACCGGTGGGCTGGTCACAGAACATGGCCCTGCCGCTGGTCGGCGCGTCCCTGGCGAGCGCCGCCATCCACCGCTCACCCGAGCTGGGCGAGTTGCAGCGCCGGCTGCACGACAACGTGGCGTACTTCGACGAACTCCTGCCCACCCCGTTCGCCGGCAACGGCCTGCCGGTGCGCCGGATCACCGTGGGCGACGCCGACCGGGCGGTCCGGCTCTCCGCCGAGCTGTACCGGCGTGGCTTCTACAGCTCGGCGGTGTTCTTCCCGATCGTGCCGCAGGGTCAGGCCGGCCTGCGGATCATGATCCGCGCGGACCTCGACCGGGCCACCCTGGCCACCTTCGCCGACCACGTCCGGGAGCTCACCGATGTCGACTGAGCCGGACGACGCACCGACCACCGACGCCGCCCCGGGGCCCGACCCCGATGCCCACCGCGTGGCCGCCGACCGGCCCCACCCGGCCGGGTACCGCAGGGTGGGGGAGAACCGGTACCGCGAACAGGTCGGGTTCCACTACGACGAGATCGTCGTCGGCACGGTCATCGAGCACCGCCCCGGCCGCACCGTCACCGAGATGGACAACGTGCTGATGAGCATGTTGAGCATGAACGCGTCACCGCTGCACATCGACGACGCGTACGCCACCCGGGGCCGGTGGGGCCGGCCACTGGTGTCCAGCCTGGTGACGCTGAGCATCGTCGGCGGGATGACCGCCCGCAGCACCAGCGGCCGGGCCATCGCCAACCTCGGCTGGGACCGGATCCGCCTGTCCCACCCGGTCTTCGTCGGCGACACCCTCTACGCCGAGAGCGAGGTGACCGGCAAGCGGCTCTCCGCCAGCCGTCCGGGCGAGGGCATCGTGAGCTGCCGTACCACCGGGCTCAAGGCCACCGGCGAGGTGGTGATCACCTTCGAGCGCAGCTTCCTGCTGCCGACCCACCGCACCCGCACCGACCACAGGACAGGATACTGACCGTGACCGCAGACCAGATCGTCACCACGTCGGCCGCGTCCACGCCCGGCCGGACCGGGCTGCCGGCGGTGAACTCCTGGGACGAGTTCAGCCGGCTGCACGAGATCGTCGTCGGGGACGCCACCCACATCCGCCTCCCCGAGCAGGACGACCCGTCGGCCTGGTTGACCTGCTTCCCGAAGCTGACCCGGACCGAGCTGAGCCGGCTCCAGGTGGGCGAGGTGCCGGCGCAGATCGTCGAGGAGACGAACGAGGACCTGGCCGAGTTCTGCGCCAGCCTGCGGGCGCTGGGCGTGACCGTGCACCGGCCCGCGCCCGTCGACCACAGCGTCGAGTTCGGCACCCCGCAGTGGCGCAGCGCCGGCTTCAAGTCGTACTGCCCGCGTGACCTCACCCTGGTGGTCGGCTCCACCATCATCGAGACCGCGAGCCCGACCCGGGCCCGCTACTTCGAACTGTTCGGGCTCCGCCCGCTCTTCCACGACTACCTGCTGCGCGGGGCCACCTGGCTGGCCGCCCCCCGGCCGCAGCTCGCCGACGAGCTGTACCTGTTCGACCCGGACGGCCTGCCCGACCTGGGGGAGACCGAGCCGGTCTTCGACGCCGCCAACGTGCTCCGCCTCGGCCGGGACCTCTTCTACCAGGTGTCCCGCAGCGGCAACGAACTCGGACTGCGCTGGCTGGAGTCCACCGTCCGGCTCCTCGGGGACGTCCGGGTGCACCCGCTGCGCGGGATCTACGGCTACACCCACATCGACAGCACCATCTCGTTCCTGCGGCCCGGCCTGGTGCTGCTCAACCCGGGCCGGGTCCGGCCCGACGCGGTACCGGAACCGTTGCGCGGCTGGGACGTGCTGTGGTGCCCGGAGCCCCGCCGGACCGCCAGCCCGCAGCCCACCCTGAGCGAGCACTGGATCAGCATGAACCTGCTGATGGTCGACGAGGAGCACGCGGTCGTGGACGCCGACCAGCCGGAGCTGATCGCCGCCCTGGAGCGGCACGGCATCACCGTGCTGCCGCACCGGCTGCGGCACTCCCGGCTGCTCGGCGGCGGCTTCCACTGCGTCACCCTGGACACCGTCCGCAGTGGCGGACCGGAGAACTACCTGGACTGAGCGGACCCCTTCCAGCCCGATCGAGGAGCACGATGACCACCTCCGTCGACATGGTGGTGGCCGGGTCGACCGTGCGGGTCCGGGTGGACCCGGCCGGCGGCACCACGCCCGGCGTCCCCACCCTCGGCCCCAGCATCGGCGAGTACCCCTGCTACGACCCGGCCTCGTACGCCCGGATGACCGACGACGAGGAGCGCAACCGGCGGTTCCGCGCCGCGCTGGCCCGGCTGGCCCCCGGCCGGGTGGTGCTCGACGTCGGCACCGGCGCGGACCTGCTCTGGGCCCGGGAGAGCGTCCGGTACGGCGCCCGCCGGGTCGTCGCGGTGGAGGCGATGGAGGAGTCCTTCCGCCGGGCCGGGACCTGGCTGGCCGAACCGGACCTCGGGGAACGCGTCACCCTGCTGCGTGGACTCTCCACCGAACTCGACGTCACCCCGCTGGCGGACGTCTGCGTCGCCGAGATCATCGGGTCGCTGGCTGGCGCGGAGGGCGTCGCCGCGGTGCTCGCCGACGCCCGACGCCGGCACCTCGCCCCCGGTGCCGTGGTGGTGCCGCACCGGTGCGTCACCCTCGCCGCGCCGGTCGCCTTCCGCCGGCTCCTCGGCGGCGGCCCGGTGGCCTTCGGCGCGGACACGGTCGGCTACCTGCGGACCATCTTCGCGTGGCACGGTGGCCCCTTCGACGTGCGCCTGCGCGTCACGGACCCGGCCCGCGACGCGCTGCTCGGCGCCGGCCGGGTGGTGGAGGTGCTCGACCTCAACGGGCACCTGCCGCTGGAGCAGCGCCGCACGGTCCGCCTAACCGTCGACCGGCCGGGTGTCGTGGACGGGGTGCTCACCTGGCTGCGGCTGTGGTCCCTGCCGGACGGGGAGCCACTGGACGCGCTGCGCGAGGCGAGCAACTGGGCGTCCATCTACTTCCCGCTGTTCGACACCGAGCACCCGGTCGAGCCGGGCGACACGCTCGACCTGACCGTCACGTCGACCCTCGGCGACGACGGGGTGCACCCGGACTACCACCTCGACGCGGTGCTGCACACGTCCGCCGGCAGCCGTACGGGCAGCCACACCTCCCCGTACCGGGGCGGCCCGTTCCGCGACCACCCCATCCACCGGCACCTCTTCCCGTAGCCGGCGTGGCCGCCGCCGGAACCGGTGGCCGGTGGAAGACCCGCCTGGCCCACCAGATCAGAGGGTCAGCTTCCAGCCTTCGATCACGCCTTCGTCGCCGGCGTGGAGGTCCTCGACCCGCAGCTTCCAGGTGCCGCCCGTCGACGTGCCCGACAGGTCCACGGCGACGGTCTGGTAGATGTTCGTCGGCCCCATCCCACCGGGGTCCTTGAGCACGAACGTCCGCTCGTCCGGCGCGACCAGGGTGACCCTGATGGCCCAGACCCAGCGGTGCCGGACCTGCACCTCGACGTAGCTGGTGGCCGACGGCGCCCGGCCGCAGGCGGCCACGGTCAGCGGCGACTCGGCCACCCCGACGTCCGGGACGGTCACGTCAGCGGTGGCGACGCCGCCGCACGCCGGTGCCGGCAGGTCCTCGCCGGCCAGGTTGATCCGCCACGAGTCGAGCGGGCCGGAGTTGGGGTAGCGGGGATCGTTGACGTACAACCGCCAGGTGCCGTTGGCGGTCTCGGCCGACAGGTCGTAGCTGAACGTGTGGTCGATGTCGTCGCCGCTGCCACCGGTGTGGAACAACAGGTCCGGGTCGATCCGCGTGTCGGCACCGTACGAGCCGACGCAGCCGGGCGGGTCGTCGACGCGTAACTGGAACGTCGCCGACCGGGTGGCGCTCGGCCCGGTGCCGATGACCGTGACGGTGTAGCTGCCGGCCGCCGTTCCCGGTCCGGTGGTGATGGTGAGTCCGGTGCTGCCGTTCGAGGGAATGCCCGCGGGCCGGAAGGTGGCCGTGGCACCGTCGGGCACGCCGGCCCGGCGCGCGCCGGGCCGCCATCCAGTCGGACCCGCCCGGTGGCCGTCCGCGGACGGCCACCGGGAGCGCTGGTCAGCGGGTCGCGAGGGACGGGATCTCGAACAGGTTCGCCGGCGCCCGGTACGAGAGGTAGGAGCCCTCCGGCCAGCTGTGGAAGCTGTTCAGGTTGCCCGCCGGGCCGCTGCAGTCGGCGGTCCGGTAGCCGGCGACGACGTGGAAGCCGCCGCTCCAGCCGAGCGCCCAGGTCGCCCCGGCCGGGACCGGCCGGCAGAGGTCGTCCGGTGTGGCCTGTCGGCCGACCACCTCGGTCGGGTAGCTGGAGTAGAAGACCAGGCCCTGGTCGGGGCTCTGGAACGGTTCCCCGGCGGTGGCCGGTGAGCCCGGCACGGCCACGGTCAGCGTGGCGATCACGGCGGCGGCGACGCCTGCGGCGACCCGGGTGACGGGTGTGGGCATGGGTGTCCTTCCTGGGCGGTGTGCAGGAAAGAGGAGCGGGTCCGACTCCGAGTCGGAGTCATCGTTGTCGATGCCAACGATCCATCAGGATAGTTTCGCTGTCAACGAATCGAGGACGGGTCGGTCAGCCCCGGTATTCCCGGGCGACGAACTCGCTCAACGCGATCCGGTTGGGTAGCCCGGTCTTGACGATCAGGTTGGAGATGTGCCGTTCCACCGTCCGGGTGGAGAGGAACAGGCGTTCGGCGATCTCCCGGTTGCTGAGCCGCTCGACCAGCAGTTGCAGCACCTCGAACTCCCGGACGGTGACCCCGGCGGTTCGCAGCGCACCGGGGATCTGCTGGAAGCCCGTGCGCCGCTGCGAGACACGGACACCGGCGGTGCGCAGCAAGGTACGGCAGGCGCCGGCGACGGCGCTCACGTCGGCGGCGTGGAAGTGGGCCTCGGCGGCGCGCAGCCAGTCGACCGGGGTGCCCCAACCGTCGGCCAGGGCCGCCTCGGCGACCAACCGGAGCCCGAGGTGCCGACCCATCGGGTACGGCTGCCCGACCCGGGTCGCCTCGGCGACGGCGGCGGCTGCGGCCGGTCCGTCGCCGGCCCGCCCGGCGACGACGGCCCGGGCGAAGAGGGCGAACTGCCGGTCCCAGCGGAACGGCGTGAGCGGGCCGGCGAGCCTCCGCTCGGTCTCCTCGTCCCGCCCCCGCAGGGCCACGAGCAGCAGGTGCATCCCGTCTCGTCCGACCAGCTGGATGGTGCTCGGGTTGCGGGCGTCCGCCGCGAGCGCCTCGGCCATCTCGTCCATTGCCCGGGGACGGTTCTCCTCCAGCAGGGCGCAGACCGCGCGCGCCAGACCGTGCACCCGGGGGCTGTTGCGCGTCTGGTCGCCGTGGGCGTCCTCCAGGTGCCGGAACGCCTCGTCCATCTCCCGGCGACGGCCCTGATGGGCGGCGAGAACCATCCGCAGCAGCATGACGTACTCGGTGGTTTCCAGAAGCTGGAGCCGGCCGGTGGCGGTGCACACCTCGTCGATCAGGGTGCCCGCCTGGTCGAAATCGCACCGCAGGATCGCCTGCAGGGCGAGGCTCGCCTCCGCCTGGTACCGGGCGGTCACCGCGCCGATCCGGGTGGCCTTCGTCCGGGCCTGTTCGAGCCGCCCCGGGTCGGCCGCGCGGAGCGCGTCGTCGTTGCCGAGCCGGACCAGCGCGTGGATCTCCCAGATCGGCAGGTTGTGGGCCACCGCGATGGCCCGGCTCCGGTCCAGGCAGGCGGTGGCCTCGGCCGGATCGCGGTGCCGGACCAGCGCGCCGAGCAACTGCCATGCCTGGCAGGCGACCACCGGCAGGGGCGTCGACTCCGCGATGGTCGCCGTGCGTCGGGCCATCGCCTCCACCAGCTCCAACCGGCCCGGCCCGGGGCGGTCGAGTTCGAGGTGGGCGGCCACCACGTCGACCTCGGCGAGGTCGGCGGGTCGGGCGTCGGGGCCGAGCAGGTCGCGGGCCGACCGTACCCGGTCCAGCCCCTCGTCCAGTTCGCCGGCCAGCATCGCGGCCCAGGCGAGCCTGGTGTGCAACCGGGCCAACCGCCGCTCGTCGAGCACGCCGGCAACCTGCTCGACGATGCCCACGAACGCCAGGGCCTGGTCGATCCGGCCCGCCTCGGCCATCGCGTGGATCAGTGGTTCGAGCGTCTCGGCCCGGACCGTCGCGTCGTCGTCGGCCAGCAACTCCCAGGCCCGTTGCAGGAGGGTGACGGCGGAGAGGGCGGCGCCCTCGGTCAGGCTGCGTCGACCCGCCTCGGCGAACAGCCGCCCGGCGGCTGCCCGGTCGCCGGCGGCCAGTCGGAGCGCCGCGGCGACCTGGCACCACTCGCCGGGCAGACCGGGGTGCACCGCGGCGACCGCGTCGGCGGTACGCCGGGCCAGCCGGGTCAGCTCGGCGGGCTCCGACAGCGTCAACAGCGCCTCCTGCACCATCGGGTGCTGGAAGCGGTACCAGTCCGGGGTTTGGTCGTCGGCGACCACCAGTTGGGCGGCCAGCGGTCCCTGAAGGTGGGTGAGGAGTTCCCGGTCGGGCATGCCGGTCACCGCCTGGGCCACCGCGAGCGGGAACCGGGAACCGAGCAACGCGCCGGCCATGATCAGGTCCCGGGTCCGGTCGGAGAGCTGCCCGACCCGGCGTCGGACGCTACGGACGAACGTGTCCGGCCGACTGGCCAGGAGATGGTCGTGGATCCGCCAGCCGGTGGTGCTCTGGGTCAGCACCTCGCTCTCGCACATGCCGGTGAGCAGGTCCTCCACCAGGAACGGGTTGCCGGTACTGCCGGCCCACACGAGGTCGGTGACGGCCTCCGGCACCGCTGCCTCGTCGGTGTCCAGGAAGGACGCCGCCATCCGCAGCACCTGGGGACGGTCCAACCGGGACAGTTCGAGCAGCAGGCCGTGGCCCCGCTGGGCGACCGAGCGCACCAGGTCCAGCGCCGGGCCGGGCTCGGGGCGCAGGGTGCCGAGCAGCAGCACCGGCTGCTGGGTCAGGTTGTCGACCAGGTACTCGGTCACCCCGAGGGTCTCCGGGTCCGCGTCGTGCAGGTCCTCCAACGTCAACAGGCAGCCGGTCTCCCGCCCGGCGACTCCCATCAGCCGGAGCACCGCCTCCGCGAGGACGACCAGGGAGGCGTCGCCGTAGTCGCCGGCGCTCGGACGCAGATCCGGCACCAGCCGACCCAGCAGCGGGCGGTACGGCCCGAGCGCGTCGAGGTCGATCGGCTCCCCGGCACGCAGCAGCGACAGCACCGCCTCGGTCAACGACCGGTACGGCACCAGTGGCCCGGTGGTGCTGCTGCGCCCGCGCATCAGGCGCATGCCGGAGCCGTAGGCGAGGTCGGCGACGGCCGCGGCCAGCCGGGACTTGCCGATCCCGCCCTCGCCGACGAGGAAGATGGCACCGCCATGACCGGCCCGGGCGGCGGACAGCCCCTGCCGGATCCTCCGTTGTTCGTCCTCCCGGCCAACGATGATCGATGAACGCATCCCCACGGGCGGACGCTACCGCCTGTCGTGGCGGTGGTCTACAGCGTGACCGCCGGCTCGGCTGCTTCCGGGTCGGCACCGGGGTCGGCCGCCGGCCAGTTCGGTGGGCAGCAGGTCGAGCTGCCGCCGCTGATCAGCCGGACCGGCTCGTCGTGCGGTTCCGGCGCGGCGAGGCCGCCGCCGGCGGTGGCGACGACCAGCCCGGCGAGGATCGCCGCCCGGACCCCGAGGGAGACGGCGGGGCGCGCCGGGTCCCGCCGCCAGTTCGGCTCGGGTGGGTTCTGGTCGGTGCCGGTCGCCGTGTCGTGGTCGCTGAGCATGTCATCCTCCCGGTGGGACTGGACGGTGTGGAGCGGCGGACAGTGGCGGGCGGCGACCGTGGATCCGGCCAGGGACCGGTTCACCACCGGTCCGCCGAGGGTTCGAGCAGCAGGACCGAGGGGACCTGGCTGTGGAAGCCGAGGCGCAGCAACCCGTAGCCGATACCGGCCAGCCCGGTGAGCAGTCCCGGCGTGTCGACCTCGTCGGGGGTGCCGCAGATCGGGCCGTGCCGACGGATGGCGTCGAGGACCAGGCCCGCCCGACGGTGGCGGATCTGCGCGGTCCGGGGGTGGCGGCCGGTCCCGGCCAGCGCGGTCAGCGCCTCGGTCACGCCGAGTTCCCCGTGGCAGAGGCTCAGGTCCCGCAGGATCGGCTGGCTGGCCACCGCCTGGATACCCCGCTCGACGTCGCCGCCGGGAGCTGCTCCGACGACCGCGCTCAGCAGCCGTCCCGCGTTGCCCGAGCACCAGCCGGGATCGGTGGTCGCCGCCGGGGCGGCCGCCGACAGCGCCACGGCCCGCGCGGCGAGGGACCGGTAGCGGGGGAAGGGACCGGCCATCCGGTGCAGGGCGAAGCCGACGCCGACCCATCCGGTGGCGAAGGTGTTCGGCAGGTCGTCCGGTTCAGCCCCGGACACGACGGGGGCCAGCAGGTCGACGCAGCGCCGGGCGAGCCGCCACGCGGAGGCCAGCCCGAGTTCGTGGTGTACGGCGAGCATCGCGACCAGGCAACCGGCGAGGCCGTCCCGCCAGTCCGGCGGGGCCTGCTCCGCCGCGCTGGCGGCCAGCCCGACGGCGTCCTCGGCGAGCGCGGCGAGCTCCGCGTCCCGCAGCAGCCCCGCCAACCGGGCCAGCGCGTACGCCATGCCGCCCAGCCCGGACAGGCCGCCGCAACCGATCGCGGACGCCAGTTCCGGGTGGTCGGTCAGCAGCCGGCTCAGCCGGGGGTAGCCACGGATCGCCCGCCGGGCGACCTCGGCGTACCTCGGCACCCCGCTCAGCCGGGCCGTCTGGGCCAGGAAGAGGGCGATACCGAGGCTGCCGTGGGTGAGGCCGGCTCCGGCCGGCAGGAGCAGCCAGCGCTGCTCGTCCACCGGTTCCAGCCCCAACCAGTTGACCCGGTCGCCGTCGGAGATGCCGGACGCGACGAGCCGGTCGGCGATCTCGCAGGCGGCGGCGAGCAGGCGCTGCGGCGGGGCCGCGACCGAGTCCACCCTGGTGAGCGCGCGGCCGGCGGAGCGGTGGGCCGGGACGGCCACCCGGGTGGCCAGGGCCGCCTTGACGATCCATTCCTGGTCCCGGCGGTCCACGTCGCCGAGCCGGTCGAGCGTCTCCCCGATCCGCTCGCCCACCGGCCGGTCCAGCAGCCCCGGTAGCCGGCTCCGGTGCGACGTCCACACGTCACGACCGCCCGGCCGGGCCTGGAACAGCGGGATGTCGCCGGCCCACAGGTCGGCCGCCTCGTGCGCCGCGATCGCGCGCAGCAGCGGGCCGTGCGCCTCGATCCACAGCGGATCGAACGCCTGGTCCCGGTCGATTCCGTCACGCAGCGCCTCGGGACGGTTCGCCTCCTCCAGCATCGCCCGGTAACGGCGGGTCGGGCGGGGCACCAGCCGTACGTCGAGGTCGGCGCAACGACCCACCATGGCGGCCAGCCGGTCCCGGTCCCGGTGCACCGCGTCGTAGGCCGACCGGAACCCACGCAGCAGGTCCGGCAGGTAGCCGCCGGGATCCGTCGGCTGTCCGGCCAGGCGGGGGCGGCTGGGGCCGACCTCCCGGTGCGTGACCCGTCCGGCCGGGGCCATCTGGTCGGTGTCGACCGCCTCCCAGCAGGCGACGGCGGACCCGGTGGACCCGGCCAACGCCGAGGTGTCCGGGCCGCCGGAACCACCGAACTCGGCGGAGGGCAGCAGCCCGGTACGGGCCACCGAGCCGGCCAGGGTCCGGATGGCGGGGTCGTCGTGGTGGATGGCCGGCAGATGCGGATGGAACAGGGTTTCCGCGTCGACCACCAGGGGCTGGTCGCCGGCGGCCAGCAGGTTCTCGCAGTGCATGTCGGTGGTGTGCGTGACGTGCATCAGGACGAGCAGCGCGCCGAGCCGGCGGTAGTAGGCCGACACCGCGTCGGTGTCGGCCGCCGACCGGGGCGCGACGAACTCCTGCCAGCCGTGCCCGGCCACGGCGAGCACCGCCGGGCTGCGCAGGCCGAGCCCGGGGACGGCGGTGGTCAGCCAGTCGACCAGCTCGTCGAAGTGGAGTTGGGCCTGGATGCCGCGTGGCTTGTAGACGATCTGGGCGCCGCCGGTGAACCGGACGACCCGGACGCTGTCCCCCCGCTGGTGCGGATCGCCCAGGCCGGCGCTGGCGGCGTAGAGCGTCCCCGGGTCGACGCCGCCGAGGACGACGCGGACGATCCCGTCCCGGTCCGCCGCGAACCGGCTCACCAGCCGGGCCAACGCCTCGACCTCGCCCTGGCCGGTCTCGGCCAGCAGCCGGGCCAGCACCGGATAGTCCGTCACCAGCTGCCACAACCCGGCCGGCTCGCTCACCCGCCGGACGAAGTCGACGAACCGTTGCCGGCCGTCGGCACCACTGAGCCGACCGGCGTCCCGCCAGGCGTGCAGCTCGGCGACGAGGGTGGGGGCGGCCAGTGTCACCAGCCGACGGCGCAGGTCGCTGCCGAATCCGGCGAGCACCGCGGACACGTCCAACCACGCCACCGACCGGTACGGCGTGAGCCGGTCGGCGAGCTGTCGCACCGCCGCCGCCACGAACGGCTGCACCGGCCAGGCGAACGCGTTCTGCCATCCCGCCGGCACCGGGGTCCCCGCGGCCGGGGGCACCGTGGCCCCGAGCGCCTCCTCCACGATCCGCGCCCAGCCGGGCCGACCGGTCCGGGCGGCCAGCACCGCAGGCGGTTCGGCGAGCAGCCGCAGCAGGCCCGCCTCGTCGAGCCCGAGGTCCGCCAGCCGCTGCCGGAACATCGGCTCGCCGTGCGGTCCGTAACGGTCCCGCCACCGGTGGAGCCGGGCCCGGGCCGCCCCGTCCACCGGCCCGCTGAGCTGGTCGACCCCGTGGGTCCGCTCGTGCAACGCCAGCGCGGGAGCCCACCAGCAGTCGTCGTGGCCCGGGGCCGCGGGGGCGTCAGCGGCCGGCAGGGCCGGTGCGGTGTTCATGCGCCAACGGTGCCGGTCCGGGTACCCATGGTTCATGCGTGTCGGACACGCACTTTTATCGATGTCGGGCGGACGTCCCGGTCGGGTCGACGTCCCGGTGGGCGTGTCGCTCGGCGGCGTCGAAGGCGGGCGCGAGCGGGGCCAGCGCGGCGCGGAGCCGGTCGGGCATCGAGCCGGAGGGCACCACCAGCCCGCCGGCACCCGTGGTGTCTCCGGTCGGCCGGAGCCAGCCTTCCAACGCGATGCGGACGGCGGCGGCCACGCTCGCCGCGAGGACGTGGGCCGTGGGTGCCGCGGAGTCACCCAGTCGTTCGGCGATCACCGCCGTGAGCGGGGCCTCGATGTCGGCGGTGCTGTCGAGGAAGGCGTCACGTAGCGCGGTCCGGGCGGTGATCAGCAGCAGTGCCTCGCGTTCGCGTTCGCCGGTGTTCGTGTACTGCTCGACCACCGCCTCGGTGACGGCGTCGGCCAGCCGTACCGCCACGGGCCGGGCGGCGACCGCCGCGGCGACCCGCGCCTCCCGGTCGGCGGTGACGGCGGAGACGATCGCCTGCTCGCGACTGGCGAAGTAGTTGTTGTACGTGCGCGGCGAGACCCCGGCGGCCTCGGCGATGTCCTCGACCCGCACCTGGTCCGGTCCGCGCTCCACCGCCAGGCGTAGGGCCGCCTCGCGGAGCGCCTCGCGGGTGGCCTGCTTCTTCCGCTCCCGCAGGCTCGGTGGCGGTGTCGTCACGACGACAGTGTTCCACAAACACTGCGCGGACGAAAATCTGCGCACACGTAAACTTGCGTGCGCGCAACTTGTCTGTCAGTGTCGACCCCGCAGAAAACCGACCGAGAGGGCGTCGCCATGCGGGCACGAGGAATGACCTACGACACCGGATTCGTCGTACACGGCCAGACATCCCGGGAGCACTTCGACCCGGCGGTGGTCCGGCGCGAACTCGCCATCATCCGCGACGACCTGCACTGCAACGCGGTCCAGATCATCGGCGGCGACCCGGACCGACTGGAGTCGGCCGCCGCTGCCGCCGCCGAACTCGGCCTGGAGGTCTGGTTCTCGCCCTACCCGCTGGAGCTGGACCCGGCGCAGATCCTCACCCTCTTCGGTGACTGCGCCGAGCGCGCGGAACGGCTCCGGCGACAGGGGGCCACCGTCGTGTTCGTCGCCGGGGTCGAACTGAGCGTGATGAACCGTGGGTTCCTGCCCGGGGACAGTCCCGAGGAGCGGGTCGAGCAGCTGCTGGGCCAGCCCGAGCGGCGGGCTGACGCGATGCGCGAACTCGGCGTGCGCATGAACGCGTTCCTCAGCGACGCCGTGGCCACGGTACGCGAGCGCTTCCAGGGCCGGCTGACCTACTCGGCCATCCAGTTCGAGCAGGTCGACTGGGAACCCTTCGACATCGTGACGTTCGAGCTGATCCGCTCCGCCGAGGTGGCCGACCGGTTCCGGGACGCGGTGCGCACCCTGGCCCAGGGTCCGAAGCCGCTCGCCATCACCGGCTTCGGCACCGCCGCCTACCGGGGCGCGGGAGACCGCGGCGGGCGGGTGCTGGAGGTGGTCGAGTACGACCCGGAGACCAAGGCCCCGGTACGGCTGAACGGCGACTACGAGCGGGACGAGGCCGGTCAGGCCACCTATCTGGACGAACTGCTGGAGATCTTCGAGACCGAGGGCGTGGACAGCGCGTTCGTGTTCCTGTTCGCCCTGACCGGCTACCCGCACCGCCCCGACGGCGACCCCCGGGACGACCTGGACCGGGCCAGCCCGGGCATCGTCAAGCTCCTCGAAGGACACCGGGGACGGACCTACCCCGACCTGGAATGGGAACCCAAGGCCGCCTTCGCGGCCGTGGCGCAGCGGTACCGGAGGTGACCGGCCCGCGTCGGTGACCACGGCCCGGGATCTGCGGCACCGGGCCGGCACGGTCCGGGCGGTGGCCGGAGCCGGCCGTCGACCACGGCCGGCTCCCTCCGACGCCCTGCCAGGCTCGACGTGCCGGCGTCGCCGGTCCGCCGTCAGCCGGACCGGCGGCAGGCGGACCGGCGGCAGGCGGGCCGGCGGAATCGCGCCGGCGATGAGCAGCAGGACGACGGCCGGTCGCCGTCGCCGCCGGCGCCGCGCGGTCGTCCGGCGCGATCGCGGTGCCGCCGCCCCGGTCGGCTGCCGGGCCCCGGATCTAAGAGATTTCCCATTTGCATTGGCGAGCATCGATTCTGATGGCCGCGTAGGGCGGCTGTCGGAACAGGAGCAGCCGATGTCCGTACGACAGTTCGACACGATCGACGACCCCACCACCCGCCCGGTCGGCACCCTCCCCGCCGAACCGGACGGCTGGCAAGGACCCCTGCTGGACCAGCTCCCACCGCGCGAGCGCCGGCTCTTCCACCGGTTCGGCCGGGGACCGCTGGTGCCCGTGCCCGACCTGCGCATCCACCAGGCGTTCGCCCGCTGGGCCGCCGCCACCCCGGACGCCGTCGCCGCCGAACACCTCGGGGTGCGCATCGGCTACCGCGAACTGGACCGCCAGGCCAACCGGCTCGCCGCCCGGCTCACGGCCCTCGGCGTACGCACCGGGGACACCGTGGGCGTCTTCGCCAGCCGGTCCATCCCGATGCTGGTGGGGATCCTGGCGACGCTGAAGGCCGGGGCGGCCTACGTCCCGCAGGACGTCCGGATCGCCCCCGCCGCACAGTTGCGGCAGGTCGCCTCGACCGCCCGGTGCCGGGTGCTGCTGACCACGTCGGCGACCCTGGACGCCGTGCCGACGCTGCCCGGCGTGGCCCGGCTCGCGGTCGACGAGGTGATGGCCGAGCCGCTGCCACCGGGCCGGTACCTGACCGCCGCGGCCCCGGACCGTCCGGTGCGCGCCGACGACGGCTGCTACGTCCTGTTCACCTCCGGCACCACGGGCACCCCGAACGGCGTCACCGTCACCCACGGCAACGTCGCCAACATCCTGCTCACCGCCCCGGGCAACCTGGGCATCCGACCGGGCCGGCGGGTCGCCCAACTGCTCAACGTCGCCTTCGACATGGCGGCCTGGGAGATCCTCGGCTGCCTCGCCAACGGTGGCACCCTGCTCGTCCGCGACCGCGACCTCACCGCCACCGCCGCCCGCGCCGAGGTGGTGATCGCCACCCCCTCGGTGCTCGGCCGGATCGACCTGGACCGGTGCGACCAGGTGCGGGTGGTCGCCGTGGCGGGGGAGCCGTGCCCCCGCCCGCTGGCCGACCGGTGGGCCGCCGGCCGGGTCTTCTACAACTGCTGCGGCCCGACCGAGACCACCATCGTCAACACCATGCACCGCCACCGGCCCGGCGCGGCGCTCACCATCGGCCGGCCGACGCCGAACAACACCGTCTACGTCCTCGACGCCGACGGGCGACCCTGCCGCATCGGCGAGGTCGGTGAGATGTGGGCCGGCGGCGGTTGCGTCTCCGCCGGCTACCTGGACAACGACCCGCTCAACGCCGAGCGGTACGCCCCGGACCCGTTCCTGGGCGGCGGCCGACTGATGTTCCGCACCCGCGACCGGGGCCGCTGGCGCGCCGACGGGGAACTGGAGCACCTGGGCCGCACCGACGACCAGGTGAAGGTCCGGGGCTTCCGGGTCGAGCTGGACGCCGTCTCCGCCGTGCTGGAGACGGTGCCCGGCTGCCGGCGGGCGGTCACCCTCAAGCTGACCGAGCGGGACCTGGTCTCCTTCGTCGCCCCGGCGGAGCTGGACCCGCAGCGGTGCCGGGACACGGTGGCCGCCGCGCTGCCCTACTACTGCGTGCCGACGGCGGTGCACCCGCTGCCGGAGCTACCGATGACCGGACGGGGCAAGGTCGACCGGGACGCGCTGCGCCGGCTCGCCCTCGACCTGCGGTGGCAGTGGGCCCACATCGAGGAGGCGGCGGCGTGACCACCACCGATCTCCGGCCCGCGCCGAACCCGGCGACGCACCCGGGTACCGACCCGGCGAGCGCGCCCGGTGACGCGCCGCCGCCACCGGTCTCGACGCTGCGCCGGATCCTCGCCCACCCCCGGTTCATGCACCACCACCGGCTCGTCGCGGCGGTCGGCGCGACCAACACCGCGCTGCTGGCGTACGGGCTGGCCGCCGGCTGGTGGCACGGCCCCGGCGCGCCCGACGCCCTGGGTGCCGCCGCGCTGGCGAACGTCGCGCTGGCGGTGCTGGTACGCCAGCAGTACGTGATCAACCTGCTGTTCTGGCTGGCCACCCGGGCACCCACCCACTGGCCCCTGCCGGTCCGCGCGACGTTGGGCAAGGTCTACCACTTCGGCGGGCTGCACGTCGGCGCGGCGCTGGCCGGGACCGCCTGGTTCCTGGCGCAGCTCGGCGCGCTGACCGTCGGCGACGGACCCGGCGGGGCGGGGGCACTGGTCACCGGGTACGCCGTCGCCGGCCTGCTGCTGGCGGTCGTCGGCACCGCGCTGCCGCCGGTGCGGTCCCGCCGGCACGACCTGTTCGAACGCACCCACCGGCTCGGCGGCTGGGCGGTCCTGCTGCTGCTCTGGGTACAGGCCGGTTTCCTGGCCGGTGGGCCGGTCGCGCTGGCGGCCTCCCCGCAGGGCGGGGTGCTGGCCGTGCTGACCGTCAGCGTCGCCCTGCCCTGGCTGCGGCTGCGCCGGGTGCCCGTCGTGGTCGACCGTCCCTCGTCGCACGTGGCGCTGGCCCACTTCGACCACGGGGTGACCCCGTTCCCCGGCTCGTCCACCGCGGTCAGCCGCAGCCCGCTGTGGGAGTGGCACTCCTTCGCCAACGTGCCGACGCCCGGCCGCCGCGGGTTCCGGCTGACCGTCTCCCGGGCCGGCGACTGGACCGGGCGGTTCATCGACGACCCACCGGACCGGGTCTGGGTGAAGGGGATCAGCACGGCCGGGGTGGCGAACATCGAGACCCTGTTCCGGCGGGTGGTGTACGTGGCCACCGGCAGCGGGATCGGCCCGGTGCTGCCGCACCTGCTGGCCGGGCAGGTGCCGGCCCGACTGGTCTGGGTGGCCCGCCGGCACCGGGAGACCTTCGGCGACGACCTGGTCGACGAGATCCTCGTCCACCAGCCCGACGCGCTGCTGTGGGACACCGCCCGCGACGGCAAACCCGACATGCTGCGACTGGCCTGGCAGGCGTACCGCCGGTTCGACGCCGAGGCGGTCATCTGCATCTCGAACCGCCCGCTGACCTGGCAGGTGGTGCGGGGCATGGAGGAACGCGGGGTGCCCGCGTACGGCGCCATCTGGGATTCCTGACGACATGGAGGCGACGATGAGGATCACCGTGGAGAAGGACGACCGGGTGGTCACGGTGCGGTTGTGCCGGCCCGAGGCGCGCAACGCGCTGGACACGGCGCTGCTGACGGAACTGGTGGAGACGCTGCGACCGCTGGACCGCGATCCGGGCGTCGGCTGCTTCGTGCTCACCGGATCGGAGCAGGTGTTCGCCGCCGGCGCCGACATCCGGGAGATGGCGGGCAAGTCGTTCCTGGACGTGGCGCTGGAGGACCACTTCGCCGGCTGGGACGCGTTCGCCGCGTTGCGTACCCCGAAGATCGCGGCGGTGGCCGGGTACGCCCTCGGCGGCGGCTGCGAGCTGGCGATGATGTGCGACCTGATCTTCGCGGCGGAGAACGCCCGGTTCGGGCAGCCGGAGCTGCGACTGGGGGTGATGCCCGGCATCGGCGGCACCCAGCGACTGACCCGGCTGATCGGCGCGGCCCGGGCGATGGACCTGGTCCTCACCGGACGGCAGCTCGACGCGACGGAGGCGCACCGGTGCGGTCTGGTGTCGCGGGTGGTGCCGACGCGGCGGCTGCTGGCGGAGGCCCAGGCCGCGGCGGCGGTGGTGGCCGGGCATCCCAAGCTGGCGACGCTGCTGGCCCGGGAGGCGGTCCGGCAGGCCGACGAGGTCGGCGTGCGGGCCGGGGTGCTGTTCGAGCGGCGGGCCTTCCACACCCTGTTCGCCACCGAGGACCAGCGGGAGGGCATGGCCGCCTTCCTGGAGAAGCGACCGGCCCGGTTCACGGGTCGCTGAGCCCACCCGGCGGCCCGGGACGCCGGTCCCGGGCCGCCGGCTCAGAGCGCGCCGATCTGGTAGCCGAGGCCGTGCACGGTGCGGACCACCTGGTCGCCGAGCTTGCGCCGCAGGTAGTGCACGTACGTGTCGACCACCGCCTCGGTCCGGTCGGCGCCGAACACCCGGCCGCGCAGCTGGCTGCGGCTGTGCACCATCCGGGGTTGGGTGGCGAGCAGCCGGATCAGCTCGAACTCCCGCCCGCTGAGCGTCACCTCCCGGCCGTCGGGCAGCCGTACCCCGCGCTGGGCCAGGTCGAGCTGCCCGGCGCCGATGGGGATCAGCTCGGCACCGTCGAAGCGGCGGCGGGTCAGCGCCCGGACCCGGGCCATCAGCTCGGTCACCTCGAACGGCTTCGGCAGGTAGTCGTCGGCACCCGCGTCCAGGCCCCGGATGCGCTCGTCGGGGTCGGCCAGGGCGCTGAGCATGAGCACCCGGGCGGCGATCGCGCACCGCCGCAGCCGGATGAGCAGGTCGACGCCGTCGATCGCCGGTAGCCGTCGATCCAGCATGATCACCTGGTACGGGCCGCGCAGCGCCAGGTGCAGGCCCCGCTGGCCGTCCCGGGCCAGATCGATCCGGTACCCCGCCCGGCGGAACAGTTCGACCAGCATGTCGGCGAGTTCCGCGTCGTCCTCGACGAGGAGCAACGGGCTGTGTGCCGGGATCGGCGGGTCGGTCATCTGTTCATGGTCGCATCGAAACGGGCGAAGGTTGACCGGTGGAATTTCTCGCCGGTCACAACCGGCTCATGTCGTGCTGCTCGTCCGCCCGGTCCCGGTTCGTCCGCCAGCAGAAGGGCCACCGTGAGCCGGCGGGGTCGCCGTCCGTCGGCGGCGGGCCGGCCTGCCCGGCACCACGCACCGGCAGCCGTACGGTGAAGGTGGCGCCCGCCCCCGGTCGGCCGGTGGCGTTGATCGTGCCGCCGTGTGCGGTGACCACCTCGCGGACCAGTGCCAGCCCGAGGCCGGCCCGGCGGTCCCCGGCACCGGGACCACGATGGAACCGGTCGAAGATCCGGTCGGTGTGCCGAGGGTCGAACCCCCGGCCGGAGTCGCTCACCGCCAGCTCGACCTGGCCCACGCCCGTCGGGCGTAACCGCACCTCGACGCGACCACCGGCCGGGGTGTGGTGCAGGGCGTTCGCCAGCAGTTCCGCCACCACCCGGACCAGCGCGGGCCCGACGCCGCAGACCGGCACCGGCGCGCCCGCACCGGCCACGGTGAGCGTCACGCCGTGTTCGGCGGCGCGCGGCGCGTCGGCCTCGACCGCCTCGACGACGAGCGCGGCGAGGTCGACCGTGGCCGGCGGCCGGGTCACCGCCGCCGGGTCGGCCAGTCGGGCCGACAGCAGCAACTCGTCGACGATCTCGCCCAGCCGTCGGGTGGTGCGCAGCAGCCGGTCCAGGTCCTGCCGATCCGCGTCGTGCTCGGCGTCGGCCGTCCGCTGCGCCAGCAACTGGGCCGCGGTGTGCACCCGGGTGATCGGGGCACGCAGCTCGTGGCTGGCGTCGGCGACGAAGCGGCGTTGCCGGTCGAGCGCCTCGGTCAGCGGCAGCACCGACCGGCGACGCAGCCGCAGGTCGGTCGCGGTCGCCGCGACCAGGACCGCCACCGCGGCGGCCGACACCCCCCAGAGCAGGTGCCGCCGTTCGGCGAGCTGGAAACGGGCGTCGAAGATCACCTGGACGACCTCGTCGCCGCGCTGCTGGGTGCGCACGTAGTAGACCGTGCCGTTACGGGCCACCTGGTCGACCTGGGGTCGGCCGGTGCGGGCAACGGCACGGATGGCCGCGTGCTGCGGGAAGCCGGGCGGGAGCGCGCCGCCGTGTCCGGTGTCGCTGGCACCCCCGAAGATCCAGGTACAGCCGGTCGGGTCGGCGGGTCGGCCGTGCTCCATCGCCCAGCTCAGCTCGTGGCGGATCTTCGCCTGCTGGACGTGCAGCAGGGCGGCGTAGGCGAGGCCCCCGACCAGGGCCAGCAGCGTGACGACCAGCAGGCCGACGGCCAGCCCGGTGCGGGGCCGGGCGCGGGTGGCCGGCCGCACCCGAACGGTCAGCGGCACCGCGCCGCCCCGTGCCTGCGTGCGCGGGCGCCACCTCGTCTGCCAGCGCGGCCACCGACCCGCATCCATCGAAGATGGCACATCACCCATCGGATCGGAAGGGATCGGAGGGTCCTCCCGAATGGCGGGCCTCCGCAATGACGTTGGCGGTCGGTGGGGAGCGAATGGTGCGGGTGGCGATGAAGCGTCACCCGGTAGCTGCTCCGCTTCCCCAACGGTCACGTCGATCTGCCGGAGCCGTCCCCGCACTGGCAACCGGGCGAGGTGTGGGCGGGACGGCATCGACCAGCACCACCAGCCCGCCGAGAAGTGCCGCGTCGACGCTGCGGAGACCGTTCGTGGCGGGGTGCTCCCGGTCAGCCGGCGAACGTGTGGTCGGGGAAGCCGGGTACCCGTGGCCGGATCCGGAACAGCGCCCCCGCCGGGGACCGGTCGCCGGCCGGCAGCCCCTGCCGGGAGGTCGTGACGTACAGGTCGGCGAGGTCCGGGCCGCCGAACGTGCAGGCGGTGGGCCGCCGGACCGGCAGCGACACGACGGCGGTGAGCCGGCCGTCCGGGGCGTACCGGTGGACCGCGCCCCCGTCCCAGAGGGCGACCCAGACGCCACCCTCGACGTCGACGCACAGACCGTCCGGCGTGCCCACGTCGGGCGGTACCACCACCACCGGCCGGCGGTCCCGCAACTCGCCGGTGGCCGGGGCGACCGCGAAGGTGTCGACCCGCCGGGTCGCCGAGTCGACGTACCAGGCGGTCGTGCCGTCCCGGGTCCAGGCGAGGCCGTTGGAGACGGTCAGCCCGGTGAGCACCGTCTCGACCGCACCGCCGGGGCTGAGCCGGTACAGGGCCGCCCGACCCGGTGCCGCGTCGTAGGCCATGGAACCGCAGTAGAACCGTCCCCACGGGTCACACCCGCCGTCGTTCATCCGGACCGACGGGTCAGACCAGATCTCCGGCAGCAGTTCCACCGCGTCGTCGCGCAGCAGCGCGAAGCCCCGCTCGACCGCGGCGACCAGTCCACCGCCGGCTCGTGGCCGGACGGCGGCGACCACCGGGGCGACGTGTCGGCGGCTGACCGCCCCGTTGGTCGGGTCCAGGGTCAGGATGTCGCCGGCCAGCATGTCGACCCAGCGCAGCCGCCGGTCGGCGGGACACCACACCGGCCCTTCCCCGTGCTCGGCTACCGGCGCGGTGACCTGTTCCAGCGGGCCGGCGTTCACAGGTAGTCCGCCGGCCAGTGGAAGGCACCGGGCGCCTCGACGATCGCCCGGACGTGCCCGGGTGTGGCGTGGACCGGCCGGACCATGCCGGTGTCGTCGGTCTCCGTCACCGGTTCGGTCAACAGGGCGGGCAGCGCCGCCACGACCGCCGGGTCGGCCGGTAGCCGCGCTGTGCAGCGTCGTACGTGGTGGTCGGCGGCGGCGCGGGCGACCGCGCCGAACAGGACGGACAGGGCGTCCGGCCGGTCCGGTCGGACGGCGACCTCCACCACCTGGACGTGCCCGGGTGTCCAGCGCGAGACCAGGTAGCCCGCTGGCTGCCCGCGGAACCGGGCGACCAGCGTCCGGGTGGGCGGGGCGTACCACACCGGCACCCGTAGCTCCCAGTCGGCCGCGTCGCGCACCGTGCTGAGCGGCCGGTGCGCGTTGAACGCCGCGTGCATCCCGGCGAGCTCCGCCCAGTCCACGGCGGCGGGCGCGTGCACCGTCCAGCCCGACGGGACCGGGGCGGGTACCGCCGCCGGCCGGCCGCTCGGGTAGCGCAGGGTGAACGGCCGGTAGCCGCTGGACAGGTAGACGCCGGGCGTGCCGGTGAACAGCAACGACCAGGCGCAGCCGTCCGCCGCCATCACCGCGCCGGCCAGCTCCAGGAGGCGACGGACGTGGCCCCGGCCCCGCGACTCGGCGCGGCTGGCCACGTTGGCGACGCCCCCGACCAGGTCGATGCCGCCGGCGGCGTTGCGGATCCGACGGGGCAGGTAGTGGACGGCGGCGACGACCGTCGCGGCCTGCACCGCCAGCAGGGTACGGGGGAGGCTGCCGGGGTCGCGGCCGTGCAACTCGGTGACGTGCGCGTCGGTGAACGCCTCGTCCCACAGCGCGTGCAGCGACGGTACGTCCGCCGCGGTGGCCGGGCGGAACTCGACCGGGGCGCTCACGCCGACGCGAGCGGGTTGCGCTGCCGGCCGAGCCCCTCGATCTCCGTCTCCAGCACGTCGCCGGCCACCAGGTACGGGAACCGGCCGGACAGCGCCACCCCCTGCGGGGTGCCGGTGTTCAGGACGTCACCCGGCTCCAGCACGGTGAACTGGGACAGGTGCCAGATCAGGTAGGCCACGTCGAAGATCATGTCGGCGGTGCGGGAGTCCTGTCGGGGCTCGCCGTTGACCCACGAGCGCAGCCGCAGCGCCTGCGGGTCACCGGCCTCGTCCGGCGTGACCAGCCACGGGCCGAGCGGGTTGAACGTCTCACACGACTTGCCGGTGGACCACTGTCCGCCGGGGTCGGCGAACTGGTAGTCCCGTTCGGACACGTCGTTGGTGACGGCGTACCCGGCCACGTGGGCGAGGGCCTGCGCCGGGGAGTCGAGGTAGCGGGCCCGCGTCCCGATCACCACGGCCAGCTCGACCTCCCAGTCGGTCTTCGTCGACCCGCGCGGGATCAGCACCGGGTCGTACGGGCCGACCACCGTGTTCGGTGACTTGTGGAACAGGATCGGCCGGTCCGGAGGGGCCGCACCGGACTCGGCGGCGTGCGCGGCGTAGTTCTGCCCGATGCAGAGCACCGCGCCGGGCCGGGCGATCGGGGCACCGATCCGCTGCCCGGTCACGTCGACCTGCGGCAGTGGCCCGGCCGCCCGGACCCGTCCGGTCGGGTCCGCGGCGAGGAACGCCGCGTCGATGTCGGTGGTGACGCCGCTGAGGTCGAAGTGACGGTCGCCGTCGAAGAGCACCGGCCGTTCGGCGCCGACCGGGCCGATCCGCATGAATCTCATGGTGTCCTCTCCAGGAGGGCTGGGCGGGGATTGCGACATGGGTGGCGTCAGCCCGTGCGGGCGAGCAGGTCCGGTGTCACCGCGTGGACGAGGGGCCGGCCGGCCAGGTAGCGGACGATCTCGTCGACGACGATCTCGCCCTGCCGCCGGCGGCCCTGCACGGTGCCGGCGGCCTGATGCGGGGTGAGCAACACGTTGGGCAGCGCCCGCAGCGGGTGGCCGGTGGGCAGCGGCTCGTCGTCGAAGACGTCCAACGCGGCGTCGAGCCGGCCGCCGGACAACTCCGCGACGAGGGCTGCCTCGTCGACCAGCCACGACCGGGCGGTGTTGACCAGCCCGGCGCCGTCGGGCATCAGCGCCAGCTCACGGGCACCGAGCAGGTGCCGGGTCTCCGGCAGGGTCGGCGCGTGCAACGCCACCACCCGACTGCCGGCGAGCAGGTCGTCCAGACCGACCAGCCGGACGCCGAGCCGGGCGGCGTCCGCCACGCTGAGGGTCGGGTCGTACACGCTGACCTCCGCGCCCAGCGCGCGCACCAGTTCCAGGTACGCCCGACCGGTGCGGGACGCGCCGACGACGCCGACCGGGCAGCCGAGGATCTCGTGCCGGGGCGGCGCCTGCTCCGCCCGGTCCCAGCTCGTGCCGGCGCGCAACGCGTGGTCGAACCGGTGCGTGCGGTGCAGCAGGGCCAGCGTGAAGGCGAGGGCGACCTCGGCCACCGACCGGGCCATGCCCTGCCCGGCCTGGGTGACCGCGACACCCCGGGCGAACAGTTCGGGGGTCACGAACGGCTTGACCGAGGCGCCGGTGTGCGCGACCAGCCGCAGCGCCGGGGCCCGGTCCAGCAGGGCCGCGTCGAGCCGGGGGACACCCCAGGAGGTGACCAGCACCTCCGCCCGGGCCAGCAGCGGTGCCAGGTCGACGCCGGTGAGCGCCGCGTGGTCGTCGACCGGTGTGGCGTCGGTGATCGTGGTCAGCCGGTCGCCGATCCGGTCCGGGAAGAACTGGGCGCGCAGCGGCGCGGACACCGACACCACCGTCACCGGACGGCGGCCACGGCCGGGCGGGGTCACCGGTCCACCGCCCGCCGGCGGCCGGTCACCGGAGCCAGTCATCGCGGTGCTCCACGACGAAGTCGTCATCGGTCAGCCACGGGTAGGCGGCGGCCACCCGGGTCAGCTCCGCGCCTTGGCCAGGTGACAACCCCTCGGCCGGGTCCAGGCACCAGACCCCGTCGAGCAGGCCCTGCCGGCGCAGCACCTCGTGCACCCCGGCGATGCAGCCGTGGAACCCGTTCGCGGCGTCGAAGACCGCCGCGTTGGCGTCCGTGACCGCCGCCGCGCGGGCGGTCAGCTCCGCCAGCGCCGCCGCGTCGCCCGCCCGGGCCGCCCGTACCCGGTCGACCATGGCCACCGCCGCGCGCGTCCACACCGCCCACTGGCCGAGCAGCCCACCGACGAAGCGCCGGCCGGCGAAGTCGCCGAGGAGGTCGCCGAGGATGTGGTCGTCGTTGCCGGTGTAGAGCGCCACCTCGGCGCCCCGGTCGGCGGTGGCGATCCCGCGTACCGCCTCCAGGGTCCGGTAGCGGTCGAACGGGGCGAGTTTCACCGCGACCACCGACGGCAGGTCGGCGAAGGCCCGCCAGAACGACGTCGACAGGAGCGGCCCGCCGATGGCCGGCTGGAGGTAGAAGCCGATCACCGGCAGCACCTCGCCGACCGCCCGGGCCCGGTCCAGCAGGTGCGCCTCGTCGACGCCGGGCACGACCGGGGACAGCAGCACCGCGTGGTAGCCGAGACCGGCGGCCAGTTCCGCCTCGGCGACGGCCTGGGCGGTGTCGCCGCAGGCCCCGGCGATCTTCACCACCGGCCGGCCGGCCTCGGCGTCGACCGTCTCGCCGGCCAGGGCGAGCACCGGTCGCAGCAGCCCGGCCTCGCGGATGCCGAACTGGGTGGTGTGCACGCCCACGGCGAGTCCGCCGGCTCCGGCGGCCAGGTAGTAGCGGGTCAGCGCCCGCTGCCGACGCTCGTCGAGGTGACGGTCGGCGGTCAGCGCGAGCGGGTGCGCGGGAATGACGGTCCCGCCGCGCAGCAGATCCAGGGACATGTCAGAACCTGCCGTCGCGGACGGTGAACCTGGTGGGCTTGCCGGAGGTCGGCAGGCCGGCGGCCAGGCTGTCGGCCTGCCAGTCGATCAGCGTGCCCAACGGCACGTCCGGGTAGCCGAACAGCGCGTGGCAGCGGGTCGCGTCGTTGAGCAGCGCGGTCGACGCCTCGGTACCGACGTACGAGACCGGCCGGCCGAGGCGTTCACCCATCCGGGCGGCGATCCGACGCACCGAGGCGGTTTCCGGGCCGGTCAGGTTCAGGACGAACACGTCGGGTGAGGCGTGCCGCAGGGACCGCAGCGCCACCTCGTTGGCGTACCCCTGCCAGACCACGTTGACGTGGCCGGTGGTGACGTCCACCGGCTCACCGGCCAGCACCGCCTGACCGATGTCGGCGAGCACCCCGTACCGCAGGTCGACCGCGTAGTTGAGGCGCAGCACCGCGACCGGGGTGCCCCGGGTCGCGGCGGCGTGCGCGAAGACCTGCTCCCGGCCGAGGCAGCTCATCGCGTAGTCGCCGATCGGGCCGGGCGGGTCGCTCTCCACCGAGCCCCCGCTGGTGACCGGCACCATCGGGTAGACGTTGCCGGTGGAGAAGGCGGCGATCCGGGCGGTCGGGTAACGGCGGGCCACCGCGGCGGGCAGCACCGTGTTGACCATCCAGGCCAGGTGCGGGGCGGCGGCGGTGCCGAACTTCGCGCCGACCATGAAGACCACGTCGGCGGCGTCCGGCAGACCGGCCAGGTCGACGTCGCCCAGCAGGTCGAACGTCACCGGTTCCACCCCGTCGGCCGCCAGCGCGTCGGCTGCCGCCCGGTCCGACCAGCGCGACACCGCGTACACCCGGTCGCCGGTGCGGCCGGCGGCGTCGAGCCCCCGGCGCGCCAGCCGGCACAGCGACGGGCCCATCTTGCCGCCGGCGCCGAGCACCACCAGGTCGCCGGTGTCGCCGGCCAGGTCGGCGACGAGCGCCGCGGACGGCCGGGCCAGCCGGTCCTCCACCTCGGACTCACTTCTGAACACTGCACTCATCCCTTGATTCCGGACATCGTGACGCCCTCGGTGAAGTACCGCTGGCCCACGAGGTAGGCGGCGAAGATCGGCACGAACGCGACGACCGAGCCGGCGAGCATGACGTTGAGCGGCACCTGCTCCTGCTGGAGGGAAGCGATGCCGACGGTGAGGGTGCGCATGTCCCCGCTCTGCCCGATGATCAGCGGCCAGAGCAGGTCGTTCCAGTGCCACAGGAAGACGAAGACGCCGAGGGTGGCCAGGATCGGCTTGCACAGTGGCAGCACGATCCGCACGAACATCCGCCACTCCGACGCGCCGTCGATCTTCGCCGCCTCGAACAGCTCGTCGGGTAGCCCCTGGATGAACTGCCGCATCAGGAACACCGCCTGCGCGTTGGCCAGGGTGGGCAGGATCAGCCCCCAGTAGGTGTCCACCCCGCCGACCTTCGCGATCAGGATGAAAGTCGGGATCAGGGTGACGTGGTAGGGCACCATCACCATCGCCAGGAACGACCAGAACATCGTCTCCCGGCCGGGGAACCGTTTCTTCGCGAACGCGTACCCGGCCATCGCGGCCAGCAGCAGCACCGCGACGACGCTGACCACCGAGTAGATGGTGGTGTTCAGCAGCCAGCGCAGGATGCTCCGGGAGTCGAGCACCGTCGCGTACGCGTCGACGCCGAGCGGCCACGGCAGCAGGCTGCCCGGGAACTCGACGGCGGCGGCGGGCTTCAAGCTCAACACGACCATCGCGTAGAACGGAAAGAGGGTGACCACGCTGGCCACGGTGAGCAGCACGAACCGCAGCACGGTGCCGGCCGGTCCCGGTTGCAGCGCCCGGTAGGAGCGGCGTCGCCGGGCCGGCGGGCCGGGCGCGGTGGGTGTGCGGGTGGGGGCGGTGCTCGTGGCGGTCACGTGTTCCTCCCGAAGGTCAGCCGCTGGATCAGGGCGACGACCAGGGTCATCGCGAACAGGGCGACGCCGATCGCGCTGGCGTAGCCGAGGTCGAAGTACTTGAAACCCTGCTCGTACAGGGCCATGACGAGGGTGTAGCTGGCGCGGGCCGGACCGCCGCCGGTCATCGCGTACACCAGGTCGAAGACCTGGAACGAGGCGGTCGTCTCGATCACCAGCAGGAAGAACAGCACCGGCTTGAGCTGGGGCAGCACGATCCAGCGGAACCGCTGCCACGGTCCGGCGCCGTCGGTGAGCGCCGCCTCCTCCTGTTCGCGGGGCAGGTCCTGCAGGCGGGCCAGCACGATCAGCATGCCGTACCCGAAGTGCGACCAGACGCCGACCATCGCCAGCGCCGGCAGCACCAGGGTGCTGGAGGCCAGCCACGAGTCGTCGGGCAGGCCGAGCCAGCCCAGGATGCGCGACCACGGGCCGGCGGAGGAGAACACCCAGGAGAACACCGTGGCGACCAGCACCAGGCTGGTGACCACCGGCAGGAAGAACACCGACCGGAAGAAGCCGACGCCCCGGAAACCCCGCCGCACCAGCAACGCCAGCCCGACCGACGTGGCCACGGTCAACGGCACGTACAGCAGGGTGTAGCCGACCGTGACCCGCAGCGACTGCCAGAAGACCGGGTCGTCGGCGAGCCGCCGGGCGTTCTCCAGACCGGTCCACTCGGCGTCGCCGCCGATCGTGTACTCCATGAACCCGAGCACCAGCCCGGCGATGGCCGGGCCGAAGCGGAACGCCAGGAACAGCAGGAACGCGGGAAGGACGAAGAGCAGACCCCATCGTGCCTCGCGCCGGGCGATCACCCGCCGGGCCCGCCGGGCCGGCAACTGAGCTGGTACGGCCATCTCGCCATCCTTCTTCGCAGGTCGGACCGGCCGAGTCGGCCGGTGGGCGGTGCCCGGCCCGCCGCCACCCCGCGGCGACGGGCCGGTGGGGTCAGAGCAGCGCGTCGGCGGCCTTGGCCGCGTCGGCGAGCGCCTGCTCGGGGGTCTTCTTGCCGATCAGCGCGGCCTGGATCTCGGGGGCGAGCACCCCCATCACCTCGCGGCTCTTCTCGTTGAGCGGGCCGACCGTGGTGGTGCCCAGGGTCTTCTCCATCTCGGTGTTCACCGGGTCCTGCGGGTACAGCGACCCGGCGGACGTCTTGGCGGAGAAGTAGCCGCCGGCGACGTCGTACGCGGAGGCGACCGCCGGCGCGGTGACGAAGGTGATCCACTCGCCCGCGGCCTTCTTGGCCTTGCTGCCCTTGAGGATCGAGAGGCTGCCCACGGTGCCGTAGCCGACGCTCTTGACGTCGCTCAGCGGCGGGAAGATCTTGATGTTCTCCTTGCCCCAGAACTTCTCCACGTCGGCGGGGACGTGCTGCCAGGTGCAGGCGACCTTGTTCTTCGCCACGTTGGTCTGCTCGAACGCCGGGATGCTGGTGATCAGGTCCTTCTCGACGTAGCCGCCGTCGACGAGCTGCTTGAGGAAGGTGAGCGCCTTGACGCCCTCGGGCCCGGCGAAGGCCACGGACGTGCCGTCGGCGGTGAACACGTCACCCCCGGCCTGCCAGAGCAGCGGGTAGAAGGACTGGTTGAGCGTGGCGCTCGGGTCGGCGTAGTAGTTGGTGGCGTCGAAGCCCTTCGCCTTCAGCTTCGGCGCGAGGGCCAGCAGCTCGGCCCAGGTCTTCGGGTACTCGGTGAGCCCGGCGGCGGCGAACACCTTCGCGTTGCACATCAGCGGGTTGCTGCTGGTCAGGATCGGCGCGCCGAGCATCTTGCCGTCGAGGGTGACGGCGGCCCGGACGTTCTCCCGGTAGTCGGCCTTCGCGTCGGCGGGCAGGTAGTCGTCCACCGGCTCGATCATCTTGTGGAACTTGCCGAGCTGGTCGGGGATCAGGTAGACGACGTCCGGGCCCTTGCCGCCGGCGATCGCCGCCGTCAGCGACTCCTCCCGCTTGGCCCACGGGAAGATCTCGACCTTGACGTCGACGTCCGGATGGTCGGCCTCGAACGCGGTGACCTGCTTGTCCCAGAAGCCCCTGTGGGCGGCCTCGTCGGGGACCACCGGGTAGATCCACATGGTGACGCTCTGCTTGTCGCCGCCGGCCTCGGAGCCGCCGCCGCAGGCGGTGAGCAGCCCGGCCGCCAGCACGACGGCCGCGACCGGTGCGAACCTGCGAAGTCTCATCTGTGCGTTCCTCTCGAAGTGGTTCACTGCGCGGGCACGGTCACGACCGTGCCGGTGAGCCGGGCCGTCTCGGCGGCGAAGACCGCGAGGTGGCTGGCGAGGGTCTCGTCCAGCCCGGACCGGATGTGGTGGCGGTTGCCGGTGGCCACGGCACGGACGAAGGCGTCCATCAGCCCGGTGTCGCCGCCGCCGTGGTCGTCGGCGGCGGTGGACCCGCCGACCGTGCCGCCGTCGAGGACCTCGATCCGGTCGGCGCGGAAGTCGTGCACCCGGACCCGCTCACCGTCACCGGACAGCGATCCGTGGGTGCCGAACAGCTGGGTCTGCCGGTGGGTCTGTTCGGTGAAGGCGGCCATGGTGAAGGTGGCGGTGACGCCGCCGGTCAGTTCCATCGCCACGACCTGGTGGTCGACGACGTCGTTGTCGCCGGAGTACACGCACCGCCCGTACGGGCCGGTGCGCAGCGCCTTGACCAGCGCGGCCTCGTCAGTGCCGTCGGTGACCACGCTGACCGGCCAGATCGGCCCGTGCTCGCGCAGCACCGGCAGGTACAGCTTCGGCGCCGAGTACGGACACGCCGGCTCGACCGGGCAGTCCAGGCACCGGGCGGTCGCCCCGGCCGGCGCCTGGTCGGGTCGGAAGTGACGCAGCCCGCCGAAGCTGGCGACCCGCTCGATGCGCCGGCCGGTGACGTACCCGATCCAGTCCAGGTCGTGGCTGGACTTGGCCAACAACATCGGGGTGGCCAGGTCCTCCCGGCGCCACGGACCACGGACGTAGGAATGGGCGTAGTGCCACCAGCCGACCGGTTCGAGGTGCTGGACGGAGACGATCTCGCCCAGCAGCCCGCTGTCCACCACCCGCTTCACCAGGTCGGTGTAGGGGGTGTACCGCAGCACGTGGCAGACGGCGAACAGCACGCCGGTGGCGCGTACCGCGTCGACGATCTCGCGGCACTGGTCGGCGGTCGGCGCGAGCGGCTTCTCCACCAGCAGGTGCCGGCCGGCCCTGGCGAACGCGACGGCCGGCTCCACGTGCATCCGGTCCTGGGTGGCCACGATGACGGCGTCCACCGGTGGGTCCGCCGCGAGCAGGTCCCGCCAGTCGGCGAAGTCCGCCGCGCCCGGGTGGGCGGCGGTGATCATCCCCCGCTGGTGGGGGCGCGGGTCGGCCACCGCCACCAGCCGCGCCCGTCCCGGATGGGCGGCCACCCACCGGGCGTACGTCTGGCCCCGGTTGCCCGCGCCCACCAGCGCCACCCGTACCGGCCGGTCCTGCTGTCGCACCTGGCTCCTCGCCTTCTCTCGTCGCGGTGTGGTCAGACCGTCAGGTTCCCGGCGTCGCGCACGCGCGGCCCGACGGCGGGCAGCTCCCGGGACACGCCCTCCTCCACACACCCGGTGTGGTGCAGATGGGACCCCTCGCCGAAGCCGGCAGCGGCCAGCCGCAGCCGCCCGCCGGTGAACTGCGACCCGACGGCGGAGTACCGGTTGACGCCGCCGTCGACGCTCACGTGCGCGGTGCCGGCGTCGCTGGTGGTGCTCAGGTAGCCGCCCAGCTCCCACCGCACCGCACCGGTGGCGGCGGCCCGGGACAGCAGCGCCTTCGCGGCGTTGGTGCCGCTGATCACCGCCCCGCCGCCGACGCTGATCCGCTGGTCGGTGGCGCCGGCCAGGCGGATGCCGGTGTCGGTGAAGGTGCCGCCGGTCACGCGCAGGTCGGCGGACTTCACGGTGGCCGGCGCGGCGTCCGGCGCGCCGACGAGGGTCACGTCGGTCAGGTGCAGTCGCCCGGGGCCGCCGAAGGTGTGCCCGTCGACGCCACGGATGGTGGTGCGGACCAAATGCACCGGCGTGGTGACGTTGGCCTGCACCACGTCGGTGCCGGCGGTGGCCAGGGTGAAGGAGCAGCCCTCGATGACGTTGGGCCGCTGCGACCGGGTGGACTGCTGGGAGATGATCAGCGTGTCGTCGGCGGAGCAGCCACGGAGCTGGACGCCGTCGGCGTTGACCCACATCATGCCGGAGCCGGCCAGCCCGGCCTTACGGATGACCTGGACGTCCTCCAGGGTCAGGTCGGTCACCTTCACCCGGGCCACGAACCAGGAGCAGACGTGCTTGCGCACGGTGATCCGCTTGGCCGCCGAGCCCCAGGCCGCCCCGGAGTTGGCGAACGTCATCAGCCCGGAGTTGCCGGTGTAGACCAGGTCGTGTTCGTACTGGCCGTGCGTGACGAACGGGCCCTGGTCGTCGCCGTCGCCGTGGCAGTTCGTGACGTACCCGTACGCCGAGGCGGTCCAGTCGTTGAGGTGCCGGGCGTTGGAGGTGCGGCAGTCCTCGACGTGCCCGTACAGGCAGTAGATCTGCTGGGTCAGGTAGCCGGCGCCGCCCCAGGTGACCGAGGTGGGGTTCGTCAGCGTGCAGCGGGCGGTGTGGAAGTAGGTGCACCACCGTCGCATGATCACGGGCCAGAACGTGCCGGTGGCGTCGACGTCGGTGACGTCGCAGTGCACCGCGTACTCGTAGGCGATCGGGTGGGAGCCGGTGTACTGGTCGGCCCCGGCACCGGTGAAGACGAGGTTGCGTACGTGCACCCGGCTGACCGGCTCGACCCGGGTCCAGGTGAGGGTCCGGCCGGCGGCCAGCTCCCAGCCGTTCTTGTAGTTGACCCGGATGTGGGTGCCGTCGACGATCTGGGTGACCTGGACCAGCTTCTGCAGCTCGCGTTCCCAGGTGCCGGCGAGGCGGTTGACCTCGACGGCGTACCACTGGCCGACCGCGAAGGCGGCGGAGTCGGCGACCTGGAAGGAGTCCCAACCCTCGCGGACGGTCTCGGTGAGGGTGTGGGTGCGTACCTCGTCGGTGACCTTCCCACGGAAGAACAGCACCGCGGCGAACGGGTCGTCGCGGCCGGCGTCGGCGATGCCGGTGGTGGACATGGTGTGCCCACCGAAGTCGAGCACCAGGTCGCTGCGGGTGAACCGGTGCCGCTGAACGAAGCGCAGGTCGGAGTGGGCCTCGATGCGGTGCACGGTGGGATCGCCGACCATGGCGTCCAGGGCGGCGTCGGCGGGGGTCCTCGCGTCGAAGATGCCGAAGTGCCGGAACTCGACGACCCCGTGGTGCACCTGGAGCCAGCGGCCGGGCCGGTCCCGCCGGCCGTCCCCGCGGCGCGGTCCGGCGCTGTCGGGCGCGAGGACCGTGCCGCCGTTGTCCACGGCGGTGCTCGTCGCGTCCCAGCGGACCAGGCGGGCACCGCCGTCGCCGGCGGCGAAGTACCCGTCGACGTGCACGACCTGCCCGTCGCGCAGCGCCCGGGTCGGCAGGTCGAGCAGCGCGGCGACGGTGCCGACGTGCAGGATCGCGTCGCGACCCGGGGCCGGCGGGGCCGCGGCGGCGCCCGGCTCCGGTGCGGCGGACGCGGCGGTGGCGGGGGAGAGCGCGAGGGCGGTACCGGCGACGGCGAGTCCGCCGAGGCCGGAGGCGCGCAGCAGGGTTCGGCGGGAGGTCGGTTCGGAGCGGTCCATGGGGGTGTCTCCTCTTCCAGGGGCCGGGGCGTTCACAGGGTGAGGTTGTCGGCGGTGGCGACGCGGTCGGAGTCGGCGGGCAGCTCCCGGGCGACGCCCTCCTCGACACAGCCGGTGTGCAGCAGCGTGGAGGTGGCGCCGAAGGCGGCGTCGGTGAGCGTCAGCCGGCCGCCGGTGAACCGCGAGCCGACGGCCCGGTACCGGTTGACGCCGGTGTCCAGCCGTACGTGGGCGGTGCCCGGGTCGGCTGCGGTGCTGGTGTAGTCGCCCAGCTCCACGCGGACCGCCCCGGGGCCGGCGGCCCGGGTCAGCAGCGCCCGCCGGGCGTTGGTGCCGGCGAACACCGCGCCGCCGCCGACGGCGAGGCGCTGGTCGCGGACGGCGGACAGCTCGATGCCGGTGTCGGTCAGGGTGCCGCCGTGGATCACCACCTGCGCCGCGCCGACCAGCAGCGGGGCGGCCCCGGGTGACCCGGTGAGCGTGCAGTCGGTGAGGTGCACCGGACCGGAGCCGCGCAGGATCGCCCCGTCCAGGCCCCGGAAGGTGGTACGCACGAAGTGCACCGGGTTGCTGACCGGGGTCTGCACGACGACCGTGCCGGCGGGCTGATCGAAGTCGCAGTCGGCGACGACGGTGGGTCGGCGGGAGCGGGTGGAGCGTTGGGCGATGCTCAACGTCCGTGCCGAGCAGCCGCGTAGCTGCGCGCCGTCGGCGTTGATCTGGAGCGTGCCGGCCGGGTCGAAGGTGGAGCGGGCGATCACCCGCACGTCCTCCAGCGTCAGGTCGGTGATCTTGGTGCCGGCGACGAACCAGGAGCAGACGTGCCGGCGGACGGTGATCCGCTTGGCGCTGATGCCCCACTGGCCACCGCTGTTGGCGATGTCCATCAGACCGGAGTTGCCGGTGAAGACCAGGTCGTGCTCGTACTGGCCGTGGGTGGTGAACGGGTTGCCCCCGGCGTCGTCGCCGTCGCCGTGGCAGTTCTCCACCGTGCAGTACGCCGAGGCGGTCCAGTCGTTGAGGTGCCGGACATTGGAGGTGCGGCAGTCCACGACGTGCCCGTACAGGCAGTAGATCTGCTGGGTGAGGTAGCCGGCGCCGCCGTACATCACGGTCGGGGGGTTGGTCAGGACGCAGCCGGCGGTGGTGAAGTGGGTACACCAGCGGCGCATGATCACCGGCCACCAGGTGCCGGTGGCGTCGATACCGGAGACGTCGCAGCGCACCGCGTACTCGTAGGCGACCGGGTGGGAGCCGCTGTACTCGCGGTCGTCCGGGCCGGAGCCGGGGTATTCGCCGGTGAAGGCCACGTGGCCCCGGAAGACCATGTTCCGGACGTGGGCGCGTTGGACCGGCTCGACCCGGCGCCAGGTGATGGTGCGGCCGGGCTCCAGAGGCCATCCGTTGAGGTAGCCCACCCGGATGTGGGTGCCGTCGACGATCTGGGTGACCTGGACCATCTTCTGCAGCTCCCGCTCGTCGGCGCCGGTGAGGGAGTCGCTGGTGGCCGTCCACCACTGCCCGACGGTGAACCGGCGGGAGTCGGGCACCGGGAACACGTCGGTCAGTTCGGGCACGGTCTCGGTGAGGGTGTGCGTGATCACCGTGTCGGTGACGGTGCCGCGGAAGAAGAGCACCGCGCCGAACGGGTTGTCGTGGGTGTTGCGTTCGATGCCGTCGGTGTGCACGGTGTGCCCGCCGAAGTCCAGCTCGACGTCACTGCGGCCGAACGTGTGCCGCTTGACGAAGCGCAGGTCGGTGTGGGCCTCGATCCGCCGGATCGCCGGATCGGCGACCATCGCGGCCAGCGCGGCGTCGGCGGGGGTGTCCCGGCCGAAGATCCCGAACCGTCGGAAGTCACCGATCCCGTCGTGCAGGGCCAGCCACCGGCCGCGCGGTCTCCGGTACGGGTCGTGCACGGTGCCGCCGTTGGCGGGGGCGGTGCTGGTGGGGTCCCAGCGCAGCAGTCCGCCGCCGCCGTCGCCGGGGGTGTGGTAGCCGACGACCCGTACCAGGCCGCGGGCCGTCAGCGTGGCGGGAGCGACGGTGGACAGGCCGGTGACGGTGTCGACGCACGGGACCTGGTCCCGGGGAGTGAGTGTGGACGTGCCGAGTAGACCCATGTCGAGCCTCAACCTTCGCGGGCCAGCCGTCCGAGTGGCGTCGGACGGCGGTGCTGGGGGTCCGCGGGCGTCACGGGACGCCGCGGTGCGGGGGAAGGTCGGGCAAACGCGCGAGGCGCGCAGGCGGCGGAGCTGCTGACCGGAACGCCCGGCGCCGGGGCTGCGGCGCGTCGGGAGTCAGCTGTTCGCCCGAGGTGGTCGCGGCCGGGGGCCGCGACCCGCCGTGACCTGGGTCGCGGCGTTGGCGGGAACGTTAAACAGCTGGTGAAGCGGCTGTCAAGGGGTGGCGTCGGCCGGGATGTGGCCGAGTCGGGCGGAGACGGCCTCGGCGGTCTGCCGCACCTGACGTCCCAGTTCCTGGTAGCGCCAACTGGGCAGACCCAGCTTCAGCCCGGTCACGCTGATCGCGCCGCAGCACCGCCCGGTGTGGTCGCGCAGGGCGCTGCCGATGCAGAACACCCCCTCGGCGTCCTCCTCGTCGTCGAGGGCGTACCCGGCCTTGCGGACGTCGTCGAGGTGGGCCAGGAGCGAGTCCAGGTCGGTGATGGTGTGGTCGGTGCGCCGGGGCAGCCCGACGCGACCGATCAGTTCGGTGACCTGCGGTGTGGACATCTCGGCCAGCAGGGCCTTGCCCAGTCCGGTGCAGTGCGGCAGTTCGCGGGTGCCCATCCGCAGCTCGATCTGGATGCGCTCGCCGTTGCTGACCTGGTCGATGACGACGGCGTGGGCGCCCTCGGGGACGGCCAGCCGGGAGCTGAGCCCGGTCTCGCGGGTCAGCGCGGCCAGCATCGGGCGGGCGATGTCCCGCAGCGAGAGTTGCTGTTGGGCGCGGACGCCGAGGCGCGCGAGCGCCATCCCGAGGCGGTAGCGACGGTTCATCCCCTCGCCGTCGTCGGCGGCCAGGCCGTGGTGGCACAGGGTGTGCAGGGTGGCGAACGCGGCGCTCTTGGACAGCCCGCAGGTGGCGGCGACGTCGGTGACGCTCAGCCCTTCGCCGGGGGCGGCGGCCGCCAGCACCTCCAGCACCATGGCCGCGCGGCTGACGCTGCGCACCAGGTAGCGGGAGGCGTCCCCGTCTTCGGTGGTGGTCATGGTCCTTCTTTCGGTCAGGGCGGGCCGGGCGTGTTCGCCATGGCCGAACAGAGTAACAAACCTGTTCGGGAAATGGTCGGTGGTCGTGTTGACCTTCGCGATCAGGCGTGCATAGTATGCCGAACATCGTTCGGTAATGCCGAACACTGTTTCGAGAATCGACAGGTACCTCCCGCGGCGGAACAACCGCGGCGTCCCGACCGGGCTGGGTCGCGACGCCGCACCGATGAGGAGAAGGTGTGACTTCACGACCGGCCCCCACGGGGGCCACCCTCGCCGAGCGCGCCCGCCGGGTCATCCCCGGCGGCGTCAACAGCGGGCAGCGCAGCATCCCGGGCCTCACCGAGCTGGTGATCGCCCGCGCCTCCGGCGCACACTTCTGGGACGCCGACGGACGCCGGTACACCGACTACCACGCGGCGTTCGGGCCGCCCCTGCTCGGCCACAACGACGCCGACGTCAACGCCGCCGTCGCCGAGGCCGGCACCCGGCTGGACCTGTGCGGCGTGGCGGTGACCGACGGCGAGGTCCACCTCGCCGAGACCCTCGTCGACCTGGTCCCGAGCATCGAGAAGGTGCTGCTGACCAGCACCGGGAGCGAGGCCACCTTCCACGCCCTGCGGGTCGCCCGCGCCGCCACCGGCCGTCGCCTGGTGGTCAAGTTCCAGGGCTGCTACCACGGCTGGCACGACGCGGTCAGCCTCAACGTCATCTCCGCACCGGACCGGGTGGGCCGGCCCGACCCGATCTCCACCGGGATCCTGCCCGAGGTCCTCGACGCCACCCTCGTGCTGCGCTTCAACGACGTGGCCGCCGTCCGGGCCGCCTTCGCCGCCCACGGCGACGACATCGCCGCCGTCATCGTCGAGCCGGTGCCGCACAACGTCGGCTGCCTCCTGCCCGACCAGGAGTTCCTCGTCGCGCTGCGGGACGAGTGCACCCGGGCCGGCAGCGTCCTGGTCTTCGACGAGGTCATCACCGGCTTCCGGCACGACCTCGGCGGCTGGCAGAAGATCAGCGGCGTCGTCCCCGACCTCACCACCCTCGGCAAGGCCATCGCCAACGGCTACCCGATCGGCGCCCTCGGCGGTCGGGCCGACCTGATGGACCTGTTCAGCACCCGCCCCGGCGCCCCCGCCTTCTTCGCCGGCACCTACAACGGGCACCCCGCCGTGGTCGCCGCCGCCCTCGCCACCCTCGACAAGCTGCGTACCGAGCCGGTGCACGAGCACGTCTACCGGCTCGGCGAACGGGCCCGCCAGGGCATCACCGACGTTCTCGCCGACCTCGGCGTACCCGCCGTGGTCACCGGCCACGGCTCCGTCTTCGTGACCTACTTCATGCCCGGCCCGGTACCGCGCACCTACGACGACCTGCTGCGCAACGATGCCGGCATGTTCATCGGGTACCGCCGCCGGATGCGCGAGCACGGCATCTTCGAGCTGCCGCTGAACCTCAAGCGCAACCACGTCTCGTACGCCCACACCGACGCCGACATCGACCACCTGGTCGAGGCGACCGGAGTGGCCGTCCGCGACACCCTCGCCGCCGGTGGCGTCACCGAGCTGGCCGGCACCGCCACCATGGGGGGCGCGACCACCGGCGGGGAAGGACGCAACTGATGCTGACCATCGACAAGACGCGACCGGTCGGCCCCGCCGGCCGGATCAGCCGGGTGGAGACGCTCACCCTGGGCACCGCCTGGCGCGACTTCTCGTACGTGCGGGTACACACCGACGCCGGGCTCACCGGCGTCGGCGAGATCACCCATCCCTACCGCGCACGGGAGACCTGCCAGCTCGCCGAGGCGATGGCCGGACGGCACCTGGTCGGCGCCGACCCGTTCGACGTCGAGGAGATCTGGCTGCGCATGTACCAGGGGGACTACCTGCGCGGCGGTGACATCGGCGGGATCGTCGTCTCCGGCGTCGACCAGGCCCTCTACGACCTCATGGGCAAGGCCCTCGGGGTGCCCGCGTACCGCCTCACCGGCGGAGCCTGCCGCGACCGCGTCCGGGTGTACGCCAACGGCTGGTACACCGGGGAGCGGGAGCCCGAGACGTTCGCCGAACGGGCCGTCGCCACCGTCGCCAAGGGCTACACCGCGCTGAAGTTCGACCCGTTCGGCGCGGGGCTCGGGGAGCTGTCCCGCACCGAACTGCGCCGCTCGGTCGACATCGTCGCCGCCGTCCGCGCCGCCGTCGGACCCGGCATCGAGCTGTTCGTCGAGGGGCACGCCCGCTTCGCCATGCACACCGCCGCCCGGTTGGTCCGCGAGCTGGAGCCGTTCGACCTCGGCTGGTTCGAGGAGCCGCTGCCGTGGACGCACATCGAGCGGTACGCCGAGCTGCGCGCCCGCGCCACCATGCCGATCTCCGGCGGCGAGCACTTCCACAACCGCTACGAGTACGCCCGGCTGTTCGCCACCAACGCGGTCGACATCATCCAGCCCGACCTGTCCATGGCCGGCGGCTTCACCGAGGTGCGCAAGCTCGCCGCCATCGCCGACCAGCACGCCATGGTGGTCGCCCCGCACAACTCCAACTCCCCGCTGTGCACCACCGCCTCGGTGCACGCCGTCCTCGGGATGCCCAACTTCAAGATCCTGGAGACGTTCGACGGCCTGCTGGAGGACTACGTCTTCGACGCCGTACGCGGTGCCCTGCCGGTGGTCGACGGGCACATCGCGCTGCCCACCGCCCCCGGTCTCGGCATCGACCTGGTCGACGAGGTGTTCGCCGAGCACCCGCCGAGCCACGGCTTCTGGAACATGTTCGCCGAGGGGTGGGAGAAGCGGGACCGCCGATGATCGTCGATGTGCACTCGCACCTGTTCGACTGCCCGGACCACGTCGGCGACCCGTTCGCCGCCGAGGCGTCCCGGGCGCACGGCGGTGACGTCGACCTGACGGTGCGGTGGTCGGAGTACGCGGCCACCGCACCGGCGGGCACCAGGACCATCGTGGTGGGCGGCAAGGCCCGCCGCTGCGGCCTCTGGGTCGACGACCGGGCGGTGGCGGCGTACGTCGCGGCCCACCCCGACCGGCTGGTCGGCTACCTCGCCCTGGACCCCACCCAGCCCGGCTGGCGCGACGAGCTGGAACACGGCCATCGCGACCTCGGCCTGCGGGGCATCAAGCTGATGCCGATGTACGCCGGGTTCGACCCCGCCGACCCCGCCTACGACGACCTGTACGCCTACGCCACGCGGCACGGCCTACCGCTGCTGGTGCACACCGGCACCACCTTCGTGTCCACCGCGCCGCTGCGCTTCGCCCTTCCGGTACACCTCGACGAGGTGGCGATCCGCCACCCGGAGCTGCGGATGGTGCTGGCCCACCTCGGCCACCCGTACGAGGGGGAGTGCATCGCGGTCGTCCGCAAGCACCGGCACGTCTACGCCGACGTCTCCGCGCTGCACTACCGCCCGTTCCAACTCTGGCACAGCCTCCGGCTGGTCCAGGACTACGGCGTCTGGCACAAACTGCTGTTCGGCAGCGACTACCCGTTCACCACCGTCGACGCCTCCATCGAGGGGCTGCGGGCGGTGGGCCGGGTCCCGGGCATCCCCGGGCTCGACCCGCTCGACACCGAGCAGATCGAGGCGCTGATCCACCGCCCGTCGCTCGACCTGTTGGGGTTGGCATGACGACCGTCCCGCCCTCCTTCGACCTGTCCGGTCGGCTGGCCGTCGTGACCGGCGCCGCCGGCGGTCTCGGCACCGCGTTCTCGGTCGGCCTCGCCTCGGCCGGCGCCGACCTGGTGGTGGTGGACCGGCCCGGCGTCGACCTCGGCCCGGTCGTGGCCGCGGTGACCGGGCACGGTCGCGCCTGCCATCCGTACCCGCTGGACCTGGCCGACACCACGGCGATCACCCCGTGGGTCGACCGGGTACGCCGCGACCTGGGTCCGGTACACATCCTGGTGAACAACGCCGGCGTGGCCCGCCTGGAGCACTTCAACGAGATCACCGTCGACGCCTGGCGTGAGGTGATGCGAGTGAACGTGGACGCGGTCTTCTTCCTCGCCCAACGCCTCGCCGAGCACATGATCGCCGACGGCGTGCCGGGACGCATCGTCAACATCTCCTCGAAGAACGGCCTGGTCGCCGAGGCGGGACTGGCCCACTACAACGCCTCGAAGGGCGCGGTCGAGCTGCTCACCCGGTCGCTCGCCGCCGAGTTGGGGCCGCACGGGATCACCGCCAACACCATCGCGCCCGGGATGATCGCCACCCCCATCGACGGCGAGTTCCCCCTGGACCGGCAGGCGTTCGAGGCCGCCTGGGCGGAGCGGATCCCGCTGCGCGGCGGCTACGGCGTGCCGGAGGACTGCGTCGGCGCGTTGCTGTTGCTGGCCTCCGACGCCGGCCGCTACCTCAACGGCACCCACCTGGTCGTCGACGGGGGAGTGCTCGCCGACCAGATGCCGCGACTGCGGTTCATGCCCCCCTACCGCGGCACCGTCTGATCGACCGGCCGGGCGGCACCTCTTCCCGTGGCCGGGGTGTCGGAAACGGTGCCCGTCCCCGCTCAGCTCCGCTCGTAGACCAGCGTCGCGCCGATCCAGGTCTGCCCGACGGTCAGCGCGGCGAGCCCCTCCGGTCCGGTCTCCAACGGGTCGGCGGAGAGGACGACGAAGTCGGCGAACTTGCCCACCTCGAGCGAGCCGAGCCGGTCCTCCCAGCCGATCGAGAAGGCCGCCCACTCGGTGTACATCCGCAGCGCCTCCTCGACGCTGACCGCCTCCCCGGCGGCCAGCACGTCACCGTCGTTGGTGCGCCGGGTGACGGCGGCCCGCATCGCCGGGAACGGGTCGTGCTGGTCCTCGGTGATGCCGATCGCGTCGGAGTTGCCCGGGATGGGCAACCCGTGGTCGATCAGGGTCCGGAACGGCATCACCGTGCCGATCCGGTCGGTGCCCAGATGCGCCACGTACCCGGCGGCGGTGGTCATGATGAAGGCCGGCTGCGGTACGGGTACCACGCCGGAGGCGGCCAGCCGCTTGATCCGCTCGTCGGTCATGAACATGTTGCCGGCGTGCTCGATGCGGTGCCGGGCGACCCCGTGCCGCCCGGTCGGCAGCGCCAACGCGCCGTCGAGCGCCTGGTCGAGGGCACGGTCACCGATCGCGTGCATGGCGATCTGAAGTCCGGCGTCGTCGGCGGTGGCGATCAGGTCGGCGACCTCCCGGTCGGTGAAGGCGAGTTCGCCGCGGTAGCCGGGCTGGCCGGGGTAGTCGGCGTGCAGGGCGGCCGCCCCGGCGGTGAGCCCGCCGTCCAGGAACACCTTGAAGCCGGCCATCCTGAGGTGGTCCGGGTCGAGGGCGTCGATGTGCTGCCGGGTGCGGCCGGTGCGGACGTCCTCGGCCGACACCACCGCCTCCAGCTTCGGGTACACGGCGGCACGCAGCACCAGGCCGCCGTCGGCGGCGAGAGCGGCGATCGCCTCCAGCCCGGCGCGGTGCAGGGGGATGTCGCCGACGGTGGTGACCCCGACGGCGAGGTACCGGTCCTGTACGCGTCGGATCGCCGCCGCGAGGTCCCCGACCGACGGCTGCGGGCCGCCGAGCGGTTCGAACATGTCGTAGGTGCGGCCGGTGGCGACGCCGGTGTCCGGGTCCCGCTCGATCCGGCCGCCGGGCGCGTCCGGGGTGTCGTCGTCGACGCCCAGCAGGTCCAGGCCGAGCGAGTTGAAGACGTTGATGTGGTAGCTGGCCCGGTACATCACCGGGTGGACGGTGCTGACCCGGTCCAGGTCGTGCCGGTCGGGGTAGCGTCCCTCGGCGAGCTTGAGGTTCTGGTAGTGCTCACCCTGGCCGAGTACCCACTCGCCGGCCGGCGTGGCGGCGGCGCGGTCCGCGAGTACGGCGACGATCCCCTCGACGCTCGACACCCGGGACGAGCGGCAGTCGGCGGCGAGTTCCCAGGAGTAGGCGAGCAGCTCCAGGTGGGAGTGGCAGTCCACCAGTCCGGGGAGCACCACCGCACCGGCCAGGTCGACGACCCGTGCGTCCCCGGCGGCCGCGAGGATCTCACCGGTGGTCCCGATCGCCGTGATCCGGCCGTCCTCGGCGCGGAACGCCTCCGCGACGGTTCCGGCGCCGTCCATGGTGCGGATCCGGCCACCGACGAAGCACACGGTCTCTGTTGGCACTGCTCTACCTCTTTCTGGGCATGGTGGTGAGGCCGCCGTCGTGGGGGAGGGCCGACGGTGGCGGGTGGGGAGGTGCGTCAGCGGGCGGCGGGCAACTGCACGGTCTTGGTCTCCAGGTACTCCTCGACGCCGAGCCGGCCGCGTTCCCGTCCGAGGCCGCTGCTGCGCATCCCGCCGAACGGCAGGGCCGGCTCGCTGACCAGCGCGGTGTTGACGCCGACCGAGCCGGCCCGGAGCCGGCGGGCGACCGCGGTCGCGGCCCGTACGTCGCCGCCGAACACGTACGCCGCCAGGCCGTACTCGGTGGCGTTCGCCAACCGGACGGCCTCGTCGACGTCGGCGCAGCGGACCACGCTGAGCACCGGGCCGAAGAACTCCTCGCCGAGCACGGCGGGTTGGGTCCTGCCGTCGACGGTCAGCAGCGTCGGCGCGAGGAACGCGCTCGCGGCGTTCCCGGCCGTCCGGGTGCCGCCGGTGACGACGGTCGCGCCGTCGGCGACCGCCTCGGCGAGCTGTGCCTCGATCCGGCCCACGGCGGCGTGGTCGATGAGTGGACCCATGGTGGTCGCCGGGTCGCGCGGGTCGCCGGGGACGATCCGTTCGACGGCCGCGGTGAGTTCGGCGACGAGGTCACCGGCGTGCGACTCGACGACGTACACCCGGTTGACGGCCACGCAGGCCTGCCCGGCGTTGAGGAACCGGGCCCGGACCAGGTCCCGGGCGGTCTCAGTGACGTCCGCGTCGGGCAGCACCACGGCGGCGGCGTTGCCGCCGAGTTCGAGCAGTACCCGTTTGATCGACGAGGCGGCCTTGCGCATGACGAGTTCGCCGACCCGGCGGGACTCGGTGAGGCTGACGCAGGCGACCTCGGGGGCGTCCAGCAGGGCGTCGCTGACCCGTTGCGGGTCGCCGGCCACGACGACGTTCAGCACCCCCGGGGGCAGACCCGCCTCGGCGAAACAGCGGGCGATGGCCAGCGCGGTCAGTGGCGTCTGCGGGGCGGGTTTCAGGACGACCGGGCAGCCGGCGGCGAGCGCCGCGCCGACCTTGCAGGCCACCATGAACGCCGGGAAGTTCCACGGGGTGATCGCCAGGACCACCCCGACCGGTTCGTGCAGCACGAGGGCGTCCCGTCCGGGGGCGACGTCGGTCCAGGCCTCGCCGGGTAGCCGTAGCGTCTCGTGGCTGAACCACTCGAAGAAGCGGACCGTGTTGCGGGCTTCGCCGACCGCCTCGGCCAGCGGCTTGCCGGTCTCCGCGCTGATCAGTTCACCGATCGCCTCGACCCGCTCGGCGAGCAGGTCGGTGGCGCGGCGCAGGATCTCGAATCGCTGCCAGCCGGTCGCCGACGCCCAGCCGTCGAGGGCCGCCGCGGCGGCGGCGACCGCCGTGGTGGCAACTGCGGCGTCGGCGTCGGCGACCGCGCAGATGGTGGCACCGGTGGCCGGGTCGTGGACGTCGAAGGTGTCCGGGGAGCCTACCCACGAGCCGTCGATCCACGAGCCCGGACGGTCCCCGACGAGCCGGGCGACCAGGTCTGCCGGCCGGCTGCTCACGCGGTGTCCCCGGCGCAGGCGGCGTACGCGGCCTCGTCGACCGCCCCGGTCCACTCGACGTCACCGAAGTGCAGCACCAACTGGACCAGTTGGGCGGAGGCGGTGGCACCGTGCCAGTGTTCGACCCCGGGTTCGGTCCAGACCACGTCGCCGGGGCGCATCACCACCACCTCGCCGCCGCGTTCCTGGATCCAGCCCTCACCGGAGACGGTGTAGAGCATCTGGCCGCCCGGGTGCCGGTGCCAGTGGGTGCGGGAGCCGGGCGCGAAGAACATGTTGAGGGCACGGGTGCCGCCGTCGGCCAGGACGATGTCCGACCAGACCTGTCCGGTCGTGGTCGCCGGCCGCATGGCCGACACCCGGTCGGCGGGAATGCCTCGTCCGATGATCATCGTGCTCCTCCGGTGCGTGGGTGCGGTCGCTCGGTGCCGTGGCGCAGGTCGGCCAGGACGCGGTTGCTGGCGTTGTAGCCGGTGACGCCGCTCATGAAGTTGCCCGGCCAGTTGCCGACGCCGGTCAGGTAGAGCCCCTCGACCGGGGTCCGGTAGTCGGCGCAGCCCGGGATCGGGCGGGAGTCGAAGATGTGTCCGGGCACGATGTCGCCGTGCGCGCCGTTGCCCTCGACGAGGGCGAACTCGCGTTCGAGGTCCAGCGGCGAGTAGACGTGCACGCCGGCCAGGATCCCGGACAGGTTGGGGATGTGCTGTGCCAACGTGTCGACCACGGCCTTGCCCAGGTCGTCGCGCTGCTCGTCCCAGGTGCCCTCGGCGAGGTGGTAGGGGACGCCCCGGACGCTGATGCTCACGAAGTGGCAGCCGGGTGGGGTCAGCGAGGGGTCGTGCGCCGAGTCGATCATCGCGGTGATCGTGGGCCGCCGGCTCCAGCGGCCGAGCACCGCCTCGTTGTAGGCGTTCTGGAGCACGTCGATGCTGGCCGCGATCCGGAAGTTGGTGCCGAGGAAGAGGCGGTTCTCTGCCTCGTCCCGGGCGGCGGCGAACCGGGGGGTGCCGTCCAGCGCGAGGTGGACCTTGGCGGAGGTGCCCTTCATGCTGACCGACCTGGCCATGTCGTACAGGTCCGCCCCGATGTCCTCGGGCCCGACCAGTTCGGTCAGGGTCAGTTTCGGGTTGGCGTTGGAGACGACCCGGGGGGCGCGGAACTCGCGGCCGTCGCGCAGCGCGACCCCGACGACCCGCTGGTTCGCGCAGATGATCCGGTCGACCGGCGCGCCGGTGAGGATGGTGGCGCCGTGGGCGCGGGCGGAGGCGGCCATCGCGGCGGTCACCGCGCCGATGCCGCCCAGCGGCGCGGCGTTGCGCATCATCAGCTCGTTGTCGTCGTGGCTGCCGACGCCGCGCAGCGACTCCTCCCACAGCGGTCGCTGGAGCAGCAGGTAGCCGCTGCCCGGGGTGCGCGGGCCGACGAAGTTGGTGGCGACCGCGGTGCCGGCGAAGAACGCCTGGAGCTGGGGCGACGACAGCCGCTCCTCGAGGATGTCGGCGACCGGACCGAACATGATCGACTCGAAGTCGCGGCGCTGGCGCGGGGTGGTGAACCGGGCGGCCACCTCGGCGAACGACGGCGGCGGGTCGTAGAAGGAGACCCTCATCTGCCGGGCTACCGAGGCGTACAGGGCGATGACCGAGGCGTAGCCGTCGAGGTCGGCCTCCCCGTGCGCGAACTGCGCCATGGTCGCCCGGCGCTGGGCCCGGTCGGGCCAGGCCGGCAGGGCCCGGCCGTCCTCGAAGAGGGTCAGCGAGCCCAGCGGCGGGTGGGCGAAGCGCAGGCCGTACCGCTCCAGTTCGAGTTCCCGGACGATGCGGGGATCGAGACTGTGGCTGGCGTTGGCCACGCTGCTGCCCCGGTAGCCCGGGAAGATCTCCTCGGTGACGCAGGTGCCGCCCACGATGTCGCGGCGTTCCACGGCGAGTACCCGCAGACCCGCCCGGGCCAGGTAGCCGGTGGCGACCAGGCCGCTGTGTCCGGTCCCGACGACGATGACGTCGTACGCCTGCTCCATTCCGTTCTCCCCCTCCTCGCGTCGCGGTCGCCGGTCAGCCCAGCGCGGTGATACGCCGGGCCGCGATGCGCCAGCCGGTGTCGGTGCGGGTGACGGTGTCGCGGTAGACCGCGGCGGTGACGACGCCGCCGGCCCGCAGGGCGAGCGCCTTGCTGACGCACTCGGCGGTGTCGCCGTCGACGGGGTCCACCACCACGTTGGTGATGTGGTGGCTGATCGCGGGCGTGGTGATCGCGGTGAACGCGGCGATCACCTCGTCGAGCCCGTTGGCGGTGAGCCGACCCGGATTGTCGAAGGTGATCCCGGGCGCGAAGACCTCGCCGAGCCGGTCGTACTCGTGGCTGTCGAGGAGGTAGGCGACCCGGTTGAGGAGGTCCTCGATCGCTCGGGTGTCGGCGGGGGTGACGGGCTGATCGGTCACTGGACTCCTTCATGAGTTCCGCACAGTGGAAGTCTGACTTCCGTACCATAGGATGCCCTCGAATCCGGACGCGGTCAAGCGCCACCAGGGCGTCCGCGGGAGCGGCCGGAGACCCACCCCGAAGGAGACCCCGAATGACCATGCGCGTACCGGCCCGGGCGGACCGGACCTGGGTCGACGAGGCGATCCGCCGCGTCGAGGCCGACGCCAACCGCAGTTCCGACACCCACCTCCTGCCGTTCGAGCTGCCCGGCCGGCACGGTGTCGACCTGTACCTCAAGGACGAGTCCTCGCACCCGACCGGCAGCCTGAAGCACCGGCTTGCCCGCTCGCTCTTCCTGTACGCGCTCTGCAACGGCTGGATCGGCCCGACCACGACCGTGGTGGAGGCGTCCAGCGGCTCCACCGCGGTCTCCGAGGCGTACTTCGCCCGGCTGCTGGGCCTGCCGTTCGTCGCCGTGGTCCCGGCCGGGACCAGCCCGGCCAAGGTCGCGCTGATCGAGTGGCACGGCGGGCGCTGCCAGGTGGTGGACCACGCGGGGCAGGTGTACGACGAGGCGCGGCGGCTCGCCGCCGAACTGGGCGGCCACTACCTCGACCAGTTCACCTACGCCGAGCGGGCCACCGACTGGCGCGGCAACAACAACATCGCCGAGTCGATCTTCGAGCAGATGTCCGGCGAGGCGCATCCGGTGCCGGCCTGGATCGTCGCCAGCGCCGGGACCGGCGGTACCGCGGCCACCATCGGGCGCTACCTGCGCTACCGGCGGCACCCCACCCGGCTGCTGGTGTCGGATCCGGAGCACTCGGTCTTCCTGGACGCCTGGCGGCTCGGTGACCGTGGGCTGCGGTCGCCGAGGGGTTCCCGGATCGAGGGGATCGGTCGGCCCCGGGTGGAGCCGTCCTTCGTGCCCGAGGTGATCGACGAGATGGTCCGGGTGCCGGACGCGGCGTCGGTCGCGGCGATGCTGTGGACCTCGCGCCGGCTGGGCCGCCGGGTCGGACCGTCGACCGGCACCAGCATGTGGGCGACCCTCCGGCTGGTCGCCGGCCTGGAGTGCGAGGGGCGGCGGGGGAGCGTGGTCAGCCTGATCTGCGACGGCGGCGAGCGGTACGCCACCACGTACTACGACGCCGGCTGGCGGGCCGACCAGGGCATCGACGTGACGCCGTACCTGGCGGTGCTCGACGGCTACGAGCGCTCGGGCTCGCTCGCCGGGTTCGCCGAAAAGCCGGCTCAGGGCTCTTGACAGCCGGGCCGCCGGGCCACCAGCATTCCGTAATGGAAGTCGCACTTCCATTGAGTGGAAGCCTACTTCGAGGTGGTTCAGTCTCTCAACCCGGCCGCGATGACCAAGAAGGAACCGTTATGCGAACATATCCCGACGTGACCAGGGGCCGGCGTCTCGTCGGTGCCGCGCTGGCGACGGTCGTCGTGGCCCTGGGCAGCCTCACGGCCTGCTCCGAGGCCGGCAGCGAGCAGGCGTCGATCACCTACGCCGGCTTCGGCGGCACCTACGAGGAGGCCGTCAGGGCGGCCCTCTTCGACCCGTACTCGACCGAAGCCGACGTCACGGTCCGCTACGACAGCAGCGGCTCCGACGTCGCCAAGCTGGTCCAGATGTCCCGGTCCGGCTCGATGACCCTCGACCTGATCGACGCCGAGGACTCCTCGCTCGCCCAGTTCATGGCCGCCGACATCCTCCAGCCGATCGACACCAAGAGCCTGACCGGCTTCGCCGACCCGAGCGCGGTCACCGAGTACTCGGTGCCGTGGTACACGTTCTCGCGGAACCTGTTCTGGAACAAGGACGAGGTGCCCGGCGGCCTCGACTCCTGGGCCGACCTGTTCGACACCCAGCGCATCCCCGGCAAGCGCGGGCTGGTGGCCCTGCCCTGGGGCATCCTCGAGGGCGCCCTGATCGCCGACGGCGTACCGGTCGACCAGCTCTACCCGCTCGACCTGAACCGCGCCTTCGCCAAACTCGAGACCATCCGCAAGGACACCGTCTTCTTCCCGTCCAACGGCGACCTCCAGAACGCCATCTCGCAGGGCGAGATCGTGCTCGGCTACGGCAACCTGGCCCGCATCAAGAGCATCGCCACCAGCGGCGCGGTGCCCCTGGAGTACACCTGGAAGGGCGCCGTCCTCTCCGTCCAGCAGCTCGTCGTCCCCAAGGGCGCACCGGACCAGGCGCACGCCGTCGAGGCGATCAGGTACTCGATGAAGCCCGAGGTCCAGAAGGCGATCATGGACAAGCTCGGCTACACCCCGTCGCAGCAGTCGGTGCTCGACGGCCTCGACGCCCAGACCCGCGCCGACCTGCCCGGCACCGCCGAGACCGCCAGCGCCGAGACCTTCCGGATCGACGTCGACTGGTGGGCCAAGAACGGGGCCGACGTGCTCAAGCGCTGGCAGGACTGGCAGAACGCGTGACCACCACCCCGACAGCCCCGGAGACCGACCGGGCGGAGCCGGCCTCCCGCACCACGGGGGGCCGGCGTCGCCCACGCGGCTGGGACCTCAGCGGGATTCCGGCGGCCGTGGTCGTGGCGGTGGTCTTCGTCCTGCCGGTGGCGATCCTCTGCCTGCGCAGCGTCACCGAACCGACCTTCGGCCTGGAGAACTTCACCCGACTGCTCGGGCACGCCGGCTACCGCGACAACATCGTCCGGACCATCCTCATCTCCGCCGCCGCGACCTTCCTGGCGCTGCTGTTCGGCTACCCGATCGCCTACCAGATGGTGCACGGCGGCAGGTGGCTGCGCACCTTTCTGACCGTGGCGATCATGGCCCCGTACCTCACCTCGATCCTGCTGCGGTCGTTCTCCTGGCTGGTGATCCTCGGCCGCCAGGGCCCGGTCAACAAACTGCTCGAACAGGTCGGGCTGGAGCCGGTCGGCATGGTCTTCACCCCGATCGCGGTCGTGGTCAGCCTCTCCCACTACCTGCTGCCGCTGATGATCCTGCCGCTGGCCGCCACCATGCGCTCGCTCGGCGACTCGCGGACCCGCGCCGCGACCAGCCTCGGTGCCGGCCCGGCCCAGGCGTTCGTCCGGGTCTACCTGCCGCTGACCAAACCCGGTATCCAGGCCGGCGCGGTCCTCTGCTTCGTCTACGGCATCGGCGCGTTCGTGATCCCCGCGCTGCTCGGCGGCTCCGAGGGCAGCATGCTCGGCTCGCTGATCCACAGCGCGATCAAGCAGAGCGGCGACTACGGCCTCGCCTCGGCCGCCGCGCTCGTGCTCGGCGCCCTGGTCCTGGCCATCGTCGTCGGCTTCCAACGGCTGACCGGCATGTCGACCACCGAACTCGCCGGGCGGTCCGGCACCGCGACCATCCGCGCCGCCCGCACCGGGCGCGGGGGGCGACGCCTGCTCAAGTTCGCCGGACGCGCGGCCGGCGGGCTCGACCGCCTCGGCCTCACCCGAAGCCGTCGCCTGCCGAAGATCCTGGCCGCCGTCCTCGGTGCCCTGGTGCTGGCCCCGCAGTTCATCGTCGTCCCCATCTCGTTCGCCGCCACCAAGGCGCTGGTCTTCCCGCCGGTCGGCTACTCCACCCAGTGGTACGCGGAGTTCTTCACCGCGAGCTGGCTGGACCCCCTCACGGTCAGCGTCCGGATCGCGTTCTTCGTGACCATCGTCGCCGGGGTGCTCGGCACGCTCGCCGCGATGGCCGTCGTCCGGGGCACGGTCCACCGGTGGGGGACCCTGACCTCGACGCTGATGATGCTGCCGCTGCTCTTCCCGACGGTGGTCGCCGCCGCCGGCTTCTACGTCGAGTTCGAGCGGATCGGACTCGTCGACACCGAACTGGGTATCGTCCTGGCCCACGTGACGCTGGCCCTGCCGTTCGTGTTCAGCGTGGTCAGCGCCGGGCTCCGCTCGCTCAGCCCGGTCTACGAGCGGGCCGCCGCCAGCCTGGGCGCGAGCCGGACCGTCCAGCTGCGCCGGATCGTGCTGCCGCTGATCGCCCCGTCCATCGCGACCGCCGGCCTCTTCGCGTTCCTCACCTCGTTCGACGAGTCGACGGTCGCGATCTTCCTCTCCGGTGTCGAGGTCAAGACCCTCCCCAAGCGGATCTTCGAAGCGCTCTCCCTGGAGACCAACCCGACCGTGGCGGTGATCTCCGTCTTCGTCATGGGCTGCGCCGCCGTCGTCTGGCTCGGCTATGCGCTGGTCCGCCGTCTCACCCAGACCCCGAGGAGCCACCGATGACCCTCCGCCAGGGCCGGATCGAGTTCGACACCGTCCGCAAGGAGTACGGTGACCACGTCGCCGTCGACGATCTCACCCTCACCATCGAGCCCGGTGAGTTCTTCACCGTGCTCGGACCGTCCGGGTCGGGGAAGACCACCACCCTGATGATGCTGGCCGGGTTCACCGACCCGACCTCGGGAACCATCCGCGTCGACGGCACCGACATCGCGCACGTACCGAGCGACAAGCGCAACATCGGCGTCGTCTTCCAGGACTACGCGCTCTTCCCGCACATGTCGGTCCGCGACAACCTCGCGTTCCCACTGGAGATGCGGCGGGAACCGAAGGACGTCATCGCCGAACGGGTGCAGCGGGCGCTCGACCTCGTCGACCTGGCCGCCGCCGCCGACCGGCTGCCCGACCAGCTCTCCGGAGGGCAGAAGCAGCGCATCGCGGTGGCCCGCGCCGTCGTCTTCGACCCGGCGTTCCTGCTCATGGACGAGCCGCTCGGCGCTCTCGACCGCAAGCTGCGGCAACGCCTCCAGGTCGAACTCCGCCAACTCCAGCAGGCGCTGAAGGTGACCATGGTCTACGTCACCCACGACCAGGAGGAGGCGATGTCGATGTCCGACCGGGTCGCCCTGATGAACCATGGCCGGATCGAGCAGATGGGCACGCCCCGGGAACTCTACGAGCACCCCCGGTCCGCGTTCGTCGCGGACTTCCTCGGCACCAACAACATGCTCACCGTCCGTCCCGAGGCGCCGGGACGGCTCAGCGTCACCATGGGCGGACTGCTCTCCCTCGACGACCGGCCGGTGCCCGCCGACGCGTCCGTGGCCGCCGTACGTCCGGAGCGGATCGCGTTGACCGACGTCGCCGCCGCCCCACCCGCCGGGTTCAGCCACTGCACCGGAAAGGTCACCCACCGGCTGTACCTCGGCTCGCACACGATGTACACCGTCCACTCTGAGACACTCGGCCCGGTGCGGGTGCAGATGCAGCACGATGACGGCGAGCATCCCTACCGCACCGGCGAGACGGTCGGCATGATCTGGCGGACACGCGACGTGAACGTCTTCGGCCCTCCGGCCGAACGATGAAGGAGGCCCCGGTGACCGAGCTGGAAAACGAGACCACGGAGCAGCGTGGCGTCAGGTCGGTGATCCGCGCCCTGAACCTGCTCTCCGCGACCGCGCGCGGCAGCCGGACCCTCACCGAACTCGCCGGCGCGGCCGGAGTCAGCCTGAGCACCGCCTCCCGGCTGCTGGCCACCCTGAGAATGGCGGACTTCCTGGACCAGGACGAGGACGGCCAGTTCGTCCCCGGACCCGAACTGACCGCCCTGCTGTACGCCAGCGACCAGTGGTCGGGTGTCCGCAAGCTCGCCCGGGAGGCCGCCACCGGCCTCCGCGACGAACTCGACGAGACGGTGGCGTTCTTCGTCCGTGCCGGCAACGACCGGGTCTGCATCGAGTCGGCGGAGTCCGCCCGGCTCGTCCGGCGGGTCTGCCACCCCGGCGAACGTGGCCCGGTGTACCTGGGCGCCGCCGGCAAGGCCCTGATCGCCTTCAACGACGCCGAGCACGGCTACCTCGGTTTGCCGCCTGGCACCGAACAGTTCACCACCGAGTCCGGGGCCGTGCGCACCCTGGCCGACCTGCGGGCCGAGTGCGCCCGCATCCGCGAGGAGGGCATGGGCTACAGCGGCCGCGAGTCGACCGAGGAGTCGTGGGCGGTGGCCGCCCCCGTCTTCCGGGGCGACCTCCTGCTCGGCGTCCTCGCCGTGGTCGTCCCGATGACCCGGTCCGACGAGCAGTACGTGGCGAAGGTGCAGGCGGCGCTGCGACGCGCGGCGGCCGCCGCCAGCCGCTGAGCCTCCCGGAGGCCGGCCGCCCCGGCCCCGGGGCGGCCGGCTCAGCGGTAGCCACGGCCACGGTCGGCGGTGGCGGCGGGCACGTCAGGACAGGATCTCGACGTACCCGTCGCCCCCGTGCACCCGGATCCGTTGCCCGTCCCGGATGAGCCGGGTGGCGTCCACGACGTTGACGACGGCCGGCAGGCCGTACTCCCGGGCGATCACCGCGCCGTGCGTCATCAGGCCGCCCACCTCCGTCACCAGGCCCGCGACGGCGACGAACAGGGGCGACCAGCTCGGATCGGTGTAGGTGGTGACCAGGATGTCGCCCGCCTCGATCTCGGCCTCCGCCAGGTCCCGTACCACGCGGGCCCGCCCCTCGACCGTGCCGGCGGAGACCGGGAGGCCCAGCAGCGCGCCGGCCGGCAGGTCGTCGCGCCGGTACGCCCCGGTGAGGGCCTCGCCGTCGGAGGTGAGCACCCGGGGCGGGGTGAGCGCGTGGTACGACCGGAACTCCGCCCTGCGCCGCTGGATGAGCCGCCGGTCCGCGCTGTTCGACAGCACCACCTCGTGCAGTTCCTGGAACGTCAGGTAGAAGGCGTCCTCCGTTCTGGCGACCACGCCGGCCCGGACCAGGCGTCCGGCCTCGCCCAGCAACGCCTGCTTGTAGAGGAAGTAGCGGCTGACGATGTCGTACTTCGGGTACTCCCGGTAGCCGATGAAGGTACGCAGCCGGTCGATCATCCGTTGCGTCTCGGCGGCCTTCCGTTCGCCGTCCGGCAGGGTCCGCAGGCGTGCGAGCACGTCCTGTTCCTTCCGCTGCGCCTCCTGCCGGCCCCGCGCGAACCGCCGCCCGGCCTCACCGGGCTCGAAGGCCCGGACGTTGTCCAGGATCAGGGGGACGAGGGTACGGGGGCGTTCCCGCCACCGCGGCCGGCTGATGTCGATCTCGCCGACGCAGCGCATGCCGTACCGGTCCAGGTACGCCTCGATGGCGTCGCGGGCCTCGGTCCCGCCGGGGAGCGTCGGCAGCCGGTCCAGGAAGCTGTCGTCCCGGACGTCCCGCAGGAACGCCACCACCTGCGGATACGGGCGGATCACGTCGGCGACGTCGAGCAGCTCCAGGCCCATCTCCGAGGTGATGTTGTGGGGGGCCGACAGGGTGAGCGTGTCGGCCGGGTTCTGCTCACCCAGCCATTCCCGCAGCCGGTCGTTGAGCCACCAGGTGGCATCCATCCCCGCCATGATCACCTGCATGTTGAGCGGATCGCCGAGGTGCCGACGGTGCTCCTCGAAGGTCTCCAGCAGGAACTCGAACAGGGCCGGTCCGGTCTTCGTCGCGAGGTCACGGCGCAGCGCGGCGATGGATGCCCGACTCCGTTCGACCAGCCCGGTGACGATGGCCGGATCGGTCTCGATCGACGTGGGTACCCCGTCGAACAGCGGCCCGGCGGGGCCCGCGTCCGGCAGCGACGGGACGAAGTCACCACGGTCGAGGACGGTCTCCAGCGCGTCCCGGACCAGTGGATCCGACTTTCCCGCAACGTTCAGCAGACCGGCTCGGCTGGCGGGCGCGGCCAGGTGCCGGGTGACGTCGACGAACAGCCGGCCACCGGCCTCGTACATCGGCACCATGGCGGTCAGCCGCCACATGGAGAGCCCGAGGGGTTTCATGGGGTCGGTCATCATCTGCTGGTGGCCGACCGAGACGTAGACGTGGTTCTCCGTGTCGCCGCGCTCGGGGACGGGGAACAGCGTGGTGACCGGCCGGCTCTGCACGATCCGGAAGTCCCCGTCGACCAGGCACCACTCGATGTCCTGCGGGCGGCCGAAGTGCGCCTCGATCCGTCGACCGAGCCGCACCAGCCGGACGACCTGCGCGTCCGTCAGCGCCGGTTGTTCCTGCCGCTGCGGGTCGACCGCCACCTCCCGGGTCCCACCGGCCGGCTGGGCCCGCACGGCACGCCGCTTGACGGCGACCGCCCTGGTGACGGTCCCGTCGTCGCGGACCGTGAAGACGTCCGGCGTCACCAGGCCGGAGACCAGGGCCTCACCGAGGCCGAAGCCGGCCTCCACGGTGGACACCGTCCGGTTGCCGGTGACCGGGTCGGCCGTGAACAGCACACCGGCCGCGTCGGCAACCACCATCCGCTGCACGACCACCGCCATCCGGACGGTCCGGTGGTCGATGCCGTTGCGCTGGCGGTAGGTCACGGCCCGCTCGGTGAACAGCGACGCCCAGCACCGGACGACGTGCCGGAGGACCGCCGCCGGGCCCACGACGTTCAGGTACGTGTCATGCTGGCCGGCGAACGAGGCGGTGGGCAGGTCCTCGGCCGTGGCGCTGGACCGGACGGCGTAGCCGGCCCGCTCACCGGACCGGGCGAGCATGCCGGTGACCGCCGCCGCGACCTCGTCCGGGACGCTGATCCCTTCGATGATCCGGCGGAGTTCCGCGCTGAGCGTGCGGACCGCCTCCGCGTCCCCGGTGTCCAGCCGCGACAGCCGGTCCAGCCGGTCGTCGATCGACGGCACCGCCGCCGTGGCTCGCCGGAAGGCGTCCGTCGTCACGCAGAAGCCGGTCGGCACGTCGATGCCGTCGATCCGGGACAGCCCGCCCAGCTGCGCGCCCTTGCCGCCGACGAGCGCGACCTGCGTCTCCCCGATCTCGGGAAGCTCCACCACGTACCGCCCGATCACCACGACACCCCCGGCGTCGCCGTGCCCACCCGCCCGGTCGTCCACGACCGCACCCCCGCCGCCCGCGGCTGCACCGCCGCTCCGTGCTCTCCGTACGTCGACACCGACACCCGCACGTCGTACCCCCGTTTCCCAGTTCGTGGCTCAGGGCGAGGATTCTGCGCCACCACCCGGGTCTTGCCACAAGCCCCCCGGTGCGCTATACGTTAAGAGTGGCAGGGAGATCTCCCTGCCTTTGGCGTTTCCGGCCCCTGTCGTTTCGTAAACCCGACCGTTCCTCACGAACGGAGCGGGGCGTGCGGTCAGCCGACCCGCCCGGTCGTACCGAGGTCGCCGGCGAGCGGTTCCGGGGCGCGCATCCGCCAGGCGTCGGTGACGAGTTCGTCGAGTCGGTCGACGTCCACCTGCTCGAGTCGCAGCATGACCAGGGGCAGTCCGTCGTAGCCGGGGGTGGTGAAGAAGACCTCGGGCTCGCCGAGGAGCAACGCCTGCTTCTCCGCCTCGTCGCCGACGTACAGCACCGCGATGTCGGTGCGGATCACGCGCGGCTTTCCGGGCCGACGCTCCGGGTAGGACCAGACGAACCCCTTGTCGGCCACCCGGAAGTCGAAACCGTCGCTGTCGATCTCCGTGACGTGTGGCAGGGCCAGGGCCAGTCGACGTACGTCGTCGGCGTCAGCCATCGGAACCTCTCAGGGGCGTCGCCTGCGGCATGCCGACAGGCTAACCGCCGGGTCCGACACCGGATCCGCCGGCCGCACAGAGCGCCCCGGACGCCGCGCACCGGTCCGTCTCGCGGCTCCGCCGGGACGCGATCGGTCCGTCTCGCGGCTCCGCCGGGCAACGCGATCGACCGGCGACCGAACAGCGGTCAGCGGTGCAGGTAGGCCGCCAGGCCACCGAGCTCCTCGTTGGCGATGAACACCGACCGGACGTTGAGGATGGCCTCCTCGACGTGGCTGGGGCACCCCCACGCCGAGTCGCCCCACGAATCGGCGATCTTGATCTCGGCCGGCTCGGTGCACCCGGGGGAGCCCCCGAGCTGACACTGCCCGGGGCGGGGGGTGGCGGCCTGCGCGGCGGCGGCGGCGCGCATCCGGGCGGTGAGTTCCGCGGCGGCGGCGGCCCGCTGCTCGGCCTCGGCACGCAGTCCCCGCTCCGCACGTACCGCCCTGGACAGCTCGTCGTGGGCTGCTCTGGCGCGCGCGTCGGCGGCGGCCTTCGCCTGTTCGATCCGGTGCCGTTCGATGGCCAGGGCGGCGGTGCCGGTGAAGATCCGGGCGAGGGCGAGGTCGGTGTCCTGCGGGACGCGCGGGGTGCGGTGGTACATGGCGAAGGTGCCCAGCAGGCTGCCGTCGCGGGCCAGGATCGGCGTGGACCAGCAGGCGGCCACCCCGGCCCGCCCGGCGAGTTCCCGGAAGTCGTCCCAGAACGGGTCGGTGGCGATGTCGGTGACGATGACCGCCTCCCGCCGGTGCGCGGCGGTGCCGCACGAGCCGACGCCCTCACCGGTGGCGATCCCGTCGATGGCCTGGTTGTAGAAGTCGGGCAGGCTCGGCGCGGCACCGTGGCGCAGGTGCCGGCCGTCGGGATCGGCGAGCAGCACGGAGACGAACACCTCCCGCGGTGCGAGATCCTCGATGGAGCGGGCCATCCCTTCGAGCACCTCGGACAGGGGCGCCTGACGGGCGATCTGCTCCACCAGGGCGCGGTGTTCGGCCATCAGCCGCTGGGCCTGCTTGACCTGGGTGGTCTCCACCCCGATCACCCGGATCCCGGTCACCTTGCCGGCGGGGTCCCGGCGCGGCTCGTAGGTGAAGTCGAAGAACGCCTCCCGTACCTGCGGTCCGGTGCCCAGCACGACCCGGGCGTCCCGGCCGGTGTACGGCTCACCCGTGCGGTAGACCCCGTCCAGCAGGGCGATGAAGCCCTGGTCGGCCAGTTCGGGCAGCAACTCGGCGATGGCGACTCCGGTACGCGCCCGTTCCTCACCGATGGTGGCGAAGAACGCCGGGTTCGCCGCCTCGACCACGTGCGTCGGCCCGGCGAGCGCCGCGAACACGGCGATGGACTGCCCGAACAGGGCGCGCAGGTCCTCGTCCGCCGCCTGCCCGACGACAGCCGGACTCGCAGCGGTGGATCGTTGGTCTGGTACCGCCGTCATTGGGTGCCCCCTCGTCACCGGTGGATGCGTCGGCTCACTGGAGTTGGTCACCGGTGACGGTCGCCAGAGTACGGGCAACGCCGGGTGGCCACCGCGCAGCGTGTCGCCCGGCCAGCAATCCATCCTCCTAGGACGCCTTAGGGGATGTGCGCCGAGCCGGGCGCACGCAGTCCGGCCCTCGGCACCGGCACCGACGACAGACCGCTTGCGCTGACGCCGGGCGGGTGGCACTGACGAGGGGCGCCGTCGTCCAGCCGCCACGTCGCCGCCCGGTACGCGGAACGCCGCGTCGCCTAGCCCCTGGCCAGCTCCAGCAGTTGGTCGAAGGTCCGCACGAGGACGGTCCGCCGCTGCTCCCGGTACTCCGGGCTGGGCTCCAGGCCGTCGATCGTCCCGTCCCAGACCGCCAGGTACCTGCTCTTCCAGTCGGCGATCGTCTCCGGGGCGGGCAGGCTGGCGCCCACGTACTTCTGCCGGGCCAGCAGGTGCAGCAGCTCCAGGTTGCAGGGCACCACCACACCCCAGTACTCGTCGGGCTCGATGCCGACCGGGTCGCCGGACATCGCCTCGGCTACCTCGGAGATCAACCGACCGGTCAGCGCCGACAGGTGGTCGGCTGCCGTGTCGTCGTCGAAGTTGCCGCTGCCCCAGGTGCCCATCGGTCCTCGTTTCACCGCGTCCGTCGTCCGGTGCGGATTGAACCAGGCACCACCGACACCGCCAGGGCGACCGGGCATCAGGTGACGACGCAGCGCCTAGAGGAACAGGCAGAACGGATGGCCGGCCGGGTCGAGGTGGACCCGGACGTCGTCCTGGGGCTGGAAGTCCGCCAGCGTGGCGCCCACCGCGACCGCGTGTGCCGAGGCCGCATCGAGGTCGTCCACCTGGATGTCGAGGTGGGTCATCATCCGCTGGTCCCCGGGGCCCGCCGGCCAGACCGGTGGTACGTGGTCCGGTTCGGTCTGGAAGGCCAGGCCGGCACCACCGCCCGGGGCCCGCAGGGTGACCCAGTCCGGCTCGTCGTCCTCCCGGAACCAGCCGAGCAGGCGTTCGTAGAAGCTGGCGAGTTCCCGGGCGTCGGGCGAGTCCAGCACGGTGGCGGCCAGGGTCAGGCGGGGGCGTTGTCCGGTCATGCCGCTGTCCATACCCGGTGAGGCGCAGCCGTGCACCGGGGATATCTCCCGGAAGGCCGCCGACCGTGGCCCGGTGGTCGGAATGGGCCGGGTCGCCAGGTCGGGCAGCGCCCCGGTCCGCCGTCCGAGAGATGAGACGTGTTGGTGAACGTCGATATCTTGCGGCACTGTGGACACATGGTAGGCGTCCCCTCGTCCTCGGTGCTCCGCCGCCTGCGGCCCGGCGTGCCGGCTCTCGTCGTCCTGTCCGTCGCGCTGCTCGGTGCCGGTCTGATCGCCGTACCCGCGGCCGATGCCGGCACCGCGACGCCCGCCGGGCCGGCGGCCCTCGCGTACCCGGGGGTCGCCCCGGCGCCGGGCAGTTCCCCGGGGACGGCCGGAACCGAGCCGCCGCCGACGCCGACCACGACGCCCAGCACGCCGGGTACCTCGCCGTTCCCGCCGAGCGTGCCCACGAACGTGACCGCCACCCAGGTCCGGACCGGGGCGGTCACCCTCACCTGGACGGCCCCCACGCCCGGCTGCTGCCCGGTCGCCGGGTACGACATCATGTACTACCAGGAGTTCAGCGACGTCATCTTCAGCGCCAGCGTCGGGCCTGTCACCACCACCACGATCACCAACTACGTCACGGCGGGTCAGCAGTACACCTTCCGGGTCTCCGCCCGCGACGGCCTCGGTCACCGCTCCCACTACTCGAACCCGCTGACCGTGGTCACCCCGGTGACGGACACCGGCCCGGACACCATCCCGCCGGTCGCCCCGCAGAACCTGACCATCGGCGACGTGACCGACTCGACCGCCGTACTCTCCTGGTCGCCGTCGACGGACAACGTCGGCGTGGTCGGGTACGACGTCTACCGGTTCGACGGCTGGTACACCTCGAGGCTGGTCGCCACCGTGCCGGCGACCACGTACACGGTGCCGCTGGTGCCGCTGCCGCCGACGCAGCGTCTCCTGTACTACGTGCGGGCCCGGGACGCGGTGGGCAACGTGTCGATCGCGTCGAACACGGTCACCGCGCCCGCCGGGCCCACGCCCACGCCGACGCCCCCGCCGCCGGCCACCTGCCGGGTGACCTACCAGCTGCAGTCCGAGTGGCCGGGTGGGTTCGTCGCCGCCGTGACGGTCCGGAACACGGGGACGACGCCGGTCGACGGTTGGACCGTGTCGTTCAGTTTCCCGGGCGACCAGCAGGTCACCTCCGCCTGGAACGGCACGGTCAGCCAGAGCGGTACCACCGTGACGGCCCGCAACGTCGACTGGAACCGGGTGCTCGGGGCGGACGGCTCCGCGACCTTCGGTATCCAGGGACGGTGGAGCGCCAGCAACGCGTCGCCGACCAGCTTCATGTTGAACGGTGCCGCCTGCGCCGTGGGCTGAGAGCGGACCGGGCGGACGCCGGCCACCTCGGGCGCGCGGCGCATCGGAGCGCGTTCGAGGTGGCGTGCCGGTCGGGCCGGGGTCGGCTCCGGCGCGCGTGCGGCTGGGCCGCCGACAGCCCGGACACCTGGTCGCGGCCTTCCCGGGCGTTCCCGGAAGCAGGGCTCCGAATGTTTCGGTAACTGTGGCGTCGCCGGTGATGGCGATGGCGCGGCGGTCTCCTGTCCGTGACCGCCGGGCGGGAGGTGCTGCTCCGCTACCTGCGGTAAGGGTGCGACCGCCGGTTCCGTGACCGCTGCGAGGTTTCCGAAATGTTTCCGGAATTCGTTGACACTGTGCTGAGCAGGTATCGATACTGGCCTCGCGAAAGGCATAAATGAGTTTCGATCATTTGTGATCACGCATCGAGGAGAGCGCCCGTGAACAGCAGCCCGAGACAACGCAGGAAGATCATCGGTACAGCCCTGCCCGCGGCGGTGTTGATGCTGGTGAGCAGCGCGGTGGCGGTCCAGTCCGTCGGTCCGGCCGCCGCGGCCGAGACCACCCTGCGGGCCGCCGCCGCCAAGGCCGGGCTGTTCTTCGGGGTGGCCGCCTCACCCAACCGGCTCTACCCGATCGTCGGTCAGGAGTTCGGCCAACTGACCCCTGAGAACGACATGAAGCCGGACCGGATCGCCACGTCGAGCGGCGGGCTGCAGAACACCGGCGGCGCGGACACCCTGGTCAACCACGCCCAGAGCAACAACATGCTGGTCCGGGGGCACACGTTGGTGTGGCACTCGCAGGCCGGCGCGTTGCAGGGCGCCAGCCAGGCGACCTTGAACACCTTCATCGGCAACGCCATCAACCGGTGGGGCAGCCGGATCGCCTACTGGGACGTCGTCAACGAGGCGCTGGAGGACAACAACACCGGCCGACGCCGGAACCAGTGGCCGCACACGATGAACCGGGACGCGAACGGCGACGGTGACTTCTTCGACGCCGGGGACACCGACGTCATCCGGGACTCGTTCATCCGGGCCAAGCAGGTCGTGCAGGCCGGCGGGTACACCACGAAGCTCTGCATCAACGACTACGACGTCGAGGGTCTGACGGTCCAGGGCGGCACGCCGAACCGCAAGGCCAACGCGTTGTACGACATCGTCCGCAACTACCGGCAGTACATCGACTGCGTCGGGTTCCAGGCGCACTTCAACGACAACCCGAACAGCATCATCACCGACGATTTGCAGGCCAACATCCAGCGCTTCGCGGACCTCGGGGTAGAGGTGCACCTCTCCGAGGTGGACATCGACGACGACCTGAGCAACAACGACATCGGCGCGGGCCAGGCGGAGAACTACCGTAAGGTCGTCCGGGCCTGCCTGAACGTCGCGAAGTGCACCGGCATCACCGTCTGGGGCATCTCCGACAGCGAGTCGTGGCGCTCCTCCGAGCGGGGCCTGCTGTTCACCGGCGGCAACGGAAGCTATCAGAAGAAGGCCGCCTACCACGCGGTCCTCGACGAGCTGAACAAGGGCCGTGGCTCCGTCACGCCGACCACCCCGCCGGTCACCACCGCCCCACCGACCACCCCGCCGGTCGACCCGACCACGCCGCCGCCGACGACCGCCCCGCCCACCACGCCGCCGACCACCGGCTGCTCGGCCACGGTCTCGCTGAACTCGTGGACCGGTGGTTTCGTCGCCACCGTACGGGTCACCGCCGGGACCGCACCGATCAGTGGGTGGACCGTCCGGCTCACCCTGCCGTCCGGGACCACGGTGACCAACACCTGGAGCGCCAACGCCAGCGGCACCAGCGGCACCGTGCAGTTCAGCAACGTCAACTACAACGGCGCGGTGAGCGCCGGCCAGTCCACCGAGTTCGGTTTCCAGGGCACCGGGACCGCCACCGGCCTGACCCCGGTGTGTACCGCCTCCTGAGCGACACCGGTCCTGGACGGGCGCAGGTCGCCCGTCCAGGACCGCCGGGGCGGCGCCGACGCCCCCTGGTGTCGGCTATCGGCTCCCCTCGTGGTGGGCGGCGGCCCCGAGGCGCGGGTCGACCGGGTGGAAGGCCGACCACCGGCTGCGCCGCCAGGCGGGCCACGGCGAGCAGGTCCCCTCGCCCCGAAGGCGTCCCCGCTGTCAGGTGGCGTGGGTAGGCTGACGACGGTCGGAGGGGGTGTGTCGCCGTGATCCCGACGCTGATCCTGTTCGGTCTTCTGCTCGGCCGCTGGTGGCGGACGGCGCTCGTCGCCGCCGCCGTGGGCTGGCCACTCCTGCTTCTCGCCGTCGGCGACGCGACGAGTTCCGGGCCGGCGCTGCTCGCCGGGTCCGGGCTCGCCGTGGTCAACACCGCCGTCGGCGTGCTGGTCCACCAGGGCGTCCGGCGGATGATCCGGGCGAGCCGGTCCTGAGTGGTGTCACGCGGTGCTGTGCTCGGCGAGCTGCTTGAGGTTCAGCAACTGCCGGCGGGCCATCACCAGGTCCCCGACGCAGGCCCCGAACGCGACCGCCCGGTTCGCCCGCATGACGACCTTGAGCAGCAGGCGGGTGGTGTCGTCCGCCACGGGGACGAGGACGTAGGACATGACGGCGCCCATGATCCCGCCGGTCAGCTGCTGCCCCGGGTCGACGGAGAGGATCCGGCCCTGTGGGCGTCCGCCGACGGCGGTGAAGGGCTCTCCCACCGTCGGCTCGGGCAGGCCGGCCAGTCGTCGGGGTGACCGGCGGCCGAGGTTGTCGATCCAGTCGTACGAGTACGGCGCGAGCCGCACCTGGGCGACCCACGGCCACACCGCCGCCGTGGGCGCGTCGACGCGTACCCCGCGCCACGCCCGCAGGGTGGGCGCGGCGACGAAGTCGTCACACGGGTAGGAACGTCTGTGTCCTCGTCGGTGACGCCCCACCGGTCACCGAGCATCCGCCGGCCTCCCCGCCCGGCCCAGCACCAGCGTGGTGCGCAGATCCAGGACGACGGTGCCGCCGAAGTCGTCGACGACCCGGCCGAGGGAGGCGATCGCGCGCTGCTGCTGGGCCGGCGGCCGGGCGAGGTACGGCCCGAACGTGCGGATCAGCCCGAGGTACCGCTCCTTGTCCAACCGCAGCTGGCGTGCGAAGACCTGCCGGCGTACGTCGTCGAACTGCCCCCGGTCGACGATGTCCTGGTAGAACCAGTCCGTGGGGCGTTCCTGCGCGGTCGGGTCGACGGCGTGCAGCGCGGACCGGACCGCCGCCCGTTGGGCGGCGTCGGCGTAGTCGTAGCGATGTCCGAAGACCGCCATTGTCCCGCCGGGTGCGAGCGCGCTGCGGGCCCGCGTGTTGCGGGTGGCCGGGTCCAGCCAGTGCCAGGCCATGGCGCAGGCCAGGACGTCCGCCCCGCCGGCCGGCGGTGACCACCGCTCGAACGTGGTGGCGTGCACGCGGGCGTCCGGGAATCGCCGGGTGAGTGCCGCCGCCATCCGGGGATCGGGCTCGATGCAGGTCAGGGGCGCGCCGAGGCGGGCGAGGACGTCGGTGCCCTTGCCCGTGCCGGCGCCGACCTCGACCACGGACGTCGGTGTACCTCCGTGGTAGGCGAGGACCGCGTCGGTGATCTCCGGCGGGTATCCCGGCCGGACGCTGTCGTACAGGTCGGCTACCGGCCCGAAGACATCCATCGGCTCACGTCCACATCCTCACGGTCAGACGGCGAGCATGCCACGGGCAGGATACCGCTCGCGGAGTGTGGGATGTGGTGTGCCGCAGGCGTATCACAACCTGCCGCGTGGTTGCCGGCGACGTCCGTCGGGTGGAATGGCATCCATTCCGGGCAATGCCAGGTGGTTGTGGCTCTATTCGGGTAAGGCGATTCGGCGGTGCAGATGCTGCGCCCGGATGGCGTGTGTGATCGTCATCACACCCATGGATGACCATGGATTTGCTTCGTCTCTGCCGGCTAATGTGGCACCCCTGCGAACGAATCCCCTCGTCGGATTCGGAGGTGCGGTGACGGTGCCGCGACCTCCCCGGCCCGGAGGACGGCACCAGACCGGCATCCGTCGACGGCCAGCGCCGGTACCCCCGCTGGCCCGCCATTGTCGACACCCATGGCCGGTCGCACGAAGGCGCATCGCGAGGCGAGCCGCGCGGAGTGCCTGCGGTTCCAGCAACGAGCACCGGACCGACCTGCGGCCGACGTCGCTGGTCGAAGCGATGAACGACCCGTCCGGACACGAACATCGGCCACGAAACGGGGTGTGTATGGGGCAGAACCACGCCGACACGGTGCAGCGGTACTACGAACTCGTCGACGCCGCCGACTACGACGCGATCTTTCGGATGTTCTGCGACGACGTGGTGTACGAGCGCGGTGGCACCGAAACCATTGTCGGACTGGACGGACTCATCCGCTTCTACCTGACGGATCGGCGAATCGCCGCAGGGCGGCACTCGGTGGAGTCGATCCTCGCGGACGACGACTGGGTAGCCGCCCGCGGGGTCCTCGACGGCCGGCTCAAGAGCGGTGAGCTGGTGACCGTCAGGTGGGCGGACTTCCACAGGTTCCGGAACGACAAGATCTGGCGGCGGTACACCTACTTCGCCGACCAGCCGGTGTGACGGGAACCTGACCCGGCAACCCTGCGTCGACGCGCACCCGCCAATGCCGGCGGCGGATGGCCTGCCCGGCGGCGGCGGCCGGAGCACCTCGGCCGTACCGGTGGGGGGAGCCGGGCTGCATCGACCGCGAGCCGCCCGAATCGGCGCGTTTCGGCGCGGCGGCGGCGTGGGTACCGGGGCCACACCACCCTGGAGGCTCCGATGACGCAGACCCCTGCCGACCGCTTCCCGACCCGACACCTTCCCGGCGTCACCGTCCGGGACCTGCCCCCACCGCCCCGGTCGACTTGGAAGGTCATCGGCCCGGGGGTGATCGCCGCCGGGGTCGGCCTGGCGTCGGGGGAGTTCATCCTCTACCCGTACATCGCCTCGCAGGTGGGGTTGGTCTTCCTCTGGGCCGCCGCGGTGGGGCTGATCACCCAGTGGTTCCTGAACATGGAGATCGAGCGGTACACGTTGGCGACCGGTGAGACCGCGCTGACCGGGTTCTCCCGGTTCTGGCGGCACTGGGGGCTGGTCTTCGCGGTCATGACGTACTTCGCCAACCTCTGGCCCGGCTGGGTGTCCAGCTCGGCCACCATGGTCACGTACCTGCTCGGCGGCGGGAACGTCACCTGGATCGCCGTCGGCATGCTGCTCGCCATCGGGCTGACGCTGACCCTGGCCCCGGTGGTCTACACCGCGCTGGAGCGGGTGGAGTTCCTGAAGGTCGGCCTGGTGGTGTTCTTCGTGGTGGTGGCGGTGTTCTTCGCGATCTCCGCCGACGCCTGGGGGGAACTGCCCCGTACCGTCACCGCACCGGACTTCCCGGTCGAGTTGGGATTCGCGCTGATGCTCTCCGCGCTGGTCTTCGCCGGAGCCGGCGGCGGCCAGAACCTGGTGCAGAGCAACTGGATCCGGGACAAGGGCTTCGGCATGGGCGCGTACGTCCCCCGCCTGGTCAGCCCGGTCACCGGCCGCAAGGAGGCGGCACCGGACGCGGCGGGCTTCGTGTTCGAGCCGACCGAGGAGAACCTGCGTCGGTGGCGCGGGTGGTGGCGGCTGGCCAACCGGGAGCAACTGGTCACCTTCGTGCTGATCTCCTTCGTCACCATCACGCTGATGTCGATGCTGGCCTACTCCACCGTGTACGGACAGCCGGGACTGGCCAACAGCGTGGACTTCCTGGCGGTGGAGGGGGAACGGCTCAAGGAGCTGGTCGGCGGCTGGTTCGGCGTCCTGTTCTGGATGATCGGGGCGTTCTCGCTGTTCGCCGCCGCGATGGGCATCGTGGACTACACCAGCCGACTCGCCGCCGATGTGCTCGCCACCTCGTACCTGCGCCGGGTCTCGGAGAGCCGGATCTACTTCGCTCTGGTCTGGGGCCTGGTCGGGCTGGGCTGCGCGATCCTGTTGGCCGGCTTCGCCCAACCGCTGGTGCTGCTGGTCATCTCGGCCTGCGTCGGCGGACTGATGATGTTCATCTACGCCATCCTGCTGCTGGTGGTCAACCGTCGGGTGCTGCCGGAGCAGATCCGCCCGCGCGGTTACCGGGTGGCGGCCCTGGTGTGGGCGGTGGTGCTGTTCGGAGTGTTCTCCGCCCTCACCATCTGGCAGCAGGGCGGGAAGCTGCTCGACTGGTTGAGCTGAGCCGTCCCGCTCCCCGGTGGGCGGTGGCAGGCCGAGCGCCAGCCCGTGTCGACGGGCTGGCGCTCGGAACTGCGAAGCACCGGGCCGGGCCCGAACCGGTCAGGTGACGTCGGATTCGACGTACCGCCCGACGGCGGCCAGCGGCCCGGCCGTGGGGTTTCAGCCGGCGACGACGTCCTCGACACCGCCGAGCCGGGCGACGACCTCCTCGGCACCGCCGAAGGCCACGACTTCTTCGGCACCGCCGAAGGCCACAACCTCTCCGGCGCCGCCGAGCCGGGCGATGACTTCCTCGGCACCGCCGAAGGCCACAACTTCCTCGGCGCCGCCGAACCGGGCGATGACTTCCTCGGCACCGCCGAAGGCCACGACTTCCTCGGCACCGCCGAACCGGGCGACGACCTCTTCGGCACCGCCGGCGACGACCTCGTTCGTCCGTTCCAGGGTCAGGGTGGCCATGAAGGTTCTCCTCTCACTCGTATCAATTACGCGAATGCGATGACCATGAGGGTGGCGGGATCGTTTCAGCATGTCAAGGAGCGAAAGGAAAAAGGGAATCCCTGCCGGTCGGAGGTAATCAGATCACCTACTTAAACAGCTCATCTCGGATATATAGTGACGGCCCACCGGGAGATCCGACAAAGGCTGATAACGGATCCCCGGCCCGGTCGGCTGCTGACGTCCGGACATCGGGGAGTCGTCGTCCGAAGGGGAACCGGCGGGCCGGCGTCCGCTTGGGCTGTGGTTACCGTACGACCGGCCCTCCATGCCGTAACTGACGGTTGTCGTCGACCGCCACCGTTGAGCACGTTCGGTCAGCGCGACGACCTGGCGGAGGAATGGCAGAAAGAACGGTTCTGGCGTACTGGCGGTGGTCGGGACTGTCCGTAGTGGTTGGTGGTGAATAGGCCAGTTCGGTGTTCCGGGGCTCCACCGGTGCTGACGTCCTGGTGGGGCGGAACCGGCCGGCGGATGTGCCCGGCCGTAATCCAGGACCGATGCGGATCAGGGGTCAGGGGTCAGGGGATCGGGTCGCGGGGACCCGGCCAGGGGGGGTGCGGGGACCACCCGGTCACGGGTCGCACGGGTCACGGGGGTGCGGGGACCCGGGTCGCGGGGGCCGGGTTGCGGTCACGGGTCGCGCGGTCGCGGTCGCCGTGTGGCGAGTCGGGCGTGCCGTCGGTGCACCACAGTCTGCAACAAACCTGCACATCTCAAGCCTTGCATCTCAGGTAAACGCTTTCCTAGCCTAAGGTTTCATCGATGTTTCGGGCCGTCGGCCGGGCCAGGGACGCATAGACGGGGCCGCGCGGTGCCGCGCCTGCAGGGCGGCGCTCCGCCGTGGCCCTTCCTGAGGAGTGCGACAGTGCGAACCAGATCAAGATCCCAGCTTCTCGCCGGCGGCGTCGCCCTGGCGGCCGTCGCCACGGCCGTCGTGGCGCTGCCGATGGTCCAGGTGTCCGCCGCGAGCGGCCCCAACCTCAGCCTCGGAGCCGGTGCCGACGGATCGAGCAAGGCCAGCGGAACCAGCTACGGCAACGTGCTCGACGGCAACCTGAGCACCTACTGGTCACCTGCCGGCTCGACCGGTCGCATCTCGGTCAAGTGGGGCTCGGCCACCACGGTGTCCGCGATCACCATCCGTGAGGCGTCCGGCGCTGTCGGGGCCATCGGATCCTGGCGGGTCGTCAACAACGACACCGGTTCCGTCCTGGCCACCGGCAGCGGGGCGGGTGCCATCACCTTCGCTCCGGCCACCCTCAGTAAGATCAACTTTGAGATCACCGGTTCGAGTGGCACCCCGCGGGTCGCCGAGTTCGAGACCTACGCCTCGGCGACGACCCCACCCACGACCGCCCCTCCCACGACCGTGCCGCCCACGACCCCGCCGGGGACCACGCCTCCGCCCACGACCCCACCGCCGTCGGGCAACGTCCTGTACGCGGCACCGGGCGGTAGCGACAGCGCCTCCGGGACGGAGACGAACCCGACCACGCTCACCTCCGCGATCACCCGCATCGGGGCCGGCGGGACGATCTACCTGCGCGGCGGCACCTACCGCTACTCGCAGACCGTCACCATCGGCCAGGGCAACAACGGCACGTCGAGCGCCCGCAAGAAGCTGTTCGCGTACCCGGGCGAAACCCCGGTCCTGAACTTCTCGGCGCAGAGCGAGGACCCGGCGAACCGTGGACTCGTCCTGGGCGGGTCGTACTGGCACGTCCACGGCCTGGTGGTGGAGCGCGCCGGTGACAACGGCATCCTCCTCGCCGGCAACAACAACATCGTCGAGCGGGTGATCACCCGCCACAACCGGGACTCGGGGCTGCAGCTCTCCCGCCTGGTGGCGGACGCGCCCAGGGACCAGTGGCCGTCCAACAACCTCGTGTTGAGCACGGTGTCGCACGACAACGTCGACTCCGACGGTGAGGACGCGGACGGCTTCGCACCGAAGCTCACCGTGGGACCCGGCAACGTCTTCCGCTACACGGTCGCCCACAACAACATCGACGACGGCTACGACCTCTACACCAAGTCCGACACCGGACCGATCGGGGCGGTGACCATCGAATCGTCCCTCGCCTACGGCAACGGCACCCTCAGCAACGGTGGACAGGCCGGCGCGGGCGACCGCAACGGCTACAAGCTCGGCGGCGAGGACATCGGGGTCAACCACATCGTCCGGGGCAACATCGCCTACGACAACGGCAAGCACGGCTTCACCTACAACCGCAACCTGGGCACGATGCAGGTGTCGAACAACGCCAGCGTCGGCAACACCGAACGTAACTTCACCTTCGACGGCGGCAGCTCGGTCTTCCGCAACAACACCTCGTGCGACGGCGGATCGAACGACAAGATCATCGGTAACTCGGACAGCTCGAACCAGTTCTGGTCCGGCTCCAACGGCTCCCGGTGCGCCCAGTACTCCGGGGCGCTGGGCTGGTCGTTCGCCTCGGACGGCCGGCTCGTCGTGACGTTCGGCGGCCGGGTGGTGACCCCCTGACCGAAGCCACCCGGGTGCTCTCCGACGAGGCCACCGCCCCGACGCCAGGGACGGTGCCGTGACGGTGACGCCGGCACCACCGACCCGGTGGTGCCGGCGTCACCGCTGTCCCTCCGGCAGCCGGTGTCTCCCGGGCAGCACGTCGAGGCGGACGGTCGCCGCCCGGCGCGACGCACCGGCCACCACCGGCCCGATCGTCGGGGAGGTGGCTAGACCGTCGCCAGGATCGCCGCCAGCTCCGCCGGACGCGTGATCATCGGCCAGTGGCCGGAGTCGATGTCGACCAGGTCGACGTGTCTCGCCCGGGCCAGCTCGGGCACGTCTCCCGCGGCGATCCACTCACGTGCCTGGGCCGGCGTGAACTCGGGGCACACCACCACGACGGGTACGTCGAACCGCCGCTCGTCGGTCAGCCGCACCACCCCCCTGGCCACACCCACGGGTACCGGGACCGCCGCCGCCGCGAACGCCTGCCGCGCCGGCTCGTCCAGGTCCGCCGCGTCCGCCCCGTCGAACGGCTCCCAGCCGGGGAACGGCATCACGCCGTCGACGATCGGGAAGAGGTCCGCGTACGGCCGCCCGTCGCCCCACGGGAACCCGCCGATCAGCACCACCCTGGTCACCCGGCCGGGCCGCGCGTCGGCCGCCATCCAGGCCAGCGTGCAGGCGGCGGAGTGCCCCACCACCACCGAACCGCCGGGCCCGGCGTCCACGGCGGCGAGCACCGCGTCGACCTGGTCGGCGAGGGTCGCCGAGGTACGCCCGTCGCCCTGACCCGGCAGGGTCACCGGTACCGCGTGACGGCCCCGTTCCGTCAGTTCGGCCGCCACGCCGCTCCACGCCGACGCGTCCAGCCACAGCCCACCCACGAGCACGATCTGTTCTCCGGTCATGCGATCAACCTAGAGCCGATTCCGGACGATCGGCTTCCGGTACTCTGCACCTCGTGTCGACCGGTCCGAGCCCGACCGCGCGGGCCCTGCGCGCCCTCGAGATCCTGCAGGCCCGTCCCGGCACCACCGCCGACCAGCTCGCCTCGGCCCTGGGCGTGACGGAGCGGGCCGCGCGGCGCTACGTCGGCATCCTCCGCGAGGCCGGCATCCCCGTCGAGTCGGCCCGTGGCCCGTACGGGGGCTACCGGCTGGGCCGGGGCACCCGGCTGCCACCGGTCTACTTCACCGAGGAGCAGGCGCTCGGCCTGGTGATGGCCGTCCTCGACGGGCAACCGGCCGCGATCGACGCCGACGACCTGGTCGGCTCGGCGCTCGGCAAGGTCATCCGGGCCCTCCCCGAGCGCGTCGGACGGCAGGCGGCGGCGCTGCGGGCGCACGTCTCGGCCGCCCCGGACCGGCGCGCGGCCCGCCCCGATCCCGCGATCATGAGCGCGTTGGTCGCCGCCGTCGCCGACCGGCGTCGCGTCGTGGTCACCTACCGGAGCGAACGCGGCGAGGAACGGGACGCCGAGGTCGACCCGTGGGCGGTCGTGGTGCGGTACGGCCGCTGGTACCTGCTGTGCCATTCCCATCGCGCGGAAGCGGTCCGTACCTACCGGATCGACCGGATCCGGGCCACCCGGCGCACCCCGCACGGTTTCCCACCGCCCGACGACCTGGATCCGGTCGCCGCCGTCGAGGCGAACCTCGGCACCGGCTGGAGGTACCCCACCCGGGTGGTGTTCGACGCGCCACGGGAGAAGGTGGCACCGTGGATCCGCCCGCCGATGGGCCGCCTCGAGCCGGCCGGCGACCGGTGTGTGCTGGTCGGCAGCACCCGGAATCCCGCGATGTACGCGCAGGAGTGGCTCGCCACCGTACCGTTCGACTTCGTCGTCGAGGAGGGCGCCGAACTACGCGCCGCGGTGGCGGCGGTCGCGGCCCGTTTCGGCGCGGCGCTCCCGCCCGCGCCGGAAACCCCACCCGCGCCGGAGCCGGCCGGCACCGCCGTCGGCCGGCTCGCGGTGTCCGGCACACCGCCGGCGCTGCTACCGGCGGGTCGTCCCGCCGATCCGGCTCGACCCGACCACGCCGTGCCGGCCGAGGAAGTCGAGCCACCGGTCGATCTCCTCGATCTCCTCGGCGGCCCGGTGCAGTCCGGCCGGGGTCCGGCCGGTGATGATCCCGGTCACCCCGAAGGCCAACGGCAGCGACACGCACCGGGCCATCGCGCTCTCCCGGTCGTCGCCGACGACGTCGAGTAGGTACTGTCCGGACCAGGTCCCGCCGTGCGCCGCGTGGACGTCCAGGGTGACCGCGAGGACCAGCCGGTCCCGGTCGTCCCCGGTCATCGGGTACCGGTCACCGAGGTCGTCGGCCAGTTTCCCGATCTGCTGCGGGTCGCCGGCGCGCAACGTCTCGAAGACCGGTGCCCACGCGTCGCGCCAGCCGGCGAGCCGCAGGGTGCCGCGGATGAACGTCTCCGGCCGCCAGTGCGGTGGCAGGGCGTACTGCCGGAGAAAGGGGACGCTGTCCCGGTTCGGGTACGCCTCGAAGGACTCGCCGGCCACCAGGTGCGGGCGGGTGGCCTCCCAGGGGTGGGCGACGACCCGTTCCACCCCGGCTTCGATGTACCGCCCCGGTGCCCGCAGCGCGGTCAACACCGCCCGCGGCGACCAGCTGAAGCGGTACCGGAAGTCGTTCGGGACGGCCGGCAGGCCACCGCAGTAGGAGGTGAAGGCGACCGTGGCGGGGCCGTCCCCGAGTTCCGCCCGTGCCTGCGCGACGAGCTTGTGCGCGAACAGGTGGTCGATGCCCGGGTCGGCCCCCGATTCGGCGAGGACCACGATGCCGTGGCGCGCCGCCGCCGCGGACTCCGCGGCGATCGGCTCGGAGACGTAGCTCGAACAGGCGAAGTGCGCCCCTGAGGCGAGGCAGAGCCGCAGCAACGCCGGATGGTGGTCGGCGGGCAGCATGGACACCACCACGTCGCCCGGTTCCAGTGCGTCGGCCAACGCGTCACCGTCCAAGGCACGCGGGGTGGCCCGGCCGGCGAGGCCGAGCGCGGCCAGCCGTTCCTCGGCACGCTCGACGGTACGGTGCCACAACAGGACCTGGTCGGCCTGGTCGCACAGCACACCCAGGCCACTGCCGGTGGACAGCCCCGCGCCGACCCAGTGCACCCGACCACTCGCCGGGATCCGTTCAGCCATCGACTTCCTCCACTTCGATTCCGTACGTCCGGCAGGTCTCCCGGTACACCCGTTCGCACCGCCGCCAGGTCGCCGCGGTCGGACCGGCCAGCGACAGCAGGTGCGGCAGCAGGTCGGCCGAGAAGGCGTCGCTGGCCTCGCGGGGCAGCAGCGACGGCAGGTTGTCCACCGCGATGACGTCCAGCACCGGCCCGGTGGCGCGCAACCGGAGGACGGGCTGGTCCCAGGTGGAGGTCCGGTCGTAGATGGGCAACGTGTTGTACGGCGAGCCGACGTCGCAGGTGACGTCGGCGACCAGGGTCAGCCGCCGGTCCGGGCGGTCGACGTCGGCGGTGGTGAGGAACGGTTCCACCGGGCCGGTGCTGAGCACGGTGTTGACCAGCAGATCGTGGTCGAGCAGCGCGGCCCGGTCCAGGTTCGTCGTCTCCGCCAGGTCCCAGCAGGTCGGGGTGATCCCGGCGACGGCCAGGGCGGACCGGGCGCCCCGCCCGCAGCGGCCGAGGGCGCCGATGACCAGGGCCCGGGGCGGTTCGCCGGTCTTGGCGCTGCGGCGCAGCCTCTCGTCGAGGTCCGACCGCCGCAGCGGCGCCAGCGGGACGTCGAGTTCACCGGCCAGGTGCAGCACCCCGAGGGCGGCGCCGAGGTAGCCGGCCCAGTAGCCGAAGGCGGCGAGGCGGCGTCCGTCGTCGTCCACGAGGTATTCGAGGTCCAGTAGCGCGCCATCGCCGGCGGCGAAGCGGCGCAGCAGTTCCGCCGCGCCGCGTTGCCCCTTGTAGGCGTGGCCGAAGTAGACGTGCCGGTGGGTCAGCGCCGCCGGCTGGTCGGGGAGTTCCTTCAGCCCGACGACGACGGTGTCCGGGGGCGCGTCGGGCCAACTGCCCGCCGGTGCCCCGGTGCAGCCCGCGTCGAGGTACTCCCGCAGCGGGAAGATCCGCTGTGGTGACTCCTCGACGGTGACGTCGAGACCGGCGGCGACGAGCCGCCGTGCGTCGTCGGGGGTGACCGGCGTGCGACGCTCGGTCGATCTGGTCTCGTGGCGGACCCACAGTCGTACGGTGTTGCTCATCAGACCTGCTCCTGCCGCGTCTGCGCCGCCAGCATCGCGTTGACGGCGGCGGCGTCCTGTACGCCGAGGCCGACGCTGTTGTAGTAGACGATGGTGTGCCGGTCGGCGCGGGCCTGCCGGCCGTTGGCCACCACGTCGCCGAGACCGATCAGCGTATCGGGGGCCAGGTCGCCGGCGGCCACGGCACCCACGACGGGGCCGGCCTGGCGCAGCCCGGTGGGAACGTGGTCGACGACCACCGCGCCGGCCCGTCGCACGAGGGCCCGGTCCACTTCGGACCGGTCCGGCGCGAAGGAGCCGACGCTGACCACGGTGGCCCCGTCGGTGACCCACTCGCCCCGCAGCACCGGGGTGCTGCTGGTCGTGCAGGTCACCACGATCTCGGCGGCACCGACCGCCGCGGCGGCGGAGGGTGCCGCCGAGACCGGCACCGGCACCTCGGGGGCGAGCCGGTCGGCGGTTTCCGCGGCCCGGCCCGGCCGATGGTCCCAGAGCAGCACGCGGGACACCCGCCCGGCGAGCGCGCGTACGTGCGCGCGTCCCTGCACGCCGCAGCCGAGCACGGCGAGGGTCCGCGGGCCGGGCGCGGCGAGGTGGTCCACCGCGACGGCGGTCGCCGCCGGGGTGCGCAGGGTGGTGACGGCCTCACCGTCGAAGGCGGCGATCAGCTGGCCGGTACGGGGGTGCAGGGCCAGGATCTGGGCGTGCACGCTCGGCAGGCCGAGCCGGCTGTTGTCCGGGGCGACCGCGCCGAACTTGCACACCGCCGGCGTCCCGGGACGTAGCCGGGCCGCGTAGCAGAAGGCGAGCGCGTCCCCGTCGGTACCGGCGAGGATGAGCCGTTCCGCCAGGTCGGCGAGGCCCGATCCGAGGCAGTGGAACGCCTCCCGTTGCGAGTCGTAGGCGGTCTGCGGGTCGAGGAGCCGCTCGATGGCGGTGGCGTCGAGGAAGCGCATCGGTCGGGCCTTCTACACGACGTGGAGTTCGGGACGGGACAGCTGGTCGGTGAAGCGGCGCAGGGACAGCGCCGAGAGGTCGAGTTCGGGTTCCCGGTCCAGGGCGAGGTCGGCGAGGTACTCGCCGATGCCGGGTGCCTGCTGGAAGCCGTGCCCGGAGAAGCCGGTGGCGTAGAGCAGACCCGCCGGTTCGTCGCACCGTCCCACCAGGGCGTTGTGGTCCGGACTCATCTCGTACAGGCCCGACCAGGTGTTCGCCACGCCCAGGTCGGCGAGGAAGGGCAACCGCTGTACGGCGACCGGGGCCAGTTCCTCGGGTGTCGCCCAGGGCCCGCCCACGATCAGGCCGGCACCCTCGCGGTGGAAGTAGAGCCCGGTGGCGAAGTCGATGGTCAGCGGCGTGCGCTCGGGCAGTCCGCCGTCGGAGGCGACGTAGTGCACGAAGCGCCGTTCGGCCGTCACCGGCAGGTCGATCCCGGCGGTGCGGGCCAGTTCCGGGGACCAGACGCCGCTGGCGAGCACCACCAGGGGGGTGGCGATCTCGCCCTGTGCGCTGCGTACGCCCACCACGCGACCGTCCCGCACCAGGATCTCCCGGGCCGCCTCGTGTTGGACGATGCGCGCGCCGAGCCGGCGGGCGGCTGCGGCGTATCCCTGGACGACGGCGTGCGGGGTGGCGAGCCCGTCGATCGGGCAGTACGTCGCGGCGGACAGGCCGTCGGGGCTCGTGCCGGGGACGTGTCGTAGCGCCTCGTCGACCGGCACGATCCGGGCCGGCACGCCCATCGACTGTTGCAGTCGCAGCGCGGTGCGGAAGTGCGGCTCCTCCTCGGCGCGGAGGAGGAAGAGGTAGCCGGTCTGGCGGAACCCGATGTCGATGTCGAACTCGGCCTGGAAGCGCTGGTATGCGTCGATGCAGCGCAGCGCGAGCCGGATGTTCACCTCGTCGGAGAACTGGGCCCGGAAGCCGCCGGCCGCGGCGGCCGTGGAGCCGCTGCCGAGGGTGTCCCGCTCCAGCAGCACCACGTCGCGGGCGCCGCGGGCGGCGAGGTGGTAGAGCGTGCTGACTCCGATGACGCCGCCGCCGACAACCACGGCGTCCGCTGATCGCACCATTCGCAGGCATCCAAACCTTGAGGGACGCGTCCGCCGGGATTCGAGGAAGATCACCATTGCTCCGGACGCCAGGGAACGTTCACGCTTTGAGCCGGGGTGTCGCCATCCACCAGCATCGGATCAGCGGGTCCACCGACACTGTAGGTGATATTGGACGGGCCACAGACTACACGGACGTTCGTCAATGCATCAACCCGACCTCGCGGCCCGATGAAGGGCTGTCTGAACCGGTCCACCGGGGCCTGGCCGGCGCTTCTTGATCGACAGATTGTCGCGGGTTGACAGCGCACTGTCCGGTCTGGATAGTGGTGGGCGGCAAGAGTCACGGGGAGGTAACCTTGCGTAGTTTATCCGAGTCGCACGGGGTGGCTGACCCGCCTGCCCTGCGGCACAGATCGGCTGCCTGAGCCCTGCCCTCCCGCCGGCAGGTGGCCTTCCGCAGGCGGAAGTACGCATGATTGCCGCACTTCATCACGCATGGCCCGAGTAGGGCGCCAGCTCACCTGACTGCATGATCAAGGTGGGCGCCGAAGCGTGCTCCAATGCGTGGATCAGCAGTTCTGTACGTCTTTGTCGCGCGTTTTACCGGCGTTGGTAATCCGCGTGACGGTGCATGGTGCGAGATCAACGGCTGCACGTATCTGCCCATTCCTGCAATCACGACCGACGGAGGCATCGTGAGCATCGAGAACACCATCCGCAAGATCATGGAAACCGATCTCTTCGTCGAGACGCCGGCGGATCAGATCGACCTCGACGGCAGCCTGCGCAACGTCTACGGGCTGGACTCCCTCGGGTTCGTCGAGCTGCGGGTCCAGTGCGAGGACCAGTTCGGGGTCCAGATCTCCGACGAGGACTTCACGCCCGAGGCGTTCCAGAGCGTACGCACCGTCGCCGACCTGGTGCGTCGTCTCCAGGGGGTCGCCGCGTGACCGAGCGGCTGAGCGCCGACGCCCTGTCGATCCTGCTCCAGGGCCGGGACATCCACCTCAACCACTACGGCACCCACCGGCAGCCCTTCGCGGTCCTCGGCGGCCAGGGTGTGCACCAGCGCCTGGCCGAACTGGAGGGCGAACGGGCCGGAACCACCTTCGACGTGATCGACGCCAGTGGCGGGTACGCCAGCGCCTGCCTGGGCGCCAACCACCCGGCCGTGCGGGGCATCCTCGACCGGGCGCTCACCGACGTGGGGTACGCCACCGACGAACTGGGTTCGCTGGAACGGTCCCACCTGCTGTACGAGCTGTTCGGCCCGGGTGGGCTCTGGGCCGACACCTTCCCGGGCGACGCGTACCACGTCAGCGGACGCAACTCCGGCTCGGAGGGGATGGAACTGGCGCTCCGGATGGTGCTGGAGTCCCGGTTCGACCAGCGCACCCTCCGACCGGTCCCCGGCAAGGAGGAACGCGACATCATCGTGGCGTTCGAGGGCGCCTGGCACGGGTGGACCAGCGGCCTGGTGCCGTTGCTCAACCGACGCCACTACCGGGTCGGGCTGCCCGCCCAGGAAACCGGGAAGCCGTACGGGGTGACCGTCGAACACGTGCCCTTCGGCGATCCCCAGGTCCTCGCCGACTACTTCGGTGACCGGGGCCACCGCGTGCTCGCGGTGGTGGTGGAGGCGATCCAGGGCGACGCGGGCATCCTGCTGCCGCCGCCGGGCTACCTGCGCGGCCTGGCCCGGCTCTGCGGCAGCCACGGTGCCCTGCTCGTCGCCGACGAGGTGCTCACCTTCGCCAAGAGCGGCGCCTTCTTCGCGATGACCGACGACGACGGCCCCGTCCCGACCGACATCACCGTCATCGGCAAGAGCGTCGGCATGGGCGTGCTGTCCACCTCCATGGTGATCGCCCGCCGGTCGCTGACCGTCCGCTCCTCCGGCGCGGTCGCCACCTCGGACCTGCGTCCACTCACCTGCGCCGTCCTCCGCGACGGCATCCAGCTGATGGTCAACGACAAGCTGCTGGAGCACTCCGCCACCCTCGGCGAGCAGTTGGGCGAACTGTTGCGGCACCGGCTCGTGGACCGCTTCCCCGAGCTCTACCGGGAGGCCCGCGGCGTCGGGGTGATGCACGGGCTCGAACTGACCGAGGCCGCCGCGGCCCGCCTGGACGACCTGCGCCGGCACGTGATCCGGTCCGGCGCGTACGTGGAGTTCATGGCCGGCGCGGGCCGCCGCTCGCGCGGGCAGCGGTACGTGTTCCCCACCATGCGGATCGCGCCGCCGCTGGTGACCACCGGCGACGAGGCCGAGCAACTGGTGGACCGCATCGCCGAGGGCTCGCGGCGGTTCCGGGAGGCGTCGGCGTGAGCCTCGCCGCCCCGACCGTGTGGCGGGACGTGTTCCGCCGGGTCGAGCACGCCGACACCGACGCGGCCGGCGTCGTGCACTTCGCCCGGTACGCGTCCCTGCTGGAGACGGCGGTACTGGAGAACCTCGAACACGTCGACGCCGGGATCCGCCGGCTGGAACGGGACGGCCTGGACCTGGCGGTCGTCGAAGCGCGGATGCGGTACTCGGCCGCCGCCCGCTTCTACGAGGAACTACGGATCAGGGTACGACTGGACCGGCTCGCCGGGGCGTCCTGCCAGTTCGCCGGCGAGATCTGCCGCACCGCGCCGGGTCCCGAGACGGTGCTCGCCACCGGCGCGCTGACGCTCTGCGCGGTGAACCGGGCCGACGGCGCGCCGACCGCCCTGCCGCGATGGCTTCGCGACAACCTACGCACCTGCGGAAACGGAGACGGCAATGGCTGAACTCACCGACACCTCGATCGGCTTCACCGAACTCAAGCAGTGGCTGCGGCACCGGCACCCGATGATCTACATCGACCGGGTCGTCGAGCACCGGCCGGGCGAGTACCTGCGGAGCCTGATGTCCGTCTCCGGCACGATGGAGGCGATCGCCGGCCACTTCCCCGAGCGCGCGGTGTTCCCGGGCAGTCACCTCATGCAGGCCTTCGCCCAGTCGGGGATCATCCTCTACCAGCTGAGCACCACGCCGTTGCTGGACAACGAACTGACCCTCATCGGCTCGGTCCGCAGCCGGTTCATGCACGTCGTGGTCCCCGGCGACCAGGTGCTGTTCGACCTGCGCGTCGAGCGGCTCTACCGCAGCTCGTTCCACTTCTCCTGCAAGGCCACGGTGGACGAGAAGCCGGTGGCGGCGTTCCGGGGCTCCCTGGTCCGGACGAAGGTCGAGGAACTGGGACGCCAGCTGTGGTGATGACCCCGGTCATGGTCACCGGAGCGGCGTGGGCCACGGCGCTCGGTACCGGTCTGGACGAGGTGTGGGGGCACCTGCTCGCCGGTCGCACCGGCATCCGGCCGGTGCCCGCCACCCACGGGTTGCGCAACCTGCTCGCCGCCCCGGTCACCTGCCTCGACCTGGCCGAGGAGCACGCCCAGAGGCAGGTGGCGCTCGCCGGTACGGTCCTGCGGGACGCGCTCGCCCACGCGAAGACCCCGGCCGACGCCGACCCGCTGCTGGTGCTGGGCACCAGCTACGGTGCCCACCTGGACGACGGGAACACCGTCGACCTGCAGGCCTGGGCGGTGGAGGTCGCCGCCCGGGCCGGGATACGCCGGCCGCCGGTCTCGCTGTCCACCGCCTGCTCCTCGGGGTCGGACGCCGTCCTGGTCGGCGCCCAACTGATCGAGGCGGGTGTCACCGACGTCTGTGTCTGCGGCGGCGTCGACATCCTGACCCCGGCGAAACGGCTCGGGCACAGCGCGCTCGGCACCATGTCCCCGACCCTGCTGCGGGCCTTCGACGAGCGGGCCGACGGCACGCTGCTCGGCGAGGGCGCGGGCTTCCTCGTGCTGGAGTCCGGGGCGAGGGCGCGGCAGCGCGGTGCACCCGTGCTCGCCGTGTTCAGCGGCGGCGGATCGTCCAACGACGCCGCCGGGATGACCGCGCCCGACCCGACGGGCGACGGTGTCGTGCTCGCCGCCGAGCGGGCGCTGGCCGCGGCGGGACGCAAACCCGACGACGTGGCGGTGGTCAACGCGCACGGGTCGGGCACCCCCACCAACGACGCGGTCGAGGCGCTCAGCCTCGCCCGGCTGTTCAGCACCGGTCACCGGCCGGTCGTGTTCGCCACCAAGGGCGCTTTCGGGCACAGCCTCGGCGCCACCGGCGCGGTGGAGGCGATCGCGGTGATCCTGGCCCTGCGGGACCGCCGGGTACCCCCGGTCCACGGGCTGGCGCAGGTGGCCGGGGCGCTGCCGCTGCCCCTGCCGGCGGGCGGGCCCCGGCCGATCGGCACCGGCGTCGGGTTGAGCCTGACGCTGGGCTTCGGCGGCTTCAACACCTGCCTGGTCTTCGAGGAGGCGGCGGCCGATGTGGGCTGAACTCACCGGGGTCGACGTGGTGGCCACCGGCCGGGCCAGCAGCACCGACCTGGCCGGCACCGGCCGCCGCGCGGTGTCCTTCTACGCCGACCCGGTCGCCTGGCTGGTGGTCGAGGCGGTACAGGCCGCGCTGGCGTCCGCCGGGGTGCCGGTGACCGACGCCGTGGCGGAGACCGGGATGCTGTGCGCCAGTACGACCGCCACCCGGCACACCATGCGGACGGTCGCCGCCGGGGCCGCCCGGGGCCGGGTGTCGCCGCTGCGGTTCGCCGGAGCCAACCCCGGTTCGCTGGCCGGACTGCCCTGCATCGTGTTCGGGCTACGCGGGCCGAGTCTGCTGCTCACGATGCCACCGGAGACGGCCCGACCGGTCATGGCCACCGTCGCCGACGCGTGGCTGCGCCACGCCGGCTGCCGGTACGTCATCGTCAGCGAACACCAGGCACGTGCCGACGAGACCCACTCCGTGACGTGTCTCGTCGTGCGTCGACACAGGAGCTGATCACCATGGAAGGCATCGGCCTGCCCGGGACAGTGCAGGACGTGGAGCGGTACCTGTCCACCACCGTCGAGCTGGAGCCGTCACCGGGTGACGACGTCCCGCTGCGGCAGATCTCCCGGGAACTGCTGGCCCTGGGCCTGGCACCGGGCGAGCCGGTGCTGATCGCCCTGGCGAACGGCAAACCGTTGCTACGCCGGTTCTTCGCCGTCCTGGCCGCCGGTGGGGTACCGACCATCCTCCCGCCGGCCGTGCCGTCGGCCCGGCTGCACCAGATCGCCGGGCACCTCGGCGCGCGGACCGTACTGGTACCCCGTACCCAGGCGGCGGCCCACCGTCCGGTCGCCCGCCGGCCCGTCGGCACGACGGAGGCGCTGCTGCTCAGCGGCGACCCCGGCCGGCGGTACGAGCCCGGCGACGTCATCATCCTCACCTCCGGTACGTCCGGCGTCTTCAGCGGTTGCCGCCACCGGCTGTCCTCGCTGGTCCGTAACGCCCGCCGGCACGCCGCCGCGATCGGCCTGCGGTCGGGCGACACCATGCTGGTCAACCTGCCGCTCAACTTCTCCTACGCGCTGGTGGCCCAACTGCTGGCGGGCCTGGTGACGGACACCCGGCTGGTCGTGACAGGCCCACCGTTCACCCCGGCGGCCTACACCGCCGCGGTGACCGAACACCAGGTGACCTGCTCGTCGCTGACCCCGCACATGGTCCGCACGCTGCTGGGCAGCCCCTGGAAACCGCCGGAGACGCTGCGACTGCTCACCGTCGGCGGGGACGCGTTGGAGCCGGACGTGACCGCGCAGCTCCTCGACCGGGCGCCCGGGATGGAGCTCTACCTGACCTACGGACTGACCGAGGCCGGCCCCCGGGTCAGCACGCTGGCCGCGCACCGCGAGCCGCCACACCGGTACGGGTCGGTGGGCCGACCGCTGGCCGGGGTCGAGGTGTCCCTGCGGGCCCCCGACGAGCACGGGGTGGGCGAGTTGCAGGTCACCTCGGACACGGTGCTCCGCGAGAAGGTGGGCAGCACGGACACCCGCAACGGCAGCCGGCTCGTCGCGCCGGGCGTGATCGCGACCGGTGACCTGTTCCGGCTGGACGCCGAGGGCTACCTCTACTTCCAGGGACGGCTGTCGGACATCGCGGTGCTCAAGGGCAACAAGGTGTCGCTGGCGTCGATCCGCCGGATCGCCAACACGCTGCCGGGGGTGGCCGGCTCCGCTACCTCCACGTACCGGGCGGAGGACGGTGAGACCCGGCTCAACCTGGACCTCTACCTGCACGACCTCGCGCCCGGCGAGGTGGCGCGGACGAAGCGGGCGCTGCTCGGGCAACTGCTCCGCTTCGAGCGACCGGACCGGATCACCGTCCGACCGGCCACCGAACGAGGACCCAAGTAGGGTGCGGCTGTTCTGCCTGCCGCATGCCGGGGGCTCCGCCGGGACGTACCGACGCCTGCTCGGCAACCGGGTCGCCGGGGTGCGGGTGACGGCTCTCGAACCGGCCGGGCGGGGCACCCGGTCCCACGAGCCGCCGTACCGCACGATGCGGGACACCGCGGACGACCTCGGCGACCGGGCGGCCGACGTGCTGGCGGCCGACGACCAGGACGGGTACGCGCTGCTCGGCCACAGCCTCGGCGCGCTGCTGGCGCTCGAGGTGGCGCACCGGCTGACCCGGCTGGGCCGGCCCGCGCCCCGGCTGCTGGTCGTCTCCGGCCGTAACCCGCCGCACCTGGCCCCGGAGGCCACCGACCTGCACCGCACGGACCTGTCCGACGAGGACCTCTTCGCCCGGCTGGTGGCGATCGGCGGTGCCACGGCCCGGGCCTCGGGGCCGCTGATCTACCGCACCTTCATGCCGGTGCTCCGCGCCGACCTCGTCCTGGCCGGCAGCTACCGGGCACCGGCCGGCCGGCACCCGCTGGACTGCCCGCTGCTGGTGCTCTACGGCCGGGGCGACCCGCTCACCTCGGTGGCCGCGCTGCGGCAGTGGCGGGACTATACTTCCGGACCGTATCGCTTCCGGTCACTCTCCGGTGGTCATTTCTTCCCGATGGAGCGTCCCGGGGATTTCGCCGCAGTGGTCGAGGAAGGGTGTGCCGCGTTGCCGGGGAGGAGAATCCGATGAGCCGCACCGTGTGGCGGGGGAGCGCACTGGTGGCGGTGTCCGCGGCGGGCTTCGGGCTGATGCCCGTCTTCGCCCGGTACGCCTACTCCGCCGGCCTCACCGTGTCGACGCTGCTCTTCCTGCGGTTCGCGGTCGCCGCCACGCTGCTCTTCGGCTACCTCGCGGTCCGGCGCCGGCTGCCCCGGCGGGTCACCGCCCGGCAGTTCGGCGCGCTGCTGCTGCTCGGCGCGGTGCTGTACGCGTTGCAGTCACTGTTCTACTTCTCCGCGGTGGAGCACATCTCGCCGGCTCTCGCCGTGCTGCTGCTCTACCTGTACCCGGCCTTCGTGCTGCTGTTGTCGAGCGCCCTCGGCCGGTACCGGCCGCCGCTGGCGGGGGTGGTCGCGATCCTGCTGTCCCTGGCCGGCATGGCGCTGGTGCTGGGTCGGCCGAGCGCCGCCGTCAACCTGGTCGGCGTGCTGTACGCCGTCGGCGCGGCCGGGGTCTACGCGGTCTACATCGTGGTGGGTGACCGTACCTCGGCCGGCCTGCCGCCGCTGACCACCAGCGCCTTCGTCGCGTCCTTCGCCGGTACCTCCTTCCTGGTGGTCGGGACCGGCACCGGCGAGCTGCGCTTCGGTTTCCCCGCCCACGCCTGGCTACCGGTCCTCGGGGTCGCCGTGGTGTCCACCGTGGTGGCGATCGGCGCGTTCTTCGCGGGCATGGCGGTCATCGGCCCCACCCGGGCGTCGATCATGAGCATGGTGGAGCCGGTCGTCAGCATCGGCGCGGCCTGGGTGCTCCTCGGTGAGGCGATGACCCCGTGGCAGGCGCTGGGCGGTGCCGTGGTGTTGGCCGGGGCGGTCTGGGGGGTGACCGGAGCCGTCGGCGGTGGCACCCTCGCCGAGCCATCGGAACCGGCGACGCCCGCCGACGACCCGGGCGCGGCGGCGCAGGGCCGCCCGGCCAGGACCTCCGCGTAACGCGGCAGCGGCGACGGCCACCTGCCGGCCGCACACCCCGGTGGGCAGCCGTCACCCGCTGCGTCGTGCCCCGACGACATACCGTCCCGAATCTGATAACCTTCTTTACAGTTCTGGGAGGTGGCGGGCACGGATGGCGATGGTCCTCGGGCACCCCGGCTTCCGGCGGCTGCTGATCGGCCAGTCGGTCTCCAACTTCGCCGACACCGCCCTCTACCTGTCCCTCGGCATCTGGGCCAAGGACCTGACCGGAAGCAACAGCGCCGCCGGTGCCGTGTTCCTGGCGCTGGCGGTCCCGGTGCTGTTCGCCCCGGCGGCCGGGATCGTCGTGGACCGGGTACGCCGCCGGCCGCTGCTCGTGCTGACCAACCTGCTGACCGGTGTGGTCGTGCTGAGCCTGCTGCTGGTGCGCGGCACGGACCAGCTGTGGATCCTCTACGGCGTGGCGTTCCTGTACGGCTGCTCGGCGTTGTTCGTCGTGGCCGCCCGGTCGGCGATGCTCAAGGAACTGGTGTCCGACCAGGACCTGGCGCCGGCCAACGCCGCCCTGCAAACGGCCAGCCAGGGCATCCGGGTCCTGTCCCCGCTGATCGGCGCCGGGCTCTACGCGGCCTTCGGCGGTACGGCGCTGGCGCTGTTCGTGGTCGTGCTGTTCGTCGTCGCGGCGGCGGTCCTCGGCTCGATCCGGGTGCACGAGACCGAGCCGGAGCCACGCGTCCCGTTCCGGCGGGACTTCCTGGCCGGCTTCCAGCACATCCGGGCGGTGCCGCTGCTGTCGCGGGTCACGCTCGCCGGTGCGGCCGCCTGGGCGGTCCTGGGCTTCTTCGAGACCGTCATCTTCGCCGTCATCGAGTCGGGCCTGCACCGCCCGCCGTCGTTCTTCGGAGTGATCACCAGCATCCAGGGCGTCGGGGCCGTCCTGGGCGGCCTGGTGGCGGCGCGGCTGAGCCGGCGGGTCGGTGACGGCCGCCTCGTCGCCCTCGGGCTGGCCGCGTTCGGCGTCGGCAACCTCGCGCTGGCGGTACCGTCGCTGGCGGTGGTGGTCGCCGCCTCGGTGGTCAACGGCGCGGCCATGGTCTGGTTCGTGGTGGGTTTCACCACCGCGATGCAGACCCACACGGCGACCCGGATGCAGGGCCGGGTCAACGCGGCGTCCACCATGTTCGTCCTGATCCCCAACACGGCGTCTATCGCGCTGGGTGCCGCGCTCATCTCCGTGTTCGACTACCGCTCGCTGCTCGCGGCCACCGCCGTGGTCACCCTCGCCTGTGCCGTCGCGCTCTGGCGCGGCACGTCCCGCACCGGGTACGCGCGACCGCCCGGACCGGAGCCGGACGCCTTCGGGTCCGGCGCTGCGGGGTCACCCGGTGTCCCGCCCGTCGGTCGGCGGCCGGCCGACGGGCAGGTCCACCGGGACCGGGTGGAGCTGGACGAGGACGTGCGACGGTGATCCGCCGGGCGTAGGGGGCGGTCAGCAGCCGAGACGCCTGGTGGAGAGCGCGACGTCGTCGATCCAGAGGTCGAACTCGCCCGGCGTGGTGCCGCCCTGGTAGAGCTGCCAGCCGATCTTCACGGTGTTCACCGTGGGCAGCACGAACGGCACGTCGTTGCCGCCGTGGTCGGTCGTGGAGGCGGTCAGCTCCGGGTTCGCCACGCCGTCGATCCACACCACCACCCGGTTGTCCGCCGGGTCGAGCTGCCACTCGACGCACTGCCAGGTGTCCTCGACGACCGGGGCGGACTCCCGCCAGTTGGTCCAGTCGCCGGTCGGCCCGCCGTCGGCGCCGACACCCCAGAAGGTGCCGGGTACGGTCGGCGCGTACTGGCCGCCGATCGGACGGACGATCTCCGAGCTGCCGGTGCCGGTCGCCTCGACCAGCGTGAAGTGCGCCCAGTCGGGGGCGGTGGGGAAGGCGTCGACCCGCAGCCGCATCCGGCCGTAGAAGCGGTTGCCCGGCGCGGCGAAGTCGTCGACCCGCAGGAAGGCCCGCCCGTTGTCGACGGTGTGGACGTGCAGCACCTGGTTGCCGTGCCGGGCGCGCTCGACGGTGAGCGTGCCGTGGCGGGTGTCGACGCCCCAGTCCAGGCTGCTGGGGCCGCCGCGCGGCAGTCGCTCGAAGTCCTCGCAGAAGAGCAGGCCGCGGGTGCACGAGCCGTGGTGGGTGCCACCGGACGCGCCGGCCGGCACGCTACCGGCCGTGGCACCGAGCATCAGGGCGGCGGTGACCGCCGCGAGGAAAGTACGCATGGTCGTCCTCCGTCTGGTAGCGCTCCCACGCCCGTTCCATAGATGTATAGCAAACTCTTGATGCCTCCGTCCGCCGCCCCGGGAGTCCGACGGTGTCCGCCGGAACGCGGGGTGTCCGGGCAGGCGCGGTTGTGACAGGCTGGGCGGCATGACGGACCCCGACACCAAGGCGAACCTCCATCGGTACCTGCGGGAGGCGCGCGCGGCGCTGCTCGGGAAGCTCGACGGGTTGTCGGAGTACGACGTACGGCGTCCGCTCGTGCCGACCGGCACGAACCTGCTCGGGCTGGTCAAACACGTGGCCTCGGTGACCGCCGGCTATTTCGGCGAGGTGTTCGACAGGCCCTTTCCCGAGCCGGTCGCGGGCCTGGCCGAGGACGCGGAGCCGAACGCGGACATGTGGGCCGCGGCCGACGAGTCCCGCGACGACGTCGTCGGTCTGTGGCACCGCGTCTGGGCGCACGCGGACGCGACGATCGAGGCGCTCCCGATCGACGCGCCCGGCTCGGTGCGGTGGTGGGGCGACGCCCCGGTGACGCTGCACCTCGTCCTCGTGCACATGCTCGCGGAGCTGAACCGGCACGCCGGGCACGCCGACATCGTCCGGGAACTGCTCGACGGCCAGGTCGGCTGGCGGCGGCCCGGAGACAACATGGTCGAGGGCGACGAGGCGTGGTGGGCCGCCTACCGCGAGAAGCTGGAAGCCACCGCCCGTGGTTTCGCCTGAGGACGAGGTGGCAGCGCCACGTGGAGGCGCAACCAGCATCCGCCAGGCGTCGGTGACGAGTTCGTCGAGTCGGTCGACGTCCACCTGTTCGAGTCGCAGCATGACCAGGGGCAGTCCGTCGTAGCCGGGGGTCTTGGTCACCACGCCCCCGTCCGACGTCGCTGCCCCCGGTGCTGCCGCGCCGGCCCGGACGGCGGTCGATCGCCTCGACCGGTCCGGGACCGGGGCCGTCAGCCGCCCGGGAACTGGTCCGGGTCGACCGTGCTGGTGCTGGCGTTGCCGCCCACCACGGGCGTGAGGAAGATCGTCCACCCGCTGTACGTGCGCGAGGTGGTGGTGAACCGGTCCTGCCGTGGGGCGGCCGGCGCAGGTCCCACCCGCGCCGACCGCCCCGTCGCCCGGTCAGCCCGCGTACGCCTCCAGTTCCCAGAGCGAGTGACCGTACCCGGTGCCCCGGGCGGTGCCGAGGATCCGCAGGTACCGGCCGTTCGCGCCGAGCCCGGTGTGTTCGTCCACCCCGCCGTCGGCCCCGGTCACCGACTTCACGTCGACCCAGGTGGTGCCGTCGTTCGAGGTCTGGATCCGGTAGGCGCTGCTGTACGCCGCCTCCCAGCTCAGCTTGACCCGGCCGATCGCGGTCGGCGCGCCGAGGTCGACCCGGATCCACTGCGGATCGGAGAACGCACTCGACCAGCGGGTGGTGAGGCTGCCGTCCACCGCCTGGGCGCCGGACATCCCGGCACCCTCGTCACTGGAGGTCAGCGTGGGCTTGTTCAGCAGCAGGTTGGTCCCCGCCGGCGGACCGCCGGGACTCCCGTACACCTCGAACTCGAACAGTGAGTAGCCCCAGGCGGTGCCCCGGGTGGTGCCGAGGAGCCGGACGTACCGGCCGGAGCCGGAGAGTCCGGTCAGCTCGTCCACGCCGCCGTCGCCGCCGGTCACCGTCCGGATCGTGGTGAAGGTGACCCCGTCCGGCGAGGTCTGGATCTGGTACCCGCTGCCGTACGCCGCCTCCCAGGTCAGCGTGACCCGGTCGATGGCGTGGGTGGCGCCCAGGTCCACGTCGATCCACTGCGGGTCGGCGAACGCGCTGGCCCAGCGCGTGGCGGGCGCGCCGTCGAACGCGTTGGCCGCCACGTACGCCCCTTCCAGGCTGGACGCCCGGGCCGGCTTGCCCCGGGCCAGGTTCGTCCCCGGATCGGGGTCCGGGTCGCCGCCGGGGCCGGTGGACAGGGTGAACTCGTCCAGGTCGAACATGCCGCCGCCGCCCTTGAACACCAGGAACAGGGTGCGGGTGCCGGTGGGCGGGGTGACCGTGCCGGTGAACGTGGCGAAGGTGCCGTGTCCGCCGGTCGGTGTCACGGTCGCCGTGCCGACCAGCGGCCCGGTGGGCGAGTCGACCCGCAGTTCCACGGTGCCGCCGGCGCCGGCGGGCGCGCCGGCCCGGACGCTGAACGACCGCACGCCGGCCAGGTGGTACGGCTGGTACGAGATCCAGTCGTTGTTGTCGATGTAGCCGACCGCCGCGCCGCCGTGTGCGCTGCCCGGCGTGACGACCTGGGTGCCGGAGGAGTCCCCGGCGTGCTCGGCCTGCCGGGTGCGGGGTTGCAGCACCGCCTGCGCGTGCGTGGTCAGCGGCGGCTGGCCGCCCCCACCCAGGTCGGTGTACTCGGCGTCGATGATGCCGAAGATGTTCGCCGCCGTGTCGTGCTCGCCGTCGGCGGTGGTCTGGATGACCCCGGTGCAGCCCTGCCTGCTGCTGATCTGGTGGCCGTGCGAGTCGTGGCCGAGGACGTAGGCCACCTTGACCCGGGCACAGTCGACGGTGCCGTCCTGGGCGTCGGTGACGGTGACGGTGAACGGCACCGCGTCACCGAAGCTGAACGTCTGTCCGTTCGACGGGACGGTCACGGTGACCACCGGGGCGCTGTTGCCGACCGTGACGACCGTGCTCGCGGTGGCCGTCTTGCCGGTGGTGTCCCGCACCGTCAGGGTCGGGCGGCGTACCCCGTTGGTGGTGTACGTGTGGCTCGGGTTGGTCGCGGTCGAGTCGGTGGTGCCGTTGTTGTCGAAGTCCCAGGCGTAGGTGATCGGGTCACCGTCCGGGTCGAGCGTGCCGGCCGAGGAGAACTGCACGGTCAGCGGTGCGGTGCCGCTGGTCGGGGTGGCCGAGATGGCCGGGCGTGGGGCGCGGCCGTCGCGGGCGTACTCGATCCGGTAGAGCGCCGAGTTGGCGTCGCCGTTGAACCAGCCGGTGCCGTAGTCGAGCACGTAGAGCGCGCCGTCCGGGCCGAACTCCATGTCCATGACCTGGGTGCCGGTCCACGGGAACGGGTTGATCTTGTGGGGCTGGCCGGCCGCGTCGAGCTTGATGTTCTTGATCCAGCGGCGACCGAACTCACCGGCGAAGTACGTCCCGTCGTAGTACCGCGGGAACGCCACCGGGGAGGTGTTCGCCGGGTCGTACCGGTACACCGGCCCACCCATCGGGGAGAGACCGCCGCCGGTGAACTCCGGCGGGGAACCGGAGCCGCCGTACGGCAGCCACGCCGGGACGGCCGGCGGCAACTGGGTGATGCCGGTGTTGTTCGGTGAGTTGTTCACCGGGCCGTTGGCGCAGTCGAACTTCGGGCCGGACGGCCCGGACGGGAAGGTGTAGTCGTTGTAGGCGTCGTTGCGGGCGGTGCAGTACGGCCAGCCGTAGAAGCCGGGCCGGTCGATGCGGGCGAACTCCACGTTCCCCGCCGGTCCCCGGTTCGGGTCGGCGGTGCCCGCGTCCGGCCCGTAGTCGCCCAGGTAGACGACGCCGGTGGCCTTGTCCACGCTCATCCGGAACGGGTTGCGGAAACCCATCGCGTAGATCTCCGGGCGGGTCCGCGCGGTGCCGGGGGCGAACATGTTGCCGGCCGGGACGGTGTAGCCACCGGCCGCGCTCGGCTTGATCCGCAGCACCTTGCCCCGCAGGTCGTTGCTGTTCGCCGAGGTGCGCTGGGCGTCGAAGGCCGGGTTGCGGCCGGCCCGCTCGTCGATCGGGGTGAACCCGGCGGAGTCGAACGGGTTGGTGTCGTCGCCGGTGGTCAGGTACAGGTTGCCGGCCGCGTCGAAGGCGATGTCCCCGCCGACGTGGCAGCACATGCCCCGGCTGGTCGGCACGTCCAGGATCAGGGTTTCGCTGGCCGGGTCGAGGGTGTCGTCGGCGCGGACGGTGAACCGGGACAGCCGGTTGACCCCGTTCCAGACCGCGAAGTCGGCCGGGGTGCCGGTGGCCGGCGCGCCACCCCCGGGGGTGTTCAGTGGTGGGGCGTAGAAGACGTACACCCAGCGGTTGGTGGCGAAGTTGGGGTCGGCGGCGATGCCCTGGAGGCCCTCCTCGTCCCCGGTGTAGACCGGCAGGGTGGCGGCGACCTTCGTGTTGCCGGCCGCGTCGGTGTGCCGGATCACCCCGTTGCGGGCGGTGTGCAGCACTCCCCGGTCGGGCAGCACGGTCAGCGTCATCGGCTCGCCGGTCTCGGCCACCCCACGGGCCAGCTCGACCTGCTGGAAGTTGCTGGTGACGGTGGCACCACAGTCGGCCTGCACCGCGCCGGCCGCGCTCTGGATGCCGCCGAGCAGGTGCTGGCGGAACGCCGGCTCGGTGTACGACTCGTCGGTGTGGCCGAGGCCGGTGTACCAGGCCCGGCCGCCGGAGTAGTTCTGGCACCAGGAGATCGGGTGGTCGTAGCCGTTGCCGCCACCGGTGTAGGTGCTCTCGTCGAGGGTGGCGAGCACGTGCACGTTGCCCCGGGGGTTGGTGCGGTAGTTGTACCACTCGTCCAGCCGGGTCCACCGTTGCGGCAGCGACGCGGTGGACGGGTGCACCTGGTCGGCGACCTTGATGGTGGCGGTCTGGTTCGCCGGGTGCGAGGCGAAGTACGCCCCGACGAGCCCGCCGTACCAGGGCCAGTCGTACTCGGTGTCGGCGGCGGAGTGCACGCCCACGTACCCGCCGCCCCCGGTGAGGTAGCGCTCGAACGCGGCCTGCTGGGTGGCGTTGAGCACGTCACCGGTGGTGGAGAGCCAGATCACCGCGGCGAACCGGCTCAGGTTGGCGTCGGTGAACTGGGCCGCGTCCTCGGTGGTCTCGACGGTGAACCCGTTGGCCGCGCCGAGCTGCTGGATGGCGGTGATGCCCGGGCCGATGGAGCCGTGCCGGAAGCCGGCGGTCTTGCTGAAGACCAGGACGCTGAAGGGGGCGGCACTGCTCGCCGGTGGCGCGACGGCGATGCCGCCGACCACGAGGATCGCGCTCAGCGCGGCGCCCAGCCACGATCTCAGGGATCTGCGCACGGTGATGTCCTTCCGCGGGACGGGGAGGGCGTGCGCCGATCACGCCGGTGGGGAGTGCAGGTGCGGGTGCGACTCGCGGGCCGTCCGGCAGCGTCGCCGGAGAGCGCGAAATATGTCAATACATGGTCACGTCCGGCCGGGGGCGTGTCAAGCCATCCACGGCAGTTCGTGAGAGCGTTATCTCGGCAGCTCAGCCGTCTGGTCGCCTACCCGGCCAGCAGGGTCCACACGCTGACCCCGCCCAGCGCCAGGACGGCCGGAACGACCAGGAACAGCTCCGCCGCCGAGCCGGTACGGAACCGCAGCGGCGCCCACACGCCCAGCGCCGCCCACCGGCCGCCCCGGATCCGGATCGGCCACGGCAGCGGCACCCGGGTGAAGGTCAACGCGTCACCGAGGGAGTGCACCAGACAGCCCACCCCGAGGGGGATGCCCACCCACCACCATCCGCCGCCCGGCCCGGGCAGCGCCGCGGCCGCCAACCCGGTCAGCAGACCGGCCCCGGCCGCCCCGTACGCCCCACGGGTGCGTCGGCGCAGCATCCCCTGTACGGCCAGCGCCGCGGCCAGGCCGGCCGGCTCCTCCGGCCGGGCCGGACGCGCTGGCGGGCGCGGCGGCGGACCGGCGTCGGCGGGTCAGCGCGGCGGTCGACCGTCCTCCGCCGGGTCGGTGGCCTCGACGCGGGCGATGAGCTGTTTGAGCCGTCCGATCTCGTCGGAGAGCGCGGTGTCGCCGGCGGCGGTGAGGGTGATCCACGTCCGGCCGCGTCGGCCGGCGTAGCCCTTCTCGACCTCGATCAGCCCGGCCGCCTCCAGCACGCTCAGATGCTTGGAGAGGTTGCCGGCGGTCAGGTCGAGCTGGGTGCGCAGGTAGCCGAACTCGACCCGCCGCGCCTCGTGCGCGATGGTCAGGATCCCCAGCCGTACCCGCTGGTGCACCACCTCGTCCAGCCCGGTGACCGGGTGTGCGGCGGCCGGGTCCGGGGTGCCCGTCACGGCCGTCACCGGTGCCTGCGGCGGGCTGCCCGGAAGCCCAGCGCGCCCGCCAGCAGTACCACGCCGCAGCCGAGTTGGGGAAGCGCCATCGTCGCCCGGACGCCCCAGTGCGGCGGTCCGAAACCGGTGTTCAGCGGCAGCACCAGCAGCACCGTCGCCAGGTAGGCGAGGGTGAACAGCAGCAGTGCGACGTTGCGCTCCAGCCAGGCCAGCACCAGCAGCGCGACCCCGATCATGCCCCACGGCATGACCAGCCGGTCCAGGACGAGCCCCCAGTAGGGGAGCGGCTGGTCCGGCACCGGGTGCTGCGAGAGGTACAGGGCCACCGCCACCCACGCGGCGGGGAACACGGCGCTCGTCACGGCGCCGGTGATCGCGTACGGCAGCACACGGGCGCCCAGCCCTCGGGCCCGGGCGGCCCGCACGTAGCAGACGGCGATGGCCGCGTACGCCAGCAGGAGCGCCGGCGGCCAGTAGTAGAGCATGCCTCGACGCGCGAACTGGCAGCTACCGTCCGGCGCGCAGTTCACCGTCATCCCGAACCAGTCGAACGGGATCGCGGCGAACGTCACCGAGGCCAGCACGAGCAGTGCGACGGAGGTCTGCCGTTGGTCGAGACGTACGCGGTGGGCGAGCGCGCGCACGTCCGCCAGCAGCCGGCGGGGATCGCCGGGGGCGGACATCGATTCGGTGGTCATGCCAATAGGTTTCCACAGCAAACCTCTCGGCGCTAGTGTCAGTTCCGTGCAGCCCTCGAGCCGTCGGCACCCGCCGAGCCCGCCCGGTTGCGCTATCCTGGTCCGGTTGCCGAGGTAGGAGCAGAACGTGGCAGGTGACGACGACATCTCCGGGTGAGTTCCCCGGAGCGGCCACCAGCGCGCGTCGACGCGTCGTTGCGTGGCCCATGTCGTCATGCCCCGCTCATACCGGGCCGCAGCGGTGCGCCCGGCTCTCCTGCCTTCGAGGTCTGCCATGCCCGACGTCTGCGTCGTCTGCTCCGCCCTGTCCTTCTCCTGGCCGGACGACACCCCGGTCTTCGTGAACCTGTTCCTCTCCGTGCCGGCCGGCCGTACCGGCCTGGTCGCACCCAACGGCGCCGGCAAGTCCACCCTGCTGAGGCTCATCGCGGGTGAGCTGTCACCCACCGCCGGCAGCGTCACCGTGCGGGGCGTCCTGGGTTACCTGCCGCAGCACCTGCCCTTCGCCCAGGACCAGACGGTCGCCCAGGTGCTCGAGGTCGACCGGACCATCGCCGCGCTGCACGCCATCGAGGCCGGCGACGCCGCCGAGGAACACTTCACCGCCGTCGGCAACGACTGGGACATCGAGGAGCGCACCCGCGCCGAACTCGACCGTCTCGGCCTGGCCGACGTGGCGCTGCACCGGCGGCTCGGCACCCTCAGCGGTGGCCAGGTGGTCTCCCTCGGGCTCGCCGCCCAACTGCTCAAACAGCCCGACGTGCTGCTGCTGGACGAACCGACCAACAACCTCGACCACGAGGCACGCGAACGGCTGACCGGGGTCCTCCGCTCCTGGACCGGCTGCCTGATCGTGGTCAGCCACGACCGGGCGCTGCTGGACGAGATGGACCGTATCGCCGCCCTCGACCACGGCGAGGTCCGCTGGTACGGCGGCACCTACACCGAGTACGAGGAGGCGGTGCGGGGCGAGCGGGACGTCGCCGAGCGGCAGGTACGCCAGGCCGAGCAGGACGTCAAACGGCAGAAGCGCGAACTCCAGCAGGCGCGCGAGCGGGCTGCCCGGCGGGCCGCCACCGCCTCGCGCAACCTGGCCGACGCGGGGCTGGCCCGGATCGTCGCCGGCAACCTCAAGCGCGAGGCGCAGGTGTCGGCGGCCCGGTCCCACGAGGTGCACGCCTCCCGGGTCAGCGACGCCCAGACCCGGCTGGACCAGGCGAGCCGGGCGGCCCGCCAGGACGACCACATCGCCCTCGAACTGCCGGGCACCAGGGTGCCCGCGGGGCGTACCGTCTTCCACGGCGAACGCCTCCAGGCCACGTACGACGACCGGCCGGTCTTCGCCGGCGACGGCGTGGGCCTGGACATCCGCGGCCCGGAACGGATCGCCCTCACCGGCCCCAACGGGGCGGGCAAGTCGACCCTGCTGCGCCTGGTCGGCGGCGACCAGCAGCCGGTGTCCGGTACGGCGGTGCGGGCCGAGGGCCGGACCGCCTACCTGTCCCAGCGCCTCGACCTGCTCGACCCGGACCGCACGGTCGCCGAGAACCTCGCCGCCTCCGCCCCGGCGCTGACCGAGGCGGAGCGGATGAACCTGCTGGCCCGCTTCCTGTTCCGGGGCACCCGCGCGCACCTGCCGGTCAGCGTGCTCTCCGGCGGTGAGCTGCTGCGGGCCACGCTGGCCTGCATCCTGTTCGCCGAGCCGGCTCCGCAGCTGCTGCTGCTCGACGAGCCCACCAACAACCTCGACCTGGTCAGCGTCGGGCAACTGGAGAGCGCGCTCACCGCGTACCAGGGGGCGTTCGTGGTGGTCAGTCACGACGACCGCTTCCTCGCCGGGATCGGGGTGGACCGCTGGCTGCGGCTGGCCGACGGCCGGCTCACCGAGACCGGACCGCCGCAGCGGTGACGGCGCCCGTCGCCCGGGTCGGGGGCCGGGGCGGGATGATGGGGCGGTAGCGGGTCCACGCGGGGAAGGAACGATCATGACCGGTACGCCACCAGCAACCGACCTGTTCGCCGGTGTCCCGGTCGCCGACTTCGATCGCGCGCTGACCTGGTACCGGACGTTCCTCGGCGGCGAGCCGAGCTTCCACCCGCACGACACCGAGGCGGTGTGGGCGGTGGGCGCGCACAGCTACGTCTACATCGAACGCCGGCCCGACCGGGCCGGCCACGCGATGCTGATGATCATGGCTGCGGATCTCGACGCCACGGTTGCCGGGCTCACCCGGCGTGGCCTCGAACCCGACCGGGTCGAGGAGTACGGAGGGGGCATGCGCAAGGTCGTCTACGCGGACCCGGACGGCAACGAGATCTCGTACGGCGGGGTGTCCGCTTCCGGCGTGCCGGGCTCCGGCGTGCGGCCGTCGACCAGCTGAGGACCGGCCGTCACCGGCACCGGGACGAGGCCCCGATCCAGGGACACTTCAGGCATCCCACCTGGTGCGCGATCCATCATGGATAGATCACAGTTAACGATATTGACACATCTGCCGGCGTCGGCAAGACTTCGCTGTCGGGAGCGTTCCCACACCGGGGTGGAACGTCTCCGGCCCTAGCCGTGGCACCGCCACGGACCCTCCACTCTCCAGGTCGGCTACCGGTCGCTGCGCGCCCTGAACGACCACCGCGCGGTGGCCGTCGTCGTGTGGGCCGCATCCCGCGTACGCCGCGGCCTGCCCGGTCGCGAAAGGCGGGAACGTGCGACGTACGAAGTCCGACCAGTGGAGCCAGGAACTACGCGAGGTGCGTGACCCCACCGCACTGTTCGGCGGCAGCGCCCAGACCGCGGTGCTGCGTCTGCTCACCATGGCGGGCAAGGTGCCCTTCCGTTCCGCCTTCGACAGTCTGACCCTGCGCGAGCAGGCGATCGTCCGGCACGTGCTCGGCCGGCAGCAGCTCCGGCTGACCGCGCCGGGAGCCGACGCGCCACCCGCCCAGTTCGTGCTGGCCCACTCGGCGCTCGGCAAGCTGACCGTGCACGAACCGGCGCGCGGCGACCTGCCGGCCGACCCGGTCGTGGCCGAACTCGCGCTGCCCGACTGGATGATCGAGATGGTCGACGAGGAGTGCCTGCCGGCCCAGGCCGAGGAGGAGTACCAACGGCACGAACTCGACCACATGCTGTACACCTGGCACGCCGACGGCAGCCTGCCGGAGCGGCTGGAGGAGGTCGTCGACTGGGTCGAGCGCGTCGAGACCGTCCTGATCTACATCGAGCGCCGGGTGTTCTCCCGGTCCGACTCCGGCTCCAGCACCCTGATCCGCGACGGCGTGCTGCCGGCGCTGCGGGACCGCCCGCCGGCCGACTGGAGCCCCGAGGAGCGGCTGTTCGTGGCCGCCATCCAGTTGCTGTTCCGGACCGGCCGGGCGGTCCGGTTCGAGGAGTTCAACGGTCGCCAGCTCAGCGCCGTGGGCCTGCGGCGGGTGCTGACCACCCGCTGCGCGGCGTACCTGCGGGCGCTCGGCGAACAGGTCACCGGGCAGCTGAGCACCGCGACCCTGGCCGAACTGGCCGCGCTCGCCGGTGACCTGGTCGAACGCGTCGACGGCGGCGGTCACATGCGCTACCGGCGCGTCAACGGGCTGACCTACGCCAAGGACGAGTACCTGCTGCCGTGGGAGCAGGGCCAGCGCAGCCAGGCCGAGCTGCCCCCGACGCTGCACCCGCCGACCGGCGTGCTGCCCGAGCCGGTCGACGGCGAGGACGCGTCCGGCTGGGTGCGTCGGGCGACCGCCACCGCCCTGCGCGCCGCGCACGCGGGCGGCGACGAGCGGGACCTGACCCGGATCCTGGAGGGCATCGTGCTGGGCGCGGTCGTCGACGGCCGCGCCGACTACGGCATGTCCAGCGGCGTCCGGGACCTGTCCCGGCTGCACGGACCGGCCGGGGAGTACGGCGAGGAGGTGGCGGCGCTGAAGAAGCCGGACTTCTTCTGCTGCGTGCTGCCCAGCCCCGACATGGCCGCCGACCTGCCCGCCGCCGCCGTCACCGACATCCTGTGGCAGGTGGCGCAGCGGATGATGTACAACCGCTGGCACTTCGTACCCGGGAACTTCGACCGGATCGAGGTGCCCCGGCAGCGGCACTACTTCTTCCCGCCGCTGGTGCCCGACATCGGCGAGTGGGGCGACCTGCGCCACGGCGGCCACAGCACCGCCCGCGTCCGCTACACGCTGCGCGCGCCGGGCGCGGCGATGTGGAAGCAGCCGTTCACCGTCGGCGGGCGGCAGTACCGGGGCGCGTTCGACATCCGGCTGGTCCGGATGGACGGCCCGCCGTTCACCCTGGACGACATGCGTACCGCCTGCCGCTACTCGGCCCTGGTGGACGTGTTCTGGCGCGAGATCGCCGCCTACGCCGACGCCCACGGCGGCTGGACCCCGACGATCACCTCGTTCGGCGGCGACTGGTACACCGGGGAGGGCTGGCGGGCACCCGTCGAGCGGCTGACCGCAGCCGGGGAGCCGGTCGGCGAGACCGCCGGGGAGACGGTCGGGGCGCCCGCGTGAGCCCCGGCCCGCACCAGGTCGTCGTCAACGCCGAGGACCAGTACTCCCTGTGGCCGACGGACCGACCCGTCCCGGACGGCTGGACGACGGCGTTCACCGGCCCGGTCGAGGCGTGCCTGGAGCACGTCGCCGCGCACTGGACCGACCTGCGGCCCGCCTCGCTCCGCACGGCCGGCGGTGCCGGTCCCGACCCGGAATCCGTCGCCGGTCCCGGGCGCGACCCGGGAGGGCAGGAACCCGCCACGGTCGACGCCGCCCGGTCGGTCGCCACCGGGCCGCGCCGCCCGGTCGACCAGACGCCACTGCACGTCCTCGTCGACCGGGCGCTGGCCGCCGACCCCGGCCGCGTCGCGGTGCGCGACGCGGGCGTCGAGGTCACCGCGGGGGAGCTGCGGGCCCGGGTCCGGTACGCCGCGCGGGTGCTGCGGGCCCACGGCGCGGGCCCGGAGACGCCCGTCGCGGTGCTGCTGCCCCGGTCGGTGGACGCGGTGGTGGCGATCCTCGCGGTGCTGGCGGCCGGGTCGGCGTACCTGCCGCTGGCCGTGCACGACCCGGCGGATCGGCGGGCCCGGATCCTGGCCGACGCGGGTGACCCGGTGCTGCTGACCGGGCCGGACCACCGGGGGCTCGTACCGGCCGGCTACCCGGCGGCCGTACTCGACGTCACCGACCTGCCCGACACCCTCGGCGACGACGGTGACGGCGGCTGCCGGGTGGAGAACCTGGCGTTCGTCATGTACACCTCCGGCACCAGTGGCGCGCCCAAGGGGGTGCTCGGCACCCACCGGCAGCTGGTCAACTACGTGCGCTGGTGTGCCGGGGAGTTCGCCTTCCAACCGGGGGAACGCGCCGTACTGCACGCCCCGCTGTACTTCGTCGGGTCGGTGATGACCCTGTTCACGGCGCTGGTCGCGGACTGGGAACTGGAGGTCGCGCCGGAGCCGGTCGCGTTCGACGACCTGATCGCGCTGACCGCCGCCGCGCCGTGCGGATTCCTCAAGCTCACCCCGTCGCACGTACGGGCGATGACCGCCCTCGGTGGCGTCGACGACGTCGCCCGCCAGGTCATGATCGGCAGCGAGCCGCTGTACCTGACCCCCGAGTTCGACGCGTGGATCACCGGCAGCCCGAAGTCCGGCTTCGGGAACCACTACGGCATGAGCGAGACCGTCGGCGCGACCTGGTACTGGATCGGCACGGACCGTACCGTCGGGCGGCGGCTGCCGGTCGGCGCGCCCATCCCCAACGCCGAGGTGCACATCCTCGACGAACAGGGCCGGCCCGTGCCACTGGGGCAGACCGGTGAGATCTGCCTCGGCGGGGCCGTCATCGGCCGGGGCTACCACGGTCAGCCGGTGCTGACCGCCCAGCGGTGGATCCCGCACCCGGCGGGCGGGGGAGCGCGGCTGCTGCGTACCGGGGACCTGGGCCGGCTCGGCCCCGACGGGGTGCTGGACGTGCTCGGCCGGGCCGACCGGCAGGTGAAGATCCGGGGCCAGCGGGTCGAGCCGCCCGCCGTCGAGGACGCGCTGCGCCGCTGCCCCGGCGTCGCCGAGGCGGTGGTGATCGCCGAACCCGACGGCCACGACCTGCACCTGGTCGCCTACCTGAGGTCCGAGGACGAGCCACGCCCCACCGAGGCGCAGCTGCGCGCCCACGCCGCCGGCCTGCTGCCGGAGGCGTCCGTGCCGAGCCGGTTCCTGTACGTGGCGCAGTACCCGCTCACCCCGAACGGCAAGGTCGACACCCGCCGGCTGCCCACCACGCCGACGGTACGGCCCGCGCTGAGCACCGCGTACGTCGCGCCCTCCGGTGACCTGGAGACGGCGGTGGCGGCGGTGGTCGGCGCGGTGCTGCGGGTGGACCGGCTCGGCGTCGACGACGACTTCTTCGAACTCGGCGGCGACTCCATGCAGGTCGTCGAGGTCGTCACCCGGCTGGACGAGGAACTGGGCCTGCCGGTGGGCATCGCCGACCTGTTCGACCACCGCACGGTCCGTGCCCTGGCCGCCGCGCTGACCGGACACCCGACACCCGCCGCGCTGACCGGGAAGCCGACGCTCGCCGTCACGAGCGGACCCGCGACGCCCGCGGCCACGCTGACCGGGCACCCGACCAGCGGACAGCCGACGCCCGCCGCCACGGTCCCGCCGGCCCGCACCGGCGATCCTGCCGGCCAGGCGGTCCAGGCGCGGTTCTCCGGAGCGTCCGTCGGCTCCGCGCCGCTGACCTGGGGCCAGGCGGCCATGTACCGGCCCATGCAGTGGTTCGGCGAGGCCAGCCGGGACTTCAACATCAAACGGGTGCTGCGGTTGACCACCCCGGTCCCGGCCGACCGGGTCACCACGGCCTGGTCGCACCTGGTACTGCGGCACCAGGTGCTGCGCACCCTGACGACCGACGAGCCCGACGGCCCCCGCCAGCACCTGTGCGCCGACGGCGCGTACCTGCCGCTGGTCCGCGACACCACCGCCGCCGAACTGTCGGAGACGGCCGACGCCACCGCCGCCGAACTGGCCGCCACCGCCTTCCACCTGGACCGGGAATGGCCGGTCCGGTGGGCGCTGCTGCGCGTCGACGGCCTGGTCGAGGCGGTGGCGGTGGCCGCCTCACACGTGTCGCTGGACGGCTGGTCGCTGGAACTGCTGCTGGCGGAACTGCGCACCCTGGTCGACGGCGAGCGGGCCCTGCCCGCGCCGGGCTGGCAGCCGCTGGACCAGGCCGGCTACGAGGCGTCGCCCGCCGGGCAGCGCCGGGCCCGGCAGTCCCTGACGTACTGGCGGGAACGGCTGCCCGCGGTACCGCAGCGGATCTTCGACGGGCCGGAGCACGACGGCGGCCCGCTGCCGGTCGTCACCTGGCGGATGGAGTCCACCGCCGTGGCCGTCGCCGCCGCCGCGCTGGCCGAGCGCACCGGAACGTCGTCGTCCACCGTGGTGTTGACCGCCGCGCTGCTGGTCCAGGCGGCGCTGACCGGCCGGGACCGGGCCGTGGTGAAGCTGATCGCCGGGAACCGCAACACGCCCCGCCAGCGGCAACTCGCCACCGGCATCGCGCAGAACGCGCTGCTGGTCTTCGACGTCGGTACCGGCGACGTCGACGACGCCGTCCGGCGCTGCTACCGCGACTCCACCGAGTCCTACTTCCACGCCACCTACCCGCCCGAGGCGCTGGACGAGCTGATCGCGGCCGAGGGCGGGCGGGCCGACCTGTCGGTGTACTTCAACGACTCCCGGATGGGCCGTGACTTCGACGTCCCGGCGGGCACCCCCGACCGGGCCACGCTGACCGAACTGGCCGCGCGCACCACCGTACGGCAGGTCGCCGCCGTCGCCCGCCACGACATGACCTTCTTCCTGGCCATGCCCCACCTGGCCGGCGGTTGTGCGCTGCACCTGCTGGCCGACACCCGACGGGTGCCGGCGACCGTCAGCGTGCGGGCCCTGCGCGGCATCGAGACGCTGCTGTGTGAGGCGGCGCTGCGCCCGGTGCCTGTCCGGGACGTCGCCGCCCTGCTCGACCTCGGCTGAACCCTTCCTTCCCGACCGCCAGGAGCCCTCGATGACCGACCCTTATCCACTGCTGCACCGGCTGGCCGCCGCCGACGACGACGCGCTCACCGGCACCCCGCTGCCGCCCGACGGCCGGTACCAGGTCGTCACCACCACCGTCGACGACGTCACCGCCCAGATCGTGCGGACCCTGCGCGACGGGTTCGCCGGTCGCGGCCCGGCCGACTACCCGCTGCTGGTGCTCGGCTGGGGACGCTGCCGGGTCGGTTCGACGGCGGTGACCAACCTGTTCGGCATGGCCGGCGCGGCGGCCTACTACCAGCCGGTCAAGACCATCGGCCGGTTCGCGCTCACCGGCGGCGAGGGCTCGCCGTGGAAGCTGCCCGACGGTGAGCCGGTGCTGTTCGCCAAGGAGATGGCCGGGCCGTACGTGCCGTTCGAGGCGCTGTTCAACCCGGCCCGCTGCCTGGTCGAGGCCGGCTGGCCGGTGGACCGGCTGCGCCTGCTGGTGCTGGACCGGGAACCGCGTGCCTCGCTCGACTCGTGGCTGGCCAAGTGGGCGGGGAAGATCGGCCGCGAACGGGTGGTGCAGAACTTCGTGCTCAGCACCCTCACCTACGCCCGGATGCGGCGCTACGCCGCCGCCGAGGGCGTGGCGGTGACGCACTTCCCGTACGAGTGCAGCCGCGCCCCGCAGGAGACGGTGTCGCGGCTGTTCGACCGGCTCGGCATCGGCCACCTGTACCGGCCGCAGATGCTCACCGGCTGGGGGGCGGCCGGCGACCTCAACTCCGACCAGTCGAAGATCCACCACCCGGTGGAGCCGGAACCGTACGTGGTGCCCGGCCTGCACGGCAACGCCGACGAGTACCGCTTCCGGGACCGGGCGATCACGGAGCTGACCGAACCGGAGCGGGCCGTGGCCGACAGCGCCGAGGTGGTCGGGTCGTACCGGATCTCGGTGCGCTCCTGCACCGAGGAGCTGGGCCTGCCGGTGGCCCTGCGGGACGAGATCTTCGGCTGACCGCGATGACCGCGTCCACCACCAGCGCCGGGCAGCTGCGCGAGGCCGCCGCCGCCCGGCTGCGCATCGCCCGGCAGTGGCCCGCCGCCGGACCCGGCTGGAGCGCGGTCGCGCTGGCCCTCAGCGTCTCCCGTGGCGTGCTGCCGGTCGTCTTCGCGATCGCCGTGAGCACCACCGTCGGCCGGATCGGCCCGGTGCTGCACGGCACCGCCGCACCGGAGCGGGTGTGGGGGCCGCTGACCGCCGCCGGCGCGGCGCTGATCGCGCTGCAACTGGCCGAGGCGGCGCAGAAGGCCGTCGGCGAGCAGCTCAGTCGACGCGTCGACGGGCACATGTACCGACGGCTCATCTCGGCGTCGCTGTCGACCCGCGAGATCACCCCGCTGGAGGACCCGGCGGTGCTGGACGAGCTGGGCGAGGCCGGGCACGAGCTGCGGTTCGCGTTCCGTACCCCCGGCGCGGCCTACGCCGGGCTGATCGCGCTGGTCGGGCCGTACACGCAGGTCGCCGGGTTCACGGTGGTGCTCGCCGTGGTGCTGGGCCCGTGGGCGGCGCTGGCGATGCTGACGGTGGTGCTGCTGTTCCGGCACGGCCAGCGCGGCGGGCTGCGCCGCTACGCCCGCGTCATCCGCGACGTCGCGGCCATCCGCCGGGAGAGCCGCTACCTGCGCGGGCTGGCGATGGGCCCGGCGGCGGCCAAGGAGCTGCGCGTCTTCGGGCTGACCGGCTGGCTGACCGAACGGTACCGGCAGGTCTACCGCCGGGCCCTGGCCCCGGTGTGGGCCGAGCGCCGCCGCATCTACCTGCGGCCCTACCTGCTGTACACGACCGTGGGGCTGGTCGGGGTCGCCGCCGTGCTGGCCCTGGCCGGGGTCCGCGCCGCCGACGGGGCGTTCGACCTGGCCGGGCTGGCGCTGGTGCTCCAGGCGGTGATGGCGCTGATCCGGCTGGGGGAGTTCTACCCGGACTCCGACACCCAGACCCAGTACGGCATGAACGCCGAGACCGCCATCACCGCGTTCGAGCGGGCCATGGCCCGGTACGCCGAACCCGCCGACACCGGCCGGGCCGGGCCGCCCGGCACCGCCGCCCCGGCGATCGACTTCACCGGGGTACGGTTCGGCTATCCCGGCGCGGCCGGTCCGGTCTTCGACGGCCTGGACCTGCACATCCCCGCCGGGCGGTGCACCGCGCTGGTCGGGGTGAACGGCGCGGGCAAGACCACCCTGGTGAAACTCCTGGCCCGGCTCTACTCGCCGGACGCCGGTGCGGTACGCGCCGACGGCGTCGACGTCGCCGACCTGCCCGCCCGGGACTGGCAGCGCCGGATCGCCGTGGTGTTCCAGGACTTCGTGCGGTACGAGCTGTCGGCGGCGGCCAACATCGGCTTCGGCGCGGTCGAGCACCTCGACGACCGCGCCGGGATCCGCCGCGCGGCGGACGCGGCGGGGCTGCTCGACACCCTGGACGCGCTGCCGGACGGTCTGGACACGCTGCTGTCGCGGGCCTACGACGGCGGGGTGGACCTCTCCGGCGGGCAGTGGCAGCGCATCGCCATCGCGCGGGCCCTGTTCGCGCTCTACCACGGCAGTACCGTGCTGGTGCTGGACGAGCCGACCGCGGCGCTGGACGTACGGGCCGAAGCCGAGTTCTTCGCCCGGTTCGCCGAGCTGACCCGGGGCCGGACCAGCATCCTCATCTCGCACCGGCTGTCCAGCGTCCGGCTGGCCGACCGGATCGTCCTGCTCGAACAGGGCCGGGTCGTGGAGCAGGGCAGCCACGACGAGCTGATGGCGGCGGGCGGCCGGTACGCCACCATGTTCACCCTCCAGGCGGAGCGCTTCGCCGCCGACGACAGCGCCGCCGACGACAGCGCCGCCGGCCCCGGTGCCGCAGGCGGCGAGCCGCTCGCGCAGAAGGTGGGATGAGACGGTGCTGACGGCGATCACCGGGCTGCTGCGGCTGTCCTGGCGGCAGGACCGGCGCAAGATGATCGTGGCGCTGGCGCTGATGGCCGGCAACGCGGTGGCGGTGCCGGCGGCGGCGTTGGCGCTCAAACACCTCACCAACGCGGCGGCGGCCGGGGACGCCGGGACGGCGGCCTGGTCCGGTGTGGCCGTCACGGTGGCCGCGATCGCCGCGCTGACCTGCGCGCACTTCGCGCACATCGCGTACTTCGAAGTGTCCGAACTCAACGTGCTCAGCACCGACGAGCAACTCATCGAGATCAGCAACGGCACGCCGTACCTCGACCACCACGAGCGGCCCGAGCACGCCGACCGGATGGCACTGGCCCAGGACGAGCTGCAACGCATCGGCGAGGGCCTGCAGGCGCTGCTGACCGGCGGCTCGCTGGCGGTCAGCCTGCTGCTGACCACGGTGCTGCTCACCCTGGCCCACCCGGCGCTGGTGGTGCTGCCGCTACTGGCCGCGCTGCCGCTGCTGGCCGGTCGCCGGGCCCAGGCCGCCGCCGACCGGGCCCGCGAGGACAGCACCGTCGACACCCGGCAGGCCCGGCACCTGTTCGAACTGACCACCGACGCGGCCTCGGCCAAGGAACTGCGCCTGCTGGGCCTGGTCGGCCACCTCCAGCAGCGGTACGCCACGCACTGGCGGCGGGCCACCGCCCGGATCTGGCGCGGCGAGCTGACCGCCGGGCTGTGGCGCGCCGCCGGGCAGGCCGTGTTCGCCCTCGGCTACGTCGCCGCGCTGGTCCTGGTCGTCCGGGACGCGGTACGCGGCCGGGCCGGCGTCGGCGACGTGGTGCTGGCGATCGTGCTCGCCTCGCAACTCAACCAGCAGGTCGCCAGCGCGGTGACGATCACCCAGCAACTGGTGCGCAGCGGCCGTTCCCTGCGTCGCCTGGACGAGGTCCGTGCGCTGGTCCCACAGCCGACCCCGCCCCCCGCCGCGCCACCGGCCGAGGCTGCCGCGCCGCTGGCCGCGCCCGGCGTTCCTGCCGCGCCGCTGGCCGCGCCCGGTGTTCCGCCGGCCGCGCCCGGTGTTCCGCCGGCCGCGCCCGGTGTTCCGCCGGCCGCGTCCGGCGTGCTGCTGGCCCCGCCGGCGCGGCTGCTGGAGGGCATCCGGCTGCGGCAGGTCACCTTCACCTACCCCGGCGCGGCCGGGCCGGTGCTGCGGGACGTCGACCTGCTGCTGCCCGCCGGCAGCACCGTGGCGATCGTGGGCGAGAACGGCGCGGGCAAGACCACGCTGGTCAAGCTGCTCAACCGGTTCTACGAACCGGACCGTGGGGCGATCCTGGTCGACGGCGTCGACCTGCGTGACCTCGACCTGGCGGCCTGGCGGGCGCGGACCACGGCCGCGTTCCAGGACTACGCCCGCCCGGAGCTGACCGCCGGGCTGGCCGTCGGCATCGGTGACCTGCCCCGCGCCGTCGACGACGACGCGGTACGCACCGGGCTGGCCCGCGCGCACAGCACCGTCGTCGACCGGCTGCCGTACGGGCTGGACACCCGGCTGGGCCGCAGCCACGCCGACGGCGGCGTGGACGTCTCCGGCGGCCAGTGGCAGCAGCTCGCGCTCGGTCGGGCGATGATGCGGGACGCCCCGCTGCTGATGGTGCTGGACGAACCGGCGTCGGCGCTGGACGCCGAGGCCGAGCACCGGCTGTTCGAGCGGTACGCCGACGGTGCGGCTCGGGTCGCCGCCGACAGCGGCGGGGTGACGGTGTTCGTCTCGCACCGCTTCTCGACCGTCCGTACCGCCGACCTGATCATCGTGATCGGCGACGGGGGAGTGCGCGAGGTGGGCACCCACGACGAACTGATCCGCCTCGACGGCACGTACGCCGCCCTGTACGGCACCCAGGCCGCCGCCTACCGCTGAGCCCGCCGGGGCCGCACCGGGTCAGCGGGCGACGTGGCCGAGCTGGGCGGAGATCTCCGCCGACGCGGTACGCAGGTCGGCCACGGTGGCGGCGATGGCGGACCGGTCGAAGCGCTCCAGCGGACCGGTGACGTTGAGGGCCGCCATCGGCCGCCCCTGGAGACCGAAGATCGGCGCGGCCAGCGCGGCGGCCCCGGCGACGGACTCGCCGTAGCTGGTGGCGTAGCCGCGCTGACGGACCTCGGCCAGCTCGGCGTCGAGGGCGTCCAGGGCGGTGATGGTCAGCGGGGTGAGCCGGTCCAGCGGCTGGTCGCGCAGCAGGTCACGCCACTCGGCGGCGGGCAGCCAGGCGAGCAGGGCCTTGCTGGCCGCGCCGGCGTGCAGAGGCTGCACGCCGCCGATGGTGGTGGCCATCCGGATCGGGTGCGGGCTGGACAGCTCGGAGACGCAGACCCGGCTGCGGCCGATCCGCACGTGCAGGCCGACGGTCTCCTTCGAGGCGGCCCGGAGCCGTTCCATCGGCTCCTGCGCCACCATCTGGAGGCGGTGCGTGGCGTCGTTCTCCAGCACCGTGCTGGCCAGCCGCATCACCTCCACCCCGACGGAGTAGCGGCGGGTGCGCGGGTCGACGGTGACGAACTCCTTGGCCAGCAGCGACTTGAGGATGCGGTGGGTGGTGGAGACGGTCAGGCCGGCCTCCCGGGCCAGCTCGGTCAGCGTCCACGACGGGGTGGGCCCGGTGAACAGGTGCAGCAGCGCCAACGCGCGGTCCACCGCCTGCGAGCCGTTCTCCGAGGTCACAACGGTCATCCTAGCGTCGTCACCGGATCGGCCCGCCGCGCGGCGTGCCCGGCCGCCAGGTAGGCGTAGACGATGTTGCGGGCGTTGGCGAACCCGCCGTGGTAGCGGGGCAGCTCGGCGTGCGCCACCGCGTTGCCGGTGGCGTACAGGCCGGGGACCGGCTCGCCGGCCCGGGTCAGCGCCCTGGCCTGCGGGTCGATGGCCAGGCCCAGGGAGTAGATGCCCACCCCGAGCAGGGACAGCCGGATCCCCCAGAACGGCGGCTGCTCGATCGGCCCCAGGTTGGGGTTGGGGTACGCGGGGTCGCCGTTGACGATCCGGGCGTGCGGGAAGTCGCCGCGCCCGAACTCCGGGTCCCGGCCGGCGCGGGCGTGCGCGTTGAACGCGGCGACCGTGTCGACCAGCGCCCGGTCCACGCCCAGCAGGTCGGCGAGCGACCCGAGGTCGTCGGCGTGCGGCAGGTCCGCCGGCCAGGCCGCGCCGGGCGGGAACGGGCCGAGCGGGTAGCGCTGCCGGAACCGGTCGTCGACCACCAGGAAGCACGGATGGTTACGGAACCGCCGTTCCCCGACGTCGAACGCCTTGATCGCGTTGACCAGGTAGCTGATGTGCGACTCGTCGCCGAACCGTTCCCCGCGCCGGTTGACCACCATCGAGTGCGGGAAGCCGATCGAGGCGAACGCCTGCCGGTAGAGGGGCACGTCCGAGCCGGGGTGGGTCTCGCCCGGGGTGTGGAAACCGAGGGCGGTGAACGCCTCACCGGCCCGGATCAGCGCCGCCCGGGTGGGGTCGGTCAGGGTCAGGTGGTCCCCGTCGAGGACCGGCGGGGAGCACTCGATGAGCTCCGGCAGCCCTTCGGTGCGGGCGACGTCCGGGGCGTTGCCGTACGAGCCGGTGGCGAGCAGGACGCCCCGTCGGGCGCGCAGCGTCCGGAGCCCGTCCGGGCCGTCGGCGCGTACCCCGAGGATCGTGCCGTCGGTGGCCTGGACCAGCTCGCGGACCCGGGTGCGGCGGTGCACCGGGATGTTCCGGTCGACGCAGGCGGCGCGGACGAAGCCGGCCACCAGCCCGGGGCCGAAGGTGCGCAGCCGGCCGGCCGGCGGCTGGTCCGGGTGGAACACCCGGTCGCCGCCCTCGTACAGGTCGTTGCGGCTGGCGCCCTCCTCGAACGGGAAGTGCGGGCTGGGCCAGCAGGCCGCCGCCCACTCGCCGAGGGTGGCCTCGTCGACCGCCACCTCGAACAGCCGGCCACCGGGCCGGCTGCCGGGGCCGGCGGGGTAGTAGTGGTCGGGCAGGTATGCGATGACCCGGAACGGCACCCGCGCGGTGTCGTGGAAGAAGGCGACCGCCTCGGGTACGGCGGCGAGGAAGGCCCGCAGCAGCCGGCGGTCGATGGCCACGCCGTCCCCGGCGACCCAGCTCAGGTAGCGTTCGGCGTCGTCGGGGTCGTCGTGGTAGCCGGCGTCGCGGGCCAGCGCGGTGCCGGGGAGGAAGCAGTTCCCGCCGCTGTACGACGCCACCCCGCCGAGCCACGGCGACTTCTCCAGCACCACCGTGGACAGCCCGAGGTGGTGACCCCGGATCGCGCCGGCCAGCCCGCCGATGCCGCCACCGACGCAGACCAGGTCGTACTCCTCGTCCCAGCGCATGTCAGCCGGCCCGGCCCGCCCGCCGGGCCGCCGCGGCGGCCTGCGCCGGTTCGGTCTGGTGGCTGAGCACGTGGTTGACGAAGTGGTAGCGGGCGGTGTCCCGGCGGCCCAACCGGTCCTGCATGAACGCGAAGGTGGCCTTCGACAGGGCCAGCGTCTCGGCCGGTACGGCGAGCAGCCGCCGGACCACGTCCTCGACGGTGGCGGTGAGCCGGTCGGCGGGCACCACCCAGTTGACGAAGCCGATCCGGTGCGCCTCGGCGGCGTCGAGGCGTTCGTCGAACCACAGCGCCTGCTTGGCCCGGCGTACCCCCAGTTCCCAGGCGAACGAGGGGACCTCCGCGTCGTTGACCGCCAGCGCGGTGACCACGGGTGAGCCGAACACCGCGTCGTCGGCGGCGACCACCAGGTCGGCGGCGGCGGCGAACATCACCCCGGCGCCCAGGCAGTGTCCCTGGACCGCGCAGACCGTTGGGATCGGCAGGTCCTCCAGCAGCTCCACCGGGCGGACGAAGAGCCGGCGTTCCCACCGGCGTCGACCGTCGGCGGTCCGGATGGCCTCGGCGAACGCCGGGTTGACGGCGCTCTCCCGCAGGTCGTGGCCGGAACTGAAGGACGGCCCGGCGCCGCGCAGCACCAGCGCCCGCAGGTCGTCGCGGCGGTGGGTGTCCTCCAGCACCGCGAGCAGCGCCTCCAGCATGGCGGTGTTCTGCGCGTTGTGCACCGTCGGGCGGTTCAACGTCAGCCACCGTACGTCGTCGACGTCGTCGACGAGGATCTCGTCCACTCAGCTCGCCTCGATCCGGCTGCGTAGTTCGCGCTTGCGGAGTTTGCCCTGCGCGTCGTAGGGCAGGTCGGTGGCGAACTCGACCCGCTTGGGCACCTTGTAGCCGACCAGGTGCCGGCGGCAGAAGGCCCGGATGTCGGCCTCGTCGGTGTGCTGGCCGGGCCGGGTGACCAGGACGGCGACGACGATCTCCGACCACTCCTCGTCGGGCAGCCCGAGGACGGCGACCGTCTCGACGGCCGGGTGCCGGGCGATGACCGCCTCCACCTCGCCGGCCGAGACGTTCATCCCCCCGGTCTTGATCATGTCTTTGCGGCGGTCCTCGAAGAACAGGTTGCCGGCGCGGTCGGTGCGGACGATGTCGCCGGTGCGCAGCCAGCCGTCGCCGAGGACCGCCGCGGTCCGGTCCCGGTCCCGGTGGTAGCCGAGCATGGTGGCGGGGGAGCGGCAGACCAACTCGCCGACCTCGGCGTCGGCGCCGGACTCGTCCAGCACCCGGACCTCCAGGTGGGGCATGGGCCGGCCGATCCAGCGCAGGTTGCCGTCGGGGATGTCGGCCAGCGTCCGGAAGTAGCCGACGCTGCCCAACTGGGACAGCTCGCTCTGCCCCCAGTAGGTGCCCCACTCCACCTGCGGCGCGAGCGCGGCGAACCGGTCCACCGCGGCGGCCGGGATGGCTCCGCCGTACACGTGGATCTGCCGCAGGGACCGCAGGTCGTGCCCGGGCGTGGCGGCGGCGGCGAGCCGGCGGTAGAAGGTCGGGGTCTGGGAGGTCACGGTGACCCGGTCGCGGGCCACGACGGCGAGCACCGAGGCGGGGTCGGCGTCGGCGGCGATCACCACCGTCGCGCCCACCGACAGCACGTTGGTGACGGTGCCCAGTCCGGCCATCGTGTAGCCGGGGGCGAGCAGCAGGAAGACGTCGTTCTCCACCAGGTAGTTGGCGTACACCCAGGCGGGGGTGGTGCCGATCAGGAAGTTGCGGTGGCTGAGCATGACGCCCTTGGGGGCGTTCTCCGTGCCGCTGGTGTAGATGATGGCGGCGACGTCGTTCTCGTGCACCGGGTGGTCGACGTGGCTGTCGGCACCGGTCGGTTCGGGTAGCCGGGTGCGGTCCAGCACGACCGGCGGGGCGGCGTCGTCGGTCAGCGTGGCGATCCGGGGCCGGTCGGCGTCGTCGACGACCAGTACCCGGGGTGTCGCGTGGCGGAGCTGCCGGTCGAGTTCCTCGTCGGTCAGGCGCGGGTTCACCGGGGTGAACGGGGCGCCGATGCTGAGCGCGGCGAAGTAGGTGACGGCCAGGTCGACGGAGGCGGGGAGCAGGGTGGCGACCACGTCGCCGTGCCGGACGCCGAGGCCGGTCAGCAGGTCGACGGTGGCGGTGACGCGGCGGTGCAGCTCCCGGTAGCTGATCTCGACCCGGTCGCCGGTACCGGTGTACGTGATCATCGCGGTCTTGTCCGGCTGCCGGCGGGCCTGCCGTCGCAGCTGGTCGCCGAGGGTGGCGCGGCCGAGTGGGGTGCTGCGCACGTCGGCCGGGTCGGACGGGGGCTGCCGGTCGGCGTGCCGTTCGGTGGGGGTCACGCGTCTCCTCTCCTGGCAAGAGCTTCCATATTATGGATTCCGCTTCTGCCTGGCGCAAGGAGGGCGTGATCTCTCCCATGTGATCAGCCGCTTGACGTCGCCTCGCCCACTCTGCACGATGTGGAAGTCGGTTCCATAATCTGGAAGCCAGGAGCGCTGCCATGAGCCACCACCAACCGGCCGGGGAACGCGGTCCCGGCACCCCCGAGGACGCCGTCCCCGCCGCCGGACCACCCCCGCAGTGGCGGGACGAGCTGCGGGCCAGCCTCGCCGACGCCGACATCCCGGTGCTGCTCATGGTGCTCGTCCACCTGACCGGCGACCGGAAGTGGATCGAGGAGCCGTTCCGCCCCAAGCGCGACGTCCGGCTCTTCCCACACGAGTCCGGCGGACTGTCCGAGGAGGTCCAGGAGACGGTACGCGAGGCCGCCCGGACCGCGATCGAGCAGGCGTACGGCCGCACCGACATCGCCCCGGTCGACCCCGACCGGTACGCCGAGATGATGTCCGTCTGCGTCGGCGAACCGGTCCCGGACGCCTACACCCCGCTGCTGCTGGAGGAGATGGGCGTCCGCCCCTGGGAGCCGACCTGGGCCACCCCGCCGGAACCCGCCCGCCTCGACGCCACGCACGTCGTGGTGGTCGGCGCGGGACTGTCCGGCCTGTGCGCGGCGATCCGGCTCAAGCGCGCCGGCATCCCGTTCACCGTGCTCGAACAGAACCCCGAGGTCGGCGGCACCTGGTACGACAACACCTACCCGGAGAGCGGCGTCGACACCCCCAACCACTTCTACTCGTACTCGTTCTTCCCCAGCCTCGACTGGACGTCGTACTTCTCCAAGCAGCCCGAGATGCTCGACTACATCCGGCGTACCGTCGACCGGTTCGGCATCCGGGACCACATCCGCTTCTCCACCACCGTCACCCGGGCCACCTGGGACGCCGACCGGCGACGGTGGACCCTCGACGTGCGTACCGGGGACGGCCCGGCCACCCTGGACGCCGGCGCGGTGATCTTCGCCGTCGGCCAGCTCAGCCAGCCGTCGATCCCGGACTTCCCCGGACTCGTCGACTTCACCGGCGAGGTCTTCCACACCGCCCGCTGGCGGCACGACGTGGAGCTGCGTGACCGGCGGGTGGCGATGATCGGCGCGGGGGCCAGCGCGATGCAGGTCGCCCGCTCGGTGGCCGACCAGGCCGCCCAGCTCACCATCTTCCAGCGCTCCCCGGAGTGGGTCGCCCCCAACCCCGACTACCACCGCCGGGTCAGCGGGGAGAAGCTCTGGCTGCTGCGCAACGTGCCGCACTACGCGCAGTGGTACCGGTTCGTGCGGTTCTGGCGGTACGGCGACGGGCTGCACAAGTCGCTGTTCCGCGACCCCGAGTGGCCGCACCCGGAGCGGGCCATGAACGCCAACAACGACCGGCACCGCGGCTACCTGACGAAGTACCTGCTGGAACAGCTCGACGGCCGCCCCGACCTGGTCGAGAAGTGCCTGCCCGACTATCCGCCGTACGGCAAGCGGATGCTGGTCGACAACGACTGGTTCACCACCATCCGCCGTCCGCACGTCGACCTGGTCACCGACGGCGTCGCCCGGATCGACGCCGACGCCGTGGTCACCACCGCCGGGGACCGGTACCCCGCCGACGTGATCATCATGGCGACCGGCTTCCACGCCCGACGGTTCGTCGCCCCGATCGAGGTGGTGGCCCACCGGTCGCTGGCCGAGGTCTGGGCCGACGACAACGCCACCGCCTACCTCGGCATCACCGTGCCGGGCTTCCCGAACCTGTTCCTCATGCACGGCCCGAACACCGCCCTGGCCCACGGCGGCAGCGTGATCTTCCACGCCGAGTGCCAGTCCCGGTACATCGTCAGCCTGCTGATGACCTTGGTGGAGCGGGGCGTCGACGCGGTCGACGTCCGCCAGGACGTGCACGACGCGTACGTCAAACAGATCGACGACCTGCACTCCCGTCTGGTCTGGAGTCATCCCGGCATGACGAACTGGTACCGCAACGCCGCCGGCCGGGTGATCGGGGTGTCGCCCTGGCGGCTGCTCGACTACTGGCAGCTGACCCGCTCTCCCGACCTCGCCGACTACCACCTGGCCTGAGCCCGACCGGCGGTACGGGCCCGGGAACCCCGGGCCCGGACCGGACCGGCCGGTCGCGCGCCGCCGCCGGTCGAGGGTTGACGCTGGTCCCGGTCGGGGCCGGCCGCCGGCCCCGACCGGGCCGGGCGGTCAGTTCCTGAGGTCGAGGACGCGTACCGCGCGGTTGTAGGCGACCTCCGTGAACGGCACCTCGGCGGCGGCCACGGCGGCCAACTCGACCGGCTCGGCGTCGGCGGCCGAGGCCAGGTCGGGCCACTCCACCAGGACCAGCCAGCGGGGCTGCGTCGACACCCGGGCCGGGTGCGGACGTCCGGCCCGCCGGCACAGCCGGGCGCGCAGGAAACCGCTGCCGGCCAGCGCCGACGCCCACCCCTGCCGGAACCAGGCCAGCACCGCGTCGTCGGCGGACTCCGGTGCGGCCAGCCCCAGCGTGGTCACGGTCGTGGCGTCGATCCGGCCGGTGCGGTCCCCGTCCGCCCAGGGTCGCGCGGGCAGCTCCACCCCGAGCGTGGCGACCTGCTCGTACGGCGTGTTGGACCGGTTCGACACCCCGGCCAGGATGGCCGGCCGCTGCCGGTCGTGTTCCGGGGTACGCCGCCGGGTGTACTCCTCGGAGTAGAAGATGTCGCTGCCGGGGATCTCGTACACGTTCAGGATGTACGGCTCGCCGGCCCGGCACTGGTAGCCCTGCACGCTGTAGAACCCGGCCGCGATCAGATCCGGGCCATGCTGGTGGGTGTACCAGGTCATGAAGTCCAGCAGCATGGCCGGATCGACGTCCATCCGGGCGAGATAGACGGTGGGCAACGCGTTCACGGCACTCCTCACGGGACGGACGGGGCGGAGCCGGTCGCCCCTCACGGGACGGACGGGGCGGAGCCGGTCGCCGGCAGGGGCCGCTCCTGGAACGGAAAGCCGATCATGAAGGCGTACGCGCCCGGGGCGACCATGGCCGGGGACGCGCTCGCCATCAGCAGGATGCCGCCGGGCCGTTCCACCACGAACTCCTCGACCCGTTCGCCGGTCAGCACGTTGGTGACCCAGCCGAGCACCCCGGTCGGCACCGTCGCGCCGACGTCGCCGGGGCCCAGCGTGCCGACCAGCACCCCGGTCGTCGACGGCAGCACCAGGTGCAGGTCCCGGATGACCGGCACGGTCGGCGGCCCGGTCAGGGGCGAGTCGAGCTGCCCCCGGTAGCGCAGCACGTTGAGGCAGCCGGCGATGCCGGCCGTCGACTCCCGGAACGGCCCGCCGCCGAACTCCGGCAGGCAGGACGGCACCCCGCCCCGGGCCAGCACCGCGCTGAGCTGCGTCGGGTAGGCGTGGTCGACCACCACCGGCAACTGCCCGAACGCCACCGACAGGTCCAGGTCACCGAAGTCGTACGTGTAGCGCAGCGCCATCGTCGGGGTGCCCGAGTGCAGGTCGACGACGGTGGAGCAGTGCTCGGTGAGGGTGGCGTGCAGGGCGTGCGCGATCTGGTCGGTGAGGAAACCGGTCGGGCTGCCCGGGAAGCGGCGGTTGAGCTGGTGGTGGTCCGGGCTGACCCGGGTGCCGGCGGCCAGCGCCGGCAGGTTCACCGCCGGGCAGAGCAGCACCGTGCCGGCCAGCGGCAGTTCGGTCAGGGTGTCGACCAGCTCGTGCAGGGTGAGCACGCCGAGCGGCTTGTCCCCCCACAGGCCGGCCACGAACCCGGTGGTCGGGCCGGGCGCCGAAGCGGTGATCTCGACGAACCGCAGCGGCCACGGCGACCCGTCCACCTGCCGCCCGATCGGCACCGTCCACTCGCGGACCCGGTTCACGCGCGCACCGCCCCGACGGTCATCGGCGGCAACGACCACGGGCGGGTCGCCTCGATCTGCGCGGCCAGCCGGAAAAGGGTGGCCTCGTCGCCGTACCGGGCGGCGAGCTGGATGCCCAGCGGCAGGCCGTCGGCCGACCGGCCGAACGGCACCGACGCCGCCGGCAGCCCGGTCGCGTTGAACACCGACGTGTACGGGATGTACGACCACAGCCGGGTCAGGAAGCCGTCCAGGTCCTCGGCGTTCATGTCCAGGTAGCCCAGCGGGGGTGGCGGCTGCGCCACGGTGGGCCGCAGGATCACGTCGTACGTCCCCAGGAACGCCCCGACGTCCCGGCCGGCCCGGTGGATCGTCTCCACCGCCTCGACGTACTCGGTGGCCGGTACCGCCCGCCCGACGGCCCGCCGGCGTTCGATGACCCGTTCCAGCTCACCGGGTTCCGGCTCGCGTCCCTTCACCGCGGCGTGCCGGGCGATCGACCGCGCGTAGTTCACCGCGATGATCTTCACGACGGCCGCCGAGGTGGCCGTCGCGTCGTACGCCGGGGCCACCTCGTCCACCTCGTGGCCCAGCCCGCGCAGGTGCGCCACCGCCTCGGCGAAGGTGGCCAGCACGTCCGGGTGCACGGTGATGCCGTCGGCCACCGCCGCCGACGCCGCGATCCGCAGCCGGCCCGGGTCCCGCCCCACCTCGGCGGCGAACGGCCGCACCGGCGGCGGGCAGGCGTACGGGTCACCGACCGCCGGCCCCGACGTCACGTCCAGCAGCGCCGCGCTGTCCCGTACCGTGCGGGTCACCGCGTGCTCGGCGCTCATCCCGGCCCAGATCTCGCCCAGCCGGGGCCCGGCCGGGTTGCGTCCCCGCGACGGCTTCAGCCCGAACACCCCGCAGCACGACGCCGGGATGCGGATCGACCCGCCGCCATCGGTGGCGTGACAGGCCGGCACGATGCCGGCCGCCACCGCCGCCGCCGAGCCGCCGCTGGACCCGCCGGTGGAGTGGCCGGTGTGCCACGGGTTGCGGGCCGGGCCGAACCGCTGCGGCTCGGTGGTCGGCGCGCCACCCAGCTCCGGGGTGTTGGTCTTGCCGAAGATGACCAGCCCGGCCGCCTTCAACCGGGCCACCACCTCGGTGTCGTAGTCGGGCAGCACGTCACCGAGGAACCGGCTGCCGTGGCTGGTCGGCACGCCCGCGTACATCGCGGTGAGGTCCTTCAGCAGGTAGGGCACGCCGGCCAGCGGCCCCGACCCGGGCGTCACCGTGGCCAGCTGCGCGCGGGCCTGCGCCTCCATCGGGTGGACCACCGCGTTGACGACCGGGTTGACCTCCGCCGTCCGGGCCAGCGCCGCGTCCAGCAGTTCTGCCGGGCTGACCTCGCCGGCCGCGACCAGCGCGGCCAGCCCGGTGGCGTCGTGGGCCAGATACTCGCTCTCCTGCATGTCGTGCCTTTCGTGTAGTCAGATGGCCCAGCTCACGACCTCGTCGAGCAGCCCGGGGTAGTTCTGCCGGTAGCTGCACGCGAAGTCCGCCAGGTGCTCCCGCATCGACTGCTCGGCCTTCGCGCCGTCACCGGCGACAATCGCGGCGGCGATCCGGGCGTGCGCGTCCCGGGCCCGGTCCTGCGACTCCGGCGGGAAGACCCTACCGACGACCCGGTCGGTGAAGATGTGCTTGAGCGCGTTGGCGTACAACCCCAGCACCGGGTTGCCGGCCAGGTCGACCACCACCTCGTGGAACTCGGTGATCGCCACCGCGCTGTCCGGGGTCTCGCCGGTCGGTGGGCACTGCCCGGCCTCCACCACCGACGCCAGCCGCGCGCAGTCGGCCTCGCTGCGCACCTCGGCGGCCAGCCGGGCCAGCACCGGCTCGATGACCTGCCGGGCGGCCACCAGGTCGGCCAGCCGGGCCTGCTCCATCTGGAAGAACAGGCTGCTCATCCGCCCGTAGTCCCGGCTGCTGACCTTGCGGACGACCGGCCCGCCGCCGGGCCCGGTCTTGACCGCGATGAGTCCCTCCACCTCCAGGATGCGCAGCGCCTCCCGCAGCGACGAGCGGGACACCTGGTACTGCTGCATCATCGCCGGCTCGCCGGGCAGCCGGCTGCCCGGCGGCAGGGCGCGGGCGACGATGTCCTGCACGATCCGCATGGCGACGACGTCGGAGACCTTGCCGGTGCGGCGGGACCAGACCACCGGCTGGTCGGATGGGTGCGTCATGGAGAGGACTCGATTCACGAGGGGGAGTCAGGCAAGGGCGGGGATCACGTGCTTGCCGATCAGGTCCATCTCGCGGATCGCGGTCTCCAGGGAGGGCCCGTAGAAGTACCGCAGCCGCAGAATGATCTCGTCGGGCTGGATGGTCTCCTTCCATCCCGCGATCGTGTCCAGCCACGTGTCGATCGATCCACAGAGGAACCGGTCCGGCATCACCATGTCCAGGGTGATGTCCTCGGCCTTCTCGACCCGGCCCACCCACGGATCCCACTGTGGATCGTACGTGCCGCCCCGGGACCAGTAGATCCGCGCGTACTCCAGCAGGAGGTCGCCGTGCACCGCGCGGGCGTCGGCGTCGGTGACGCCCAGGCCGGCCTCCCGCATCAGGATCACCTTCGGCTCCTTGCCCACCTTGGCGCACTCGTCCCGGTAGACCTGGGCCAGCTCCGCCTCGGCGGCGACGGTGCGGATCGGGCCGGTGTACCAGCCGTCGCCGTACCGGGCCGCCCGCCGCACGCCCGGTCGGGACCAGGCGCCGAGGTAGATCTCCAGCGGGTCGTCACCGAGCGCCGGGTCGCGGTCGGGCACCACGCCCTGCCATCCCCCGGCGAGTTCGTGATTGCGGCCCTCCCGGTAGGCGTTGATCGCCTTGAGTCCCTCGGTCATCCGTCGGCCCCGCTCGGACAGGTCGACGCCGAAGGCCCGGAAGTCGTCGGTGGTGTACCCGGCCCCCAGCCCCAGCCGGTAGCGGCCGGGGAACATCGCGTTGACCAGGGTGGCGTCCTGCGCGACCCGGACCGGGTGGTGCAGCGGCAGCAGCGTGATGTGGGTGCCGAACACCAGCGACGAGGTGTGCGCCAGCCCGTACATGCAGAGCAGGTCGGGGTTGAAGGTGACCGCGGTCTGGCCGGACGCCGGCCCGCGTCCGCGCCGCTCCCCGGTGTACGCGGCGTAGAAGCCGGCCTGCTCGGCGGCCTGGCACTCGGTGACGAAGCTGGGCATGTCGAAGCGTCGTTGGCCGTCGACCGTGCCGAACGCACTGGTGACAAAGCTGATCTTCATCAGGTACTCCTCAGGCCAGGTAGGTGTTGATCAGGTCGGTGGACTCGCGCAGCACCTCGGTCTCGCCGCTGAGCACGTTCTCGCCGCGGTTGAGGATGTAGGCGTGGTCGGCGAGCACGAGCGCGACCGCCGCGCTCTGCTCGATGAACAGGATCGTGATGCCGAGCTGGTTGAGCCGGACCATGGCCTCGTAGACCGTGTCGGCCATCGCCGGCGACAGGCCGATCACCGGCGAGTCGATCAGCAGCATTTTCGGGTTGGTCATCAGGCCCCGGGCGACGGCCACCATCTGCTGCTCGCCACCGCTCATCGACCCGACGACCTGCCGCCGCCGGTCGGCCAGCTTGGGGAAGACCTCCAGGGCCCGGTCGCGCAGCTCGTCGAACGAACCCCGACCGGCGTACCCGCTCAGCCGCAGGTTCTCCTCCACGGTCAGCGGCAGCAGCACCGACGTCGGCCGTTCCGGGACGAACGCCAGCCCGGCCCGGACCACCCGGTGGGTCGGCCAGCCGGTGATGTCGGTGCCGTCGAACAGCACGGTCCCGGTGACCGGCCGGTGGAAGCCGGCGATCGTCTTCATCGTCGTCGACTTGCCCGAGCCGTTCGCGCCGAGCAGGGTGACGAGCTGCCCCTCAGCGACCGAGAGGCTGACGTTGCGCACCGCCCGGATGTTTCCGTAGTTCGAGGAGAGCGCGGACACGCTCAGCATCGGAGCGCTTGCCAAGGTAGGCCTCCTTCACCCGAGGGTCGTCCAGGCAGGTAGCGGGGTCGCCCTGCACGAGCAGGGTGCCCAGGCTCATCACCGCGGCCTGGTCGCAGTAGTCCTTGATCAACCGCATGTTGTGCTCGACGAGCACCAGGGTCAGTCCGTCGTCGCGCAGCCGGTGCACCAGCTCACCGACCGCCGCGGAACCGTGGTGGTGCATGCCGGCGGTGGGCTCGTCCAGCAGCAGCAGCCGGGGCCCGGCCGCCAGCGCGCGGGCGATCTCCACCCGCCGCTGGTTGGCGTAGGAGAGCGTCCCGGCGTACTGGTCGGGCCGGCCGATCACCCCGACCCGGTCCATCAGCTCCCGGGCCTGCTCCTCGGCCACCCGGCGTTCCCGACGTTCGGTCGGCAGCAGCGCCACCGCCTGCCAGGCCCGCGAGTTCCGGCGCACGTACGCCCCGGCCATGATGTTCTCCAGGACGGTGAGGCCGTCGAACAGCCGTACCTCCTGGTAGGTGCGGGCGATGCCGCCGGTGCGGACCCGCTGGTGGGCGGGGGCCCGGGTCACGTCGCGGCCGAAGATGCGGATGGTGCCCTGATCGACCCGCTGGTTGCCGGCGATCAGGTCCATCGCCGTCGACTTGCCGGCCCCGTTCGGGCCGAGGATGCCGAGGACGCGTCCGGTCGGCACGGTGAGGGTGAGGTCGTCGACGGCGGCGACCCCGCCGAAGCTCTTGCCGACCCCGGTCACCTCGACCGCGGGGGGCGCCGCCGGGTCGGCGTCGGCCCGGACCGCCCCGCCGCCGGCCGCCGCCGGGCGTGGCGTGGCGGTGGTCGCCGGCCGGGACGCCGCCCCGGCGGCCGGGTGGTCGGTGCCGGCCCGGGTTGCCGCGTCGTCGGCGGCGTCGATGCGGTCGCCGTTGCGCGTGCCGGCCTCGGTGTCCGCGTCGGTGCTGTCCCTGTCGCGCCGGCCGGGCTCGGCGCCCGCGTCGCCGCCGGTCAGCGCCTCGGCCACCCCGTCCAGCCGGCTGGCGGCTGCGGTGTCCGGCGGAGCTGCGGTCTCGGTCGTCTCCGCCTCGGTCTCCGCCTCGCGGCGGGCCGCGCGGGCACCGAGCCGCCGGGCCCGCCGGCCCGGCTCGAACAGGCCGCCCGGCAGGAAGAGCATGATGGCGATCAGCGCAACCCCGTTGAGCAGGTGCTCGCCGTGGGTGAGCAGCTTCGTCGACACCTGCGGGATGGCGGTGAAGACCACCGCGCCGACGATCGCCCCGATCCAGTGCGAACGTCCACCGAGGACCAGCGCGGCCAGCATGGTGAAGCCCAGGTCCAGGTAGTAGGTGGTGGGCCCGATGTACTGGAGGGTGTTGGCGAGCAGCACCCCGGCCAGGCCGGCGAGGGCACCGCTGTTGACCATCGCGATGCGGCGGATCGCGGTCGGGTCGACCCCGAGCGAGCCCGCCACGTCCAGGTCGGCGCGGACCGCCTCGGTGGCCAGGCCGAGCCGGGACCGCCGGATCCGGGCCAGCCACCACGCCGCCAGCGCGAGGATCACCAGCGTGTGGACCCAGCCGGTCTGCTGCCACACCGGCATGCCCTGCGCGCCGCCGGTGGCCGGCACGTTGAGCACCACCACCCGGGTCACCAGCAGCAGCGCGATGGTGGCCAGCGCGATCCAGTGGCTGCGCAGCCGCAGCAGGGGATAGGACAGCAGCAGCGACACCGCCCCGCCGAGCACCGCGGCCCCGAGCAGCACCACCACCGCCGGTACGTCGGTGACGTGCTCGACCAGGATGGCCCCGCAGTATCCGGTCAGCGCGGCGACCGGCACCGGCAGCAGGCTCAGCAGGCCGGCCCACTGCGCGGCGAAACCGGCGAGGGTGAGGATCGCGTAGATGAGCGCGATCTGGGCGATCGTCCCGTACTGGGCGAACAGGTTCTCGATCACGACGCCGCCTGGGCGTACTGCCGGGGCGCGATCAGGCCACGCGGACGGACCAGCAGGAACAGCAGCAGCAGGCCGAAGCTGATGGCGTCCCGGAAGCTGGTCGAGACGTACTGGGCGCTCAGCGTCTCGCTCAGCCCGATCAGCAGCCCGCCGAGCAGCGCCCCGCGCATGTCGCCGAACCCGCCGACGATCACCGCGGCCAGCCCCTTGAGCAGCAGGTTCTCGCCGATCTCGAAGGAGACGTTGTTGGTGGTGACCGAGTACAGCAGCCCGGAGAAACCGACGATCGCGGCGGACAGGAACGCGGTACCGACCAGCACCAGACGCGGGTTGATGCCGGCCAGGCTGGCCGAGCGCGGGTCCGCGCCGACCGCCCGGATGGTGGTGCCCGCGCGGGTCCGGTGCACGAAGACGTACAGCACCACCCCCAGCACCGCGGCGGCGCCGATGGTGATCAGCTGCATGCTCGACAGGGTCACCCCGAGCACGTCGTGGTAGCCGCGCGGGAAGGAACCGAGCGGGAACGACTGGAAGGTCGCGTCGGTGGCGATGGTGGCGAGGTTCAGCAGCACGATCCAGGCGCCGATGGTGGTCAGCAGCACCCCGAAGAACTCGCCGTCGCGGCGACGCCGGATCGGCTCGACGCACACCTGGTTGATGACCACGCCGAGCACCCCGATGACGACCACGGCCAGCGCGCCGGCGACCGGGAGCGGCAGGTCGAGGGTGGAGACCCCGAACAGCGCCACGATCGCACCCCAGGTGGCCACCGTGCCCATCGCCACGTTGAACACGTTCAGGGTGGCGAAGGTCAGGCCGAACCCCATCGCGAACAGCCCGTACGCCGCGCCGATCGCGATGCCGTTGCAGATCTGCTGGAGCAACAGGCTCATCTCATGATCCATCCGCCGTTGACGTCGATGGTCTGCCCGGTGATGAACCCGGCCGAGTCGCCGACCAGGAAGGCCACCACCCCGGCGAACTCCTCCGGGGTGGAGAACCGGCCGACCGGTACGGCCGCCTCGACCTGCGCCCGGCCCTCCGGGGTGAGGAACGCGTTCAGTTCGGTGTCGACCGCCGCCGGGGCGATCGCGTTGACCGTCACCCCCTGGCGGGCGTACTGCTTGGCCAGGGCCCGGGTCAGGCCCAGCACACCGGCCTTGGCCGCCGCGTACGGTGCCGAGGTGGTGCCGCCGGTGTGCGCGTTGACGCTGGAGAAGTTGACGATGCGCCCCCAGCCGCCGGCCGCCATCACCGGGGCGAACGCCTGGCAGACCAGGAAGGTGGCCCGCAGGTTGACCGCCATCACGTGGTCGAAGTCGGCCACCGAGATGTCCTCCAGGGCCTGCGGCCGGAGCAGACCGGCGGAGTTGACCACGACGGTGGCCCCCTGCCCGGCCTCGACGACCTTCGCGCAGTCGTCCGGGTCGGCGAGGTCGGCCCGTACCGTGACGGCACAGCCGACGTCGTCGCCGACCGGCAGGACGTCCGTGCCGACCACCCGGGCGCCGAGGCCGGCGAGACGCTGGCAGACGGCCCTGCCCACGCCGCGCGCGGCTCCGGTGACCAGCGCGGTGACGCCGTCGAGACTTCGGTCCTGACCCATCGCTTCGCCTCCTGTGTCCGGTGGGGTGCGCTATGCCCGGAAGATCGCGCGTGCTTCGAGGAACTCGTCGATACCGGCCTGCCCGAGCTCCCGGCCGAGGCCGGAGTGCCGGAGCCCGCCGTACGGGGCGGTGGCGTCGAACGCGCCACCGTTGACCGTCACCGAGCCGGCGACCATCCGGCGCGCGACGGCCAGGGCGTGCTCGTGGTCGCCGTGCCAGACCGCTGCGGCGAGGCCGTACGGGGTGCCGTTGGCGACCCGGACGGCTTCGTCCTCGTCGGCCACCTCCAGCACCGCGAGCACCGGGCCGAAGATCTCCTCCTGGGCCAGTGGGGACCCGGGGTCGACCCGCCGGAACAGGGTGGGCGCGACGAAGTGGCCGCTGCCGTCCGGCACGGTGCCCCGGTACACCGGGTCGGCGTCGGCGCCGGCCACGAAGTCGAGCACCCGGGCCCGCTGCCGGGCCGAGACCAACGGGCCGAGCGTGGTGCGTTCGTCGGTCGGATCGCCGGCGACCACCCGGCCCATCTCGTCGGCGGCGACCGCCACGGCCCGGTCGGCGAGCCGGCGCGGCACCACCAGCCGGGTCAGCGCGGTGCAGGTCTGGCCGCCGTTGCGCAGGCAGCTCGCCACGGTGGCGCGGACCGCCTGCTCCAGCACCTCGTCGTCGAGGACCAGGGAGGCGGACTTGCCGCCCAGTTCCAGGCAGACCCGGGCGAGGTTGCCGGCGGCGAGCGTCATCACCCGGCGGCCGGTCGCGGTGGAACCGGTGAACGACACCGCCCGTACCCGGGGGTCGCCGGCGATGGCCTCGCCGACCGCGGGTCCGTCCCCGCCGACCAGGTTGAACACGCCGGGCGGCAGGCCGACGGAGTCGACGATGTCGGCGAAGGCGTACGCGCACAGCGGCGCGATCTCGCTCGGCTTGGCGACCACCGTGCACCCGGCGGCGAGGGCGGTCGCGGTCTTGATGGCGAGCTGGGACAGCGGGTAGTTCCACGGGGTGATCGCCCCGACCACGCCGATCGGCACCCGGGAGACGATGGTCCGTCCCGACGTCTGGTCGGCCTCCGCGCTCTCGGCGAGGTCGGCCATCTGCGCCAGCACCGTCAGCGGCAGCCCGGCGGTGGCGGCGCGGGCGGCGGTCAGCGGGATGCCGACCTCGGCGGTCCAGGTCGCGGCGAGGTCCTCGACGCGGTCGGCGACCGCCCGGTGCAGGGCCCGCAGGTGCCCGGCCCGTTCCGGGCCGGGTGTCGCCGACCAGGTGTCGAACGCCCGGTCGGCGGCGGCGACGGCGGCGGCCACGTCGGTGGCGTCGCTGAGCGGCGCCCGTCCGGCGACGCCTTCGGTGTACGGGTTCTCGACGTCGAGGCTCCGCCCGGCCGCCGGGGGTACCCAGCGGCCGTCGACGTAGTTGGCCTCGCGGACGATCGGGGCTGCGGTCACGGCTTGAGCCGTCCGGCGGCGGTGCCGTCCCACTCGACGAGCTTGCCGGCGGGGTCGAACTGGAGCAGGAACGGCTTCTCCACGGCACCCTGGTGCTGGTCGTTCAGGGTGATGGTGCCGAGTGGCACGGTCAGCGTCTCGACCGCGTCGAGTCCGGCGGCGAGGGCCTTGCGGTCCAGGTCGCCGTCGCCGACCTGCTCGGCGGCCTTCTTGAGTCCCTCGATGAGCAGCCGGGCGGCGCTGTAGCCCTCGGCGGCGAAGACCGGCGGCGGGCTGCCCAGCGAGGCCGCGGCGGCGACGAAGTCCTTGGTGGCCTGGTCGTCGCTGTCGGGGAAGTAGGTGATCGGGAAGGGGACGCCGACCGCCGCCGGGCCGGCGGCCTCGAAGGTCGCCTGGGAGCCCATCGCGTCGGTGCCGAACTGCGGCTTGGTGTACCCCCGGTCGACCAGTTCCCGGATCGACAGGGCCATCGTGGAGGCGAGTTCGGCGTGGAACACCACGTCCGGGTTCACCTGGATGATCTGGGTGGCCAGCCCGCTCATGTCCTTGTCGGTGCTGAGCAGGTCGACCACGGTGACCGTGACGCCCGACTGCTTCAGCTTCTCGGTGAGCCCGTCGGCGGTCTGCGCCATGCCGTCGTTGTCGGTGGTCCGGGTGACCACGGCGGTCTTCGGGGCGAACGCGCTCTGGGCGGGCGGCAGGATCGCCGAGTAGAAGTCGGCGAGCTGGGGCTTGACCCGGTACATGGCCGCGCCGTGGGTGGCCGACGGCAGCACGGCCGAGGTGATCGACGTGGGCACCTCCCGACGGTCGACGATCGGCATGATCGCGCCGGTGACGGTGGAGGACGTGCAGCACAGCAGGCCGAGGACCTTCTGGTTGGCGACCAGGCGGTCCACGGCGGCGATCGCCTTGGCCTGGTCGCCGGCGCTGTCCTCGGTGAGGAGCTCCAACTTGACGCCCTCGCCCAGTTCCCCGCTGTCGCTGGCCTGTTTGAAGGCGAGCTGCGCCCCGGACAGCGCCGGCTTGCCGGCGAAGGCGAGGGTGCCGGTCTCCTCGGTGACGTACCCGAAGGTGTAGGTGCCGGCGGCGAGCTTGCCGCCGCTGACCTGTTCGCCACCGGCGCTGTCGCCGCCGTCCGCGCCGCAGCCGGCGACGGCGGTGACGAGGGCGGCGACGACGCCGACGGTGAGCAGGGCACGGCGGTGACGGGCCGGTGTGTTGTCGCGACCACGGGATGTTGCGCGGAGTTCGTTCATGAGGGGTCCCACCCGGTTGCACGGGAGCCGGGTACGCGTCAGCGGCCGGCTCGACGACGGCGATTGGCGAAGCTGAGGTCGACGCCGCCGGGACCCGGTCGATGCGGGTGGCCGGCGGGGTGTGGGGTGTCGGGGGTGTCGGGGTGGTGCGGCCGGGGAGAAGAGCTCCGGGCACGCCGCCGTCGGACTCACACTCCGACGACCGGGAACCGGGGATGGGCCAAGGGCCCGTGGTTCCTGCTGTTCCTCATGATGATTCCAACAAAATTCTGCCGCTGTCAACGGATTGTTTCGGCGGGGGCGGCGGCCATCGAAGCTCCTGCGACCCTTCCGATAGATGGGAACCACTTCCGTTCACGGCGGGGTTGCTGAGCTTCGAGTCGCGCATAAAGCCGCGAAACGGTGCTTTACGGTCTCACTCTTGCCGTATGGCGGAAGGGTATTGCGATGTCAAACGTCATGGGGCATGCTCCCCCAATCGCTCCGCCCCGCACCTCGCGTCCAGCACCGGCGGAGCCACGAACACCCGGGGCAGCCCGCGCTGCGCACCTGACACCCGAGTACTCGCCGTCGAGCAAGGGGACAACCCGATGAGGCGGAACCACGCCGCGGCCCTGGCCGCGTTCACCACGATCACTCTGCTCGTCGCGGGATGCGGCGAGAGCGCCGACGAATCCTCCGGGAGCGGCGGCGACACCTACACGATCGGTTACATCACCGACGCCACCGGCTCCCAGATCGCCACCGCCGTACCCCGCGTACAGGCCGCCCGGATGGCCGTCGAGGACATCAACGCCAGCGGCTTCCTCGGCGAGGGCAAGACCCTGAAGATGGTCGAGGAGGACGGCAAGGCCGACGCCGCGCCCTCGGTCAGCGCCGCCAACAAGTTCTTCGGCGACCAGAACGTGCTCGCCGTCGCCTGTTGCAGCCTCAGCGGCGTCGCCGGTGCCCTCAAGCCGCTCTTCCAGCAGGCCAAGCTGCCCCTGGTGATCACCACCGCGGTCCTGCCCGGCCTGCCCGAACCGCCCTACATCTACCGGTCGGCGCTGCTCAACGACACCCCCGAGGGCGGCAACGGGCAACTCGCGGCGAAGGCCATCGAGGTGTTCCAGCCCAAGACCGTGGTCATCGTCCGCACCGCCGACAACGACGGCATGCGCGCCGAGTCCGACGTGTGGAAGTCGGTCTTCGACGCCAAGGGCATCCCGGTGACCGTCGTCGACACCGGCAGCAAGGACACCGACTTCAACGGCGTCGCCACCCAGGTGTCCGGCGCGAAACCCGACCTCGTCGTGGACAGCATGCTCGGCGCCACCGCCGCGCCGTTCATCCGCGCGCTACGCGACCGCGGCTACACCGGCCAGATCCTCGGCAACGTGGTGATGGGCACCCAGCAGTACCACGACGTGGCCGGCGACGCGCTCGACGGCCTGGTCTACGCCGCGCCGTTCACCCCGTTGACCGACGACCCGGCCGGCAAGAAGTTCGTCGAGCGGTACACCGCCAAGTACGGCGAGGCACCGATCAACGACGCCGTGCAGGGGTACACCGCCGTCTACCTGATCGCCAACGCGCTCAAGGCGGCCGGCGACAACCCCACCCGGGAGAGCCTCGCCCAGGCGCTGAGCAAGGTCACCTCCTTCGACTCGCTGGTCGGCACCATCACCATGACCAACGGGCAGGCCCAGGGCGACCGGTTCGAGTTCGTGCAGTGGGGCCCGGGCGGCAAGCAGCAGCTCTGGCAGCCGGCCGGGTGAACGGCCGGTGATCGTCTTCGGAGAACAACTCGTCAACGGCATCGCCCTCGGTGCCATCTACGCCATGTTCGGCGTGGGCTTCGGACTCGTCTTCAGCACGATGGGCGTGTTCAACATCGCCTTCGGCATGGTCGCCAGCTGCGGCGCCCTGATCGCCCTCACCACCGTCAAGGCGCAGCCCCTGCCGTTCGTCCTGGTGGTGATGGTCGGGGTCCTCGCGGCCGGCGCGATCGGCGCGCTGGTCGACCAGGTCACCACCCAGCCGCTGCGCAAACGCGGCGGCGGCTTCCTCGGCCCGATCATCACCACCATCGGGGCGCTGGAGATCCTGACCGTGATCGCCTCCCGGGCGACCCAGGGCCAGGTCGACCGGTTCCCGCCGGGCAGCTACCCGGCCGGCCTGGTCCGGATCGGCGAGTTCGCCATCCCGACCATCCAGATCGTCAACATCGCGGTGGCGGCCCTGCTCGTCGTCGGCGTCTACCTGTTCCTCAACCGGGCCCGCTGGGGTTCGGCGATCCGGGCCGTCGGCCACAGCGCCGAGGGGGCGACGCTCAGCGGCGTCGCCTCCCGCTCGGTCTTCATCGCCACCGCGTTCCTGGCCTCGGCGATCTCCGGCCTGGCGGCCGTGCTCGCCGGGGCCGCCACCTCCAACGTGTCCTTCCTGCTCGGGGAGAACCTGCTGCTGAAGGGGTTCGCCGCGGTCATCATCGGTGGCTTCACCGACATCCGCGGTACCGCGCTGGCCGGTCTGGTGCTCGGTCTCGCCGAGGTGCTCGGCGCCCAGTACGTCTCCGGGTCCTTCCGGGACGCCTTCGCGTTCGGGCTGCTCATCCTCTTCCTCTTCGTCCGGCCGCAGGGCATCTTCGGCGGCCAGGAACTGAGGGTGTGACATGTCCAGCCTGCTGACCTCCTACCGCAGCGTGCTCGACTTCGCGATCGTCAACGCGATGTTCGCGCTGAGCACCTTCGTGGCGATGTGGACGGGCGTGCTGAGCCTCGCCTCGGTCACCTTCGCCGCCGTCGCCGGTTTCCTCGGCGCGTACCTCCAGGTGACCGTCGGCCTGCCGGTGACGCTGGTGCTGGTGATCGGCGCGGTGGCCGGCGCGGTCTGCGCCTTCGTGGTGTCGTTCCCGCTGCTCCGGCTGACCAGTCACTGGGTGGCCCTCGCGGCCATCGCCCTGGTGCTGATCACCCGGGTCTTCGTACTCAACCTCGACCCGCTGACCGGCGGGGCCAACGGCCGGGTGGTGCTGCGCCAGACCCCCACCTGGATGCTGCTGGTCGTCCTCGCCTTGACCTGCCTGTTCCTGGCCCGGATCCGGCGGTCCCGGATCGGCATCGCCTGCGAGACCGTCCGGGAGGACGCCGCCGTCGCCGCCACCCTGGGCATCAAACCCGCCCGGGTGCAGCGGTTCGCGATGGTGGTCAGCGGCGCGATCGGCGGCCTGGCCGGCGTGATGATGGCGAACGTGGTGCAGTACATCAACCCGGACACCTACTCCACCACGGTCATGTTCCTGATGCTGGCCGCAGTGGTCCTGGGCGGCGCGTACCACTGGGCGGGCGCGGTGGTCGGGGCCGCCGTGTTCACCCTCATCCCGGAGCTGAGCCGCAGCGTGGCGCCCGCCGTGGTGGACGACATCCTGCGCGGCGTCGTGATCATCATCATCATGATCTTCCTGCCCCGGGGCATCGTCGACCCCGGCCGGAACTGGCGGCTGCCCGGCCGCCGCCGACCCGCCCCCACCCCGGCGACGGAGACGTCATGACCGGCACCCCGCCGCTGCTGTCCGTACGCGGCCTCACCAAACGGTTCGGCGGCGTCACCGCCGTCGACCACCTCGACCTGGACGTGCCGCGCGGCTCCATCGTCGGCCTGATGGGACCCAACGGGGCCGGCAAGACCACCGTGCTCAACATGGTCAGCGGGTTCCTGCGCGCCGACTCCGGGACGGTCACCTTCGACGGCACCGACATCACCGCCAAACCCACCTACGAGGTCGGCCGGCTCGGCATCGCCCGCACCTACCAGAACCTGCGCATGTTCACCGGACTGTCCGTCCTCGACCACGTGCTGGCCGGCCTGCACACCCACCGGAGGTCGACGGCGTTCGGCGCCGCCTTCTTCCTGCCGTCCGAGCGGGCCGAACGGCGACGCAGCGAGGACCAGGCCCGCGCGCTGCTCGCCCGGGTCGGCCTGACCGGCGACCCGACGGTACGCGCCGACGCGCTGCCCTACGGCGAGCAGCGGCGGGTCGAACTCGCCCGGGCCCTGGCCACCGACCCGACCCTGCTGCTGCTGGACGAACCCACCGCCGGCATGAACACCGTCGAGTCCCGCCACCTCGGTGACCTGCTCGTGGAACTGCGCGACGACGGGCTCACCCTGATGCTCATCGAACACAACATCGACCTGGTGCTGCGCTACTGCGAGCAGGCCGCCGTGATGGACTTCGGCAAACTCCTGATCAGCGGCCCACCCGACGAGTGCGTGGCGGACCAGTCCGTCCGCGAGGCATACCTAGGCAGGGCACATGCTCACACTGACGAACATCTCGGCACGCTACGGGAAGATCGAAGCGGTTCGTGACGTCACCCTGGCGGCACCGGCCAGCGGCGTGGTGGCCCTGATCGGGGCGAACGGCGCCGGCAAGTCCACCACCCTGCGCACCATCGCCGGCCTGCACCCGGCCGGTGGGGGCACCATCGTCTTCGACGGCCAGGACATCACCCGCACCGCCCCGCACCGGGTGGTGCGGATGGGGCTGGCCCTGGTGCCGGAGGGCCGGATGGTGGTCGCCCCGCTCACCGTGACCGAGAACCTGCGGCTCAGCGGGTTCGCGCGGCGCGGCCGGGACGAGGAACTGCTCACCTGGGTGTACGAGCTGTTCCCCCGCCTGAAGGAGCGCCGCACCCAGCGGGCCGGTTCGCTCAGCGGCGGGGAACAGCAGATGCTGGCCGTGGGCCGGGCGCTGATGACCAACCCGAAGATGCTGCTGCTCGACGAGCCGTCGATGGGGCTGTCGCCCCGGATGGCCGAGGTGGTCCTCGACGCGGTCGCCACCATCGCCGGGTCGGGCATCGGCACCCTGCTCGTCGAACAGAACGCGCAGGCCGCGCTGGACATCGCCGGTCACGCCTACGTGCTGCGCCGCGGCGAGGTGGTGCTGAGCGGACCGGCCCGGGAGATCATGGACACCGACGAGGTCCGCTCCGCCTACCTCGGCTGACGACCGGCAAGGTCGCCGCAGCACGACGGAAACCGCCCCGCTCGTACCGAGCGGGGCGGTTTCCGTCGTCGGGGCGGATCAGCCCAGCGAGATGACCTGACCACCGGCGTCGAGGCTGTCGTGCACGGCCACCGCCACCCTGGTCGCCTCCAGGCCGTCCGCGCCGGACGGGTACCGCCCCTCCAGCGCGGCCAGCGAACCCCCGTTGGCCAGGAAGTGCACGTTGCGGCCGAACTCGGCGATCGAGTCGATGGCGTACCCCCGGTACCACTCGCCACCGGACGGGTCCTGGTCGGCCTGGAACAGCCCCAGGTTCGGGGTGAACATCCGGGCCGCGTCCTGCCCCCGGTCCGCGCCGACCCCGACGGCGGTCGGCCCGGCCACACACCCCCGGGCACCCCGGTCCTGACTGTCCACGGTCATCCAGCCCTCGCTGCCGACCAGCTTGATGCCCTGGTGCACGAGGGCCTCGCCGCCCTCCGGGAAGTGCCAGGCCAGGTCGAAGGTGAAGCTGGCCCCGGTGTCGTAGACCACCCGGGTCTGGATCGAGTCGTACGTGTCGATCCCGAGGGTGGGCAGCTTCACCTTCGCGCCGGTCGCCGAGACCTGCACGGCCCGACCCCGCACGATCCAGCCGACCAGGTCGAACAGGTGCACCCCGAGGAACCAGGCCGGGTCGGACCGCGCCGCCCAGCTCGACAGCCACTTCGTCGGTACCTCGATCTTGTCCTCGAACCAGGCGTACCCGTACAGCACCTGCCCGACCTGACCGGTGCGGACCCGGCGCTCCAGGTCGAGGTGGTACGGGTCCTTGCGCTTCATGAAGTCCACCTGGAGCAGACAGCCGGCCCGCTCTGCGGCGTCGATCATGTCCAGACAGCCGGCGACCGAGGTGTCCATCGGCTTCTCGGTGAGCACGTGGATGCCCCGCTCCAGGCACGCCACGGCCAGGTCGCGGTGCAGGAAGTCCGGGGTCGCGATGGTCACCGCGTCCGGCCGGCAGGCGTCCAGCATGGTGTCGAGATCGGGATAGCCCTTGATCCCGTACCGTTCCTCGCGCAGCCGGACCAGCTCCGGGTTGGTGTCGGCGAACCCCACCAGGTCGGCCACCCCCTCCCGGGTGAGCTGGAGACCGGCCCGCAGATGCATCTCGCCGAACGTCCCGGCACCGATCACACACAATCGTGGCTTCATGAGCCGCCTCCTAGAACACGCACAACGGGTTGACGGGGGAGCCGGTGCCGCCGGGCAGCCGCAACGGCGCGAGCACGAGCAGGAACTCGGCGCGGCCCTCCTCGCGGACGGCCACGGCGAGCGGTTCGACGTCGACGTTGTCCAGCAGCACCAACCCGCCGCCGGCCTGCCCGACCTGGTGCAGCGGCCACGGACAACCGACCTCGGGGGGCGTCGGCAACTGGTCGAAGCAGTCGCCGCCGTAGACGGCCACGCCCCTGGTGAACAGCCACTCGACCGCGTCGAGGTCCAGCCCGGCGCGTACCGTGACGTCCTCGGGGCCCTCGGCCCGCTCCCGGGCGGCCAGGCCGACCCGGACCAGCAGCGCGTCGCCGGGTCGCACGCGTACCCCGGCGTGCCGTTCGGCCCGCTCCAGCTCGGCCACCCCGACGGTGTCGGTGGGGGACAGCCACGGCCGGCCGGTCGCCGCCGCCACGTCGAGCAGCACCCCCCGGGTCACGATGCCGTCGCGCAGCACGTGGACGGATCCGAACGTCAGGCCGCGTTCGGTGGTGACCGCGTCGGCGGACCGTCCGTTGTAGACGGTTCCGGCGAAGTTGCTGTGCGCCACCGCGTCCAGGTGCGTGACGGTGAACGAGTGCGGGGCGACCGTCAGCTCGTCGGTGACGGTGACGCCGCCGGCGAACCGTTTGAACAGCATCCGGTGCACCACCGGCCGGTAGTTCTTGGCCGACTGCCGGGTGTCCAGGTCGTGCGCGGCGGAGACCACCCGCCCGGTACGTACCAGCGCGGCGGCCCGCGCCACTCGTTCGGGGGTGACGTGGTTGACGGTGCCGCGTTCGTCGGCCGGCCCCCAGGGCGCGGCGGCCCGTAGCCGCTGGTACAGGGCCTCGGCGGGGGTCACCCGAGGCCCAACGCCCGTGTCGCGGCGTTGCGGCCGGCGATCCGGCCGAAGACCAGCGACCGCAGGTACGACGTGGCGCCGACGTACTTGGCCTGGTAGAGCCCGGTCATCTCGCCGGCCGCGTAGAGGCCGGGGATCGGATCACCGGCCTCGGTGACCACCTCGGCCGCCGGGCTGGTGCCGATGCCGCCCATGGTGAAGACGTTGGCGCAGGTCACCGGGAACGCGTAGAACGGGGCGGTGTCGACGCGCTGCGCCCAGTTGGACTTCGCCGGGGTGAGCCCCGGGGCGGTACGCAGCCCGTCGGGGCGCATCGCGTCGAACCGCGCGCCACCGTCCGGTGCCGCCGCGTTGTACGCCGCCACCGTCTCCCGGGCCGCCTCGGGATCGATGCCGAGCTGGGCGGCGAGTTCCCCGATCGTCGCCGCCGAGTACGGCTCGTCGAGCAGGTCCCGGGAGACCGCCTCCCGCCACTGTGGCAGGCCCGCGGTCTTGGCGTCGAAGACCGCGTACGCGATCTGCTCGGGCTGGGCCTGCACGGCCCGGCCCACCTCGTCGTAGAGCAGGTCCATCGTCGTGACGCCCTCGTCCATGAACCGGGCGGCCTTGCGGTTGAGCATGATCGAGTACGGGACGGTCTCCATGATGGCGGCGAAGGTGAGCAGTCCCCGGTCGCCGCCGGCGCTGCGCGGGTCGGCCGGGAGCGGATGGAAGTTGTCCCACCGCCCGGTGCGGCGGGCCCCGGCGGCCAGCGCCATGGTGATGCCCGCCCCGGTGTTGTACGACCCGCCCCGGCAGATGGTGGGCACGACGTAGCCGACGTGCCGGCGCATCATCTCCGGGTTGCCCTCGAACCCGCCGGTGGCGAGGACCACCGCCGTGGCCCGTACCGAGCGGACCTCTCCGTCGGGGCCGCGCAGCGTCATCCCGACCACCGTGCCGTCGTCGTCCCGGACCAGGTCGGTGGCCTCGGTGGCGTACCGGATCTCGACCCCGGCGGCGTGGCTCTGGCCGTCCCGCTCGTAGAACACGCCACTGGTGTGCCGTTCGAGTTCGCGGCGGAGCGCGGTGACGATCTCGGCCCCCTGACCCTCGGGGGAGATCCTCGGGTCGTCGGAGGTGAGGAAGATCCGCGGGGGCCGGAACCGGACGCCCTTGCCGGCCAGCCACTGCAACGCCGCCGGGGCGTCGGCGGCCAGCCGGGCCACGTAGTCGGGGGCGGTCACTCCCACGGCGGCGAACGACTCGACGAACCGGTCGTTGACCCGGGTGGTGTCCGGCATCCGGAACCCTGCCGTACTCCAGAAGCTGTTTCCACCGGCGTGGTCCCGGGGGGCCCGGTCGACGACGAGGACGCTGAGGTCCCCGGTCGCCAGCTCGCGGGCGGTGTCGATGGCGGTCAGCGCCGCGGCCAGCCCGGCGGCCCCGGTACCGGCCACGATGACGTCGTACACCTCGTCCGTAGCGTCCATGGTGCCCCCTCCGCCGCTGCCGACCTGGTCAGGTGACCATAACAGCGTTCCCGCCAGGCACAAAGAGCTTCCATAATATGGAAGAACCCGGAGGTCGGCGTGTGCCGGGCCGACGGCCCGGCCGGGGTCGTTCTGCCGGATCGGCGCCGAGGTGGTCGGTGGTCGTCCGGCTGAGAAACCGATTGCAGGATATGGCCCTCACTCGGTGCCGGTCGCGGCGGCTGACGCCATCCGGGGGCCGGGCCTGCGATGCCGCCCGGATCGGATCGATCAGACGAGGTCACGAGGGGGTAGACGCGGTGCGGGCGGCCGCGTCGCGAAGGGCGTTGACAGCCCGCACGCCCGCCACTATGGTCCGAGAAATCGATTTCAGAGCCTCGGGACCCTAGGGGCGACCGGAATCGCCCCGGGACCGTCCCCCCGATGATGAAGGGCCCCGCCCATGTGCACGATCCGGCAGTTGCCACCCGCCGAGGGGGCAGGACGCCGCAGCACCCGTCGCCGCCCCTCGGCGGCCTGGCCGGCTGGAGCGTGCGGGAGCCCCTCGACGGGACGGACCACGACCACCCGGGCCCGACGCCGACCCCGTTCACCACAGCGCCCGGCCGCCACCCGGCCGGGCCACCCGACCCCTCCGCCGGGCCACCGACGCCGTGAACACCCTGCCGGGGCCGCTCCGGCCGCCTGCCGGCCATCGACTGACATCGCCTGAATCCTCCAGACAGGGAGCCCCTTGACATGACCGAGTCCCTCGGCGGCCTGAGCCGCCGGCACCTCCTGCGGGCCGGGGCGCTGGGCGCCGCCGCCGTCGGCCTCGCCGCCTGCGGCAACTCAGGTTCGGACGGCACCACCACCAGCAGCGGCAAGACCCGGGTACGCCTGATGGGCCTGTTCTTCCTCCAGGACGAACTGGCCGCCGCCCGGCAGATCATCGACGCGTTCAACGCGCAGAGCACGACCATCGAGGTCCAGTACGTCCAGCAGAGCTGGGGCACCATCGACAGCAAGATGACCGTCGCCTTCTCCAGCGGCGACGTGCCGGAGCTGTTCCACTACTACGACGCCGGTCTCATCCCGTGGGGCGAGAACGGCCTGCTCACCGACCTGAAGACGCTGCTGCCGGAGGACAGCTGGAAGAACATCATCCCGGGCACACTGTCATCGTTGACCTCGCCCACCAAGGGCGTGCTGGGCATGCCGTTCGAGACCGAGACACCGCTGATCTACTACAACACCGAACTGTTCACGGCGAACGGCATCCAGCCGGCCACCCTCGACAACCGGTGGACCTGGGACCAACTGCGCGACACGGCCGCCCGGCTCAGCAAGCCGGGTGACGGGATGTACGGGCTGTCGGCGAACTGGCAGGCGGGCGAGATCCTGTTCAAGAACGGCCTGGCCTGGCAGGCCGGCGCGGCACCGATCAAGAAGGACGGCGACACCTTCACGATCGACGCCAACGACCCCGGCACCAGGGCGAGCATCGACTACCTCACCGACCTGTTCAGCAGGAAGATCGCCGACCCGAAGGGCGTCGACGGCGACGTGGTGGCCAACTTCATGACCGGGTCGGCCGCGATGCTGATCCGGGGCGCCTGGGCACGTACGCAGATCCCGACCGTCAAGGGCGCCAAGGTCAAGTGGGCGGCGATGCCGTTCGTCAAGGGCCCGCAGGCGAACCTGGGTTCCGGCGCGGCGCAGACGTTGAGCATCCCGGCGGCGGCCAAGAACAAGGAGGCCGCGGCCGAGTTCCTCAGGTGGTGGAGCAAGCCGGAGAACATCGCGAAGATCAACCAGGCGGCCGGGCAGCTCCCGCCCGACACGGCGGCCCTCGACGTGCTGAGGTCCAGCACCAACGGCAAGGACTACTGGGACGCGGCCATCGCCGAGACGGCCGAACTCCAGGGACAGCCCTACTGCCCGGGCTGGGTGCCGATGCTCGGCAAGGTCTGGAACCCGGCGATGTTCGCCGTGCTCAAGGGCACCTCGACGTACGACAGGTTCGCGCAGGTCGTGAACAAGGACGGTACCGCCGCAGTGCGGGCCGCAGCCGGCAGCTAGGCGTACCGGTGTCCACCGTCCCCGTCCCCACCCAGGCGAAGCCGGAGCGCGCGCCCACGCGCTCCGGCGTCCGCCGGGGTGCCCTGGCGATGCTGATCCCGGTCGTGCTGCTCGCCCTCGTGCTGGGGGTCTATCCGATCGGCCGCGGGATCTGGCTCGGCTTCACCAACGAGCGCACCGGCGGTGTCTACGGCGTCGCCCGGACCCGCTTCGTCGGGCTGGACAACTTCGTCAGCATCTTCGGTGACGCGGCCTTCGTCCAGGGACTGACCCTGATGCTGGTCATCGCCGCCGTCGTGGTCGTCACCACCTACACCCTGGCCTACCTGCAGGCGATGCTGCTCAACCAGGAGTTCCCGTTCCGCCGGGTGGTACGCACGATCGTGCTGCTGCCGATGGCGGTGGCTCCGGTGGTCGTCGGGCAGGTCTTCCGCTACCTGTACGACCCGAGCACCGGCAGCGTCAACGGCCTGCTCACGTCGCTCGGCCTGGTCCGGGAGCCGGAGTTCCTGCCGTCGTCGTCCCTGAAGTGGTTCTGGATCGCCATTCCGGCGGTCTGGATGGCGCTGCCCGTCGCGACGCTGTTCCTGCTCGCCGCGATCCAGAACGTGCCGGACGAGCTGCTGGAAGCGGCCACCCTGGACGGGGCCGGGCCGCTGGGCAGGTTCCGGTACGTGACCTTCCCGGCCACCCGGGGCGCGCTCGCCGCGATCCTGCCGCTGTCGTTCGCGGCGCAGATGCTCGCCTTCGAACTGTTCTTCGCGCTGTTCGGCGGGCAGTTGGGCAGCGTCAGCTCGGCCGGGTTGCTGGTCCCGTCGGTCTACGGCTACTACGACCTCACCCGGGGACTGCCGGGCCGCGCCGCCGCCACCGGCACGGTGATCCTGGCCGTCATCCTGATCGCCTTCCTGGTCTCCCGTTACATCAGCCTTCGTGAGGAGCGGAAAGGATGAGGCACCGGTCCCGTAAGCGCCTGGGCCACCGGCTCGTGATCCTCGTGGGGGTCGTCTTCTTCGTCGGGCTCACGCTGTACCCCCTGGCGTACATGCTGTCGGGGTCGCTCAAGGAGCTCGGGGAGATCTACGGCGGCTTCGCCACCCTGCTGCCCCGCGATCCCACCCTGGACAACTACCGGCAGCTGCTGTTCAACAACACCCTCGACCAGACCAACTTCCTGGTCAACGCGCGCAACAGCGCGACCGTGGCGGCCATGACGATCGCGATGACCATGGCCGTCTCGGTGCCCGCCGCGTACGTGCTGGCCCGGCAGCACAACGCGGTGGTCACGGTGGTCCGGGGCTGGGTGCGCGTCGCGCAGGTCGTCGGTGGGATCGTCGTGATCATCCCGCTCTACCTGATCCTCCGTCAGCTCGACCTCATCGACACCCTCCTCGCCGTGTCCCTGGCGCAGACCATCCCGGCCTCGGCCTTCAGCATCTGGATGCTGGTCGCGTTCATCCGCCAGGTGCCGCACGAGACCGAGGAGGCCGCCCGGATCGACGGTGCCGGTGAGTGGCGCATCCTGCGGCACGTCATCGTCCCGCTCACCCGGCCGGGCATGGTCAGCGTCGTACTGGTCGTCTTCCTGATGTCCTGGAACGACTTCCTCAACCCGCTGATCCTGCTCAGCGACCCCTCGCGCTACACGGTCACCGTCGCGCTGTACACCTTCATCGGGCAGGTCGGTCAGATCTCCTGGGGGCAACTGCTCGGCTTCGGGCTGCTGAGCTGCGTACCGGCCCTGCTCGTGATCATCTTCGCGGAGCGGCACATCGTCCGCGGCCTGCTGGGCGGGGCGGTCAAGTGACGGGCCGGGTAGCGGTCGCCGGCGGGTACGGCACCGGCATCACCATCGCCACCTCCGCCGTTCCCGGGCCGGGCGAGACGCTGCTGGCCGGCGAGGCGCGCATCAGCCCCGGCGGCAAGGGCTCCAACCAGGCCGTCGCCGCGAGCCGCCTGGGCGTCGAGGTCACCCTCTTCACCGCGGTGGGCGACGACTCCTTCGCGGAGCGCGCCTGGCGGCTGTGGGCCGACGAGAAGATCGACACCACGGCGGTACGCACCAAGGCCGGCCCGACGATGCTCGGTGTGATCCTCGTCGACCCCTCGGGCGACAACCGGATCGTGGTGGCGCCCGGGGCACTGGCGGCCCTCGACACCGCCGACGTCGCGCCGTTCGCGGCCCGGCTCGCCGGGGCGGACCTCTGCGTGGTGTCGCTCGAGATCCCCGCCGAGGTGGCGGCCGCGGTGCTGGCGGCGGCCCACGCGGCCGGGGTGCGGACGCTGCTGAACCCGGCCCCGCCGGCCCCGCTGCCGGCGGAGGTCCTGCGGCGGGTGTCGATCCTGACACCCAACCGGCCGGAGGCGTGCGCGCTGACCGGCAGCCCCGCCGACACCCCCGCCGGGGTGCTCGCCGACCGGCTGCGGGACCGGTGCGACGGCACCATCGTGATCACCCTCGGCCCGGAGGGGGCGCTCGTGGACGACGGGACCGAACGGTACCGGGTGCCGGCCCCCGCCCCGGTCCGGGTCCGGGACACCACCGGCGCGGGGGACGCCTTCACCGGGGCGCTCGCGGCGGCGGTGGCGTCCGGCGTACCGGTCCGGGAGGCGGTGCGGCTCGCCGTCTCGGCGGGCACCTTCAGCGTGGCCACGGCCGAGGTCGTCCCGTCGCTCGCCCACCGCGCCGACCTGCCGCTGGCCCGACTGCTGGAGGGAACCGGATGATCCCCGACCTGCCACCGATGCCCTCGGATCCCGCCGACCGGGAACGCTGGCACCGGGACCTGCGCGCCTGGCGCGCGGACGCCCGGCGAGCGGTCGGCTACGACGGTGCCCGCTACACCAGCCCCGCCCTCGCCTGGGCCGCCCGGTCCTTCGTCTGCGGCGTCGTCATGCTCTGGGACGAGGACTTCTACGACGCCGCCACCGGGCGGTTCACCGTCGAGGAGTACCTCGCCACGGCACGCGCCGAGTTCGGCGGCTTCGACGCGGTCGTGCTCTGGCACGCGTACCCGCGCATCGGCGTCGACGACCGCAACCAGTTCGACTTCTACCGGCAGGTGCCCGGTGGGCTGGCGGGTCTCCGGTCGGTGGTGGACCGGTGCCGGGCACTCGGGGTGCGGGTGATCCTCGACTACAACCCGTGGGACACCGGTACCCGCGCCGAGCCGGCCGGCGAGCTGGACGCGCTGGCCGAGCTGGTCCGCGAGGTCGGCGCGGACGGGGTCTTCCTGGACACGCTGGGCGAGGCGGCGACGGGGCTGCGGGAACGGCTGGGTGACGCGGTGGTGTTGCAGTCGGAGCACGTGGTGCCGCTGGAGCGGGTGTTCGACCACCAGATCTCGTGGGTGCAGTGGCCGCCGGAGACACCCGGGCCGCACCTGCTCCGCAACAAGTGGTTCGAGCCGCGCCAGATGCAGCACCTGGTACGCCGCTGGCACCGCGACCACACCGGCGAGCTGCATCTGGCCTGGCTCAACGGCGCGGGTGTCGTGGTGTGGGAGAACGTCTTCGGCTCGTGGAATCCGTGGCGGGAGACGGACCGGGCGATGCTGCGCGCGATGCGTACGGTCTGGCGCGGCTGGGGCCGGCTGTTCGCCACGGGGGAGTGGACGCCGTTCGTGGCGACCGCCCGGGACGGCGTGTACGCCAGCCGCTGGCAGGCACCGGGTGTCCGGCTCTGGACGATCGTGAACGCCACCGACGAGGCGGTCCACGGAACGCTGGTTCCCGAGCGGCTGGCCGATGGCGAACACGGCGTCGAGCTGCTGACCGGGGCGCCCTGGCCGGACGGGATGCTCGCCGGCACGATCCCGGCCCGGGGCATCGCCGCCTTCCTCGCCGGGTCGGCCCCCGACGCCGGGGACCGGGTGCGTTTCCCCGGTGTCGAACGGGATCTCGACGTGCGCTACCGGCTGCGCGAGTCGGGCACCTACGGTCCGGCGCCGCTGGTCGACGTGGCCTTTCCCGAGCTGCACCAGGTCGTCACGGAGACCCGGCGGGTGAGCCTGACGGCGTACGCCATCGACGCCGCGCCGGTGACCAACGACCAGTACCGGCGTTTCCTCGACGCCTCCGGTTACCGACCGGCCTCGCCGGAGAACTTCCTGCGGCACTGGCCGTCGCTGGACGGTCCGGCGCCGGAGCAGGGCCCCGAACCGGTGGTCCACGTGGACCCGGAGGACGCCGCCGCCTACGCCGCGTTCCACGGCGCCCGGCTGCCGACCGAGGCCGAGTGGCAGCACGCCCTGGAGTCGGGGCGGGCCGGTCACGGCCGGGTACGGGTCTGGGAGTGGACCGGCGACCACTCCTCGGACGGACACACCCGCTCCTGCGTCATCAAGGGCGGTGCCGACTTCGAGGCCGAGGGCTCGGAGTGGTACGCCGACGGCGGCCTCCGGCCACCGCAGTGGACGACCAAGTTCGTGCTCTCCTGGCCCGCCCTCGACCGGTGCGCGACGGTCGGATTCCGTTGCGCCGTAGACCTTCCCGGAGAATCACCATGACCACAGACCTGGCCCCTTACATCCAGCACACACTGATCGACATCGGCACCGACGCCGAGGAGATGGCCCGCCACTGGGGGCAGGCCGTCGAGTACGGCTTCGACGCGGCGATGGTCGCGGCGATCTGGGTGCCGGACGCCCGCGCCGCCCTCGCCGGGACCGGCGTGAAGGTGGCGTCGGCGCTGGACTTCCCCTTCGGGGCGACGACGACCGAGGGGAAGGTTGCCGAGGCGCGTGCCCTGGCGCGGGCCGGCGTCGACGAGATCGACATCGGGGTGCACATCGGCTATCTGCGCAGTGGCCGGTACCGGGAGTACCGCGACGACATCGCCGCCGTGGTCCGCGCCGTGGACGTGCCGATCAAGGTGATGCTGGAGCTGCCCCGGCTGTCGGAGCGGGAGCGGGACGTCGCGGTGGACCTGGCCGTCGAGGCCGGGGTCGCCTGGGTCAAGAACGCCAGCAGCGGTGCGGCGGGCGTGGCGACACCGGCCGACATCGCGTACCTGCGTGCCCGGGTGCCCGCCGGGATCAGGGTGAAGGCGTCGGGGGGCATCACCAGCGCCGGTCAGGTACGTGAACTGCTGGACGCGGGCGCCGACCTGGTCGGTACCAGCGCGGGGCTGTCGATCATCGGGGTCGAGAGCCGACCGGGGGTGTCGTATTGACCGGGCGGGGGCCGGGCTCGGCGGGTTCCGCTGCCCGGCCGGGTTGCTAGAGTTACCCGGTCATGGCCACCATCTACGAGGTAGCGGCGCTCGCGAAGGTCTCTCCGGCGACGGTCTCGCGGGTCTTCAACGGACTCGCGGTGTCGGAGGACAAGTCCGCCCGGGTCCGCGAGGCGGCGGCCAAGCTGAAGTTCACCCCGAACAAGACGGCCCGGCGGTTGCGCAGGCAGATCTCCGAGGTCATCGCCCTGCTCATTCCGGACATCGAGAACCCGTTCTTCACGGCCCTCGCCCGGGGGGTGGAGGACCGCGCGCAACAGGCCGGGTTCTCGGTGGTGCTGTGCAACACCGACGACGACCCGGCCAAGGAACGCAAGTACCTGCAGATCGCGGCGTCGGAGCACATGGCGGGGGTCATCCTGTCGCCCACCTCGGACGAGGTGGACCTGGGCGCGATCGCGCAGCTCGGCCGGCCGGTGGTCGCGGTGGACCGGACGACGCCCTATCCGGTCGACGCCGTGAAGATCGACAACTTCGCGGCGGGGGAGACCGCCACGACCGCCATGTTCGACCGGGGGTACCGCCGGGTGGCCTGCGTCGCCGGCCCGGTCGGCATCGAGGCCACCGAGGACCGCCTGCTCGGTTGGCGGCACGTGGTGGCCGCCCGGGGCGGTGACACCGACCCTGACCTGTTGCGGCACGCGAACTTCCGGGTGGACGGCGGCCGGGCGGCGATGCAGGCGCTGCTGCGGCTGGACCGGCGGCCCGAGGCGATCGTGGCGACCAACAACCTGATGGCGGTGGGCGCGTTGCAGGTGCTCGCCGAGGAGGGCATCTCCACCGAGGGCTTCGGCGTCGCCGTCGTGGGTGACCTGCCGTTCACCACCCTGGCGCCGGCCGCGGTGGCGCAGGTCCCGTTGCCCGCGCGGCACCTGGGCGGGACGGCCATGTCGATGCTCATCGAGCGCATCGCGGACGACCGGCAGCCGATCCGCACCGTGGTGCTGCGGGCCGGGCTTCAGCCGGTCCCTACGCCGCGCGTGTAATCGATATCACCGCTGCCGGGCAGTAGTTGGCCAGGTCTCCCGTCGGGAGCTGCCGACATCTTGACGAAATCGATTTCAGAGACTTGACTGGGCGAGCATCAGCCCGGTTGACCCAGCGGAGGAACCGTTTCCCGTGACTGCCAACCCCCTCGACCCGATCACCGGACCCGACCGGAGTTGGTGGTCCACCTCGCGCCGTCGGATCTTCTACGACGCGCACACCCCAGACTGGACCGACGAGCACCAGCGCGGCGCGGTGCCGGTGGCGTACCCCGTACTGAGCGAGACCGACCCGGACCGCGACCTGGAGCTGATCGCCCGGTCCGGCGCCGACTCGGTGGTGCTCTTCGCCAAGTGCCAGTACGGCAACGCCTACTACCCGACCCGGATCGGCCGCCAGCACGGGGCACTCGCCGGCCGGGACCTCTTCGGCGCGCAGCTGCGCGCGGCACACCGCCACGGGCTACGCGTCATCGCCTACTACTCGAACATGTGGGACGTGACCGCCGCGGGCGAACACCCGGAGTGGAACCTGCGGCCCCTGCCCGCCCGGGGCGCCACCGGCCGCTGGCCCGCCCTCTGCCTGCGCAGCGGCTACCGCCGGCACGCCCTCGACCAGGTCCGCGAGATCGCCCGCGGCTACCCGGTCGACGGACTGTGGAGCGACATCCTGACCGCCGGCCCGTGCGTCTGCCCACGCTGCGAGGCCGCCTTCCGGTCGGCGTACGGGCGGGACATGCCGATGGACCGCGCCGACGAGGGATGGCTCGACCTCGTGCGCTTCTCCCAGGACACCCTGCGGACCTACCTGGCCGAGCAGCGGGAGGTGCTGCGCGCCGAACGACCGGACGCCGCCCTCGTGCCCAACTTCTACGCGACGACCTTCGTCGACGCGGTCATCGGCCTCACCGCCGACCACCTCGCGCTGGCCGACATCGGATCCAGCGAGGGCTACACCGACTGGCACGGCCTCGGCTTCCCCAGCTTCGCGGCCCGCTACGTCCGCGCCGCCGTCGCCGACCGCCCGGCCGAGGTCCTGGTCAGCCGCTTCGTCCACACCTGGGATTTCACCCTGCGCTCCGTCGCCCAACTGCGCTTCGAGGCGTTCACCGTCGCCGCGCACGGCCTCACCGTCACCGTCGACGACCAACCCGCCCCCAGCGGAGCGCCACAGGCCGAGGTCTACCAGCGGCTCGCGCCGGTGTTCGCGCGGATCGCCGAGCGGACACCCTGGCTGCACGACACCACCCCGTACCCCTACGCGGCGCTGTGGACCGGCCAGGCGGCCCGCGAACTCGACAGCCTCCTCGGCACCACCGAGAGCCCCAGCGTGGGAGAACAGTCCGCGCAGTTCCCGCCCGGCGACCGGCGACCCGGCCCCAGCGACCTCGCCGCCGCCGTCGCCGGAACCTACCGGGCGCTGGTCGAGTCGCACCTGCCCGTGGCGTTCCTGGACGAGCGGCCGGAACGGCTGGCGGGACTCGGCGCGTACCGGGTGCTGGTGCTGGCCGACGTCCTGTCGCTGGGCGCCGCCGAGGTGGCCGCCATCGACGGGTTCGTCCGCGCCGGAGGCGGGCTCGTCGTCACCGGTCCCGTCGGCGTACGCGACGGGCACGGCCGGGAACGGGCCACCTCCGCGCTCGCCGGACTGCTCGGGGTCGACTTCGGCCGACCGGGCGACATGTCCTACCCCTACCTGCGGCTGGCCGACCCCGAACTCGGCGACCAGCCGCTCGTGCCGCACTACGGCCCGATCGCGGAACTGACCGGCCTCCGCGCCGGCGCGCGGGTGCTCGCCTGGCGCACCGACCCCGTGCTGGAGACCGACAAGACCACGTTCTGGCACAACAACCTCCCCGGCCCCGGCGCGCACACCGACCTCCCGGTGATCATCGAACGTCAGGTCGGCGCCGGGCGGGTCGTCGTCTCCGCCGCGCGGCTGGGCAACAACCATGCCCGGCTCGGGCACTGGACGTACCGCCGGATGCTCGACGTGCTGGTCCGCCGGGTCGGCGGCGAGCCGCCGGTGACCGTCGACGGCGGGCACCGGGCCACCGAGCTGGTGCTCGCCCGGCGCGGCCGGGAACTGATCGTGCACCTGGTGACGGGCGCACCGGTGACCCGCCTGGACCTGCCCGGCGCGCAGCAACCCGCGGCGATCGAGGACGTGGCATCGGTGGCCGCGCTCGATCTGCGGCTGCCGCCGGACACGGTCTCGGCGGTACGGGTGGTGGGCGGGCGGACCGTGCCGCTGCCGGTGCGGGCCGGCGGCACGGTACGCCTGCGTGACCTGGACGACTGGGAGACCGTCGTGGTGCGGCGCGGGCCGGCGTCATGAGCCTCTTCCTGGGCGTGGACATCGGCACCTCGAGCAGCAAGGGCGTCCTCGTCGACGCCGACGGCCGGGTGCTCGCCACCGCGGTACGCCCGCACGACGTGGACCGGCCGTTCCCGGGGCACGTCGAGATGGACGGTGAGCTGTGGTGGGACGAGTTCGTCTCGATCGCCACCGAGCTGACCGACGGACGACAGGTCACCGCGGTCGGCGTCAGCGGCATGGGGCCGTGCGTGCTGCTGACCGACGGGGCGGGGCGGCCACTGCGCCCCGCGATCCTCTACGGCGTCGACACCCGGGCCACCGCGCAGATCGCCGCGCTGACCGACACCCTCGGCGGTGCCGAACGGATCCGGGCCCGCTGCGGGTCGGCGCTGTCCACGCAGGCGGTGGGACCGAAACTCGCCTGGATCGCCGAGCACGAGCCGGCGGTGTGGGCGCGGGCCCGCCGGCTGTTCATGCCCGCCTCGTGGCTGGCGTACCGGCTGACCGGCGGGTACGTGCTGGACCACCACTCCGCGAGCCAGTGCACGCCGCTGTTCGACACCCACGACCTGAGCTGGTACGCCCCGTGGGCCGACCGGCTCGCCCCCGACCTGGAACTGCCCCGCCTGGGATGGCCCGCCGACATCGCCGGCACCACCACCCGGGCCGTCGCCGGGATCCCCGCCGGCACGCCGGTCGTCACCGGCACCATCGACGCGTGGGCCGAGGCGGTCAGCGCCGACGCGCAGAACCCCGGCGACCTCATGCTCATGTACGGCACCACGATGTTCCTCGTCGCCACCACCGACCACCCGACCACCGCACCGGCCATGTGGGGGACCGTCGGCGCCTTCCCCGGCACCCGGAACCTCGCCGGGGGAATGGCCACCTCGGGCGCGATCACCGGCTGGCTGCGGGAGCTGTCCGGCAGCCCCTCCTACGAGTCGCTGCTCGCGGCGGCGGCCGCCTCCGGCCCCGGTGCGCGGGGACTGCTGGTGCTGCCGTATTTCGCCGGTGAGCGCACCCCGATCATGGATCCCGACGCCCGTGGCGTCGTCGCCGGGCTGACCCTCGACCACACGCCCGGCGACCTCTACCGGGCCGTGCTGGAGGCGACGGCGCTGGGCGTACGGCACAACGTCGACGTCCTGCGCGCGGCCGGGGTGGAGATCCGCCGGGTCGTCGCCGTCGGCGGCGGTACCCGGGGCGGCCTGTGGACGCAGATCGTCAGCGACGTCACCGGACTGGCCCAGGTGGTGCCGACCGTCACCATCGGGGCCAGCTACGGTGCCGCCTACCTGGCGGCGTACGCGCTCACCGGGGCGTCGATCACGAGGTGGAACCCGCCGTCGACGGTGGTCGAGCCCGACCCGCTGGTACGCGCGGACCACGACGAGCTCTACCGGCTCTACCGCGACCTGTATCCGGCCACCCGACCGGTCGCCCACGCCCTCGCCCGCCGGCAGCGGCGACGGGCATCCCCCGCATCCTGACATCCCCGAGAGGCTCTGATGACGTACGCGATGCCCGCTCCCGTGTCCCGTCCCGAGGCCGAACCCCGCACGGCCTACCTGATCGCCAGCGGTGACCTGCGGCCGGCCGCCAACCGGGCGGGCTGGCCGACCCAGGTCGCGATGGAGGCGGCCGTCGCCGGGGTGTTCGCCGAGTTCGGCTGGACGCTGCGGCGCGTCCACCCCTACGACCCGGAGGCGGGTCACGGCTTCATCTCCAGCCAGCGCATGGGCCTGGAGGTGTTCCGGAACATCCCGGTGGAGGCCCCGCTCGTCGTGGCCGAGGCGGTCTGGCAGTACAGCCACCACGTGCTGGCCGGGCTGCGTACCCACCGGGGCCCGATCCTGACCGTCGCCAACTTCGCCGGGGACTGGCCGGGTCTGGTCGGGCTGCTCGGCCTCAACGCCGGGATGGCGAAGATGGGCGTGGCCTACTCGACGGTGTGGAGCGTCGACTTCACCGACGCCTGGTTCCGGGCCGGGATCAGGAGCTGGATCGAGACCGGCAGCATCGACCACGACACCGGCCACGTACGCCCGCTGCCCGCCCTGCCCGCCACCGCCGAGGTGGACCTGGGTCGGGCGCTGGCCGGGCAGCTCCTCGCCGACAAGGCCATCATCGGCGTCTTCGACGAGGGCTGCATGGGCATGTACAACGCGATCATCGACGACGAACTGCTCAACGGGATCGGCATCTACAAGGAACGGCTCTCGCAGAGCGCCCTGTGGGCCGAGATGCAGACGGTCGCCGACACCGAGGCCGACGCGATCGGCGAGTGGCTGACCGCCCGGGGCATGACGTTCCGGCTCGGCACCGACGAGGCCACCGAACTCACCCCGGCCCAGCTGCGCTGGCAGTACAAGATGTACGTCGCGGCGCTGCGGATCAGCGACGACTTCGGCCTCGACGCGGTGGGCATCCAGTACCAGCAGGGGCTCAAGGATCTGTCGCCCGCGTCCGACCTGGTGGAGGGGCTGCTCAACAACGTCGACCGGCCACCGGTGACGTCCCGCGACGGCTCCCGGGTGCTCTGGGAGGGGCAGGCGTTGCCGCACTTCAACGAGGTGGACGAGGGGGTCGCGGTGGACGCCCTGGTGACCAACCGGATCTGGACCGCGATGGGTCTCGACCCGGCCACCACCCTCCACGACGTGCGCTGGGGCGAGCGGTACGGGGACGAGTTCGTCTGGGTGTGGGAGATCTCCGGTTCGGTCCCGCCGTCCCACCTCGACGGGGGCTACGCCGGCGCCGAGGGCTGGCGGCAGGACCCGGTCTACTTCCCGCTGGGCGGCTCCACCATCAAGGGTGTCTCCAGGCCGGGGGACGTGGTCTGGAGCCGGGTCTTCGTCGAGGGCGGTCGGCTGCACGTGGACCTGGGCCGGGCCACCGCCGTCGCCCTGCCCGCCGAGGAGACCCTACGCCGCTCGACGGCGACCACCCCCGCCTGGCCGATCATGCACGCGGTGCTGCACGGGATCAGCCGCGACCAGTTCATGGCCCGGCACCGGGCGAACCATCTCAACGTCGCGTACGCCCCCGACGCCGAGACCGCCGACCGTGCGCTGCTGGCCAAGGCGGCGCTCTTCGACGCCCTGGGCGTCACCGTGCACCTGTGCGGCGAGGTACGGATCCGGGCGGGCGCGGACCAGGGCAATGCTGCCGCGTCGTACCCGGGCGACGGGGGTGACGGCCAGCCCTGACGTGACGGGGCCGACGGCCAGCCCTGACGCCACGGGGCGGCCGACCCGGGGCGGTGACGTTACCGCCGGCCCATCGCGGGTAGCCAGCCGGAGACCAGTGGTGGCCGCGGGAGCGGAGGCTCCGGCCGGCCACGGGACCGAGCGTGGCGTGGGTGGAAGGTGATCGTCGGTGACCAGCAACGGTGCGGGCTTCCAGCCGGTCGAGCGGACCAGGGTGGAGCTGTATCCCGCAGGCGTGCAGCCGGACCGGTGGCAGCCCGGGGACTTCCTGCTCACCCGGGGTGACAGCGTGACGGCGGCGCTGATCAGGTTCGGCCAGCGGCTCCGCATCCACGGCGAGGACCGCAGGTACACCTGCTGGAACCACGCCGCCCTGGTCGTCGGCGCGGACGGACTCCTGGTCGAGGCCCTAGGGGCCGGCGTCCAGGTGAGCCCGGCCAGCAAGTACCACGGCCGGGCGTACCATCTGGTGCGGATCCGGGCGGACGAGCAGGACCGCCGCGAAGTGGCGGAGTTCGGCCAGTGGGCGGTCCAGCAGCACTGCCGGTACGGTTTCGCCACCATCGCCAGCGTGGCGCTGACCCTGCTCACCGGCGCGAAGTTCAGCTTCTTCATCGAGGGACAGCTCATCTGCTCCGGGTTGGTGGCCCGGGCCCAGGAACGCACCGGTGTCCTGTTCAGTCGGGACCCGGCCCACATGTCCCCGGCCGACCTGGCCAAGTACTACCGGGTCGAGGAGGCCCTCGTCCGGTAGGCACAGTCGACGTCGGGAACCGGCCGTGCCGCGCGCCCCCGGCACCACCCCGCCGCCGTCGCCGGCCGGATCACTCGCCCCGCCGCTGTCGCCGGCCGGATCACTCGCCCCGGCGCTCGGCCCGCTGGTGGCGGGCGACCGCGCGGGCGTGGGCGACCGCGAGGAGCCGGTCGACCTCGGGCAGCAGCTGCGGCCCCGGCATGACGATGCTGCCGAAGCCGTGCAGCGCGTACCCCGGGTGCGGCACGACGGTGTCCAGGCGGGCGAAGTCGAACTCGTGCCGGTGCTGCTCGAAGTCCCGGGGAGGGAAGCCGAACAGCCGCTCGAACTCGGCCCGCCCCAGGTCGAGGTTGAGCCGGAACACGCCGGGACGGTCCAGCTGGGACGCCTCGTCGAAGCCGGGCACGTCGTGTTCCACGATGGTGGCGAACGGCTGGCGGCGGTCCGGGCCGACGTAGAAGAACCGGTCACCCCAGGCGGCCCGGGGTGACCCGTGCTCCTCGCCCGCGACGAGCTGCTCGGTGCCGGACAGCGCGAGGATCCGGTCGGCGAGCATGGCCGGGCCGGTGCCGGTGGGGACGTGCAGTACCGCGTCCGCGTCCGCGACGGTGGCCTCGTCGAGCGGGAAGTACCGGTAGTCGTGCGTCCGCTGCTCGGCCGGTTCCACCTCGCTGGCCCGGACGTACCGGGGAAGGACGCTCCCCCGGGAGAGCTTCCCCTCGTAGCTGGACGGGTCGGGCGCGTCGATGCCGAGCGCCGGGCTGGCCCCGAGGCTCCCGACGACCACCGCGTACCGGTCACCGAGCAGCGACCCGACGATCGCGCCGGCGCTGAACCACGCCACGTCCGTCCCGGCCATCGTCATCGTGCTGCGGTGCCGCTGGAGGTGCCGGTTGTGCGCGAAGACCAGCGTCGGCCCACGGTGCTGCTCGACCGAGCGGATCGCGAGCAGGTTCTCGGCCATCAGCGCGTCCCGGACCGCCACCAGGCGGCTGAAACGCTCCTGCTGTGCGAGCGGCGCGGCGGCCGCGGCGTGGTAGCGCAGCACCGCGACCGCCGCCGTCGCCCGCACGAAGGCCGCCCGCCAACCCTCGGGACGTTCCGGTGCCCGCAGGTACAGCTCGGTCAGCAGGTCGTCGGCGAGCACCCGCAGCCGCTGGGCGTCGGTCGAGCGGCCGACCGACCGGCCGGGCTCCCAGACCGCGGCCGGCTCGCTCCACCGGGCCTCGTCACCGACCAGCAGGTCGATCTCCGCTGCCCGGTCCTCGCCGAGGAACTCGGCCACCTGGACCAGGAAGCGTCGCGGGCTCGGCGCGCCGGTGATCTCCAGCGGCGCGTCGAAGCCGTGGAACGTCAGGCGTTCGGCGGCCGGTCGGCCGGCGTTCCACTCGCGCATCCACAGCAGCAGGTCGCGGTTGGCCGGGAGGGCCCCGAACTCGTGGCTGAACCCCTCGGCGAGGGCGCGGTCGAGGGGCACGGCGGTGGAGCCCCGGACGAACTCGTCGGCGATCAGCCCGGCAGCCTGGTCGCTCTCCAACGCGATCGACCGGTAGCCGCGCTCGACGAGCGAGGCGAAGAGCTGGTTGCGGATCTGGAGGAAGGCGGATTCGCCATGGGTGGGCTCGCCGAGCGCGAGCAGGGCCGGTGGTACGGAGAACAGGTCGGAAAAGGACGTCATCCCATCGACCGTATCGTTGAACCGCCCGTTGAGACTTTCACCGATCCGAGCGTGGTGGCAGCCGTGAAACCCTCCAACAGCGGGGTACGCCGACCGGCCGATCTGGCCCGCCCGCACGGCCTCTCCGCCCAGGCCGTGCGCAACTACGAGCGCGACGGCGTCCTGCCGCCGGCCGAGCGCAGCCCGGCCGGCTACCGGCGGTTCACCGAGGTGCACGCCCGGGCGCTGAGCGCCTACCTCGCGCTGATCGCGGGCCACGGCCATGCGACCGCCGGCGAGATCATGCGGGCGGTCAACCGGGGCGAGACCGACACCGCGCTACGCGTGATCGACCACAGTCACGCCCTGCTGCAACGGGACCGGGAAACCCTGGACGCGGTTCAGGCGGCCGTCGCGGTCCTCGCCGGGAGCCCACCGGAACCGCGGCGTCGCACCGCCCTGCCGATCGGTGCCCTGGCGCACCGGCTCGGCGTACGCCCCGCCACCCTGCGCAAGTGGGAACGGGCCGGGATCCTGCGCCCGGCCCGCGATCCGGCCACCCGCTACCGGGTCTACGCGCCGGACGACGTCCGGGACGCCGAACTCGCCCACCTGCTGCGCCGCGGCGGGTACCGGCTCGACCACATCGCCGACGTGCTGCGTCGGGTACGCGACGCGGGCGGCGCCGAACCGCTCGCCGGGTCCCTACGCCAGTGGCGGGACCGGCTCACCGGGCGCGGCCGGGCCATGCTCACCGGCGCCGCCCGGCTCGCCGACTACCTCGACAGCCGGGCCGGACCAGGGTAGGGCGGCGGTGCGGGACTCAGGCCGGCTGCGCCACCGGACGCCGGCCGGGGACGCGTTCGTAGCTGAGGTCGAAGTCCTTCCGCCAGGACGTGCCGCCGTCCTCGGACGCCTCCCAGCGGCCGACGATCCGGTCCTGCTCGACGTCGCCGACGAAACGCTGGTGGAAGTCGGGGTCGGCGCGGCTCATCGTCCAGTGCCCGCCGTCGAAGGTCATGGCGAACTCGCGGCAGACGCCGCGGTCGTCCTGGTAGAGGGCGACGAACCGGTCGTTCGCGTCGCTGCGGCCGAGGACGAGACCCAGCTCGGAGTGCGCGTGCCGGCCCCCGCCGAACTCCGACCGGACGACCAGAAGCGACTCCCCGAGCCATTCGACGATGGTGGTGCCGGGTACCTCGGTGTCCGGTGGTTCGAGGAACCAGGCGTCCGAGATCGTCGTCGTCCACTCGCCGACGAGCCCGCTGAGCTTCGCCATCTCGGGGTTGCGCATCGTCTCCTCCGATCGGTGCGACGCTTCGGTCGGACGCCTCGGCCCGACGCCTCGGCCCGACGCCTCGGTGCGGTGCTCCGGTCCGACGCTTCGGTCCGACGCTTCGGTCCGACGCTTCGGTCCGACGCTTCGGTCCGACGCTTCGGTCCGACGCCTCCGGCTCGGCAGTTCGGTCGGACGCCTCCGGCTCGGCGTAGGGGAGGTGCCGTCGTCGGCGTCCGCGATCGTCCGGGTCCGGACGACGCCGCCCGGTCGAGCACCATCGTAGGCACCACCGGACCCGTGAGCAGCGCACCTGGCCGCCGACACCCGGGTTCCGTACCGTCCGACCGGCTCACCGTCCACCCCCGATCCGGTGGGACCGGCGGACGGTAGGCTGCGGGCGGCGTCCGAGTGACCTGGGGGGAACGGGTGAGGGGCGGAACGGTTCACGGGGCGGCTGCGGCCTGCGGGGATCCGGCGTGAACGACGGGCTGCGTCCCGGCGACCCCGCCCGGCTCGGTGGGTACGAGCTGCTCGGTCGGCTCGGCGAGGGCGGGATGGGCAGCGTCTTCCTGGCCCGGTCGCCGCAGGGACGGCGGGTGGCGGTCAAGGTCGTCCGCCCGGAACTCTCGCACGACGACGAGTTCCGGGGCCGGTTCCGCAGCGAGGTGAACCGGGCCCGCCAGGTCCCGCCGTTCTGCACGGCGGAGGTCCTGGACGCCGACCCGGACCACGACCCGCCGTACCTGGTGGTGGAGTACGTCGAGGGTGCCAGCCTGGCCCAGCTGATCCGGGAGCAGGGGCCGCTGGGGGCCGGGGGACTGCACGGCATCGCGGTCGGGGTGGCCACCGCGCTGACCGCCATCCACGGTGCCGGCGTGATCCACCGGGATCTGAAGCCGGCGAACGTCCTGGTCGCTCCGGGTGGGATCAAGGTCATCGACTTCGGTATCGCCCGCGCGTTCGAGGCGACGAGCCGGCACACCCGGACCAACCAGATGGTCGGCACGGTGTCGTACATGGCCCCCGAGCGGCTCGACACGGCGGCCGGCCAGCCGGTGGGCCCGGCGTCCGACATCTTCGCCTGGGGCGCGGTGGTGGCCCACGCCGCGACCGGCCGCAACCCGTTCGGGGGTGACTCTCCCACCGCCACCGCGATGCGGATCCTCACCCAGCCGCCGGACCTGACCGGACTCGACGGGCCCCTGCGGGAGCTGGTCTCCCGGGCGTTGGAGAAGGATCCGGCCGCCCGGCCCACCGCCCGGGAGCTGCTCGACGGGCTGCTGACCGTGGCACCCGCGCGGGCCGACGCCGAAGGCGTCCGGCTCCCGGCCCCGCTGGCGGGTGCGCGCCCCGGTGCCGGTGCCGACGACCAGGGCCGGCCGGTGGCGTCGGCGGGCGTGGCCGACGGCGCGGACGCGGAGCGGCCTGCTGTGCTGGCCGGGGCGGGTGCGAAACGGCGTGGCTGGCTGGCCGGGGTGGGGGTGACCGCTGTGGTGGTCGCGGTGCTGGTGCCCGTCGCCCTGTTCGGCCCGGAACTGCTGAGGGGCCGGGCCGCTCCGGATCCGACCGGCACGGCGACCGGCGGGCCGACTCCGGAGAGTCCGACGTCCGCCGCGCCCGCCCCGGGTACGGCCAGCGGGTCGCCGTCCGCCGCAGCCGACCGTACCCGGGCCATGCTGGCCGGCCAGCGGCGCATCCTGCTGCACCTGGTGGAGATCGACCGCGACCTCACCCTGCCGTTCGACGGCCAGGTGCACGTCGGTGACGGGACCGGCGCCGACGCCCTGTTCATGCTCGACCCGGTCGGCGTCGACTACATGATCAAATCCCTGAACCCGGACGTCGCGCACCGGCCGTGCCTCGGCGTGAAGATCGATTCGGCGGGGTACGCGTCGCTGGTGGGAACCGACTGCCAGCCGACCGAGGCCACCCTGTTCGGGATCACCCGCGAGGGCCGGGACGACAAGGGCCGCACCTCCTACTCCATCATCAGCGACACCTACGGCGTGGTGCAGTGGAGCCCGGACGAGAAGAAGATCTACGTGGAGCATCTCGGCGACGCCGAGATCGGCACCACCTTCAGCCTGGTCGACCGGGGCGCGATCTGACCGGTCCTGCTCAGCTGACCGGGACGGCGGCGTCCCGCAGCGCCCAGAAGTTCGACCGGTACTGGTCGTGGATCGTCGCCGACTGGATACGCAGCAGGGCCTCGTCGTTCTCCCGGAGCGCGGCGTTGGAGTAGTTGTGGCTGCCGGTCATCACCCACTTGGTGTCCCTCTGCCCGGCGTACGTTCCCTCGATCAGCATGTACTTGGAGTGGACGATGTAGTCGCCGCTGATCCGGTACAGCCTGATCCGGTCGTGGCCGGACAGGATGGCCGGCACGTCGGCGTCGGAGTCGGTGTAGACGACCTCCACCCAGCATTTCCGGTCGGCCAGCTCGCGCAGCTTCGTGGCGATCGGGTTGCGGCTGAAGTACCACATACCGATCCGGATGATGGTGCGACCGGTCTCGGTGCCGGTGGAGGTGTTGCCCTCGCAGGTGACGTTCTCGTCGAGCATGTTGTAGATCGTGTCGGTGTCCTGGGTGGTGCCGGCGCGGGGGAAGAAGTACGACTTGGCGTTGCCGCTGGACGTGGTCCGGTAGTAGTCGTTGTTCTTGACCTGGGCGGCCAGGTCGCTGTGGTAGGCGGCGTACGCGTCGTAGACGGCGGTGTTGCCGACCAGCGTCACCGCGTTGTTCCAGTAGCGTTCGGCGTTGGCGTTGGTCAGGTTGGCCGAACTCTGCACGAGCACGTTCGTCGACCCGGAGGTGTTGGAGAAGAGAAAGAACTTGTTGTGCATGATCGGGGTGCCCAGATCGCCGATGCAGGCGCGTCCGCTGGTGCACACGGTGACCCAGGACGGGTTGGCCCGGTTGCTGCCCAGCCGGCCGGTCAGGCTGGTCACGGCGGGATAGTCACGGGATTCGCTGTCGACCACGACGCGGACGTTCACTCCCCGGTCGTGGGCGGCGATCAGGTCGTCGGACACCCGCGTCAGGGAGAAGTGGTAGATCGCCACCCGGATGGTGGACCCGGTGGCGGCCCCCCGGATCAACGCCTGGAGGTGCTCGACGACGGCGTACTGCTGACCGGCCACGGTCGGGTTGTTGAAGACGGCGCCCGAGGTCACCGCCGCCACCGCCGGGCTGCCCGGGGCCAGGAACGTGGCGGCGGCGAGACCGACGGTGGCGAGTAGCGCGGTGGTACGTCGCAGAAGCATGCCTTCTCCTCACTGGGATCTCATCGAGCTTCCTCGAAGCCCGGGACAGTCCACGATGTACCGGACGAGAGCCGCGAATCAACCGCGTTGTCGCACAGCCGATTCCTCGACGACGTCCGGTAGTGCGTGCTGTACCGGTGGTTCGGTAGCTGGCGGGATTCAGCACACGGCCCGGCCCGTCGAGGCTGGAGGCCGTACCCGCCAAGCCCGTCCGTCGAGGAGTTTCCCCATGACCCGCCGATCCTTCCCGCTGGCCGCCGGCGCGGTGGCCGTCCTCACCGCCACCGCGCTCGGCGCACCCGCCGCCACCGCCGCATCCGCCGACGCCCCGCAGCGCGACCGGGCCGACACCGTCCAGCACCGCCTCGACCGGCTGGTCGCCGAGGACGGTTTCCCCGGCGCGTTGGCCTCCGTCCGGTACGCCGGCGGGCGGGTCCGCGACTACACCGCCGGGGTCGGTGACCTGAACACCGGCCGGAAGGTCCCCACCGACGGCCGGGTACGCATCGGCAGCAACACGAAGACCTTCACCGCGGTGGTCGTGCTCCAACTCGTCGGGGAGGGCCGCATCGACCTGGACGCGACCGTCGAGCACTACCTGCCCGGGGTGGTACGCGGCAACGGCATCGACGGCCGGCGGATCACCGTACGGCAGTTGCTCCAGCAGACCAGCGGCCTGCCCGACTACGACGACGTGCTGTTCACCGTGCCGCAGGACCTGGTGGAGCTGAGCCACTCCTACTACGACCCCCGCCGGCTGGTGGACGCGGCGCTCACCCGGCCCGCGAGCTTCGCCCCGGGGCTGAGGTGGGAGTACAGCAACACCAACTACATCCTGGCCGGCCTGATCGTGGAACGGGTCACCGCGCGGCCCGTCGGCGAGGAGATCACCCGGCGGATCGTCACGCCGCTGGGGCTGCGCGACACGTACTGGCCGCAGGTGGGGGAGCAGCGGATCCCCGGCCGGCACCCGCAGGGGTACGTCGCGGTCGCCCCCGGCGCGCCGTGGGTCGACGTGACCCGGATGGATCCCTCCCTGGGCTGGGCCGCCGGCCAGCTGATCTCGACGCCGAACGACCTGCGCAGCTTCTTCGAGGCGCTGCTCGCCGGCCGGCTGCTCCAGCCCGCGCAGCAGCGGGCCCTGCTGACGACCGTCCCCGCGCCCGGGTTCGAACCCACCGACGGCTGGGCGTACGGCCTGGGCATCGCCCGGCACACCCTGCCGTGCGGCGGCCACGCCTGGGGCCACGGCGGTGACATCCAGGGCTTCGAGACGCGCAACCTGGTCACCACCGACGGACGCAGCGCGGTCGTCGCGGTGACCGGGCTCCCGACCTCCCTGGAGATGACCAGGAACGTCTCGGAGAGCGTCGACGCGGCGCTGTGCGCCACCACCCGCTGACCGACTGGGGACCCGACGGTGCTGCGCCGCCTACCCACGACCCTCGTGGAGGTAGCGCAGCACCGCCGTGACCCGACGGTCGGCGCGGTCGTCCGGCGGCAGTCCCAGCTTCGCGAAGATGCTGCGGATGTGCTTGTGGACCGCGCCGTCGGTGACGAACAACCGTTCGGCGATCGCGGTGTTGCCGAGCCCCTCCGCCATCAGCCCCAACACCTCCCGTTCGCGTGGCGACAGCCCGGCCAGCGCGGTGTCCGGCCGGCGGTGGCGGGCCAGCAGCTGCCCCACCACCTCGGGGTCGATCACGCTGCCACCGGCGGCGACCCGGTGCAGCGCGGCGAGGAACTCCTCGACCCGGCCCACCCGCTCCTTCAGCAGGTAGCCGAGCCCGGCGGCGTCGACCGAGAACAGTTCGGTGGCGAACGCCTGCTCCACGTACGCCGACAGCACCAGCACCGCGAGGCCGGGTCGCCGCCGTCGGGCCTCGACCGCGGCGACGATGCCCTCGTCGGTGTGGGTGGGCGGCATCCGCACGTCGACGATCGCCACGTCCGGGGCGTGCTCGTCCACCGCGGCCAGCAAGCCGTCCGGGGTGCCGGCGGTGGCCGCCACGGTCAGGTCCTCCGCCCGGAGCAGCAGCGCCAACCCCTCGCGCAGCAGGGCGTCGTCCTCGGCGATCACGATCCGCATGGCAGCTCCACGTGCACTCTCGTCGGTCCCCCCGGTGGGCTGGTCAGGGTCATCCGGCCGTCGTACGCCTCGACCCGCCGACGGATGCCGGTCAGGCCGGAACCGCGTGCCTCGTCCGCGTCGCCGTGCCCGTCGTCGGTGACGGTCACCAGCAGCCGGTTCCGCTCGCGGCGCACCACCACGTCCACCCCGCCCGCGCCGCTGTGCCGGACCGCGTTGGTCAGCGTCTCCGCCACCACGAAGTACGCGGTGGCCTCGACCGACGCGGCGCAGCGCACCGCCACGTCCACCTCGAGCCGGCACGGCACGACGCATCCACCGGCCAGCCCGGCCAGCGCCCCGGCCAGGCCCCGGTCGTCCAGCACCGGCGGCAGGATGCCCCGCACCACCGTACGCAGTTCACCGAGCGCCTGTTCCGCCGCGTCCTGGGCCTGCCCGAGGATCTCGTCGGCCCGGGACGGGTCCCGCCGCAGTGCCCGCCGCGCCGCCCCGAGCAGCACGGTGACCGCGACCAGCCGGTTCTGGGTGCCGTCGTGCAGCGACCGTTCGATCCGGCGCAGCTCCACCGCGTGCGCGTCCAGGGCGGCGGCCCGGGTCGCGGTGAGCTGGGCGATCCGCAGCGACAGGTCGGCTCCGGGCGGGGGAGTCAGCAGCCACCGTCCCGGCCCGGCCTGGACGCGCGCCAGCAGCGGGCTGATCCACACCACGACGACCAGCCAGCCCACGCCGCGTACCCCGACCGCGAGCGCGTCACCCAGCCCGTCGATCCGCCACCCGCCGATCCCCGGTGGGCCGACCCCGGGCGGGACCAGCCGGTACCACAGCGGAAAGGTGAGGTCCTGCACGGCGTACAGCGGGAGCGCCAGGCCCAGCAGGCCGACCCCGAAGCCGAGCAGCGCGTGCACCGCGACCCAGCCCGACTCCCGCCGGATGGCGGGGTCCCGCACCGCCGCCCGTAGTGGGGCCGGCACCGGCCCCGGTGAGACGACCGGGCCGTCCCAGCGGGACAGTCGGGCGCGTTCGCGGTCGGCCACCGCCCGCACCGTCCGCAGCGCGCCGGGCACCAGCAGCAGCCCCACCCCGACCAGGCAGGCGGCGGCGACGCCGAGCGCCCAGAGCAGCGCCCCCACGGCCAGCAGCGCGGTGCCCAGGCCGCCGACGAGGTGTTCGAGCGCGTCGACCGCGGCCCGGACCCGGTCCCGCACGTAGCCCATCCGCCCACCTCCGGCGTCACGATAGGTCACCCCGGTCCCGGTCCGGCAGGGCCGTCGGTGCGGGTTGTTACGTCGACGCGTCGCGGGACGCCGTCCGGGCGCGTTCGAGTTCCGCTGCCAGCTGCCGTCGCCGGACCTGGTCGCCGGCCCGGCCCAGGACGGTCATCAGCTTCTCGGCGGTGTCGGCGTACCCGGCGTGGCCGGGGCTCCCCTCCGGCCGCCGCGCGGCGAGCACCTCCTCCAGTAGTTCCCGGGCGGCGTCGAGTTGGCCCAGCTCCGCCCTGGCAATGGCGAGGTTCTCCAGCGTCTTCAGGGTGGCGGGAGCATCCGGGCCGAGTACCCGCGTGCGGGCCCGGTGGGTGGCGGACAGGACCCGGCAGGCCGTGTCGTGCTCGTCGAGCTGGCCCAGGACGGTACCGAGGTTGTGGGTGGCCTCCAGGGTGCGGGGATCGTCCGGGCCGAGCAGCTCGGACCGGGCCGTCCCGACCCGCTCGTAGAGACTCCGTGCGGCGGGCAGGCCGTTCTCCCCGTCGAGCCGGGCCGCGACGTCCATCATCACCGCGAGGGTGTCCAGGTGTGCCGGGTCCGGATCCGGTCGGGCGGCCAGGTCGTCCTCCGGAGGCTGACCCGGGACGCTCGTCGACGTGGCGGAGTCGGCGCGGACCCGCCGCCAGGCCGTCACCAGCGCGTCCCGCTCCGCCTCGGCGAGGCCGCAGGCAGCCGAGAACCGCTGGACGAACGCCAGGGGCAGGGCACCGTCGCCACCGAGATGCCGGCTGATGCTCGACTTGGACAGGCCCTCCTGGCCTTTGGCGTGGCTGTTCTCGGTCCCGAGGTCCCGGATCGACTTGCCGGACTCCTCCTGGACCTGCCGCAGCAGCCCGCGTAACTGGCCGAGGGTGGTTACCCGGGCGGCCCGTTCGGCGACTGCGGAGTCGGTGTTCATGCGTCCCCCCGTGTCCCGCACTGTCCCGGGACGGCTGTCCCGGAGACAGTAGAGGGTCGCACTCCGTCCCGGGACAGGCCGACGGCTGTCCCGAATCCGACTCAGGGTGGCGTCAGGACGTCCCGTACCGGCGGTCGCCTGGACCACTTCGGAGTGACCTCGTCCAGTCCGTTGGTGGGCCTCCGGGACAGCAGCAGTGTGATTCCTGTCCGCTCCACCCGGGGTGACGACTTCACCGAAGGGAACTATCCAGTGGCTGCCTTCATCGCGTACTGCCTCACGGTGGTCGAGCCGGCGCAGATCCTGAGCTGGCTGCCGTCGATCACCGTGGTCCTCAAGTTCCTGTCGGCGCTCGCGGGACTGGTGGCGGCGACGCCGCCGGCCGTCCGGGCGTACCGGCGGCTGGTCTCCCGGAACCGCCGGCGGCGGGCCGTGCGGTCCGCCCGGCGGGGGTGACCGGGCCCGGCAGGACCATCGCGACGGCGGTCCGGACCCGGTGGGGTCCGGGCCGCCGGCTGTCCGTCACCGGGCGACTACCGGCCCGCCCGTCGTGCCGGCCATGCCGTTCAGGAACGTCCGCCAGGCGGTCCGGCTGATCCGTAACGCCGGGCCGTCCGGATCCTTGCTGTCCCGTACCAGCACCAACGGGCTCATCGTCGAGACCTCCACGCAGTTTCCCTGGCAACTCCGGGAACTCTTGCGCCACGCAACGGGCGTAGGCGTGTCGCCCAACGGTCCTCCTCGGTTGGCGGCCGAATGTCTCGTCATGGTCGATACGGGCGGGCAGCCCGTGACGGTGACGTCGAATCCTGGGTAGCCGCGACTCTGCAGCAATCTGGAGTCTAGATAGACATCGATGTGCAAGCTAGTCTGTCCACGGGAGACCGTCTTCTCTTCCGAGAGCGGGTCCGCCTGAAGGACGACGTCGGTATGCTGCGTCCGGCTGGTTTCGATAAACTGGCATGACCGGTACGGTGGCCGGGAAGGACGGGCCACCCAGAGGAGGTGTGGTGCCCGGTAGCGGCTTTACCGACAGGCGGACGCCGGTGTCTTCGGAGGCGACGCGCGGTCAGCCCGGGCAACACGAGGACGAGCGCGGCTCACCTCTCCACGACGATTCGGCCTCACCCGTTCGGCTGGCCCTCTACGCGGTCAGCGCGGGAGTGATCGCGTTGGCTGCCGGCAACGGCCTCGGTGTGGCGTTCTTCGCCGACAACGACACGGCGCGAGCGGCGACGCTCGTCATGATGATGATCGCCGTCGGGTGTCTCGCCGGCGTCCTGGCGGACCCTATTCTGTCTTCGTTGGCCGCCGCGCAGCGCCGGCATCGCCGCTGACCTGGCGGTTCGCCCGACGCGCCCGCATGGCGGCCCACACGACCAGGGTGATCGCGGCTGGGAAGAACAGCAGGAATCCCCAGAGCTGCCCGGTGACGAAGGCCAGCAGCGCCCCGAGGAGGCAGGCGAACAGCAGCGTCAGGGCCATCGCGCCGGCGAGCATGTGGGGCTTGTCGAGGACCTCGCGCACGAGCCCGAGCAGCGTGAGGTGACCCGCCGCCTGAGGCTCCTGGACGGCCGGACGGAAGGGCAGGTCGCGGTCGAGATCAGCCACGAGGGCCTGCCACGCCGCCGGTGCCGGCGGTCTCAGACCGGACGGCAGGCCACAGGGCGCACGTCGCCGGCATGTCGCCTCCGCGAGTCATGCGGGTGACCTCCTCCGGTCTGAGTTCGGTTGTCGGCTGCGGGACGGGGGTCGAGCGGCTAGAGGGCCGCGAGCGCCTCGTCCAGGAGGGACTCCAGTTCGGCACCACGGCAGGCGAGGATCTGGAGGTTCTCGAACGACGAACTGGCGTCCTTGATGCGTGCCTCGTCCTCGCGGGTGGTGAGTTCGCCGGTGGTGCTCTCCTCGTAGAGAAGGGTCGGGTCGTCGATGTCCGGGAAGTCCAACAGAATGTACGAGGAGCTTCCCATCCCGACGTGCGCGCCACTACTGAAGCGGATCACCCGCAGATCCACCTTCGGGTTGCGCAGGACAGCCTGAAGTCGCTCCAGTTGTTCCCGCATGATCGTGGTGTCGCCCACCTCGGCACCCACCGTCCGCCGGATCACCGCCTCGTCGACGACGAAACTCGCCTTCGCGAGCGAACCGTTCTCGAGCAGAATCTGCTGGCGCCACTGCATCACCTCGACCTTCTGGGCGATCTTCCTTTCCGCCTCCTCCTGTTCGGCGGTGCTGAGGGAGGAGAAACGGTAGTCGTTCTTGAGTACCGAGATCCGATAGCTGGGCGTCTGGAGAAGACCGGGGACATAGGTGGGTTCGAACGAGTGGAGGGTCTGCGCGATCTGCTCGTTCTCGAGGTATTCCCGGAACGCCTTCGAGTGGACGTCGCTGATCTGGGGAAGGCTCGGCCGTCGGGCGATGTCGGCAATCTTGGTCAGTTCCCGGACGGTGCCGTCGTCGGAGAGTCCGTAGAGCGTGAGGAGCGCGAGCAGGTCGGTGTGGGAGATCCCGACGTCGCCGCTCTCGATGCGGGTCACCTTCGATTGCGACCAGCGCAACTCCGCAGCCACCTGCTGCTGGGTGAGGCCGGTCGACCGTCGGGTCCGCATCAGCCGTCGACTCAACCTCTTGCGTTGGTAGGCCGGAGCCTCCAGGAGATGTTCCATGTCACCTGTCCGATACAGTGAGTAGTCAGACCTCGTATTGGTGGAGGTCGAGTACCCCAGGTTAGCGCGAATATGCAGACCGACTACCCGAGGCGCATATGCGTGATCCCCGTCACCTGCAGGTTTAGCGAATGCGTCGACGGGGTACGGCCGCTCGCCGGTCGACATCTGACAACCGGTGGTTGCGCTGAGTAATCGTCGTCGGCTGTCCGGAGGTGACGCAGTCGGCGTGCTCGGCGTCCTGGATCCACTGCGGATTCCCGCCGAGCGTGGAGCCGCCGCTGCCCTGGTGCGGGCTGGCGCGCCGCGCGCCGACGGCGGCCGTCGCCGGCGGCGGGTCCTCGGTCGAGCGCCGGAGGTGGCTCGGTGGCGTGTCGGGCGCCGCCCCTCGATCGTGGGACGGGTGGTAGCCGCCCCGGCGACAGCCCGGTCGGTCGCGGCGGTCGGTGCCGTCACCTGTGGAAACGCTCCCGTGGGCCGCGGGCGGGGTGGGTTACGCGGTCATTTCGGACGAGTATCGATCCAGCTCTTGACGATGCGATGTTAGCGCTAACAGGATGAGGGCCCCCGCCCCCCTCGGCTATGGAGCTGCCATGCAGGTATCCGTTGGCTCTCGGGCCCCCGCCCGCCGGACCGTTTCCCTGTCGGACGCTGCCACCGTCCTGCTGCGCCGGTTCACCGGCAGCCGCACCCGCCGGCCCGGCCCGACGCGGGCGACCCGCGCGAGCCGGCCCCGCGTGCTCGCGGGCTTCGTGGCCGGGGCGCTGCTCTGTGCCGGCGCGGTCGCCACCGGTGGTCCGGCCCAGGCCGCCGACGACTGGTCGCCCCGGTCGTCGTACACCTCGACGGACCGGGGGGACGGCAGCTACACCGTGCCGCTGCTGCGCTCCGACGTCCCCGACATCAGCGTCGAACGGGTGCCGGCCGCCGAGAACGACGAGGGACGCGACCTCTACTACATGATCAGCACCACCATGCACCTCAGCCCCGGCGCGCCCATCATGAAGTCGTACGACCTGGTCAACTGGGAGACCGTCAACTACGTCTTCGACCGGGCCAGCATCGGCGACGCGTTCTCGTTGCGCAACGGCCAGAACTCGTACGGTCAGGGCCAGTGGGCGTCGTCGCTGCGTTACCACGACGGCATGTTCTACGTCGCCTTCAACACCAACAACCTCGGCGGCGCCTACATCTACCGCACCGACGACATCGACGACGGCGCGTGGCAGCGCACCGCCCTCGGCCGTGGCCTGCACGACCCGTCGCTCTTCTTCGACGTCGACGGCACGCCGTACATCTTCTACGGCTCCGGCGGCACCAGCGCCGTGAAGCTCAACGCCGACCTGACCGCGATCACCCAGGACTACCCGAACATCTTCACCGCCAGCGACTACGCCGGTCAGCCGTTCATCGGCGGCCTGTTCGAGGGCGCGCAGTTCTACCACATCGACGGCTGGTACTACGCGGTCATCATCACCTGGCCCTCCGGCCAGGGACGGCAGGTCGTCATGTTCCGCTCCCGGGAGCTGCTCGGCCGCTACACCGCCGCAGGCGGGGTGAACACCTACGAGGCACGCGGCGTCCTCAACTCCAACGGCTTCGCGCAGGGCAGCCTGGTGCCGATCAGCCGGGCGGACGGCCGGACCGACTGGCACGGCATGTTCTTCCGGGACACCTTCCCGATCGGGCGCATCCCGGCGCTCATCCCCGCCACCTGGTCCGACGGCTGGCCGACCTTCGGCACCAACGGGGTGGTGCCGGTGGACGGGGCGTTCCCCAAGCCGATCGCGTTGAGCCCGGCCGAGGAACTGTTCGAGCGGCAGAAGAGCATCGTCGCCTCGGACGACTTCGCCAACGACGCCCCGCACAAGGCGTACCAGGACGAGCAGTGGACCATCCCGACGCCGCCGGACCTCGACGAGTCGCTGCTCGGCGTCGAACTGCTGGACAACGCCGGATTCGAGGCCGGTGCCGTCACGCCCTGGGCCGCCCAGTACGGCGCGACGCTCACCCTGGACCGCACCGACCCGGCCACCGGCACGGCGGCGCTGCGGGTCGGTGACCGTACGCTCAACGGCTCGGGGCCGAACCAGTCCCTCAACGGCAAGCTGCAACACGGCGTCACCTACACCGTGTCGGCGAAGATCAAGTACACCTCCGGCCCGAGCAGCATCCGGTTCAACCTCGCCGCCGACTGGGGATCCGGCGTGCAGGTGATGACCTTCGGCACCGTCCCGGTCGGACAGTGGACCACCGTCACCGGTCAGTACACCGTGCCGGCCTCGGCCAACCTGGGCAACGTCAGGTTTGCGGTGGAGACCCCGTGGGCCAACCCGCAGCCGCCCTCGTCGAGCGTGGAGTACCTGATCGACGACGTCTCGGTCGTCGGGCAGCGACCCACCAACGAACACCCCACCGAGGCGGAGATCAGGCCCAACGGATCCCGCCTGGACCTGGCCTGGGAGTGGAACCACGCGCCGGACAACCGGTACTGGTCGCTCACCGACCGCGACGGCTGGCTGCGCCTGACCACCGGCAAGGTGGTGACCGGGAACTACATCTACACCAAGCTCTCCAACCGGGCCGAGCTGGCCTGGTTCGAGGAGGCCCGCAACACCCTCTCCCAGCGGACCTTCGGCCCCCGGCAGTCGGCCGAGACCAGGATGGACATCTCCGGGATGCGCGACGGCGACGTCGCCGGGCTGGCCGCCTACAACCGGGGCTTCTCGTACGTGGCCGTCAAACGCGCCAACGGGGTGAACACCCTCGGCGTGGTCAACCGGGTCCAGCCGTTCGCGGTCGACCTCGACCAGGCCACCCTGGAGACCTTGCTGCCGGGCACCACCGTGGCGCTCGGCGACGCGACCCAGGTGCACGTCAAGGCCGACCTCGACTTCGCCGCCCCCACCGGGCAGCTCTGGACCACCTTCTACTACAGCCTCGACGGACTGACCTGGACGCAGCTCGGCAACCGGGTCGGCCCGCAGAACCTGGACGGCAGCCTCGCCCACTTCATGGGGCACCGGGTCGGGCTGTTCAACTACGCCACCCGGCAGACCGGCGGGCACGTCGACTTCGACCACTACCTGCTCAGCGACACGCTCACCGCCCAGGGCCGGCCACTGGACACCGGCGCCCTCGACGCGGCCATCGGGTACGCGGGCACGCTCGACGAGTCGGCGTACCCGGCCGACGCCTGGGCGGCGATGCGGGCCGCCCTGACCGCCGCGACCACGGCCCGGGCCGGCGCGTTCGGCACCCAGAACCAGATCGACGCCCCGGAACGCGCGCTCAGCTACCACCTGGCCCGACTCGGCGTGCTCCGGGCCGCCCCGCCGCAGATCCCGGTGACGGTCGGCGCGCAGGTGCGGTGTGTGGCCGGTAGGGCGTACGTGGCGGTGCAGGCGCGTAACGACCATGACGGTCCGGTGGACGTGGTGTTGCAGAGCGCGTACGGGGAGCGGTCGGTGTCGAGTGTCGCGCCGGGGGCGAACGCGTACCAGCAGTTCGCGTCGCGGTCGGCGGTGGTGCCGGCGGGTTCGGCGACGGTCCGGGTGACCGGGTCGGTGGACGGCCGGGCCGTGACGACCGTCCGGGAGACCAGCTACGCCGCCACCACCTGCGGCACCTGACGAACCACCGGACCGCCCCCGGGGCCCGTTCCGGCCCCGGAGCCGGTGCAGCCCTGTCCGCCACAGACCAAGGAGAACCATCTCGTGACCCAGCGCCTGCGAAGGTCGGCCCGACGACGGGTCGTCGCCTTCGCCACGGTCGGCACCATGCTCGCCGCGGCACTCGCCACGGCGGCACCGGTCCAGGCCGCCGACACCAACCTCGTCGTCAACGGCGGCTTCGAGGAGAACCTGACCGGCTGGTTCGTCAACAACGGCAACGCGACCGACCGGGCCACCCTCACCCTCACCCCGGACGCCTACTCCGGGTCCGGCGCGGTCCGCGTCACCGACCGGGCGACCACCGGCTCCGGACCGATGCAGGACCTCTCCGGCAAGGTCCAGGCCGGGCAGACCTACTCCCTCAACGCCCGGATCAGGTACGACAACGCGGCCGGCCCGGCGACGAAGCAGTTCTTCGCCACCATGCACTACGGCGCGTCCACCTACACCAACCTGGTCAGCGTGACCGCGACCAAGGGCCAGTGGGCCCAGTTCGCCGGCCAGTTCACCATCCCGGCCGGGCAGAACGTCTCCACCGCCCGGCTGTTCTTCGAGACGCCGTGGACCAGCACCCCGTCCGCGGACCCGGCCCTGCACCTGATGGACTTCAGCCTCGACGACGTGTCGTTGACCGGTGCCGCGCCGCCCCCGCCGCCGTCGAAGACCATCGAGGTCGTCGGCAAGCTGCCCGGCGAACACAACCCGTTGATCGGGCACAAGTTCGGCGCGGACGGCTTCGGCTTCGTGCACGACGGCCGGGTGTACCTGTACCTGACCAACGACACCCAGGGGTACGCCCCGGACCCGGTCACCGGAATCTCGCCGGGGATCAACTACGGCCAGATCAACCAGATCACCGTGCTCTCCTCGCAGGACCTGGTCAACTGGACCGACCACGGTGAGATCCAGGTCGCCGGCCCGAACGGTGTCGCGCCGTTCACCAACAACTCGTGGGCCCCCGGCATGGCCAAGAAGACGGTGAACGGGCAGGAGAAGTTCTTCCTGTACTACGCCAACGGCGGCGGATCGAGCAACGTGATCACCGGCGCGTCCCCGCTCGGACCGTGGACCAGCGAGCGCACCAGCACCCTGATCGACGGCCGTACCCCCGGTGCCGAGGACGTCGCGTGGAAGTTCGACCCGGCGCCGCTGGTGGACTCCGACGGTGAGGCGTACCTCTACTTCGGTGGCGGTCCCGCCGCGACCAGCATGCCGCCGGCGGAGCGCTTCAACAACCCGAAGAACATCCGGGCCATCCGGCTGGGCGACGACATGGTCTCCACCGAGGGCACCTCGGCCGTGGTGGACGCCCCGGTCGCGTTCGAGGCGGCCCAGGTGTTCAAGCGGGACGGCCGGTACTACCTGTCGTACTCCTCGCACTTCGGCGGCAACGACTTCGGCGGCCCCCAGACCCCGCTGCCGGGCTACCCGGGCGGCGGTCAGATCGGCTACATGATCTCCGACGACCCGATGTCCTGGCCGAAGGAGACCTACGCGGGCGTGCTGTTCCCGAACCAGTCGCAGTTCTTCGGTGCCGGCACCGGCGGCAACAACCACCAGTCGGTGTTCGAGTTCGAGGGGAAGCACTACTTCACGTACCACGCCCCGACCCTGAACAAGCGGATCAACGGCAACACCACCCAGGGCTACCGCAGCCCGCACATCCAGGAACTGACCTTCAACCCGGACGGCACCATCCAGCAGGTCGTCGGCACCTACGCCGGCGTCCAGCAGGTCCGCGACTTCGACCCGTACCGGGTGTTCGAGGCCGAGACGTTCGGCTGGAGCAAGGGCGTCGCCACCGCGAAGACCGACGGCGGGTCCGCCCAGTTCGGCACCGCCGCCCCGAACCTGGTGGTACGGGACGTCGACGCCGGTGACTGGACGGCGCTGTCGTCGGTGGACTTCGGGGCCGGGGCCGGCAGCGTGACGGCGAAGGTGCGTCCGCTGGCCGCCGGCGGCCAGATCCAGGTCCGCCTCGACCAGGCCACCGCGCCGGTGGTGGCGACCATCCCGGTCGACGGGCCGCTCGGCCAGTGGACCGAACTGACCGCCCAGCTCGGCGGCGTCACCGGCACGCACGACGTGTACTTCACCTACACCGGCCCGGCGAACACCGACCTGTTCGAACTGGACACCTGGACCTTCGCGTCCGCCACCGACGTCGAGGTGCCGGTGACGGTCGGCGCGCAGGTGCGGTGTGTGGCCGGTAAGGCGTACGTGGCGGTGCAGGCGCGTAACGATCATGACGGTCCGGTGGACGTGATGCTCGGGTCGGCGTACGGCGAGCGGTCGGTGTCGGGTGTCGCGCCGGGGGCGAACGCGTACCAGCAGTTCGCGTCGCGGTCGGTGGCGGTGCCGGCGGGTTCGGCGACGGTGCGGGTGACCGGGTCGGTGGACGGCCGGGCCGTGACGACCGTCCGGGAGAGCACGTACCCCGCCACCAACTGCGGCACCTGATCCCAACCCGAACATCCCATCAGACCTCAGACATGGAGAATCACATGAGCACGTGGAACCACAGACGGCTGCTCGCCGCAGGTGCCGCCGGGGCCCTGCTGGTCGGGGCGGTGGCGGCCCAACCGGCATCCGCCGCGCCGGGGGACGGCACCGACGTCGAGGTGACGGTCGACATCGAGGAGATCCGGGAACCGGGCGTCCTGGCGCTGTCGGTCGCCGGTGACTCGGTGGCACTGACCGAGAACGGCTCGACCCTGCTGGTACGCCAGTTCACCGGCAGCCTGCCGACGGTCACGGTGACCGACACCCGCACCGCCGACGAGGTGCCGGCCAACGCGGCCTGGGCGGTGCTGGGCAGCGCCACCGACTTCGTCGGCCAGGCGGGGCAGGCCCCGATCGGAGCCGGCCACCTGGGCTGGAAGCCGCGCCTGCTCGACGGCGGCGACACCGGCCTGGTCAGCGAGGGTGAGGAGGTGGTGACGGTACTGGACGAGCCGACCCAACCGGGCAACAACGTGGGCCTGGTCGACCAGGAACTGCTGGTCTCCAGCTTCGACTCGGGCACCACCGCCGGCGACGCGTACGCGGTGAACGCCGACCTGTTCCTGCGCACCCCGGCGGACGTCGCCGCCGGCGAGTACACCTCGACCCTGACCCTGTCCCTCTTCGAGTGACCTCCGGTGGTGGGGGCCGCCGTGCGGTGGCCCCCACCACCTGCCAGTGGGAGGATCCGTCCGTGAAGAACCGGAGTTGGCTGCGGGTGTTCGCCCTGCTGGCCGCCGTGCTCGTCGGGCTGCCGGCCCTGCCGGCCGGGGCGGTCCGGGCGGCACCGGCCACACCGTCGGTGACCTGGGCCGTGCAGCCGGCCGACCGGAACGGCCCGGACGGCCGGCGGTGGGTGGAACGCACCCTCGACCCCGGCCAGGTGGTGACCGAACACCTGGCGGTCCGCAACTTCAGCGACGCCCCGGTGGTCTTCTCCCTCAAGGCCGCCGACGGCTACCTGACCGACAAGGGCCGGTTCAACATGCTGCCGTCCCACCAGAAGTCGGTGGACGGCGGCACCTGGATCACCGTCCAGGAGACGGTGACCGTCGGCCCGAAGTCGACGCGGGTGGTCCCGTTCACCATCACCGTGCCCGCCGACGCCACCCCGGGAGACCATCCGGCCGGCATCGCGGCGACCGTCACCAGCACCGGCGGCACGGTCGCGGTGGAGAGCCGGGTCGGATTCCGGGTGCTGCTGCGGGCCACCGGCACCGTCGCCGCGGCCCTCACGGTCACCGACCTCACCGCCACGTACCGGCCGACGTGGAACCCGTTCGCGGCCGGCACCCTCCAGGTCCGGTACACCGCCGTCAACGACGGCGGCGTCGCGGTGACCGGCACCGGCCGGGTGACCGCCGCCGGGCTGTTCGGCCTGGGCCAACGGGACGTCCGGGCCGACGTCGAGGAACTGCTGCCCGGTGGCCGCCGGGAAGGCGGGGCCCGGGTCGGCGGCGTCTGGGGCTGGGGCCCGGTCCGGACCACCGTCGAACTGACACCGGCCGTACGGGGCGGCGACCCGACCGGCATCGAGATCCGACCGGGCCGGACCACCGTGACGGTGTGGGCGGTCCCCTGGGCGCAACTGGCGCTGCTGGTCCTGCTCGCCGCGCTCGTGCTCGCCTACCGGGGCGTGGCCCGGCGACGTCGGCGGCGACTCGCGCTGCTGCTCGCCCGCGCCCGCGACGAGGGCCGGCAGGAGGGCCGGGAGGCGGTCCGTACCGCCGGCACCGCCGTCCCGGACTGACCCGGCACGGTCACATCGTCAGTGCCACCGGTACGCCGGGCGGTCGACCGGCCAGCGTGTCGGCCGTTGCGGTGCCCGCCCCCGGCCGACGTCGTCCGCCTCGCCACCACCAGCGCCCTGGCCCATGGGCGAGGCGTCAGGCCGCGATCAGGTCTTTCGCGTCCTGACAGAAGCGGCGGACGGACGAGGTGCGCCGATAGGGGCCGAGCGCCCCGACCAGGTTGCGTACGTGTTTGATGCACCGCGCGGAGGTGACCTGTCCGGTGAGTGTCTGGACGGCCTGGTCGCCGAGGGCGAGTGCCTTGTCCAACTCGGGATGTGCCTGCTGTACGTAGGTGGTGGCGAGCAGCGCGTTTCGTAGGGCGCCTTCGCGGGTGTACTCGTTTCCCTGGAGCCGCAGCGCGGCTCGGAGGTGGTCCCGGGCGCGGGACCAGTCTTCGAGCTTGACGTAGCAGTAGCCGGCCTGGGCGTGGGCCTGTGCCTCGTTGATCCAGTAGGACCAGTCAGGGTCACCGTGTTCCGGACGGGTCCCGTTCAGCCCGTCGAACGCGCTGTCGAGGGCCCGCCGGGTGTCGGCCGTCGACCGGTTGTTGGCGTACGCCTCGGCGGCCCGCAGGTCGAGAATGGTCGACACCTTCGCGCTGGTGGCGGGGTAGCTGGATCTCGCGGTCTCGGCGAGGGTGACCGCCTGGCGGAGTTGGCCGAGATCCTTGGCCTGGCAGGACATGAAACCCAGGATGTTCGCACCGAGCCCACGATCACCGGCGGCGTTGGCCTGGTAGAGACCGGCGATCCAGAACCGCTGAGCCTGACTGTGGTGGCCGCCATCGAACGAGAGCCAACCTGCGAGGCGCAGCAGCTCACCAGCGGTGCCGTGCAGGCGTCGGCCGACGCTGTCGGTGTACCGCCGGTGGCGCAGCACATCGACCACCGTGCTGAGATGTTGGCGCACCAGGCCGAGGGTCTGCCCGCTGCCGAGGTGGTCGTCCATGCGCCGCAGGCTTGCCGTGACCGTGTCCAGGTGGTCGACGACCTCGGGGGCCAGCGGACGCCCGGTACGTGACGCGACGGCTTGTGGTGGCTGCGCGATCAGCCACTCGTGGGCCGGGGACGTCAGTGCGGAACCGAGCAGAGTCAGGAACATCCGTCGGTGCATCATTCCCTCAGACTCGTTCACCACCTCGGCCGCCTGCAAGGCCCCTGCCGTCGACCAGGGGAGTTCCAGCCCGGCCGAGGCGGGCACGGCCTCGAATCCGTCGTCCGGCCAACCCAGCTCATCGAGCATGACCGTTCGCTGTAGCTGCTCCGACAGCAACGCCGTAGCCAACGCGGGCCACGGACTACGAGGAACGTCGCCCTTCTTCCACTTGTACGGCGTCTTGAGGTGCAGCCGCTCCGGCCGGCCGTGCCGTTCGGCGCATTCGTTGAGCCGCCGGGCGAGGTGCTCGGGCTGCCAGCCCGCCTCGGCCAGCAGACGGGTGATCGCCTCTCCGCTGGGTGCCACACCATCGACCCTTCCTGCGTAACTGCACTCGTACGCACCGTAGCGGAGATCGTGGCGGTTCCGAGACACCGGGCACGGGTCCGCACCGGTAGGCACCTCGCGCACCTCCTTCCACCACGATCCCGGTGGGGTCGACTGGAGGCCGTCGGATCGCCCCCCGATCCGGGGTTGCGGTTGGACGGTCGACGGCTGGGGTGCACAACGCCCCGGCTCCTCGGCTTCGTCGGAAGGTGAGGGTGATCGTGGTGTCCGAGGTCGTGTCGATGGTGTTCGGTGGGCTGGTGCCGGGGTTCGTCTGCGGGCTCCTGGCGTTCCGGGTCAAGTCCCGATGGTGTCCACGCTGCGGTGGACCCACCGACGACCTGCGTCGGGCGGTGCGGCGATGATCTCGCCCGGCCGCCCCGACAGTCCCCGGGACCTGCCCATCGGCCGGCGGGTCGCCCAGCTCCGCGCCCGGCGGGGGATGAGCCAACAGGTCTTCGCCGACCGGATCGGCAGGTCCAAGAGCTGGGTCGACAAGGTCGAACGCGGTGTCCGTACCCTCGACCGGCTTGCCATGATCGAGACGGTGGCCGCCGCCCTCGGTGTCGCCCCGGCGGTGCTGCTCGGTCGCCGCGTTCCCCGAACCCCGGCCACCGGCACCCCCGCCGCCGTCGAACGGGTCCGCGAGGCCCTCGCCGACTACGACGGCCCCGTCGGCCGCGACTGGCCGTCCTCGGTCGCGGAACTCGACCGGCAGACCCGCTACGCCCAGACCGCCTACCGGCACGCCCACCACGCGCAGGTGCTGCGCATGCTGCCCGGCCTGCTCGCCGCCGCCCGGCACGCCGGCCGACCCACCCCGACGGCGGACGCCTGGCCCGTCGGCCCGCTGCTGGTCCGGGTGTACGCGCTCACCGCCGGTCTGCTGGTCAAGCTCGGCGAACCACAGCTCGCCTGGCTCGCCGCCGACCGGGCCTTCGGCACCGCCGGCGGCCATCCCCGCCTCACCGGGTACGCCGCCGTTCCGCTGGCTCAGGCGTTCCGCGCGCTCAACCGGGGCCGCCTGGCCCTGGGCGCGGCCACCAGCGCCGTACGCGGTCTCGACCCGACCCCGGGCCGCGACGCGTCGCCCGAACAGCTTGCCCTGGCCGGCACCCTGCTCGCCGAGGCCGCCATCGCCGCCGCCACCAGCGGCGACCCGACCACCGCCCACAGCCTCACCGACCGTGCCGCTCACCTGGCCGCCACCCACACCGACCGGCAGTACCACGACGACGACGGTTTCGGGCCGATCGTGGTCGACCTGACCCGCGCCCTGGTCGCCGCCCGCCTCGGCGACCACCAGACTGCGCTCGACCTGCACCGCGACGCCGCCAAAGGGGACGCCTGGCAGCGGCTTCCCGCCGAACACCGCGCCGCCCACCTGATCGAGACGGCCCGCACCTGCCTCGACCTTGGTGACCCCGACGCCGCCGGCCGGGCCCTGGTCGCCGCCGACCGAATCGCCCCCGCCGAGGTACGCCTCCGGCCCGTGGCTCACAGTGTGCTCGCCACCGTGGTCCGTACCGGCACCACCCCCGCCGACGTCGCCTGCCTCGCCGCCGCTGTCGGTCTGACCCGCCAACCCTGACGCTGCGCTGCAGCGGAGGGGCGGCCGAAGCCGATCTTTCCCCGGTCAGCTGAGGTCATGCGTGCCTGGTTCCCGCATGTCCGTCCCGGAGTGCGCGGTCATGCCGGCGTACCGGTCCGGGCCACTGCCCGGAGGATGCCGTCGAGTCCCTCCTCGAAGAGCAGGTCGTCGCTCCAGCGGGTGTCGTCGAGGTGGCCGGAGGCGTGGAGCGTCGGATAGTCGTCGGCTCGGCTGGTGATGTGGTCGCGGGCCGCCGCTCTCGCCTGCGGGTCGGCGGTCCGGTGCCAGGTGGCTTCGGTCAGCGAGGCGCCGATGACGTAGTTGGCCACGATCCGGGTGGCCACCGCGAGTTGGAGCCCGCCACAGCCGCCGCGCGTCAGCGCCGACTGTAGGAACTCGGTACGGGCCAGGACGTTGGGACCGAGCATCGGGCGGCCGATCAGCCCCGGTGCCCAGGGGTGGCGCAGCATGGTGTGACGCCAGGCCCGGGTGAGGGTACGGACGTCCTCCCGCCAGTCGCCGCTCACCTCGGGGATCGGTACGTCGCCGAAGATCCGGTCGACGGCCAGGTCCAGGACGTCGTCCTTCGTCTTCACGTGCCAGTACAACGCGGTGGCCGTCACGTCGAGCCGCTGGGCGAGGCCGCGCATCGTCAGGCCCTCGATGCCCTGCTCATCCAGCAGGGTCACCGCCGCGTCCACGATGCGATCGAGGACCAGCGGCGGTTTCCGTCGTGGCCGCGTCGGCTCGGTACGCAGCCACACCGGCTGCGGGGTGCGGCCGTGCTGGTGCCCGGCGGCAGGCGGCGTGGGCGCGCCCGGGTCTGCGGTGGTCATCGCACTACTCTAAAACACTCGACAGGTAACTTAACGACGTTAAGCTAGCGGTGCGAACGGCTTACCGACGGACCGGCATGGAGGTCACCGCGTGCCTCTGCTGCGGATCCAGCTCGACACCGATCCGATCACCGCGCGTCGTGTTCTGCGCCTGCACCAGGAGGGCGGAATCGATCACGAGTCGCGGGAAGCGGCCCGGGAGCAGGTGTGGCGTCAAGGCCGCACCCCGTCCGGTGACCCGGTCTTTGTTGGCGTCACGAACGGTCGTCGTCACGTGCGGCTGCTCTACGACGTCGAGGTCTACTCCGACACGGTGCCTTGACTCCGGCAGCCGCCTCAGGCGTTCCGGCGAAGATCCCGCGCTCCTGCTGGCTTTCGGTAGTGGCGTCGACACGCCCGGTCAGTGGCACCGGCGGTGCTACCGGCGGCGTACGATCGGTCCATGACCACGAAGCGCAGCGTCAGCCTGCCCGACGACGTCGCCAGATACCTCGACCAGCAGCCCAACATCTCCGCTGCCATCGCCGACGCCGTCCGCCTGCAAATCGCGGCGGGGCGCCTCGAGGACGTGCTGCGTCGCGTCGGCATGGACGTCACCGACGAGGGCAAGGCCCGCTGGCGGTCCCGGCTGGCCCAGCCCATCCCCGCCGAGGTCCTCGCCGAGGGACGCCGCATCCTCGACGAGGCCGCGTGAGCGGCGACATCGCGGTGGTGCTGGACGCCACTGCCCTGACCGCCTACACCCGTGGTCAGGTCGCGGTCGGCGAGCTGATGGCTGAGGTCGCGGACGAGGGGCGGCACGTCGCCGTGCCCGCCGCCTGCCTCGCCGCCGCCTACGCCGCCGGGCGCGACGACCTCGACACGGCCATGCTGGCCCTCCTCATGGCCTCCCCGGTCGTGCGCGTCATGCCGCTCGGGCCGGAGAACGCACGCCAGTCGGGAGCACTCGCCCGGCCCGCCGACGGGGACATCGCCCTGGGGCACGCGGCTGTGGTCGCCCTCACCCACGAGGCGCACTACGCGACGACCGACCCGAAGGCCGCAGCAGCCGTCCTGCCGGAACGCTGGAGCATCCTCGACCTCGGTTGACCAGGGATTCCGACGTCGGGTAGCCGCCCGGCCAGCGTCTCGTCCGTCGCGGTGCACGCCCCGAAGTCGATGCCCGCGTACGCCTGGTAGTCGGCCATCGTGCGGACCGGGCCGGCCCCGAAGCCGCCCGTCATCGGGTACCGCAGCAGGGTGGACACCCGACGTCGGCCGGCCCGGTCCAGTTTGTGCCAGTAGTCGTCGCCCGGGGTGCGGTGGTCCATCCAGTGCCGGACCTGGTCCTGCCGGATGTAGTAGTGCCAGGCCAGCACCTCGACCGGGTGGAACAGGTCGTAGCCCCAGGTGAAGGCGCGGGTGGCGAGGTTGATCTCCTCACCCTGGTAGTAGATGCGCTCGTCGTAGGGCACCTCGCGGACGAAGGAGCCCGGCGCGAACAGGAACCCGGCGGCCACGAACCGCGCCGGGACCGGCACCGTCGCCTCCCGCCAGTCCGGAATGCGGAAGTGCCCGAACCGGGGCAGCCCGTCGGGCGTCCAGCCGGTGAGGAAGATCAACGTCGGCTCGCCGTCACCGGTGAACTCCGCCGCCGGGTCGTAGGTGGGGGGATAGCAGCTCAGGATCGGTTTCGCCGCTCCGGTCCGCGCCGCCATGGCGATCAGCCGGGTGTCCCAGCCGGGCGCGAACCGGGTGTGGCTGTCCACCTGGAGGTACCAGTCGGAGTCCACGTGGTGCCGTTGGATCTGTGCCCGCGCCCAGCACACCCCACGGCTGTGCCGGGCGTCGAACTCCAGCACGGTGACCCGGGAGTCGGCCCGCAACGCCGACACGTCCTCGCCGCCGAGGTGCTGCCAGTTGACCACGACGCGCAGCTCGTCCGGGCGGTCGGCCTTCGCCAGGCAGTCCCGCACCGTCGGCACCAGCTCCGGGTCACGGTACGCCGCGACCGACACGAAGATGCTCACCACGGGCTCGCCGGCGGGGGGACAGGTACGGCGGGCAGGCCCCGCTGGGCGGCGTACCCGTTCAGCCAGCGTTCCAGCGGCGGCGCGGACGGGGCCTGCCACACCCGCCCGCCGTCCTTCTCCACCACCAGCGGACCAACCAGCACCGCGTCGGCGAACACCCGCGTGCGGTACCACCGCTCGGTGTTGAACGGGAACACCCAGCACCACGGGTACTCGGCCGGCGGACCGGGTGCCAGCCGCAACGGTTCGGCCGGGTCCGCCAGCTCGCGCAGTGCCGCCCCGGCCAGCCGGCGGGCCTCGTCGGCGTCCACCGCGCCCTGCTCCGCCCCGTCGGCTCGGTGCGCCCGCCCGGCCGTCATGCCGCCGACCCGGTCGGCGCACCGGCGACCCACGGCAGGACCGGGACGCCCCGGTCCGGTGGCAGGGCGGCCAGCACCACCGCGCGGGCCTCGGCGATCTCCTCGTCGCTCATCAGCAGCGTCTCCCGGACCACGTCACCGATCAGCCGCATGGGCACCGGGCCGGCCGGGTTGAACAGGGTGTCCACCCGGTCCGGCAGCAGCGACACCAGCTCGGCCAGGTCGATCCGCCGCCACTGCGGCGCGCTGACCCGCTCCCGCTGCGGCGCGCTGGTGGCGATCACCACGCACGGCACGCCGTCGGGGGACCGCATGATCAGTGGCCGCTCGTCGCCGTTGAGCGCCACGTCGAACAGGGTGTCCCGCAGCACCAACTGGATCTGCTCCGCCTGTGCCTGCCCGCGTACGGCCATCCGGAACAGCGCGTCGAGGGGGTCCGCCACGGCGTCGGCGTCGCGCGGCCGGTAGTCCGGGTTGGCGCGGAACGCGCCCAGGCTGCCGTCCGCCTCCACCGGCCACAGGCCGAGCAGGGCCGCGGGGTCGGGCGTCTCGTCGTCGGGTGCCGGTTGCCAGTCCGGGTCCATCAGCAGGAAGTAGCTGTCCACCTGGTCCACCATCGTGCGCTTCCGGTCGTCGGGTTCGGCTTCGGGGTCGTGGTTCGTGTTCACCGGTCGTCGGCCGTGTCCCAGTCGAGGACGGCCACCGTCTCGGCCTCGCGGAACCGGTCGTGCAGGGCGGCCAGCTCCCCGTCGGCGAGCAGCAAAGTGTGCCGCAGGAAGTCCCCGGTCAGCCGGACCGGAGCTGGGCCACCCGGGTTGATCAGCACGTCCACCCCGTCGGCGAGCTGCTCGACCAGCTCCGCCAACTCGACCCGCCGCCAGTCCGGTGCGGACACCCGGCCCTGGTGCGGCGTCGCGGTGGTCACCACCGCACACGGCACGTCGTCGGGGGAGCGGACCACCAGCGGCCGTCCGTCACCGTTCATCGCCAGGTCGACCAGGGTGTCCCGCAGGATCAGCTGCAACTGCTCCACCCGGGCGTCGCCGCGTCCGGCCAGGCGCAGCAGCGCGTCGACCGGATCGGTCGGTGACTCCGGCCGCAGCGGGACGTACCCGGGGTTGGTGCGGAACGGCCCCACCGCGCCGTCCACGGTGACCGGCCAGAGGCCGACCACCGACCGCAGCGGCGGCACCTCCTCGTCCGGCCGGCGCTGCCACTCCGGATCCATCAGCAGGAAGAAGTGGCCTTCCGGCTCGTCGGTCACGATGCCCCCCGTCCGGTACGGGCGAGCAGCGTCGCCAGGGCGCGGTGCTCGCCGACCGCGTCCACCTCGACCGCGGTGTACTCGCGGGCCCGGATGTGGTCGAGCAGTTCCCGGTCCGGGGCCAGCCCGTACCGCCGCAGGTAGTACGTGACGGTGTCGGTCCACACCCACTGGCCGTCGGTACGGAAGCTCAGCGGCACCACCGCGCCGCGCGCCGGGTCGACGATGTCGGTGGCGGTCTGCGTGGTGGCCAGGATCGGTTCGCCGGCCGCCAGCCAGGCGGCCACCCGGTCCCGTTCGGGGGCCGCCAACCGCTGGTGGTCGGGATCGAACCGGGGTCCGTCCGCGCCGCCCCGGTCGAAGACCCGGGCCAACCGGACCGGCGGGCGGACGCCGGCGGCCCAGAGCAGCGCCGATGCGCCCCGGGCCGACCGCTGGTAGCCGGGCAGGTCGTCGCCCGGCGGGTACGCCTCGACCTGTGGCGCGGTCACGCCCGCGTCGGCCAGCGCGCGCATCAGCGTCGCGGCCAGCGCCGGCAGCCGGCCGAGCGGCACGTCGGCCGCCAGCAGGTACACCCGGGTCGGGGCGGTGCCGGGCGGATCCCAGGATGCCGGCCCCCGCCAGGTCCGCCACAACGCGGTCGCGCCGGCCAGCCCGGCGACCGCCGCCGTCGCGGCCCGGTCGGGCGGGTCCACCTCCGCGCCGGTCAGGTCCAGCAGCGGCGGCGCTCCGGCGTCGGTGGCGGCCCGGAACGCGTACGCTGTCACTGGCGCGAGCACCGGTGTCACCGGTCCCGGCAGCACACCGTCGGCGAGCCGGAACCGCGCGTCGGCGAGCACGTCGTCCGGCACCCGGCCGGCGAGTTCGAGCAGGCGCACGTGGGCCGTGGCCACCGCGTCGTCGTGGTCGACCATTCTCCCCTCGCTTTCGCCGGGACGTCACCGGCTGGATCTCCCGACTCGACTCGATCCGGAGACGAGCGAGCCGGTCCGGCTGCCCGCCGGTGTCCGCCTTCGGGCATTCGACCACGCCACCGGCCCGGGCGTCCCGTGCGGCGGGTACGACTGCCCGTGCGTTCCCCGCACCGGTCCCGTTCGTACCCGGGTCGCGCGCCGACCGGCCCGGCGTGGCCCGGTCCACGCGCCGGTCAGGCCGTCCCGGCGGAGAGCCGGACGAACCTGCCGTCCACGACCCGCAGCCAGTCCTCCTCGTGCCGGGACGACGCGCGGCGGGCCAACTCGCCGGTGACGCCGTAGACGGTGCCCCGGTAGCCGAGCTGCCGCAGCCGGTCGACGAACCTGCGGGCAGCGCCGGACGGGTTGTCCGCCTGCCCCGCGCGCGAGACGAGCAGGATGATCGGGGTGTGCCAGGTCGAGTTCGCGCCCATGGCCAGGTAGCCGCCGTTGACGATCAGGCTGGCGACGGTGCCGCCGGTGACCGCGTTCGGCACCGTGCCCAGTGCGGAGTCGCCGTCGTCGACCATGCCCACGGTGTCGACCCAGAGCGGCGGCCCGCCGAGCCCGCGTCGTCCGCCCCACGGTGTGCGGCTGACCACGTCGCGCCGCCCGTCGGACCGGGTGTAGTACCGATGTGAGCCGCTGTCGATCTGCTGCAGGTTGTCTGAGATCCGGGTGGTGGTACGCGCGCCGTGGGGAATGCCGAAACCGATCACCCGATTCCGCCGGTCACGTACCCGCACTGTGGTCAGCGGCCCGGGGTCGGCCGCCGGCGGCGGGGTCGACGTCGGCGTCCGGTGGGGTGGCGGTGACGCCGGCGGGACCGGTGGTGGCGAGGCCGGGGGGACGGGTGGTGGCGAGGCCGGCGGGGCAGGTGGTGGCGAGGCCGGCGGGGCAGGTGGTCGGTGGGCCGAGGTCGGCGGAACGTGGAGCCCGGACGGCGGGTACGGGACCGGGACCGGCCGGGAAGACGGCCTGGGTGGCGGGGGCGGCGGCGCGGGGCGGTAGGCGGCGTCCGGCTGCCACGGGTACGGGCCCGGGGCCGGGGTGCGGGGTGCCGGGCCGGGCGGCATGACGACCAGCTCGCTGTCGGGAACGGGTCGCCGGGCCGGCGGGTCCCCGTACCGGCGGAACCTGCCGCCGCCGCTGAGCGCCGCGCCGGTCGGGTCGAGCTTCAGGTTCGTCGTCGGCGCGTACACCTGGCCCTGGTGGCCGCCCCGGCGCAGCGCCCCGTGCAACTCCTCGGCCGGGCCGCGACCGGAGTGCTCGCCGGCCCGCGAGGTCCACAGCACGAACGGCGTGTACGCGCTGACGCCCGGCCGTTTCAGCACGCCCGCGTCGACCAGCAGCTGCCCCAGTTGCGCGAGCGGGATCAGCAGCACGCCCCGGTCCTTGTGCCGTACCCGCACCCCGTTCCCGGTGATGGGAGCCACGAACAGCGAGAAGACCGGCCCGTCGTGCTGCCAGGCCACCGGCTGCTGCCGGGGCGTGCCGTCGAAACCGGTGGGGAAGGTCCGGTACGTGGCCGCCCGGGCACCCGGCATGATCTGGGAGAAGTGGTGGGCGAAGTCGTCGCTGACCGGGAACGCCAGGCCCTCGACCCGTCCGGACGCATCGGTGAACTCCATCACCCGCAGGTCGGTGAGGGTGAGGCCGGGCTCGTGCTGAGCGGTCGGCGGTGGCACCGGTGGTGTCTGCCGGGTCGGCGTCGGCCCGGTCGGCGGCTCGTCGTCGGTGACCTCACCGAGCACCCGCCCCCGGTTGGGGTCCGCCGGGACCACCGTGCCCTTCGGCGGGAACAGCGAGTAGCGGCCCTGGTCTGCCACGGAGAGCTTGCCGGTGACGAAGTTCATCGACACGACGTTGCTCGCGCCGTGGAGACCGCGATGGTCGCCGAGCTCGTGCAGCCGGCGGCCGAACTGCGCGGCAGGCCCGGTGGGCCAGGCGTGCGTGCCGACCCAGCAGACCACACCGAGGAAGCCCCGGAACTTCTCGGGAGGGAACTTCGCCAGGTAGCGGGCGTTGTTCAGCAGGTCGACGACGACGTCACCGGGCACCCCGATCACGTCCGGCTTGATCCCGTTGCGCATCCGGATCCAGAAGTTGTCCTTCGCGCCGTGGGCGAGCAGCAGCGCGTCCCACTTCTCGTGGGCCTGCCGTAGCCGGTGCTCGGTGCCGGGCGTGCCCTTCGCGGCGTTCGTCGCCGGCTTGCTGCTGTAGGTCAGCGGGCCGCCCGGGGTGGTGTTCAACACGAACTGGGCGTCGGCGTTCGAGTCGTCGATCTTGGTGGGGAAGGCGACCCCGGCCAGCACCCCGTCGGCGTAGTACAGCGGTCGGATGTCGACCTCGCGGGGCAGCAGGGGGGTCGGCTCGTGGCTGCGATGCCAGATCGGCCTGGTGATCCGGCCGGTGTCGGTCACCTGCGAGCCGACGTTGACATGCACGGTCCGGAACAACCCGAGCCGGCGCAGGTCGTCCCGGAGGCTGCCGGCCAGCCGCTCGGCGTGCCGGGTGGAGAAGGTCGCCGGGAGCAACACCAGCACGGACCGGTCGTTGTACCGGCCGGCGACGTCGCGGAACGCGCGGGTGCCGACCAGCACCCGGGGCAGGCCGGTGACCGGCAGCGTGTAGTGGCGGCCGGTGTCGTGCCCGTCGCGTACCGACAGGTTCTGGTCGTCGAGGGAACCGACCCGGACGATCACCGGCAGCGTCTTGCCCCACGGCGCGCGGTCGAGCAGCATGGCCCCGTCGGGCTTGCCGTAGTACTCCATCGGGATGTAGCTGGTCTCCTGCAACCACCGGTCGTACGCGGTGTCGGGCATGATGTGGAAGTACTCGGTGGCGGTGGGGTACAGCACCCCCACGTCGCCCCCGAAGGACTTCCCGCTCGTCATCTTCAGGGCCCGGACGCCGTCGGAGGGGACCTGCGCCATCGGGGCGGTCGGCCCGGTGGCCGGCAGCACCCCGGTCGTCGCGCGGACGGTCCGCTGCCGGGTGTCCACGCCGAGGCCCCGGGCGAAGTCGTAACCGGTGTGACCGGTGTCGTCACGGACCCCGGCCAGGGGCGAGGCCAGCGTGACCGCGACCGTCGGTGGACCGCCGAGGACGGCCCGCAGCGCCGGATGCCGGGCGACGGCCCGACCGAACTGGACGCCGTCCAGTTCGACCTTGCGTCCACCGGGAGTGCCCACCCACACCCGGCGGCCGTCACCGGCCACCCCGACGACGAAATCGTTGCCGGGTGCGGGCACGCCGCGTCGGCCCTTCACCGCGACGGACACGTCAGCCGGATCACCGGCCAGCGGCAGCACGATGCCCCGCCGGCCGGGTAGCTCCTCGATGTGCAGGTCGTCCACGGTGGGCTCGCGGACCAGTTCGTACCCACCCTCGTTGACGCGGAGCGCGTTCTCCGCCTGCGACGGGGGCAGCGAGGCCCTCCCGGTCGGGTAGTAGACCTTGCGGTAGCCGCCCAGCGCGGTCTGGCCGTCCAGGAACTTCTCGGCGGCCTGACGGGGGAAGGGGCTGCCCGGCGGGGCGTCGAGGACGACCAGGACGATCGGGCGGTCGAAGTCACCGTCGTCGACCTTGCGGAAGTCCGGGTCGGCGGCCAGCACGCCGGGCAGGTCCGCGGGCGGGACGGTGACCGTGCCGCCGTCCCGCCGGGGCAGCAGCAGCGACCGGCCGTCCGGGGCGCCCTTGACGAACAGGAACAGCGGCCGGCCGCCCGGCCGGTCCGCGTCGGCGGCCCACGGCGCGAGCGAGTAGGTACGGTCGCCCTTGGCGTCGAAGTGCAGCACGGTGTTGCGGGCGGCGGCGCTGGTGTCGCTGGCGTACGTGGTCAGCTTCCGCACGTCCGCGTCGTCGCTGAGCAGCGAGATGCCGAACGCCTCGCCCTGCGCGTCGAGGACCGGCCGGATCCGGGGCTTCGCCGACGGTGGTGGCGGCGTACCGCCCGACAGCGGGTCGGTCAACTCCGCCGCCGTGAACCGGGTCGGCTGGTACGGGGTCTCCCGGTCCAGCATCTCCTCGTTCGGGTCGGGGCCGGTGTCCGATCCGAACTCGGAACCGCTGTCCGTGTCAGCGTCAGAGTCGGCGGTCGGCGACAGCGGGGCGGCGGTCGGCGACGACGGCGGAAGCACCGGAGACGCCGGCGGCGCGGACTGCGGGTACGCCGACGGGGCCGGCGGATGGTATCCGTGGGTCACCGGCGGTGGGAAGAACACCGCGAAGTCGCCGCCGTGGTCCAGCGCCAGCCGGCCGGCCACGACCGACGGGGAGGTCTGCGCGGCGTGCACGTCGCCCCGGTAGCCGTAGCTGCGCTGCGCCGCCGCCGTCAGGTCGTAGCCGAGATTGCCGGGCTCGGTGTGCCAACCCGCGTACGGCGACAGCAGCACCAGCGACGTCGTCGGGTCCGCGTTCCGCACGTCCAGCAGCCCGGTGCCGTTGACCATCCTGATCACGTCGTCGGCGCCGAGTCGACGCCGGCCACCGCCGACCGTGGGCGCGTACGCGTACCGCCCGTCGGACTGGTCGAAGTGGACGACGAACGGCCGGCGGCCCCGGCTCGCGGCCCACTGCGCCGTCTGCCGCCTCGGCGGGCCCGATCCGACCGTGCCGTCGTACCCGTCGAGGTCGCCGACGGTCGTGACCTGCTGCCGCCGCGCCCAGGCGGCGGTCCGCTGGCGGTTCGGCGGATGCTGGGCGTAGCTGACGCCGAACACCCGGCCGGTGGCGTCGCGCAGCGGGAGCGGGGGCAGCAACTCCGTCCCGTCGTCGGCCGGGTCGGTCGAGGGCTGCGCCGGGGCGGTGGTGGGCGCGAACGGCACCAGCCGCCCGGAACCGTCCCGGTCGTCGTCGGAGGTGGTCTCGACCAGCAGGTCGGCCGGTGGGTCATCGTCGTCGTCGGAGAGGGAACCGACCAGGAGATCGGCCGGCGGGTCGTCGTCGTCCGAGGTCTCCCCGGTCAGGAACCCGGCGGCTGGGTCGTCGAAGGAGTCGGTCTCGGCCAGGAACTCGGCCGGTGGGTCGGAGTCGGCCCCGGGGCTGCCCGGTGGGGTGGTCCGGAACTCGGTCCGTAGGTCCAATTCGTCGGCCAGGTCGGCGACGTCGGCCAGGGCTTCCTCGACACCGCTCATCCGTTCGTGGGCTGCGTCGAGGTGGGCGGTGGCCCGGTCGTAGGCGGCCATGGCCGTCGGCTGCTGAGCCCGGGCCCGCGCCAGGGTCTGGTGGGCGGCGGCGAGCCGGCCGGGCAGGGTCCGCTGGGCCTGGGCGAGGGGTCCCTGCCGGTACGCCGAGACGAGGTCCGCGACGCTGTCGCGGACGTCGCGTCCGGCCGCGGCGGCGAACAGGGCCCGCTGCGCGGCCCGTGCCATGTCGAGTTGCCGGGCGGCGCGTCGGACCCGGTCGTCGGACGGGAGGGTGGCGAGCGCCCGTTCGGCGCGCGCGGCGTCCCGGGCCGCCGCCACCGCCTCCGCCCGGTGCCGGCGTCCCTCGGCCAGCAGTTGGGCGAGCCGGTCGTGCACGTCCCGCAGCGCGGCGAGGTCATCGGCCGTGTCGTCGATGCGGTCGCGGGCGCGTCCGGCGAGGTCACGATGGTCGTCGAGGGTCACGCGTTCCCGGTCCGCCGCCGCGAGGGCCTGCTGGACCGGCCGTCGGGCCCGCGTCGTCTCGGCGTGGGCGCGCTCCGCCGCCTGGCGCAACGTACCGGTCCGCTGCCGGTCGTAGCGGCCGGTGGCCTCCTCGACGGCCCGGTCGGCCGTCTGGTCGAGCCAGTGGGCCTGGTCGGTGCGCTCGGTGATCTGCTGTACGTCCAGCCGGACCTGGGCGGCCACCTGATCGGCGGTGGTGGACAGTGTGGCGGCCTCGTGCTGCCACCGCTCGACGTCCGGTGTGGCCGGCAGCAGCGGGGCGATGTCGTCGACGATCCGTCGCGCCGTCGGGGCGACGTCGTCCAGGTCGGTGCTGGTCTGGGTGACCAGGTCGTCGAGCAGGGCACGGGTCCCGGCCGGGTCGAACTCCCCGAGTGGGGTGTCCGGGCCCAGCAGGTGGTCGAGTTCGGTCACCGTCACGTCGGCGTCCGGGTCCGGGCCGGCGACGAACCCCAACCACCGGGTGTCGTCGGTCACCGCGCCCGGCAGCGGCACGCCGTGCTCGTCGTACGAGTCGGTCAGCGAGACGATCGCGTGGCCGCTGGTCCCGGCGAACGCCACGCCCTGCGGCGCGACGATCCGGGTACCGGGCAGCTCCCGGGCCAGCCGGGCGGCGAACCCGTCCCGCCGGTCCAGGCCGGTGTCGCAGGCGATCAGCACCACCGGCCGGCCCTGCCACCTCGGGTTCTCCCGGATCATCCGGGCCAACTGCCGGGGGGAGATCCGGTCCGCGCCGACGTGCAGGCTGTCCGGGCCGGCGTGCGCGAAGACGTGGAAGCGGTCGTCGCGGGCCGGGAACCGGCGGGCCGGTCGGGGGATGCCGGTGTCGCCCGGGGCGGCGAGCAGGATGCCGGCCGGCACGTCGACCGCTCGGGGCGGGCCGTCCGGGTCCCCGGCCGGAGGCGACCCGGTGCCGTCCTCCGGCCCGAACCGCCAGCGACCGACCTGGTTCTCGTCGGCGCTGAACGCCCGACCGTCCTCGCTGTCACCCCCGACGTCGGAGCCGTCACCGGCATCCGAGCCGCCCTTGTCGGCACCGGACTCGTCGTCGGCGCCGGACTCGTCGTCGGCGCCGGACTCGTCGGAGTAGAGATCGGCGTCGAGGTCGGAGTCCGTCTCGTTGTCGAGGTCGAGGCCCGGGTCCGGCTCCGACTCGGAGCCGGGGTCGAGGGTGTCCGGGCCGAACCCCAGACGCTCGGCGAGCCGTACCGCCTGCTCCCGGATCGCCCGCGCCCGCTCCAGGACGGTGTCCGTCGCCCGGCTGGCCTGGATGCCGTCGCGGAGGAACAACGCGGTGTTCTCCAGGTCGATGCCGGCGTTCCGACCCAGCTGGTCGGCCTCGTCCAGGCTCCGCACGAGAGTGTCCACGGCGGTGTCGACGTCGCCGGCGACGGTGGGCACCCCGATGTCCGCAAGCTCCCGCCGGACGTGGTCGAGCCGGCCCCGGACCTTGGCGGCGGCCCGTACCGTCTCCCGTAGGCCGCCCTGGGCCTCTTTGCCGCGGCCGGGATCGGTGCGGTAGCCGTCGATCGCGGCGCGGACCGACGCCAGCGCGTCGTCGAGGCGACCGACGATCCGCTCGGCCTCCCTCGCGTTCTCGTCGAGCGTCGGGGCGATCCGGTGGAGCTGTTCCGTCCTGAGTAGCGTCTCGGTCAGATTCCGCCGGGTCTCCTGGACGGTCTCCTGGACGTAGTCGAGGTATCCCCGCGCCAGGCGCAGCGCCTTCCGGGCCTTCGTGGCGTCGGTCTCGGCCTGTTCGAGAGTGTCCCGGTGCTGGTCGACCAGGGCGGTGAACCGTCGCATGTCCGGGCTGGCCGGGTCGACGCCGTGGTCCCCGGCCTGTTGCGTCAGGTTGTCCAGAAGCCGGCTGGCCGTGCGCTCCTCGACCAGCCCGTCCCTGGTCCGCTGCCAGGCGTCCCGGATCTCGTGCTGCATGGCCGAGGCGCGGTCGAGGTGGGTGTCCAGGCCGTCGTGGAGGGTGCGGGCCGATGCGATCCGGTCCACGGTCAGCGCGGCGACCGCGTCGCGGAGACGGGTGAGCTGCGTGGCGTTCGGCACGATGGTGGCGGCGGTGTCGGTGAGCTGCTGGTCGAGCCGGTCCGGGGTGGCGACCGGGAGCGCCCTGCCGATCCGGTCGACCAGGGTGGCGAGCTCCTCGGTCTGCTTCCGGGTGCCATCGAGATCCTGGTGGGCGCGCAGGGCGCGGATCTCCAGCGGGGCGAGCGGCCGGTCGGCGAGATGCCCCCCGTTGTCGTCCAACCGGTCGAAGTGGGTGGACAGGAAGATCTCCTGGTCCAACCGGGTCGGTGCCCGGTCGCCGAGCAGCGCGTTGTCGAGGTAGTCCCCGATGGTGCCGTCGACCTCCTCCGGCTGGGCCCGACTGAGGTGGAAACCGCCGTCGGGATCGAGCAGGCCATGGTCGCGCAGGGCGGTCGTGACGGCCGGATCGCCGGCCAAGGCGGCCCCGACCTGCCGGTCGATCAGCTCCCGGATTTCGTCCCGGTGGGTGCCGAGGAAGTCCCGCGCCGGCGGGGAGAGCGCCGCGTGCAGCGCCGCCGGTCCGACCCGGGACGCCGCCGCCAGGTAGCTCTTGTACATCCGGCCCTGCCCGGGACGGGTGACCTCGGCGGCGTGGGAGTAGGAGAGCGCGGCCACGTGCGGGTACACGATCGCGAGGACACCGGCGATCTCCTCGGCGTCCAGCGGGTTCGCGGCGTCACCCGCCCACTGCTGGTAGCGGGTACGGACCTGGTCGACGACGGTGAGGCCGTCCTCGATGATGCCGCGTCGGCTGCGCGGGGAACCGTCGGTCGGCACCGCCGAGGAGTTGTCGGAGACGTGCCGCAGCAACCGGGTCGCACCCGCCAGGGGGACACCGACGGTGTACTGCGTGTAGGGGCGGTCGTCCTTCGGGTTCAGCACACGTCCCCGTACCGTGACGCCCTGGCCGAGCGGGGTCACCCGCCAGCCCTCGGACTCCGGGAACATCTCCCGTAGGGAGACCTCGTCGCCCACGGTGAGGCCGTCGAGCCGCCGGCTGGCCTCGACGGTCAGCTTTGCCGCCTCGGCGCGGCCGGGTCGGTCCTCCCGGCGCGATACCTGGAACGGCGCGCTCACCACCTCACCGATGAGGGCCTTGTCCTTTTCCTTGCGACCGTCGCCGGTCCGGGGATGGTAGCTGTCGACCTTGACCTCGACGGTGCCGCTGGTGTGGGTGACCAGCACGTCGTTGTAGCCGATCTCCTCCGACGAGACGAACTCGTGCCGGCGGCCCTCGATCTCGATGCCCATCGCCGGTCGGGTGCCGGTGTCGCCGTCGGTGGGGCGGGGGCCGCTGACCTGCGGGGGAAGGCCGCCCCGGTCGGGGTCGAGGGCGGTCGCGGTGGTGTCGGCGATCTGGTCGAGGTGACGCTGGTGGATCTTTCCGGGCGCGTCGGGGTCGACGGTGGCCATCAGCGAGTCGTCGGCGTGCACGTGCGCCGAGGTCGGGCTCTGGTTGAAGAACCGCCGGACCGGGATGCCGTCCGGGCCGGTGAGCCGGGTGTCGAGGTTCTCGTCGTAGAGGCCGAGGTAGTGGCCGAACTCGTGGGCGTACTCCTGGTCGGGGCCGTCGACCGACCAGGTGGTCTGGGTGGTGGGGGGCGGGTTCTCGCCGTACAGCCGGATGGTGGTGTCGGCGTCGTCCGGGCCGACGAACTCGACGTGGGCGTGGAACTGGCCGTCGCCGAGCCGGTAGCCGTGGTTGAAGACCCCGTCGACGGCGGCCCGCGCGCGGTCCTGGACGTCCGCAAGGTGCAGCTGGGCGGTCGGGTCCTGCGGGGCCAGGTGGATCCGGACGGTGAAGTCGTGCACGGTGTCGCCGTCGGGGGTGGTGAGCTGGCGGTACCGGTACGCGATCGGGCCGGCGAGGTGGGTGAGGGTGGGTCGGGTCACCGGGCCGTCGGTGGGGGGTTCGAGACCGGCCGCGCGGTACGACCCGGTCACCACGTCGGGCAGCGGACCGGTCCGCTGGCCGGTGGGGATCACGTCGTATGCGGTGGTGTGCGCGCGCCGGGGCGGGACCGTGGGACGCAGCCGGTCGATGGTGTCCCGGTCCACGACGGTGGGCGTGCGCTCCGGGGTGCGCGGATCGACCCGACCGCCCGGCACCGGTCCCCGGCCGCGCGGGGCCGGCCGGTCCGACACCGACGCCGACCGGAAGACGACCTGGTTCTGGCTGTCCAGGAACCGGGTGAGCCGCACCGTACGGCTGGCGTCGGCGACCGGGAACGTCGTCGACCCGACCCCCTCGGTATCCACCACGATGGTCAGCCCCAGTGTCCGGGCCGCCGCCATCACCACCGCGTCGGACGCCGCGTACCGCTGCCGCCGCTCCGCCGCGTCGATCGGGTCGGCCGGCGGCAACGCCTCCGGGGCGTTGGCGGTGGCCCCGATCCGCTGCGGTCGGGGCGGCTGCGCGGCGATCGCGGCGGCGACGAAGTGCCCGTACCCGTACGGGTTGTCGAGGCGGTGCGCCCGGAACGGCTCCAACACCTCCTTCTGGTAGGCCTCCCGGACCCTCTTGTGCTCCTTGTCCGTCATCCCCGTGCGCCGCTCGGGAAGGGAGATGGAGTCGAGGACCTGCTGGCGCAGCGTCGTCGGCGCGGTACCCGTCTCGGTGCCCAGCACGTCGTACAGCGAGCCCGGCCGCACCGTGGTGGGGGTCCCGCGGTTGGTCGCGGCGGCGTTCGCGAACTCTCTGAGGATCGTGTCCCGGGTGTTGGACACCGACAGCAGGTGGGCGGCGTACACCTTCTGGTCGGGCGGCAGACCGACGCCCGCGTCGCTGTCGCGGAACCCCAGCGAGATGGACGGGGCGAGCGTGTTGACCGCGGCGTCGCCCAGGTGCTTCCGGTCCTCGTCGCTGAGGTCGCCGATCCACGAGGACGTGGACTGCCCGGCGTCGAGCGGTAGGGCGTACGGGTCCGCCTTCGACGCGTTGTTCTCCCCGTACGTGGTCAGGCTGGTGCCCTTCTTGGCCCCTCTGATGGTCGCCGACCTGCCCCCGGGGCGGTTCGTCGTGTCGAGCCCGAAGAAGCGGCCGGACACCCCGCTCATGTTGGTGTGGGTCTGCCGGATCGTGTGCTCGGTGAGGTACTGGAAGGCCAGCCGGGACAGGTCGGTGGGGGTGGCCGAGTCGAAGAAGTCGACCACGAACGGCTCGCCCCGGGTGGGATGCGGTACGGCGTGCGTGGTGAACCGGGGGGTGTCGTCGTCCGACGTCGGGGGCGTGCCCTCGTCGACCGGGAGGGCGGGCAGTTCGGCCTGGAGGACGCGGTGCAGCCGTTCGCCGAGCATGTTGAACTCGGCCCCGGCGTCGCCGAACCGTACCGTCGGATGGCCGACCACCACCAGACCGTCGACGAAGAGGTTCGGTTCCGGCGCGTACGGCAGCAGCGGGTGGATCCGCTCCTGCCGGTCGCGGGTGTACATGTCGTCGTCGATCTCCCTGGTGAACTCCTGGACGAACTCGTGGGCCGAGTCCTCGTCGTCCAGGAGTCCGATCAGGTCCCGGTACTTCTGCTGGGGGCCGGGGTCCGCGGTGCCCCGGATCGCCTTCTCCAACCGGGCGCGGACGTCGGCGACGAGCCTTTCGGGCGAGCCGACCCGGTAACCGCCGACCATCATCAGCGGGCGCATCGGCGTGTCGAGCGCCGGTGGCAGGGCGGCGTTCCGGTCCTCCTCGTCGACGCCGTCCCAGTCCATCGTGTCGTCGGTGTCCGGGTCGGCGTCGGCGTGCTCGTCCAGATCCATCAGGTCGCCGCTCTCGGGCGTCGGATCGGTCAACTCCCGCAGCCGGTCGAACATGTGCGGACCGTCCGACGACGTGGCCGGCGAACCGTCGGAGTCCCGGCCCCGGACCGTCCGCGGGGCGTCCTCGTAGTCCTGGATGGAGACGTACGGGTAGCTTCCCCGGGCGACCAGCGCCTGTACGGCCTGGGTGGTCTCCGCTGACCCCAGCACCTTGTTGCGGGCCGAGCCGAACGGGAAGATACCGGTCGGCGTGATCAGGTCACCCAGCACCGCGACCGGGACCGGCAGGTCGGCGACCGCCTCGGCGGCCCGGTCGACCGCGTCCTGCAACTCCCGGCCGGCCTGGAGGTTCCGGACGTTGAAGGAGACCACGATCGCGACCCGGGGTGGTGGCTGGGTCAGCCCGGCCAGGATCGCCTCGATCACCTTCGGTAGTTTGTCGATCTTGTCCGCTTCGGCGATCATGTTGACCACGAAGCCCATGGGCTGCCCCTGCGCGATGAACTCGTCCCGTATCGCGGGGTAGTTCTCGCCGGTCACCTCCTTCTGCTCCGCCACCAGATCCTCGAACGCCTGGTTGCGCCGGGGGGTGATCGCGACCGGTGGGGACCTTCGGGCTCCGTACCAGACCGGCGGTGTGTCGGTCCGCTCCTGGGACTGGGGCGGCGCGGTCTGCTCGGGGGCGTGGGGCGGGGCGGACTGCTCTTGAGCGTGGGGCGGGGCGGCCTGGGTCTGGGTCTGGGCCTGGGGCGGTGGCGGGGGCGGGGCGGTCTGGGCCTGGGGCGGGGGAGGCCCGGCCACCTCCAGGTCCGTGCGGGGTTGCGGGACGGGCGGCTGCGGGGACGTCTCCGTGGCCGGGACGTGGGTCGGCATGACGTGGAAGGCCGGGTTCTCCGCCCCGCTGGGCGGGCTCGCCAGGTCGCCCGCCTGCCCGTCCACCATCACCACGTGCCCGGTGGCGAGTCGGAACGCGTTGACCAGGTGTCCGGCCACCGGCGCGCCCTGGGCGGTCTGCGCGGTGGGGAACGACCAGGCCAGCACGGTACGCGAGCCCGGCGGCAGCGCGCCCAGCGTCTGGACGGCCCCGTAGATGTCGGTCGGCTGGCCGAACGTCCCGCCCATCTGCGTCTCGAGCGTGTGCAGCCCGCGCATCAGACCGGCCTTCGGGGCCGGCTGCGCGGGATGCCCCGCCGCCATCCGGTCGACGATCTGGACCGTCAGGTGACAGTTGGTGTCCTGCCCGCCCAGCTTGACCGGGTTGACCGTGCCGAGGTCCGGCATCAGGGCGTCCCGGACGATGGCCAGATCGCCGCTGGCGTCCCGGTGGGTGATGCTGTTGGCGGTGATGACCGGGGGCAGGCCCGGCCCCGGTACGACCGAGACGTGATCCAGCAGCGCCACGAAGGCCGCGTCCCGCTGTGCGATGAGGACGGCCCGGTCCTGCTCGCCCAGTTCGGGGTTCGCCGCTGCGGCCCGGAGCAGCACGAACTGCTCGCCCAGCGGGCTGGGCGGGGCGGTCGGCGGTGCCGGCGGCATCGCGAGCTGCGGCTGTGGCTGAAGCTGCGACTCCGGCTGTGCTGGTGGCTGGTTCTCCGGTTCCGGCTCAGACCGCCGGTCCCGTGCCGGCTGCTGTTCGGTTGTCGGCTCCTGCTCCGTCCTCGGCTCCTGCTCCGACGTTGGTTGTTGTTCCGAAGCCGGCTCTTGCCCTGAGGCCGGTTGTTGTTCCGACGTCGAGCCCTGCTCGTCGGAGGTCGGTTGTCGTGGTGAGGGCGGTTGGACGTGGACTGCCGGCTGCGGCTCTGGCAGGTCGATCTGCATCGGGTCCGGGGCCGGCTCGTCACCGATGCGCAGGTGTTCCAGGTCCGAGATCAACACGCCGACACCGTCGATGCGCAGCCTGTTCAGGCTGGTGATCACGGCGTCGACGTCGACGGCAGGGGGATCCGTCACGCCGGCGATCGGCGCGGCCGGCCCCGGGTCCGACGGCCCCGGGTCCGTCGGGCCGACGTCGGAGCCCTGGTCCTGCTGTCGGATGGGTTCGCTTCCGGCACGGGTCTGCTGCCCGCTGGGTCCGCTTGCGGTGCGGGTCGGGGGTCCGGAGGGTCCGGTCTCGGTCGGGGGTGGGCTGGCCGGGCCGGTGGAGCGTGACGTGCCGGCCGGGGTGGCGTCGGTCGCGGTGGACACCGGTACCGGGCCGGCAGGCGTGACGACTGCCGGGGACCCACTGTCCCGGCTGCCCCAGACCACGTCCTCCGGATCGACCACCGGGGCCACCGGCGTTCGGCCCACCGGGTGCGGGTTTCCGGTGCTCGACGGGTCTGCCGGGCTGGCGCTGAACTCCGAGCCCGCCCGGACAGGCGGTGCGTCCGTCCGGGTCGGACGGTCACCGTTGACGACCGGCGGCACGGCACCGACATCGCTGCTCCCCGGACCGGTCTGCGTGCCCGTCGGACCGGTCTGGGTGCCCGTCGGATCGAGTCCGCTGCCGGTCGGTCCGGCCTGCGCGATCGGCGAGGTCGACGGACGATCGGTGGAGCCGACCGGTGGCCCGGACTCGGTGGTGCTCTCGGGGACGGGGGCGGTCGGCTGGGTGTCGCGTGGCTGGGTCAGGTCCGCCGGGGGATCGGTCGGGCCGTTCGTCGGGTTGGTGACGGGGTTGATCGGCTGGGTGCTCGGCTGGGTGGTCGGGCTGACCGGTTCGGTGGTCGGATCGGTGGTCGACGGTGACGTCAGCGACGGAGGCTGCTGCCCCTGGCCGTCCGTGCGTACCGGTGGCTGTGTCTCGGGCTGGGTGGGCGGCCCCGACTCGGGCTGGCGTACGGTCGGCGGCCGGTCGGTGGTCGACGTACCGTCGGTGACCGTCGGGTCCGGGCCGCCCGGCGGGCCGGCGTCGCCCCGGATCGGGCCGGGACCGACGGGCAGGGTCTCGAAGTCCGGTAGCCCCTGACGCGTGTCGGCGGCGTCGGTCGGCCCCGGGTACGGCCCGGAAGGCGACAGGACGGGCGGTGGCGGCCGGTCGTCGGAGCCGGTCGGACCGCCTGATCCGTTCGGCCGGGGCTGGGTGGCGTCCACGAGGACCGGCGGCGGCACGGGATCGGTGGTCCTGGCGGTGGGCGGCTGCACGACAGGTGGCGGCACGACGGGGGGCGCGTCCAGCAGCGGCGGCGGTCCACTGCGGTCGGACCGTCCCTGGCCGCCCGGTCCGTCGCCGCCGCTTCCGTCGCCGGTGGTGTCGTCGTCGCCTGGCCCGTCGCCGGTGCTTCCGTCGCCGCCCGGCCCGTCGCGGGTGGTGTCGTCGCCGGTGGTGTGCGGGCCGTCGGTCTGCTCGTCGCCGGTTCCGGACGGACCCTGCGGGGTGGACTCGTGGCGAGGGCCCTTCTCGTTGTCCCCGCCGGAGGATCGGTTCCCGGCCGGGTCCGGTCCGCCGTCGAGAGCGGCCAGGTTCTTGTTCTCCGGCGGGCCGTCCAGCTTGCCGGCGTCCGGCGGCCCGTCGCCGAGGTACTCGCCGGTGTCGTGCGCGTACCGGGTGGCGTAGGAGCCGACCACGGAGGACACCGCGGTGGCCAGCGCGTTGAAGTCGGAGAGCCCGCCGATCATCGCCATGAACGCGAACTCGCCGAGCACCTCGCCGATCGCGCCCAGCCCGGCCTGGCCGTGTGCGGTGCCGCTGAACTTGGGAAAGTACCGACCGCCGATCTGGTGGACACCGCCGGCGACGCCGCCGATGAAGGCACCCGCGCCCACCGAGAGGAAGAAGTCCGAGAAGTCGAAACCGCCGTCCTTGTTGCCCTTTCCGAGCACGATGGCCTGGGCGATGATGTTCTCGGCGCCTTCCTGCGCGCCCTCCTCCGCCGCCTCCTGCGCGAGGCGGAGGAGCAGCAGGTACAGGTCGTTCTTGAGACGGTCGAGCAGCGCCTGGGTGACCCGCTGGCCGATCTTGATGTACGCCGGGATGAGCGTGGCACCGAAGCCGGAGGCCATGGCCAGGGCGATCTCCACGACGATCATGAACGCCGCGACGACGATCTGGGTCTGCCCGTAGTCGATCTGCTGGTTGGCCTGGTCGGCGACGTGACCCGCGATCAGCAGCTTCCCGGACCCCTGCGGGAGCGGTCCGGTGATCGTCCGTTGGTACTCCTGGAACGCGTCACCGGCCGGGCTGTCGAGGTTGCCGTGCAGTCCGAAACCGAGAGCCTGCGTCGCGCCGATGGTGTCGTACAGGGTCCGGCTGAGGCCCTCGAGTTCGTTGCTGAGGTCCTTCAGTGCGGACGGGTCGCCCTTGGGGAACTCCTCACCGACGGTGTAGAGGATCGCGTCGTACGCCCACTGCCAGTTGGGGTCGTTGGGGATGTGGAAGTCACCCATGGCCGAAGTCAGGTCGGATCGACGAGCAGCGGAGCGGCCGACCCGTCCGAGCGGAAACTGACCAGCAGCGGCTGGTAGTCGGGCGAGAACGGGTCGAAGTCCAGGTTCGCCTTCGGTTTGACCAGGAAGAACTGGTCGCCGTCGGAGTCGAGCGGCCGGCCGTCGGGGCCGGTGACCGTCCGGCCGCCCAGCGGGACGATCGCGTCGTAGTGGTTGACGTCGGCCCGGGAGGTGCCGTCGGGCAGCGTGGTCAACGACCGAAGCTGGTAGCCGGCGGGGACCGGGTCACCGTCGATCCGGACGCCCGTGGTGGGGTACCCACGGAACGCGGAGATCGCCGGGCTGAACCGGGTGGGTTCCGCAGGCAACTGGGCGTCGTAGGCCCGCTGGAGCGGGTCCGTCGAGTCGACCGTGAACAACAGGCCCGGTCGGGCCAGGGTGGTCTCGTCCTCGTCCCGCTCCGAGAACAGCGCGGGGGAGTTGCGCGGCAGCTTGTCGGGGATCCCCTCGGGTTCGCTGGCACCCGGTCGCCAGCGTGGGAGCTTCTCGGGCAGGTCGTCGAAGACACCGCCGATCGTGCGACCGGCCAGTTTCGCGTCGTCGTCTGCCTGACCGTAGCCCTGTCCGCTGAGCCGCAACCCGACGGCCGCGTACTCCACCGACCCCCGGACGCCGAGAATGATCCCTTCGACGACGTCGATGGTCTGGTCGAACTTGTCCTTGAACTGGTTGCCGATCTCGTCGTCGCCCCAGGCGGGGGCGAACCGGTCCCGCAGCCCGTACAACTGGCGCAGGTAACCGTCGTAGCGGGCGAGGTGGTCGGCGTACGCGTCACCGACCCGGGTGACACCGTCGGGGTCGACCCAGACGTGACCGTTCGGCTGGCTCACGGCTGCTCCGGTGCCAGGCCGAGCATCCGCCGGACACCGCTGGTCATCCGTGGTCCCCCGGGCGGCAGGTACATGTCGGCGCCGGCCTCGCCCCGGACCATCCTGGCCGCGTTCATCCCCTCCGGCAGCAGCGGCGCGATGATGTCCGCCGCCCGGTCCATGACCTGCTCCTTCGCCTCGGCGTAGGTCTGCAGGATGGCGGCCTGCAACTCGACCGGGGTCATCCGCCGGTACGCGCCGGTCGGGAAGGCGATGCCGGTCAGCACACCGTTCTGGCCGACCGTCACCGTGACCTCCCGGCGGGGAGAGGTGACGGAAGCCGTGATCTCCCTCATCCGTTCCTGGAGCTCGGTCAGGCTGCTGCGCTGACGTTCGTACTCCGCGAACAGCTCCTCGATGCGATCGTCGAAGCTCATCGGCCGCTCCCTCCTACGCCCGGTCAAGTAGAGGGATCGGGCCGGGCACGCGGGAAGGGCACCAGGGGGTTCCGGGCACGAACGTGCAACCGCTCTTCCCGACCGCACGCTGCCCCGACCGGCGGCGAAGGGGGAATGAGGCAGATCTGCTGCGCCGTTCGGACATGTCCGGCGTCGTGAACTTGTCGGCGGCGGTGGTCCGCCCGGAACCTTCTGCGGAGGCGACCGCCGAGCGCACACGTTCGACGTCGTCATTTCCCGACGTACGACGAAAGGAGTGTCGTGGTGACCATGCCAATGGTCCAGACTTCCGAACCGGGCATGCAGGCGGCGGCCACCGAGTTCGCGGCCAAGGCCCAGGAGTTCACCGGCCACCTGCGCAGCGTCAACTCGCAGATGGCGACGTTGCAGGCGAGTTGGCGGGGCGACGCGTCGAACAGCTTCAACCAGGCCATGGACAACTGGGAGCGGTCCTTCCAGACCGTCATCAACCAGCTGCTGCACATGATGGACGTGATGGGCGCCACCACCTCCGGCTACCGGGCCGCGGAGGACGAGGCGGCGAAGAGCGCCCAGTCCTTCATGTCCGCGCTGCCCGGCGTCTGACCTCTTCCGCAGCCCTGAGAAAGGACGTGACGGTGTCCAACTACCGGTTCGACTTCAACCAGGCCGACGCCACCCTGTACGACATGAACCAGATCAACGGGCGGATCGCCAGCGCGTTGGACGAGATGGAACGCAACGTCGAGCGGAGCCTCCAGGACTGGACCGGTGACGCGCAGACCACCTACTACGCGGCCAAGGCCGAGTGGCGGGGCGCGGCCGGCGCGATGACGGTCTACCTCGAGCAGGCACGCAAGACGCTGCTGGCGATCTCGGAGAACTACGGGACCACCGAGCAGCGGCACACCAGGATCTGGAACGACGTTCGCGGCGGCTGAACCGCAGGCCGGCTGCTGGGCGGTGCGCCCGCCCGGCAGCCGGCGCCTCTCAGCGACACCACCTCTGACAGTTGGCCGCACGGAAAGGTTGTGGACGGATGGGCGTCGACCTCAGCTACCCCCACGACGAGGCGTACGAGCAGATCGGCATTCTCGACAAGTTCAACAATGGCGAGATCGAGGGCTTTCCGGACAAGCACCCGGACGGTTGGATCCAGGCCGTCATCGACCGTGTGCACGACGAGATCCTGAACAACAGCAACGAGTCCCAGAAGGTCGACTGGAGCAACTACACCGCGGAGGAACGGGCCGCCTACGAGTGGTTCGAAGACGAGGTCGTCCCGCACGAGAAGTGGAAGGCGCTGGTCGAGAAGTACCAGGAAGGTTCCGTCGCCGAGGACAACGTCGGATGGGACGCGTTCGGCCCGAACGACTATCTCGACGTCAACGGAAAGGTCCCGGTGCCGGAGGTCAAGACCTACACCGGCGGCGACAACAAGGACGGTGAGCTGAAGGTCAGCACCGAGGCCATCCGCTACTTCGCGAACTCGATCGGCAAGCTCGTGTCGACGGACAGCGGCCAGCCCGGCGGCCTGATCCTCGACGTCCGGCGCAATCTCGACGAGCTGAACGTGCTGCCGGGCAAGTTCGCCCGGGCGGAGAAGATGCGCCGCAAGCTCGCCGGCGGCGACGAGAACGCCGGGCTTATCGGCGACACGGCGGGCCTGCTGACCAAGATCCACCAGACCCTCTTCGCGCTTCGCGAGAGCCTGCTGGCCATGGCCAACTCCTACGAGTACGCCGAGGACGGCAACGCCCGCACCGGAAAGGACTTCAAGGAGTACGCCGAGAAGTTCCGGACCATGACCGAGGCGGAGTTCACGAAGGCCATGAGCAGTCCGTGGGGACAGATCGACGACATCGGCGACTACGGCCAGGTCACCTCCGGAGGCAACGGCGGCGGCGACACGTCCGGTGGCGACGACACGTCGGGCGGCGACGACAAGAAGTAACCGCGCGGACTGACGCGGAGTGCTCGGCGCGGGTCGGCGCGCCGCTGTGGGCATAGGAATGGGGACAGGTCATGGCGGACGAAGAAGATCCGAGGAGTTCGTGGGAGAACTCCGCAGACCCGAAGGCGACCTTCCCGCCGCTGGACGTGCAGACCGAACCCGAGAACGACCTGGAGATCTGGGCGCAGATGGATCCGCCCGGCTGGCGGCGGATCAAGGCGGCGGTCGTCGGCGGGTCCGCGATCGAGAGCGAGGCCGGGCACGAGTACGCCGCGGGCCTGATCAACCACCAGAGCCTGATCGACGCGGCCTCCGCGTTCCAGCAGGCGTACAACCTCCTGATCTGGTTGGAGACGTTCATCAGTCTGCACGCGCACGCCATCGCCGGTGAGGAGAAGGCGTGGCAGGGCCCGGCGGCGCGGGCGTTCCTGGCGAAGATGGACTACTTCAGCGAGTTCCTGGGCAACCAGGCCGAACGGTTGGCCGGTGGCCTGGGCATGCCGGAGACCGCCGGGCTGCCGTACCAGTTGATGAAGGCCGGCAGCTACCTCAAGTGGGCGCAGGACCAGCTGAACTACCTCGACGTGGCCTGGGCGCAGATCGCCGCCGCGAACGGTGCCAACCACACCGACGGTGGCAACGTGGCGATCAGCTCCACCCCGTACGCGCGACCGATGACGAACCAGATGCTGGAGGTCGCGCTGGAACTGGCCAAGACGTACCGGCCGATCATCGACAAGGTCAGCTCGCCCAGCGGTGACGGCAGCCTCGGCGTCGACGATCCGACCAAGCCGCCCACCCAACCACCGACCGATCCGCCCACGTCGCCACCTACCGATCCCCCGACCGATCCGCCCACGAGCCCACCCACCCAGCCGCCGACGGACCCACCCACCCAGCCGCCGACGGACCCGCCGACTCAACCGCCGACGGCTCCGCCGACTCAACCGCCGACCGATCCGCCGACCCAGCCGCCGGTGGATCCGCCGACTCAACCGCCGGTGGACCCACCGGTCGGCGAGGTGACACCGCCGGCCCTCGACGGCCCGCCCGGTGTGGACGGCCCCGGCGGGCTCGACGACCCGCCGTCGGGGAACAGGGATCCCTCCGACGGTGGTCTGCCCGGCTTGGACGGTCCCCCTTCCGTCGATGAGCCGCCGACGCGGGTCCCCGGCGGGAACGGCGAATCGCCGGGCTTCGTCCCGCCGGTTATCCAGAATCCGCCGACCCGGGGCGACCAGGGAGGCAGCAGACCGGGGCCGATCAAGCCGCCCACGCTCAAACCGCCCCCGATCGGCGGTCTCCCGGACGGTACCGATGGCGGAGGGGATCCCCCCGACCTGCCGGACGTCGACCCCGTCCCCGACCCCAACGCCCCCGGTGGGATCGACATCCCGGGCGGTATCGACGTCCCGGGCGGTATCGACGTCCCGGGCGGTATCGACGCCCCCGGTGGTATCGACGCCCCCGGTGGTATCGATGCCCCGGGTGGTATCGATGCGCCTGGCGGGATCGACTCCCCGGGTGGTATCGACGCGCCTGGCGGGATCGACGTGCCCGGTGGCATCTCGGACGGTGTCGACAGACCCGGTGGCGTCCAGGGGCCCGGTGGTGTCCCGCTCGCCCCACCGCTGCCGGGCCAGCCCGGTGCGCCCGGCTCCGGGGGCGGCGGCTCGACGACGGACCGCCCGGACGCGTCCGGCCTGCTCGACGGTGACCCGGCGGCGTGGGCCCAGGACGACCCGAAGGTCGGCGACCCGTTCGCGCCCGGCGGCGTCGCCTCCGGCGGCTCCGGTCTGGGCAGCCCCGAGCGGGAGCCGACCACCGACTCGTCGCTGCCCAACTCGGGTCCGCTGCCGTTCGTGCCGCCGCTCCCCGGGGCCCCGGGGGCTCCGGGAGCGGGTCCGGGCGACCGTTCGGCACCGGACCGTCCCGATGCCGCCGGTCTGGTGGACGGGGACCCGGATGACTGGAAACCCACCACGGACGGATCGGACGTCCCGCACGCCCCGACCGGTACCACCGCCGGCGGTGCCGGCCTCGGAACCGACCCGGTCGACCTGCCGGCCGGTCCGGAGTCCGAGCCGCCCGCACCACCCACCGACGTGCCGGCCGGTCCGGACACCGGGCCGGACCTGCCCCTCACCGACGTGCCGGTGCTGCCGGTGTTCCCGGTGCTGCCCGGTGTCCGGGCGCGGGACCGGGACACCGCGCCCCGGTCCCCGGCCGCCCGACCGGACCGGGCGGGCAGCGTAGACACGACAGCCGAGACGCACCCACCGGACAGCCCGGACGAGGTGCACCGCGTGGGCGGGCCGGACCCGCAGGCGTCCGCCGGCCCGGTACCCCCGGGCGGGGCGACCGCCGGCGGGCCGCGACCGGACGACGGCCCGCCGCCACCGGCCGAGCCGGTCGTCACGGTGGCGACCCTCGGCGTGCCCCTCGCGACATCCAGGGGCCGGGCCGACGAGCGGAAGCCACCCGCCCGGCCGGACGCCGCCGAGTTGCTCCGCGAGCAGGAGAGCACCTGGACCGGCACCGGGTCACCGCCACCATCCGGCCAGGACCGGGTACCGATCGTCCGGCCGGTCGAGGATACCGGCGACACGTCGGGCTGGGACGACACCGGTGACGCCTGGTGGCTGACCGGCGACGAGGCCGGCGGTACCGGCACACGCGCCGGCGACACGGAAACGCGCGCCGGCGGTACCGGAACGCACGTCGGGCGTACGGAGACGGACGGCGGGCGGGTGGAACAGGACGGGGAACGAACGGGGAGGAGAACCGATGCCTGACGGGATCGAACCGGTGCCGTTGAAAGCCTGGAAACGGGAACGCCCGACGCCGCCGGCCACCCCCACCGGGCGGCCACCGATGTGCGGCGGCCCGGAGTACACCGTCGCGCAGCGCCTGGAGCTGATGCGCGAGAAGCAGCGGGCGATGGACGAGGCGGCCCGCCGCGAGCGGGAGGCGGCCGAGCAGGCCGACGCGCGCGAGGCCGCCAAGCGCCGGGCCGCGAAACCGGCCGACCCGGACGACGAGTACGCCACCGGGCGGCCGAACCCCGACCGGTACGCGGTCACCCTGCTCCGCCAGGACGAGTCGGCCTGGGGTGGCGGCGGTGCCGGAACCGGGGTGCTCGGATGAAGGGTGGGGGAGCGCCGGCATGAGCACGGTCACCGTCAAGCGTCCGCCCCGGGCGTCCGGCCCGGACGCCCCGGACGGGGAGGTCGAACTCCAGGAGCCACCGCTGATGGCGGAGGAGGCGCCGCTGGACTTCCGCTCGTTCGTGATGATCGTGCCGATGGGCCTCGGCATGGGCGCGATGATGGCCATGTTCGGCCTCTACAACCGGTCCCCGGTGCTGTACGTCATGGGTGGCGCGATGGCCGTCGGCATGCTGCTGATGGGTCTGGTGCAGATCGGCCGGGCCGCCGCCGACCGCAAGCGTCAGATGCGCGGTGAACGCCGGGACTTCCTGCGGTACATCGCCCAACTGCGCCGACAGGCGCGGGCGGCGGCCGAGCAGCAGCGCCAGGCGGTGATCTGGGACCATCCGCAGCCGGCCTGGCTGTGGTCGGTGGCGATGAGCAGCCGGCTGTGGGAGCGGCGGCCCAGCCACGACGACTTCGCCCGGGTCCGGATCGGGCTCGGCCGGCAGGCCGCCATGCTGCGTTTCCTGCCCCCGCAGACCAAACCGATCGAGGACCTGGAACCCCTCGCCTCGATCTCGCTGCGCCGCTTCTCCGAGGCGTACCGGACGGTCTCCGGCGTCCCGACCGCGGTGGGGCTGCGCAGTTTCACCAGTGTGGAGTTCGAGGGTGACGTCGACGCCGCCGTCGACCTGGCCCGGGCCATGGTGGCCGCCCTGGTCACCCTGCACGCGCCGGACGAGCTGCGGGTCGCGGTGCTCGCCCCGGAGGTGCACCGGGAGCCGTGGAACTGGATCAAGTGGTTGCCGCACAACGCCCATCCGACCGCGTTCGACGCCGCAGGTCCGGTCCGCCTGTTCGCCGGCGGGTACGACGAGCTGCTCGACCTGCTCGGCCCGGAGATCGCCGACCGGGGGGACCACGACCGGGACGCCCGACCCTCGTCCACCGAGCCGTTCGTGGTGATCGTCGCGCACCTGGTGGACCTGCCCGACAGCGCACGGCTGCTCGGCGCGGGCATCCGGAACGTGGTGCTGCTCGACCTCACCGGCCAGATGCCCGGTGGGCCCCGGGTGCTGCGGCTCAGCGTGGACGGCGAACGGGTGACGTTCCCCGCCGGGGACACCACCGGCTCCGCCCTGCGGGACGGGCTCGGCCCCGCCGAGTGCGAGGCGCTGGCCCGGATCATCGCGCCCCGACGCACCAGCGGTGTGCTCGACGCGGTCGACGAGCCCCTGGAGAGCAGCTTCGAGCTGACCACCCTGCTCGGCATCCGTGACGCGCACACCTTCGACGTCGCCGCGCTGTGGCGGACCCGGGCGCCGCAGCGCAACCGGCTCACCGTGCCGATCGGCGTGACCGAGGGCGGCGAGGTCATCGAGCTGGACCTGAAGGAGTCCGCGCAGGGCGGCATGGGGCCGCACGGCCTGCTCATCGGCGCGACCGGCTCCGGCAAGAGCGAACTGCTGCGTACCCTGGTCTGCGGGCTGGCCGCCACCCACTCCTCGGAGATCCTGAACCTGGTGCTGGTGGACTTCAAGGGCGGCGCGACCTTCCTCGGCATGGAGAAGCTGCCGCACACCTCGGCCGTGATCACCAACCTCGCCGACGAGTTGCCCCTGGTCGACCGGATGCAGGACGCCCTCAACGGGGAGCTGACCCGCCGCCAGGAGGCGCTGCGGGCCAGCGGGTACTCGTCGCTGTTCGACTACGAGAAGGCGCGCGCCGCCGGGGCGCAGCTGGTGCCGTTCCCGGTCCTGCTGATCATCGTGGACGAGTTCAGCGAGCTGCTGTCCAGCAAGAGCGAGTTCATGGACCTGTTCGTGTCGATCGGCCGGCTCGGCCGGTCGCTCGGGGTGCACCTGCTGCTCGCCTCGCAACGCCTGGACGAGGGGCGGATCAACCGGGTCGAGGGACACCTGTCGTACCGGCTCGCCCTGCGTACCTTCTCCTCGATGGAGTCCCGGTCGGTGATCGGCGTCGGCAAGGCGTACGAACTGCCCCCGGAACCCGGCAACGGGTACCTGAAGGTGGACACCACCAACCTGGTCCGGTTCAAGGCCGCCTACGTGTCCGGCCCGTACCAGGGCGGCGCCGGGGCCGGTGGACGCGACGACGAGGAGGAACGGATCCTCGCCGAGGTCGTCCCGTTCAGCGCCGGTCAGGTCGCGGTCCGGCACGATCCCGGCCGGGGCCGGGCCGCCGAACCGGCCGTCGAACCCGAGGAGGAGACCGGAACCGTCACCGGGCCGAGCCTGGTGGAGGTGCTGCTCGACCGGATCGCCGGTGCCGGCCCGCCGGCCCGCCAGGTGTGGCTGCCGCCGCTGTCCGCCGCGCCCAGCCTGGACACGCTGCTGCCCAGCGTCGTCCCGGACCCGCTGCGCGGCATGACGGTGGAGGACCCGAACGCGCAGGGACGGCTGCGGGTGCCGGTCGGCATCGTCGACCGTCCCGCCGAACAGCTCCGCGAACTGCTCACCGTCGACCTCGGGGGAGCGGACGGCCACGTCGGCATCGCCGGCGCGCCGCAGAGCGGCAAGTCCACCCTGCTGCGCAGCGTGATCCTCGCCCTGGCGCTCACCAACACCCCGCGCGAGGTGCAGTTCTACGGACTCGACTTCGGTGGCGGCGGGCTCGCCTCGATCTCCGGCCTGCCGCACATCGGCTCCATCGCCACCCGGATGGAACGCGACCGGGTGGTCCGGACCATCGAGGAGGTCTGGCAGGTCATGGAGCGCCGCGAGTACGAGTTCGCCCAGCGCGGACTGGACTCGGTCAGCGCCTACCTCGCCGCCCGCGCCCGGGGCGAGATCGACGACCCGTACGGGCACGTGTTCCTGGTGGTCGACGGCTGGTACACGATGAAGCAGGACTTCGCCGACCTGGAGACCCGGTTCCAGGAGCTGGCCTCCCGGGGACTGTCGTTCGGCGTCCACGTGATCGTCTCCACCACCCGCTGGTCGGAGCTGCGGACCTGGCTGCGGGACCTGCTCGGCACCCGGCTGGAGCTGCGGCTGGCCGACTCGATGGAGTCCGACGTCGGCTCCCGCAAGGCGGCCACCGTGCCGCACCAGCCGGGACGGGGCCTGACCAGCGGCGGGCTGCACTTCCTCGGGGCGTTGCCCCGAATGGACGGCAGCTCGTCCGTGGACGACCTGGCCGAGGCGACCAAGTCCACGGTCGAGGAGATCGGCACGTTCTGGACCGGTCCGGCCGCCCCCGGCGTACGGATGCTGCCCACCCAGTTGCCCGTGACGAGCCTGCCGGCGCCCGAACCGGCGTTCAAGGTGTGCATCGGCCGGGACGAGCAACGGCTGGCCCCGGTCTGGCACGACTTCATGGTCACCCCGCACCTGCTGGTCTTCGGTGACAGCGAGACCGGCAAGTCGAACCTGCTGCGGCTGGTGCTGCGGGCCATCCAGCAGCACTACACCCCGGACCGGGCCAAGGTGGTCCTCGGTGACTCCCGCCGCGACCTGGACACCGCCATCACCGCCGACTACCAGGTCGGGTTCGGGTTCACCGGGGATCTGCTGCACGACCTGGCCGGGCAGACCGCCGTGTCGATGAACCGCCGGCTGCCCGGTCAGGACATCTCGTCGGAACGAATGCGCCGCCGCGACTGGTGGGACGGACCGGAGCTGTTCGTCATCGTCGACGACTACGACCTGATGACCCGCTCCACGGGGCCGGGCTCCGCCCTCGACCCGGTGCTGCCGCTGCTCGCCCAGGGCGTCTCCATCGGCCTCCACCTGATCGTCGCCCGCAGCACCTCGGGGGCGATGCGGGCCATGATGGACCCGGTCCTGCGCCGGATGTGGGAGCTGGGCACCCCGGCCACGCTGCTGTCGTACCCGAAGGAGGAGGGCAAGTTCCTCGGGGACGCCGCTCCCCGCCGCCTGCCCCCCGGACGCGCCCAACTGGTCACCCGCCGCGGCGTCAAGCTGATCCAGACCGGGCACGTCGGATGAGAGAGGACCACGAGTGAGCGCCACGCTCAGCGCCGAACTCTGCCGGATCACCGTGGTCGGACCGGCCCGCCGGGTCGACCTGGCGGTACCGGTGACCACCACCCTGGCCGGTCTGCTGCCGCTGCTGGTGCAGCAGACCACCGACGGCCAGCGCGCCGACCCGGGAACCGGTGACGGATCCTGGGTGCTGCAACGGCTCGGCCAGGCCCCGTTCGACCTGACCGGCACCCCGGAGAGCCTGGACTGGCTCGACGGGGAGGAACTGCACCTCCGCCCGGCCGAGAACCCGCTGCCCGAACTGGACTTCGACGACCTCGCCGACGGCGTCGCCACCGCCGTCAACCGGCGCGGCGACCGCTGGCAGCCCGAGTACCGGCGGACCCTGTTCATCCTGCTGGCGGTGGTGGCGATGGGCGCGGTCGCCGCCGTGCTCACCGCGCACGGTCCGGCGCTGCCCCAGGTCGTCGCGGGCGGGGTACTGGCCGCCGCGTTCCTGGGCGCGGCCGTGGTCAGCGGCCGGAACCTGGACGACGGGGCGTTCGCGCTGCTCTTCGCCGGCGGGGCGGCCGGCTTCGCGGCGGTCGCCGCGTCCAGCGCGGTCGACGGCGACCCGGACCGCATCGCGGCGACCGGCCCGGCGGTGCTCGCCGCCGCGGTCGCCGGGCTCGCCGTCGCCGCTGCCCTGCTGCTTGCGCAACGGACCGTCGCGCCGCACCTGCCGGCCCCGCCGCTGCTGGTGGCCGGCCTGACCGGCCTGGTCACCGTCCCGGTGCTGCTGACCCGCTGGGCCAGCGGGATGACCATGGCCCGGACCGCCGCCCTCGCCGTCACGCTGGTCCTGCTGGTGGTCGTGCTGGCCCCCCGGATGGTGGTGAAGCTGGCCCGGCTGCGCGGCCCGCAATTGCCGAAGACCAGCGAGGACATGTCGTACGACATCGAGCCCGCCCCGTCCGACCAGGTCCACCAGCGCACCGACGACGCGGACACCTACCTGACCGTGGTGATGGCCATGGCGGCGCTGGTGCTGCCGGTGCTGTTTCACCACACCATGCGGACGCCCGGCTGGGCGGGCTGGAGCCTGGTGCTGGTGGTCGCGAGTGCAATCCTGTTGCGCGCGCGTACCTTCCTGGGGCTCTGGCAGCGCGGCGCGCTCGTCGTCGCCGGTACCGTCGGCTACCTCATGGTCATCACGACGCTCGCCGATCTGTTGTCGCCAGCCTGGCGATGGGTGCTGCTCAGCACACTCGTCGCGCTGCTGGTGCCGTTGGTGCTGGCGGCGTTGCGCCCCTGGCCCCGGCGGATGCTGCCGTTCTGGGAGTACACGGCCACCTTCTTCGACGTGGTCACCGGCGTCGCCGTGCTGCCGGTCCTGGCGCAGGTCCTCGGCGTCTACGCCTGGGCCCGCGGGCTGTTCGGGTAGCCGCCGTGCAGACCCAACGGGACCACGTCCACGCGCACAGCTTCATGATGGGCCGGCTCAGCTCGGCCCTCGTCCAGGGGGACCCGACGAGCGCGCAGGTCCCCGGCCAGCGGGCGCTGACCGGGCTGCTGGTCGGGATCATCCTGGTGCTCCTGGTCGGCGGCGGGTTCGCCGTCTACGGCTGGATCGTCCCCGGCGGCAGCACGGCGTACCGCCAGGCCGGCGCGATCCTGGTGGAGAAGGAGAGCGGCACCCGGTACGTCTACCGCGACGGCGTGCTGCACCCCACCGCCGACCTGACCTCCGCGATGCTGGCGCAGGGCCCCTCGGCCACCGTCAAGCTCATCTCCCGCAACTCGCTGGAGGACCTGCCGCGCGGCCCGCAGCTCGGCATCCCCGGCGCGCCGCAGTCCGTGCCGGCGGTGGACGCGCTGGTCACCGGGCCGTGGCTGGTCTGCCTGCCGGGCTCGGTGGTGGACCGGCCCGGCACCGGGCTCGGCGTGAACCTCGACCCCGGGGCTGCGGCCGCACCGCTGGCCGACCAGACCTTCGCGCTGGTACGCGGGCCGGACGGGGTCACCTACCTGCTCGCCGGCGCGGGCAAGTTCCCGGTGGCCGACGAGTCGGTGCTGGTGGCGCTCGGCGCGGCCAACGCGCGGCTGGCCGTCGCGCCGGCCGCCTGGCTGGACCGGCTGCCGACCGGAGTCCGGCTCGGCCCGGCCGACATCCCCGGCGCGGGCACCCCCGGCCCCCGGGTCGGCGGGCGCGTCCACCCGGTGGGCACGCTGTTCCGGCAGCAACCCGCCGGCGGCGCGGAACAGTTCTTCGTGCTCCGGGCCGACGGACTGGCCCCGCTGAACCGGATGGAGTTCGCCCTCGCCGCGGTACGCCCCGGTGCCGCGCCGGTCACCCTGGACGCCGCCGCCGTCGCCCGGGCCCCCCGGTCCACCGACCGGACGCTCACCGACCGGCTGCCCGACCTGACCGGCTTCCGCTGGCAGGACCCGGCGGGCCGGGTGCTCTGCCTGCGCCAGCGGCCGGCCGGTGGGGACGCGGTCACCAGCCGGGTGGTGTTCGCCGACCGGCGGGTCTCGGGCGTCGCCGCCGACGGTACGACCACCGTGCTGACCAGGCCGGGGTCCGGCCTGACCGTGAAACCGGTACCCGCGGCGGCGCACACCGCCGAGGTGGCGTTGATCTCGGACCAGGGTGTCGTGTACCGGCTCGCCGACCAGGACACGGTCGCCGCGTTGAAGCTCGGTTCGGCACCCGCCGTTCCGTTCCCGAGGGACCTGCTGGCGGTGCTGCCGCAGGGGCCCGTGCTCAGCCGTACGGCCGTCAACGGTCCCGCGAGGGGGTAGCGTCCATGGCATCCATCCGAACCCTGCTGCGCGGCGGACGGGGCGAGTCCGGCGACGTGGTGCAGCACACCGTCGGCAACGCGCTGGTGGTACACCACCGGGACGAGATCAGCGGCGAGGCGCAGTCGCTCGCCCTGTCCGTGGTGGCCGACACCGAGAACGACGTGGTGGTGCTCGACCTCGGCAGTGGCATCCCGATCGGCTCCTGGGAGTCGATGGCCAGTGTGCTGCCGCGCCGCCGCCGGGGCATCCGGCTGGTCGCCTGCGGACAGCGGCACGACACGGCGGCCCTGGCCGGACAGTGGCTGTCGGAGCGGCTGAACCGGACCGTCATCGCCCCCGACGGCGACCTGGTCCGGGGCGCGGCCGGCGCGCTGTTCGTGCACTCGACACCGGGCAGCGGCTGGGTGCGGTTCCGGCCCGGCCGGCCACCGGCCTGGGACGCCAAGCGGTACCCGACGCCGGCCTGGGACGCCGCCGCCACCGAACGCCGGGCGTCCAGTTCCACCGGCGAGATCGAGCCGCTGCCCGGGGGCGTCTGGGTGCACGACGTACGGGCCCCGCAGGTCGTCGCCGAACACCGGGACCGGCTCGTCGCCGACCTGCCGTGCCAGTCGGAGACGATGACCGTGCTGCTCGGCTGTCCGGGCACCGAGCCGCTGTCGCTGGACGACGTGGTCCGCTTCTGGCGCGACCTGGACCCGGACAGCCGGCTGCGCGTCCGGTTCGTACAGTACGGCGCGGTACGCCTGCCCGAGGGCGAGTCGTTCGGGCAGGCCCTCGCCGACCTGCTCGGCACCAACGTGGTCTGCTATCCGGGGGTGCCGATCGGCGCGCCGGGCAGGTTCGAGATCCGGACGGTACGCGCCGACGGGGTGCTGGGCTGGCCGCCGTTCGCCCTCGAACTGGGCTACGCCCCGCGGGTGCACCCGCATTCCCGGGCCCGCCGCCCCCTCCTGCTCAGCCACCGTGGACCGTTGCAGTGGACCGAGGAGATCGCGCCCCGGGTGTACTGGTACGCCCCGGACGCCGTGGTCGAGGTGATCGAGGCGGGGTTGTGGGTCCGTCCGGCCGAGGAGCCGGGCAACGCCGAACGGATCCGGGCGACGCCGCTGGACCCCGACCGCAGCACCATGATCTTCGACGACACCGGCCCGGAGCGGTCCGCCCGGATGCGGGAACTGGCCGCGGACCTGGCCGCCCGGATCGAGCGGAGCGTGGGCCAGGACAGCGTGCTGTTCCCGGCGTCGGTACTGGCACCGGCACCGAAGTCGGGCGGCCCCGCGCAGGCGAGCCTGCCGGCCGCCGACGTCACCGCCATTCCCGACCCGATCGACCTGCCACCGCCCCCAACGGCCGGGCCGGCCGGGCCGCCCGCTCCGGTGGCGTTCCCGATCCCGTCCGCGATCGACGGCCCCGCCGAGCCGGCTCCGCCGGCCCAGCCGTCGTTTCCGGCCGAGCCGGCCCCGTCGGTCGCGCCTTCGCCGGTACCACCGGTCGTGCCTTCACCGTCGGTCGCGTCGTCCACGCCGGCTGCGTCTTCGCCGTCGGCCGAGCCCTCGTCGTCGGTCCCGTCGGTCCCGTCGGTCCCGTCGGTCGTGCCAGCGCCGCCCGTCCCACCGGTCGTGCCTGCATCGCCCGTTGAGCCTTCGCCGCAGCCTCCGTCGCCGCCGGAGGCACCGCCGTCCGGCGCGCCGGCGGAAGCGGACGTACCGGCGGTCGCCGCCGGGTCACCCGGGCAACCGGTCGCGGACGTGCCGCCCACCGGGCCGGCGGACGCGCCGGGGGTGTCCGGCGCGCCGGCCGCCGGACCGACGGGGTCGGCCGGGGTCCGGTTGCAGCCGGTGGTGACGCCGGCCGCCTCCGCCCTGCTGCCCCGACGTGGGCTGGCCGAGGAGCGGGCCTGGGTACGCCGCTCGCTCAGCCGGGACTTCGACGCGATGGCCAGCTCGGTGTCCCGGCTCATGTCGGAACATCCGGGCATGAAGTCCAGCGGCGACCGGGCTGCCGACGACGACATCCTGGTCGACTCGGTGGCGGCCCGACTGTTCCTGACCCCCCGGGGTGCCGGTATCGACGCCGGCCTCCGGTCCGGCGAGAACGGCCCGCACGTGCCCCTGGCCCGGTGCGCGGTCTCCGGCCTGTCCCGGCTGCCGTCCTTCCGGGGCAGCACCGTCGTCCGGGCGACGCCGGGCAGCGTGGAGTGGGGCCTGTACCGGGACCGCCGCCTGGTCACCGACTGGGGCTTCGTCACCATGCTGACCGCGCCCTGCGCCGGCCAGGACGGTGACACCGACGTACTGGTCTGGTCGATGACCGCCCGCCGGACCGCCCTGCTCGAGCCGGAGGGGGACGAACGGGTGGAGGACCGGGTGGTGTTCCTGCCCGGGACCCACTTCAAGATCCTGGAGGTGACGGAACCGGAGGGTGGCCGTCGGGGGGCCGTCCTGCTCCGCGAGATCGGCGCCAACGAGATCGACGACGACGGTCGGGTCGACCGGAACCGGCTGTCGCTCGACGAACTGGCCGTCACCTCACTGCGTCGCAGTCTCGACCGGTGGGCCGGTGCGGACCCCCGTCGCCGGATCGGCACCGCCTCGGCCGGTCGCTTCGGCGTGCTTCCCGGTCTCGTCCGACCGCTTGCCGGGAAGAAGGGGTGACCCCTGATGAGTCGACAGGTACTGACGGTGGGCGGCGGGCGGCCCGGCGCGTTCCCCACGATCGGGGCGGCCCTCGCCCGCGCCGAGCCGGGGGCCACGATCACCGTCCACCCGGGCCGGTACGTCGAGAAGCTGGTGGTCGGTAACCGGATCACCATCGCCGCCGAGCCGGGCGGCCCGGTCGAGGTGCACGTGGCGGAGGGCAGCGTCCTGGCCGTGCACGGCGAGGGCGCCCAGTTGCGCGGCATCTCGCTGTCCAGCGACGATCCGAAACTGGCCGCGGTCGACGTGTACGCCGGGGAGGCCGCGCTGGACGGCTGCACGGTGGCCGGTGCGGCCTGGGTGACGCTGCTGGCCCGCCTACAGGGGACGCTCGCGTTGCGTCACTGCGAGGTGAGCGCGTCGACCGGCGCGGCGATCGTGGTGACCTCACCGGGTACGAGCACGGTGGAGGACACCGTGGTCCGGGACGTGGCCCGGTCCGGCGTCGTGGTCAGTGACCAGGGATCGTTGACGCTGCGCCGCTGCACCATCGAACGGACCGGCGCGAACAGCGTCTGCGTGAACGGCACCGGCCGTCTGGTGGCCGAGCAGTGCACGGTGGTCGCCGCCGGCAAACCGGCGTTGGTGGTGGAACAGCGGGGCCACGCCCGGATCACCGGACTGCGGGTGCGGGACAGCGCCAACGTCGACGTGTTCCTGCGGGGCGACGTCGACGTGCTGGTCACCGACTCCGAGTTCACCGGGGCGAAGTTCCAGTCCGTGCACGTCACCGACGGTGCCGCCCCCGCCTTCCGGGGCTGCACCTTCGGGTCCGCCGGGCGCGGTGCCGCGCACGTCACCGGCGCGGCGAAACCGACGTTCACCGACTGCCTCTTCGTCGACTCGCCGGTCGGCGTGACCGTGGAGGCCGGGAGCACGCCCCGGTTCGAGGGCCTGACCGTCCGGGACAGCAGCGAACAGGCGGTCCTGGTGACCGGTGGGGCCGCGCCGACCGTGCGCCGGCTGCGCGCCACCGTCAGCCGGGGGACCGGGCTGCTGGTCCGCGACGGGGCCGGCGTCGACGGGACCGACCTGGTGATCGACGCCGGCGGTGGCGTCGCCGTCGACCTGCGCGAGTCGGCGCGCGGCACGATCCGCGACGCCCGGTTCAGCGGTACCGGCGAGACCTGTGTGCTGGTCGGTTCGGGGTCGACGCTGGACCTGCGGACGGCGGCGTTCGACGGGGCCGGGCTGCGGGTGGCCGAGGACGCGGAACTGCGGCTGCTGGACACCGAGTTCGCCGACGTGACCGGTGACGGTCTGCGGGTCGGCGCGTCCGGGACGGTGACCGCCAGCCGGGTGCGGGTCCGCCGGTCCGGCCGGGCGGGGGTACGCCTGGAGCGCGGGTCCCGGGGCAGCTTCACCGACTGCGAGGTGCTGGAGAGCGGCGCGGCCGGCTTCGACGTGGACACCGCGGAGCCGGTGTCGGTCATCCGCTGTGTCGTCCGGGACAGCGGCGGCGAGGACGTCCGCCGGGCCGACGACGCCCAGCTGACCGTGACGTCGCTGACCACCGGCCGGGCGGCCGGGTCGGCGCCGCCCATCGGGTCCGGGTACGACCCGGAGCCCGCAACCGATCGCGTGGAGGAACCTGCGGCGGCGGTGGACGGCGAGCTGAGCGAACCGCTGCGCGAACTCGACTCCCTGATCGGGTTGCACGGGGTGAAGCAGGAGGTCACCGCGCTGATCAACCTGATCAGGATGGCGCAGGTCCGGCAGCGGATGGGGCTGCCGATGCCGCCGATGAGCCGGCACCTGGTCTTCGCCGGCCCGCCCGGTACCGGCAAGACCACCGTCGCCCGGCTCTACGGCGCGGTCCTGGCCGAGCTGGGGGTCCTGGCCAAGGGACACATGATCGAGGCGGCCCGGGCGGACCTGGTCGGCCAGTACATCGGCTCCACCGCGATCAAGACCACCGAACTGGTCCAGCAGGCGATCGGTGGCGTGCTGTTCATCGACGAGGCGTACACCCTGTCGGCCGGCTCCGGCGGGTCGGGCCCGGACTTCGGGCAGGAGGCGATCGACGCGCTGATGAAGATCATGGAGGACCAGCGCGACGAGCTGGTGGTGATCGTGGCCGGGTACTCGGAGCTGATGGAGAAGTTCCTGGCCTCCAACCCCGGTCTGGCCTCCCGGTTCACCCGGACCGTCGAGTTCCCCAACTACTCGGTCGACGAGCTGGTCACGATCACCTCGAACCTGTGCCGCAAGCACTACTTCGAGCTGACCGACGACGCGGTCGCCGGGTTGACCACGTACTTCGAGCGGATTCCGCGCACCTCGACGTTCGGTAACGGCCGGGTGGCGCGCAAACTCTTCGAAGCCATGATCAACAATCAGGCGACCCGGCTGGCGGTCACCCCGCCGACCCACGACACCCAGATCAACCGGCTCACCGCCGAGGACCTCGCGCCCGAGCTGCGCCTCCTCGACGACCTGCCGGTCGAGCAGCAGAGCCGACCCGACCCGACCCGCAACCCGACCGGCGCGATCAACGCCGCCCGGAGCTGGCAGCGCCTCGGCCGACTGGTCGGCGCGCCCGACGTGCGCGAGGCGGCCGGTGAGACCCTGCTGCGGCTGTGCGACCTGCGCAACCGCCGCCGCTCCTACGGCAGACACGGCAACGTCCTGCTCGCCGGTGCTCCCGGCAGTGGACGCAGCGAGTTCGCCCGCCACTACGCCGCCGCCCTGTCCGAACTCGACCTGGTCCCGATCGGGCACCTGGTCCGCGTCGCCACCGACGACCAGCTCGCCCCCCACTGGTCCGGGCAGACCCCCAGCCTGGTCCGGGCCGCCCTGCACGACGCGACCGGCGGCACCCTGCTGGTCGACTACCTCGACGACGGCACCGGTGACGCGCAGGAGACCGTGGCGGCGCTGACCGACCAGATGCGGGCCGGGCCGGGCGACCCGATCGTGGTCCTGCGCGCCGAACCGGCCGCGCTGACCCGCCTCGGTGCCGCCGTACCCCGACTCACCGAGGTGTTCGGCCAGACCTGGCGCATCCCGGAACTCGAACCCGCCGAACTGGCCGAGGTGGTGGCGCGGCACCTGGTGCGACGCGGCCACGACCTTCCCGACGACGTGCGGGCCGCGCTGGCCGGCCTCGCCGCGCAACTGCCCGAACGGACGGTACGCGCCGCGCACCTGCTCTCCCGGAACCTGAGCCGGGCCACCGGCTCCCGCACCCTCGCACTGGCCGACCTGCACGGGCTGGCCAGCCGGAACGACCCGACCAGCACGGCGGGCCGCCAGCGCGGCGGCCTCGCGGCGGTCGGCTGAGAGGAGACGCCATGTCACCGTCACCGCGACCCACCCGCGAGGAGATGGTCGAAGCCGGCCGCGCGTTCGCGCAGCAACTGCACCGCGCCCAGGCCAGCCTGGACCGCGCCCTGGTCACCGGTCGGTCCGCCGACGGCACCGTCGTCGTCCTGGCCACCGGCCTCGGCCAGCTCAGAGCCGTCCAGGTCAACCCGGTCGTCTTCGACCGCCGCGACGTCGCCGCCCTCCAGGACGCGATCGCCCAGTCGATCCGGGCCGCCGCCGCCAACGCCGCCGCGCTCGCCGGGCAGAAGATGGGCCCGGCCGAGATCAACCTGTACTGACGACGGGGAGGAGCCGAGGGGGCCAGCGAGTGGGAATCCGGAACGCTCTGCGCCGCCACCCGCCAGCCGGGGCGATCCTCCGGCACACGGTGGGCAACGCGGTGGTGCTGCACGCCCGGGACCGGATCAGCCCGGCGGCCCGGTCGCTGGCGCTGGCGGTACCCGAGGACCCCGACCACGACATCGTCGTCCTCGACCTGCACGACGACCTGCCGGCCGGCATCTGGGCGTCGGTCGCCGCGGCGCTGACCCGACCCCGGCGCGGCATCCGGCTCGTCGTGTGCGGGGCGCCCGCGGACACCGGTGCGCTCGCCGGCCAGTGGCTCTGCGACCGGCTCCGCCGTCCCGTGGTCACCCCGCACGGACGGACGGTCCAGGCCACCGCCGGAACACTCTTCACGCACACCACCGAGGGCAGCGGCTGGGTCCGCTACCGGCCGGGCCGGGCACCCGTGTGGGAGTCCCGGCGCTACCCCGCCCCGGCCTGGGACGCCGCTGCCGCGCACTTCGTACCCACCAGCGCGGCCGGAGCCGTCGAGCCCATCCCCGGCGGCGTCTGGATCCGCGACACCCGCGACCCGACCGTGGTCAGCAGCCGCTGGCAGTGGCTGGCGTCGGCGGTGCCCTGCCAACCGGACGCGATGACCGTCGTGCTCGGCTGCCCCGGTACGCCACCGCTCGCCCTCGACGACGTGGCCCGGTTCTGGCGCGGGCTCGCGCCCAGTGGACGCCGGCACGCCCGGTTCGTCCAGTACGGGCCGGTCCAGCTGCCGGCGGGGGAACAACTCGGCCAGCGGCTCGCCGACGTGCTGGAATCACCCGTCGTCTGCTTCGGTGGCCTGCCCGTCGCCGGGCCCGACGGCCCACGTCTGCACACCGTCACACCGGACGGTCGTCTCGGCTGGCGGGTTCTCGTCCGCGAACTCGGCTTCACCCCACGGTCCAGCCCCGGCGCGGCGGCCGGACTACCGCGGATCCTCGACCACCGGGCCCCGGCGCTGCTCGGCGACCGGGTCGGCCCGTTGACCCACCGGTACACCGACGACGCGGTCGTCGAGATCGTCCAGTCCGGGCTCTGGATCCGCGCCGCCGAGACCCCGCGCCACGCCGGACGGGTCCGGGCCCGTCCCGCCGACCCGGCCCGGCACGCCATCGTCGTCGACGACACGCACCCGGACCGGGTACCGCGGCTGCGGGAGATCGCCGAGGACCTGGCGGCCCGCCTCGATCCGGCCACCCGGGACCGCAGCACCCTGCACCTCGCCTCGGCGGTGGCGACCGGCCGACCCGGACGGTCCACCAGCACCGCTGCCCGGGACCACGGCGACGGGACCACCCAGCGCTTCACCGCCGCCGACCTGGCCCTGGACGAACGGATCGACGTCGCACCACCACCGGTCGGGGCGCGTACCGGGCTGGCCGCTCCCGGCCCCCGGTCCCCGTCCTGGCTGCCGGCGACCCCGCCGGTGGGCGGCACGGTGGGCCCGACCGCCATGGCGTTCCTGGCCGCGACCGTCGCCCCGACGGAACCACCGGGGATCGGCCCGTCCACTCCGGTCGCGCCGTCGGGCCAGGTCACCGTGTCGGCCCCGGTCGCGCCGTCGGGTCCGGTCGCCCCGTCGGCTCCGGTTGTCGCTGCGCTCCTCGGACCGGCTGCTGGCCGACCTGGGCGACGGTACCCGGGAACTCGGCGAGCGGCCCCGGCCGAGGGCCGGCTCGCCCCGCCAGCTCCGTCTGGTGCGCCTGCTCCGCTCGGTTCGTCCGCTCCGCTGACCGACCGGACCGCCGGGCGGCCGGTGCCGACCAGCCGGACCACGACCGGCCACCTCACGACACGTACCGTGGTCGGCCCGCTCTGGCAGCACCGGGAGCACGGCGACACCCCCACCGGGGCCGGCGCACCCTGCCCCCCTCCCACCCGTCCGACGGTCGACACCGTGCCGGTCCGACCGGCACCGGCCGACGCTGAGCCGGCCCGACCGGTACCGTCCGTCGTACCGGCCCGACCGGCACCGGCGGGGACCATGCCAGCCGAACCGGTGCCCCCAGGGGAGCTGCCCCCGGACAAGGACGTCCTCGCTGACCCGGTGCCCCCGGTGCCCCGGTCGTCCGGTGCCGCCCAGCGGCCGACGGAGTTCCTGCCGACGCCGGTACCGTCGTCCCGGGGACTGCCCGCCTCCGACGGACTCGACGCCGAACGCTCCTGGCTGCGGCAACGGTTCAGCCAGGAGTTCGACGCCGCCGCCAGTTCGGTCGCCCGGCTGCTCGCCGAGCATCCCCGCCTGCACGCCGGCGACGGGTCGGTGGCCGACGCGGTCGCCGTACGCCTGTATCTGTCCAGGGCCGGCGAAGCCGTGGACCGGGCGCTGCGCTCCGAGCGGGCCGGTGAGGCGGTGCTGTTCGCCCGGTGCGTGGCGGCCGGAATCGGGCGGTTGCCGTCGCACCGGGGGGCCACCTGCCTGTCCGCCCGGCTCACCGGGACCGCACTGCGGGAGATCGCCGCACGACGGATACTGACGGACGCGGCGTTCACCCATGCGCTCACCGACCCGCCCGTCGACCTGCCGGGCGACGTCGACGTGCTGCTGTGGTCGATGACCGCCCGCCGTACCCGGCTGCTGGAGCCGGAGGGCGACCACCATGTCGGCAGCCGGGTGCTGTTCCCACCGGGCACCCGGTTCAAGGTGCTGGAGACGGCGGAACCGGGTCCGGGCCGTCCGGGCCGGCTGCTGTTGCGTGAGCTGTCCGCCGACGAGCCGGTCCGCGAGCACGTCCCCTTCGACGATCTCGCGTTGACGTCCCTGCTGCGCAGCCACGACCGGTGGACGGCGACGGGCCGGCGCAGCCGGGTCGGCCGGGCGGCGGTGACCCGGTTCACCCGCGTGCCCGGCGTAGGCTGACCACGCGCCGAGCGGGGGAAGCGGCCGGAGTGGACGATCGTCGTCCGGGGGTGACCGCCGCCGACGTACGGGTGTCGGAGGCCGCGGGGGCGGACGCCGGCACCGCCGTCACGGCCGCACCCGTCCTCGTCTACAAAGGAGACATGATCGACACCGCGTACCGCGTGAGTCCGCTGCGCCCGACCGATCCCGAGCGGATAGGTGACTACCTGCTCGTGGGCCGGCTCGGCGTGGGCGGCATGGGGGTCGTCTACCTCGCCGAGGCCGACGACGGCACCCCCGTGGCGATCAAGCTCATCCACCCGGACCTCGCGACCGACCCCGAGTTCAGCGGCCGGTTCCGCAGCGAGGTCGCACGGTCCCGTCGGGTGCCGTCGTTCTGCGCCGCCGAGTTCCTCGCCGCCGACCTCGACCACGATCCGCCGTACCTGGTCGTCGAGTACATCGACGGCCCGGGGCTGGACGAGGTGGTCGCCGAACGCGGACCGTTGCGCTCCGGCGCGCTGCACTCCCTCGCGGTGGGGGTCGCCACCGCGCTCACCGGCATCCACGGCGCGGGGATCATCCACCGGGACCTGAAACCGGACAACGTCCTGCTTCCCCCGGGCAGCCCCAAGGTGATCGACTTCGGTATCGCGCGACCGTTCGAGGCCACCAGCCGGCACACCCGTCCCGATGTCATGGTCGGCACCGTGCCCTACATGGCACCGGAGCGGTTCTCCGACCGGCAGGCCACCCCGGTCACCGCCGCCGTCGACGTGTTCGCCTGGGGCTGCGTGATCACGTTCGCCGGTACCGGGAGGACCCCGTTCGAGGCGGACTCGACGTCCGCGACGGCGGCCCGGATCCTGACCCAACCGCCGAACCTCGACGGGCTGCCGGAAACTCTCCTGGAACCGGTACGGCGGGCGCTGGCGAAGGACCCGGCGGACCGGCCCACCGCGCCGGAACTGCTCGCCATGCTGCTGGGCAGCCCGCCGGCCGCGCCCGCCGGTCCGCGACCGCCCGTCGATCCGCAACCGCCTGCCGGCCTGCGACCACCCGCCGATCCGCAAGCGCCTGCTGAGCCGGCTCCGCCCGCCGATCCGCAACCGGCCGCCGACCCGCGGACCGCTGTCATTGCGCGATCGGTCGTCGGCCCGCAACCGGCCGGCGCTCCGGAGACCGGTGCCGACCGGCAACCGACCGACAGCCCGCAAGCCGCCGCCGATCCGCCGCCGACCGTGCCGCCCGGACGGCCGGTCCGGTCGGTCCTCCGCCGCCGCCGGGCGGTGCTGAGCGGCCTGGCTGTGCTTCCGCTGCTCGCCGGGGTGACGGTCGCCGCGCTGCTGTCCGACGGCGACGGCGGCGACCGCCGTACCGGGTCCACCGACCCGTCGCCGGCCGCGCCGCCCACGTCGTCGATCGCGTCGGCCACGACACCCTCCGCCCCGCGACCCGCCGCGCCGACCGCAGCGCCGGCCACCCCTGACCGGTCCGGCGCCACGTCCGGCCAGCAGGCCGAATCCACCACCGCCCCCGGCGAGCGGGCCGAACCCACCGACGGTCCCACCGCACGGGCCGCCGCGAACCCGTCCGGCCGCAACATCGCCCTCGGCCGACCCGCCACCGCCTCCAGCCAGGAGGGCAACCACATGGCCGCCGCCGACGCCGTCGACGGCGACCCCGACACCCGGTGGAGCAGCGAGTTCGCCGACCCCCAGTGGCTGACCGTGGACCTCGGCGGGCTGTGGCAGGTCAGCGAGGTCGTGCTGCGCTGGCAGCGCTCGTACGCCACCGGCTACCGGGTGGACGTCTCCCCGGACGGGCAGCGGTGGACGACGGTGTACCGGACCTCGACCGGCGAGGGCGGGGTCGAGCGGGTCACCGTCGACCAGGTGCCCGGCCGGTACGTCCGGATGTACGCCACCCAGCGCGCCGGGCAGTACGGCTACTCCCTGTGGGAGATGGAGGTGCGCTGAGCACCCCGGTCCTCCGCCACCGGGTCGACGTCGAGCCCGATGCCGTATCCGGCCAGCCGGCGGTACGCGCGACGCAGGTCCCACCGGGCACCGAGTACGGCGAACAGCTCCGTCGCCTCGGTCCCGGCCCGGGCCGCGTCGTGCGGTCGCCGGTCGGCCGCGAGCAGCACCGCCGCGTCCTCCAGCGTGCCGGCCAGTTCGGTCACCCGACCCACCGCGCGGTAGTGCGCCGCCGCGGCCAGCGCGGGTTCCGGATCAGCGGTGAGCAGGGCCCGGCAGCGTGCCGCCGCCCAGTGCGCCCGCGCGGCCCGTACCTCCCGGGCCGCCTCGTCCGCGCAGCCGGCCGCCGCCCGTTCGGCCACGTCCCGCCGGCCCACCTCCAGGGCCAGCCGGACGACGTCGGGCAGCCACTGGTGACGGAGCAGCAGGGGGGCGTACCCGGGCACCAGCAGTGGCTCGAGGACCCGGAGCGCCTGCTCGCCGTGGCCCTGCTGCTCGGCCAGCATCGCGCGGGCGACCAGCAGGAAGTCGCCGCTCGCCCGCTCGGCGTCGGTGGCCGGGACCGGCTCCGGCGCGGCCAGGTGTCCACCGGCCAGCACGGCGTCGTCCCGGCGTGCCGCGACGAGGGCGGCCGTACCGTGCAGCAGCATCGCCACCGCCCCCGGCTCCCGGGCCCCCAGCAGGGTGGCCCCGGGCTGGTCGTCGCTGACCGCGCCGACCACGGACAGCACGTCGTCCCACCGGCCCGCCCAGTAGTGCTGCACGGCCGAGGCGGCGTGCAGTCCGGACGGCAGCCGGTGCCGCAGCGCGAACAGGGCCGCCTCGCGCAGCGTCCGCTCGGCGTCCGCGAGCCGGTCCAGGCTCTGCAACGTGCCGGTCCGGTTGTCGAGCAGATCCAGGTACAGGGCGGCGAACGTCGGGTGGTCACGCATCACGTCCAGCGCCCGGTCGACGTACTCCAGCGCCCGTTCGTGGTCCCGCCGTACGGTGTTCGTCAACCAGCCGGTCTGCAACGCGAAGGCCGCCTCGTCCGGCCGGTTCGCGGCGAGCGCCGTGGCGTGGGCCGCCGCCGCGGTCCGGTCCGCCCGGTCCAGGTCGTCCAGCGGGCCCCGCCGGAAGGCGGCCAGCAGCATCCGGTGCCGGGTCCGCCAGAACGCCGGTACGGTCGGGTCGGCCAGTGCCGCGTCGAGGACGTCCAGCGCCGTCGCCACGTCACCGGCCTGGTGGGAGAGTACGGCGAGCAGGTGGCGCAGCTCGGCACGGTCGGCCGGGTCGTCGGCCAGTTGGAGCGCCTCCCGCGCCTCGTCCAGCGGGCGCCGCCCGCTCCGGTGCTCCAACCGGACCAGGGTGATCAGCAGCCGTTCCCGTTGCCGGCGGTCGGGCAGGTCGGTGTCGAGCACCCGGCGCAGCAGCGCCGTGGCGAGCCGGGGAGCCCGCCCGGCCAGCTCGGCGTGCCGGTCGACCAGCCAGGACACCAGCCAGCCGTCCACCGTCGAGGTCGCGGCGAGCTGCTCCGCCACCCGGTCCACCGGGCTGTCGCCGGCCGCCAGCACCTCGGCGGTGTGCCGGTGCAGCGCCGACCGGGCCGGTGCCGGGATGCTCTCGTACAGCACCTGCCGCAGCAACGTGTGCCGGAACGCCAGCTCGGTGCCGGCGGCCACCACGACCCTGGCGGCCAGTGCCTCCTCCAGGTTCGCCACCAGGTCGCCGGCGGGCCGGCCGGTCACCGCGCCGACGTCGTCCACGGCGAAGCGGTCGCCGAGCAGCGCCGCGGTCCGCAGCACGTCCTGGGTGTCCGCCGAGAGCAGGTCCATGGTGGCCCGGATGGTGGCGAGCAGCGGCCGGGGCACCTCGATCGGCGTCGGGTCGGGGATGTCGGCCACTCCGTCGACCACCCGGACCACGCCCCGGCGCAGCAGCGCGGTGACCAGCTCGTGGGCGTAGCGGGGATTGCCCGCCGCCACGGCCACCGCCTCGGCCAGGTGCGGCCCCGGCGGCGCGCCCACCAGCCCGGCCACCATCCGCTCGACCGCGTCGGACGGCAGGGCCTCCACCTGGAGCAGGTGACCCTGCCGGGTCCGGACCGCGCGGCGCAGCCGGGCCAGGTCCCGGTCGCCCGGTTCCAGCCGGGCCGAGGCCACCAGCAGCAGCGGCAGCCGCCGGGTGGCCGCGACCAGCCGTTCCCAGCAGGACACCCCGTCACCGTCGGCGCTGTCCAGGCCGTCGAGGACCAGTACCAGGGGGGTGCTGGCGCAGGCGGCGCGTACCCGGGCCAGCACCAGGTCGGCAGCGCCCGGCCCGGTGCCGGCGTCGGTCCAGCCGGTGGCGGGTGCGGTTCCGGTGTCGGTCCAGCCGGCGGCGGGGCCGGTGCCGGCGTCGGTCCAGCGGGCAGCGGGTGCGGTGCCGGCGTCGGCGGCCAGTCCCAGTGCCCGCATCGCCACCGGCAGCGGAAGATCCTGGTCGAAGTCCCCGGCGACTCCCCAGGCGACCCGGCAGCCCCGTTCGGCCGCGTCGGCGAACGCGGCCCGCAGCAGCACGGTCTTGCCGATACCCGGTTCGCCCTCGACCCAGACCACGGTGCCCGCACCGGCGCGGAGCGCCCCGACCAGGTCCCGCAGCCGACGCACCCCGTCGTCGCGGCCGGCCAGCGACTCCGTCGGCGGTCCGTCCCGCCCCGCAACGGCCGCCTCCGTCACCCGTCCCGGGACGTCCGGCCGCCCCGGGACAGCGGTCCCCGCCACCCGGGCCGGCGTGCTCCGTCCGCCGTGCGTGCCGGCCGGGCCGGCGGCGACGAGCCCGCGCATCCGGGTGAGGGCGCTGCCGGGCTCGATCCCGAGCTCGGACCGTAACGTGTGCCGGGCCGTCCGGTAGACGTCCAGCGCCTCCCGCCGCCGACCGTCGCGGTGCAGCGCCAGCATCAGCAGCTCGTACAGCGGCTCGTGCAGCGGATGCTCACGGACCAGCCCGGCCAGCTCGACCGTCACGTCCCCGTCGCCCAGCCCGATCAGGATGCCGGCCCGCTGCACGAGGGCGTCGAGGCGTCGCTCGGCCAACCGGACCCGTTCCCCGTCCAGACGCCCGCTGGCCAGCCCGGCGTACGCCTCGCCGTGCCACAGCCCCAGTGCCTCGTCGAGCCGGGCCACGGCGGCGGCGGGTTCACCGGCCGTCCGTAACCGGGCGGCCTCGGCGCAGAGCACCACGAACCGTTCGCTGTCCAGGTCCTGCCCGCGCAACCGCAGCGCGTACCCGCTCGGACCCGACGCCACCGATCCCGCTCCCAGGCTGCGGCGCAGCCCGGAGACGTACGTGTAGACACTGCCGACCGCCGTGGTGGGCGGCGACGGACCCCAGATCCCGGCGACCAGCTCGTCCCGCCCGACCTCCCGCCCGACGGCGGCGGCGAGCAGCGCGAACAGCACCCGCTGCCGGGCCGGCCCCAGCGCCAGTTCCCGACCGTCGCGCCAGGCCCGGACCGGACCCAGCACCGACACCCGCAGCCAACCGTCCGGCGACGTCACCATCGCATTCCCCCCAGGCGAGACTCCGTTCACCGGTCACGGGTGACCGGCGAGCCGGCGAGCGGAGCCTCCCCATCCATGATCCTCGACCGGACGAGATGCGGCTCGGTCGGGTTGCCCGGCAGCTGTCGGCGTACCCGGCCGAGCAGCAACCGCAACCGGTCGATCCACTGTGCCGCGATCCGGCGTTCCCGCAACGCGGTGCGGGCGATCTCCGCCGCGGCCTCGAACTCGTTCCGCCGTTCGTGGCTGTACGCGGCCGTCCAGCGCATCTCACCCGCCAGATCCGGTTCGCTGGTCCGGGCCGCGACCCAACCGGCCGCGGCGGCGGCGTGCTGCCCCTCGCGCAGCAGCACCCGGGCCAGCCAGGCGGTGAGCACGAGTCGCCGGGCCGGGTCGAGGGTGTGCTGGGCGTGGGCCTGCCGTAGCGCGACGACGGCCATCCGGGGCGCCGCCTCGGCGATCCGCTCGACGTGCTCGACCAGCCAGGCGGCCAGGGCGTCGTCGAGCGGCACCTCCCCGGCGAGCAGTTGCCCCATCACCCGTTCGGCTGCCGCACCGGCGGCGGCCAGCCGTTTGCCGTACAGCCGGCAGAGGGTGACCCGGAGCGGGGCCGGCGTGCTCTCGTACAGCGTCCGGGCCACGATCCGGTGCCGGAACCACAGCCGGTCCCCGGCGGCGAGCGTCCCGTCCCGGGCGGCGAGGATGCCGCCGGCCCGTACCGGGGCCAACGCGCGGGTCAGGTCGTCGACGGTGCGGTCGGTGACCGCGGCCAGTTCGCCCATGGTGCAGCCGGCCGGCTGCGTCCCGGGCAGCCGTATCCCGTACGCGCTGAGCAGCGCGACCGCCCGGAGCACCTGGCGGGTGTCCCCGGTGAACGGCGACAGCTGCGCCTCCACGGCCGCGACCAGCTCGGCGCTCGACCCGGCACCGGCCCCGCTGGCGGCGAGGAGCCGCAGGTAGAGCGGGTGCCCACCGGCGTCGTCGAGGATCCGGGCCAGGTCCTCGGGCTCGGGCGGAGTGGCCGCGACCGCCCGGACCAGGGCGACCGCCGGGTCGTGCTCCAGCGGGCCCAGGGCGATGACCTCACCCCCGGTGATCCGCTCCGGCGCTCCGGATCGCACCGCCGCCACCAGCAGCAACGGCAGCTCACCCACGGATTCGCCGAGCCGGTTCCAGACCTGCACCGTCGTCGGGTCCGCCCATTGCAGGTCGTCGATGACGAGGGTGAGCGGCTGCTCCGCCGCGGCCCGCCGGACCAGCGTCACCGCCCGCTCCACGACGTCGACGTCGACGCCCGCGTACCGGTCGGTTCCGGCGGCGAGGTGCTCCAGCTCGCGGCGGACCGGGTCACCCCGCAGGGCGGACTCGACCCCCTCCAGCAGGGTGCCGAGCGGAGTACGGTCGGCGACCTCGTCACCGACCGCCCAACCGATCCGGTACCCGCCCCGGTCGCCGGCCCCGGGCAGCGCCGCCGTGAGCAGCGCCGTCCGGCCGACACCGGCCGGACCCTCGATCACCAGACTGCCGCCGCGCCCGTCCGTGATGCCGGCCACGGCCCGCCGGAGCCGCCGCACAGCGACGTCCCGGCCGAACAGCGTCTCCCGCTCCGGCCGGTGTCCCGGTCCGGTGTCGACGGCCGGACCACTCCGGGTGGTTCCGTCGGCTCCGGTGACCACCCCCGCCGGTCGACCGGCCCGCGCCGCCGCGGCGGGTCGCTCCGGCTCAGGACCGCCGGGCCGGGCGGCGGCGAGCCGGGCCCCCAGGTCCTCCCGGTCCGGGTACGCCGCCACCAGCTCGCGCAGCGCCCGGAGCGCATCCTCGGGGTGTCCCGTCTCGGCCAACAGGTCGGCGTGCCGTTCGGCGGTGGCGATCCGCAGCCCGGTCAGGCGCTGCCGCTGTACGTCGGCGAACGGTCCGGGTACCCCGGTGAGCGCATCCCCCTGCCAGCACCGCAGCGCCGACGCCAGCGCGGCCAACTCGGCCGGACCGTCCCCGCTGGACCGGTGCCGGCGGGCGGTCCCGCGCAGCGACTCGAACCGCAGCGCGTCGACCGCGTCACGGGGGACGTGCAGCTGGTACCCGCCGTCCCCGGAGCTGAGCAGCCGGCCCCCCGTCCACCGGCCCCGGGCCGGCTCCAGCAGCTGTCGCAGCGTGGAGACGTACGTGTAGATGTTGCCGGTCGCGCTGGGCGGCGGGTCGTCCCCCCAGACGGCGGCGACGAGCTGCTCCCGGGACACCCGGCGCCCGGCGTGCAGGGCGAGCACGCACAACACGGCCGTACGGCGTGCCGAGCCGAGCACGAGTTCGGCACCGTCCCGCCGGACCCGCACCTGCCCCAACAACCGCAGATCGATCCCCACCTGCTGCGTCGACATCGCTTCCCTCATCCGCTGTCCCGAGACGTCACCCACGCCGGGGCCGGTCGACAGGTGACCGGCTCCGTGTCGTTCCCGGTGTGGCGCATGCCGGAACGTGGACCCCCATCCCGCCACGTCACCGACATTCTTGCCCGACCGGGGCGGCACCGCTCTGTCGGGAGGATCACCCAGGGTGGCGCCCGGGCGGGGCGGTGGTCGGGTGAGCCGGCCCCGGTGTGGACGGTCGAGCGGGCAGAGCGGGCCGGAGCCGGGGGCAGTTCCCGCCCGGAGGGCTACCGCCGTCGCCGCCCACCTGATGCACTCGACCGGTGTCGGCCGATCCCCCTCCTCCGGCGGGCCCGTTCGCCGGTGACCTCCTGCTCGCCCTGGCCGGGGACGGGCGGCTCGTGCTGGACGCGGCCCAGGCCGACGCGGCCATCGCCGACCTGGAACACACCCTGTCCCTGGTTCGGGAACGGCTCCGCATCCTGCGGATCTGGCGGCAGGCACCCGCCCAGCGGGTCGACGAGATCCCCGACGACCTCGCCTCGGACGTGGTCGACGCCCTTCTCGCCGACCAGTTCGCGCCCGGCCGGCTGGAGCTGGCCGCGACCGAACTGCCCAGGTACATCGAGGCCCTGCGTCGGGCCCGCCGGGACACGCCCGGCCCGGGTCGGCCCGTCCGCCCCTGACCAGGGTGGACACCGACCTTCACGGCCGGCCGGTACGGAGTGAAGGCCGGTTGGAGATTCTCTGAAGGACGGCCCCGGAGACTGTCGCCGCACCCACGATGAACGGAGGTTCCGGTGGACACGACTCGGCTCGTCCTGCAGGCGTCAGACCAGCTCAGCTACGCGGGGCTGGCCAGCCTCCTGCGGTCCAGCCCGGCGCTCGAGCTGCTGCCGGCCGACGACCTGGCCGGGGCGCAGGTCCTCGTGTTCGGCTGCGAGCAACTGACCGTGGACGTGGTGACGGTGCTGCGCCGCTCGGCGGCGGAAACCGGCCTGCCGGTGGTCCTGGTGCTCCGGGAGATCACCGAGAGCGAACTGCTCACCGCGGTCGAGTGCCGGGTGGTCGCCATCCTCCCACGGGCGGCGGTCACCGGCGAACGGCTGGCGCACAGCGTACTGGCCGCGGCCAGGGGCGGTGGCGTGCTGCCGCCCAACCTGGTCGGGGAGCTGCTCAAGCACATCGAGCGGTTGCAGCGCGAGGTGCTCGCCCCGAACGGACTGAACGCCTCCGGGCTGACCCCCCGCGAGATCGACGTGCTGCGGTTGATGGCGGACGGGCTCGACACCGGCGAGATCGCCGACCGGCTCTGCTACTCGGAGCGCACCGTCAAGAACGTCATCTACGGCGTGACGCACCGGCTGAAGCTGCGCAACCGCTCGCACGCGGTCGCGTACGCGCTGCGCGCCGGCATGATCTGACCGGCGTCCACCCGCGATATCGCCTTGCCGGCCCGCAGGTCGGCACCTACCGTACGGCGATGCCCCTGCGACTGCACTCGGTGACGTACGACGCGCACGACCCGGCCCGGCTCGCCCGGTTCTGGGCCGACCTGCTCGGCCGGGAGGTCGTGGCGGACGCCGGTGGCCTGCTCCTGCCCGGCGACGACACCCAGGTCGGTCTCCGGTTCGTGCCCGGTACCGCGCAGCAGGTCGGGCCGGACCGGATCCACCTGCATCTGACCAGCGCCAGCGATGCCGACCAGCAGCGGACGGTGGCGACGGTGTTGCGCCTCGGCGGTGGTCACCTCGACGTCGGGCAGCGCCCCGAGGAGGGGCACCTCGTCCTCGCCGACCCCGAGGGGTACGCGTTCTGCGTGATCGAGGCGGGCAACAGGTACCTCGCCGGGACGGGGTTCCTCGGCGAGGTGGCCTGCGACGGCACCCGCGAGGTCGGCCTCTTCTGGAGTGTGGCGTTGGGCTGGCCGCTGGTGTGGGACGAGAACGAGGAGACCGCCATCCAGTCACCGCGCGGCGGTACGAAGGTCGCCTGGGGTGGCCCGCCGGTGGCCCCGAAGCTGGGGACGGAGCGGCAGCGCTTCGAGCTCGCCCCGACCGGCACCGACCAGTCGACCGAGGTGGACCGGCTGGTCTCCCTGGGGGCCACCCGGCTCGCGGTCGGCGCGGACGGCAGCGTCGTGCTGGCCGACCCGGACGGCAACGAGTTCCGCGTGCGGGGGGCCTGAGCACCGCGTTCGGGCCGGCGCCGGCAGGGGAGACGGTGCGGCCCTCCCGCGCGCCGGTGTTCCCCGGGCGCGGACCGGAGCCACAACGATGGCGATATCGGGTAGCGGTAAGAACGGTTTTCCCCGGGCGCGGAGCGGAGCCACCCACCGGCGACCACCCGGCACCTGGACTCCCGGGGCGGGAACGCCGCGCCGTCCGCGTACGTCCGACCGGGCATGATGATTCGTCGAAGCGGGCGGTTGGCGATCGTCCCGTTGCTGGTGCTGCTCGGCACGGCCTGCGCACAGCAGGGTGGGGCCACCGGTGCCGGGAAGCCGGACGCCGCCGCCCCGTCCTATCCCGCCGACGCCCTCGTGTTCCGGATGGGACAGGTCGGCGGGTTCGTGACACCCGCCGCCCTGGCTTCCCGGCTGCCGGAGGTCAGCGTGTACGGCGACGGGCGGGTGATCGTCCAGGGGCCGGTCACCCTGGCCTATCCCGGTCCGGCGTTGCCCAATCTCCGGGTGGGGTCGATCGCCGCCGCTGAGGTGGAGAACCTGGTCGCCCTGGCCCGGGAACACGGCGTGGACGGCGGGACGGACGTCGGCTCGCCGTCGGTGGCCGACGCCCCGTCGACCAGTTTCACCCTGCTCGGCGCGAACGGCGTCGAACACCTGGAGGTGCCCGCTCTCGGCGAGGCGACCGACGCCGTCGGGGGACTGACCCCGGACCAGCGGTCGGCGCGCGCCGAGCTGCGGACGTTCGTCGAGTCGTTGACCAGCCCGTCGGGTCCGCTCGCCGCCGTGCAGGGCGAACAGGCACGTCCGTACCTGCCGACCGTCGTCGCGGCCGTCGCCGAGGCGTGGGTTCCCGACGGTGCGGTCGGCGGCCAGCCCGAGGTCCGCTGGCCGGGCCCGACGCTGCCCGGTGACGAGCTGACCGCGAATCTCGGGTTGGGGTGTGTGACGGTGACCGGTGACGGGGTGCGGACGGTGTTGGCGGCGGCGGCTGATGCCAACGCGGCGACCCCGTGGACCTCGGACGGCCGGCGCTGGCGGCTCACCCTGCGGCCGCTGCTCCCCGACGAGACGGACTGCCGCGACCTCGCGGACAACCGCTGACGCCGGCCCGGCCGGGCCGGTTTGCGGTCCAGCCGGGACAGTGCCTGGGGACGGCTTTCGGCCCGGCCGGGACAGCTTCCGGGGACGGCTTGCGATCCGGCCGGGCCAGCGTCCGCCCCGCCGGGCGGGGGTGGCCCGGCCGGACCTCCCGGTCAGTCCGCGTCGAGTGGCGCTTCACCGAACATGGTGAAGCTGCCGGCCCAGTAGGCGACGTAGAGCGCGAGCAGCAGGAATCCGTGCCACCGGCGTAGTCGGCGGGTGTGGAGGAAGTACGCCGCGAGCGCGGTCATGCCGACGAGTACGGGCAGATGCCAGGAGAGCACCTCGTCGTCGACGACGATGCTGCCGCCGGCGAGCAGGATGATGCCGAGCTTTCCGGTGACACCGAACACGACGCTGCCGATGACGTTCGCGATCCCGATCTCGGACGCGCCCCGGCGGGCGGGTTCGACGGTCAGGAAAACGTCCTCGAGGGTGAGGACGAGGGTGGCGAGGGTGGCGCCGAACAGCGCGCCCTGGATCCGGTAGTCCGCCAGGATTCCCGCCGTGCCGGCGCTGGTCATGGCGGCTCCGACGATCAGACCGGCCAGCGCGACGACGGCCAACCCGATGGCGGCCCAGCCGGGGATCGGGCGGGCCCTGTCGAATGGCATCGTCACGACGAAGGGCGGCCTGCTGGTGGGTGGGTCGACGCCGGCACCGCCGCCGCCGGTCCGGCCCCGGCCGGCCTGCTGGGTCTCGAGGACACGCGCGTCCCGGAAGAGCGGGGTGTCCTTTCTGAGTTCCTGGCTGGCCACGTAGCCGACGAAGAGCACGAACAGCAGGATGAGCGGCACGCCGTAACGCGGGGTGAGCGGGCCGAACACCACGAAGGGGATCATCACCAGCGGCGCGGCGGCGAACAGTACGAGGTACCGGCGCGGGACGTCCACCCGGCCCGGAGAGATGATCGCCGCGAGGGCGAGCACCACTCCGATCATCGATATCGCCGTCCCGAAAACTGTGCCGAGTGCGACGCCGCTGAGATCCTCGAGGTTCAGCGCGACCCCGAAAGCGACGTCGTCGAACTCTATTCCGGTGAAGATGATCGCGAGCAGGAAGGCGGAGACGCGCAGTCCGGCCGCCGCGCCGACCAGATAGGAGATCAGCTTCTCCGCGCTGTAGATCAGCAGCGCGGCCCCGACGATGAAAACGAGTATCGACGACAAGGTGACGGACGCTCCTTCCCGTGGTGGCCGACCTGGTCGGCGCGTCGTGTCCGCGGGCCGACGGCGGCGGTTCCCCACCCGAGTCAGTATCGTCGCATATCAATTAATGGCCGGCTAGTGCGAAATTGTGTCATCCGTTGCTGACAATTCGACGTACACCGCAATTGCATATCGAAATTCGCTTGGCGGGACCATGGCGCGGTGCCGGCCCTCCGGTGCGGTCGGGCCGGGCCGGCACCTTTCCGTGCGGTCACGTGGTGCCGGCCCTTCGCTGCGGTCGCACCGGGCTGGCGCTGCGGTCACACCGGGCTGGCGCCCTTCGGTGCGGTCACGAGGTGCCGGCCCGCGACCGGAGCGAGTCGACCGCCCGGCCCATGCGGGTGACGGCGTCGGTGAGGATCGCCGGGGAGGTGGCGAAGTTGAGCCGCACGAAGCCGCTCCCGCCGGTACCGAAGACATGACCCGAACTGAGGGCGACCCGGGCCCGGTCCAGGAACATCTTCGCCGGCCCGGCGACCTCGCTGACCACGCCGGGCTCGCCGGCCGTGCCGGACCCGCCGGATCCGTGGTCCGGGTCCGGCTCGCCGCCCGGCTGCCCGGCGGTGACCAGGCCCGGCTGCCCGGCGGTGACCAGGCCCGGCTGCCCGGCGGCGACCCCGGCCGGACCTTCGGCGGCGGCTGTGCCCGGCCGCTCGGCGGCGGCCGTGTCCGGATGCCCGGTGGCGACGCCCAGTCGGGCGCAGTCCAGCCAGGCGAGGTAGGTGCCCTCGGGGCGGTGGTACCCGACGGTGGGAAGGTGCTCCGCCAGCAGCGTGCCCAGCAGCGTGCGGTTGGCGTCCAGGCCGTCGAGGAGGAGGTCCAGCCACTCCCCGCCGTCCCGGAACGCGGCGGTGTGCGCGAGTACGCCCAGGTGGCTGGGGCCGTGACCGACCTCCTCCGGCATCCGGTCCAGGTCGGCCGCCGCCCGGGACCCGGCGATGGCGACCGCCGCCTTCAGGCCGGCGAGGTTCCAGCCCTTGGAGGCGGAGAGCAGGGCGAACGCGTTCTCGGCTCCGGGCACCGTGAGGTACGGCGTGAAGCGCGCTCCGGGCAGCACCAGCGGGGCGTGGATCTCGTCGGCGACCACCCGTACGCCGTGCCGGTCGGCCAGCGCGGCGACGGCCGCGAGTTCGTCGCGGCGGTGCACCACGCCGGTCGGGTTGTGCGGGTTGCACAGCAGGAACACCGGTCGGCGACCGCAGGAGCGGGCCCGGCGGAAGGCGTCGTCGAGAGCGGCCGGGTCCATCCGCAGGTCGGGGCCGAGCGGGGCCTCGATCACCTGCCGGTCGGCATGCCGGACGAAGGCGTAGAAGGGCGGGTAGACGGGGGAGCAGACCACCACCGCGTCACCGGGGTCGCTGACGAGCCGGAGCACCTCGACGATGCCCATCATCACGTCGGGTACGACCGTGGTGTGGTCGACCCGGAAGTCGTGCCACCCCCAACGTCGGGCGGCGAACTCGCCGACGGCCTCGGCGTACGCCGTGCCGTGCGGGTAGCCGGTGTCGCCGAGGTCGATCGCGCGGCGGAGCGCGTCGGCCACCGGTGCGGCGAGTGGCACGTCCTGCTCCGCGACCCAGAGGGGGAGGACGTCGTTCGGATGGGTGCGCCACTTCACGCTGGTGCGTTGCCGGAGTTCGTCGAGCGTGAGCACGGTCAGCGGGTTCCGGTCGGGGGTACGGTCGGTCGAGGGTGTGGGGGCGGCCATGTCAGTCACCCTAGGCCGGCCGCCGGCCGAGTTCGAGGAAAAACTTGATTCGTTCCAGAAGAGCGGACTATCGTCGCCGTATGACGTCCGACTTCGAGGCGCAGCTACGGGCGGTCTCGTTGCGGGTGACCCGGCCCCGGTTGGCGGTGCTCGCCGCGCTGCGTGACCACCCGCACGTCGACACCGACACGGTGATCGCCCTGGTCCGGGTGGATCACCCCACGGTGTCCCACCAGGCGGTGTACGACGTGCTGCGGGCGCTCACCGAGGCCGGTCTGGTGCGGCGCATCCAGCCGGCCGGCGCGACCGCCCGCTACGAGTCGCGGGTGGGGGACAACCACCACCACGTCGTGTGCCGCTCCTGCGGCGCGATCGCCGACGTCGACTGCGCCGTCGGCGATGCTCCCTGCCTCACCGCCTCCGACGACCGCGGGTTCACGGTCGACGAGGCGGAGGTCGTCTACTGGGGCGTCTGCCCCGACTGCGCGACCGAACGCACCTCCCAGTGATCCGCCAGTCCGGAAGGAATCTGATGAGCGACACCCAGGACAACCCACCGACCAGCGCGCAGGGCGTGGACCAGAAGGCGGCGGCCGGCTGCCCGGTCGCGCACGACTCGGTGACCGCGCAGGGCAGCGAGAGCGAGAACCCGGCGATCGACTCGCCGACCCCGAAGACCGGTGGTCGCCCGCGCACCAACCGGGACTGGTGGCCCAACCAGCTCGACCTGTCGGTGCTGCACGCCCAGTCGCCCAAGGGCAACCCGCTGGGGCCGGACTTCAGCTACGCCAAGGAGTTCGCCAAGCTCGACGTCGAGGCCCTCAAGCGGGACATCACCGAGGTGCTCACCACCTCGCAGGACTGGTGGCCGGCCGACTTCGGCCACTACGGCGGCCTGATGATCCGGATGAGCTGGCACGCCGCGGGCACCTACCGGATCGAGGACGGTCGCGGTGGGGCCGGCGACGGCGGGCAGCGGTTCGCCCCGCTCAACAGCTGGCCGGACAACGCCAACCTGGACAAGGCCCGCCGGCTGCTCTGGCCGGTCAAGCAGAAGTACGGCCAGAAGATCTCCTGGGCCGACCTGCTCGTGCTCGCCGGCAACGTCGCCCTGGAGTCGATGGGCTTCAAGACCTTCGGCTTCGGCTTCGGCCGGGAGGACGTCTGGGAGCCCGAGGAGATCTTCTGGGGCCCGGAGGACACCTGGCTCGGTGACGAGCGCTACTCCTCCGAGAAGGAGATGGCGGCCGGCGTCGGCGCGACCGAGATGGGGCTGATCTACGTCAACCCGGAGGGCCCGCGCGGCAACGCGGACCCGCTCGCGGCGGCGCACTTCATCCGGGAGACCTTCCGCCGGATGGCGATGGACGACGAGGAGACCGTCGCGCTGATCGCCGGCGGCCACACCTTCGGCAAGACCCACGGCGCCGGCGTCGCCGACAGCCACGTCGGCCCCGAGCCGGAGGGCGCCCCGCTGGAGGCGCAGGGCCTGGGCTGGCTGAGCAGCTACGGCAGCGGCAAGGGTGGGGACACCATCACCAGCGGCCTCGAGGTGACCTGGACCGACCGCCCGACGCAGTGGAGCAACCGGTTCTTCGAGATCCTCTTCGGCTACGAGTGGGAGCTCACCACCAGCCCCGGCGGTGCGAAGCAGTGGGTCGCCAAGGACGCCGAGGCGATCATCCCGGACGCCCACGACCCGTCGAAGAAGCACAAGCCGACGATGCTCACGACCGACCTGTCGCTGCGCGTCGACCCGGCGTACGAGAAGATCTCGCGCCGGTTCCTGGAGAACCCGGACGAGTTCGCGCTGGCGTTCGCCAAGGCCTGGTACAAGCTCCTGCACCGTGACATGGGGCCGGTCAGCCGGTTCCTCGGGCCGTGGGTTCCGGAGGCCCAGCTCTGGCAGGACCCGGTGCCGGCCGTCGACCACGAGCTGGTGGGTGAGGCCGAGATCGCCGCGCTCAAGGTGAAGGTCCTGGAGTCCGGGCTGAGCATCGCCCAGCTCGTCTCCACCGCCTGGGCCTCGGCCGCCAGCTACCGCTCCACCGACAAGCGCGGCGGGGCCAACGGCGCGCGGATCCGGCTCGAGCCGCAGCGCAACTGGGAGGTCAACCAGCCCGAGCAGCTCGCCGCCGTCCTGGCGACCCTCGAGGGCATCCAGCGGGAGTTCAACGCCGCCGGTGGCAAGCAGATCTCCCTCGCCGACCTGATCGTGCTGGCCGGCTCGGCCGCCGTCGAGAAGGCGGCGCGGGACGCCGGCGTCGAGGTGACCGTGCCGTTCCGGCCGGGCCGCACCGACGCCAGCCAGGAGCAGACCGACGTCGAGTCGTTCCGGGTGATGGAGCCGCGTGCCGACGGGTTCCGCAACTACCTGCGGCCGGGCGAGAAGACCCAGCCGGAGGTGCTGCTCGTCGACCGGGCGTACATGCTCGACCTGACCGCGCCGGAGATGACCGTCCTGGTCGGTGGTCTGCGGGCCCTCGGCAACAACCACGGCGGCACGGCGCACGGTGTCCTCACCGACCGGCCGGGTGTGCTCACCAACGACTTCTTCGTCAACCTGCTCTCCCCGGGCACCCGGTGGAAGGCGTCGGAGTCCGCCGAGCACGTGTACGAGATCCGGGACCTCGCCACCGACGAGGTGCGGTGGACCGCCACCGCGGTCGACCTGATCTTCGGGTCGAACTCGCAGCTGCGGGCCCTCGCCGAGGTGTACGCCAGCGACGACGCGCGCGGGAAGTTCGTGTCCGACTTCGTCGCCGCCTGGACCAAGGTCATGGAACTCGACCGGTTCGACCTCGCCTGACAGGCGACGGAACGGCGGGCCCCGGTCGATCCATCGTGGTCGGCCGGGGCCCGTCCGTCGTTCCCGGCCGTCCGTCGTCCCCGGCGGTCCGTCGTTCCGGGCCGTCCGTCGTCCCCGGCGTCCGCCGGCCGTGCCCGGCCGGATGTGCCGGTCGGGCAGGTGCGTGGTCGTCGACGGGGGCGGAACGGCAGGGGGAGTGGCCTGTGGCCGGACACGGCGTGGCCCGAGTCCGGCCGGGCCAGCGGGTACATTGGCCTGACGAGGCTCCGGTGATGTGGTCGGGTGTGGTGGTGAGGGTGGTTTCTGGTGGCTGTGGGTAGGGTCGCTCGGTTCGACGACGTCCGGGGATACGGTTTCATCACGCCGGCCGCTGGTGGGGAGGACGTCTTCGTCCACGCCAACGACTTCGGCGATCAACGTCACCAGGTGCGTCCGGGGCTGCGCGTCGAGTACGAGGTCGAGCAGGGGGAACGGGGCCTCAAGGTGGCCACCGTGCGGATCGCGGACGGGCCCGAGGACGGGTCGGCGGCGACGCCGGGCCGGGAGGACGACGGCATGTGTGACGTGCTCACCTCGCGGCAGTTCGCCAGCGAGGTCACCGAGATCCTCGTGCAACGGGTGCCGACACTGACCGGCGCGCAGATCGTGCAGATCCGCCAGCACCTGACCGAGCACGCCCGCTCGCACTGCTGGGTCGACGCCTGACCGTTCGACGGCACCGGCCCGCCGTGGCCGCCGGGCGTGCTGCGGTGGTGCGGCGCGGTGGAACGGCGTGGTGCGGCAGAACGGCCCGGCGCGGCGCGGTGGCGCGGAACGGCGCGGTGCGGTGGAACAGGGCGGAACGGCGTGGCGCGGGACGGGAGAACGGCTCGGGGTGGAACGTGAGGGCGCTGCTATATAGTGCCCATTGGTTCGCACGCTCGTTACTGCTAACACGGGGATGCCGCTGCGTCGATAGCGTCGGCGCGAGCGCCGAATCGACGGGCGCCGTCGCCTGAGAACCGATCGGGGAGTTCCTATGCCGTTGACTCCGGCTGACATTCATAATGTGGCCTTCAAGAAGCCCTCGATCGGAAAGCGGGGATACGACGAGGAGGAGGTGGACGCATTCCTCGACGAGGTCGAACGTGAGATCGAGCGGTTGGCGGAGGAGAATACGGCTCTGCGGGCACAGGTCGAACTCGGGGCGGGTCCGGGCGACGGCGGGGCCGCCACCCGGTTGCCGCAGCTGCGGGCGCAACTGGACCGGTTGCAGCGCGAACGGGTGGCCGCCGAGCAGGCTGCCCAGGAGGTGCAGCGGCAGTTGGAGGAGGCGCGTACCCGGTCGGTGGGGAACGCGCCCGAGGACGCCGGCACGGGGCTGCCGGTGCTGGTGATGGCCCAGCGTACGGCCGACGAATGCCTGAGCAAGGCTCGTCTCGACGCCGACCAGCTCCTCACCGAGATGCGGGCGCGGGCTGAGAAGCTCGCCCACGAGGCGCAGCGCAAGGCGCAGAAGACGGAGTCGCAGGCCGTCGACCGTCACAAGAAGGCCATCGAGCGGCTGGAAGCCGACCGGTCCGCGGCCCAGCGGGAGATCGCCACTCTGACCCACTTCGCCCACGACTACCGTGAGCGTCTGGCGGAACATCTGAATGCGCTGATGAACGACATGTCCGGTGGCGGCGCGAAGAACGGACGGGCCGAGGGCGGTGCCGCCTGACGGGGTGCCCCGGGGAAAGGCCGACCGGTGTCCGGCTGTCCGGCATCCGGGCCGCCGAGTAGCTCCGGTGGACGGTCGCGGTCGTGGGCGTAGTGACCGGTGACGGTCGCTACGGGGCGAATTGTCGGGTACGGTAGCCTGTCAGACGCGATGCCGTGACCGCTGGTCAAAACTTCAGGGAGCCGAGATGCCACTGACTCCGGCTGACATACACAACGTCGCTTTCAAGAAGCCGCCGATCGGTAAGCGGGGTTACGACGAAGAGGAGGTCGATGCCTTTCTCGACCGCCTCGAACACGAACTCGCCCGGATAATCGAGGAAAACGAATCGCTTCGTCAGGGGCTCGCCCAGGGTGCGCCGATCCACGACGGTGACCGGGGCGCCTCGGCCGGGTACGCCGAGCTGGCCGACCTCCGGTCGCGACTGCAGCGGACGATGCGCGAGAAGGCCGACGTCGAACGGGCCCGGGACCTCCTCCACGCCGAACTCGACCAGGCCCACGCGCAGGGCGGCCCGCGCGGCGAGGCCGGTGGGCAGCCCGGCCAGGTCACCAAGGTGCTGGAGATGGCGCAACAGACCGCCGACGAGCATGTCGGTGACGCCCGTCGTGAGGCGGAGAAGGTGATCGGTGAGGCGCTGGAGGAGGCGCGGTCACTGGTGCAGAACGCGCAGAGCAGCGCTCAGCAGTCCGAGGAGGCGGCCCGCCACCGGCACCGGGAGGCGATCCGGCTGCTGGAGGCCGAGCGCGCCAGCCTGCAACAGCGGATCAAGGAACTCTCCGGTTTCGGACGCGACTACCACCAGCTCCTGCGTACCGAGGTGATGAACCGGATGCACAGCATGAACGACATCCCGCAGCCGGGCCCGGTCCCGGTCTTCGACGAGCACGCCTGGCTCCGCCACTACCGGTAGCCGTACCGGTCCCACCGGGCCGTGCACGTGCGGACGGGCCGCCGGGGCACGTGTCGCGCCCCGACGGCCCGTTCTGCCGGTCGCCGCGGTCAGCCGTTGTCGATCAGGCTGGCGATCTCGTTGTAGATCAGGTGGGCCTTGGCGCCCTGGTTGGACGGGCAGCCGCCGAGGTGGTGCAGGGCGATGACCCGGTGGCTGCCGTTCAGCACCGGCGAGCCGGAGTTGCCGCCCGAGGTGTCACAGCTGTAGCTGATGTTCCAGGTGTTGTAGTTGGCGTTCTTGACGGTGCACGTCGCGCCGTTCTGGGTGTCCTCGTAGATCGACAGCCGCTTGGGGCTGCCGTCGCCGTGCCCGGGGATGTACATCCGGGTGCCGGTGGTGGTGGCGGTGGTCGCCAGGTACAGCGTGCCGAAGCCCTGGATGCTGGTGAAGTTGTTCACCGAGAACAGGGCATAGTCCAGTTCGCCGGACCCGCCGCTGCTGACCTTGTAGAGGGTGGCGCCGCTGACCTTGGTGCCGGCACCGGGGTTGGCGCCGCCGCAGGTGGCGCACTGGTAGTTGAACTGCATCTCGCTGCCGCTGACGGCGGCCTGCGTCGAGAAGCAGTGCTTGTTGGTGAGCATCCGGTTGGTGTTGCCGACCCGCCAGGTGGTGCACATCCCGCCGCCGCTGATCAGCAGCCGGGCCACCGCCTGGCCGCGGGCGTACTCGGTGGGGTGGCTGCTCTGGTAGCAGGCCACGTCGCGGCGGGCGTCGGTGCTGCACACCGACTGCGTGGAGAGGTTGTGGGTGCCGATCTCGGCGCGGTCGTAGCCGCGCCAGAACCGGTCGATGGTCGCGGTGCTGCCCCGCCGGGTGCCGCTGCTGTGCAGGGTCACCACCGCGGTGTCGCCCTCCACCGACATGGCCCAGAAGCCCGGCCGCCCGTCGGTGGTGTAGTCCGAGCCGGTCGCCCGGTTCAGGTGGCGGTCGTACCGGTGGCTCTCCCGGCCGTCCGGGCTGGACACGGTGACATGGTCGCCGTCGGCCAGTCGCAGGGCGCTGAAGTGCACCTTCACGTACGACGCGCCGGGGTGCCGGATGATCTGGGTGCGGCCGCTGCGGGCGGAGGAGAGCGCGGCGTCGACGGTGCGCAGCTCCCCGACGGTGGTGACGCCCTCCGCCGAGAACTGCTCCGACTCGGGTGCCCGCTCGGAGTGCGGCGCGGCCGGTGGGGCCGGGGCCGCCTCGGCGGCGGGTACCGACAGCAGGCTCAGCCCGAGCGTGCAGGCGCCGAGCGCGACTGCCGCCGTTCGCAGGCGGCGCAGGGTGTGTCTCATCGTCGCTCCTCCCAGGACCAGCACCGAGGCGTGCTTCCCGCCTTCATACCCGAATAGGCCAAGACATGCAAATGTATCGATCTATTGCGTCGGGCTGTCGGTGGCCTGCGTGACCAGGGGCGGGTGGGCGGCGGCCGATCCGGCCTGGCGCAACAGCCGGCCCACCGAGGCGCAGAAGTCCGTCCACGCCCGGGCTGCGGCGGGACACATGCTCCGGGCCCGCAGCGGCGCGTGCACCAACCCCGGTTCCACCCGCAGTTCCACCCGTACCCCGGCCTCGATCAGGCGCTGGGCGTAGTCCACCGAGTCCTGGCGCAGCGAGTCCAGTTGGGTGGCGAGGATCGTCGCCGGTGGCAACCCGTCGAACCGGGCCGTACGCAGCGGGGAGACCAGCGGGTCCAGCAGATCCTGCGGGTCCCGTGCGTAGCAGGAGGCGTAGAAGCGCATCTCACCGGAACTGAGGATCGGCGCGTCCGGCCCGTCATCCTGCCAACGGGCGAAGTCGAGGACCGGACTGACCAGACCGTGACAGGCGATCCGCGGGCCGCCCCGGTCCCGGGCCAGCAGGCAGTTGGCGACCATCAGGTTGCCGCCGGAGCTGTCGCCCACCAGCCCGATCGGCCCCGGCTCGACACCGAACCGCTCCGGCCGGTCGGCAAGCGCCTCGACGACCGCCCGCACGTCGTGCACGGCGGCCGGGAACGGGTGCTCGGGGGCGGAACGGACGTCGACGGAGACCACCGGGTGGCCGGTCCGGTCCGCCAGCTCCGCCGCCACCGTGTCGTGGGTCTCCAGGTCGCCCAGGCAGAAGCCGTCCCCCCGGGCATAGCAGAGCACCCCCGCGGCCACCGGCCTGTCGGGCAGGTAGATCCGCACCGGCACGTCCCCGTCGGGGCCGGGCACCACGGCGTCGCGGACCCGCAGCCCCGGCGGGCGCGGGTAGACGAAGACGTCGGGCAGTGACCGGTACAGCCGCCGCTGCTCCTCGATGGGCAGGGTGAACATGTCGTCGGGCACCCTGCTGGTGAACATCTCGATGAACTCGGTCATCCCCTGGGCGTACACGGGCGGGCACCTCCGGTGGGTCGTGGTCAGGGACGCTCGTCTGGTGGGGGTGGCACAGCGGTGGCGCGCCGGGCGGCGAGGGTCGCCACCACGGTGGTGGTCGCGAAGAGCAGGCACAGCAGGGCGTACGCCCGGATGCTCGGTGCCGGGCCGGTCGTGGCGGTCAGCCCCAGGTACACGCTGCCGAAGCCGGTCACCCCGACCACCGCGAACAGTTGCAGCACCGTGCTGACCAGGCCACTGACGTCGGCGGCGTACCGGCTGGGCACCGTACCGCCGAACGACGCGATCAGCGAACAGAAACCCACCCCCAGGCCGAGACCGGCGGTGGCGAGGACGACGGGCAGCACCGGCCCGCCGGTCAGCCCGGTGAGCGTGGCGGCGCCGAGCACCAGGTAGGCCGCCGCGAGCAGGCCGTAGCCCAGCGGGGCGGCCAGGTGTCGGACCGACGCCGGGAGACGACGCCAGTGCACCCCGCCCACCCCGAACGCGGCGGCCCACGGCGCGAAGGCCAACCCGGCGTACCAGGCGTCGTGACCGAGGCCCTCCTGCAGGTGCAGCGGCAGGGTGAACAGCACCGCGGCGTACGTGGTCTGGCCCACCGCTATCGCGACCAGCCCCCAGGCGACCGCGGGAACACCCAGCACGCCCAGGTTGAGCAGCGGCTGAGCACCCCGCGCGGCACCCGCGCGCTGGCCGGCGAGGAAGAACCAGAACACCGGCACGCTGGCGGCGAGGCTCAGCCACGTCCACGCCGGCCAGCCCTGCTCGCGCCCGCTCACCAGCGGTAGCACCAGCAGGACCATCGAGGTGCCCAGCAGCACCATGCCGGTGACGTCCAGCCGGTGCCGTGGCCCCGGCCGGCGCGGCGGCAGCAGCCGGGCACCCGCCACCATCAGCACCACCCCGATCGGCACGTTGACCAGGAACGCGGGCCGCCAGGACAGGCCGAACAGGTCGGCGGAGACGATCAGCCCGCCGAGCACCTGACCGGCGACCGAGCCGGCGGCCAGCACCACGGCGTACGCCCCCAACGCCCGTACCCGGGCGGTGCCGGTGAAGCTGATCATTATCCCGGTGAGGATCTGCGGTACCAGCAGGGCCGCACCGACCCCCTGCGCCACCCGTGCGCCGACCAGCACCAGCGGGTGGCCCGCGAGCCCGCAGGCCAGCGACGCCGCCGTGAAGACGCCCAACCCCAGCAGGTAGACCCGACGGTGGCCCCGGGCCTCCCCGAGTCGCGCCCCGGTGATCAGCAGCGTGCCGTACGCCAGCACGTAACCGGCGATGACCATGGCCAGCTGCGCGTCACCGGCCCCCAGATCGGCGCGGATGGCGGGGGCCGCCACGTTGCTGATCGCACCGTCCATGTTCGCCATGAACTGCCCGGCCAGCAGGACGGCGAGCAGCCCGCCCCGGCCGGGCGACGGGCCCTGCTCCGGTTCACCGACCGGCGTGGCCGCGCGCCGGCCGGTCGTCCCGGCCCGTACCGTCCGCTCGCCCACCTCGTCACCGCTCCGTCTGCCGGGTGGGCACGGCGCGCAGCCCGCCGGTGGGACGGGGGACGGTTGCCTGCGCCATGTGGTCTTCTCCCGGAGGTTCCTCGTGACGGGTACCGGCAGCCGGCGACACCGGACCGGTGGGGACGGAGGGGCGGAGCGGGTCAGCTCACCAGGGCCATCCGGACGGCGAAGCCCATGAACAGCACCCCGGTCACCAGTTCGACCGCGCGGAGGAGACCCGGCCGGTCGACGCGCCGGCGCAGCCGGTGGGTGGTCTCCGTCAGGGTCACCAACCACACCGCAGCCAGGCTGAGGTAGACGGCGGCCAGCACCGTCATGGCCCGGTCGGGCGGGACCCCGGCGGGCACGAACTGCGGCAGGAAGGCGAGCAGGAAGACGCCGACCTTGGGGTTGGTGCCGGTGCAGAGCACCCCCTGCCAGTACGGGTGCAGCCTCGGCCGGGCCGGCGCGGTCGTCGGCGCGGCCGCCCGGGTCCGTACCGAGGCCACCAGGATCACCGCGCCCCAGCCGAACAGGCCGAGCGCGCCGGCCCAGCGCAGCGCGGTGAGCTGCTCGGGATGCCGGTCGAGCAACTCGGCAACGCCGACGACGGCGAGGGTGGCGTGCAGGGTGCCGGCGGTCAGGATGCCGGCCATGGTCAGGTAGGCCGGTGCCCGCCGACCGGCGCGTACCACCCGGTGCACGACGAGCGCCGAGTCCGGCCCGGGGCTGGCGATGACCAGCAGCGAACTGAGCAGGAACGCGCCGCTGACGATCATCGACGGGCCACCCCGGTCCGCCGGTCGTCGTCGGCCGGGCGGACCCGCAGCCCGCCCTCCAGCTGCCGGATCCGCCGGTGGTCGGCCTCGACGACGGCCGGGTCCTCGTGGGCGAGGACCGCGAAACCGAGGTCCAGGCTGCCGAAGAGGTCCGTGGTGACCTCGATCCGGTCGCCGGTGCGTACGCCGATCGACGCGTGCAGCAGGCTCGGTACGGTGTGGACACCGTCGAGGATCTCGGCGTTGGTGACCGTCCCGGCGGCCCGGCTGATCAGGAACACCACCCGCACGTGGCGGCGCAGCGTGTAGCCGGTCGGGACGGTGCCGCCGGTGAGGTGACGGACCGCCCGGTCGAGCTGGCTGTCCCCGGTGGCGACCCGGCAGAAGCGGGGGTGCCCGCCGCCGTGCGGTCGGGCCGCGACCTCGATGAGCCGGCACCCGTCCGGGGTACGCATGATCTCGGTGTGCGCGGCACCGAACCGGAGGCCGACGGCGTCGAGGACGGCACGGGCGTACGCCACCACCTCGGTCACCTCCGGGGCGTCCGGGGGCAACCAGTCCATGCTCTCGTAGACGGCCATGTGCCCACCGTTGTCGATCTTGCGGTAGCGGCACACGTCGGCCACGGTGTGCCTGCCGTCGTGGCTGAACGTGTCGACGACGTACTCGTCGCCGCTGACGTACTCCTGCACCAGGACGCGGTCGTTGGGGATACCGAGCTGGTTGCGCGTACCGAGCAGCCCGAAGAACGCCGCGCGCCAGTCGCCGCCGGCCCGGACCCGGGTGACACCGTCGGTGCCGGCGCTCTTGGGCGGCTTGATGACCAGGTCCCGGCCGGTGAGCCCGGAGGCGACGAGCCATCGGGCGACCTCGTCCGGGTCGGCGGTGCAGAGCTGGGCGGGCACCGGCAGGCCGGCCCGTCGCACCGCCGCGGCCATCTCGCCCTTGTGGCGTCGGGCCGCGGCGAGGCCGGGCACGTTGGCCCGTTCCGGTACCACGAGCGGGGCGATGGCGTCCGCCACCTCCACGCCGGACTCGGTGCCGGGCAGGACGCACCGGGGGCGCAACTCGCGGAGCCGGGTCACGGCCGGTCCGGTGTCGCCGGTGACGACGACGGTCTCGGCGAAGTCGTGCGGCCGGTACGACGCGGCGTAGACCTCCGGCGGCTGCGGGGCGCTGAGCACCGCGACCACCGGCACACCGGCGGCGGTGAGGGCCGGCGCGTACAGCGCGCCCGACGAGTACGGGTCGACGATCACCGCCGGGCCGGCCGGATAGAGGTACGTCGGGCGCGCGTCGGGCTGGTCGCTGCTCACCGGGGCTCCCGTCGGTCGGTACGCGGTCGGTCCGTGCCGGAGCGGCCGGCCGTCAGGCACGGGGACACCGGGCGGTACTCGACGGTGTGCGGCAGGTCCGCCGGGCCGGGGAACACCGCGGTGACCACCCGGCCGCGTCGGACGGCCGGGATTCCGGTCCGGACGGCCCGGGTCACCGAGGTGGCCCGTTCGTGCCAGGGGCAGATCAGACGGGTGCCGCCGTCGAAGGTGGCCAGGTGCAGTGGGCCGCCCCGGTGCGGACAACCGGCCGGCAGGACGAACGATCCCTTCGCGGTCCGCGCGAACACGTATGCCGAGTCGCGTACCACGACGCAGTTGCCGGCCCCCTCGGCGGCGAACGTCAGGACAGGCATGCCTGGTGGTCCCCGATGGAGTGGATCTCGTAGACGCACTCGGCGGACTCGATGTTGGCACCGTGCAGCCGGTTGCGGCGGATGACGGTGCCCTCCCCGGCCCGCAGGATCTGGGTGGAGTCGAAGCCGCTCTCGAACCGCATCGTGCCGGAGACGATGTGGCACAGCTCGTCGCCGTCGTGGCAGTGGGTGTTGGACAGTTCGCCGCGCGGCTCGACCAGGTGGGCGACCGGTGCGGTGACCCTGCCGCTCTGGATGGCCTCCCAGACCGGGTCGTGCAGCGCCAGGTAGCGGGGGCGGTCGTCCATCCACTCGATCTGGGCCGCGAAGTCCCGGTCGGCGATGTCCGCGACCACCTGGAACTCCTCGAAGCCGCGCACGATCTCGGGGATCACGGTCTCCCCGTAGGTGTCCACCAGTGGCAGGATGAGCTTCTCCAACGCCATCCGGCCGTGGTGGGTGTCGATGTGCACGTGCTCGGTGAAGTACCGCACGTCGACGCTGTCACCGAAGACGCGGGTCAACAGGCCGGCGGCGCGTTCGCAGAAGTCCACCAGGGTCGTCTCGGTGTAGTAGAGCGCGCCCAGGTACCGGAAGAGCAGCTCGTGGTTCTTCCCCAGGTAGTGGAAGTAGTTGTTCATCAGGAGGCTGCTGTTGAGGTAGTACTGCCAGTAGTGGTGCAGGTCCGTCTCCAGCCCGACGGAGCGCAGCGTGTTCTCGAACAGCGTGCTGTGCTTGGTCGAGTGCACGCCGTAACCGTACTCGTCGACTATGATCTTGAACCATTCGGACTGGACGGGGCCGTAGTTGCCGAGCACGTTGCGGATCATGGGTGACGCCTCGGACAGGAAGTCCGGGGCGAACTGGATCAACCACATGCGTGCCGCCCGCTGCGGGTCCACCGACTTCTCGATCGCGGCCTCGGCCAGCGACGGCGTCTGCCGGTCCCGGTTGTCGATGTTGCGGAGGAACTCCACCAGGCTGTCCCGGGTCCAGGCCCCGGCCACCTCGACCTCGTCGTCGAGGAACCCGAAGACCTGCCGCTCCAGCGCGGGACGGATGATCTCGCCGAGCACCCGGTTGGTCGGGTTGTAGAACCGTCGGAAGTCCTCCCACTTCTCCGCCAGGCCGGCCTGCGGCAGGAACACGAGGTCGGCCTCGTAGATGGTGGTCAGGATGCGCTGGGTGGCGAGCCCCTGGTAGCTCAGCAGCTCCTCCCGGGGCAGGACGCGACTGAAGTCCAGGTGCGGCACGACCTGGGGCCGCAACTGCCGCCGGTACGGGTTGTCGGCGTTCTCCCAGTCGTCGTTGTCGAGGTAGAGCGGGTTGCTCGCGTACCGCAGCACGGCTGCCGTCAGCTCGTCCGGCGACAGCTCGAACGGGGTGTACGGGGCAGGGGTGAACGACACGTCAGTCCTCCGGGGCCGGGTCGGCGGGGTGGTGGGTGGTGGCACCGAGGCGGGTGCCGTGCCAGGTCAGGGTGAGTGCGACGCGGTCACCGGCGGACACCGCGAGCGGGTCGCCGATCGGCACGAGCGCCTGCATCCAGTGGGAGCGCAGGTTGTCCGGTGAGTTGCGGATGACCACGCCGGCACCGAGGTCCATCTCGAACCAGGCGACCAGGGCGTGCGCCGTGCCCCGTTCGGTGGTGGTCAGACGTACGTCGGAGCTGCCGTCGGCCAGCGTGCCGTGGGCCAGGTCGAAGCTGGCCAGCTCCACCACGTCCGAAACGATCCGGTGTGGCCAGGTGTTCAGCCGGACCGGGAAGTGGCCCCGGGTGGCGACGGTGTTGAGCTGCCGGACGTCGAAGCCGGCCGCGGTCCCGGTCTGGTTCAGGCTCATCACCACCGGGCTCTCGACCAGGCAACCCAGCAGCCGGGCCGACCGGGGCAGCATCTGACCTCCGGGGGCGAGGAGTTGCTCCCGGGCGTGGGAGATCGTCGGCAGGATTCCCTCGCCGATGAGCCCGCAGTCCACGATCTCGGAGACGAGGAAGTCGACCGGTTCCGGCAGGTCGCGTCCGACCACCAGATCGGTCGAGCGTTTGGGAACGATGGTGATCACGTCCGACATGCCGTGGTCGGCGACGATCTCGCGGGCGATCTCCGCCATCACCGGGTTGGTCTCGCAACTGGTCACGTGGGCGGCACCGGCGCGGATCGCCATCATGGCGAGCAACCCGGTTCCGGAGCCGATGTCGAGCACCCGACTGCCCGACACGATCTGCCGTTCCAGGGCCACGGCCAGGGCGTCGTTTCGCTCATGGTCGTTGAGCATGGCGAAGTGCCAGCGCGGAATCAGGTTCCGGGCCTCGTCCGGAATTGCTTCACTGGCCGGATCGGCGGCCAGTTGGGCCAGCATTCTGCTGGTGGCGGCGGCCAGCCTGGCCATTTCGTCGCATTGGGCCTGCAAAGACGAGACGAGAAGTCGACTCTGGAACGAACGGGGTTCGTGCTCCCGGTCGGCCCGTCTGAAATCGCGATCGACGCGTTGGGCGGATCTGCGGACGCTGTCTACTGCACCCATGTGGACTCCGTGACTTCGTGCGAGCACGAATGAGGTCGAGGGCATTCCATGGTGGCGGATAAATTGGGGGGACGCCCCGGCAAGGATATACGCGAAATTCAATATCAATCAACCGGGCGCACGGATCGAATGACGGAGAGTGACTCCGGTCGGGTGGCTACTGACCCGCTCATCCGGGTTGACCCGATTGCCCGGACGGTGTGGCCGCACGCCCCTTGGCGACATTTCTGCCGGCGAATTGTTTGATGGAAATGGGATGTGCATGAACGGGAACGGGAGGGTTGCCCGCTTTCGAGCGGTGTGGGCGCCCCGTGGCCCGACGCTGGAGCGGTGGATCCGATCTCCGCAATAGCCATTCGTTGTGATCTATGTCACGTGCGGGCTGAGCTGCCCCTACTCACCGTGTTGTGTTGATCACTGGTGAGCTGGCCGGGCCTGCTGGTCAGCCCCCGGACGATGGCACGTGGTCCAATGGTCCGGGTCCGGTGGGTGTCGCCGGATCGAGTGATGAGGCTTGGGTGTTGGGGGCAGGTGGTTGCCGTGGCGCTGGTAGGTAAGATCATTCGCTTCGACGACGTGCGTGGTTACGGGTTCATCGCGTCGTCCAGCGGAGGCGAGGACGTGTTCGTCCACGCGAACGACTTCGGGGACCGTCGGCACGAGGTCCATCCGGGCATGCGGGTGGAGTACGAGGTCGAGGAGGGCGAGCGCGGTCTGAAGGCCGCCAGCGTGCAGATCCTCGACACGCCGACGACCCGGGCGGAGCGCCCGGCGGGGGAGCGGGCGCACACCCGGGCGGTGTCCGGCGACGACGACGGCCTCTGCGACGTGCTCTCCCCGCGCGAGTTCAAGACCGAGGTGACCGAGCTGCTGATCGAACGGGTGCCCACGCTCAGCGGAGCCCAGATCGCCACGATCCGGCAGGCGTTGACCGAGCGGGCCCGCACGCACGGCTGGGTGGAGGCCTGACATCGCGCCGGCTCCCACCTGCCGGGGTCACCCGGCAGGTGGGAGCCGAGGAACCGTGATCCGCGCTGCGGCGGCGGGTGGCGGTGTTCAACCCGGAGCGCACCGGGGCCGACGGCCCGGGTGAGGCCGGTCACCGCCGGTCACCGCCCGTCGTCGCGCCACTGACCAGGTCAGGCGACCCGGTCCACGGTCACCGGGGCCGCACCCTGCCGGGACCGCAGCGCCGCCCGGCGCCTGCCGTCCCGGATCCACCGGTTGCGCCTACCGGGCCTGCGCGCCTCGTACGCCAGTTGCGCGACGATGTTCCGGACCACGAACTCCTTCAGCCGCGCGCCGGTGCGGCCGCCGAGGTGGAGCACGGTCACCGTGTCGTTCCGCCGGGCCAGCTGCATCAGCCCGGCGCGCCGCCCCAGGCTGAGGCACTGGCCGGCGAACCCCACGTCGACCGGAGCCGGCTGCCCGCCCGCGATCCGGCTGAGCACCGTCTCGGCCGCCTGCGGACCCATCTGCATCGCGGCCTGGCAGCTCATCCGGAACGGCAGGTCGGACGGCGCGGCGGAGTCTCCCGCCGCGACGACGCGGACGTCGTCCACGCTGGTCAGCGTCTCGTCCGTACGGAGACGCCCCAGGGTGTCGGTGCTCAGTCCGCTGCGCGCGGCCAGGTCCGGCACCCCGAAACCGGCGGTCCAGACGGTCACCGTGGCCGGCACCTCGCGGCCGTCCCGGAGGTGTACCGCATCCGCCGTCACGGCGGTCACCGTCGTGTCCGGACCGTCGACGACGGTCACCCCGAGCGCGGCCAGCCGCCGGGCGACCGAGCGTCGGGCCCGGGGGTGCAGGTACGGGCCGAGCGTCCCGCCGCAGACCAGGGTCACCGTCCGCCCGGCCTCGGCCAGCTCGGCGGCGGTCTCGATGCCGCTCGGGCCGGCCCCGACCACCGCCACCGGGGTGGTCGGGGGTGCGGCGGCGACGACCTCCCGCAGCCGCTGCGCCTCCTCCAGGCTGGTGACCGGGTGGGCGTACTCCGCCACCCCGGGTACCTCCGGTGTGGCGCTGCCACTGCCCACCGCGTAGATCAGGTAGTCGTAGCCGACCGTGCCGCCCGACGCCAACGTCAGGCGACGCCCGGCGGTGTCGATCCGGGTCACCTGGTCGACCGTCAGCCGGACGCTGTCGGCCAGGACCTCCCGGAAGTCGACCACCGCGTCGTCGGAGCCGCCCACCAACTGGTGCAGCCGGATCCGCTCGACGAAGGTCCGGCGCGGGTTGACCAACGTCACGGCCACGTCGTCACGCCGGGTCAGGCGGTTGGCCGCCATGACGCCGGCGTACCCGCCGCCGATGACGACCACGTGGGTCCTGTCAGCCATGGTGTCTCCTCCGTTCGTGCGCTTCTGCCTCCAGGACACCGGTGACCGGCTACCTGTGACAGCGCGTGACGCAGGTCACCGCAGGTATCCCCGTCCCGCGCCGGCGCCGCCCACCGGCGGCGACCGCGCCCGTCGTCAGCGGTGGGCGGCCGGGACGGTCCGGCCGGTGGTGTGCCGGCCCCGGCGGCGGTGCCGGACGGTTCCGCCGGCCGCCACCGCGAGGACCAGCCCGAGCGCGACCCACCCCAGCGGACGGACCCGCGCCGCCTCGGGCAGCTGCTGGACGAGCACGAAGCCGCCCATCAGCACGACGAACCAGCCGAACGCCCGGCGGAGCAGATCCTCGGGGATCCGGCCGGTGAGCCGACCCCCGAGCAGGCTGCCGACCACGGCGGCGGCGGCCACCACGGCCGCCAGGGTCCAGTTCACGCTGACGTCGGAGAGGTATCCGGCCAGGCCGGCGAGGGACTTCATCGCGATCACGACCAGCGAGGTGCCCACCGCGACCGGCATCGACAGGCCACCGAGCAGGGCCAGGGCGGGCACCACCAGGAAACCACCGCCGGCCCCGACCAGCCCGGTGACCAGGCCGACCACGACACCGTCGAGGACCACCCGGAACACCGGCAGCTCGGGCGGCACCGGCCGGCCCGGGTTCCCGCGCCGACCCCGGATCATCGCGGCGGCGGTGGCCAGCATCATCAGCGCGAATCCGGTGAGCAGCAGGCCGGCCGGCACGAAGACGGCCAGCCGGCCCCCGGCGTACGCGCCGGCCATGCCGGCCACGCCGAAGAGCAGCCCGGTACGCCAGCGGATGTGGCCGGCCCGTGCGTGCGGCAGCACACCGACCGCGCTGGTGACCCCGACGACGAGCAGCGAGGTGGCGATGGCCTCCCGCACCGGCAGGTCGGCGACGTAGACCAGCAGCGGTACGGCGAGGATCGAGCCACCACCGCCGAGCAGGCCGAGGCTGACCCCGATGAGCAGGGCCAGCCCGGCGGTCAGCGCGAGACCGCCGGTCATGCCCGCGATCCGGGGACCGGCCCCACCCGGAGTTGGCCGACGACGGTGTCCAGGTCGCAGCTCGCGCCACGGTTGTAGGGCAGCCGGCCGAGCAGCATGCCCAGCGCGCAGGTGTCGGTCAGCGCGGCGACGGTGAGCCCCGCGCCGATCAGGCCGGCCACCCACACCAGCCCGGGGACGAACACCGAGCCGAGGACGCTGGCCAGCACGATCGACCCGGCCACCAACCGGACCTGGCGTTCGAGATCCCACCGGCGTCGGCCCTCGACGACCGGGGCGTGGGCGGCCTGCCAGGCCAGGATGCCACCGGTGAGGACCTTCAGGCGGGGCAGTCCGACGTCGGCGAGGGACTGCTCGGCCTGGCTGGCGCGGGCCCCGGAGCGGCAGATCAGCACGACCTGCTCGTCGAGGTGGTCGCGTAGCTCCGCCCGGTGTTCCCGGAGCAGGTCGAGCGGCACGTTGTAGGAGCCGGGGATGTGCGCGGTCTCGAACTCGGCGGGGGTACGGACGTCGAGCAGGCGGGGGGCGCGGCCGGAGTCGATCAGCTCGCGCAGCGTCGCGGCGTCCAGCGTCCGTGGGCCGGTGGGGGTCATGGTCATCGGGTTCCTTCCGTCAGATGGGTGCGGTACGGGCGGGGCGCTGCCGGCGGGCGCGTGGGGCGGCGCGGGCCCCGGGGCGGGCGGGTGCGGGCCCGTGCGGCGGCACCGGCCTCGGGGCGGGCCTGGGGGTGAACGCGTGGGGTGGACCGGTCAGGCGGTGGCGGCCATCCGGACACCGGCCGGTCCGGCCCGGTCGAACCGGTCGTCGATCAGGACGACGTCGCGTCCGGCGTTGGCCAGCAGGGACGCCGCGGCACTGGCCCGGTAACCGGAGCCACAGTGCACCCAGACCGTCCCGACGGGCACCTGGTCCAGCCGTTTCGGCAGGTCGGGCAGGGGGATGTGGGTCGCGCCGTCGATGTGGCCGGCGGTCCACTCGTTGGTCATCCGGACGTCGAGGACGACCTGCGGCTCCGGCAGACCGGCCGGGGTGCCCCCGGCCTGCGCGGCGGCGAGGGCCGGGAAGTCGGCGACGGTCAGGTCCCGTAGCGCGGACCGGTCGACGGCCCACCGCTGCGGGGTACCGGTGGCCTGGGCGGCCGGCCGGTCGATACCGATGCGGGTCAGTTCCCGCTGGGCGTCGGCCACCTGTTCCGGGGTCTCGGCCAGCAGGGTGATCGGGACTCCCCAGTCGATCAGCCAGCCGAGCCAGGTGGACATGGGGCCGTCCAGGCCGAGGCTGACCGTGCCGGCGAGGTGCGAGGTGGCGTACGCCGTGCGGTCCCGCAGGTCGACCACCCACTCGCCGGCGGCGATCCGGTCCCGCAGCGCGGCGGGGTCGGCGGGCGTCACCGGGCTGAGGTCGACCGGGGCGGGGCCGTCGGTGTTGGCGACGCCCATGTGGGCGTAGTAGGCGGGGTAGGCGTCCAGCCCGGCGAGGATCTCGTCGACGAACCGGTCGGCGGCCAGCCGGAGCACCGGGTTGGTCTGCCGCTCGCGGCCGATGGTCGACGCGGGGGCGTCGGCCTGACTGGCGGAGCAGAAGCTGCCGAAGCCGTGGGTGGGCCAGACCTCGGCGCCGTCGGGAAGCAGGTCGGCGAGCTTGCGGGCCGAGTCGTGCTGGTGCCGGGCGAGGGTGTGGGCGTGCTGCTGGCCGAGCAGGTCGGTCCGGCCGGTGGTGCCGAACAGCAGCGACCCGCCGGTGAACACGCCGACCGGGGTCCAGTCGCCGCCGGTGGCCCGGTCGAGGACGTACGACAGGTGGTGGAAGGTGTGGCCGGGGGTGCCGACCACCCGCAGCCGCAGCAGGTCGGAGACGGTCACCGTGTCACCGTCGGCGACCGGCGTGCGGTCGAATCCCACCTGGTCGTGGCCGGAGACCAGGTACGCGGCGCCGGTGAGCCGGGCCAGTTGCAGGCCGCCGGAGACGTAGTCGTTGTGGATGTGGGTCTCCACCACGTGGGTGATCCGTACGCCCTGGGCGCCCGCGAGGTACATGACGCGGTCGATGTCCCGCTGCGGGTCCACCACCACGGCCACCCGGCCGTCCGTCGCCAGGTAGCTGCGGTCACCCAGGGACGAGGTGGTGATGACCGATACCTGCACTGTCATCCGTTTGCTCCTTTCGTGCCTCCGCATACCCCCGGGGGTATGCGGAGGGCAGTTGTCACCCTTGGCCGAACTCGAACACGCGCTTACCCGCCCCGGCGGCGAACACGCCACCATGCCCGGACCGCGCCCCGGCGGCAACGCCACCGGGGCGTCGGGGCGGTCAATCCCGGCGGGTCACGCCAGGGCCAGGAACAACTTCTCCAGCTCCTCCTCGGTCATCTCCGGCTGCTCGCCGCGGTCGCGGGCCCCGGAGCAGTGCCGCATGCCGGAAGCGATGATCTTGAAGCCGGCCCGGTCGATCGCCTTCGACACCGCGGCGAGCTGGATCAGCGCCTCCCGGCAGTCCTGGCCGTTCTCCATCATCTCGATGACCGCGTTGAGCTGCCCACGCGCTCGCTTCAGCCGGGTCAACGCCTCGCCGGTCATCTCCGGACGCATCCTCATCTCGTCCACCTCCGTCGCCACCGTAGCACATACCCCGGGGGGTATGCCTGCGGCGCAGGTGGGAGGGGTGGTGGTGGAATGCGTCCTCCTTCATTTAAATATCGACATGTATTAAAGTGCGTGATGCCGGCCCGCTCGGGTACGGGCGGCCGCGCGTGGCCGCCTCGGCACCCCGCCTCACCTGGAGAAACACTCATGATCGGTAACTCCCCGGCGCGTCGCCGCACCCTGCTGGCCGCCGCCGCCGGCCTCGTCGTGGCCCCCTGGGCGGCGGCCGGCACCGCGCACGCGGCGGTCCCCAAGATCTACCTCGACCCCGGGCACGGGGGCACCGACCCCGGTGCGGTCGGCAACGGCCTCTCCGAGAAGAACCTCACCCTCAGCATCGCGTTGCAGACCCGGGACATCCTGCGGGCCAACTGGAACGTCGACGTACGGATGTCCCGGACCAGCGACATCACCCGCAGCCTCACGTACCGCACCGACGACGCCAACGCCTGGGGCGCGACGATCTTCGTCAGCATCCACATCAACTCCGGCGGCGGCACCGGCTTCGAGAGCTACCGGTACACCAGCACCAGCAGCAACACCGTCGCCCTGCACAACGCGATCCACTCCCGGGTCCTGGCGGGCATGCGCTCCGTCGCCTCGGTCACCGACCGCGGCACGAAGACCGCCAACTTCCACGTGCTGCGCGCCACCGCCATGCCCGCGGTGCTGACCGAGAACCTCTTCATCGACACGGTCTCCAACGCGAACCTGCTCAAGCAGGCGTCCTTCATCACCGCCACCGCCCGTGGCCACGCCAACGGCATCGCCAGCTACCTCGGTCTGTGACCGGTCCCGACCGTCGTCGGGGACGTCGCCGACGGCGGCCCCGACGACCCGTCGGACCCGCTCCAGCCGGCGGCGACCCGTCGGGCGGCCAGTTCGGTGCGGTTCCGTACCCCGAGTTTGCGGAAGATGTTGCCGAGGTGGAACTCGATCGTCTTGACCGAGACGAACAGCCGCTGGGCCGCCTCCCGGTTGCTGAGCCCGTCGGCGATCGTGGCGGCGACCCGCGCCTCGGCCCCGGTCAGCACCGGTCGGCCGGTCGGGCCCGCGAACCCGGGCCTCGCGTCGACGGTCGCCGACCGGCCGACCGGGCCCGTCCCACCGGCTGCCGGCCCGGCGACCGGCGCGGTGCGGTGCACGCCGGCGGTGGGGGCGGTGGCCGGCGGACCGGCGGCGGGGGTGGTGGCAGCCTGCGGGCCGGCGGTGCCGGGCGGGCCGGCGATGGCAGCGGTGCCTGGCGGGCCGGCGGTGGTAGCGGTGCTCGGCGGGTCGGCGGTGCCGGTGGTGGCCGGCGGGCCGGCGAGTAGCCGCAGGTCGCGCACCACCAGGGCGAGCATGCCGCCGGCCCCGGTGCGGGCGTACCCCGCGCACGCCTGCTCCAACAACCGGGCCGCGTTGCCCCGCCGGCCGGCCCGCCCGTGGTGCACGCCGAGCAACCAGGCGATCCGGGCGGCCAGTAGCTGCTCGGCGGGCCGGGTCAGCGCGGTGAGCGCGGCCGTCAGCGTCGCCACCGTCGTCGGCGCGTCCGGGTCGAGGATCCAGGACCGCCACGCCGGCAGCACCGACCCGCCCGGCCACGAGGCGGGCGGATCGTCGACCCCGGCGAGCAGATCGGCGGCCACTTCCGGACGGCCGGTCAGGGCATGATGGGTGGCCAGCTCCCAGCGGTGCTCGTACTGCAGCCCGGCGGTCACGCCGGTGTCCGTGGCCACCACCAGTTCGAGCAGGCCGGCCCAGGTCTCCCGGTCACCCCGGGCGAACGCCAACGCGGCCGTGCACTCGGGCAGGTGCCGGGCCACCCAGGCCGACCCGACCCGGGCGGCCAGCGCACGGGCCCGGTCGAGGTGGACGGCGGCCTGGTCCAGGTCACCGCGCAGCGCGTCGCACTTGGCTAACCAGGACGTCGCCTCGGCCTGCACGTCGAGGGTGCCGGAGAGCGCGGCGAGCCGCGCCGCCTCCCGTAGTTCCGCCTGCCCCCGGACCAGGTTGCCGGCCCACGCGTCGCCGACGCCGATCAACGCCAGCAGCCGGGCCCGGTCCGCCGGCGCGAGATCGAGAGCCGCGACCAGCGGGGCGAACCGCCGCGCCTCGTCCGGACGCATCAGGGTCATCACCGCGGTCAACGCGCACTCGACCAGCACCGGATCGTCACCGAAGGCGTTCGCGTCGAAGAGCCGTACCGCGGTGTCGAGGTGTGCCGGCCCCTCGGCGAGCCGGGCCCGGGTGGCCGCGGTCCCCGCCAGGGTCCGGTAGATCAGCTCGGTCCGGGCCGACCGGTCCGCCTCGCGGGCCGCCCGCACGCGGGCCAGCAGCGGCAGCATCTGGTGGCTGTCGGCGGTGCGGGACAGCGCGACGAACGCCTGGAAGACCAGGCGCGCGGCCCGCTCCGGGTCGGCGCGGTCGGCGGCGACCAGCAGGCGCTCGGCCGCTATCTCGTGGGACACCGGCCGAGCGTAGAACCGGGGTCCAAGCCTGGGGAATTCCCTGGTGCCCGCCCGGCCCCGGCCGGCACACACTGCTTCCACCCGGCCGGCCCACCGAGCGGCCGGCGTTGGCGAAGCGGATCGAGGTAGCACCATGAAGCGCAGGACCGTACAGATCGACACCATTCCCGCCGACGGGATCGAACTGGCCGACGAGCAGCTCGCCCGGATGCTCGGCGGCCTGCCGCGTCCCGGCGCCGGCTCGTCGAAGACCATCGACGACATTCCCGGCGGGGGACGACCGGACACCGACACCGACTTCTGATCCACTGCCGCCGACGGCCGGCCGGCCCGAACCGGCCGGCCGTCGGCGGTGACCGCCCGGAGCGCACATGATCCTCATCCTGACCGCCCCCGACGACGTGCACGCCGACGCCGCCGAGAAGGAACTGGGCCGGCGCGGGGCCGCCTGGGTCCGCTTCGACCCGGCCGACGTGCCGTCCCGCGCATCCCTGTCGGTGGCCCTCCGGGACGGACGACTGACCCGCACCCTGATCCGGCACGCCGGCCCGGACACCGCCGCCCCCCGGGTCGTCGACCTCGACGCGGTCACCGCCGTCTGGTTCCGCCGCCCCGGCGTCCCGGTCGCCCCCGCCCACCTCGCCGACCCGCACGCCGGTTTCGTGGTCGAGGAGAGCCGGCAGTTCGTCGGCGACGTCTGGGAGACCCTGGACGTGCCGACCCTGCCCGCCGCCCGACCGGTGGTGCTGCGGGCCCAGCAGAAGGTCCGCCAGCTCCAGCTCGCCCTGCGCCTCGGGTTCGACGTGCCGGCGACCGTGGCCGGCAACGACCCCGCCGCCGTGCTCGACCTGTTCGCCCACACCGGCGGCCACCTGATCACCAAACAGGTCGGGCTGTCCGACCTCGGCGACGAGCTGATGCGCTACACCGAACCGGTCGCCCACCGCGACATCGTCCACGTCGACGGGGTACGGCACTGCCCGTTCATCGCGCAGGCCCGGGTACCCAAGCGGGTCGAGCTGCGGGTCACCGTCGTCGGCGACCGGGTGTTCACCGCGGCCATCGACTCGCAGCGCTCCAACCACGCCCGCTACGACTGGCGGCGGCAGGACGACCGGAACACCCCGTTGAGCCGGTACGACCTGCCCGCCGACGTCGCCGCCCGGTGCGTGGCGCTGACCCGCGCGCTCGGGCTGCGCTACAGCGCCCTGGACCTGATCGTCACCCCCGACGACCGGTACGTCTACATCGAGATCAACCCCAGCGGCCAGTACCTGTGGGTCGAGGAGGAGACCGGGCTGCCCATCACGGCCGCCGTGGTCGACCTGCTCACCGGGGCCGCCCCCACCACCGGAGCCACCCCATGACCACCCTGGACCCGGCCCTGCTCGACGCGGCCCTCACCCTGGTACGGGAACTGACCACCGGACGCGCCGGACCGGACGAGGCCCGGCAGCGGCTCGCGTCGCTGCGGGAACGCTGGCCGCAGGCCGAACCCGCGATCGTGCGGGACGAGGAGACCAGCGACGGGTCGGTCTCCTTCGACCTGCTGCTGCGTGAGCCCGCCGGCACGGTCTCCGTGGCGTACAGCCCGGCGCCCGCGCTGCCGTGGCCGCTGCGCGGGGCCGTCCGGCACTCCGACCACCACCTCGCCCGGGTCGGCACCCGGACGCTGCGGGTGGGGGAGGCGCTGACCGCGCTCGACTTCCTCTGGTACGACCACGACGTGCTCGCCCGACTGGTCGACACCGGTCTGATCGCCGCCGACCTGGAACAGCACCCGGTCGACCTCACCGACGCCGAACTCCAGTCGGCCGCCGACGCGTACCGCCGGGCCAAGGGCCTGTTCGACCCGGCGTCGACGGCCCGGTGGCTGGCCGAGCGGGGACTGTCCGCCGAGGACTTCGCCGACCTGGTCGCCCACACGGTGGCGGTCGGCCGGCTGCGGGAGCAGGTGGTGGGTGACCGGCTGCCGGCCTGGTTCGCCGCGCACCGGTCCTCGTTCGACACCCTGGTGGTCGCCTGGGCCGCCGAGGGAACGCTGCCCACCGGCCGGGAGGCGGCGCTGGCGGCGGTGGCCGCGGCGGTCCGCGCCGGCCGGGCGGCCGGGGTGCTGCGGACCGTCGCCGCCGTGGCGGCACCCGAACTCCGCGACACCGACCGGCCGGTGTTGACGACGGTCGCCGGTACCCCGGTGACGGCCGTGGTGGTGGACCGGGAACCGGCCGAACTGGACGCCCGCACCCGTCCGCTGGCCGAACGGGCCATGTTCGACGAGTGGCTGGCGCAGCGGCGGGCCGGCACCGACGTCGAGTGGTTCTGGCTGCCCCGGGACCGGACGACCCGGGTCCGGTGATCCGCCGCCGGCGGCGGGTGCCGGTGGTGCTACAGGTCGCCGCCACCGACTGCGGGCCCAGCGCGCTCGCCATGCTGCTCGCCGCGTCCGGCCGGGCGGTGCCCGTGTCGCAGCTGCGGGCCCGGCTCGACGTCGGCCGGGACGGCCTGAGCCTGCGTGAGCTGCGGGACGCGGCGCAGGAGCACGGGCTGCGCTGCCGGGCGATCGCGCTGCCGGCGCTGCGGCAGGACGCCACCCGGCTGCGGGAACTGGCGATGCCCCTGGTGGCGCACTGGAACGGCGACCACTACGTGGTGGTGGAACGGGCCCACCGGCGCGGCATCGACGTCGTCGACCCGGCCGTCGGCCGGCGGCGGCTGTCACCCGCGCAGTTCGCGGCCGGCACGACCGGGGTGGTGCTGCTGGCCGAACCCGCCGGTCCCGCCCCGCCGGCCGTGCCGGGCCCGGCACCGGTACGGGACCTGCTGGTGCCGGTGCTGCGCCGGCACACCGGGCTGCTCACCCTGCTGACGGCGGCCTCGGCGCTGCTCACCGTGACCGGCCTGGCCGTACCGTGGGCCACCGCCGCCATCATCGACGCCACGGCACCCCCGTCGACGTCGTGGTTGGTCGCCGTGGCCGCGCTGGCCGTGGTCACCGGGGCGCTGTCGCTGGCGCGCGGGCTGACCGTGACCGCCCTGCAACGCCGGATCGGCACCCGGCTCGGCACCGACACCGTGCGCCGGCTGTTCGAGGTGGTCTACCGGTACTTCCACCGGCGGTCGGCCGGTGACCTGGTCGACCGGGTCCGGGCGGTGGGCGGCGTCCGCGACCTGCTGGCGTCGTCGCTGGTGGCGACCGCGCTCGACGCCCTGCTGGTGGTCGGCTACCTGACCGTGGTGACCGTGCTGGCCCCGGTGCTGGGCCTGGTGGCCGCCGCTGTCATCGCCGTGCAGGCCGGTACGGCGCTGTGGGTGGGCCGCCGATCCGGCGCGCTGCACCGGGAGGAACTGCTCGCCTCCGGTGAGGAGGCGGCCCGGCTGGCCGACGCGGTGCAGGGCATGGCGGCGATCCGGGTGGCCGGAGCCCAGCAGCGGGTGCTGCGGCGCTGGCAGGAGTCGTTCGAGCGGGGGGTCGAGGCGGCGTACCGGCTGGCCCGGCTGTCGGCGGCCTCCGACGCGTTCCTCGCCGCCTGGTCGATGGCCAGCCCGGTGCTGATGCTGCTGGTGGCGGCCCGGCACGCCGACTCACCGGGCCGGGCGGCCGGCCTGGCCGCGCTCGCCGTCGCCGCGATCACCCCGGCGGTGGCGCTGGCGCAGCGGCTGCCGTCGTTCACCCTGCTGGCACCCACCGTGGACCGGCTGGCCGACATCGCGGACGCCCCGGTCGAACAGCCCACCCCCGGCCGGCCGGCGCCCCCGCTGACCGGGCTGGTCACCCTGACCGGGGTGGGCTTCCGGTACGACCGGCGGTCGCCCTGGGCGCTGCGCGGGGTGACCGCCGTGATCCGGCCGGGCGCGAAGGTCGCGGTGGTCGGTGGCTCCGGCAGCGGCAAGAGCACCCTGGTCGGGCTGCTGACCGGGCTGTACCCGCCGACCGAGGGCCGGATCCACCTCGACGGGCTCGACCTGGCCACGCTGGACCTGTCCTCGGTACGCCGGCAGATCGGGGTGGTCCTGCAGGAGCCCTACGTCGGCGCGGGCACCCTGCGCGAGGCGCTGACCCTGTCCCGGCCGGACGCCTCGGACGCCGCCATCGCCCGGGCGATCCGGCTGGCCGCGCTGGACGACGACGTGGCGGCCCTGCCGATGGGACTGCAGACCAGGATCGGCGACGGCGGGGCGGGCCTGTCCGGCGGGCAACGCCAGCGGGTCGCGCTGGCCCGGGCGCTGCTGGCCGAACCGGTGCTGCTCATCCTGGACGAGGCGACCAGCGCGCTGGACACGGTGACCGAGGCGGCGGTCGAGGCGGGCCTGCGGACGCTGCCGGTGACCCGGGTGGTCATCGCGCACCGGTTGTCGACGGTCGCCGACGCCGACCTGGTGCTGGTGCTCGACGGCGGCCGGCCGGTGGAGTACGGGCCGCCCGACGTCCTGCTGGCCGCCGGTGGCCCGTTCGCCCGGCTGGCCGGCGTGTCCGCCGGCCCGGTCCGACCGGGCCCGCCCGCCCGCCCCTGATCCGTCGGACGGGTGCCCACCGGGGCCGGTGGGCACCACCGGATCAGCCGGTGGTGGCGGCGTACAGCGCTGCGGCGATCGGTCCTCTCCTCCGGCCAACCGGGGCGTCCTGGCAAGGCGGGTCCCGCCCGGAGCGACCGGGCGGACCGATCGTGTCGGTCGCTACTGTTAGCCTCCCTCCAGTCGTCGATCATGACGGGTTTCGTGTGGAATCTGGTGAATTCGTCACTGCGGAGGGTGTTGGCTGATGGGCTGGCTAGCGGTGGGAGACTCGTACGAGATCTCCCTCGTGGACGGAAAGGTGGCAGCCCGGTCGGCCGGCCCACGCGCCACCGGCCGTCCACTCAAGACCCTGCCGAAGGCGCTCCGGGACGATCCCGAGGTGGACCGGCTGCGGCAGCTCGCCCAGTGGCTGGACCGGCACGCCGCCGAGTGCCAGGCCCGGGTCGACGCCTGGGTGGTGTCCTCGCTGCCGGTGCCGACCGCGCTGCTGGCCCGGGTCTGGCCGGACCCGGCCTGGCGGGACGCGCTGCGTGACCTCGTCGTGCTCGGCGACGACCCCGCCGCGCCGGGCTTCCTCCGGGACGTCACCGACGCCGGCGACCTGCGGGTGGTCGACCTCGACGGGGAGACCGTCCGGCTCACGCCCGCCAACGCCCGGCTGCCCCATCCGGCGCGGCTGCCCGCCCTGGCCGACCTGCGTGAGTTCGCCGACGAACTGGACATCACCCAGCGGGTCGCGCAACTGCACCGGGGGACCTGGGACCGGCCCGCCGACCTGCCCGACCGGGACACCACGGTCACCGACTTCCGGGGCACCCGGGTCCCCAACCGACTGGCCGTCCGGGCCGCCACGTTCGGCTTCCAGGTCTCCGGCGCGCAGGTCAGGTGCCGGGTCTGGGAGGCCGGCCGGACGGTCGAGGCCGCCCTGCGGTTCGACGAGGACTACTGGGACTCCGAGGCGACCCTCGGCGGTCTCACCTGGTCGGTGGTGGACGGTCCGACCCTGCGGTTGGTCGAGGTCGGGCCGGTGGCCTGGTCGGAGGGGATGCGGATGGCGACGGCCCTGACCGGCGCCGCGACCGGAACGGAGCGGGCGGCATGACCGGGACGGACACCCGAACGACCGGGAACGGCACGCACACCGGTCCGGCGGGAGCCGGGACGGACGACGCAAGGACCGGGAGCGGAATGGACACCAGCGCGATCGGGAGCATGCTGGCCGCCGGTGCGGTACTGCCGGCGACCACCACCGGGGCCGGCGACCGGGCGGTGCCCCTCACCGCCCGCGCCTACCGGCACCCGGTCCTCGGCGACCGCCCGGTGGTCCGCCTGGTCGACGCCGCCCTCGGCGCGGGCGAGGACGCCGCCGTCGGGTTCCTCGGCCTGACCCCGGCTGCCGAACCCGCCGTCGTCGGGCTCGGCCCGCGCCGCCCGCTGGCCTTCCCCGAGTGGGTGCTGGTGCACCATCCGGCCGACGGCCGGCACGTCCTGGCGGTGCTGCCGGAACTGGACAGGCTCGCCAGACAGGCCCGGTCCCGGCCGAAGGTCGCCCTGGACGGACACCTGGCCGTCGCCGACCGGTTCGCCCGTACCCTGCCGCACGTCCTGCCCACGTTCTTCGAGCAGGCGGCACGGACGTTCCTGGCCGCCGGACAGGACACCTACGCGTCGCAGCTGTTCAACAAGGCCCGCCGGGCGGAGGCCCAGCACGGCCTGCCGATCGACCTGAACCGGCTCGACGAGGTCTACCTGGAGTTCGCCGCCGCCAAGGTGGTGTCCGGGGCCGCGCTGGCCGGTTACGCGAAGGAACTCGCTGCCCAACTGCCGCCCGCCGAGGCCCTGGACCGGTTCTGCCGGCTGGCGCTGCGCGCCGCGTCCGCCGGGGTGGCCCCGTCCACCCAGTCCGCCACCGCGGTGAACCGACTGGTCCGGGCGGCCGGCCGGGCCGACACCGGGGCCGCCGACCGGGTGGCCGCCTACCTGACCGAGCTGCTCCGGCTACCGGCCACCGCCGAGGCGCCGGCCGGCTGGTGGAAGGCCCACCTGCCGGCGGTCACCGCGCTGGCCGCCAGCGACCCGGCGATCCGCGGCAGCCTGCTCGACCTGATGCCCACCGACCGGGACCAACTGGTCGCCTGGCTGACCCTGCTGACCGACACCGGCGCGCTCGCCGGACTCGCCGACCCGGACGTCCCTGACCCGGCCCGGCCGCGCGACGGTGCCGTCGGTTGGCTGCGCCGCTTCCTCGACCGGGCCACCTCCGGCTACCGCCCCCGCCGGCTGACGGCGCTGTACCCGCTGGTCGAACGGCTGGCCGACCGGCTGCGCACCGAACTCGCCGACCAGGGCGGAACCCTCACCGTCAGCGACGACCTGGACCTGCTCGACCTGCTGCTCGCCCTCGACCTGCCGGTGACCGCACCGGCCGAGCGCGACACCCTGGACCTGGCGCACTGGGTCCGGACCGGGGGAGAGCGGAACCTGTTCGCGCTGGCCGGCGACGCCCGGTTCACCGCTGCCCTGCACCGTGGGCTGGCCCGACTCGACAACGAGCCGGAAACCCTGCGCCGGGTGGCCGACACGCCGGGCCTGCAGCCGCTACTGGCCGACTGGCTGCGCGAGCGGCTCCGCGACCGGTTCGCCGCCGGGCTGCCATGCCTGCCGGAGTCGCTTGACTGGCTGGGCGGACTCCCGGTCGAGGCCCTCCGACTGATCTCCGCCGACACCGCCACCGGGCGCGCGGACACCGCCACCGGGCGCGCGGACCACGGTCCGGGCGGTGACCTCGGGTGGGCCCTCGGCGTCGACCTCGCCGAGCGGGCCGCCGCCAGCCTGCGTGGCGGGATCTTCGCCGAGCTGGGCTGGCCGGCCTGGGAAACGGCCTGGCAGGAGGTGACCGGCGGGGACCACCGGGTCGAGCTGACCCGCCAGGAAGCCTGGCCGTACGCGATCCTGGCCGGCCCGACCACGGTACGCGTGTTCGACGCCGAGGGCATCGTGCTCCGCCACGACCTGCGCATCCCCGCCGGTGACGTCTGGGGCCGGCCCGGCTACCACTACGTCGACGGCCACCTGCTGGTGTACTGGCGCTCCCCGGACCTCGGTTACCACCTGCGCGGCTACTGGCACTCGGCCCCCGACGAGCCGCAGCCCCTCCAGGGCCGCACCCGGGGCAGCGAGCCCCGCCGCAACACGGTCACCCTGCCGCTGGCCGGCGGGGGCCGGACCACCGGCGGGGGAGTGCTGCACCCCGGGGACTCCGCCGTCCCGGACGAACTGCCGGTCATCACCGACGGCACCACCCACTGGGTGTACCGGGACAACGGCACCGGCAGCGAAGACGGCTGGCACGAGTACGACCCGGTCGGTGGCAGCCCCGGCCCGCGCGGCCTGCCCGGGTTCCTGGCCGATCTGCCGGCCGGGGAGCGCCTCACCGAGCGGGCGAGCTGGCTGCGGCCGGCGCTGTCCGGGCGGGCCACCCCGGCCGCCGTACCGGTGGACGGCCTGCTCGGCTGGCGGGTCGTCACCCTCCCGGACGGCTCGGTGCGCGGTACGGACCTGGCCGGCCGGAGCGTCGCCGTGCCGGCCGGGCAGAGACCGGTCGCGCTGCTTATGCTCCCCGGTGACGACCGACCCCGGGCGGTGCTGAGCAACCTGGCCCTGCTCGACCCGGACGGTGTCGTGTCGGCGGTCGGCGGCGAACCCGGCGGGGACCTTGGCCCCAGGGGGATGCCGCTGCCCGGCCCGGCGTTCCTCGGCAACCTGCTGCCCCGGGACCCGGCCGGCTCGGCCGCGCTGCGCCGGATCGACCGGGACACGGTGGCCGGGCTGCTCACCGCCGCCGTCGCCGAACGCCACGCCGCGCTGGCCGGGGCGTCGACCGGCCGTCCCGGCACCACCCCGGCAGCCACGGTCGGCGCAGCGGTCCCGGCACCCGTCGCCGGGGCACCGGCCGCACCGGCCGGCACCCCGGAACCCGCCGCCGATCCGCTGGTCGAGCTGGTCCGGTCGACGGTGCCGGCGATCAGCCAGCCCGCGCTGCTCGCCGGGGTGGCGGGCGTGCTGCGGCTGGCCGCCCGGGTCCGTACCGACCTGGACGCGACGACCGAACGGATCACCCGGGCGCTGTCCGCGTCGGTCCCGGCGTCGACCGGCACCGTCGACGGACCCACCGACCGGCGGCTCGGCGTGGCGCTGGACGGCCTGCGTGGCTCCGCCCGCCCGGAGGCCACCCAGCCGCACGCCTTCACCCAGTTCCAGGCGTTCACCGCCCAGCGGTCCGCGACCGGCGGCCCCGACCCCGCCGTACGGCTGCACCTGGACGGGCCGGCGCTGCCCGGTGCGCTGTCCTGGTGGCCGCTGCTGGACGGGGTGGCGGCGGTCGCCTACCGGGCGGTCGCGGCGGTCACCCCGGACGACCACCGGGACGACCTGCGTGCCCTGCTCACCGCGCTGGACCGGCTCGACCTGGGTACCGCGACCGAACCGGCCCGGTGGCGCCGGTTCCGGCTGCACCTGCTCGATGACGACCTGACCGACCCGCAGGGCAACCGCCGGTATCCCCGGCCGGGCATCCTGCCGCTGCCCGACGGGGCGTTCCTCGCCGTGCTCACCGCCGGCGGCACCCGGACCGGCTACCACCTGGACGCGCTGTACCACGACCCGACCGGGGTGTTCGCCGTGCCCGAGCCGTACACGGTGGACTCCTCGACCCCGGTCGGCGCCGACCGGCCGGCCGGCTGGCTGGCCCGCTTCCACACCGAGTGGACCACGCGCGGTCCGGTGCCGTGGCGGCCGGAGCCGGCCGAGCGGTTCGCCGAGCTGACCGGGGTCACCCCCACCGCCGCGAAGCTGGTGCTGGCCGGTGTGCCGTACGCCGACTCGGCCGGCAGCGTCCCCGCCGAGCTGCGCAAGGCGCTCGGCATCCGGCAGGCCGCCGAGGTCAAGCTGGCCTTCGGCGTACTGGCCGAGGCCAGCCCGCAGCTGCGGCGGGCCGTGGTCGGGGCGCTGCTGCCGGACGATCCGGCCCGGCTGTGGACCGACGGCCCGGACGTCGCCGCCGCCGCGGCGGTCTGGAACGCCGCCCTGGGCCGCCGGGTGGTGGTGCCCGAACACCTGCTCGCCGAGGCGGTCCGCGCCATCCGCACCGGCTGGAGCCCGGCCCGGGCGCTGCCGGCGCTGCTCGACCCGGCCCGTTCGGCCGAACTGGGCACCGACCTGGCCTTCCAGATCAGCGGTGACCGGGCCCGCCCGGTCGACGACCGGGCCACCGGCTTCACCGGTGAGGTGCTCGTCTCGACGGTCCGGCTGGCCGCCTGGGTCGCCCACCACACCCCGGCCGGTGACCCGTGCCGGGCCGCGTTGCCGGCCGCGCTGGCCGCGCTCCGGGACCGGCTGACCAACCCGCACCTGCTGCTCGACCTCGACCGGTACGTCTCCCTGACCGACTTCCGCCAGGTGGCCGGCACCCCGTCGGAGACCGGTCCGGGCTGGGAGCGGTACGGCGCGATCGTGCTGGCCACCCACGACGACCAGCCGTCGCCGGCGCTGCGGCCGGACCTGCTCGACGCCGACGGGACCGACCCGTACCTGCCGGCGCTGCGGCCCGACGCGGCCCAGCCGTACCCGACGGAGGTGGCCCTGCGGCTGGTCCGCGACCCGCGGTTCGCGGCGCTGCTCGCCGACCCCGGGGTCCCGGCCGACGGCGACCGGACCACCGACGGGACGTGGTGGCCGCAGGACCCCACCCGGTCGGTGCCCGACCTGGTCACCGAGGCGGCCACCGCACACGGTCTGGGTGCCGACGCGGCGGCGGTGTACCTGATGCTGCTCGCCATGCCGGACCCCACCGACCGCAACACGGCGAAGTGGACCGGCTGGAAACCGGCCCGGCTGAAGGCGGCCCGCGCCGAACTGGCCGGCACCGACCTGGTCGTCACGGCCACCCGGCCCGGGGCCGGCCGGTCACTCTTCCTGCCCGGCCCGTGGCTGGCGCCCGGAAGCGGACACCCTCCGGTCGAGGGCTGGAAGGCCGCCCTGTTCGACCTGACCCCCGACGGTACCGCCGCGCTCGGTGTCACCGTGCCCGGCGAACCGGTCGCCGACCTGTACCGGCGGGCCTGGCGACGGCTCCGCGACGGCGACCGGCCCCGCCTCGACACCCCGTCCACCCGCAGCCCGCGCTGACCCCCACCTGAGGCTGGTGCAGCCGGACCCGGCCCCACCAGCCGACCCCGCCCGAATGTCCGAGACCCAGTGAAAGATCGAGGAACACCGTGACCGTGACGGAACACGTCCGCCCCACCGTGGCCCCGGAGGCCGCCCAGGTGCTCTCCGCCGAGCAGCGGTACGCCGACGAGCTGGCCTTCCTGGCCGCGTACGACGACGGGGCCCGGCCGCCGGGCTGGGCGCTGACCCCGCGCGCCGTGGTCACCTTCATCCAGGGCAGCGACGGCGAGGCGCTGGCGCTGCCGGCCGACCGGCGGACCGGCCCGGGTGGCGTCGACCTGCCGGCCAGCATGACCATCGCCGCGAAGTTCGTCGGCGAACGCAGCCTGGTCGAACGGTGCGTGGTCACCCTCGCCGGGGAGCGGGGCCTGCTGCTGGTCGGTGAGCCCGGCACCGCCAAGTCGATGCTCTCGGAGCTGCTGGCCGCCGCGGTCTGCGGCACCAGCGCGCTGACCGTGCAGGGCACCGCCGGTACCACCGAGGACGCCTTCCGGTACGGCTGGAACTACGCGCTGCTGCTCGCCCAGGGCCCCACCCCGCAGGCCCTGGTCGACTCGCCGGTGCTGACCGCGATGCGGACCGGGCGGGTCGCCCGGATCGAGGAGGTCACCCGCTGCCTGCCCGAGGTGCAGGACGCTCTGGTGTCCATCCTGTCCGACCGGCGGATGAACGTGCCGGAGCTGGCCGGCACCGGGGACGGCCTGATCCGGGCGACGCCCGGGTTCACCGTGATCGCCACCGCCAACCTGCGCGACCGGGGGGTGTCGGAGATGTCCTCGGCGCTCAAGCGCCGGTTCAACTTCGAGACCGTGCACCCGATCGGGGACGCGGACACCGAGACCGACCTGGTCCGTCGGCAGGCCACCGCCGCCGTCCAGCGCGCCGGCGCGCCGTACGCGGTGGACGACGCGGTGCTGGACGCCCTGGTCACCGTGTTCCGGGACCTGCGGACCGGCCGGTCGGGCGAGGGCTGGGACGTGGAACGGCCCGGCACCGTGATGTCCACCGCCGAGGCGGTGCAGGTGGCGGCGTCGCTGGGGCTGGCCGCCGCGTTCCTCCCCGGCTCGGACCCGCTCGACCTGGTCCCCGGGCATCTGCTCGGGGTGGTCCGCAAGGACGACGAGAACGACCACGCCCGGCTGCTCGGCTACTGGGACGGTCCGGTCCGCCGGCGCGCCGAGGACGGCTCGGCGATGTGGCGTCGGCTCTGGGACCTGCGGGCGAGCCTGCGGTGACGCCGCCGTCCCGGGTGGCCGCCGTGCCGGCCACCGAACCCGCCGTGGCCGGTCGATCCGGCGCCGACCCAGCGGCGAACGGCCGGTCCGCCGTCGACCCGCGGGTCGTGGTCGACGCGCTCGCCCGTTCCGTCCGGCCGTACCTGATCGGGGTGCGGCACCACAGTCCCGCGCTGGCGGCGGTGGTGCCCGCCCTGCTGGACGCCGCCGGGGCCGAGGTGGTCGCCGTCGAGCTGCCGGCGGACTTCCAGCACTGGCTGCCGTACCTGTCCGATCCGGCCGCCCGGGCCCCGCTCGCCGTGGTGGGCAGCCACGGTACGGACGGGCCGATGGGCTTCTACCCGTTCGCCGACTTCTCGCCGGAGCTGGCCGCGATCCGCTGGGCCCGGCAGCGCGGCGTCGAGGTCGTCTGCTGCGACCTGCCGCTGGCCGATCCCGGGTGGTCCGCCCCCGGGGCGACCACCGACCCGGACCCGACGGTCGGTCCGGACCCGACGGTCGGTCCGGGCACCGGGGACGACGCCGCCCCGGGTGCGGGTGGCCCGCGCCGGTCCGGCTACGCCACCGCGCTCGGTGCCAGCGGCACCGGCCGCGACGGCGACGACCTGTGGGACCGGGTGGTCGAGGTACGCGCCCCGGGCTGCCCACCGGAGGCGGTCCGCCGGGCCGCCCTCGGGGTGGGCTGGGCGATGCGTACCGACAGCGCCAGCGGTGACGGCGTACCGGCCCGGGACCTGGCCCGTGAGGAGCACATGCGCCGGGTGCTGGCCGGGGCCGGTGCGGACGGCCGGCGGGTCGCCGCCGTTGTCGGCGCCTTCCACGCCCCGGCCCTGCTCGCCGCCGGGTCGTCCGGCACCGTCCCCGACGCCGATCCGGCCGGGTCGACCGGCGGCCCGCTGGGCGGCGCCGTGGACCGGTCGCCCGGCCCGGCCGGTGGAACGGCAGCACGGGCCGGTGGGAACGCCGTGGTCACCTCGCTGGTGCCGTACGCGTTCGACCTGCTCGACTCCCGTTCCGGCTACCCGGCCGGGATCCGTGACCCGCGCTGGCAGCAGTCCGTGCTCGCCGCCGCCGGTGACCCGGACCGGATCCGGGCCGCCGCGGCCCGGGCGGTCACCGACGTGTGCCGGGAACTCCGCGCCGCCGGCCACACCGCCGGCACCGGTGAGGCCGCCGAAGCGGTCCGGTTGGCCGACGACCTGGCCCGGCTGCGCGGCCTGCCCGCGCCCGGCCGGGGCGAGGTGCTGGAGGCGGTGACCACCGTGCTCGGTCAGGGCGAGCTGCTCGGCCGGGGCCGGGCGCTGGCCCGCGCCCTGGAGTCGGTGCTGGTCGGCGCGGACCGGGGCCGGACCGCGCCCGGTACGCCCCGCTCCGGGCTCGGCCCGTCCGTCGAGGCGGCGCTCGCCGCGCTGCGGCTGCCCCACCCGGCCAGCCCGAAGGCCCGCGAGGTCCGGCTGGACCCGCTGCGCACCGATCTGGACAGCCGGCGGGAGATCCTGCTGCACCGGCTGCACGTCTGCGGCGTCGGCTACGGCGAACCGGTCGCGGTGGCCGGCACCGGTGACGGGGCCGCCCTGACCACCCGCTGGCAGCTGGCCTGGACCCCGTCGGTGGCGGCCCGCCTGGACCTGGTCGGGGTACGCGGGGTGACCGCGGCGCTGGCCGCCGCCGGCACCCTGCGGGAGCGGTTCCGCCGGGAGGTCGCCGACGGTGGGCCCACCGCCGCGCAGCTGCTCACCGGGCTCCGGGACGCCGCCCGGTGCGACCTGCCCGAGCTGGTCACCGACCGGCTCGACCTGGCCGCCGTGGTGCTGCCCGGCTCCGGTACCCTGCCCGAACTGCTGACCGCGCTGGACCTGCTGGCGGCGCTGCGCCGGGAACATTTGCCCGGCACCACCGCCGCCAGCCGGGACCGGGCCGGCGAGCTGGCCGTGGTCCTGCTGGACGCGGCGGTCCGGGGGTTGCCCGGCCTGGCCGGCAGCGACGCCACGGACGACGCCGCCGCCCTGGTCGACCTGGCGGTCCGGGCCGGCCAGGACCGGATCGGCCTGCGGTTGGACGACGCGCTCGACCAGCTGGCCCGGTCGGGTTCGTCGCTGATGCAGGGCGCGGCCCTGGCCGCCCGGGTGCTGCTCGACCTGACCGACCTGGCGACCCTGGGCACCCGGATCGCCGGCGGGATCGACGCGGCCACCGGACCGGACAGCCGTCGGCACCTGCACCGGATGCTCGGCGGGCTGCTCACCGCCGCGCACCCGCTGTTGCAGTCCGCGCCCGCCGCGCTGGACCCGCTGCTGGAGCGGATCGAGCGGCTCACCGACACCGGCTTCCTGGACCGGCTGCCGGCCCTGCGGGGCGGGTTCGACGTGCTCACCCCGGCGGCCCGGGACCGGCTGCTGGACGCCGTCGCCGAACGGCTGGGCGACCGGATCGACGTGACCCTGTCCGCCCCGCCCGAGCTGCTGGCCCGGTGGGCCGCCGCCGACGCGGCCGGCCGGGCCGCCCTGCTCGCCCGGGGACTGCCGATCCCGGATCCACCGTCCCGGACCGCCGGGGCCGCCACCGACCGGCCCCGCCGGCCGTCGGCGGCAGCGGACACGGACCCGGTCAGCGAGGTACGCGCCGCCGTCACCGACCCGGCCCCGCCGCCGACTCCGGCGGTCACCGACCCGGCCCCGCCGCCGGCCTCCGGGCTCGCACCGGCGGACCGGTGGCGGCTGCTGCTCGGCCGTCAGCCCGACCGGCTGCCGGCCGACGCCCGCCGCTACGCCCGCGCCCTCGACGAGCTGTACGGGGCGGGGCGGGGCGAGGGCGGCATCGACCTCGGTACCGGGGCGGGCGGCGGCCAGGAGGCGTCCTTCCCGACCGCCCGGGAGTGGGCCGACGAACTGGAGGCCCTGTTCGGCAGACCGGTCCGCGAGGAGGTGATCGCCCGGGCCGCCGAGCACGGTCGCCTCGACGTGCTGGCCGAACTCGACCCGGCCGCGGTACGCCCCTCGGTGGAGTTGCTGACCTCGGTGCTGTCGCTGGCCGGTGGCCTGCCCGAGGCGAAGCTGGCCGCACTGCGCCCGCTGGTCCGGCGGCTGGTCGAGGAGCTGACCGCCCAGTTGGCGAACCGGGCGCGTCCGGCGTTGACCGGGCTGACCAGCCCACGTCCGTCCCGCCGGCCCGGCGGCCGGATCAACCTGGACCGTACGCTGCGGGCGAACCTGGCGCACACCCGTCGGCTCGGCGACGGCCGGACGGTGGTGGTGCCGGAACGCCCGGTCTTCCACACCCGGACCCGTCGGGAGGCCGACTGGCGGCTGGTGCTGGTGGTCGACGTGTCCGGCTCGATGGAGGCGTCGGTGGTGTGGTCGGCGCTGACCGCCGCCGTGCTGGCCGGGGTGCCCAGCCTGTCCACCCACTTCCTCGCCTTCTCCACCGAGGTCGCCGACCTGACCGGCCGGGTCGACGATCCGTTGTCGCTGCTGCTGGAGGTACGGGTCGGCGGCGGCACGCACATCGCCGCCGGACTGGCCCACGCCCGCTCGCTGGTGACGGTGCCGAGCCGCACCATCGTCGCGGTGGTCAGCGACTTCGAGGAGGGCTACCCGCTGGCCGGGCTGCTCGGCGAGGTCCGCGCGCTGGCGTCGGCCGGGGTGCACCTGCTGGGCTGCGCCGCGCTGAACGACCGCGGGGTGCCCTGCTACTCGGTACCGGTCGCCGAACAGCTCGTCGCGGCCGGGATGCCGGTCGCCGCTCTCAGCCCGCTCGAACTCGCCCGCTGGGTGGGCGACCGTGTCCGCGGAGGATCACGTTGACGAACCGTACCCCTGTCGTGCCGGACACCGACCGGTTGCCGCCGGTGTCACCGGCAGTGACCACGGCGGCGGTGGCGGCCCTGCCGTCCCGGCTGCGCCGGCGGCTGGACGAGGCCGTGGAACGGCTGGCCGGGGTGCCGGTCGGGCGGGTCGACGGCGGGCTGTCGCTCGACTGTGGTCCGGAGGCCCGGGTCACCCTGAGCGCCGGGGCGACCGGCGTGGTCACCGACCCGGAGCAGGCCCGGTGCAGCTGTCTGCTGGCCCCCCGCTGCCTGCACCGGGCGGCGGTCCTGGTCGCCTGCCCGGTCGCCGACCCGGCCGACCATCCCGGGCCACCGTTCGCCGACCCGTCCACGTCGGACAGTCTCGGGCCGGCCGCCGGGCGGTCGGACCGAGCCGGTCGGACCGGCCCGGCGGGATCGGCCGCGCGGGTCGGCACGGGTGAGCGGACCGCGCGGGCGGGCACGGCCGGTCCGGCCGCCGCCGGCACCGGACCCGGTGGCGGGCCGACGAAGGCACAACGGGCCGCCGCCGACGCGCTCTGGCGGGCCGCCGCCGTGGTGCTCGTCAGCGGTGTACCGGCCGCCGGCGCGGTGCCCCGGACCGACCTGCTCCGGGCCGCGCACGGTGCCCGGCTGGCCGGCCTGCCCCGGGCCGAGAGCGCCGCGCTGCGTGTGGTCCGTGGCCTGCGCGCGCACCGGGACCGGCAGGCCGGCCGCCGGCTCGCCGACCTGGTCGAGGTGTTGCACGACCTGCTGTACGTGGCCGGTCGGCTGGCTGCCGGCGATCCCGACCCGGCGCTGGTCGGCGTGCTCCGCCGGGCCTACCAGCCGGACGGCACGCTGGAGGTGTACGGCGTCTGCCGGGAACCGGTGATCAGCGCGACCGGGTACGCCGGCGTGGTCACCCACCTGGTCGCCGCCGACGGGCGTCGGCTCTCGTTCGGGGACGTGCGACCGGGCGGACCGGCCCGCGCCCGGGACTGCGCGCGGGCCGTCACCGAGATGGGCGCGGTGGCGGTCGACCACGCGGCGCTGGCCCGGGGTGGTCTGCGGGTCACCGGTACCACCATCTCCCCGGACGGCCGGCTGGGTGCCGGCGCGCGGGTCCGGGCCACCCCGCTCGCCGGGACGGACTGGTCCACCGGTCCACTGGCGGAGCTGTTCGCCCGTCCGCTCGCCGACGTGGTGGCCGCGCAGCTCACCGTCGACGACCCGGAGGATCCGGGCCGGGCCGGTACCGCGCTGCTCGGTGCCGACCTGCTCGTGCTCGGCGCGGCGGGCGACCGGGTGCTGGCCCGCGAGCTTGCCCCCGGCGTCGGGGCGGACCGGCTGCCGGTGCCGGACGGGCCGCTGCTGCGCCTGGTGCCGGCCGACCCGCATCCGGCGCTGGCCCACGTGACCAACCTGCGGCGGCTGGCCTCCCGGCCGGGCCTGCGGATCCGGGTGGTCGGCCGGCTGGACCCGGACCGGGCCGGCACGCTGCGTCCGCTCGCCGTCGGCGCGGTGCCCGGTGCCGCCGTGACGCTGCGGCTGCCGGCGCAGTGGCACGGCCGGGCGGACCTGGGCTACGACCAGATCCAGGGTGGTCACCTGCCGGCACGCGAGGAGGCCGGGACGCCCGGACCGGTGGCCGCCGACGACACCGACCTGCTCGCGGAGTCGCCGCTGTGGCGGGTCCGTCGGCTGGTCGAGTTGGCGGTCTCCGGCGGTCGGCGGGCGGTCGCCGAGGCGACCCGGGACGAGACCGCCGCGCTGACCGGCCCGCTGCGTGGGGCCGGCTTCACCACCGCCGCCGGGCTGGCGTCGGCGCTGGTGGCGGAGGCGGACCGGCGTGGCCGGGACGCGTTCGGCCGGCTCGCCGACCCCGACCCGGACCGGTACGCCTGGGCCTGGCTCGCCGCTGCCGCCCACCTCGCCGCCACCGAGCGGGAGCTGATCCGGTCCTCCTGGACGGCCACGTCGGTCGGTTGACCGGGCCGGGCGGCGGGGCCGGGGGAGCCCGCGCCGACGGGCGCGTCCATGGCACCTGTCCCGATCACCCGTCGGCCAGGTCGGGGCGGTGGCCCACCCGACGCTCCACGGGTGTCCGGACGGGACACCCGTGGGGTGGCGCGGGGGCGGGCCACCGGATCGGTTGCCGGGGCCTGTCCGGGACGTCGCAGGTCCCGCCAGTTCGGACCATGGACGGCCGGCGATCGCCCTTGATCTAATCCGGTCGCCGGTACGGCCCACGGCCGTGGATCCGCGAACCCTAGGAGAGCCACCATGACTGTCCCGCCGCGTGTCGCGATCGTGACCGGTGGTGCCCACGGTATCGGCCGGCGGATCGTGGAACGGTTGGCGGCGGACGGTTTCTCGGTGGTGCTCAACTACGTCACCAGCAAGGACGACGCGGAGCGAATCGTGTCGACGATCGTCGCCGCCGGGGGAGACGCCGTCGCGGTGCGGGCCGACGTCGCCGACGAGGTGGCGGTGGCGGAGCTGTTCGACGTCGCCGAGCGGACGTACGGCGGGATCGACGTCGTGGTGCACGCGGCCGGGGTGGCCTCCCACGCGCTGCTGACCGAGCTGGACCTGGCCGAACTGGACCGGGTGCACCGGACCAACGTGCGCGGCACCTTCGTCGTCGACCAGCAGGCGGCGCGTCGGGTCCGGTCCGGCGGGGCGATCGTCAACATCTCCAGTACGACGCCCCGGCTCTCCCAGCCCGGCTACGCCGCCTACGCGTCCAGCAAGGCCGCGGTGGACGCGATCACCCTGATCCTGGCCCGGGAGCTGGCCGGACGCGACGTCACCGTGAACGCGGTCGCGCCCGGTGCCACGGCGACCGCGCTGTTCCTGGCCGGCAAGGACGAGCAGACGATCGCCCGGATAGCGGCGTCGTCCCCGATGAACCGGCTGGGGGATCCGGCCGACACCGCCGAGGTGGTGGCCTTCCTGGCCGGCCCGGCCCGTTGGATCAACGGTCAGGTGGTGTACGTCAACGGGGGAGCCGCCTGATCGTCGATGGTTCCGGGTGGCGTTCCCCATTCCTTCCGACCGGACGGTAGCATTGTGGGGCTGTGCACGGGATAGGAGGCCACCAATGGCGCGTGCCACGTCCACCCGGCCGGAGTCGACCCGGCGTCGGCAACGTTGGCCGGACGGCTACGACCCGGAGAACACCCGCAAGTCGCTGATCGCCAGCGCGCTGGAGCTGTTCGAGAAGCGTGGCTTCGACCGTACGTCGGTGCAGGAGATCGCAGACCGGGCCCGGCTCACCAAGGGCGCCTTCTACCACCACTTCGAGAGCAAGGACGACCTGCTGCGGCACATCCAGGAGGAGTACCTGGAGGCGCAGCTCGCCGCGATCCAGAAGATCGAGGCCGACAGCGACGACCCGAAGGTCCGGGTGGCCGAGCTGATCCGGTTCAGCCTGACCAGCGTGGCCGAGTACCGGGCGCACGTGACGATCTTCTACCAGGAGCGGCGGAACCTCACCGCGGACCTGTTCGCCGAGGTGACCCGCAAGCGTGGGGTGGTGGAGTCGGCGTTCGCCGGGATGATCGCCGACGGTGTCACCCGGGGGGTGTTCCGCGCCGACGTCGACCCGCGTATCGCCACCTTCGGGCTGGTGGGCATGTGTGCCTGGGCGTACCAGTGGCTCAACGTCGGCGGTCCGCTCAGCGTGGACGAGGTGGCGCGTCAGTTCAGCGCGATGGTCCTGGAGGGGCTGTCCGCCTGAGCCCGCCAGCCCCGGCCGGTCCGCCAGCCCCGGCCGGTCCACCCGCCCCGACGCTCCGCCCGGAGCTGACCGCCCGGAGCTGACCGCCCGGAGCTGACCGCCGGCGGCTGACCGGCCGGGAATCAGTCGGCGAGGAGCTGGCGGGCCATCACGACCCGCTGCACCTGGTTGGTGCCCTCGTAGATCTGGGTGATCTTCGCGTCCCGCATCATCCGCTCCAGCGGGAAGTCCCGGGTGTAGCCGTAGCCGCCGAGCAGTTGTACCGCGTCGGTGGTGATCCGCATCGCCGCGTCCGAGGCGAAGCACTTCGCCGCCGCGCCGAAGTAGGTCAGGTCCGGCTCGCCGCGCTCGGACTTCCCGGCCGCGGCGTAGGTGAGCTGGCGGGCCGCCTCGAGGGTCATGCCCATGTCCGCGAGCATGAACTGGATGCCCTGGAAGTCGGCGATCGGGCGGCCGAACTGGCGGCGTTCCCGCACGTAGCCCAGCGCGTGGTCGAGCGCGCCCTGGGCGATGCCGACCGCCTGCGCGGCGATGGTGACCCGGGTGTGGTCCAGGGTCCGCATCGCGGTGGCGAAGCCGGTGCCCGGCGCGCCGATGATCCGGTCCGCCGGGATGCGGACGTTGTCCAGGTACACCTCGCGGGTGGGAGAGCCCTTGATGCCCAGCTTCTTCTCGGGCGCGCCGAAGCTGACCCCGGGGTCGGAGCGTTCCACCACGAACGCGGAGATGCCCCGGGACCGCGCGGACGGGTCGGTGACGGCGAAGACGGTGTAGTACTCGCTCAGGCCGGCGTTGGTGATCCAGCGCTTGACGCCGTTGAGCACCCAGGTGTCGCCGTCGCGTTCGGCCCGGGTCCGCATGCCGGCGGCGTCGCTGCCGGCCTCCGGCTCGGAGAGGCAGTACGAGAACATCGCCTCGCCCCGGGCGACCGGTGGCAGGTACCGCTGCCGGAGCGGCTCGTCGCCGGCCAGCAGCAGCGGCATGGTGCCCAGCTTGTTGCCGGCCGGGACGAGCGACGAGCAGGCGCAGGCGCGGGCGACCTCCTCGATGACGATCGCGGTGGCGAGGGCGTCCGCGCCGGCGCCGCCGTACGCGGCGGGGATGTGCGGCGCGTGGAAGTCGGCGGCGCGCAGCGCGTCGTAGGACGCCTGGGGGAACTCGGCGGTCTCGTCGGCGGCGGCGGCGTGCGGGGCGACCTTGGCGTCGCACACCGCGCGCACGGCCTCCCGGACCGCCGCGTGCTCCTCGGGCAGTTGGTACGCCTCGAACACCACGAACCCCCTCGTCGACGACCTGTCCGCGAGAGAATACCATCCGGTCGGTATGAAACGCTCCCCTTGAGTTCGTCGCCCCTGCCGTGGTAAATACCTTCCAGTCGGTATGTAGGGGGCCCCTGGTGACACGTGCTGTCCGGGCGGGAATGGACTTCGTCTCCGCGCTCGACCGGGGGAGCCTCGGTGGCCTGGCCCGCCTGTGCGCCCCCGGCGCGACCTGGTGGGTCGACACCGGGCCGGACCGCCGTGGCGGCGACCCGGACCTCGCGCCGACCGGCAGCGGCCGGTTCCCGCTGCACGGCGTCCTGCGGATGGACGACAAGCTCGCCCTGATGCGCGACCTCGGGCCGACCGCGTTCCCCACCGGCTGCCGCCAGATCCCGCGCCGGATCGTCGCCGGTGACGACTGGTGCGTCATCGAGGTCGAGGGGTACGGCGTACACGCCAGCGGCCTCGAGTACGCCAACCGGTACGGGTTCGTGTTCGACGTCGACCCGTCCGGTGCCGTCGTCTCCGTCCGCGAGTACCTCGACACCATCCACGCCCAGCAGGTGGTGGGCGGTGGCGAGCCGGTACCCCGCAGCAGCCTGGACGCCCCGGCGGCCCGCCCCGACCGCTACCCCGGGCCGGACGAGCCGGCGGCCCGCCCCGCGCCCGACCCCGGCGACGCGCCCCCGGCGGTGACGACGGCCCTGGCGATGTGGCCGGCCCTGGCCGGCGGCGACCTCGACGCCTTCGGGGCCCTGTTCACCGAAGACGCCACCTGGTGGACCGACACCGGCCGGAACCGCGACCTCGGCCGGCCGCACCGCCGGGGCGACATCGACGCCAACGGCCCGTTCCACGGCACCGTCACCATCACCGCGAAACTCGCCGCCATGCGGGCCCGGCTCGCCACCGGCGGCTACCGGTCGGCGGCCGTCACGGTGACCCCGCACCGCTGGATCGCCGACGACACCCTGGTCGCCGTGGAGGCCAGCGGCGACGCCACCCTCGCCGACGGCTCCCGCTACCAGAACCGGTACCTCTGGGTGGTCGACGTCCGGGCCGACGGCATCGCCGGGGTGCGCGAGTACTGCGACACCCTGCACATCGCCGACCTGATGGGCTACCACGCGGAGGTCGGCCGATGACCCTGCCGTTCACCGACCTGAACCACGTGCTGACCACCACCCGGTCGGTCCGGCTCCGCCTCGACCTCGACCGCCCGGTGCCGATCGGGGTGGTCGGCGAGTGCCTCCAGCTCGCCCTCCAGGCGCCCACCGGCGGTGCCGCCGAGGACTGGCGGTGGGTCGTGGTCGGCGACCCGACCCTGCGGGCCGAACTCGGGAAGCTCTACCACGCCGCCTACCTGGAGCACGTCCACGCGCCGCTGCACAGCGCGGCGGGCGCGGAGAGCAGCACCGTGAAGGGCCGCCTCGGCGGGGTCGACGCGGACGGCGCGGTCAGCCCCCGGACCGCCCGGATCCTGCGGGGCGCGGAACACCTGGCGAACACCATCGGCCGGGCACCGTACCTGGTCATCCCGTGCGCGACCCGGCCCAACCCGGCCACCGGCGGCCCCGGCACCAACTCCGCCGTCTACGGCTCGCTGTATCCGGCGATCTGGCAGTTCAACCTGGCGCTGCGGGCCCGGGGCCTCGGCACCGTCATCACCACCCTGCACCTGCACCACGCCGCCCGCGCCGCCGAACTGCTCGGCATCCCCGACGACGCGCTCCAGATCACCATGCTCCCGGTCGCCTACACCGTCGGCACCGACTTCCGGCCCGCCGCCCGCCGCCCGGTGAACGCCGTCGCCTACCTCGACCGCTGGGGAACCCCGCTGCCGTACCAGGACAAACCCGTCGACCGCCTCACGGGAGAGGACCCCGGATGAGCACCAGAGTGATCACCGACATCGACGAGGTGCTGACCACCACCCGCGCGGTACGGCACCGGATGGACTTCGACCGGCCGGTCGGCCGGGCCGTCGTCGAGGAGTGCCTGCGGATCGCGCAGCAGGCGCCGATGGGCTCCAACCTCGAGGACTGGCGCATCGTCGCGGTCGACGACCCCACCCTCAAACGCAAGCTGTCCGAGCTGTACACCGAGATCTGGTACCAGACCGTGGAGCGGCCGCTGGCCGACGGCGAGGCGGCGACCACCACCCGGCTGTCGCCGACCGTCCGCGCCGACCCGGCGTCCCAGGCCCGGCAGGCCCGCATCCTGCGCGCGGTGAAACACCTGGTCGACCACCTCGAACAGGTACCCGTCCTGGTGGTGCTGTGCAGCACCAAGCCGTTGCCGGAGAAGCCGGTCGGCGGCACCGCGTCCGGCTACTACGGCTCGATCTTCCCGTTCGCCTGGTCCTTCCAGCTCGCGCTGCGCTCCCGGGGCCTCGGCTCGGTGATGGCCACCGCCCTGGCCCACAAGGCCAGTCGGGTCCAGGCGGTGCTCGGCCTGCCCGCCGACTGGCGGCCGATCACCCTGCTCCCGGTGGCCTACACCCGGGGTGTCGACTTCCGCCCCGCCGCCCGGGCCGACCTGGCGGAGGTGGCGTTCTGGAACGGCCCCACCGAACCGGCCGGATCCACCCGGCCAGGTCCGCCCGCCGACGGCCAGCCGGCGTCGGCATGAGAGCCGCCTACCTGGTCGAGCCGTCCGCCGACCACCCGGTCGAGGCGATCCGGGTCGGCGACCTCCCCGCCCCGACCGCACCGCCCGGCTGGGTGCACGTCGACGTCCGGGCCGGCGCGCTGAACATGCACGACATCTGGACGCTGCGCGGTGTCGGACCCCGACCGCACGGCGGCCCGCACGTCATCGGCAGCGACGCCGCCGGGGTCGCCGACGGGCGGGAGGTGATCGTCTACCCCGTGCTGCCCACCGCGCCGAACGGCCGGACCGTCCCCCACGCCACCCTGCTGCCCGACGCCGGCCACGGGGTCCTCGCCGAGCGCATCGCCGTCCCGGCGCACCACCTCGTACCGAAGCCGGCCGGCCTGAGCTGGGCGGAGGCCGCCTGCCTGCCGACGGCCTGGCTGACCGCGTACCGGATGCTGTTCACCCGGACCACGGTCGGACCGGGACGGGTGGTGCTCGTCCAGGGCGCGGGCGGGGGAGTCGCCACCGCCGCGATCGGCCTGGCCACGGCGGCCGGTGCCACCGTGTTCGTCACCTCAAGGTCCCCGGCCAAGCGGGACCGGGCGCTCGCCCTCGGTGCCGCCGCCGCCCTGGACAGCGGCGACCGGGTGCCGGAACTCGCCGACGTCGTCGTGGAGACCGTCGGCCCGGCGACGTTCGGGCACTCGGTGCGCTCCACCAGGGCCGGCGGCACCATCGTGGTGTGCGGCGGCACCAGCGGCTTCACCGCCGACCTGGACCTGACCCGGCTGTTCGCCCGGGAGATCACCGTGCACGGGTCGACCATGGGCACCCTCGACGAGTTCCGCGCCCTGGTCGCGTTCGTCGACACCCACCTCGTCCGGCCCACCGTCGACAGCACCGTCGACCTCGCCGACGTCCGTACCCAGGCCGACCGGATGCTCGCCGGCACCGGGTTCGGCAAGCTCTGCGTGAGCCTGACGTGACCTCCGTCGAGGTCACCCGGCGCGGACCCGCCCTGTGGGCCCGGATCGACCGGCCCGGCGCCGCCAACGCCTGCGACAGCACCGTGCTGGCCGGTCTCGAACGGTGGCTGGCCGACGCCGCCGACCCCGGCGTACGGGTGCTCGTGCTGACCGGAACCGGCCGGAGCTTCTGCGCCGGCGCGGACCTGGCCGAGGCCACCGCCCTGCTCGGCGACCTGCCCGCGTTGCGGGCCTTCCTGGACCGGGGCCGCCGCCTGGTGCGCGGCATCCTGGCGGCCGGGGTGCCCACCGTCGCCGCGGTCAACGGGGCGGCCTTCGGTGGCGGGCTCGAACTGCTGCTCGCCTGCGACATCGCCGTCGCCGCCGACAGCGCCCGCCTCGGCGACCGGCACATCGCCGTCGGGCAGGTCCCCGGCTGGGGTTCCAGCGTCCTGCTGCCGCTGGCCGTCGGCCCGGCGCTGGCCCGCCGGCTGCTGCTCACCGGCGAGACCTGGTCGGCCGGCGAGGCCGCCCACCGGGGACTGGTCAGCGAGGTGGTCGCCGACGCGGAACTCGTCGGGCACGTCGACGTGCTGACCGACCGCATCGCGGCCCTCGACCCGGCGGCGGTGCGCCGGATGGTGCACCTGGCCCGGCCGACCGTCGCCGAGACGGCCTGGGACCGCGAGTGGCAGACCCTCACCGCCCACGTCGCGGCCCAGGCGGCAGCCCCACCCACCCCTCGTCCCCTGGAACGGAAGTGATCCACGACCATGCGAACCGCGCAGCGCACCACCGTGCGTACCCCGAGCGACCTGTTGGACCTGGTGGGGCAGTACCTGGGGGCCAGTGAACCCCAGGTGGTGACCCAGGAACAGGTCGACCGGTTCGCCGACGTCACCGGGGACCACCAGTGGATCCACGTCGACGTCGAGCGGGCCCGCTCCGGACCGTTCGGCACGACGATCGTGCACGGCTTCCTGACCCTGGCCCTGGTACCCCGGCTGCTCGCGGACATCCTGGAGGTGGAGACCTTCTCGATGGGGGTCAACTACGGGCTGGACCGGGTCCGGTTCATCCGCCCGCTGCCGCCGGGCGTGGCGATCCAGGGCACCGCGACGCTCGTCGCCGCCCAGCCGCTCGCCGCGGCCGGGGGCGGTCCGGGGGGCGTGCAGGCCAAGGCGTCGGTGGCCGTGGAGTTCGCCGACGAGTCGCAGCCCTGCTGCGTGGCGGAGATCCTGTTCCGCTACCACGACTGACACCGCCCGCCGCCGCCGGCGGCCCGGACGCGCAGCAGCCGGGCGGGGTCACCTTCCGGTGACCCCGCCCGGCTGTGTGCCTACTCGGCGATCGCGTCGGACGGGGCGACGAACCGGCCCCGGTAGAACGACAGCGCCGGCACGGTGGTCGGCTTCAGGTGCACGTGGTCGACGTCCAGCAGGATGATCACGTGGTCGCCGCTGGTGATCAGCTCGTCGCGCCGTCCGGCGAGGATCGCCGGTGTGCCGGGCAGCAGCGGGACCCCGTCCGGGCCGGGCACCCAGGACACCCCGTCGAGCTTCTCCGCGCCGGACAGGCCCGAGGTGGCGAACCGGCGGGCCACGTCCTCCTGGTTCTGGCTCAGGATGTGGATGGCGATCCGGTCGGACGTGGTCAGCACCGGGAAGCTCGACGAGTGGCTGGTGACGCAGAACAGCACCTTCGCCGGGCGCAGCGAGACCGAGGTGAACGAGTTCACGGTCAGCGCGGCGACCGTACCGTCCGCGGTCACCGCGGTCACCGCGGTCACGCCGGTGGGGAAGTGCCCGCACACCTGACGGAACTCGGTGGTGTCGAACAGGGGCTCGGCCATCATCGGTTCACCGCCGGGTGGGAGGAGGGGTGTTCGCGGAGTCCGGCTTCGAGCTGGATGAGGCACAGGGTGTGCCCGCCGGGGTCCTTCACCAGGTGCAGCGGCCCGTGCGGGCTGTCGACCGGCCCGACGGTGGGCGTACCGCCCAACGCGGTGACCCGGGCCAGCGCGTCGTCCAGGGACGCGACGGCGAAGTAGGTGATCCACTTCGACGGGATGAGGTTGGGCCACTCGTTGTCCAGTTCGAGGACCCCGGCGACCGGGACGTCGTCGAGCATCAGCAGGGTGTACGGCCGGGCCGTCGGCGAGTCGCCGCGCTGCTCGGTGGTGTAGCCGAACAGCGCCTGGTAGTAGGCCACCGACCGGGCGGGTTCCCCGGTGTCCAGCTCGTTCCAGCACAGCGCGCCGACCGAGTTGAGCGTCTGGACCCCGGCGCGGGACTCGCCCTGGTAGAGCCCGAAGGCGGCGCCGAACGGGTCGATGACCGCCGCGCCGGTGCCGGCGGCGGGCAGGTAGCGCGGCGGGGTGACCAGCTCACCGCCGAGCGCGACCGCCTGCTGCGCGGACCGGGCGATGTCGTCGACCGCGAAGTAGGCGATCCAGCCCCGGGGCCGGCCGCCGTGCAGCGCGGTGGCGTCGGAGATGCCGGCCACGTCGTGTCCGTCGACGCTGCACATCCGGTAGGTGGTGGTGCCCAGCCGTTCGGGGCGGACCGTCCAGCCGAGCAGCGCGCTGTAGAAGGTGACGGCCTGCTCGGGGTCCGGGGTGCACAGCTCCACCCAGACGGCCTCGCCGGGCCTGAATCGTCGGCTCATCCGGACACCTCCGGTGCGGTCAGGCCCGCGACGATCGTGCGGGCCGAGATCTGGTACGCCTGGTCGGCGGTCCCGGTGGCCAGGCTGGACTCGACCACCTCGACCACCGCCCGCAGCGTCCGCCCCGGTACCGCCAGCAGCGCGTCGACCAGGGCGTCCACCGTGCGGTCGAGGTCCTCGTCGGCGACCACCTGGGCGACCAGCCCCCAGGCGAGCAGGTCGGCGGCGGTGGCGCTGGCCGCGCCGGTGAGCAGGTGGTAGGCGTGCGGCCGGGGAAGGGCCTGGGCGATGGTGTGGCCGACCCCGGCGGGCGCGAACCCGTAGCGGGCCTCGGGCAGCGACAGTCGGGCGTTCGCCCCGGCGACCGGCAGGTGCACCGCGCTGAGCAGGCCGGCACCGATCCCGACGACCTGTCCCCGGACACCGGCGACCACGGGCACCGGGAGTTGCCGGATGCGGCGCAGCGCGGCGTCGCTGGCGCGCAGCCCGGCCGCGACCGTCTCCTGTCCGGCATCGCGCAGGGCGGCGAAGGACCTGGTGTCCCAGCCGCCGCAGAAGTGCCGGCCGGCCATCTCGAGGTGGACGACCACGCAGTCCTCGTCGGCGGCGGCGGTTTCCAGGGTTCCGACGAGTTCGCCGAGCGTGGCGTCGTCGAGACAGTTGCCGCGTGCCGCGTTGTCGAAGCGGACGCGGGCGACGCGGCCGTCGTGCCCATGGGTGAGGGTGATGGTCACCGCGGTATCATACATACCGGTCGGTATGAACACAACGTCGCTGGTGGGTGGCCGTTTGTGACCCGGATGTCATCCGCGAGATACCCGCTTGACCCGTTGACTTGATACCGGCTGGTCGGTACTTTGTGGCGAACGTCACCGTCGCCTCACGCCGAGACGTGACGGGTCCATCACCGCGAAGGACGCCACTGATGATCTTGAAATCTCTGCGCTCTCGGCGGCCCCTGGCACTGGCCGCCGCCCTTGTGATCGCCAGCGTCAGCCTGACCGGATGCGGGGGGTCCGACCCCGAGGAGACCGGGTCGAACGGCTCGGCGACCATCCGGGCGCTGCTCGCTGCCCAGCCGGCCACCCTCGACCCGATCGTCGGGGCCCGCTCCGCCCAGATCGTCTGGGCCACCATGCTCGAACCGCTGATCGCCATCGACAGCAACCTCGCGCCGACCGACACCGGGCTGGTCACCAGCTGGACCCGGACCGACCCCACCACCTGGACCTTCAAGGTCCGGCCCGACATCAGCTTCAGCAACGGCGAGAAGGCGGACGCGGCCGCGGTCGCGAACACCATCACCCTCACCCGGGACAGCGCCGCCTCGCAGCTGAAGTCCTACTTCGGGAACGTCGCCTCGATCGAGGCGCCCGACGCCACCACCGTCGTGGTGAAGACCAAGACCCCGCAGTACAACATCGCGGACCTGCTCACCACCGTCTACCTGGTGCCGCCGAAGTACTACCAGGAGAAGGGCTCGGAGGGCTTCGCCGCCGCCCCCGTGGGCACCGGCCCGTACGTCTGGGCGGGCGCGAACGCCGGCCGCGACATCTCGGTCAAGAAGAACCCCGACTACTGGGGCACCGAGGCCACCAACGCCGGCATCACCTTCACCTGGGCCAACGAGGCCGCCCAGCGGCTCGCCCTGATCCAGAGCAAGAGCGTGGACATCTCCTTCGACCTGCCGCCCGCCCAGGCCAGCGCGGCCAAGGCGGCCGGTGTCGAGGTGGTCAGCACCGAGACCGCGATGAAGATCATCGCCTTCCTCGACTCGACCAAGGCACCCTTCGACGACCCGAAGCTGCGCGAGGCCGCCGCCCTGGCCATCGACCGGGACGCCATCGTCAAGGGCATCTTCGACGGCCAGGCCGTCGCCGACGCCGGACTGCTCAACGTCAAGCCCGGCCAGCAGCCCGCGCAGAGCGTCAAGGCCGACCCGGCCCGCGCCAAGGAACTCGTCGGCGGCGCGGCCCCGGCCGTGCAGATCCACTACCCGGCAGCGCAGTACACCAACATCGAAGAGGTCGCCCAGGCCGTCGGCGGCAGCCTCGAACAGGCCGGCTTCAAGGTCACCTACCAGCCGGTCGACTACGGCACGCTGGTCAAGCGGATCATCGGTCGCCAGGTCCCCGGTATCTCGATCTTCGCCGGGGTGCCGAACGTCGCGGTGCCCGACTACTTCGTCAGCGGCTTCCTGAAGACCAAGTCGATCACCGGTAACTGCCCCGACCCGAAGATCGACGAACTCGCCCAGCAGGCGCTCGAACAGGACGGCACCGAGCAGGCCGCCCCGATCTACGAGCAGCTCAACACCATGAGCGTGGTCGAGAAGCACTGCTACGTGCCGCTGTACCGGCAGGTCTTCAACTACGCCACCGCCCCCGGCGTCTCCGGCGTGGTGTTCGGCCCGCTGAACACCGTGGACTTCACGAAGACGACCCGCTGACGATGTCCGAAGCAGTGGAGACGGGGTGCCCGGCGTCGCCGCCGGGCACCCCCGCACCCCGGAGACGGACACCCCGGTGCTGGTGGTGGACGACCTCGTCGTCGACCACCGCAACCGCAGCACCGGCGAGGTCTTCCGCGCCGTCGACCACGTGTCCCTGCGGATCGACGCCGGCGAGAGCGTCGCCGTCGTCGGCGAGTCCGGCTCGGGCAAGACCACGCTGGCCATGGCCGCCACCGGGCTCGGCGTCCGCGGCGAAGGCGAGATCCGGCTGCTCGGCCACCCGCTGTCGACGATCAGCCGGACCCGGCTGCGCCGGCTGCGGCCCGAGGTGCAGGTGGTCTTCCAGGACCCGCACGGCTCGCTCGACCCCCGGCAGTCGGTCCGGTCCGGCCTGCGCGAGCTGCGTACCCTGCAACCCCGCCGCACCTCCTGGATCGGCGACGCCGACCTGCTCGCCCGGGTCCGGCTCGCCCCGGAGATCCTCGACCGGTACCCGCACCAGCTCTCCGGCGGCCAGGCGCAACGGGTCTGCATCGCCCGCGCGCTGCTCATGCGGCCCCGGCTCATCGTCGCCGACGAGCCGACCTCCGGCCTCGACGTCTCCGTCCAGGCGGACGTGCTGGCCCTGCTGCGGGAGATCCGGGCCACCACCGGCGCGGCGCTGCTGATGATCAGCCACGACCTGGCCGTGGTCCGCTCGCTCTGCGACACCGTGCACGTCATGTACCGGGGCCGGGTCGTCGAGTCCGGCCCCTGCGAGCGGGTGTTCGTCACCCCCGAGAACGACTACACGCGCGAACTGCTGGCCGCGATGCCCGGCGCGCGATGGAGGTCCCGCCGATGAAGGCCAGCACCGTCCGCCGCGTCGGCAGCCGGGTCGCGTCCCTGTTCGCGTCGCTGCTCATCGCGCTCAGCCTGGCGTTCCTGCTCGGTCGCCTCTCCGGCGACCCGACCGCCACCATCCTCGGCCCGATGGCCCCGCCCGAGCAGCGCGAGGCGCTGCGCCAGGAACTCGGCCTCGACCTGCCGCTGATCGTGCAGTACCTCGACTACCTGCGGGGCGTCTTCACCGGCGACCTCGGCCAGTCGTTGCAGTTCTACCAGTCGAACACGTCGATGATCGCCGACCGGCTGCCGTACACCCTGCAACTGGTCGCCGCCGGCATGGCCCTCGCCCTGCTGGTCGGCGTACCGCTGGGGGTGCTCGCGGCCACCCGGGAGGGCACCTGGTGGGACCGGGGCGCGTCCACCCTGGCCCTGCTCGGGCAGTCGGTGCCGGTCTTCTGGTTCGGCATGATGCTGGTGGTGCTGTTCGCCGTGAAGCTCGGCTGGCTGCCCGCCGGCCAGTCCGGCAGCCCGAAGCACCTGATCCTGCCCGCCCTGACCATGTCGGTGTACCCGATGGCGCACATCGCCCGGCTCACCCGGGCGTCGATGAGCGAGGCCCTCGCCGAGCCGTACATCGACTCCGCCCGCGCCCGGGGCATCAGCCGACCCCGGGTGGTCTGGCGGCACGCCTTCAAGAACGCCATGATGCCGATCCTCACCATCGTGGTGCTCCAGACCGGCATCCTGCTCTCCGGCGCGGTCGCCGTCGAGTACGTCTACTCCTGGCCCGGCCTCGGACAGCTCGCCCTCCAGGCCATCCAGTTCCGTGACTTCCCGCTCGTGCAGGCGATCGTCGTCTTCGGCGCGCTGGTCTTCGTCCTGCTCAACCTGCTCGTCGACGTCATCCACTCGATCGTCGACCCGAGGGTGAGGTGACCATGAGCCGCCTCGACGTCGACCCCGTCGCCACCGTGGCGACGACCCCGCCGCAACGTACCGGTAGACGTGCCCGCACCTCGGTGTTCTGGCTGTCCCTGCCGCTGGCGGTGGTCGCGGTCGCGGTGTTCGTGCTGCCGCTGACCGGGCTGCTCCCGGAGACCGGCCAGAACCTCGACGCCACCCGGCAGCCGCCCGGCTTCCTGCCCGGCGGCACCTGGGCGCACCCGCTGGGCACCGACAAGCTCGGCCAGGACCTGCTCACCCAGTTCGTCTCGGCCGGCCGCCTCACCATCATGATCGGCCTGGTCGGCGCGGTCGTCGCCATCGGCCCCGGCACCCTGCTCGGGGTGCTCGCCGGCTACTTCCGGGGCACGGTGGACCGGGTCATCTCGATCCTCATCGACGCCCAGCTGGCCCTGCCGTTCATCCTGGTCGCCCTGGCGATCATCTCGAACCGGGGCAGCTCGCTGCCGGTGCTGTTCCTGGTGCTGGCGCTCACCGGCTGGGCCGTCTGCGCCCGGGTCACCCGCTCGGCCACCCTCGCCATCCGGGAACGCCAGTTCGTGATCGGGTTGCGGGCGGCCGGCGCGTCGGAGACCCGGATCGTCTTCCGGCACATCCTGCCCAACCTCGCCGGCACGATCGTCGCGCTCGGCACCCTCCAGGTCGGCACCGCCATCCTGGTCGAGAGCGCGCTGAGCTTCCTCGGCCTCGGCGTGGTACCGCCGATGAACAGCTGGGGCTCGATGCTGGCCTCCGGCCAGGACGAACTCAGCCAGGCCTGGTGGATCGCGTTCTTCCCCGGCCTGGCCATCACCCTGCTGGTGCTCCTGGTCAACCTGCTCGGGGACGCGCTGCTCACCCACCACGACCCGCGGAAGAGACGGCGATGAGCGCACTGCTGACCATCTCGGGCCTGTCCATCACCGCCCGCCTCGCCACCGGCGACCTGCCCCTGCTCGACGACGTCGACCTGGAGATCCGGCGCGGCCAGATCGTCGGCGTGGTCGGCGAGTCCGGCAGCGGCAAGACCACCCTGGCCCGCTCCGTCGTCGGACTGCTCGACCGCAACGTCCGCGTCGCGAGCGGCTCCGTCACGCTCGCCGGCGACCCGGTGGTGGCCCCCGGCGTCGACCGCACCGACCGGGTCCGGGGCAGTGCCGTCGGGATGGTCTTCCAGGACGCGTCGCGGTCCCTGAACCCGCTGATGAAGGTCCGCACCCAGCTCGCCGAGGTGCTGCGCCGCCACGTCCGCGACATCACCCGCCCCGAGGTCGAACGACGCTCGGTGGAGGTGCTGGAACAGATGCGGATCAGCGACCCCGCCCGCGTCCTGGACAGCTACCCGCACCAACTCTCCGGCGGCCTCCGCCAGCGGGTCGCCATCGGCCTGGCCGTCGTCACCCGGCCCGCCCTGGTGATCGCCGACGAGTGCACCACCGCCCTCGACGTCACCACCCAGACCAAGGTGGTGGCCCTGTTCCGCACCCTGGTCGACGAACTCGGCATCGGCCTGCTGTTCGTCACCCACGACCTGATGCTCGCCAGCGACCTCTGCGACCGGATCGCGGTGATGAGCGCCGGACGGGTCGTCGAGGAGGGCGACGTCACGCAGGTCCTGGACCGACCGCAGCAGGACTACACCCGACGACTGCTCGCCGCCATTCCCTCGTGGAACTGAACCCGGTGGAGCTGAAGGAGAACCCGCGCCCCATGCCCGACCAACCCGGCATCGACGCCTACGCGGCCCACCTCCCGGCGTACGCGCTGCACGACAACCGGCTCGACGCCACCGGGCCACCCCGGCCCGGCGGCCCGGCCCGCAGCGTCGCCGGCTTCGACGAGGACACCATCACCCTGGCCGTCGAGGCGCTCCGGCACGTCGCCGCGGTCGACCCGCCCGGCCGGCAGCTGCTGCTCGCCACCACCAGCGCCCCGTACGAGGCGAAGACCTCCGCCGCGGTGGTGCACGCCGCCCTCGGGCTCGCCCCGGACGTGGTCGCGGTCGACCTGCGCGGACACCGCTCCGGCGCGACCGCCCTGGACCTCGCCATCCGGTCCGGTGCCGTGGCGGCCCTGGCCGACCTGCGCACCACCCGCCCCGGGGCCCCCGACGAGCTGGCCCAGGGCGACGCCGCCGCCGCGTTCGCCGGCGGCGGCGACCGGGCCGCCGTGCTGCTCGGGCGGGCCGGGCACACCAGCGAGGTACTGGAACGCTGGCGGCTGCCCGGGGAACGCCACGACCGGGTCTGGGACGAACGCTTCACCGCCGAGATCCTCGCCACCGCCGGCCTCGACGCGGCCCGCCGCGCCCTGGCCGAGGCGTCCCTGGACACCGTCGACCGGGTCGTCGTCTCCTCGTCCAACGCCCGCGCCGCGGCGGCGCTGCGTCGCGCCCTGGGCGGCTCGGGCGAGGACGCCGCCCTCGAACGGGCCACCGGGTTCACCGGTACCGCCCACCCGGGGCTGCTGCTCGCCGCCGCCCTCGACACCGCCGAACCCGGCGAGACCATCCTGCTGCTGTCGGCCACCGAGGGCGCGGACGCGTTCGTCCTCCGGGTCGGCGACGGGGTACGCGCGGCCCGTCGCGGCCCGTCGGTCCACGACCAGCTCGCCGCCCGGCAGCCCCTCGGCTACGGCCGGTACCTGCGCTGGCGGGGCCTGCTGGACGTGCAGGGCCCGGCCCGACCGGCGGCCCCGGCCCCGGCGTCCCCGCCGATGTACCGGCGGGCCGGCTGGAAGTACCGGCTGGAGGGCAGCCGGTGCGGCGCGTGCGGCGCGGTCACCACCCCACCCGGCCGGGTCTGCGCGGCCTGCGGCATCGTCGGCGCGGACGACCCGGCCGCGAAGGTGTCGCTGCGGGACCGCACCGCCCGGGTGGTCTCGGTGACCCGGGACCACCTGACCACCATGCCCGAGCCGGACGTGGCGATCGTGGTCGCCGACGTCGACGGCGGCGGCCGGCTCAGCGCCTACGTCACCGACGTGCCGCCCGCCGACGTCACGGTCGGGATGGCGATGACGCCGACGTTCCGCCGGCTGTGGACCACCGACTCGATCCACAACTACTTCTGGAAGCTCCGGCCGTGGAGGGACACCGATGGCGAGTAGGCGCATGGCCCACGACGTCGCGATCGTCGCGATGGGCTGCACCCCGTTCCGGGACCACTGGCACTCCTCCGCCGACGACCTGCTGGTCGACGCGGTGCAGGAGTGCGTGGGGTCGCTGCCCGGCGTCACCCTCGACGACGTCGACGCGTTCTGGGTCGGCACCCAGGGCTCGGGCATGTCCGGGCAGACCCTGGCCCGACCGCTGCGGCTGGTCGGCAAGCCGGTCACCCGGGTGGAGAACTACTGCGCCACCGGCTCGGAGGCGTTCCGCAACGCCGCGTTCGCGGTCGCGTCCGGCGCGTACGACATGGTGATGGCGACCGGGGTGGAGAAGCTGAAGGACTCCTCGTACTCCGGGCTGTCCGCCGTCTTCCCGCCCGCCGACGGCACCGACGTCGACTGGACCGCCCCGGCCGGGTTCTCGCTGCTCGCCCCGGCCTACCAGCGGGCGCACGGGCTGACCGAGGGGGACCTGCGCAGCGCGTTGACGAAGGTCGCCACCAAGAACCACGCCAACGGCGCGTTGAACGAACGGGCCCAGTTCCGCAAGGCGGTCTCCGCCGAGACCGTGGAACGGTCGCCCCGGATCGCCGGCCCGCTCGGGGTGATGGACTGCTCCGGCGTCTCCGACGGGGCCGCCGCGGCGATCCTGGTCCGCGCCGAGGACGCCCACCGGTACACCGACCGGCCGGTGTACCTGCGCGGCATGGGCTTCGTCGCCGGGTCGGGGGCCGGGCTGGCCGCCGACGGGTACGACTTCACCACCTTCCCCGAGGTGGTGGCGGCCGCCCGGCAGGCGTACGAGCAGGCCGGCGTCACCGACCCGGCCACCCAGATCTCACTGGCCGAGGTACACGACTGCTTCACCCCGACGGAGGTGGTTCTGATGGAGGATCTCGGGTTCTCCGAGCGAGGGAAGGCCTGGCGGGACATTCTCGACGGCCGGTACGACCTGGACGGCGCGCTGCCGGTCAACACCGACGGTGGCCTCAAGTCGTTCGGCCACCCGATCGGCGCGACCGGGCTGCGGATGATGTTCGAGTGCTTCACCCAGCTGCGCGGGGAGGCCGGCCCACGGCAGGTGCCCGACGCCCGGCTGGCGGTCGCCCAGAACCTCGGCGGCCAGCCGGGTTCCTGCGTGGCGTTCGTGGCGGTCCTGGGGAACGAGCGATGAGCGCCGGTGCCGGGGAAGGGGCGGTGACCGCCCGGGTCAGCCTGGACGACCGGGTCGTGATCGTCACCGGGGCCGGCAACGGCATCGGCCGGGCCCACGCCCTGTCGCTGGCCGAACGGGGCGCGCGGGTGGTGGTCAACGACCTCGGCGGCGCGGTCGACGGCTCCGGGTCCTCCGGCGCGGCCGAGCGGGTGGTCGCCGAGATCCGCGCGGCCGGCGGCACCGCCGTCGCGTCCACCGACTCGGTCGCCACCGCCGAGGGCGGCGCGAACCTGGTCCGCCGGGCCGTCGACGAGTACGGCCGGCTCGACGCGGTCATCCACAACGCCGGCATCCTGCGCGACCGCACCCTGGCGAAGATGTCCGACACCGACGTCACCGCCGTGCTGGACGTGCACCTGGCCGGGGCGTTCCACGTGCTCCGCCCGGCCTGGCCGCACCTGGTCGAGCGCGGGTACGGCCGGATCGTGCTGACCAGCTCGTCGTCCGGGCTGTTCGGCAACTTCGGCCAGGCCAACTACGGGGCGGCCAAGACCGGGCTGGTCGGCCTGATGAACGTGCTCGCCCTGGAGGGGGCCCGGCACGGCATCCTGGTCAACGCGATCGCCCCCACCGCGGCCACCCGGATGACCGAGAACCTGCTCGGTGACCTCACCGACCGGTTCGACCCCCGGCACGTCGCCGCGGTGGCCACCTTCCTCGCCTCCGAGCAGTGCCAGCTCAACCGGCACATCCTCACCGTCGGCGGCGGGCGGGTCGGCCGGGTCTTCCTCGGCGTCACCCCCGGCTGGTACGGCGGGCCCGAACCGGCCACGCCCGACGACATCCACGCCGCCGTCGACGAGATCTGCCGGCTCGACGACTTCGTCGTTCCGGACAGCGGGGCCGACGAGGTCACCCTGATCCAGCGGGTCCTCTCCGGAGGAACCGGACCGACGGCCGGCGGCTCCAGCCCGGCCGGACCCGCCGCCTGAACCGGCGCGGACCACACCGAAAGCGAGGCACCATGCCGGTCAGCGAAGTGCACCACGTGGCGATGACCGTCTCCGACGTGGACCGGGCCGCCGACTTCTACGAGCAGGCGCTCGGCTACCGCAAGACGCTGCGTACCGACGTCGGCGGACCCGGTATCGAGGTGTCGCTGGGGCTGCCCGCCGGCACCACCGGCCGGGTCCAGTACCTCCAGGGGCCCAGCCGGATCGGCCAGCTCGAACTCATCGAGTGGAACGGCACCCCGACCCGTACCGCCACCGGCGGCCACCTGGAGCTGGGCACCTTCCTGCTCAGCTTCGAGGTGCCGGTCGACGAGATGGACGAGCTGCACCAGCGGTTGACGGACCTCGGGGCGGAGTGTCTGACCACCCCGAACCGGGTGCTGCTCGACAACTACGGGTACCTCACCGCGTTCGCCGCCCGCGACCTCGACGGCAACCTGCTGGAGTTCGTGGCGCTGCCCAGCCGGGAGGAGATCCTGGAGTACCGGCGGAACGGCGGCGCGTGATGGCCACCAGCAACGTCACCGAGCACCTGCGCCGGCAGGCGCTGCGCCGCGCCGACCGGGAAGCCCTGGTCGACGGCGACCGGCGCTGGACGTACGCCGAACTGGACGCCGACGTCGACCGGCACGCCGCGGCCCTGCGCGACGGGGGCATCGCGGCCGGGGAGCTGGTCGGGGTGCTCGGCCGCAACACCGGCACCTACGTGGTCGAACTGCTGGCGCTGGCCCGGCTCGGCGCGATCTCGGTGCCGCTGAACTGGCGGCTGCACCCGAACGAGCAGGCGTACGTCATCGACCAGGCCGGCATCACCGGGCTGCTCTACGACGACGACTTCGCCGACGACGCCGCCCGGCTGGTCGCCGCCACCGGGGTCCGGACCGTGGTCGCCAACGGCGACCGGGTGGTGGCCGGGGCCGGGCGGCTGGCCGCCCTCCTCGACGGGCAGCCGTCGGGCGTGCGGGTCGCCGACGCCGAGAAGGGGCCGGACGACGTGCACCGGCTGCTCTACACCTCGGGCACCACCGCCCGACCCAAGGGCGTGGTGCACACCTACGGCAACCTGACCGCCAACCACCTGGCGCAGGTGCTGGAACTGGAGCTGACCGCCGCCGACCGGATCCTGGTCTCCGCCCCGCTGTTCCACGTCAGCGGGCTGGAGGCCCCCGGGCTGGCGATCTTCGTGGCCGGCGCGACGATGGTGCTGACGCCGACGTTCAAGGCCGCCGACATCGCCCGGATCGCCGCCGAGGAGCGGATCACCGGCATGGTGCTGGCCGCGCAGATCCTGTTCGGGCTGCTCGACCTGGACCCGCCACCGGACCTCGGCACGCTGCGGTACCTGCTGTTCGCCGGGGTCGCGCCGAGCGTACGGCAGGAGGTGAAGCGGCGGCTGCCGCACGTCCGACTGGTCGACACGTTCGGGATGACCGAGCTGTGCAACGGGATCTGCTACCTGGACGCCGCGCACGAGCAGAGCAAGCTGGGCGCGCTCGGCGCACCGTTCCCCGGGGTGCACGTCCGGATCGTCGACGAGCACTTCCGGCCGGTCCCGCCCGGGGAGGCGGGGGAGATCGTGGTCCGGGGCGAGAAGGTGTCGCCCGGCTACTGGCGCGACGACGAGGCCAACCGGCGGACCCGCCGGGACGGCTGGTTCCTCACCGGTGACGTCGGCCGGATCGACGCCGACGGCTACCTGTGGTTCGTGGACCGCCGCACCGACCTGATCAAGTCCGGTGGGGAGAACATCGCCAGCGCCGAGATCGAGCGGGTGATCGCCCGGCATCCGGACGTCGCCGAGGTCGCCGTGGTCGGCGTGCCGGACCCGACCTGGGACGAGGTGCCGAAGGCGTACGTCATCCTCCGCGACGGCGCGACCGTCACCGCCGAGGGTCTGCGCGAGCACTGCCGGGCCGAGCTGGCCCGGTACAAGGTGCCGAAGTACGTGCAGATCGTGTCGTCGCTGCCCCGCAACGACTCCGGCAAGGTACTCAAGCGCAGCCTGCGGGACGCCCCGCCCGCTGCCCCGGGCCCGGCCGACGCCTCGACCGGCTCCCCGGCCGGTTCTCCTGGCGCGGCTGACGCGCCGGCTCCGGCGGTGGCCGGGTGAGCACGGCGAACATCGCCGCGATGCTGGCCGGCAACGCCCGGCGGTTCGCCGACGCCGACGCGCTGGTCTTCGAGGACCGCCGGTGGACCCACCACCAGCTCGACGTGGACGTCAACGCGCTGGCCGCCGGGCTGGCTGCCGAGGGGGTACGCCGGGACAGCCGGGTGGCGATCGTGGCGAACAACGTGCCGGAGTTCCTCATCCTGTCCCTGGCGCTGGCGAAGCTCGGGGCGGTCTTCGTGCCGTTGAACTACCGGCTGACGGCCGGGGAACTGGCCCAGCTGCTCGGGCACGCCCGGGTCGAGGCGGTGGCGACCGTACCGGAGTTCGCCGCGCTCACCGACGCCGCGCTCGCCGGCCTGCCCGGCGTACGCCGGTTCGCGCTGGAACCGGTCGACGACCGCTGGGTGGACCTGCGGGCCATGGTCGAGGCGTACCGGGGCGCCCGGGTGCCGGACGCCGACCTGGACGGCGACGCCCTGCAACGGATCGTCTACACCTCCGGCACGACCAGCCTGCCCAAGGGGGTGCTGCTCACCCACGGCAACGTAAACATGAACATGCACGCCCAGGTCGTCGAGCTGGGGCTGCGCCCGGACGACCGGATCCTGAACGTCGCGCCGCTGTACCACGTCGGCGGCACCGACCTGCCCGGGTACGGCATCTGGCACGTCGGCGGGTGCATGGTGCTGCAACGGCGGTTCGAACCGGCGGCGGTGCTGCGGGCCATCGGGACCGAGCGGATCACCGGCATGGTGCTGGCGGCGACGATGCTCGACATGGTCCGCCGGGAGGCGGGTGCCGGGGCGGACCTGTCGTCGGTGCGCTGGCTGATCTATTCGCAGGTGACGTCGGCGTTGTTCGCGGTGGCCCGGGGGCTCTTCCCGAACGCCCGGCTGATCGAGGGTTACGGCCTGACCGAGACGTGCAGCGCGTTGACCTACCTGGACCGGGCCCACCAGGAGTCCAAGCAGGGCTCGGTGGGCATTCCGGTGCCCTGGGTGCAGGTCCGGGTGGTCGACCCGGCCGGCGACGACGTGCCGGTCGGCACCGACGGCGAGGTGGTGGCCCGGGGACCGAAGGTCAGCCCCGGGTACCTGGACGACCCGGAGGCGACCCGGGCCGCGTTCCGGGACGGCTGGTTCCACACCGGCGACGTGGGCCGGTTCGACGCCGACGGCTACCTCTACATCCGGGACCGGTTGAAGGACATGATCCGCAGCGGCGGGGAGAACATGTCCAGCGCCGAGATCGAGAACGTGCTCGCCGACCACCCGCTGGTGCTGGCCGCGTCGGTGGTGGCCGCGCCGCACCCGGTGTGGCAGGAGGTACCGGTGGCGTTCGTGGTGGCCCGGCCGGGGCTGGCACCGGAGGAGCTGATCGCGCACGCCCGGCAGCGGCTGGGCCGGTTCAAGGTGCCGAAGGAGGTCTACCTGGTGCCGGAGTTCCCCACCAACCCGTCGGGCAAGGTGCTCAAGCGGGACCTGCGGCAGCTGCGCCCGTCGCTGCGACCGGACTGGACGTACGAGACCGACCGCGCCGACCGTCCGGCGGGCTGAGCCGCGGTGGTGCGGGCCGGCCGGCACCGGCCCGCGCTACCGGTCGGGGCGGGTGGCGTTCTGCGGCCCGCGCTACCGGTCGGCGCGGGTGGCGTTCTGCGGCCCGCGCTACCGGTCGGGGCGGGTGGCGTTGCGGAGCAGGGCCAGGGTGTGCACCAGCGAGAACCGCCGGGTGCCGCGACCCAGTTCGCCCCACGGCTTCTTCCAGGTCAGCCGTTGGGCGAGCTGCCACGCGGTGGCGGCACCGTCGGCCAGCTCCCGGTCGACCTCGCCCTGGTGCAAGGCCGCCAGCTCCCGCTCGACTCCGCCCTGGTGCAAGGCTGCCAGTTCCCGGACCCGGTCGACCTCGCCCCGGTGGAAGGCCGCCAGCTCGCGCGCGCGGCCGGCGACGTCGCCGTACGGGTACTGGTGGGCCGGGCAGGCGACGGTGGCCCCGAGGTCGGCGATGCGCGCCAGGGACCGGAACAGGTCCCCGGCGGGGTCGTCGTCGGGCCGGCTGACGATGGCGAGCTGGGTGGGTCCCTCGGGCATCATGGTGTCGCCGGTGAAGACCAGACCCCGGCTGTCGAGGTAGACGGTGTGCCCGTAGGTGTGCCCGGGGGTCGGCACGGCGTGGATGGTGACGTCGCCGAAGCGGAACGCGGTGTCGCCGGTCAGCGCCACGTCGAGGCGCAGGTCCTCGTGGTGCACGGCGACCGCGACGGCGTCGGCGTACATGGCGGCGACCACCTCGGGTGGCGCCCCGGTCAGGTCCAGCGCGGCGCGCAACTGGGTGAGGAACCCGCCCCGGGTGCGGTGCAGGGTGGCGAAGTCGTCGGCGGCCCCCATCACGATCCGCGCGCCGGAGACCTCCCGGAGGCGGGCGGCGAAGCCGACGTGGTCGGGGTGGTTGTGGGTGAGCAGGACGGTGGTGATCGCCTCGACCCGGTGGCCGACGGACGCCACCGACCGCTGGAACGACGTCCAGCAGCTCGGGTGGTCGTAGCCGGCGTCGACGAGGACCGGGCCGTCGCTGGTGGCGATCAGGAAGACGGTGACGTACCGCAGGGCGCTGCCGTGCAGCGGGACGGGGATGGCCCACACCCCGTCGACGACCTCGGTGGGGGCCGGTACCTGACGGGCGCGGTAGCTGGCGGCGTGTGCGTCGCTCACGGGTCTGGACATCGTCGGGCGGCTCCCTTAGTGTGACTCCAACAACATACCGGATGGTCGGAATCTAACTCAAGGAGTCCGATGAGCGAGGAGCGGACCGGCTTTCGGCTGTGGGCTGCCGCGGAGCCGGACCTGTGCGCGATCGTGACCGCCGACGATCGGCGGATCTCCTACGGTGACCTGTTCGCCGAGGTGAACCGGATCTCCCACGGTCTGCGCCAGCACACGGGCCTCCAGGTCGGCGACACGGTGGCGGCGGTGATGACGAACAGCGCCGGTCTGGTCGCGCTGTACCTCGCCGCCATGCAGTCCGGGCTCTACCTGGTGACCCTCAACTACCACCTCACCGAACCCGAGGTCGCCTACATCCTCGCCGACAGCGGGGCGAAGGTGGTCGTCGGCTCGGAACGCGTCGAGGACATCGTCGTCGCCGCCGCGCAGCCCGGCGTACACGTCTTCGTCGACGGCACGCCCCAGCGGGCCCGGCCGCTGTCCGACCTCACCGCCGGGATGCCCGCCACGAGCCCGGCGGAGACGCCGGCCGGCTCGCTGATGATGTACACCTCCGGCACCACCGGCCGGCCCAAGGGCGTCAAACGGCCGCTGAGCGGCATCGACGCCGACGCCGGCGCGCTCACCTACCGGTGGCTGTTTCAAGAGTTCGGGATGGAGCGCCCGGCCTTCGGGTCGTGGCTGGTCTCCGCCCCGATGTACCACTCGGCCAACATCACCCCGGCGATGGGCGCGCTGCACGCCGGCGGCACGATGGTGCTGATGGACGGCTGGACGCCGGAGGGCTTCCTGCGCCGGGTCCAGGACCAGCGGGTCACCGGGACCAGCATGGTGCCGACCCACTTCTACCGGCTGCTGCAACTCCCCGCCGAGGTGCGCGCCGGCTACGACGTCTCGTCGCTGCGGTACGTGCTGCACGGTGCCGCGCCCTGCCCCCGCGACGTCAAGCAGCGGATCCTCGACTGGTTCGGCCCGGTCGTCTACGAGTACTACGGCTCGACCGAGGTCGGCACCACCATCGCCCGTCCGCACGAGTGGCTCGCCCACCCCGGCACGGTCGGCCGGCCGGCCTCCATCTCCACCCTGCGCATCCTCGACGAACTGGGCAACGAGGTGCCGGTCGGGCAGACCGGCATCGTGTACATGCGGCAGGGCAACGACCGGGTCGAGTACCACAACGACCCGGACAAGACCGACGGCGCGCGCCGCGACGGCCTGATGACCGTCTGGGACGTCGGCCACGTCGACGCCGACGGTTTCCTGTACATCACCGGCCGGGCCGCCGAGCTGATCCTGGTCGGCGGGGTCAACGTCTACCCGGCCGAGATCGAGGCGGCGCTGATCGGCCACGACTGGGTCGCCGACGTCGGCGTGGTCGGCGTGCCCGACCCGGAGTTCGGCGAGGTGCCCCAGGCGCACGTGGTGCTCGGGGAAGCCGCCCCGGACCCCGACACCGCCGTCGCGGAGCTGCGCCGTTACCTCGCCGACCGGCTGGCGAAGCCGAAACGCCCGGCGTCCTACGTGGTGCGCGACGCGCTGCCCCGCGACCCGAACGGCAAGCTCTACAAGGCCCGACTGACCCGGGGTACCGGGACCCCCGACCGGACCGACCTGGTGGGAGGCGGACATGGACTTCGCTGACAGCGTCGACGACCTGGCGTTCCGCCGTGAGGTCGGCGACTGGCTCGACGGGGCGCTGCACGATGTGCCCGACCAGGAGGAGCTGTCCCAGGACGAGCGCGAGCACTGGTCCCGGGTGTGGCAGGACCGGCTGTGCGCCGGCGGTTGGGCCGGCCTGTCCTGGCCGGTCGCGCACGGCGGCCGGGGGATGGACGCGCTGGCGCAGGCCGTCTTCAACGAGGAGGCCGCGGTACGCGGTGCGCCCTACCCGCTCAACGGGGTCGGCATGATGCTGGCCGGGCCGACCATCATCGCGCACGGCACGCAGGAGCAGCAGGCCCGGCACCTGCCCGGGATCCTGCGCGGCGAGGAGTACTGGTGCCAGGGCTTCAGCGAGCCCGGCTCCGGGTCCGACCTGGCCAGCCTGCGTACCGCGGCGACCCGGGTGGACGGCGGCTGGCTGATCAACGGCGCGAAGATCTGGACCTCCAACGCGCACAACGCCGACCGCTGTCTGCTGCTGGCCCGTACCGACCCGGACGCGCCGAAGCACCAGGGCATCACCTACTTCCTCGCGCCGATGGACGGGTTCACCGTCCGCCCGCTGGAGATGATCAACGGGGACACCGAGTTCAACGAGATGTTCCTCGACGACGTGTTCGTCCCCGACGCCGACGTGCTCGGCGGGGTCGGCAACGGCTGGCGGGTCGCGCTCACCACCCTGGCGTTCGAACGCGGCAGCATGGCGCTGAACCTGTGGGTGTGGGCCCGGCAGGCGGTGGACCGGGTGATCGACCTGGCGGTCGAGCGGGGCATGGCCGACGACAGCGCCTTCGTCGACACGGTGGGCGCGTTGCAGTGCGACGCCGAGGCGGTCCGGATCGGCTCGATGCGGATGCTCGGGGAGAGCCGGGCCGGTGGGGTGCCGGGCCCGGAGACCTCGGCGCTCAAGAGCCTCTGGGCCGGCGTGGTGCAGAACGCCAACCGGCTGGCGGTGCAGTTGGACGAGGCCGGCGGGGTGCTGCTCGACGGCGACGGGGCCGCCGCCCGGATGCGTCGCTACCTGCGTGCCCGCGCCCACACCATCGAGGGCGGCACGGAGGAAGTCCAGAAGTCGATTCTCGCGGAGCGGGTGCTGAACCTGCCCCGCTCACGCTGAGCGGAGTGACCGCATGCGGGCAACCTTCACCCAGGAGCAACTGGAGATCGGCAAGACCGTCGGCGCCCTCGCGGCGGCCGAGGGCGTCACGGCCCGGACCGTCCTGTCCGGCCGGTGGCAGGCCCCGGCCTGCGACGGGCCGCTGCTGCGCGACTTCGGGCTGCTCGGCGTGCCCGAGGCGGCCGGGGGAGTGGGGTCGGGTCTGATCGACCTGCTGGTCGCCGTCGAGGCGCTCGGCGCGCGGCTGGTCCCGAGCCGCTTCCCGGCGCACGCCGCCGCCGTCCAGCTGCTCTGCGGCGACGGCGGGCGCGCCGCGCCGCTCCCCGACGACCTGCTCGACGGCCGGCGGGTGCTCACCCCGGCGGTCGACGTACCGGGGGCCGCCGGCTGGGCCGACCGGGTGCCGACCGACCCGCTGGCCCGGACGCTGGTGCCGTACGCGGAGCAGGCGGACGGCCTGGTCGTGCTCGGGCCGGCCGGGGTCTGGACCGCCGCGCCGGCGCAGGTCACCGCGCGTCGCTCGTTCGACCCGTCGGTCCCGCTGGCCGACGTCGTGCTGTCCACCCCGGACGGGGTCGCCCCGGCGGGTAGCGGGCCGCAGCGCGCCACCCTGGTGGTCGCCGCCGAGCTGTGCGGCGTCGCGCAGGGGGCGATCGACCTGGCCGCCGAGCAGGCCCGCACCCGCCGGCAGTTCGACCGGGTGATCGGCTCGTTCCAGGGGGTGGCGTTCCCGCTCGCCGAGGCCGTCACGGCCCGCAAGGCCGCCTGGGACCTGACCCTGTACGCCGCGTGGGCGGTCGACAACGACCGTCCGGACGCCGAGATCCAGGTGCACGCCGCCAAGGCGGCTGCCGGCCGGGCGGCCATCTTTGCCGCCGAGCGGTGCATCCAGATCCACGGCGGGATGGGTATCACCATGGAGGCGGACCCGCACCTGTTCCTGCGGCGGGCGTTCGTGCTGGACGCCCGGTGCGGGCGGGGCTCGTGGCACCGTCGCCGGACCGGCGAGCTGCGGGTGCGGGCACGCCGGTCCTAACCGTCCTGAGCTGCGAAAACCTTGCGTGGTACCAGCCAGGGCAGTAACATACCGGCTGGTCGGAATAATGAGGAGAGGCCGTGAAGTTCGGAATCATGAACCTGTTCCCGGTGGCCGACGGCGCATCGGACCACCAGGTGCTCCGCGAGACTCTCGACGAGATCCAACTGGCCGACGAACTCGGCTTCGACTCGATCTGGCTGGCCGAACACCACTTCTCGAAGTACGGCATCCTGGGTAGCCCGCTGAACTTCGGCATGGCCGTCGCCGAGCGCACCACCCGGATCACCATCGGCACCGCCGTCCTGGTGCTGCCGCTGCACCACCCGCTGCGGCTGGCCGAGGACATCGCCGCCCTCGACGTGCTCAGCGGCGGCCGGGCCACCATCGGTGTCGGGCGCGGCTACCAGCCCGCCGAGTTCGCCGGCTTCGGCGTACCGCTCGCCGAGTCCAAGGTCCGCTACCAGGAGACCCTGGACATCCTGCGGCTGGCGCTGTCCCAGGAGAACTTCTCCTACCACGGGCAGATCTTCCAGTACGACAACGTCACGACCTACCCCCGGCCGTTCACCCCCGGTGGCCCGCCGATCCTGCAGGGCACCGTCAGCCCGGACAGCTTCCGGGAACGCGGCGCGCGCGGCGAGTCGATCATCACCTCGCCGAACTTCACGCCGTTGGGCATCATGCAGAAGAACTTCAGCCTCTACCGGCAGAGCATGCGGGACAACGGGTTCGACATCACCACCTACGACCTGCCGTTCATGCAGCAGGTCTGGTGCGGCGACGGCGACGAGGGCCTCCGCACGGCAGCCCAGGCCGCGCTGAACTACTACAAGTCGGTCGGCAAGGTCATCCCCGGCTCGGAAGAGGCCATGGAACAGGAGCGGGCCTACTACGCGGCGGTGGCGAAGAACATCGAACTGCTCACCCTCGAACAGACCCTCACCCACGGCGGGAACTTCGGCTCCGCGCAACGGGTCATCGAGACCATCGAGATGCTGCGTGAACAGCTCGGCATCAACCACTACATCGGCTGGCTGCGGATCCCGTCACTGGACCGCCGGGCCGCGCTGAAGTCGATGGAGGAGTTCGCCACCAAGGTCATCCCGCACTTCCGCGCCCAGGACAGCGCCGCCGGTCCGGCCGGCGACGGCACCGGCGACCGGGTGACCGTGCCGCCCGCCGAGGCGGTCGTCGGGTGAGGATCAGCTGCTTCCTGAGCGCCCAGTTCGACCCGTCGGCCTCCGCCGTCGACGGCATCGACGGTGTGCTGGCGCAGGCGGTCGCCGCCGAGGCGGCCGGCTTCCACGCCGTCTACCTCGGACACCACTACCTGGCCCGGTCGGCGTTCGTCCAACCGGTCCCGCTGGCCGGGTACCTCGCCCACGCCACCTCGCGGGTCCGCATCGGCTTCGGCGTCCTGCTCGCCCCGCTGCTGAACCCGATCGCCCTCGCCGAGGACCTCGCCGCCCTCGACGTGCTGTCGCGCGGCCGGCTGACCGTGGGCATCGGCGCCGGCTACCGCAAACGCGAGACCGCCGCCTTCGGGGTCGCCTGGGACGACCGGCTGCGCCGGCTGCGTGAGTACGTGCCGACGCTGCGGGCGCTGTGGAACGGCGAGACGGTCGACCTGGCCGGCACCTGGGGCGAGGTCCCGAACGCCTCGCTGGCGCTGCGCCCGGTGCAACCCGGCGGCCCGCCGCTGTGGATCGGCGCGTTCGCCGAACCCGCCATCCGCCGGGCCGCCCGGCTGGACGCCCCGTGGCTGATCGGCCCCAAGGGCAACGACGAGGAACTCGCCCGGCTGCTCGGTGTCTACCGCGCGGTGCTGGCCGAGCACGGCTTCGACCTGGACCGGGAGTACCCGATGAGCCGCGAGGCGTACCTGGGCGACAGCTACCCGGCGGCCGTCGCGGCCGTCCGCCCGCACCTGCAACGCCAGTACGCGGGCTACAAGTCGTGGGACGACGCCCAGTCCCTGGACCTGGACCGGTACCTGGCCGAGGACTGCCTGGTCGGCTCGGCGGACGAGATCGTCGCCAAGCTCCGCCGCTGGGAGACCGAACTCGGCATCACCGAGGTCTCGCTGCGGCACCAGTTCGTCGGCGCGGGACAGGACGAGGCCATGGAACAGCTCGCCCGCTTCGGCGCGGAGGTCATCCCCCGGGTCAGTGCCCCGGCGACCGTCGGCGAGGTGTCCCGATGACCGCCGACAACCTGGCCCGCATCCTCCAGGGCCGGTGCGCCGACCGCCCTGCCGTACCGGGCCTGTACGGCGAGGACGGCCGGTCGTGGACCTTCGACCAGATCGACCTGCTGGCCGGTGGGGTCGCCGCCGCGCTGCGTGCCGAGGGCGTCGGCGCCGGTGACCGGGTCGCCTGCTACCTGACCAACGGCCCCGAGATCGTGTTCTTCCTGTTCGGCGCGTGGAAGGTCGGGGCGGTGCCGGTCACCGTCAGCAGCCTCTACAACGCCGCCGAACTCGCCGAGTCGGTGGCGAAGACCAATCCCCGGCTGCTGCTGGTCGACGGCCGCCGCCCCGACGTGGTCACCGAGTTCCTCACCTCCTCCTCCGCCGCCGGGTCCGCCGCCGGTCCGGTCGCGGTCCGGTCCGTGCTGGGCACGGTCCCCGGGGTGCCGTCGCTGCCCTGGCAGCGCGAGGTCCGGGTGCCGGCGGTCGACGTCGCGCCGGAGGCCGAGGCGTGCATCCTGTTCACCGGCGGCACCACCGGACGACCGAAGGCGGTCAGCGTCACCCACGGCGGGACCCGCGAGTCGCTGATGCGGCTGGCCCGGGTCAGCACCGGCACCGACGCCGAGGGCACCGCCGCACCCGACGCCGCCCCGAACCTGATCGCCCTGCCGCTGTTCCACAGCGGCGGTCAGCACTCGCTGCTGTTCGCGTTCTTCGTCGGCCGGGCCGCGGTGGTGTGGGAACGCTTCGGGGTGGACCGGCTCGCCGACCTGATGGACCGGTTCGCCTTCGACAACCTGTTCCTGCTGCCGACGATGGTCTTCGACATCGTGCACGCCGAACGGGACCTCCCGTTCGAGCGGGTCAAGTCGGTGCTGGTGGCCGGGCAGGCGATCTCCTGGCCGGTACGCCGCGCCTTCGAAGAGCGGTACCGGGTCCCCATCCTGGTCAACTACGGCTCCACCGAGGCCGGCCACATCGCCGGCTGGACCGGCCGGGACATGAAGGCCGGCCGCTGGAAGCCAGGGTCGGCCGGTCGGGTCTACCCGGGCGTGGAACTGGAGATCCGGGACGACGCCGGCACCGCCCTGCCCACCGGCGCGGAGGGCGAGGTGGTGGTCCGCTCCGCGCTGACCCGGGGGTACGTCGACGACGCCGAGGCGTCCCGGGACCTGGTCCGCGACGGCTGGGTGCACACCGGCGACATCGGGTACGTCGACGCCGACGGCGTGCTGTTCCTGGTCGGCCGCAAACGCGACATGATCAAGTGCGGTGGTTTCCAGGTGTGGCCGGAGGAGATCGAGGACGAGCTGCGCGCCCACCCGCTGGTCCGGGACGTCCGGGTGCTCGGCCGACCCGACGAGCGGCTGGGCGAGATCCCGGTGGCGCTGGTCGTCCGGGAGACCGACGACGCGGTCACCGACGCCGACCTGGCCGACCGGATCGTCGCGTACGCCCGGGACCGGCTCGCGCACTTCAAGACACCCCGGCGGATCGAGTTCGTGCCCGCCCTGGAACGCAGCAGCACCGGCAAGATCAGCCGCGTGGCGGCACCCCTGCCGGAGGCGGGCAAGACCAGCCGCGTCGCGGCCCCCGGGCCGGAGGCCGACGGGACCAGCCGCGTGGCGGCGCTGTCATCGGAGGGAGGGGAGCGGTCATGAAGTTCGGCATCATGGCGTCCCACCAGTACCCGCACGGCGACGACCTCGGCCGGCACCTGAACGACCTGTTCGGCACCGTCGAACTCGCCGCCGAGCTGGGCTACGACTCGGTGTGGACGATCAACCACTTCCAGTCGAACCTGGCCACCCCGCAGCCGATCTCGATGCTGGCCAGCCTGATCCCGCGCTCCGGCGACATGCTGCTCGGCACCGGCATCCTGCTGCTGCCGATGTTCCACCCGGTGCACGTCGCCGAGGAGTTCGCCACCCTGGACCACCTCTCCGGCGGGCGGGTGGTGCTCGGGGTCGGCGCCGGCTACCGGGACAACGAGTTCGCCGCCTTCGGTATCGACCCGGAGGCCCGGTTCCGTCGCTTCGACGAGAGCCTGCGGCTGATCCGGGCGCTGTGGAGCGGCGAACCGGTCACCCACCACGGCGAGTTCTACCCGCAGACCGACGCCACCATCGGGGTCCGGCCGTTGACCCCGGGCGGCCCGCCGATCTGGATCGGCGCCGGCGGCAAGAAGGCGGTCCGTCGGGCGGCCCGGCTCGGCGACGCCTGGTACGCGCCGGGCAACTCGCCGAGCCGCCGGTTCCTGCCCGAGCACCTGGCCGTCTACAACGACGCGCTGGCCGAGTACGGCCGCGACCCGGCGTCGGTGCAGCGCCCCGTCGGGGTGGAGCTGTACTGCGCGCCGACCACCGAACGGGCCGTGGACGAGGCGCTGCCGCACGCCCGACGCGAGTACTCCACCTACGCCGAGTACCCGGCGCTGCGCTGGCAACGGGACCGGTTCGACGAACTGGTCCGCAACACCCTGCTGCTGGGCTCGCCGGAGTTCCTGATCGAACGGATCTCCGCCCTACGTGACCTCGGCTTCGACCACCTCATCTTCCGTCCCGGGTGGTTGGGCATGCCCACCGAGCAGGTCCGCGCCTCGCTCCGCCTGTTCGCCACCGAAGTGATCCCCGCCTTCCGCACCACCTGACCACCTAAGGATCCGCCGTGAAGAAGACCGAAGCCGAGCTGCTGGCCGACCAGTGGGACGTCGAGAACATGGAGGTCGACCCCGAGGCCCTCGCCAGGTACGTCCGGTACGACGTCGACGAGGACCGGGCCGTCGCCACCATCACCTTCGACCGCCCGGACCGGCTCAACGCCATCCCGGTGGCCGCCTTCGAACGGGTCGGTGACCTGGTCCGGGAGGCCGAGGCCGACGACCGGGTCAAGGTCATCGTGTTCAAGGGGGAGGGCGAGCACTTCGGCACCGGCGCGGACGCCGCCGAACTCGGCCACTACATCGGCTACAAGACCGGTACGGACAAGGCGTCCCGGCGGCGGCCGGCGCAGCGGCAGCGCATCCTGCCCGACCGCAACGTGCTCAGCTCCGGCTTCACCCGCCCGATCATCGAGTCGCTGAAGGCGACCATCTGCCAGGTGCAGGGCTACTGCTACGGCGGCCACTTCCAGATCGCCCTGTCGGCGGACATCGTCATCGCCAGCCCGGACGCCCGGTTCACCCACCCGGCGTTCCGGTACCTCGGCCCCGCCCCGCAGGACATGTACCACTGGATCGAGAAGGTCGGCCTGACCACCATGAAGGACGTCATGCTGACCATGCGGGCGATCGGCGCGGAGGAGGGCGAGCGCAAGGGCCTGGTCACCAAGGTCGTCCCGCGCGAGGAACTCCAGCGTTGGGTGGACGACTACGCCGACGCGATCGCGGTCATGCCGCTGGACTCGCTGATGATGGGCAAGTCGATGATGCAGATCGTGATGGAGGCCCGGGGCAAGGGCCTGGGCGCGATGACCGGCTGGGTCGGGCACGGCTGGGCCACCAACGTCAGCTTCGACGAGGGCGACTGGAACTTCCTCAAGGAGCGCCGGGAGAAGGGCATCCGGCAGGCCCTGGAGGACCGGGACCGGCTGGTCGCGCCGTACTTCCGGCTCAGCGACACCCGCTCGCGGGAAGAGTAGGCCCCGCGGTGCGGTTCGGCATCCTCCTCGACCACCAGTACCCGCCCGGCGACGACCTGCGGCGACGCCTCGACGAGACGGTCGAGTACGTGCAGCACGTCCGGGACCTGGGCTACGACTCGGTGTTCGGCATCCACCACTACCTGTCGTCGCTGAGCACCCCGCAGCCGCTGCCGCTGCTGAGCCGGCTGGTCGACCACTCCGGCACCATGCAACTGGGCACCGGCATCCTGATCCTGCCGCTCGGGCACCCGGTGCACTGGGCCGAGGAGATCGCCACCATCGACCAGATGTCCGGCGGCCGGTTCGTGCTCGGCATCGGCTCCGGCTACCGGGACGTCGAGTTCGCCTCGTTCGGCATCGACCGGCGGACCCGGGTGTCCCGGATGAACGAGGCGCTGGCGGTGATGCAGCGGCTCTGGACCGGCGAGACCGTGCACCACGAGGGGAAACACTTCGCCCTGGACGGGGTGCGGTGCAGCGTGCTGCCGGTGCAGCGTCCGCACCCGCCGGTCTGGGTCGGCGCGAACGGCCCGACCGGCATCGCCCGGATCGCCCGGCAGGGGCTGCCCTGGCTGGCCCCGTCGAACGTGCGCCGCAACTGGGCGGTCGGCAACCTGGCCGACTACCGCGAGCAGCGCCGGGCGGCCGGTTTCGACGAGCAGGACGCGGTCTTCCCGATCCACCGGGACCTGTGCGTCGCCGACTCGGCCGAGGACGCCCACGCCATCGCCGGGGACGCGGTCCGCCGCTCCTACGGCGAGTACGTGCAGTACGGCATGGACTTCTTCGAGTCGCAGTGGGACGCCATCAAGGAGAAGGCGCTGTTCTTCGGCTCACCCGACGACATCGCCGCGAAGATCCAGGACTTCGCCGACGCCGGCTACAACCACTTCGTCTTCCGGGCCCAGTGGCTGGGCCTGCCGATCGAACGGTCCATCGAGATCGTCGAGCGGTTCGCCCGCGAGGTCATGCCGAGGTTCCGCCGATGAGGATCGGACACGTCATCGTCCCGGCCGACGACCTGGACGCCCAGCTCGCCTTCTACACCGCCCTCGGGCTGACCGTGCGGTTCCGCGACGGGGACCGGTACGCCGCGCTCACCGACGGCACGGTCACCGTCGGCCTCGCCGACGGCAGCCAGCAGCCCGTCGCCGGCCGGACCCTGCTCAGCGTCCAGGTGGACGACCTGGACGCCTGCGTCGCCGGGCTGGTCGCGGCCGGGGCCACCGCCGGCCCGCCGACCACCGGGCCGCACGAGCGGCGCGTCGTGGTCGTCGACCCGGGCGGCAACCCCCTCGTCGTGTACGAGCGGCTGCCGTGACCGCCGTCCGGGTGGAGCGGGACGGGGCCACCGCGACCGTACGGCTGCACCGCCCCGACGCCGGCAACGCCCTCGACCTGGCGGTGAAGTCGGCGCTGCTGGACGCGCTGCGCGAGGTCGCCGCCGACGACGCGGTCCGGGCCGTGCTGCTCACCGGCAGCGGCCCGGCCTTCTGCGTCGGCCAGGACCTGCGGGAACTCGACGCGGCCCTGCGGACCGACCCGGCCGGCGCGGCGGACACCGTCGAGGCGCACTACAACCCGATCACGGTGCTGCTGGCGACGATGCCCAAACCGGTCGTCGCGGCGGTCAACGGCACCTGCGTCGGGGCCGGTCTCGGCTTCGCGCTCGCCTGCGACCTCCAGGTCTGGTCGGCCACGGCGACCCTGTCCACCGCGTTCACCCGGGTCGGCCTGACCTGTGACTCGGGTCTGTCGGCCACCCTGGTCCGGGCGGTCGGTCCGGCCCGCGCGGCGGCGCTGGTGCTGCTCGCCGAGCCGTTCACCGTCGAACAGGCGGTCGGCTGGGGCTTCGCCGGTGAGGTGGTCGCCCCGGCGGACGTCGAACCCACCGCCCGCGCGCTGGCCGACCGGCTCGCCGCCGGACCGACCCGGGCGTACGCGGCGTCGAAGCGGCTGCTGGCCGAGTCGGCCTGGCGTCCGCTGGTGGACACGCTGCGGGCCGAGGCCACCGAGCAGGCCGCGCTGGCCGTGAGCCGCGACCACCCGGCCGGGGTGGCGGCGTTCCTGGCCCGCGAGACCCCCACCTTCACCGGCCACTGACCACTGACCACTGACCGTGGCCGGTGCCGGACCCCCGGCCGGCTGCCGGCAGGTTCCGGACCCCGGCCGGGTCGGACGTCGCCCGGACCGGGTGCCGGCCGGGCCCAGAGCAGCCCGTCCCGCGAGTCGGCCGGGCCGAGAGAGGACACACCAGCATGCCCATCAGCGAGGCCCTGCGGGGCCGGACCGTCGCCGTACTCGGTGGAACCGGCCCGCAGGGCCGGGGACTGGCCCGGCGCTTCGCGGCGGCCGGACTCGACGTCGTGCTCGGCTCCCGGGACGCCGACCGGGCCGCCCGGACAGCCGAGGCCCTGCCCGGCCGGGTCCGCGGCGCGACCAACGCCGAGGCCGCCGCGGCCGGCGACATCGTGGTGGTCGCCGTCCCCTGGGACGGCCACGCCGAACTGCTCACCGAACTCGCCCCGGCGCTGGCCGGGAAGATCGTGGTGGACTGCGTGAACCCGCTGGGCTTCGACAAGCAGGGCGCGTACGCGCTCACCGTGGCCGAGGGCTCCGCCGCCCAGCAGGCCGCCGCCATCCTGACCGGCTCGACGGTGGTCGGCGCGTTCCACAACGTCTCCGCCGTCCTGCTGGAGGACCCGGACCTGGACACCGTCGACACCGACGTGCTGGTGCTCGGGGACGACCGTACGGCCACCGACCTGGTCCAGGACCTCGCCGCCGCCATCCCCGGGGTCCGGGGCATCTACGGCGGGCGGCTGCGCAACGCCCACCAGGTCGAGGCGTTCACCGCCAACCTCATCTCGGTCAACCGCCGCTACAAGGCCCACGCCGGCCTGCGGATCACCGACGTGTGACCCGTTCCCGGCACGAAGGAGCATCAGCATGGACCTCGCCCGTACCGCCGCCATCGTCACCGGTGCCGCCTCCGGCCTCGGCGCGGCCACCGCCACCGCGCTCGCCGACCGGGGGGCCACCGTGTACGGATTCGACCTGCGGCCCGCCATCGACGCCGCCGGCGACCCACCGGCCGGGGTGGAGTACGTCGAGGTCGACGTCACCGACCCGGCCGCGGTCCGGACGGCGGTCGCCCGCGCGGCCGGTGGCGCGGAACCGCTGCGGACCGTGGTGAACTGCGCCGGGATCGCGCCGTCGCAGCGCGTCCTGGGCCGGCGCGGCGGCCACGACCTCGACCTGTACGCCAAGGTCGTGCAGGTCAACCTGGTCGGCACGTTCACCGTGCTGTCGTTGGCCGCCGAACGGATCGCGGAGACCGCCCCGGACGGCCAGGGCCAGCGGGGCGTGATCGTGAACACCGCCTCGGTCGCCGCCTACGAGGGCCAGGTCGGTCAGGCGGCCTACGCGTCGTCCAAGGGCGGGATCGTCGCGCTCACCCTGCCCGCCGCCCGGGACCTCGCCCAGTACGGCATCCGGGTGATGGCGGTCGCGCCGGGCATCATGGGCACGCCGATGATGCAGACCGTGTCGGAGGAGTACCGGGCCGGCCTGGCCGCCGGGGTGCCGTTCCCCAGCCGGTTCGGCGAGCCGGGGGAGTACGCCCGGCTGGTGCTGGCCATCGTGGACAACGACTACCTCAACGGTGAGGTCGTCCGCCTCGACGGCGCGCTGCGGATGCCGCCCCGCTGAACCGCCCGCCCGGTGCCCCTCCCGCCCATTGGAGGGGCACCGGTCCCCGCGTTCCTCAGAAGTCGTCGGGGGTGCGGATGCGGTCGCGGACCCAGACGCCGGCCGGCTTGAGGCGGGTGGTGCCGCCGAACTGGCCGGTGCCGCAGGTGCCGGTGGTGAAGACCGCGCCGGAACGGAAGTCGTCGGAGAAGTTCCAGTTCACCCAGCTGATCCTCTTGGCGGCCATCAGGTCGAGGTACCGCTGGGCCATGGTGAAGTCGTTCGCGCCGTCGCCGGAGTAGTCCTGGGTGCCGAACTCGGTGACGAACAGCGGCAGCCGGTCGGCGGCCCGGGCGAAGGTGTCGTAGTACAGGCTGCCGTGCGAGGCGGCGTAGAAGTGGAAGACGTACATCAGGTTGCCGCCGGTGACCGGGTTCGCGACGATCGTGTCGACCCCGCCGCCGCTGCCGGAGACCCCGAGCGAGGACCAGTCCGGCGTACCGACCAGCACGACGGCCTCCGGGTCCCGGCTGCGGATCACCGGGATCACCTGGTCGGCGTAGCTCTTGATGGTTCCCCAGGCGACCCCGTTGGGTTCGTTGGCGATCTCGTACAGCACGTTGACCTTGTCCTTGTGCCGGTCGGCGATCTCGGCGAAGAAGGTACGCGCCCGGGTCAGGTTGTGGTTCGGGTCGCCGGGGCTGAGCATGTGCCAGTCGACGATGGCGTACATGCCCCGGGCGGTGGCCAGCTCGATGTAGTTGTGCACCAGGTCGGTGAAGCGGCGCGGGTCGGTCTCGTAGCCGCCCTCCTGGACGTACATCGAGATGCGCAGCACGTCCGCGTTCCACTCCCGGGCGAGCACGTCCAGCGAGGCCGGGGTGGCGCAGTTGGCGTACCACTGGAGACCGTGCGTGCTCATGCCGCGCAACTGGACCGCCTTGCCGTCGCGGTTGCAGAGCTGCCGGCCGCACACCCGGAGCTGGCCGTTGGCCGCGACCGGCGTGCTGGCGGTCGGCGGCGGCGTGGTGGGTGGCGGCGTGGTCGGCGGTGGGGTGGTGGTCGGCGGTGGGGTGGTCGGTGGGGTGCCGCCGCCGCAGGGCTGGCCGTTGAGGGTGCAGCCGGTCGGCGTGCCGGAGCCGTTGCCGATGAAACCGAAGGTCACCGAGGTGCCCGGGGCGACCGTGCCGTTCCAGGACCGGTTGGTGAAGGTGTGGTGCTGTCCGCTGCTGGTCAGCAGCGCGTCCCAGTAGGAGCCGACGGTGGTGCCGGTGGGCAGGTCGAACTCCAGCCGCCAGGAGCTGATCGTGGTGGTGCCGGAGTTGGTGATGGTGTAGCTGCCCTCCCAGCCGGAACCCCAGTCGTTGACCTTGCTGAAGCTCGCGGTCGGGGTGGCCGCCGCCTCGGCGGTGCGGGACGGGGCGAACGGCACCAGTGCCGCCGCCGCGATGAGGCCGGCCAACAGGATCGGTCTGCCGCGAAGCCGCACGGGTACCTCCGGGGGACGAGGAAGTAAATCTACGTTCATCGAACCATAAACAAAGTTAAGTATCGGGGCAACGGGAACCGGGACCAGCCGTGTTCAGGTTGGCGGCTGTGCGGCTGCGCGGCGCTGGCGGGCTGATTCGTAGAGCACGACGGTCGCGGCGGCCGCCGCGTTCAGGGAGCTGGCGGCCCCGGACATCGGAACCCGGACGAGCTGGTCGCAGGCCGCACGCCAGCCGACGCTGAGACCGGTGGTCTCGTTGCCGATCAGGGTCAGTGTGGGTTGCGTGAAGTCGTACTCGGCGGCATCCAGTGCGCCCTGCTCGTCGGCACCGACGATGGCGATGCCGACGCCGTCGGCGCGCACGTCGGCTACCCAGGACAGCACGGCCTGGTGTGAGGGCGCCCGGACCACGGGCAGAGCGAACAGCGAGCCGGTGCTCGCCCGCACCGCCTTCGGGTCGTACACGTCGGCAGCATGGCCGGTGACGATGACACCGGACGCGCCGAAGGCGTCTGCGGACCGGATGAGCGTCCCGATGTTGCCAGGGCTGGTGGGCCGGTCGAACACGACGGTGAGCATGGTCGGCCCGGCCGGGATGCGGCACAGGTCGTCCTCCGGCAGCGCGACCACGGCCAGCAGCTCCGGCACCGTGTCCGACTTGCCGCCCAGCTCACACATCAGTTCACCGGAGACGGCGTACCTCTCGGCCCGGACGGTGTCCAGGGCTTCGCGTGCCCAGCCGGACAGCTGGACGTCGGCGGCGTAGAGCAGCTCCCGGACCTGCCAGCCGTGTTCGATGGCCATGGCGATCGGGCGCACGCCCTGCACGAGGAACTCGCCGCGACGCTGCCGCTTGGTCCGATTGCGGAGCAGAGCCTCCCACTGCTGGAATCGCGCGTTGCGGCCGGTCACCCGCACCCTCACCGTTGTCCTCGCCTTCCTCGTACCGCAGGATCGGGGGTGTCCTGCCCGAGTCCTCGGCGAATCGCGACCTCCACGGGAGAGTACGCACCATCGGCCCGCTCCAGTTCGTACGGCGCGGCCGGCATCAGTGGCGGCTGGGCCATGAAGCGCGGCCGCGTCCCGTGGTGCGGTTGCGCCGCGTGCACCAAGAACGGATGGCAGAGGAAGACATCACCCGGGGACCCGGTGGCCAGCGCGAGTGGCCGGTGGTCGGACGCCGCCACCAACTCGGGCGCGAGGTCCAGCCCGCTCGCCCCGTCCTCCCCGTACTTCTCCAGCACCTTCGGCACGTCGAGGTGTGAGCCGACCCGGATCCGGGTCGGGGCGTCCTCCGGACCGACCTCGCTGAACAGGAACAGCATCAGCAGCGCCCGGCCCCGGGAGCGAACATTCGTGAAGTACCAGTTCGCACCCTCCGGCAGGTAGCTGCCCTCGATGTGCCAGCCCGCGTCGTCCGGCTCATCCTCGTGCGGGAAGCGCAACGGGAACGTGCCCAGTGAGTAGCGCGGCTCCCAGCGTCCCGCGCCGACGAGCAGGTCGTACGCGTGATGGAGGAACGGCGAGTTGGGTGCGGCGGCGAACGGCCCCTGTGCCAGGCCGGGCACCCAGTGCACGGGCTGCGTCCAGGTGGCCGGGTCGTCCGGGTCGCAGCCGGTCTCCCGCCACAGCAGCCGCGCGCAGTCTGCGGCCACCCGCGGTGCGACGGCGCCCGCCAACTTCACGAAGCCGTCGCGGAGGAACCGGGATACCAGTGTCGTGTCGTCCATGCCCCCATCGTGGGGCGGCACCGACCCCGATCACCCGACACTTCCCGCTCCGCTTCCGTCGGGTGTGCCCGCAACAGCGCCGGTCACGATACGGAGGCCCGGTCGTACAGCACTACAGCTCAGGTTCCGCCCAACCGTCGAAGGGAGTGAACGCATGGAAACCCGCATCGTCGACCGTCCCGCGTTCCGGCTCGTGGGGCACGCTGCCCGGGTTCCACTGATCCACCGAGGCATCAACCCCTACATCCAGCGGCACATCGCCGCGCTGCCGGCAGCGGAGCACCTGCGCCTGAAGACGCTCGGTGACGCTGAGCCGGGTGGCCTGCTCGCGGTCTGCGACGACCTCGACGCGGACTACGCCGAAGGCAGCGAGCTGACCTACCTGCACGGGGTCGCCGTGTCACCGGGCACGCCGGTCCCGGGCGACCTCGACGTCATCGAGGTCCCGGCGGGCCACTGGGTGGTGATCCGGTCCGTGGGGCCGTATCCGCAGACCCTGCAGAAGACCTGGGCCGCGGCCGCAGCCGAATGGTTTCCCTTCAACCCGTGGCGGCTGCGGCCGGGCCCGGAGATCGTCGCGGTGCCCGAGCCGACGGACGACCTCAGCACCGCGACCCGCGAGCTGTGGCTGCCCGTCGAGCCGGCGTAGCGACCGGGTGAACTTCCGGGTGCCCCGGTCCGGGTGGCTACCCCGCTTCCGGAACACGGCCTGGTTCACACTGGTCGACATGACAGATGCGCTCGGCGGACTCCTCGTCGCCGACTTCGGCCGGGTGCTCGCCGGACCGTACGCGACGATGCTGCTGGCCGACCTCGGCGCCGAGGTCGTCAAGGTCGAGCGGCCGGAACACGGCGACGACACCCGCGCCTGGGGCCCACCGTGGACCGCGGCCGGCGACGCCACGTACTTCCGGTCGGTCAACCGGAACAAGCGGTCCGTCGCCCTGGACCTGCGCGACGCGCGGGACCACGCGGTGGCCCGCCGCCTCGTCGAACGGGCCGACGTGGTGGTGGAGAACTTCCTGCCCGGCACCATGGACCGGCTGGGACTCGGCTACGAGCAGGTCCGGCGTACCAACCCCGCCGTGGTGTACTGCTCGGTCACCGGCTTCGGCCGGGACAGCAGCCTGCCCGGCTACGACCTGCTGATCCAGGCCGTCGGCGGGCTGATGAGCGTCACCGGCACCGACCCCACCCAGCCGGTCAAGGCCGGCGTCGCGCTCGTCGACGTGGTCACCGGCCTGCACGCGACCGTCGGCATCCTGGCCGCCCTGCGCCACCGCGACCGCACCGGCCAGGGCCAACGGGTCGAGGTCAACCTGCTGTCCTCGCTGCTGTCGGCGCTGGTCAACCAGGCGTCCGGCTACCTCGACGGGGGCGTGGTGCCCCGGGCCCTCGGCAACCGGCACCCGAGCATCGCGCCGTACGAGGTGTTCCCGACCGCCGACCGTCCGCTGGTCGTGGCGGTGGGCAACGACCGCCAGTTCCAGGCCCTGTGCACCGCCCTGGGCGCGCCGTCGCTGGCCGACGACCCACGGTTCCGGACGAACACCGCCCGGGTCGCCCACCGGGAGACGCTCGGCGCGGAGCTGGGCCGGCACCTCGCCACCCGTACCGCCGACGAGTGGTTCGGGTCGCTGACCGCCGTCGGGGTGCCGTGCGGCCCGGTCAACGACGTCGCCGACGCCTTCGCGTTGGCCGACCGGCTCGGACTCGACCCGGTCGTGGAGATCCCCGACCCGGAACACGGCCCGGCGTCCCGTCAGGTGGCCCACCCCGTCCGGTTGAGCACGTCACCGCCGCGCTACCGGAACCCGCCACCCCGGCTGGGGGAACTCTCCGCCGAAGCCCTCGCCGACCGGCTCGACACCGGTACCTGAACCGCCGCGCCCACCTGACCCGCCCCGCCCTGACCCGGGCACCGCGCCGCCTGAGGTGGGTCGGCTCACCTGTCCAGCTCTGCCGTCGCCTTCCGGAGTGCGCCCAGCCATTCGATGCCGAGCCGGTGGCCGTCGGGGAACTGGTCGTCGCGGTCCCAGCGCCACGCTGTGATCATCGCCAGCACGAGAATCCGGCAGTCCCGGAGCAGCCGGTGGTCGACGCCCGGGTAGTGGTCGCCGACCCCGTCGGGGGTGTGCGCCAGGTCGAACTCGACCGGCCCCCGGCAGCAGGTCTCGAAGTCGATGAAGAGCGGGCCGGCCCGGGTCGGGAGCAGGTTGCCCGGGTGGGGTTCGCCGTGCAGGAGCTGCTCGGGCCGGCCGCTCTCGCTGACCGCTCGGCACATCCGGTCCAACGTGCCGGCCAGGAAGGCCCGGTCCGCGTCGGCCAGCTCCGGCGTCCGGTCGTGGTCCGCCACGAGCGACCGGGCCTCGGAAACCCGGTCCGTGACGTGCGGGGTGGGCAGGTCGACCCGGCGCATTCCGGCGTGCAGACGTTCGAGCGCGTCGACGTACTCGGCGTCGGGGACCGGGTGGGTGGTCACCGGTGCGTAGTAGGTCCAGAAGGTGGTCACGTAGCCGTCCCGGGCAAAGACCTCGGGTGATTCCAGCACGGCCACCGGACTCCCGACCTCGGCCAACCGCGCAGCGACGGCCACCTCGAGCCGGGCGCACTGGTGCGCGGCCGGCGCCACCCGGGCGAGCACGTCGCAGGGCCGCAGACGCAGGGTCAGCGTGTTCGAGTCGTGCAGGACGGCGGCGTCGTGGACGGTCAGTCCGAGCCGTGCGGCGCTCCCCATGGCTGCCTGTGTCGCCTGCCGAGTCTCGTCCGCCCGCATCGGGGCACCGTAGTCCAGGATTCCCTGGCCCGGCTGCCGGTTTTCTGCTCGCGCACGGACACCCGGCACGGCGGTGGACCGGAATCGGGTGGCCGGCCGCATGTCCGGTCGGCACACTGTGCCGGTGTTCCTGACGATCACCTCGACCGCGCCGTCCGCGACCGACCTGGGTTTCCTGCTGCACAAGCATCCGGGCCGGGTGCAGAGCTTCGCGGTGTCGGCGGGGCAGGCGCACGTGTTCTACCCGGAGGCGACGGACCAGCGGTGCACGGCGGCGCTGCTGCTCGAGGTCGACCCGGTCGCGCTGGTCCGGGGGCGCGGCACCGGCGGCCCGGACGCGTTCTCCCTGGCGCAGTACGTCAACGACCGGCCGTACGCGGCGTCGTCGATGCTCGCGGTGGCGCTGGGCAAGGTGTTCCGTACCGCGATGGCGGGCCGGTGCGACGCCCGCCCGGAACTGCCGGGGCAGCCGCTGCCGCTGACGGTGCGCGTGCCGGCCCTGCCGTGCGTGGGCGGGCCCACCGTGGCGCACCGGCTGTTCGCCCCGCTCGGCTGGTCCGTCGAGGCGGAACCGGTGCCGCTGGACCCGGCGGTGCCGCACTGGGGCGCGTCACGCTACCTGGACGTCCGCCTGACCGGCCGGCTGCGGCTGGCCGAGGCGTTGAACCACCTGTACGTGCTGCTGCCGGTGCTGGACAACGGCAAACACTACTGGGTCACCACCGACGAGGTGGACAAACTGGTCCGGGCCGGGGCCGGCTGGCTGCGCGGGCACCCGGAGCGGGACCTGATCGTCCGGCGCTACCTGGCGCACCAGCGCACCCTGGTCGGCACCGCCGTGGGCCGGCTGGCCGAGGTGGACGACACCGAGCCGCAGGCACTGGACGACGCCGTACCGGACGGGACGGCCGACGGGTCGCCCCCGCGGACGCCCAACCTGGCCGAGCAGCGCCGGGACGCGGTGCTCGCCGCGCTCCGGGCCGCCGGCGCGACCCGGGTCGCCGACCTGGGCTGCGGCGACGGTGCCCTGCTGCGGGCGTTGCTGACCGACCCGGTCTTCACCGAAATCGTCGGGGTGGACGTGTCGGCCCGCGCGCTCGACGTGGCCGCCCGCCGGCTACGCCTGGACCAGCTCCCCGAACGGCAGCTCGACCGGGTACGGCTGGTCCAGTCCTCGCTGACCTACCGGGACGGCCGGCTCGCCGGGTTCGACGCGGTGGTGCTGATGGAGGTGATCGAGCACGTCGACCCGCCCCGGCTCGGCGCGCTGGAACGGACGGTGTTCGGTCACGCCCGGCCCGGCACGGTCGTGGTGACCACCCCGAACGTCGAGTACAACGTCCGCTACCCGGACCTGCCGGCGGGCCGGCTGCGGCACCGCGACCACCGGTTCGAGTGGACCCGCGCCGAGTTCCGCGCCTGGGCGGCGGCGGTCGCCGCCGAGTACGGCTACGAGGTGCGCCACCTGCCGGTCGGTCCGGACGATCCGGAGGTCGGCCCGCCCACCCAACTGGCGGTGTTCACCCGCCGGGACAGCACCGGAGGCACCCGATGACCGCACTGCAGCTCGCCGTACCCCGGCTGTGCCTGGTGGCACTGGTCGGGGTCTCCGGCTCCGGCAAGTCGACCTTCGCCGCCACCCACTTCGCGCCCTTCGAGGTGCTCTCCAGCGACTTCTGCCGGGGCCTGGTCAGCGGCGACGAGAACGACCAGGCGGCCAGCGCGGACGCGTTCGATGTGCTCTACTACATCGCCGCCAAGCGGCTGGCCGCCGGGCACCTGACGGTCGTGGACGCCACCAACGTGCAGCCCGACGCCCGCCGGAAGCTCGTCGCGTTGGCCCGCGCGCACGACGTGCTGCCGGTGGCGATCGTGCTGGACGTACCGGAGAAGGTCTGCGTCGACCGCAACAGCCGGCGGGCCGACCGGGATTTCGGCGCGCCCGTGGTACGCCGCCAGCACGACCAGCTGCGCCGGTCGCTGCGCGGCCTGGCCCGGGAGGGCTTCCGGAAGGTGCACGTGCTGCGCGGGGTGGCGGAGGTGCAGGCCGCCACGATCGTCCGCGAGCCGCTGCGCAACGACTTCCGGCACGAGACCGGGCCGTTCGACGTCATCGGGGACGTGCACGGCTGCCGCAGCGAACTGGAGTCCCTGCTCGGTCGGCTGGGCTACGCGCTGGTCCGGGACGACGCCGGGCGGGCGGTCGACGCGGCGCACCCCGAGGGCCGTCGCGCGGTGTTCGTCGGTGACCTGGTCGACCGGGGGCCGGACGCGCCCGGGGTGCTGCGCCTGGTGATGGGCATGGTCGCCGCCGGGCACGCCTTCGCGGTGCCCGGCAACCACGAGAACAAGCTGGTCCGGGCCCTGTCCGGCCGTAGCGTGCAGGTCACCCACGGGCTGGCCGAGACGCTGGAGCAGCTCGCCGCCGAGCCCGAGGAGTTCCGCCGGCAGGTCGAGGTGTTCTGCCGGGACCTCGTCTCGCATCTGGTTCTCGACGACGGTCGGCTGGTCGTCGCGCACGCCGGCCTGAAGGAGGCGTACCACGGGCGGGCGTCGGGGCGGGTGCGGTCCTTCGCCCTCTACGGGGAGACCACCGGGGAGACCGACGAGTTCGGCCTGCCGGTGCGTTACCCGTGGGCCGACGACTACCGGGGGCGGGCGATGGTGCTGTACGGGCACACGCCCGTCCCGGAGCCGCGCTGGGTGAACAACACCCTGTGCCTGGACACCGGGTGCGTGTTCGGCGGCCGGCTGACCGCCCTGCGGTACCCGGAGAAGCAGCTCGTCGCGGTTCCCGCCGAGCGGGTCTGGTACGAACCGGCCCGGCCGTTCCCGCCGGCCGTCCCCCCGGGCACCTCCACCGCCGTCACGCCCACCTGGCCGGGGCCCACCGACGCCGGGCCCGCCGCGTCGGGGTCCGCCGGGCCGGGGTCGGCCGACGGCGTCACCGGGGGCGCGCGGGAACCGGACCTGCTCGACATCACCGACGTCCTCGGCAGACGCGTCGTGGAGACCCGGCACCACGGGCGGGTCACCGTCCGGGAGGACCAGGCCGCCGGCGCGCTGGAGGTGATGAGCCGGTTCGCGATCGATCCGCGATGGCTGTGCTACCTGCCGCCGACGATGGCGCCCTGCGCCACCTCGACCCGCACCGACCTGCTCGAACACCCCGCCGAAGCGTTCGACGCGTACCGGTCCGACGGGGTCGGACAGGTCGTCTGCGAGGAGAAGCACATGGGGTCGCGGGCCGTGGTCCTGGTCTGCCGGGACGAGGCCACCGCGCGGACCAGGTTCGGGGCGGACGACGGTACGACCGGGGCCGTGCACACCCGCACCGGCCGGTCGTTCTTCCGGCCGGAGGTGACCGAGCAGCTGCTGGACCGGCTGCGCGGCGCGCTCAACGCGGCCGGGCTGTGGGCGGACCTCGACACCGACTGGCTGCTGCTCGACGCGGAGCTGCTGCCGTGGTCCGCCAAGGCCGAGGACCTGCTCCGCAACCAGTACGCCGCGGTCGGTGCCGCCGCCCGGTCGGCGCTGCCGGCCGCCCTCGACGCGTTGGACGCGGCGCGGGCGGCGGGACTCGACGTCGGGGAACTGCACGACCGTACCGCCGCGCGGGCCGGCAACGCCGAGGCGTTCACCGCGGCGTACCGCCGGTACTGCTGGCCCACCGACGGGCTGGCCGGGGTGCGGCTGGCCCCGTTCCAGCTGCTCGCCTCCCGGGGCGCGACCTACCACGACCGGGACCACGGCTGGCACCTGGCGCTCGCCGACCGGCTCGCCGACGCCGCGCCCGACCTGGTCCAGGCCACCCGGCGGGTGCTCGTCGACACCGGTGATGCGGCGTCCACGGCGGCCGGGACCGCCTGGTGGGAGGAGCTGACCGCCGCCGGCGGCGAGGGCATGGTGGTGAAGCCGTACGCCAACCTGACCCGGGGCCGGCGCGGCCTGCTCCAGCCCGGCGTCAAGGTGCGCGGCCGGGAGTACCTGCGCATCGTCTACGGCCCGGACTACACCGAGCCGGCCAACCTGGACCGGCTGCGTCAGCGCGGTCTCGGGCACAAACGGTCGCTGGCCCTGCGCGAGTACGCCCTCGGCCTGGAGGCGCTCGAACGGGTCGCCCGGGGGGAACCCCGGTGGCGGGTCCACGAGGCGGTCTTCGCGGTGCTCGCGCTGGAGTCGGAACCCGTCGACCCACGGCTGTGACGGTCCGCGACCGGCCGGGGAGTGTCCCCCGGCCGGCCGCCGGACCGCTCAGCACTTGGGCACGTAGTCCTGTACCCGTCCGGTGGTCAGGTAGTAGTCGCTGACCCAGCGCTGTCCGGCCGGCGAGTACAGCCGGCTCCAGATGTTGTAGCCGTTGACCGAGGTGCCGTACCCCCAGCAGTCCACCTCGACCTTCTGCCCGTTGGCCAGGGTGCCGACCGCCGAGTAGCCGGTGCCGGGTCCGGAGCGGACGGTCAGCCCGCTCGGCGCGTTCTTCACTTAGGCGCACCAGGCGCGCGGGTCGCTGCCCCAGTCACCGCACCGGAACGCGTCGGCGTGCGCCGGGGTGGCGACGGCGAGGGTCGCGGTCAGGGCCGCTGCCGTGGCCGCGCCGAGCGCGGCGACTCTCGTACGTCGGAGCATGTCGGATCCTCCTGCGGATGTCGGGCCCGTGCCACGTACGGGCCGGCTGTCGTCCTGTCGTCAGCCTGCCCCGCCGGGCGGTCGGCCCGCGATGACCGTCAGCGCACGCTCATTGCATTCCGTGCACGATGGCCCGTTCCTGGCCGGTCCGGCGGTCGTCGTGGGGCGGCTGACCGTACGTGCGGGCGAACAACCGGCTGAAGTGGGCCGGACTGGTGAAGCCGTACCGACGGGCGATCACGTGCACCGGCTGGTCCCGGTGCCGGGGGAGAGGGCCGGGTCGGCGAAAGGATCAGCGCTCCACGACGGGCAGGATGGTGCGGCTGCGGCCCGGCCTCGGGTACGCGTCGGCGGCGGCGGCCAGCCGGGCCGCGTGGTCGCGCTGCTTCTGCCAGTGCCCGTAGAGGGCACCCCGCCGGGAGAGCCGGGCGACCTCCCGGATGGTCTCCGGTGCCACGTCCCCGGGTGGTGCCTCGCGCCACGGGGTGCCGGGCAGCGGCATGGAGGTGTGCGCGTGGATCCGGGCCCCGAGGTCGGCCAGTTCCTGCGCCAGCCGCAGCGAGGCGTCCACGTCGGACCGGTCCTCACCGGGCATGCCGAAGATCATGTCGACGTTGATCCGGAAGCCCTCCTCGACATCTCGCTGGGGAACGAGCCGAAGAACACCCGCCCGTCCGGGCCGATGCCCTCCCGGCAGGAGGCCAGCAGCTCCTCGACCGCGTCCAGGTTCGCCTCGTCGGTCTGGCTGCCGTACGACAGCGCGGTCGGCGTGACGAACCGGACGTCCCGCATGCCCCGCTCCCGCATCGCGTCGACGTGCCAGCGGACGTTCGCCACACTGCGGTGCCGGAACCGGGCCGAGAACATGAACGGGGTCTGGCAGAACCGGCAGGAGAACACACAGCCGCGGGTGATCTCCAACGCGTTGAACCGGTGCCAGCGCAGCGAGAAACCCCGGAACTCGTCGAGCGGCCGGCGCTCCGGCCGCCCGGTACGGACCACGGTGCCGGTGGCGTCCCGGTAGGCGAGACCGGGGATCCCGGTCGGATCGCCGGCCGCGTCCACCAGCCGCAGCAGCGTCGTCTCGCCCTCGCCGACCGGACGTGTCCGGCCGTCGCCTCCGGGGTCTCGCCGAACCGGACCTCGTACCGGGTGCTGGTGTCGTGTTGTTCGAGCACGCCGAGCAGGACGTGGAACCCGTACGTCACCGCCTTGCGGTAGCGCAGCACGAGTACCAGTTCGGGAGCGTCCATGGCGGCGATTGTGCCAAACCGGTCCCCGGTCGTCCGGGAACACGGGGCGGACGGACGACCGGGGGCGTGACGCTAGCGCAGCACGTTGGTGACGTGTCCGCCGGGCTGGATGGCGGGGGCCTGGAACGAGGAGGTGACAGCGTCCCACGGCTCGGGGTGGGGGCCTGCCGGCGGGCGCGGCTTGGGGATGCGGATCTGCCACGCCCGGCCGTTGCCGCACCAGTCCCCGTCGAGGTGGTCGCCGTGGACGGTGACGGCGACCGGCTTCCCGGGGAGGGCCACGCCGGACGCGGTGGCCGCGGTCGGTTCGTGCCACGTTCCGGCGACGTTCGAGGTGGCCCGGACGGCGCCGTCGGGACCGGCGAACACGACGACCTTCGTGCCGTCGGCGAACTGGACGGCGGTGAGGTGCGCCCCGGCCGGCGCGGCCCCGGCCCCGGCGACGGGGACCGGCTGCCACGGGTCCGGCAGCGGGCCGCCGGTCAGCCCCAGCTGCCAGATCCGCCCGTCCAGCCCGGTGACGAACCCGGCCACGGCGGAGACGGCGGCCAGCCCGCCACCGGGCGTGGCGAAGTTCGGTGGGCTGGCCGGGGTGCTCGTCCAGGTGCCGCTGCTGGTCCGCCGGACCACGCGGAGCGCGCCGTCGGTGCCGACGAATGCCACGCCGGGGGTGGTGCCGGGGATGGCGGCGACGACCGCGCCGGGCGGGGCGACGCCGGCCCCGGTGACCGGCCGCGGCCCGACCGGCGCGCCGCTCAGGTACGACCGGTGGAAGACAGCGCCGCTGCGGCCGACGAAGAACACGTCCGAGCCGGCAGCCGTTACCGGTGCGCCGGGTGGGGCCAGGTCGTAGGGGCCGTCGACGGTGACGGCGGGGCCGGCGCCGGACGACTCGGTCCGCGACACGACGAGACCGCCGCTCAGGCCGACCGCGAACGCGGTGACGCTGCTGGATCCGGACCGGAGCACGGCGATGCCGGCCCCGGGTGGCGCGACCCGTTCGGGGTGCACCATGACGGGAGCACCGCCGGTGGACCGGTAGAGGCCGTAGGTCGTGCTGATCGTGTACGCCTCGACCTGCTGGTCCGCGTACGCCGGTGGGGTGCCGATCGGCGCGGCCGTGAGGATCAGCGCGGCGCCCGCCGCGACTGCGGCGCGCCGGTACCGGGCGCGGATCTGGATCATGGATGCCCCCTTCGGGTGGTGAGGTCGGAGTGCTAGACGAACGACCACATCTGGTTCCAGGAGTTCCACTGGGTGGACGAGGTGATGCACTGCCACTGCTGGAGCACCGCGCCCTGTCCGGGGCTGCCGCCGGCCGGGTTGGCCGTGTCCAGGCACATGCCGGTGGCCCGGTTCTTGACCAGCCGGAGCCAGCCCCGCCCGTCGAACAGGCAGCCGGTGCAGCCGTTTCCCGGGTACCAGATCCACTCCGAGGACCACTCACCCGGGGCGTACCCGGCCGAGCAGTGCGGGTACTGCACCACCGGGGTGCCGTTGGTGTACGTGCCCGAGCGCCAGTCCAGCATCAGGCACTGTCCGGAGTGGCGGGCCCTGATCCGGAAGAAGCCGTTGCCGCTGTCGAGCAGGTCGAACTCCTGGGACAGGCTGGCGTTGTCCGGCCAGAGGAAGACCCCCTTCATCGGCTCGGTGCTGGCCGACATCACGTCGGCCCGGTAGGTCCCCCACGTCTGGCCGCTCACGATCTCGACGCCGAGGGTGTCCGCGCGGGCCGGGGCCGGCGTGACCACGGTGACCGTCGCGGCCACCGTGACCAGCACCGCCACGACGGCGACGCTGATCCTCGCGAGCCCCACGAACCGGGACGACGCTGTTCTCTCCACCGGGATGCTCCTCTCCGCCGGTGCGGGCCGGGCCCACCACGAACCCGGCCGGCGGTGGGCGGTTCCCACCCGCCAGGCAGCCCGGGCGATCGCGCCCGACCGGGGCGGGCCGCGCCCACCGGCTACGGCTCAGCCTGGCGGCTGCCGGCCCTGTCCGGCGGATTCCCGGACGCCGATCGCCCGACGTGGGTGCCCGGACGCGGATCGCCCGACGCGGGTGCCCGGACGCGCATTGCCGGACGCGGGTGCCCGGCACCGGGCCCACGTCCGGCGGGACAGTCGCGACCACCAGGCCCGTCCCCGGCGAACAGGACCGGCCGTCGGGACCGGCCGTCGGGACCGGCCGTCGGGACCGACCGGGGCGCGGCCGGCTCCGACGACGTACGCTGCCGCGATGAACGCACCGTCCCGGATCCTGGTCTACGGGGTGTACGGCGCGGGCAAGTCCACCTGCGCGGCACGGCTGGCGCGGCGGCTCGACCTGCCGTGGTACCCGGTCGACGACCAGCTCTGGCAGCCCGGCTGGGTCGAGGTGCCGGTCGCCGAGCAGCGCCGCCGCATCGAGGCGATCTGCCGCCGCGACCGGTGGATCCTCGACGGCGCGTACCACGGGTGGCGGGACGTGCCGCTGAACCGGGCGGACCTGGTCGTCGGGTTGGACTATCCCCGGTGGTGTTCCTTCTGGCGGTTGCTGCGCCGGACGCTCCGTCGGCTGTCCACCCGGGAGGAGATCTGCAACGGCAACCGTGAGTCGTGGGGGAGTGTGCTGTCCCGCGACTCTGTCCTGGTGTGGCACGTCGCCGCGTTCGGCCGGGCCCGGCGACGGATGCGGGTCTGGCAGGCCGATCCGTCCGGCCCGCCGGTGCTGCTGTTCCGGTCCCCGGCGGCCCTGGACCGCTGGCTCGCCGACCTGCCCGGGCGGCGATAAACCCGTTGCCCGGCCCGGCGGGTCCGGGCAGGCTGACCGCATGACGTTCTGAGCGACCGCACCCCCTGTCGAGCCGTGGTCCCGACGCGCCGGAGGCGCCTCGGGCGGGCCGTGGTGCCGCCGTCCTGTCTCCTGTCCCGCGCCAGAAAGAACGTCGCCTTGTCTCAGCCCCAGTACCTTCCGGAACCTCTGCCGCAGTCCGGGCAGGAGTGTCTGCCGGAGCCCGCCCCGGGTCCCGGATCCGCCACCGTCACCGTCTTCGCCTCCGCCGGCAGCTGGATCGAGTCGGACGCCGTCAGGCAGTGCCACCAGGTGGCCGCCCTCGACGGGATGGTCCACGTCGCCGCCATGCCGGACCTGCACCCCGGCAAGGGCGCCCCGATCGGTGCCGCCATGGCGTCCACCGTGCTCTACCCGCACCTGGTCGGGTCGGACATCGGCTGCGGCATCGCCGTGTTCCCGATCGACCTGAAGCGGGCCGTACCCGAACAGCTCGCCCGACGCTTCCCCGACCTCGACCGTGCGTTGGACCCCGGGCGGGACGCCGACGATCCGGCCTGGACGGCCGTCGGCTCCGACATCCCGGCCGCTCACCACGAAGGACTGGGGACGGTGGGCCGGGGCAACCACTTCGTGGAGTTGGCGCGGATCCGGGACGTCACCGACCCGGGACACGCGGCCCGGCTCGGGCTCGCCGCCGGCGATCTCGTCCTGGTCGTGCACAGCGGGTCACGGGGGCTGGGCGAGCGGATCCTGCGGGCGCACACCGAGCGGCACGGCGCGGGCCCCGCCGCCGATCCCGCCGGCTACCTGGCCCGGCATGACGCCGCGGTGCGCTGGGGCGCACTGAACCGGCGACTCATCGCGGCCCGGGTCGCGCACGCCCTCGGTGCCCGGGTCACCGATCCGGTCGTCGACCAGTGCCACAACCTGGTCGAGGTCCGCGACGGGACGTACCTGCACCGCAAGGGCGCGGCACCCGGGGACGGCCGGGACGTGCTCGTCGCCGGGACCCGGGGCACCTGCTCCTACCTGGTGGCCGGGCACGCCGGGGCGGACGCCAACTGGTCGGTGGCGCACGGCGCGGGCCGCAAGATGTCCCGCGCCGACGCGCTACGCCGGGGACGGGCCAAGCACACGGTCGCCGAGCTGCGCCGTACGCCGGTCGGGTCGATCGTGGTCTGCGGCGACCGGCAACTGCTGTTCGAGGAGGCCCCGACGGCGTACAAGCGGATCGAGCAGGTGATCGGGGACCTCACCGCGCACGGGCTGGCCACCCCGGTGGCGACCACCGTGCCGCTGGTCACGTACAAGACCGCCGACCAGCCCCGGGACTCCGCCCGGCCGACGGGCCGCCCGGACCACCCCCGCCGTGCCCGGGGCCGGTCGTGAGCCCGGCCGGCGACCACCGGCACCTGGTCCTGTCCGCCGGACGGGGCCCGCAGGAGTGCGCCTGGGCGGTCGCCGAGCTGCTGCGGCGACTGGAGGCCGACGCCGGCCGGCACGGCCTGACGGTGGCCCGGGGCCGGACCGTTCCCGGCGACCGGCCCGGAACCTACCGGTCGGCCCTGGTCCGGGTGGCCGGCGACGGGGCCGACGCGTTCGTCGCCTCGTGGACCGGCACCCTGTGCTGGCAGGCGCACAGCCCCTACCGGGCCGGTACCGGTCGCCGGAACTGGTACGTCGTCGCCGGCCCGAGTCCGTCCGAGGCGGCACCGACCAGGTTCGCCGAGGCGGACGTGGAGGTCGTCGCCTGCCGTACCGGTGGGCCCGGCGGGCAGCGCCGGAACAAGGTCGCCACCGCCGCCCGGGCGACGCACCGCCCGTCGGGGCTGGTCGTCGTGGTCGACACCGAGCGGCAGTTCAGCCTGAACCGCCGGCTGGCCCTGGACCTGATCCGGCGACGCCTCGCCGACGGCGACGAGGCCGCCGGCCGGGCCGTCGCCGCCGCCCGCCGCCGCATCCACGACGAACTGGTGCGTGGCGACCCCGTCCGGGTGGAACGACCGGCCGGTATCCCGGGTGGGTCGCCGGGCGGCAGCGCCGCGCGCCGTCGTCCGGCGCGCCGCCGGCCCTGACCGGGCTCAGTGGAAGCTGAGCCGGGCCAGGGGCTCGACCAGTTCACGCTCCTCGTAGGACAGGTGGGACAGCAACGTGTCGGTCAGCAGGTCGACCGCCGAACGGAGGTTCTTGACGTCGCCGTCGCCGCTGACCAGGTCGACCAGGGCCCGGTCGACCGCCTCGATGACACCGTGGATCACTCGGTGCTCCTCCTCCAACCGGCGGGTGACCGGCGCGAGCCGCGGATCGGCCCGGCGCAGGTGGGGGAGCATCGTGGCGTCCTCGATGGTGTGGTGGGTGGTCACCACCCGGCAGTAGGACTCGCAGTAGGCGCCCAGCGTCCAGTTGTTCTGGCGCAGGGTCATCGTGTTGATGTGCGAGCGGGCGGCGGCCACCCCGAGCGTGCCGGCCTCGACCTGGTCCACCAGGTCACGTACCTGGGTGAGTTCCTGCCGCAGGTGGTCGTGCACGTCGACCAGGTGCTGGCCCTGGGCCCGTTCCCGCGCCGAGTACCGGCGGCCCGCCTCGGGTGCGGGGCCGGTCGGACGGGTGCTCTCGTCCCAGACGGCGGTGTCGCTGTGCCGGTGGCCGTCGTCGGGGGTCGGGGTCACCCCGAGCCCGGGGATCTCCCGCGCCACCGTGTGGTCGCCGGCGGGGGAGCCGGTCCGGTCCGGGCGACCGTCCGGCCCGGCGGACCTGGCCGCTCCGTCCGTCGCCGGCACCGCCTCGTCCGTCGGCGGCACCGCTCCGTCCGTCGTGGCGGATGTGCCCGCTCCGTCCGTCGGCGGTGCCGGGGTACCGGCGCGGGCGGCGTCGACCAGCTCACGGACCAGGGGAACGACCTCGGCACCGAAGCGCCGGATGTCGGTCGGGTCGTCGCTGCCGAGGATGAACGTGGAGATGCCGTGTTCGAGGGTGAGCCCGGCCAGCCGTTCCGCCCACTCCTCGGGCGAGCCGCTGAGCGGGCCGGAGCCACCCGGCCCGAAGGTACCGGTGATGTTCAGGAGGCGACGGACGTCGCCGGGGGAGCGGCCGGCCCGGGTCGCCGAGTCGTCGATGATCGCGTTCAGCTCGGGGAGCTGGTCGAGCTGGAGGTAGCCGAGGCTGGGTAGCCAGCCGTCGGCGGCACGGCCGACCAGCCGGAGCATCCGGGGTTTGTACGCGCCGACCCAGATGCCGACGTCGTGCGCCGGCCGGGGGCCGACCTTGGCGCCGGTGACCCGGTAGTGGCTGCCCTCGACGCGGACGCTACGGCCGGCCTGGCCCCACAGCCCTCGGATGATCCGGATGGCCTCGTCCAGCGCGGCCACCGACTCGGCCGGGGTGCGGTGCGGGCCGCCGTTGGCCGCGATCGCCTCCCAGAACGCGCCGGCACCGAGGCCGAGTTCGACCCGGCCGCCGCTGAGCAGGTCGAGGCTCGCGGCCGAGCGGGCGAGCACGGCCGGGGGCCGCAGGGGCAGGTTGGCGACGTTCGGTGAGACGCGGACGCGTTCGGTGCTCGCGGCGATCACCGAGAGCAGCGTCCACGCGTCCAGGAACGCCGGCTGGTAGGGGTGGTCCTGCACGGTGACCAGGTCCAGCCCGACCTGTTCGGTGAGCCGGGCCAGGGCGACGACCTCGTCGGCGCGGTCGGCGTGCGGGGTGAGAAAGGTTCCGAACAGCAGATCGTGCCCGTAGTCGGCCATGACCGCACCTCCGAAGCTGGTTGATGCGTCAACCATAGCTGCTGTGGATGATGCGTCAACCAACGGCTATCGTCAGGGCATGGAGAGCCGCCCGCTGACCGCCCCGGAACAGCGCGCGTGGGAGGGTTGGCGGCGGATGCAGGCCGGGCTGGCGTCCCAGCTCAACCGGCAGTTGCTGCACCGCGCCGGGCTCTCCGAGGCCGACTTCGTGATCCTCGACGCCCTGCTCGGCGCGCCCGACCACCGGCTCCGTGCCCTGGCGCTGCGGTGCGAGGTGCAGTGGGAGAAGAGTCGACTCTCCCACCAGCTCGCCCGGATGCAGCACCGTGGCCTGGTGGTCCGCGAGGAGTGCGTCGAGGACTCGCGCGGCGCGGTGGTCCGACTGACCGGAGCCGGGCAGGCCGCCGTCCGGGCCGCCGCCGCCCACCGGACCGAGATGATCCGCTCGTACCTGCTCGACCTGCTCACCCCGGCGCAGCTCGACGCGCTCGCCGGGATCAGCGCGGCGGTCCTCGCCCGTCTCGCGGAGGAGGACCCGCACCGCCGGGCGCTCGCCGACCTGGCCGACGACCGTCCGTAGCGCGACGACGGATCAGGCGAATCCGTACCTGCTGACCGGTTTGGTCGTTTCGCCGTCCGGGGTGGAGGGTACCGGGTGAACGCGCCGGGAAGCCGCCACCGCACGCAGGGGCGGCGGGTTGGTGGTCACTGCCCTCCGGACGGCCAGCCCGGCCGGTCTGGCAGCAGCGCGGTGGGGATCTGGTCGGGCAGGTGCGGTACCAGTGGGGAGTGGGAGCATGGCGAAGCGTGAATGGTTGACCACCGCCGGTCTGGTCGCGTCGACCCTGACGATGGCGGGCTGCGGGACGACCGGTGCCCCGGACACCCCGGGCGCCTCCGGGGCCACCCCGGACCTCGGCCCGACGCCGTCGGCCGCGACCACCGCCGGGACGCCGTCCGCCGCGCCGTCCAGGTCGACGCCGTCCGCCGGTACGTCCTCCGCCGGGACGCCGTCCGCCACCGCGACGGCCCGGCCGGATGCCACCTCGCCCGTGCTCTCCGGCCGGCGGCAGGTCACCATCGTCCGGGTCGACGCGTTCGAGTCGGGGCTGTCGCTCGGGGACGACGGGCGGCTGACCGAGGTCGACGACGACAGCGGCCGGCAACTGTTCGTGCCCACTCCGGTGAACGGGAAGTACCTCATCAAGGCGTACCGAGGTTCCGGTGGTGGGCCCGGCGCGGGTGAACCCGTGTGCTGGCGGGTGCACAACCCGGGCGACACCCGCCCGCTGTCGGTCGACACGGCCACCTGCCGGACCGACGACCCGCGCCAGCAGTTCGAGATCGCCCCGGCGGCCACCGGCGGCGAACGCGCGTACGTGATCAGCAACGCGGGCGCGTTCCTGCGGACCTCGGCGCGCAACGGCCTGATCCTGGAGGAGTTGGGCGACGCGCCTCCCGCGAACAGCTTCCGGTTCACCGACAACGGACCAGCCCCAGCCTGACCGGCGCCGTTCCGCCCCGCACGATTAATCGACGATCGTCGTTGACGTTCACAGTTAATACTCTTTAGTATTTGCCTGCCTCGAGGAAGTCCGACCCCGTCCCGCCACCCGCACGCCGGCCGGTGCCCGATCGTCAGGTATCCGTCCGGCGGACGTGTGGCACCCCCGCCACGGGAAGGCCCTCGATGCCCTCACCACGTTCCCGCCGTACCCGGTTCGCCGCCGGCCTGCTCGCGCTGGCCACCGCCGTCGCCACGCTCACCCTGACCCGGGCCCCCGCCGAGGCCGCCGTGCTGCCGAACAACTTCAAGAGCGTCGGCTACCTGCCGTCCTGGACCGGCAACGTCAACACCGTCCAGTACGGCAAGCTCACCCACGTCAACTACGCGTTCGTCCTGCCCAACAGCGACGGCAGCCTCCGGGCGGTGGAGAACCCCGGCAAGCTCTCCACGCTGGTGTCCCTCGCCCACGCCAACAACGTCAAGGTGTCCATCGCCATCGGCGGCTGGAACGACGGCGACGACTCCGCGTTCGAGGCCCTCGCCGCCAACTCCGGCACCCGGAGCGCGTTCGTGACCAACGTGGTCAACTTCGTCAACCAGTACAACCTCGACGGCGTCGACATGGACTGGGAGTACCCGGACCCCGGTGCCTCGGCCACCAACTACAGCCTGCTCATGCAACAGCTCAGCAGCGCCCTGCGCAGCCGGGGCAAGCTGCTCACCGCCGCGGTCGTCGCCGAGGGCTACTACACCTCGGGCGTGCCGACCGCCGTGTTCGGCTACGTCGACTGGCTCAACATCATGGCGTACGACGGCGGCAGCCCGCACGCCAACTACGACTGGTCGATCAACGCCGTGAACGGCTGGAAGGCCCGTGGCCTGCCGGCGAGCAAGGCCGTCCTCGGGGTGCCCTTCTACAGCCGGCCCGGCTACTACACCTACTCGGCGCTGGTCGGCATGGACCCGGCCAACGCCAACCGGGACTGCACCACCGTCGGCGGCGTCCAGCAGTGCTACAACGGCGTACCGACCGTCAAGCGCAAGACCCAGTGGGCGCTGGCCAACGCCGGCGGCATGATGAACTGGGAACTCAGCCAGGACACCACCGGCTCGACGTCGCTGGTCAGCGCGATCTACGACACCGTCCTGGGCGGCGGCACCCCGCCGCCGGGCGGCCGGACCGGCCCGATCACCGGTATCGGCGGCAAGTGCGTGGACGTGGCCGCCGCCAGCTCGGCCAACGGCACCGCCGTGCAGCTGTACGACTGCAACGGCACCGCCGCGCAGACCTGGACCGTGGGCGGCGACGGCACCCTCCGGGCCCTCGGCAAGTGCGCCGACGTGACCAGCGCCGGCACCGCCAACGGCACGAAGATCCAACTGTGGGACTGCAACGGCACCGGCGCCCAGGTCTGGCAGGCCCAGGCCAACGGCACCCTGCGCAACCCGGCGTCGAACAGGTGCCTGGACGCCACCGACAACAGCTCCGCCAACGGCACCCGGCTCCAGATCTGGGACTGCTTCGGTGGCGCCAACCAGGTCTGGCGGCTGCCGGCCTGACCACCGGGACGGCGGACCGTCCCGGGTCTGTCATTGTTGGCAGGGTGACGACCGGCCACCCCATCCGTCCGCGTTCCCACCGTCGTGGCGGCCACCGAGTCCTGCGCGTCGTGCTCGCGCTCGGCGCGGTGGCCGCCCTGGCCGCCCTCGCGGTGGTCGTGGTGCCGATGCTGCTGCCGCCCGGCCCGCGACCGCTGTTCCAACTCCCGGTCGCCTGCGGGGAGAACTGGCAGCTCGGCACCTATCCCGGGCACGACGACTACGACGTCGACCTGTTCCCCCTCGACGGCGAGGCATGGGGGCGGCCGGTGCTCGCGTCCGCCGCCGGCACGGTCACCGTCGCCGGTATCAACGGCTCGCTGGGCGGCCGGACCCCGGAGAACCCGGACGGGCCGCGCGGCCGGGGCGGCGGGTACTGGGTCAAGATCGACCACGGGGGCCGGTGGGAGACCCAGTACCTGCACCTGCTGGAACCCCCGCTGGTGCGCGAGGGGCAGCGGGTCGCCCAGGGCGAGCAGATCGGCCGGCTGGGCAGCACCGGCAACTCCGGCGCACCACACCTGCACTACGAGCAGCGCCGGGGCTGGGAGAAGGTGGAGACGTACTTCGACGGGGAACCGTCCGGCATCACCCGGGACGACCGCGAGTACACCGTCCGCCGGACCAGCAACAACTGCCCCGGCTGAGCCCGGACGGAGCCCCGTCGCCGCCGTCGGCCGCCCCGCCGCCGGTCGCTCAGGTCAACGCCGCGAGCGCGGTGAGCAGCCGGTCCACGTCCTGGGTCGTGCTGCCGAGTCCGAAGCTGGCGCGGAGCGCGGTCGGTGGCAGGTCGGTGCGTCCGCTGCGCGCCGCCGCCCCGGCCAGCAGCCGCCGGACCAGGGGATGCGCGCAGAACAGGCCGTCGCGGACCCCGATGTCGTACCCGGTGGCCAGCTCCGCCGCGACCTCGCCCGAGTCCCGCCCGGCGACCACGAACGACACGATGCCGACCCGTGGCGCGTCCGGCCCGAAGGTGCGCAGCTCCACCACGTCGGGCAGGGCGGCCAGCCCGTCCCGGAGCCGGGTCAGCAGCGCCTGCTCCCGGACGTGCAGCGCGGCCCGGTCGGCGGCGGAGAGCGCCGCGCACACCGCCGCCAGGGCGACCGCGCCGAGCAGGTTGGGCGTGCCGGCCTCGTGCCGGGCCGCCCCGACGGCCCACCGTACGTCGTGGGTGGCCGCGCCGACGTGGCTGGTGGCACCACCACCGGCCAGGTACGGCGGAGCGGAGTCCAGCCAGTCACCCCGGCCGACCAGCACCCCGGCCCCGAAGGGCGCGTACAGCTTGTGCCCGGACGCGGCCAGGTAGTCCACGCCCAGCGCCGCCACGTCGACCGGGGCGTGCGGCGCGAGCTGGGCCGCGTCCACCGCGATCCGGGCACCGTGCCGGCGGGCGACCAGGGCCAGCTCGGCCACCGGCCAGCGTTCCCCGGTCACGTTGCTCGCCCCGGTCACCGCCACCAGGACCGGCAGGTCGGCCGGGGTGGCGCGCCGCAGCTCGGTCAGCGCCGCGGCCAGGGCCCGGACCGCCTCGCCCGGGGTGGCCGGCACCGGCAGCCGCACCGACCGGCGCGGCCAGGGCAGCAGGTTCGCGTGGTGCTCGCCGGCGAAGGTGACCACCGTGGTCCCGGCCGGCAGGGCCCGCGCCAGCAGGTTCAACGCGTCCGTGGTGTTGCGGGTGAAGACCACGTGGTCGTCGGAGCGGGCACCGAAGAAGTCACCGACCGTCTGCCGGGCCTGCTCGTACGCCAGGGTGCAGCGTCGGGACAGCGCGCCCGCGCCCCGGTGCACGCTCGCGTACCAGGGCAGCAGCTCGGCCACGGCGTCGGCGGCGACCCGGGCGCAGGGCGCGCTGGCGGCGTGGTCGAGGTTCACCTGACCGGGTACGCCGAGCACGTCGAGCGGTCGGGCCACGGGCGGGGTCAGCAGGGCGACGGACACGACAACCTCCGGAGTCCGGGGACCCCGGGTGACAGCACCGGGACGGGGTCCGCGCTTGCCCAGCACCGGACGGGGCTGGGCCCGGTCATCACCCGGGGCACCCCACCGCGAACTCGACGAGGGTTGCCGGCCAGCAAGCCGGGGCTTCACGCTGGCGCTCGTGACCTGCCGACAAGCATACGACCCGGCCACCTGCCGGGGAATCCCGGTGTCCGGCCGGGCGCGCGGGTCAGCCGGCGGGACGCCAGCCCAGCGCCGGACCGAGCCGGGTCGCCATGTCGGTGAGGATCTGGACGTAGTCGGCGTGGTCGAAGGTGAACGGCAGCGCGAAGGTGACCTCGGTGCTCTCCCGGAACCCGGCGTGCGCGGCCAGGCGCTCGGCGATCAGCTCGGCCGGGCCGAGGAGATCCGGGGCGATCATCATCCGGGCCGGTCCCTGGGGCGCCGTCGTGCGCGGCGTGCGGCGGTGGACGTACCGGGCGTACTTGTCGCGCTGGGCCGCAGTGGCCGTGTCGGTGGGGATGACGACGAGCCCCTGGGAGACGCGGGCCCGTGCGGCGTCCGGGTGGTGGGCGCGGAAGGCCCTGATCTGCGCCGCCTGGATCTCGGCGAAGTCCGTCGACTCCTCGGCCTTCACCACGTTGCTGGTGAGCAGGTTCAGGCCCTGCTCGCCCGCCCAGCGTGCGGACCGGAGGCTGCCCGCGCCGTACCAGATCCGGGCACCGAGGCCGGGGGAGTGCGGTTGCACCCGGTCGGAGTAGGTCTCGAAGCCCTCCACGCCCGCGAAGTCGCTGGCCGGCTTGCCGGCGATGAGGTCGAGCAGCCGGCGTACCCGGGTGTAGCTGAAGTCCTCGACGTCTGCGGTGTCCGGGTAGAGCGCCTGCCGGACCCGGTCGTAGTGCGCCGGTGGACCGATGCTGACCCCCGGATTGAGCCGCCCGCCGGAGAGGACGTCGACCGTGGCCAGGTCCTCGGCCAGCCGGAGCGGGTTCTCCCAGCCGAGCGGGATGACCGCGGTGCCGAGCGCGATGCGTCGGGTCCGCTGCGACGCCGCGGCCAGGACGGCCACCGGCGAGGAGACGCCGAACTGGAGATGACGGTGGCGTACCCAGGCGCTGTCGAAGCCGAGCTGTTCGCCCAGCTCGATCAGGTTCAGGGTCGACTCGTGGCCGGCGCGCGGATCGGTCTCGTCGAACAGGCCGATGGTGAGGAAACCGAGCTTTCCGAGCGGCGTCGCGGGTGTGGGCACGTCTTCCTCCTGGCGAGATGGTAAGCCCTATCAAATCTATCGGATTTACCGCCTTCTCGGGTCGTGGTGGCCGGCGACCCGGACCGCCGGGGCCGACCGGTCCGGGTCGGACCGTCCACCACGGCCGGTCGGGTGCTAGATTGCGGCCTTCCGAGGAGGCTGCTGAGACGAGGCGATATGCAATGGCTCCGGCGCATACTGGGTGGGCAGCAACCGGTCCAGCAGGACCCGGCCCGACAGGAACAGCTGCTCCAGCAGGTCCGGCACCACTTCGGGGCACGGGTACCGACCCCGGTGGCCGACCAGGTCGCGGCGGTCACCGGACTGCTGGCCGGTGACGACGGGCTGATCGTCGCGGCCCGGGTGGTCGGTGAGGTCGCCGAGGAGGCGCACGCGGCCATCCTCACCCAGGCGTTCGAGCTGCAACGGCGTACCGGCCGGTGGCTGGTCGCCGACCGCCGCAACTACCGCCCGCTGTGGCAGGTGGCCGGGCCGCAGCTGCGTACGCCCCTGTTCGCCCTGCCCTGCGGCTTCCACCCGTACGTGCAGGTGGCGGCGGCCGTGACGGTGGTCGGCGACGGGGCGACCCGGCTCGCCCGGATCACCGACCCGGAACCGCTGCTGGCTCAGCTGTTCGAGGTGTTCGACCTCACCGTCGCCGGGTGGGAGTACGGTCAGGTCCGGGTGGACGTCGACGCCGCGTCGCTGGCCGTCCGGCTGATCTCGGCCACCCAGCAGATCCGGGCGGCGTTGGACGATCCGCCCCGGTTGCCGCCGCCGGTCCGGGACCTGATGCGTCGCAACAACAGGATCGAGGTGTACCACCCGGCCGGCGACCGGGTGGTCGGCACCATCAACCTCGGCGCGGAACTGCGCCCGGCCATGCTGGCCTGAACGACCGCCACCCTGCCCCGCCTGCCTGCGCGTCGCCTGCCTGTGCGCGGTCGCCACCTCGCCCCGATCGGGGTGGTCGGGTCCGGCGGCAGCCGGTCGGCGCGCAGCTCGCCGACACCGTCCGGCTGCGGCGTCAGCCGTCGGTTGGCCGTCCGGTGCCGGCGCGTCGGCAGCGCGCCAGCCCGGCGCGTAGCTCACGGCGTAGGGCCCGGTCCAGGTCGGGCTGGGCGAGCGCGGCGGTGAAGTCCCGGGCGGCCTCGTCCCAGCGCCCCAGCCGCAGCAACGCCGTACCCCGGTTGAAGCGTGGTACGGGGGCCGTCGACAGCGCCACCGCCCGGTCCAGGTCCGCGACGGCGGCGGCGACCTCGCCCCGCTCGAACCGGACGGCTGCCCGGTTCGTCCAGGCCTCGACCAGCGTGGTGTCCCCGGCCAGCGCCCGGGTCAGCAGGTCGTCGGCCTCGGCGAGGCCACCGCGTTCCGAGCGGACCAGGCCGAGGGTGCACAGCAGCGCGGGCTCCTGCGGGGCCAGGGCCAGCCCGGCCCGCGCGGCCGTCTCGGCGGCGTCCTGCGCGCCCCGGGCCAGGTGCAGGTTGACCAGGGCGATCCGCGCGTCCACATGTCCGGGGTCGATGGCCAGTACCCGGTCCAGGTCGTCGGCCGCCCGTCCGGGGCGACCCCGTTCCTGCTGGAGCACGGCCCGGTTGTAGTACGCCTCGGGCAGGTGCGGGCCCAACCGGATCGCGGTGCCGTAGTCCCGGATCGCCGCCCGGGTCCGGCCCGCCGCCCGGTACAGGGCGGCCCGGTCCACGTAGTACTCACAGTTGTCGGGATCGTCGGCGATCACCGTGTCGAGGTCGGCCAGCGCCCGCCCGGGATCCCCCAGGGCGAGGTGGACCTGCGCCCGGTTGTGCCGCAGCCGGGCCAGGTCCTGCCGCCGTTCGCCGGGGGCGAGCACCGCGTGCAGGCGGGCCAGCCCGTCGTCGACCAGCCGGAGCGCGCGGGCCGGTTCGCCGGCCCGGCTGTCCAGCAGCGCCAGGCCCTGCTCGTAGAAGACGGTGGACAGCACCCGCTGCCGGGGGTCGTCCAGCCCGGCGGCGAGGCGCAGGGCCCGGTCCAGCCAGTGCCGCGCCCGCGCCGGATCCTGGTCGGCCGGTGGCAGGTGCCGGGCGTACAGCATCGCGGTGGCGTACGCGGCGGACATGGTGATCTTCGGGTGGTCGGTGGCGGCGCGGGCCTCGTCGTACAGGTCGAGTGCCTCGGCGGCCCGGTCCAGCGCGGCCAGCGCGGTGGCCAGCCCGGTGGTGAAGGCCCACCAGTGCCGCAGGTCGTCGTCCGGGCGGACCAGGGCGCGACCGCGGCGCGCGGTCCGGGCCGCGTGGTGGTAGAAGCCGCGGGCCAGGCTGTCGCCCAGTGCCCCGCGCAGTGCGGCCGGGTCCGGCTCGGTCGGCGGCCGGTCGGGTCCGTCGCCGCGCAGGTCCAGGCGGAGCGGGGACGGGGCGAGCCGGCGGGTCAGCGTGTCCAGCAGTTCGCGGGTGGTCTCGTCGGCGTGGTCGACGTGGTCGAACCGGACGGTGACCGGTCGGCGCAGCCGCTCCGCCCAGGTCGCCACGAACTCGGTCGCCCCGTACGCCAGCGCGGCGGTGCGCCGGGCCGGGTGGAACCGGATCGGCTCCTCCTCGGCGGCGGGCCGGGCGACGGGGTCGAGCCGGGGCGCGATGGCGTGCAGCTCCACGGCGTGCCGGGCGGCCAGCCGGGGACGCTCGGCGGCGATCCGGACGAGCAGGTCGGCGACCCCGGCGTACGGCCCGTGGTCGCGGTGGCAGTCGTGGACGTACGGGCGGTCGGTCACGACCGGCGGCCGGGGCCGGCTCGCCGAGGACGTCGGACCGGCGCGCCCGCCCTCCCCGGAAACCGCCGGGTCCGGGGCGAGGAACGGGTGGACCTGCCGGTGCGGGCGGAGGGCCGGGACGACCTGTCGGTGCGGGCCGGCGGGTGCCCGGGGGCACCCGCCGGGCGGGGAACTACCAGCACCACTCGATCCAGAGCCGGCGGGCCCCGGAGAGCAGGCGCAGGGTGCTGGTGCGGCGGATGGTCATCTTCTTCATGGGCACCTCCGTTGTCGATCACCAACGAGCTTCCCGAAGCGTAATCATCATCGATGGATTAATGAAGATCCCGGCCTGGTCGATCCTTCAGCGGGTACGGGACGACGGTGCGTGGCTCTCGTCCGGGCCCCGCCGGCGGCCGATCGGCCGGGCGGCCCGGAAGGCGATGCCCTCCTCCTCGATGCGGGCGAGATCGACGGCGGTGACGCCCCGCCCGGTGAACCGTTCCACCGCCACCAGGCCCTTCTCCGCCCGTCCGCCGTACCCGGCGAAGTCCAGCCCGGCGAGCGTCGCGGCGACCACCGGATCGGTGTCGACGTCGCCCATCGGTTCGAACGAGGCGAGCAGCCGGCCCCGTTCCGCGAAGGACAGCCGGGTCACCGCGTTGACGTTCCAGAACATGCTCGCCGCCCGGCCCTGCGCGGAGGCGGCCAGCAGCACCTCCGCCCGCGACCCGAGATAGCCGTTGTACTCCACCGCGAGTACCGCGGCGCCGGTGTCGAGCACGGCGACCCAGGGGTCGGCACCGGGTTGCAGGCGCAGGTCACGGAGGCGGACCGGACGGTCCGGGTCGGCACCGAAGGCCCGCAGCACATCGCCGGTGGTGGTCCCGGTGACGACCGTGACGGTCGCCGCCGTCGACAGCGGGCTGCGGTGGATCCAGCGGTACCCGTGCTCCGGGCGCGGTGGGCGTACCGGCTCGGGCTCACCGCGCAGCCGGTGTCCGAGCCGATCGGTCCGTCGGTGCACCGCCGGCGGGGTGGCCGGTGCCGCCCAGACCACCAGCCGGTAGCCCTCGAACTCGGCGTCGCCGTCGTCGCGGCCCCGGGCGTGCACGCGTAGCCGGTAGTCGCCCGGCCAGGGCGGGGTCTGGCCGCTGCGGTGCGTGGCCGTCTCGCCGGCCGGGCCGAAGACCGACGCCAGGCCCTCGGTGGCCCGCCAGCTCCCCCTCGACCAGCCCGAACCGGTGACCGGACACCCGCACCGACCCGGACGACTCGCGGGGGAGGAGGTACTCCGCACGGATCCGGGCCAGCCGCGCCGCCGCGTACCCGGGTGGCATCGGCGTCTCCCGCAGCAGCAGCGCCGCCACGCCGGTGCCCAGCCCCACCACGGCGGCCTCCCGGTCGACCGCCGCCGGCGTGTGCCGCGGATCCACCACGAGCGCGGCGGTCGCCACGGCGAGGGCGAGGTGGACCGCCCCGTGCCGGGCCGCGATGGTGGCCTCGTCGCCGACCCCGGGCACCCCGTCCAGCGACGGACGGATAGACGGGTGTTCCGTCAACCGCCGGACCAGCGACACCAGCAGACCGGTCACCCCGGGACGGAGCCGTTCGTACAGTTCGGACATGGTCCGCGCCGCGCTGTCCTGCCCGGTCGAGACCCAAGCGAACTGCTGACCGGCCGGACCCGGGGGCAGGTGCGCCTCCAGCGCCGGCGGGCCGGACGGCACCAGGTCGGTGACGCTCAGCTCCAGCGCCCCCAGCAGACGCTCGGCCAGCAACGACCCCAGGCCGTGCAGGGCGGCCAGCGCGTCCGGCTGCGCCGGGAGGGCGGCGGGACGGGATACCGGGCGGGCGGCGGGCGGGGACACCGAATGGGGCGGCAGCGGGCCGGACGGCCTCCGGGCCACCTCGGGCCGGACCGGGCCGCCCGGGGCGCGATGGCGCTCGTCGTCCGGGGCACCCAACCGGCCCAGCGTGGTGGCGGGGCCGCGGGGGATCCGGGCCGCCAGTACCGGCACGAGGGGCCCTACCTGCGCCGCCACCGCCGCCAGGACCTCGTCGGTCACCTCGGTCATCGCCCGCCCCCGCCCGTCGACCACTGTGGACCGGAGCAAGCTACCGGGCGGGTACGACAACGTGGGCGACCCTCGACGCGCCCACCCCGGGTGGTCGGCCCGCGCCCGCGCCGCCACCGCCAACAGCCCCGTGACGGGTCAGTCCTTGAGCGGGTACGGGATGAAGGTGCTGCGGTTCTCGTCCAGGTCCAGCCGGCGGCTGATCGGCGGGGCGGCCCGCTGCGGGCAGGACATCCGTTCGCAGGTCTTGCAGCCGGGCCCGATCGGGGTGGCCGCCTCGGCGGCGTGCAGGTCCATCCCGGCGGAGTACACCAGCCGGCCGGCGTGCCGGGTCTCGCAGCCCAGCCCGATCGCGTAGACCTTGCCGGGCTGGCCGTAGCCGCCGTGGTGCCTTGTGACCGTGCGGGCGATCCACAGGTAGCGCTGCCCGTCCGGCATGGCGGCCACCTGGGTGACCACCCGGCCGGGGGAGCTGAACGCCTCGTAGACGTTCCACAGCGGGCAGGTGCCGCCGGTGCGGGAGAACGGGAAACCGGTGGCCGACTGGCGTTTCGACATGTTGCCGGCCCGGTCGACCCGGACGAACGAGAACGGCACGCCGCGCGCCCGGGGCCGTTGCAGGGTGCTGAGCCGGTGGCTGACCGTCTCCCAGCCGATCGCGAAGTGCTCGGTGAGCAGCTCGATGTCGTACCGGAGGCGTTCGGCGGCGGTGAGGAACCGCTCGTACGGCAGGATCAGCGCCGCGGCGAAGTAGTTCGCCAGGCCGACCCGGGTCAGGATCTGGGTCTGCGTGTCGTCGAACCGCTCCTCCTCGACGATCTCGTCGATCACGTCGGCGTACTCCAGCAGGGCGATCTGCGCGGCCATCCGCATCGCCTCCTGCCCGGGGCGCAGTGAGGTGGACAGGTGCAGCGTCTGGGTCTGCGGGCGGTAGCGGTGCAGTTCGCCGCCGAGCGCGTCGGCGTCGTCGCGGGCGACGCGTACCCCGTGCCGCCGGGCCAGCCGGTCCTGGAGGTTGGCGCGTACCTCGCCGCGGCGCAGGCCGATCTGCCCGGCCAGCCGTTCGGCCGCCTCGTCGAGGTCCGGCACGTAGTTCTGCCGCCGGTAGAAGAACTCGGTGACCTGGTCGTGCGGGCTGCGGCCGACCCGCTCGCGGTCGCCGACCAGTTCGGCGAGCTGTTCGTCCACCTGCTGGTAGCGGCGGTGCAGCTCGATCACGGCCTCGGCGACCTCGGGCAGCCGGCCGGCGAGTTCGGTGAGTTCGGCCAGGCCGGCCCGGCCGCCGAGCGCCTCCCGGAGCCCGGCGACCAGGCGGGGGGTGTCGTGCGGGGCGAAGACGGTCGGGTCGACGCCGAACACCTCGGTGATCCGCATCAGCACCGGGACGGTGAGCGGCCGGGTGTCGTGCTCGATCTGGTTGAGGTAGCTGGGTGAGATGTTCAGCAGGCGGGCCAGGTCCGCCTGGCTGAGCGCCCGCTCCTCGCGCATCCGGCGGAGCCGGGCGCCGACGAAGGTCTTGTCGACCGCCCTCACCTCCCACAGCTGGATCCGGCCCGGACGGGATCACATTAACACCACTGTAAAGAGGCTCATTCACAACTTAACAGATTTGCTCGGAGAGTTTTCAAGAATTGGCTGATTCCGTCTCTCGACCGCATTGCCCACGTCGTGTGAACGTTGGTGACACACCGGTCCACCAGCACCGATCCACCCGGCCCGCAGCGCGCCAGCGTCGACGCCGCCGCCGGGAAACGGTGCCGCCGGCACCGAAACCCCCGAGGAGAAGACCATGCGGACCACAGCCGAGCAGTTGCGCCACGAATGGGAGACCGACCCGCGCTGGCAGGGAGTGCAGCGCAGCTACCGCGCCGAGGACGTGGTGCGGCTGCGCGGCGCGATCCAGGAGGAACACACCCTGGCCCGGCACGGGGCCGACCGGCTCTGGCGACTGCTGCACGACGAGGACTACATCCACGCGCTCGGCGCGCTCACCGGCAACCAGGCGGTGCAGATGGTCCGGGCCGGGCTGAAGGCGATCTACCTGTCCGGCTGGCAGGTCGCCGCCGACGCCAACCTGGCCGGACACACCTACCCCGACCAGAGCCTGTACCCGGCCAACTCGGTGCCCGCCGTGGTCCGCCGGATCAACAACGCGCTGCTCCGGGCCGCCCAGATCACCACTGCCGAGGGCGACGAGCGGGGCATCGACTGGTTGGCCCCGATCGTCGCCGACGCCGAGGCCGGCTTCGGCGGGCCGCTCAACGCGTACGAGCTGATGACCGCCATGATCGCGGCCGGCGCGGCCGGGGTGCACTGGGAGGACCAGCTCGCCGCCGAGAAGAAGTGCGGCCACCTGGGCGGGAAGGTGCTCATCCCCACCGGCCAGCACATCCGCACCCTGGAGGCGGCCCGGCTGGCCGCCGACGTGGCCGGCGTGCCGTCCGTGATCGTCGCCCGCACCGACGCGCAGGCCGCCAGCCTGCTCACCACCGACGTGGACGAGCGGGACCAGCCGTTCGTCACCGGCGAGCGTACCGCCGAGGGCTTCTACCGGGTCCGCAACGGCATCGAGCCGTGCATCGCCCGGGGCCTGGCCTACGCGCCGCACGCCGACCTGATCTGGATGGAGACCGGCACCCCGGACCTGGAGGTCGCCCGCCGGTTCGCCGAGGCGATCAAGGACCGGTACCCGGACCAGCTCCTCGCCTACAACTGCTCGCCGTCGTTCAACTGGCGCAAGCACCTCGACGACGCGACCATCGCCAAGTTCCAGCGGGAACTGGGCCACATGGGATACCGGTTCCAGTTCATCACCCTGGCCGGCTTCCACGCCCTGAACTACTCGATGTTCGACCTGGCCCGGGGCTACGCCAGCGACGGCATGGCCGCGTACGTCAACCTCCAGGAACGCGAGTTCGCCGCCGAGGCGGCCGGCTACACCGCCGTCAAGCACCAGCGGGAGGTCGGCACCGGCTACTTCGACCTGATCAGCACGGTGCTCAACCCGGCCGCCGAGACCACCGCCCTGCGTGGCTCCACCGAAGAGGAGCAGTTCGCATGAGGTACGAGATCATCGGCCCGCTGGCCGACCGGTACGACGAGGTGCTCACCGCCGAGGCGCTGGAGTTCCTGGTCGCCCTGGACAGCGAGTTCGCCGCCCGCCGGGTGGCGCTGCTGGACACCCGCCGGGCCCGGCGCGCCCGCTACGCCACCGGCCAGTTCCCCGACTTCCTTCCCGAGACCGCGCACATCCGCGCCGACCCGGACTGGCGGGTCGCGCCGGCCGCCCCCGGCCTGGTCGACCGGCGGGTGGAGATCACCGGGCCGACCGACCGGAAGATGACCGTCAACGCGCTCAACTCCGGCGCGAAGGTGTGGCTCGCCGACTTCGAGGACGCCACCGCCCCGACCTGGCACAACGTCATCGGCGGCCAACTCAACCTGATCGACGCCCTGGACCGGCGGATCGACTTCACCGACGACCGGGGCAAGCGGTACGCGCTCGGCGACGACCTCGCCACCATCGTGGTCCGGCCGCGCGGCTGGCACCTGGTGGAGAAGGGCATCGCGGTGGACGGGCGGCCCATCTCGGCCAGCCTGGTCGACTTCGGGCTGTACCTGTTCCACTGCGCGCGCCGGCAGCTCGACGCCGGCTCCGGGCCGTACTTCTACCTGCCCAAGCTGGAGACCCACCGCGAGGCCCGGCTGTGGAACGAGATCTTCGTCTTCGCCCAGCACTACCTCGGCCTGCCGATCGGCACCATCCGGGCCACCACGCTGATCGAGACGATCACCGCCGCGTTCGAGATGGAGGAGATCCTCTACGAGTTGCGGGAACACTCGGCGGGACTGAACGCCGGCCGGTGGGACTACATCTTCAGCATCATCAAGAACTTCGGGCAGTGGCCGGACTTCGTCCTGCCGGACCGCGCCGACGTCACCATGACCGTGCCGTTCATGCGCGCGTACACCGAACTGCTGGTGCGGACCTGCCACCGGCGCGGCGCGCACGCCATCGGCGGGATGGCCGCCTTCATCCCCAGCCGCGACACGGCGGTCAACGAGACCGCCCTGGCGAAGGTGCGGGCGGACAAGCAGCGGGAGGCCGGTGACGGCTTCGACGGCTCCTGGGTGGCCCACCCGGGCCTGGTCGGGGTGTGCCGCGAGGTGTTCGACGTGGTGCTCGGCGACCGCCCGAACCAGGTCGACCGACGCCGCGACGACGTGCAGGTCGCCGCCGCCGACCTGCTGGCCGTGGACAAGACCCCCGGCCAGGTCAGCGCCACCGGCCTGCGGTCCAACGTCGCGGTGGCGCTGCGCTACGTCGACGCCTGGCTCGGCGGCACCGGCGCGGTGGCGCTCTGGAACCTGATGGAGGACGCGGCCACCGCCGAGATCGCCCGCTGCCAGGTGTGGCAGTGGCGGCACCACGGCACCCCGCTGGCCGACGGCGGGCGGGTCACCGAGGAGCTGGTCCGGTCGATTCTCGCCGAGGAGTTGGCCGCGCTGGCCGAGGGGCGCGACGACGCCGGCCGGGAGCGGGCCGGGGCGGCGGCGCGGATCTTCGAGCGGACCGCGCTCGACGAGGACCTGCCGGCGTTCTTCACCGTCGAGGCGTACGCCCGGCACCTCGGGCCGTCCCACGGGGGCTGGTCCCTGGCCCGCTGCCGTCGGGTCAGGCGCAGATGGCGTACGCCCGGGGCGCCCAGTTGCCGGTGAAGCCGTCCTCGTCCTCGGCGGCGGTCACCCGGACCTGGGTGTCGGAGATCGGTTCGAGGCCGGTGAGGCGGACTTGACCGGCACCGCCGTCGATCTCACCACCGACGCCGTGCACCAGCTTGCCGGCGGGACAGGTCGCGGTGGCGGACTTCACCGGATTCGAGTCGAGCACGCCGATGCCGGCGACCCGGGCCAGTCCGGCCAGCGGGGACACGCAGATCACCTTGCCCCGGATCTGCCACTCGTCGGCGTAACCGGTGCCGTCCTCGATCGCGGTGAGGGTGACCTGGCTCAGGTCGGCGCTGGGCCGCACCTCGTCCACCACCACCTGGCCGAGACCGCCGTTGATCTCCAGGCCGACGCCGAGCAGTTGCTTGCCGAGCGGGCAGAACACGGTGAGCGCCTTGCTGGCCGAGGACCAGGGCGTGGTCGATTCGGCGAGCTCCCAGCCGGCCGGCTCCCGGGCGCACAGGGCGGTGGCGGTGATGGACCAGTCGCCGGTGAAGCCGGGGGCGTCGTCCTCGCGGCCGGTCACCGAGTAGCCGTCGGTGGCACCGAGGACCGGCAGCATGGTGTCCATCACCACCTGGCCGGTGGCCCCGTTGACCCGACCCCCGCCAGCCACGAGGAGGGTGTCGGTCGGGCAGTTCGCCTGTCTGGTCTTCCAGTCGCTGTTGCTCGGGCCGGTGCTGGTGACCCGGGTCAGGCCGGCCAGCGCGGCGCCGGCCGGCGCGACCACCGCCAACTGGGTGGTCAGCACCATGATGGCCGCCAGGCCCAGGGCCGGTACGGTCCGCCGGCCGGCGCGGCGGGCGTGGGATCGGACGTGCATGTGGCGACTCCTCGTTCACGGGGTGGTGTGGGTGCGCCCGACGATACGAGGCGGAGTCCACAGTCGACGGAGCGGCCGGCGGGACCCGTCCGCGTCGGCGGTGCGGGTCAGCCCGCGGTCGGTTGGCCGGGCCCGGCCAGCAGGGACACCTGGGCCGCCCGGGACCGTTCCACCCGCCCGGCGAGGTCCCGTACCCGTGGGTCGGCGGCGACCGCCTGGTGGGACCGGGCCAGGTCGGCCGCCGCGCGCTGGTGGGTGCCGAGCAGGTCGCGCAGCACCCGGTCGACCTGGCCGGGCGGGGCGGCCCGCAGCCGGGCCAGGCCCGCGGTGCCCGCCCCGTGGTCGTGCCGGTGCGCCCCGCCGGACGGTACCGGCCCGGCCTCCCGCAGCCAGCCGCGCATGGTGGTCAGCTCGTCGGACTCGGTGGCCTCGATCGCGGCGACCAGGGTGCGCAGCCGTTCGTCGGTCACCCGTCCCCGGCTGAGCCGGAGCAGTTCCAGCGTCTGCTCGGTGTGCGCGACCATGGTGGTCAGGAAGACCACGTCGAGGCCGCTCAGCGTGCTGGTCACCGGGGCCGGCCCGGGTGGCGGGGCGGTGCCCGGCCCGGGTGAGGCTCCGGCCGTGCATCCGGTGACCAGCAGCAGGGCGGCGAGCAGGACGACACTCGACAGTCGGGTCACGTCGTGCTCCGGTCCGCTCGCGGTGGCGCGGGCCGCCGGCCGGTCAGAGCTGGGTCCACAGGGCCGGCACGTACGGCGGCTCCCAGCCCGGGATCGCGGTGTGCGCCTGCCGGCAGCGGTAGCTCAGTCCGCCGTAGCTGACCTGGTCGCCGACCTGGTACGTCCGGCCCGCCGTCCAGGTGCCGCCCGGCGCGGGGGTGGTGGTCGGCGGCGGCGTGGGGGTCGGCGCGACGGTCGGGGTGGGCGTGGGGGACGGCGGCGTCGGGCTGGGCGTCGGGTTGCCGCCCCCGCCGATCTGGAGGTCCACGCAGGAGTAGAACGCGTTGGCGGTGTCGGCGATGTTCCACACCGCGAGGACCTTCTGCCGGCCGGACCAGCCGCCCAGGTTGACGGTGTGCGAGACGGTGGCCCCCGGCTGTTGCCCGCCGCCATTGAACACCGCCACCCGGGTGTTGCCGATGAAGTACTCCCAGTTGCTGGTGGCGTGCCGGGCGGTGTTCGTCCAGGTGAACGTCACCGTCGAGCCGACGGAGGTGGCGGGCCAGCCCCAGTTGTCGTCGTTGAGGACGGCGAAGTGCGCGATCCCGGCGTGGCAGCTGCGCAGCCCCTTCGGACCCTCCACGCTCTGCGGCTCGTACCTGATCTGTCCGCAGTCCGGGACCCGGCCCTGGGCGCAGAGCGCCTGGCGGCTGGGTGGCCCGGAGACGTAGCCGTGCGCCTGTGCGGGGGTGGCGACGGCCAGGGTGGCGGTGACCGCGCCGGCCGCCACCAACGGGATCGTGAATGTTCGACGCATGGGTGTCATCTCCTCGAGGTCAGGACTGGTGAGGTGACACCCACGTTAAATTAAAGCTTGTTAACAGTAAAGATGGTTGCCAATATCTGCGGGACGGCCCCGGCGGCGACGGGGCCGCCGCCGGGGGAGCCGGTCAGCGTTGGACCCGCGCGCCCGCTCCGCGCACCAGCGCCTCCACCTCGGCCAGGCTCGCCATCGACGTGTCGCCGGGGGTGGTCATCGCCAGCGCGCCGTGCGCCGCGCCGTACTCCACCGCCAGCGCCAGGTCGCCGCCGCGTTCCAGCAGGCCGTAGATCAGCCCGGAGGCGAAACTGTCCCCGCCACCGACCCGGTCCAGGATCTCCAGGCCGGGCCGGTGGGTGGCCTCGGCGAACGACCCGCCGGCCCAGGCCACGGCACCCCAGTCGTTCACCGTCGCGCTGCGGACGCCGCGCAGGGTGGTCGCCACCACCCGGAAGTTCGGGTACTCCCGGACGACCTGCTCGATCATCGCCTTGAAGTTGCCCGCGTCCAGTGCGCCACCGGCGTGCACGTCGGTGTCGGGCACCTCGAACCCGAGGCAGGCGGTGAAGTCCTCCTCGTTGCCGATCATCACGTCGACCAGCCGGGCGAGCCGGCGGTTCACCTCCCGCGCCCGGTCCTGCCCCCCGACGGCCTTCCACAGGCTGGGCCGGTAGTTCAGGTCGTAGGAGACGATCGTGCCGTACCTGCGGGCGGCGGTCATCGCGGCCTCGGCCGTCTCGGCGGCCGTCTCCGACAGTGCCGCGTAGATGCCGCCGGTGTGCAGCCACCGCACCCCGAGGGCGCCGAAGAGGTGGTCCCAGTCGACGTCGTCGGGGCGGAGCTGGCTGGCCGCGGAGTGCCCCCGGTCGGACGTGCCGACCGCGCCGCGTACCCCGAAGCCGCGTTCGGTGAAGTTCAGGCCGTTACGGACGCTGCGGCCGATCCCGTCGTAGCGCATCCAGGTGATCAGGCTCGGGTCGACGCCGCCCTGCAGGACGAGGTCCTCGAGCAGCCGACCCACCTCGTTGTCGGCGAACGCGGTGACGATCGCCGTCCGTAGCCCGAAGCAGCGCCGCAGGCCACGCGCGACGTTGTACTCCCCGCCGCCCTCCCAGACCCGGAACTGCCGGGCGGTGCGGACCCGGCCCTCGCCGGGGTCCAGGCGCAGCATCACCTCGCCGAGCGAGACCAGGTCGTACCGGCAGTCGGCCGCCGGCCGGGGGGTGAGGGCGCTCATGCCGCACCCCCGGCCGCCGCCAGCGCCGCCCCGGTCCGGGCGGTGATCTCGTCCCAGCGCTCGCCGGCGATCAGCTCCGACGCGACGATCCAGCTCGCGCCGACCGCCAGCACCGCCGGTACGGCCAGGTAGTCGGCCACCACGGCGGGCGTGATGCCGCCGGTGGGCACGAACCGCACCTGGCGGAACGGTGCCGCCAGCGCCTTGACCATCGGGGCCCCGCCCAGCTGCTGCGCCGGGAAGAACTTGACCGTGTCCAGGCCGGCGTCGAGGGCCATCTGGATCTCGGTGGCGGTGGCGATCCCCGGTACCACCGGCACCCCGGCCTGCTGGCACACCCGGACCACGGCCGGGGCGAAACCCGGCGTCACGACGAACCGTGCCCCGGCTGCGATCGCCTGCTCCGCCTGCCCGGCGCTGAGCACCGTGCCCGCGCCGACCGCCAGGTCGCCCCGGGCGGCCAGCGCCCTCATCGTGTCGAGCCCGGCGGCGGTGCGCAGGGTCACCTCGGCCGCGGCCAACCCGCCCTTGACCAGCGCGTCGCCCAGGGGATCGGCGTGCCGTGCGTCGTCGAGGACGACGACCGGCAGGATGCGCCCGATCCCCAACTGTTCACTCCTATGAACGTCAGTCACGTACGTGACCGTACTGGAGGCGCGGAGCGTTCGCTAGAGTGATGGCGTGCCGAGCGCGCCAGAGGACTTCCAGCCCGTCAAGTCGGCCGGTCGCACCCTCGACCTGCTCGAGTTGCTCGCCGACCAGCCCCGGCCCTGGGCGCTCGGCGACCTGGCCCGCGCCCTCGACATCCCCAAGAGCAGCCTGCACGGCCTGCTGCGCACCCTGACCAGCCGCGGCTGGGTGCGCGCCGACGACACCGGCACCCGGTTCCGGCTCGGCATGCGCGCCCTGCGGGTCGGCGCCGCCTACCTCGACGGAGACGACAACGTCGACCTGCTCGCCGGTGTCCTCGACGAGCTGTCCCGCCGGTTCGGTGAGGCCGTCCACCTCGGCCGCCTCGACGGAGACCAGGTCGTCTACCTCGCCAAACGCGAATCGGTGCACCGGCTGCGCCTCTACAGCGCGATCGGCCGCCGGCTGCCGGCCCACGCCACCGCGCTCGGCAAGGCCCTGCTCGCCGGGCACCCGGACGACGCGGTCGACCAACTGCTGACCTGGCCCCTGCCGTCGCTCACCCCGCACACCGTCACCGACCGCCAGGCGCTGCACGCCGCCCTGGCCGAGGTACGCACCGCCGGGTACGCCGTCGACCGCGAGGAGAACGCCGAAGGCATCGTGTGTTTCGCGATGGCCGTACCACTCGCCACGCCGGCGGTCGACGCGGTGAGCATCTCGGTGCCGGTGACCCGCCTCCGGCCGGACCTCGACACGGCGATCGTGGCGGCCCTGCGGGACACCGTCGGCGGCCTGGACCGCGCCCGCAGCATGCTCATCGCCTAGACCCCGACCGACGCCGGTCAGGCGTCGGTCGGTACCACCACGTCGGGCAGCTCTCCCGGCCCCCGGACCACGGTCACCGCGGCGTAGCCGTCGGCCAGCCAGGCCAGGTCGGAGCCGGGAACCCGGTCCGCCCCGTTCTCCTCCACACTGGTCCGGACGAACCCCTGACCGCTCTCGGCGACCGTCATCTGCACCTGACCGAACGGGGCGAGGGTGGCCCGGCGCAGCCCGGCGACCCGGTCCGGCGGCAGGTCGGGCACGTTGAGATTGAGTACCGTCCCGGGCTCCGCGTCCCGTAGCCAGGGCAGCAGCCGGCCCGCCAGGTCGGCGGCCGTGGACCAGTGCCGGGCCTCGTCGTCGACCGAGTCCAGCACGGCGATGGCCGCGCCGCCGCTGTCCGCGCTCGCCGCCGCCGGGGACAGCACGTCCAGGGACACGGCCATCGCGCGGGCACCGCTGTTGGCGGCGGTCAGCGCCGCACCCACCGTCCCCGAGTGCAGGATCGCGTGGCCGGCGTTCGCGCCCCGGTTGATCCCGGACAGCACCAGGTCCGGCGGCGGACCGAACACCCCCAGCCCGGCCAGCACGGCGATGTAGCCCGGCGAGGCGGCCACCGCGTACGCCGGCACCCCGGGCAGCCCGGCCAGCTCGGTACCTTCGAACACCACCCGCCCCTCGTCGGTGACGGCGGTCAGCGCCGCGCTCATCCCGCTGGCCTCCTCCCGGGGCGCGGCGATCACCACCTCGAAGCCCCGGTCGTACGCGGCCCGGGCCAGCCAGCGGATACCCGGGGCGTACACCCCGTCGTCGTTGGTCACCAGCACCCGGCCCGGTCGGTCACCGGCCACCGTCGTCCCCCGTCCGCCCGTCCTCCGTCTTCTCGTTCCCCGTCTGCTTGCCCGCCGTCCCCTCGTCGAGCGGCGTCAGCCGCACCCGGCCGGCGAGTTCGCGTACCGCCTCCGCCCGGCCGGTGCCCAGCCCGTGCCGGGTGACGTTCAGCGCCCCGGCCGCCGCGCCGGTCCGTACCGCCTCGGTCAGGTCACCGCCCCGGGCGAGCACCGCGGCGACACCGGCGGTCATCGAGTCACCGGCCCCGCGATGGTCGGCCAACTCCAGCGGCGGAGCGTGCACCAGCATCGGCGGCTGGTCGTCCAGCAGCGCCAGGGCCGGCTCGCCGGCCCGACTGATCAGCACCGACGCCGCGCCCCGTTCCCGCAACGCGCGGCCGGCGGCCAGCAGGGCCCCGACGCTGTCGTCGTCGGCGAGGCCGTCGTCGATCAGCTCCTCGTGACTGACCTTGAGGACCGCGATCCCGCCGTCGAGCACCGCCGCCAGGTGTGCCCCGGACAGGTCCGCCACCACCGTCCCGCCGTTGGCCGTCAAATCGGCGGCGAGCCGCCGGTAGATGTCCGGGTCGACCACGTCGGGATCGGCCGGACCACTGAGCACGCTGACCGGCGCGCGCAGCCCCTCGGTCAGGGTGACCGTGTACAACTCGTCGATGTCGTGCCGGGCCATCGGCGTGCCCGGGTTCTCGGCGACCTCCGCCCGGGACCCGTCCCGCCGGTCGTGGACGTACCAGCCGGTCGTCGATCCCCCGTTCACCACCCGCAGCGTGACGTCCTCGTCGACGAGGAGCTTGCCCAGCGCGGCACCGACCTCCCCACCGAGGGCCACGCAGAGCGTCACCGGCGTGCCCAGGCAGGTGATCATGCGGGACTGCCACACGCCCTGGCCCCCCGGATGCAGGTGCAGCTCCAGCGTGTCGGCCTGCTGCTCGATCGTCACGGTCAACAGGGGTGCCGGGGCGAACACCATCACACGCTCATCCATCACCCCCTACTGCCCCGGCAACGGCCGCCCCAACCGCCCCGGTCCGGTACCGGTATCGGGGTGGCGTCGGGTACGGCGTGGCGGTAGTGTCCCCGGCGATGATGACTCCTCGTCGCAGATTGGGGGCCCCGTTCACGCAAGGTGAGTGCTGATGCGCTCCCCGGCCGCGAACGCGGAAACCCGTCTCTCCCTCTGGTCGCACGTGCGCCGGTACGCCGTGCCACCGTCCATGATCGAGTCCGCCACCGCCCGACGTCTGGTCGGCGACTGGGCCGGTGCCTGCGCCGCCGCCCGGGTCGACGTCGACCTCGACCTCCGTACGGTGGCCCGGACCCACGGCCGGGACCTGGCCGCCCGGGTCCGGGACGACCTCCGGCACCTGGCCCCCGACCTGCTCCGGTGGCACCTGCCGCGGATCGCGCCGGACGGGCTGCTGCGCCCCGGGCTGACCGTCGCGTTGGCCCGCTACCCGCTGGCGGCACCCGGCGGGGTCACGCCGCACCTGGTGGTGCGGACCCCGCCGGCGTGGGCGGACGCGGCCCAGCGGATCAGCCTGGCCCTGTGGTCCGGAACCGGCCCCGGCACCCACCCGCACCCCCGACCGGACCGGCGGTTCCGGCTCGACCTGCACCGGCACCTCTGGGACGCCCGCCGGGCCGGCGACCTGCGGCACCGCTGCGGCGCGGACCGGCTCGACGCCGAAGCCGTTGTCGACGCCGACCTTGTTGACCCATCCGGCCGGGTCGCCGCCGACCAGCGCACCGCGGCCCTGGCCGACCGCGGGTGCGCGGTCGGCCGGTGGGCGGCCGAGGCGACCACGCTGCTACGTGCCGACGGGCCCGGCCACGGACCCGTCGTCGTCCGCCTCGGGGCCCGGGAACGCCTGCTGCTCGACGTCTCGCCGGACGGGACGCGGCTACGGCCGGCCCACCCGTCGGCCGCCCCGCCCGGCACCCCCGTGCTGCCGGACGCGGCGACCTGGCTCCCACCCGACCTGGAGCTGCTGCGCCGGGGGCTGCTCGACGTCGAGCGGCTGCACCCGCTGGTGGCGGCGGCACTGGCTCCCGACCGGACCCGCACCCCGGATGCCCCGGTACCGGGCCCGGTCGTGACGCCGGTGGTGTGCCGGGGTGCCCGACACCGGATCGGCGTGGTCGACGGGCTGCTCACCGCACTGGACCACGACCCGGCGGAGATCCGCCGGGAGGAGCTGCTCGCCGCGCTCACCGGCACCCCGCTGCCCTGCCTGCGGGCCGTCGACCGGGCGTACCGCCACCCGGAGGGCCTGGCCGACGTCCGGGGCCGCCTCGACCACGGAGACACCGCCGGCGCCCTGGCCGTGGTCGAGGCCCTGCTCGGCCCGGATGCCCTGCTGCGCGCAGGTGACCTGCGTACCGAACTCGAGACCGCCGCGTCGCGGCGGGTCACGTACGGACTGTTCCGGGCCGGACTGGCCGGCTGGGGCCCTGGCCGCTCCGACGCGGACCACACCCGCAAGCGGGACCGTCGCGGCCACCCACGCCACGCCCTCGCCCGCTGACCCGGGCACCCCCCTTCACCCTGAACCTCCGACCTGACAGGTGACCGCCCATGCCCGTGTACCCCGTGCCCGCCACCACCGACGAGCCCCAGCTCGACGTCGCCGCCGACCTGCTCGCGCTGCTGCGCGCCACCACCACCGAGCCCCGCCCCGACCCGCAACTGGCCGCCCTGACCCTGGCCGTCGCCGCCGACCTGCCGGTGCTGCTGTGGGGAGAACCGGGCATCGGCAAGACCGCCGCGCTGACCCAGCTCGCCGATTCCCTGGACCTGCCGCTGACCACCGTGATCGCCAGCGTGCACGAACCGTCCGACTTCGCCGGCCTGCCGGTCGTCGGGGACGACCCGGCGAACCAGGGCGTCCCGATGGCCCCGCCGGACTGGGCGGTACGCCTGGTCCGCGCCGGGCGCGGGCTGCTCTTCCTGGACGAACTCTCCACCGCGCCGCCCGCCGTGCAGGCCGCCCTGCTGCGGGTGGTGCTGGAACGGCGGATCGGCGCGCTGAGCCTGCCGCCCGGGGTGCGGATCGTGGCCGCCGCCAACCCACGGTCCTCGGCGGCCGACGGGTGGGAGTTGAGTCCGCCGCTGGCCAACCGTTTCGTCCACCTTCAGTGGACCCACGACCACGAGGTGGTGGTACGCGGGCTGGCCGGCACCTGGCCCCGGTGCGTCCTGCCCCGCCTCGACCGGCACCGGCTGGTCCCGGCGGTCGGGTTCGCCCGCCGGGCGGTCTGCGGCCTGCTCGCCGCCCGCCCGGGGCTGGTGCACCGGCTGCCCACCACCGAGGCCCGCCGGGGCGGTGCCTGGCCGTCGCCCCGAAGCTGGGAGATGACCGTCCGGCTGGTCGCCTTCGCCACCGCCGCCGACACCTCCCGGGAGGTGCTGTCCCTGCTGGTCCGGGGAGCCGTGGGCGACGGCCCCGGCCTGGAACTGCTGGCCAGTCTGGACCGGATGGACCTGCCGGACCCGGAGACGCTGCTCGCCGACCCGGGCGCGGCGACCCTGCCCGAGCGGGGCGACCTGCGCCAGGCCGTACTGGACGGGGTGGTCGAGGCGGTACGGCGACGTCCGGAGCGGACCCGCTGGGAGGCCGCCTGGACCGTGCTGGCCGGGGCCCTGGAGTCCGGTCCCCCCGACCTGGTGGTGGTGCCCGCGCGTACCCTCGCCGCCCTGCGCCGCGACGACTGGGACGTGCCCGCGTCGGTGGACCGGCTCGCCGGCGTGGTGGCCCTGTCCCGGCGGGCCGCCGAGGTGGCGGCCGGGGCCGATCGGTGACCCCGGCCGCCACCGGGACGCTGGACCGGGACAAACTCTTCACCGCGCGGCTGCACGCCGTGCAGGTGCGGCCCTACCTGGCGACCGCGCTGTTCGCCCTGCACGTGGTCGAGTCGCGGCAGGTGCCGACGATGGCCGTGGACCGGCACTGGCGCTGCTACGTCTCACCCGGCTTCGTGGCCCGGACCCCGGTGGCGGAACTCGCCGGGGTGTGGGTGCACGAGGTGTCCCACCTGCTCCGCGACCACCACGGGCGCGGTGACCGGGTGGCCCGGGAGCGGGGGCTGACCGGGCCGGGGGAGCGGCTGCGGATGAACATCGCCGCCGACTGCGAGATCAACGACGACGTCTTCGGTGACGGGTTGGCCCGCCCCGAGGGAGTCGTCGACCCGGCGGGGCTGGGACTGCCCCCCGGTGAGCTGATGGAGGACTACCTCCGGTGGTTCCGGCTCGGCCCGCGTACCCAGGACTGGGTCTGGTTGGACTGCGGCAGCGGCGCCGACGGGCGGGAACGGGAGTGGGACCTCGGGCCGGACGGCGCGCACGGCCTGAGCCCGCAGGAACGGGACGCGGTGCGGTTCCGGGTGGCGCAGGGGATCACCGGTCGGCCGGGCAGCGTCCCGCAGGGTTGGCGTCGCTGGGCCGAGGAGGCGTTCCACCCACCGCAGCCGTGGCGGGAACTGCTGGGCGCGGCGGTCCGCTCGGCGGTGTCGGTCGCCGGCGTCGGGGAGGACTACACGTACGGCCGGCCGGCCCGCCGGTCCAGCGGGGTGCCCGGGGTCGTGCTGCCGGCCCTGCGCCGCCGGCCGCCCCGGGTGTGCGTGGTGATCGACACCTCCGGCTCGGTCAGCGACGCCGAGCTGGGCAGCGCGCTGCTGGAGGTCACCGCGATCTCCCGGGCGGTGGCCGGGCGGCGCGACCTGGTCACCGTGCTGCCGTGCGACGCGGCCGCCCGGGTGGTGCACCCGCTGTGCCGGGCCGAGGACATTCCGCTGCTGGGTGGCGGCGGCACCGACCTGCGTACCGGCTTCGCTCGGGCGCTGCGGCAGGCGCCCGGGCCGGACGTCGTCGTGGTCCTGACCGACGGACAGACCCCCTGGCCCACCGTGCGGCCGCCGTGCCGGACCGTGGTCGGGCTGTTCCCCCGGTCCGGATACGATGAGCGCGACCCGGACCGGGTACCGGACCGGCCTCCGGACTGGGCGCGGGTGGTGGACATCGGCCCCGCCGGGCACCGGTGAACCGCCGTCCGGACGGTGCACGTACCCGGGAGGGCCAGGCAGATGACACCGCACCCGTTGCGGCAGGCGGCGGCACTGCTCAGCCAGGCCCGACAGGTCGTGGTCTTCACCGGGGCCGGGATGTCGGCCGAGAGCGGCGTGCCGACCTTCCGGGACGCCCTCACCGGCCTGTGGCGGCAGTTCGACGCCCAGGCGCTCGCCACCCCGGAGGCGTTCCGGGCGGATCCCGCCCTGGTCTGGGGCTGGTACGAGTGGCGGCGCAGCACGGTCCGGCGGGTCCAGCCGAACGCGGGCCACCGGGCCGTGGCCGCGATCGAGAGCCGGCTCCCGGGCACCGTCGTCGTCACCCAGAACGTCGACGACCTGCACGAGCGCGCCGGCTCCCCGGCCCCGGTCCACCTGCACGGCAGCCTCTTCGCGCCCCGCTGTTCGGCCTGCGCCCACCCCGCCCCGGTCGCCGACGGCGAGGAACCGCCGGACGGCCGGCGGTTGCCGCCGCCCGGGTGCGTCCGGTGCGCCGCCCCGGTCCGACCGGGCGTGGTGTGGTTCGGCGAGGCGCTGCCCCCGGACGCGTTGCAGGCGGCCGCCGAGGCGGCGGCTTCCTGCGACCTGCTGGTGACCGTGGGTACCTCCGGAGTGGTCTACCCGGCGGCGGAGATCCCCCAGGTGGCGGCCCGACTCGGGGCCACCGTCGTGCAGGTCAACCCGGAGGAGACCCCGCTGGACCGGGTGGCCGACCTGAACCTGCGCGGCCCGGCCGCCCGGGTGTTGCCCGCCCTGGTCGACGCCGCGTGGGGCACCGGGCCGGGCTGACGGCCGGCGTCCGGCCGGAGCGGCGGCGGACGGGACAGCCCACCCGCCGCCACCCACCGGTCAGGCGGCGCAGTGCCGCGGCCCCCGGCTGGCGAGGTCGGCCAGTCCGCAGACCCGCACCAGCGGATAGTACGGGCCCATGACCTCCGCCGCGGTCTCCGCCGAACTGTTCAACGGCACGTTCTGCACGGCGTGCGGGAACCCGTCGACCGGGATCAGGTTCCGGAGCAGGACCATGTGCGTCGAGGTCGGGTAGGACGTGGAGAAGGGCAGGAAGGTCACCCCCGGCACGGCCTCGATGGCCGGCCGTTGCGCCTCCGTGCCGAGGACGAAGGTGTAGTGACCGTGTCGGTCCGTCGACGTCTCGTCGTCGTACCGGCAGCCGTAGCTCGCCGGTCCGTCGGTGGGCCTGTTGATCACGACCGGCTTGAGCTGACCGCCCAGGTTGGTGCACATCGACCAGTAGCGGAGATCGGTCTTCCGGCGGGGCCAGACCTCCGGATGGGTTCCGGCGACCGCCCGGGGTGCCCGGCCCCGGATCACCACGACGTTCTCCGCTCCCGGCGGGGCTATCCACGCGCCCAGGTACGCGTTGTCCGGGTTGGGGGCCAGGTTCTCCACCTCGGAGGTGTGCCGGAAGAGCTTCTCACCCGCCTCGTCAGGATGCCCCGGACCGCCGGGTCCTCCCGGGTGCCCCGGGTGCCCGGGAACGCCCGGCCCGCCGGGATGCCCCGGTCCTCCCGGTCCTCCCGGCCCGCCGGGGTGACCCGGGTGGCCGGGTCCGCCGGGCTGCCCCGGCCCGCCACCGGTGCGGCCGGAACCACCCGTCCCGCTGCCGGGCGGTTCCAGCGGCGCGGCAACGGTCCCGGTCCCGTTTCCGGTCCCGGCCGCGCAGGGCGGCAGGGTCGTCGACACCCCACCCTGGGTCAGGGTCACCGTCGGCAGGACCACCGCCGCGTCGCCGCCGGTCGGCAGGTAGACCCGGAAGATCACCGATGCCTTCGCGCCGGCCGGTGCGTCCTCCCGGGACAGTGGCAGCCGGTTGACCTCCCCGACCGTCACCTCCGGACTGAGCGTGACGGTGAACCGGCCGCCCGACGTCCCGGGCGTCCGCCACGGGTTGACGCTGCCCGGGTCCGGGACGATCAGATAGTCGGGGAGGCTGGACGCGACACCGTTACGGGTAAACTGGGCCGGCTTCTCGTCATAAACGTTGAAAGACGCGTATCGGGCGTCCGGGAAAACTCCGGAAATGGTGACTTCCAGGTCGCCGGTGACCGGATAGATGGTCGACCAGTAGGTGGCGGCAGTATCCGGCCAGTATGCGTTCAGGCCGTTCACGCCGTACTTCGCCGACCAGGCGCACTCCGGCATCCTGATCTCCGCAGCCGCCGGGGTCAGCGCCTGTGCCGGGACCGTCACCAGGGGGACAGCCAGCGCTGTCAGCCCTGCTGCCAGCAGGAAGGCGCGCCGGGCAGTCCGCATCGCTTTTCCGCATCCGGAAATTGTCATCCGGTGACTTGACCACACTTACATGTCGGCTAAGTTACGTCTCAGGTCAGCGGCGGTATTGGCGGAGCAGTAGTGGCGGCCACCATTCCGACATGCTTTTCGCGGCAGATCGGGCCAGGTGCGGCGGAACGGGGCCGAAAGGCCCGGCCGGCCGGTGCCAGACGGCCGTGTCCGGCCCGTCGCACGAGGGCCACGATCAGGGCATGAGCACACTCGACCGCACCGGTACCCGTCCCGTCGGGTCGCGCCCCGACCGGTCCGCCGTCGGCTGGCCGGTGGTCGTCGGGTACGCGCTGCTCGCGTACGCGAGCAGTTGGGCCTGCTGGCTGCCGTTGCTGATGACCGGGCGGGTGGTGCGGGTGGGTGGCTCGGCCACCCACCTGCCCGGCCTGCTCGGGCCGGCGCTCGCCGCCCTGCTGGTCGCGGCGGTGCTGGCCCGGCGGGGCCGGCCGGTGGGGATGCGCGCCCGGTTGACCCGGTGGCGGATCGGCCGGTGGTGGCTGGTGGCGTGCTCCCCGCTGGCCATGGTCGGGCTCGGGGCGGCGGTCGCCGCGCTCGCCGGAGACCCACCCGCGCCCGGTGACTTCGGCCTGGTGAACGGCTTCCCCCAGTGGGGTGTCGTCGGGGTGCTCGGGCTGCTCGTGCTGGTCAACGGACTGGGGGAGGAGACCGGCTGGCGCGGGTTCCTCCAGCCCCGGCTCCAGCGCGGGCTGCGACCCCTGGTCGCGGTCGTGGTGCTCACCGGCATCTGGGTCGGCTGGCACCTGCCGCTCTTCGCCGTCCTCAGCAGCTACCGGGGGTTCTCCGTCGGAACCCTGGTCGGCTTCACCATCGGCATCCTCTGTGGCGCGGTGGTCCTCGGCTGGCTGTGGAACCGTACCGGCAGCGTCCCGGCGGTGGCGGTCTGGCACGCGCTGTACAACCTGGGCGCGGCGACCGTGGCCGCCACCGGGACCATGGCGGCGGTGGTGACCACGCTGGTGATCGGTCAGGCGGTGGTGCTGGTGGTGGCCGAACTGGTCACCGGGGGCCGGGTGTTCGCGCCGGTGCCGGCCGCCCGGGACAGTGCCCACCCGTGACCGGCCGCCGCCCGCCGCCGTCTACCGCCGTTCCCGGCGGGCGGTCGGCGGCGGCGGATCCGCAGCCGGCTCGCCGGGCGGCGGCGCGGTCGAGGAACGGACCATCAGCTCCGGGCGGAACAGGACCTGCCGGTGGGTGTGGTCCGGTCGGGCCTCGTCCAGCAGCAGCCCGGCGGCGGTCCGGCCGAGGGCGTACGTCGGCTGCCGCACGGTGGTCAGCGGCGGTGACAGCAGGGCCGCGAACGGCAGATCGTCGTACCCGACGACGGAGACGTCCTCCGGCACTCGCCGCCCGAGGGCGTGCAGCCGGCGCAGGACGCCGAGGGCGGCGGTGTCGTTGAGGCACAGCACGGCGGTGGGCGCGGGACGCAGCGCCAGCAGGTGGTCCACCGCCCCGGCGGCGGCGTCCACGAGGGCCGGAGGATGCAACACCATCCGCAGGTCGACGACGGTGTCGTCGGGATCCAGCCCGGCGTCGGCGACCGCCTGGCGTACCCCGGCGCGACGCCGGGTGACCGTGCCGGACTCGACGGTCGCGCCCAGGTAGGCGATCCGGCGATGGCCCAGCGCCAACAGGTGCTCGGCGGCCAGCCGCCCACCGAGCACGTCGTCGACCGCCGCCGCGCACAGGTCGAGCCCCGAGCGGGGTTCGTCGACCAGCACCACCGGGGTGCCGCGCCGGCTCGCCGCGAGCAGCGCGCCGCGATCGGACCCGATCGGCGCGATGACGATGCCGCGTACCGCCTGCTCCTGGAGCAGGTCGAGCAGTTGTCCCTCCTTCTCCGGACGCAGGTCGGTGCTCGCGGTCAACAGGAGGCAGCCCGCCTCGGCGAGCCGGTCCTCGACACCCCGGTTCAACGCGGCGAAGTACGGGTTGGCGAGGTCGAGCACGACGCTACCGACGATCGGGCTCGGTAGCCCGCGTAGCTGCCGGGCCGGCCCGCTGCGGACGAAACCGGTACGCCGGATCGCCTGCTCCACCCGCAGGCGGGTCTCCGGCGCGACGATGTCGGGCCGGCTCAGCACGTTGGCGACCGTCGAGGCGGACACTCCCGCCGCCACGGCGACGTCCCGCATCCGGACCCGCCGTGGCCCGCCGCGTTCGGTCACCGTCCCGCCTCGCTCTCCCGTCCCCGGGTCGTCCGCCGGGGTCGTCGATTGCCCGCGAAGAGATCGAAGCGTATCGTACGGCAGCGAGCCGGATTACAAACGTAACAACAACCACGAGCTGGGCTGATCCGCGACCACCAGGGCAACGGCGGTCGGATCTGGGCACCCCGGTAGGCGTGGTCGTCGTGCGCCCCGGCTCCGGGGCCACCCACCCCGAGGTAGGTCATGACAAGACGATTCGCCCTGCTCGGCGCCGCGCTGCTCGCGCTCGCCGGCTCCGTCCTGATGTTCGTCCCGCCGGCCCAGGCGGCCGTCGGTCTGCACGTCGACGGCACCACCATCGTCGAGGCCAACGGCCAGCCGTTCGTGATGCGCGGGGTCAACCACCCGCACGTGTGGTACACCGGCCAGACCAACTCGTTCGCCGACGTCAAGGCCCTCGGCGCCAACACGGTCCGGGTGGTGCTGGGCAGCGGCAAGCGGTGGGGGCCCTCCACCGACGTGGCCGATGTGGTCAGCCGGTGCAAACAGAACCGGCTGATCTGCGTACTGGAGGTGCACGACACCACCGGTTACGGCGAGGAGGGCGCCGCCGCCTCGCTCGACGAGGCCGTCGACTACTGGATCAGCCAGAAGAGCGCCCTGGTCGGCGAGGAGAACTACGTCGTCATCAACATCGGCAACGAGCCGATCGGCAACGTCAACGCCGCCCAGTGGACGAGTGCGACGGCCGCCGCGATCCGGAAGATGCGCGACAACGGCTTCGCGCACCTGCTCATGGTCGACGGCCCGAACTGGGGCCAGGACTGGCAGTACGTCATGCGGGACAACGCCCAGACGGTCCTGGACGCCGACCGGCAGCACAACACGGTGCTGTCCATCCACATGTACGCGGTGTTCAACACCGCCGCCAGCATCGTCGACTACCTCGACCGGTTCGAGGCCAACGGCTGGCCGCTGGTGATCGGTGAGTTCGGCTGGCGGTTCACCGCCGGCGAGGTGGACCACGAGACGCTGCTGGCCGAGGCGAACCGCCGCGACCTGGGCTACCTCGGCTGGTCCTGGAGCGGCAACACCGACCCGATCCTGGACATGGCCCGCGACTTCGACCCCGACCAGCTCACCACCTGGGGGCAGCGCATCTTCCACGGCACCGACGGCATCGCGGCGACCGCCCGGGAGGCCACCGTCTTCGGCGGTACGGGCCCGACCACACCACCCACCACGCCCCCGACGAGCCCGCCGGTCGGTCCCACGCCGACGCCGACCGGCGGCCCCGGGGCCTGCACCGCCACGTACCACGTGATCGGCCAGTGGCCGGGTGGTTTCCAGGGCGAGGTGCGGATCACCGCCGGCGGCGCGGCGATCCGGGGCTGGACGGTCACCTGGACCTTCGCCAACGGGCAGGCGGTCACCAACGCCTGGAACGCGACGGTGAGCAGCAGCGGGGCGGCGGTGACCGCGCGCAACGTGAGCTACAACGGCAACCTCGGCGCCGGTGCCGGCACCACCTTCGGTTTCCTCGGCTCCGGGCAGGGCGGCAACGCCGCCCCGTCCCTGACCTGCACGGCGAGCTGAGCCGACCGGCGCGGGCCGGATCCCCGGCCCGCGCCGACCGGTCGGTGGGCGGGTGCCGCATCCGTAGGGTGCCGGAGTGGTTGCCCCGGGTATATCCATCGACTACTTTCGAGCCGTGTCTCGACGGACTTCTGACGGGGGCCGGGGTGTGCCGGCCGCCGCCCGGGTGGGTGCGGTGGTCGGCGGTAGCCGGACGAACCGGGCCGGGTCGTGACCGGCCCGGGGCGGGACGACGAGGTCGGTTCACCGCCCCGCGTGTCGCTCTGGCAGGTCGTCCTGCTGGTCGCCCGGGCCGGCGGCGCGTCCTTCTACGGCGTGCTGGCGACGATGTGCACGACCGGGATCGGACTCGCCGCCGTCCTGGTCCTCGGCCGGAGCCTGGCCGCCGGGCTGACCCGGCAGGACGGACGACCGGGCCTGTCGCTGTGGCTCCTGCTCGCCGCCGTGGTCCTGCTGGTCGCGGTCGTCGCGTTCGGCCGGATGGTGGGGGGCGGGCTGCACCGCCTGCTGACCGAGAAGGTCATCCGGTGGTGTGAGGAGCAGATCACCCTCCTGTCGGCGCACAGCGAACTCATCGAGTTCGACACTCCGGCGTTCCACGACCGGCTCGTACGGGCCCGCCGGGCCTCCACCTCGGCCCTGCAGATCACCCTCGCGGTGCCCCGGGTGATCGCCGCGTCCCTGACGGTCGGCGGTCTCGTCGTCGCCGTCGCGCTCACCGCCCCCGTCCTGTTGCCGGTGGCGCTGCTGTCCGGGCTGCCGGTGCTGCTGACCGGTCGGGCCCTCGGCGAGCGGCTGTTGACGTTCACCTGGGGACACACCCCGAGCGACCGGGAACGCCAGCACATCGAGAACATCCTCGAGTCCCGGGACCAGGCCGCGGAGATCCGGGTCTTCGGGATCCAGGACTTCCTCGCCGACCGGTGGCGGCACCTGTACGACGAGCGGATCGACGAGATCCGGGACCTGGTCCGGGGCTTCCTGCGTCGGGCCGTCGTCGCCGCGGTCGGGGTGGCGGCCAGCCTGACCGTCCTGCTGGTCTCGCTCGCCTGGTTGCTGGCCCGGGGCCATGTCGATCTGCTGGCGGCGGTGACCGTCGGGGTCTCCGTGCTCATCCTGTCCAACCAGTCGCAGACGATCGCCGCCAACGTCGGTGCGCTCCGTGAACATTCCGGACAGTTGGCCGACTTCCTGGCGACCATGCGCCTGCTGGACCGGCTCGCCGGCACCGGCGTCGACCGGCGGCCGGCGGCCGGGCCGTTGACCCGCTTGGACGTCGACCAGCTGACCTTCTCCTATCCGGCCGCCAACCGTCCCGCGCTCAGCGACGTCTCGTTCTCGTTGCGGGGCGACGAGATGGTGGCGATCGTGGGGCACAACGGATCCGGCAAGACCACCCTCGCCAAGCTCCTCTGTGGACTGTACGAGGCGCAGTCGGGGGAGGTCCGCTGGAACGGTCGGCCGATTCGGGCCCAGGATCCGGGCAACGAAATCGGCGCGGTTTTCCAGAGCTTCGCCCGGTACTGGTTCTCGGCGGCGGACAACATCCGGGTCGGTGCGGCGGTGGGGCCGGTGGACGCCGACCTGGACCGGGTCCGGGCGGCGGCCCGGGAGGCCGAGGCGGACGGTTTCCTCGCGGGCCTGCCGCGCGGCTACGAGACCCTGCTGGCGGCGGAGTTGGCCGGCGGTGTCGACCTGTCGGTGGGGCAGTGGCAGCGGGTGGCTATCGCTCGGGTCCTGTACCGGGACCCGTCGCTGGTCGTCCTGGACGAACCGACCGCGTCCCTGGACGCCGAGGCGGAGGCGAAGCTCTTCTCGACCCTTTCCCGATTGCGGGGGAGTCGGGCCGTACTCGTTATCAGCCACCGATTCTCCACGGTTCGGGTGGCCGATCGGATCCTGGTTCTCGACAACGGCAGGCTGATTGAGCAGGGTACCCATGACGAACTGATGACGCTGGGTGGAAAGTATGCGGGAATGTATTCCCAGCAGGCCGCCGCGTACGCCTGACCGGGCCGGTTCCTGCCGGGTGCCGGGTGCCGGGTGCCGCAGGGCGTGGCCCGGGGCCGGGTGTGCGGTGGGTGGGGCGAGCGTTGTCGGGTCAGGGTGGGCCGTCCACCGGGCGGGGTGCTCCAGTGCGGTCGCCGTCCCGGTGCGGCCGGGTCGGTCCTGCTCCGGGCGCGGTCTCGGGGTGGATGGCGACGGGTCTCGGGGCGGGTGTCGACGGGTGCCGGGCGGGTCGTGCGAATCGTGAACCGCCTGCTGGAATGCCCCGGTGCCCGGCGACGTGGGCCGCATTGGCAAGATCCGTCAGACAGAAAATGGATCTTCAATTAAAGATTGACTCACGTCAACTGGTTGAGTGTTTTGGATTCGTAGTATACGTTCGGCGTATTGACCAGCTCTGCCTTCGGGCACGGGAGGTGTGACAAGTGGCGGTAGAAACCAGAAAACTGCGCATGCTGGGTGACGGCGTGCACGGCGACAACACGGTCACCACGGCGGCCGGCTCCTGGAACGTGGACAACGCACCACTGGTCCTCCGGGAGACCTACACCCAGTCCTACGTCGAGGGTGTCTACGACGAGATCGCGGCGGCCCCCGAAGGGGTCGAGTTCGCCGCCCCCGCGGAGCCCCAGCTCTGCCCCTGCAGCGCCACCTTCTGACCCTGGGCGACCCGCCCAATGGTCACTGACCCCGCGAACGTGTTGCCGGTCCGGTGCGTCGACGGTCGGGCCGGCAGCGCCGCATCCCTCCACGGCCTGTCTCCGGGCGGCGCTGCCCGCCCGAAACCCCGCCCCGCCGGGCCGGGACGCGTCCGCACCCGTTCACCCCTGGAGGACAAGCGTGCCCAGCCTCGAGTCGCTCGGGTCGAACCTGAAACCGGCCTTCTCGGGTCGGGTGCCCACCTTCCTCAGTGACTCGGCCGCCCTGGTCGACGTCCTGCGGGAGCACGGGCTGACCGCCTGCTCCTACAGCGAGATCACCACGACGGACCCGGACCTGCTCCGGGACGTGGTGGCCATCCCGATCGACTTCACCACCACGCCACCCGGGCCGGTCATCGAGCAGCACTTCGGGAACTCGGCCATGCTCGTGGTGCCGGTCGCCTCGTTCTGCGGCACCGAGCACGGCGCCCGGTACATGCTCACCCTGCTCGCCGACATCGACCTGCCTCGCTGTGTCGACGGTGTCCAGTACTGGCTCGGCCAACTCGAGACCGCGCCCCGGCTCCGCCTCGTCGGCGGCGGCACGGACGTCGAGGTCGTCCTCGGCGACGAGGTCAACCTGATGAGCCCCAAGGGCAACATCGCCATCCAGCGCGGCGAGTGGGTCAGCATCGCCCAGTACCTCGAGGTCGGTCTCGTCTCGGCACCGGAGACCCAGCGTCCGCACCACGACATGAACGGCACCTTCGTGGCCGAGGGATTCGTGGTGGCCCACCACCGTCTCTACGCCGACCGCATCGGGCAGACCGCCGCCCGGGCCTGGAACTACCTGACCGACCTGCGTGCCCGCAACGGCGGCGCACCCATCGTCGTCGAGATCAGGGACTCCCGCCCGGTCAGCCTGACCTGCGGCCCGGAATCGGTCCTCGACGAGGTGCTGACCTTCGTCGACCCCAACAAACGGGAGTTCATCACCGAGTTCGGGTTCGCCGCCATCCAGTGGCCCGTGGACGTCGACTGGAGCATCAACTCGCAGTTCAACGAGGCCGTCGGCGGGCTGCACATCGGACTCGGCAACGGCGTCACCGGCGCGCACATCGACCTGGTGGCCCCGAAGGCGATCCTCGCATGACCGCCACCCCGGACGCGGCGCACGCCGAGTGCCTGCGGGTCGTACGGGCCTCCGGCGGGGCCCTCGCCTGGCACGTGGGCTGCTACGACCTGGTGCGCTCGCTGCTCGGCGACGAACGGCTCGGGCTGGCGCACCCCGTACCGCGACTCGCCTCCCGGATGCTCAACTCGCCGATGGTCGGGCCCCTCGACGTCACCCCCGAGCAGGAACGCGCCCAGCACGACCTGATGCGCCAGGTCATGCAGACCATCGCGAGCTGGCGGGCCTCGCAGCGGCTCCGGCACCTGGTCCAGCGGGTGGTCGACGAGCACGTCCAGCGCCTGGCCGACGCCCCGCAGCCGGCGAACTTCCACCAGCTCGTCGCCGAACCGTTGCCCCGTACCGTGGTGGGCGTGGTCCTCGGCGTCCCGGACGACGACCACGAGCACCTCGGCGCGCTCATCGAACGTACCCACGACGGGGCCGACCGGCACGGGGCCAGCGCCGCCGTGTCGCAGTTGCAGGACTACATGCTCCAGCAGCTCCGGGAACGGGCCCGGTCCCCGCGGGAGGACCTGCTCACGGTGCTGGCCCGGGCGGACCGCTCGGGGCAGGCGGCCGGCACCGCCGCGCCACCGATGCAGAACCTCGCCGCGCTGATCCTGATCGCCGGGAGCATCACCCCCACGTCGGTCCTCGACCACGGGCTGGTCCTGCTGCTCAACCATCCCGAGCAGCGGGCCCTGCTCGACGACGAGGAACTCGCCCCGGGCCTGATCGACGAGATCGTCCGGGTCCGTTCCTTCGTGCGCCCCCGACCGGAGGCGAACCCGCCGAACGGGCTGTCCCGCTACGCGAACACCAGCTTCCAGCTCGCCGACGCCCAGATCAACGTCGGTGACCTGCTGATCCTCGACACGCACACCGCGAACTACGACGAGAACCACTTCGCCGACCCGTACGACTTCGACGGGCGCCGGCCGGCCAACCCGCACCTGGGTTTCGGCTACGGGCGACACCGGTGCCCGGGGGCCAACCTGGCCCGCCTCGAGCTCGAACTGCTGTACCGGGCGCTGTTCCGCAGGCTGCCGACGCTCCGGCTCGCCGTGTCACCGGACCGTCTCCTGGACGAGATCCGCCGCGACGGCGGTGTCGTACGGACCGTGCCCGTCGTCTGGGACTGAGCGAGAGGGGACACCACCGTGACGGATTCCGCGACCGCGCCGGGGCAACCGATCCGCAAGCTCTCCTTCTTCGGTAGCGGCAGCCGGCCGCCGCGCACCATCACCACACCGCACCGGACCTACCCGGTGGCCCGTGCCGAGCCACCCGCCGACGGCGCACCGACCGGTGACGCCCCGGCCGGGTGCATGTTCCGGCGGCCCGGCTGTCCCTGCGGCGTACCCTTCTGACCGTGGCCGTCGGTGCCGGCATGGCACGATGGCCGGGGTCCGGTGCCGTCGGCGCGGACACGACACCGATGGAGTCGCCGATGACAGGACGGGCCGAGGGGCCGGTGCCGGGACTGACGCCGTTGTGGACCCACGATCCCGCCACCGCCGGCCCCTACCGTCTGGTCGGTCGCCTCGGCATGGGCGGGCAGGGGGTGGTGTACCTCGGCGAGGACGACCAGGGTCACCGGGTGGCGGTCAAGATGGTCCACGTCGACCTGAGTGATCCCCGGGCCCGGACACAGTTCCTGCGCGAGATCGCCGCCGCCCGGCGGGTCGCGCCGTTCTGCACCGCCCAGGTGCTCGCCGCCGAGGTGGACGGTGACCAGCCCTACGTGGTCAGCGAGTTCATCGAGGGCCCGACGCTGTACCGGCACGTCCGCGAGCACGGCCCGGTCGGCGGCAACGCCCTGCACCGGCTCGCGGTCGGCACCGCCACCGCGCTCGCCGCGATCCACCGCTCCGACGTCGTGCACTGTGACCTGAAACCGGACAACGTGGTGCTCGGTCGGGACGGCCCACGGGTCATCGACTTCGGTATCGCGCGGGCCCTGGGGGTCACCGAGACGGCGACCAGCCGGGTGCTGGGCACGGCCGCGTACATGGCCCCGGAACGGTTCCAGAACGACACGGTCACCCCGGCCTGCGACATCTTCGCCTGGGCCGGCACCATCGCCTTCGCCGCCGGTGGGCAGCCACCGTTCGGCAACGATTCGCTGTTCGCCGTGATGCACCGGGTCGTGCACGCCCCGCCCGAGCTGCCGCCGCTGCCGCCCGGCCTGGACGAGCTGATCCGGGAGTGCCTGGACAAGGACCCGGGCCGGCGGCCCGAGGCCGAGCAGGTGCTGATCCGGCTGCTCCGGCAGGACGCCAGGGTGACCAGTCCGCTCCGCCGGGAGACCGTGCTCCAGTTGGGCAACGACACCGCCGGAGCGCCCACCCCGAACCAGCCGCTGCCACTGCCCGACCCGTCGTCGCCGGTCCCACCGGCCGATGCGCCGCCATCGTCGCCGTCGTCGCCGGTGGCGGTCCGGCCGGTCGCCGCGCCGGTGCCGGTCCCGCCGTCCCCGTCGCCGGACGACCGGCCGGTGTCGGTGGTGCCGGCGCAGCTCCGGCCGGACCCACCGGCTCCCGCGTCACCATCGGCGTCCACGGGACCGGCGGCGTATGCCGGTCCGTCGGCGTCCACGGGACCGGCGGCGTATGCCGGACCGTCCGCGTCGGTGGGATCGGCCGCGTGGCCGGGACCGGCCGCGCCCACGGTGCAGGTCGCGCCGTCCCGCCCGGAGGGTGACGGCTGGGGGACCCGGCTACGGCGGGAGGCCGTCGACCCGTGGGGGATGTCCGCCGCGATCTTCCTCGGTCTGGCCGGGTCGGCCGCCGGCTACGTCGCGTCGGAGGACGTCGCCACCGCTGCGGCGACCGGGCTGGTCGCCTTCGTCGTGGTCTACCTGGTCCGGCTGCTGCTCGCGGTGTCCCTCGCGGGCCGCCCCGACCGCCGCTGACCGTCGCTGGTCGCCGCTGGCCGCCGTGCACCGCGCTGCCAGTCGTACCGCCGGCCGCGCCGCCAGTCGTACCGCCAGTTGTTCCGCCGGGTGGTCTGCGGGCCGGTCCGTTGGCGGCCAACCGATAGGTTGACTTCCGTCAGTCGACCGTCGAGGAGGGCTCTCCCATGGCCGTAGCGCCATCGTCGGGTAACCGGCAGTGGTTGCCGTACACCGCCGCCGTCACCGCCGGGTTGGTGGTCATCGCCGGAGCGTTCCTACTGGTCCGCGGGCAGGACCAGGACCCGGGACGGCCCCGGGCCGACTGCACCGTCACCCTGGAGGTCAACTCCTCCACCGAGAAGGCGGCGCTGGTGGCCGGGCTGGCCGAGCGGTACAACAGCGCCGACCGGACGCTCGACGGCGGCGGCTGCGCCCGGGTGCACGTCACCGCCCTGACCTCGGGCAAGGCCACCGAGGTCCTGGCCGCCGGCTGGACCGGCACCGGGCTGCCCCGGCCGCAGGTCTGGCTGCCTACGTCGAGCCTGTGGACCGGTCAGCTGCGGCTGCTCGACCAGGCCGCCGGACGGCCACCACAGACCCCGGACCGGTACCCGTCGATCGCGAACAGCCCGCTGGTCATCGCGATGCCCAAGCCCAAGGCCGACCTGATCCGCCAGCGTGGCGCGCTGGGCTGGGGTGAGATCCTCGGCCTGTCCGGTCGGGAGGGCTGGGCCGGATTCGGCAAGCCGGAGTGGGGCCGCTTCACCTTCGGCAAGGACAATCCGAACCTGTCCACCTCCGGGTTGGCCGCCACCATCGCCACCTACTACGCCGCCGTGCAGCGCGCCAGCGACCTGACCCGCGCCGACCTCGCCGACCCGAAGGTGACCCAGTTCGTCCGCCGCATCGAGGCGAACGTGTCGCACTACAGCGACGACGTGGTGGACCTGCTGCGTGACCACGCCGAGGCCGACCTGGCCGGCGGGGGCGCCAGCACGGACGACCTGAGCGCCGTCGTCATGCAGGAGGAACTCGTCCACCTCTACAACGAGGGGGAGCTGAGCCCGAAGGGCGACGGCGAGCAGCGCGGCCGCAAGCCGAACGTGCCGCTGGTCGCGATCCACCCGAAGGAGGGCACGTTCAACCTGGACCACCCGTACGTGGTGCTGCCCACCGCCGACGAACGGCAGCGCGCCGCCGCGGACGACTTCCTGACCTTCCTGACCGACAAGGACCAGCAGGCGGCCTTCGCCGACCTCGGCTTCCGTGACCACGAACGCCGGGCCCCGGACGAGCTGCTCGCCAGCGTCGGCACCGAACCCACCGGCGGGCTGACCTACTTCGATCCGCCGGACCCGGGCGTGGTCGACGCCATGCTGGACGGCTGGGGCACGCTGCGCAAGAAGGCCAACATCCTCATCGCGCTGGACACCTCCGGGTCGATGGAGGCGGCGATCGGCAACCGTACCCGCTTCCAGGTGGCCTCGGCGGCGGCGGCCAAGGGCCTGGCGCTGCTCAACCCGGAGGACCGGGTGGGGCTCTGGTCGTTCTCGTCGGAGACGTCGCAACGCCCCGACGGCCCGTACCGGGAGGAGGTCCGGCTCGGTGACTTCGACCGGAAGAAGGTCACCAGCCGGATCGCCAACCTGCACGTCGAGGGGAGCACCGCGCTGTACGCGACGGTCCGGGCCGCCCACCGGCAACTGCTCGACCGGTACGACCCGGACCGGATCAACGCGGTGGTCGTGCTGACCGACGGCAAGAACGAGTACACCCGGGACAACGACCTGGCCCGGCTGCTCGCCGACGTCGCCCTGGACCCGGAACGCCCGGTGAAGGTCTTCTGCATCGCCTTCGACCGGGACTCCGACCTCGCCACCCTGGACCGGATCGCCAAGGCGTCCTCCGGCAAGGCGTTCGACGCCACCGACCCGGCGATGATCGACGAGGCGTTCGTCAAACTGGTCAGCAGTTTCTGAGCCCGACCACGACCCGCTCCCCACCCCCGAAGGGCGACCGCGTGACCACCCGACCCCCCATCCACGGCGACGCCGACGAGTCCTTCGGCCCGGTCGCCGACGTGTTCCGCGACAACTTCGCCAGCCGTGGCGAGGTGGGCGCGGCCGTCACCGTCTACCGGCACGGCCGCAAGGTCGTCGACCTGTACGGCGGCCTCGCCGACCCCCGATCCGGACGGCCCTGGACCGCCGACACCCCCGCTGTGGTCTTCTCCTGCACCAAGGGAATCCTGGCGGTCTGCGCGTACCTGCTGGTGCAGGAGGGCCGGCTGGACCTGGACGCCCCGGTGACCCGCTACTGGCCCGAGTTCGGCGGCCACGGCAAGGCGGACGTTCCGGTGCGGTGGCTGTTCACCCACCAGTCGGGCCTGCCGGCGCTGGACCGCCCGTTCACCCTGCCGGAGGTGCTCGCCTGGACACCGGTCGTCGAGGCGATCGAGGCGCAGACCCCGCTGTGGGAGCCGGGCACCGCGCACGCCTACCACCCGATGACGTACGGCTGGCTGGTCGGCGAGGTGCTCCGCCGGATCACCGGCCGGATGCCCGGGGTGTTGGTCCAGGACACCCTCGGTGGCCCGCTCGGGCTGCGTACCTGGCTCGGGTTGCCGGCCGCCGAACGCGACACGGTCGCCTGGATGGTGGCCGCGCCGGCCGAGGCCGGGCCGCCGGGCGAGCCGATGCCCGACTGGGTGGAGCGGGCCGCGACCATGGGCGGCGCGCACGCGTTCCCCGCCGACGACACCGGTCTGGTCAGTTTCAACGACCCGGCCATCCAGGCGGCCGGGCTACCCGGGGCCGGCGCGGTCAGCACCGCCGACGGGCTGGCCCGGCTCTACGCCGCCTGCGTCTCCGGTGTCGACGGGCCGCCGCTGCTCAGCACCGCGTCCGTGGACGACGCCACCGTGGTACGGGTCCGGGGCCGGCAGTTCCACGGCGGGCCGGACGCCGGTCAGCGGTGGGGCACCGGTTTCCTGCTCGACTCGCCGCCGGCCCGACCTCTGCTCGGCACGCGGAGCTTCGGCCACGACGGCGCCGGCGGGCACCTCGCCTTCGGCGACGACCGGTACGGCATCGGCTTCGGCTACGTGGTCAACCAGATGGGCGGGTCCGTCGACGACCGGTCCAACCGGCTCACCGCGGCCCTGCGGGCCTGTCTGTCGGCGTGACCCGCGGGGGGGGGGCGACGAGCCACGCCGTCCCCACCCCCGCGGCCGGCCGGTCGCGCCGCACCCGCGGACCGCGCCGCCGCCCGGATCACTCGGGAATGGTGACCCCGGCGGAGACCGTGGTGGAGAGCAGACCGTTCTCCTTCGTCCGGACGTAGAACCGGTAGAAGGTGTTCGGCAGCAGCGAACCGACCGTGTGGGTGTACCAGCCGGTCCCCGCGCCGGGGCCGACCGTGACGGTCCGGGCCTCGGGGGTGTACACCCAGCGCCCGTCCTCGAACGTGCGGGCCAGCCAGTCGTAGGTGATCGAGTAGCCCTCTTCGCTGGTGGACAGGTCGGTGAAGCCCACCGTCACGGCGTACTGGCCGTTGATCCGGCCCGGCGTCAGGGTCAGGTCGGCCGGCGCGGTCGGGGTGACCGTGTACGTCAGGTAGTTCAGGATCGACGAGTAGGGTGCCTCGGGCTGCGTCCCGTCCGGCACGTTGACCAGGGTGACCATCACCTGGTGGGTGCCGGCCGTGGAGGGTGCCGGCACGGTGATGTCGAAGCCGACGTACCCGCCCTGCCCGGCGTGCCACTGCCCGGCCGGGAAACCGCCGACGAACGGCCCGTCCACGTTGACCCAGACCGTCACCGGCCCGCCGTTGACGTCCCGGGCCCACCCGCGCAGGTGGAACTGGCCGCTGGCGTAGCCGTACGACTCGACCCGGCCGGTGGGCGACTTGTCACTGCCCTCCGGCGGCGGCGGGTCCTCCTCCGGCGGCAGGCAGATCGGCGGCGGTGGGAACTGGTCGCAGTCGGGCTGGGCGCTGGCGGGGACGGCGGTGACCGTGACGGCGGCGGTGACGGCGACCACCGCCGCGGCGACAGCCGCGAGAAGACGTCTCATGATCGGCAGCGAACGCGGCCCGTCTGGGATCCGTCTGGGGTCCGGCTGGGGACCCGGCGGGACAGTCCGCTACCCGACACGAACCATCCCGATCACCGCCGGCGTCCACAGGGGGCGACGAGTCGAGCCCGGCGGCGCACCGGGGCAGTGGAGGTGATCCGTGACGGATGCGGCAACCGGCGTCGAGCTGTGCGTACTCGGCCCGGTGAGCGCCCGGCGCGGCGGCCGGCCGGTGCCGCTCGGCGGTCGCCGGCAGCGGATGGTACTGGCCGCCCTGCTCCTCGCCCGGGGCCGCGTGGTCCCGGTGGACCGCCTGCGCGACCTGGTCTGGGGCGACCGGGACCAGACCGCCAGCCGCGCCACCCTGTACGGCTACGTCGCCGGCCTGCGCCGGGCCCTGGAGCCCGACCGCACCGCCCGCTCCGGGAGCCTGCTGGTCCGCGAGGGGCCCGGGTACGCGGTACGCCTGCCCCCGGACCGGGTCGACGCCGAACGCTTCACCGCCCTGCTCGGGCACGGGGGCACCCTGCTCGACCAGGGCCGGGCCGGCGAGGCGGCGGTCACCCTGGAGGCGGCCCTGACGCTGTGGCGCGGGCCCGCCTACGCCGACGTCGGTGACCGGCCGTTCGCGCTGCCCGAGGTCACCCGGTTGGAGGCGGCCCGCGCCACCGCCGTCGAACTACGGATCCGGGCCCTGCTCGACCTCGGCCGGCACACCGCCGTCCTCGGTGACCTGGAGGCGCTGGTCATCGAACACCCGCTGCGGGAACGCGGCTGGGAACTGCTCGCCCTGGCGCTGTACCGGTCCGGCCGGCAGGGCGACGCGCTCGCCGTGCTCCGCCGCGCCCGTACCGAACTGGCCGGGCAGCTCGGCACCGACCCGGGGCCGGCGCTGCGCCGCCTGGAGACCGCGATCCTCACCCACGACGAGTCGCTCACCGCCGCTTCCCCGCCGGTCCTGGTAGGCGGGGCGGACCGGGCGGTCGCAGTGCCGGCCGGGACGGACCGCGCGCCCGCGGCACCGGCCCTGGCGGCCGGCGGCGGGAACGTACCGGCCCGGCTCTCGTCCTTCGTGGGACGTACCGCCGAACTGGCGAGGGCCGAAGCAGCCGTGGCCGCGTACCGGCTGGTCACCCTGACCGGGCCGCCGGGTGTCGGGAAGACCCGGCTGGCCCGGGAACTCGCCCGCCGCCGTACCGACCGTGACGGCCCGTGGCTGGTCGACCTGGCCGACCTGCGGGAGCCGTCAGCTGTGATCGACGCGATCGCCGACGCCCTCGGCCGGCCGGGCGGCGACCCGGATCAGCTCACCGCGGCGCTGGCCGACCGGTCGACGCTGCTGGTCCTCGACAACGGCGAACACCTGCTACCGCGTCTGGTCCCGGCGGTCGGCGGGCTCCTCGCCCGCTGCCCACGGCTGCGGATCCTCACGACCAGCCGGGAGGCCCTCGACATTCCCGGCGAACACGTCCTGGCGGTGCCGCCGCTGCCCGTCGGGGACGCGGTCACCCTGTTGGCCGAGCGGATCGCCGCGGTGGGCGGGCGAATCGAGGACGGTGACCGGGCTGTCGCCGAGCGGCTCTGCGTGGACCTCGACGGGCTGCCGCTGGCCATCGAACTCGCCGCCGCCCGGTGCCGGGCGTTGTCCCTGGTCGAGGTCGCCGACCGGATGGACGACCGCTTCACCCTGCTCACGGCCGGTCCGCACCGCCCGGAACGGCACCGCAGCCTGGCCGCCGCGATCGGCGCGAGCTACCGGTCGCTGACCGACGGCGAACGACGGCTGCTCGACCGGCTCAGCGCCATCGAGGGAAGCTTCGACCTGGCCGCCGCCCGCCGGTTCGGTGTGGACCGGCGCGGCGTCGACGGCCGGTTCGTCGCGGACCGTCGTGGTGCCGACGGCCGGTCCGGCGTGGACCGGCCCGGTGCCGACGGGCTCGGCGTAGACCGTCGTGCTGCCGACGGCCGGCTGATCGCCCACCTCGTCGCGCTGGTCCGTAAGTCACTGGTCACCGTCGACACCACGACCGCCCCGCGCCGCTACCGGCTGCTGGCCTCGATCCGGGCGTACGCCGCACGTCAGCTCCCGTCGGTCGACCGGGAGCGCGCACGACACCGACGGACCAGCGGGGATCCGACGGGTGGACCCCGGCCCGGGGAGTACCCCCGGACCAGGGTCGTCCGTCGTCGCCGACTCGCGGTGCCGGGTGTGCGGGTACCGCTGGGTCACTCGGCCGCCGTGGTCTCCGGGGTCGTCCCGTCCTCCTCACCGTCCGGCTCACCGGCGGAGTCGGCGGACTCGATGGCCTTCGGGGCCGCCCAGGAGAACTCGATCTCGACCGAGAACTCGTCGTCCTCCTGCTCGATCTCCAGCTCGCACCGGACCCGGTCCGGCACGGCGATCGTTCCGGCAGCGCCGTAGAAGACCTGTCCGGTGGTCTCCAGCTGGTTGGCGACCTGCCGCAGCCAGGCGGCCAGATCCGCCCGCGACACGGTCCGGGCGTCCTCGTAGATATCCATCCCGACATGCTGTCATTCCATCGTGGACGGACCGGCGGTGGCCCCGCCCGTACCGGGCGTACGGACGCGGTGGCCGCTGACGCGCGTGGTCGCCTGGCGACGCCCCTGCTGGACCTGCTGGTCACGCTGCAGCACCGGGCCGCTCGATCGACTCGATGGCGGCGATACCGCGGTTTCCCGGCGTGCCCGATACCGCCGGGTGGCCGATCGTCCCCGGATCGGGGCCGGTCGTCAGGGGCCCTCAGGGGTACGTGGGCACCGGAGATCCGGTCGTGCCTCGACCGTCGGTCGTAGGCTTGCCCCGTGATAGACGGAAGCGTCCCCCGCACCGCCCTGGTCACGGGGTGCTCAGGGGACATCGGAGCCGCGGTGTGCCGGCGTATCGACGACGCCGGTTACACGGTCGTCGGATGGGACGTCGTGCCGCCCCGGGCGGACCTCCCGTTGTCCTCGTACCAGCCGGTGGACCTGACAGCCGCCGAGGTGCCGGAGACCGCGCTCCACGACCTGGCGGCGGCGGGCGCGCTGCAGTACGTCGTCCACGTGGTCGGGGGAAGCGACGTCGAGGAGCTGCGCCAGACCGACCTGGCGCGGGTGCCGGCCGGGGTGTTCGAGAGAACCGTCGCGCTCAACCTGTTCAGCGCGCACACGGTCATCCGGGCCACGGTCGACCTTCTCCGCGCGACCGACGGAGACCGCTCGTACACGTTGACGTCCTCCACCAACGCCTTCGGCGGCTACGGGGCACCGGGCTACTCCGCTGCCAAGGCCGGCCTGCACGGACTGGTGGCCGCTCTCGCGGGGCCCCTGGCACGGGACCGAATCCGGATCAACGCGGTGGCCCTCGGAACCACCCGGACGGCCAACTACGTCCGTCTCGGTCGGCTGATGGGCAGGGAGACCGACTTCGATAGCATAGGCAGCCGTACGCCGCGCGGGTCGGTACTCAGTCCGGACGAGGCCGCAGCGGCGCTGACCGCGGTCGCAATAGCGAATCCTGCACTGTCGGGTGAGGTAGTCGTCGCTGATGCCGGACAACATCTGGCCCGCCGTTGACACGTTCCTCTGGCGTGCCCGGTTCCGGGCCGGACGGACGTTCGTGCGACGGGCCACGGTCGGTCTGCCGCGTCGCGCCGCTGGACGACTCGTCACCTGGCTACCCGCGGCAGTCTCCGCCGCGCTGATCCTGGGTGGCCTGGCGCTCGCCGTCGACGGGAAGGGCCTGGTCGGTACCGCCGCGGACCTGTCGGTGAACGTGGCCGCGTCGGTGGTGGTCGGTGCCGCCGCCGTGGTCACCTTCGTGGTCACCGCGCGGCGGCAGGCGCTGCGCCGACTGCTCGCCGTCCAGCGGGTAACCTCCGGCGCCGGCACGGACCGGCCGACGGATCGCGTCCGGCAGGCAGGCGCCATCGCGGCACAGCTCACGGATGTCGGACAGTCGGGCTCGATCGTCATCGAGGCGTCGGCCGGTAGCGGCCGGACCTCGTTCCTGCGTCAGCTCGTCACCGTACTGTCCGAGCGGGGCGTGGTGGCGATCGAACTCGACGAGGCGGACCTGACCGGGGCGTCCGTCGTCCAGGCCGCCACCGAGAGGTTCGGTCGCCTGATGGCACACGCGGGGGTGGACGCCCCGCTACTGCGCACCATGGAACTCCTGGCGAAGCAACGGAGGATCGTCGTCCTGGTGGACGGCCTCGACTGCCGGGTGCACCTGTCTCGCCGCTCGTCGGCGGCGGAAGCCATCCGGCGACGCCTGGACGAGCTGAGCGCCGCCCATCTCGCGCACGTCGCCGTCATCGGTGCCAACGCCACCCCGCCGGAGGCGCTCGCGGCCCGGATCCGACTGGCGCCGATCAGCCACACCGCCCTGCTCAGTCTGGTCACCCGGGGCGCGGCACCGTCCCGGACGACGGACGGGCTGCTGAGACGGATCGGCTCGGACCTCCGCCACCTGCGACTCAGCCTGCACACGCTGCGCGCGGCAGCCGCCGACATGTGGGGCGACGACGCGGACGACGAGGCCCTCCTCCGGACGTTCGCCGCCCGGATCGACACGGACGGCCCCACGGCCCTGCTGTTACGTCGGCTTCCCGCAGGCGTAGCCGCGCCGGCCGTGCTGGCCCGAAGGTCCACGACGCCCGAGCCGGTCGCCGTCGTCGCCTGGGCTGCCCTGGACCGGGTCGTCGAGCACCTGCTGGTGCACGACACCAGCCAGGCGAGCTGGTCCGACCTGGTGGACGGACTCGATTGGAGCCGGGTGGACGGCTTTCTGCTCGGCGTGATCGAACTGGAGAGACGGTCGATCGTCCAACGGCAGGAACGGGACTCGGACCAGGTGATCCGGTTCCTGGACCCGGAACTGCGCGAACTCGTGGTGGGGATACGTCTGGCCGGATCCGTCGCGGCGTTCCGGCACTCTGTGGCGCGGGGCGGGCCGGCGTTCACCGGGGAACTGCTCGAGCGGACGGCCGCGGCAGACGACGGAACACGCGAAGCGGTGTGGCGGGCAGGTTGCGAGGCCGCGGTCCGCAGTGGCCTGCTGAGCGCCGTCGGCGACGCCGCGCGGGCTCTGAACTCGTTCGGGGTCAGCCCTCCTGAGCTGTCCGTCGACCTGCTCGGCGAGTTGTGGGAGGCGGCCGACGACGCCGAGCGGTCCATGTTCGTCAACCGTCTCCCGGGTGTGCTGCCCACGACGACCATGGACTATTTGTGGAGCCGGCTGCGCGCGCCGTTGTTCAACCGGACCGGCCACGGCCTCCGCAGGGACATCGCGCGGGCGCTCCAGAGCCGCGGCGAGGCGGCCTGGCGGCGGCTCGGTCCGCAGTGGGAGGAAGCCGTTCGCGCCGCGGAGAGCGGCGGCCTCGCCTGGCGGGACCGACGCGGCCCGGTGTGGCGGCGACACGGCAACGCCCTCGCCTCACTGGGCTGGATCCTCCCTGCCGTCACGATCGTCGTCGAAGGCGACGAGGCGGTGCGGGTGGTCGACCTGCTACGACGGTTCGCCGAGACGACGGTACCCGGAGGCGACCTGATCGACGACGGGCGCGCGGACCTCGGCCTGGAGATTTCGCTCGCCGAGGGCTGCAAGGACGCCGCGCACGTCGTGATGCAGTCGGGCAGGCGGTTACCGGACGAGGTGTGGACCACCGCCGTCCGTACCGTGCGCGCCGGCCGGGCCTGGGTGTCACGGCTGGTGGCGTTGCAGGCGTGTGTGCTCGGCGCGGCAGCGGAGCCGGCCAGGATCAGCCTGGTCCGGCACCTGCTTGACGAAGGCAGCGCCGACGGGCATCCCGTCACCCGCGACTACTCGCGGCTTCTCGCGGATGTCGTGCGCACGGGAGGCGGTGACCTCGGTCCCGACGTCTACCGGTCGGTCTGGCCCGACGACACCGATGCGCTGGCGACCGCCGGCAACGAACTGGACGACGGTGCCGCGCGCGTACTGGCCGTTACCACGATCGTGCTCAATCTGCTGGAGGCCCGCCTGCGGGTGGCGGAGCCGGACCAGACCGGCACGAGGCTACGGGTCGGCGCGTTGACGAACGACGCGCTGCCCGGCTGTCTCGTCAGTCGCCTGCTCGCCCACGGTGCCGACACCGGGCGCTGTGGCTGCGAACTGGGGCTGTGCGGGTCGGAGCTGCGGATGCGTTCGCTGCGGCCGATGTCCCGTCCGTTCGCCCACCGCTGTCTGACGGGCGGCGACGCGAAGCGCACCGGATACGACCGCGCGCTGGATGTCCACCTGGGACGGATCGTCCGGTCCTGAGCGTCCGACCGGGTCGCGGTCGGCGGCGGAGCTACGACCCGAGAGCGCCCCCGACGACGACGAGCCCGAGGTAGGACGCCGTGCAGCAGAGCAGCACGCTCTCGATGCCGACCGCGAGCAGCGCGCAGGTCCGGTCTGCGGTGCCGGGGGCGGGTCGGCGGCTCAGCGCCACGATGCCCAGCACCAGACCGACCGGTCCGCACACGAAGGTGAGGATCAGCGCGAGCACCCCGAGCGGCAGCCCCGCCCGGGGTGGCGGGTGGTAGGGCGGCGGATACCCGTACGGCGGTGGATACCCGTACGGCGGCTGCGGCTGCGGCTGCGGGTCGGGGAAGGTCTCGGTGACCACCGGCCCGGGATCCGGCGGTGGCGAGTGGTGCCGCCACCCGGTGTGGGGTGACTCGGTCGTGCCGGTGACGACGTCCGGGTCGTCCCAGAGCGAGGTGCCCGGCGCGTCTGCGGCCGGGCCGTCCGCGCCGGTCGGCCCGTCGTCGGGGGCGGTCCGTTCGTCGTAGGCGCGGCGGGTGGCCGGGTCGCAGAGCACGTCCCGGGCCAGGTTGAGCAGGGTGGCGGCGTGCAGGTCCCCGGTGCCCGAGTCCGGATGCAGCGTCCGTACCCGCTGGCGGTGGGCGGCGACGATCTGCCCGGTGGTGGCCGTACGCGGCACGCCGAGAATCTCGTACGGATCCCGGCCGCCCAGGGCGCGCAGCGACGGGTTCACCGGTTCGCGGCCTCGGACCGGGGCAGGGTGGTGGCACGCCAGCAGGTGACCTCCCACGAGCGGGCCCCGGTGCCCTCCCGGTAGCCGTGGCCCAGACCGGAGCAGAAGGTGAGCGTCCGCTCGTCGGTCAGGTAGCACCACAGCCGGATGACGGCACCGCCCAGCGAGGCCGGGTTGCCGGTGTAGGAGACGTACCAGTCGCCGCGCACCGGTTTCGGCGAGGCCAGGAACGGGTCCTGGACGAGTTGCTGGGCGCGGGGCGGGAGGAGCCCGAGTACGGCGGTGAAGTCCCGGCCGAGGGGCAGCGTCCCGGCCGGCCCACCCGGTGCGCCCGGCGCGGAGCCGCCCGGTGCCGACCCGACCGGTGCCGGGCCTGGTGCCGCGCCGAACGGGGTGGTGCCCGCCGTGGCGTCGGCGGTCGGTTCGGGACTGGCTCCCCGGACCGGGGCGGACCGGAAGGACGCCTCGGCCAGGTGCACGGTGACCAGCTCGTACGCGGGCTGGCCGGCACTGTTGACGGTCGGGTTGACCACGACGAGCGCGCGGGTGCCCAGCACGGCGGCACTGACCCGGCCAGCGATGTCGGTGGCCCACCAGTCGAGCATCCGCCCGATGCGCTGGTCGACCCGGCCGCGTACCGCCGGGCTGAGGCGTTGCCAGCACTCCTCCCGGCTGGCGGGGGAGTCGGACCACCGTACCTCCCCGGGCCGGTGCACGGGTGCGGCCGGGCCGGGGCGTGCGGGCACCCCGGTCGACCGTGGCACGAGGCCGTCGGGTCGGAAGGGCTGCAACGAGTCGTTACCGGTCATCGGTCCTCGATGGAGTGGCCTGGGGTGGCCGGCCCGCAGCGTGGGCCGGCCCGGTGCTCCACAGTAGAAACCGCTGGTGCCCGGTGTCGATTCGGGGGGGTGGTCCTTCCCGGCGACCGGTACGTCCCGTCAGGGAGTGGGCGGCGTGGAGGCGGCGGCCGCCCACTCCAGCAGCGCCGTCCCGACCGGCTCGAAGCCCCGACCGGCCGGCGTGAACGCGTACGGCGACCCGGGCTGGTCGGTCAGCCGGTGGATCAGCCCGCGGCGTTCGAGGTCGCCGAGGCGCTGGCTGAGCGTGGCCTCGTTCACGCCGATGGTCCGGGCCAGTTCCCCGAACCGCCGGGGGCCGGCCAGCAGGGCGCAGTGCAGTTCCAGCATCCAGCGTTCCTGGAAGATCGCCAGCGCGCCGGCGACGTCGTGGTGGGGATCGCCGATCCGCCACTGCGCCGCCCAGGCCACCATCCGCTCGATGGCCGGGCCGAGCGCCGTACCGGACGGGGTCAGCGCGTAGCGGCTTGCCGGGGGAGTGCGTGGGATGACCTCCCGGCTGACGATCCCGGCGGCCTCCAGGTCGGCGAGGCGGCGGGTGAGGACGCTGGGGCCCGCGCCCGGTACCGCGCGCCGCAGGTCGTTGAAACCGGCGGGCCCGGCCAGCAACGCCTGCACGACGTGCAGTGCCCAGCGGCCGCGTAGCCGGCCGGCGGCGTCGATCAGCGTCCGGGAGTCCGGCGTCGGCGTGGGTGGGGCGGGCACGTCCGGCACGGTGCCAACTCTAACCGCGTACCCTCTTGTGTTTTTCGTAGCTAGTACTATTTTCTTAGTCATGAAGAACGTTGCAGGCACCGCCGTCGTCACCGGCGGTACCGGGGGAATCGGCCTCGCCACCGCACGTGGCCTCGCCGGACAGGGCTACGCGGTCACCATCGTCGGCCGGGATCCCGGCCGCGGCGCGACCGCCCGGGCGGAACTCGCCGCCGCCGGTCCCGCGCCGGCCCGGTTCGTCCGCGCCGACCTGTCCTCGCTCACCGGGGTCAGCGACCTCGCCGCCACGCTGCGCGCCAGCGGCCCGGTCGACGTCCTGGTCAACAACGTCGGCGGCAGCTACCGCCGGCACGGACTCACCACCGACGGGATAGAGGCGGCTTTCGCCCTGTCCCACCTGTCCGGCTACCTGCTCACCGAACTGCTGGTCGGCGACATGGTCGACCGGGGACGCGGCCGGATCGTCAACCTCAGCTCCGGGGCCGTCCGGGTCGCCGACCGTACCCCCCTCGACCGGGTCGAGGTGTCCGGACGGTACTTCGGTTTCACCGCGTACGGGCGGGCCAAACTGGCCAACCTCGCGTACACCACCGGGCTGGCCCGGCGGCTGCGCGGCACCGGGGTCACCGCCCTCTCGGCCGACCCCGGCGGCACGGCCACCGACATGGGCAGGTCGATGCGCCCGGACAGTTTTCCCTGGCCGATGAAGCTGGCCTTCCCGCTGATCTACGTCAACCTCTACCGGACCAGCGTCACCACCGCGGCGTCCAGTTCGATCATCGCGGCCACCTCGGACCAGGTCGAGCCGGGCAGCATCGTCGGGGTCCGGGGCCGCCGCAGGGCCGTCGACCCCCGGGCCACCGACCCGGCGACCATCGCGGCGGTCACCGCCCTGAGCCGGGAACTGTGCGCACGCCACCTGCCGCAGGAGACCGTCGGTACGCCCTGAGGCGACCGGGCTGGTGCAGGGCCGCGCCGGAGCTGGCATCATCGGCCGGATGCGTGACTCGGTGGCGGTGGTGGCGGAGCTGGTCGCGGACATCGTGCCGGCCGACCCGCTGGAGGCGGAGCACCGGGCGGACACCCTGCGTTGGCTGTCCGGCACCGACGACGTGTTCCGCCGGGCCAGGCCGGCGACACCGGCCCGGCACCTGGTGTCGTACGTGGTGCCGGTGGACCCCGACGACGGCGGCGTCCTGCTCGTCGACCACGTCAACGCCGGACTGTGGCTGCCGCCCGGTGGTCACGTCGAACCGGACGAACACCCGGCCGCCACCGCCCGCCGCGAGGCCCACGAGGAGCTGGGTCTCGTCCTGGCCGAGCACGCCGTCGCCGAGGTCCCGGCGTTCCTGACCGTGACCCGGACCGTCGGCATCGACGCCGGGCACACCGACGTGAGCCTGTGGTACGTCGTCGAGGTACGCCGTGACCAGCGACTCGACCCGGAGCAGGGCGAGTTCCGGGCGGCCCGGTGGTGGTCGCCGGCCGAGCTGTCCGGCACCGACCCGGCCCGGTTCGATCCGCACTTCGGCCGGTTCCGCGCCAAGCTGTCCGGCCGGCCCTCCGCCGGGACCTGAACCGGGCCCCCGCCGGCAGCCGAACCGGGCCCCTCCGGTGCCGGACAGGCGGCCGGAGGGGCCCGCGCCGGAGCGTCAGCCGGTCAGCGCGGCGCGCGCCCCGGCCACCAGGGTGACCAGGTCGTCCAGCGTGTCCAGGCCCCGGCCGGGTGCCTGGAGGTCGACCTCGACGCCGTACTCCAGCTCGATGGCGTCCACCAGCCGCAGCAGGCCCAGCGAGTCCACGCCCAGGGCGACCATCGAGCCGCCCGCCAGCAGGTCGGCCACCGTCACCTCCCCGCCGGTCGCCGCACTGACCAGCTCGGCGATCCGCTGCCGCAGCTCGGTGGTACCCATCAGAACTCCTTTCCGGACTGCCGGATGATCTCGGCGATCTCGGCGATGGTGGGGGTGTCGAAGAACGCGTCGAGCGGCACCTCGACGCCGAGCCGCTGCTCGATCCGGGCACTGATCCGGGTGATGGTCAGCGAGTGGCCACCCAGGTCGAACAGGTCCTCGTGCGGGCCGATGTCCGGGATCTTCAGCACGTCCTGCCAGATCTCCCGCAGCGTCTCGACCAGCGGGTCGACGTCGGCCGCCGGCACGTCGGCGGTCGCTGCGGCCCGCGCGGCCGGGGCGGGCAGCGCGGCCCGGTCGACCTTGCCGTTCGGGCTGAGCGGCAGCCGGTCCAGCAGCACCCAGTCGGCCGGCAGCATCACCGCCGGCAGGGTGAGCGCCAGGTGCGCACGCAGCTCGGCCGGTTCCGGGGCCGCGACGCCCGGCCGGGTGACCAGGTAGCCGACCAGCCTCGGGTCGTCCCCGTCGGCCGGGGTGTGCAGGACCACCGTCGCCTCGGCCACCGCGGGGTGCGCCAGCAGCCGGGCGGTGATCTCGCCCAGCTCGATCCGGTGTCCCCGGATCTTGACCTGGTCGTCGGTGCGGCCGAGGTAGTCGATCCGGCCGTCCGGCAGCCACCGGCACCGGTCGCCGGTGCGGTAGATCCGCTCGGCGTCGCCACCCGCGTCGGTCCCGGCCGGGCCGGTGACGAAGCGTTCGGCGGTCAGGTCGTCGCGGCCCAGGTAACCGGCGGCCAGCCCGGCCCCGGCCAGGCACAGCTCACCGGGCAGCCCCACCGGCACCGGCCGCAGCGCGTCGTCCAGCACGTACGCCCGGGTGTTCGGCAGCGGCCGGCCGATGGTCACCTCGTCCGGGTCGGCCGGGATGTCCGCCATGGTGGCGTAGATGGTCGCCTCGGTCGGGCCGTACCCGTTGACCAGCCGGCCCACCCGGGCCCGCAGCTCCCGGGCCAGCGGCACCGGCAGCGCCTCGCCGGCGGTGACCGCCACCAGCGGCTGCGCCCCGGTGGCCGGGTCGAGCCCCGCCTCCAGCAGCACCCGCCAGCCGGACGGGGTGGCCTGCACGTGGGTCACCCCGGCCTCGCGGACCAGCCGCAGCACCCCGGCCCCGTCCAGCGCGCTGAGCGCCGACGCGACCACCACCCGACCACCGGTGACCAGCGGCAGGAACACCTCCACCCCGGAGATGTCGAACGACAGCGAGGTCAGGTGCAGCCACCGGTCCGCCGGCCCGCTGTCCAGGGTGTCCCGGACCGCCAGCAGCAGGTTCGCCAGCTCGCCGTGCCGTACCGCGACCCCCTTCGGGTGGCCGGTGGAGCCGGAGGTGTGGAGCACGTACGCCAGGTCGTCACCGGTGGGCGGTGCGGCGGCCGGTACGTCCTGCGGCGGCGCGTCGGCCAGGTCGGTCAGCTCGTCGAGGGCGAGCACCGGCCGGCCCGGGTCGAGCCCGGCGGGCGGGCCGGCGGCGGTGACCACCAGCGCCGGGTCGGCGTCGGCCAGGATCAGCTCCTGCCGGGCCACCGGGTGACCGGGGTCGACCGGCAGGTACGCCGCCCGGCGGCGCAGCACCGCCAGCAGCGTCACCACCGCCTGCCAGGACCGGTCCAGGGCCACCGCGACCAGGGTGCCCGGCCCGACGCCCCGGTCCGCCAGCACCCCGGCCAGCCGGGCGGCGGACGCGTCGAGCTGGGCGTACGTCAACGTGCGGTCGCCGTCGACCACGGCCACCGCGTCCGGGGTGTCCCGGACCCGCTCGGCGACCAGCGTCGGCACGGTCACCCCGACCGGGTACGCCCGGCCGGTGTCGTTGAAGGCACGCAGTACCAGGTCGGCCTCGTCGGCGGGGAGCAGCGGCAGCCCGGCCACCGGCTGCCCGGGGTCGGCGACCACGGCGGCCAGCATGGTGCGCAGGTGCCCGCCGATCCGGGTCACCGCGTCCGCGTCGATGGCCGCCGGAGCGTACTGGAGGCCGACGGTCAGCCCGTCCGGGCCGTCCACCATCTGCACGTGCAGCGCGTTGCGGGCGGCACCGCTGAACAGCGTCCACTCGACCCGGCTGGCCACGCCGTCGAAGGTCGGCTCCGCGCCGCGCCGCCGGTAGCCCACCGACACCGGGGTCAGCGCGGGAGCCGGCCGCAGCCCGGACACCGCGTGGGCCAGCGGCACGTCCCGGAACGCGTTCAGCTCCCGGACCCGGGCCCGCACCGCCCGTGCGTAGCCGGCGACGTCGCCGTCGGCCGGGGCGACCCGGACCGGCAGCTCGTTGACGAACAGGCCGATCTGGTCGGCCTGGGCCGGGGTACGGGTGGAGAGTCCCACCCCGACCGGGACGCCGGTGTTGCCGTACCGGGCCAGCAGCGCGTGCACCGTGGCGAGCAGCAGCTCGAACCGGGTCACCCCGAGCGAGCGGGCGGTCCGCTCCACCCCGGACACCAGGTCGGCGGGCAGGTCCACGTCGACGGTGGCCCCGGGCTCGGCGGCGGTCGGCACCCGGCGCAGGCCGGGCAGCACCAGGTCACCGGGGCCGGACCAGTGCTCCGCCCAGTACTCCCGGGCGGCCGGCAGTTGCCCGCCGATGCGGTCCTGTTCGGCGGCGGCGTGCCCCGGGTACCCGTCGGACAGCGCCGGCAGGTCGGCCGACCCGCCGGCGCGCGCGGCGGCGTACCCGGCGGCCAGGTCCCGGACCAGCACGTCCTTGCTCATCCCGTCGAAGACCAGGTGGTGCGCGCAGACCAGCAGCAGGTGACCGCCGTCGGCGGCGGTGAGCAGGACGAACCGGGCCAGCGGCCCGACGGCCGGGTCGTGGCGGCGGGCGATCTCCTCGGCGACCCGCGCGTCGGTCCACTCACCGGAGGTGACCGCCGGTCGCCCGTCCGCCGGGACCAGCCGGGGGGTGCCGTCGTCGTCGGCGACCACCCGGGTGGCGAGGACCGGATGCCGGGCGATCACCGCCGCGCACGCCTCGACCAGCGCCCGCCGGTCCAGCTCCGCGCCGAACCGGATGCCCAGCGCCATGTGGTACGCCGTGCCGGCCACCCCGGCCTGCTCGGTGAACCAGACGGCGTGCTGCGCGTATGTCGTCTCGGCGGTGCCCACGTGCTCTCCCAACGATCTTCGGGTGGTCAGTTGTCGAACTGGCTGGTCAACTGGCGTTTGAGGACCTTGCCGCCCTCGTTGCGGGGCAGCTCGTCGACCAGCCGCACCCTTGACGGCAGCTGGTAGTCGGCGAGCCGGTCGGCGAGGAACCCGCGCAGCGCGGCCAGCGACACCTCGTCCGGCGGTGTCCCGGGCCGGGGCACCAGCACGGCGGCCACCGCCGCGCCGAGCACCGGGTGCGGCACGCCCACCACGGCCGCCTCGGCGACGCCGGGATGCTCGTGCAGTGCCGCCTCGACCTCCAACGACGAGATCTTGAACGCGCCGGACTTGATCACGTCCTGGTGCCGGTCGGAGAGGTACAGGTAGCCGTCGGCGTCCAACCGGCCGACGTCCCCCATCCGGACCCAGCCGTCCCGGAAGGTGGCCCGGTTGGCGGCCTCGTCCCGGTAGTAGGCGCGCGGGTGCGGGGCACGCAGCCACACGTCCCCGGTCGCCCCGGCCGGCAGCGGGTTGCCGTCGGCGTCGGCGATCATGAGCTGTCCGCCGACCGGCCGACCCACCGCGTCCCGCCGTGTCGGGTCGTAGATCATCGTGGTCTGGGCCGGGGCGGCCTCGGTGGAGGTGTAGTAGTTGACGATGGTGGCCTGCCGGAACACCGCCGCCAGCCGGGCGGCCACCGCCGGCGCGAGGGCCGCCGCGGTCGACCCGATCAGGTGTACGCCGGACAGGTCCCGGTCCCGCAGCGCACCCGATTCGAGCAGCTCGATCGCGACCGACGGCACCACGAACACCGTCCCCACCCCGCCGGTCTCGATCAGCTTGGCGAACCGCAGCGGGGTGAACCGGGGCAGGGTCACCGCGGTCGGCTTGGCGGTCAGCGCGTTGAACAGCATGGTCTGCCCGGCGTTCGTGCCGATCGCGAAGGCGTGCAGGAACCGCTCCGAGTGGGCCAGCGCCAGCCGCCGGGGGTGGTTCGGCGCGCCGACCACCAGGTTGGCGTGGCTGGCCCCGACCCCCTTGGGTCGGCCGGTGGTGCCCGAGGTGTAGAGGATCTGCGCCAGGTCACCCGGCCGGACCGTCGGCAGCTCCACGTCCCCGTCGTCGTCGGCCCCGGCGTGCGCGGCCTCCGGCACCTGCGGCGCGGCGCGCAGCTCGGCCACCGGCCACACCGGCACCCCGGCCGGGGCCGGCGGGGCGGCGGCGTCGTCGCCGTGCACCACCGCGCCTGCCGCGCAGTGCGTCAACGCGTGGTCGAGCTGGCCGGCGGCCAGCCGCTCCGACAGCGGTACGGCCACCGCCCCGGCCCGCAGCACCCCGCAGTACGCGACCGCGTACCCGGTCCAGTCGCGGGGGCCGAACACCAGGCCGACCCGGTCGCCGGGGCGTACCCCGCGACGGCGCAGCGACCGGGCCACCGCGGTCGCCTCGTCGTCCCAGGCGGTGAAGGTCAGCGCGGCCACCCCGTGCACCTCGACCGCCACCCGGTCCGGGTGCACCGCGCGCCGCCAGGCGAGCAGTTCGGGTACGGTCCGGGCGGCCGGCGTCACCGGCCGGCGTACCGGGGTCGCGGTCACCTCAGGCCGCCTTCCCGGCCGGTTCGGCCGGCGCGCTCGCCGTCGTGCCGCCCGCCACCCCGGACGTCGCGTCGACCGCCACCCCGGTCGACCCTCCGGATACCCCGGTCGCTCCGGATGCCCCGGTCGCTGCGGCGCGGGCCTGCCGGGCCTCGATGCCGATCAGGTCGTCCGGCGGGGCGTCGGGCACCTCGTCGTCGAACCGGGACAGCACCCGGGTCCGCAGCGACACCAGCGCGGTCAGCGCGATGCACCCGCCGAACACCACGTACAGCAGGGCGATGCCGCGACCCGGGCCGACCCCGATCACCGCGCCGACGGTGCCGGCCAGCGCCCCGCCCGGCATCAGCAGCGGCTCCAACGCCTGCGAGGCGAACGGGGCGATCACCCCCCAGCCCAGCGGCATGGTCGACCAGGCCACCATCTGGTTCAGCGCGAACACCCGACCGTGGAACCGGGGCGGCACCTTGGTCTGGATGATCGTGTTGTAGACGCCGTTGACGATGCCGAGCGCAAGGTACATGCCGAACGCGCCGGCCCCGATCACCACCAGGTTCGGGCGGAGGCCGGTGACCAGGCAGGCCACCGCGATGCCCAGGGTGCCCAGCAGCACCGCCCGCATCCGGTACCGGCGCGGGCCGCCCCAGACCAGCATCACCAGCCCACCGGCGGCGGCCCCCAGCCCACCGGTCAGCGCGATCTGCGCCACCTGGGCCAGCTCCGCGAAGCCGAGCACCAGCGGGGAGAGCAGGTAGAGCACCGGGAACAGGAACAGGTTCAGCGCGGCGAAGAAGATCAGCATGGACCGGAACTCGCGGCGGCGTACCGAGTACCGCAGCCCGCCCATGATCTCCTCGCCGATGCCCTCCCGGCGTTGCAGGGCCAGCGTGCGCGGGAACCGGATGGCCAGCAGCACCCCGATCGCGAACACGTACGACACCACGTCGAGGACCAGGATGCCGGCCAGGCCGACCGCGTCCAGCAGCGCCACCGCGATCAGCGGCACCATGAACTGGGTGATGCCGGTGGCGGTCTGGGTCAGCCCGTTGGCGTGCCCGAGGAACCGTTTCGGCACCAGCTGCGGCACCGCCGACATGAACGACAACCGTTGGAACGCCAACGCCACCGACAGCCAGCCCACCAGCACGTAGAAGTGCCAGACCTCGATCCGGTCGGTGAGCACCAGCCCGGCCAACGCCGCGTTGGCCGCTCCGGCGGCCAGGCCGGCCAGCAGCAGCACCCGGCGGCGGCTGGTCCGGTCGATCAGCGCCCCGGCGAGCGGGGCCACCAGCAGTCCGGGCAGCAGCCCGATCACCGCGAACAGGGCGAACCGGGCCAGCGACCCGGTCTCCAGGTAGATCCACAGCGGGATCGCGAAGTTGGTCAGCGCGGTGCCCGTACTGGAGACGATCTGACCGGCCGCGACCAGACCGAACCGGGCCATGCTCGGCTGCGGGGTGCGGTCGGTGCCGGTGCGGGGCCGGCGGGCCGGCCGGTCCGGCGGCACGGCCGGGGCCGTGACCGGCGCGGGCGGCTCGGGGCCGCGGTCCGAGACGGCGGCCAGCACCCAGGCCGGATCGGGGCCGTCCGCGCCGACCGTGCCCACCACCCCGGCCGGCTCGGCCAGCCGGTGGTGCACGGTGGTGACGATCTCGGCCAGCTCCTCGGCCCGGTACTTGAGGAAGTAGTGCCCGCCCTCGTCGACCACCGCCAGGGCGGTCCGGTCGCTGAGGAAGTGCCACTCCCGGAACCGCTCCTCGAAGTACTCGGTGCCCCGGTCCCGGTCGCCGACCACCGACACGATCGGTGCCCGCAGCGGCGTCACCTGCTGCTGCATCAGGTCGGTGAAGTACTCCTCGGAGACCCGGGCGTCGTGCCGCATGGCCCGGATCAGGAACGCCACCTCGTCCGGGTCGAGCGCGCCGATCGAGGTGCCCTGCGCCTGCAACCAGGTGCGGTAGATCCGGTCGCTGCGGATCCGCTCGGCCAGCCGCAGCCGCATCAGCGGCCCGAGCACCCCGCCCACCGGCCGGGCGAACGGGAACACCGCGCCCAGGTACACCGCCGCCAGCTCCCGGCCGGCCGCCTCCAGCCGCCGGGCCACCTCCACCGCGAGCGCCCCACCCGGACCGCAGTGCCCGTACAGCACCAGCGGACCGTCCACCCGGGTCAGGATCTCCGCGACCACGTCCCCGGCGACCTCGTCGATCGGGGCCGGGTCGTCGGCCAGCCCGATGTCGTGGCCGGGCATGGAGACCGAGAACAGCCGGTACCCGGCCGGCAGCGCGTCGGCAAGGGGTTGGTACACCACCGCGCTGCCACCGCCGTACGGGACGCAGACCAGGGTGGCGACCCGCTCGGCGGCCGGCACCGGCGGGGTCAGCTCGTGCAGCAGGAGGGCCGGCCCGGTGTCGGTCGTGCCGACCCGTTCGGCCAGCTCACGGACCGTCCGGTGCCGGAACAGGTCCATCACGCTGACCCGGGGCGGGTTGCCGTCGGCGTCGGCCGGCAACTCCCGGCGCATCCGGGCCACCACCTGCGTGGCCAGCAGCGAGTGCCCGCCGATGTCGAAGAAGTCGTCGGTGACGCCGACCTCCGGCAGGCCCAGCACCTCCTGCCAGATCCCGGCGATCAGGGTCTCCACCGGGCCGACCGGGGCGAGCCGTTCCCCGGTCGGCGTCTCGGCGGTGGGTTCCGGCAGCGCCCTGCGGTCCACCTTGCCGTGCTGCTGCAACGGCAGCTGGTCCAGCCAGACGAACCGCTGCGGGACCATGTGGTCGGGCAGCCGGTCGCCGAGGACGCGCCGCAGCGCCGCCGACTCCGGCCGGTCCGCCCCGGGCGTGGACTCCAGGTAGGCGACCAGCCGGTCGTCGCGCAGCACCACCACCGCCTGGTGCACCGGCGGGCAGTCGCGCAGCGCCGCCTCCACCTCGCCCAGCTCGACCCGGTACCCCCGGATCTTGACCTGGTGGTCGGCCCGGCCGAGGAACACCAGCTGCCCGTCGGCCCGCCACCGCCCCAGGTCACCGGTGCGGTAGAGGCGCGCGCCGGGCGGGCCGTACGGGTCGGGCACGAACCGCTCGGCGGTCAGCGCGGGCCGGTCCAGGTAGCCCCGGGCCAGCCGGTCCCCGCCCAGGTAGATCTCCCCGGGTACGCCCACCGGCACCGGCCGCATCCGCTCGTCGAGCACGTGCACCCGGGCGTACGGCAGCGGCCGGCCGGTCGGCACCGGACCTGTCCCGGCGGCGTCGGCGGTCACCTCGTACGTGGCGATGCCGACGGTCGCCTCGGTCGGCCCGTAGTGGTTGAACACCCGGGTCGCCCCGACGGCCGCGAGCGGTCGGATCCGCTCCAGGTCGGACGCCTCACCGCCGAGGATCAGGGCGCGGGCCGGCAGCAGCTCGGCCGGCTCGGCGTCGGCGGTCAACGCGGCCAGGTGCGACGGGGTGATCTTCAGATAGTCGATCCGGTGGGTGCGGAGCTGTTCGGCCAGCTCGGCCCCGGTGCCCCGGCGGGGCAGCAGGTGCACCACCCCGCCGGTGGCCAACGCCAGGTAGAAGATGGTCACGCTGAAGTCGAACGACATCGACTGGAGCAGCGCGTACCGGCCGGCGGGCACGACGTCGAACCGGGCGGCCACCCCGTCGAGGTAGCGCAGCACCTGCCGGTGCGGCACCGCCACCCCCTTCGGGACGCCGGTCGAACCGGACGTGTAGATCACGTACGCCAGGTTGTCCGGTCGGGTGCCGGACGGCGGGACGGTGTCCGGCTGGGCGGCCACCTCGGCGGTGATCGTGTCCAGACAGGTGGGGGTCACCGGGACCACGATCGTCGGATCGGTCGGGGTGAGCCGGTCCCGCAGGTCGCTGCTGGTCAGCACCACCGCCGGGCGGGCGTCGGCGAGCATGGTCGCCAACCGGTTCGGCGGCTGCTCCGGGTCCAGTGGCAGGTACGCCCCACCGGCGCGCAGCACCCCGAGCAGCGCCACGGCCAACTCCACCGACTGGTCCAGCAGCACCCCGACCAGCGCGTCCGGGCCGACCCCGACGGTACGCAGCCAGTGCGCCAGCCGGTTGGCCCGCCGGTCCAGCTCCCGGTAGGTCAGGGTGTCCGCGCCGCACACCACGGCCGGCGCGTCCGGGGTGGCCGCCACGTGCGGAACGAGCAGCTCCGCCAGGGTGGTGGCCGGGCCGGTCACCGCAGCGACCTCCGACGCCGCGCTGACCGGCCCGACCGGCTCGTCCGGCGCGCTGAACGCCAGCACCCGGTCCCGTTCCCCGTCGGCGAGCAGGTCCAGGTCCACGATCGGCCGGTCCGGGTCGGCCACCGCCGCCCGCAGCAGCGTGCTGAACCGGTCGGTCAGCCGGGCCACCGTGTCCGCGTCGAACAGGTCGGTGTTGTAGACGAACATGCCGCGCAACCCGTCGCCGACCTCGCTCAGGTAGAGCGACAGGTCGAACCGGGCGGCGTTGCCGTCCGCGCCGAAGCCCTCGGTGCGCAGCCCGTCCGGCCACCGGCCGCCCCCGGTACGGGCGTAGTTCTGGAGCGTGAACAGCACCTGGAACACCGGGGAGCGGCTCACGTCCCGGGTCACGTTCAGCTCTTTGACCAGCCGCTCGAACGGGATCTCCTGCCGGGCCAGCGCCTTCACCACGGTCGTCCGGTTCCGCCGCAGCAGCATCCCGAAGCTGGGCTCCGCACCCGGGGAGTCGGCGGTGCCGCCGGTGGTCGACAGGTCGGCGCGCAGGGCGAGCGTGTTGACGAACAGGCCGATCAGGTTCTCCAGCTCGGGCACCACCCGCCCGGCGACCGGGGAACCGATGGCGAAGTCCCGCTGCCCGCTGTGCCGGAACAGCAGCGCCTGCAACCCGGACAGCAGCGTCATGTACAGGGTGGCCCGGTGACTGCGGGCCAGCCGCCGCAGCCCGTCGGTCAGCTCGGCGTCGATCCGGAACCGGTGGGTGGCCCCGGCGTACGTCTGCACGGCCGGGCGGGGCCGGTCGGTGGGCAGTTCCAGCGCGGGCACCCCGGCCAGCGCCTCGGTCCACCAGGTCAGCTCCGCGCCGGCCCCCGGACCGTCCACCCGCTCCCGCTGCCAGGCGGCGTAGTCGAGGTACGACAGCGTCGGCGGGGCCGGCACCGGGCCGGCGTCACGCAACGCGCCGTAGATCGTGGCGATCTCGGTGAGCAGCAGGTCCAGCGACCAGCCGTCGCTGATGATGTGGTGCATCGCCAGGTGCAGGACGTGGTCGTCGGCCCCCAGCCTGATCACCAGCGCGCGGAGCAGGGGAGCGGCGGCCAGGTCGAACGGGGTGGACGCCGACTCGGCCACCAGGGCGCGGGCCTGCGCCTCGTCGGTGACGCCGGTGACGGTGACCGGCACCTGCACCGCGGGCACCACCTCGACCACCGGCTCGCCGAGGTCGTTCTCGGTGAACCGCATCCGCAGGCTGTCGTGCCGACCGACGGTGGCGTCGATGGCGGTGGCGAGCAGGCCCGGGTCGAGCGGGCCGGTCAGCCGCAGCGTCGCGTAGACGAGGTACCCGGCCGTGCCGGGGGTGAGCTGTTCGGTGAACCAGATCCGTTCCTGCCCGAACGACAGCACCGGTCCCGCCCCGGCCGGGCCGGAAATCCCGCTCGTGACGGGACGGACAGCCCGGGCCGGAAGGTCTACATTGGTCACGGGGAGGCCTTCTCAGGTCGATGGCGGGCGAGGCAAGCAGTCTGCCGAATGCAACCGACGCATGTAATCAACTGTTCGGCGCAGTACGAAGCGCCTGTCCGGTGCACTGTGGAAAACCCGAACGATCGATCCGGCGGCCCGGTGGCCGGCCTACGGTCAGGAATGCGATTCGCTGATGCCACCGTGCCCGCGGAGTGGGCCGACCAACCGATGGTCCTGGCCGAGTTCGGCGGTGGCCGTACCGAGACCGCCCCGCCGACCTGGGCGCAGCGGGTGATGTGGCGGGCCGCCGAGCGGTCCGGCTCCAACCACCGGTTCATGAACCTCCGTCGTACCGTGCCGGTCTCCGCGCGGGTCCGCGCCGACCTGCCCCGGGCGACCCGGGCGCTCGGCCTGCTGGTCGGCCGGCACAGCGCGCTGCGGACCCGGGTCCGGTCGGTCGACGGTGAGCTGCGCCAGGAGGCCGCCGCCGGCGGCCAGCTGCCGGTGCTGGTGGTGTCCGGCGAGGCGGACGGCGCTGCGGCGGCCCGCGCGGCGGCCGACCGACTCGCCGACGTGGCGTTCGACCACGGCGCCGAGTGGCCGCTGCGGGTCGCCGTGGTCACCGTCGACGACCTGGTACGCCAGGTGGTGGTGGTCTTCAGCCACTCGACGGTGGACGCCTACGCGGCCGAGGTGGTGCTGCGTGACCTGCGGCTCATCCTGCTGCGCGGTGAGCTGACCACCCCGCCCGGCCCGCAGTCGGTGCAGGTGGCCCGGGACCAGAACGGGGTGGACCAGGCCCGCTCGACCCGGGCGCTGGACCACTGGATGCGGGAGTTCGGCCGGCTGCCCCGGTCGCCGCTGACACCGGAGCACCCGGCCGGCACGCCACTGGTGCAGCGCGGCACCCTGGTGTCGTCGGCGGTGGACCGGGCGGCCCGGATCATCGCCGCCCGGCACCGGGTCAGCGTCTCCTCGGTGCTGCTCGCCGGGACGACCGCGCTGGCCGCCGGCGGGGGCGGCCAGCAGCGGTGCGGCCTGTTCACCATGGCGCACAACCGGTTCCGCGCCGAGTACACGCACGCGGTGGCGAACATCGGGCAGATCGGCATGAGTGTGGTGGACGTGGCCGACCGTCCCTCCTTCACCGAGCTGCTGCCCCGGATCTGGCGGGCCGCGCTGGAGGGCTACCGGCACGCCTACTACGACCCGAAGGGGCTGCGGGAACGTTTCCTGGCCGCCGACTACGACACGGACACCGCCTTCCTGCCGTACTACTACTTCAACGACGTACGGCTCGCCGGTGGCGGCGCGCAGCCGGTCCCCACCGCCAGCGAGAACGAGCTGCGGGCGGCCATGGCGGAGAGCACCTTCCAGCCGGTCGACGGCCTGACCCGGACCGCCTGGCACCTGCTGACCCACGTCGTCGACGAACCGGACGCGGTCGGCGTCACGCTCAGCGTCGACACCCGGTTCCGGCCCGCCGAATCGATCGAGCCGTTCCTGCGGGACCTGGAGGACCTGCTGGTCACGGCGGCCTTCCGGGAGGTCGACTGGCCGTGGACGCCCTCGTCGCGGGCGCTGCTGGGCTGACGTGGACGGTAACCTCCAGGCGTGCTCACTTCCCCGTTCATGAACCAGGTCGCCGCGTCGACCGAGGAACTGGCGTACGCGGACTTCCACGGCGGCCGGGTCGCCACCGGACCGCTCACCTGGGGCCAACGGGCCATGTGGCGGGCGGTGACCGAGTTCGAGTCCGCCCAGCACAGCTTCCTGAACCTGCGCCGTGTCCTGGCCGTCTCGCCCCGGGCGGACGTGTCGCCGCAGCGGGCGGTGCGGGCGCTCGCCGCACTGGTCGACCGGCACGAGTCACTGCGGACCCGGGTCCGTCCGGCCGGCGGTGAGCTGCGTCAGGAGGCCGCCGCCGAGGGCCGGTTGCCGGTGCTGGTGCACACCGTGCCCACGGCCGGGGCGGACCCGGTCGGGCAGGAGGCGGCCCGGTCGCTCGCCGTACGGCTGGGTGACCCGCGGTTCGACCACGCCACCGAGTGGCCGCTGCGGGCCGCCGTCGTGGTGGTCGACGGTCTGGTCCGGCAGGTGGTGGTGGTCTTCAGTCACTCCACCGTCGACTTCCACGCCACCGAGACCGTGCTGCGGGACCTGCGGATGCTGCTGGTCCGGGGCACCGCACCCCACCCGCCGGGCCTGCAGTCGCTGGACGTGGCGGAGCGGGAACGGCAGGTCGAGCGACGCCGGTCGGACCGGGCGGTGGCGTACTGGCTGCGCCAGTTCCGGGCCCTGCCGGTCGGCACCTTCCACGTGGCCGGGGCCGGGACGACCCCCCGGTACCGCCGGGGCGCACTGACCTCGACGGCGGCCTACCACGCGGCCCGGCTGCTCGCCGCCCGGTACCGGGTCAGCAACGCCACCGTGCTGCTGGCCGCCGTCGCCGACGTGCTCCCCGGCGACGGGGCGGACGCCCGGGGCATCTTCACCATGGGCAACAACCGGTTCCAGCCCGAGTACGACACCGCGATCAGCAAACTGAACCAGCTCGGACTGTGCCGGATCGACCTGACCGGTCGGCCGGACTTCGCCGACCTGCTCACCCGGACCAAGCAGGCGTCACTGGACGGGTACCGGCACGCCTACTACGACCCGCTCGCCATGGCGGCGGCCTTCGCCGGGCACGGCATCGACTACGGCACCGCGCTCGCGCCGTTCTGTTTCTTCAACGACATCCGGCTGCCCCAGGAGGTACCGGCCGGGGTCACCGCCCCGGACGCGGCCACCCTGCGGGCGGCCCGGGACGCCAGCCCGTTCCGTTGGCTGGAGGAGCTGGAACGGTTCGCCTGGCGGTGCCGGATCCAGGTGGTCGACGCGCCCGGCGCGGTGGAACTGGTGGTCACCGTCGACAGCGTCTACCTGCCGCCGCAGCGGGCGGAGCGGCTGCTGCGCGACGTCGAGGCACGACTGGTCGAGGCGGCCCTGGCCGGCTGACCCTCCGAACGCCGGCCGGCTGCCCGCCGACGTCGACCCGCTGAGCCCTCCCGGCGTCTACCGGCTCACCCCCGCCGACCGGCCCGGCCGTGGGGCCGGTCGGCGGGGCGGACGTCAGTGGCAGTGCCCGCCGGTGGACGGGGTGTCGTAGGTGTCGTGGTGCGGGAACTCGTTGACGTACCGTTGCCGGCCCAGCGGGGTCAGGTCCAGGTAGTTGTAGGTGTTGAGCAGCGGATCGAGCCCCCGCCCGTACGTCGAGTAGGTGTGCAGGACCCGGCCGTCGTCGCTCCGGACGAAGACGCTCAGCCCGTGCGCCTCACCCCGCAGGAAGGGGGTGAGTCCCTCCTGCTCCAGCGTGGCGGCGTCCTTGTAGTTGTACTCGACGGGGGCCACGTCGGGGTCGTTGGTCACGTGGAAGTCGTAGTTGAAGTCGCTGCCGTGCGACGAGTACCAGGGGAACGTCCAGCCCATCCGGTCCCGGAACGGCGTGATCGACGACAGCGGCGCGCGGGAGACGACGGCGAAGGTGGTGTCGCTGGCCCGCAGGTGCGCCAGGTGGCCGACGTTGTCGACCAGCAGGGAGCAGCTGCTGCACCCCTCGGTCCACGCCGGATCGAACATGAAGTGGTAGACGATGAGCTGCCGCCGGCCCTCGAACAGGTCGGCCAACCGCACCGGGCCGTCCGGGCCGGTGAGGGTGTACTCCTTGTCGACGGCGACCGCCGGCAGTTGCCGCCGCGACGCGGTCACCCGGTCCCGCAGCCGGGTGAGTTCCTTCTCCTGGTCGAGCAGCTCCCTGCGGGCGGTGAGCCACTCGTCCCGTGCGACAACCGGCAGATCGACCATGGACGACCGTCCTTTCCGAGGTGACGAACCCGAGGAACGTACATCGATCTGTGTGCGTCGCGCCACGACCCGCGGCCGACCGCCGACCGGAAACGCCCGGACACCCGGCCGGACGACGTGGGATCACGTCAGCCTGCGGTGGCGGCCCCGAACCCCGCGTCCCGGGCGGCGGCGATCGCCTCCGATCGGCTGCCCACGCCCAGTTTCAGCAGGATGGTGGAGACGTTGTTGCGGACCGTCTTCGGACTGAGACCGAGCCGGTGCGCGATGCCCGCGTTGGGCAGCCCCCGGGCGAGCAGCTCGAGAATCTCCCGTTCCCGGTCGGTGAGCTGCGGGAACGGTACCCGCCCGGCGGGCCCGGCGCGGAACAGCAGCCCGGCGCGGCCGGCGACCGCGGCACCGAGCACCAGGTCACCACTGGCCACCGCGCGGATGCTGCGCTCCACGTCGGCCGCGGTGGCCCCCTTGAGCAGGTAGCCGCGCGCCCCGGCGCGCATCGCCGCGACCAGCGACGCGTCGTCGTCGAGCATCGTCACGACCAGGACACCGATCCCCGGCCGGTCGCGGGTGAGCAGCCGGGTGGCCTCGATGCCCGACCCCCGCTCGAAGTGCAGGTCCATCAGCACCACCGCCGGCCGGGTCCGGGCCACCGTGTCCAGCGCGGCCGGTACGTCGGCCGCCTCGCCCACACACTCGATGCCGTCGAGCGTGGACAGCAGGGCGACCATCCCGAGCCGGAACACCGGATGGTCGTCCACCACGACGACCGTGATCGGTCCGGTCACGCCGCCTCCAGCGGGATGCTCAGGCACACCGTGGTGCCCCGGGGTTCGGCCGGCCCGACGGTCAGCGTGCCGCCCACGCCGTCGGCCCGTTCCCGCATCGCGTGCAGGCCGACACCCGGGGCCGGCCCGGCGGCCGGCAGACCCCGACCGTGGTCGGTGACGCTGATCCGCAGCAGGTGCGGCAGCCGGTCCAGCCGTACCGTGCAGTGCCGCACCCCGGCGTGCCGGTGCACGTTGCGGACCGCCTCGGCGGCCACCCCGTACGCGGCGGTGGCGACCGAGCCGGGCAGCGGTTCGAGCGGCACCGGGACGTGGACGGTCACCGCCAGGCCGTCCCGGGCGAACCGGTGCCGCAGGGTGTCCACCGCCGGCTCCAGGCCGCCGTCGGCGAGGATCGGCGGCAGCAGCCCGTGCGCCAGGTCCCGGACGTCGTCGGCGCGGGTGGTGAGTTCGGCGATCAGCCGGTCCAGCAGTTCGTCCGCGCGGGCCGGGTCCCGGTGCAGCAGGTTGCGGGTGGCGGCGAGACCGAGCCCGATGCCGCTCAACGCGGGGCCGAGCCCGTCGTGCAGGTCCCGGCGCAGCGCCCGTCGTTCCTCGTCCCGGGCCTCGGCGAGGCGTCGCCGGGACCGGGTCAACTCCTCGTTGGTGCGGGCCAGGTCCACCACGGCGGCGACCACCGGGGCGAGTTCGGTGAGCGCCCCGGTGGCCCGGCTGCCGAGCAGCTCACCGGGCCGCGGCCAGGCGTGCAGATAGCCGACGGTACGGTCCCCGCTGGTCAACGGTACGGTCACCGACCGGCCCCCGGCGTCGGGCGGCGGCCCGGGACCATCGGTGACCGTGACGCCGGCCAGGCGGAGCGCGGCGGCGACGGCCGGGCCGATCTCGGCTGAACTGCGCAGGCTGTCGGCGACCCGGCGCATCAACGGTTCCGGGCTGTCGCCGTGCACGAGCCGGTCCACGGCCCGCTGCACCGCCTGCCGTACCGGCTGGAAGGCGGCCGCGATGGCCGCGGTGACCACGATCCGGGGCGCGGACGACGAGTCGGGCAGCAGCCGGTCCAGCACGGTGACCGCGGCGCTGTAGGCGGCGATCACCCCGGCCGTCATCAGGTACCACACCAGCGTGCGCCGGACCACCAGCCGCAGTCCCCACATCTGCTGGCGCAGCACGACGACCGCGACGGCCGCCGGGAAGAACGCCTGCGAGGCCAGCATCAGCAGGGCGGGCACGGTGGCGGGCAGCAACGGCGGCAGCATGGTGGTGAGGAACGCCAGGGTGAGCAGCGCACTGCCGGCGGTCGCCCAGCCCATGCCGTGCCGACCGTCCCGGGGGCCGCGCCGCCAGCGCCAACCGGCCCCGACCGCGGCGGCCAGGCCGAGCAGCACCAGCAGGTACGGCAGGGGGCGGACCAGCCCGGCGCGCAACTCCACCGCCGCGGGCCCCAGCGGGACCAGCCCGCGTGGCGCGGGCGCGGTGAGCACCGCCACCCAGGCCAGCGCCACGTAGCCGAGCCCGACCGCGACCGCGATCCGCTCGACCGGCCGGGGCCGGCGTTCGGGCAGCAGCCACGGCATCACCACGACCAGCGCGTACAGGCCGGGGATCCAGGCCCAGTGGTGGGCGGACAGCAACCAGTACGGCCCGGTGGACAGCAGCCCCCACTGGGCGGCGAAGGCGGACACCGAGCCACCCACCGCGGCGGCGGCGGTGATCCACCCGGCGAGCCGCCCACCGGTGCGTCGCCGGCCCAGCACGAGCCACGCGACGCCGCCGTAGACGATCCCGTCCATCAGGTCCACCAGCGAGTACAGCTGGGTGACGGTGAACGCCGGCAGGGCGACACACCAGGCGGCGACGGCGGCGGTGGTGAACACGGCGGTGACGGCGAGGACCAGCCGGGCGGCGATCCGGCCGGCGGTGGGGGAGGTCGGCATGGCGGGTCCACTCTGTCAGCCGGCGCGACGGTGATCCAGCCGCCTCCGGGGGCCGACCCACCGGCCGTTCGGGGGACCGGCGTGTCCCGTCCCGGGCGGGACACCGGTCACTGGTGACCGGGACACCCCGGCCGGTTGACTGCGGCCATGACCTCTTCCCCGGACCACATCCCGGCGCACGTGAAGAACTCCTACCCCACCTGCGGCGAGTCCGTCCGCGCCGCCCGGCTCGGCCCGCCGCCGGCGGCCGACCACTTCCCGGCGCACGTCAAGAACTCCTACGTCAACTGCCAGGAGTACGCCCGCACCGCCCGGCTCAGTCCGCCGCCGGCGGCCGAGCACTTCCCGACGCACGTCAAGGGCTCCTACGTCAACTGCGAGCACTACGCCCGCGCGGCCCGGCTCACCGTCGTCCCGGGCACCGGCGCATGACCGTGCCCACCCTGTCCCGGCTCGCCGCCGACTGGCGGGAGTGGCTGGTGGAGAACCTCGCCATGGGCGCCCCGGTCGACCAGGTGCGGGCCGCCGCCGTCGCCGGGTGCGGCGACCCGGACGCCGTCGACGCGGAACTCCGGGAACTCACCGCGCACCCGTACTTCGCGGTGTGCCGTCGGCTGGCGTTGCGGTACGACTGGATGGAGTCCGTCCTGGACACGTACCGGGCGCTGCGCAACAGCGACGGGGGCCGCACCCTGGAACACCGGACGGGCGTCACGGCCGACGAGTTCTTCAGCCGGTACTACTTCGGCCACCGTCCGGTCGTGCTGGACGGCCTGATGGCGGACTGGCCCGCACTGGACTGGACCCTGGACACGCTGGCGCGGCGGTGCGGCGACGCCGAGGTCGAGGTGATGACCGGCCGGGACACCAACCCCGACCACGCCTGGCAGTACGACCGGCACCGCACCACCATGCCGTTCCGCGACTACCTGGCGCTGCTCGGCTCCGGCGCCCGCACCAACGACTACTACATGGTGCCGCGCAACGAGAACTGGTCCGGTCCGCTCCGGCCGCTCGCCGCCGACGTCCGACCGCCGGCCGGGATCGTCGACCCGTCGGCGCTCGGGCACCTGCTGCTCGGGCCGGCCGGTACGGTGACGCCCCTGCACGTGGACAACAGTTCGGTGCTGCTGTGCCAGGTGTTCGGGCGCAAGCACGTGCGGCTCGTCCCGTCGTACGAGCGGCACCTGGTCTACCCGCGCGGCGGCACGTTCAGCGCGGTCGACGCGGCCGAGCCGGACCTCGCCCGGCACCCGCGCTTCGCTGAGGCGACCGTGCTGGAGACCGTCCTGGAACCGGGCCAGATGCTGCTCGTCCCGGTCGGCTGGTGGCACTGGGTGGCGGCGTTGGACGTCAGCGCCACCGTCACGTTCCACCACTTCCAGGTGCCGGGACAGAACCACAAGATGGCGACACCACCGGCCGCCGGTCAGGCGGACTGACCGGTCCCGCCCCGTTCCCGGACGGGGCGGGACCCCGACCGGCCGGGTGGCTTGACTGGCGTCCCTACCGTGCAGACATCAGTCAGCCGGACGCCCCGACACCGGCGTCCTTCCCGAGGAGCGCCGATGCGTAGCTCGAACCTTTCCCGACTCGTCGTGGCCGCGCTGACCGCCACGGTGGCGGTCACCGGCTGCTCGGTCACGGTGGACCCGTCCGGCAGGTCCAAGGCGTCCGGCGCGGACCCGGCGACGGACACCGCCGGGTCGACCGGCGACGGGCCGGGATCCGCGCCGACCGACGGCGGCGGCAGCAAGGACGACGGCGGTGCGACCGGCGGCGGGAGCAGCAGCGGCTCCACCGGCGGCTCCACGGGCGGCGGCTCCACCGGTGGCGGGAACCCGACCACGAAGCCCGCGACCTCCACCACGACGAAGGCCGCGGCGAACGGCCCGCAGATCGTCCAGTTCCGGGTACGGCAGCAGCCGTCCTGCCCGGCCGGCACCAACGTCAACCCGATCGCCGGCAACCCGGTCGTCCTGGAGTGGGAGGCCACCAACGTCGACCGGGTGGCGCTCTCCGTCGACGGGCCGGGCATCTACGGCGACAGCTACGCGCCGACCGGCACCGAGACCCTGAACTTCCCCTGCTCCGGGCCGGAGGGAAGCACCCAGAAGCACACGTACCAGCTCACCGTGACCAACGCTCACGGCAAACAGACCCGGACGCTGACGGTCAGCGCCCGGGTCAACGGGGTCGCCCCGGTCTGACCGGCGCGTGCCGCCCGACCCTGCCCCGCCGCCCACCCGACCCCCTCCGGCCGGCCGCCCGCCGGGGCGTCGCGCCGCGCCCGGTCCTGACCACGAAGAGCAGCCGGCGGGCGGCCCGGCCGCCCGCCCACCCACCCACCAGGGCACCCGCCGCGCGTCGACGCCACCACCATCGGACCGCCGACGCGGCTGGTCCGTGGGTAGACTCCGCGTCGCGACGGGACGACCGTGTGTCGGTGACCGCGGCGGGCCGTCGTGATCGGCGAAGGGATGGGTGACCCGCAGGTGAGCACTCTGCCGGCAGTCGTGGCCGACGTCGCCTCCACCGCCATGACGGTGCTCGCGGCCGACGGCCGGCCGGTCTGGTCGAACGCGGCGGCGCGACGGCTGGGCGTCCGGCCGGAGGAACTGCCGCTGGAGCGGATCGAACCGGGCGGTGACGCCGTCGAGCTGCCCTGGTCGGCTCCCGACGGCAGCACCCGCTGGATCCAGGCGTGCTGCCACCCGCTGGAACACGACGGCCGGCCCGGCCGCCTGTACGAACTGCGCGACGTCACCGACGAGCGTGTCGAACGGGAACTGGGCCGCAACTACCGGTGGCGGTTGGCCCACATCGAACAGCTCGCCAAGGTGGGCACCTGGGAGTGGGACATCGCCACCGACACGGTGATCTGGTCCGACGTGCTGTTGCAGATGTTCGGGTACCCACCGGGCACCGAGCTGGACTACCCGTCCTACCGGGAGCTGCTGCACCCCGAGGACGTGGGGCTGATCGAGCAGACCCTCGCCACCGCGCTGGGCACCGGCGGACCGTTCTCCTACACCCACCGCATGTACCTCGCGGACCGCACCACGCTGCGCGTCTTCGAGTGCTACGGCGAGGTCTTCACCGACCCGTCCGGCGCGCCGGTGCGCGTCCTGGGCACCGCCCACGACATCACCGCCATGCGCCGCGTCCAGGAGGAGCTGACCCACCTGGCCGAACGGGACCCGCTGACCGACCTGCCGAACCGGCGGGCCCTGCTCGCGCGCCTGGACGACCTGCTCGCCCCGTCCGGCGTCCCGTCCGGGGCGCTGCTGCTGATCGACATCGACAACTTCAAGGACATCAACGACGTACACGGTCACGCGGTCGGCGACGACGTGCTGCGGGTGCTGGCCCGACTGCTCGTCCGGCACCTGCCGACCGGGACGGTGCTGGGCCGGCTGGGCGGTGACGAGTTCGCCGTGGTGCTGCCCGACGCCGCCGCCGGTGACGCCCTCGCCGTCGCCGAGAGCCTGTGCAACGTCGCGGTGCGTACCCCGGTGCCGGTGGCCGGCGGCGGGCTGCGGGTCACCCTCAGCATCGGGGCCGCCTCGGTGGAGCCCGGCGACACCCGGGACGCGGTGCTCGCCCACGCCGACCTGGCGCTGTACGAGGCGAAGAACGCCGGCCGCAACCGGGCCCGGCTGTACCTGCCCGAGCAGTACCGGCACGCGGTGCAGCGGGTCAACGTGACGACCCGGGTCCGTACCGCCCTGGACGAGCAGCGGATGCACCTCGACGCCCAGCCCATCATCGACCTGCTGTCCGGTGAGGTGGTCAGCCACGAACTGCTCATCCGGCTGCGGGACGGCCGGCAGCCACCGCTGTCGCCGGTGGACTTCCTGCCCACCGTGGAACGGGACGACCTGATCGGCGAGATCGACCGGTGGGTGGTGGCGACCGCCACGTCCGCGCTGGCCGAACCGTCGGCCGTCGCCGCCGGGGTGTGCTTCGACGTCAACATCTCGGCCCGCTCCATGGAGTCGCCCGGGTTCGGTGACTGGGTGGTGGAACGGCTGCGGGCCGTCGGTGTGGCCCCCGGCCGGCTGGGGCTGGAGGTCACCGAGACCGCGGCCATCACCAACGTGGCGGCCGTGCGGAACCTGGCCGGTACCCTGCGCGACGTGGGCTGCCGGCTGAGCCTGGACGACTTCGGCGCCGGTTTCGGCTCGTTCGCCTACCTCAAGCACCTGCCGTTCAGCACCGTGAAGATCGCCGGTGACTTCGTCCGCCAGGCCGACCGGGGCGGGGCCGACCCGGTGCTGATCGACGCGGTGGTCCGTGCCGCGCACGGGCTCGGCATGCGGACCGTCGCCGAGTCGGTCGAGCACGCCGGGCTGGTGCCCGCCCTGCGTGGGTTGGGTGTGGACGCCGGCCAGGGGTACCACCTGGGTCGTCCGGTGCCGCTGGACATCCTTTTGCGCCGGATCAGGGACGAACGGCCTACCGCGCCCACCGTCGCGGTACGTCATCATGATCACTGAAGTCGCACCGTCCCGTCTGGAGCCCCAGGTGAACGAAGCAGCCACCCCGGCGGTACCCGACCGCGTCGAACTGGTCACCTCCGATCTCGACGCTGTTCGGCTCTTCTACCGTGACCTGTTCGGCTGGAGCTACACCGAGACCGGCGACGGTGCCACCGCGTACGCCGACGGCGCTCCGGCCGCGTCGCTGCGGGCCGGCGCGGCCCCCGCCCGCTGGTGGCCGGTGTTCGCCGCGCCGGACGCCGACGAGGTGTGTGCCACCGCGGTCCGGGCTGGCGCGCGGCTGGACGGCGAGGACGTGCACGACCCGTTCGGTGGCGGGTTCCGGGTCCGCGCCGGGGCGACCGCCGCCCCACCCGGCCCCGGCCGGCCCTGCTGGTACGAGTACATGACGGTCACCCCCGCCGAGGTCGACCGGTTCCACCACGACACCCTCGGCCTGCGGGCCGACCCGCCGCCGGGCGCGCCGGACGACTCGTACGTCCTGCTCAGCGCCGCCGGTCGACCGGTCGCCGGCCGGCTGACGCTGCCCGCCCCGCTGGCCGAGCTGCTACCGACCGGCTGGATGGTGTACTTCGCGGTGGCCGACCCGGACCGGGCCGCCGAGCGGGCGGACCGGCTCGGCGGGCGGCTGCTGGTGCCGCCGCGCGACGTGCCGACCGGCCGGGTCGCCGCGCTCGCCGACCCGGCCGGCGCGGTGTTCACCGTCATCCGACCGGCCGCGCCGGGGGCGTAGCGGGCAGCGGTCCGCCGGCCTCCGGGGTCCGACCGACCGTCCGGGTCCGGTTCCGCAGCGCGTGCACCACGGCCGCCATGTCCGCGTCGGCGTGGCCCAGCCCCACGGTCTCGGCGTACAGGGCGTGGCAGGCGTCCAGCAGCGGCGCGGCGGTGCCCCGGCGGCGGGCGGCGTCGGTGATCAGCCGGTTGTTCTTCAGCACGTCGGCGATGGCCGCCTGCGCGGAGAAGTCGCCCCGGACCAGCTTGTCGACCTTGGTCCGGGAGACCGTGGAGGCCATCGGCCCGGCGTCGAGGATCCGGGCCAGCAGCGCCGGGTCGGCCCCGTGCTCCTCGGCGAAGTGCACGGACTCCGCCAGACCGGTGACCATGGTGATCAGGAAGACGTTCACCGCGAACTTCATGACCAGCGCCGAGGGCACCGGCCCGCAGTCGAACACCTCGGCGCACAGTGGTGCCAGCAGCGGACGGCAGCGCGCGACCCGGGCCGGGTCCCCGGCCACCATCGCCACCAGGCGGCCCGCCTCGGCGGGGCCCCGCGAACCGGAGACCGGCGCCTCCAGGTAGCCGCCGCCGGCGGCGGTCACCTCGTCGGCCAGGTCCCGGGAGTACCCGGGGGCGACCGTGCCCATCTGCACCACCGTGCGGTCCCGGACCCGGTCGGCGAACCCGCCGGTGCCGCGCGCCAGCACCGCGTCGACCGCGGTCTCGTCGGCGAGCATCAGCAGCACCACCTCCGCGCGGGCGAACACCTCGGCCGGGCCGTCGGCCCACTCCGCGCCGGCCGCCAGCACCGGGCCGGCCCGGGACGCCGTCCGGTTCCACACCACCAGCGGCACTCCGGCCCGGGCCAGGTTCAGCGCCATCGGCTGTCCCATGATCCCCAGGCCGACGAAGCCCACCGTCGTCACGCGCACCTCCACCGTTATCGGTCGTCGATGGCCGGTCGGCCACCGGTGGTCGGCACCGTCGGTGGTGCCGTGACCGGTGCCGGTGCCGGTGCCGGTGCCGGTGCCGGTGCCGGTGGCGGTGCGGTGACCGGTGGCGGTGCGGCGACCGGGTGCGGCCGGCCGAGCAGCAGGGACAGCCCGGCCGCGCCGAGCGCCAGCGCCCCGGCGACGTACCAGGCGAGGGTGTAGTCACCGAACCCGTCCCGCACCAGACCGGCCCCGGTGGCGGCGACCGCCGCGCCCACCTGGTGGGCGGCGAAGACCCAGCCGAAGACCACCGGGGCGGACGCGCCGAAGTACTGCCGGCACAGGGCCACCGTGGGCGGCACGGTCGCCACCCAGTCCAGGCCGTAGAAGACCACGAAGACCAGCATGCTCGGCTCGGCGGTGGCGGCGAAGAGACCGGGCAGGAGCAGCAGGGACAGCCCGCGCAGCGCGTAGTAGGCGGCCAGCAGCAGCCGGCTGTCCACCCGGTCGGTGAGCCAGCCGGAGGCGACCGTGCCGACGATGTCGAACAGACCCACCAGGGCCAGCAGGGACGCGGCGGTGGTCTGCGGCATCCCGTGGTCGTGGGCGGCCGGTACGAAATGTGTGCCGACCAGGCCGTTGGTGGTCGCGCCGCAGATCGCGAACCCGCCGGCGAGCACCCAGAACGGTCGGGTCCGGGCGGCGGCGGTCAACGCGCCCACCGCGCGCGCCGCCGCGTTCCCGGTCGGCGGCGCGGGACGGCTCACCTCGGCCGCCCCGTACGCCGGCCGACCCAGATCGGCCGGGTGCTCCCGCAGCAGCCACCCGACCAGCGGGACGACCGCCAGCGCCGTCCCGGCGACGACGAGGATCGCCACCCGCCAGCCGTGGTCGCGGGCCAGGACGGCGACCAGCGGCAGGAAGACCAGTTGACCGGCGGCCCCGCCGGCGGTCAGCACCCCGGTCACCAGGCCCCGGCGGCGGACGAACCAGCGCCCGGTCACCGTCGCCACGAAGGCCAGCGCCATCGACCCGGTGCCCAGCCCGACCAGCACCCCCCAGCACAGCAGCAACTGCCAGCTCGCGGTGACGAACACGCTCAGGCCGCTGCCCAGCGCCACCAGCAGCAGGGCCGCGGACGCCACCCGCCGGACGCCGAACCGGTCCATCAGGGCGGCGGCGAACGGCGCGGTGAGGCCGTAGAGCAGCAGGTTGACCGAGACGGCGGCGGAGATGGTGGCCAGCGGCCAGCCGAACTCCTCGTGCAGCGGGTTCAGCAGCACCGACGGCGCGGCGCGGAAGCCGGCGGCCCCGACCAGCGCCACGAAGGCGACAGCGGCCACGATCCAAGCCGGGTGGACCCGGCGGGTACGGAACACGTACCGAGTCTGGAGGCCGGTCCGTGGACCCGACGAGTGGCCGGACGGCCACCATACGCAAGAATCGGGCCATGACGAGTGCTCCGCACCGGGTCGCCGTGCTCGCCCTCGACGAGGTGGTGGGTCTCGACCTCGGCATGCCCACCCAGGTCTTCGGGGCCGCCCGGGACCGCGACGGCACCGACCGCTACGCGGTCGGGATCTGCACCCCGGACGGTGGTCCGGTGCGCAGCAGCAACGGCTTCCGGGTGCTGCCCGAGCACGGGCCGGACCTGCTCACCGCCGCCGACACGGTGGTGGTGCCCGGGGTGCAGGGCGGTCCTGCGCTGGACAGCGGCACGGTCGACCCGGTGGTCGGGGCGGCGTTGCGGGCGGCCCACGCCCGGGGGGCCCGGGTGATGGCGATCTGCACCGGCGCGTTCGTGCTCGCCGCCGCCGGCCTGCTCACCGGCCGCCGGGCCACCACCCACTGGGCGTACGTGGACCGGTTCCGCCGGCTGCACCCGGACGTCGACCTGGACCCGGACGTGCTGTTCGTCGACGGCGGTGACGTGCTGACCTCGGCCGGGGTCGCCGCCGGCCTCGACCTGTGCCTGCACGTGGTGCGGACCGACCACGGCAGCGAGGTGGCCGGTCGGGCGGCCCGGCGGTGCGTGGTGCCACCCTGGCGCGACGGTGGACAGGCGCAGTACATCGAACGACCGGTGCCCCGGGAACCGGACAACGGCACCTCCGCCACCCGGGAGTGGGCCCGGCAGCGGCTGGCCGAGCCGGTGACCCTGCGCGAGCTGGCCGCACACGCCCGGATGAGCGTCCGCACGTTCACCCGGCACTTCCGGTCGGAGACCGGACTCAGTCCCGCACAGTGGCTGCTGCGGCAACGCACCGACCATGCCCGGCTGCTGCTGGAGACCACCGACCTCGCCGTCGAGCAGGTGGCCCGGCGGTCCGGTTTCGGCACCGCTGCCGCGCTGCGCCAGCGCCTGCACCAGCAGGTCGGCGTCGCCCCGTCGGCGTACCGCCGCACCTTCCGGGTCCGGGGCCCCGACCGCCCGGTCCCCGTCCCGGCCGGTCCCGTCGCGAACGGGTCGGTCGACGGCGGGGACCTGGGCTACCGAGGCCCCCGACCGGGAGAGCGCGTACCCGGCACCGGAGCGGTCCCCGGCGATCACGCCGGGTGCCTCGACGGCCGGGATCCGCCCCTGGCCCGGTAGTCAGTCGGTTCGGGCGACGAACAGGGCGACCGCCCCGCACACGTCGATCCGGTGGTGGGTGAACCGCTCGCCGAGCACCCGGTCCAGGGTGTCGCGGTCGTCGGCCAGATTCGTGAACGCGCCGATCCGGTTGTACAGCTCGATCATCCGCCGGGAGAGGCGGGTGTGCCGTACGCCGTCGCCGAGGATCGTCCCACCGAACACGACGGCGCCGGGGGCCAGCAGCGGTCGCAGGTTGCCGAGCACGGCCGCCTTGGTCTCGATCCGGCCGGGCAGGCAGTGCAGGACGTAGTTGATCCCCACCGAGTGGAAACCGCCGGGCGGCAGGTCCAACGGCTCCAGGAGGTCGGCCTGGAGGGTCCGCGGCCGGTACCGGGCGATCCGGCGCGCGGTGTGAGCCAGCGGGTTGGAGTTCAGGTCGACCAGGGTGATCTCCGGATCGGGCACGGGGAACTGACACCGGTCCAGGAAGTAGCCGGTGCCGGGGCCCAGTTCGAGGTGCCGGCCGGAGACGTTCCGGCTGTACAGGTCGACGATCCGGTCGGTGGGGCACCGCCACAGGAACCGGTTGGCGAACCGGAGCACGACCGGGTCGTAGAAACGCAACTGGGCGGGATTGTACGGGGCCGAGCCGGCGTACGCCGGGTGGCCCTTGGGAACCTTGGTGGTCACGCGACCCTCCTCACGGGATCTCAGTAGCTGCCCAGGCCGCCGCAGACGTTCACGGCCTGCCCGGTGATCGAGTTGGCCTCCGGCCGGACCAGGTGCCCGACCAGGGCGGCGACCTCCTCCGGGGTGCTGTACCGGCCGAGCGGGATCTTCGCCTCGAACTGGCGGCGTACCGTCTCGACGGTGCTGCCGTTCAGCTCGGCGTACGCGTCCAGGACCAGGTCGGCCATCGGGGTGTCGACGTAGCCGGGACACACCGCGTTGACGGTGATGCCGTGCTGCGCGAGTTCCTTGGCGAGCGCCTTGCTGAAGGCGATCACCCCGCCCTTCGACGCCGAGTACGCCGCGCCGAGCGGCACCCCCTGCTTGCCGGCGGTCGACGCGATGTTGATCACCCGGCCCCAGTCGCGGGACAGCATTCCGCCGGTGGTCAACGCCTCCTGCGTCACGGTGAACACGCTGGTCAGGTTGGTGTCGACGAGATCGGTCCACAGGTCGGGGGAGAGCTGGGCGGTGGGGCCGCCACCACTACGACCGGCGTTGTTGACCAGGACGTCCACCCCGCCGGCCGTCGCCACCGCCCGCATGAACGCCCGTACGTCCGACCGGGACCGCACGTCGCACACCCGGCCGTCGACCGGGAGGCCGTCCGCGCGCAACGCGCGCACGGTGTCCTCGACCCGGGCCCGGTCCCGACCGCAGATGAACACCGTCAGTCCCTGTTCCGCCAGGGTGCGGGCGACGGCCAGTCCGATCCCGCTCGTCCCCCCGGTCACCGCTGCGGTCCTCGCCGCCATCGGACTACTCCCCCCGGTCCGCGCCGCGTACGGCGGTGAGGAACACGAACGTTCCCGACCCGCCGCGGTGCCGTACGGTCAGGCCCGCCGCCGCCAGCCAACCCTCGATCAGCTCCGGCGGGAACAGCAGCAACTGCTGTGGCCGGCTGGGGAAGCGGTGCAGCATCTGGAAGTGCGCGTAGACCGGGTCCTCGGACGGCCGGAAGGTCATCACCGTGAACGTCCCCCCGGGCCGCAGGCACCGGCCGACCTCGGCGATCGCCTCCGCCGCGTCGGGCAACGCCTGGAGGGCGTTCCAGCAGTTCACCGCGCCGAGGCTGGCGTCGGCGAAGGGCAGCGCCAACGCGCTGGCCCGCACCGCCAACACGTCCGGCAGCCGGCGGCGCAGGCAACTCAGCATGGACATGTTGACGTCCAGGCCGATCACCCGGTCGGCACCGAACCGGCGGGCGAGCACCTCGGTCCACCGTCCCGAACCGGCGGCCAGGTCGAGGACGGGGCCGTCCACCGGCCGGACGTGGTCGTCGAGGTAGCGGTCCTCGTCGACCGGCGTCACCCCGCCGGACCAGTTGCCACCCATCACCCGGAGGAAGGCCGGGCGGATGCGGCTCTCGTAGGAGATGGCGATGTTCTCCAGCACCGCGGACTCCTGCAACACGTCCGCGACCACGGTGGTGGTCTTCTCGTCGATCCCGGCGGACAGGTCGAGGCAGCCGTTGCGCATCCCGTACCGGGTCGCGCAGTCCGTACACCGGACGGTGCCGGTGTCGGTGCCGGTGTCGGCGGTGAGCCCGCCCGAGCGGCACACCGGGCACCGGAGGACGGCGAGGTGCCGGGGTGCCCCCGCCGGGGCGGCCGGGCCGGCGGGCACGGTGTCGACGGTACCGGGCAGCTGGACGGGGTCACCGTTGCCGACCGCCCAGCGGGCCTTCGCCCCGGCGTAGCCCAGCAGCGAGTCGGTGTCGTTGCGCCAGGTGATCCGCACCTGTTCCGGGGTCAACTGGCTGATCCACTTCCGGTCCAGGGCCCGCTCGGCCTCGGTGAGGCTCCACGCGGAGGGGGCGGGCCAGACCCGCCCCAGGTCCGGCGCGTCCGGGTCGAGCTGTTGCAGGCACCGCTCCAACCGGGTCAGGTCGTCCTCGTCGAGCCGGAGTCCGGCGACCACCGGCCGGATCGCCGCCGCGTCCGCCGGGAAGTGGGCGAGCAGGTAGAGCAGGGCGAGCCGGAACGGGTAGTCGTCGGTGGCGGCGGCGAGCTGGTCGAGGTAGCCGGCCAGGCCGGCGCGTACCGCCTCGTGCACCGGACGGGCGTCCTGCTCGGGCTCGACCTCGGCGAGCAGGCCGAGCAGCACCGCGAGGTGGCCCCGGCGGTCCCGGCCGACCGTGCCGAGCGCGCGCACCAGCTCGGGCACCGTGGGTAGGGCGGCCTCGGTGAGCCGTCCGTCGTCCCACAGTCCGCGTACCAGCTTCCGGTAGCTGGATTCGACGGCGTCGCCGGGGGCGTCGGTGAACTCCGCCACCGGGGTGAGGGCGGTCGAGGTCATTGTGGGGCTCCCATCGGAAGAGGGCGGCACCGGGTGCCGCGGTTGGTCACGGCGGTCGCCGGAACCTGGTGGGCCGGCCGTCCGGCCGGGACGGATCGCTCCCGCCGGCCGACTGCGGACGTGGGACGGCCGACGTGCCGGGTCAGCCGGGGCGGGCGGCATCGGTGGGCTGCTCGACCCAGGACTTCGCCAGCCGCAGGCTGGTCCGGCTGTTGGTCGAGAAGAGGTCCCGCAGTCGCTGTCGGGCGTCCGGCGCGCCGGGTGCGATACCGAGCGTGGCGAGCGAGCCGGGTTTCAGGATGAGCGTGTGCTGCGCGGTCAGCCGCGTCCCCTCCGGCGTCGGCTCACACCGCCACCGGCCGAGTTGCCCCTCCATCAGCGCCGCCGGGGTGAGCTGCTTGTAGACGATGAGCCGGGTCGGAAAGCACAGCCGGACGCTGCGGGTGGTGTGCCGGGTGCCGTCCGGCAGGACGGCGTCCATCTCGAAGAACTGCACGTTGCGGGGCTGCTCGGTGAGGGTCAGCCGGGAGACGTGCGGCAGTCGGTGCGGCCAGCTCCGTACGTCGTACAGGTAGTCGTAGGCCCGGTGCGGGGAGCCGGCGACGAGGACCGAGTCGTCGGTGGTCACCACCGTCGGCGTCGCCTCCGTCCGGTGCCGGTACGCCCGCCGGAGCGTGTCGAGCTGGGCGCCGGCGGCCCGGTCCAGCGTCGCCACGTCCGTCCCGCCCGCCGAGGTCAACCGCAGCCGGACGAGCGTGCCGGCCCCCCGTTCCCGCAGCCACCAGTGCCCGGACACGGGTGGGCCACCGTCCTCGGGCACCGCCTCGAAGGTGATCCGTCCGTCCGCCCGGTCCGTCCGGCAGCCGAGCCGCCAGACGCGTACCGCCGTGTCGCCCGCCAGCGTCCAGTAGCGGTACCGGCCGCCACCGCCGTCGGTGAGGCGGTGGGCGTGGACGCCCTCCGGATCGAACCGTGGCCAGGCGGGAACGTCGTCCAGCAGGTCGACCAGTGCCTGTGGCGGCGCGTCCACGACGGTCTGCCGTTCGACGACGTGGTCTCCACTGTCGCCCATCCCTGTGGTTCCCCTCGGCTCGGAGACATTGCCACAGCCGATGGTGCGGGTCGGTTTGGAGCGAAACTCGACGGATTGTCGAGACGAACTTCGCTCGAGGACCGCTCAAGGCGCCGGGAACAGACTGCCCCCATGAACAGAAGGGTAGTGATCACCGGGTTGGGCGTTCTCGCGCCCGGTGGCGGCGACACCGGGGCGTTCTGGGACATGATCGTCGCCGGGCGCAGCGCCACCCGCCTCATCTCCACCTTCGATCCCAGCCCGTACCGCTCGCGCGTCGCGGGGGAGTGCGACTTCGACCCGGCGGCGCACGGGTTCACCCCCCGGGAGATCCGCCGGATGGACCGGGCCAGCCAGTTCGGGGTGGTGTGTGCCCGCGCGGCCGTCGGGGACAGCGGAATCGACCTGGCCAGCCTTCCGCCGGAGCGGCTGGCGGTGGTGGTGGGGACCGCGACCGGTTCGGCCACCAGCCTGGAGCGCGAGTACCTGGTGCTGTCCGACTCGGGGAGACAGTGGGTGGTCGACGCGGACTACCAGTCGGCCGGCCTCTTCGACTACTTCGTGCCCAGCGCGATCTCCGCGGAGGTGGCCCGGTCGGTGGGCGCGGAGGGGCCGGTCACCATCCTCTCCTCCGGCTGCACCTCCGGTCTCGACGCGATCGGCCACGCCTACCAGCTGGTGCAGGAGGGCAGCGCGGAGGTGGTGCTCGCCGGGGGCACCGAGGCCCCGATCACGCCGATCACCGTCGCCTGCTTCGACGCCATCAAGGCCACCACGCCCCGCAACGACGACCCGGCCGGCGCCTGCCGGCCGTTCGACCGGACCCGCAACGGTTTCGCGCTCGCCGAGGGAGCGGCCATGCTCGTACTGGAGGAACGGGGGCACGCGGAACGTCGCGGCGCGACGGTGTACGCGGAGATCACCGGGTACGCCACCCGGTGCAACGCGTACCACATGACCGGTCTGCGTCCCGACGGTCGGGAGATGACCGAGGCGATCAACGACGCGCTGAAGCAGTCCGACCTGGGAGCCGCCCCGGTCGACTACGTCAACGCGCACGGCTCCGGCACCCGGCAGAACGACATCCACGAGACGGCGGCGGTCAAACGCAGCCTCGGCGCGGACGTCTACCGCACCCCGATGAGCTCGATCAAGTCGATGGTCGGGCACTCGCTCGGCGCGATCGGCTCGATCGAGATCGCCGCCTGCGCGCTGGCGATCCGGCACGACGTGGTGCCGCCGACCGCGAACCTGCGCGAACCGGACCCGGAGTGCGACCTGGACTACGTGCCGCTGGTGGCCCGGGAGCACCGGGTGTCCACCGCGCTGACCGTGGGCAGCGGTTTCGGTGGGTTCCAGAGCGCCCTGGTCCTGCGCGACCCGACGGTGGTGGCGCGATGACCGACGTGGTGGTGACCGGGCTGGGCGTGGTGGCCCCGAACGGTCTCGGGGTGGAACGGTGCTGGGCCGCGACCCTGGCCGGCAAGTCGGGGATCGGCCGGCTGGACCGGTACGACCCGTCGGGCTACCGGAGCCGGTTCGCCGGGCTGATCGACGACTTCGACGCCGCCGAGCACCTGCCGAACCGGCTGCTGCCGCAGACCGACCGGGTCACCCGGTTGGCGCTGGTAGCCGCCGACTGGGCCCTGGCCGACGCCGGCGTGGACACCGCCGCGCTGCCACCCGGCGGGATGGGCGTGGTGACCACCAACGCGTCGGGCGGGTTCGAGTTCACCCACACCGAGATGCGCAAACTCTGGACCGAAGGCCCGGAGTTCGTCAGCGTCTACGAGTCGTTCGCCTGGTTCTACGCCGCCAACACGGGCCAGATCTCCATCCGCAACGACCTGCGCGGGCCGAGCACGGTGCTGGTCACCGAGCAGGCCGGCGGGCTCGACGTGGTCGGGCACGCCCGCCGTACGGTGCGCCGCGGCACGCCGCTGGTGCTCACCGGCGGGGTGGAGTCCTCCCTCGACCCGTGGGGCTGGGTGGCACACATGGCGTCGCACCGGCTGAGTTGGCAGACCGACCCGCGACGGTCGTACCTGCCGTTCGACGTCAACGCCGACGGGCACGTGCCCGGCGAGGGCGGCGCCATCCTGGTGGTGGAGGACGCCGCCCGACTCGACGGCCGGCCCTGCTACGGCCGGATCACCGGGTACGCGGCCACGTTCGACCCGCCACCCGGCTCGGGGCGGCGACCGGGCCTGTTCCGGGCGGCGGAGTCGGCCGTACGGGACGCCGGACTGACCCCCGCCGACATCGACGTGGTGTTCGCCGACGCGGCGGCACTGCCCGCCCTGGACGAGGTCGAGGCGGCGGCGCTGCGGGAGCTGTTCGGCCCGTACGGCGTACCGGTCACCGCGCCGAAGACCATGACCGGTCGTCTGCTGGGCGGCGGCGCGCCGCTGGACCTGGCCTGGGCGTTGCTGGCCATCCGGGACAGCCTGGTCCCGCCCACCGTCCAGTCCACCGACGTGCTGCCCGAACACCGGATCGACCTGGTACGCGACGAGCCACGGGCACAGCGGATCGACGCGGCCCTGGTCCTCGCCCGGGGTGTCGGCGGCTACAACTCCGCCGTCGTGCTCCAGGCGCCGACCCCCGACTGACCGGACCTCCCGACCGACCGGACCGAACCGAACCGACGAAAGTGAGGCGACCGATGACCGGCATCACCCTGGACACGCTGCGCGACATCCTCGTCGAAGCCGCGGGCGCGGACGAGTCCACCGGACTCGACGGCGACATCCTGGACACCCCGTTCCGGGACCTCGGCTACGACTCGCTCGCCCTGATCGAGACCGCCGCCCGGCTCCGCCGCCGGTACGGGGTGGAGATCCCGGACGAGCAGGTGACCGAGCTGGACACCCCGAGGAAGCTGCTCGACTTCGTCGACGCCGCCGTGGCGGCGCGCTGACGATCCACCGGACCACCGCACCCCCCCGTGCCCCGAGACCCCTGGAGTTGCCGATGACCCCCCGACCCGCCCCGGCCGAGCTGTACGTCGAGGTCCAGCAGTTCTACGCCCGCCAGATGCACCTGCTCGACGCCGGCCGGCTCGACGAGTTCGCCGGAACCTTCACCCCGGACGGCTCGCACCAGCCGTCACCGGACAAGCCACCCGCGTACGGCCGGGCCGACATCGTCGCGGCCATCCGGCAGTTCGACGAGCGGTACCGGGACGACCCGGTCGTGCGGCGGCACTGGTTCAACATGCTCTGTGTCGCCCCGGACGACGACGGTTCGATCCGCGCCGACTACTACGCCCTGGTCGTCGCCACCCGGCCCGGTGTGCAACCGATCATCCCCACCAGTTGTCTCGTCCACGACGTGCTGCACCGCGTGGAGGGTCGGCTGTACGTCCGGTCCCGCCGGATCGACCACGACCAGAGCCGGGTCGTCCAGCTCGCCGGGGCGTCCCGTGGCTGACGACGCTCGCGACCGGACCCCCTGCGACCGGGTCGCGCTGGTCACCGGCGGCGCCGGTGGGATCGGCGCCGCGGTGGCCCGGCGGCTGGCTGCCTCAGGGCGTCGGGTGGTCGTCGCCGACCTGGCGGTGCCCGCGGGTGAGGCACTGGCGGCCGAGATCGGCGGTGTCTTCGTCCGTACCGACGTGACCAGCCTCGACGACAACCGGGCGGTGGTCGCGGCGGCGGCCCGGCTGGGCCGGCTCGACGTGGTGCACCTGAACGCGGGGGTGAGCGGCGGCTGCGGGTTCGGCGACGAGTTCGCGCCGGACCGTTACCTGCGGGCGCTGTCGGTCAACCTCAACGGGGTGGTGTTCGGAGTGCACGCGGCGCTGCCCCGGCTGCGCGGCCGGGGCGGCACGATCGTGGTCACCGGCAGCCTGGCCGGCCTGGTCGGGTCCGCCTTCGACCCGGTCTACGCGACCACCAAGCACGCCGTGATCGGCCTGGTCCGGTGTCTGGCGCCGGCCCTGGCACCGGACGGAATCCGGATCAACGCGCTCTGTCCGACCTTCGTCGACACCCCGTTCATCGACGAGGCGCGGGCCGGCCTACGGGACCGGGGGCTGCCGGTCCTCACCCCCGACCAGGTGGCCGACGCCTTCGGGACCGTCCTCGACAGTCCCGGCAGCGGGCAGGCGTGGGTGCTCCGCCCGGGGGTGCTGCAACCGTTCCCGTTCCCCCCGCTGCCCGAGGCGTCGCCCGCCGCGGCGCGCTGAGAAGGGAGCGAGATGGTCACCACGACGAGTCGGCCCCGGGCGGTGGCGCTGATGTTTCCCGGCCAGGGCGCGCAGCACGTCCGGATGGCCGCCGGACTGTACGGCTGGGAGGAGGTGTTCACCTCGGTCCTGGACCGGGCCTTCGCGCTGCTCGGCCCGGAGGGGCCGGCGATCCGGCGGGACTGGCTGGCCGACGGACCACCGGACCTGCTCGACGACGCCACCCGGGCGCAGCCGCTGCTGTACGCGGTTGACTACGCGCTGGGCCGTACGGTGCTGAGCTGGGGCGTCCGGCCGGTCGCCCTGCTCGGACACAGCGTCGGCGAGCTGGCCGCGGCCACCCTGGCCGGGGTGCTGGACTTCGCCGACGGCGTACGGCTGATCCGGGACCGGGTGGCGAGCTGCCGGCTGGCACCCCCGGGCGGGATGCTGGCGGTGGCCGCCACCCCGGACGAGGTCGCCGCCCATCTGGGCGACGGGGTGGCCGTCGCCGCCGTCAACGCGCCCCGACAGCTCCTGCTCGCCGGACCCGCCGCGCCGCTCGCCGCGGCCGAGCGGGCGTTGCGTGCCGAGGGCCGGGCCTGTCTCCCGGTCCGGTCCCGGCAGCCCTTCCACAGTCCGGCGATGACCGCGGCGGCGGAGAGTTCGCTGGAACAGTGGCGGCTCACCCGGCTGCGTCCGCCCCGCCGGACCGTCTACTCGGCGTACCTGGGGGACGTGCTGACCGCCGCGCACGCCTGCGACCCGCGGTTCTGGGCCCGGCAGCCGGTCGACCCGGTGCTGTTCGGGCCCACCCTGGACCGGCTGCTCGCCGCCGGCGACGTGCTGCTGGTCGAAGCCGGGCCGGGCCGGGGTCTGACGGCGCTGGCCAGCCGGCACCGGGCGGTCGCCTCGGGGGCCAGCGCGGTGGTGGCGATGCTCCCGGCGCGGCCGGGTGGCCCGGACGACGACCGCGACGCGCTGCGCCTGGCGGCGCGGCGCATCGCGGTCGAGGCGCAGCTCGCTCACGAGGTGGTGCTGCCCCGGTAGGCCGGCAGGTCCGGGCCGTCGTGCGGTACGGCCCGGTCGGCCACCGCCTGTTCCGCGTCCCGCCGGGCGACCTCCGCCCGGACCAGGGGAATGACCTCCCGGCCGAAGTCGACAGCGTCCTCGAGGATGTGGTAGCCGTTGGTGTTCAGCACGGTCACCCCCAGGTCGTAGTAGTCGAGCAGGGCGGCGGCCACGGTCTCCGGGGTGCCGACCAGGGCCATGGAGTTGCCGATCGCGCCGGTCGCGGTGGCGGTCGGCGTCCACAGCGTCCTGCCGTACCGTTCGGCCTTCTCGGCGATCGCCAGCAGGCGTTGCGATCCGGTGTTCTCCGGTCGGGTCACCGCGTACCGCAGAGCGCCTCCGGCGGACGTGTTGTCCTCTATTCTGCGGAGAATCTCCCGGGCCCGGTCCCATGCCTTTTCCTCGGTCGGGGCGATGATCGGACGGAAACCGACCTGGATGCGCGGCAGATCCGCGCGGCCCGCCGCCCGCGCCGCGGCACGGACCGAGGCGATCTGTTCCCGGGTGTGTTCGAGCGGCTCGCCGAGTAGACAGTAGATGTCCGCCTCCGCGCCGCCCGCAGCGTAGGCGGCCGGAGACGAACCGCCGAACGAGACGATTGGGCGGGGTTGCCGCGCGGGCCTGATGTCACTGACGAAATTCTCGAAGGAGTAGTACTTCCCGTGATGGTCGAACGGTTCTTCGCTGGTCCAGATCCGTTTGACGACGCTGATGTACTCCCGGGTGCGCGCGTACCGTTCGTCCTTGCTCAGGGTGTCGCCTTCCCGCCGTTGTTCCCGATCGTTCCCGCCGGTGATGAAGTGCACGGCGAGCCGGCCGTCGCAGATCTGGTCGAGAGTGGCGAAGGTTTTCGCGGCGAAGGTGGGATACGACACGTTCGGTCGGTGCGCCACCAGTAGACCGAGGGTTTCGGTGTGCGCTGCGACGTATGACGCCACCATTGCCGGGTCGGGTGCGCCGGAGCCGTAGAGATACAGCACCCGGTCCCAGCCGTGGGCCTCGTGCGCCCGGGCCAGTTTCAGGGTGTGTTCCCGGTCGAACGCCGGGCCGGATCTCGCCTGGAGTTCGGATCCGTCATTGGTGGCGCCGATGCCGACGAATTCAACGGGCACGGTACGGTCGTCCTTTCCTGCGGGAGGGGGAACCGGAACGGCTCCGGCCGGTCGTCGGCGGGAGCGGACCGGATCGGGGCGGGGTGGTCGCCGGCCGCGCGGCGACCACCCGGGCGGCTACCGGTCCGCGCCGACCAGCGCGTGCGGGACGAGCCGGGGGTCCAGCAACTCGTCGTTGCCGTCCAGCACCACCCGCTGCAACCGCTCGGCGAGCGGCTGCGGGTCGATGCCGAGCTCCTCGCGCATGGTGCGGCGGAGCCGGTCGTACGCCTGCAATGCCTCGCTGCGCCGACCGGAGCGGGCCAACGCGAGGATCAGGTGGTAGTGGAACCACTCACGGAGCGGATGCCGCGCCACCAGCGAGCGCAGCTCGCTGACCAGCTCCTGGTGGCGGCCGAGCCGCATGTCCAACTCGATCCGCAGCTCGACCATGCTGATCGCCTCTTCGGCGAGCTGGGCGGCGTCGATCTGGAGGACGGGACCCAGCGGTACGTCGACCAGCGGCGGCTCGGTCAGGTGCCCGAGCGCCTCCCGTAGCACCACGGCTGCCGTCTCGGGTCGTTCTCGGCTCAGCTCGCGAGCCCGCCTAGCCAGGACGCGAAAGCGAAAGACATCGATCTGCGACTCGTCGACCGTGAGAATGTAGCCCGGGTCGTGAGTTTTGATCAGTTCCTTCCCGGACCTTGCTTCCGAGTGTTCGGCGAGCAACTTGCGTAACTTGTAGATGTACGTCTGCGCGGTCGTCGTCATGCTCGGTGGAGGGCTGTGTTGCCACAGTTCGGATATGATCAGGTCCTTGGTGACCAGCTTGTTCGGGCGAAGCGCGAGAAGCGCCGCCAGTTGGCGTTGCTTCGGTGCGGTGGGTTGCGCCACGCTGTTGTTTCCCCGCACCCGGACAGGGCCGAAAAGGTCTATTTTCATGCGCTCCCCGTTCGCTGTGGACGGTCAGCGGGCAAAGCGGGTCCGTCCCGGCGTGCTCCCGCTCCCGAAAGGCGGCCGATGAAAGGATTTCCCGAAGGCGGTGGCCGGGTCCGGACGGATCGACGCGACGATGCGCTTTCCCCATGCACCGGGCCGCGACAGCGTGTTCCCGTGCCAGTGCCGCTGTGCTCCCGGAGGGCCGCGAGCGACATGGGGGTACAGATATCCTTTGTGCATGTCGAGACTGTCCTGGCTGGGCGTGGTCGCTTCATCGCTGAAAGTGACTCTTCCACATCCATGGACCGATGTCCATAGCTTGTGGTGAATCCATAGCCTTCGCGGGGTGTTGCCCAGCGTCATTCTTCTGTTGTTGTGCTTCCTCCGAAAACTGATCATGGCGAGCGAGGTTCAATTCCGCAGCACAGCGGTGCCATGCCCATGGCACGGTTTGTCGAAACACCCCTGAATCAGCCCTCGGGGCCGACTCCGTCACCGGCCGCGGCTCGCGTCGCGGCCGGTGACCGGCCCGCCGACGTCCGCGCCGTCCACCCCCGCGGCAGGCGGCCCGGCACCGCGGTCGACGGCGGTGACCTCCAGCAGCAGCGCCTGTTCGGGGCGGAGCGCCGGTAGCTGCACCCCGACCGCGCCGAGCACCCGCCCGGTGAGGGTCACTCCGCCGGCGGCCAGCCACCCGGGCGCGGTCACCTGGAGCACCGCCGGCTGCGGCACGCCGGCCGCCGGTCGTACCGCGTACCGCCGCCCCGGTGCCAGACCCGGTAGCCGCACCGGGCCGGGGACCTGGGCCACCGACGTCCCGAGCTGGGAGATCGCGTACACCGCCCGGGAGCGGTCCCCGGCGACCACGCCGTGTGCCTCGACGGCCGGGTCGGGGTGGTCGACCCGGACCACCCGACCGGAGTGCAGCAGCGGTCGGAGGCGTTTGTGCGCGGCTACCCAGGCGGCCAGTTCGGCCCGTTCCCCGGCGGAGACCGCGCTGATGTCCCACTCGATGCCGTGGTGGCCGAAGATCGCGGTGACCGCGCGGAAGGCCAGGTCGTGCACCCGGCCGGTGCTGTGCGACCGGTGCGGGCCGATGTGCGCGCCGATCAGCTCGGGTGGGAGCAGCAGCCCGGTCCAGCGCTGGATGGCGACCCGCTCCAGGGCGTCGTTGCAGTCGCTGGGCCAGACCCGGTCGGTGCGGCGCAGGATCTCCAGGTCCACCCGGCCCCCGCCGGACGAGCAGCTCTCGATCTCCACGCCGGGGTGCCGGGCCCGCAGCTCGTCGAGCAGCCGGTAGACCGCGACGGTCTGCGCGTGCACCCCCGGCCGGCCCCGGTGCCCGGCTTCGGTCAGGTCCCGGTTGTGGTCCCACTTGAGGTATGCGATGCCCGGATGTCCGGTGAGTAGCGCGTCCAGCCGGGACAGCAGGTGGGCGTACGCGTCGGGGTGGGCGAGGTCGAGCACCTGCTGGTGCCGCCATGGCAGCGGAAGCCGGTCCGTCGGTCGGAGCACCCAGTCGGGGTGGGCCCGGTACAGGTCGGAGTCCGGGCTGACCATCTCCGGTTCCACCCAGAGCCCGAACTGCATGCCGTGCCCACGCACGTGGTCCACCAGCGGTCCCAAGCCGTCCGGCCAGACGTCGGGGTCGACGGACCAGTCGCCCAGGCCGGCCCGGTCGTGCCGGCGGCCCCGGAACCAGCCGTCGTCGAGCACGAAACGTTCCACGCCCACCTCGGCGGCCCGGTCGGCGAGGGCGCGCAGCCGCCCCAGGTCGTGGTCGAAGTAGACCGCCTCCCACACGTTGAGAGTCACCGGCCGGGGCGTACGCGGATGCTCCGGACGGGCGCGCAGATGGGTGTGCAGCACGTCGCTGATCCCGTCCAGCCCGTCGGTGGAGTGCACGGCGTACAGCAGGGGAGTGGCGTACTCCGCGCCGGGCGCGAGCCTGATCTCACCGGGAACGAGCAGCTCACCGCCGCCCAGGACGGCCGCGCCGGTCGGCAGGCGTTCGGCGTACGTGACGTGGTCGCCGCTCCAGGCGGTGTGCACCGCCCACACCTCGCCGTGCCGGAAGCCGAAGCCCGGGGTCCCGGCCACCAGCAGCAGGGTGGCGTCGTGTCCGGTCCGCCCGTGCCGGCCCTCCCGTACCCAGGTACCCATCGGCCACGGGTGCCGTTGCGGGACCCGTTCCCGGCACCAGCGTCCGGTGAGGTCGAGCAGCTCGGTGGCGACCGCCGGGACCGGCAGCACCGGGGTCAGTCCGTGCAGGTCGTACGGGCGGTCGCCGTCGTTGCGTAGCCGGTGGCGCATTCGGAGCAGTCCGGCCGGGTCCAGTTCGATCTCGACGGTCAGGGTGAGCGCCCCGTCCGGATCGGCGGCCCGGACGGTCACCCGCGCCCACCCGTCCCCGGGGCCCGGGTCCTGGCCCGGCTCGGGGTGCGGCCGCCCGGGGGAAGCGCCGGGGACGGTGTCCGCGTCGTGGACGTCGACGGCGGTCAGCTGGAACGCGGTGGTCCAGGCGGAACCGGCGCGGTGCCCGGCCAGCCCGGGGCGACCGCTCCAGCCGGCGCCCGCCTCCGGCAGCAGGGACAGGACGGCCGGGACGTCGAAGCTGCTCGGCACCAGCGGGGCGACCGTGGCGTCGACCAGGGCGGGCAGGTCGGCGGCGGACAGCGGTCCCAGGTCGGTACCCCAGTACACGACCCGGGGCAGCCCCGGGCCACGGGCGTCGAGTACCAGGCTGGTCCGGGCACGGCGCAGGTGGACGAGCGTCATCGCCGGTGGCTCCTGTCATCGGGGTGCCGGCCGCTGTCGCGACCGGTCGGGCCGGGCGGTGGTCGGTGGGTCCGGAGACCGGACCGGGCGGCGGTGGGGATCCGGCCGGGCAACGGCCGGTCGGCCCGCGGTCGGGAGTTGCCGGCCCGGCCGGGCGGTCGGTGGTCGGTGGTCGGTGGTGTGGGGGCCGCTTCTCCGGCCATCTCCGACGGACGGCCGTCCTCAGGCGACGGATTCCGCAGCGTAGGCCGGTTTCGACGCTACCCCGCCCGATTTTTCCGCGCGGCTGCTGGCCCGGTCGGGCTGGTCCGGCGACCCCAAGACCTGAACCGGTTCGGTCCCAGTTGTCAGACATCTGTCTACGAATCGTGTGGCCCTCCGTCGATGTGCGCCGTTGCCCCGGCCGGCTTCGGTTCCACCCGGAGGTGGTACGCATGTCGATGTTCCGTGCCGCGCTCTCGACCGAACATCGAGACATTGCTGAGCCTGGATGTAACGAACATCGCCCGATGGGCGCTGGCGTCCGGGTGCGGCGGGCTGTCCGGTGCGGACCCTCGTCGTGCGGCGGTGTTGCGGCCGACCCGGAATTCCGCCGCAAGATGTCCGGCTTCCAGTCGGTGTGCCGGCGGCGTCGATGCGTTCGGTGGCAGGTGGACGCCGGCGATTCTGAAAACTTTTATCAGGACGGGGTTGGGCAGTGTACCGGGCGGCGGATGGCAGCGTGGCCCCGCCCCGGTCTCAGTTGGATGGAGTGTCGCCGGCGCGGGGTGCGAGGCTCGGTTGGGGAGGCGATCGGACCGTCGAGGAGGGGCCGGACCAGCGATCTTGGCCTGACTCCATCGATGCTGGTCGAATGTGATGGAAGGTGGGTGGGTCGGAGCCCGGCTCCGCTGCTCCGGTCCCTGAGGGGGCTGTCCGGCCCCGACCCGATCCGCTTCTGATTGATGACTGTCGTTGCCTGGTGGTCGCTTCGACGGTGGTGTGACCGGCTGGCGCCGACGATCACGGACGACGTGTGGGCCGGGCTGGTGACGCCGCGACCGGTCGGTTCGGTAGGTCCCGATGGCCGCCGACCGGGGGGTGCGGTTTCCGGTTTACCGGCCGGATCGGCCGCCGTGCGGAATCGGCGACAACGGCGAAGGGCCGTCGGGTGGCCGGTCCGACGCGTAAGGGTGATGTCGGGTCCGGTCTTTGCCGGCGACAGGAGTCGTCGCCGAAAGACGCCCGTGGCGGGCGGCGTTCCGCTGCGAATGGAATCGAACATCGGTCGGCTCGTTGTCGACCCGGTCGGCGGTCGTGGTTTCCGGCCCGGAAATGCCTTTCCGTTTCAGTCCACCATTCTCCTGTTGTCGTTTCGGATCGTCCGATTGCCCGGGTGTCTGCGGCTGGAGCTGTCCGGGCCGCTTGCGGCTGCTCCATCTGCCTCGGTCGGGTCGGAGTTCCGGTGCGGAGGACGGGCGTCCGCCGGCTGCTTGGTGCCGCATACCGTGGCCACTGAAGGTTGCCCGCCGACAACTATTGCCCGTCGGTCGTCCAGCGTGTCGTCGACTGGCCGTTGCCCGGTGTTAACCGCTGCATCTTCCCAGCTCAGAGCGGGTGATGTCCGAGTTGAGGCGATCTGGGTGTGCAGGCGACGGTCGATATACTCCGGATACCTTGGCTGGGTTCTGGCCGGGTGAGGGATCGATTGAAGCCTCTGAAGTATCTTCGTGGGCAACGGTTGCGTTCCGTTGTGCTTCGTTGACTGATGGCGGTCATGGTGGATGTCTCGTGGCATTCGGTCGGTAATTCACCTCTCTGTCGGTGCTGATGTCGGGTGTAATCCGACCGGTCCGACGAATGGTGGGTTTGGCGGGCGGAACACGGCATATCGGACGTGATCCAGGTCACACCTGCGTCGCTGTCGGCTTTTCCCGGATGCGCGACATGCAGGTGATTTAACGCTCCCACCATCCGGTTGGTTGCTTGGGGCGACCATTCTGCGTCGAAGTTCGTGCATTGACCGTGCGGGACTTGATCTATTACCTTCTGGGCCACCGAGATCCGCATTGGACGGGTGCTATTCGGGCTGACGACTGATCGGAGCAGGCCCATGTTCGATGTAATCGTTGTCGGTGCGCGCTGCGCGGGTTCGCCGGTGGCAATGCTGTTGGCGCGGCGCGGTCATCGGGTATTGATGGTCGACCGTTCGTCATTCCCCAGTGACACGGTGTCGACCCATTACATCCACCAGGCCGGGCTGTCCCGCCTCCAGGACTGGGGACTCCTCGACGAGGTGATCGCCGCCGGAACGCCGGCCGTCCGCAAGATGAACTTCTCCTACACCGGTATCCCGCTGGTCGGCTGGGCCGACCCCATCGACGGCATCGACGCGGTCTACTGCCCGCGTCGGGTCGTGCTCGACGAGATCCTGGTCAACGCCGCCCGCCGGGCCGGCGTCGAGGTGATCGAGCAGTTCACCATGACCGACCTGGTCTTCGACGAGGGACGCGTGGTGGGCATCCGGGGCCGCGAGGGCGACGGGCCGGAGCAGGAGTTCCGGTCCAGCGTGGTGGTGGGTGCGGACGGCTTCCACTCCACCGTGGCCCGCAAGGTCAACGCCGAGCTGTACAACGTACGCCCCGCCTCGGGGTTCATCTACTACTCGTACTACAGCGGTCTCGACTGGGAGATGCAGCACAAGACCGGCTTCCACGAGCAGTGGTTCGGTGCCTGGCCGACCAACTTCGACCAGCACATGGTCGCGGTGATCTGCAGCCGCCGGCAGCTCAAGGAGTTCCGGCAGGACCCGGAGCGCCGCTTCCTCGCCGTCTTCGACGACGTCGAGCCGGAGAAGGGCCAGCAGCTTCGCGAGCTGGGCCGGCGGGAGGAGCCGCTGCGGCCGATGCGCTACCCGGACAACTACTACCGCAAGTCGCACGGACCGGGCTGGGCGCTGGTCGGCGACGCCGGCTACCACAAGGACCCGATCACCGGCTGGGGCATGACGGACGCGTTCCTCCACGGTGAGCTGCTCGCCGACAAGATCAACGAGGCGCTCTCCGGACTGCGGACCATGGACGACGCGTTGGCCGAGTACGCCAAGCTGCGCGACGAGGAGAGCGCGCCGGTCTACGACTTCACCACCACCATGGCCGAGTTCCACCTCCCTCCGTTCCTGGAGACGGTGCTCTCGGCGATCAGCAAGAGCGACGCGTGGACGACCAAGATGCTCGGGATGATCGCCGGTGGCGTGGACGGCGGCGAGATCTTCGCGCCGGACGCCCTCGAGCGCCTCTACAACGACACCGGTGTGCCCGAGGACGAGCGCCTCTACGAGTGGGCGTGACCCGCTAGCCGCGCCCCACGAGTGGGCGTGACCCGCTAGCTGCGCCGCGCGGGACGAGCGCGGCCCCGACGGCGAAGGCATCTGGGGTCCTCCGCCGGTCAACCCTGCACTTGATCTCTGGAGGAGCCACCAGATGACCGCCGCGTCCAGCATGTTCGACCTGATCAGCGAGCAGGATGAGCAGCGGCCCTACTTCGACACCGGAGGCCGGGGCCGCAGCCACGAGTTCTACACCGGACAGGAGCAGTACCAGCGGGAGATGGAGCGGATCTACGGGCGGCACTGGCTGCCCGTGGACCACGTCTCCCGGTTCAAGGAGAAGGGCTCCTACGCCACCCTCACCATCGGCACCGGCTCGGTGCTGATCATCCACGGTGACGACGGCATCCAGGCGTACCACAACTACTGCCGGCACCGGGGCTACCGGCTGGTGGAGGAGGCCACCGGCAAGCGGCAGAGCCTGGTGTGCATCTACCACTGCTGGGTGTACGACCGCAACGGCAAGCTCAAGAGCTTCAACGGCACCTACTTCGACCACTTCTTCGACAAGGAGAAGAACGGTCTGCTGCCGGTACGCACCGAGATCCGGTTCGGGGTCGTCTTCATCACCTTCTCCGAGGACGCCCCCGACCTGGACGTCTCGCTGGGCGAGTTCGGGGAGTTCGCCCGGGTGTACGAGCTGGAGAACCTCCAGTGCGTGCAGGCCAAGGACTACCCGGTCGCCTGCAACTGGAAGCTGGTCGCGCACAACGTCAACGAGAGCCTGCACTTCCCGACCGCCCACAAGGACCTGCACCGGATCACCGACTTCGACGACGCCGGCACCTACGAGCTCAAGGGCGACAACATCATCGGCGCCTGGCAGGTGATCCGGGAGAGCTTCAACTCGGTCTCGATGACCGGTCGGAGCACCCGCGATCCGATGCCGCTGGTGCCCGAGGCCGACCGTCGCAAGATCAACTGGATCACCATCCTGCCGAACCTGCTGTTCGGCTTCACCGCCGACTACGTGTTCATGCAGTGGGTCTGGCCGGAGAGCCCCGGCACCTGCTACGTGCGGCACTTCTGGCTGTTCCACCCCAACGAGACGGCCAAGAAGGACTTCTCCCACGAAGCCGTCTTCGCCCTCTGGGACAAGGCCAACTACGAGGACTGGGAGCTGTGCGAGCGCACCCACCGCGGCCTGTCCAACCCGAGGTGGACCCCCGGCCAGCTGTCGCTGGACGAGGAGGTCGTCTCCCAGATCGACGCCTGGGTCGCCCAGGAGACCGCCGACCCGGCCGAGACCGAGGCATGAGCACCGTGACCAACTGCTTCCTCATCGGCGGCACCCGGGTCCTCGCCCGGTGCGCGGCCCAGCTCGTCGCGGCCGGGGTCCGCGTCGAGGGGGTCTTCACCGACGACCCGGTCGCCGTCGACTGGGCCACCGGCCACGGCGTCCCGGTGCTGGACCCGCGCGCCGACCTGGTCGCCGCGCTCACCGAGACCCCGGTCGACTACCTGTTCAGCGTGGTCAACTTCCGGATCCTGCCCGGCCCGGTGCTGGCGCTGCCGAAGGTCGCCGCGATCAACTTCCACGACGGGCCGCTGCCCCGGTACTCCGGCAGCAACGTCGCCGCCTGGGCCCTCTACGAGGGCGCCGGCCGGCACGCGGCCACCTGGCACGTGATGACCGAGGCGGTGGACGCCGGGTCGGTGCTGCTGGAACGGTGGTTCCCGATCCGCAACCACTCCACCGCGCTGTCGCTCACCTACGAGGCCGCCGAGGTCGGCATCGAGCTCTTCGCCGACCTCGTCCCGCACGTCGTCGCCCGGACCCTGCCCGAGCCGATCGACACCAGCGACCGGGAACGCCGCTTCTACCTCAGCTCCGACCGGATCGCCGCCGGCGGGCTCATCCACGCCGGCACCTCCGCAGCCGAAGCCGAACGCATCGCCAAGGCGCTCGACTACGGCAACTTCCCCAACCCGCTCGGCGTGCCGGCCCTGATCACCGCCCAGGGGGCGGTCTTCGCGCGCCAGGTCCGGCTCGTCCCCCGCGAGGGCGCCCTCCCGCAGACCCTGGTGGCCGCGGTCACCGACACCGCGCTGACTCTCTCCGCCCCGGACGCCGACCTGCTGGTCAGCGACTTCAGCGGCACCGACGGCAGCACGCTCAGCGGCCGCGCCGTCGCCCAGCGGCTCGGCCTGGCCGTGGGCAAGCCCCTGCCGGCCGCCCCGCCGCAGGTGCTCGCCGCCATCGCCGACGCGCAGGCACCGCTGCGCCGGCACGAGAACTGGTGGAAGAAACACCTGACCGACCTGCGCCCGGCACCGCTGGAGGCCGCCGACTTCTCCGCCGCCGGCGCCCACTACAGCCGGTACGAGCTGGCGTACGTGCCCCGCTCCCGGGCCGAGACGGTCAGCGTCGTCCGCGCCTTCCTCGCCGTGCTCGCCCAGCGGATGGAAGCACCCAGCTTCGACTTCGCCTGGTCCACCTCGGCGGTCCGGGCCCGGGCCGAGCAGACCCACGGGCTGGCCGTCGCCCGGGTGCCGGTCCGGTTCGACGCCGCCGACGCCGACTCGCTCGCCGACCGGCTCGACGCCGCTGCCGCCCGCCACGGGTACGCCACCGACCTGGAGGTACGCCTCGGTCTGGCGCACCGCCCGTACGGCTCGGACGGCCCCACCTTCACCCGGATCATGGTGCTGGAACGGGCCCCCGACGAGGAGGCCGCCACCGAGGCGGACACCGAGATCGCCCTGCTCTGCCTGCGGGACGGGCCGCCCATCGTGTTCGTCCGGGAAACCGCGATGAGCGCCGACGAGGCCCTGGAGTTCACCGAACGGGTCGAGGACGTCGCGCTGGGCGCGATGCTGCCCGGCGTACCGGTGGCCCCGGAACCCGAGACCACCCCGGCCGCCCCGGTCGAGCCCGCCGCCGCGACCACCGGGCAGCCCGCCACCGTGACCGGCGGGGAGCGGACCGACCCCGCGACCACCGGGGTACCCGCCGACACCACCACCGTCGCGGCGCCGGTCGCCGACGCCGCGCCCGAGCCGGTGGCGCACGCCGCGCCCGAGCCGGTCGCCGACGACACCGAACGGGATCCGGTGTCGTCCGTGCCCACCCTGCTCGACCTGGTCGCGGCCACCGTCGCCGCGCACCCGCACGCGGTCGCCGTCCGCAGCGGCGACCGGGAGATCGACTACGCCACCCTGGACGCCTGGGCCGACGCCGTCGCCGCCCACCTGTGGAACCAGGGCGTCGAGGCCGGCTCGGTGGTCGGCCTGCTCACCGAACGGGGACCGGACCTCGTGCCGGCCATGCTCGGCATCCTCCGCACCGGGGCCGCGTTCCTGCCGCTGGACCCCAACTACCCGGTGGAACGGCTCAGCCGGTACCTCGAGGTCGCCGCCTGCGACCTGATCCTGGCCGACCACCGCAGCCTGGCGTTCGGCACCACCATCGGCCCGGCCGTGCTGCCCATCCCCACCGCCGACGGCTCCGCGCTGGCCGTACCCCCGCCGGTCACCGGCGACGACCTGGCGTACGTGCTGTTCACCAGCGGCTCGACCGGCGAACCCAAGGGCGTGGAGATCGGCCACACCGCGCTGGCGAACTTCCTCACCGGCATCGGCGAACGCCTCGGCTCCGGGCCCGACGACCGGATGCTCGCCCACACCACCGTCGCCTTCGACATCTCCCTGCTGGAACTGCTGCTGCCGCTCACCGTCGGCGCGACCGTGGTGCTGGCCTCCCGCGAGGTGGCCCGCGACCCGCAGCGGCTGGCCGACCTGATCGGCGAGGTCACCGTCGCCCAGGCCACCCCCAGCCTGTGGCGGCTGCTGCTGGAGACCGGGTGGACGCCGGCGGCGGACCTCACCGTCCTCTCCGGCGGGGAGGCGCTCGTCCCGGCGGTCGCCGAGCGGCTGCACGCCACCGCCCGGGAACTGTGGAACCTGTACGGCCCCACCGAGGCCACCATCTGGGTCTCCACCCACCGGGTCGACCGGGTCGGGACGTTCCTGCCGCTCGGCGACGCGCTGCCCGGCCTCGACCTGCACGTCCTCGACGACAACCTCGACCCGTGCGGCCCCGACGGCGTCGGCGAGCTGTACCTGTCCGGCATCGGGCTGGCCCGCGGCTACGTCAACCGTCCCGACCGCACCGCCGAGGTGTTCCTGGAGCACCCGCGTACCGGGCTGCGGCTCTACAAGACCGGCGACACGGTACGACTGCACGCCGACGGGGCGATCGAGTGGCTGGGCCGCGCCGACTCGCAGGTCAAGGTCCGGGGTAACCGGATCGAACCGGCCGAGATCGAGCGGGTGCTCGCCACCTTCCCGGGCGTCACCGCCGCCGCCGTGATCGCCGTGGCCTTCGAGGGCCGTGGCGAGCCCCGACTCACCGCGTACCTGGTCGCCGAGCGCACCCTGGTCAAGGCCGAACTGGACGAGTTCGTCGGCCAGCGGCTGCCCGAGTACATGGTGCCCGACACGTACGTGCGGCTGGACGCCATGCCGCTCACCGACAACGGCAAGATCGCCCGCCGGCTGCTGCCCGAACCGACCCGGCACAGCATCATCCGGACCGGTGTGCCGTCCGTCGCCCCGACCGAGCCGCCGGCCCCGGCCCACGCCGTGGACACGCCGGAACCGGTCGACGCCGAGGCGCCGACCCCGGCCCACGCCGTGGACACGCCGGAACCGGCGGTGACCGAACCCCCGGCCGAGCGGATCGCGCGGGTGCTCGCCACCGTCCTCGGCCACGACGGTTTCCTGGTCACCGACAACTTCTTCGACCTCGGCGGCGACTCGGCGAACGTCACCCGCGCGGCCACCGCGCTCAGCGCCGAGTTCGGCGTGGAGGTGAGCCCCACCGCCCTGTTCGCCACCGGCACCCCGGAACGCCTGGCCGACCTGCTGCAACCGGCCGGCCCGGTCCGCGTACCGCAGCCGGAGCCCGCGACCAGCGTCGAGGAGGCCGTCCTGGCGGCGGCCGAGGCGGTGGTCGAGGCGGTACCGCAACCCGAGCCCACCCCGGCCGCCGACCCGAACCCGCTGCCGACCGCCACCGACCCGACCCCGGCTCCGGCTGTCCCCGCCGCCGGACCGACCCCGCCGCCGGCCGGGACGATTCCGGACGCCGGCGACCCGACCCGCCGTGACCCGGCACCGGTCCGCCCCGCGGCGGAACCCGCCGGCGAAGAGGACGCCCTCGCCGTCATCGGCATGGCCTGCCGGTTCCCCGGCGCGGCCACCCCCGACGAGTTCTGGGCCAACCTCGCCGAGGGCGTGGTCGACGTCGGCGACGCGCCCCCCGGCCACCGCGGCTGGGGGCACCTGTGGACCGACACCGACGAGGTCCCCACCGGCTGGGTGGACCGGATCGAGTACTTCGACGCCGCCCGGTTCAAGCTCACCGACCGGGAGGCCCGCCGCCTCGACCCGTTGCAGCGCATCCTGCTCAGCGTCACCGACGAGGCGCTGGAGAGCTGCGGCCACACCTCGGCCACCCTCGGCACCCACACCGGCGTCTTCGTCGGCACCATCGCCAGTGACTTCCCGGAGATCGTCGCCGGCAGCGTCGGCGCGGGCGACCCGCACGTCGCCACCGGTACCGCCGTGTCCATGGTCGCCAACCGGCTCTCCCACGCGTTCGACTGGACCGGCCCGAGCTTCGCCGTCGACACCGCCTGCTCGTCGTCGCTGGTCGCCCTGCACCAGGCCGCCATGCACCTGCGCTCCGGCGAGATCGACGCCGCCGTGGTCGGCGCGGCGAACCTGGTGCTCACCCCCACCAAGACCCGGTCGTTCCTGCGCAACGGCATGCTCTCGCCGAGCGGGCAGTGCCGCACCTTCGACGACGACGCCGACGGGTACGTCCGGGGCGAAGGCTGCGGGGTGATCGTCCTCAAGCGGCTCGCCGACGCCGAACGCGACGGCGACCCGATCCTCGCCGTGGTCCGTGGCGCCGCCGTCAACCACACCGGCGCGGCCGGCTTCCTCACCGCGCCGAGCAGCACCGCCCAGCAGGCGGTCATCCGGACCGCCCTGGAACGCGCCGGGATCGACGCGACCGGTGTCGGCTACGTCGAGGCGCACGGCACCGGCACCCAGCTCGGTGACCTGATCGAGTTGGAGGCCCTCCAAGCCGCCCTCGCCGGGGCCGGCCGGGGCACCGTCGCCGTCGGCTCGGTCAAGACCAACATCGGTCACCTCGAACCGGCCGCCGGGGTCGCCGGTCTGATCAAGACCATCCTCGCCCTCCAGGCCGAACGGATCCCACCCTCGGCCAACCTCACCCACCCCAACCGGGCGTTCCGCTTCGAGAATTCGCCGCTGTTCGTCCCGGACCGGCTGGTCCCCTGGTCGGGCCCCCGGGTCGCCGGGGTCAGCAGCTTCGGCTTCGGTGGGGTCAACGCGCACGCCGTGCTCACCGCCGCGCCCACCCCGACCCGGGTACCCGCCGCGACCGGCCCCGGCCTGCTCACCCTCTCGGCCGGCTCGGTCGACGGGCTGCGCGTCCTCGCCGGCCGGCTGGTCCGGCTGCTCCGCTCGCCGTACTGCCCCCCGTTGGCCTGGCTCTGCGTGGCGAGCCGGCAGCGACCGGCGGCCACCTACCGGCTGGCCTGCGTGGTCGACTCCGTCGAACAGCTCGACGACAAGCTGATGCTGTTCCTCGCCCGCGCCGAGGGCACCCGGAACCTGTACGTCGGGGTCGCCGAACCCACCGGCCGCACCATCGCGCCGTTCGGCGGCAACCCCGGCCGGGACACCCTCGACACGGCGGCCCGCCGCTTCGTGGCCGGCGACAGCCTCACCACCGAGGAACGGGCCCCGGTCCGGTTCCCCACCACCCCGCACGAGGAGCGGTACCTGTGGCTGGAGCCGCAGGGCGAACTGCCGTCCGCCGAACGGACCGCCCTCGGTGGGCGACCGCACGCCTGGACCTGGCGCGAGCACCCCGAGGCCCACGAGCACGTCGTGCTCGGTGACCCGACGCTGCCCGGCTCCGGCTACCCCGGCAAGGTCGCCGAGATCGTCGGCCGGGACCGGTTCACCCTGCGGGACCTCACCTTCCGGGCGACCGTCCGGCCCCCGGCGACGCTGACCGCCGAACTGCACGGCAGCCGGATCTCCTTCCGCGACGGCGGCGGCACCGTGGTCTGCGACGTCGAGGTGACCGAACCGGAGACGACCGAACCGACGCTGACCCCGCCACTGAACGAGGCGGGTTTCGTCCCGGTCGACCTCGACGGCATGTACCGCGACTTCGCGCGCAACGGGCTCGCCTACGGCCCGGGCTTCCGCTGCGTACAGACCCTGGCCACCGCTCCCGGCCAGGCCGTCGGCACCCTCGCCGGAGCCGCCGCCGGGCCCGGCCCGGTCGACGTACGGCTGCTCGACGGTGCCTTCCAGGTGGCGCTCGCCGCCTGCGGAGCCCAGGGCCTGTACGTGCCGTTCACCGTCGAACGGCTGACCGTCTCCGGACGACTGTCCGGCACGGTCCGGGTCTACGCCCGCCGGGACCGGGGCAGCGCCCCCGACGCCGGCCTGCTCACCGCCAGCCTGGTGGTGGTCGACGGTGACCGTCCGGTGCTGACCGCCCACGGGATCACCTGGCGGCGGATCTCCACGGCGCCTCCGACCGGCCGTCCCGGCACGACCGGCGGCCAGGACCGGGCGCAGCCGGGCTCCCCGGCGAACGGCACCGCCAACGGCCGGGTCACCGCCAGCCAGAACGGCCACGTGCCGGCCGTGACCGGCCAGGTGAGTGCCAGCACCGCCGGGTACCCGGTGGCGAACACCGCCGCACCCTCGGCGGAAGCGGTCGCCGGACCGACGCCTCCGCAGGCGTCGGGACCGACGGGCCCGCAGGCGTCGGGACCGACGGGTCCGCAGGCCCCGGGGGCGGCGGGGCCGCGTCCGGCCGGCATCCCGGTCAACGGGGGTGGGAACCTCACCTCGGCCCTGGCGGCGTGGATCGCCGAAGGGCTGGAGACCGACATCGAGACCCTCGAACTGGACCGGCCGCTGGAGGCCCAGGGCCTCGACTCGATGCTGGCCATCTCGCTCGCCCAGGACATCCGCTCCAAGCTGGACGTCGAGATCCCGGTGACCCTGCTGCTCGAGGTCGGGACGGTGGAGAACCTCGCCGCCGAACTGCGCGACAACTACGGTGTCACCAGTGTCCCCGGGGCCTCGGCGGTGCCGTCCGCGCCGCTGCCCGTCGACGCGCCGCCGGCCGCCGCCACGTCGCCGACCGCACCGCCGGCCGCTGCCGTGCCGATGGCCGTGCCGTCGGCGGCCGAGGTCGCCGTGCCGGTGGCCGTACCCGCCGTGTCGGTGGTCGAGCCGGCTCCCGACCGCGGGGACCGGCACGCCATGGCCATCATCGGGTACGACGGGGTGTTCCCCAACGCCGGCAGCCCGGACGAACTGTGGGAGATCCTCGCCAACCAGCAGGACTGCCTCCAGGAGGTACCCAAGTCCCGGTGGGACATCGACGACTACTACTCGGAGGAGGCCGAGCCGGGCACCGTCTACCTGCGCCGCGCGGGCTTCGTTGACGACCTGACCACCTTCGACGCGCCGTTCTTCCGGATCTCCCCGGCCGAGGCACAGTGGATCGACCCGCAGCAGCGGCACCTCATCCAGTCCGCCTGGCGGGCGTTGGAGGACGCCGGTCTCTCCGGCCGGCTGGCCGGCCGCTCGGTGGGTGTCTTCGTGGGTGCCAGCTACCAGCACTACCGGGACATGGTGGTCGGCGACGTCGTGCAGACCGCCGCCGGTCTCGGTAACCACAACGCGATCCTGGCGAACCGGGTGAGTTATTTCCTGGATCTGGTCGGGCCGAGCATGACGATCGACACGTTGTGTTCGTCGTCGTTGGTGGCGCTGCACACGGCGGTGCGCAGCATCCGTAACGGTGAGTGCGACCAGGCCATCGTCGCCGGGGTGCACCTCGGCATGTCCCCGCAGTACTTCCAGCTCGGCTCCCGGCTGCGCTCGTTCTCCCCGACGGGTGCGTCGCGGGCGTTCGATGCGGGTGCGGATGGGTTCGTGCCGGGTGAGGGTGTGGTGACGGTGGTGGTGAAGCCGTTGGTGGATGCGGTGCGGGACGGGGATCGGATTCGGGGGGTGATTCGGGGTTCGGCGGTGAATCATGGTGGTCGGACGTCGGGTTTGACGGTGCCGTCGAGTGCGGCGCAGTCTGAGGTGATTGTGGCGGCTTTGCGGGATGCGGGGGTGTCTCCGGATTCGATTGGGATGGTGGAGGCGCATGGTACGGGGACGTCGTTGGGTGATCCGATTGAGGTGGATGGGTTGTCGCGGGCGTGGCGGTCGTTTACGTCGCGGACGCAGTTTTGTGCGATTGGGTCGTTGAAGTCGAATATTGGGCATTTGGAGCCGGCTGCGGGTTTGGCTGGTGTGGTGAAGGTGTTGTTGGCGTTGGAGGGGGAGCGGATTCCTCCGACGTTGCATGTGGTGCGTCCGAATGATCATATTCGGTTTGAGGGTTCGCCGTTCTTTGTGGCGGATCGGGTGGTGCCGTGGCGTCGGGTGGTGGGTGTGCCGAGGCGGGCTGCGGTGTCGGCGTTCGGTATGGGTGGGGTGAATGCGCATGTGATCGTGGAGGAGGCGCCGCTGCCGGCCGAGCGTGGGCCGGTGCCGCAGGAGTCGCACATCGTGCGGGTGTCGGCCGCGTCGGAGGATGCGGTGCGGCGGCTCGCGGGGGCGTATGCGGAGGCGTTGCCGCGGGCGGGTGAGTTGGGTGATGTCGGGTTCACGGCGAATGTGGGTCGGGCGTCGCATCGGTTCCGGGTCGCGGTTTCCGGTGGTGACCGGGATGTGTTGGTGGCGGGGTTGTCGGCGGTGGCGGCGGGTGACCGGCCGGTGGGTCGGTTGGTGAATCAGCCGCCGGTGTCGGTGTTCCTGTTCACCGGGCAGGGGTCGCAGTATCCGGACATGGGTCGTGGTTTGTATGCGACGGAGCCGGTGTTCCGGTCGGCTGTCGACGAATGCGCGGATCTGCTGTCCGGGCACGGGCTGTCGTTGATGGATCTGTTGTTCGGGTCGGGTCGGGATGATCTGGTGCAGACGCGGTTCGCGCAGGTGGGTATCGCCGCGGTGCAGGTCGGTCTGGTCCGGTTGTTGGAATCCTGGGGGGTTCGGCCGGGCCTGGTGGTCGGGCACAGTGTGGGCGAGTTGACCGCGGCATGGGCGGCGGGGGTGTTCTCCCTGTCGGATCTGCTGCGTCTGGTGGCGGTGCGGGGCGAGGTGATGCAGGCCCAGCCGTCGGACGGGACGATGGTGGTGGCGTTCGCGTCCCCGGACGAGGTGACCGCCGTGCTGGACCGGTTCCCGGGGGTCGAGGTCGCGGCGTTCAACGGGCCCCGCAACGTCACCCTGTCCGGACCGACGGAAGCGATCGACGCGTTCGTGGCGGGTTCGGGGTTGCGGACGCAGCGGCTGTCGGTGAGTCACGCGTTCCACTCCGCAGCGATGGCCGGCGCGGTCGACCCGTTCACCCGGGCGTTCGCCGGCATCACGGCCCACACCCCGCAGGTGGGCTTCGCGTCCACGGTGACCGGCGGCTGGCACGACACGGCCACCGTGACGGACGCGCAGCTGTGGGGTTCAGGGATCCGGCAGCCGGTGCGGTTCACGCAGGCCCTGGACGCGGTGCACGCCGCGGGTGGGCGGGTGTTCTGGGAGATCGGCCCGCAACCGGTCCTGGTCGGTCTCGGCCGACAGGCCCTCGGCACCGACGGACTGACCTGGCTCCCCACCCTCCGACGCGACCACACCGACCAGGCACAGCTGCACGCGGCGGTGAGCACGTTCTACAGCCAGGGCGCGGGCGAGGTGGACTGGGCCGGAGTGCACCACGGCAAGGGCCACCGGACCACCACCATCCCCACCTACCCCTTCGACCGCAGGGAGTTGAGAGCACCGCACGCACGGGCGACCACCACCGCACGGGAGACCACCACCGCACGCCGACCGTCCGAACCGGAAGCCGCCGTGCCCGCCACCGCTGACCAGGCGGCCGGCCACCCGCTCTTCGACCGGCACTACGAGCACTAGAGCGAGGGACCGTGACGTACCGGGTTGAGACCTACGAGAAGACCTTCGCGGGGCACGAACCGTTCATCGCCCAGCACCGCTCGCACGGCACCGGCATCCTGCCCGCCTCCGTGCAACTGGAGATGGCCCTGCTGGGTGTCGCCCAGCGCCGGAGCTTCACCCCACTCGAACTCGCCGACGTCTCCTTCGTCCGGCCGTTCACCGTGGGCGACGGCGAGCGGGTCACCGCCCGGTTGGACGCGACCATCGGCGAACCGATCCGGTTCGAGCTGAGCGCGGTCACCCCGGACGGTCGGAAGACCATCTCGACCGGGTCGGGCCGGACCGTGGCCGCCGAGGTCCGTCCACCTGCCGCGTGGACGGTCACCTGCCCGGTACCGGTCGCCCCCGAGCTGCTCTACCGGAGTTGGTCGGAGGCCAGCCTGGAGTACGGGCCGGACTTCCGGACCGTACGTGCCCTCGCCGTCGGGGACGGCACTGCCGAGGCGACCCTGGAGACGGTGGCCCAGCCGCTGCCCTGGTACGCGCACCCGCTGCTGGTCGACGGGGTGTTCCAGGTGGTGAGCTGTGCCCTCCAGGACCTCACCGGGGGTGCCGGCCCACGGCCGATGCTGCCCATCGGGGTCACCCGGTTCACCCTGCACGCTCAACTGTCCCGGCTGACCGCCGGGGTGACCGTCCGGGTCCGTCGTACCGCCGTGCGGGACGCCTGGTCGGAGGCGGACGCCATCCTGCTCGACCCCGCCGGTCAGGTGGTCGCCGAACTCGGCGGGGTCCGGATGCGGCGGCTGCCCACCACCGCGGCCAGCGCCACACCGGCCAGCGCCACGACGGCCGGCACCAGTGCGGCCAGCGCCACACCGGCCAGTGCCGCGACGGCCGATCCACTGCTCACCCGGATCGACTGGCACCCCGCCGGGGCGACCGCCGGGCGCACCCCCGCGACCGGAACCTGGGTGGTACTGCACCCGGGCCTGCCGGACGGCGTGGGCCCGGCGGTGGTCCGGAGCCTGCGTGCCGACGGCGCCCGGGTGGTCGAGGTGCTGCCCGGGCCGACGAGCACCCCCGGTCCCGACCAGCGGATCATGCCGGAGCCGGACGAACCGGCCTTCCAGCAGCTCTGGGCGGACATCGACGAGCCCGTGGCGGGCGTGGTGCACCTGTGGAACACCGGCCAGGCCCGCCCGGAGACGGCGGAACTGCGGGACGGTCTCTACGCGGTGCTGCACGCCATCAGGACGCTCGGCCAGCGGCAGCGCACCGGCCGGTTCGTGGTCGCCACCGAACACGCCCAGCCGCTGCTGCCGGCGGACCGGCCGGTCCCGGCCCGCGCCGCGCTGTGGGGACTGGTCCGCACCGCCGCCATCGAGTACCCCGGGCTCAAGCCCCGCCTGGTCGACCTCGACCCGGCGTCCGCCGAGGCCCTCGCCGCCGAACTGACCGCCGCCGGCCCGGTCGAGACCGGCTACCGCGCCGGCGTACGCCACGAGCCCAGCCGGGTACCGCTGCCGGCGTTCGACGCCGGGCGGCCCCCGGTCCGGCCCGGCGGCCGGTACCTGATCCTGGGCGGGCACGGCGGGCTCGGCCTGGTGGTGGCCCGCCGGTTCGCCGCCGAGGGAGCCGGCCTGGTCGCCCTGGTCAGCCGTTCCGGTGGCCGCAACGTCGACCCGGACGCGGTGGCGGCCATCGAGGCGTACGGCTGCCGGGTCGTCTCGTACGCCTCGGACGTCGGCGTGCCGGGCGCGCTGGCCGGCACCGTCGCGCAGATCCGGGAACGGTACGGCGACCTGCACGGCGTGGTGCACGCCGCCGGCACGCTCAAGGACGGGCTGCTGCGCAGCGCCACCGTCGAAGACGTGGCCGAGGTGCTGCGGCCCAAGGTGGACGGGGTGCACGCGCTGGCCGAGGCCGTCGACGGGGTGGACCTCGACTTCGCCGTCCTGTTCGCTTCGGTCTCCGGCACCTTCGGCAACCTCGGCCAGGGCGGGTACGCCGCCGCCAACGCCTACCTGGACGCCTTCGCGCACGCCCGGGGCAACCCGTGGACCAGCGTCGACTGGGGGCTGTGGGGCGAGGTCGGCATGGGTACCGCCGTCGCCGAGCAGCTCCGTCGCCGGGGCGTACGGCCGTTGGGCACGGTCGAGGCGCTGGACGCGATGATGACCGCGCTGCGTGACGACGTACGTCAGGTCGTCATCGCGCATCCGGACGCCTCCGCCGCCCCGCCGGCCCCGACGGCTCGCGGAACGTCGTCGGCCGCCACCGGCAGCCCGCCGGCCGGCCGGTCCGGCACCACCACGACCGGTCCCGCCACCACGACCGGTTCCGCCGTCACGACCGGCTCCGGCGACCGGGCCGGCGGGGTCGACGCGGGCCGTACCGATGACGCGGCGGACGCCGAGCGGACCGCCGACGCGCTCGGCGCGTTCCTCGCCGAACGACTGGACCTGGTCGACTTCGACCCGACCGCCCCGCTGACCGACTACGGCATCAACTCGATCGTCAGCGTCGAGTTGGCCGAGGAGCTGTCCCGCCGCTGGCAGGCCACCCTCCCGGCGACCCTGTTCCTCGAGTACGGGGACTTCGCCGAGCTCGCGGACGCGCTGGTCACCCGCTACCGGGCCGCCCCGCCCGCGCCCGAGCCGGACGCAGCGACCGGACCCGGACCCGAGCCGACCGGCACGTCCGAGCCGGACACAGCGACCGGACCCGCGCCCGAGCCGACCAACACCCCTGAGTCGACCGGCACGCCCGAGCCGAACCGTATGCCTGAGCCGGGTCCGCTGGCCGGACCCGCGCCGGAGCCGGCCGGGCCGACCGCCGCGCCGGTCGTCACCACCGCGCCGTCCGTCCTCCCCTCCGTCGCGCCGTCCGTCGTGGACCGCGTCGCGCCGGCCGGGTCGGCCGTCGAGCGGCGCGGGGACGAGATCGCGATCGTCGCCGTCTCCGGTGACCTGCCCGGCGCCGGTGACCTGACCGGCCTGTGGGCGATGCTCCGCGCCGGCGCGGACGCCTTCACCGAGATCCCCGCCGACCGCTGGAACATCGACGAGCACTACCAGCGGCGCGGCCCGAACCTGACCGGCACCTACTGCCGTACCGGCGCGTTCGTCGCCGGCATCGACCGGTTCGACCCGAAGTTCTTCGGGATGGCGGTCCGTGAGGCCGAGGAGATGGACCCGCAGCAGAAGCTGCTGCTGGAGCACGCCTGGTCGGTGGTGGACGACAGCGGCCTCACCGGCCGGCGCGACATCGGTGTCTTCGTCGGGGCCACCTACACCCACCACCGGGACGCCAACGGGCTGGACGCGGTCGGCCCGCACACCGCGCTCGGCTCGATGAACGCCGTCCTGGCCAACCGCATCTCGTACGCGCTGGACCTGACCGGGCCGTCGCAGACCGTGGACACGCTCTGCTCGTCGTCGCTGGTGGCGCTCCAGCAGGCGGTGGTGAGTCTGCGTACCGGTCAGTGCGGGGCGGCCATCGTCGCCGCCTGCCACGTCGGCCTGACCCCGTGGTACTACCGCAGCCTCAGCCAGCTCGGCGCGCTCTCGCCGTCCCGGCCCCGGCCGTTCGACGACCGGGCCGACGGGTTCGTGCCCGGTGAGGGTGCGGTCGCGGTCATGCTCAAGCCCCTCGCGGACGCCGAACGCGACCGGGACCGGATCTGGGCGGTGGTGCGCGGCGCGGCGGTGAACCACGGCGGCCGGGGCAGCGCCCTGCCGGTGCCGCGCAGCGAGGCACAGGTCGCGGTGATCCGGGCCGCCCTCGCCGACGCCGGGCTCGACCCCGCCGACATCTCCCTGGTGGAGACGCACGGCACCGCCACCCGGCTCGGTGACCCCATCGAGATCGCCGCCCTCGCCGAGGTGTTCGGCGCGGCCGGTGACCGACCCGAACCGTGCCAGTTGGGCTCGGTCAAGGCGAACCTCGGCCACCTGGAGCCGGCGAGCGGCCTGGCCGGTCTGGTCAAGGTGCTGCTCTGCCTCCAGCACGGGGAGATCCCCCCGGTGGCCGGGTTCGAGCGGCTCGGTGCCCACATCAACCTGCCCGCCGACCTGCTCGCCATCCCGACCGCGCCCCGACCGTGGCGTTCCGCCGGCCCCCGCCGGGCCGGGATCAGCGCCTTCGGGATGGGCGGGACCAACGCGCACGTGGTGGTCGAGGAGTACGTCGGTACGCCCACCGCCGGCCGCGCCGGCGCGGACCGGTCGGACGGCGAGCACCTGCTCGTGCTCTCCGCGCACACCCCGGACCTGCTGGCCCGCCGGGTGGCGGACGTGTCCCGGCTGATCACCGAGGACACCCCGGTCGACCTGGCCGACCTGTGCTTCTCCGCGGCGGTCGGGCGCAGCCACCTGGCGTACCGGGTGGCGGTGCTCGCCACGGACACCGACGAGCTGGCGGCCGGTCTGCGTCGGGCGCTCGACGCCGGTCCGGACCAGCTGCCCGGTCTGGCGTTGCGCGGTGGCACGGTGCTCCCCGACGGTGCGCCGGTCAGCCGGGAACTGGCCGAACAGCTCGCCCTGTACGCGCCGCTCACCGTGGACCGGATCGCGGCCGAGCTGCGTACCCCCGACGACCGGCTGCTCACCGGGCTGGCCCTGCTCTACGTCGCCGGCCGCGCCGTCGACTGGCGGCGGGTCCACGACGCCGGGCGCGGCACCCGCCGTACCCTGCCGCCGTACCCGTTCCGGGACCGGACCGACCTGCCCCCGGCCGCGCGTCCGGGCGGCCTTCGCGGAGGCCCCGGCGCGTCGGCGGAGGCGCTCCGGCCGGTCGCTCCCGACGCGGAGGCGTTGACCCGGCTGCTCGACGCGCACCGGGTCTTCGGCGAGCCGACCGTGCCGGCGGCGTTCCTGGTCGCCAGCGGCTTCGCCCGGTCGGCCGTCCTGGACCGGCTCGCCTTCACCGCCCGGGCGACCGGCCGGCACCAGCTCACCAGCGACGAGTCCGCCGGACGCGCGGTGACGTTCCGGTACGCCGACCAGCCCGTCGGTCAGCTCTCGCTGGGCGGCGCCCGGCCCACCGAGCCGGACCCGCTGGCCGTGGACCGGGTCCGGGCCGACCACCCGCGCAGCATCGAACCGGCCGGTCTGTACGCCTGGTTCGCCGCCAAGCGGGTCGACTTCGGGCCGACGCTGCGGGTGCTCACCGACATCGGGTACGGCCCGACGAGCGTGTTCGCCGGGATCGCCGTCGACGATCGGGATCCGGGCGTCCGGGTGGTGGCCGCTCTCGACGCGGCCTTCCAGGCCATGGCGGTGCTGACCCTGGCCGACCCGACCGCCTCCACGCTGACCTACCTGCCGGTGTCCGTCGGCCGGGCGGTGCGCTGGCACGATCCGTCCGGCACCGCGTACGTCCACCTGCGACTCACCGAGCAGGACCCGGACGGGAACCGCCGGGCCGACGCCGTCCTGCTGGACGCCGACGGCCGACCGCTGGTCACCCTGACCGACGTGGTCTACCGGCCGGTCCCGGCCCCCGGCACCGTCAGCGGCGGCAGCGGCGACGGTGCCGCTGTGGCGCGTCCCGCCGCCCGGACGGCCGTGTCGGAGTCGGCGGTCGTCGCCCTGGTCCGGGGCGTCCTGCGGGACCCGGAGGTCACCGCCACCGGTTCGCTCGCGGCCACCGGCATCGACTCGATGCTGGCGACCATGGTCGCCGCCGAGATCCAGGAACAGTTCGGGGCGGTGGTGAGCCCGGTGGAGATTCTCCAGGCCCGGGACTGCCGCGAGCTGACCGGGCTGGTCGCGTCCCTCGCTCCCGAGGTCACGTCCCCCGGTTCCGGGGTCACGTCCCCCGAGGTCACTGCCGTCGCTTCCGAGGTCGCGTCCGCCGTTCCCGGGGACGAACCGGGTGGACCCGAGCAGCCCGCCACGCCGGCCGGGCCGGTGCCGGTCGCGGTGACCGATCCGGTCCGGACCCCCTCGGGGACCGGCCGGACCGGCGACGCGGACGGTGGCGGCGCGGACCGTCAGGACATGGCGGTGATCGGGGTCGCCTGCGCGCTGCCCGGCGCGACCGATCCGACCGGCTTCTGGTCGCTGCTGACCGAGGGCGGCAACGGCATCGGACCGGCTCCCACGTTCCGCTGGGCCGGGGCCACCGCTGCCGGTGACGCCGTGGGCGGTTTCCTCGACCGGATCGACGAGTTCGACGCCCGCTTCTTCGACTTCTTCGCCAAGCAGGCCGAGGTACTCGATCCGCAGGTGCGCTGGTTGATGCGGACCGCGTGGGAGGCCCTGGAGTCGGCGGGCATCCCACCGTTGGCGACGCCGTCGTCGACCGGCGTGTTCGTGGGTGCCAGCTACCAGCACTACCGGGACTACAACATCCCGCCGGAACTGGACGCGCCCAGCGGTCTCGGTAACCACAACGCCTTCCTGGCGAATCGGGTGAGTTACTTCCTGGATCTGGTCGGGCCGAGCATGACGATCGACACGTTGTGTTCGTCGTCGTTGGTGGCGCTGCACACCGCGGTGCGCAGTATCCGTAACGGTGAATGCGATCAGGCCATCGTCGCCGGCGTTCGGCTGGCCCTGTCCCCACTGCACTATGTCGCGATGAACAGCCTCCGGGCGCTTTCCCCGACGGGTGCGTCGCGGGCGTTCGATGCGGGTGCGGACGGGTTCGTGCCGGGTGAGGGTGTGGTGACGGTGGTGGTGAAGCCGTTGGTGGATGCGGTGCGGGACGGGGATCGGATTCGGGGGGTGATTCGGGGTTCGGCGGTGAATCACGGTGGTCGGACGTCGGGTCTGACGGTGCCGTCGAGTGCGGCGCAGTCTGAGGTGATCGTGGCGGCGTTGCGGGATGCGGGGGTGTCTCCGGATTCGATCGGGATGGTGGAGGCGCATGGTACGGGGACGTCGTTGGGTGATCCGATTGAGGTGGATGGGTTGTCGCGGGCGTGGCGGTCGTTTACGTCGCGGACGCAGTTTTGTGCGATTGGGTCGTTGAAGTCGAATATTGGGCATTTGGAGCCGGCTGCGGGTTTGGCTGGTGTGGTGAAGGTGTTGTTGGCGTTGGAGGGGGAGCGGATTCCTCCGACGTTGCATGTGGTGCGTCCGAATGATCATATTCGGTTTGAGGGTTCGCCGTTCTTTGTGGCGGATCGGGTGGTGCCGTGGCGTCGGGTGGTGGGTGTGCCGAGGCGTGCTGCGGTGTCGGCGTTCGGTATGGGTGGGGTGAACGCGCATGTGATCGTGGAGGAGGCGCCGTTGCCGGCCGAGCGTGGGCCGGTGTCGCAGGATTCGCACATCGTGCGGGTGTCGGCCGCGTCGGAGGACGCGGTGCGGCGGCTCGCCGGGGCGTACGCGGACGTCTTCGCCGCCGCCACCGATCCCTGGCACACCGCCGACCTCTGCCACACCGCCAACACCGGCCGCTCACCGTTCGGCCACCAGACCGCGGTCACCGGGGCCGACGGTCCCGCCCTCGCCGAGCAGCTCCGGGCGGTCGCCGCCGGCCGCGTCCCGGTGGGCCGGGTCGACGACACCCTCACGACCCCGGTTCCCACGGGCGGCACCGGGTCGACCACCGACTGGCACGCCGCCTTGGCCGAGCTGGTCCGGCAGGGGCACCCCGGCGTGGACTGGGCGGCGCTCTCCGTGCCGGGAGCCCGCGTCGTCGAGCTGCCCACCTACCCGTTCGACCGGAGCCGGTACTGGCACACCCGTACCCCCGCCACCGCCTCCGCCGCCGTCCTGCCCCCGTCCGACGTGGAGCCGCCGCAGGCGTGGCGTACCGGATGGCAGCTCGCCGAGCCGCTCCCGGCCGCCTCCGCGTACGGGATCACCGTGCGGGTGGTCGCCGCGGACCGGGCCACCGGCGGCGCGGTCACCGCGACCCTCTCCGCGCGCGGCGTGGACATCGTCGCCGACGACAAGTCGGCCCGTGGCCTGGTGGTGGTCGCCGCTGCCACCGGACGCCCCGACGACGACACCGACCTGGCGGGCTTCTGGGAGCAGCTCCGGGACCTGCTGGCGGCGCTGCCGTCGCAGGCCCGGGTGGTCTGGGTGGAACAGCACTCGGCCGCCGTCGACGCCGCCGACCGGGCCCGGCTGGACGCGGCGGCGGCCGCCCGGGTGCTCGCCGTCCGGGCCGCCGCCGCCGAGAACCGGCTGGCCGTCGTCGCACTCGACCTCGACCCCACCGATCCGGTGGAGACCCGGGCCCGGCAGATCGCCGCCGAGTTCGCCGCGCTGCGCCCCGGCACCAACGACGTCGTCGCCTACCGCAAGGGCAGCCGGTACGTGCCGGAGCAGCTCCCGGCCCGACCGGGGACACCGGTCGACCTGACCGGCGACGGCTACCACCTGGTGACCGGCGGCCTGGGCGCGATCGGCCGCCGGCTGGTCGCCCACCTGATCGCCGCCGGGGCCCGGCGGGTCGGCATCGTCGGCCGGTCCCCGGTGGACCCGGCCACCGACCCGGTGCTGCGGGAACTCGGAACCCTGGCCGAGGTGGACTACCGGTCGTGCGACGTGGCCGACCAGGCCGCGTTGACCGCCGCCGCCACCGCCTTCGGCCGCCGCTGGGGCCGGCTGCGCGGGGTGGTGCACTGCTCGGGCGGGGTCAACCCGTTCGGGTCGCTGCGGCGGCGGCCCTGGGCCGAGGCGGCCCGGGTCACCGCGCCCAAGGTCGCCGGGTCCCGCAACGTGCTGGACCTGGCCCGTGCCGAGGGCGCCGGCTGGGTCACCCTGGTCTCGTCGATCGCCGGGGCGCTGCCGCACGCCGGTCGCGGGCTGGTCGACTACGCCCTGGCCAACGCGTACCAGCTGGCGCTCGCCGAACAGGCCGGCCCCGACGGTCCGACGGTGACCGCGCACGCCTGGCCCAACTGGACCGGCATCGGCATGGAGGCGGACGCGTCCGTCTCCGCCGGCCACTCCCTCGGCCTGGCGCAGGCGCTGAGCGGGTTCGGCACCCACCTGCTCAGCGGTGGTGCGGTGGTCTTCCCGGGCGCGGCCGCACCGGAGCAGCCGGTCGCCCCGGTACCGGGGGAGCAGCCGTCGACCCCCGCCTCACGGGAGCGACCGATGGTGCCGGTCGTGGCGGAACAGCCAGCGGCGACCGCCGCGCCGGGGCACCGACCGGCCGCTCCGGCAGCCGACCTGACCGGTCCGGCACGCCGGGGAGTTGACCTGACCGGTCCGGCACGTCCGGCAGTCGAGCCGGCCGGTCCGGCCGGGGCGGAGCCGGTACCGGCTGGCGCGCTCGCGGCCGGGACCGACCCGCTCGCCGTGGTGCGCAGCGCCTTCGTCGACGTGCTCGGCGAGGACCCCGGCCTGGTCCCCCTGCCCGACCTGGGGCTGGACTCGCTGGTCATCGCCGACCTGACCAACGCCATCGAACGGCGCGGCGGGATCACCGTCGACCCGTCCGTGGTGATGCGCGCCCGCACCATGGCCGACATCGCGGCCTGGCTCGGTAACGCGTCGGCGGGGACGCCGGCGACCGCCCGGTCCGGGGCCACCCCGGCCGAGGCCGTCCCGTCGTCCGAGGCGACCCGCTCCACGGCCGCCCCGACGGCCACCCTGAGCGCGCTGCTGCGACCCCTGCTGGTCCAGCACGGGCCGGGCGGCCAGTGACATGCCCGACGATCGGTATGGAAGGAGCGACACGACCATGGTCGACGACCGGATCGCGGTGATCGGCATGGCGGTACGGCTTCCCGGCGCCGAGGACGTGCCGGACCTGCGCTGGCTGCTCGGGCAGGACTCCGTCGAGGTCGACGAGGTCCCGCCCAGCCGCTGGGCCCGGCACCTCTACCTCGGCGACGGCGACCACCAGGGCGCCCACCACCGGGGGGCGTTCCTCCAGGACCCGTTCACCTTCGACCACGACGCGTTCGGGCTCACCGCCGCCGAGGCCGTCCGGCTCGACCCGCAGCAGCGGCTCATGCTGGAGGTCGGCGCCCGGGCCCTGGAGGACGCCGGCTACCGGGAGAACCGCCGACGGCTGGGCGCCGGGGTGTTCGTCGCCGCCCGGATGAACTCCTACGGCTTCGACCACCACCGGGGCCTCGGAGCGACCGCCGACACCGGCGCGCCGGTCCCGGCCGCGCTCTGGGGGCGCTCGCAGAACTTCATGGCCGCCTGGCTCTCCGACCGGCTTGACCTGACCGGCCCCAGCCTGGTCGTGGACACCGCCTGCTCGTCCTCGTTGACCGCCGTCTGGTTGGCCTGCCAGAGCCTCGCCGCCGGCAGCTGCGAGCTGGCCGTGGTCGGCGGGGTGGACCTGCTGGTCGACCCGCTGACCTTCGTGCTGCTCTCCCGCACCGGCGCGCTCTCCCCGGACGGGCTGTGCCAGACCTTCGACGAGAAGGCCAACGGGTACGTGCCCGGCGAGGGAGCCGTCGCCCTGGTGCTCAAGCCGATGGGCGCGGCGGTCGCCGACGGTGACCTGATCCTCGGCGCGATCGCCGGCACCGGGGTCAACAACGACGGCCGCACCATGGGCGTGACCACGCCCAACCTGGAGGCGCAGATCGAGCTGCTGGACAAGGTGTACCGGCGGATCGACCCGGGCACCGTCCAGTACGTCGAGACGCACGGCACCGGCACCGCCATCGGTGACCCGATCGAGGTGCGGGCGCTCACCGAGGTCTTCGGCCGGCACGACGTGGCCCGGGGCAGTGTCGCGCTCGGCTCGTTCAAGCGGCGCATCGGGCACCTGCACTCGGCCGCCGGCATGGCCGGACTCGCCAAGATCCTGCTCTGTCTCCGGGACCGGGTCGTCCCGGGCATCCCGATCGACGCCGTCAACCCCCGACTGCGGCTGGACACCAGCCCGTTCCACCTGCCCCCGCAGCCGCTGCCCTGGCCGGACGCGCCGGTCCGGCGGGCCGGGATCAGCGGATTCGGCTTCGGCGGCACCAACGCGCACGTGGTCGCCGAGGCGGTCACCGACCCGACACCCGCCGAACAGGCCGTGTCGACCGGTGTCGGACAGGCCGTGCCGACCGACGCCGCAGGGCCGGGCGAGGCGTCCGGCGCGCCGGCCCGCCGGCCGGTCGAGGTGCTGCCGATCTCCGCCGACACCCCGTACGGGCTGCGGGAACTCGTCGCGCAGTGGTTGGAGTTCCTGCCCGCCACCGGTGCCGACCTGGCCGACGTCTGCGCCACCGCCCGGCTGGCCCGGCCACACCGGGCCGTGCGCTGCACGGTCGTCGGACGGGACGCCGACGAGCTGGCCGCCGCCCTGCGGGCCCGGCTGCTGCATGCCGACGCCCCGCTCGGCGAGACGGCCACGAACCCGGCCACGGTGGCCGTCCGGACGGTCACCGCGTCGACCCCACCGGACTGGCTGCTCGCCCTGCCCCGGGCCGTACCGGCGGTCGGCGAGGTCGTCGGCCGGTTCGAGGCTGCCGTCGGTAGCCCGCTGAGCACCTTCACCGGCCCGCTGCTGCGGATCTGCACCGCCGTGGCGCTGACCGTGGCACTGCGCGACGTGGGCGTACCGGAGCAGGCGGTCGACCTGCCGGCCGGCTGGACGGCGGTCGCCGACTTCGCGTACGGCCGGACCTCCCTGGAGGAGGCCCTCGCCGCCGTCCTGGCCGCCACCCCCGCCGACGACCCCGCGCCCGACGGTGCCGGGGACCTGTGCGCCCGGCTCGCCACCGCCACCGACGACGACCAGGTGGCCGCGGTGTTCGCCACCGTCGCGGCCGAGGTCCACCAGTCCGGTCGGGACGTCGACTGGACCGCCTACCAGGGCGGTGCCCCCTGGCGTCGGCGACTGCTCCCCGTCGCCCAGCCCCGGGGCCTGACGCTGGACCTGCGGGAACCACGCCGCTCCGCCGAACCCGGCGGCCCGACCACGCTGGACCAGGACGCCGGCCCGGCCGGGTACGTCTTCTCCCGGGTGTTCGGCCCGGCTGAGACGCCCACCGCCCAGCACTCCGTGTACCGGCGGATCATGCTGCCCGGCGTCGCCTGGTTCGACTTCCTGCGGCAGGGCGCGGAACTGCGCGGTGACCCGTTCCACGGGGTGCGGGACGTGCTGTTCCACCGTCCGCTGATCCCCACCGGGGCGCACCGGGTGGTGTGCCGGGTCGACGGCCGGGGCCGGTTCACCGTCGAGGACGTCGACGGCAAGCCGTTCGTCACCGGCGGCTACGCGTCCGGGCCCGGCCCGGCCGCCGCCCCGGAACCCCTGGCCGACCTGCTCGCGGGTTGCGCCCGGGTCCACGCCGGATCGGGCGTCTACCGGTGGCTGCGCCGCATCGGCTACCACCACGGTCGCTACTACCGGAACATCTCGTGGGTGGCGAGCCTCGCCACCGGCGGTACCCTCGCCCGGATCGAGGGCGGCCGGCAGCGGGCGATGAACCCGGCCGAGGTGCGACTCTTCCCGGGACTGCTGGACAGCGTCACCATCGCCGCGATCGACCCGGACAACCCGGTGTTCGGCACCGACCGGGCGTCCGCCTTCATCCCGCTCTCCGTCGACCGGGTCACCGTGTACGGCCCGCTCGACGACGCCGCGTACGTGCGTACCGAGGTCGCCTTCTGGAACGAGGAAGCCTGCCGGGTGACCCAGGTGGTCCTCGACGCGCAGGGGCGTCCGCTGCTGGTCTTCGGGGACATCTCCTCCAAGCGGGTACCGGTGCTCGCCTTCACCGACCAGCCGGCCGGCGAGGCGCACCGGGCGGCCGGGACGGTCCCGGCGTCGTCGTCCAGCCCTGTCGCTCCGGCGTCCGTGCCGTCCGGGCCGGTGGCCGGGTCGGTGTCCGGGCCGTCCGCGGCGGTGTCCGGGCCGTCCCCGGTGGCGGACGACGGTTCCCCGGCGGCGGCATCCCGGCCGGCGGTCGTGGCGTCGGGCGGCCCGCTGGGCCGGGCGCTCGGCTGGTTCCTGGCCGAGGCGGGCACCGGCGAGGAGCAGGCCGACACCGAGTTCCTCTCCGCCGGATTCGACTCGGTCGGCCTGGTCGGTCTCAGCGACCGGCTCTCCCGGGAACACGGCCTGGCCCTGTACCCGACCGTGTTCTTCGAGTACCCCACCCCGCGTAGCTTCGCGCAGCACCTGGTCGACGAGGCTCCCGAGTTCGTGGCCTCCCTGCCGGCGTCCACCGCGTCGGAGCCGCCGGCCGGCGGCGCGACCCGGTCCACGCCGTCGCCGGCCGTGTCCGCCGACCCCGCGCCGTCGCCGATCGCGCCATCGCCGTCCGCGTCGGCCGAGCTGCTCGCGTCGTCGCTGTCCACACCCGCCGACCGGGCGGTGTCCGCAGGACCGGGTGTCACGTCGGTGGCGTCCGTCGCCGACGAACCGGCGGACCGTCCGGTGCCCGCCCCGGCCGGGGCCGGAGACCCGGTACGGGACGTCGCCGTGGTGGGGGCGGCGATCCGGGTGCCCACCGCCAACGACCTCGCCGGCTTCTGGTCGCTGCTGCTGGAGGGACGCGACACCGTCCGGACCGTCCCGGACGGCCGCTGGCCCACCGTGGAGGGGCCGGTGCCGAGCGCGTCCTTCCTGGACCGGGTCGACGAGTTCGACCCCACCCCGTTCCGGATCTCCGCACGGGAGGCGCCGCTGATCGACCCGCAGGCCCGGATCGTGTACGAGACCATCTGGGAGGCGTTGGAGGACGCCGGCCGGATGGGACGGGACCGTGACGACCGGATCGGTCTCTGGATCGGCTACAGCCACGACCACTACCACGAGGAACGGTCCCGCAACGGGGTCGCCGCCGGGCGTGGCCTCGGCCTGGAGGCCATGATCCCGAACCGGTTGTCGTACCTGATGGACTGGCACGGGCCGAGCGTGGTGGTGAACACGCTCTGTTCGTCCTCGCTGGTGGCGCTGCACAGCGCGCTCCAGCACCTGCGCGCCGGTGACATCGACACCGCCGTGATCGGTGGGGTGCACGCCGCGATCAGCCCGGAGTACTTCAGCTCGATGGCGGAACTGATGGCCCTCTCGCCGGGGTCCCGGTGCCGCGCGTTCGACGTCTCCGCCGACGGCTTCGTGCCGGGGGAGGGCGCGGTCGCCGTCGTCCTGCGGCGGCGGGCCGACGCCGAACGGGACGGTGACCGGATCCGGGGCCTGATCAAGGGTGCGGCGGTGAACCACGGTGGACGGACCACCCGGTACTCGGCACCGAGTCCGCGCGCCCAGCGCGACGTGATCGTGGCGGCTTTGCGGGATGCGGGGGTGTCTCCGGATTCGATTGGGATGGTGGAGGCGCATGGTACGGGGACGTCGTTGGGTGATCCGATTGAGGTGGATGGGTTGTCGCGGGCGTGGCGGTCGTTTACGTCGCGGACGCAGTTTTGTGCGATTGGGTCGTTGAAGTCGAATATTGGGCATTTGGAGCCGGCTGCGGGTTTGGCTGGTGTGGTGAAGGTGTTGTTGGCGTTGGAGGGGGAGCGGATTCCGCCGACGTTGCATGTGGTGCGTCCGAATGATCATATTCGGTTTGAGGGTTCGCCGTTCTTTGTGGCGGATCGGGTGGTGCCGTGGCGTCGGGTGGTGGGTGTGCCGAGGCGGGCTGCGGTGTCGGCGTTCGGTATGGGTGGGGTGAATGCGCATGTGATCGTGGAGGAGGCGCCGCTGCCGGCTGATCGTCCGGAGGTTCGGCAGGAGTCGCACATTGTGCGGGTGTCGGCCGCGTCGGAGGACGCGGTGCGGCGGCTTGCCGGGGCGTATGCGGAGGCGTTGCCGCAGGCTGCGGATGTTGGTGATGTCGGGTTCACGGCGAATGTGGGTCGGGCGTCGCATCGGTTCCGGGTCGCGGTTTCCGGTGGTGACCGGGATGTGTTGGTGGCGGGGTTGTCGGCGGTGGCGGCGGGTGACCGGCCGGTGGGTCGGTTGGTGAATCAGCCGCCGGTGTCGGTGTTCCTGTTCACCGGGCAGGGGTCGCAGTATCCGGACATGGGTCGTGGTTTGTATGCGACGGAGCCGGTGTTCCGGTCGGCCATCGACGAGTTCCGGGATCTTCTTTCCGCCCGTTCCGGCGTCTCCCTGACGGAGTTGTTGTTCGGTTCCGGCCGGGATGAACTAGTGCAGACGCGGTTCGCGCAGGTGGGAATCGTGGCGGTACAGGTGGGCCTGGTACGACTGCTGGAGTCGTGGGGCGTGCGGCCCGGTGTGGTGGTGGGTCACAGCGTGGGTGAGTTGGCCGCCGGTTGGGCGGCGGGTGTGTTCTCGCTCGATGACCTGGTGCGGTTGGTGGCGGTGCGGGGCGAGCTGATGCAGGCGCAGCCGTCGGACGGGACGATGGCGGTGGCGTTCGCTTCCCCTGACGAGGTGGCCGCTGTGGTGGACCGGTTCCCGGGGGTCGAGGTGGCGGCCTTCAACGGTCCCCGCAACGTCACCCTGTCTGGTCCGGTGGACGCGGTGGAGGCATTCGTCGCAGGGGCGGGGTTGCGGACGCAGCGCCTGTCGGTGAGTCACGCGTTCCATTCGGCGGCGATGGCCGGTGCGGTCGACCCGTTCACGGAGGCGTTCGCCGGGGTCACGACCAACGCGCCGCGGGCGGAGTTCGCGTCGACGGTGACGGGTGCCTGGCACGACGCGGAGTCGGTGGCGGATGCCGGCCTGTGGGGGTCGGGAATCCGGCTGCCGGTGCGGTTCGCGCAGGCCCTGGACGCGGTGCACGCCGCGGGTGGTCGGGTGTTCTGGGAGATCGGCCCGCAACCGGTCCTGGTCGGTCTCGGCCGACAGGCCCTCGGCACCGACGGACTGACCTGGCTCCCCACCCTCCGACGCGACCACACCGACCAGGCGCAACTGCACGCCGCCGTGGCCACGTTCTACAACCACGGCCACGGCGACCTCGACTGGACCGGCATCCACCACGGCAAACACCACCGGATCACCACCATCCCCACCTACCCCTTCGAGCGGCAGCAGTACTGGATCTCGAAAGCCCCGGACGGTGCCGGTGCCGGGCCGGCCGGGCGCGTCACTCCGGTGGAGGAAACGGGGCCACCTAGGATCCGCCTCTATCCGCCCCGTAGGGAAAGCGCACATCGGTAAGGACCATGAAATGACTGGCGAATACGGACTGAAGCGGCACTTCAACGGTGACGCCGCCCGCCTCATCGGCGGTAAGATCCGCGACTTTCACCCGACCTTCGATGTCGACGGCTACGCCACCGAGGTGGAACGGCGCATTCCCGGAAAGGAACTGAAGGACCGGGTCCTCGTCCTGGCCGAGGGGCTGCGCAGCCGGCTGCCGGAGGACTACGTCGAGAGCGTGAAGATCCTGCTGGCCATCCTCGGCGACGAACTCGCCGAGGGTGAGGGGATGTTCAACGTGAGCTGGTACCTCATGCCGGTGGCCCGGTTCGTGGAGGAGTGGGGACTGGACCACCCCGAGGTGTCCCTGGACGCCCTGGCCGAGATCACCAAGCGGCACACCGCGGAGTACGCCGTCCGCCCCTACGTCGAGCGGCACTACGAGCTGACCATGGCGCGGATGGCGGACTGGGCCCGCGACCCCAGCCACAACCTGCGTCGGGCGGCCAGCGAGGGCATCCGTCCCCGGCTGCCCTGGGCCCGGACGCTGACCAGGTTCGTCAAGGACCCGCAGCCGGTGCTGGAGATCCTCGAACCGCTGCGCAGCGACCCGTCGGAGTACGTCCGCAAGTCGGTGGCGAACAACCTCAACGACATCGCCAAGGACTCGCCCGACATCGCGCTGGCCACCGTGCTGCGCTGGTCCCAGGAGAGCCGTACCCCGGAGACCGCCTGGATCGTCAAGCACGCCCTGCGCACCCTGGTGAAGCAGGGCAACCCGGAGGCCCTGGCGATCGTCGGGGTGACCGGCGGCGAGCACATCCGGGTGTCGTCGCTGCGGCTGAGTCCGCGCGAGCTGACCCTCGGTGACTCGACCACGCTCCGCTTCGAGATCGAGAACACCGACCGGCGTCGGCACACGGTGGCCGTCGACTACGTGGTGCACCACGTCCGGAAGAACGGCCAGAGCATCCCGAAGGTCTTCAAGCTCACCACCCTCGACCTCGCGCCCGGTGAGCGGCGGACGGTGGAGAAGGCCCACCCCGTCCGAGAGGTCTCCACCCGACGCTACTACCCCGGGGAGCACCTGGTGGACATCCAGGTCAACGGCCAGATCCTGGCCACGGACAGATTCGACCTACGGCTGTGAGCCGCCGGCACCTGCTCGTCGCGGACCAGCCCGTGCTGCGTGACCACCGGATCGGTGGCACCCCGGTGCTGGCCGCGGCGGCCCAGATCGATCACCTGCTCGCCGCCTGCGAGGCGGCGCAGCCGGGCGGCAGTTGGCGGCTGGAACAGGTCGCGTTCCTCGCCCCGCTGCGTGTCGAACCCGGCGCGCCGGTCGAGATCGAGACCGTGCTGACCACGGACGGGGAGTGCACCCTCGGCTCCCGGCCGGCGGACGCGGTCACCCCGACCCCGCACAGCCGGGCCCGCGCGGTCCGCAGCCCGCTGGCCCCGCCGCACTACCTGGACCTGGCCGAGCTGCGGGCCGGCTGCGCCGACGAGGTACCCCTGTCGGTGGTGGCCGACTGGCGGCGGGCCAGCGGCATCGAGTACGGCCCCACCTTCCAGGTGATCCGCAGCGTGCACCGGGGACCGGACCGGATGGTGGCGTTGCTGCGCGCGCCCGAGCAGCCCGGCGAACCGGCGATGGTGCCGCCGCCGTTGCTGGACAGTGTCTTCCAACTGTTGGGGCTGCTCGACGCGGGTGCCTCCGGTGGCTGTCTGCCCTGGTACGTGGGGCGGATCGACGTCCGGCGGCGGATCTCGGGCACCGTCGTGGCCCTGGTGGAGCGGACCGGGTCCGGCGGTGCGGTACGTGGCCGGGCCACCGTCTGCAACCAGCAGGGCGAGGTGCTGCTCGAACTCGACCGGATCGTCCTCAAGGGCGCGACCCCGACCGACCCCGCCGGCCGTACCAGGTCGACCCCGACCGATCCGGCCGGCCGTACCACCCCGGCTGATCCGGCGGAAAGTACCCGGTCGACGCCGGCCGGTGGCCGGTCGGTGCCGGCCGGGTCGGTCACCGCCCTGACCTGGGCGGCCACCGAACCCACCCCGGAGCCGGCTCCCGACGGCGGCCCGATCTGGCTGGTCACCCGGGAGGCGGTGGGCACCGACCCGGTCGACGGCCTGGTCCGGCTCGACCCGGCGGACCTGACCACGGATCGGGTGGACGAGCTGCGGGCCGGGGCCCGGCCCGCCGAGGTGGTGTACGTCGCGCCCCGGGACGTCACCGACCCGGCCACCGCGACCGGTTTCCTTCAGGGGGTGTTCACCCTGCTGCGGCGGCTCGCCGGGCAGCCGCCGCTGCCGGCGGTCACCATCGTCACCAACGCCGCCCAGCAGCTGACCCCGGACGAGCCGGTGGAGCCGGCCCAGGCCGCGCTCTGGGGACTGGCCCGGACGCTGCGGATCGAGCACCCGCAGACCCGGGTCCGGCTGGTGGACGTCGGGCTCGACGGTACGGCCGAACCGCCCACCCTGGACGAACTCCGGCACCAGCAGCCGGAACTGGCCTGGCGGGACGGCACCTGGTACGCCCCGACGGTGACACCGGTCGACGGCACCGGCACCGGGGAGCCGCGCCGGATCGCCGGTGGCCGGTTCCTGATCACCGGTGGCCTGGGCGGGATCGGGCTGCACGTGGCCGAACACCTGGCCGGGGCGGGCTGCGCCCACCTGACCCTGGTGGGCCGGACCGTACCTTCCGAGGGGCCCACCCGGGACCGGCTGGACCGCCTCGCGGATGCCTGTGAGCTGCGGATCCTCGGCGTCGACGTGCGGACCCTGGCCGAGGTGCCGCACGAACGCTACGACGGCGTGTTCCATGCCGCCGGGGTGCTCCGCGACGGCCTGGTCCGCAGCCTCACCGCCGACCGGATCGACGAGGTGTACGCCCCGAAGCTCGGCGGGGTGCACGCGCTCGACGCCGCGTTCCCCGACGCGGCCCGGCCCGGGTTCGTGGTGCTGTTCTCCTCCGTCTCGGCGGTGTACGGCAACCTCGGCCAGGGCTCGTACGGCAGCGCCAACGCCTACCTGGACGGGTACGCGGCCCGTCGTCGGGCGGCCGGCGAGTCCTGGTACAGCCTCGGTTGGGGGCTGTGGCGGGTCGGCATGGGCGAGCCGATCGCCGACGCCGCCGCCGCGCGGGGCGTGCCGGCGCTCACCGCCGACGAGGGTGTCGCGCTGCTGCGGCACGTCCTCGACCTGCCGCCCGCCAACTACGTCCTGTCCGCAGTCCGTGAACCGAAGGACGCACCGATGACCCCTGTGAGCAGCGTCGAGGCCCGGCTGTGGCCGGCCCTGTCGGCGATCCTGAAGAAGACCCTGCACGTCGCGGAGGTGTCGCCGCAGGACAACCTGCTGGAGCTGGGCCTGGACTCGATGATGGCGGTCGAGGTGTCGGCCGCGCTGGCCGCCGAGGGGCTCGACGTGGACCCGGCGACGTTCTTCGACCACGCCGACGTGGACGCCCTGCTGCGCCACCTGGAGCAGCAGCCGCGCCAGGCCGCCGCCACCCCGGACGGCGTTTCGCCGGCTCCGGTCGCGCCGGCCCCAGTCGCGGTGGCCCCAGTCGCGGTGGCCCCGGTGGTGCCGGCCGCGGTGGCGCCCGCGCGGCCGGTCGCCCCGGTCCCCGTCGAGCGGCCGGTACCGGCCGCCGTCGGCCAGCCCGAGACGCCCGCGTTCGTCCCCGACTGGGACCGGTTCCGGGCGGTCGACTCGGCCGCTCCGCCGGACCGGTACGCCGCCTCGTCCCGGGCCGGCACCGTCCCGGCATCCCGACCGGCGACAGCGGGACCGGCCCCGGTGACCCGGCCGGCCGCGCCGAACGGCCACCACCCCGCCCCGAACGGGCACGCTCCGGCCGCGCCGAACGGGCACCGACCGGCACCGGCGCTGACCGGTCCCGCGCCGACGACCGGCCGACCGGTCGATCCGTTCGGGCCGTCGGCCGGCGGTGCCGGGGTGCCCCGCCGGACCCTGCCCGGCCGGCTCGGCGACCGGCCGGACGGTTCCTTCCTGGATCGCCGGATCGACGCGCTGTCCGTGGACGACCGGCAGGTCATCGCCCAGGACGGCTACTTCTACGAGCCGGTGATCGAGGAGAGCAAGGGGGCGTGGATCAAGTTCGACGGCCGCTGGTTCCTCAACTTCGCCTCGTACAGCTATCTCGGCCTGATCGGCCACGACTACATCGACCACCAGGCGCAGCGGGCCCTGGAGAAGCACGGCACCGGCGCGCACGGCGTACGGCTGCTCGCCGGCACCCTGCACCTGCACCGGGAGCTGGAACTGGCGATCGCCCGGTTCCTCGGCACCGAGGACGCCATCGTCTACACCAGCGGCTACATGGCCAACGTGGCGACCGTCGGCGCGCTGGTCGGCCCGGGTGACGTGGTCATCGGGGACGTCTACAACCACGCCAGCATCCTGGACGGGTACCGGCTCTCCGGCGCGAAGGTCATCACGTACGCGCACAACGACCTGGCCGACCTGGAGCGGGCGCTGCGCAAGGCCGGCGACGCCGGCCGGCTGGTCGTCACCGACGCGGTGTTCAGCATGGACGGTGACGTCGCCGACCTGCCCGGGATCCTGGAGCTGTGCGAGCGGTACGACGCGCCGCTGATGGTCGACGAGGCGCACAGCCTCGGTGTGCTGGGCGCGACCGGCCGGGGCATCACCGAGCACTTCGGCATCGACCCGAACCGGGTGCCGGTGAAGATGGGCACCCTGTCCAAGACGGTGCCGAGCACCGGGGGCTACGTCGCCGGCTCGGCCGACCTGATCTTCGCGCTGAAGAACAACGCCCGGGGCTGGATGTTCTCCGCCGCCGGCACCCCGATGCAGGTGGCGGCCGCCCGCGCCGCCATCGAGGTGATCAGCGCCGCCCCGAACCTCCCCGACGACCTGCGGGCCCTCACCGATCGGTACCGCGCGCAACTGCGTGGTCTCGGTTTCGACACCCTGGCCAGCGAGACCCCGGTGGTGCCGATCATCTGCGCCAGCTCCGAGCAGGCCCAGGAGATGGCCCGGCTCTGCCAACAGGAGGGCATCTTCGTCCAACCCATCGTGTACCCCACCGTGCCGAAGGCGCTGCCGCGCCTGCGGACCATCGTCAACCTCAGCCACTCCGCAGACGACCTGGACCAGGCCGTCGCCGTCTTCGCCAAGGCCGGCCGGCAGGTCGGGCTCATCGCCTGAGCACACCGGTCGGGGCTGGACACTCCGGAGGTACCCGTCGGGTCCGTCGCCGCAGGGCACGCCCGACGGGCCCCGGGGTGCCCGCAACCGCATCAGCCGCGCCGCCGGCCCGCGCACGCCGGGGCGCGTGTCATCCCGTCGAGAGGAGACCGCAGTGAGTGACGTCGACAGCAGGGCCTTCTTCGGTGCCGTCCTGAAGGCCATCGCGTGTACCCGGAACCACAACGCCGACGAGACCGGCTACGCCGAGGGCGTACTGGCTCCGGCGACCCGGATCCGGGAGTTCGAGAAGGAGGTCGGCGAACGGGGACTCACCCCGGCCGAGATCGAGCAGGTGCTGGGCTGGCTCGACTCGACGTTCCGGACCAAGCAGACACCCGCCGAGGAACGGGAGTACTACCTGGGGAAGATCGCCGAGGTGTCCGGGCTGGCCCGGCTGCCGGAGAACGTCGGCGTCTGACCTGCCGCGCGCCCGGGCGTCGTCGCCGACGACGCCGGGCGCGTCCGCCCCGCCCGTCGAGCACCGAGGACACCCACCATGTCGAACCTCGCCTGGTACAGCCACGAGCTGTGCTTCTGGCACGACCCCGGCCAGGGCTCCGGATACCTGCCGGTCGGGCCGGGCATCGAGCCGCTGCGCCAGTTCGCGGTGGACCCGGACCTGCGTCGGGCCGAGGGTCTGGTCCGGCTGTCCGGGCTGCTGGACCTCTACACCCGGGTCACCCCGACCCCGGCCACCGACGACGACCTGCGGCTGGTGCACACCGCCGCGCACATCGACCGGGTCGAGGCCGCGTCCGCCCTCGGCGCGGGGGACGCCGGGGTGTACGCGCACGTCAACCACCACAGCGCCGAGGCCGCCCGGCTGGCCGTCGGGGCCTGCGTCCAGGCCACCACCGCCGTACTCGACGGCCGCTTCGACCGCGCCTACTGTCTGGTCCGCCCGCCCGGCCACCACGCCGAACCGGACCGGGCGATGGCCCTGTGCCTCTACAACAACGTGGCGGTGGCCGCGCGGGCGGCGCAACGGCACGGGGTACGCCGGGTGCTGGTGCTGGACTGGGACGTGCACCACGGCAACGGCATCCAGCGCGCCTTCTACGACGACCCGGACGTGCTGTACGTCTCCATCCACCAGGAGGGGCTCTTCCCGCCCGCGTCCGGGCTGGTCACCGAGACCGGCACCGGCCCCGGCACCGGGTACACGCTCAACGTGCCGCTGCCGGCCGGCGCCGGCCACGAGGCGTACCTGGCCGCGCTCAGCCGGCTGGTGGAGCCGGCGGCGCGGGCCTTCGCGCCGGAGCTGATCCTGGTCGCGGCCGGGGTGGACGCCAGCGGGCACGACCCGATGGGCCGGATGATGTGCACCAGCCGCACCTTCCACGCGATGACCGTCCGGATGTGCGCGCTGGCCGAGGAACTCTGCGGCGGGCGGATCGTCCTGGCCCACGAGGGCGGCTACTCGGCCTGGTACCAGCCGACCCTGGTGATGGCCGTGGCCGCCGCGCTCGCCGGCCGGCCCGAGCCACCCGACCCGTTCCTGCACTCCCTGGAACACCTGCCGGGGCAGCGGCTGCGCCCGCACCAGGCCCGGGTGCTCGACCACCTCGCCACGCACCACCCGCTGCTGGCCGGGGGAGGACCGGGATGACCGGGAACTGGCTGCTGCGGGTGGGTCCGCCCGGTGGACCCGGCACGCCGTGGGGGCGGGTGGTGGCGCTGCCGCACGCCGGTGGCTGGCCGTCCGCGTTCCGGGCCTGGCGGCGGGTGCTGCCCGCCGGGGTGGAACTGCTCGTCGGGCAGCTGCCCGGCCGGGGCCTACGGGCCGGCGAGCCGCCGCTGCACCGGGTGGAACCGTTGGTCGAGGGGCTCGCGCACGCGGTGGCCGAGCTGGAGCCGCTGCCGTACGCGGTGGTCGGGCACAGCTTCGGCAGCGTGCTCGGCTACGAGCTGACCCGGGAACTGGAACGCAAGGGGCTGCCACCCGAGCTGCTGGCGGTGTCGGCCCGCCAACCGCCCTGCTTCCCCAGCGAACCGCCGTTCGGGCACCTGCGGACCGACGCGGAGATGCTCGACCACCTGGTGGAGATCGGCGGGGTCACCCCCGAGCTGCTGCACCGTACCGACCTGGTGCGGTCCGCGTTGACCGCGATCCGCGCCGACCTGGAGGCGATGGAGACCTACCAGCGACCGCCGAGCGGCACGGGCGTGCCGATCCTGTCCCTGGGCGCCACGGACGACCCGATCGTGGTCGCCGACCGGCTCGCCCTGTGGTCGCTGGAGACCACCGGCCCGTTCCGCCGCCGCATGTTCACCGGCGGCCACTTCTACCTGTACGACCCGACCACCGCCGCGACCGTCGCCGCGGACCTGGTCGCCGCGCTCGCCCCGGCGGCCGGGCACCCGCCCGGTGGGCACCCCGACCACGGCACAACCCAGTAACCCGGAAGGAAAGACCTTGGGAACCACCCTGGAAGCACCCCACCGCGCGGGCCCGCGCGAGTGGCTCGGCCTCGCCGTGCTGGCGCTGCCGACGCTGCTGCTCTCCATCGACCTGAGCGTGCTGCACCTCGCGGTGCCGCACATCAGCGAGAGTCTGCTGCCCAGCGCCCCGCAGATGCTGTGGATCATCGACATCTACGGCTTCATGATCGCCGGTTTCCTGGTGACCATGGGCACCCTGGGCGACCGGATCGGCCGCCGTCGGCTGCTGCTGATCGGTGCCGCCGCCTTCGGGGTCGCCTCGGTGGCCGCCGCGTACGCCGACGACCCGGTGCTGCTGATCGCCGCCCGTGCCGCGCTCGGTGTCGCCGGGGCCACCCTGATGCCGTCCACCCTGGCGCTGATCAGCAACATGTTCCGCGACCCGCAGCAGCGGGGCGTGGCGATCGGCATCTGGGTCACCATGTTCTCCGTCGGGGTGGCGCTCGGCCCGGTCGTCGGCGGCGCGATGCTGGAATGGTTCTGGTGGGGGTCGGTCTTCCTGCTCGGCGTACCGATCATGGCGGTGCTGCTGATCGCCGGTCCCCGGCTGCTGCCCGAGTACCGCGACCCGGACGCCGGCAAGCTCGACCTGACCAGCGTGCTGCTCTCGCTGGCCGCGATCCTGCCGGTCATCTACGGCCTCAAGGAACTCGCCAAGGACGCCTCCCCGGTGGTGCCGGTGCTCACCATCGTGGTCGGCCTGGCCATCGGGGTGGTCTTCGCCCGCCGGCAGCGCACCCTGGACAGCCCACTGATCGACCTGCGGCTGTTCCGGCACCGCACGCTGAGCACCGCCCTGGTGGCGATGCTGTTCAGCATGCTCATCGCCGGCGGCACGTACCTGTTCGTCACCCAGTACCTCCAGCTCGTGGTGGGCCTGTCGCCGCTGAAGGCCGGCCTGTGGCTGCTGCCGGCGGCGTTCGCGCTGATCGTCACCTCCGTGCTCGCCCCGGTGCTGGCCGCGAAGATCGCCCCGGCGCACGTGGTCGCCGCCGGTCTGGCCATCTCGGCCGTCGGCCACCTGATGCTGGCCCTGATCCCCAGCGAGGGTGGGCTCACCCAGCTCGTCGTCGGGTTCATGCTGGTGTACGCCGGTGGCGGTCCGCTGATCGCCCTCGGCACCGACATCGTGGTCGGCTCGGCCCCGCCCGAGCAGGCCGGTTCCGCCGCGGCGGTCTCCGAGACCAGCACCGAGCTGGGCATGGCCCTCGGCGTGGCGATCCTCGGCACCATCGGCAGCATCGTCTACCGCAGCGGGGTGGACGTGCCGGCGGGCACCGCCGACGGGTCGGCGGCCGCCGACACCCTGGCCGGCGCGGTCACCGTCGCCGGGCAGCTTCCGGCCGACGCGGCGAACGCCCTGCTCACCTCGGCCCGGGACGCCTTCACCGGCGGGCTGAACGTGGTCGCCACGATCGCCACCACGATCACCGTGCTGCTCGCGGTGGCGGTGGTGGCGCTGGTCCGTACCCCCCGGGACGAGGGCCCGGACGCGGCCGACGTGCCGGCGACCGACGCGCCGGCCGAGGAGCCGGTGCCGGCGAAGTCCGCGTAACACCGGCCGACCCGCCCCACAGCTGCGGCGCCCGACCTCGACTCCCCCAGGACAGGTCGGGCGCCGCCCCGGTGCCCACCCCGACGTACCGGCCCGGCGGGTCCGCCGCGCCGTCGGTTGGGCCCGCGCGACTGCCGGCCCGGCCCGTCAGCCGGTGTGCACGTGCGGTCGCCGGGAGCGGTCGGGTTCCTGCTGGCGCAGGATCTCCTGGACGACCGAGGCGATCTCGCCCTGCCCGAAGGCCAGGTACCGCAGGAAGTTGCCGGCCGGGTTCCCCTCGGACCAGTCGACGTAGAGGTGCGGCCGCCGCCGGGTCAGGTCCCGCACGTGCAGCAGCAGCGCGGCCAGCGCGTTCGGCACCGACGAACTCGCCGTCCGCAGCACCGGGTAGCGGCCGTGCCGGAGCGTACCGGTCACCCGTAGCTCCGTCTCGAAGTCCGACGGGTCGGTCACGGTCACCTCGACGAGGACCAGGTCGGCGTCGGAGGGCAGATCGTTGTCCCGGACGACCTGGGCCAGCTTGGCGCGGTACTCTTCGGCGTCGCCGCGTTCCGGTTCGTGGGCCACCAGCCGGAGCCGGTCCGCCCGTTCGGTGACGAACCGTCGGGCGGTGGGGTCCAGGTCGACCGTGCCGACCCGCAGCTCGAACGCCCGGAACAGCCGCGACAGCAGGGACACTCCGATGATGCCGGCGATGAAGCAGGTGGCGATCTTCACGCCGTCCGGGCGTTGCGCGACGTTCGCGCCGGTGGTGTAGACGAAGACCACCGTGATCACCCCGAAGGCGACCGCCCGGCCGCGCTGGCGGTCGCGTCGCGCGGCCAGGGTCACCGCGACGGCCGCCGAGGTGATCAGGACGAGCACACCGGTGGCGTACGCGCCGCCCTGCGCGTCCACGCTCGCGGAGAACAGCACGGTGATGAGCGCCGCCACCGCGGTGAACACCAGCACCAGCGGGCGTACCGCCCGGGCCCACGCCGGCGCCATGCCGTACCGCGGCAGGTAGCGGGGGACGAGGTTGAGCAGGCCGGCCATGGCCGATGCCCCGGCGAACGCCAGCACCGCGATGGTGGACAGGTCGTAGACCGTCCCGAAGACCGGGCCGAGGTGGGCGTGGGCCAGGTACGCCAGGGCCCGTCCGTTGGCCGCGCCGCCGGCCCGGAACGCGTCGGCCGGGATGAGCACGGTGGTGGCGACGCTGCTGGCGACCAGGAAGACGCTCATGGTGACGGCGGCCGTGGTGAGCAGCCGACGGGCGCCCCGGATCCGCCCGGTCGGACGCTGCTCCGTGTCGTCGTGGCCGCCCCGGATGTGCGGCATCACCGCGACCCCGGTCTCGAAGCCGGACAGGCCCAACGCGAGCTTGGGGAACACCAGCAGCGCGAGGCCGACCGCCAACAGCGGGTCACCGTGGCGGGCGGTCAGCGCGCCGCTCCAGCCGCTGACCAGGCCCGGTTCGCTGGCGACCAGCCAGAGGGCGTCCACCAGCACCACCGCGTTCAACGTCAGGTAGGTGCCGACCAGTACGACGGCGATCCCGATGGCCTCGCCGAAGCCCCGGAGGAACACCGCGCCCAGCAGCGCCACCAGCGCCAGGGTGACCGCCACCCGGTGGCCCTGCAGAGCGGCCGGCCAGAACGGGTTCTGGTCGAGGTGGGCGGTGGCGTCGGCGGCGGAGAGGGTGATGGTGATGATGAAGTCGGTCGCGGCGAAGCCGAGCAGCACCAGGACCAGCAGCTTGCCCGGCCAGAAGCTGAGCAGCCGGACCAGCATGGCGATCGAGCCCTCGCCGTGCGGGCTGTCCCGCGCCACCCGCCGGTACACCGGCAGCGCCCCGAACAGGGTGACCAGGACCAGCACCAGCGTGGCGACCGGGGAGAGCGCCCCGGCGGCCAGCGCCGCGATGCCCGGCTGGTAGCCGAGGGTGGAGAAGTAGTCCACGCCGGTCAGGCACATGACCTTCCACCAGGCGTGGTGCCGGCGTCCGGTTTCCCGGGGGTACGGGCCCTGCGGCTGGGCGGGCCGGGTGGGGTCGGACAGCAGCCAGGCCCGCAGCCGGCCACCCCGGCCGCCCGCGCTGGTCATGCGTCATCCTCCGCCGTGGTCGTCCTCTCCGCTGCGGTCGTCCTCCCGGCTGGCATTCCGCCCATGCCGCCCCCGCCACCCGGTGATCCGGACATTAGCCGACAAACCGTCCGGGCGTGGCCGGCTGCCGGACGGGCCGGGAGACCGGGCCGGGGGAGACGCCGACCACCACCCCCTTGAAATCCCATTCTTTCGGTAGGAATATCGATCCATGCTGGTCGCGCGACTGCTCACCTCGCGTCGGGTCGTGGACCTGATGCGGGTCGCCTCGCAGCTCTGTTCCGTACCGGGTGCCCCGGCCTGACCGGTCGGCGAACGCCGCGGTCCGACCCCTGGTCCGGCCGCCCCCGCTGGCCGACACCGCCGCCGGCCCTCGGCCCCGTCACCCTGTTCTTCCCCGACGTCACGTTCCGACCGCCCGGTGAGGAGCCACCCATGACCACCGCTGCGCCCACGTCCTTCGTCCGGGACTGGCAGGAGTGGCGTCGCCGACGCGACGCCCAGCTGGCCGCACCGCACGGCTTCCTCGCCGTCACCGGCCTGCACTGGCTCACGTCCACGCCGCACCGCCTGCCCGACGCGCCGGGGGAGTGGCAGACCGGCCCCGCCGGGGTGGTCGTCACCCTGTCCGCCGGAGAGGAGATCGTGGTGGCCGACCGTCCGGTGCGCCACCGGTACGAGTTCGGCCCGATCTCCGAACGCGGCGGGGTCACCGTCGGCGTCGAGGGCGGGGTGGTCGAGGTGGCCCGCCGGGGCGGGCGGGACGTCGTCCGGCCCCGGCGACCGGACCACCCGCTCCGCACCGGGTACCGGGGCACCCCGACGTACCCGCCGGACCCGCGCTGGGTCCGGGACGGCCGGTTCGTGCCGTACGAGCCGCCCCGACCGACCAGTGTCGGCGCGACCGTCGAGGGGCTCGAGCACGTCTACCACGCCCTGGGCCGGGTCGGGTTCGAGGTGGACGGGCTGCCGCTGAGCCTGACCGTGTTCGAGGGCCTGGCCCCCGGTCTGGGGCTGTCCATCCTGTTCACCGACGCCACCTCGGGCGTCACCACGTACCCGGCGAACCGGTGGCTGGCGGTCGACCCGCCGGGCCCGGACGGCCGGGTGACCCTGGACTTTAACCGGGCGGTCAACCTGCCCTGCGCGTACACCGACTTCGCCACCTGCCCGCTGCCCCCGCCGGAGAACCGGCTGCCGGTCGCGGTCGAGGCCGGCGAGCAGATCCCGTACGAGCGGCAGCCGACCCTGCCCGCACCGGCCGGCCGGGGCTCCGGGGAGGAGAGCGCATGATCCCGCCCGCCGACGTGCCGGTGCCGGCGGACGCCGACGTGTCATTGCCGGCGGACGCCGACGTGGACGCGTTGCGTGCCCTGCTGCGCCACCAGGCCAGCACCGTCACCGTGGTCACCGCGCCGGGTCCGCCGCCGGTCGGCTTCACCGCCACCTCGTTCACCTCGGTGTCGCTGGATCCGCCGATCGTGTCGTTCTGCCTGCGTCTCGGCTCCTCCAGTTGGCCCACCGTGGCCCGGGCCCGGCACGTGGCGGTACACCTGCTCGCCCACCACCAGCGGGACCTGGCCCGGACCTTCGCCACCAGCGGCCTGGACCGGTTCGCCGCGCCCACCGGGTGGCGGACCGGTCCGGAGGGGGTGCCGATCCTCGACGACACCCTGGCCTGGCTGGTCTGCCGGGTGGTGGACCGGGTGGCGGTCGGCGACCACGCCATCGTGCTGGCCGAACCGGAGCTGCTCCGGCACGCCGACGTGGGCTCACCGCTGCTCTACCACCGGGGCCGGTACGCCGGCCTGCCGGACACCGACCCCACGTCCCGGCGCGCGGCCTGACCGACGGCGACCCACCGTCCGGTCCGTGCCCCGCCGGCCCGACCGTGCCCCGGCCCGTCCGGCGGCCCGCGGTTCCGCCCGTGCCCCGGCCGACGGCGGCCCGCCGTCCCGTGCCCGTGCCCGGTCTCAGCACCAGCCGTTGACCGGGCCGTTCACGCCGGTCCACAGGTACGCGTCGCTGATCCAGCTGCCGTCGGTCAGCCGGTTCCACAGGGCCGTCGCGCCCCACCGGCCGGTGTGCGTGGTGCCGTTGGCGGAGCAGGCGATCGACACCGTGGCCCCGTCGGCGACCGAGCCGACCACGCCGTACCCGGTGCCGGGGCCGGACCGCCGGTTGACCGTGCCGCCGCCGACGCTGTCCACGACGCCCTGGGTGAACCCGAGCGCGCCGTGGTTGTAGAGCGTTCCACCCACGTTCACCTGCGCCGAGCCGTGCAGCGCGGAGCCCTGGTACGTGCCGCCGCCGTTCGCCAGCACCCACTTGCCGAGGTCGTGCCCGGCGATCGGCACGTACGCGTTGTTCTGCCGCAGGCCGAAGTGCACGTGCCGGCCGCTTGCGGAGCCGCCGCAGGTGACGTCGGTGCCGGTGTCGCCGAGGTACGCGCCCTCACCCACGCCCGCCCCGTTGACGCTGATGCTGTTCCACAGGTGGTAGTAGTCGGTGGCGTAGCCGCGGTCGTGGATGACCCGGATCCAGCCCCGGCACATGGTGTAGGCGGTGCCGCCCCGGGCGGCGAGCACCCGCTGGTCACCGCCGGCCAGGTCGATGGAACTCCACGGCGAGTCGCTGCCGCCCCAGCCGTGCGGCCCGCCGGTGTACGACCACGACTGCCCGACGCCGTACGGCAGCCGCATGCCGGTGCGGTAGTCACCGCCGGCGTACGTCGGGGCCGGCGGACTGGTGAACACGGCCCGTTCCCGGCTGGACAGCACCGAGGTCGGGGCGTGCCGGGCCAGGTCGGCGAAGGCGGCCTCGCCGTCGAACGCGACCCGCCAGCCGGTGCGGTCCCGGTGCGCGAGGAACACCCAGCCGGCCGGGTACGCGCCCTCCTCGCGCGGGGCCACCACGACGGCGGTGCCGGTCGCCCAGGTCCGGCCGTCGCGTCGGCTGACGGTGACCCGGGTGTCGTCCGGTCCGGCGGCGCGCAGGGCCGGGTGGCCGGTGGCGGCCTGGTCGAGAAGGCGGGCGGTCACCGCCGGTACGACGTCGACGGCCGGAGCCGCGGCGACGGGGCTGGCGGTGCCGGGGCTGGCGGTGGTGGCGGCCGCGGTGGTGGCGGTGGTGGTGGCGGCCGCGGTGGCGAGGACGGCCACTGCGGACAGCGTGACCAGGCAGCGCCTTCCTCGGGCATGACGTGGGGACACGGCACCTCCAGACATACATCAACGTCGATCAGTCCTGAGGTGTGGACGGTAGCCGGCGATCCGGGTCCTGTCCATTGCGGTTTCGTCGCCGGCCTCTGGCGGGCGGGCGGCCGAGCGGGCACTCTGGACGCCGGAAGCCGGCTACCACGGAAGGGTGGGCACCATGCGGATCACCGTCGACCAGGACAGGTGCTGCGGGTCCGGGCAGTGCGCGCTGGCCGCGCCGGACGTGTTCGACCAGCGTGACGAGGACGGTGTGGTGGTGCTCCTGAACCCGTCGCCCGCCGCCGAACGGCTCGCCGACGTCACCGACGCCGCGGCGGTCTGCCCGGCGTCGGCGATCACTGTAGAGCCCTGAGCCCGACCGGCCGGCCGACGGGACCGGCTACCCGAGCCGCCCCTACCAGGTGACCGGTAGCTCGTACAGGCCGTAGACGGCTCCGTCGTCCTTGAAGGGCAGTCGGTCGACCGGCGTCGCCAGCCGCAGGCCCGGCACCCGGGCCAGCAGGGTGTCGAAGACGATCTGCAACTCCAGCCGGGCCAGGTTCTGCCCCAGACACTGGTGTACGCCGAAACCGAAGCTGAGGTGGTGCCGGCCACCCCGGGTCAGGTCCAGCCGGTCGCCGTCGGGGAAGGCGGCCGGGTCGCGGTTGGCCGCGTTGCCCAGCGTGACGACGCCTTCCCCGGCCCGGATCAGCACCCCGCCGATCTCCACGTCCGTCACCGCCACCCGGGCCACCACCAGCTCCGCGATGGTGAAGTAGCGCAGCAGCTCCTCCACCGCCTTCGGGGTCAGCGTGGGGTCGGCCCGGATCGCGGCGAGCTGGTCGGGGTGTTCCAGCAGGCTCAGCACCCCGAGCGAGATCATGTTCGCGGTCGTCTCGTGCCCGGCGACCAGGAGCAGGAAGCCGAGGCTGACCACGTCCTCGAGGTCGCCGCCGCGCGCCAACTGCCGGCTGAGCAGGTCGTCGCCCGGGGTGGCCGCCTTGCCGGAGACCAGGTCGAGCAGGTACCGCTGCAGGTCCTGGGCGGCGGCGAAGCGCTGCTCGTTGGTGGCGGTGCGGCGCAGCATCCGGGCGGTGCGGTCCTGGAAGAAGTCGTGGTCGGTGTACGGCACGCCGAGCAGGTCGCAGATGATCAGCGAGGGCACCGGCAGCGCCAGCGCCTGGACCAGGTCGACCGGCCGGGGGCCGGCGAGCAGCGCGTCGACGTGCTCGTCGACGACCTGCTGGATCCGCGGGCCCAGCGCGGCCACCCGCCGTACGGTGAACTCGCCGGTGACGGCCCGCCGGGCCGGACCGTGGTCCGGGGGGTCCAGCTCGATCAACGACGGCCGGGACCGCTCCAGCCGGGGCAGGTCGGGGGCGTGGAACGGGTGGCCGGGGTGCCGCCGGTCGGTGCTGAACCGGGGGTCGGTCAGCATGGTCCGGATGTCCGCGTGCCGGCTCAGCGCCCAGACCTCCCGGCCGGTGGACAGGGTCACCCGGGCGACCGGCTCCTCTTCCCGGAGTCGGACGTGCTCGGCGGGCGGCGCGAAGGGGCAGGTACGGGTGAACGGAAGCTCGGGAGCCGTCATCGATCCATCCCATCGTGAACGGTCAAGGTCAAGTGGACGATCTGTCTCCGGTTTCCCCGCACGGTAACCCGAGCGGGGGAGGCACGTCCACAGTGCTCTCCGGGACAATCCCGGCCATGACACATCCCACGGAACACCGGTTGCGTGCGGACGCGCGCCGCAACCGGGACCAGATCATCGCCGCCGCCCGGACCGTCTTCGTGACCGCCGGTACCGACGTGCCGATGGAGGAGATCGCCCGGCGGGCCGGGGTCGGTGTGGGTACCCTCTACCGCCGCTTCCCCGATCGCGGGGCGCTGGTCCGGGCGGTGGCCCGGGAGACCCTCGCCGCCGTCCAGCGGGACGCCCGGACCGCCGTCGCCGAGGAGCCCACCGCCTGGGCCGCGTTCGCCCGGCTGGTCACCGGCTGCCCGGGCGTCCGGCTGACCGTCCGGCTGGCCGCCCGGTCCGGACCGTCCTGGACGGCCGCCCAGGAGGACCCGGAGGTCGCCCGGCTCCGGTCGGAGTGCCTCGCCCTGCTCGACGAGATCGTGCACGCCGCCCAGGCCGAGGGGACGCTGCGCCCGGACGTGGACGCCGCAGATGTCGCCAGGCTGCTGGCCCTGCTGTTCCGGGAGGACCCCGGTGACTCCGGCGTGGTGTCCGAGCGGATCGTCGGGCTGGTGCTGGACGGCTTGCGGGCCGGCCCGGTCAGCGGGTCAGCTGCAGATGCCGGTCGATCATCGCGTTGGTCTGGTTGGGCACCTCCAGCTGGACGAAGTGCCCGGACCCCACGGTGAGGCCGTAGTCGGCCTGCGGGGCCAGCTCGATCAGCCGGGCCCGGTCGGCGAACGGGGCGTTGCTGCCGATGTAGAGCAGCGGACGGTCCCAGCGGGTCAGGGCCGCCACGTCCCCCTCCGCGCCGACGTACGCGGCCAGCCCGGCGATCGGCTCGTACGCGACCTCGGTGGTGGGCCGGGCCATCTCGCGGACCACCCACTCGACCAGGCGCGGGTCGGAGCGGGGCAGGAAGTACGACCGGACGATGGACTCCCGGACCGTGCCCGAGGTGTCGGTCCGCAGCGACTCGGCGACCTGGGCGATGGCCTCGGCGGAACCGGGCGCCCCGGCCACCGCGGAGTCGAGCATGACCAGCCCGGTGAACCGGTCCCGGTCACCGGCGGCGGCCTCCAGCGACCAGACCCCGCCGAGGCTGTGCCCGATCACCACCACCCGCCGTAGGTCGAGCGCGGCGGCCAGGGCCCGGAGCCGGGCGGCCAACTGGGCCACGCCGTAGCCCTCCGGCGGCGGTGGGCTCTCGCCGTGGCCGGGCATGTCGACGGCGATCACCCGGGCGTGCCGGCCGGCGAGGTGGCCGGCGATCGGCTCCATGAACCCGTGGTGGCAGCACCAGCCGTGCACCAGGAGGTACGTCTCGGGTCCGCCGTGGCCGTACGTCCAGTAGCGCATCCCCGCAGCGGTCTGCCGGTGTGCCATCGCGATCCTCCCGCAGGTCACCCGGGTGGTGTCCCGGTCGTTCCACTGAAGCGCGGTCAGCGCCGGCGCTCGTAGCGTAATCTCTCTTTCGCGGCATTATCTCCCTTTTGCGACGTCGAGCGAAAGGGGTAGGCCGGCGCGCGACGACAGGGGCCTGGCGGTGAGTGAGCTACTCGACGAGTTCTTCGCCGGGCTGGAGGAGGCCGCCGCCGGGCGGTTGCCCGCACCACCGCGCGGTACGATCCAGTTCACCTTCGTCGGCACCGACACCCACCCCGCCACCTGGTTCGTCCGCCTCGAATCCGGCCGGGTCGTGGTGGCCCGGACCGGCGCGGACGCCGACTGCGTGGTCGAGATGCGCCCGGAGACCTTCGAGCGGCTGCTCGCCGGCGCCGACAACGTCGTGTCGATGCTGTTCCGGGGGGTCGTCTCGGTCGAGGGCGACCTCTCGCTGTTCCTGATCTTCCGACGGCTGCTCCCGATCGAGGCGGACAGCGCCAACCCCGAACCGGTCACCGACGTCTCCCGCACCGCCGAACGGTTCCGGACCGACATCCACGAGTCCGCCAGCATCTTCTACGGCAACCTGTTCATGATCAGCGACCGGCACGGGGACATCGCCCCGGAACCCACCCCGCTCGGCCTGTTCTTCTTCGACACCCGGTTCCTGTCCACCTGGCGGTTGACCGTCGACGGGGAACGACTGGCGGTGCTCTCGATCGACGACATCAGCTCCGCCGAGGCGAAGTTCGCGCTGGTACCCGGACAGCCCACGCACTACGTCAACGCCACAACCTCGGTTCTGCGGCACCGGTGGGTGGCGCAGACCTTCGAGGAGGAACTGACCCTGTTCAACTTCGCGCCGGAGCCGCTGTGCTACACCGTCCGGCTCGACGTCGGGGCCGACTTCGCCGAGGTGCAGGAGATCCGCGACGGATACCAGCGGGACCGGCAGGTGTCCACCACCATCGACGAGCGGTCCCTGCGGCTGCACTACCGGCGGGAGACCCTGCACCGGGAGACGGTGATCTCCGCCAGCGAACCGGCCGACATCGACGGGAGCGGCCTGACGTTCACCGTCACCGTCGCGCCGCACGGCACCTGGTCCACCCGGCTCCGGGTGCTGACCCTGGTCCGCGACCTGCGCCGGCGTGACCTGCGGGAACGACTGGAGAGCTCGACCGGCCGGTCCCGGGCCGAGGCCAGCCGGGAGGTCGAACAGACCATCGCCGGCATGCCCCGGCTGCGCTCCGACCACGAGCCGCTCAGCATTGCCTACGACCGCAGCGTGCGGGACCTCGCCGCGCTGACCTACCAGGGACTCAACTTCCGGGAACGGCTGCCCGCGACCGGGCTGCCCTGGTCGATGACGTTGCTGGCCCGGGAGAGCCTGATCAGTTGCCTTCAGGTGCTGCCCTTCCTGCCGCAGCGGGCGCTGAGCACGCTGCGGATCCTGGCGCTCAGCCAGGGGGTGCGGGTCGACCCGTTCCGGGGCGAGCAGCCCGGCCGGATCGTCCAGGAGAGCCGGTACGGCGAGTCGGCCGCCTTCAACGACGCCCCCGACTCCGCCGCCTTCTCCGCCGTCGACACCACGCCGCTCTTCGTCGTCCTGCTCGACGAGTACGAGCGCTGGACCGGCGACGACACCCTGGTGCGTACCTACGAGTTCCAGGCCCGCGCCGCGCTCGCCTGGATCGACGAGTACGCCGGCCGGGCCGGCGACGGCTACGTCTGGTCCACCTGCCGGCAGACCCGGACCGGCCCGGCCAACGAGACCTGGCGCAGCTCGGTACACGGGATCTGCTTCTCCGACGGCCGGCTCGCCACCTTCCCGCAGGCGATCTGCGAGACCCAGGGGTACGTCTACGACGCCAAACGGCGGGCCGCCCGGCTGGCCCGGTCGTTCTGGGGTGATCCCGGCTACGCCGACCAACTGGAACGGGAGGCCGCCGCGCTGCGTGAGCGGTTCGACCGGGACTTCTGGCTGCCCGACCGGGGGCGGTACGCGCTGGCGTTGCAGTCCGACCGCACGCCGGTCGACGGGCTCGCCTCCAACCTCGGGCACCTGCTCTGGAGCGGCATCGTGGCACCCGAACGGGCCGGGAGCGTGGTCCGCCACCTGACCGGTCCGGCCCTCTGGTCCGGCTGGGGTGTGCGGACCCTGGCCAGCACCGAGTTCCAGTTCAACCCGCTGGGCCACCACACCGGGGCGATCTGGCCGGCTGACAACTCGCTGATCGCCTGGGGCCTGCGCCGGTACGGCTTCAAGCAGGAGGCCGCCCGGATCGCGTCCGCGCTGCTCGAGGCGGGCCAGCACTTCCAGGGCCGGCTGCCGGCGCTGTTCGCCGGCTACGACCGGGCCCGGACCCGGGTGCCGGTGCCGCACCGGTTCACCGACAGCCCGTACGCCCCGTCGGCCGGCGCGACCCTGCTGTTGCTGCGTACCCTGCTCGGTCTCGAACCGTACGAGAACCACCTGGGTATCGACGCCGGCGTCCCGGAGGAACTGGGCCAGATCGAGCTGCTCGACATCCGGGGCCGCTGGGGGTACGCCGACGCCCTCGGTCGAGGCCGGCCCATCTCGGACCGTCCCCCGTCCTGACCGCGCCGACGCTGCCGAAATCCGGCGACGCTCCCTAAGAAGTCGCCGGAAGAAAAGTCGCCGAAACCGGTAATGCGGATGCCGTAGCCCCGTCTGTTCATCCGACGGGCCGTGGGCACGGCCCGGTCCGGGCCGTCCGGCGTCCACCAGCGCCGGACGTCGTACCGCGTGGGGTGACCGTCGGAGCCGGGCCGCCGGTCACCGCCACCGTCCGACAGCGACTCAGACGACATGGGGAGAAACGAAACGTGACAGTCCACCCGAGGCGACGTACGGCGGGAATCCTCGCCGCCGCCGTCGCCACCACCCTCGCCGCGGGTGTCCTGACCGCGGCCTCCGCCCGGGCCGCAAGTGGCTGCCAGGTCAGCTACCAGGTCAGCGGCGAGTGGGCCGGCGGGTTCACCGCGGCCATCACCGTCAGGAACCTCGGCGATCCGATCAACGGCTGGCGGCTCGGCTGGACCTTCCCGGCCGGCCAGACCATCACCCAGTCCTGGGGTTTCACCGCCAACCCGACCAGCGGCACCGTCGCCGCCACCAACGTCGACTACAACGCGGGGATCGCCCGCAACGCCACCATCGACGTCGGCTTCAACGGCACCTGGATCGGCAGCAACCCGAAGCCGACCACGTTCACCCTCAACGGCACCACCTGCACCGGACCGGTCGGCCCGACCACCAGTCCACCACCCACGACCCCACCACCCACGACCCCACCACCCACGACCCCGCCGCCGACCAGCGGCACGCCGACGGTGGCGGCGGACGGCACCGGCACGTACCGGACGGTGCAGCAGGCCATCGACGCGGTGCCGGCCAACAACACCACCCGGAGGGTGATCACCATCAAGTCCGGCACGTACCGGGAGGTGGTCCGGGTGCCGTCGAACAAGCCGCACGTCACGTTGCAGGGGCTGGGTTCGGCGGCGGCGCAGACGGTGCTGGTGTACCACAACTCGGCGTACACGCACGGCACGTCGGGCAGTGCGAGCGTGTTCGTCGACGGGGCGAACTTCGTGGCGGAGAACCTGACCATCGCCAACGACTTCGACGAGAACTCGACCCCCAGCGGGCACCAGGCGGTCGCCCTGCACCTGAACGCGGACCGGGCGGTGTTCCGCAACGTCCGGCTCCTCGGCGACCAGGACACCTTCCTGGTCAACGACCGTACCCGGGCCTACCTGGTCGACTCGTACGTCGAGGGCACGACCGACTTCGTCTTCGGTGGCGGCACGATCGTCATCGACCGGTCGACGATCCACGAGAAGCGCTCCACGGGCGGGCCGATCACCGCCGCCAGCACCCCGGACACCAAGACGTACGGGTTCCTGTTCTACCGCTCCACCATCACCGGCGCGGGCAGCAACAACACCACCCTCGGCCGGCCGTGGCGGCAGGGCGCGCAGGTGTTGTACCGGGAGTCGATCCTGGGCGGCACCGTCAGGAACGCCCAGCCGTGGACCGACATGGGCGACGCCACCTGGCAGAACGCCCGGTTCCTGGAGTACCGCAACACCGGTCCCGGCGCGACGGTCAACAGCAACCGTCCCCAGCTCAGTGACGCGCAGGCGGCCAACCACACGCCGCAGAAGTACCTCGCCGGCACCGACGGCTGGAACCCGCTGTGACCACCACCCCCACCAACCCGTCCCACGAAGGATTCTCCGTGAAACTCGTCAAGAACAACCGTCCCTGGCGGACCGGACTGGTCCTGGCCACCACCGCCGTCCTCGCCGTCACCGGCTCGGTCCTGGCGGTGTCCGCCCAGGCGGCGGCCGGCTGCCGGGTCGACTACCGGGTGACCAACTCCTGGGCCGGCGGCTTCGGCGCCGACGTCACCGTCACCAACCTGGGTGACGCGGTCAACGGCTGGCGGCTCGGCTGGACGTTCCCGGCCGGTCAGCAGGTGACCCAGGCGTGGAGCGCCACCATCCCCACCGGCACCTCGACGGTCACCGCGACGAACGTCGACTACAACGCCGCCATCCCGACCAACGGCACCGTGAACTTCGGTTTCAACGGCACGCAGAACGGCAGCAACCCGGCCCCGACCAGCTTCACCCTCAACGGCACGGTGTGCACCGGCTCGACCGCCCCGACCACGCCCCCGCCGGCCACCACCGCGCCACCGACCACGCCCCCGCCCACAACCCCGCCGCCGAGTGGGCCGTACTCGAACACCCCGGACGGGTTCGCCGGCGCGGCCGGGACCACCGGTGGGCAGGGCGGCACCACGGTCACCGTCACCAACCAGGCCGACCTGGAGCGCTACGCCGCCGCCAGCACCCCGCACATCATCCGGGTGAACAGCGCGATCACCGTCTCCCCGTACGGCAAGGAGATCCGGGTCGGGTCGAACAAGACCATCGTCGGCGTCGGAAAGAACGGACACATCGTCGGCGGCGGGTTCTTCCTCGGGGCCGGCACCAGCAACGTGATCATCCGGAACCTGACCATCCGCGACACCCGGGTGGCCTCCGACGACCCGGACGACAAGGACTTCGACTACGACGCCATCCAGTTGGACACCGCCGACCGCATCTGGATCGACCACAACCACCTGACCCGGATGAACGACGGCCTGATCGACAGCCGGAAGGACACCACGAACCTGACCGTGTCGTGGAACGTCATCGCCGAGAACAACAAGACCTTCGGTATCGGCTGGACCGAGAACGTCACGGCCCGCATCACCATCCACCACAACTGGATCCGCGACACCAACTCGCGTAACCCGAGCACCGACAACGTGGCGTACGCGCACCTCTACAACAACTACCTGCAGAACGTCACCGGGTACGGCAACTACTCGCGTGGCGCGACCAGGATGGTGCTGGAGAACAGCTACTTCGACAAGGTGAAGGACCCCTACTACAAGGACACCACCGCCGAGCTGCGGCAGTCCGGCAGCATCGTGGTCAACTCGTCCGGCAAGCAGCAGACCGGCGGGTCCGCGTTCAACCCGTCCAGCTTCTACTCCTACCGCCTCGACCCGGCCGCCGAGGTACCGAACCTGGTCCGTACCTACGCCGGCCCGCAGTCGAACATCGGCTGAGGGTACGGCCGACCGACGTGGCCCGGCTGCCGGGCTGACCGGGCCACGTCGGTGCACCCGCCCGCTCGTAGCGGGCCACCTGGCGGTGACCCGCAGTGCGGTCACCGCGCCGGTCCACCAGCGCCATGAAACGCGCTGGGCGCGAGGTGCCCCAGGACGTAGCGGTCGATCGGATCCTCGCGGTGGGGAACTCCTCGTCCGGCCACCGGGCGGCCCGAGCGGATCGGCCGGGACCAGCCGTCGCAGCTCGTCACGAACGACCCGCCCGTCCGGTACGGCCAGCACACCCCGCCCACTCTCGGCCGGTACCGTGCCGTTCTCATCGGACGATCCCGCAGGTCGACAGTTGGCGGGCGGGCCGGGCGGCCGGTTCCGGTAGCCGCATGATCCGTCAGCCGAGGGTCATGCCCACGCCACGCCCGCCTCTACCGGGATCGTTCCCGGAGGGCAGTAGACACTGACGTTCCAGTAGGAGTACAGAAGGTTGGACGTGTAGGTGTTCTGGTTGTTGCAGGTGATGTACGCGAGCCAGACCGTGGTGGGTGAGATGGGCGAACACGCGATGTTGAAGTACCACTGGTATCCGTCGTAATTGAACGTTCCCGCCGAGCAGTTCAGACTGGAGATCTGCACCGGCTTCGACCTGGCCGAAGGCGAGAAGGGGATCTTCTTGACGGTCTGCGAAACGCTCGCGGCCTGGAACAGTTGCCTGGCTTCTGCGGTCTGGGACACCTGCGCAGTGTCCGCAGCCTGGGCGGGTGCCACACCCACCAGCCCGCCGACGAGTGCACCACAGGCGATCAGGGCAGCATTGATTCGTCTACGCATGCGCATCCCTTCGGATCTCACACCCGATATCCGGGTGTATCGATGGAAGCCTAGGAGATCAAATTTCCTCCAGCAAGGCGGCGGTGTCCGCCTTCGCCGCTGACGAACTACTTGCGAAATCGTCCTTTATGGAGTGCGGAGCCGAATTCCGATCATTCCGCGAATGCTCCTGAGCGGTTGGCGGTTCCTAGGCTTCAGTGCAACTGATCCTGGTTGTGATGGAGGTGCCGGTGCCGGTGCCGGTGCCGGGGCCGCCACCGGGGCCGGGTCGACCAACGCCGACGTGGGGCGGCTACCGCGGCTGCTTCGGTGCGAGGGAGGGGCGATCGTCGGCCTGGCCGGCTTCTGTCGTCGACGCGGCGGGAGCGAGGACCTCGGTGCCGGACCAGTCGACGTACCCTCCCGGTGACGGGCCGGTAGGGCTCGTCGTCCTCAGCGACGAAGTGGGCGTCCGGGACGCCAAGAACCCCACCGGCCCGACTCTCGCGTTCGACGGTGACACCTGGGCCAGCTTCCTGGGAACCGTGAGGACGACCACAACCCCGCGTCGCTGACCGTGACCGCTGCCCGGTTGCCACTGTCGGACGGCGCGAACGTTCACCACCGACATCGACGCACGGGACGTAACGGCATCAACGTTGACTGACCGTGCACGTCGGTGGTGGTGGTTCCTCGGCGTACCGGAGTTCCTCGCAGTGCCGGAGGCTGCGGGGAGGGGAGAGGTTCCATTCGTAGCTGGCGGCCTGGTAGCCCATGTAGGTGGTCCGCCCGCAGCACCGGAAGTAGGAGTCACCGTTCTTCAGCCGGTACGTCCGGTAGATTCCGTCGATCTCCAGGGAAACCGTGAGCTCGTAGTCGGAGACGCCGTGCGGAAACGCGTCCCCACCGTCGTACGGCTCGCTGAGCTCCATCGGTAGCTCGATGGTCTGCCCGGCGACGAGGACGTGGGGCCGGTCGACCGGCGGGCTGTCGTCCTCCCCCTGCGACGGGAACTCACCGGACGGGGTGGCGGTGGGGGTCGGCGCACCGTCGCGGCAGGCCAACTCCACCCACGGGCCGTCCCCCTCGGTGATGGAGACCTGGGCGACCGGTACCGCCTCGATCCACGCGCCGTTCAGGTCAAGGCTCCGTCGGGCGTGCACCGACAGGACGTGGGACGGCGTGAAGTCGACCGGGATGCCCCCGACCCGCTGCGCCCAGTCCGCGAACCGACGGCAGTCCCTGATCTCCGGAGGCGGACCTGCCGCAGCCTGCTTCTCATTGATCATGAAGGTGGGTTCGACGCCCGGCGCGGACCCGGCAAACCGGACGGCCAGGTCGACGTCACCATCCGAAACCGCCGGGCTGGGCGGAACGGCGGGCCCGCCGGTGTGGGACGGCGCTGCCCGTTGCGCACCGCCACCATCGTCCCGCAGCAGTCGCACCACCGTGAAGGCCAGCAACGCGGGTAGCACCGCGACGACGACGAACCCGACGATCCGCTGTCGACGGGCGTTCACGTCTTGTAGCTGGGAGGACCAGCACCCTCGGCGGTCCAACCGTTGGTGATGTGCATGTAGTACCTGTCCTGGTAGTGGCGGGCCAGACCGGTGCTGCGGAACGGCTGGCCGTGGTCGTCGACGACGTGCGTTCGGCGCTTGCCGTCGAGGTCGAGGTCGAGCTCGATGACCCACTCACAGTACGAGCGGGCCGTGTACGCCTGCACGTCGATGGTGAGCGGCTCGTTCGGCGAGAGGGTGAGCGATCGGCGATCCAGGTATGCCGCACCGAGGGTGTGCCCGTCCGACCCGACCAGCCGCGCGAGGCTGTCCGGCTCGTCCAGGTCGAAGCCAATCTCCAGTGGCTCCCCTCCACCCTGGCTGTTGTGGAAGAGGAAGGCACCGGAGATCGGCGGAGTTCGTCGCACCACCCTGGCCCGGATCTGTCTGACGAACACCGGACCGCTCCACTGGCCGACCACGGAGATCCGGATCCGGGTCAGTAACCGGTGGGGCTCTGCGGTGTACTGCATCACCCCGTGGACGACGTCCGTGAAGGAATCCGGGGCCAGACCCAGGGACCCGGGCGACGGCGGGGTGACGAGCCGCTGCCGCTCCTGATCGGTCAGCGGCCTCGGAAGCGCCCACACCATTGCCTCATCCGACCGGTTGTAGTAGTAGGCGTTGGCGGTGAGGGGCGGCTTCTGCCGGGCCGACGACCGCTTGGCCTCCTCGACCGCCCGGTCGTCCCGTACCGCCTGCTCGGACGAGGTGATCCGGTTCGCTACCTCGGCGACCACCGCGCCGACGACCGCGCTGGCCGCTGCGCCGCCGGCCGCCAACAGCAGGGTCCGGCGCGAGGTACCTGCCCCGGACTGGTCCGGCTGCCCGCCTGACGGTTGGGGAGACGGCTGCGTTTCCGCCTGTCGATTCGACGGCTTGCGCTGGCCTTTGGGCCGCTTGGATCTGCGAGGTGGCACGTTTTCTCACCTTACGGGGACCGGACTGACGCGTAGCGGAGAACTGTCGGTGCAACAGGACGGCGGAGCGGACCACCATCCATTGTCGCTCCACTGTGGCGGTCGGCCGGGTCGGGGTGCGCGGCGGGCGCCGGCCTCTGGTGATCGTGGGGGATCGATTGACAAAGTTTGGACTCCAAACTTAATCTGCGCCTGACGTGGACGTTGCCGGCGTGGGCGGCGGGCGTTCCACCCCCACCGAAACACCCCCGTCTGCGGCAAGGAGCAGCGATGACCGGCATGCGCGGCACACTCCAACGAACCCGATGGCGACTCAGCCTGGTCGGCGGCACCATCGCCGCCCTGGTGGTCGGCTTCGCCATGATGATGGTGGGCACCGCCCAGGCCGCCGCCGGCTGCCAGGTGACCTATGCGGTCGGCAGCCAGTGGCAGGGCGGCTTCAGCGCCAACGTGACCATCAAGAACCTCGGCGACGCCATCAACGGTTGGCGGCTGACCTGGACCTTCCCGTCCGGGCAGCAGGTGACCCAGGCGTGGAGCGCCACCGTCACCGCCTCCGGTGCCGCCGTCACCGCCACCAACGTCGACTACAACGGATCGCTCGCCACGAACGCGTCGACCTCGTTCGGGTTCAACGGCTCCTGGTCCGGCACGAACACCGCGCCGACCTCGTTCGCGCTCAACGGCACCACCTGCAACGGTACGGTCGGCACCACGCCGCCGCCCACCACCCCGCCGCCCACCACGCCGCCCCCGACCACCCCGCCGCCGGCCGGTGACGCGATGGCCGCCGTCGCGGCGATGCAGCCCGGCTGGAACCTCGGCAACTCGCTCGACGCGGTCGGCAGCGACGAGACCGCCTGGGGCAACCCGCGCATCACCGAGGCGCTGCTGGACAACGTCAGGGCGCAGGGCTTCAAGAGCATCCGTATCCCGGTGACCTGGAGCGCCCACCTGGGCGGCGCGCCGAGCTACACCATCGAGGCCGCCTACCTGAACCGGGTCAAGGAGGTCGTCGACTGGGCGCTCGCCGACGGCTTCTACGTGATGATCAACATTCACCACGACTCGTGGCAGTGGATCAACACCATGCCCACCGACCGCACCAACGTGCTGAACAAGTACAACTCGATCTGGACCCAGCTCTCCAGCACCTTCCGCAGCTCCTCGCCGAAGCTGGTCTTCGAGAGCGTCAACGAGCCGCAGTTCACCGGCAGCTCCGGCGACGCCCAGAACGCCACCCTGCTCGACGAGCTGAACACGTCGTTCCACCGCATCGTCCGGGCCTCCGGCGGCAACAACGCCACCCGGCTGCTGGTGCTGCCGACCCTGCACACCTCGTCCGAGCAGGCCCGCATCGACGAGCTGAGCGCCACCTTCACCAAGCTCAACGACCGGAACCTGATCGCCACCGTGCACTTCTACGGCTACTGGCCGTTCAGCGTGAACGTCGCCGGCGGCACCCGCTTCGACGCGACCGTGCAGAAGGACCTGACCGACTCGTTCGACCGGGTGTACAACTCCTTCGTGGCCCGGGGCATCCCGGTGATCGTCGGCGAGTACGGCCTGCTCGGCTTCGACCGGCACACCGGCACCATCCAGCAGGGCGAGAAGCTCAAGTTCTTCGAGTTCCTCGGCTACTACGCCCGGTCGAAGAAGCTGACCACCATGCTCTGGGACAACGGCCAGCACCTCAACCGCACCGCGTTCACCTGGAAGGACCCGGAGCTGTTCGGGCAGATCAAGTCGAGCTGGACCACCCGGTCCGGCACCGCCTCGTCCGACCAGGTCTACAACGCCAAGGCCAGCGCGATCAGCAGCAAGACCCTCACGCTGAACCTGAACGGCACCTCGTTCGTCAGCCTGAAGCAGGGCGGCACCGACCTGGTCCGGGGCACCGACTACACGGTCAGCGGCGACCAGCTCACCCTCACCGCCGCCGCGCTGACCCGGCTGACCGGCAACCGGGCGTACGGCGTCAACTCGACGCTGCACGCGCACTTCTCGGCGGGCGTCCCGTGGCGGATCGACATCATCAGCTACGACACGCCGGTGCTGTCCAACGCCACCGGCACCACCGCCGCGTTCAACGTCCCCACCCAGTTCCGCGGTGACCAGCTCGCCACCATGGAGGCGAAGTACGCCGACGGCAGCAACGCCGGCCCGCACAACTGGACCTCGTACAAGGAGTTCGACGTGACGTTCGCGCCGAACTACGCCAGCAACACCATCACCCTGAAGCCCGAGTTCTTCGCCGAGGTCAACGAGGGCGCCCCGGTGACCCTCACCTTCCACTTCTGGAGCGGGGCGAAGCTCACCTACAAGGTGACCAAGACCGGTGGCAACGTCACCGGCACCGTCGGCTGACCCGCCGCATCCCAGGTGGTCCGGCCGGGCGCAGGCCCGGCCGGACCACCGTCGGTTCAGGCCACCAGCGACCGCAGCGGGACGCCGGCGTCCGCCAGCGCCCGGACCAGGTCACCCAGGAACGGATGCTCGTCGGACTGGAGTCCGGCCGGGTTCGGGATCACCAACCGGACCGCGCCGTCCGCCCCGGCGCTCACCCGGGCGGTGCCGGTGAACCGGTCCACCACCGCCTCGGTCCGGGCCTGGTCGGCGGCGGCCACCTCGATGGTGATCGGCCGCCAACCGCCACCCAGGTCGTCCACCACCGGCGACGCCGCCGCGGCGGCCCGCGCCGGGTCCACCCCGGTCGTCCGCTGCGCGGAGCCGCGCGCGGCCGGCGCGTCGGCCGGGTCCGCCGTCGGGTACAGCAGCGCGTTCGCCACCAGGTGCAGGCCGTTCTCGTTGTACGCCCGGAACAGCGGGTTGAACGCGAACAGCACCGCCCGACCGGCCCCGGTCGGCTCGTCCACCAGCGCGACCGTGCCCTTGAGCGCGTCACCGTTGACGGTGTAGCCGTTGGCCCAGAAGGTGTCCCCGGTCGGGTAGGTCAGCACGTTGGTGCCGGTGCTGCTCGGGTTGAGGATCGTGTCGTTGTTGTTGAACTCGAAGTCCTCCGCCGGGCGGCCCAGCGCCACCGGGCTGTCACCGTCCACGTTCACCCGCAGGTGCGAGCCGATCACGGTGTAGCCGGCCGGCTTGGGCTTCTCGGTGGTCGAGGTGAGCCCGGCCGACCGGGCCATCCGGGTGCCCTCGTTGCGCAGCCCGACGTACGTGTTGCCCTGGGCCACCCAGGCCCGCAGGTTGGCCTGGCCGGTGGCGGTGAGCCCGCCGGTGGCGCTGCTGCCGTCCGGTACGAGCAGCACGTCCCGTCCGGTGAACGCCGGGGTGTTGTCGTTGATGTCGGCGGTGGTCACCGGGGTCAGGTCCAGCCCCCAGCGCTTGCCGAGCACGTACCGGGCCTCGCCGTGCGAACCGGAGGTGGTGGAGATGCCGGTGCCCTGGAACAGGCCCACGTCGGGCCGGGAGAGCGGGGTGCCGCTGGCCGGTGACCTGTTCGGGGTCAGGGTCACCCCGAGCGACTCGGCCAGCTCGTCGACCTCCCGGGTCAGGCTCCTGGCCGGCAGGCCGACCTCACCGGTGGTCAGGTCCCGCACCACCGGTACGCCCCGGCCGAGCAGCGCGAAGGTGTACTCGGCGGCGGCCGCCGAGTCCAGCGGGTAGGTGTACGAGCCCTTCGCCCCGGCCGCCGAGGTCCTGCCGCCGGAGATGCCCCGGACCAGGGTGGCCGGCGGCCGGACGTCGTCCCCGGTGTAGAGGGCGTTCACGCCCATCAGCAGCGGGTTGCTCCAGGACGACACGTCGTAGAAGTACGGGAACGGGGTGTACGGGTCCTCGCCCATGATGGCCTGGATCCAGTGCTTCTGCGGCTGGTCCATCGGGATCCAGTACGCGCCCTCGGGCACGGTGACGTCGGTGGCCGTCCGGCCGCCGAAGATCCGGGCGGTGAACAGCTTCGTGGGCTTGCGTACCTGGTAGACCTCGACGTCCATCCGGCGCAGCCGCTCGACGAGTTGCCGGACGTCGGCGAGCTGCCGGTCGGGCAGCAGGAAGTACGACCGGATCGGGACGGCCGGCACCGGGAACCGCACCTCGTTGGTGGGCTGGACCACCTCGTTGGGCTCCAGCGTGCCGGCGCGGCCCTGGGCGAGCGCGTCGACCCAGATCCGGTAGTAGTCGGTGAGCAGTTCGTGCCGGTTGGCCGCCGCCCAACCCAGTGTGGACCACTGGGTGTGGAACTGCTGCTGCACCCGGTCCGGCACCGCCGAGGCGCTGCCCTTCTCGAAGGTCATGCCGGCCGCGCCGAACCCGGCCGCCGGCACGGTGTCCCCGTAGCCCATGAAGAACAGGTCGTAGGTCGAGTAGTTGAAGTAGCACTCGGTGGTGACGGCTCCACCGCAGGCGCCGTTGTACCCGAAGCCGGCCTTGTTGGCGTCACCGATCCGGTTGATCCAGTCGACCACCTCACCGGCGATCTCGTGGTGGATCGGGTCGGCGTTCGGCGGGAAGAAGTACTGCCGGCCACCCATCTCGTGGGCGTCGACGAAGACCTGCGGCGGGTACTGCCGCATCAGCTCCAGCTTGCCGTCGGTCTCCTGCTGGGTGCGGGCGAACCAGTCCCGGTTCATGTCGAAGCCGAACTCGTTCTGCCGCCGGCTGGCGTCCCGGCCGTCCGGGTTCTGGGTCGGCACGATGATGGTGACCAGGTTGTCGTTGCGTTGCGCCACGTCGCAGGACAGGCCGGCGGCCAGCTCGTACAGGGTCTTCAGGGCGGCGTCCGCGCCGCTCTTCTCGCCGCCGTGCACGTTCGCGGTGACCCAGACGATGGCCGGGGTGTCGGCGGCGGTGCGGGCGGCCTGCCGGGCGGAGGTCCGGCGCGGGTCGCGCAGGTCGCGCAGGTCGTCGGCGATCCGCTTCAGCGCCCCGTTGCGCACGTTGCGGGGGTTCGACACCACCGCGTACGGCAGCGGCTGACCGAGCACGCTGGTGGTCATGACTCCGGTGACGACCCGGTCCGAGGCGGCGTCGACGGCCGCCAGGTAGTGGCGGATCTCGTCGTTGGTGACCACCCGCTGCTGGCCGGTGCCGAGCGGGAAGCCGAGCGCGGCCTCCGGGCTCGGCACGGTGGTCAGCCGGGCGGTGGGGTCGTCGACGCAGGTGGTGGGTTGGGGTGCGGCGCCGGCCGGCGCGCCGGTCACCAGGGGGTTCAGCCCGGCCAGGAGAGCGATGGTGGCCGCGCCGGCCAGTCGCTTCCGGGACCTCGTCCACGCGGGACGCTTCAGTGGAACCATGTCGCTTCTCTGCCCTTCCCGGGAGACAGCTCAGGGTGGCCGGAGCCTATGACCTGCGAATATCCCGGTCAAGATCCACTCAGTGCCGGTCGACGGGGACGACGCCACCCGCCGCTGGCGTCGCCCCCGTCGACCGGTCAGCGTCCGGTCAGCACCGGCTGATCGTGGAGTTGGACAACACGACGTTGCTGATCACGAAGTTGGTCGCGCAGGGACTTTCCACGATCCGGTTGTTCACCAGCGTGAAGTTCCGCAGGGTGATGTCCCGGTTGCCGGGGAACTCGGTGCGCGCGGCCAACCGGACCTCCCCACCGCCGCTGATCGTCCCGCCGTTGGTCGCCAGGCTCACGCCGTAGCAGTTCTCGATCAGGACCGCGTTGTTGCCGGTGTTGGCGATGTCCACCCGGTCGATCGTCGCGCCGCCGGACTCGGAGACGCAGAAGACGCCCCGGCCGCCGCCCCGGGCCCGGACCGTACCGACCCGGATGTTGGTCGGGTAGCTGTCGCCGATCCGACCGTTGCGGTTGGCCATCCGGAACGCGGCGTACCCGGTGCCGGTGCCGGCGTTCTCCGCGTCGACGGTGGTGACCGTGGCGTTGATGGTCTGGTTGAGCAGCAGGCCGGACTCGCCGACGTTGCGCGCGGTGACGGTGCCGACGGTCAGCCCGTCCACGCCGTACGTCTCCACCGCGTGCGAACCGGCCCCGGACACGTACACGTTGTCGATGCGGACGTTGCGGGTCCACTGGCTGGTGTCGCCCCGGTTGTCGATCCGGATGCCGAGCCCGCCGGAGAGCCGCATGTCGATCTGCCCGAGGACCACGTTGGTGACGTTGCGCAGGAAGATCCCGTACAGCGGCGCGCCGGTGACGTTCAGGTGCTGCACCTCGATCTGGGTGGTGCCGCGCGAGTAGATCGGCGCCTGGTCGCCGCTGCCGGAGCCGGTGACGTTGATGGTGCCGCACACGTCGATGGTGGTGTAGCTGGGCAGCGAGATCCGGGAACCGGCGCTGATCGACCCGGAGCCCCGGACGACCACCCGCTGCTTGGACGTGCGCCCGGCGGTGAGGCTGTTGATCGCGGCCTGGACGGCGGCGCGCATGTCGGTGCCGGTGTACACGGTGCTGCCGCCGTTGCGGGCGGTCCAGGTGCTGCCGGACAGCACCGCCTCGGCCTGGAACGCGCCGCTGCCGCAGTCGGCCGACGAGCCGACCCGGGCCAGTTGCCACTGCTGGTTCCAGCCGTCGACGTCGGCGTACTGCGAGATCATCCCGCCGTCGGCGGTGGACCACGCCCAGACGTCCAGGGCCTTGTTCGAGTGCCGGTTGACGAACCGGACGTACCCGCTGTCGGAGTCGGCGAGCCGGAAGTGCTGGCGGGTGTTTCCGCTGGTCGCCGGGTTCTGGACGAGCTGCACGCCGTCGGTGGCGTTGGGCAGCTCGAGCACCTTGCCGCTGTGCGCCGAGCGGATCTGGTAGTAGCCGCCGCCCACGTCGACGAACTGCCACTGCTGCACGGCGAGGTCGTTGCGGGCGTACTGGTTGACCGGCGCGCCGTCGGCGGTGGACCAGTTGTACAGGTCCATCGCCTTGCCGCTGTGCCGGTTGACGAACACGTAGCTGGCACCGGTGTCGACGGTGGCCGCCGAGGCGGCCGGCGCGGTGACCGTCAGGTCGACGCCGATCAGGGCGAGGGCGGCCGTGGCCGCCGCGGCGAGCCGCCAGCGGCGTGGGCGCGCTGCCGTGCTGGTGAATGCCATCGAGGCTCCTCGGTGGGGGAGTGGTGGTGGACGGACCGGCCGGACACCGCCCATGTGTCCAGCAAACGCTTTCCCGGAGATGGCGCGAATGTATCGTCACCCGTAAATCCATTCAAGGGTCTGGCCCGCTCCGGCTCCACGCCCGTCCTCGACAGCGGGTGGGCCGCCCGGCCGGCGACCACGTTCGCCACCGGTCGGGAATCGGGTTGCCGCCGGCCGGGGGCGGACGGCACGGTGGGCGCCATGCCCGCCCGACTGTTCGGCGTCACCGGCGCCACCGGCAACCTCGGCCGTCTCGCGGTCGCCCAACTGCGCCGCCGGGTGCCACCGGAGCGGATCGTCGCGATCGTCCGCGACCCCGGCCGCGCCGCCGACCTCGGCGTCGGGACCCGCGTAGGCGACTACACCGATCCGGTGGGTCTCGCCGGCGCGTTCGCCGGGGTGACCGACCTGCTCTTCGTCTCCTCGCCCGAACTGGATCCGGCCCGCCGGGTCGCGCAGCACCGGCACGTGGTCGAGGCCGCCGCGGGTGCCGGCGTCGACGCGGTCGTCTACACCAGCTTCCTGCCCATCGACGGCCTGTTCGACGCGCACCGCGCCACCGAGGAGGCCCTGCGTGCCGCCGGACTGCCCGGCACGCTGCTGCGGAACCCGTTCTACACGGACGCGTTCGTCGAGGCGGCCCGGGGCGTCCCGGAACTGGTGCACGCCACCGGTGGCCGGGGCCTGCACACCGCCACCCGGGCCGACCTGGCCGAGGCGGCCGCGGTGGCCCTGGTCGACCCGGCCCACCGGGGGCGCACCTACGAGCTGACCGGGCCGCTGTGGGCGTACCCGCAACTCGCCGCCGTACTGGTCGTGCCGTCCCGGGAGGGCACCGTCGCCGGGCCGATGGGCTGGCTGCACGCCCTGGCCCGGACCGGGCGCTGGAGACGCAGACCGACGACCTGCGGACGTTGCTGGGCCGCGAACCGACCGGCCTCGGAGCAGCGGTGGGCCGCCCGGTCGGCTGACCGGACGGCCCACGACCGTACCGGGGGCGTACCCGCCGCCGTCGCCGGTCAGTTGACCAGGGTGACCTGGCCGTTGTCGAGGTCGTACCGGGCGCCGACGACGGCCAGCGTGCCCGCCTGCACCCGCTCGGCGATCAGGTGGCTGCGCTGCACCAGCCCGGCCACCTGGGCCCGGACGTTCGCCTGGACCCCGGCCTCGACCACGTCACCCGGCTGGTCGAGCAGCGGCTCCACCACCGGGCGGAGGCTGTCCACGATGGTGCCGATGTGACCCGGGGCGGTGCCACCGGTCCGGATGGCGTTGATCGTGGCGCTGACCGCGCCGCACCGCTCGTGCCCGAGCACCACGATCAGTGGGCTGTGGAACTCCTCGACCGCGAACTCGACGCTGCCGAGCAGCAGGTCGTCGACGATGTTGCCGGCGACCCGGTTGTCGAACAGGTCGCCCAGACCCTGGTCGAACAGCACCTCCGGGGCGACCCGGGAGTCGGCGCAGCCGACGGTGATGGCGAACGGGTGCTGGCCGGCGGCCAGCCGGTGCAGGTCGGCCAGGCTCTGGTGCGGGTGACGGCTGTGTCCGGTGACGAACCGGTGGTTGCCGTGCCGCAGCCGACGCCACGCCTCGGCCGGGGTGACCACCGGCGGCTCGGCCTGGGCCGGGGCGGCCACCGGTGGGTCGGCCAGGGCGGTACGGGGGGCCGCCAGCGCGCCGAGCGCGACAGCGGCACCGCCGGTGGCGAGCAGCGACCGGCGGGTGACAGGGTTACGCGACATGATGATCTCCTGAGAGTCTCCTGGTGATCACCTGAGAGGTGAGGCACTCGCCTGCTTTCTACCATCGGAGATCAATCCACTGTGGTCCGGTAGCCGACTGTTCGATCAGTCGGCCGCGCACGATCACCGACTGTTCGATCAGTCGGAACGGTCGGATCCGGGTCCGGCGCGGCGCCGGACCTGCCGCGAGACGAGAGGAAGCACATGCGTCAACACCTGCTCCGGGCGGGCGGACAGAGTCTGCCGGTGTCCGCCGTCTGTCTGGGCACCATGTACTTCGGCACCAAGGTCGACGAGGCCACCTCCTTCGCCATCCTCGACCGGTACACCGCCGCCGGCGGGACGTTCCTGGACACGGCGAACTGCTACGCCTTCTGGGCCGACGGCGGCACCGGGGCCGAGAGCGAGGAGACGATCGGCCGCTGGCTGCGCTCCCGTGGCCGGCGCGACCAGCTCACCCTGGCGACCAAGGTGGGTGCCGCCCCGGACGACCCCGCCGTCCCGTACGGCGCGCACAACCGGGAGGGCCTCGGCCGCCGGCGGATCCGTGAGCAGGCCGAGCAGAGCCTGCGCCGGCTCGGAGTGGACCGGATCGACCTGTACTACGCCCACGCCGACGACCGGCGCACCCCGTTCGAGGAGACCCTCGGGGCGTTCGGCGAACTCGTCGCCGACGGCTCGGTCGGCCTGCTCGGGGCCAGCAACCACACCTCCTGGCGGCTGGCCCTGGCCCGGGACGTCGCCCGTCGGGAGGGGCTGCCCGGCTACGCGGCGATCCAGCAGCGGCACAGCTACCTGGAGGCCCGCCGGCTCCGGGTGGCCCCACCGGACGCCATCCAGCTCCCGGTCACCGCCGAACTGCTGGACTACGCCCGGACCGAACCGGACCTGACCGTGCTGGCGTACTCGCCGCTGCTGCTCGGCGCGTACACCCGACCGGAGGTGCCGCTGCCGGAGGACTACGACACCCCGGCCGCGCCGGCCCGGCTCCGGGTGCTCCGCGAGGTCGCCGCCGAGCTGGGGGCGACCGCCAACCAGGTCGTCCTGGCCTGGCTGCTGGGCGGTGACCCGCCGGTGCTGCCGGTCATCGGGGTCAGCTCGGTCGCGCAGCTCGACGAGTGTCTCGGCGCGGCCGACCTGACGCTCGACGCGGACCAGCGCCGACGCCTCGACGCGGCGTAGCCGCCACCGGGTGCGGGGAAGCGCAGCCGGCCCTCCCCGCACCCGGTCCGTGCGAGAACCCGGGAGCGTCAGGTCGTCGCCATCGACAGGTCGAAGGCGACGTCCCGCACGTCGGCCACCGGGTGCGCCCGCAGCGCGTGCAGCAGTTCCCGCCACGGGGCCGACCAGGTGAACTCCGCGCCCCGCCGGGCCAACGCGACCGCGAACAGGCCGCTGGCGGCCCCGCCCCGGGCGGCGAGCGCCCGGGCGGCGTCGAGGACCAGGTCCGGGTCCACCGTGGCGGCCCGCCGCCGGTGCCGTCCGGCCAACCGGTCGGCCAGCCGGCCGGCGAGCGCCGGCCGCCCGTCGACCAGCCCGGCGATCTCCACCAGCTCGGCGGTGAGCTGGTCGGCCGGTACGCCGTCGAGGCGTAGCAGGTCGGTCAGCAGGCCGGCCGCCGGGGCCAGATACGCCGGATGCCCGGCCAGTTCGCGGGCCACCGCGCGGACCGGGGACCGGTCCAGGCGCGGGTCCGCCGACCCGGCCCACCCTCCGGCGGCGGTCAGCACGCCGGCCAGCCGACGGCGGGCCGGCCGGTCGTCGGCCGGCCCACCCGGGTCCGGGTCCGCCTCGTCGGCCCGGACCAGGGCCCGCACGGTCCGGCCGAGCACCGCCCGCTCGGGCCGGTCCGGATGGTCCAGCAGCGCCCCCACCACCGGCCGCAGCGCCGACCAGGTGTGCCGGTCCCGCAGGTCGGTGAACGCGGCCGTGGCCAGGTCGGTGACGTCGGGCGCCCAGGGCAGCCACGGCCCGAGAGCGGACCAGGCGGCCCGCACCACCACCGGGTCCGGGTGCGCGCAGGCCCGGACCACCAGCGCGGCGTACCGGGGCCGGTCGGCGACGGCGACGTCGGCCGGCCAGGTCGCCAGGACACTCCGGGCGTCCTCCCGGCCACCGTCCACCGCCTGCTCGAGAACCGTCCAGCTCTCCGGGGCCCGCAGCCGCTGCCGGGCAGTGGCCACCACCGCCGCCCGGACGTCCCGGTGCTGGTCGGGCTGCTGCCAGGCGGCCACCAGCACCGGCAGCGCCGTGGCCGGACCGAACCGGCCGAGCAGCCGCAGGGCCTCCTTGCGGCTGGTGACCTTGCCCCGGCCCAGGGCGATCCGGGACAGCGGCCCGACCAGCTCGCTGGGCCGGAGGAACCGGGCCGTCCGGCCGGCGGCGTACAGGGCGACCCGGGCCCGGTCGTCGTCGGCGTACGACAGCAGCAGCGGCAGCGCCTCCGCCGGCCGGTCGGTCCAGGGCAGCGCGCCCAGCGCCGCCTCGGCCAGCGTCACGTCCGCCGCGTCGACGTACCGGAGCACCAGCTCACGGCCGGCGTCCGGCACCGGGGCGGCGGCCCGGATCGCGGCGGCCCGCTGGTGCAGCGGGGTGCCGGCGTCGGCGGCCAGCCGGGCCTGCAACGCCACGAACGCCTGCTGCTGGCGCGGCAGCCAGCGGTGCGGGCACACCGGCCGGGGCGGGACCCAGCGGACGCCGGCGGTGAGGAACGCCCCGGCCGGTGGCGGGCCGAGCAGCACCGCGTCGAGCAGATCGGTACGCCGGGCGCTCACCGTCCGCCACACCGTCGGGAAGGTGACGGTGGACGGATCGTCCGCCAGCACCCGGGCCACCCGGTCCGCCCGGCTGCGCGGGTCGGCCAGCCACAGCTCGACGGCCTGCTGGACCACCGTGCCCACGGTGCCCTCGACGCTGGCCCGGTACAGCAGCTCCTGGAGTTCGGGTAGCCGCCAGGCCCGCCGGCCCAGCGCCCGGGTCACCGCGAACAGCGGGACGAACCGGCCCCGCGCCATCCCGGCGGCCAGCCAGCCCCGGAGCCGGTCGACCACCAGCCGTTCCTGGCCCCGCCGCAGCAGCAGGTCGAAGCGCTCCAGCGGGGGCAGGTGGTGCCCGCCGAAGAGCCGGTCCAGGGTGTCCAGCGCCCACCCCGACAGGGCCGGGTCGGTGACGTGGTGGCCGAGCACCCGGGCGGCGAGGGTACCGAGCGCGGACAGCGTGCCGGTGGAGGCGTCCCGGGTCGTGGTCGCGTCCACGGTGACCTGCGCCAGCACCTCCACCGAGTCGGCCCGCAGCAGGCGGGACAGTCCGGCCAGGGTGGACAGCGCCTGCACCCGCACCGGGTCCTGCTCGTTGCGCAGCCGGGTCAGCCGGGCCACCGCGTCGGCCACCGCCGCCGGGTCGCCGCTGCGGCGCGCGGCGGTCAGCAGCAGCGCCCAGCCGGTGGCCCGGTCCTGCGGGTCGGCCGCCCGCAACGCCGGGGTGAGCGCCGCCGACGCCTCCGGCCAGGGCAGCAGGGCGCTCCACCGCCGTACCGCCGACTCGTCCTGCCGGACCACCTCCAGGGTGAGCAGCCGGCGGCCCTCCCGTTCCCGCCAGGCCCGGGGCAGCACCTCGACGACGATCTCGGACGGGATCCGCCGGTCGGTGGCCACGTCGGCCAGCACCGCGTCGTACAGCTCGCCCCGGACGGCCGGCGGCTGCGCCACCAGCAACTGCCGGAACGTGTCGGGCCGGCCGCGCAGCCGCCGGCCCAGCGTGACCAGCGCCTCGTCCCGGGGAGCCGCCCGCCCGACCCGCCGCAGCACCGCCGCCGGCAGCCGGACGCCGCCCAGCCAGTCGGCCCGACCGGGCGCGGTCAGCAACGCCAGCACCCGGCGCGGGGCCGCCGTGGCGAGCGGACCGTAGCCGGTCGGGGCACCGGGCAGCCGGTCGGCCGGGGCGTACCCCTCCAGCAGGGCGAGCACCCGGTCCGGGTGGCGCTCACCGACCGCCAGGACCGCGCCGCCGTACGTCGCCCACCAGCGGGACCGTTCGGTCGGGCCGAGGCCGGGCAGCGTCGCGGCGGCATGGTCGAGCAGCACCTCGCCGTGCCGGCGGGCCAGCGGCAGCCAGTTCGGCACCGCGTGCGCCAGCACCGGCAGCAGCCGGCGGACGGTGGCCGGGCCGCACGCCGGCAGCAGCACGGCGGCCTCGGCGTCACCGAAGCCGCGGTGCACCCGGTCGACCAGCTCGTCGGCGAGACCGGGGCGTCGCGCCCGGCGCAACCTCCGGTAGAGGGTGCGCCGCAGGTCGGCCGGCGCGTCGTCGAGCAGGTCGGCCAGCTCCGTCGCGGTCAGCCAGCCGGCCCGGACGGACGCAGCCAGCGCGGTCGCCCGGATCGGCCGGTACGGGTCGGCCAGCGCCGCCCGTACCGCGTCCCGGTCACCGACCACCTGGGCGGCGGTGAGCGCGAGCAGCCGGTGGTACGTGACCCCGGCCCGCAGGTCCGCCAGCACCCCGGTCAGCTCGCCTTTGGCGGCGAGTTCCCGGGACCGGCGGGCCAGCCGGGCCATCCGGTCCCGGTACGCCAGGACGTCGAGTTCGCCGAGCAGCCGCTTCGTGGATCTCCGCACGCGGGTCATTGTGGCCGGTGCCGGTCCACCCCGCCGACTGGTTTACCGCGCCCCGACCGGCCGCCGCCCTCGGCGGTCGACGGCGCTGCCGACGGTGGTGCCGCCGACGGGCCATCGCTGCCGTCGTCCCCGGCCAGCAGGCCGGCCCGCCGGCTGAGCGCCTCGACCCGGGCGGTCAGCCGGGCCAGCTCCGCCGGGTCGCCGGACGCCCCGGTGACCGCGTCCAGCAGGTCCGTGTGGTCGGCGACCAGCCGCCGGTAGTCACGGACGAACGCCCGCTGCCCGTCGTCGCGGGGCGCGACGGTGCCCCCGATGGGGCCGCCGACCCGGCGGGGCACCCTGGCGTAGCGCCGGTCGAGGTCGATGATCTGCTGGGCCAGCACTGCGGTGGCCGCGCTCAGCGCGCTGCGCTCGTCGGCGTGCGCGTCCCGCAGTCTGCGCCGTCGGGCGGTGAGCCGGCCGGCCCGCAACCCGGCCGCGTACACCCCGGCCGAACCGACCAGGACCGCCAGCACGGCGGCCGCGGCGACCAGGAAGCGGGGCAGCGAGGGGCTGATCGTCCGGGTGCCGTCCGGGACGGTCCCGGCCCGTACCAGCAGGTCGTAGTTGACGGTGATGACCTTCACCGCCTCCAGCGGACGGTCGACGTACTGGTCGATGCCCCGGCCGATCACGCTCTCCGCGACGAACGCCTTGCCGAAGTTCTCGTCGTCCCGGTCCGGGAGCAGCGCGCACCCGTAGGTGTCGTAGTCGTCGCCGTCCGGGCGCAGCAGCAGCACCACGGTGCCGTCGGCGGCCCGTTTGACGTCGTGGCAGCCGTCCCGCAGGTCGGCGTCGGCGTCCAGCATGATCACCACCAGCCGCCGGTTGCCGATGACCCGCTCCGCCGCCGCCTCGTCCAGCCCGGTACCGGGCGCGGCGTACACCGAGGAGGTGCGCACCTCCCGGGCCACCGGGCCGTCCAGGATCCCGCCGGACCACAGCGCCCAGCCGGCCAGCACCAGACAACCCGCCACCGCCAGCCCGAACGGGGTGCCGAGGAACCGGCCCAGCCGCCTCACGCCAGCCTGCCCTGCAGGTAGACCGCCGGCCGGTAGCCGGCGATGCCCACCGTACGGGCGCACTCGTCCAGCTCGGCCTCCGCCTCGTCCAGCAGCCCACCGACGTGCCCGTCCGGCAGTTCCTCGTCCAGCGCGGCGCGGGCCGCCTGGAGCTTCACCATCCCCCGGGTCAACGCCGGGTCCGCGTGCCGGTCGGTGAGCAGCGACATCTCGACCGCCAACGCGGTGAGCCCGGCCAGCCGGGCCGGTTGGCCCGGCCCCCGCAACGGGGCCAGCGCGGTGCCGCGCAGCCGCAGCAGCGACCGGGCGGACAGTACGAGGAATCCCAGCACGCAGGCCGCGAAGACCCACGGCAGCGCCGGTAGCGCCACCCGCAGCGGGTCGACCGGCCGGTACGGCAGCGGACGGTCGAACAGGCCCGCGTACCGGATGTCGGTGACCCGGTTCAGCCAGGCGTTGAGCACGTTGCCCTGCGGGTAGTCGTACCGGCTGAGCCGGTCGGCGAACTGGGCGTAGAAGCTCGCCGCCGCCAGCTCGGCGAACTCCGTGGCCTGTGGACCGTGGTACTCGATCCACGAGCCGTACAGCACCACCACCGGACGGTCCGGGAACACGCTGGTCAGCGCCGGCCCGTACCGGGGCAGTGGCGTGCCGTACCGCGCCGGGAGCGCGACGTACAGGCCGGTGGCGTCCGGGAAGGCGGTGCCGGCGGCCTTCGGTACCTCCCGCAGGGTCGCCCCGGGCGCGACGTGCCGGCCGGTGGCGCGCAGGTCGGCCACGACGGTGGCGAGTTCCGCCGGGGTGGGGTCGCGCCAGCGCAGCCGGTCGTCGTCGGCCGGGGCCGGCTGGTCCCGCTCGTTGGCGATCAGGGTGAGTAGCAGGTCCGTCACGTCGGCGGTGGCGAACTGGGCCCGCCAGCCGGGCAGGTCGTCGGCGACGGCCTGGTACATCCCGCCGGAGACCTGGGTGCCGAGCACCCGGATCTGCGCGTTGCGGACGTCCCGTACCCGCTTGCGTTCCGTCTCGTCCAGGCCGGGTGGCGCGACCAGGATGCGGATGTCGTCGGGGCCGATCGCGGCCCGGACCGCCGCCTCGTCCCACTGCGCGACCGCGCCGGGCAGCCGGACCACCCGGTCGGCCTCGACCAGCGCGGTCATCTCGTCCACCGACGGCACGGTCGCGTCGCTCAACTCCCCGGACGACCCCTCCGGGAGCGCGGCCCGCGCCGGGGACCGTCCGTAGCTGACGTCGACGCTCTGCCGCTGGGCGAGCAGGAAGACCACCAGCACCAGCACGGCGAGCCCGAGCAGCAGCCAGCGCACCCACCCGAACCGGTTGCCGACCGTACGCTCAGCCATCAGCGTGCTCCCGCCACAGCCGGTCGGCGCGGGCGGCGTGCTCCGCCGCCGTGCGGGCCGCGTCGGACCCGCCCCGCCCAGCGGCGATCAGTTCGGCCCGGGTCAGCAGCCGCTCCGCCTCGGGCACCGGGCGGACCGCCGCGTCCCGGCTGACCGTCGCGCTGTCGATCGCGGCCCGCGCGCCCGACCAGGCGGTCCGGCGTTCCCGCTGCCGGGCCCGCCAGCGCGGGGTCAGCGTGGTCACGAAACCGGCGGCGACCAGCAGCACGCCGCCGCCCACCCAGATCACCCACACGACGACCGGACCGGTCGGGCGTCGGGCGGGGGGACAGCGGCACGGTAGGACACGAGAGGTGACACCCGGCCGATTCTGACCGATCGCGTCAACCTCCGCACGGCGCGGGGTCAGCCTGGTGGCGGTGTCCCGGTTTCGGCGATGTCGTGGTGTCGTGCGGATGGGGATGCCGCGACATCGCCGAACCGGAGTGGATCAGGTCAGTGCGTCGGCCTGGTGGCCCGGACGAAGGTGGTCCAGGCAAGGATCTTGCCGCTCGGTAGCATGCCGCGCATGTATGCGCTCTACGCCTGGGGAAACTTCATCAGCGAGGTCGGACTCGACCGGTGGCCGGCCTGGCTCGACCCGGCGGTACTCCGCGGCGAACAACAGGTCATCGACGAAAGCCTGATGATCGGCGACACCGACACGCTACTGGTCGACGGTTCCCGCACTCTCTTCGAGATCGATGACGACGACAAGAATCTCGTGCCCGGTAGTGAGCTCATCGGCCGCGACCTCAGCGGTGTCACGTGGCGGGTCTCCCGCATCCGGGCAGCCACCGACGGCACCCGCGAGGACGCCCTGCGCATCGTCGCGGCGGCCGAGAAGGATGGCGACTTCTACGAGGAAGACGGGCGGCACGAGTACAACTCGGTCCCGGTCGGCGAGATCGTCACCCTCTGGGAAGACGCACACGGCCAGTGGACGCTGGCCCTGGTCGAGCTCTGAGACAGGGTGACCGCGGACGGCATGCGGCATCAGCCGCACAGGAAGCCGGGTTCATCGTGATGAAGGGGGCCTGAGCAGGCAGGCAGTGGCTCAGTGGCGACCGCCTTTCCGGACCAGCCGGAAGAGTTCCTCGTGGGCGTCCAGGCCGCGTTCGGCGGCGAACAGCTTGCGGGCCTCCCGGGCCTTGGTCTCCCGCCAGTCGGCCGGGGCGTCGGCCAGGTCGAGGATCGCCCGCTGGAGGGCCTCCGGGTCACGCGGCGGCACCAGGGTGCCGAACTGGGTGGCCAGCACCGGGTACCGGCCGCCGGGCAGGTCGGTGGTGACCGACGGTACGCCGCACATCATCGCCTCGGCCTGCACGATGCCGAACGACTCGGCCACCGACGGCAGCGCGAACACGTCGATCGAGGCGTAGAAGTCGTTGATTTCCTCGCCGCGCAGCTCACCGAGGACGTGGATGCGGCTGTCCGCGCCGATCTCAGCCCGGATGTCACCGAGGTTGTCACCGCCCATCACGGTCTGGTAGTTGCCGCCGATCAGCAGCCGGGCGTCCGGGTCGGTGATCCGCCGGAACGCCCGTACCAGGTAGACGATGCCCTTGTCCTCGACGATGCGGCCGAGGAAACCGACGTGCAGTCCGCCGCCGCGCCGGTAGCGCGGCTGCCCGCCGCGCCGGTCCAGGCAGGGGGCCGGGATCGGCCGGTACAGCTTCTCCCGGACCAGCGGCCAGAACTTCGACGCGTGCGCCTGGTCGTCGCTGTTGGTGACCACCGCCGCCGAGCGGCGCAGCGCGGCCCGGGAGGTGACGTCGGACGCGGCGACCGCGACCCGGTTGAGCAGGCCGGGCGGCAGGTACAGGTCGATGTGCAGCATGCTGACGATCGGGGTGGGCCGGGCCAGCCGGGCCAGCACCGCCGCCTCGGCCATCGGCAGGTTGAGGTAGAGCAGCGACGACTGGCGGGCGATCCGGGCCGCCTCGACCGGGTACGCCGGGCTGATCTGGGCCCGGGTGATCTGCCCCAGCACCGGCGACCGGTACACGTCCACCCCGTTGAGCCGTTCCCGGCGCGGCGTGGACGGGTCGTGCTGGCTGGTCACCACGGCCACCCGCCAGCCCCGGGCGGCCATCCCCTCGGCCACCGTCCGGGCGGTGTGGGTCACCCCGCTCATGTACGGGGTGTAGTAGGTGAGCGCGACCGTCAGGTCGTACCGGTGGTCGTTGGTCGACACGGGGGTGGATCCTTTCTGCGCAGGGTTACAGCGACACGACGACGAGCTGCCCGTGGTGGTCGGAGATACCGTCCGGGGGCACCATCCGGTACCGGTGCACGGCGACGTCCGGGCTGGTGAACACCCAGTCGAGCCGCCACAGCGGCAGCCCGTACCGGGCCCACGAGACCGGGTACGGCGAGTCCAGCGCGCCGCTGGCGTCGACCAGCCGGTCCGGCAGGGTGCGGATCAGCCGCATCGCCGGGGAGGTGTTCAGGTCCCCGGCGAGCAGCACCGGGTTCGGGTTGCCGGCCACGTCGGCGGCGATCGCCCGGACGTTGGCCCGCCGCAGGTCGTGCCGGGCCAACGCGTCGTGCGCGGTGTCCGGCGCGCGGGTCGGCAGGCCGACCGTCGGCACGTACAGGTGCGCGTTGTAGACCGACAGCACCCGGCCGGCGACCGCCAGGTCGGTGCGGAGCGTCTTGACGGTGTGGTAGGCGGGCAGCGCCGATTCGGCCGGCGGCAGGTCCGACCAGGCCCGGTCCAGGTGGGGACGCAGGTCCAGCGGCCGTTCTCCGACGATCGGGTACCGGGACAGCGTCACCAGCTCGCCGGAGACCGCGACGTGGAAGCCGGGGAACTCGCGGCGCAGCCGGTCCAGGTCGTCGATCCGGATCGGGTCCCAGTCCTCGGCCTCGATGTAGAGGTACTCCTGGAGCAGGTACACGTCGGCGGCCTGGGCGTGCAGGAACCGGTAGAACCGGTCCGGGTCGCGGATCGGCTCGCCGGCCGGCCCGGTCGCCACCAGCTGGTCCCAGTACCAGGTGTTCCAGGAGAACACCCGCACCGCGTCCGCCGGGGCCGGGTCGGGGCGGTGCCACAGCGTCGCCGCGTTCACCCCGGCGGACGACCAGCCCACCGCGAGCGCGCCCACCAGCAGCGCGGCGGCCACCCGCCGGCGCGGCCGGGCCAGCGTCACCAGCGGCAGCAGCAGCACCGGTACGGCCACGAAGACCAGCGGCGGCACCAGGTCCGGCAGGTTCCACCACCAGGCCCGCCCGGACAGCACGGTGTGCGCGACCACGTACGCCAGCCAGACGCCGGCGACCCCGACGACCAGTCGGGCGGTCCGGGGACGGGCCGCCGGGGGCCGGGTGACCGGCGGGGCCGGGTCGAGTCGGGTCGCGGTCACCACGGTCCCCGGGCGGCCAGCAGGAACCCGCCGGACAGGGCGGCCCACAGGGCGGTGTTGGTGACCAGCGCCGGATCGCGGACCAGGGTGCGGACCGGGTTGCCGCCGACGTCGTGCACCAGCACCAGTTGCAGGTAGCGGAACAGCCCGAACACCGCCATCGGGGTGAGCAGCACCGCCGCGATCGACGCGTACCCGGCCAGCGGGGCCTCGTCGCGCAGGTACAGCAGGTAGCTGCCGGCGGTGAGCGCGGCGGACAGCTGCATGAGCTGTTCGGTGAGGGGGACGGTGTACCCGCGCAGCGCGGGCCGGTGCTCACCGCCGGTGCTGCGCAGTTCGTGGCGGCGTTTGCCGAGGGTGAGCAGCAGGCACAGGGTGAACACGGCGGTGAGCAGCCAGCCGGGCATCGGCGCGCCGGTGGCCAGGTAGCCGTACACCAGCCGGAGCACGAAGCCGGTGGCGACCAGGAACACGTCCAGCAGCGGCACGTGCTTGAGCCCCAGTGAGTAGCCCAGGTTGAGCAGCAGGTAGGCGGCGATCGGCCAGGCGGTCGCGGCGGTCTGCGCGGTGAGCGCCGCGATCAGCGCCGTCGCCACCGCCGCCGCGAACACCGTCGCGGTACGCGGGGAGAGCCGACCGGAGGCCAGCGGCCGGTGCCACCGGGCCGGGTTGTCCGCGTCGCGCCGCCGGTCCACCAGGTCGTTGAGCACGTACACCAGGATCGAGGCCAGGGTGAACGCGGTGATCGCCCAGCCCAGTCCGGCCAGGCCGGCCCGGCTCCAGGACTGCGGGTCCAGCAGCGGCACCGACACGACCAGGATGTTCTTCGGCCACTGGCCGGGCCGGGCCAGCCGCAGCAGGGCCCCGGCCACGGTGCCGGGATGCCGGACCAGGACGGCGTCGGTGGGGTGCGGGCCGGTGGCCGGCACCGGAGGCGGGGTGGTGTGGGTGACCGGGTTCATCAGAAGAACGCCTTCGCCACCCGTAGCGCCCCCTGCGACCAGGGTTCCCGGCTGGTCCGGCCGGACGACGGGCCGGCCCCGGCGGCGCGTTGGGTCCGCCACCAGGCGAAGGTGCGCAGCAGCGCGTCCCGGTTGCTGTGCCGGGGGGTGAAGCCGAGCTGCTTGCCGACCTTGTCGACGCTGACGTACGAGTCGGCGAGCAGCTTGTGCAGCAGCCGGTCGTACACCGGGGAGAGCCGGGCCCGGCGCAGCGCCTGGAGGGTGAGCAGCGCCGGCCGGGCCGGGACCGACACCACCCGCCGGCCGTGCCCGGCGGCGTCCAGCACCGCCTGGACGTCCTGCCGGAAGGTGCCGAACTCGGCGGCGGCCACGTTGAACGTGTCGTTGGCGTCGACCGGGTCGGCGCGCAGGGCCAGCAGCACGCACTCGGTGAGGTCGTCCACGTCGCACATCTGGATGCGGGCGTCGCCCCGGCCGAGGATCGGGAAGTGCCGGCCCTCCTCGGCCCACTCGAACAGCATCGCGAACAGGCCCATCCGGCCGGGCCCGAGGAACGTCTTGGGGCGCAGGACCGGTACGCACAGCCCGGCGTCGCGGAACTCCTCGGCGACCTCCTCGGCGGCCGACTTGGCCCGCCCGTACGCGTCGACCGGCTCCCGGGGGTGCTCCTCCGGGGTGGGCACGATGGTGGGCAGCCCGTACACGGCGGTGGTGGAGACGTGCACCACCCGGTCCACGCCGGCCGCGCGGGCGGCGGTCAGCACGGTGCGGGTGCCGTCCACGATCACCGACCGGATCTCGCCGGGCGCGTAGCTGGGCAGCGCGGCGGCGCAGTGCACCAGGGCCGCCGCCCCGGCGCAGGCCCGGCGCATCGCGGCGGCGTCCCGGACGTCGGCGACGATCGGGGTCACGCCCGGCCCGGCCCGCTCGGGGACCCGCAGGTCCACCGCCCGTACCGGTACGCCCTCGGCGCGCAGCCGGCGCACCACGAACCCGCCGAGCATGCCGCTCCCGCCGGTCACCACCACCGGCCGGTCGTCCACCGTGCCGTCGTCCACGGTGCCGTCGTCCACGGTGCCGTCGTCCGCCGTGCTGTCGTGCACCGGGTCGTCGGGGCCGCCTACCATGACGCGCTCACCTTCTCCTTGACGAAGCCGGTGAGCAGCCGGCGCAGCCCCAGCGCCAGGGTGGCGTCGAGGGCCTCCAGGAAGTACTCCAGGTCGGCCGGTTCGGCCATCAGGGTCGGGGCCACCATCAGCGGGTTCTCCACGTTGGGGCTGTAGTACGTCATGATCTTGTGTTCGCGGTACAGGTGCGCGATCACCGACAGGGTGATCAGCTTGGTGCCGAACCGGGGGTCCTTGCCGAACCCGGGCATCAGCTTGCCGGCCAGGTCCAGCAGCTTCGGTCCGCTGGTGAGGAACACCCCGTACAGCGCGCCGACCCCGGCGACCCGGTCCACCGCGTCCGGGTGGGCCTTGCGGATCCGGTCCAGGCCGGGGCCGAGGATCGCCTCGATCTGCCGGGCCCGGCCGGGGAAGTCCTCCTCCACCACCACGTTGACCGCCTCGATCGCGGTGGCGGTCTCCTCGCCGAACCCGTAGTACGTGGTGCTGTGCAGGATCACGTCGGCCAGCCGGTCGTACGCCTTGCGGAACACCCGCTCCCGGGCGGTGTACCCGGAGATCGACGCCTTCCCGCCGCCGAGCGACTTGGAGTAGACCAGGATGTCCGGCAGCAGCCCCTCGTGCCGCATGAAGTAGAACAGGCTGCCGGTCTTGCCCCACCCGGTGTACACCTCGTCGAAGATCAGCACGATGTCCTCGTCGTCGCAGAGCTGCCGCAGTTCCCGCAGCGCCTCCTCCGACCAGCAGCGCATGCTGGACGCCGAGAACGGCTCCACCATCAGCGCGTACACGTCGCACCGGCCGTCCGGTCCCCGGGTGGCCTCCACCGCCGCCCGCACCGCCGCCACGTCCCCGTACGGGTAGATGACCGCGTTCGGCAGGCCGGGGAACCGGAAGTGGTTCTCCGCGGACCCGGTCAGGCTGCCCGCGCCGAGGGTCTTGCCGTGGAAGCTGATGTCGGCGCGCAGAATCGTCTGCCGCCGCCCCTCGTGGTACTTGTACGCCATCTTGATCGCGCCCTCGTTGGCCTCCGCCCCGGAGTTCGGGAAGTAGGAGATCGACAGGTCGCCCGGCAGCAGCTCGGCGACGTTGTGGCTCAACGCCGCCAGGTACGGCGAGAAGAACGCCTTGTGCACCTCCAGCCGCTTCTCCCGGGCGAACCGTTCCCGGGCGGCGAGGATGCGCGGGTGGTTGTGGCCGTGGTTGAGCACCCCCACCCCACCGGAGATGTCCAGCACCCGGCTGCCGTCGCGCATGTGCACCCAGGCGCCCTCGGCGGAGTCCACCAGTTCCCGGCCGAAGCCGAACGTGGTCATCAAGGACACCTGCGATCTGCTGACGTACCGGCGGTACAGGTCGTGCACCTCCCCGGTCGTCAACCGTTCGCACTCGTCAAGCCCGATCAACCTGGACATGGCCCCTCATCTCCCTCTCCAGTGCCGCATCCGCTGCGGACGATCTCCGATGCACGATCTCCACCACCGCCAGCGCCGCCCCGCCGAGCACCACCTCGCCGACGGTGGTGACCAGCCGGCTGGCCACCGCGACGGCCACCGCCGAGGGCACCGGCAGCACCAGCGCCAACGCCCCGGTCAGCGCCGCCTCCCGGACACCCAGCCCGTCCGGCACCACCACGGCGAGCACGCCGACCACCGTCGCCAGGCCGAACGCCCCCACGCACAGCGGCAGCGACGCGGCCGGATCCGCGCCCATCGCCACCGCCAGCAACCACAGGTGCACCCCGCTGACCAGCCAGGACAGCGTCTGCCAGCCGACCGCGACGCGGACCGCCCGACCGGACACCGACCGGGCCGGTTCGGGCCGGCGGGCCAGCCGCAGCACCAGCGCCACCAGGCGGTCGAGGGTCCGGGGCCAGGCCACCGCCACCAGCACCGGCAGCGCCGCCAGGACCAGCCAGCCGGCCTGCCCGCCGAGCACCTGCCCGCCGGTGAGCAGCCCGACGCTCAACCCGGTCAGGTGCACCAGCAGGGTGCTGAGCGTGCCGGCGACCAGCATCCGGGGCAGCGTCACCCCGTTGGCGGTGGCGACCTTCACCGCCGCCACGATGCCCGGCACCTTGCCGGGCACGTACTTGGCGAGGAACCCGACCAGGAAGATCCGCATCACCCGGGTCAGCCGTACCGGCGGGCCGAGTTCCAGCAGGATCACCCGCCAGGACAGCATCCCGATCAGCGGACCGACCGTCGCGGCCAGCAGCGCCCCGGCCAGCAGCAACCCGATCTCCGTACCGTCGCGGCGGGCCAGCAGCACCGCGACCACCGACCAGTCCTGGCCGGCCAGCGCCCGGCCCACCGCGACCACCACGGCCACCCCGAAGACGACTGCGAGCACCCGCCACAGCCGTCGCCGCCAGGGCGGCGCGGTTCGCTCGGCGACGGCCGGTCCGTCGACCGTGTCCAGGCTCATCCCGGCCCGCCCGTTCCAGCCGGCCCGCCCGGCCGGGCGGCACCGCTGGCCGCCGTCGACGGCCCCGACCCGATGGTGGCGGGCCGGTCGCGGTCCCGCAGCAGCGCGTACCCGGCCCGGGGCAGTCCGGCGACCAGTCCGGCGACCAGCGTCAGGTGGGCCAGCACGTGCAGCCCGGCGGCGAACAGCGCGAACCCGGGGCCGCGCAGCCGGTACGCGAAACGCAGGAACCGGTGGTTGGCGGCCACCACCGCCAGCCCGAACGCCGGCCAGGTCAGCGGCAGCCACGGCACCAGCGGGGTGAGCGGCACGGTCAGCGCCATCCCCGCCGACGCGGCCAGGCTGAGCTGGGCGGCCCACTCCAGGTGCCGGAACCGGTCCGGGGACATCATCCCGACCCGCGCGCCGGTGGCCCCGCCGCGCTGACGTCGCCAGGTCCGCGCCATCAGCGCCGGTTTGGTGCGGGCCCGGGTGTACTGCTCGCGCAGCATCGGCCCGAGCCGGTCCACGTCGTCGTGCCGGGTGACCACGGTGTCGGTCGCCACCAGCCGGTACCGGGTCGGCAACCGGGTGCCGAACTCGTCGTCCTCGCCGTCGCGCAGCCGCTCGTCGAAACCGCCGGTCTCCTCGAACACCGCCCGGGGGATCAGCGTCGCCGCGAACAGGGCCCCGGTATCCCGCCCCACGCTGCGTTTGCGCCAGAAGTGTTCGAAGGCGACGCGGTATGCCTCGACGGGGCCGTCGTCGTAGAGGGGGTGGGGGTGGTAGATGCCTTGGACCATGCCGGTTCCGGGGGTGGTGTGGAGGGTGTGGAGGGCGTTGGCGATGGCGTCGGGGTGGGGTGCGGTGTCGGAGTCGACGAAGAAGAGTAGGGGTGCGGTGGTGTGGCGGGCGCCGGTGTTGCGGGCGGCGGCGGGTCCGGCGTTGACGGGTTGGGTGATGAGGGTGCAGGGGTAGTCGTGGGTGATGGTGGGGGAGTGGTCGGTGCTCTGGTCGTCGACGACGATGACGTCGGTGGGTGGGTGGGTCTGGGCGTAGATGGCGTCGAGGCAGGCGCGCAGGGTCTTGGCCTTGTTGTAGTTCGGCACGATCACCGCCACCGCGTCCTCGGTCATCGCGGACACCGGCCCGCCTTCGGTCACCGGGGACACCGGCGGGTCGTCGGGCGTGCGGCCCGTCGGGTGGTCGGTCATCGCCGGTGGCGCCGGCCTGTCGGTCATCGCCGGTACCCCCGGGCCAGGGTCCACGCCACCCGGAGCACGCCGACCCCGGTGCCGACCACCGCCAGCGCGTAGAGCAGGGCGTGCAGTGCGGTCGCGTACGCGGCGAAGCCGAGGCCCCGGATCCGGTAGGTGAAGCGGAGGAACTCGTGGCTCATCGCGGTGGACGCCACCAGCAACGCCAGCCAGACCAGCGCCAGCCAGGGCCACCACGGGACGAACGGCAGGGTGGCCAGGCTCAGCCCGGACAGCACCAGCCCGGTCGGGGAGAACGCGTTCACCCGCATGCCGGTGCCGGCGTTGCGTCGTCCCCAGGCCCGCAGCATCACCATCGGGGTCTGCGTGGCGAAGCCGAACTGTTCGCGGGCGAACGGCAGGAACCGGTCCACGTCGTCGTGCCGGGTGACCACGGTGTCGGTCACCACCAGGCGGTACCGCTCGGGCAGCCGGGTGCCGAACTCGGCGTCCTCGCCGGTGCGCAGGGTCTCGTCGAAGCCGCCGGTCTCCTCGAACACGGTACGGGGGATCAGCGCGGCGGCGAACAGCGTCGCGGCCCGTGGGCGACCGACGCTGCGTTTGCGCCAGAAGTGTTCGAAGGCGACGCGGTATGCCTCGACGGGGCCGTCGTCGTAGAGGGGGTGGGGGTGGTAGATGCCTTGGACCATGCCGGTTCCGGGGGTGGTGTGGAGGGTGTGGAGGGCGTTGGCGATGGCGTCGGGGTGGGGTGCGGTGTCGGAGTCGACGAAGAAGAGTAGGGGTGCGGTGGTGTGGCGGGCGCCGGTGTTGCGGGCGGCGGCGGGTCCGGCGTTGACGGGTTGGGTGATGAGGGTGCAGGGGTAGTCGTGGGTGATGGTGGGGGAGTGGTCGGTGCTCTGGTCGTCGACGACGATGACGTCGGTGGGTGGGTGGGTCTGGGCGTAGATGGCGTCGAGGCAGGCGCGCAGGGTCTTGGCTTTGTTGTAGTTCGGCACGATCACCGCCACCGCGTCCTCGGTCATCGCGGACACCCCCGGGCCGCCGGGGCGGTACGCCGCAACCAGACCGCCGCCAGCACCAGCAGGGCCACCGCAGTGACCGTGTACAGCAGGTCGACCGGCATCATCCAGGCCGGCTCGGTCAGCGGCGCCCAGCCCAGCACGTACCCCACCCACCACGGCAGCGGCAGGGCGAAGACCAACCAGAGGAGACCGGCCGGCCACCGCCGGTGGGCCGGCCGCCGCCAGGTCCGGGCGACGAGCAGCGCCAGCACCGGCACCGACCACACCCAGTGGGCGTACCAGGTGACCGGCGAGACGAGCAGCCCGGTCACCGCGCAGGCCAGGATCGCGGTCAGCTCCTCGTGGCGGCGGCTGGCCCACACCGCCACCGCCAGCCCGGCCGCCGCGGCCAGCACGCTGACCGGCAGCCACACCCCGTGCGCCGCCTCCGGCAGCAGGTGCAGCACCGCGCCCCGGATCGAGCCGCCGTACGCCTCCTCGCCGGGCGGGCGGGTCCGTGAGCTGTCCAGCACCCCCGCCCAGAAGGTCACCGAGTCGGCCGGCAGCACCAGCGCGCCGACGCCGACGGTGCCGACGAAGCTCGCCAGGGCGGTCACCCCGGCCCGGATCCGTCCGGTGAGCAGCAGGTGGACCACGAAGACCAGCGGGGTGAGCTTGATCCCGGCGGCGACGCCGAGCAGGATGCCCTGCTGCGGCCCCCGGACCCGCAGCAGGTCCACCAGGACCAGCGCCAGCAGGACGATGTTCACGTTGCCGAGCAGCAGCGTCCCGGCGATCGGGGACAGCGGCAGCGCGGCCAGGGTGCCGACCGCCAGCAGGGTGGGGCGGCGGTGGTCCCCGGCGGGCGTCAGGTGGTCGACCAGCAGCCACACCACGGCCGGTACGGCCAGGGTGGACAGCACGGTCCAGATCGCGTACCCGGCCAGTGGGCCGACCACGGCGAGCGGCGTCAGCACCAGCGCCGCGAACGGCGGGTAGACGAAGCCGTACCCGTCCCGGTCGACCTGGTAGGGCGATCCGCCGGCCCGTACCGCCTGCGCGGCGTCCCGGTAGACGGCGAGGTCACCGCCGGGCGACCAGGCGCTGCCGGTGTGCGCGGCCACCCACCAGACGACGGCGATGGTCGCCGCCGTGCCGCCGACGGCGAACAGCAGCACCCCGCCCACCGGGACGGCGCGGCCCCGGCGGGCGACCCGGGGCGGGGTCCGGGGCAGCACGCTCACCGGGAGACCCCGACCGACGTGCCGGTCCGCCAGGCGAGCCGGTGCCACAGGCGCTCCACCGTCCCGATCGCCGCGCCGGCCGCCGAGGTGAGCTGGTAGAGCAGGTGCACGGCGGTGAACCGGAGGCCGAACCGGGCACCCCGGCTGGCGACCACCCGGCGGTACGTGCCGGCGTCCAGGGCGACCGCGCCGGCCAGCAGGAGCAGCGGCAGCAGCCCGCCGACCGGTCCGGTGAGCAGCGGTGCCGGCAGGGTCAGCGCGGCGGCCAGGATCAGGCCGCTGGCCAGGATCCGGGAGGCGGCACCGCCGAGCACCTCGCCGGGGCGTACCTCGACGGCGCTGGCGCGGGCCCGGAGGAACACCTTGGGCAGCAGGGCCCGCAGGGTGGTGTCGTGGTCGTGGGTGCCGGCGATGGCGGCGGTGCTGCGTACCTCGTACCGTTGCCGGATCCGGTGGCCGTACTCCGGGGCCTCGGTGTGCCGCAGGTCCGGGTTGAACGGTCCGATCTCGGCGAACACCTCGGCGCGCATCGCGCACAGCGCGGTGTGCAGTCCCTCCATCGGGCCTTCCTGGGCCAGCCACCAGTGGTACATCTGCAACGCCCGGTACTCGGCGATCAGGTTGTGCGACAGCAGCGACTCGGGTCGGAGCACCCCGCAGATCGCGCCGAGGGTGGGTGTGGCGCGCAGCTCCGCGACGGCTGCGGCGACGCTGTCCGGTTCGAGGGCGACGTCGGCGTCCAGGAAGAACAGGATCTCGCCGCGGGCGTGGGCCGCGCCCAGGTTCCGGGCGGCGCCGGGACCGCTGTTGGTCGGCAGTCGCCGTACGGTGACGCCGGTCGACGCGGCGACCGTCGCGGAGTCATCGTCGCTCGCGTCGTCCACCACGATGATCTCGATGGCCGGGTACGTCTGCCGCTGCACCGACCGTACGCAGAGCCCGACGGTACGGGCCCGGTTGTAGCAGGGGATGACGACGGAGACCAACGGGTTCACGGTGCCTGCCCTTTCCCGGGTCAGCTCGATATGACCGGAAGCGCGGCTGCGTTCCAGTTACTGGGATCGTCCGGTTTGTTTCCGCGTTCCCCCAGGTCAGGTGAATCGGGGGCATCGAGGGAAAGCCATTCGAATGACGGCCGCCTATATGTTGCGGTCTTGGCGTACGGCCGGTCAAGGACTTGGCGAATGTTCTGCCAGGGCTTTACGGAGGGTGGTTGCCGCTCGTGCGGAATGCCCGAAAGTACTCGGCCAAGAACAGGTACCGCTGGTAAAGCTCGACAAGGTCACCCTTGCCCCGTTCGGTGGCGGGGTACGCCGTGCGGGGCGTTTCGTCCACGATGGAGGCGGCCTGGCCGGATGCGGAGCCGTTGCGCGGCAACGGGTGCGGACCGTGACCTGCCGTCGGCGCGGTGGCCCGGCGCGGGGCTGTCGACCGCGCCGACGGCGGTGCGGAATGGGCGGACCGTCGCCCGTCCGGGGGGTTCGACGGTTACCGGATCCGGCTTCTTCCGGCCCGCCCGAAGCCACCCCGGACCGGGGGATCCGGGGTGTCGGTGCGATCCGGAAACCGACGAGCTTGTTCCGGTTTCCGTGGTGTTCCGTCCCGCATTACGGGAGGGCTGGCAGGGGCCGTGGTGGGATGGGAGGCGCTGCCACCGGCCGGTCACTCCGGTGTCGACCGATGGCGGCGTGCGGCATTTTCCTGCGTTGGTGATTCATTGTCGTGACACTTTTCGCCATGATCACCGTGGGTAGTTCCGGACGGTGGTCCGGCTCATTTCGACGACGGTGCGCGGTGCCGTGTGGCTCAGTTCGGCGACGGTGCGCGGTGCCGTGTGGCTCAGTTCGACGACGGTGCGCCGTGCCGGGCGGCGAACCGTTCCCGGGTCAGGAACGCCAACCGGGCCCGCTTGTCGGGCAGGTCGATCTCGTCGCCGAAGATGAAGCCGCTGATCTCCAGTCGGCGCAGCGCCAACCCGTTGCGGACGTCGGGTTCGACCACCACGCGGTCCCGGGTCGGGTCCCGGAACAGGAACCGTACGAGCGCGGGCCCGACCGCGGCGGCCAGCCCGCGCGGGGTGCCCTCGGGTGGGGACAGCAGCAGGTGCATGCCGACGTCACCCGGCTCGACCGGGTACCGCTCGCCGACCGGGTCGGCCGCCGGCTGGTAGGTCTGGAACAGCCCCACCGGGGTGCCGTCGAGCAGGATCAGGTACGCGTGGTGGGTGGACAGTCCGTCGACGAACGCGTAGACCTCCCGGACCTGCTCGACCGAGTGGTCGCCCATGCCCCAGAAGCGGGCGCGTGGCTGGGTGACCCACCTGTGTAGCAGCCCGGCGTGGGCCGCCGGGTCGACCGGCGTCAGCGCGCACCGCCCGAAGCCGGGGATCTCTTCCTCGTGCATCTCAGGTACCTCGTCTCGTGGTCGTGCCTTCTTTCCGGCGCACGGCATACCGCCTCTCCCCAGGGCCGCGAAGTTAGGTTAACCTAACCTAACTTGCTGGTCTGGGCTGGAGGCGTACGTGAAACGGAACTGGGAGGCCCTGGTGCTCCGGGCCATGGGCGGTCGGGAGTTCCGGCTCACCGTGCTCGAGTCGACCCCGGTCAACGACCACTACCAGCGGCTGCTCGTCGACGACGGCGGTCTGCTGGCCGCCTGCGGCAGCCACCCCACCATGTGGGTCCGGCTCTGGTTCGACGCCGCCGGCCGACCACACCAGCGGGCCTACACCCTCGTCGACCCCGACCCGGCCACCGGCCGGTTCCACCTCGAGTTCGCCCTGCACGACGGGCGGGCCGCCCGGTGGGCCACCGAGGCGAAACCCGGCGACACCATCGACGCCACCGTGCAGGGCACCGGGTTCACCCTGCCCGACCCCACCCCGCGCCACCTCTACCTGGTCGGCGACGCCGCCTCGCTGCCGGCGGTCAACAGCCTGCTCGACGCCGCCGCCGACGTCCCCGCCACCGTCTGGCTCGAGTACGCGCACCAGGGCGAGCAGGCCCTCACCCCCCGGACCCGGACCGGCCAGCAGGTGACCTGGGTGCCGCGCCGCGACGACGGCCGGCATCTCGTCGACACCGTCCGCGCCGGCCTGGACCGCGCCGAGGACGGGGCGTTCTACTGGGTGGCCTGCGAGGCGGCCAGCACCCGGGGCATCGTCCGGCACCTGCGCCGCGGTCTCGGCGTCGGCCGCCAGCAGGTGAGCGCCCTCGGCTACTGGACCGCCCGGTGAGCCTGCCCGACACCGTCGTCACCCCCGCCACCACGGCGTCCCGTTCACGTACCCGCTGGCTGGTCCTCGCCGTGCTCTGCCTCGCCCAACTGGTCGTGGTGCTGGACAACACCGTGCTCACCGTGGCGGTGCCGGCGCTCACCCGGGACCTGGACGCCGGCACCGCCGACATCCAATGGATGATCAACGCGTACCCGCTGGTCCAGTCCGGACTGCTGCTCACCGCCGGCAGCGCGGTGGACCGGTACGGACGCCGCCGGATGCTGCTGGTCGGGCTGGTCGTCTTCGGGCTCGCCTCGGCCGCCGCCGCGGCGGCCCAGTCCACCGGACACCTGGTCGCCGCCCGGGGCGTACTGGGTGTCGGAGGCGCGCTGCTCGCCACCGCCACCCTGGCAATCGCCATGCAGGTCTTCGACGCCGAGGAACGCCCCCGGGCCATCGGCGTCTGGGCGGCGGTCAGCGCCCTGGGCTTCGCCGCCGGACCCCCGGTCGGCGGCCTGCTCCTGGCCCACTTCAGCTGGCCGGTGATCTTCCTGATCAACCTACCGATCGTGCTGGTCTGCCTGGTCGCGGCCGGCCCGCTGGTGCCCGAGGCGCGCTTCCCGGCGGGCCGGCTCGACCTGGTCGGCGCGCTACTGTCCACCCTCGGCCTCGGCGCGGTCGTCTACGCGATCATCTCCGGTCCCGAACAGGGCTGGGCGGCACCCCACGTGCTCGGCGCGGCCGCCGCCGGTACGCTGCTGCTCGGCCTCTTCGCGGCCTGGGAACGGCGTACCCCCGCACCCATGCTCGACCTGCGCTTCTTCCGGGACCGCCGGTTCGTGGGCGCGGTGTCCGGGGTCGTGCTGATCACCTTCGGCAGCGCCGGGTCGCTGTTCCTGCTGGCCCAGCAGCTGCAGTTCGTCCGGGGGTACCCGGCCTGGGAGGCGGGCCTGCGGATGGCCCCCTTCGCGCTCACCGTGGTGCTGCTCAACCTCACCGGCGTCGCCGCCCGGCTGATCCGACGGCTCGGCATCCCGGCGGCCATCGCGGCCGGGATGACCCTGCTCGCCGTCGGACTGGTGGTGGCCGCCCACGCGCCCACCGACGGCTACGGCGTCCTGCTGTCCGGGCTGGTACTGATGGGCGGCGGGTGCGCGCTGGCCAACCCGGCCATCGTGGAGGCGGTGCTGAGCGCCATCCCCCCGGAGAAGGCCGGCACCGGGGCGGGGATCGACGGCACCATGGCGGAGGTCGGCACCAGCCTCGGCGTCGCCGTGCTCGGCGCGGTGCTCAACGCCCGGTTCACCGCGGCACTGCCCGCCGTGCTGGCCGCTGCCGGATCGTTCCCGGCGGCCTGGGCCGCCGCGCGCGACGAGCCGGAACGCGACCTGGTCACCGGGGCCTTCGCTTCTGCCGTCGCGGTCAGCCAGACCGTCGGCGCGGTCGCCGTCCTCACCGGCGGCCTCCTCGCCGCAACCCTCCTCTCCCACCCACCCCCGCCCACCTCCCCACCCACCTCCCCACCCGCGCCCCGCTCCTCGCCGCCCGCCTCCCCGCCCGCGCGCTCGCCGCGTTGATCATGAAGATGTTGTCGACCCTCTCGGCGTGTCGCGACAACAACTTCATGGTCAACAGGGGTGACGGGGGTGGGGGAGGTGGGGGGAGGGGGTGGGTGGGGTTAGTGGATGGGGCGGGAATGGGTGTCGGGGACGCCGGACTTGCGGAAGAAGTAGGTGTTGATCTGGTCGCGCCACTCCCGGGCGCAGCGCAGTTGTTCCTCCAGCAGCCCGCTCACCCGGGCGTGTACCGCCGCATCGACGAGCCCGGCCAGCCGCTGCCACCGCTGCCGCATCGTCTTCACCTGCTCCACCCCGGCGAAGTGCGTGTCGTAGATGTGCTGGATGACCGTGGACCCGCTGCGCAGGACGTGGTCGTAGGGCACGTGGTGGAAGAAGAGCAGCAGTTCGTCCGGACACTGCTCGACCGACTCGTACCGTTCCGCCCAGGGGCACGGGTACTGGCCGGTGAAGCCGGTGCCGGTGGCCCGGGTCCGGTCCACGCCCACCCCGTCCCGGTCGGCGAAGTGGTAGGTGCCCCACGGGCTGTACTCGTACCCGTCCACCCCGGGCCCGTAGTGGTCCCGGGGGTTGACCATGAAGCCCACGCCCAGCGGCGCGGTGTACCGCTCGTACGTGCGCCACGAGTCGTCCATGATCTCGTGCAGCGTCCGGCGTACCAGCGCCGGATCACCGGTCGTCGACGGCGGGAAGGTCAACCCGATCCACTCGTCGAGCACGGCCCGGGGATCCAGCCGGGGGTCCCAGCCGAGCCGACCGAAGGCGTACAGGTTGGCCTGCGCCAGCGGATGCCCCGTCCAGAAGGGGTCGGCCCCGACGTTGGCGACTCCGACCAGACCACCGCCGGGCAGGGTACGACCCCCGGCGGCACCCGTGTCGGTCCGGCCGGCTCCGGCACCCGTGCCGGTCCGGCCGCCTCCGGCACCCGTGCCGGTCCGGCCGGCTCCGGCGGCGATGTCGGCGACGGTGCGGCCCTGCGGACCCCAGGGCGTGAAGCCCAGCAGCTCACTCCACCAGGGGCCGAGGTAGCAGACGTGCCGCTGCTGGCCGGTGTACTCCTGGGTCACCTGCACCTCCACCGCCAGCCGGGTCGCCGGCATGGCGGCCAGTACCGGTGAGACCGGCTCGCGCGCCTGGAAGTCGATCGGCCCGTGCTTCACCTGGACGATCACGTTGTCCCGGAACCGGCCGTCCAGCGGGGCGAAGTGGTCGTACGCGGCCCGCGCCCGGTCGGTCGTCCGGTCCCGCCAGTCCTGCCGGTGGTTGTAGACGAACGCCCGCCAGTGCACCACCCCGCCGAACGGGGCCAGCGCCCCGGCCAGCAGGTTCGCCCCGTCGGCGTGGTCGCGCCCGTAGGTGAACGGGCCTGGCTGCCCCTCCGAGTCGGCCTTCACCACGTACCCGCCGAAGTCCGGGATACGGTCGTACACCTGCCGGGTGGCCGTGGCCCACCAGGCGCGTACCCGGTCGTCGAGCGGGTCGGCGGTGGGCAGGCCACCGAGGACGACCGGGGCGGCGAACGTCACCGACAGGTGCACCCGGACCGCGTACGGCCGCAGCAGGTCCGCGATGGCGGCCACGTCCCCGAGCCGGTCGGTGAGCAGTCGCGCCTCGGTGGCGTGCACGTTGACGTTGTTCACCGTGATCGCGTTGACCCCGCAGGCCGCCAGCAGCCGCCCGTACTCCCGGATCCGGTCCGGTTCGTTCCGGGCGGCCCCGTCCCGCCAGAAGATCGAACCGCCCGCGTAGCCCCGTTCCACCTGGCCCATCACCGGATGTACGTCCACGTTGTCCCAGTGGTCGAGCATCCGTCGGTCCAACGCCGGTCGGTGCCGCTCGACCGGGTGGAGGTCGAACGCCGACCCGCCGAGCCGGACCAGGTGGAACAGTCCGTACAGCAGGCCGGCCGGCGTGTCGGCGAGCAGCACCGGGACGTGGCCGGACCGGTCCAGCAGGAAACCCTCCGCGCCGAGCGTGCCGGCCACCTCGCCGGCGAGCCGGGCGGCGACCGGCGGCAACGGGTCCGCCCCGGTCAACGCGAGCACCAGCTCGACGGCGCCGGCCCTGGCGTGCCGGTGGACCCGGCCGCCGTACCGCGTGCCCGCCCGGGTGAGCTCCTCGACCACCGTGTCGACCAGCGGGCCGGTGCCGCACACCAGGGCGGACCGGATGCCCAGCGGGCCGAACGCCTCCGGTGGCAGCCAGGCGGGGTGGCGGGCGACCGCCCGGTCGGGAGTGGGCTGCACGGTGTGCGGCAGGCTCATCTGGTGAACTCCTCCTCGATCCGGTCGGTCATCGGGCCGCTGAACCGGCCGAGCAGGAGCACGAAACCCACCCCCAGCAGCGCGAGCACCGCCTCCGAGGTGACCGCGACGACCCCGGCGGCCAGGGCCAGCAGACAGACGTGGCCGAGGGCCACGCCCGGCGTGCGGACCAGGAAGTACACCGCCAGGCGGACGACGTCCCGGGTGCGGAACGTGAAGACCGAGGCGATCACCAGCGCGTTGGTCCCGACCAGGGTCACCGCCCCGGCCACGCCCACCAGCAGGACCGCCCACCAGCCGGGCAGGCCGGCGGCGGTGAAGTGGGCCAGGTTGACGCCGACGATGGTCAGCCACAGCAGCAGCGGCAGCCAGACCCGCAGCACCGGCACCAGGTTGACCCGCCAACCGCGCCGGAACACGGCGGCGGGCCGCAGGTCGGTCAGGTCCGGCCGCTGGTGGCGCAGCGTGTACAACGCGGCGGAGACCGCCGGGCCGAGTGGCACCGCGCAGAGCGCGACCAGGGGCAGGTTGCTGGCGTCCCGGGCCAGCAGCACCAGCCCGACCAGGCCGGGGCCGGCGGTGAGCAGTAGCAGGACCTCCACCACCAGCAGGATGTGGACGGTGGCGGCGACCCGGGCGAGGGGGCCGTCGCCGATCTGCCGCCAGGCGCGCACGCTGTCGGTCACGGTCGCTCCCGCCGGTCGCCGTCCGGGTCGCGGCCCGCAAGGTCGGGCCGGGACCCGTCGTGCCGGTCGGACCGGTCAGGCCGGTGTTCGTCGTGCCGGCCGGGCCGGTTGTCGGGGCGGCCCGGCCGGCCGAGCAGCCGGTCGTCGTCCCACCACGGCGGGGTCTCGTCGTGGACGGCGGAGAGTTCGACCAGGGTCACCTCGTGCCGGCCGAGGGTGAGGTCGAGGTCGACCCGACCGCCGTCCACCGGCAGGTTGCGGTGGGTACGGGCCGGCTCGGCGAGGGCCCGCAGCACGTCGAGCTGGCGGGGCAGCGGTGACCGGGGGCGACCCAGTTCGCCCCAGGCCCGCCAGACGTTGCCGTGTTCCTCGCTGACCGACGAGCGGAGCAGGAACGCCGAGGTCGCCCCGGGCGGGCCGAGCGGGACCGACAACGTCAGGGTGTGCCGGTCCACCGGGTCCCGTCCGGTCACGTCCACCGGCGCCCAGGCCAGCACCGCGACCCGACCGGTGTCGTCCCGGGTGACCAGGTGGTCGTCGCCCCGGGCCAGCACCTGCCCGCCCAGCCGGGCCATGAACGCGTACAGGTGGTAGGTGGGTTTCTTGAGCTGTCGGTGGGTGAGCAGCCCGAAGCCGCCGTGCAGCAGCGAGGTGGGCACGCCCACCTCCTCGAACACGTCGCTGAACGTCCAGTACGCGAACGAGTCGACCAGGTCGCCCCCGGCGGCCAGCACCGGCGCCAGGTACGCGGCGTGGAAGGCGGTGTCGTGGACCGGGTTGTCCGGCCGGTAGGAGGAGTTGAACTCGGTGATGTGCACCGGCAGGTCGGCCAGCGGGGTGCCGGCCAGGTGCGTCCGGGGTGCGGCGAACTGTTCCAGCAGGTCGCTGGCCGGGGCGAGGGTCTGGTGGGTGCCGAACGGCACGTGCTGCGCCGGGCCGGAGGTGTAGGCGTGCCGGCTGACGAAGTCGACCGGCACGTCGTGGGCGGTGACGAACTCGGCGAACGGCAGCAGCCAGTCGTCCGCCCCGGGGGAGATGGCCGGTCCGCCGACCTGGAGGTCCGCGTCGACCTCCTTGATCGCGTGCGCGGTCACCTCGTACAGCCGGTGGTAGGCGTCCCGGTCGGCGTGCTGCCAGAAGTCCGGCAGGTTCGGTTCGTTCCACACCTCGATCGGCCAGCGCCGCACCTCCGCGCTGCCGTACCGGTCGACCAGGTGCCCGACGGTGGCGCGGACCAGGTCGGCCCACTCGGTCCAGGACCGCGGCGGGGTGACGTTGCCGCCCCACCAGAACACCGTCTGGTCGCCGGAGGCCAGCCCGGACGGCATGAACCCCAGCTCCAGGAAGGGCCGGACGCCCAGGGCGAGGTAGGCGTCCACCACCTGGTCGACGTAGCCGAACGCGTGCCGCACCCGCCGGGTGCCCCGGTACTCGTACGGCCGGTGCACGCCGACCCCGTCACTGAGCAGGCCGTGGCCGCGGATGTGCCGGAAGCCGATCTCCCGCTGGACCAGGGCGAGCGAGTCCTGGTAGTCGCGGCGCAGCGCCAGGTCGAACCGGCCGGTACCGACGCAGGTGCGCCAGGCGTCGGTGAGCCGGCCGGTGGGCTGGTCGGGGACGGTGACCCGCATGGTGGTCAGCCGTTGTCCTTCTGGAACCGGTCGTGGGCCTTGTTGACCAGGTCGATGTACTGCTTCGCGTGCTTGGCCTCCAGTTCGGCGACGTAGGCGTCCCACTCGGCCAACGGCCGCTGCCCGAGGATGAACTTGAGCGTGTTCTGGGTGACGTGGTCCTTCAGCGGCGTCTCCCACAGCGACACCTGCTCACGTTCGGTGTCGGTGAGCGGGGCCGGCGGCGGCACCTCGATCGGCTTACGGGCGTTCATCACCTGCTGGAACTCCATCTCCTCCGGGGAGAAGAAGGACTGCATCAGGTCGAGTTTGCCGCCGTAGGAGAAGACGCCGTTGAAGAAGCCGAAGTCCTTCTGGAGGTGCTTGCTGCCCTTCGGGTTCAGGCCGACGACGTTGACGTCGGCGGTCAGGGTGCGTTTGCCGGCGGCGTCCTTGGTGTAGGTGGTCCCCTCGACGCCCCACTTGGCGAACTCCTGGCCGGCGTCGGAGTAGTAGATCCAGTCGACGAACTGCATCATCGCCACGAAGTGCTTGCTCTCCCGGGCCTTCGCGGAGATCATGACGCCGTTCTCCAGCCGGGAGGCCGGATTGATCTCCCCGGCCGGGCCGACCGGCAGCGGGATCTTGACCAGCTTCGCGCCGGGCTGGGTCTTGGCCAGATCCGGTCGGTAGTCGTTGACCAGGGTCTGCGCGTTGGAACTGATGACGAAGGACTTGCCGTTGGCGAGCTTCTGCCGGGCCTGCTCGTCGCTCTGGGTGAAGCTCTCCGGGTCGAGCAGCCCCTCGGCGACCAGCCTGTGCAGGTACTCGATCATCTGCCGGTACTGCGGTGAGGAGCCGGTGTAGCCGAACCGCTGCGCGGCCGGGTCCCAGGTGGCGTGCTGGAAGGTCCAGCCGGCCTGGGTGCCGTACGACTCGCCGACGATGCGCAGCAGCGCGCCGCCCGGGGTGGGCTTGCTCCACCGGTCGGAGTACGGGTACGAGTCCGGGTACCGCGCCTTCATCGCCTTGAGCACCGTGTACAGCTCGTCCCAGGTCTTCGGGACGGCCAGCCCGAGCTGGTCGAGGATGTCCGCGCGGACCGCCACCGAGTACTCCGCCCAGGGCTTCTCGTGCAGGCCGGGCAGCAGGTAGAACTTGCCGTCGGACTGCCGCAGCGTGTCCAGCTCCGGCTGGAGGTTCCAGCGCTCGATCTTGTCCTTGAGGTTCGGCATCAGGTCCAGGTAGTCGCTGACCGGCAGGATCGCGCCGGAGGAAACGAAGGCGTTCTCCTGCGGGTGGTACGTCTTCGGGATGATCATCGGGGCGTCGCCCGCGCCGACGAGCAGGCTGCGCTTCTGTTCGTAGTCGCTCAGCGGCACCGCCACCGGCTCGAGTTTCACGTTGGTCCGCTTGGTCAGCTCCGACCAGAACAGCCACTCGTTCTTCAACGGGTACGACGGGTGGTTGTTGTACAGGATGGAGAACGAGACCGGCTCGGTGGCCGTGAACGCGTCGCCCACCCCGTACGCGGCCATCGCGCCGGCCCGGTTGCCGGAGAGGTCCTTGGCGTCCGGGGCGTCCTCGGAGCAGGCGGCCAGACCGAGGGTGAGCAGACCGGCCGCGACGAACGCCACGCGGCGCCATGTTCGGTGGACCATGGCACGTCCTTCCTGTCGGGTGGTGGTGGTGTGGTGGGTGGAGCGGGCCGGTCAGCCCTTGACCGCGCCGAGCATGACCCCGGACACGAAGTACCGCTGGATGAACGGGTAGACCAGCAGGATCGGCAGCGTGGTGAGCACGATGGTGACGGACTGGAGGGTGGCCGCGGCCTGGAGCGCGTCGGCCTCGCCGACCCCGCCGGCCGACTGCGCGCCGGTGGCCCCGGCGATCAGGTTGCGCAGGTACACCGTGACCGGGAACAGTTCCTGCTGGTCCAGGTAGAGGAACGCGGTGAACCAGGAGTTCCAGAAGGAGACCGCGTAGAACAGCACCATCGTCGCGATGATCGCCTTCGACAGCGGCAGCACGATCCGCAGCAGCGTGCCGTAGGTGTTCAGCCCGTCGACCGCGGCGGCCTCCTCCAGTTCCTCCGGCAGGCTCTCGAAGAACGCCTTCATCACCAGCAGGTTGAACACGTTGATCGCGTTCGGCAGCACCACCGCCCAGATGGTGTTCTTCATGCCCAGGCTGGTGATCAGCACGTAGTTGGGGATCAGGCCGCCGGAGAAGAACATGGTGAACACCGCGACGCCGACCAGCACCCCCCGCCCCCGCAGCCGCGGCTTGGACAGCACGTACGCGTAGCAGGTGGTCAGCACGATCGAGATGACGGTGGCGACCACCGTGTACACCACCGTGTTGCGGTAGTTCGTCCAGAACAGCGAGTCCGACATCACCAGCCGGTACGTGCCGAGGTCGAAGCCGCGCGGCACCAGGTTGACCCGGCCCGCGATGATCTCCGCCTCGTCGCTGAACGACCGGGCCACGATGGTGACGAACGGGTAGAGCGTCACGATCACCACGACGGTGAGGACCACCCCGTTGACCGCCTGGAAGACCCGACGGCCCCGGCTCGTCCGCCGGTGTGCCCGCGGCCGGTCCCGGCCGGCGTCCACGGTCACCACAGGCTCGTGCCGACCGTGCGGCGGGAGATGGTGTTCGCGGTGAGCACCAGGGTCAACCCGATCAGGGCCTCGAACAGCCCGATCGCCGCCGCGTAGCTGAAGTTGCTGGACTCGAAGCCCATCCGGTAGAGGTACGTGGAGATCACGTCGGCGGTCGGGTACGTCAGCGGGTTGTACAGCAGCAGGATCTTCTCGAACCCGACCGCCATGAACGTGCCGATGTTGAGGATCAGCAGGGTGATCATGGTGGGCCGGATGCCGGGCAGCGTCACGTGCCAGGTCTGCCGCCAGCGGTTCGCGCCGTCGATCCGGGCCGCCTCGTACAGGTTGTCGTCGATGGTGGTGAGGGCGGCGAGGTAGAGGATCGTGCCCCAGCCCACGGTCTGCCACACCTCGGAGCTGACGTAGATCGTCCGGAACCACTCCGGGCGTTGCAGGAACGGCACCTCGTCGCCGCCGACGGCCCCGACGATCTGGTTCACCGTGCCGTCGACCGACAGCAGCTGCATGACCATGGCCGCCACGATCACGATCGACAGGAAGTGCGGCAGGTACGACACCGACTGGACGAACCGCCTGAGCCGGCGTACCCGGACCTCGTTGAGCAGCAGGGCCAGCACGATCGGCAGCGGGAAGCAGAACAGCAGGGTGAGCGCGCCCAGCACCAGGGTGTTGGTGAAGACGTCCCAGAACGTCGGGTCGGTGAGAAACATCCGCACGTACCGCAGGCCCACCCAGCGTTCCCCGAAGATGCTGCCGCCCGGCTCGAACCGCCGGAACGCGATCACGTTGCCGGTCATCGGCAGGTACCGGAAGACCAGGAAGAACAGCAACGGCAGGACGGCCAGCGAGTAGAGCTGCCAGTCCCGGCGCAGCGCCTGCCGCCAGGTACGGCGGCGGGTCCGGCGGCGCGGGCCGGGGCCGGTCCGGGTCGGCAGGTCCCGGGCCGGCGGTGACGGCGGTGGGCGCAGGGTGCCCGGGGTGCTCATCGGCGACCTCCCTGGGGCGCTGTCGGGGTCGGCGGTGGGCTCAGCCGGCGGGCGGGCGAACGACGGGCTCGACGCGCGCCGACGACACCAGCCGCCGGTGGTGACCGACCTCGCGTTCGGCGCCGACGAGCCGCAGCGGCAGGGCGGCCACCACGTCGGCGCTGGACCGGGCCAACCGCAGCTCCACGTCCCCCGGCTCGACGATGCGCCGGCCGCGCACACCGGTGAACGAGGTGACGTCGGCGGGCACCGTGAAGACCACCCGGGCGGCGTCACCGGCCACCAGCGGAACCCGGGTGTAGCCGACCAGGCGGACCACCGGTCTGGTGGTCTGCGCGACCGGGTCGTGCAGGTAGAGCTGGACGACCTCGGTGCCGGCGCGGCCGCCGGTGTTGCGGACGGTCACCTCGACGGTCACCTCCCCGTCGACCGCCCACCAGGCCGGACCGCCCGCAGGGTCCGTACCGTTCGCACCGTTCGCGCCGGCCGCCCCGGCGGGACCGCCCGGACCGCCCGAAGGGTCCGCACCGTTCGCACCGTTCGGACCGGCCGTCCCGGCGGGGCCGTTCGGGCTGGCCGGGCCCGTGGGGGCGTCCGCTCCGGTCGGCCCGGCCGTCCGGACCGCCGCGTCCGTCCAGTCGAAGGTGGTGTAGCTGAGCCCGTGGCCGAACGGGAAGGCCGCGGTGGGGTCCACCGAGGACACCTGGGAACGGTGCCCCAGCACCGGGGCGAGGTAGGTGCCGGGCAGACCACCGGCGTCCCGGGGCACCCCGACCGGCAGCCGGCCGGACGGGTTCACCCTGCCGGTGAGCACCTCGGCCAGCGCCCGCCCACCCCGTTGGCCGGGGAAGAACGCCTGGACGACGGCCGCGGCGGCGTCCACGTCCGCGCCGAGCGCGTACGGTCGTCCGCTCATCAGTACCAGCACGACCGGGGTGCCGGTGGCGAGCACCGCGCGGACCAGGTCCGCCTGCACGCCGGGCAGCCGCAGGTCGACCGCGTCGCAACCCTCACCGGAGGTGCCCCGGCCGAACATCCCGGCCCGGTCCCCGACGGCCAGCACACACACGTCGGCCTCGCGGGCCGCCGCCACCGCCGCCGCGATGCCCGAGGTGTCGTCGCCGGTGACCGCGCAGCCCGGGGCGTAGGTGAGCGTCGGATGCAGCCGGGCGAGGGCGTCCCGCAACGAGTCGATCTCCACGCCGGTGCCGTGGTCGGGGTGGTGCACCCCCACGTGCAGCGGGAAGGAGTAGCAGCCGAGCATCGCCATCGGATCGTCGGCCACCGGACCCACCAGCGCCACCCGGCGGTCGCCGGCCAGCGGCAGCAGGTTCCCGGTGTTGCGCAGCAGCACCACCGACTCCCGGGCCAGGCGCAGGGCGACGTCCCGGCTGGTCTCGTCGTCCAACCGCAGCTCGTCCAGGTCGGCGGGGCGGGGCCGCCAGTCGTCGTCGAGCAGACCCAGCTCGATCTTCTGGGTCAGCACCCGGTGCAGGGCCCGGTCGACCAGGGCCTCGTCGACCAACCCGTCCCGGACCGCCTCGGCCAGCGGGCCGAAGGCGTCCACGGTGGGCAGTTCGACGTCGATGCCGGCGCGCAGGGCCAGCCGGGCCGCGTCGACGGCTCCGCCGGCCACGCCGTGCAGGGTCTCCAGGAAACGTACCGCGAAGTAGTCGGCCACCACGGTGCCGGTGAACCCCCACTCGTCGCGCAGCAGCCGGGTCAGCAGGCCCTCGTCGGCCGCCACCGGCAGGCCGTCGATCTCGGCGTACGAGTGCATCACCGACCGCGCGCCGCCCAGTCGCAGCGCCATCTCGAACGGCGGCAGGATGACGTCGGCCAGTTCCCGGCGGCCCATCGGCACCGGGGCCAGGTTGCGGCCACCGCGGGAGGCGGAGTATCCGGCGAAGTGCTTCAGCGTGGCGACGATCCCGGTCGACTCCAGGCCCCGGACGTACGCCGCGCCGGTCGTCCCGACCAGGTACGGATCCTCGCCGATGGTCTCCTCGGTACGGCCCCAGCGGTAGTCCCGGGTCACGTCCAGCACCGGGGCCAGTCCCTGGTGGACGCCGGCCGCCCGCATGGACCGGCCGATCCGGCCGGCCATCTCCTCGACCAGCTCGGGGTCGAAGGCGGCACCCCAGCTCAGTGGGGCCGGGTAGACGGTGGCGCGCCAGGCGGCGAACCCGGTCAGGCACTCCTCGTGGACCTGCGCCGGTATCCCGAACCGGCTGGCCGCCACGATCTCCTCCTGGGAGGCGGCCAGTGACCGGGCCCCCTGGACCGGGTCGACCGGTGCGGTGCCGAACGGTCGGGTCAACTGGCCCAGGCCGTGCCGGATCACGGCGGGCCACTGCGGAGTGTCGTCGACCATGTCGGACTGGAGGGGAGCGACACCCTCACCCGAGGCGTCGGCCCCCACCCACACCCCGACCAGCTGCGCGATCTTCTCGGGCAGGGTCATCAGCGGGACGAGCGCGGCGGCCCGCTCCGCCGGGGGCAGGTGCGGGTCGCGCCACCGGTGCGTCCCGGGGGACTCCGGGCGGTGGTCGACGGGCGACAGACTCTCCATGCAAACCCTCCAGCCGGATCCCGGAGGCCGGTTCCGTGAACGACAGGACGCGCGACGAGGCAACGGAGGGTCCTGAAAGTTTCGATCTCCGTTCGGTGCTCGTATCGGGCAACTTAAGTGCCTTGTTTTGGCCGTGTCAAGCATCCTGAGCCACTGCTCAACAACAGGAAGCCATGGATTCCGGTCGTGGTAACTGGTCGGCCTGCCGGTGGGCTAGAGCGATGAGTCTCAATCGATAGTGGTCTGCATGGTAGGCTGTGCCGAAATTTTTCCGATAACCTGGCCGACTGGGGGTGGCCGGCTCCGGTCGCCGGCGCGGACCGCCCGGGAGGACCCATGCCGCTGTTCGATCTCCCCCTCGACGAGCTGCGGCGGTACACGCCCACCGTTGCCGAGCCCGCCGACTTCGACGCGTTCTGGCGCGCGACGCTGCGGGAGGCGACGGCCGGTCCGGTGCTCCTCGAGGTCCGACCCGAACCCACCGACCTGCGGCTGGTCGAGTCCTTCGACGTCACGTTCGCCGGCTTCGCCGGTGACCCGGTGCGCGCCTGGTACACCCGCCCGACCGGGGTGGACGCCCCGCTCCCCGCCGTGGTCGAGTACGTGGGCTACGGCCGCGGCCGGGGCCTGCCGCACGAACGGCTGACCTGGCCGGTAGCCGGCTACGCGCACCTGCTGATGGACCCCCGGGGGCAGCACGGGCAGCACGCCGGCGGCGACACCCCGGATCCGCGCGCCGGCGCGGCCGGCGGCCCGTGGCCGGTGACCTGGGGAATCCTCGACGCCCGGGACTACTACTACCGTCGCCTGATCACCGACGCGGTCCGGGCGGTCCAGGCGGTCCGCGCGCTGCCCGGGGTGGACGTCGACCGGGTGGTGGTCGCCGGCAACAGCCAGGGTGGCGGGCTCGCCCTGGCGGTGGCGGGGCTCGTCCCCGACCTGGCGGCGGTGATCACCACGGCACCGTTCCTGTGTCAGCCTCAGCGGGCGATCGAGTTGACCGACGCCGCGCCGTACGGGGAGATCGTGCGGTATCTGGCCGCCACCCGGGGAACCGAGGAGGCGGTCCGGCGCACGCTGTCCTACGTCGACGGGGTCACCTTCGCCCGGCGGGCGGTCGCGCCCGCGCACTTCGGGATCGGGCTGCGCGACACCGTCTGCCCGCCGAGCACCGGGTTCGCCGCCTACAACCAGTACGGTGCCGCCAACGGCCGGCCGACGCCCCCGACGTGCGAGATGCACGTGTACCCGTTCAACGGGCACGAGGGCGGTGAGGCGGTGCAGCAGCGGCGACAGCTGCGCTGGCTGGCCGCGCTGCTCGCCGGCCCCGGCGCGCCCACCGCCGGGGGCCGCCCGGCCCGCGACGCCGAAGCCGACGCGGACGCGGACGCCGCGCTGCCCGGCCGGTCCTGACCGCGACGGCGGTGCGGGTCACCAGGGGTGAACCGTGCCGTCCTCCAGCCGGTTGACCGGCAGGTAGGCGGGGGAGTAGGGGTACCGCGCGGCGGCCTCCTCGTCGATGTCCACCCCGAGACCGGGCGCCTCGCCGGGGTGGAGGTAGCCGTCGGCGAACCGGTAGGCGTGCGGGAACACCACGTCGGTCTCGGCGGTGTGCCGCATGTACTCCTGGAGGCCGAAGTTGGGGATGGCGATGTCCAGGTGCAGCGCGGCGGCCAGGCAGACCGGGGAGAGGTCGGTGGCCCCGTGCGACCCGCTGCGGACGTGGTGCAGGGCGGCGTAGTCGAAGATGCGCCGCAGGTGGGTGATGCCGCCGGCGCGGACCACCGTGGTGCGGACGTAGTCGATGAGCTGCTCGCGGATGAGCTGATGGGCGTCCCAGACCGAGTTGAACACCTCACCGGTGGCGATCGGTGTGGTGGTGTGCTGCCGGATCAGCCGGAAGCCCTCCTGGAACTCGGCGGGGACCGGGTCCTCCAGCCAGGTCAGCGCGTACGGCTCCAGGCTGCGGCCGAGCCGGGCCGCCTCGATCGGCGTCAGCCGGTGGTGCACGTCGTGCAGCAGCCGCAGGGTGGGGCCGAACTCCTCCCGGACCCGGGCGAACACCGTCGGCACGTGGGCCAGGTAGGCCGGCGTGGACCAGACCGTCTCGGTGGGCAGCGCCGCGTCGGCCGGCTCGTAGAACATCTTGTCGGTGCTGACGCCGTAGGTCTTCGCCAGCCCGGGCACGCCGCACTGCACCCGGACCGCCCGGTACCCGAGGCCGACGAACCGGGCCACCTCGGTCAGCACCTCCTCGACGGTCTCGCCGTTGGCGTGGCCGTAGACCGTGACGCCCTCCCGGGACCGGCCGCCGAGCAACTGGTAGACGGGTAGTCCGGCGACCTTGCCCTTGATGTCCCACAGCGCGGTGTCCACGGCTGCGACGGCGCTCATCGTGACCGGGCCGCGTCGCCAGTACGCCCCCTGGTAGAGGTACTGCCAGGTGTCCTCGATCCGGGCCGGGTCCCGGCCGATCAGCAGCGGCACCACGTGGTCGCGCAGGTACGCCGCGACGGCCAGCTCCCGGCCGTTGAGCGTGGCGTCGCCGACCCCGGTGAGTCCCTCGTCGGTGACGATCTTCAAGGTGACGAAGTTGCGTCCCGGGCAGGTGACGATGACCCGAGCGTCGGCGATCTTCACCAGGACCTCCGCAGCATGTTCCGGCCCTCGGGCCGGGAGGGTGGGGTGCGCTCCGTCCGGAGCGACGACACCGCGCCCCCCCGGTTGGGGTAACCGAAAGTTTCGGTTCCTCCGGTCGGGGATGGACGGTCGTGCCGCCGGCCATCATCGCACGCCTTGCGGCATGTTGGCACGCGTGAGTCGGGTCCTTCGGGGGTGCGTCGGCAGACCCGTCGGACAGGAATACTGCGCCGTCCGCAATGGTCACGCGTTGAGTTATCGAGCTTGTTTCGATACCGTGCCGATGCAAGGGCTTCGATTTACCCGCGGTGCTTCAGCGGGACCCGTGACCGTCGGCGTGGCTTCCGGGCGACCAGGCCGACGACGGGCCGGCACCGTGGTGGGCAGTGGTCGAGGCGACCTTCCGCATCCCCGTACCGCTCATCGAAAGGCACCTGCCATGAGAAACCTGTTCGCCCGCGGCAGCGGGCGCCCGCCGACCGGGCCACGATCGCGTGCGGCGTTGGTCGCGGCCGTCGCGGGCGTCGCCCTGGTCGCCACGTCGGTGGCCGTGGCCTCCAGCGCCAGCGCCGGTACGACCCTCGCCACCGCGGCCGGCGAGAGCGGTCGCTACTTCGGTACCGCAGTGGCGGCGCACAAGCTCTCCGACTCGACCTACGTGGGCATCCTCAACCGGGAGTTCAACTCGGTCACCGCGGAGAACGAGATGAAGATGGACGCGACCGAGCCGCAGCAGGGTCGCTTCAGCTTCACCAACGCCGACCGGATCGTCAACCACGCCCGCGCGCAGGGCATGATGGTACGGGGACACGCCCTGGCCTGGCACTCCCAGCAGCCGAGCTGGATGCAGAGCATGGAGGGCTCGGCGCTGCGGCAGGCGATGATCAACCACATCAACGGGGTCGCCGGCTACTACAAGGGCAAGATCCATTCCTGGGACGTGGTGAACGAGGCGTTCGCCGACGGCGGCAGCGGCGGCCGGCGGGACTCCAACCTCCAGCGCACCGGCAACGACTGGATCGAGGTGGCGTTCCGCACCGCGCGGGCCGCCGACCCGGGCGCGAAGCTCTGCTACAACGACTACAACACCGACGACTGGACGCACGCCAAGACCCAGGGCGTGTACCGGATGGTCCAGGACTTCAAGCAGCGCGGCGTGCCGATCGACTGCGTCGGCTTCCAGTCGCACTTCAACGCCAACTCGCCGGTGCCGGGCAACTACCAGACCACGCTGTCCAGCTTCGCGGCTCTCGGCGTCGACGTGCAGATCACCGAGCTGGACATCGAGGGCTCCGGGCAGGCCCAGGCCGACAACTACGCCCGGGTGATGCGGGCCTGCCTCGCGGTCTCCCGCTGCACCGGCATCACCGTCTGGGGCATCCGGGACACCGACTCCTGGCGGTCCTACGGCACCCCGCTGCTCTTCGACGGCAGCGGCAACAAGAAGCCGGCGTACACCTCCACCCTGAACACCCTCAACGGCGGTGGCACCACGCCGCCGCCCACCACGACTCCGCCGCCGACCACCACCCCGCCGCCCACGACGCCGCCGCCCACCACCCCGCCGCCCGGTGGCGGGGCCTGCTCGGCCACGGTGTCGCTGAACTCGTGGACCGGCGGCTTCGTCGCCACGGTACGGGTCACCGCCGGCTCGGCCCCGGTCAACAGCTGGACGGTGGGCGTCACGCTGCCGTCCGGCGCGACGGTCACCAACACCTGGAGCGCGCAGTCCACCGGCACCAGCGGTGCCGTCACCTTCCGTAACGTCGACTACAACGGTCGGCTGGCGGCGGGCGCGGTCACCGAGTTCGGTTTCCAGGGCACCGGCAGCGGACCCACCGGCACTCCCACCTGCTCCGCCTCCTGAGGCGGACGATCCACCGGAGACACCCGGCCCACGGCGGGACGGCGGCCTCCCGGCCCGCCGTCCCGCCCCGGCCGATCCTGGCCGCGTCCACCGGCCACCGCCACCCCCCGCTTCGGAGGAATCCGATGAGAGCGACAACCAGACTGCTCGGCGCCGCACTGGTGGCCGCCGTGGTGACCGCGCTGGCCGCGGTGACCGTGCCGGCACCGGCGTCGGCGGCGACGCTGACCGAGGTGACGAACTTCGGCACCAATCCCACCAACCTACGCATGCACCTCTACGTACCGGACACCGTGGCGCCCCGACCGGGGCTGCTCGTGGTGTCGCACTACTGCACCGGCAGCGGTCCGGCCATGTACTCCGGCACCCAGTACGCGGCCCTGGCCGACCGGTACGGCTACGTCGTCATCTACCCCTCGGTGACCCGCAGCAGCAAGTGCTGGGACGTCGCCTCACCGCAGGCACTGCGCCGCGACGGCGGCAGCGACCCGGTCGGCATCATGTCGATGGTCAACCACGTCCGGCAGCGGTACGCCGTTGACCCGGACCGCATCTTCGCCACCGGCACGTCGTCCGGGGCGATGATGACGAACGTCCTGCTGGCGCTCTACCCCGACGTGTTCAGCGCGGGCTCGTCGTTCGCCGGTGTGCCGCACGCCTGCTTCGCCACCACGAACGGTTCGGAGTGGAACAGCGACTGCGCCAACGGCCAGATCATCCGTACCGCCGCGCAGTGGGGTGACCTGGTGCGCGGTTCCTATCCGGGCTACACCGGCCGGCGACCCCGGATGCAGGTCTGGCACGGTACGAACGACGACACACTCCGGTACCCCAACTTCGGCGAGCAGATCAAGCAGTGGACCAACGTGCACGGGTTGAGCCAGACCCCCACGTACACCGACACCCCGCAGTCCGGTTACACCCGTACCCGCTACGGCGGCAGCGGTGGCACCGCGCCGGTCGAGGGGATCAGCATGCAGGGCGTGACGCACAACCTGCCGGTCGACGCCGGCCAGGTGCTCCGGTTCTTCGGTCTGGACCGCACCACGCCGACCACCCCGCCGCCGACCACGCCACCCCCCACCACGACACCCCCGACCACGCCTCCGCCCACGACCCCGCCGCCGACCACCCCGCCGCCCACCGGGGCTCCGGGCGCCTGCCGGGTCGGCTACACCGTCAGTTCCTGGGCGAACGGCCTGACCGCCGAGATCACCGTCACCAACACCGGCGGCAGCGCCGTCAACGGCTGGACCCTGGCGTTCACCCTGCCCGGCGGGCAGAGCATCACCAACGGTTGGAACGCGACGTACGCTCCGACCAGCGGTGCGGTGACCGCCCGTAACGTCTCCTACAACGGGACCATCGCACCGAACTCCTCGGTCGGCCTCGGCTTCCAGGCCACCCACACCGGCAACGCCGGCAAGCCGTCCTCGTTCCAGCTCAACGGGGCGACCTGCACGGTGGTCTGACCCGGCCGGTACCAGCGGTGGGCACCGACGCTCCGGTGCCCACCGCGCCGCCGCGCCCGGGTCCCGCCGACCTCATTGACAGGGCTGTATGGGGCGGATACGGTGCGGCAGGAAAGCGCTTTCTTTGCGCACGTCCGGCCTCCTCACCCGTCCCGGAGGTTCCCCGCCATGCCCACGATCCGTCGGCGGCCCCTGCTCGCCGTCCTCACCGCGGTCGCGACCACGGCGCTGCTCGCCCTCGCCCTGCCCGGCGGCGCGTCGTCCGCGTACGCCGACACCCTGCTGCACGACGACTTCTCCGACGGCGACACCAGCGGTTGGTCGAGATCGGGCGGCACCTGGTCCGTCGGCACCGACGGTAGCGCCGTGCTCGAACAGTCCAAGGCGGACACCGACAACGCCCGACTCTTCGCCGGCACCTCCTCCTGGACCGACTACACGGTGCAGGCCAGGATCAAGGCGGTGAGCCTGCCGTCCACCGGTGCCGTGGCGCTGCTCGCCCGCGCCTCCGGCGCCACCACCTACCTCCGGCTCGCCCTGCACCCCGGCAACCAGGTCCGGCTGGAGGCGGTCCGCAGCGGCACCGTCACCACCCTCGGCGCGTCCGCCCGGCCGGTCACCACCGGCACCTGGTACACCCTGCGCGTCGAGGTGGCCGGCGCGGCCGTGCGTGGCTACCTGGACGGCACCCTGGTGGCCGCCGGCACCAGCACGGTCGCCACCACCGGCCGGATCGGAGTGCAGACCCGGTACGCCACCGCCCGGTTCGACGACGTCACCGTGACCACCGGCGGCACCCCGCCCACCACCCCGCCGACCGGGACCCCCACCGTGCCGCCGACGGCCACCCCGACCGCGACACCGACCCCCACCAGCACCCCACCGGCCGGGCAGTCCGCCGTGGTCGCCACGGACGGCAGCGGCGACTTCACCAGCGTCCAGGCCGCGGTGGACGCCGTGCCGGCCGGCAACACCAGCCGGTACACCATCACCATCAGGCCCGGCACCTACCGCGAGGTGGTGAAGATCCCGGCCGACAAGCCGTACGTCTCGTTCGTCGGCGCGACCGGCGACGCCCGGGACGTCGTCATCACCTACGACAACGCCTCGGGCACCCCGCACCCGGACGGCGGCACCTACGGCACCTCGGGCAGCGCCTCGGTGACCGTCGACGGCAACGACTTCACCGCGCGGCACCTGACCTTCTCGAACAGCTTCGACGAGGCGGCCCACGACTACAGCGCCGAGCAGGCGGTGGCGGTGCTGACCCGGGCCGACCGGCTGGTCTTCGACAACGTCCGGTTCCTCGGCAACCAGGACACGCTCTACCACAACAGCGCGAACACCGGCGCGATCGGCCGGGCGTACTTCCGGGACTGCTACGTCGAGGGGGACGTCGACTTCATCTTCGGCCGCGGCACCGGCGTCTTCGACCGCTGCGAGATCCGGTCGCTCAGTCGCGGCTCGGCCAGCAACAACGGGTACGTCACCGCGCCGTCCACGATGATCACCAACCGGTACGGCTTCCTGTTCACCGGGTGCGTCCTGACCACCGACTCGGCCGGGCCGCAGAGCGTGCACCTGGGCCGCCCGTGGCACCCCGGCGGCGACGTGAACGCGATCGGCCAGGTGGTGTTCCGGGACAGCGTACTGGGGGCGCACGTCAAGGACTCGCCGTGGACCGACATGTCCGGGTTCTCCTGGCGGGACGCCCGGTTCTTCGAGTACCGCAACACCGGGCCGGGCGCGACGGTCACCGCCGACCGTCCGCAGTTGACCGACGCCCAGGCTCCCGGGTACACCGCGCAGACGTACCTGGCCGGCCCGGACGGCTGGAACCCGGTCTCCTGACCCGCCCACGCGACGGGGCGGCAGCCGACCGGCTGCCGCCCCGCCCTCGTCCCACCGGTCCTAGCTGGTGGGCAGGACCGCCTTGCCCTTGTTGAAGTTCTTCCCGTTGCCGTCCGGCTTGTAGTTCTTCTCCACGTTGCCGGCCGCGTCCACCGAGAACCAGTGGACCGTGGTGCCGGCCGGCACGGTCAGCGTCTCGGCACCCTCCCGGATGCCCGCCGAGCCGTACAGGGTGGAGGCGTAGGTCGGCTTGCCGCCGTCGAGGGTGTAGAACACCGCCGCCGGCTCACTGACCTCGAACCGTACGCTCACCATGCCCGGCGTGGCGCTCGGTGACACCGACAGCGTGCTCTCCGGCCGCTGCTTGTCCTTGTCGAAGTCGCGGGCCACCCGCATCAGCTCGACCAGACCGTTGGCGTACTCCAGGGTCTGCTGGTGCGCCTCGTCCCAGGTCGGCTGGAAGCTGGCGCCGACCTCGAAGTTCCAGGCGTAGATGCCGTACTTGTACCAGAGCATGTCGCCGGAGTTGCCGGCCGCCGAGTACAGCACGTCGGAGATCGGGCCGGTCCGGGCCGGGGTGACCGCCAGGTTGCGGTGCCGCTTGATGGCGGTGAGGATCCGCGACGACGCGCCCCAGAAGAACGACTCCTCGGCGAGCGTCGGACGCGGCGCGGAGATCCGGCCCGGTGTGGCGTAGGCGCCCGGCGACCACATGAAGTAGTTGCCGGACGAGTGCAGGTTCATCGAGAACTTGATGTTGCCCCGCTGGGCCAGCCAGTCCAGGTTCCGGTTCTCCGGCTCGGACAGCTCGCTCGGCCCGGCGTAGGTGTCGCTGGTGCAGCTCGTGGACGCGCCCGAGTACCCGTCGAAGAGGCTGTACTCGGTGTAGTTGCGGTTGTTGTCCACGCCCCACGAGTTACGGGCCAGGGCGTCGGTCGCGCCACCGGCCGGGCAGTGGTTGGTCATGTTCCGGCGCTGCGAGTTGAAATCGTAGAACGAGTAGTGACCGCCGTCCGGGTTGATCGACGGGGCGATCCAGATGTCCAGGTTGTTGACCAGCTGCTTGGTCTGGCCGTCGTGCGCGTAGTTGCGCAGCAACCGTTCCGCGGTCTCGATGGTCACCAACGGGGGAACCCATTCCCGGGCGTGTTCCTGCGCGTAGGCGAGCACGCCCGGCTTCGAGCCGTCCCGGTGCTTGCCGATCCGGATCGCGTACACCGGGTGCGGGTCCCGCGACACGCTCGCCGGCGCCTTCAGGTTGTCGGTGAGCGGGGTGGCCGCGGTCGGCGCGACCACGCCGGTGCCGGCGTTGCCCCGGTACGTGTAGGCGGTCACCAGGGTTCCGGCCTGCGCGGTCAGCGCCGCGGCGACCTGGGCGGCGGTGCTGGTTACCGCGCCGCTGCCGTTGGTGGCCAGGCTGACCCGGACGGCCGTGCCGGTCACCGTCACCGACAGCGGCCGGTCGGCCGCGCCGGGGTCGGCCAGCTCGACGGTGATGTCGTTGCCGCCCTGGTGGCCCCAGGCGAGCGAGTCCACCGCGACCCGGCTGGCGTTCGCGGTGCCCAGCACCGCCTGCGCCTTGCGCCGGTACCCGTTGGTCTTGTACGGCAGCTCCACGATCTCGGCGAGCTGCGGGTGGTCGGCGGCGAGCCGCTTGATCCGGTCGTACAGCTCGGTCGGGGTGAGGTAGCTGGTGACGAAGTCCTTCTGGTAGCCGGGCCCCTCCGGGTCGTCCGCCGGGATCGGCAGCCACTCGGTGACCTCGGCGACCGCGACGTCGCCGGTGGGGCTGGTGATCTGGATGCGGTGCGGTCGGGCGGTGACGGTCGCCGCTCCCCGGTGGTACAGGTACACCCCGGCGTCGACGAACCGGGTGATGTTCTGGGTGCCGCCGGAGCCGAGCTCGGTGCCCGGTCCGCTGTCCCGGACCACGGTCAGCGCGCTGGTGGACGTCTGGCCCTGGGCCCACTTCGCCTCGACCGACAGCACCTGGCTGGTGCCGGAGGTGTAGTAGTCGGCCCGGATGATCTTGACGTCGGCGGCGGTGGAGGTCACCGTCAGGGCCGCGGAGAACGCCTGGTTCTCGGCCCGGTGCTCGGCGATGGTCGACTGGCGTTCGGCGACCCGGTCCGCGGAGTCCGCCGCGTCGTACAGGGTGTCGCCGAGCTGGTATCCCAGCCGTTTCAGGGCGGCGGTCTCGGTGGGCGTGACCACCGCGTGCACCACGATGCCCCGCTCGGTGCGGTCGACGTGGTGGTCGAGGTCGACGCCGGTGGCCACCAACTCGTCCAGCTCGGCGCTGTCGGCGACCACCACCTCCACCACGTTCGCCTGTTCGTCGGCGGGACGGTCCAGGACGGCCGGTGGCCCGGCGTGCGTACCGGGGTCACTGCCGGTCGGCGCGGCCGAACCGGCCGTGGCCGGGCCGGCGAGCAGGAGCAACGCCACGCTGGCGGCGGTCAGCGCGGGTAGCCGCCGACGCCAGGAGGGTAGTGCGGAGCGGGACATCAGTCGCCACCTTCCCTGTTGGGGACGAGCGGCCCGGCCGGTCGGCCGGTACCGCTCCGGTCCACCGAAAGACGTGTGGAGGTGCCACCCACCGGGCCGGTGGGTGCGGTGCGGATCGCGACATCGGCCCGCACGGTCCGGGGCCAACCGGGTGTGCGGGGCGGTGAACCGGCGCCGATCCGGTCCGGGGCGACGTGCGGGGGTCGTGGATGGACGTGACAAACCTCGACGGGATGGTCGCCGATGGGTGCGCCCATCCTGGCCGGGGCCGGTTCGCCCTGTCAACGATCTTCGTGTCGGCGGTCCGGACAGGACAGTCCGGCCGATGGTGTGCGGCGCAATTCCCGGCCCTTTATTGGGGCGGCCGGGCAGCTCAGCAGTTCAAGAGAAGACCTGCCCGGCGCGCGTTGGCAGAATTTCGAGGCAGCGGGGAGGGCGTTACCGGACCGGGCCGGATGCATTGACGGGTACTTCCACCTGCTGGGTGAGCTGCTCATTGTCGACACCTCATCCGGCCAGCAGGACGCCACGCCACGAATGTTGTCGCCGTCGCGTCGTGCTGGAAAAAGACGCCTGTTCACTCCGCGATATCTACGAGGAGGAAAGTCCGATGACGCAAGGCCCGACCGGGGACCAGGTCACCTTCGACGGGGAAAGCCTCACCATCACCGACGTTCAGCGGGTCGCCGAGGGACGGCCGGCGTGCCGGGTGGCGCCGTCGGCGCTGTCCCGGGCGGCGAAGAGCCGGGCCATCTTCGAGGACACCGTCCGTCAGGGTGTCCCGGTGTACGGCGTCACCACCGGATACGGCGAGATGATCTACATGCTGGTCGACACCGCCAAGGAGGTGGAGCTGCAGACCAACCTGGTCCGCAGCCACAGCGCCGGCGCCGGCCCGCTGTTCGCCGAGGACGAGGCGCGCGCCATCGTCGCGGCCCGGCTCAACGCGCTGGCCAAGGGGCACTCGGCGGTCCGGCCGGAACTGCTGGAACGCCTCGCCCTGTACCTGAGCGTGGGCGTCACCCCGGCCATTCCGGAGATCGGCTCGCTGGGCGCCAGCGGTGACCTGGCACCCCTGGCACACATCGCCTCGACCGTCATCGGCGAGGGCTACGTGCTGCGCGACGGCAAGCGCACCCCGACCGGCCCGGTCCTGCGCGAGCTGGGCATCGAGCCGATGGAGCTGCGCTTCAAGGAGGGCCTGGCCCTGATCAACGGCACGTCCGGCATGACCGGTCTCGGTGCGCTGGTGGCGGGCAACGCGCTCCAGCAGGTCCGGCACGCGGAGATCGTCGCCGCGCTGGTGATCGAGACGTTGCAGGGCTCCACCAGCCCGTTCCTGGCCGAGGGCCACGACATCGCCCGCCCGCACCCCGGCCAGATCGACTGCGCGGCCAACATGCGCGCCCTCATGCGCTCCAGCGGGCTGGCCGTCGACCACGCGGACCTGCGGGCGCAGTTGACGGCCGGCAAGACCGGCGGGGACGTGTCGCGGACCAACGTCTACCTGCAGAAGGCGTACTCGCTGCGGGCGGTGCCGCAGATCCTCGGCGGGGTCCGCGACACCCTGTACCACGCGGTGAGCCGGCTCGGCACCGAGCTGAACTCCGCCAACGACAACCCGCTGTTCTTCGACGGCCAGGAGATCTTCCACGGCGCGAACTTCCACGGGCAGCCGATCGCGTTCGTGATGGACTTCGTCACCATCGCCATGACCCAGCTGGGTGTGCTCTCCGAGCGGCGCACCAACCGGCTGCTCAACCGGTACCTCAGTGACGGTCTGCCGGAGTTCCTGGTGATGGGCGACCCGGGCCTCAACAGCGGCTTCGCCGGTGCGCAGTACCCGGCCACCGCGCTGGTGGCGGAGAACCGGACCATCGCCCCGGCGAGCACGCAGAGCGTGCCGTCCAACGGCGACAACCAGGACGTGGTCAGCATGGGACTGATCGCCGCCCGCAACGCCCGCCGGGTGCTGCGCAACAACGACATCATCCTGGCGGTGGAGTACCTGGCCGCCGCCCAGGCGGTCGACATCTCCGGCCGGTACGACCAGCTGAGCCCGGTCGCCCGCGCCACCTACGACCGGATCCGGGGCCTCGCCGAGACGGTACGGGTCGACCGGTACATGGCCGACGACATCGAGGCGGTGGCGGACGCGCTGCGCCGGGGCGAGTTCGTCGCGGCGGCCCAGGAGGCCGGCGCCGAGCTGCACTGATCCTTCCCGGGTACGGCCCTTCCGGCCGGGGTGTTCGGGTACCGCCCGCACCCCGGCCGGTGTCGTATGCGCCGCCGGGTCCGTCGGACGCGCGTCCCCGTCCGGTGGCGGCACTCCGGTCGTGACCGGGTGCGTTTGCCGCGCCGAACCGGGCGGCCATGCTCCTGGGCCGGCGGACAGCCATGTCGGTCCTCTACGCTCGCTCGGATGACGACCCCGGTGCGCTACCGCTCGTCGGAAGAGGACAGCGGCAGGTGGCTCGGTTTCCCGTTCCGGCGCGGCGACGTCGTCATCAGTACCCGATCGAAGAGCGGCACCACCTGGATGCAGATGATCTGCGCGCTGCTGGTCTTCCAGACCGCGGACCTGCCGGCGCCGTTGGCGCAACTGTCCCCCTGGCTCGACTGGCTGACTGCTCCCCAGCGGCAGGTGTACGACCATCTCGCCGCTCAGCGGCATCGGCGCTTCATCAAGACGCACACGCCACTGGACGGGGTACCGATCGAGCCCGACGTGTCGTACATCGTGGTGGCGCGACACCCGCTGGACATGGCGGTGTCCCTGTGCCACCAGAGCGACAACATCGACCAGGAACGGTGCCCGATGCTGTCGGCGTGCTGAAAGACCAGCAGGCATTCCTCCGGCAGGGCCGGTCGGGTGCTGGACAGGCGCTCCTGAGCACCGAGGAACTCAGCCGTTACCACCGGCGTGCTGCTGAGATGGCCCCACCGGATCTGTTGGCCTGGCTGCACCGAGGACGTTAGTCATCGGACCGGCCGGGGACACGCACGACGCGGCGACGCCGACGGGGGCCGTCGACGTCGCCGCTGTCGGGAGGCCGGTGATCCGGCCGGGTCCGTCAGCCCAGGAAACGCGGGCAGTTCTGGTAGACCGCCAGCCGCCACCGGTCGTCGGACTTGACCAGGATCCAGGAGGCCCGGATCGCCGCCCGGACGGGGACCTCGGTCTGGCCGGGCGGGAGGACGCCGCCCTCGGTGAGCACGGCCACCGCGCCCGGTCCGAGCGGCTTGATCTCGATCGGCTTGCCGGTCACGGTGGTGCCCCGGTACCGGCTGGCGTACGCGTCCGCCATGAACGCCCGGATCGCGTCCCGGCCCTTGACGTAGAGGCCGGGCAGCATCATCGTGCCGTCCTCGACGAACAGGTCGGCGAAGGCGTCCGCGTCGTGCTTGCCCCAGGCCTCGATCATGCGGGCCGGCACGGCCGCGACGGCGGCCTGCTCGGCCGGCGACAGCCCGGGGTGGGTGCTGGTCGTCATGCGCTGCTCACTTTCCGCGAAAGAGGGGGAGGGTCAGACGTACAGCGAGTTGGGGCCGAGGCCGCAGAGCAGCCGGCCGTACAGCTCCAGGTTGGTGTCCGGGTGCATCAGGGCGTGCAGGTTGCCGGCGGTGATGTCCCGCTGGATGCGCTGCATCGGCACGTCCGAGTAGATGGACGAGCCACCGGACGCGGTGGCCAGGAGGTCCACCGCCTCCCGGGCCCGGGTGCCGACCGCGCCCATGTCCGCGCGGGCCTGCACCCGCTCGGCCAGCCGCCAGGGGGTGCCCGCGGCGCACTTGGCGTCGACCAGCCCGGCCAGCCGGTGGGCGTGGAACTCGGCCTCGTCGGCGGAGAGGGTCGCCTGGGCCACCTGGAGGTGGGTCAGCGGGGCCTCGGCCTGACTGGCGTACTCGGTGTAGGTGATCTTCTTGCTGGGCAGCCGCTCCAGGAACGTCTCCCGGGCCGCGGCGGCCAGGCCGAGCAGCGTACCCACCGACGAGGCGGACGCCACCGGCAGCAGCGGGGCCCGGTACATCGCGGCGTTCGCGTTCGCCTCCGACACCACCTGGCCCTCCAGGATCACCGGCAGCGGCAGCACCCGCTCCTGCGGCACGAACAGCTCCTGGGCCACCGTGCTCACGCTGCCGGTGCCCCGCAGGCCGGAGGTGTGCCAGTCGTCCACGATGGTCAGGTCGGTCATCGGCACCATCGCCAGCACCGGCATCGGGTCGCGGTCCGGCTCGATCAGCACCGCCACGATCTCCTGCCACTGGCTGTGGTGGGCCCCGCTGATGAACCCCCACTTGCCGTTGACCACGATGCCGCCCGACGCCGGCGCGGCCATCGCGCTCGGGCTGAGCGTGCCGCACACCCGCACGTCCGGGGTGCTGAAGATCTCGTCCTGCACCGAGTCCGGGAACAGGCCCACCATCCAGGTGGGGATCGAGTACACGCAGGTGATCCAGGACGCCGAGGCGTCCCCCCGGCCCAGCTGCGCGGTGACGTCGACCAGGGTACGGGTGTCCGCCTCGTAGCCGCCGTACCGCTTGGGCACCCGCAGGCGGAACAGGCCCGCGTCGGCCAGCGCCTCGATCGTCTCCTCGTGCTGGCGGCGGTGCTCCTCCGCCCAGGCCGCGTGCTTGCGCAACGTCGGCACCAGGTCGGCGGCGCGGGCGACGAGCTGCTCCCGCGACGGCGTTTCTGTGTCCAACATGTGTCCTCCTCGGCGACGCGCTCGGACACCGGTCCGGGCGTACGGACCGGTCGATGGGTGTGGCGGTGCTGCGGACGGGCGGAGCCGGGCGCGCCGGACGGCACCGGCGGGTGGCGGCCGCGGTCGGATGCCCGCCGCGGCCGGGGCAGCGGGTGGTCGTCCGCGTCACCGACCACCATGTCACCGCCGCCCGGCGGGTTCACCTTCCGTATTGCGCCGGCCCCGACCGTCGGATCAGGCGGGGGAGACGGTCACCGGTACGCCGTTGAACACGGCGTTGCCGGAGAGCACGTCGAGCACCGAGTCGTCGGTCAACGCGTTGGCGTTCACCCCGGCGTGCGCCGCCGCGACCGGCTGGGCGGAACCGGCGTGGCCCCAACCGTGCGGCAGGCTCACCACGCCCGGCATGATGTCCTCGGTCGGCTCCACCGGCACCACCAGCTCGCCCACCGCGGACTTCACCACCGCCCGGTCACCCAGCCCGAGCCGGGCCCGGTCGTCCGGGTGCACGTGCAGCGTGCAGGTGTTGCTGCCGCCGACCAGGGTCGGGATGTTGTGCAGCCAACTGTTGTTCGACCGCAGCTGCCGCCGGCCGATCAGCAGCAGCTCCGGCACCGGGCCGGCGGTGCGGGCGCGCAGCCGGGCCAGGTCGGCGACCACCGGGGCGGGCGCCAACTGCACCCGGCCCGACGGCGTGGTCAGCACCTCCGGCAGCCGCGGCTGCAACGGGCCCAGGTCCACCCCGCTCGGCCGCTTCTTCAGCTCTTCCAGCGACAACCCGTACGGGCCGAGCTTGAGCATCGCGTCGAGCAGCAGCTCCGGACCGGTGTCGCCGTGCATCTCGGCACGCACCTCGGCCGGGTCCCGACCGGCGACCGGTGACCCGGGGATCTGCACCGACGCGCCGATCATGCCGGCCAGGAACTGCTCGTCGATGGCGGACGGGTCGGCGTCCGGGCCGGCCCCGGCGGCGATCATCGTCAACCGGCCCAGGATCTCCGCCTCCGACAACTGCCCCGGCTCCAGCGGCAGCGCGGCGGGGGAGAACCGGGCGTAGTTGCGGACCGTCACGGTCAGCAGCAGGAAGTCGTAGTGCGGCATCTGCATCATCCGCGGCGGCGGCAGGATCACGTCCGCGTGCCGGGTGGTCTCGTTCAGGTACGGGTCGACGCAGACCATGAAGTCCAGCCCCGGCAGCGCCCGGTCCAGCCGGGGACCGTTCGGCGCGGACAGCACCGGGTTGCCGGCCACCGTCACCAGCGCCCGGACCTGCCCCTCGCCCGGGGTCTCGATCTCGTCGGCCAGCGTCGCCACCGGCAGCTCGCCCATCGCCTCGGGCAGTCCGCGTACCCGGCTGTGCCACCGCCCGTCGGTGTACGGCTCACCGGTGGCCCAGAACTCGAACGTGGCGGGCCGGGTGAACATCGCCCCGCCCGGCCGGTCCAGGTTGCCGGTCAACGTGTTCACCACGTCGACCAGCCACGATGCCAGCGTGCCGAACTCCACCGTGGTGGTGCCGATCCGGGCGTACACGGCGGCGGTGGGCGCGGCGGCCAGCGCCCGCGCCTGCCGGACGATGGTCTCCGCCGGCACCCCGCAGCGCGCCGCCACCGCCTCGGGCGCGAAGTCCCGGGCCAGTTCGCGCAGCTCGTCCAGCCCGTCCACCGGCACCCGGACCGTCACCAGGTCCTCGGCGAACAGGGTGTGCACGATGCCCAGCAGGAACAGCGGGTCGGTGCCCGGCCGGATGAACAGGTGCTCGTCGGCGGCCTCGGCGGTACGGGTCCGGCGCGGGTCGACCACCACCACCCGGCCACCCCGCTTGCGCAGCGCCGCCAGCCGGGCCGCGAAGTTCGGCGCGGCGCACAGCGACCCGTTGGACACCAGCGGGTTCGCGCCCAGGATCAGCAGGTGGTCGGTGCGGTCCAGGTCCGGCACCGGGATCGCCATCGCGTTGCCGAACAGGTGCCCGCAGGCGACCTGCTTGGGGATCTGGTCGATGGTGCTGGCCGAGAAGACGTTCCGGGTGCCCAGCGCCTGGGCCAGCGGGAAGCGGTACAGGATGCCGCCCATGGTGTGGAAGGTCGGGTTGCCCAGGTACACCGCCAGCGCCTGCCGGCCGTGCGCGTCGATGACCTGGCGCAGGCCCCGGTCCACCGCCTGGAACGCCTCCTCCCAGCTCACCTCGCGCAGCTCGCCGTCGACGCGGACCATCGGTCGGCTCAGCCGGTGCGGGTCCTCGTCGATGCGGCCCAGGCTCGCGCCCTTCGGGCACAGGTAGCCGCGCGAGAAGGGGTCGTCGGTGTCGCCGTGCACGGACGTGACCCGCCCGGCGTCGTCGAGGGTCAGCCGCAACCCGCAGACGGCATCACACAGTGGACAGGTACGGTACGCGGTTTTCATTCGGCCTCCACGTCCTTCGAAAAACCCCATTGTGAATTGCGGCGCGGAGTCCGGACGTATTCGTTCGTGCTGCCCTCGGCGGGCCACAGCGCAATGTCAGAGATGATCGATCAAGCATCCGGTGTGACGCTTCCTGCATGCCCGAATTCACCGGCAAGACCGTACTCATCACCGGTGGCGGCAGCGGGATCGGCCTGGCCACCGCACGCCGCGTCATCGCCGGAGCCGGCCAGGTGGTCCTGGCCGGCCGCAACGCCGACCGGCTCGCCATGGCGGCCAAGGACCTCGACGCCGGTGGCCGGGTGCTGACCGTGCCCACCGACGTCTCCCGCCCCGATCAGCTCGACGACCTCGCCGCCCGGGTCCGGGACCGGTTCGGGTCCCTCCAGGGTGTCGTGGCGAACGCCGGCGAGGGGCTCAACGCCGCCACCGCCGACGTCACCGAGGACGACTTCGACCGGATCGTCGGCACCAACTTCAAGGGGGTCTTCTTCACCGTGCAGCGGTCGTTGCCGCTGCTCACCGAGGGTGCCGGCGTGGTGCTGGTGTCCTCCTGGCTGGCCCACCGCGGGATGGCCACCGGCTCGCTGTACGCGGCCACCAAGGCCGCCGTGGCCAACCTCGCCCAGACCCTCGCCCCGGACCTCGCCCAGCGCGGCGTGCGGGTCAACACGGTCACCCCCGGTCACATCCGCACCGAGATGTTCGACGCGATGACCGGCAACGACCAGGTTCGTGAGTTCTTCCGTAGCCAGGTTCCGCTCGGCCGGCTCGGCGACCCCGCCGACATCGCCGACGCGGTGGCCTACCTGCTTTCCCCTGCCTCGGCCTACGTGAGCGGACAGGAACTCGTCGTCGACGGGGGCCTGGTCCGCTCAGTGCCGGCCTGACCAGCACAGAAGGAGGTGTCCGTCGTGGACGACGGCCACAAGACCCGGGCCCTGGTGCTCGGTGGCAGCCTCGCCGGCCTGTTCGCCGCCCGGGTGCTCGCCGATGCCTACGACCAGGTCACGATCGTCGACCGGGACGTCCTGCTCGACGTGGACGGCCCCCGGCGGGGCTGCCCGCAGGGCCGGCACATCAACGGCCTGCTGGCCCGCGGCCAGCAGGCGATGGAGGAGCTGTACCCGGGCATCACCCAGCAGTTGTTCGACGACGGCGTGCCCACCGGTGACCTGGCCGGTGACGTGCGCTGGTACTTCAACGGCAAGCCGCTCAAGCAGCAGCACGCCGGCCTGGTGTGCGTGGCCGCCAGCCGGCCCATGCTGGAGAAGCACATCCGGCGGCGCACCGCGGCGTTCCCCAACATCGAGTTCGCCGAGCAGCACGACATCCTCGGCCTGACCACCACCGCCGACAAGAGCCGGGTGACCGGCGCGCGGGTCCAGAAGCAGGGCAGCGACGACGAGGAGGTCTTCCTCGCCGACCTGGTGGTCGACGCCACCGGCCGGGGTTCGCGTACCCCGATCTGGCTGGAGGAGCTGGGCTACGGGCGGGTCGAGGAGGAACGCAAGAAGATCGGCCTCGGCTACGTCACCCAGCACTACAAGCTGCGCCAGGACCCGTACTTCGGGGACCTGTCGATCAACCCGGTGGCCTCGCCGGAGCTGCCCCGCGGCGCGATCTTCACCAAGACCGACGGTGACCGGGTCGAGCTGACCACCTACGGGCTGCTCGGCGACCACCCGCCCACCGACCAGGCCGGCCTCTACCAGTGGCTCAAGACGCTGGCCACGCCGGACATCTACGACGCGGTGCAGCACGCCGAACCGCTGGACGAGCCGGTCGCGTTCCGGTTCCCCACCACGCTGCGCCGGCACTACGAGAAGATGGAACGCTTCCCGGACGGCCTGCTGGTCACCGGGGACGCGGTGTGCTGCTTCAACCCGGTGTACGCGCAGGGCATGACGGTCTCCGCGCTCGGCGCGCTGACCATGCGCCAGCACCTGCACACCGGCGCGGCCCCGCAGCCGATGCAGTACTTCCGGGACCTGTCCCGCGACGTCATCGACCCGCCGTGGGGCATGACCAACGTGGTCGACCTCAGCTTCCCCGGCGTGGAGGGGGAGCGCACCCTGGCCGTCCGGATCGGTCAGGCGTTCCTCAAGCGGGTGCAGGTGGCCGCGACCCGCGACGGCGACATCACGGCCGCGTACATGCGGGCCGCCGGCATGATCGACCGGCCGGAGACGATGCAGAAGCCCGCCTTCATGCTGAAGGTGCTGTGGAAGTCGTTCTTCGGCGGCCCGGTGGCGCGGACCCGGGCCGCGGTGGCCGGGCACATCTCCCCGTCGAACCGGCCCGCGGACAGCGTCGCCCGCTGAGCCGGATCCGGCACCGGCCGGTGGTCCCCACCCCGACGACGTGGGCGGGACCACCGGCCGGTGTGCGCCGGCGGCCCCGCCCGTGCGGTGGTGGCCGTCGGCCGGTGCGGGCCGGCGGTCCCGCCCTACGGTGGCGGCGGCCGCCGGCCGGTGCGGGCCGCCCCGGGAAACGCCACCCCCGGCCGGTGCGGGCCGCCCGGGAGCGTGGCCCCCGGGGCGGCTCCGCACGAGAGGAGAAGACGTTCCGCACCGACGGTGCGAGGATTTTCCCGTACCGGGAATCGCAATTTCCGCGACCGCCGGACGGCAATGACGACCAGTGCACCGCCGAGCCGTAGAGGGCAGCGGTGAAATCGCTTTTCTTCCCCAGGAAAGGACAGCGTGATGAGCCCTGCCCGCGACCAGTCGGTCGTCGACCTGATCGATCGTTTCGGTGCCGCCGCGCCGGCCGAACTGCCGGCCGCCACCACCGCGCTGACCGACGCGCTGTGGCAGCGCGGCCGCAGCACCGGGGCGGCCCCGGACGCCGCGACGCTGCTGCTCGGGCGCTGGAGCACCTTCGACGGTGACCGGCAGGGCCGGCTGGCGGTGCTGCTCGGCCTGCTGGTCGACGCGGAGTACCCGACGACCGACGGGCCGGTGGCCCGCGCGGTCCGCGCCGCGCTGCCCGACCTGCTCGCCACGCTGACCGCCGGCACCCCCGACGAGCCCCGCACCCTGGCCCTGCTCTACCTGCTCGGGCAGCTCCCCGACGACCGGGACCGCATCCTGGCCGCGGCCGGCACGCTCGCCCTCTCCGACCCCGACCGCACCCGCCTGGAGCGGTCCCTGGCGGACCTCGACCCGGACGCCCCGGACCTCGGCCGGTGCTGGCCGTCGCCGTCGGTGTGGCGGCTCGACGGCGAGGAGCAGCAGTTCGACCAGTCGTTCATCCGGGGCCTCACCCCCGAGCAGGTGCTGCACAACTGGCGCAACGACACCCGGATGGTGCGCAGCTACGCCGGGGCCAAGGCGTACTGGGCGGTGCGGTACGGCACCCCGGTGCCGGTGGTGCCGATCCCGGTACCGGCCGAGGACGGCACGTCCAGCACGGACACCGGTCCGCTGGCCCGGTACGCGAACCTGTTCCGCTGCCCCGACTGCGGCGCCAAGCTGGAGATCGCCGACACCTCGGCGCGGTGCGCCGACTGCGGCACCACCTACCCGATCGTCAACGGCATCCTGGCGCTGGCCTCCGGTGTCCGCGACGGCTACCGCGCCGGCCACGACGCCACCGACGACCTGCTGCAGAAGCTGGCCGCGATGCCGCGCATGGGCGCGTACTACGAGTCCGTGCTGCGGCCGTCGTTCCTGCGGCTGGCCGGCTCCAACTGGGGCGAGGCGGTCAGCCACGCCGACGAGGACCGCTACCTGGCGACCCACCTGGCCCCGGCCGACGCGCCGGTGCTCGACCTGGCCGCCGGGGCGGGCCGCTGGACCGAGGTGATCGCCCGGGCGGTCGGCGCGGAGAACCTGATCGCCCTGGACATGGCGCTGCCGATGCTCAACGTGCTGCGCGCCCGGCTGCCCGAGGTGGCGGCGGTGCAGGCCAGCGCCCTCGCCCTGCCCTTCGACGACGGCAGCCTCGGCGCGGTCAACTGCTGGAACGCCCTGCACGCCTTCCCCGACGACGCCGCCGCCGCGCTGCGCGAGATGGGCCGCGTCCTGCGGCCCGGCGGCAAGCTGACGCTGATGACGTTCTGCTTCGACCCGGACCCGGTCTACCGGTTCTTCCAGGAGTCGCACTACTTCCCCAGCCGTCCGGAGGGGATGCTGCTGTTCGAGCGGGACGAGGTGCGGCGCTGGCTGGCCGACGCCGGGCTGCGCATCGTCGAGGAACAGGACCCCGAGACGTTCTTCTTCGTCACCGCCGAGCGCACCTCGACGCCGCTCGCCCCGGTGCCCGACACCGCCGCGTCCGGCGCGGCCCGCTGAGCCGGCCGCCGAGGCGAGGGATCTGCCATGACGCTGGCCCGGGGACTGGACCTGGCCCGACCGGGCGAGGCGGCGTACACGGACGCCACCGCCGTCTACAACCTGTCCGCGCCGCTGCGCCCGGCCGCGGCGGTCACCGTGCACGACGTGGCGCAGGTACGGGCCGCCGTCGGGTACGCCGTCGCCCAGGGGTGGCCGGTGCAGGTGCACACCACCGGCCACGCGTCGGCCACCACCCGGGTGGTACCGGAGGCGCTGCTGGTGCGTACCGCGCTCACCGGCGGGGTCCGCGTCGACCCGGACCGCCGGGTGGCCTGGGCGCCGGCCGGCACCCGCTGGGGTGAGGTGGTCCGGGCCGCCGCCGGGTACGGGCTGGCCGCCCCGCATGGGTCGTCACCGACCGTGGGCGTGGTCGGGTACCTGCTGCGCGGCGGGGTGAGCTTCTACGGCCGTACCGTCGGCCTGGCCGCCAACAGCGTCACCGCCGTCGAGCTGGTCACCGCCGACGGCCGGGCCCGGCGGGTCGACGCCGACAGCGACCCGGAGCTGTTCTGGGCGCTGCGCGGCGGTGGCGGCGGCTTCGGTGTCGTCACCGGCGTCGAGGTGCGGCTGTACCCGGTCGACGGGGCGGTGACCGGCGCCGCGTTCTGGCCCGCCCGGTACGCCGAACGGGTGCTCGCCCGCTGGCACGCGTGGAGCCTGGACGCCCCACCGGAGGCGGCCACCTCGATCCGGTTGTTCCACATCCCACCGGACCCGAACGTGCCACCGGAGCTGACCGCCGGCCGGCTGGTCTGCGTCGCCGGCACGGTACTGGCCCGGCCCGGTGACCGGGCGACCGCCGGGACCCGGGCCGACGCGCTGCTCGCCCCGCTGCGCGCCATCGCCGAGCCGATCATGGACACCTGGCACTACGCCGGCCCGGTCGACGTGCTGGAGACCCACATGGACCCGGCCGACCCGGTGGCGCTGCTCGGCGACCACATGCTGCTCGACCGGACCGACGACCGGACGCTGACCGAACTGCTGCGGGTCGCCGGCCCCGACTCGGGGTCCCCGCTGACCGTGGCCGAGCTGCGGCAGCTCGGCGGCGCGCTGGCGGTGCCCGACCCGGCCGGCGGGGTGCTGAACCACCTGGCCGCGCAGGTCGCGTACATGGCCGCCGGGCTGCCCGAGGCCGGTGCCGGCGTCGACGCGATCGTCGACCGCTGCGCGCTGGTGCGCCGGGCGTTGGGCCCGTGGGACACCGGCCGCACCGCACCGACCTTCGTGGAGGACCGCCACCAGCCGCAGGGGCACCTCGACCCGGCCGACCTGGCCCGCGTCGACCGGGTACGGCGACGGGTCGACCCGACCGGCGTGTTCCGGGCCGACGTCATGCCCGGCACCTCGGCGTTGCCCGACTGATGTCCACCCGCCCATCCGAGCACCGTCCCACGCCGGCCGAAGGGAGCAGCCCGATGTCCGACCCCGCGACCCCGCCGCGCCGGTTCGCGGCGACCTCCCCGTTGCAGGACGGCTGGTGGTTCACCGACCACCTGACCCCCGGCTCGGCGGTCGGGAACCTGTGCCGTGGGTACCGGATCGTCGGCCGCCTCGACCTGCCGGCGCTGGCCGGCGCCTGGCACGACGTGCGGCGCGCCCACGCCGCGCTGCGGACCACGGTCTGCGAGGTCGGCGGCTGGCCGGTGCAGCACATCGACGCCGTCGGCGAACCGTCGCCGCTGCCGCTGACCGACCTGACCGACGGCGGGCAGCCGGCCGAGGCCGACCGGGCCCGCCGACTGGACCGCTGGTGCGCCGGGCACGCCCGGTCCGCTCTCCCGGGCGACGCCGGCCCGCCGGTCCGGCTGCTGGTGGCCCGGCTGGGCACCGACGACCACGGCCTGCTGCTGGTCGCGCACCGCACCGTCGCCGACGAACGATCGCTGTCCGTCGTGGTCGAGGACCTCGCCACCCGGTACGCCGCCCGGCTGGCCCGGCCGGCCGCGCCGGCCGTCGGACCGACCGACACCGACCGGTACGCCCGGTACGCCGAACGGCACCGCGACCGGCTCGCCACCGCGGCGGCCCGCGCCCTGACGCAGCGCCGCGCCGCCGCCCTGGACGGTGTCCCCGCCCACCTCGACCTGCCCGCCGACGGCCCGACCGTGCCCTGGCCGACCGCCACGACCACCCCGTTCAGCGCCGACGCGGCCGGTGTGCGGCGGCTCGCCGAGGCGACCGGCACCGGCACGGACGTCGTGCTGCTCACCGCGTTCCTCGCGCTGCTGCACCGGCACACCGGCCACGAACGACTGACCGTGGCGACGCCCGCCGTGCTGCCGCCCGAACCCGACCGGCTCGTCGGGGCCTGCACCAACCCGGTGCCGGTGGTCGGCGACTTCACCGGTACCCCGACCTTCCGGCAGGTGGCCCGGCGGGTCGCCGACGACCTGCGCGCCGCCCTGGACCACCGGGACGTGCCCCTGTCGGAGCTGGTCCGGCTGCTGGATCCGCCCCGCGACCCGCGCCGGGTCCCGTACGGCGACGCGGTCCTGGTCGTCGGCCCGCCCGATGCGCCGCCCCGGCTGCCGGGCGCGGTGGCGCGGTCCTGGCCGGTCGACACCGGGGTCACCGTCGCCGACCTGGTCCTCACCGTCGAGCGGGCCGACCCGGTCCTGCGCGGCACCCTGCGGCACCGTACCGCCCTGCTCGACGGCCCGGCCGCGGTACGCCTGCTGGACCAGCTCCTGGTCCTGCTCGATGCGGCGGCCGACGACCCGGACCGGCGGGTGGCCGAGCTGCCGCTGGAACGCCCGGCCACCCTGCGGGCCACCGTGGCGGCCCTGGACCTGATCGCGGCCGGCCCGCCACCCGGCCCGCCCGTGTCCGAGCAGGTACGCGACCAGGCGTGGGAACGCCCCGACACGGTGGCCCTGGAGGACACCGACGGCACGGTGACGTACCGCCGACTGGAGCGCGTCGCCGACGCGATCGCCGCCGCCCTGCACCGGGCCGGCCCGGTCGACGGGCGGCCGGTGGCGGTCCGGATGCCGCCGTCGGCGGTGCAGGTCGCCACCGTGCTGGCGGTGTTCCGGGCCGGTGCCCACCTGGTCGCCCTGGACGCCGGGGAGGTGGGGGAGCGGGGCCGGTCGGTGCTGGCCGGACTCCGGCCCGCCTGCCTGGTGGTGGCCGGCCCGGCGACCGACGACGCGGTCACCCGCTGGTACGCCGACGAACTCGGCGGCCGGGTCGTGGAGGCCGGCACGGCGGCGGCCGGGGCGCTGGACGACGCCCCGGCCGCGCCGGACACCCCGGAGACCGGGCCGGCCGGTGAGCCGGTCGCGGTGACGCCGCAGACATGCGCGTACGTGGCGCACACCTCCGGCTCGACCGGACGCCCCAAGGGCATCCCGCAGACCCACGCCACCCTGGCCCAGTTCGCCCGCTGGTTCGCCACCGCCTTCGGTATCCGGCCCGGCTCCCGGGTGGCGCAGTGGGCGGCCCCCAGCTACGACGCCAGCCTCGGCGAGACCTTCGCGGCGCTCGTCGCCGGCGCGACCTGCTGCCTGGTGCCGCAGCGCATCCGCGCCCACCCGGAACGGCTGCTCGACTGGCTGGCCGCGGAACGGATCACCGTGTTCCAGACGGTGCCCAGCTTCGCCCGGGAACTGCTCGCCGCGGCCACCCGCCGGGGCGACCTCGCCGGCCTGGCCGGCCTGGACCACCTGCTGCTGGCCGGGGAGGCCCTGCCCGGCCGGCTGGCCGACGCGCTGCGCGCCGCGCTGCCCGGCACCCGCCTGGTCAACCTGTACGGGGCGACCGAGGCCATCCTGTCCACCTGGCACGAGGTCACCCGGTCGTACCCGGCGACGGTGCCGGTCGGCACCCCGATCCCCGGCCGGCAGCTGCTGGTGCTGGACGCCGACGACCGGCCCTGCCCGACCGGCGTCACCGGTCACCTGGTGCTGCACAGCCCGTACGTCACCGCCGGCTACCTCGGCGCGGCCCCCGCCGACGACCGGGTGTTCCGGCCGGTGGCGGAGCCCGGCACGCTCAGCCCGCACGCCGGCCGCTGGCACCGCACCGGCGACCTGGGCCGGCGACGGTGGGACGGCGCGCTGGAGTTCCGGGGCCGCGACGACCAGCAGATCAAGTTCAACGGGGTACGGCTGGAACTCACCGAGATCGAGGCGGTGGTGGCCGCCCAGCCCACCGTCACCGACTGCGCGGTCGTCCCGGTCGCCGGACCCGACGGTCGGATCGCCCGACTGGTCGCCCACGTGGTGACCACCGCCGACGGCACCGCCGACGGTTGGCGTACCGCCGTGCGTCGGCACCTCGGCCGGCTGGCCGTACCGCTGGTCTTCCGGACCGTGCCGGCCCTGCCCCGCAACGCCGGCGGCAAGGTGGACCGGCGCGCGCTGGCGGCCCGCGACGCCGCCGGTGGCCCCGGCGAGCCGGTCTCCCCGGCCCAGCGGGCCCTGGCCACCGTCGTCGCCGAGGTGCTCGGGGTCACCCCGGGCGACCCCCGGCAGCACTTCACCGCCGCCGGCGGTCACTCCCTGCTGGTGCCGGTGCTGCTGCACCGCATCCGCCAGCGGTACGGCGTCGAGGTGGCCGCCGCCGACTTCTGGGCCGACCCCACCCTCGCCGGGCTGGCCGCCGCCGTCGAGGCCGCCGTGCCGGACTTCGCCACCCGCACCCCGTACGCCCTGGTGCCGCCCGGACCTGCCGGCTCCGGCGCCGACCGTCATCCCGCCCCACTAGCCGGAGGTTCCCGATCATGACCGTTCCCGCGACCCAGCCGGCGTCGGACGGCGTGGCCGCCCGCGCGCCGCTCTCCTTCAACCAGGAGTTCCTGTCCCTGTTCGACAAGGGTGACGGGGAGGGCCCGTTCGGCCCGAAGTACTTCATCGTGGCCGCCTGGCGGCTGCGCGGCAGCCTCGACCTCGACGCGCTGCGCGCCGCGCTCGCCGACGTGGTGCGCCGGCACGAGATCCTGCGTACCGAGGTGGTCCGGGACGGCGAGAACAGCGCCCAGCTGGTCCGGCCGCCGTCGCAGCCGCAACTGGAGGTCCGTGACCTGCCGGTGCCCGACCCGGCCGACCGGGACGCGCGGGCCGAGCGGCTGCTGGCCGAGGTCGAGACCGAGGAGTACGGCTTCGGTGAGCTGCCGCTGCTGAACGCGGTGCTGGGCCGGTTCGCCGCCGACGACGCGGCCCTGGTGCTGATCGCCCACCACGCCGCCGCCGACGAGTGGTCGATGCAGCTGCTGGTCCGGGACCTGGCGAACGCGTACGCCACCCGTACCGGCCACCAGGTGCCGGAGCTGCCGGAGGTCCGCCAGTACCGGGAGTTCACCGTCTGGGAGCGGGAGCGGGTCGGCACGCCCGGCGCCGACCGTAACCGGGAGTACTGGCGGGACAAGCTCAAGGGCGCGCGCATCCACACCACCCGCACCGACCACCCGCGTTCGGCGCAACTGCCCAAGAGCACCGCCGCGCACCGCTTCCTGGTCGACGCCGACCTCACCCGGGACGTGCTGAAGCTGTCCCGGTCGCTGCGCGCCTCGCCGTTCATGGTGATGCTCGCCGCGTACAAGGAGTTCCTGCGCCGGGACACCGGCCGCAGCGACCTGACCGTGCCGACGCTCAGCTCCGGGCGCGGCCAGGCCAGGTTCCACCAGACGGTGGGGTCGTTCTTCAACTTCGTCCCGCTGCGCACCGACGTGTCGGACTGCCACACCTTCCGCGACGTGGTCACCGCCACCCGGCGCACCTGCGTGCAGGCGTACTCGCACGACCTGCCGTTCGGCCTGGTGCTGGGCGAGGCACCGGAGCTGATGGCCTCGCTGGCCGCCGACGACCAGGCCATCTTCGCCTTCCAGGTGTTCCAGATGCCGTTCGCCATGAAGGCGGAGACCGTCGGCGACGTCGTCTACAGCGACCTGCGCCGCCGGCTGACCTCCCAGGAGGAGACCACCGACGTGCCGGACGGCGCGCTGTGGACCTTCGACCTCGACCCGGACGGCGAGACCGTCGGCAGTCTGCTCTACAACACCAACCTGCTCGACCCGGCCCGGATGGCCCGGATGGCCGACGAGTACTGCGCGCTGCTGCGGCGACTTGTCGACGCGCCGGACGCCCCGCTCGACGCCCCGGCCGACCGTACGCCGACGGCGTGACCGGCCCACCCACCGATCGACAAGGAGGAAACGCGATGACCGGTAAGAGCATCGGGCACGACCGCGAGGAGCTCATCCGGCAACGGGTGGCGGACATCTGGCGGGAGGTGCTCACCGTCTCCGGCGACCAGCCGGACGCCACGTTCTTCGAGCTGAGCGGCGACTCGGTCGCGGCGGTCCGGATCGTGTCCCGCATCGAGGAGGACCTCGACGTGCTGATCGACGTCGGCGACATCTTCGAGGACGACCCGACGCTGGCGTCCCTCACCGACAGCGTGCTGCACCGCACAACCAGCCCGGCCCACGGATGAGGCCGGGGAACCGGAGAAAGTGAGCAACACATGCCCGAGCTGACCCGGGTCAAACCCGACACCGATCTCGACGACGTGGTCCAGATCCTGGAGGAGGACGGCGCCGTCATCGTCGAGGACCTGGTTCCCGACGACGTCCTCCACCGGCTCTGGGCCGACCTGGGACCGTCGCTGGGAGACACCGAGTACTGCGGCGACTGGTACAACGGCGTCCGCACCCGACGGGTGTCGTCGTTGTTCGCCCGCACCACCGGCCTGACGCCGGTGGTCACCCATCCGCTGTTCCTCGGCCCGGCGCGGCGCATCATGCAGCGGCCGGCCGTGATGTGGATGGGGCGGTCCCGGATCGAGATGGTGCCGTCGATCCAGATCAGCATCACGCAGCTCATCCAGATCCACCCCGGTCAGGGCCGTCAGCCGCTGCACCGGGACGACGCGCTGCACCTGAACCGACACCCAGGACCCACCACCCGCGTCCAGCTCATGGTGGCGATGAGCGAGTTCACCGCCGCCAACGGCGGCACCATGGTCATCCCCGGCAGCCACCACTGGGACGACGAGCGGGCGCCGACCACCGCCGAGGCGATCCCCACCGAGATGGCGGCCGGATCCGGCCTGATCTGGCTGGGCGGGGTCTACCACGGCGGCGGCGCGAACACCGCCGCGACGGCCCGGACCGGCATGACCATCGCGTACGACCTGGGCAACCTCCGGCAGGAGGAGAACCAGTACCTCGCGGTGCCCCGCGAGGCGGTCCGCGCGTACCCCGAGGAGGTGCGCCGGCTGCTCGGCTACGACCGCTGCCCGCCGGGCCTCGGCTGGTACGAGATGGACGACCCGTACCACCTGGTCGCGGACGACTGACCACCGACGACCGTCCGCCGACGGCCCCGCGAGCGGGGCCGTCGGCGCAGCCCACGAGAACCAGGAGAGAATGGATGGCACAGCACTGTCCGGTCGCCCTCGACACCACGGGCCGCGACCTGCACTCCGAAGCGGCCGGCCTGCGGGCGCAGGGACCCGCCGTCCAGGTCGAACTGCCGGGCGGGGTCCTCGCCTGGTCGGTCAACAGCTACGCCGGGGTGAAGAAGATCCTCAGCGATCCGCGGGTCACCAAGAGCGCCCGCAACCACTGGCCCGCGTTCATCAACGGCCAGATCCCCCCGGACTGGGAGATGATCAGCTGGATCGCGATGGACAACATGGTCACCGCGTACGGCAAGGACCACGTGCGGCTGCGCCGGCTGGTCGGGGCCGCGTTCAGTCCGCGCCGTACCGAGGCCATCCGGCCCCGGGTGGTCGAGCTGACCAACGAGCTGGTGGACGGCCTCGCCGCCGCCGGCGGGCACGGCGAGGTGGTGGACCTGCGCGCCATGTTCGCGTACCCGCTGCCGGCCCGGCTGGTCGCCGACCTGATCGGCATGTCCGAGGACGCCCGGGCCAAGACGGCCAAGGTGATCGACATGATGGTGGACACCACCGTCACCCCCGAGCAGGCCCAGGCCGTGCTGGCCGGCTGGCGGGGCGCGATGGCCGACCTGATCGCCGAGAAGCGCCGCAACCCCGGCGAGGACATCACCAGCGACCTGATCGCCGCCCGGGACACCGACGGCTCCCGGCTCAGCGAGCAGGAACTGACCGACACCATCTTCGCCATCCTCGGCGCCGGGTCGGAGACCACCATCAACTTCTTCGACAACGCGATCACCGCGCTGCTCACCCACCCCGAGCAGCGGGAACTCGTGCTGTCCGGGAAGATCGGCTGGGACGCGGTCATCGACGAGACGTTGCGGGTGGAGTCGCCGCTGGCGCACCTGCCGCTGCGGTACGCGGTCACCGACGTCGAGCTGGACGGCGTGACCATCCCGCAGGGCGACCCGATCCTGGTCAACTACAGCGGGGTGGGCCGCGACCCGGCGCTGCACGGCGAGAGCGCCTGCGAGTTCGACGTGACCCGGGCCGACAAGGAACACCTGTCGTTCGGCCACGGACCGCACTACTGCCTGGGCGCCGGTATCGCCCGGATGGTCGCCACGGTGGGGCTGTCCACCCTGTTCGACCGGTTCCCGGACCTGAGCCTGGCGGTGGACGCGGCCGAACTCCAGCCGCTGCCGACGTTCATCATGAACGGCCACCGCGCCCTGCCGGTCCGGCTGACCGTGCCGGCGGCCGCCTCCGCGTGAACACCCGCGGTGAGGACGGCCCACCGGTCGTCCTCACCGTACGGTCGGGGCCCCTCCTGCGCGCAGGAGGGGCCCCGACCGTCGTGGCGGTCGCTGCTCAGGACACGTCGAACCGGGCGCGGGCCAGCTCCCGCTTGGCGATCGCCCCCAGGTAGACGGCGATGCCGGCGTGCGTGTGCTGCATCGACATGTCCCGCCAGATCCGCTCCATCCGCGCGCCCCGCCGGACCGCGCTGGACCCGGCGGTGGGGTACAGGTGCCCCTGCACCGCCCGCCAGCACAGCTGGGTCGCCTCGTGGCACACCGCCGCCAGGCGCAGCTCCCGCTCGGGGGTGATCGCCGCCGGACCGGCCTCGGTCAGCTCCTGCCACTGGCTGATCACGTTGTGCACGGCCGCCTCGGCGGTGGCGATCAGGCCCGCCGCGGTGCCGTACCAGAGCTGGAAGTCCGGGTCCGCGCGGCGCGGCTGGATCGGCGGGAAGATGGTGGTGCGCTGGGCCATCAGTTCCTCGTACGCGGCCAGCGCGCCCTGGGCCATGCCGAGGGCGAGCACCGCGTCCTCCAGCACCATGAAGCTCATCTGACCGCCGCCGTACTCGGGCCCGTGCAGGTCCCGCCCCGGGGTGCCGGCGGTGACGTCGACCTGGCTGAGGTGGTGCGGCAGGGTCAGGTGCTCCGGGACCACCGCCCCGTCGATGGTGATGCTGTGCGACCCGCTGCCGCGCAGCCCGAGCTGCCCACCCCAGTCGTCGAGCCGCCGCCACTGGCTGGCCGGCGCGACGAACAGCATCGGGGCGGGCTCCCCGCCGTCGTCCGGGTGCACCAGCGCGTGCCCCATGAAGTGCGTCGCGTACGGCGACCCGGAGCAGTAGTTCCAGGTGCCGCTGACCCGCCAGCCGCCGTCGACCCGCTCGGCGGTGCCGCTCGGGTTGACCGTCGCCGGACAGATGAAGTCCGGGTCGGCGAACAGCTCGGCCTGGGCGCGTTCCGGGAACAGCGAGCCCACCGCCAGGGCGTGCGCCGAGCCGAGACAGTACATCCAGCCCGTCGACGGGCAGGCTGCGGTGAGCGTCTGCACCACCCGGATGAAGGTGTCGACACCCAGCTCGTAGCCGCCGTAGCGGCGGGGGACCAGGATCCGGTAGAAGCCGGCCTCACGGAACGCCTGGTGGGTGTCCGGCGCGTAGTAGGTGCGGTCCTCGGTCTCGGCCTGTCGGGCCACCAGGTCCGGCGCGATCCGCTCGGCCCGGGCCAGGATCTCCGCCCCGGTGGGGACGGTCGGATCCGGAACGGGACGCCGGCGCGGGGTGGCGTTCGTCGCGACTGCCATGGGTTCGCTCGTCCTCGCTCTCGGGCGGGGGGCGGCGTGCGGCCACGCCGCCCGGCTATCCTGGCCAGCCTCGCCCGGCGTGGCCGGGGCGTTCATCTCCTGCCGTGCGCTGCTGCCGGCCGCCCCGACGGGGGGCCGTGCGCCGCCGCCGGTCACGCCGACCGTGGGCCCCGCGCACCGCGGCGGCGGAGGACACGTACGAAGATGCGTCCCCGCGTCACCGGGGGCAAGCTGGGCGCACGCGCCCCGACCGGCCCCGCCGGACGGCCGGCGTGCCCGCTCGTGCCCGGCGCCGGCCGCTTCCCGGCAGCCCGAGTCGTGGAGGACCCATGCAGCAGACCCACCCGCCGTCGCCGGTCGACGCCCGGGAACCCGGCACCGACCGCCTCGTCATCGACGCGCTCTTCTCCGACTACCCGTTCCCGGGCTTCCTCGACCCGATCCGGCAGCGGGCGGCCGAGTTCGAGCGGGCCCATCCCCGGTACCGGGTGACGGTGCGTGGCTGCGGCTACGAGGAGATCCCGGCCGAGGTGTCCCGGCTGGCCCTGGCGGGCACCCCGCCGACCGTCGCGACCTACTACTCGGGGGCCAGCCGGCAGGCCCGGGACACCGTCACCCGCGCCGGTACGCCGCTGTTCACCTCGATCGAGCGGGCGGTGGACGGCCGCAGCCACATCCTCGGCGAGCGGGTGATGCTCGACGACCTGACCGCGCCGGCCCGGGGCTTCTTCACCTACCAGGGTGATCTCACCTCACTGCCGCTGAGCGCGTCCACGATGCTGTTCTACGTCAACACCACGCTGCTGCGGGCGGCCGGGGTGTGGGACGTGCCGCGGACCTGGCGGGAGGTGGAGCTGGCCTGCGCCCGGGTCGCCGCGCTGCGGCCCGGCGTGCGCGGTGTCACCTGGCCCAACGACGGCAAGCTGGTCCAGCAGTGGCTGAGCCAGCAGGGCGCGCCGCTGCTGGACCGGGACAACGGCCGCGCCGGCCGGGCCACCACCGTCAACCTGACCAGTGAGCCGATGCTGGCCCTGGCGGACTGGTGGGCCGGGTTGCAGCGGCGCGGCTACTTCAGCTACTCGGGGGTCCTGGAGGACTGGCCGGGCAACGCGGCCGAGTTCGTCGGGCAGCGGGTCGCGATGCGGGTCGGCTCGTCCTTCGAGGCCGACTTCATGCGGGCGGCCGGGCAGCGGGAGGGGTTCGACGTGGCGGTGGCCGAGCTGCCGCACCGGGACGGGGTCGCCCCGGTCGGCAACTGGATCGGCGGGGACTCGGTCTGGCTCGCCGACGGCCTGGACCCGGAGGTCCGCGACGGCGCGCTGGCTTTCCTGATGTACCTGGGCACGCCGGAGAACGCCGCCCGGTGGCGGGCGGCGAGCGGGTCCACTCCGGTGGTCCGCAGCGCCATCGACCGGCTGGAGGCCGACGGTTGGTTCGCCGGGAACCCGCACCACCGGGTCGCCGTCGACCAGATCGCCCGGACCGACGGGACGCCCGGCTCGTACTCGCCGATCATCCCCGGCTCGTACGGGGTGCAGATGGCCGTGATGGAGGCGATGGACGACGTGCTGCGGCACGGGGTCGAGCCGGCGGACCGGCTCGCCCGTGCCGAGCCGGTGGCGCAGCGGGCCCTGGCGGAGTACAACGCGATCGTCGCCGCTGCGGGGCCCCGGGACCCGGTCTGGCTACGGGTGGGCACCTGACCGGCCGGGCCGGTGCCCCGTGGTGAGCGGCTGAGCGGTCACGACCAGTGGTAGCGTGCTGATGACGCAGGGCGCGCAGAACGGCAGACCGGGCGAAACTGGCCGTATGATGTCCGCACCCGCTGTCGAATGTGGCCTGACCTGTTCGTCGCCCTAAGTGGAGACCTCTCCGACCACGGTGACATCTGGTTGAAAGGAGAGCCTGATGGCTCAGTACGCGATCATGATCTTTGAGTCGAAGACCCCGGGTGGTTGGGCCGATCTCCCGCCGGAGGTGATGGCGGCGCACGAGCAGTTCCCGGGCAAGATCGAGGAGCTCGGCGGCAAGATCGTCAACGGGTTCGCCCTGGAGCCGGCCGGCACCGCCCGGGGGGTCCGTGGCGAGGTGGTCACCGACGGGCCGTTCCTGGAGTCCAAGGAGGTCCTCGGCGGCTTCTTCGTGATCGAGGCCCGGGACATCGAGCACGCCACCGCCATCGCGAAGCTGACGCCGATCGCCAGTGGTGGTGTCGAGGTTCGGCCGCTGCTCTCGGCGTGACCGAACCCGCCGCGACCGATCTCGAGAGGTTCGTCGCCGATGTGCACCGTCGTGAGTGGGCCGCCGTGCTCGCCGCGACGGTGCGCGTCGCGCGCGACCTCGACCTCGCCGAGGAGTGCGTCCAGGAGGCATACGTGGCGGCCCTCAGTGCCTGGGCCGACGGCCTGCCGGACAATCCCGGCGCCTGGCTGACGGCGACCGCACGACGCAAGGTGCTCGACGCGATCCGGCGCGAGCAACGCTTCAGGTCCAAGATGCACCTGCTCGTGGAGCCCGACGTGACCGAGACGGAGGAGCCCGAGGAGCACGTGTTCCGCGACGACCGGCTACGGCTGGTCTTCACGTGCTGCCACCCGGCGCTGGCCAAGGAAGCCCAGATCGCGCTGACGCTGCGCCTGATCTGCGGCATGAGCACCGCCGACATCTCCCGGATGTTCCTGGTCTCGGAGACCACGATGGCGGCCCGGGTCACCCGGGCCAAGAAGAAGATCATGGCGGCCCGGATCCCGTACCGGGTGCCGCCGCCCGAGGAACTGCCGGACCGGCTGGACGCCGTGCTCACGGTGATCTACCTGCTCTACACCACCGGACACACCGCCCCGTCCGGCGGGCAGCTGGTGCGGGAGGATCTCGTCGACGCCGCGATGCACCTCGCCCGGATGCTCGTGGAGCTGATGCCCGACGAGCGGGAGGTCCGCGGGCTGCTGGCGTTGATGCTGGTCACCGACGCGCGCCGGCTCACCCGGACGGACGCCGAGGGGCGGCTGCTGCTGCTGGAGGAGCAGGACCGCTCCCTGTGGGACCTGGCCGCCATCGAGGAGGGCTGCCGGCTGGTGGCCGAGGCGCTGCGCGGCGGGTCGCCCGGCCGCTTCACCGTGCAGGCGGCCATCGCCGCCGAGTACGTGCGCGCCCCCACCTTCGCCGAGACGGACTGGGAGCGCATCCTCGCCTTCTACAACTACCTGCTGACCCTCTGGCCGTCGCCGGTGGTGGCCCTCAACCGGGCGGTGGCGCTGGCGATGCGCAGCGGCCCCGCCGCCGGACTCGGCGAGGTGGAACGGTTGGAGAGCACCGGCCAGCTGGCCGGCTACCGCTACCTCGCGGCCACCAAGGCCGACCTGCTGCGTCGGGTCGGCCGGCACGCCGAGGCCGTGTCCACGTACCAGAAGGCGGTGCAACTCGCCGACAACGACGCGGAACGGGCCTTCCTGGTGGCCCGGATGGCGGAGTCGGCCCGGCACTGACGCCGGTCCCTGCCGAGTCCACCCCGGACCCCCGGGATCCGGTGGGTCCGGGGTGGACCGGCGGTCAGCCGAGCAGGGGGCGTACCTCCACACCGCCGCGCCAGGTGGCGGGCGAGTGCTTGAGGATCTCCAGGGCGTGGTCCATGTCGCGCGCCTCGAGCACGCCGAATCCACCGACGACCTGCTCCGAGTCGACGAACGGCCCGTCGGTCACCACGGCGTCCCGCCGGACGGACTTGGCGGTGGTGGCCGGGTGCAGCGCGAAGGCGTGCACGTACTGGCCGCCGAGTTCCTCGGTCTGCTTGGCGAAACGGTCGTGCGCCTCCAGCTCCTCTGCCGGGGCCGACTCCCAGTCGGCCGGAGCGGGTGCGTAGATGAAGACAGCGAACTGAGCCATGGGCTCTCCTTCCGGTTGGTGCCGGCCCGGCAGCGTGCGGCCGGCGGTCGCGGGGCGGCGGGGTCGGAGCGCCCGCCGCGGGATCACGCGCTGAGACCGTTCTATCATCTCTGCGTGACCCCCGGCCGCGCGGGGTGACGGCGGAGCCGGAGCGGTCAGGCGGCCGGGCCGCGGTCCCGGGGGGCCGGCACCGCGCCGGCCGGGGCGGGCCGGTGCCGGGCGAAGCGGCGCATGACCGGCTGTTCGATCCGGCTGAACTGCAACCACGCCAGCAGCAGGGTGACCGCGAAGAGCAGCGCGATCTCGGCCAGCGCGACCGGGGTGCTCGACCGCGGGTACCCGAGCCACTGGTGGCCGTAGTTCACCACCAGGCTGTGCCACATGTAGAAGGCGAACGACACCTCGCCGAGCCAGACCATGACCCGGCTGGACAGCCAGCTCGGCCGGCCGGCGACGTCCGCCCGGGCGGCCGCCGCGATGACCAGTCCGAGCGGGACGATCATGACCGCCACCACGCCGAACGCCGGCGGGGTCAGCGTGGTGAGGACGTACCCGCCGACGGCCAGCGCCGTCGCGCCGCCGAGGCCGACCGGTACCCGGCGTCCGGTCATCACGATCCGGGCCAGCAGGATGCCGAAGACGAAGTCCAGCATCCGGGTGGCGGGGAACTGGTAGACGAGCCAGAACTCGGTGTCGTCGAGGAACACCACCGGCAGCAGCGGCCCGTCCGGGCGGGCCTGCGCCACGGCGGCGATCGCCACGACGGCCGCCGCCACGCCGATCGCCCACGCCCACAGCCGTTCCGGCCGGATCCGGTCGATCAGCCGGAGCAGCCACGGGAACGACAGGTAGAACAGCGCCTCGCAGGACAGCGACCAGGACGGGCCGTTGAAGCTGCCCCTGATCTCCAGCTCCGGGAACCAGGACTGGATCAGCAGGAGGTTGTACAGCGCGTGCTGCGGGTCGACGGTGGCCCCGGTGGCGAAGACGAGCAGCAGCAGCGCCGCGACGAAGGTGACCAGGTGGTTGGGGTAGATCTTGAAGAAGCGCCGCCGCCAGAACGCGCGGGTGGTGTCCGTGGGGCGCGCCGACCAGGTCAGCACGAAACCGCTGAGGACGAAGAAGAAGCCGACCCCGATCCAGCCGCCGTGCAGGAAGAACCACTCGAAGCCGCGTTGCGCGTCCGACGAGGCGAACGGGTTCAGCACGGTGACGTGGATGCCGAACACCAGCATGGCGGCGATGAACCGCATCCCCGTCAGGGACGGTAGTTGCCCGGGTCGGGAGGAGGTCCGTGCCGACAGTTCGTCCTGACTCGACAGACGCGCCACGGCGCACCTCCACATCCCCGATCCTGGTCCCCGAAATCCAAGGTCACGGATGTTAGCACTGATCCACTCCGGTCGTTACCCGTTGTGTCCGTGAGGCGACAGGCCACGCCCGGTCCGCGGCGACCGACGCCGCCGCTCCGGGCACCCCCGGTCGGTCCACGACCGACGCCGCCGCTCCGGGCACAGCCCCCGGTCGGTCACCGGTCACCGACGGCGGGGATCACCTCGGCGCCGACCACCTCGACGTCCCGCAGCGGCTCGGGACCGGCCAGGATCCCGATGGCCGTCTGGACGCCCACGTCGGCGAGGTCACCGAGCTGCCCGATCAGCGCCTTCGTGGCCTCCGGCGTGGACACGTCGAACGGCAGGATGCAGGTCTTCTCGATCGCGTCGTAGTCGCGGCCGGCCTCGTCGCAGTACCGGCGCAGCAGCGCGAGCTTGTCCGCCAGGTCCGGGCCCGGGTACAGGTTGCAGGCGTCACCGTAACCGGCCACCAGCCGTAGCGTGCGCGGGCCGCCGCCGCCGATGAGCACCGGGGGGAGCGCGCCGGAGAACCCGGCCGGGACGTTGAGCGGACGGTCCAACCGGTAGTGCTCGCCGACGAACGGCCGGTCGTCACCCTGCCCCAGCTGCCGCCGGATCCGCAGCGCCTCCTCGAGCATGGCGAACCGCTCGCCCACCGACGGGAACGGCACCCCCATGCCCAGCGCCTCGTCGGGGTACCAGCCGACGCCCACCCCGAGCAGCGCCCGGCCCCGGGACAGCACGTCGAGGGTGCTGATCTGCTTCAGCAGCATGCCCGGCGCCCGGAAGTGCACCCCGGCCACCATCGGGGCCAGCCGCACCCGGCTGGTCTGCGCCGCGATCGCCGCCAGCACGGTGAAGCACTCCAGGAAGGGCTGCTCGACCGCGCCCATGGGCGGGGACTGCCAGACGTGGTCGGGCACACCGATCAGCGAGAACCCGGCGTCGTCGGCGCTGCGGGCCGCGGCGGTGAGGGTGTCGGCGATCCGCTGCGGGCCCCCCGCCCAGTCGTAGGTGACGATCTCCATACCGATCCGCACGTCCGCTCTCCCCTTCGGTCCCGACGGCGCTGCTACCCCCGTCGCTGTGTCCGCCGGAACGCTGGCGCGTCCGCCGGCCGGCCTGTGCCGGCGTCCAGTGTGGCGGCAGCCACCGCCGCGCTCCTCTTCGAAACTGCTCAGTGCCGGTCGGCCCGACCGGGCCGGTCGGGACGGCACGCTCGGAGAAGACACCGGTGGCGCTCCGGTGGACGCTGAGGGGGCCCGAGCCGATCATCCTGCCCGGCGGGCCGCCGCCGGGCGTGTCCCGGAAGGAACGACCGTGACCGATACGGTCCAGCGCACTGTCGCCCCCGGTCTGTCGACACCCCCCGCCGTCACCCCCGACGACCCCCGGTACGAGAGCCTGCTGCGGGGCACGAACCACCGCTTCGTGCCCCGCCCCGACGAGGTCCGGGTGGCCACCACCACCGAGCAGGTGGTGGCCGTGGTCGCCGACGCGGTCGCCACCGGCCGGCGGATCGCGGTGCGCAGCGGCGGGCACGGATTCGAGGACTTCACCGCCTCGGCCGACGTCCGGGTGCTGCTGGACCTGTCGGAGATGACCGAGGTGCGATTCGACGCCGAGCGGCGGGCGTTCAGCGTGCAGCCCGGCGCGACCCTCGGGCACGTGTACCGGGTGCTGTTCAAGGGCTGGGGGGTGACCCTGCCCGGCGGCGAGTGCGCCGAGGTCGGCGTCGGCGGCCACTTCGCCGGCGGCGGGTACGGCCCGCTGTCGCGCCGGGACGGCTCGATCGTCGACTACCTGCACGCCGTCGAGGTCGTGGTGGTCGACGCGGACGGCGGGGTCCGGGTGGTGGTGGCGACCGACGATCCGGCGGACCCGCACCACGACCTGTGGTGGGCGCACACCGGCGGCGGTGGCGGCAACTTCGGCATCGTCACCCGGTACTGGCTGCGCGCCCCGGGGGAGTCCTCGGCCGACCCCGCCGACCTGCTGCCCAAGGCCCCGGCGCGGTGGCGGACCGCGATGCTGCTCTGGTCGTGGGAGGGGCTCTCCGAGGCCGACTTCACCGCGATCATGCGCAACGTCGGCACCTGGTTCGAGCGCAACAGCGCCCCGGACTCGCCGGCCCGCAATCTGACCGGCTTCTTCGTCTCCAGCCACCGGTCCGGCTGGGGGGTCTCGGTCGGCGCGTCCATCGACGCCGACGTGCCCGACGCCGAGGAGCAGGTCGAGCGGTACCTGGCGGCGATGACCGCGGGCGTGGCGGCCGAGCCGGTGCACCGCGAGCAGAAGGTGCGGCCCTGGCTGTACGGGGCGTCGTACCCCGGCTGGGGTGACCCCGGCACCATCGACTCCCGCCGCATCAAGATCAAGGCGGCGTACCTGCGGCGCGGCTACCGTGACGGTCAGCTCGCCACCATCTACCGGCACCTGTCCGGCGGCGACGCCTTCCCGATCGAGTTCATCCTCATCGGGTACGGCGGCCGGGTCAACGCGATCGACCCGGCGGCCACCGCCACCGCCCAGCGCGACTCGATCCTCAAGGCGGCGTTCCTGTCGGTCTGGCCCGACCAGGCCCAGGACGACACGGTCATCGCCCGGCTGCGGGAGATGTACCGGGACGTGTACGCCGAGACCGGCGGCGTGCCGGTGCCGGACGAGGTCAGCGACGGCTCGTACATCAACTACCCGGACGCGGACCTGGCGGACCCGGCCTGGAACACCTCCGGCGTGCCCTGGCACGACCTCTACTACCGCGGCAACTACCCCCGCTTGCAGCAGGTCAAGCGCCGGTACGACCCGAACGAGGTGTTCCGGCACGCGCTGTCGGTCCGGCCGGCGGCGGACCCGTCCGGAAATTGATGCCGGCGGACTGTCGATTTCGCGCGGCCCCGTACGACGTATCTGTGCGGGGCCGCTCGCGCCCTGGTGAAACTGCTGCCGCAGAGCTTGAGGAGATCTTTCATGGTGGAGAAGACCCCCACGGTCGAGCGGGACGCCGTGCCGGTCGCCCAGCTGCGCGCCACCGTCAAGGGCGAGGTGCTCGAGCCCGGTGACGCCGGCTACGACCAGGCCCGCACCGTCTACCTGGGCGGGATGGACCAGCGCCCGCCGGTGATCGTCAAGCCGGTCGACGCCGCCGGCGTCGCGCAGGTCATCGCGGTGGCCCGGGAACACGACGTCCCGCTGACGGTCAAGGGCGGCGGGCACAGCATCTTCTGTCTCAGCGACGAGGGCATCGTGCTCGACGTGTCGTCGCTGAAGGACCTGGAGATCGACGTCGAGGCGCGTACCGCCTGGGCCGGCGCGGGCCTGACCGCCGGCGAGTACGCCACCGCCACCGCCGAGCACGACCTGGTCACCGGTTTCGGGGACACCGACAGCGTCAGCCTCGGCGGCATCACCGTCGGCGGCGGCATCGGCTACCTGGTCCGCAAGCACGGCCTCAGCGTCGACAGCCTCCTGGCCGCCGAGGTGGTCACCGCCGACGGCGAGCTGCGCCGGGTCGACGCCGACAACGAGCCCGACCTGTTCTGGGCGATCCGGGGCGGCGGCGGCAACTTCGGCGTGCTGACCCGGCTGAAGTTCCGCCTGCACCCGCTGGGCAACATCCTCGGCGGCATGCTGTTCCTGCCGGGCACCCCGGAGGTCGTCGCCGGCTTCGTCGAGCTGGCCAAGCAGGCCCCCGAGGAGCTGTCCAGCATCGTCAACATCGTGCCCTGCCCGCCGATGCCGTTCGTGCCGGAGGACAAGCACGGCCAGCCGATCGTCATGGCCATGATGGTCTACGCGGGCGACGGCGAGGCGGCCGAGCAGGCCATCGCCCCGTTCCGGGCGCTGGCCACCCCGTACGCCGACATGATCGAGTCCATGCCGTACCCGGGCGTCTACCCGCCCGAGGAGGAGGACTACCACCCGGTCGCCGCCGCCCGGAACCTCTTCGTGGACGACATCGACCTGGAGACCGCCACGATGATCCTGGACCGGATCAAGGCGTCCACGGCGACCATGCCGGCGGTGCAGATCCGGGTGCTCGGCGGCGCGCTTTCCCGGGTGCCCGCCGACGAGACCGCGTTCGCGCACCGGCACCGCGGCATCATGATCAACATCGCCGCGATGTACGAGGACCCGGCCCAGGCCGAGGAGCAGACCCGCTGGGCCGACGAGTTCACCGCCGCGCTGGCGAAGGGCGTGCCGGGCGTGTACGTCAACTTCCTGGCCGACGACAGCAAGGCCCGCATCCACGAGGCGTACCCGGAAGCCACCTGGGACCGCCTGCGGTCGATCAAGGCGACCTACGACCCGGCCAACGTGTTCCGGCACAACAACAACATCCCGCCGGCCGACCAGAGCTGATCCCCTCGGGTGCGCCCCCGCACTCCGCACGGCGGGGGCGCACCCGCATGACCGGCTTCCCCCCCCAGCCGGTCATGAGGGACGCGGCCGCCGCCCCGGCAAGGGCGGCGGCCGCGTCCGCTCGTCGACGACCGGTCAGCGGTGGGGTCGGCGCGCCGCCACCACCACGTACCCGACCTGGCTCTTGCGGGGGGCGAAGAACCCCAGACCGTGCTGCGAGAACGACGCCAGCGCCTGGTCACCGAACTGGGCCACCAGCTCGGCGCGGCGCTCGCTGGCCGCGCTGATGTACTTCGCCTTGCGGCCGAACACCCGCGGCCCGCACTGGGTGTACTCCTCGATCTCGAAGCCGGCCGCCTCGGTCAGCGCCAACCACTGCTCCAGGGTCGGCAACTCGGTCAGCTTCAGCGTCGTCATGAACTTCCTGATCCGCTCCGGCTCGTCGTTGGCCCGCAGGCTGAAGTCCGAGAAGGACAGCCGGCCGCCCGGCCGCAGCACCCGGAACAGCTCCCGCAACGCGCCGGCGGCGTCCGGCGCGTTCTGCAACGACTCCAGGGCCAGCACCGCGTCGAAGCTGCCGTCGGCGAACGGCAGCGCCATGTAGTCGGCCAGCTGGAACCGCACCTGGTCGGCCAGCCCGTTCGCCGCGGCACGGGCCGCCGCCGCGGCCATCTCCACCCGGCTCAGCGTCACGCCGGTCACCCGCACCCCGTACGTCTGGGCCAGGTAGACGGCGGTCTGGCCGGGGCCGCAGCCGGCGTCGAGGAGCCGCTCACCGGGGCGCAGCCCCAGCGTCTCGCAGACTTTGCGGCTCATCCGGTGCACGGCCTCGGGCAGCGGGGTGTCGTCCTGCTCGTCGTACCAGTACCACATGTGCGTCTGCCCGTTGCGGAACGCGTCCTCGATCGGCGTACGCTCGTCGTAGTGCCGGCCGATGACGGCGGCGTCGTGCCCGTGCTGGTCCATGGTTGCCTCACAGGGGAAGGGGTCGGGACGCGCGCCGGGGCACTCAGCCGTTGAGCAGCCGGCCCCGCTCGGCGCGCAACTCGCTGAACGACGACAGGTCCGGGGCCGTCCAGCCGTCCAGGTCGTACTCGTCGAGGCACTGCTCGACGAACGCCTTGAACCCGTCGAGCTGGCCGTCGGCGGTCTGCGACGCCAGCATCTCGATCCGGGTGTTCTCGTGGTTGCCGGCGTAGTTCATCTCGTACAGTTCGTGCCGGCTGCCGAACTCGGAGCCCACCGCGTCCCACAGCAGCTTCATCACCTTGACCCGCTCGGTGGCGTCGATGCCGTTCGAGCCGCGCAGGTAGCGGTCCAGGTAGGGGCGGACCTCCGGGTTGTGGAAGTCCTCCGCGCTGGAGTTGAGGTAGATCAGCCCGCTGGCCACGTCCTGCCGGATGATCTCGCAGATCCGCGGGTAGCCGACCTGCATGAACCACCGGTACGCCAGCCCGTACGCCGGGTTGGGCAGCACCGCGCCGTTCTTCCACGGCACCGGGTTGCGGGCCGCCGCGTCGGAGAGCCCCAGGAACAGGGCCCGCCAGGCCAGCACCTCACCGAGCCGGGACTGGATGCCCCGGAAGTCGCGGGTGCCGGTGATCTCCAACGCCTTGGTCAGCAGCCCGGCCAGGAACTCCAGCTTCACCGCCAGCCGGGTGCAGCCGTGGAAGGTGAACCGCTCCACGAAACCGGCCCGGCCGGAGAACAGCATCGCCTTGCCCAGGTGGCCGTAGACGAACACGTTCTCCCAGGGGATCAGCACCTTGTCCAGCACCAGGATGGCGTCGTTCTCGTCCAGCCGGGACGACAGCGGGTAGTCGAACGGGCTGCCCATCACCGCCGCCGTCGCCGTGTACGAGGTACGGCAGATCAGCTTGAGGCCCGGCGCGTCCATCGGGATCGTGGCGACCAGCGCGAACTTCCGGTCCTTGATCGGCAGGCCGTGGTGGGCGATGAAGTTGTAGTGGGTCAGCGCCGACCCGGTGGCGACCACCTTGGCGCCGCTGACCACCAGCCCGGCGTCGGTCTCCTTCTCCACGTGCACGAACACGTCGCCCACCTGGTCCGGCGGGAGGTTCCGGTCCACCGGCGGGTGCACGATCGCGTGGTTCCAGTACAGGACCTTCTCCTGCGACTCCTTGTACCACCGCCGGGCGTTGTCGGCGAACGGCTCGTAGAAGTCCGCGTTCGCGCCCAGCGTGCCCAGGAACGACGCCTTGTAGTCGGGGCTGCGCCCCATCCAGCCGTAGCTGAGCCGGGACCAGGCGGTGATCGCCCGCTGCGCGGCCACCAGGTCGTCGGCGCTGCGCGGGGTGGTGAAGAACGCGTGGGTGAAACCGTTGCTGCCGGTGTCGGTGGGGACGGTCAGCACCCCCCGGTTCGCCGGGTCGTGCAGCGCGTCGTACAGCCGGGCGGTCATCCGGACCGGGTTGCGGAACGCCGGGTGCTCGGCGACGTTCTTCACCCGCTCGCCGTACAGGTAGATCTCCCGGTCGTCGCGCAGGCTCTCCACGTACTCGTCGCCGGTCAGGGGACGCGTGCCGGGTCGGGCATCGTCCGTCGTCGGTCGCTGCGTGGTCATCTGACTCCACCCGTGGGTTCGGGGGCAGCGTCCGCAGCGGTCGGAGTGACCGGCTCGGACGCTGCCGGGACGGTTGGCGGGATCGGCCGGCGGCCGCGTCGCTTCGACCCGAAGCGGCGCATCATCGGCTGCTCCACCAGCGTGAACAGCAGCCACGACAGCGCTACCGACACGGCGAACAGCAGCACCAGCATGGCGATCCCGAACGGCGTGCTGCCCGGCTGGTCGGTGCCGAGCCAGCGGCTGCCGAAGATCAGCACCTGGAGGTGCACCAGGTAGAACGCGTACGCCAGGTTGCCCAGGTAGACCATCGGTTTGCTGCTGAGCAGGGTCGGCCGGGTCCGGCGCATGTCGGCCACCGCGCCGGCCGGGATCAGCAGGGCCAGCGGCACCGCCATCACCGCCACCATCCGGAACTCGGGCGGGAACAGCGGGCCGAGGCCGTACGCGGCGACCACGAGCGCCATCGCCCCGCCGAAGGTCAGCGGCACCCGGCGGTTGGTCAGCACGATCCGGGCCAGCAGCATGCCGACGAAGAACTCCAGCATCCGGACCGGCGGGAAGTGGAACAGGATCCAGAACTGCTCGGCGCTCAGCTCGATGAACGGCATCGGGTTCGCCGACGGCACCACCAACCGCACCACGAACGGCACCACCAGCGTGATGACCGCCAGCACACCGATCGCCCACGCCCACAGCCGCTCCGGCCGGATCCGGCGCACCAGCGCCAGCAGCGCCGGGAAGCACAGGTAGAACAACAGCTCCGCGGACAGCGACCAGGACGGCGAGTTGTAGGCGATCCGGACGTCGAGCTGCGGGAACCACGCCTGGATCAGCAGCACGTTCGCCAGCGCGCGCCGCCCGTCGAAGGCCAGACCCAGCACGGTGACCATGCCGATCGCGGTGACCGCGAACATCACCAGGTGGTTCGGGAAGACCCGGACCAGCCGCCGACGCCAGAACGTGGTGGTCCGGTCGCCCTCGCGCCAGACCCAGGTGAGCACGAAACCGCTGAGCATGAAGAAGAAGCTCATGCCCGCCCAGCCACCCATGGTGACCAGCCCGAGGTACTTGCCGCTGAAGCCCGGCGAGGTGAACAGCACGTACCCGGTGGCGTGGAACGAAAAGATCATCGCCGCGACCACGAACCGCAGGCTGGTCAGCGACGGGAGCATCGTCGGGTGGGTGACGGCGGGGCCGTCCGGAGGGGTCGATGACGTCATGGCACACCTTTCCATGGGCAGGGCGGCTACGGCCTCGGCATCGGCACGTCATCGTCACCGGGCGCGCGGCACGGAGTGAATGTTGCACCCGGTGCGGCGGCGCGCACCTCCCAGCGTGCGCGATCGCGCCGGTGTCGGCGGCCCGACCGAGGGGCCGTCTGCGGTGCGTCCGGACCCCGCCCGGGGCGCGCCGCAATCCGGAAGATGCCGTGGACACACGCCCGGCACGAGGCTGGGCGCAGTGCCCCCGACCACCTGGAGGAGATGCCGTGTCCGCACAGGACTGCTGGGAGGTGCTGGTCCGCCGCGACGACCCGACGGTCACCGAGGTGCGCGCCGGCTCGACCGAACCGCTCGAGCCCGGCCAGGTACGGCTGGCCGTCGAGAAGTTCGCGGTCACCGCCAACAACGTCACCTACGCCCGGCTGGGCGACTCGGAGCTGCCGTTCTTCGACGTGTTCCCAGCCGCCGACGGGTACGCCCGGGTGCCGGTCTGGGGGTACGCGCGGGCCGAGGCGTCCCGGCACCCCGATGTCGCCGTCGGCACCCGCTACTTCGGCTTCCTGCCGATGTCCAGCCACCACACCACCTGGATCACCCCGACCGACCGGGGATTCGTCGACGCCGCGCCGCAACGGGCCTTCCTGCACGACTGGTACCGCACCTACCCGCTCGGTGAGGTCCCCGACGAACTCGACGACCTCCGTACCCTGGTCCGGCCGCTGTACCCGGCGTCGTTCGCGCTCGCCGACTTCCTCGTCGAGCACGGCGCGGCCGGCGTGGCGCGGGCCGTGGTGAGCAGCGCGTCGAGCCGTACCGCGCTGGGCCTGGCCGAGCGGCTGCGCGACGACCGTCCACTGGAGCTGGTCGGGCTCACCGCCGCCCGGCACCGGGACTTCGTCACCGGCCTGGGCCTCTACGACCGGGTGCTGACCTACGACGAGGTGTCCACCCTGCCCGCCCGGACCTCGACCGTGCTGCTCGACTTCACCGGTCAGCCGGCGGCGCTGGCGGACCAGTGCGGACACCTCGCGCCCGGCCTGGTGCACACCGCCCAGGTCGGCTACACCCACGCCGGCGGCACCATGGAGCTGCCCGAGCTGCCCGGCCCGGCACCGGAGATCTTCTTCACCCCGGACGTGGAGCAGAAGGCGCGGGCCGCCGAGGGCGCCGACCGCCACCACGCCCGGTACGCCGCCGCCGAGGAGCGGTTCCTGCGGTCCACCACGGACTGGCTCCGGGTGGACCGGCGGCGGGGGCCGGAGGCCGCCGCCGCGGCGTTCCTCGACGCGCTGCGCGGGTCGGCGTCACCGCAGGTCGCCACGGTCGTGATCGGCTGAGCGTCCGATCAGCGGACGGTCCCGGGGAGGGGAACGACAAAGGGCAATTTGAGAGGTGCCGGCCCGGTTGACCGGTGTGAGGCTGACTCCCAAACCGGCGTGGACCAGCGGTGCCGTCGAACCCGGCACGCCACGGAGCCCCCCGGGACCGGTTGCGGGATGCGCGGCGGCAGCGTCCGACGGCCCGCTCGACACGAAGGAACCACCGTGACCCAGAACCTCGACCGCATCGACGCACCCACCACGCCACGGATCAGGCCGGGACGTCCCCCGGAAGGAAAGAAGCCGCTGTGGCGGCGTCCCTGGATCGTGCCGCTGTTCATCTTCTCCGTCATCTACATCGCCATCACCGCGCTGCCGTACCTGAACCGGGAAACGGCGCCGCTGATGCCGCACGAGGGCTTCTCGCTCTACTACCCGGCGCTGATCGCGCACATCGGGGTCGCCACCATCGCGCTGCTTACCGCGATCTTCCAGGTGTGGCCGTGGCTGCGCCGGACCTACCCGGCGGTGCACCGCTGGGGCGGCCGGGTGTACGTGGTGACCACCCTGATCGCCGGCGCGCTCGGGCTGATCATCGTGCCGTTCGCCCCGCCGGTGGGGAAGCTCGGCGTCACCATCGCGACGCTGCTCTGGATCACGTTCAGCGTCATCGGCTACATCCGGATCCGGCAGCGGCGCTACGCCGAGCACCGCCGGTTCATGCTGTACGCCTTCGCCATGGTGATGAACAACTTCTGGGGTTCGATCATCGTGATGGTCGGTATGCAGCTGCCGTTCGAGATCGACGGGAACTACTACCTCGAGGCGGCCCGCTGGGTCGGCTGGGTGGGCAACCTGATGGCGGTGCAGTGGTGGCTCTACCGGACCGCCGGTCGACCGGTCCGCTGACCGCCGACCGCTGACGGACACGACGGTGCCGCGCCCGGATTCCCGGGCGCGGCACCGGTCGGATCAGGGCACGATCTCCATGGTGGCCATCATGCCGATGGAGGAGTGCTCCAGGAAGTGGCAGTGGAACACGTACTTGCCGGTGTAGCGCGGGAAGTGCGCCTGCACCCGGATGTTGCGGGCGCCGGCCGGCACGTAGATGGTGTCCTTGAGCCCGGCGTCCTCCGGCAGCGGCGGCGCACCGTCCCGGTCGAGCACCCGGAAGTGCGTCATGTGCAGGTGGAAGTTGTGGTCGATGCCGTCGGGGTCGCTGTTGTGGATCCGCCAGATCTCCGTGCTGCCCCGCTTGATGGTGAAGTCCACCCGGTCCGGGTCGTACGGCTTGCCGTTGACCTGGCCGACCGGGAACCCACTCAGGTCGAAGCTGAAGTCGACGTCGCGCTCCCTCGTCGCGCGCGGCATCGGCGGCAGCGGAACCAGCGTGGTGGGCATCCGGCGGCGGTTGGCCTCCTGGCGGACCACGTCGAACCGGAGCACCGGGACGCCGCTGCGGGCGTCGTTGAGCACCAACTGCGTGCCCACCGGGTACCGGGCGAAGTCGATCACGACCTCCTGCCGCTCGCCGGCCGACAGCCGCACCAGCGTCCGGGGCAGCGGGGCCGGCAGCAGGCCGCCGTCCGAGGCGATCTGGGTCATCGGCTCGCCGTCGCCGAGGACCAGGTCGAAGCCCTTCTCGGTGGAGGCGTTGAGCAGCCGGAACCGGTAGCGGCGGGTGCCCACCCGGAAGAACGGCTGCACCTTGCCGTTGGTCAGGATGGTGTCCCGCTCGATCTGGTAGAGCAGCTCACCGTTCTCGTCGAACTGCACGTCCCGGAACATGATCGGCACGTCGTACGCGCCGGTGGGCAGGCCGAGGCGGGCCGAGGAGCCGTCCTCGATCAGGTAGAAGCCGTGCAGGCCCCGGAAGACGTGCTCGGCCTCCATGTGGTGCGCGTGGTCGTGATACCACAACGTCGCGCCACGCTGGAGGTTCGGGTAGTTGTACGTCCGCGACTGGCCGGGCTCGATGACGTCCATCGGGAAGCCGTCGCTGTCCGCCGCGACGTGCCCGCCGTGCAGGTGCACGTTGGCGGGGTGGTCGAGCTGGTTGGTGAACTCCACCTTCACCGGCCGGCCGAGGTCGGCCCGGATGGTGGGCCCGAGGAACTGGCCGTCGTAGCTGTACACCGCGGTGGTCTTGCCGGGCAGGATCTCCACCCGGGCCGGCTTGATCGCCATCCGGTACAGGTCGGTGCCCCGCACGGTGCGGGTCGGCCGCTTGGTGACCGGTACGGGCATCGGCACCGAGAACGGCTGGTCCGCGGTGGTCGGCTCGGCCGTGGGGCTGGCCGCGGCCCGGTGCATGACGCCTGCGGCGAGCATGGAGCCGGTGGTGACGCCGAGCGCCAGGAAGTGTCGCCGGTTCGGCATGGATCTCCCATCAGTGGGCAGGATTGACCGACCTCGCGTAACGAGGCGGGCAGCAGGTACTCTCCCGCGCGCGCGGGAAGCCGCACCGCATCGTCTCATCACGAACCGGTCGGTATCTCTTCCAAAATGCTCTCTTCTCGTTGGTCGGTACCGGTGTGGGACCGACGGCAACGACGAAGATGCCCGCCCATGGCGTCGGCCTCCACGATGGGCGCACCGTGACGGCGACTCCGATGACCGACGTTGGCGATCAACGCGGTGGCCCGTACGTCAACGGTCGTCAGTTGGAGGTTGACATATGGGTCTCGAACCCACCCACACGCTCATCGCCCCACCCCCGGCGGATCCGGGAACCGGTGCCCTGGTGGACCGGGAGGCGCTGCGCCGCACCGCCTTCCTCTTCCAGGACGGCGTCATGCTGGCCGCGACGGTACGGGCGCTGGACGCGCTCGGCCTGCTCGACGGCGGGACGCCGCCGCGCCGCCCGGACGACAACGGCTACCTGCGGGTCGCCTGGCGGTGCCTGGCCGCCGCCGGCTGGCTGACCGGGGACGACTCCGGGGCCGACTGGACACCCGCCGGCCGGGCCGCGCTGCGCCACCGGGACCGGTACCTCGCCGCCGGCGAGTTCCTGGCCCGCTTCGACCGGACCGACCCGGGCTGCTGGGCGGCCCCCTGGGACGGTGCCACCGGCGACACCTTCACCGCCCTGGTCGACGCCCACCTGGACTGGCGGCGGGGCCTCGACCCCACCGACCTGGCCGTGGCCCACCTGGACGGCGCGTTGGCGGTGCCCGCCCTGCTGGCGCTGCGCGGCGCCGGCCGGCTGGACTCCCCGGACGGGGAGACCGCCCGCCTGCTGACCGCGCTCGGCTGGCTCGACCCGGCCCACCGGTGGACCCCGTGGGGGAACGCCGGCCTGGCCTTCGTCGACCACCTGGGCATGGTCGGCTCGTACCTGCCGATGCTGTCCCGGCTGCCGCAGCTCTGCCGGGGCGACCTCGTCGTCAGCCCCGGCGCGGGGGAGTGGCACTGCGAACGGCAGCTCAACGTGCAGGCCAGCGCGGCGGCCCACCGGCGGTACTTCGCCGACGCCGACCCGGTGTTCCGGGACATCTTCGCCGGCCCGTCCCGGCCGGCGTTCATCGCCGACATGGGCTGCGGCGACGGTAGCTGGCTGGCGCACCTGCACGGCATGTTCGGCGACGACATCCGCTACGTCGGCATCGACGTCAGCCCGGTCGCGCTGGACACCGCGCGGGAGGTGCTGGAGGCGGCCGGCGTCCGCGACCCGATCCTGCTGATCGGTGAGATCGGCGACCCGGCCGCGCTACGTGGGCAGCTCGCCGCGCACGGCCTCGACATGACCGACGGACTGCACATCCGGTCGTTCATCGACCACGACCGCACGTACCTCGGCGGTGGCCCGCGTGCCTCGGTGCCCGGCCTGGCCAGCGGCGCGTACGTGGCCCCGGACGGGTCCCCGCTGAGCGCCGTCGACGTGGAGGCCGACCTGGTGGCCCACCTGAGCCGGTGGCAGCCGCACGTCGGCCGGCACGGGATGGTGGTGATCGAGGCGCACTGCGTGGCCCCGCAGGTCACCCGGCGGCACCTCGGCGCGCTGCACTCGGTCGCCTTCGACGCCTACCACGGGCTGTCCCACCAGTACCCGGTGGAGTACCAGTCGTTCCTGCAGTGCTGCCGACTGGCCGGGTTCGAGCCGAGCGGCCACCTGGAGCGCCGCTACCCGACCTCCCGGCCGTTCGTCGCGGTGTCGCTGAACCGGCTCACGCCGGTGCGGCCGACCCCCCGGTTCACCCCGGCGGTACGCCAGGACACCTGGCAGCCGGCGCCGGAGACCGACCTGACCGACGGGGTCCGGCTGCACGAGCTGCTCTACGTCGACGGTGACCTGAACCGGCCGCGCGGCTGGGCGGCCGGTGCCACCGGCGAGGTGGTGCACGACGCGCTCCGGGCGGTCGAGGCCCGCATCCCCCAGGTCCGTCCCGGGGAGGCGGTACGGGTGCTCGACTACGGCGCCGGGACCGGGCTGGCCTCCCTGGAACTGGTCCGCGCCCTGGCCGCGCACCGGATCGAGGAACGTCTCGCCGAGCGGGGAGCCACCCTGGAACTGCACGTGGTGGACATTCCGACACCGTGGTTCGCGCAGGGCTTCGCGCTGCTGCGGGACGTCCCGTACACCCGGTTCCACGCGCTGCGTGACCCGGCCGGACGGTTCCGACCGCTGTCGGAGGTCACCGGTGGCCTCGCGGTGGACGTGGTGGTCGCCAACATGGTCTTCCACCTGCTCAGCGGGGACGCCATGCGGCACGCCGCCGCCTCGATCGCCGAGGTGCTGCGGCCCGGTGGGGTGCTGACCTTCAGCGCACCCGACCTGGACCCGGCGACCAGGTACGCGGTGCTGTTCCACGATCCGAACCGGTTGCTGCGGCGGTACTGGCTCGCGGCGCTGGACAGCGCCGACCCGGACGCCCTGCCGCCGGTGGTCCGGGCCGCGGTGGCCGCCGTACGTCCCGCCACGCGGGCCGAGGCGCAGCGGCGGGCCGACCGGCGGATCCTGCCGAGTCCACGTACCGTGGCGTCGGTCGAGTCGGCCCTGGCCCCGCATTTCGCCGGCCGGACCCGGCGACGCACCGACGAGCTGCTCGCCGAGGAGAGCCTGTTGACCGCGCTGGTGCCGGCGAACCAGTCCGAGTATCTCGCCGAGGTCACCGACCCCGGCCTGCGGACCGACCTGATCCGGTACCTGATGAGCCGGCTGGTGCTGCCCGAGCTGATGGCCGGCCCGGCCGGCACGGCGAACGGCCTGAACATCGCCTGGACCACGGGGCGCTACCAGCGTCGCTGAGCCGCCCGGCCGGCCCGGGCCCGGCTTCCGCCGCCCGGCCGGCGCGTGGTCGACTCCGCACCGGCCGGGCGGCGGCCCGCCGGGGCACCGCCGGAACGACCCCGAGCCGCGGTTCGCGTGCGGGACCGGTGTCGCCACCGTCCCCGGGACGCGAGCCGCGGCTCGGTCGTGGCCGGTCACCGTCAGGTCCGGGCCGGCCCTGGCTCGACCGGATCGGGTGTGTCCGTGGCGGCCGGCTCGGTCGGCTCGGCGCCCGAGGCGTTCTCCTCGCCGGTCGGCGGCAGGTGCTTGAACCACTGCCAGGCGAGCACGGCGAACACGAGGAACAGCACACCGGCGAGCGTGGCCACCAGGTTCAGCCCGGAGGTGAACGCCTCGCGGGCCGAGGTGACCAGGTCGTTGGCGGACGGCCCGGAGAGTTCGCCGGCCACCGCGATCGCGTTGGCGATGCTCTCCCGGGCGGTGGTGGCCGCCTCGGCCGGCAGGTCGGCCGGGACGTTGATCTCGTTCCGGTAGACGGCCGTGCCGATGCTGCCCAGGATCCCGATACCGGCCGCGACGCCGAACTCACCGCTGGTCTCCGACAGCGCCGACGCCGAACCGGTCTTGTCCGGCGGGGCGGCGTTGACCAGGATGTTGTACCCCAACGCGACGACCGGGCCGAGGCCGGCCTGGGCCAGCACCGAGCCGATCACCACCAGCGTCAGGCCGTTCTCGGCCGGGACCTGGGAGAGCACGGCGTAGCCGATGGCCGACACCACGAGCCCGCCCGCCATCAGGGCGCCGGGGCGGATCTTCTGGGACAGCCCGGTGCTGATGCCGATGCCGACCAGCGTGGCGAGCGCGCCGGGCACCAGCCACAGCCCCGTCTTCCACGGCGAGAGCCCCTCGACCATCTGGATCTGCAGGTTGACCAGCAGCAGGCTACCGCCGGTGATGATGCCGACCAGCGAGCCGAGGACCAGGTCGTTGCGGAGCAGGGCGATCTTGAACAGGCCGAGGTCGAGCAGCGGGTCGGTCAGCCGGCTCTGCCGGCGGACGAACAGCACCCCGAAGACCACGGCGGCGACCACCGCGATGATCGGCCGCAGCTCCAGGCCGTCGCGGGCGAACTCCTTGATGCCGTAGATGAACGGCAGGATGGTCAGCAGCGAGAGCGCCACGCTCAGCGGGTCGAGGCGGCCGGTGTTCGGGTTCTTGTACTCGGGCAGCAGCGCCGGGCCGGCGACCAGCAGCAGCAGCATGACCGGCACCGCCAGCAGCAGCACCGAACCCCACCAGAACGACGACAGCATGACGCCACCGATGATCGGGCCCAGGATGCCGCCGCCCACGAAACAGCCGGTCCACACCGCGATGGCGGTGGCCCGCTGCTTCGGGTTCTTGAACATGTTGGTGATCAGGGCCAACGTGGACGGCGCGAGGGTCGCGCCGGCGATGCCCAGCAGCGCCCGGGAGGCGATGAGCATCTCCGCGCTGGTGGAGTAGGCCGCGATCACCGAGGCGACGCCGAAGAAGGCGCCACCGATCAGCAGCAGCTTCCGCCGCCCGACCCGGTCGCCGAGGGTACCCATGGTGACCAGGAAACCCGCGAGCAGGAAGCCGTAGATGTCCATGATCCACAGCGACTGGGTGGCGCTCGGCGCGAGATCCTCGGCCAGGTGCGGCAGGGCGAGGAACAGCACCGTCAGGTCGACCGACAGCAGCAGTGCCGGCAGGACCAGGACGATGAGCCCCAGCCACTCCCTGCGGCCGGCGAGGGCGTTCGGGTCGTCCTCTGTGTTCGTATCCATCGTGTTCCTTTCGTGGTGTCACATGTGCGGTGGTGCCGGTCGGAGCGCCGCCCCGGCCAGGGTGGTGCTGCGGATACGACACGGCGCTCCCGGGTCGGGGACGTGGCGTACGCCGGACGGCGTCGGCCCCCTTCCGTCGACCACGAGAGCGCACGTGACGACCTGCTCAGGGTCGGCCGGTCACTCCGAGAGCAGCGGCCGGACCTCGACGCCACCGTTGTGGATCGGCGTCAGCTTGGCGATGGACAGGGCGTGGTCGAGGTCGCGGGCCTCGATCACGAAGAAGCCGCCGAGGACCTCCGGGGAGTCCACGAACGGGCCGTCGGCGACCACGTCGCCACGGATCTTGGTGGCGGTGCCACCCGGCTCCAGGGCGAAGCCGTTGACGATCTTGCCGCCGAGCTCCTCGATCTGCCCCGGGAAGCGGCCGTGCGCCTCCAGGACCTCCTCGGGCAGGTCCGCCCAGCCACCCGGGGTGTCCCGCTCGAAGATCATGATCGCGTACTGAGCCATGAGGCTCTCCTTTCAACCAGTTGGCACTGCGGTTGGAGGGGTCTCCACTTAGGCCGACGATCGGGCCGGCCCACTTTCGACAACGGACCGGCAGACAGTGCGAGGAATTTCCGCCGAAGCGTCTCCGTGCGTGCCGGACACGCCGGTCCCGGGCCGCCGCCCGCGCCGCCCGGCCGCCCGGCCGGCCCGCTCGACCCGGTCCTTGCCCCCGGCGCGGGCGAGGAAATCGCGGTACGCGGCGACCCCGGCACCGGACGGCTCGCGGTGTCCGGCCCTCGGAGCGCCGGCCGACTCGAACTACCACGACCAGCCGGAACCTACCGCGTGCCGGCAGCTCGATCGTGCGACGGATTCGCATTCCGGAATCGGGCGGGAAAGGGGCGGAGGAGCCCGGCCGAATCCGCGAAAAATGGCGTCGACACTCCGTCGGACGGTCGCCGGACAACGCCCTCTTCGTTGAGACGATGAGGGGCGGGCGGCACCCTCCCCAGCACCCTCATGCTTGGCGACAGGGCAGGTCACGCCGTATGTGACGGGGGCGTCGCCGGGTCGCGCGGCCGTGCGTGCGAAACGGCCGGTCCGGCTCGAACCGGGCGTCGCGGCCGGTTGTCCCGGTCAGCGGCGCATGGTGGCCGGTTCTCCGGTCAGCGGCAGCCGCGTCACCGTCGGAAGGACATTCGAGACCACCCCGGAGCCCGAGAGGAATCAGTGCGTCGTGCGTAAGTTCAAGCTCCAGGTCCAGACCAGCGTCGACGGTTACCTGGCCAGTCCGAGCGGTGAGACGAGTTGGATGACGCATCCGTGGACCGAGGACGTCAACGCCTACGTCAAGGCGATCACCGAGCCGGTCGACTGCATCGTGCTGGGTCGCCGGCTCGCCGAGGGGTTCATCCCGCACTGGGCGGCCCGACCGGCGAACGAACCCGCCGCCGACATCGACAAGATCAACGAAACGCCGAAGGTCGTCGTCTCGAACACGCTGACCGAGTCACCGTGGGAGAACACCGTCGTCGCCGGCGGTGACCTCGCCGAGATCGTGCACCGGCTCAAGGCCGGGCCGGGCGGGGACCTGATCGCCTACGGTGGCGGCACGTTGGTCGCCGACCTCATCGGCCGGGAACTCCTCGACGAGCTGCACCTGTTCGTCAATCCGGTCGCGCTGGGCGCCGGCATGCCGGTCTTCGCCGACCTCGGCGCGTACCAACGGTTCCGTCTCGTCGCCGCGCAACCCTTCGAGTGCGGGATCACCGCCCTGCACCTCGCGCCGCACCGGTCCTGAGGCGGTCCGGCCGGTCCCCGAGCCTGTGCGGCCGGTCCCGACGGCGTCCCGCTGGCGGTGCGGCTGTCCCGCTGGTCGCGTGGGGCTGTCCTGCTGGTCCTGTCCCGCTGGTCGTGGGGCGGTCCGGCCGCCGCCGCGCACGCACCCGCGGCGGCGGCCGGCCCCGGGCAGGGCGTGGCCGCCGCCGCAGGGGCGTACGGGATCAGGCGGGCGTGGCGGCCAGGCCGCTGTCCGGCCGGGCGCCGCTGTCCGGCTGGGCCAGCCACCACGGGTTCTCCCGGGCCCACCCGATGGTCCTGGTGAGCCCGGTCCGCAGGTCCGTCGCGCACCGCCAGCCCAGCGTCTCCTGGATCTTGCGGGTGTCCGGCACCCGCCGACGCAGGTCCTGGTACCGCTCGCCGAGCAGCTCCCGGGTCTCGATCGGGACGGTCGGGCCGACCCCGGTCAGCTCGGCGACCAGGTTGCTGACCTCGGCCACCGTGGTCTCCACCGAACTGCCCACGTTGAAGCACTCGCCGAGGGCCCGGTCGCTGGTGCCGACGGTGATCGTGGCGTCGATCGCGTCCTGCACGTACGTGAAGCACCTGGTCTGGCCGCCGTCGTCGTACACCACCGGCGGTTCCCCGTTCAACGCCCGGTGGACGCTCCGGCTGACCACGAACGCCGGCCGCTGCCGGGGACCGTACACGTTGAAGTACCGCACGATCGCCGCCCGCAGCCCGCGGTCCCGGACGAAGGCGAAGGTGAGGTGCTCGGCCAGCGCCTTGCTGGACGAGTAGCACCAGCGGTCGATCGCGGTGCTGCCCAGCACCCGGTCGTCGTCCTCCCGCCACGGCACCGCCGGGTTCTTCCCGAACACCTCGCTGGTGCTGGCGACGACGACCGACGCGCCCGCCCGGGTGGCGAGGTCCAGCACGTTGCGGGTGCCGAGCAGGTTGATGTCGATGACGTCGACCGGCCGGTCGAGGTAGCGGTCCACCCCGACGACCGCGGCCAGGTGGTAGACGGTGTCCACCCCGGCCCGTACCACCTCGGCCACCTCGTCCGCCGACCGGATGTCGCCGGCCACGTACCGGACCGCCGACGAGGGTGCCTGGTCGGGCGGCGGGGCGCCACCGTCGAAGACGGTGACCTCGTCACCGCGCCGGACGAGTTCGTCGACCAGATGGCTGCCCAGGAAACCGCAACCTCCGGTGACCACGACCCGTGCCATAACCCCTTACCTCCCGATTCCTCGGTAGGCGAAACCGTGCCGCCGGAACCGGTCGATGGTCTCGCGCGAATAGTAGGCCCGACCGTCGACGATCACGCAGGACGACGCGAGGGACGGTCGCAGCGCGACCAGGTCGATCTCGTCGAACACGTCGTGCCGCGCCAGCACCGCCACGCAGTCCGCGCCGGCCAGCGCCTCCTGCGCCGTCGCCGTCGGGGCCAGGCCGAAGAGCTTCTCCACCTCGGCGGCGTCGGCGAGCGGGTCGAACAGCGCCACCTCGGCCCCGCCCTGCCGCAGCTTCGTCACCACCGGCAGCACCGGGGTGGCCCGCAGGTCACCGGTGTTGTTCTTGAACGCCACGCCGAGCACCGCGACCTTCGCGTCGGCCAGGTCCCGCCCGGCCCGGCCCAGCTCCTCGGTGATCAGGTCCACCGTGTACGCCGGCATCGAGTCGTTCACCTGGCGGGCGGCCGGCACGGTGGCCAGGTCGATCCCGTGGTCGCGGGCCGACCGCCACACCATCCACGGGTCCTTGGTCAGGCACGACCCGCCCACGCCGACGCTGGGCAGCAGGATGTTGACGTTCCCGCTGCCCTTGCGCATGGTGTTCGCGGCGTTCACCACCTCCAGCACGTCGACGTCCAGCGCCCCGCACAGCTTGGCCAGCTCGTTGGCGAGGGCGATGTTGTGGTCGATCCACCAGTTGCTCGCCAGCTTCATCACCTCGGCGCTCTCCAGCGACCCGCAGGGGATGATCTCGGCACCGATGGTCCGCTGCCAGAACGCGCCGGCGGCGGCCGTGCTGTCGGCGCACCATCCGCCGACGATGATCGGGAACTCCCGTAGCTCGCGGAGGGCCTGTCCCTCGGCGAGCCGCTCCGGGCAGAAGGCCAGCCCGAAGTCCTCGCCGGGCACCAGGCCACCGCCGGCCAGCAGCGGGGCGACCAGGGACCGGGACGTGCCGGGCGGCACCGTGCTCTTGACGATGACCAGCTGACCGGGGCGCAGGTGGTCGGCCAGCTCGCGGCACGCGCCGCGCAGGTACGTGTCGACCAGCGTGGTGTCCCGCACCGGGGTACCCACGGCGATGATCACCACGTCCACGTCGGCGACCGCCCGGTAGTCGGTGGTGACCCGCAGCCGACCCGAGTCGAGGCCGGCGAAGAGCAGCTCGGGCAGACCCGGCTCGCTGAACCGGCAGTGCCGCCGCTCCAGTTGGGCGACCAGCGTCGGGTCGACGTCGATTCCGACGACGTCGACGCCCTCACCGGCGAGGACCGCCGCCACGGTCGACCCGACGTAACCCATTCCGATTACCGCAGCCGAGGTGTTGTCGCCCTGTTCGGACAAGAATTTCATGGGTCACCCACTTCCGTTATGTGACGCAGGTGGCGCACGATCAGCCTGCCGACCCCACCGGCGGTGACGCATCTCCTGTCATGCGCTGACCATTGTCGGGCGGCCGGCCGGTCGGTTCGTCCGGTCTGGATCAACCGCACGGTGGAAGGTGCGTCGACAAACTTCGACGTACGACGATGTACGGCAGTCCGTCGATTCCCAGGGGAGCCTTCCGGTGCCTGCGCGACTCCATCAGCCCGACCTCGGCGTGCCCGCCGACCTAGCCGCCCGGATCGCCGAATCGGCCCGGACGACCACGTCGCCGGTGAGCCCCGACATCGACGACTGGCTGGCCGGGAAACGACAGCGGCCCTTCGAGAGCGTCCTGGTCACCCTGGACGAACTGACCGATCCGCAGGGCTGGCGGTTCGCCGCCGGAACGGGGAACCTGGAACACTACAGTGGCCGGTTCTTCACGGTCGAGGGAATGCACGTCACCACCAACCACGGGCACCTCGGCCAGTGGTGGCAACCCATTCTCGTGCAGCGGGACGTCGCCATTCTCGGAATCATCGCCAAGGAATTCGACGGCGTCCTGCACTTTCTGCTCCAGGCGAAGATGGAACCCGGCAACGCGGACATGGTGCAGTTGTCGCCGACGGTGCAGGCGACCTCCAGCAACTACACCCGGGTGCACCAGGGCCGGCCGGCCCGGTACGTCGAGTACTTCACCGACCCGGGCCGGGGCCGGATCCTGGTCGACATCCTCCAGTCCGAACAGGGCGCCTGGTTCCACCTGAAGCGCAACCGCAACATCGTGGTCGAGGTCACCGACGGGGTGCCGCTCCACGAGGACTTCTGCTGGCTGACCCTCGGGCAGATCCACCGGCTGCTGCGGCGGCGCAACGTGATCAACATGGACGCCCGGACGGCGCTGGGCTGTCTGCCCGTACCGGCCACGCTGGGCGCGCTCACCGCGGGGGAGCCCGACGCCGCCCCGGAGTCCGGCGGCCGGCACACCATGACCGAGCTCCTGAGCTGGTTCACCGGCCGCAAGAGCGAGTACGAGATGTCGGCCCGGCTGGTGCCGCTGAACTCGCTGGTGGGGTGGCGGCGGGACGCCGAGCGGATCCGCCCCGAGTCGGCCGGGAACTTCAGCATCGTCGGGGTGCGGGTGCACGCGCGTACCCGGGAGGTGACCAGCTGGAAGCAGCCGCTGCTGGCGCCGCACGGCCTGGCCCTGGCCGCGCTGGTGGTCCGGCGCATCGGCGGCCGGCTGCACGCCCTGGTCCGCGCCGAGGTGCTGCCCGGCTACCGGGACACCGTGGAACTCGGCCCCACCGTCCGGTTCATGATGGCCGACTACGCCGACACCCCGGCGCACCGCCGCCCGGAGTTCCTCGACTACGTGCTGTCGGCCGGCGACCGGGTCCGCTACGACGTGGTGCAGTCCGAGGAGGGCGGGCGGTTCCTGCACGCCGAGACCCGCTACCTCGTGGTGGAGGCCGGCGACGACGTCCCGCTGCGGGTGCCGCCGGACTTCGCCTGGGTGACCGTCGGGCAGTTGCTGGCGCTGCAACGGCACAGCTACTACCTCGGCATCGAGCTCAGGACCCTGCTGTTCTGCCTGAACAGCCTGTGAACCGCCGCCGGCCCAGGGCAGGGCGGAGCCCGGACCCCGTCCCGAACCTGGTCCCGGACCAGCCGACCACCTGACGAACACGAGCGAGAGGGCACCGATGGCGATCTACGTGTGGGACTACCGGCGGGAGTACGAGAACGAGCGCGAGGAGATCCTCGACGCGGTCGACACCGTCTTCCGGTCGGGTCAGCTCATGCTCGGCGCGAGCGTACGCGGCTTCGAGGCGGAGTTCGCCGGCTACCACGGGGTGCCGCACTGCGTCGGGGTCGACAACGGCACCAACGCCGTCAAGCTCGCCCTCCAGGCCGTCGGCGTCGGCCCCGGCGACGAGGTGATCACCGTGTCCAACACGGCCGCGCCGACCGTGCTGGCCATCGACGGGGTCGGCGCCACGCCGGTCTTCGTCGACATCGACCCGGTGACGTACCTGATGGACACCGACCAGGTGGCCGCCGCCATCACCGAGCGGACCCGGTGCCTGCTCCCGGTGCACCTGTACGGCCAGTGCGTCGACCTCGCCCCGCTGGAGCGGCTGGCCCGGCAGCACGGGCTGAAGATCGTCGAGGACTGCGCCCAGGCGCACGGCGCGCGCCGCGAGGGCCGGCTGGCCGGTACGGTCGGCGACGCGGGCGCGTTCTCGTTCTACCCCACCAAGGTCCTCGGCGCGTACGGCGACGCCGGGGCGGTGATCACCTCCACCGACGAGGTCGAGCAGAACCTGCGCCGACTGCGGTACTACGGCATGGAGGACCGCTACTACGTGGTCCGCACGCCGGGGCACAACGCCCGGCTGGACGAGGTGCACGCCGAGATCCTGCGCCGTAAGCTGCGCCGGCTGGACGACTACATCGCCGCCCGGCGTGCGGTCGCCCAGCGGTACGCCGAGGGGCTGGGCGACACCGGGCTGGTGCTGCCGCAGGTGGCCCCGGGCAACGACCACGTCTACTACGTGTACGTGGTGCGGCACCCCGAGCGGGACGCGATCCTCGCGGCGCTCAAGGAGTTCGACTTCCACTTCAACATCAGCTACCCGTGGCCGGTGCACACCCAGACCGGGTTCGCCCACCTGGGCTACGCCACCGGGGACCTGCCGGTGACCGAGGCGGCGGCGAACGAGATCTTCTCCCTGCCGATGTACCCGTCGCTGCCGGTGGACCTGCAGGACCGGGTCGTCACCACCCTGCGCAAGATCCTCGCCCGCGGCTGATCATCCCCGTCGGCCGCCCACGACGCCCGTACCCGACCGCCCGCCGACGCGGTCCGGGTGCGGGCGTCGAGGCGTCCCGGGGCTGCTCCCGCCGGTGCGCCCGGCCGCGCCGGCCGGCTCCCGTCCCGGCGGTTCCGCCACCCGGCCCGCTCGTCCCGGCCGTCCCGCAGTCGGCCCGGCCGTCCCGCAGTCGGCCCGGCCGTCCCGCAGTCGGCCCGGCCGATGCGCCCGGCGCGTCCGGCCGCCCACGGAAGGCCGCCGGAACGTGCCGGGGCAGATTCACCGGGCGGTCACCCCGGGCCGGGCGCGACGCCGACGTGGGGTCCCCGGTGGACTCACCCACCGGGAACCCCACGCGACCGCACCCGCGCCGCCCGGGACGGGTCCGACTGTCGGCGCGCCCGCCCGACTCAGGGACGGGGCGCGCGGTACTCGAGCGTCAGCTTCTCCAACACCGGCACGATGTCGCTCGGGCTCGGCATCGCCTGCACCTCGGTGCGGACCCGGGCCGCGTTCGCCGCGTACGACGGGTCGTCCAGCACCCGCTTGAGGGCGTCGCGCAGCACGTCGGCGGTGAGCCGCCCGGCGTTGGCCGCGTACACCCCGACGCCGCGCGCCTCCAGCCCGTCCGCCATGGTGATCGGGCCCCACCACTTCTCGACCTTGAAGTCGTTGGGCACGATGACCTGCGGTACGCCGGCCTCCAGCGCGGCGGCCAGCCCGCCCGACCCGCCCTCGTGCACGATCGCCGAGCAGGTGGGCAGCAACGCGTTCAACGGGACGAAGTCGACGGTGCGGACGTTGTCCGGGATGTCGGTGATCCCGTCGAGCTGCTGGGCGTTGAGGGTCGCGATCACCTCGACGTCGAGGTCGGCCACCCCGTCGAAGAGCGCCTGCGCCGACACCGCGCCGCCGATCTTGGCGTCCCGGTGCGAGATGCCCAGCGTGATGCAGATCCGTCGACGGGTCGGCGGCTCGAACACCCACCGCGGGGTGGCCGAGGGGCCGTTGAACGGCACGTTGCGCATCGGCAGGTAGTGCGCCCCCGCCGGCTGCCAGATCCAGGTCGGCATGGGGGAGATGGTCCACTGGCCGAGCGTCGCCGCTTCGTCGAACTCCTGGCCGTACCGCCGCATGATCGGCTCCAGCCAGTCACGCAGCGGGTCGCCGGCGGTGTCGAACCCGGGCCGGCAGGCTTGCCGCAGCTGGACCGTCCGGTCGGTGGCGAACAGCATCCGGGCGTGCGCCGCGCCGACGGCCCGGGCGGCCACCACGGCCGGGAAGGCGGTCGGGTCGGCGATCACCAGGTCGGGCCGCCAGGACCGGGCGAAGGCCACCAGGTCGTCGGTGGTGGAGTCCGGGAAGAACACCTGCCGTACGCCCGAGACGTAGTCGTCGTACTCGACGTGCGGATCACCCCAGCCGTAGTCGCTCTGCACCGACCGTCCGGTGCGCTGGCCCCTCGGGTCGGCCGGTCCCCTCGGGTCCTCGACCGGCACCGCCTGCGCCATCATCTCCTCGAGGCGGAGACTCTCGCCGATCGCGATGCCGGCCAGCCCGGTGCGGACGATGTCGTCGGCCACGTCCGGCGGGCCGGCGACGTACACCTCGTGGCCCGCGGTGCGCAGCGCCCACGCGAGGGGCACCTGCATGTACAGGTGTGACCGGAAGGGATTGGTCACGAAGAGAATCCGCATCGGCGTCCTTCCACCTAGGCGATCAGCGACGGCCGCCCCGGCCAGGCGCGGGCCGTCCCCTCGGGCCCCTGGAGAGGGAGCCGACGCTCGGACCCCCAGTATGGCGTCGCCGGGTCGCCACGATCGTCTTTTGAATTGCGGGCCGTCGATGTCTGTGGGCGTGCCGGCGCGGCCCGCCCGCGCCGGCGATCTTCGTCGCACGTTGGGAGATGCGACGCCGTCCGGCCCGACGACATGCTGTGCCAGGGCACGGGGACGACGCCCGGCCCGGCACGGGAAGTGCGGTCCACGAGCGGCCGGCAGCGGCCGGTGAAGAAAGGCGGATGCGCCGGTGACCGAATGTCGAATCTGCGGCGGTGGGGTCGAGGAGTTCCTGGACCTCGGTCGCCAGCCGCTGTCCGACGCGTTTCTGCGTCCAGCCGACGTCGACGGGGAGTTCTTCTACCGGCTCGCCGTCGGGCGCTGCGTGGCGTGCACGATGGTCCAGTTGACCGAGGAGGTCCCGCGCGAGCGGATGTTCCACCAGGACTACCCCTACCACTCGTCCGGGTCGTCGGTGATGCGGGAACACTTCACCCGCACCGCCCTGGACTTCCTGGAGACCGAGCTGACCGGGGCTGACCCGTTCATGGTCGAGATCGGCTGCAACGACGGGGTGCTGCTGCGGACGGTCGCCGAGGCCGGCGTACGCCACCTGGGCTTCGAGCCGTCCGGCGGGGTGGCGCAGGTGGCCCGGGAGCGGGGGGTGCGGGTCCGCAACGACTTCTTCGAGGAGTCGACCGCGCGGGCCGTCCGGGAGGCCGACGGGCCGGCCGACGTGATCTTCTCGGCGAACACCATCTGCCACATCCCGTACATCGACTCGCTGCTGCGCGGGGTGGACGCCCTGCTCGCGCCGAACGGCATCTTCGTCTTCGAGGACCCCTACCTCGGCGACATCGTGGCGAAGACCTCCTTCGACCAGGTCTACGACGAGCACTTCTACCTGTTCTCGCTGCGCAGCGTGCAGGCGATGGCCGCGCGGTTCGGGTTCGAGGTGGTGGACGTGCGGCGGCTGCCGGTGCACGGTGGCGAGGTGCGGTACACGCTGGCCCGGACCGGTGCCCGGCAGCCCACCCCGGCGGTGGCCGAGCTGCTGGCCCAGGAGGCCGCCCAGGGGCTGGCCGAGCCGGCCGTGCTGGAGGCGTTCGCGTCGTCGGTGCACCGGATCCGCGAGGACCTGGTCGCCCTGCTGCGCAAGCTGCGCGCCGAGGGCCGGACCGTGGTCGGCTACGGCGCGACGGCCAAGAGCGCCACCGTCACCAACTTCTGCGGGATCGGGCCGGACCTGGTCTCCTACGTGGCCGACACCACCCCGGCGAAGCAGCACCGGCTGACCCCCGGGGCGCACATCCCGGTCCGCCCGGCGGAGGACTTCGCCGCCGCGTACCCGGACTACGCGCTGCTGTTCGCCTGGAACCACGCCGAGGAGATCATGGCGAAGGAACAGGACTTCCGCACGGCCGGCGGCCGGTGGATCCTGTACGTGCCCGAGGTCCGGGTGGTGTGACGTGGCCGAACTGTCGCCGATCTACCACCAGGCCGAGGTGTACGACGCCTTCTACCGGGGCCGGGAACGCGGGTACGAGGCCGACTCCCGGCTGATCACCAAGTACGTCCGGGAGCGCAACCCCGCCGCCGCCAGCCTGCTGGACGTGGCCTGCGGGGCCGGCCGGAACCTCGACCACTTCGCCGAGTCGTTCCCGCACGTCGAGGGCGTCGACCTGGCCGCCGACATGATCCGGCTCGCCCGCCGGCGGCTGCCCGGGGTACCCCTGCACGAGGGCGACATGACCGACTTCGACCTCGGCCGCCGGTTCGACGTGGTGACCTGCCTGTTCAGCTCCATCGGCTACCTGCCGGACGTCGGGGCGCTGAACGCCGCGCTGCGCTGCTTCGGCCGGCACCTCAACCCGGGCGGGGTGGTCGTGGTGGAACCCTGGTACTCCCCGGAGAACGCGCTGTCCGGGCGGGTGATGGGGGACGTGGTGACCGTGGACGGGCAGACCATCTCCCGGGTGTCGCACACCGTGGTGGAGGGCCGGCGGCACCGGATGTCGGTGCAGTACCTGGTCGCCGACGCGGAGTCGGGGATCCGGCACTTCACCGACCTGCACCTGCTGTCGCTGTTCACCCGCGAGGAGTACGACGCGGCCTTCGCCGGGGCGGGAATCGGCGCGGTGGAGTTCGTCGAGACCGGACCGGGCCGGCCCGGTCTGCTGGTCGGCGTCGCGTCCGGCGCGGCCGGCTGAGGTCGGGCGGAGCCCCGGTCCGGTGCCCCCGGCCCACGGACGGTACGGGTGGGGAGGCGGTCCGACCGCCTCCCCACCCGCCGTGGTCACCACCTCGGCGTCAGCCGCGCACCCGGTCGTCCGTCCGGGGAGCGGGACCGGTCCCGCCGTCCGCCCGAACCCGTCCGGCGGCACCGCCCGCCCCTCCGGTCCGGCCGGATCCGCGTCCGGTGCCGCCCCTTCCGCGTCCGGCGCCGCCGGCGACCCCGACCGGTCGCCGGTCGTCGTCCGGGTCCGCCATGCCGGCCACCCACATGTCGCGCAGCGACTCCCGCAGCCCGAACCGGGGCCGCCAACCCAGCAGCCGCCGCGCCAACCGGATGTCCGACTGGATCCAGTCGCCGCCGAAGCCGGAGACCGGGCGTTCCCGCACCGCGACCGCGGCGGCGGGCAGCTCGGCGACGTCGATCAGGTGGGTCACCAGGTCACGGATCTCCACCGCCACCCCCTGCCCGATGTTGACCGCGCATCCGGCGACGGGGGACCGGACGGCCCGCGCCGTCGCCTCCGCCACGTCCCGCACGTCGACGAAGTCCCGCCGGTCGCCGGTCACGGTCAGTTCGGCGGTCCGACCCGCCGCGGCGTCCCGGAGCAGGTCCAGCAGCTTCCCGGGAAAGCTCACCGGCGACGGGTACGGACCGCAGACGTTGGTCAGCCGGAGCACGATGCCGTCCACGGCACCCCGGGCGGACGCGTCCAGGACGGCCTGCGAGCCGGCGAGCTTGGTCCGCGCGTACGCGGTGGCGGGCCGGGGCGGGGTGGCCTCGTCGACGGCGGTTCCCGGTGGCACCGGGCCGTACTCGTGGATGGTGCCGATGTGGACCAGCCGGGGTGTCCAGGGCAGCCGGGTCACGGCGGCCAGCAGCCGGTGTACCGCGTCCACGTTGACACAGGCCAGCTCCGCCGGGCTGCGGTCCCAGCCGTCGGTCGCGTTGGCGCCGTCGGTGGCGTTGACCACCACGCCGATCCGTTCGGCGTACAACAGGTCCGCGATGGTGGCGGTGGTGGCCGTGTCCAGGTCCAGCGCGCGGAAGCCGGGGCCGCCCCGGTGCCGGACCGGGTTGCGGGCGACCGCGAGGACCCGGTGACCCTCCTCGGCCAGCAGGGCGCAGAGATGGCGGCCGACCCAACCGGTCCCGCCGAGTACGGCGATGTTGAGGCGCGGGCCGAAGACTGTTCCGAACATGGATTCTCCGAGGGTGTGCTCGTGATGCCGGCGAACCTGGCGGGCGCGGGGCAGGACGAACGGCCGGGCGGGGGCTCCGGCTGACGGGCGGGCGGGAACCACCGTCCGTCCGGTGTGCTGCGGGCCGGCCCGGCGGACTCGCCCGACGGGACGGTGATCGTGGGGTATCGGCGGATCGACGCCCGGTGCCGGACACGTCGGCGCGGGGCGGCGTCCACCCGTACGGTCCCGGCCGGGGCTGGATCCAGGCCGTACGGTGCCGGCCGGGGCGGGTGTCCACCCCGTACGGTCCCGGCGGGGGCCGGGGTACGACGCCCGGCCGTCGTCACGACGGTCAGTTTCCGGGCCGGGCGGGACGGGGGAGTGTGCCCGGTTGGTCGGGCCGGGGCGGGACGGGAACGGCTACCGGCCGGCGGGCCGTGCCACGGCGCCGGTCAGCCGGTGCCGCCGTGGTCCCGGGCGGAGGTTCGCCCGGTGCTGCGGTGGTTCCTGGCGGCGGTCCGTCCGGTGGTGCGGTGGTCCCGGGCGGCGGTCCGTCCGGTGGTGCGGTGGTTCCGGGCGGTGGTCGGCCCGGTGGTGACCGGGCGCGCCGGCACCGGCGGACAGCGGTCCGACCGGAAGGACGGGGTGAGCAGATGTTCGACAACTGTGTGGGGGCATGTCTTGAAGTGTCGGAGATCCACTCCCCGGCCCGCACCTCCTGACATGCTGATCTAGGGCCTGCGTCGACGTCCTTGGTCGAGCCGAGGACGTCGACGCAGGCCCTAACGACCGGCCTGACCCGGGAGTCGGCGACCGGTCGCTGGACGGCGTGCCTGGTCGGTCAGTCCAACGCGTAGGCGATCTCGGTGAGGTACTGCCCGTAGTCCGACTGCCGCATCTGCACCCCGAGCCGGTAGCAGGCGTCGGCGTCGATGAAGCCCATCCGCAGCGCGATCTCCTCCAGGCAGGCCACCCGTACGCCCTGCCGCTTCTCGATCACCTGCACGTACTGGCTGGCGGCCAGCAACGAGTCGTGGGTGCCGCAGTCGAACCACGTGTACCCGCGACCCAGCCAGACCAGCTCCGCCCGGCCCTGCCGGACGTACTCGCGGTTGACGTCGGTGATCTCGAGTTCGCCACGGCCGGAGGGGGTGAGCCCGCGGGCGATGTCGACCACCTGGTTGTCGTAGAAGTACAGGCCGGTGATGGCGTTGTTGGACCGCGGCTTGCGCGGCTTCTCCTCCACGGACACCAGCCGGCCGGTGGCGTCGACCTCGCCGATGCCGTACCGCTCGGGATCGGAGACCGGGTAACCGAACAGGGCGCAGCCGTCGAGGGTCTCCCGGGACTGGCGCAGCAGGTCCGGGAAGCCCGCACCGTGGAAGACGTTGTCGCCGAGGATCAGGGCCACGTCGTCGGTGCCGATGTGGTCCGCGCCGATCACGAACGCCTCGGCGATGCCGCGCGGCTCGTCCTGCACGGCGTAGGACAGCTCCATGCCGAGCGCCGAGCCGTCACCGAGCAGCTGGCGCATCACCGGCACCGCCGACGGCGTGGAGACGATCAGCACCTCCCGGATCCCGGCCAGCATCAGCACGGACAGCGGGTAGTACACCATCGGCTTGTTGTAGATCGCCAGCAGCTGCTTCGACGTGGCCAGGGTGAGCGGAAACAGCCGGGTGCCGTTGCCCCCGGCGAGAACGATGCCCTTCATCACGCGGTCCGTTCCTCGAATCGTGGGTCAGTGGTCGGTCCGTCCTCCACGCGCCCCGGGGCACGGTACGAACGCCGGGCGGACGTGCCCGTATGCACCCCGCGAGGGCCGGACGGTCCGGGCGCCCGCCCGGGGAGCGCGTTCCCTGCGGCGACGGGTCCGGATGCCGGCGCTCGGCCCCCAGTATCGATCGTGGCACCGACCGGCCGGGACTCCTGACGTGCGGTGCTGTCTGGCCCGGCAACCGCGCCGCCCACCGCGCGTGCCGGCCCTGACCCGCGTGCCGGCCCTGACCCGCGTGCCGGCCCTGACCCGCGTGCCGGCCCTGACCCGCGTGCCGGCCCTGACCCGCGTGCCGGCCATGGCATGTCTGCCGACCCTGGCATGTCTGCCGGCCGCCGGGGCGTGCCGGCCGCGCTCCGGCGGCCGGGTGGTGTGGCCCCGGACTCCGGCTCAGCCGCCGAGCACCCGGACCAGTCGGCGCGCCTCGGTCACCAGGCGACCCGACCCGCCCCGGGCGGCGACCTCCGCCAACCCGGGCACCGCCGCCCGCCCACCGGTGGCGGCGGCCGTCTCCGCCGCCAGGGTCAGCAGGTCCGGGGTGCCCCGGGGCGCGGTCGGCGCGGCCAGCAGCGCCGGCAGGGCGGCGGCGAGCAGCCGCCAGACGGTGAGCGGGGCGCCGGCCGTGACCGCGTCCCGCAGCGGACCGGAAACCCGGGTGAGGGTGAGACCGCCGGCGGCCGCGAGCGCCCCGAGGTGGGTACCGACCGCGGTGGCGTCCAGCCGGCCGGCGGCGGCGAGCCCGAGCAGCGCGTCGAGGGCGGCCACCCGGTCCGTCTCGTGTCGGCAGCCCAGCCCGTACGCCAACGCCAGGTCCAGCGCCGGACCGCCGTCGCCCCGGCACTCGGCCAGCAGCGGCAACGTCGCCGCGGCGTCCCGGACGTCCTGGTCGGCCCCGCTGGCGACCTCGGGCAGCAGGTACGCCGCCACCAGCCCCGGGTACCCGGGCAGCACCGCCGGCCACAGCGTTGCCCACCGTCCGTAGCCGGTCCCGACCGGCACCGGGGGCAGGGTGAGCAGCCCGTACCGGTCGGCGTACCCGTCCGGCGGGTCCATCCGTACCAGCGTCCGCTGCTCGGGCAGCCGGTCGTACTCCCAGTCGTAGGGCCTGCGGCGTTCCCTGCGGTGGACCGTGACGACCTCGGCGACCGGCCGGGGCAGACCGCCGTGTCGTAGCCACTGCGCGAGCTGGTCACCGGCGGGCGTGCCCAGGGCGGCGGCCTTGCCCGCCAACGGTTCGTCCACTCCGGCGGGCAGCCGGAGCAGCGCCTGGGCCAAGTCCCAGCGCCACGGTTCGGTGGCCCCGAGGTGGGCGATCCGCTCGTACAACGTGCCCGGGTCCACCTCGCCGGTGGTCGACGTCGGTGCGGCGAGCAGCCCCGGCCGGCCCGGCTCACCTACCCGGCCGGCGATTTCGGCCAGCCGGGCCCGGAGCAGCCGGTGTGGTGCCGGCACCCGGGGTTCGGTGAGCTGCCGCCGTGCCTCCGGCAGCCGACCCACCGCCGCCATCAGGGCATGCCACCGGCCCCGCCGGGGCTCGGCGTGGCCGGGGTCGGTGGCCGCCCGCAGCACCCCGTCGAGCACGCCGCACAGGCAGCACGGATCCCACTGATGCTCGGACAGCCGGCCCCGGTGCCGGTCCAGGACCGGGACGAGCGCCCGGACCAGACGCGACCGCTCGGCGCCGGCCAGCCGCACCAGCCCGTCGAGGATCCGCTCCAGGGGCACCGCGGTCAGCGTGCCGGCGAGCAGCACCCCGACCTGCTCGGCCACCTCGTCCGGATCGCTCAGCGGCGGTTCCGCCGGGGCCGGCCCGGCCGGCGGTGGCAGGTCGTCACCGGCCGGGGTGACCACCACCGGCGGTGCCGGCCGGTAGCCGTGCCGGGCGGCCACCGCGCCGGCCCGGTCCCGGACCTCGGCGGCCGGGTGCGTCAGCGCCCCGGCCAGCACCTCGACGATCTCCGCCGCCCGGTCCGGCCGGCGACGGGCCAACCGGTCCAGTTCGCCCACCTGGGCCCGGACCAGCGCCTTGTCCGGCCGGAGCAGCACCGCCGCCGACACGTCCAGGAACGCCTCCACCTCGACGCCGTCCCACCGGCGTACCGTCTTCTGCGCCATCGTCGCCACCGCCACCGGCGCGTCGGCCAGCAGCCGCAGGTAACCGTGGCCGCGTGCGGCCACCTCCCCGACGGTCGGGGCGAGCAGGTCGTGCAGGGCGACGAACGGACGCAGCGCGGCCGGCCGGTCGTCGCGCAGCAGCCGGCTCAGGCACCCGTCGAGCAGGGCCGCGCGATCCAGCCGTCCGGTGCGGGCCAAATCCGCCAGCGCCCGGGGAATGCCCATCGTCTCCCGCGTCCGGAAGTCCTCGGTGGCCAGCCGGGCGCCCAGGCCGTCGACCTCGAACAGCCGGGGGACCAACGCGTCCAGGAACGGGTCGGCCGCCAGCCGGTTCCGTAGCGGCAGGGCCCGCTGCTGCTCCGGCGGCCAGAGCACCGCGGCCACCCAGCCCGACACGAAGGTGTCCCCGGTGGGTGGCGGGGCCTGCTCGGCGGTGACCAGGTCGGCCACGAAGAACCAGCCGTCCTCGGGATCGGTGGGGGCGAGCCGGTCCGCCAACCGGTACGCCAGGTCGGCCAGCCAGGGCACGCCACGCTGCCGGGCCACCTCGATCACCGGGTGGGCGGCGGCGAGGCGCAGCGACACCGAGCGTCGACCCAGCATCCGCGCCACCTGGGCCGCACTGGGCAGACAACCCACCGCCAGTACGGCCAGCGCGGTCGCCCGGCGCTGCGACCACCAGGAGCCCGGCGGCTGCTGGCGGACGTACTCCACCAGTTCCCGCGCCAGTTCCCGGCGGTGCTCCTCGGTGAGCCCGCTGACCCGGTACGTGGCCGCCCGGACGTTGCCGGCCGCCAGGAAGTCCAGCCCGGTCACGCCCCGACCGCCGCCGCCGTGTCCACCATCGACACCGCGAGGGCGTGCCGGCACGGTCCGCGTTCACCCCGGTGCCGGGCCCACCACAGACACGAGCAGGTGTACCCGCCCTCGGGCCGGCGGCGCACCCGGTACACCTCGGTGCCGTGCCGGACGGTGGCGACCGACCCGTCCCGGCCGACCGCGCCGGCCTCCACCAGCGCCCGCGCACCGGCCAACCGGGGATTGTCCCGCTCCGCCCGTCCCGCGTCGTACGGCAGCACCCGGTGGAAGTACGCCCCCTCGGCCACGTCGAAACCGACCCGCCCGGCGGTGCCCAACTGCACCAGCGCCGCCCGGACCCGGTCGGCGGAGCGGCCCGCCTGGGCGGCCAGGGTCGCCACGTCGACGGTCGGATCCCAGGACAGCAGCGCGCTGACCAGGTCGGCGTCGTCGGCGACGTCGTCGGTGGCCAGCGCCGCCAGCACCCCGCCCTCACCGGAGAAGCCCCGGTGCGGCTCCGGCGACAGGGTCAACGACAGCCGCATCCCGCCGGTGTCCAGCTCCCACACGCTGGTGGCGGGCGGCGAACCGGCCGACAGCGGCGGCCCGTACACCCGCAGGGTCCGGGCGTACCGCAGCAGGCCGCGCAGCGCGACCAGCCGCCCGGCCCCGGCCAGGCAGACCGCGCCCGGACCGGGCCGGGACGTCAACCGCAGGGACCGGCCCGCCGGCACCGCCCACAGCACCGACCGGTCGCCGCCGCGCGGCAGCCGGCGCAGGAACGCGGCGGCCTCCGCCGCCGGGATCTCGGCCCGTACCGCCGTGGCCGCCGCCAGGACGTGCACCTCGGCGAAACCGCGCAACCACCGGGCCGGCAGCGGCACCTTCCGCTCCACCACCGGTCCGTCCAGGGTGGACACGGTGAGGTCGTCCGGGCCGACCGACAGGTGCAGCGGATCGAGCCCACCGACCCGGGCCAGCGCCTCGCGCAGCGGGGCGTTCACGTCGACGTTGGTGGTGCCGTGCGCGACCACGTCACCGTCGAACCCGGCGGGGGAGACGTCGAGGCGCGCGTACACCCCGCAGCAGCCGGAGAACGACTCGAACCGCAGCCGGTCCCGGCTGCCGGTGACCACCGGGTCGAGACTCGCCGGGCTGACCGGCTGGTGGTAGCGGGTCCGGGCGACCTCGGCGACGGCCAGCAGCCCGGCCGCAGCGGCCTGCGGCGCGGTCAGGAAACCGGTGAAGAACCGGGGGTTGGCCGTGGGACCGCCACTGGTCTGCAGGGCCAGGTCACCGTCGCGCAGGGTGGACGGTCCGAGATAGCGGTACGTCTGAATCGCGTTCACGGTCGCACACCGTAGGCGGGACCACCGACATCCGGTGCTGGCCGGACGAGCCTGTCGGTGCCCGTCGGTAGGGTGCCCCGCGTGACTGACCACGACTGGTCCGACGTACCGGCCGCGCTGGCCCGGTTGGCGGCCGATCCGGGTGCCCGCGCGGTGTTCGGCGCGGCCGCGCACGGCTTCGTCCTCGACCCGCCCCTGACCGGCCCCGAGCTGACCGAGCTGGAGGAGCAACTGGGTGTGCCGCTGCCCGCCGGGTACCGGTCCTTCCTCCGCCAGGCGGGGCGGGGCGGCGCCGGCCCGGCGTACGGCCTCTTCCCGGTGCGGCGGGTCGACGGACGTTGGCGGTGGGAGGGCGACGGGGCCGACCTGACCGACCTGGCCGCCCTCGCCCGGCCGTTCGCCCACACCGGGGCGTTCAACCCGGCCGACGCCCTGCCGCCACCGCCGGACGAGGGCGACTACGACTCGGCGGCGGCCCTGGAGGCCGCCGAGGACGCCTACCAGGAGGAGTACGACCGGGTCGTCTACGCCCCCGAGCACTCCGTCGGGCTGCTCTACCTGTGCCACCTGGGCTGCGCGTTACGGGAGGCGCTGGTGGTCACCGGCCCGGCGCGCGGGCAGATGTGGGCCGACGACAGCGCCGACGGCGGTGGGTACCGGCCGCTGCGCGACGACGACGGCCGGCCGCTGGACTTCGCCCGCTGGTACCGACGCTGGCTGACGGCGGCCCTGGTCGAGCTGGGCCCTGGACCGGCGGACTCCCGCCGACGGCCGGCCGGCGACCGTGGCGACCCCCACGGGGCGACGCCGTCCTGATCGCCGCGCCGGGCCGGGCTGCCGGGTGATCCGACCCCCGGGTCCACCACGACGGTGGCGACGGGCCTCGGCCGGACCACCGGGCCGCCCCATCCGTCACCCGGGGTGGGGCCAGGGGTTTTCCCAGGTCAGCCGTTGGCGGGATGCCCCGCCGTTGCGGCCCGGTGCCAGACTTCCCCCATGCGGCACGGCGTCGTCGGGCGGGACGAGGTGTTCGACCAGGTCTGGCCGATGCTGAGCCGACCCGGGCCGGTGCTGCTGGCGGGGCCACCCGGTATCGGCAAGACCGAGCTGTGGCGGGCGTTGTGCGCCGAGGCGGCGCACGCCGGCTGGCTGGTGCTGGCCTGCGCCCCCACCGAGGCCGAGTCCGCGCTGCCGTACGCCGCCCTGGCCGACCTGCTGCGTCCGCTCGCCGACCGGGTCGTCGACCTGCCCCGGCCGCAGCGGATCGCGGCCGAGGTGGTGCTGCTGTCCGGGGACACCGACGAGACGGTCGACGTCCGGGCGGTCGGCGCGGCCACCCGGGCGCTGCTGGAGGCCGCGACGACGGCGGGCACCCACCCGGTGGTGCTGGTCGCGGTGGACGACGTGCCGTGGCTGGACGCACCCAGCGAACGGGCCCTGCGGTACGCCCTGCGCCGGGTGCCCGGCCTGGCCGTGCTGGCGACCTGCCGACGCGGCGACACCGTGCCGTCGGGGCACCGTCGCGTCACCATGGAGGAGCAGCGGGACGGCTGTCCCGCGCCGCTCGGGCTCGACGGCGGCAGGTGGGGTCCGGTCGAGGTGCCGCCGCTGGGCGTGGCCGCCCTGCACCACGTGCTGCGCGACCGGCTCGGTGGCACGCTCAGCCGGCCGCTGCTGGTCCGGGTGGCCCGCGAGGTGGCGGGCAACCCGCTGCTCGCCATCGAGGTGGGGCGGGCCATCCGTCGACTGCCGCGCCAACCGGCGCCCGGTGACGACCTGCCGGTCGCCCCGTCCCTGCACCACCTGCTCACCGACGTCCTCACCGGGCTGCCCCCGGCCAGCCGGGATGCGGTACGGCTGGCCGCGCTGCTCACCGTGCCCACCCTGGCGGACCTGGCCGCGGCCGGGGTGCCGGCCGACGCGTTCGACGCGCCGGAGGAGGCCGGTCTGCTCACCGTGACGCCCACCGCCGTACGGTTCGCCCACCCGGTGTACCCGGCGACGGTCCGCGCCGGCATCCCGCCCGGGGTGCGGCGTCGCCTGCACCGCCGGCTCGCCGACCTGGTCACCGACCCCGACGAACGGGCCCGGCACCTGGCGCTGTGCGCCACCGACCCGGACCCGGCGGTCGCCGAGGTCCTCGCCGCCGCCGCCGACCGCTGGCGCGTCCGGGGCGCGCCGGACTTCGCCGCCCAGCTCTACGAGCGCGCCGCCCAGCTCACCCCGGCCGTCGAGGCGGCGGCCCAGCCCACCCCGGCCGTCGAGGCGGCCGCCCAGCTCGCCCCGGCCGTCGAGGCGGCGGCCCAGCCCACCCCGGCCGTCGAGGCGGCGGCCCAGCTCGCCCCGGCCGTCGAGGCGGCGGCCCAGCCCACCCCGGCCGTCGAGGCGGCGGCCCAGCTCGCCCCGGCCGTCGAGGCGGCGGCCGTGGGTGCGCCGGCCGACGACACGGGGCCGGCTGCGGGCACGCCCGCCGACGGTCGGGCCGCCCGACCGGGGGACGAGCCGGCCGGTCCGGGCCGGTACCGGCTCGCCGCGGCCCGCTGCCGGCTGGACAGCGGTGACCTACCGGCCGCCCGGGACGCCGCCGACGCGGTCGCTGCCGCCTCCACCGGCCCGGTACGCGCGGAGGCGCTGCTGCTGCGCGCGGTGGCCGCCTGGTGCGGCGGCGAGGCCGGCCGGGTGGCGGTGCGTACCGCCGAGGCCGCCCTGGCGGCGGCACCGGCCGGGTCGGCGCTGGCCGGCCGGATCCACGCCCACCTCGCCGTCTTCGACGACCTCACCGAGGCGGCCCGGAGCCACGCCGAGGCCGCCGCCACCCTGCTGGACGGTCGCGACACCGACCAGGACCTGCTCTCCGCCGCCCTGGTGCTGCTCTTCTTCCAGGAGGTGCGCCTGGGTCGACCACCCCGCACCGACCTGCTGGACCGGGCCCTGGCCCTGGAGGGCGACCAGCCGGCCTGGCTGGCCAGCACGGTACCGGCGATCTGGTGGAAGTCGATCGACGACGCCGACCGGGCCCGACGGCGACTGCACCGGCTGCTCGGCCGCGCCGAGACCCGGGGGGACGAGCCGCTGCAACACGAACTGCTGTCGCACCTCGGTGAGGCCGAACTCCTCGCCGGCCGGTGGGCCGACGCCGAGCGGCACATCACCGCCGCCCGGGAACTCGGCGAGCAACTCGGCACCGGGCTGGTCGGCGAGACCTGGCTGGCCGGTCTGCTCGACGCCCACCGGGGCCGGCTGGCGGCGGCGGACCGGGTCGCCGAGGCGGGCCTGCGGCTCGCCGACGAACTGGACGACACCTGGTGCCGGCGGATCCACCAGCAGCTCGCCGGGTTCGTGGCGCTGTCCGCCGGCCGGATGGCCGACGCCGCCGCCGCGTACGCCGGTCTGGCCGCGTCGGTCGACGGCACCGGGCTGGTCGAGCCGCTCGCGTTGCGGTTCGAACCCGACTGGATCGAGGCGTGCGTGGGCGCCGGGGACCTGGTCCGGGCGGCGGCCGTGCTGGACCGGCTGGCCGCCCGGCACCGCCGCCTGCCCCGGCCCTGGACCACGCTGGGCACCGCCCGCTCCCGGGCCCTGCTGGACAGCGCGTCCGGCGCGGACACCACCGCCGCGTTGGCTGCGCTCGCCGCGGCGCGGGACGCCGTGCCGGCGGACGTGCTGCCGCTGGACCGGGCCCGCTGCCTGCTGGTGGCCGGGATGGTGCACCGCCGGGCCCGCCGCAAGGCACCGGCCCGGCAGGCCCTGGAGACGGCGGTCGCCGAGTTCACCGCGCTCGGCGCGGCGGCGTTCGCCGGGCGGGCCCGCGCCGAACTGGCCCGGGTCGGTGGCCGCCCGGAGCAGCCCCGGCAGCTCACCCCCACCGAGGAGCGGGTGGCCCGGCTCGCCGCCCGGGGCCGGACCAACCGGGCCATCGCCGACGAGCTGTTCGTCAGCCCGAAGACCGTCGAGGCGAACCTGGCCCGGGTCTACCGCAAGCTGGGCATCGCCACCCGGGCCGAGTTGGGTGCGGTGATGACCGGTGGCGGCGCACCCGGGTAGGGAAACACCCGATTCCGTACCGCCCGCCGCGCCCTAGCCTCGGGGCATGACCGGCGGGATGTGGAGACCGACCCTGATGACGAACCCCCGAAGGGGCCGGTGGCACCGTCGCCCGGCCCGTGCCCTGCTCGCCGGCTGCGCGGTGGCCCTGCTCGCCGGCTGCGGCGCGGTCGACATCGGGGTCCGCGGCGACGCCGACGCCCCACCCGCCGTCGACGTCGGCGCGGACCCGACGACCCCCGGCACCGCCCCGACCAGCCCCGCCGAGCCCCGCCCGACTGACGGCGGCGACCCGGCCCCGTCGGACCCGGCGGCCGTCGATCCGTGTGCCCTGGTGACCCGGCCGGAGGCGGAACGGGCGCTGGGCCTGCCGGTGCAGGACGCGGTGGCGATCGCCGAGAGCTGCACCTACACCGCGCCGCCCAGCGGGCCGACCGGCCAGGTGGAGGTGTACGTGGCCGACAGCGCGAAGAACCTGCTGACCGCCGAACGCGCCCTCGGCCACGACATCGACCCGGTGCCCGGCATCGGCGACGAGGCGTACGCCGAGGACGGGATGATCTTCCTCAACCAGGGCGGCGTCTGGGTGGCCATCCGGCTGGTCCGCACCGACGACCTGGCGAAGTACCGTGCCGCCCTGGAGGGCCTGGCCCGCACCGCCGCCGGCCGGCTCTGAGGTCGCGCCCTGACCGGCGGCCCCGGGAGCGCCCGGGGCCGCACGGCGTTCGGCCCTCGGGGCCGCCCGCCGTTCAGGGGGCGATGCCGACGTACTTGACGCTCAGGTACTCGTCGATGCCCTCCGGGCCGCCCTCGCGGCCGAACCCGGACTGCTTCACCCCGCCGAACGGCGCGGCCGGGTTGGACACCAGGCCCTGGTTGACGCCGACCATGCCGACGTCGAGCCGTTCGCTGACCCGTACCGCGCGGGACAGGTCCCGGGTGAACAGGTACGCGGCCAGCCCGTACCCGGTGTCGTTGGCCCGGCGCAGCGCCTCCTCCTCGGTACCGAAGGTGGTGACCGGGGCGACCGGGCCGAAGATCTCCCCGTGCAGCAGCCGGGCGGAGTCGGGGACGTCGGCGAGCACCGTCGGCGCGTAGAAGTGGCCCACCGCCCCGACCGGGGCACCCCCGGTGACCAGCCGGGCCCCCCGGTCCCGGGCGTCGGTCACCAGGTCGGCGACCCGGTCCCGGGCGGCGGCGTCGACCAGCGGGCCGACGGTGACGTCGGGTTCGGTGCCCCGGCCCACCACCTCGGCGGCCATCCGGGCGGCGAACCGTTCCGCGAACTCGTCGGCCACCGACTCGTGCACCAGGAACCGGTTGGCCGCCGTGCACGCCTCACCCATGTTGCGCAGCTTCGCCAGCATCGCGCCGTCGACCGCCCGGTCCAGGTCGGCGTCGGCGAAGACCAGGTACGGCGCGTTGCCACCCAGCTCCATCGACACCCGCAGCAGCTGGTCGGCGGACTGCCGGACCAGGTGCCGGCCGACCGCCGTGGAGCCGGTGAAGGTGAGTTTGCGCAGCCGGGGGTCGCCGATCAGCGGGCTGGTCAGCTCGGCGGCCCGGGTGGTGGTGACCACGTTGACCACCCCGGGCGGTACGCCCACCCCGGCCAGCAGGTCGGCCAGGGCCAGCATGGTCAGCGGGGTCTGCGGGGCCGGCTTCACCACCGCCGTGCAGCCGGCGGCGAGCGCCGGCCCGAGCTTGCGGGTGCCCATCGCCAGCGGGAAGTTCCACGGCGTGATCATCAGGGTCGGTCCGACCGGCTGCTTCGTGGTCATCAGCCGGGTGGCGCCGTCCGGGGCGACGCCCCAGCGGCCGGCGATCCGGACCGCCTCCTCGGCGAACCAGCGGAGGAACTCCGCCCCGTACGCCACCTCGGCCCGGGACTGGGCCAGCGGCTTGCCCATCTCGCAGGTGATGAGCAGCGCGAACTCCTCGGTCCGCGCGACGAGCGCCCGGTACGCGGCGTGCAGCAGGTCGGCCCGGTGCCGGGGCGCGGTGGCCGCCCAGGCGGCCTGGGCCGCCACCGCCGCGTCCAACGCGTCCCGCCCGTCGGCGGGCGTGCCGTCGGCGACCCGGCGCAGCACGGCACCGGTGGCCGGGTCCGCCACCGGGAAGGTCCGCCCGTCGGCGGAGTCCCGCCACCGGCCGGCCACGAACAGGCCGGTCGGCACCCGTTCCAGGACGGCCTGCTCGGTGTTCTCCCGCCCGGCCGGGGCCGGTGTGGTCGGCCCGGGGTGGGCCGGTGCGGTGCGGTCGGAGTGGGCCGGTGTGGTCGGGCCGGCGGGCGGCCCGGGGCGGGCGGTCACCGCTGGGCCGCCTCGAACGCCTCGGCGAAGATGTCGAGCCCCTCGGCCAGCAGCGCGTCGGGGGCGGCCAGCGGCGGCAGGAACCGGAACACGTTGCCGTAGCTGCCGCAGGTCAGGGTGACCAGGCCGGCGCGGTGGCAGCGGGCGTTGACCGCCGCGGTCAGGGCGGGGTTCGGGGTGGGGTCGTCGGCTCCGGCGACCAGTTCGACGGCGAGCATCGCCCCGCGTCCCCGGATCTCGCCGATGGTGTCGTACCGGCTCCGCAGCGCCTCCAGCCGGGGCCGGAACAGCCGTTCGACCTGTCGGGCCCGGCCGCACAGGTCCTCGGCGACCATGGTGTCGATCGCCGCCAGCGCCGCCGCGCAGGCGACCGGGTTGCCGCCGTAGGTGCCGCCGAGGCCGCCCGCGCCGACCGCGTCCATCAGCTCCGCGCGGCCGGTCACCGCCGCCAGCGGCAACCCGCCGGCCATCCCCTTCGCCGTGGTGACCAGGTCGGGGACCACCTGCTCGTACTCGCTGGCGAACCAGTCGCCGGTGCGGCAGAAGCCGGTCTGGATCTCGTCGGCGATCAGCAGGATGCCGTGTTCGCGGCACCAGTCGGCGACCCGGCGCAGCCAGCCCGGTGCCGGTACCACGAATCCGCCCTCGCCCTGGATCGGTTCGATCAGCACCGCCGCCGTGCGGTCCGCGCCGACCTGGGTGCGTACCGTGTCGACGAACGCGTCGAACGCCTGGTCGGCGCAGGCGTCCGCGCCGCCGGGCCAGCGCAGCGGGTACGCCATCGGGGCGCGGTAGACCTCCCCGGCGAACGGCCCGAACCCGTCCTTGTACGGGCGTACCTTGGCGGTCAGCGCCATGGTGAGGTTGGTCCGCCCGTGGTACGCGTGGTCGAACACCACCACGGCGGAGCGTCCGGTGGCCCGGCGGGCGATCTTGACGGCGTTCTCCACCGCCTCCGCGCCGGAGTTGAACAGCGCCGAGCGTTTCTCGTGGTCGCCCGGGGTCAGCGCGTTGAGTCGTTCGCAGACCGCGACGTACTCCTCGTAGGGGGTGACCATGAAGCAGGTGTGGGTGAAGTCGGCGACCTGCCCGGTCACCGCGGCGACCACCCGGGGGGCGGTGTGGCCGACGGTGGTGACCGCGATGCCGGACCCGAAGTCGATGAGCTGGTTGCCGTCGACGTCGACGAGGATGCCGCCGGCGGCGCGGGCGACGTAGACCGGTAGCCCGATGCCGATCCCGGCCGAGACCGCCGCCGTGGTGCGGCGGTGCCGGGCGACCGACTCGGGTCCGGGGATCTCGGTACGCAGGACGCGGTGCTGGGGGACAGCGGACATGCGCCCATCCTGGGCAGCCCCGGCCATGCTGTCGAATACCTGTTCCGACTAGATTCCATGCTCACCAGGCATGGGTGGCGGGGAGGGGGACGGCGGGATGGAGCTGCGCACGCTCAGGTACCTGCTGGCGGTGGCGGACACCGGTTCGGTGTCGGCGGCGGCCCGTCGGGTGCACGTCAGCCAGCCGTCGCTCTCCCGCCAGTTGCGGGGTCTGGAGCAGAGCCTGGGGATCCGGTTGTTCGACCGGCGGGACGGCCGGTTGAGCCTGACCTCCGCCGGCCGGGACTTCCTGCCCATCGCCCGGGACCTGGTGACCCGGGCCGACCTGGCGGTCAAGGCCGCCGCGACGATCCGGTCCGGTGTGCTGCCGAGCATCACGATCAGCTGCCCGGGGACCACGCTGACCGACGTGATCGCGCCGTTCCTGGCGACCTGGGGTGCGGCCGACCCGATGCCGGGGGTGTGGGAGGAGTCCCCGCCGGCCATCTACGGTTCGCTCCAGCGCGGCGCGGACCTGGCGATCGGCACCGAGCCCCCGCCGCCGGAGCTGGGGCGGTTGCCCATCGCGACCCTGCCGGTCTGGGCGTACGTGCCGGCCGGGCACCGGTGGCACGGCCGGGCGTTCGTGCCGGTCGGCGAGGTGGTCGACGAGCACCTGCTCCTGCTGCCGCCGGAGCAGCACGCCCGGCGGGCCCTGGACGCGGCGGTGGCGGCGGCCGGCCTCGGGTACGGCCCGACGACGGAGTTCGGCACCCCGGAGGTGGCCCAGGCGGTGGCGGCGGCCGGGCGCGGGGTCGCGGTGGTCTCCGACGACGCCCGGTTCGGGCTGTGGCCGGTGGCGATCGGGTCGGGTCGGGTCGGGGTCAGCATCAGCCTCTTCGCGGCCTGGTCGCGCGGCCACCACGCGGAGGAGGCGATCCGCTCGATCGCCCAGCGGCTGGCGGACTTCTGCGGGCGGCGCTACGGCCGGCCCCGCCCCCGCCGCTGACCCGACGAACGTCGCCGGGCGGCAGCCCCGGAGTGGCGCAGCGGCTGTTTCCGGGCGGTAAAACCCGCCGCTACCTGGTGGGATGCCGCCGAACGGAGTGTTGACACCCGGTTGTGGCTCGTGCATCTTGGATCCAATCTCCAACCCAGCCCGATCCGGCTGCGGACGAGTCGGGAGGTGGGTCCGTGACATACGCCATCGGTGCCCCGTGCATCGACGTGCGGGATCGTTCGTGCGTCGCGGTGTGCCCGGTCGACTGCATCTACGAGGGCGCCCGCAAGCTCTACATCCAACCCGATGAATGCATCGACTGTGGTGCATGCATGACGGAATGCCCGACGGGAGCGGTGGTACGTCTCGAGGACGTCTCCGGGCCCGGGGCCGAATTCGCATCCGACAACCGCCGTTTCTTCGAGGACGTGCTGCCGGGCCGGGACCGGCCACTCGGTTCACCGGGGGAGGCCGCCGCGATCGGAGCGATCAGCGGCGACACCGAGCTCGTACGTGCTCATCCACGCGCGCACTGAGGAGAGTCATGATCAGGAAACTTCGATCGACGGGTACCGGCCTCGGTCGGCGGGCCGTCGTGGTCACCGCGACCCTGCCGTTGCTCGCCCTCGCCGCCTGTCAGGGCGCCGAGGCGGAGAGCGGGGGCGACGGGCCGATCAGGATCGGCGTCCTCGCCCCGACCAGCGGCAGCGTCTCCGCCGACGGTGAGGGGATGGTCCGGGCCACCCGGCTCGTGGTCGACAAGGTCAACGCCGAGGGCGGCATCGGCGGCCGGCAGATCGAGCTGGTCATCGCCGACGACGCCTGCGAGGCGCAGGCCGGCACCCAGGCGGCCCAGAAGCTCGTCAACGACAAGGTCGTCGCGATCGTCGGCGGGTTCTGCTCGTCGGCCACCCTGCCGGCGATCGAGCTGTTCCACCGCAACGGCGACCTGCCGTTCGTGGTCGCGGTCTCCAGCAACCCGAAGGTCACCGACGCCGGGTACCCGAACATCACCCGGTACATCGGCCGGGACGACCAGGAGGCCCCGGTCCTCACCACGTACGTGATCGACCAGCTCAAGAGCACCAAGCTCGCGATCATGAACGACAACACCGAGTTCTCCCGGTCGGTCGCGCAGAACGTCGAGAAGAACGTCAAGACCGCCGGCGGCACCCAGATCGTCTACAACGACTCGATCCAGCCCGGCCAGAACGACTACCGGGCGGCCCTGGAGCGGGTCCGCACCACCGGCGCGGACACCCTGCTCTACACCGGCTTCTACCCGGAGTTCGGCGTCCTCGCCAAGCAGTGGAAGTCGCTCAACCAGCCGTACCAGATCGTCGGCGGGGCGTCGTCGATCGACCTCAGCGTGATCAAGTCGTCGCCGGAGGCCGCCCGGGACGAGCGGTTCAGCATCGTGTCGTACCCGACCGCCTCGCTGCTGGACAACGCCAAGGCCACCGCGTTCCGGGAGGCGTACCGCAAGGCGTACAACGCCGAGCCGGCGCAGTACGACGTCTTCCAGTACGACGCCACCGAGGGTCTGGTCGCCGCGCTGAAGGAGAACCCGGACGACCTGTCCACCGAGGCGCTGAACAAGCGGCTGCGGGCACTGTCCTTCGAGGGGATCACCGGTCAGATCTCCTTCGACGACCGGGGCGACCGCAAGGCGTTCCCGTTCCTCGCCGTCCGCGCCAAGGACGACACCACCTTCGGCCCGGTGTTCCAGTTCGCGCCGGACGGCGGCTGGGCCGCGGTCGGTAGCTGAGGCGGAGGCGGAACCGTACCGATGGAAACACTCGCGCAGGTACTGATCATCGGCTTCACCGTCGGCTCGTTCTACGCGCTCGTCGCGTTGGGCTACACGATGGTGTACGGGATCGTGCGCCTGATCAACTTCGCCCACGGGGACCTGGTCATGGTGGCCTCCTTCATCGGCTGGGTGATGCTGGAACAGTCCTGGGTCCAGCGGATGCCGACGCTGCTGGGGATCGCGGTCGCCGCGGGTGTTTCCATCGCCGGTACCGCCCTGCTCTCGCTGACCCTGCTCCGCTTCCTGTACGCCCGGCTGATCGGCCGGTCCACCCTCGGGTTCCTGCTGGTGACGTTGAGCGTGGCGTTCGCCCTCCAGGAGATCATCAAGATCGTCTTCGGGGCGCGGGAACGGTCGTACCCCAACTACCCGCTGGCCACCGAGACCATCACCGTCGCCGGGGTGAGCTTCGCCGGCATGGACCTCGTGGTGATCGGACTGGCCGGCGCGCTCATGGTGGTGATGATCTGGTTCGCCCAGCGGACCATGACCGGCGCGGCCATGCGCGCCCTGGCCATCGACCATGACGCCGCCCGGCTGATGGGCGTCAACGTCACCGTGCTGATCGCCGCCGCGTTCGCCATCGGGGCCGCGCTGGCGGCGGTGACCGGCGTGCTGTCCGGCGTCTACTACGGCCGGATCTCCTTCGACATGGGCTTCATGCTCGGCCTCAAGGCGTTCACCGCGGCCGTGGTCGGCGGCATCGGCAACATCGGCGGCGCCGTCCTGGGCGGACTCGTCATCGGGGTCCTGGAAGCCGTCGTGCAGGGCTACCTGGCCGGCGCCTGGTCCGACGCGTTCATCTTCGGCGCGCTCATCCTCGTGCTCTACCTGCGGCCCCAGGGGCTGCTCGGCGAGCGGGTGGCGGTGCGGGCCTGATGACACCGACCAACTCCCTGGAACGGTCGCGGCAGCACGTCGCGACCACCTGGCCCACCTCGGTGGTGGCCGTGCTCGGCCTGGCGCTGGCCGGGGTCGCGCTGCTCAACGCGTACGGCTCGGACTACGTCACCACCGTCGCCATCGGGGTCGCCACGTACGCCGTGCTCGGCCTCGGCCTGAACGTGGTGATGGGCTACGCCGGCCTGCTCGACATGGGCTACGCCGCGTTCTTCGCCATCGGCGCGTACACCTCGGCGATCTGCGGGGTGCACCTCGGGCTGGACTTCTTCGTCTCCATCCCGATCGCCATCGCGGTCACCGGCCTGGCCGGGGTGATCATCGGCTACCCCACCCTGCGGCTGCGCCCCGACTACCTGGCCATCGTCACCATCGGCTTCGGCGAACTGGTCCGCACCGTCGCCAACAACTGGGACTACGTCGGGGCGAGCCGGGGCCTGTACCCGCTGCCCATCCCGGAACTGTTCGGGTTCACCTTCCACAGCCCGATCCGCCAGGCGCTGCTGGCCTTCGTCCTGCTCGCGGTCGCGGTGGTGATCGTCAACCGGCTCGGGCGCTCGCACATCGGCCGGGCCTGGCGGGCCATCCGCGACGACGACTTCGTCACCGAGTCGGTCGGTCTGCCCACCCTCCGCCTGAAGATCGGCGCGTACGTGGCCGGCGGCGCGGTCGGCGCGCTGGCCGGGTCGATCTTCGCGGCCCGGTCGGTGGCGATCGACCCCACCAACTTCGAGCTGATGCTCTCGGTCCAGCTCATCATGGTGGTCGTCCTCGGTGGACTGGGCAGCACGGTGGGCGTGCTCGGCGCGTCCCTGGTCTTCGTCGCGCTGCCGGAGGTGCTCCGGTCGATCCAGGACTACCGGCTGCTGGTCTTCTCGGTCGCGGTCATCGCCCTGATCGAGATCCGCCCCAAGGGCCTGGTGCCGGAACGGTCCGTCATCCCGTCCGCCGCCGCCCTGGCCGCGGCCAGGGCGAAGACTCCGTCCACGCCGGCCCCGGCCAGCGCGAACGTCTCGGCCAGCCTGAAGGCCCCGCCCACGGCGGCCCCGGCCAGCGCCGCCGGCACCCCGACCACCAGCGCCGCCGGCACCCCGACGACCGTCGACGAGCCGCCGCTGCTGCGGGTCACCGGGGTCACCAAGCGGTTCGCCGGGCTGGTCGCGCTGGACGACGTCAACCTCACCGTGCCCGCCGGCCGGATCGTCGGCATCATCGGGCCCAACGGGGCCGGCAAGTCCACCCTGGTCAACGCGATCACCGGCGTGCACCGGGCCACCAGCGGCCGGGTGGAGCTGCGCGGCCGGGACGTCACCCGGCTCACCCCGCACCGGATCGCCCGGCTGGGCGTGGCCCGCAGCTTCCAGAGCACCCGGCTGATCGACCAGATGACCGTGCTGGACAACGTCACCGTCGCCGCGTACTCCACCGCCGACCTCGGGCTGCGGCACGCGCTGTTCGCCCCCCGGCAGGTCCGCCGCCGCGACTTCGCCGCCGCCGTACGGGCCTGGCACCAGCTCGACCGGGTCGGCCTCACCGACGCCGCCGCCCGCCGACCCGGTGAACTCTCCTACGCCGACCGCCGCCGGGTCGAACTCGCCCGCGCCATGATCATGGAGCCGAGCCTGCTGATCCTCGACGAACCGGCCGCCGGCATGAACCCGGCCGAGAAGGCCGAACTGACCCGGCTGCTACGGGCCGTCGCCGCCACCGGCGTCGCCGTCCTGCTGATCGAACACGACATGCCGCTGGTCACCGCCGCCGCCGACGAGGTGGTGGTGCTGGACCAGGGCCGGGTGCTCGCCACCGGCACCCCCGCCGAGGTCCTCGCCCTCCCCGAGGTGATCGAGGCGTACCTCGGGCACCGCACCGACGACGACGAGGAGCCGCAGCGATGAGCCCGCTGCTGTCCGCGCAGGGCCTGCACCTGGGCTACCGCGACCTCGAGGTGGTCCACGACGTCAGCTTCGACCTGCGGGCCGGCGAGGTGGTGGCCCTGCTCGGGCCGAACGGCGCCGGCAAGACCACCATCATGAAGGCGGTCTCCGGGCTGATCCGGCCGTTCCGGGGCACCATCCGGCTGGGCCGGCACGACCTCACCGGGATGGCCGCCCACCAGGTCGTCGGACTCGGCCTGCGGCACGTCCCCGAGGGCCGCCGGGTGTTCGGCTCGATGACCGTCGCCGAGAACCTCCGGCTCGGCGGCTACAGCATGCGCCGCCGACCGGCCGAGATCCGGACCCGGATCGACGAGGTGTACCAGCTCTTCCCGATCCTCGGGCAGCGCAGCCACCAGCTCGCCGGCACCCTCTCCGGTGGCGAGCAGCAGATGCTCGCCGTCGGCCGGGCCCTGGTCACCCGGCCGCAGGTGCTGGCCCTGGACGAACCGTCGCTCGGGCTGTCCCCCCGGATGTCCCACGAGATCCTCTCCACCGCCCGGCGGCTGGCCCGCGACGGCACGGCGGTGCTGCTGGTGGAGCAGAACATCCGCGAGGCGCTGCGCATCGCCGACCGCGCCCACGTGCTCGAACTCGGCCGGATCGTGCTCAGCGGCACCGGGCGGGAACTCGCCCGCGACCCCCGGATCGAAGCCACCTACCTCGGTGGACACGCCGACCTCGGCGCGCCCCCGAACCCCGACGCCCGGAAGGCGGAGCCCCGATGAACCCGGTGACCGTCGCCCTGGTCGGCTGCGGCGGCATGGGCCTGCGCCACCTGCGGGCGTACGCCGCGCTGCACGCCGCCGGCAACCCCGACGTCCGGCTCACCGCCGTCTGCGACGGCGACCCGGGCCGCCGGGCCGCCGCCGTCGCCGCCTACCGGGACCTGACCGGCGAGACCCTGCCCGCCGTCGCCGACCTGGCGGACCTGGCCGACCGGCCGGACGTCGACGCCGTCGACATCGCGGTACCGACGCACCTGCACGCCCCGCTGACGGTCCGGGCCTTCGCGCAGGGCCACCACGTGCTGGTGGAGAAGCCGATCGCGTTGACCGTCGCCGCCGCCCGCACGATGGCCGCCGCGGCCGGCCGGGCCGGCCGGGTCCTCGCCGTCGCCGAGAACTTCCGCCGGGTGGCCGGCAACCGGGCGGTCCGGGGCCTGCTCGCCGCCGGTGCGCTGGGCACCCCGTACTTCACCACCGCACAGCTGTCCCTGCCGGCGGCCCTGCTGCATCCCGAGGGCGGCGGCGAGTGGTACCGCGACCGCACCCGGTCCGGCTCGCTGGTCGCGCTGGAGATGGGCGTGCACGAGATGGACCTGCTCCAGTACTGGTTCGGCCCGGCGGTCACCGTCGACGCCACCGTGCACACCTACGAACCGGAGATCGTCCACGCCGACGGCCGGCGGACGCCGGTCACCAGCGAGGACACCTGCCTCGGCCGGGTGTCGTTCGCCGGCGGGGTACACGCCCAGCTCACCCTCACCATGGCCGGCCACGGCGAGGTGGTCGGCAACCGGCTGCTGGTCGGTTCCGCCGGCAGCCTCACCTCCACCTGCTGGGAGAACTGGCAGGGCGGCTGGCTCACCACCGACCACGGGGTCCGCGAACCCCTCGACGACCGGGTCCGCCGGTGGGTCGCCGACCTGCCCGCCGAGGTCCGGGACCGGCTCTTCCCGACCGGCACCTGGAACCCGGCCGACCTCACCGTCGACGTGGCCGACCCGGTCCGGTACGGCATCGCCCACGAGATCGTCGACTTCGCCCGCGCGGTCCGCACCGGCGTCCCGCCGGAGACCGGCGCGCCCGAGGCCATCCGGGCCCTCGCCGCCGCCATCGCCCTGCTCGAGTCGTCGGCGGCCCGCGCCGAGGTCGCCGTCGCCGACGTCCTCGACGGCACCGTCTCGACCTGGCAACAGTCCCTCGACGACGCCCCGACCACGTCCGCCGCCTGACCGCCACCCACGGAGTCCGAGCATGTCCAGTCCCTCACCGGAAGCCGTCGCCGGCTACCTGTCCGCCATGCGGCCGTTCTGGCACCCCGTCCTGCGGTCGGCCGACCTCACCGACCGCCCGGTCCGCGTCGTCCTGCTCGACGAGGCGATCTCCCTGACCCGGCTCGACGGCGAGGTCGCCGCCTTCCCCGACGTGTGCCGCCACCTCGGCGCGGCGCTGTCCCTCGGCGACGTCGTCGACGGCCGGGTGCTGCGCTGCCGCTACCACGGCTGGCAGTACGACAAGACCGGCCGCTGCGTGGAGATCCCGCTGCGCGGCGACGGGAAGATCCCCGCCCAGGCCCGGGTCCGGCGGCTGCACAGCCAGGAGAGGTACGGGCTGATCTGGGTCTGCCTGGCCGACGAACCCCAGGGCGACCTGCCGCCGTACCCGGAGTACGACGACCCCGAGTTCCACAAGAACGAGCTGGTGCGGCACGCCGAGTGGCGGGCCAGCGTGCCCCGGCTGGTGATGGCCGCCCTCGACGACACGCACTTCTCCTGGGTGCACCCGGACGTGCTCGGCGTGGCCGGGCAGCCCCTGCTGCCGCAGCGGCTGGGGGAGCAGCCGGTCGCGGTCTCCGCCGACGGCGTGCTCACCTCCCGGTACCGGACCAGCATGCCGGAGAGCCCGATGGTCGCCGAGGGCGGCGACCGGGCCACCGCCGTCCGGACCGTCGACGTGGAGTTCCACAACGTCGCCACGGTCAACTCCATGAAGAACGTCATCCACTCCGCCGCCGGGGTCTCGGTGACCTGGAACGTGTACCAGCCGGTCTCCCACGACCGGACCATCTCGTTCACCCAGCTCTCCCGCACCTACGACCGCGACCCCGCCCACGACCAGCTGTGGGAGGAGTTCAACCTCGGCATCAAGGAACAGGACCGCGAGATCGTGGAGAGCCAGCAACCGTGGCTGCTGCCGCCGCTGCGCGCCCAGGTCATCCTGTACCTGCGCCCGGAGGACGTCCCGCTGGTGGAGTTCCAGAAACTGATGGAGCGGCTCGGTGTCCCCCAGCTCTGACCCGGCGGGTGGCCGGGGCACCGGCCCCGCCACCGCGTCGGCGTCCCGGGCGGAGAGCACCGACCCGGTCCGGGCGCTGCTGCTGCGCGGCGGCCGGGTCGCCGGCCCCACCGGCACCGCCGTCCGGGACGTGCTGGTCGTCGGCGCGCAGGTGGTGGCGGTCGACGCCGACCTGCCCGGGGTGCGGCTGCCCGGCGTACCGGTGACCGAGGTCGACCTGGCCGGCCGGCTGGTGCTGCCCGCCCTGGTCGACCAGCACTCCCACCCGACCGGCGGCGGGGGCGGCGGTGGCCCGCACACCCAGAACCTGCCGATCCGGTTCGAGCAGTACACCACCGCCGGCATCGGCACCGTGGTCGGCTGCCTGGGCCACGACACCGTGGTCCGCACCCACGAGGCGCTGCTGGCCCGGGTCCGGGCGCTGCGCGCCCAGGGACTGACCGGGTACCTGTTCACCGGCGAGATCGGACACCCGCCGGCCACCCTCACCGGCGACGTCCGCCGTGACCTGGCGCTGTTCGACGAGGTGCGCGGGGTCAAGGCCGCCGTCGGCGAGGTCGGCGCGGTCGGCACCGTCGACGAACTGCGCCGGCTGGCCGGCGCGGTGGCCCGGGGCAGCCGGACCGGCGGGAAACCGCCCGTGCTGCACCTGCACCTCGGCCCGGACCGGCGCGGCGTCGACCTGGTCGCCCGGGCGGTCGCCGACGGGCTGGTACCGGCCGCGATGGTCACCGTCACCCACGTCAACTGGAACCCCGACGTGCTCGCCGCCGCCATCGACCTGGCCCACGCCGGGGTCGGTGTCGATGTCACCGCCTGCATCCGCCCGGACTACTTCCCGGGGGCGGTGCCCCCGCACCGGGCGGTCGCCGAGCTCCTCGACCGGGTGCCGGTGGAGCAGGTGACGGTGACCTCCGACGCCGGGGGAGCGCACCCGCACGACGGTGCGCTCGTCCCGCACCGGCCGGTGCTGCTGCTGGACGTGCTGCGGCACTGCCTGGCCGACCGGGTCGCGCCACCGCACCTGCTGGCCGCCGTGTTCGCCGGCAACGCCGCGCGCCGACTCGGCCTGACCGGCGTCGGCACCGTCACCCCGGGCGGCCGGGCCGACCTGCTCGTCGTGGACGGGTCGGGCCGGGAGCCGATCACGCTGCTCCTCGGTGGACGGACCGTGGTCGAGGCCGGCGTCCCCACCGTCACCGACCCGGTCGGCGATCCGCCGGCACCCGACCCCGTGGAGGCACCCGTATGACCGACGAACCCGTCCGGACCGTCCCCCGGGCCGTCCAGCAGGACCGGATCGCCCGGGTCCGGCAGGAGTGCGCGCGGCGCGGACTCGCCGGCATCCTCCTGTTCGACCAGGCGTCACTGTTCTACCTGTTCGGCTACGACCAGATCGGCTACTGGGTCTTCCAGACCGTCTACCTGCCGACCGACCCGGAACTGCCCCCGGCCGCCATCTGCCGGGCCCCCGACGAGCACATGATCCGGGGCACCGGCCTGGTCGACGACGTCCGGGTCTGGTACGACGAGTCCCCGGACACCCCCGGCGACCTGGTCGCCGCACTGCTGGACGACCGGCAGGTCGCCCCGGGCGCGGCGGTCGGGATCGAACTGCTCACCCACGCCCTGCTGCCCGCCTACCACCAGGACCTGCGGCAGCGGCTCGACGGCCGGGTGGTCCTCACCGACGCGTCCTCGGTGGTGGGTGACCTGCGGGTGGTCAAGGACCAGCACGAGATCGCCTGGTTCCGGGAGGCCGCGCACCAGCTCGACGCGGCGTTCCGGGTCGCCCGGGACGCGGTGGGGGAGGGGGTGCCCGAGACCGAGGTGCACCGGGCGATCGTCGGTGAGCTGTACCGGCTCGGCGGCGACCCGCCGGCGATCCCGCCACCGATCGCCTCCGGTCCGCGTACCCTCACCCAGACCCACGGGGCGGCGACCACCCGCCGGATGCGGGCCGGCGAGACGGTGGTCATCGAGATCGGCGCGTCCGCCACCCGCTACCACGCCGTCGGCGCGGTCAGCTACGCCGTCGGCCGACCCGACCCGGCGGTCGCCCGGCTGCACGAGACCATGGTGGAGACCCTCGAAGCCGGCTTCGCGGCGTTCGTGCCGGGGCGACCCATCGCCGAGGTGAGCCGGCTGGTGCAGCGGCTGCTGACCGAACGCGGGGTGTCCCGGGCCGGCCGGCACGTCGGCTACGGCACCGGGATCGGCTTCCCGCCCACCTGGCTGGAGAACCTGCGGATCAAGGCCACCGAGCCGCGCGTCCTGGTCCCCGGCATGACCTTCTTCTACTTCATCGGCCTGCCCGGCCCGGACGGCTCCAGCCTCTACCTGGGCGAGCCGGTGCTGATCACCGACACCGGCCACGAGCGGGTCGCGCCACCCGACTACCGGAACTGGATCCGGTGAACGAGGAGGTCGCGATCCGGCGGAGGCTGCACGCGAACCCGGAACGCGGCTTCTGCGAGTACCGGACCACCTGCCTGGTGGTGGCCCGGCTGCGGGAGCTGGGGGCCGAGGTGGCGCTCGGCGCCGACATCATGGTGCCCGAGCTGCGGATGGGCGTACCCGGGGACGTCGACCGGGCCTGGCGGGAGGCGTTGGACGAGGGCCTCGACCCGCAGACCATGGCGGCCCTGCGGCACGGGACGACCGGCGCGGTCGGCATCCTGCGTGGACGCCGGCCCGGCCGGGTCGTCGCGGTCCGCGCCGACATCGACGCCCTGCCGCTGACCGAGGACGGCGACGACGGGCACCGCCCGCACCGGCTCGGGTTCGCCTCCACCCGGCCCGGCACGATGCACGCCTGCGGCCACGACGGACACACCGCGATCGCGCTCGGGCTGGCCCGCCGGCTCGCCGACCGCGACTTCGCCGGCACCGTCAAGCTGCTGTTCCAGCCCGCCGAGGAGGGACTGCGCGGCGGACGGGCGATGGCCGCCTCCGGGGTGCTCGACGACGTCGACGACCTGATCTGCATCCACCTCGGGCTGGGCGCGCCGACCGGCACCGTCCACCCGCGCACCCACGGCGCGCTGGCCTCGGTCAAGCTCCGGGCCACCTTCACCGGCGTGGCCGCGCACGCCGGTCTCGCCCCGGAACACGGTCGCAGCGCATTGCTCGCCGCCGCGGCCGGCGCGCTGGCCGTGCACGCCGTCGGGCAGCACGGATCCGCGGCCACCCGGGTCAACGTCGGTGCCCTCGACTGTCCCGGCGCGTCGAACGTGGTACCGGCGTCGGCCACCCTCGACCTGGAGGTACGCGCCGACGACACCGCCGCCTGCGACCTGCTGGCCGACCGGGTCACCGCCGCGCTGCGGGGCAGCGCCGCCGCGTACGGGGTGACCTGCGCGCTGGAGACCACCGGGCACGCCCCGCAGGTGCGCTGCGACGCCGACCTCGCCGACCGGATCGCCGCCGTCGCCGCCCGGGTGCCCGCCGTGACGGCCGTCGGCGGGTCGCTGGCGGACCGGGCCAGCGACGACGCCGCCTGGCTGCTCGACCGGGTACGCGCGCACGGCGGCCGGGGCACCTACCTGGTGATCGGGGCGGACCAGGCCGGCGGCCACCACCAGAGCACCTTCGACATCGACGAGGACGCGCTCGGCGTCGGGGTGGACCTGCTCGACCGGGTGGTCCGGACGCTGGGCGCGGCGTGCTGACGGCCACCGCGCCCGCGCCGTCAGGCGGTCTCCGCGAACGCTTCCACGCCGGTGGTCGCCCGCCACTGCTCGGTCGCGGTGTCCTCCGCGCCGGGGAACCGGTCGGTGAGCATCCGCAGCAGGGACCGCAGCTCCCCGTCCCGGTGGGCGTTCTGCAGCAGGATGACCCGGGACACGTCGCCCTCGGCGGCGGCGTCGACGATCGCGTCGTGTTCGCGGGCGCTGGCCGCCGCGCTCTCCAGGTCCCGCAGGTACAGCGCCCGGTACGCGTCGGCGTTCCAGGCCTGCCGGATCGAGGTCACCAGCTGCTCGTGGCCGGGCGACTCGAAGAGCCGGAAGTGCAGCTCCCGGTTGGCGTAGGTGGCGGTCACCCGGTTGCCCTCGGCCAGCGCGCGGGAGACCACCTCGGCCGAGGTGCGCAGCGCCGCGATGTCGTCCGGCGTGAGCAGCGGCACGGCCAGCGCGGCGGCCTCCGACTCCAGCAGCTCCCGGATGCGGTACAGGTCGAACAGGTCGTCCAGCCGCATCTCCGGGACGCAGTAGCCACGGTGCGGCTCGTAGATGACCTGCTGTTCCCCCTCCAGGATGCGCAACGCGTCGCGGACCGGGGCGCGGCTGACCCCGAGGGTCTTGGAGATCCCGTCGACGTTGAGCCGGGTGCCGGCGGGATAGTCGCCCTCGAGCAACGCGCGGCGCAGCTCCAACAGCACCGCCTCGACCTGGGTGGGCGGCTTCTGGAAGGGCCTGCTCGCCATCGGCGCTCCTCGGTCCGGTTGAGCTGCACGCGGATTGAATCCTGGATCCAACAAGGAGCATATCAGTGAACAGTGATGAGGTCGCCCACCGCGTCGCCGGTCTGACCTTCGACACGATCCCCGCGTCGGCCCGCCAGCGGGCCCGGGAACGGTTGCGGGACACCATCGGCACCGCCCTCGGCGGTAGCCGTACCAGCGCCGCCCGGAACGCGCACCGGGCGATGGCCGCCGACCTCGGCGGATTCCACGCCCTCGCCCCCGGCGCGCCCGCCCGCACCGCCACCGCCGCCGCGTTCGTCAGCGCCGTCGCGGCCAGCGCCCTCGACTACGACGACGGGCACTACCTCGGTGGGGCCATCCACCCGTCGTCGGTCGTCGTACCGGCGGTGCTGGTGGCCGCGTCCGACCGGCCGGTACCGTTCGCCGACCTGCTCGCCGCGCAGGTCGCCGGGTTCGAGGTGGCGGTCCGGGTCGCCCACCTGCTCTGGCCCCGGTACGACACCGCCCGCTGGTTCTGCACCGGCACCGCCGGCGCGGTCGGCGCGGCGGCGGCCGCCGCGAAGGTACGCGGCGGCGACGCCGACACCATCCGCCGGGCCATGCTGGTCGCCTGGGCGCACGCCCCCACCGCCGCGTTGCAGTGGCCCACCGTGAAGGAGGCGATCGGCTGGTCGGCGGCGACCGGCGTGACCGCCGCCCGGCTGGCCGAGAACGGCTGGATGGCCACGCCGGACGGAGCCGCCGTGCCGCCCGCCCCGGCCATCTTCCCGCCCACCCCGCTGGAGGAGCCGCACGCCGTCGACGACCCGTTCGTCGCGTCGCTGGGCGAGGTCTTCGAGATCGAACGTTCCTACCTGAAGCCCTACTCGGCCTGCCGGTACACCCACACCGCGGTGGACGCGCTGCGCGCGCTGACCGCCGACGGGCTGCGCCCGGAGCACGTCCGGTCGATCCGCGTCGCCACCCACCGGTGGGCCACCTTCCTCACCCACCACCGCCCGCCGTCTCTCGAACACGCCCAGTACAGCTACCCGTTCGTGCTCGCCGCCGCCACCGTCGACGGCACGGCCGGTCCGGACCAGATCGCCGAACACCGGCTCACCGATCCGGCCATCCTGGACCTGGCCGCCCGGATCGAGGTCGTCCACGACCCGGCCCTCGACGCCCACCTGCCGCAGCACTACGGCACCACCGTCGAGGTCACCCTCACCGGTGGCGGCACCCTGCGTCCGGAACCCCGGCTGGTCGCCCGGGGCGACCCCGCCGACCCGCTCGACGAGGCCGAACTCGCGGCGAAGTTCACCGCCCTGGTGGCCCCGGTGTCCGCCGACGGCGGGGACGAACTCCGGCAGGCCCTCGCCGCCGACAGCGACAGCGCGACGCTGTGGCAGGCGGTCGCCCGCACCGGAGGTGACGCGTGAACCGGTACCGGTTCGCGGTGGTCGGCGCCGGCCCCGCCGGGGCCTACACCACCAGCGCCCTGCTCACCGGCACCGCCGCCGCCGGGGTGCCGGCCCAGGTCGACCTGCTGGACCGGCTGCCCACCCCGTGGGGGCTGGTCCGCTCCGGCGTGGCCCCCGACCACCCGCAGACCAGATCGGTGACCCGGGTCTTCGAACGCGTCGTCGACCACCCCGACGCGCGGTTCCTCGGCGGGATCGAGATCGGCCGCGACCTCACCCACCACGACCTGCTGGAACTGTACGACGCGGTGGTCTACGCCACCGGCGCGCCGGACGACCGGCCGCTCGCCGTCCCCGGCGCTGAGCCGCCTGTCGCCGTCCCCGGCGTCGACCTGCCCCGCGCCGTCCCCGGCGTCGACCTGCCCCGCGCCGTCCCCGGCGTCGACCTGCCCCGCGCCGTCCCCGGCGTCGACCTGCCCGGAAGTCTGGCCGCCGGCCGGTTCGTCCGGTGGTACAACGGCCACCCGGACGCCGCCGACGAACGGATCGTGCTGGACCACCACCGCGCGGTGGTGGTCGGCAACGGCAATGTGGCCCTCGACTGCGCCCGGCTGCTGGTCCGCGACCCGACCGAACTGGCCCGGACCGACATCGCCGACCCGGCGCTGGCCGCGTTCACCGACAGCCGGATCCGCGAGGTGGTCGTCCTCGGTCGCCGGCACCCCGCCCGGGCCGCGTTCACCCTTCCCGAACTCGCCGAACTCGGCCGGCTGACCGGCGTCGACGTGGTCGTCGACGCGCCGGACCTGGCCGGCGACGGCCCGGTCCTCGACGCGCTGCGCGACCTCGCCGCCCGTCCGGTGCACCCCGGCCGGCGGCGGCTCGTCCTCCGGTTCCAGGTCTCCCCGGTCGCGCTGGTCGGTGAGCGCCGGGTGACCGCGCTCGACCTGGTGCACAACGACATCGTCGACGGACGGGTGCAGCCCACCGGGCGCACCGAACGGCTCGACTGCGGGCTCGTCGTACACGCCGTCGGCTTCCGGGGCCGCCCGCTGCCCGGCGTACCGTTCGACGAGCGGCACGGGCACGTGGCGCACACCGCCGGTCGGGTCGCCCCGCGCGTCTACGTGGCAGGCTGGGCGAAGCGTGGGCCGTCCGGCGTGGTCGGCACCAACCGCAAGTGCGCCACCGAGACCGTCGCCGGAGTGCTCGCCGACCTCGCCGACGGCACGCTGCGCGCCGGTGGGCACGACCCGGACAAGACCCTGGCCCAGCTCCGGGACCGGTGCCCCGACCTGGTCACCCTGGACGGCTGGCGGCGGATCGACGCCGCCGAGCTGGCCGCCGGGGCCGCCCAGGGCCGACCCCGGGTCCGGTTCACCACCACCGCTGCGCTGCTCGCCGCCGCGCGCGGGCCCGGCTCCGCACCGGACCCGTCGCCCCGCCGACGGTAGCGGCCGGTGCGGCCAGCGTCCCGCCCGGTCTCCTCGCGGCCGTCGTCGGGCCGACGCGAAGGCGCCGGCGCGGGGCGGTCGTCGGGCCCGACGGGATGACCTGCGCCGGCCCGGGGCCGGTCGTCGTCCGGTCAGTCGGAACCCCGGGCGGCCCGTTCCCGGTCGGCGGCGGCGTCGGCCGAGCCCACCGGGACCCCGGGGCCGTCCCGGGTCGCCCCGGACAGGTCGACGTCGGCGCCCGCGCGGGCGGCGTCGGCCGCCGCGTCGTCCGCGCCGACGATCTCGCCGCCGGTCTCCGCGCTGCCGTCGTCCCCGGTGAGCCGGCCGGCCGCCGCCAGCCCCAGTCCGGTGTACCTCGGGTCGGTCATGGTGTCCTCCTCCACGTCGGGGCGTCCCCCGTGGAGGTACCCAGCCGCCCGCGCTCCACACCGTCCGCGCGGCGCGGCCGGGTCCGGACCGGGTGGACGGCACGGCCGGGTCCCGGACCGGGTGGACGGCACACCGTCACGGATCAGCGTCGGTCACTCACCGACCGCGGTGAACCGGAACTCCCGGCCGTTGTACACGTGCACCGACTGCGGCTCCGACACGTCGACCTCCACACCCGGCAGCGCGGCCACCGCACGCTGGCGGGCCTCGTCGGACAGGTAGGTCCGGCTCAGGTCGAGCCGGCGCAGGTGGGTCAGCGGCTGCCCGGCCAGCAGGGCGTCCAGCCCCTCGTCGGTGAGCACGCCCATCGACAGGTCGAGCACCGTCAGCCGGCCGACCACCGGCGCGGCGGCGACCGCCGACATCGTCGGGTCCGCGATCTCGCTGTTGGCCAACGCCAGGTGCCGCAGCGCCGGCAGCCCCGCGCCGGCCAGCACCGGCCCCAGGTCCCCGACGGTGGCGTCGCCGCCGTACTCCTGCCGGCCCAGCCAGCAGTCCAGCCGCTCCAGCGCCGGCAGGTCGCTCTCGCCCACCGCCCGGACCACCTGCCCCGGCAGCCCGCCGGACTCGAACCGCAGCTCCCGCAGGCCGGCGTGCCGTACCGGCTCCAGCCGTAGCCCGGTGCCGCCGCGCACCCACAGCACCTCCAAGGTCGGGTAGCCGGTCAGCAGTCCGGTGATGTCGCCGTGGGTCAGCCAGGAGATCTCGCACTCCTCACTGACCAGGTCGGCGAGGAACACCGCGCGCAGCCCGGTCCACTCGGCGGCGGCGTCCACCAGCAACCCGACCGGCAGCGGCGAATCGTACGCACAGCCCCACTCGCCGACCACCAGCGCCCGTACCGCCGCGCCGGGCACCTCCTTGCGGAACGTCGCGACCAGCTCGGCGAACTCCTCGGGGTCGGCCTCGAAGTCCTCCACCGCCAGCCGCCAGGCCACCGCCGCCGGATCCTCGGGCAGGGCCATCCCCGGGGTGTACGGCAGCACCGGCAGCCCGGCGAACGACGACGCGTGCGATCTGATCACGACAATGAACCTCCGGTCGAGTGGGGTGGCGCGGCGCGACGCTAGCAGCCCCGACCGACAGGGAGGATCACCCACCGGCCGGCGCGCGGTTCCCGGCCGGAACCTGACGGACCGGACCCGGGGTGTCGGCGGCGCCGGCTCAGCCGGGGGCGAGGTAGTAGAACCGGCGGTACCCGAGCAGCATCCCCTCGTCGGTGAGGGTGAAGACGTCGACGAAGTCGACGCCGTCGCGGTGGTCGCGCCGGCCGGTCGACGGCGCGGTCCACCGGCCGGTCACCGCCACCGCGTCACCGTCGGCGATGACCTTGTAGATCTGGTGCCGGGACGGCGGACCCGCGACCTGGGCGTGCGTCCGCAGCACCTCGGCGCGACCACAGCCCAGGGCCAGGTCCGGACGCCGTACCTGCACGTGCTCGTCCAGCAGCGAGCCGTACGCGTCGATGTCGCCGATGTCGAGGTAGTGGTACGACAGTCGAACGTGGTCGACGCCGGCTGCGGTGACGGCCGCGCTGCGCGTCCGTAAACCCCCGTGGCTGCTCATCCGGTCGGCTCCTCTGCCTGGTCCCCGTCGCCCCACTCCTGTGGTGCTGCGAGAACTGTCGGGCAGGCGGTCAACTCCGGCCTATCACGGCGCTTTCCCGGGCCGTTGAGCTGCGGCTCACCGGGAACAGGGCAGGCGGTGTCCCGGCGGCGGTGCGGGCCGGGCGTCCCCTGAACTGGATCATCCCGGGGCCTGATCGCGCAACCTACGGACGGGTGAAAGTGATGGTCATCGTGCTGGTGGACAGGGTATGCCCCGATGATGTGTTCTTGTCGCGAGAACGACCCCTCTCACGAACAGCTGTCGGCTCTGGAGACTCATGCCCGACTCGATCCTCACCAGAACAGTCGCCCCGACCGGGATCGCCTTCCGGGTGCTGGGACCCCTGCAGGTGGAGGGACCGACCGGGCCGATCCGGATCCCGCCGGGCCGGCAGGAGACCATTCTCGCCTGCCTGCTGATGGAGGCGGGCCGGGTGGTGGGCACCGACCGGCTGCTCGACCTGATCTGGAGCGAGGAACCGCCCGACACCGCCCGCACCCAGATCCAGATCTGTGTGTCCCGGATCCGCAAGAGTCTCGCCGAGGCCCAGGTCGCGGCGTCGGTGGTGTCCCGCGCCCCGGGTTACCTGCTGCGCACCGAGGACGACGCGGTGGACCTGCACGTGTTCAACCGGCAGGTGATGGCGTCCCGGGTGCTGGTCAAGGAGGGCCGGGTCGCCGAGGCGGCCGAGACGCTGCGGGCCGCGGTGGCGCTGTGGCGCGGCCCGTGCCTGGCCGGCATCCCGAGCGAGGCGCTGCGCACCCGGGGGCTGCGGCTGGACGAGGACCGGCTGACCGCCATCGAGACGTACCTCGAACTGGAGCTGGGTCTCGGGCGCAGCCACGAGCTGGTCGGCGAGATCAGCCGGTTGCTGCACGAGTACCCGCTGCGGGAGCGGCTGCGCGGGCAGCTGATGCTGGCGCTGCACCGGTCGGGCCGGCAGGCCGAGGCGCTGGACGTGTACCGGGCCGGCCGGCAGCTGCTCGCCGACGAGCTGGGGCTGGAGCCGGGGGAGGAGCTGCGCCAGCTGGAGAACGCCATCCTCGCCGGCGATCCCGGCCTGTACGCCCCCGGTGGTGCCCCGCACCGGCCGGAGCCGGTCCGGGTCCGCCCGGCGGTCGTCGGGCCCGCCCCGGCCACCCCGTACGGCGAGGAGAAGCCGCACCAGCTGCCGGCCGACACGGCGGACTTCGTCGCGCGGGAGCCGCTGCTGCGCCGGGTCGAGGCGGCGCTGCTCGGCGGGGACGGCCAGCGAGCGCTCGGCCTGGTGGTGATCGGCGGCAAGCCCGGCATCGGCAAGAGCGCCCTGGCCACCCACGTCGCGCACCGGCTGGGCGGCGAACGGTTCCCCGACGGTCAGCTCTACTGTGACCTGCGGGGGGCCGGCGCGGAGCCGGTCAGCGCGACGGACGTGCTCGGCCGGTTCCTGCGGGCGTTGGGCATTCCCGGCCCGGTGATCCCGGACGGCACGGACGAACGCGCCGAGATGTACCGGACGCTGCTGGCGTCCCGCCGGATGCTGGTGGTGCTCGACGACGCCGCCAGTGAACGGCAGATCAACCCGCTGCTGCCCGGCAGCAGCAGTTGCGCCGTGCTGGTGACCAGCCGGTCCCGGCTGACCGCGCTGCCCGGCGCGCAGCGGGTCGAGCTGGACGTGCTCGACCAGGAGCAGGCGCTGGAGCTGCTGGGCCGGGTGGTCGGCGACGAGCGGGTGGGCCGGGAGCCGGAGGCCGCGGCGGCGCTGGTGCGGACCGTCGGCGGGCTGCCGTTGGCGTTGCGGATCGTGGCCGCCCGGCTGGCCGCCCGGCCGCACTGGACGCTGGCGTCGATGGTGCACCGGCTGGCCAACGAGCGGCACCGCCTCGACGAGCTGGCGCACGGCGAGATGACCATGCGGGCCAGTCTGTCGCTGACCCATGACGGGCTCAACCGGGCGGACCGTCGGCTGCTGCGGTTGTTCAGTCTGGCCGAGGGGCCGACGGTGCCGGGCTGGATCGCCGGCGCGCTGCTCGACGACCACCGTCCGTTCCCGTCGGACCTGGTGGAACCGCTGGTCGACGTGCAGATGCTGGACGCCGTCGCGGTGGAACGCACCGGTGAGTTCCGGTACCGGTTCCACGAGGTGATCCGGCTGTTCGCCCGGGAGCAGCTGACCCTGCACGACAGCCCGGCCGTGCAGCTCGCGGCGACGGAACGGATGGTCGGCGGTTGGCTGGCGATCGCCGAGAAGGCGCACGCCCGGGTGTACGGCGGGGACTACACGGTGCTGCGCGGCACCGGGCCGCGGTGGCAGCCGCCGGAGAGCTACGTCGACCGGCTGCTGGTCGACCCGGTCGAGTGGCTCGACGGCGAGCAGGCCAACCTCTGCCTCGCCGTGGAGCAGGCCGCCCAGGCCGGGCTGGACGAACTCTGCTGGGACCTGACCACCACGCTGGTGACGCTGTTCGAGTCGCGCGGCTACTTCGACCTGTGGGAGCGGACGCACCGGCGGGCGCTGGAGGCGACCCGGGCGAACGACAACCGGCGGGGCACCGCGGCGGTGCTCAGCTCGCTGGGCACCATGCACATCAGCCGGCAGCAGCCGGAGGAGGCGCGGCAGGCGCTCGGCGCGGCCCGGGAGATCTTCGACGAGCTGGGTGACGTGCACGGGTTGGCGCTGTGCCGCCGGGACCTGGCCCTGCTCGACCGGCAGATCGGCGAGGACGACCGGGCCCTGGTGCTCTACGAGCACGCCGCGCGGGACTTCGAGAAGGTCGGTGACGTGGTGGGCCGGGCCACCGTGCTGACCCAGAGCGCGTACATCTGGATGCGGCGCGGGCACAGCGCGGTCGCGCACGCGCAACTGGAGGAGGCGCTGAGCGTCTTCCGGACGGTCGGCTACGCCCACGGCGAGGCGCACGCCCTGCGCCGGGCGGGCCAGGTGCTGTTACAGCGGGGTGAGCACGCGCAGGCGGAGCAGACGTTGACCGGTGTGCTGGAGATGGTGCGCCGCAGCCGCGACATCATCGGCGAGGGGCACCTGCTGCGCAACCTCGGCGAGGTGCACGCGGCCACCGGCCGGTACGAGCAGGCGCGGGACGCCTTCGAGCGGGCGCTGGCGGTGCGGGAGCAGATCATGGACCACGGCGGGGCGGCGGTGGTCCGGCTGGATCTGGCCCGGCTGCTGGTCCGGTTCGGTGCCGGGGCCGAGGCGGGGGCGCTGCTGGAGCAGGCCGGCGCGACCTTCGCGGCGCGGGGGATGCGGCACGAGCTGCGGGAGGCGGAGCGGCTGCTGGGGGAGCTCGCCACGCGGCGTCCGTCCGCCCCCTGACCGTCGGGTCGGGTCAGTCCCAGGGGTTGTTGTCGAGGGTGCTGGTGCTCGGGCTCGGGCTGGGCGAGACCACCGCGGCCGGGGTGCCGGTGCCGCCCGGCGTGGGGGTCTCGTCGGCCTGGGCGGCCGTCGCGCCGAGGGCGATGAGGCCGGCGGTGCCGGCGGCGAGGGCGGCGAGCTTGACGGCGGTGGCGATGCGTCCCATGTCGACTCCTTGGTGGTGTTTCCCGGTGGCGATGACAGGAACGCTATCGACGGCGGGAATCCCGGCCTTATCTCAAGGTTTATCTCGGCGCTATCACCCTTATCCCGGCTCCGGCCGCCGCCATCACCGGGCCCGGCCGGAGCCCGGCGTACGGTCGCCGGACCGGCTCTGAGCTGCGGCGATGCCGTGCTTGGGCGGATGATGCCGGGCCGATAGCGGAGCCCGGAGCATGGTGCGAGACGAGGGAATCCCACCCATGGGATTTGTGCAGGCTTTCCCCACCGGGTGCCTTCCCCCGTCTCCGCACCGCGCAGAAGTGGAGACCGATCATGACCATCGAGGTAGCCGCCGCCGAGGACGTTCCGCAGTTCGGGCTGCTGGTGCGTCAGCACCGCATGCGAATCGGGCTGACCCAGCGGGAACTGGCGGACTTCTCCACGGTCAGCGTCCGGGCCATCCGCGACCTGGAACAGGGACGGGCCCGCCGGCCCCGGCAGGACACCGTACGGCTGATCGCCGACGGCCTGCGGCTGGGCCTGCGGGCCCGCGCCGACCTGGAGACCGCCGCCAACCAGGGCCGGACGAGCTGGGCGGTGAAGGCCGGCTACGAGGCCGACCCGCCCGCCCCGCCGATCGCCACCGACGTGCTGCTCGGCCGGGAGGCCGAGACGAGCGTCCTCGTCGACGAACTGGCCTCCGGGGCGGAACGACTGGTCACCGTGGTCGGAGTGGCCGGGGTCGGCCGGACCCGCCTCGCCCTGGAGGTGGCGACCCGCCTGCACACCGCCGACCGCACCCCGGTGCTCTGGTGCCCGGTCACCGAACTCCCGGCCGCACCCCGCCCCGGCGGGGACCGGCTCACCACCCTGGTCCGCGCCTGCGTCGGCCAGCTCCTCGGCACCGGTGCCGAGGACGACGACCTCGCCGCCCTCGTGGAGACCGTCGCCGACCGGCCGCCGCTGCTGGTGGTGGACGGGGTCACCGACGCCGACCCACGACCGGACCGCTTCGCCCGACTGCTGCGCGACTGCCCCGGGCTGCGCATCCTGGTCACCGCCGACCGCCCGCTCGACCTGCCCGGCGAACGGTCCTTCCTGCTCACCCCGCTGGCCGGGCCCGAACCGGGCGACCCCGTCGACCGGACGACGCTCGAACAGGCCCCGGCCACCCGGCTCTTCCTGGACCGGGCCCGACGCGTCCGGCCCGACCTGCGGCTCACCGACACCGACGCGCCCCTGGTCGCCGACGTCTGCCGCCGGCTCGACGGCCTTCCGCTCGCCCTCCAGGCGGCGGCGTCCTGGCTGGTCGTCTACAACGTCCCGACCCTGCACCAGTGTCTGCACGGCGACCCGGCCGACCTGCTGCACCACCTGGCCGGGGCCGAGGGCGGCATCCGGCTGCGCGAGGCCCTCGACCGCCGCCTCGCCGCGCTGCCCGCCGCCGACCGCGACCTGTTCGCCGCGCTCTGCGCCCGGGACGACGGTTTCGGGCTGCCCGACGTGATGGCGCTGACCGGCCGCAGCCTGCCCGACAGTGGACGGACCGTCCGTGACCTGGTGCTGCACGGGCTGGTCCGGCCCAGCTACGAGGCGGGCCAGTCACGGTTCCGGATCCTGCACCTGGTCCGCGCCGCCCAGCTCTGCGCCCCGGCGGCCGTCCCGGCCTGAACCCCCGGCGCAACTGCTGCGCGGGTGCCGGAACAACTGCCGCACCCCGGCGTACCCCGCCGGTTGAATGACTGCACACCGATCAGGAAGCGGCCCGACGGGGACACCAGTGGACCGCCTGACCACGATACGAGGAGGACGACCCTTGTCGGCGAATGTCGAACACCCGATCACCACCAGGACGGCCGTCATCGCCGGCCTCGGCGCGTACGTCCCCGAGCGGGTGGTGAAGAACGATGAGATCGCCGAGCGGCTCGGCGTCACCACCGACTGGATCCGCGACCGTACCGGCATCGAGCAGCGGTTCATTCTCGAACCGGCGGGAGCCACCTCCGACCTCGCCGTCGAGGCGGGCAAGCGGGCCCTCGACTCCTGCGGCCACCCGGAGATCGATTTCCTGATCCTGGCGACCTGCACCCCGGACCACCCGTTCCCGGCCACCGCCCCGGCGGTCGCCGCCCGACTGGGCCTGCCGAACATCGCCGCCTTCGACCTGAACGCGGCCTGCTCCGGGTTCGTGTACGCGCTGTCGGTCGCCGCCGGCATGCTCGCCTCGGGCTACCGCACCGGGCTGGTCATCGGCGCGGACGCCATTTCCACCATCCTCGACAACTCCGACCAGATCACCGCCCCGATCTTCGGTGACGGCGCCGGCGCGGTGGTCGTCCGGGCCGGCGGCCCCGACGAGCCGGGCAGCCTCACCGCCCGGCTGCTGGGCAGCGACGGCAACCTGCTGGACATCATGAAGACCCCGGCCGGTGGGTCCCGCCAGCGTTCCGCCGGGGTCGGCACCGACGCCGCGGACAGCTACTTCACGATGGCCGGCCGGTCGGTCTACAAGCACGCCATCGACCGGATGAGCCGGGCGTCCACGGCGGTGCTGGCGCAGGTCGGCTGGACGGTCGACGACGTCGACTGGCTGGTCGCGCACCAGGCGAACCGGCGCATCCTGACCGCCACCGCCGAGGCGATCGGCATCGCGCCCGAACGGGCCGTCATCAACGTGGACCGGGTCGCCAACACCTCCGCCGCGTCGATCCCGCTCGCCTTCGTCGACGCCATGGAGGCCGGCATGTTCACCCCCGGGGACCGGGTGCTGCTGGCGGCGTTCGGTGGCGGCGCGACCTGGGCCGCCGCCGCCCTCACCTGGCCCGAGCTGACCCTTCCCGCCCCGCACCCGGTGGCGTAGACCCACCCGCCGCAGACGGGCGGACACCCACCGGCCGTCCGACGTCCCACCGCCGAGGCGGTGGGAGATCACCAACCACCGAATCACCTCAGGGGCGGCACTCGTCGAGTGCCCACCGAAGATGGGAGAAGCGTCATGATCAACACACTGGAGAAGGTCAACGAGATCGTCCTGGAGCAGGTGCCGGACCTGACCGTCCAGCTCGGCCCGACGCACCGGCTCAACCAGGACCTCGGCATCGACTCGCTCACCTTCGTCGACATCCTGGTCAAGGTCGAGAAGATCTTCGGCATCGAGATCACCGACGACGAGCTCGGCACCGTGCAGAGCGTCCAGGACATCCTGGAGCTCATCCAGCGGAAGCAGTGACCGCGCCCTCCGTACCGCCGCTGTCCTCCCGCGGCTCCGCCGCCGGCCCACCGCGTACCTCTTCGTACCCCTGAGGACCCGCGGTGGGCCGCTGACGCCTGTCCGTCCGCTCCGATCCGCCGCCCGCGTCCCAGATGAGGGGTCCACCATGTCCGATCCGACGAACCACGCCCGGCCCCTCAACGCCGCCCAACTCGGCGTCTGGTACGCGCAGCGGATCGATCCGGACAATCCGGTCCACAACATGGGTGGCTACCTGGAGATCCACGGCCCGCTGGACGGCCCGGCCGCACTGGCCACCATCACCGCGCTGGTCGCCGAGGACGAGACCCTGCGCCTGCGGTTCACCGAGATCGACGGCGTCCCGGTGCAGTACGTCGGCCCGGCCCCGGACTTCACCCCCCGGATCCGCGACCTCAGCACCGAGGCCGACCCGCGCGCCACGGCGGTCCGCCTGATGCACGAGGACATGGCCCAGGCCCCCGACCTGGAACACGACCGGCTGTTCCACCACGAGATCTTCCGGCTCGGCCCGGCCCACCATCTCTGGTACAACCGGGCCCACCACCTCATCCACGACGGCTACACCTCCACCGTGATCCGCCGCCGGGGGGCCGAGCTGTACACCGCGCTGGTCGAGGGCCGTCCCGCCACCGGCGCGCCGCTCGGCTCGTTCACCGCCATGCGCGACGAGCAGGACCGGTACGCCGGTTCCCGCGCCCAGCAGCGCGACGCCGCGTACTGGCGGAAACTGATGGCCGACGCCGCCTACCCGGCCGGCCCGCTGTCGCCGGAGAAGCCCGCCAACCGGGTCACCCGACAGGTCTCCCGTCTCGACACCGACGGGTTCGACCGGCTGCGCCGGTTCGCCGAGCGTGCCGGGGTGACCTGGCAGCAGGCCCTGATCACCGCCGCCGTGGTGCACCGGCACCTGTGGTCCGGCGACGACGACGTGCTGCTCAGCCTTCCGGTGCCCGGCCGGCTCAGCCCGGCGGCCGTCGGCGCGCCCGGGATGATGGCGAACATCCTGCCGCTGCGCTGCCGGATCGATCCCACCGAGACCGCCGAGGCCCTCGCCGCCCGGGTCGCCAAGCAGACCCTGCGCGCCCAGTGGCACCAGCGGTACGACTCCGCCGACCTGCTGCACGACCTGGACTGGCCCACCGACGGCCGCCGCGAGTTCGGGCCGGTGGTCAACATCGTGGCCGGCGACGAGCACGACCACTTCGCCGGCCTGCCGGCCCTGCACCACCTCATCTCCACCGGCGGCACCGTCGAGGACCTGGCCCTCACCGTCACCCACCACCCCGACGGCGGCCTGCGGGTCGACGTCAGCGTGGACACCGCCCACCGCCACGCCGTCGACCTCGACGCCTACCAGCACACCTTCCACCGGACGCTGGCCGCGATGACCGCCCGGCCCGGCCGGCCGGTCGCCGGGATCGATCCCCTCGACCCGGCCGACCGGGACCGCGTCCTGCACGACTGGAACGCGACGGCGGTACCGGTGCCGGACGTGTCGTTGGGTGAGTTGTTCGCGTCCCGGGTGGCCGAGGCTCCGGATGCGGTGGCGGTGGTGGGTGAGGGGGTGTCGTTGTCGTATCGGGAGGTGGATGCGCGGGCGAACCGGTTGGCGCGGCATCTTGTCTCCCGTGGGGTGCGGCGTGGTGATGTGGTGGGGGTGTTGTTGGAGCGGGGTGTCGATTTCGCGGTTGCCTTGTTGGCGGTGGTGAAGACCGGTGCCGGGTACTCGGTACTGGACCCGGAGTTCCCGGACGAACGGCTGCACCGGGTGCTCGACGAGACCGGCGCGCCGGCGGTGGTGACCCGGGCGACGCTCGCCGGGCGGCTCGCCGCCGGACCGGTGGTGGTGGCGGTCGACACGGACGCCGAGGCCATCGCCGGGTGCGCGGACTCCCCGCTGGCGGTGGCCGTGGACCCGGGTGATGTGGCGTGTGTGATGTTCACGTCGGGGTCGACGGGTGTGCCGAAGGGTGTGGTGTCGTCGCATCGGGCGTTGGTGGGTTCGGTGGTGGGTCAGGGGTATGCGTCGTTCGGTGCGGGGGAGGTGTTCTTGCAGTGTTCGCCGGTGTCGTGGGATGCGTTCTCGTTGGAGTTCTGGGGTGCGTTGGTGTTCGGTGGCACGACGGTGTTGCAGTCGGGTCAGCGTCCGGAGCCGGGGTTGATCGCGTCGTTGGTGGCCGAGCACGGGGTGTCGATGCTGCAGTTGTCGTCGGGTTTGTTCAATCTGTTGGTGGATGAGTATCCGCAGGTGTTCGACGGGGTGCGGGTGGCGTTCACGGGTGGTGAGCCGGCGTCGGTGGGTCATGTGGCGCGGATCGTGGGTCGGTGTCCGGGGTTGCGGGTGGCGAACGGGTACGGTCCGGCGGAGTCGATGGGCTTCACCACCACGTACGACATTCCGGCCGACATCAGCGGAGCGTCCGTTCCGGTGGGTGGGCCGGTCGCGAACAAGCGGGCCTACGTGCTGGACCGGCGGCTGCGGCCGGTGCCGGTCGGGGTGGTCGGTGAGGTGTACCTGGCCGGGATCGGTCTCGCGCACGGTTACCTGAAGCGGCCGGGGTTGACGGCGGAGCGGTTCGTGGCGGATCCGTTCGGTGGTCCGGGTGAGCGGCTGTACCGCACCGGTGACCTGGCGAGGTGGACGGCCGACGGGGTGTTGGAGTTCGTCGGTCGGGTCGACGGTCAGGTCAAGGTACGCGGTTTCCGGGTCGAGCCGGGCGAGATCGAAGCGGCGTTGCTGACACACGACCTGGTGGCGCAGGCGGCGGTGCTCGCGGGTGCGGACCCGACCGGCACGATGCGCCTGGTCGGGTACGTGGTCGCGGAATCCGGTACGCCGGTCGACGGTCAGGATGTGCGGTCGTGGTTGCGGCAGCGGTTGCCGGAGCACATGGTGCCGTCGGCGGTGGTGGTGTTGGAGCGGATGCCGTTGACGGCGAACGGGAAGCTCGACCGGCGGGCGTTGCCGGAGCCGGAGTTCACCGCCACCGCCGGCACCGGCCGGCCGGCCCGGGACGCCCGGGAGGAGATCCTGTGCGGCCTGTACGCCGAGGTCCTCGGTTTGCCGGCGGTGAGCATCGACGACGACTTCTTCGACCTGGGCGGGCACTCCCTGCTGGCCGCGCGCCTCGCCTCCCGGGCCCGCACCGTCCTGGGCGTCGAGTTGTCCATCCGGGACATCTTCCAGGCGCCCACCATCGCCACCCTCACCGAACACCTCGCCACCACCGGCCGCGCCCGGCCGCGCCCCGCCGTCACCGCCGCGCCGCGCGGCGAGCGCATCCCCCTGTCGTACGCGCAACGGCGGCTCTGGCTCGTCGACTCCCTGCACGGTGGGGGCAGCGCCGCCTACAACGTCCCGCTCGCCGTCCGGCTCACCGGTGACCTGGACGTGCCCGCCCTGGAACTCGCCCTGACCGACCTCACCGCACGGCACGAGGTGCTGCGGACCGTCGTCACCACCGTCGACGGCGAACCGTACCAGCGGATCCTCGACCCGGCCCCGGTCACCGTCGACCACCGGCGGACCAGCCCGGACGACCTCGACCGGCAGCTCGCCGAGGCCGCCGGCCACGTCTTCGACCTGAGCGCCGCACCACCGCTGCGGGTCACCCTCCTCGACCTCGGCGACGACGACCGGGTACTGCTGATCCTGCTGCACCACATCGCCACCGACGGCCAGTCCCTACGGCCGCTCTTCGCCGACCTGGCGACCGCGTACGCCGCCCGCCGCGCCGGCCGCGCCCCCGACTGGGCTCCGCTGCCCGTCCAGTACGCCGACTACACCCTCTGGCAGCGCGCCATGCTCGGCGACCCGACCGACCCGGACAGCGTGCACGCCACCGACCTCGCCTTCTGGCGGGACACCCTCGCCGGCATCCCCGAGGAACTCGGCCTGCCGCTGGACCGGCCCCGGCCGGCGACCGCCGACCACCGGGGCGGCGCGGTGCCGGTACGGATCGAACCCGACCTGGCCCGCCGGATCGGCGCGCTGGCCCGCCAGCAGCGGTGCACCCCGTTCATGGTGCTCCAGGCCGCCCTCGCGCTGACCCTGACCCGGTTCGGCGCCGGCACCGACGTACCGATCGGCACCCCGGTCGCCGGCCGCTCCGACGAGGCCCTCGACGCCCTGGTGGGCTTCTTCGTCAACACCCTCGTGCTGCGGACCGACACCTCCGGGAACCCGTCCTTCGCGGACCTGCTGGGCCGGGTACGCGCCACCGACCTGGACGCCTTCGCCCACCAGGAACTGCCGTTCGACCTGCTGCTGGAGGCCCTCAACCCGGTCCGCACCCTCGCCCGGCACCCGCTGTTCCAGGTCTGCCTGGCGCTGGACGACGCCGCCGACGGCACGTTCCGGCTGCCCGGCCTGCGGGTCGGCCGGGGTGGCGTGGTGGACACCGGCACCGCCAAGTTCGACCTCGAGTTCCTGCTCCGGGACGAGGGGGACGCCGGCATCGGTGGGGCGCTGCTGTACCGGGCCGCGATCCTCGACCGGTCCACCGTCGAACGCCTGCTCGCCGCCCTGCTCCGGGTCTTGGCCCAGGCCACCGCCGACCCGGAGCTGCCCGTCGACACCATCGACGCCCTCGACGCCGCCGAGCACCGGGCAGTCGTCCACGACTGGAACGCGACCGCTGTCGCGGTGCCGGATCTGCCGCTGCACGTGTTGTTCGCCGCGCGGGTGGCGGAGGCTCCGGACGCGGTGGCGGTGGTGGGTGACGGGGTGCGGTTGTCGTACCGGGAGGTGGATGCGCGGGCGAACCGGTTGGCCCGGCATCTGGTGTCGTGTGGGGTGCGGCGTGGTGATGTGGTGGGGGTGTTGTTGGAGCGGGGTGTGGACTTCGCGGTTGCCTTGTTGGCGGTGGTGAAGAGCGGTGCCGGGTACTCGGTGCTGGACCCGGAGTTCCCGGACGAGCGACTGGGTTGGGTGCTCGCCGAGACGCGGGCCGCCGCGCTGGTGTCCCGGTCCACGCTGGCGTCCCGGGTCTCCGCGACCTGTCCCGTGGTGCGGGTGGACGCCGACGCCGACACGATCGCCGCGCACCCTGACACCGACCTGGACGTCCGGGTCGACGCGGGTGATGTGGCGTGTGTGATGTTCACGTCGGGGTCGACGGGTGTGCCGAAGGGTGTGGTGTCGTCGCATCGGGCGTTGGTGGGTTCGGTGGTGGGTCAGGGGTATGCGTCGTTCGGTGCGGGGGAGGTGTTCTTGCAGTGTTCGCCGGTGTCGTGGGATGCGTTCTCGTTGGAGTTCTGGGGTGCGTTGGTGTTCGGGGGTTGCACGGTGTTGCAGTCGGGTCAGCGTCCGGAGCCGGGGTTGATCGCGTCGTTGGTGGCCGAGCATCGGGTGTCGATGCTGCAGTTGTCGTCGGGTTTGTTCAATCTGTTGGTGGATGAGTATCCGCAGGTGTTCGACGGGGTGCGGGTGGCGTTCACGGGTGGTGAGCCGGCGTCGGTGGGTCATGTGGCGAAGGCGTTGGCGTTGTATCCGGATCTGCGGGTGGCGAACGGGTACGGTCCGGCGGAGTCGATGGGCTTCACCACCACCTACGACGTCCCCGAAGACCTGACCGGCGCGTCGGTGCCCGTCGGCCGGGCGGTCGCCAACAAACGCGCGTACCTGCTCGACGACCGGCTCCGCCCGGTCCCGGTGGGCGTCGTCGGTGAGGTGTACCTGGCCGGGATCGGCCTCGCCCACGGGTACCTGAACCGACCCGGCCTGACCGCGGAGCGGTTCGTGGCGGATCCGTTCGGTGGTCCGGGTGAGCGCCTGTACCGCACCGGTGACCTGGCGAGGTGGACGGCCGACGGGGTGTTGGAGTTCGTCGGTCGGGTCGACGGCCAGGTCAAGGTACGCGGTTTCCGGGTCGAGCCGGGCGAGATCGAAGCCGCGCTACTGTCACACGACCTGGTGGCGCAGGCGGCGGTGCTCGCCGGCCCGGACCCGACCGGCACCATGCGCCTGGTCGGCTACCTGGTGCCCGAGGCGGGACAGGCCCTGAACGGCCAGGACGTACGGTCGTGGTTGCGGCAGCGGTTGCCGGAGCACATGGTGCCGTCGGCGGTGGTGGTGTTGGAGCGGATGCCGTTGACGGCGAACGGGAAGCTCGACCGGCGGGCGTTGCCGGAGCCGGAGTTCACCGCCACCGCCGGCACCGGCCGGCCGGCCCGGGACGCCCGGGAGGAGATCCTGTGCGGCCTGTACGCCGAGGTCCTCGGTTTGCCGGCGGTCAGCATCGACGACGACTTCTTCGACCTGGGCGGGCACTCCCTGCTCGCCGCCCGCCTCGCCTCCCGGGCCCGCACCGTGCTCGGCGTCGAGCTGTCCATCCGGGACATCTTCCAGGCCCCCACCATCGCCACCCTCACCGGGCAGCTCCCGGCCGCCGCACCGACCAGGGCCCGGCCGGTGCTGCGCCGCCGCACCGACGCGGGGAACCGGCTGCCCACCGGCGGCCCCACCCCGTGACCGGATCCAGCGGCGGTACCAGGCACAACCTGCCCCGCGTACTGCCGCTCCACCACCCGGAACGCCGATAGCCTCGAAACACGAATGGGACCACCGACGTGCCGCACCGCCGGCACCACCCATTCCCCTTTCTCTCCTTTCCCCATTCCCTTTTCTCCTGCCCGCGCGTCGACGAATGGAGCGCACCGTGGACCCTGCCCGCGACCCGAACGCCGGCTCGGCAACGCCGGACCGGTACCCGTCGCCCGCCCCCGACGACGTCGTGTGGGTGCTCGACGGTGACGCCACCCCCCGTACCGCGCTGCTGGTGCTGCCGCACGCCGGTGGCAACGCGCACGCCTACGCCCCGTGGCGGGACCTGCTCCCCGCCGACGTGCGGCTGCTGATCGGCCAGTACCCGGGCCGGGGGGCCCGGTTCAGCGAGCCGCTGCCGGAGACCATGGCCGACCTGGTCGACCCGATCCTGGCCTGCCTGCCCGCCGACACCGACGACCTGGTGGTGCTCGGGCACAGCATGGGCTCCCTGGTCGCGTACGAGGTGACCCGCGCGCTGACCGCCGCCGGCCGCCCGCCGCGCGCCCTGGTCGCGTCGGCCTGCCGGGCGCCGTTCCTGCCCAACCCCAGCAAGGTGTACCCGGACCAGCTCGACGACGACGCCCTGGTCGACGCGATCACGTCGCGCGGCGGCACCGACGACGGCATCCTCGACGAGCCGGAGCTGCGGGAACTCGTCCTCCCGTCGATCCGCGCCGACTTCGCCATCGACGACGCGTACCAGGCGGCCCCGGCCGCGCCGCTGGCCTGCCCGGTGACCGTGGTCGGCGGCACCGTCGACCCGGTGGTGCCGGCCGGGGCGCTGGACCGCTGGGCCGACGTCACCACCGGCCCGGTCACCACCCGCGTCATGCCCGGCGGCCACTTCTACTTCCAGGACCAGCTGGACGACTTCCTGTCCATCGTCACCGGGGTCCTCGACGGCGACACCGTCCGGGCCGAAGCCGCCTGACCCACCCCGACACCCCCTCCAGGAGGATCCCGATGTCACCCACACTCCAGGCGGAGACCACCACCGCCACGCTCGACGTCCGGCACGAGCCGGGCAAACCCGCCATCCTCGTCACGCCGCCGCTGGCCACCATGGACGAGGCGGTCGACTGGGCCACCGCCCACCGCACCGCCATCCGGGCCGAACTGCTCCGCTCCGGCAGCCTGTTCGTCCGGGGCCTGGGCATCGCCGACACCGCCGACTTCGCCCGGATCCGCGACGTGCTGATGCCGCAGCCCACCAGCTACCGGGAGAAGGCCACCCCGCGTACCGACTTCGGCGCGGGCGTGTTCTCGTCCACCGACCTGCCCGCCATCCAGCCGATCCGGCTGCACAACGAGAACAGCTACACCCTCGACTTCCCCGGCACCCTGATGTTCGGCTGCCTGATCGCCCCGGAGACCGGCGGCGCGACCACCGTCGGCGACATGCGCGAGGCGCTCCGTCGTATCCCCGCCGATCTGCGCGACCGGTTCGCCACCTACGGCTGGCTGCTGGTCCGCAACTTCTCCGAACTGGCCGGGCTGCCCTGGCAGACCAGCTTCGCCACCGAGGACCCGGCCGCCGTCGAGGCGTACTGCCGGGCCAACGTCATCGGGTACGAGTGGCTGGCCGAGGGGGAGCTGCGGACCCGGCAGCGCCGCTCGGCGATCGTCACCCACCCGGTCAGCGGCGAACGGAGCTGGTTCAACCACTACGCCTTCTGGAACCGGCACTCCCTCGACGCCGACGTCCGCGACGTGCTGCTGGACACGTACGGCGACGACGGCCTGCCGTTCGACACGTACCTCGGGGACGGCACGCCGCTCACCGCCGAGGAGGTCGCCACCATCAACCGGGTGTACGACGAGGTGACCGTCCGGGAGACCTGGCAGGCCGGCGACGTGATGCTGGTCGACAACATCGCCTGCGCGCACGGCCGGGAGGCGTTCACCGGCGCCCGGAAGATCGTGGTGGCGATGGGCGACGAGGTGGCGTTGGCCGACTGCCAGCCGCAGACCGCCCCCTCGGCCACCCCGTACGGGAAGTGAGGGCCACCATGACCAGCGCCGTCGTGGAAACCCCCGTCGCGGCCACCGCCGGCCGGGACCTGCTGGACCGGTTCGCGGGGGCCCCCGCCGACCGGGTCGCCGTGGTCTCCGGCGACACCACCGTCACCTTCGCCGAGCTGCGGGACCGGGCCGCCCGGATCGCCGCCGCCCTCACCGCCCGGGGCGTCGGCCCCGAGTCGGTGGTGGCGCTCTGCCTGCCGCGCGGCGTCGACCTGGTCGCCGCCCTGCTCGGCACGCTCACCGCCGGGGCCGCCTACCTGCCGGTCGACCCGAAGCTGCCCGCCGAGCGGCGGCGGTACCTGGTCACCGACGCGGGCGTGGACCTGCTGGTGGTCGCCGACCCGGCCGCCGACCCCGTCGCCGACCCGGACGCCGCACCGCTGGCCGACGACGTACCGCAGACCACCGTGGCCGCGCTCGCCGCCCGGCCGGCGGTCGACGGGTACCGGCCGGTGCCGGTCACCCCGGACACCCTCGCCTACGTCATCTACACCTCCGGTTCCACCGGCCGCCCCAAGGGCGTCGAGATCAGCCGGGGCGCGGCAGCCGGCCTGCTGGCCGAACTGGAGTCCACCGGCATCGTCCGGGACCGGGCCGGCGTGGTCGGCTGGAACGCCTCCCCGTCGTTCGACGCGTCCGTGCAGCAGTGGGTACGGATCTGCCGGGGCGACACCATCGTCATGCTCGACGAGCAGACCCGCACCGACCCGGCGCTGCTCGCCGCGCTGGTCGAGGAGCGGGCGCTGACCGACCTGGACATCACCCCGTCGCACGCCGACCCGCTGCTGGCGCACCTGGCCGACTCCACCCGGGCCGCCGAGGGCCGACCGCTGACCCTGATCGTCGGCGGCGAGGCGATCAGCCCGACCCTGTGGCGGCGGCTCGCCGAGCTGGTCGACGCCGGGGTGCTGCGGGCGGTCAACGTGTACGGCCCCACCGAGTGCACCGTCGACGCCACCGCCGGCTGGATCACCGGCGACCTGGCCCCGCACATCGGCACCGTGCTGCCCGGACTCGCCCTGCGGCTGCTCGACGACACCCTCACCCCGGTCGCCCCCGGCGAGGTCGGTGACCTGTACCTGGCCGGCTCCCGGGTGGGGCGCGGCTACCGCCGACGTCCCGGGCTGACCGCGGAGCGGTTCGTCGCCGACCCGGACGCCACCGACGGGCGACGCATGTACCGCACCGGAGACCTGTGCCGGCAACTGCCCGACGGGCGGCTGGAGTTCGTCGGCCGCGCCGACGGCCAGGTCAAGGTACGCGGCCACCGGATCGAACTGGGCGAGATCGAGGCCGTGCTGGCCGGGCACCCGGGCGTCGCCGAGGTCGCCGTCGTGGTCCGTCCGGACGCCTCCGGGGAGGCGACCCTGGTCGCGTACCACCGGGCCACCGGACCGGTCGACCCGGCGGCGCTGCGCGAGCGGGCGGCGGCGCAGCTGCCCACGTACATGGTGCCCGGCGCGTTCGTCGCGTTGGACCGGTTCCCGCTGACCAACAGCGGCAAGCTGGACCGGGCCGCGCTGCCCGAGCCGACCGCCGCCGCCGTGCCGGTCACCGAGGTCCGCGAGCGGCCCACCGGGCGGGTCGAGGAACTCATCGCCGCGGTCTGGTCACACGTGCTCGGCGCGCCCGCGATCAGCGCCGACGACAACTTCTTCAAGCTGGGCGGTCACTCGCTGCTGGCCATCAAGCTGGTCGCCAGGGTCCGGGCCGAACTGGGCCTGAGCCTGCCGGTCCGGGCCGTCTACGAGAACCCGAAGCTGCGTGACCTGGCCCGCGCCATCGAGTCCCGACTGGAGTCGTCGGCCCCGGCCTGACCCCACCCACCGGCGTGCCCGCCGGTCCCCGGCCGCCCGGGCCGGGGACCGGGAGCCCGCCGACCCATGGATTCCACGGCAGGCGACCTGTGTTCGGTCACGTCGTGGTCGAGCAGGAGGAGTTTTCCGTGATCCCGTTGTCGTACGCGCAGCGGCGGCTGTGGTTCCTCAACCGCCTGGAAGGCCCGTCGTCGACGTACAACGCGCCGGTGGTGCTGGAACTGGCCGGGGTACCCGACCGGGCCGCGTTGACCGCCGCCGTCGCCGACCTGGTGACCCGGCACGAGGTGCTGCGCACCGTCTTCCCGTCGGTCGACGGCGAACCGGTGCAGCGGGTGCTGGCCGACCCGGCCATCGACGTGGCCGTGGTCGACTGCCCGCCGGACGCCGCCGACGCCCTGGTCACCGAGTTCACCCTCGGCACCTTCGACATCGCCGCCGAGCTGCCGCTGCGGGTCCGGCTGTTCGTCACCGGACCGCAGCGGTCGGTGCTGGTGCTGCTGCTGCACCACGTCGCCACCGACGGCGCGTCCACCGGCCCGCTGCTGCGCGACCTGTCCACCGCGTACGCGGCCCGCGCCGCCGGCACCGCCCCCGGCTGGGAGCCGCTGCCGGTGCAGTACGCCGACTACACCCTCTGGCAGCAGGACCTGCTGGGGGAGGAGACCGACCCGGACAGTGTCCTCGCCCAGCAGCTCGCCTGGTGGCGGGACACCCTCGCCGACCTGCCCGCCGTCACCGACCTGCCACTGGACCGGCCCCGCCCCACCGAACCGACCCGGCGCGGCGGCACCGTCACCGGCTGGCTGGACGCCGGCACGCACCGCCGGCTGGTCGAGTTCACCCGGACCCGGCGGGCCAGCATGTTCATGGTGGTGCAGGCCGCGCTGGCCGCCACCCTGACCCGGGTCGGCGCGGGCCCCGACGTGCCGATCGGCGCGCCGGTCGCCGGCCGGCCCGACGAGGCCCTGCACGACCTGGTCGGGTTCTTCGTCAACACGGTGGTGCTGCGCACCGACGTCTCCGGTGACCCGGCCTTCGTCGAGCTGGTCGACCGGGTCCGGGACGCCGACCTGGCCGCGTACGCCCACGAGGAGATCCCGTTCGACCTGGTCGTGGAGCGGCTGAACCCGGCCCGGTCGCTCGGCCACCACCCGTTCTTCCAGGTCATGCTCACCGTCGACACCGCACCGCCGGCCGGGCTGCGGATCGGTGAGCTGCCCGCCACCGTCCGCCCCGCCGCCCTCGACTCCGCCAAGTTCGACCTGACCGTCGTCGCCACCGAGGTCCGCGACGACGACGGCGCGCCGGCCGGGGTGGAGGTGTGGTTCCAGCACGCCACCGACCTGTTCGACGAGGCCACCGCCCGGCTGCTGCTGGAGGTGCTGCTGCGGCTGCTGCGGGCCGTCGCCGCCGACCCGACCGCCCCGGTCGGCACCCTCGACGTGCTCACCGACGCCGAACGCGCCGGCCTCGCCGAGCGCCGCGACCGGCTGGCCCGGACCACCGCGCCCGCCGCCGCCGGGGAACCGGCCGCCCCGACCGCCGACGGTCCGCTCACCGCCCGCGAGGAGATCCTCTGCGGACTCTTCGCCGCCGCGCTCGGCGTCGACCGGGTCGGCCGGCACGACAACTTCTTCCGTACCGGCGGCCACAGCCTGCTCGCCACCAAACTGGTCAACCGGATCCGGTCGGTGCTCGGCGTGGAGATCGGCCTGCGGGACCTGTTCCTCACCCCCACCGTCGCCGGCCTGGACCGCCGCATCGGCGCGCTGACCGGCGGCGTCCGGCCCCCGCTCACCCGGACACCCCGTCCCGACCTGCTGCCGCTGTCGTACGCGCAGCGACGGCTGTGGTTCCTGGGCGAGATGGGCGGCGCCAGCCGGATCTACAACATCCCGGTGGTGCTGCGTCTTGACCGGCCGGTCGACCCGGCCGCGCTGACCGCCGCCGTCGGTGACCTGGTCGCCCGGCACGAGGTGCTGCGCACCGTGTACGCCGCCGTCGACGGCGAACCCTTCCAGGTGGTGCTGGACCGGGCCACGCCCGAGGTGACCGTCCTGGACACCACCGCCGCCGACCTGCCCCGGGTGATCGACACCACCACCGGGCACGTGTTCGACCTCGGCGCGGACCTGCCGGTGCGGGTGTGGCTGGTCCGGGTGGACGACGGCAGCCAGCTCCTCGTGGTCGTGGTGCACCACATCGCCTCCGACGGCTGGTCCACCGGCCCGCTGCTGCGCGACCTGGCGACCGCGTACGCCGCCCGGACCGCCGGCACCGCCCCGACCTGGACGCCGTTGCCCGTCCAGTACGCCGACTACACGCTCTGGCAGCGGCACGGCTTCGGCACCGCCGACGACCCGGACAGCCTGCTCGGCCGGCAGCTCACCCACTGGCGGTCCGCCCTCGACGGCATCCCGCAGGTCCTCGACCTGCCCACCGACCGGCCCCGCCCGGCCGTGTCCAGCCACCGGGGCGACGTGGTGCCGTTCACCCTGGACGCCCGCACCCACGCCGCGGTGCTGCGGGTCGCCCGGGACACCGGCGCGACCGTGTTCATGGTGCTCCAGGCGGCGTTCGCGGCGCTGCTGTCCCGCTCCGGCGCGGGCACCGACATCCCGATCGGCACCGTGGTCGCCGGCCGCACCGACGAGGCCCTCGACGAGGTCGTCGGGTTCTTCGTCAACACGCTGGTGCTGCGTACCGACGTGTCCGGCGACCCCAGCTTCGCCGAACTGGTCGCCCGGGTCCGGGACACCGACCTGGCCGCGTACGACCACCAGGACCTGCCGTTCGAACGGCTCGTGGAGGCCCTCGAACCGGCCCGGTCCACCGCCCACCACCCGCTCGTCCAGGTCACCCTGGTGCTCCAGAACACCGGCGCGCCGCAGCCCGTCGACTCGGCCCTGGCCGGCACCGACGTGCCGTTCGACACTGGCACCGCCAAGTTCGACCTGACCCTGGCCGTCCGCGAGGACCACGACGGTGCCACCCCGCGCGGCATCCGGGGCGTCCTCGAGTACGCCACCGACCTGTTCGACGCCGACACCGCCACCCGGCTCGCCGACCGGCTCGGCCGGCTGCTGCGCGCCGCCACCGCCGACCCGGACACCCCGGTCACCGATCTGGACCTGCTCACCACCGACGAACACCACCGGTTCCGGGGACGCCACCAGCCGCCGGCACCCACCGGCACGGTCACCGACCGGATCGCCGCGCACGCCGCCGCCGCCCCGGACGCGGTCGCCCTGGTCGACGGCACGCACCGGATCCGGTACGCCGACCTGGACGCCGACGCCAACCGGCTGGCCCGGCACCTCACCGCGCTCGGCGTCCGCCGGGGCGACACCGTCGGCGTACTGCTGGCACCCGGTGTGGCCCTGCCGGTCGCGGCGCTCGCCGCGCTCCGCGTCGGTGCGGCGTACCTGCCGCTCGACCCGGACCTGGCCGACGGGGCCCTCGCCGCGCACGCCGCCACCGTCACCCTGGCCGCGCTGCTCACCACCACCGGGCAGGCCGGCCGGCTGGCCGGGCTGCCCGCGGGCCGGACCGTGCTGCTCGACGCCGACCGGTGGCGGGACCGGCCCGGCACCGCGCCGCCCGCCGCCGGTGGGTCCGGTGACCCGGCCGTCGTGCTGGTCACCGCCGGCACCCGGACGCCCCGGGCGGTCACCTGGTCGCACCGGGCGCTACGGACCGCCGCCGACCGGGTCGACAGCCCGGCCGGGCAGGTCTGGCTGCCCTGGGCCCGGCCCGGCACCGACCGGTTCACCGTCGCCCTGTGGACCGCGCTGACCGGCGGCGCCACCTGCGTGCTGCCGGCGTCCACCGGACCGGACCCGGACCGGCTGGCCGAGCTGGTCACCGCGCACCGGGTCACCACCCTCTGCGTACCGGCCGGGCTGTTCGCCGTGCTGGTCGACGACCACCCCACCACCCTGGTCCGGCTGCGCCAGGTGGTCACCGACGGCGACCCCGGCTCGGCCGCCCACCTGGCCCGCGCCCGCCACCGGTACCCGCAGCTGCGGCTGGTCGCCACCCACGGCGGCGTCGAGAGCGGACCGTGGGCGCTCGCCCGACCGGTCGACACCCCGCCGGCCGGAACGGTCGTGCCGCTGGCCGTCGACGGGCGGCACTGCCACGTCCTCGACGGGCGGCTGCGGCCGGTACCGGTCGGTGTGCCGGGCGAGCTGTACCTGTGCGGCCCCGGCCTGGCCGACGGGTACCCGAACCGGCCCGGGGCCACCGCCGCCACCTTCCGGCCCGACCCGTGCGACCCGGCCGGCGGCCGGATGGTGCCCACCGGCGACCGGGCGAGCCGGGCCGCCGACGGCACCCTGCGGCTGCACCCGCCCACGGTCACCGTGCGGGGCCTGCCGGTCGACCCGGTCCTGGTCGCCGCGACCCTGACCGGGCACCCGGCGGTCCGCCGGGCCACCGTGGTCGTCCGGGGTGACGACCTGCTGGCGTACGTGGTGCCGGCCGGGGCCACGGTGGACGCCGCCGAGCTGCGCCGGCACGTCACCCAGCGCCTGCCCGAGCACCTGGTGCCGACCGAGGTGGTGGCCCTGCCCACGCTGCCGTTGGACCCGGACGGCCGGCTCGACCCGGCCGCCCTGCCCGACCCGGCGGAGGCCGCCGCCCGGGCCTGCCGCCGGGACCCGCGCGAGTCGCTGCTGCGGGACCTGTTCTCCGAGGTGCTCGACGGGCGACCGGTCGGTGTGGACGACAACTTCTTCCGGGTCGGTGGGCACTCGCTGCTCGCGGTCCGCCTGGTCAACCGGATCCGCGCCGCCCTGTCCGTGGAGATCACCATCCGGGACGTGTTCCAGGCGCCCACCGTGGCCGCGCTCGCCGAACGTCTCGCCGCCACGGTCACCGAGGCCGCCGCGCCGGCCCGGCCCACCCTGCGCCGGCGGTCCCGCGCCGGCTCCGGTACCCGGTAGAACCCGCCGCCGGGCGGGTGCCATCCTGCCTCGCGGACTGCCGCTGCCCCGGTGGCGCGCTGACTAGCCTCATGGTCAACGCGCCACCGGGGCTTCCTCGTTCCGGCGAGCCGTCACCGACTTCCACCGGCCCCGGGTCGGCCGCACCGGCCGCCCGCCGCCGACCGATCCGCGTCCCGCGCCCGCGACACGGCGCGGCACCCGCGCCCCCATCCGACCCCGCAGGAGGAAGTTCGATGCCTTCGATCGACCACGCCGGGCCAGCGGTCGACCCCGGGTCGGACCGGGACGCCCCCAGGCCCGACGCCGTTTCCGACGGTGCGACACCGCCCGACGCCGTTCTGGAGGGTGCGCCGCAGCCCAGCGTCGTTCTCGACGGCGTACCGCTGACCGGCCCGGTGGTCCCGGTGACCGAGGCGTTCGCCGCGCGGGTCGCCGCCGGCCCGGACCGCCCGGCGCTGGTCGCCGGCCCGACCCGGCTCAGCTACGCCGAGCTGGACGCCGCGGTGGACCGGCTGGCCGACCGGCTGCGCGCCGACGGCGCGGCCCCCGGCCGACTGGTCACCGTCTGCAGGCGGCGCGGGGTGGACGCCATCGTGGCGATCCTGGCGGTGCTGCGCACCGGCGCGGCGTACCTGCCGCTGGACCCGGCCACCCCGGCCGCCCGCAACGAGGCGATCCTCGCCGACGCCTGCGCCGGCACCGCCCCGCCCAGCCTGGCCGAGGTCACCGCATGCGGCGAGGTGGTGCTCACCGGGGCGACCGTCCCGCCGCACACCGGGTACGTCATCTACACCTCCGGCTCCACCGGCACCCCGAACGGGGTCCTGGTCGGGCGGGCCGCCCTGGCGCACTTCGTCGCCGGGGCCACCGGCACCTACCGGGTCACCGCCGACGACCGGGTGCTCCAGTTCGCCCCGCTGCACTTCGACGCCAGCGTCGAGGAGATCTTCGTGACCCTGTGCGCCGGCGGCACCCTGGTGCTGCGCGGCGACGACATGCTCGACGTGCCGGGCCTGCTGGCCGGCTGCGCCGAACACGGCATCACCGTGCTGGACCTGCCCACCGCGTACTGGCACGAGCTGGCGTACGCGCTCTCCACCGGGACGGTCGAGCTGCCGGCCACCCTGCGTACCGTGATCATCGGTGGCGAGGCGGCGCTGCCCGAGCGGGTGGCCCGCTGGCGGCAGACGGTCGGCGACCGGGTCCGGCTGTTCAACACGTACGGCCCGACCGAGGCGACGGTGGTCGCCACGGTGGCCGACCTGTCCGACCACGACGGTGCCGAGGTGCCGATCGGGTCGCCGCTGCCCGGCGTCCGGGCCGCCGTGGTCGACGGTGAGCTGTGGCTGCTCGGCGGCGGTCTCGCCGACGGGTACCTGGGCCGGCCCGAGCTGACCGGCCGCCGGTTCACCACCCTGGACGGCGCGCCCGCCTACCGCACCGGTGACCTGGTCCGGGTCCGCCCGGACGGGCAGCTCGGCTACCTCGGGCGGGTCGACGACGAAGTCAAGATCAACGGGCACCGGATCGACCCGGCGGCCGTCGAGTCGGTGCTGCTCGGCCACCCCGACGTCCGGGAGGCCGCGATCGTCGCCCAGGACCTCGGCGACGGCGTCAAGCGGCTGGTCGGGTACGTCGTCGGCGCGGTCACCGCCGAGCAGGCGCGGGCGTACCTGGCGGAACGGCTGCCCGCCCCGGCCGTGCCCGGGGTGGTCACCCCGGTCGGCGCGCTGCCCCGCAGCAGCACCGGCAAGATCGACCGGTCGCTGCTGCGCGCCATGAACCCGCGCGGCACCGCGACCCCCGCGCCGGAGCCGACCGACTGGCGGCCCGACCCGGACACCGAACTCGTCCCGCTGTCCTACGCGCAGCGCCGGCTGTGGTTCCTCAACCGCCTCGAAGGCCCCTCGGCCACCTACAACGTGCCGGTGGTGCTGGACCTGGCCGGCGTACCGGACCGGGCCGCGCTGGCCGCCGCCGTCACCGACCTGGTGGACCGGCACGAGGTGCTGCGCACCGTCTACCCGTCCGTGGACGGCGAGCCGGTGCAGCGGGTCCTCGACGACGCCGGGGACCGGCTCACCGTGCGGGACTGCCCGTCGGAGCAGGTGGACGCCCTGGTCGCCGCGTTCACCGCTGGCACCTTCGACATCGCCGGCCAGGTGCCGCTGCGGGTGGGCCTGTTCGTCACCGGGGAGCACCGGTCGGTGCTGGTGCTGCTGCTGCACCACGTCGCCACCGACGGCTGGTCGATGGCCCCGCTGCTGCGGGACCTCGCCACCGCGTACGACGCCCGGCTGGCCGGGGCCGCCCCCGACTGGGAGCCGCTGCCGGTGCAGTACGCCGACTACACCCTCTGGCAGCGCGAACTCCTCGGCGACGACACCGACCCGGCCAGCCGGCTCGCCCGGCAGCTCGACTGGTGGCGGGACACCCTGGCCGGCGCGCCGGCCGTGGCCGACCTGCCGCTGGACCGGCCCCGACCGGTCGAACCCAGCCACCGGGGCCACTCCGTCCGGGCCGTCCTCGACGCCGACACCCACCGCCGGCTGCGCCGACTCGGCGACGCCGGCCAGGCCAGCCCGTTCATGCTGTTCCACGCCGGCCTCGCCGCCACCCTCGGCCACCTCGGCGTCGGCACCGACGTGACCGTCGGCACCCCGGTCGCCGGAAGGCCCGACGAGGCCCTGCACGACCTGGTCGGGTTCTTCGTCAACACGGTGGTGCTGCGCACCGACCTGTCCGGTGACCCGGCCTTCGTCGAGCTGGTCGACCGGGTCCGGGACGCCGACCTGGCCGCGTACGCCCACGAGGAGATTCCGTTCGACCTGGTGGTGGAGCGGCTGAATCCGGCCCGGTCCCTCGGCCACCACCCGTTCTTCCAGGTCATGCTCACCGTCGACACCGCCGTACCCGACGACGAGCTGCGTCTGTTCGGCCTGGACGGGCGGATCGTCCCCGCCGGCCTGGACACCGCCAAGTTCGACCTCAGCGTCTCCGTCGTCGCGGCCGGCGACGGCGACGTGGAGATCTGGCTCCAGTACGCCGACGACCTGTTCGACCCGGCCACCGCCGAGCTGCTGCTCGACGCGTACCTGCGGCTGCTGCGGGCCGCCGCCGCCGACCCGGACACCCCGGTCGGCGCCCTCGACGTGCTCACCGACGCCGAACGCGCCGACCTGAACCGGCGGCGTGCCACCAGCCGCACCCGGACCGTCCCGGTCGCGCCGGCCGCCGGGCGGGGCGGTGGCTCCCCGCGTACCGAGATCCTGCGCAACCTCTTCGCCGAGGTGCTCGCCGTGCCGACGGTGGCCGCCGGCGACGACTTCTTCGCCCTCGGCGGGCACTCCATGCTCGCCGTCCGGCTGGTCAACCGGATCCGGGCGGTCCTGGACACCGAGGTCGGCATCCGGGACCTGTTCCTGGCCCCCACCCCGGCCGCCCTGGACCGGCGGATCGGTGATCTCGCCACCGCCGCCCGGCCCGCCCTGGCCCCGGCCGCCCCCGCCGACCGGATCCCGCTGTCCTACGCGCAGCGTCGACTGTGGTTCCTCACCGAACTCAACGGCCCCAGCGCCGTCTACAACCTGCCCGTCGCGCTGCGGCTGCGCCGGCCGGTCGACCCGGACCTGCTGGCCGCCGCGCTGGCCGACCTGGTGGACCGGCACGAGGTGCTGCGTACCGTCTACCGGGCCGTCGACGGCGAGCCGTACCAGGAGATCCTCGACGGGGCCCGCCCGGTGCTGACCGTCCGTGACCTGCCCGCCGCCGACCTGGCCGGCGCGGTCGACGCCGCCGCCGGACACGTCTTCGACCTGGCGGCGGAGCTGCCGCTGCGGGTCACCCTGCTGCGTGTCGACGACGGCAGCCAGGTGCTGGTGGTCCTCGCCCACCACATCGCCTCCGACGGCTGGTCCACCGGCCCGCTGCTGCGCGACCTGGCCGCCGCGTACGCCGCCCGTGCCGCCGGCACCGCCCCCGACTGGGAGCCGCTGCCGGTGCAGTACGCCGACTACACGCTGTGGCAGCAGGACCTGTTCGGGGCGGCCGACGACCCGACCAGCCTGCTCGCCCGGCAGCTCGACCACTGGCGTACCGCGCTGGCCGGCGCGCCGCAGGTGCTGGAGCTGCCCACCGACCGGCCCCGGCCGGCGGTCGCCAGCCAGGCCGGTGACGTGGTGCCGTTCCGCCTCGACCCGGCCACCCACGCCGCCGTGACCCGGGTCGCCCAGGCCCACGGCGCGACCGTGTTCATGGTGCTCCAGGCGGCCCTGGCCGCGCTGCTGTCCCGGCTCGGCGCGGGCACCGACATCCCGGTCGGCACCGTGCTGGCCGGCCGCTCCGACGAGGCCCTCGACGACCTGGTCGGGTTCTTCGTCAACACCCTGGTGCTGCGCACCGACGTCTCCGGCGACCCCAGCTTCGCCGAGCTGCTCACCCGGGTCCGGGACGCCGACCTGGCCGCCTACGACCACCAGGACCTGCCGTTCGACCGGCTCGTCGAGGAACTCAACCCGACCCGGTCCACCGCGTACCACCCGCTCGTACAGGTGCTGCTGGTGCTCCAGAACGCCGACGGCGGCGACCCGGACACCGACGACGGCCCGCTCGCCGGCGAGGAGGTGACGTTCCGGGCCGGCATCGCCAAGTTCGACCTCACCCTGGCGGTACGGGAGTACCACGACCCGGCCGGGATGCCCGCCGGCATCGCCGGGGCGGTCGAGTACGCCACCGACCTGTTCGACCCGGCGACCGTCACCGGGCTCGCCGGGATGCTGGCCCGGCTGGTCGCCACGGTCACCACCGACCCGACCCGGCCGGTCGGCGACGTGGACCTGCTCACCGCCGACCAGCGCCACGAACTGCTGGACACCTTCAACGACACCACCCGCCCCGCCCCGGACCTGCGGATCACCGACATCGTGCGGCGGCACGCCGTCGACCACCCGGACCGGGTCGCGCTGGTCTTCGACGGCCGGTCCCTGACGTACGGCGAGTTCGACGCGGCGGCCAACCGGCTGGCCCGGTACCTGGCGGCCGCCGGGGTGCGCCGCGGCGACACCGTCGGGGTGCTGCTGGAGCGGGGCCCCACCATGGCCGTCGCCATCCTCGCCGCGCTCCAGGCCGGTGCCGCGTACGCCCTGCTCGACCCGGAGTTCCCGGACGCCCGACTGGCCGACCTGATCCCGGACGCCTCGGTCACCACCCTGGTCACCGACACCACCCTGGTCGACCGGACCGGTGCCGCCCGCCCCGACCGGACCGTCCTGGTCGACGTGCTCGCCGCCGACCTGGACGCGCTGCCCGGCACCCCGCTGGACCTGCCCGGCGACCCCGGCGACCCGGCCTGCGTGATGTTCACCTCCGGCTCCACCGGCCGCCCCAAGGGCGCGCTGCACCCGCACCGGGCCATCGTCGGCACCCTCACCGGGCAGCACTTCGTCGACTTCGGACCGGACCAGGTGTGGTTGCAGTGCGCGCCGGTGTCCTGGGACGCGTTCGCGCTGGAGTTCTGGGGCGCGCTGCTGCACGGCGGGACCGTGGTGCTCCAGCCCGGCCAGCGCCCCGAACCGGCCCGGATCGCCGACCTGGTGCCCGCGCACGACGTGACCACCCTGTGGCTGTCGGCCGGCCTGTTCAACCTGATGCTCGACGAGTACCCGGACACCCTCGGCGCGGTCTGCGAGGTGATCACCGGCGGTGAGCCGCCCTCGGTCGAGCACCTCGCGCGGGCCCGCCGTCGCTTCGGTCACCTGCGCATCGTGCACGGGTACGGCCCGGTGGAGAGCATGATCTTCACCAACTGCCACCCGGTGGACACCGCCCCGCAGGCCGCCCCGGTCCCGGTCGGCGCGCCGCTGGGCAACCGCCGCTGCTACGTCCTCGACGACCGGCTGCGGCCCGTCCCGGTCGGGGTCACCGGGGAGCTGTACGTCGCCGGCACCGGCCTGGCCGACGGGTACCTGCACCGCGCCGGGATCACCGCCGCCGCGTTCGTCGCCGACCCGTTCGGCCCGCCCGGCGCCCGGATGTACCGCACCGGCGACCTGGCCCGCTGGACCCCGGCCGGCGCCGTGGAGATCCTCGGCCGGGCCGACGACCAGGTGAAGATCCGTGGTTTCCGGATCGAGCCCGGCGAGGTGGCCGCGGCGCTGGCCCGGCACCCGGGCGTCGGCCGGGTCGCCGTGGTGGTCCGCGAGGACCGCCCCGGCGACCGGCGGCTGGTGGCGTACCTGACCCCGGAGCAGGACGCCGACGTCGACGTGGCCGAGGTCCGCGCCGACGCCGCCGCGGCGCTGCCCGCGCACCTGGTGCCGGCCGCGTTCGTGCTGCTCGACCGGCTGCCGCTGACCGCCAACGGCAAGATCGACAAGGCGGCGCTGCCCGCCCCGACCTACGCCGCGCCCACCGCCGGCCGGGCCCCGCGCACCCCCGCCGAACAGCTCATGTGCGACCTGTTCGCCGAGGTCCTCGGGGTGGACCGGGTCGGCGTGGACGACAGCTTCTTCGACCTGGGCGGGCACTCCCTGCTCGCCGCCAAACTCGTCAACCGGGTCCGCGCGGTGTGGGGCGCGCAGGTCGGCGTCCGGGACCTGTTCGCCACCCCCACCCCGGCCGGGCTGGAACGCCGGATCGGGCAGCTCACCGACGACGGCAGCCGACCGGTGCTGACCCCGGCCCCGCCGACCGACCGGGCCCCGCTGTCGTACGCCCAGCACCGGCTGTGGTTCCTGGGTGAACTCGGTGGTCCCAGCGCCGTCTACAACATCCCGGTCGCCCTGCGGCTGGACCGTGATCTGGACCCGGCGGTACTCGCCGACGCGCTGGCCGACGTGGTCGACCGGCACCAGGTGCTGCGCACCGTCTACCGGGCGGTCGACGGCGAGCCGTACCAGGTGGTGCTGACCGGGGTGCGACCGGAACTGACCGTCCGGGACCTGCCCGACGACCGCCTCGACGCGGCCATCGCCGCGGCGGCCGGGCACGTGGTCGACCTGGCCGGGGAACTCCCGCTGCGGGCCTGGCTGTTCCGGCTGGCCGGCGGCGGTCAGGTGCTGGTGGTGCTGGTGCACCACATCGCCGCCGACGGCTGGTCGATGGCCCCGCTGCTGCGCGACCTGACCACCGCCTACACCGCCCGCGCCGCCGGCACCGCCCCGACCTGGAGCACGCTGCCGGTGCAGTACGTCGACTACACGCTCTGGCAGCGCCGGCTGCTCGGCGACGCCGGCGACCCGCGCAGCGTCCTCGCCCGGCAGCTCGACTTCTGGCGGACCGCGCTGGCCGGCGCGCCGCAGGTGCTGGACCTGCCCGCCGACCGGCCCCGCCCGGCGGTGGCCAGCCAGCGCGGCGACGTGGCGCCGTTCACCGTGGACGCCGACGTGCACGCCGCGCTGTCGGCCCTGGCCCGCGAGCGGGGCGCGACCATGTTCATGGTGCTCCAGGCGGCGTTCGCCGCGCTGCTGTCCCGCCTCGGGTCCGGCACCGACATCCCGGTCGGCACGGTGGTCGCCGGGCGGGGCGACGAGCAGCTCGACGAGCTGGTCGGGTTCTTCGTCAACACCCTGGTGCTGCGCACCGACGTCGCCGGCAACCCGAGCTTCGCCGAGCTGGTGAGCCGGGTCCGGGACGCCGACCTGGCCGCCTACGACCACCAGGACCTGCCGTTCGAGCGGCTCGTCGAGGAGCTGAACCCGGCCCGGTCCACCGCGTACCACCCGCTGATCCAGGTCATGCTGCTGGTGCAGAACACCGCCGACGCGGACGCCGCCGACGGACCGTTCGCCGGCACGGAGGTCCCCTTCGACCTGGGCACGGTCAAGTTCGACCTGACCCTGTCGGTACGGGAACGCCAGGACGCCACCGGCGCGCCCGGCGGGCTCAGCGGCGCGCTGGAGTACGCCACCGACCTGTTCGACGCCGGCACCGCCGCGCTGCTCACCGACCGGCTGGCCCGGCTGCTGGGCGCGGTCGCCGCCGACCCGACCCGGCCGGTCGGCGACGTGGACCTGCTCGCCGCCGACGAACGGCACCGGCTGCTGGTCGCCTACAACGACACCACCGTCCCGGCGCACCGGGGCACCGTGCACCAGGCGTTCCGGGAGCAGGCCCGGCGTACCCCGGACCGGATCGCGGTCACCCACGGCACGGTCCGGCTCAGCTACGCCGAACTGGACCGGCGGGCCAACCGGCTCGCCCACCGGCTGATCGACGCCGGGGTCCGTCCCCAGTCGACGGTCGGGGTGCTGATGGGCCGGGGCGCCGACCTGATCGTGGCGACCCTCGCCGTGCTCAGGGCCGGGGCGGCGTACGTGCCGGTGGGCACCACCCTGCCACCGGCCCGGGTTCGCATGATCATGCAGGACGCGGGTGCGACCGTCCTGCTGGTCGACGCCGACACGGCGGCGAACCCCGCGGTGCCGGCCGAGCGGGCGCACGGGACCCGGGTCGTCGGCTTCGCCGATCCGGCCGCCCGCCCGGCCGGTGCCCGCGACGCCCACGACCCGGTCGGGGCCCACGACCACGATCCGGCGGCCGGCCCGGCCGGTGCCCGCGACCACGACCCGGACCTGCCGCTGGACGACCGGGCCCTGATGTACGTGATGTTCACCTCCGGCTCCACCGGCCGCCCCAAGGGCGTCGGCGTCACCCACCGCAACGTGCGGGAACTCGTCGCCGACCGGTGCTGGAACGCCGACCACCACCGCCGGATGCTGGTGCACTCCAACTACGGCTTCGACTCCTCCACCTACGAGATCTGGGTGCCGCTGCTGCACGGCGGCGAACTGGTGGTCGCCGAGGGGGAGGGGGCCGACCTGCGGGAGATCGCCCGCACCATCGCCCGGTACGACGTCACCGCCGCCTACTTCACCATGGGCCTGTTCCACGTGATGGCCGACGAGGGGCTGGACACCCTGGCCCGGCTCAAGGAGGTGTGGACCGGCGGCGACGTGGCCTCCCCGGCCGCCGTGCGGCGGGTCCTCGACCACTGCCCGGACACCGTGCTGGTGCACTCCTACGGCCCCACCGAGGTCACCTTCGCCTCGCACCACCAGCGCTTCGACACCACCGACCGGGAGTTCACCGGCGTGCACCTGGGCGCGGTGCTGGACAACACCCGCGCGTACGTCCTCGACGACCGGCTGCACCCGGTGCCACCCGGCGGCGTCGGCGAGTTGTACCTGGCTGGCGACCAGGTCGCCCGGGGCTACCTGGGCCGCCCGGCGCTGACCGCCGAACGGTTCGTCGCCGACCCGTACGACCCGGCCGGCGGCCGGATGTACCGCACCGGCGACCTGGTGGCCTGGACCAGCCGGGGCGAGCTGCGGTTCGTCGGCCGGGTCGACGGGCAGGTCAAGATCCGGGGTTTCCGGATCGAACCGGTCGAGATCGAGGCGGTGGTCGGCGCGCACCCGGGCGTCGGTCAGGTCGCGGTGGTGGTCCGCGAGGACCGGCCCGGCGACAAGCGCCTCGTCGCGTACCTGGTGCCGGCCGACGGCGCGACCGTCGACGAGGCGGCGGTCCGGGCCGACGCCGCCCGGCAGCTGCCCGGCTACATGGTCCCGTCGGCGGTGGTGGTGCTCGACGCGCTGCCGGTCACCGTCAACGGCAAACTGGACCGCCGCGCGCTGCCCGCCCCGGCCCTGGCCGGCCCGGCCGGACGCGGCCCGCGTACCCCCGCCGAGCAGGTGATGTGCGCGCTGTTCGCCGAGGTGCTCGGGGTGGACCGGGTCGGTGTGGACGACAGCTTCTTCGACCTGGGCGGGCACTCGCTGCTGGCCACCCGGCTGGTCGCCCGGATCCGCGCCACCTGCGGCCTGGACCTCGGGGTACGGGACCTGTTCCAACGTCCCACCGTCGCCGGCCTGCTCGGCGAGCACGGCGGCGCGGCCGACCACGACCCGCTGGGCGTGCTGGTGCCGCTGCGCGTCGAGGGCGACCGTCGCCCGCTGTTCTGCGTCCACCCGGGCGCCGGGATGAGCTGGTCGTACGCCGGCCTCACCCAGCACCTCGGCCCCGACCAGCCGGTGTACGGCCTACAGACCCGGGCGCTGACCACCCCCGGCTACCGGGCCGGCAGCGTCGGGGAGTTGGCCGCCGACTACCTGACCGAGATCCGCCGGGTCCAGCCGCACGGGCCGTACCGGCTGCTCGGCTGGTCGTTCGGCGGGGTGGTGGCGCACGCCATGGCGACCCGGCTGCAGGCCGACGGGGAGCGGGTGGAGCTGCTGGCCATGCTGGACGCCTACCCGGTGACCGAGGCGGAGGCGGCCCGCCCCCGCACCGACCGGGAGACGATGGCCATGCTGCTCGGGGCGGACGACGGCAGCGCCGACGACCTGCCCGACGGTCTGCTCGACCGGTACGACCCCCGGGCGGCGGCCCGGGTGCTGCGCGACCGCGACCCGGTGCTGGCCTCGTTCACCCCCGACGAGGTGCACGCGCTGGTCCTGGCCGCGGTGAACCACGCCGACATCATGGCCGCCCACCGGCCCGGGGTGTTCCACGGCGACCTGCTGTTCTTCTCCGCCCGTCGGGGCGGGGCCGAGGGCGGGCTCTCCCCGACCCGCTGGGTGCCGCACGTCGGCGGCGCCCTGGACTGCCACGACGTCGACACCACCCACCTGGCAATGACCGAACCGGAACCACTCGCGGTCATCGGCGGAATCCTCGCGGGGAAACTGGCCGAACTGCGAAACGATGTGTACGAGCTCATCACGAAAGGGAGCTGAACAATGGCGAATCCGTTCGAGGACAACGACGGCACCTTCCTGGTCCTGACCAACGACGAGGGGCAGCACTCCCTCTGGCCGGTGTTCGCGGCCGTGCCCGGCGGCTGGCAGACCGCCTTCGGGCCGGCGGCCCGGCAGGAGTGCCTGGACCACGTGGAGCGCTCCTGGACCGACATCCGGCCCCGCAGCCTGGTCGCGCAGTACGCATAAAACCCCTGGTCACGACGGCCCCCCGCACCGGCGCGGGGGGCCGTCGTCGTGTCCGGCCGGCCGGCGCGACTGCCGACCTTCCTGCCTCTCCAACTACCGGTTCAGGCGGTCGCCCGCTCCTATATTCGACATGTGCAAAACGGCACCGCCGGAAGCGGCCAACCGCTTCCCTGAACGGCCGTCCCATTCCTCTCGGAGAGCCTCCATGGCACTGTCGCAAAGCGCGAGAAAAGTCCTCCTGACCGGCACCGTCTCGGATTCCCACACCTGGAACCTGGTGTTCCTCGAACTGTTCCTCACCGAACAGGGCCTGGACGTGGTGAACCTCGGCCCGTGCGTGCCGGAGGACCTGCTGGTGCGCCGGTGCCGGGAGCACACCCCCGACCTGGTGGTGGTCAGCAGCGTCAACGGCCACGGGTACGCCGACGGCCTCGCCGCGATCGTCCGGCTGCGGGCCGAGCCGGAGCTGGCCGACCTGCCGGTGGTGATCGGCGGCAAGCTCGGGGTGGACGGCCGCGACGACGCCGACCGGGTCGCCCGGCTGCGGGCGGCCGGCTACGACGCGGTCTTCGACGACGGTGACCTGCTCGCCTTCGAACGGTTCCTGACCGACCTGGCGGCCGAGCCGTCGACCCCGGTGGGACGGCCGGCGTGAGCACCCCGGGCGGGCGCTCCTTCGGCCGGTTCGTCGCCGACGCCGCTGACGCCGGGAAGCTGGTCGTGCAGCCGCGGATGGGCTTCAGTGACCTGCGCCGGATGCGTGCCGGCCTGGAACGGACCCGGTTCGCGGCGGCCACCACGGTCGGTACCGTCACCATCGACAGCTACACCCGGGTCGGCGCGTACGACACCGCCCGCCGTGCCCTGACCGACGGCACCCCGCTCAACGGGTACCCGATCGTCAGCTACCCGCTGGCGACCACCCGCGCCCTGCTCGACGGGGTGCACGACGACACGTTCCCGGTGCAGGTGCGGCACGGCTCGTCCGGACCGGAGCAGATCATCCGGGCGCTCACCGCCGCCGGCCTGCACGCCACCGAGGGCGGCCCGGTCTCCTACTGCCTGCCGTACGGCCGCACCCCGCTGCGCGAGTCGGTGCGCAACTGGGCCGCCGGCTGTGAACTCCTCGCCGAGCTGGCCCCCGGCACCGCGCACCTGGAGAGCTTCGGCGGCTGCCTGCTCGGGCAGCTCTGCCCGCCCGGCCTGCTGGTGGCGATCAGCCTGCTGGAGGGGATCTTCTTCGCCCGGCACGGCATCACCAGCGTCTCGCTGAGCTACGCCCAGCAGACCGACCCCGGGCAGGACGTCGAGGCGGTGCACGCGTTGCGCCGGCTGGCCGCCGAGTTCCTGCCGGCGCAGGTGGACCGGCACGTGGTCCTCTACACCTACATGGGGGCGTTCCCCAGCACCGCGCGCGGGGCCCGGCTGCTGCTCGAAGCCTCCGCCGAGCTGGCGGTGCGGGCCGGCGCGCAGCGGCTGATCGTGAAGACCACCGCCGAGGCGCACCGGATCCCCACCGTCGAGGAGAACGTCCGGGCCCTGGAGGCCGCCGCGGCGGTCGCCGGGCTCACCGAACCCGACCCGGGGCCGCCCGGGGACACCGGCATCTACGCGGAGGCCCGGGGCCTGGTCGAGGCGGTGCTGGAGCTGGACGCCGACCTGGGCGTCGCCCTGCACACCGCGTTCCGGCGCGGCTACCTCGACGTGCCGTACTGCCTGCACCCGGACAACGCCGGCCGGTCCCGTAGCTGGATCGACGACGCCGGCCGGCTGCGCTGGTCGTCGGTGGGCCGGATGCCGATCAGGGCCACCGCCGAGGAGCGGCCGGCGATGACGTCGACGCGACTGCTGTCGGCGCTGCACACCGTCGCACGCAGGTACGACCAATGACACCGACCGTCACGCAGGTACGACCCAGGACATCCACCGTCGCGCAGGTACGACCAACGACACCGGGAGGCGACATGCCCACCACCGACCACCCCGCACCGGCCGCGCCCACGCCCCCGCCGCTGGGCGAACACCTGGTCGCCCCGACGACCCGGGCCGCCATGGCGGTGCAGCAGGAGGCGCTGTACGCGGCCCGGCGGTACCTGCGCGGGCAGGGCTTCACCGAGCTGCTGCCCCCGCTGGTCGGCCCGGTCACCGACCCCGGCGGGCGGGGCGCCAAGGCCCTCGACGTCGACTACTACGGGCACCCGTACAAGCTGATGACCAGCGCGATCCTCTACAAGCAGGCGTCGCTGCGGGGCTTCCCGAAGCTGTTCTACATCGCCCCCAACGTGCGGGTCGAGCCACCGGAGACCGCCGGCACCGGCCGGCACCTGGTGGAGTTCCACCAGATCGACGTGGAGATCGCCGACGCCACCCGGGACGACGCGATGGACGTCGCGGCCGGGCTGCTCACCGAGGTGACCCGGCACGTGCTGGACACCGTGCCGGACGTGCTGGCCGACCTGGGCCGTGACCCGCTGGCCTTCACCGAGCTGCTGACCGGCAAGTTCGACGTCTGCACGCACGCCGAGGCGGTCGACCGGCTGCGCGGCGGCGGACACCCGCAGAGCGCCGACGCCGAGATCGACTGGGTGGGGGAGGAGACCCTGTCCCGGGAGGCGGACCGGCCGTTCTTCGTCACCGACTACCCGAAGGGTTCCCGGGGCTTCTACGACCGGGAGGACCCGGAGCGTCCCGGCACGCTGCGCAACTTCGACCTGATCGCGCACGGTGGCTACGGCGAGCTGGTCAGCGGCAGCGAACGCGAGTCGCACTACGCCACCATCGTCACCCGGATGCGGGAGAGCGGCGAGAACCCGGCCAAGTACGACTGGTACCTGAAGGCCGCCCGGGAGGGCATCCCGGCCAGCGCCGGCTTCGGCATGGGCGTGCAGCGGCTGGTCCGCTTCCTCACCGGCCTGGACGCGCTCTGGCAGGTCAGCGCGTACCCGAAGCTGCCCGGGGTGGTGGCCCCGTGACCGGCGTGCACGCCCCCGGCTTCCCCGAGGCGGCGGTCCGGGCCCGCGCCCGGCACGGCACCGCCGAGGTGTTCCCGGCGGCCGACGGGTACGGCCAACGCCTGTTCGGGGCCGGCGGCGAGGACGTCCCCGAGCCCACCGACGACCTGGACGCCGCCCGGCTGGTCCCGCCGGTGTTCATGCCGCAGCGGCTGGAGAAACTCATCGACCTGGCCCGCGAGCCGATCCACGATGACGTGGAGCTGACCACCACCATCGGCGGGTTCCGCTCGCCGCTGCCGGTGTACGTCTCCGCGTTCGGCTCCACCCGGATCGCCGCCGGGGACGCCGGCCTCGCCACCAGCCGCCAGGCCGGCCGGCTCGGCATCCCCATGGTGATCGGGGAGAACCTGGTCCCGGTGGGCGGGTACCGGCGGGCCGCCGGCAGCGAGTCGCCGATCCTGGCCCGGCTGCGGGCGTACGCCGCCGAGTGCCCGCCGCAGCTCGGCGGGGTGGTGGTGCAGCAGTCCACCGAGGACGCCGACAGCGAGGTGTGGAACCTCGTCTACAGCGACCCGTCGGTACGTGAGCTGGTCGAGTCGGGCCGGCTGGCGTTCGAACTGAAGACCGGCCAGGGCGCCAAGCCCGGCCTGGGCGGGATGACCGTGGTGGACGCCGCCGACGCCGCCCGGCTGGCCGACCGGTTCGCCGTCCGGGACGTCCTCGGTGACGGCGGCTGGCTGCGCTGCGCCACCCCCGGCACCTTCACCGAGGAGATCCTCCGCCAGCAGGTCCGGTTCATGCGCAACAACTTCCCGCGCGCCCGGGTGTGGGTGAAGTTCCACCCCGGCCGGGACGTCGGGCACGCCGCCGCCACCGCCTGGCAGGCCGGCGCGGACGCGGTCACCGTGGACGGGGCGCAGGGCGGCACCGGCTGGGCCCCGCGCGCCTTCCTCGGCCAGGTCGGGCTGCCGCTGGGCGAGTGCCTGCGCCGCATCGGCACCCCCACCGGCTGCCTGCTCGCCTCCGGCCGGATCTGGGAGGGCGGCCGGGCGGTCAAGGCCCTCGCCGCCGGGGCCACCGCCGTCGGTCTCGGCCGGGCCGCGCTGCTCGCCGTCGACACCGACGCCGAACACGGCCTGGTCCGGCTGGTCGAGGCGCTCGCCCTGGAGGCCCGGCTGCTGGTCAGCGCGCTCGGCCGGTACACCGCCGCCGCGCTCACCCCGGACGACCTGTGGTGGCCGGGCAGCCCCGCCACCACCGCCGTACCCACCCTGGACACCATCGGAGGCCGGGCATGACCGCGCTGCTGGACGTCGGATGCCACCTGCCCGACCTGGCCGTCGACGTCGGCGACGTGTGCGCCGCCGTGGACGCCGACCCCCGGCTGCTGTGGACGTTCCGCCGCTTCTACGGCCTCCAGTCGGTGCGCCGCGCCCCCGACCTGGACCTGCGCGGCATGATGACCGCCGCGGTGGCGTCGCTGACCGCGCTGCGCGGCAACGAACACCGGGTCCGGTACGTCATCCTGGCCCGCACCGTCACCACCGTCGCCCCCGCCGGAGAGCATCCGGTGGAGGACGTCTGCGTCGCGCTCGGCCTGCCGAACGCGGTGGCGTTCACCCTCACCCAGCACGCCTGCGCCACCGGCCTGCTCGCTGTCGACCTGGCCGGGCAGCTGCTGGCCGGCGACGGCGACCCGGACGCGCTGGCGCTGGTGCTCACCGGCGAGAAGGTCTTCAACCCGGTACTGGAGATCATCCCGGAGAGCACGGTGATGGGCGAGTCCAGCGCCGCCTGCCTGGTCTCCGCCGGCGGCGACCGGGACCGGCTGCTCGGCTACGCCACCCGCACCCTCGGCCGGTACGCCGAGCAGTTCCCGCCGCACCCGCTGGACCCGAGCTTCCTCAAGGAGCACAACGACGTGCTCGCCGACGTGATCCGGGACGCCTGCGCGGCGGCCGGGGTCGGCGTCGACGACCTGGCGCTGATCCTGCCGCACAACGTCAACCGGCTCTCCTGGCAGTGGACCTGCCGCATCCTCGACGTCCCGATCGAACGGGTCTACCTGGACAACGTCCCGGTCACCGGGCACTGCTTCACCGCCGACCCGTTCATCAACTACGTGCACGCCCGCGACACCGACCGGCTCCGGCCGGGTGACCTGTACCTGATGGCGTCCGTCGGCCTCGGCGCGACGTTCTCCGCCGCCGTCCTGCGCCACTGACCCCACCGACCGGCCCGCGCCGCCGCCGACCCCGCCCGGCGCACCGCCGGTCCACCAGAAAGGGATGAACCCATGTCTCCGCCCCACCCGACGTTCCTCGACGGCGTCAAGAGCGCCTGCACCGGTGACGCCGGCACCCCGTTCGTGCTGATCGGCAACTTCGAGGTCGAGGACGAGTGGGCCCGCGACGAGGTCGGCCTGCCCACCGTCGGTGGTCGCGCCTCCACCGCCATCGTCAACCGGATGGACGAGTTCGCCGTGCTGCTCGCCGGCCCGGGCGACCACGTCGTGCTGAAGTCCGCCCCGGACCCCGACTACCTGGCCTGGCTGGCCGCCATCGGCATCGACCTGCCCACCATCCTGCTCACCGACCGGTCCGACCCGGCCGCCACGGTCAGCGAGGACGCGCTGCGCTCCCCGAACCTCCAGGCCGCGCTGCGCGAGCTGGCCGGGACCGGGGCGCACCTGCTGCCGCACGGCCAGTCCGCCCTGGAGGACCAGCTCTGCGCGTCGACCGGCCTGGCCCCGGCGCTGCCGCCGGTGCCGGTGGTCAAGGCGGTCAACAGCAAGATCTACAGCCGCCGGGTGGCGAAGGAGCTGGGCCTGCCGCTGGCCACCGGCTGGGAGTGCGAGACCGTCGCCGAGTTCGCCGCCGCCGCCACCGAGGCCGCCGTGTCGGTCGCCGCCGGCCGGAAGGTCGGCGTCAAGGACGCGTACGGGGTGTCCGGCAAGGGCATCGTGGTGGTCGAGGACCCGCGCCGCCTCGACCAGCTGGTCCGGATGGTGGCCCGCCGCGCCGACAAGACCGGCGACCAGCGGATCTCCCTGGTCCTGGAGGAGTGGGCGGACAAGGCCCTGGACCTCAACTACCACTTCACGGTCGGCCGGGACGGCAGCGTCCGCTTCGACTTCGTCAAGGAGGCGCTGACCGAGAACGGGGTGCACAAGGGACACCGCATCCCGGCCCGGATCTCCGCCGCGCACGCCGCGCAGCTGATGGACGCCGCCGACCGGCTCGGTGCCCGGCTGCACGCCGACGGCTTCCACGGCGTGGTCGGCGTGGACGCCATCACCACCACCGACGGCGGCCTGCTGCCGGTACTGGAGATCAACGCCCGGAACAACATGTCCACCTACCAGACCGCCCTCCAGGAGCGGTTCATGGGCCCGGACACCGTCGCCCTGGCCCGCCAGTACGACCTGAGCCTGACCGCCCCGGTCGGCTTCGCCGCGCTCCGCGACCAGCTCGGCGACCTGCTGTTCGACCCCGCCCGGGGTACCGGCCTGCTGGTCAACAACTTCGCCACGGTCAACGCCGCCGCCCCCGGCCCGGACGACGACCCGCGCCCCTTCGCCGGCCGCCTCTACGGCCTGCTGCTGGCCCGCTCCGAGCAGGAGCTGACCGACCTCGACACCGCCGTGGTGGCGACCGTCCGGAAGGAGACCGTCAATGTCTGAGTCGACCTCGGTCGGGGGTGTCCCGGTCACCGAACTCGTCGAGCGGTACGGCACCCCGCTGTACGCCTACGACGGCGGCGTCATCGAGGCCCAGTTCCGCGGGCTGCGCGACCGGCTGCACCCGGCGGTGGAGATGTTCTTCTCGCTGAAGGCCAACCCGAACGTCAGCATCTGCGCGCTGCTGCACTCCCTCGGCGCCCGCGCCGAGGTGTCCTCGATGACCGAGCTGGTCACCGCCCAGCGGGCCGGCGTACCGGCCGACCAGATCATGTTCCTCGGCCCCGGCAAGAGCCACCACGAGCTGACCGCCTGCCTGAAGGAGGAGATCACCCTCATCTGCGAGTCCTTCGGCGAGCTGGCGCTGATCGACGAGCTGGCCGAGGGGCTGGCCACCACCGCCCGGGTGGTGCTGCGGGTCAACCCGAGCTTCGCGGTCAAGGGCAGCGGCCTGACCATGGGCGGCAAGCCCCGCCAGTTCGGCATCGACGAGGCCGCCCTGCTGGACGCCCCCGACCTGGCCGGGCGGCACCGCAACATCCGGCTGGTCGGCTTCCAGGCGTACATGGGCACCCGGTTCCTCGACGAGGCCATGATCGTCGAGAACACCACCCGGATCCTGGAGCTGGCCGAACGGCTCGGTGACCACCTCGGCGTACCCCTGGAGGTGGTGGACGTCGGCGGCGGCCTCGGCGTGGCGTACTTCGCCGGCGAGCGGGACCTCGACCCGGTGGTGCTGACCGACCAGCTCAACCCGGTCTTCGCCGCGTTCCACGACCGGCACCCGGACACCCGCCTGGTGATGGAGCTGGGCCGCTACCTGGTCGGCCACAGCGGCACGTACGCGGTGCAGGTCCGCTACGTCAAGGAGTCGATGGGGGAGCGGTTCGCCGTCGCCGACGGCGGCACCAACCACCACATGGCCGCGGTCGGCATCGGCTCGTTCGTCAAGCGCAACTTCCCGATGAGCCTGATCAACCGGGACAGCGCCGCCGAGCCGGTCAAGTGGAACGTCACCGGCCCGCTGTGCACCCCCAACGACACCCTCGGCAAGGCCGTCGAACTCCCCGCCGACCTGGCCCCCGGCGACGTGGTCGGGGTGGCCCGCTCCGGCGCGTACGGCCCGACCGCCTCGCCGGTGTACTTCCTCAGCCACGGCTACCCGGCCGAGGTGCTGGTGCACGACGGCCGACCGCGCCTGATCCGCACCCGCGACGACGTGGCGAGCATGCTCGCCGCCCAGATCCTGCACGACTTCAACTGACACCCCCCTCTTCCGAGAAAAGGCAGGTACCTCCGATGACCGTCACCGCCCACGACACCGCCAACGCCCAGATCGTCTCCGCCATCGTCGTCGCCCTCGAGGAGGTGCTCGGCCAGGAACTGACCGACGTCACCGAGCAGACCCGCCTCTTCGACGACCTCAGCCTGGACTCCACCAGCGTGCTCGGCCTGCTGATGGCCCTGGAGGACGCCCTGGACATGCAGGTCGACCCGGAGGGCCTGGAGCAGTCCCACCTGGAGACGGTCGGCTCGCTGGCCGCCTTCATCGCCGAGAGCCGCTGACCGGTGCCGGTCCTGCGGCGGCTCGGGGGGTCCACCGGTCCGGTCGCGCCAGGTGACGCGGCCGGACCGGCCCTCGAACGCATCGTCGGCTTCACCTTCGCCCCCGACCCCGGCCCCGCGCCCACCGCCGAGGAACGCAAGCCGTTCGTCGACCACATGGAGTCGCTGTACGGGCCGCTCGACGACCTGTCCTGGCTCACCGAGGGGGCCCGGGTCAGCTACCACGACATGGTCCGGACCGTGGTCGACGACCTCGGCCCGGCCCTGACCGACGTGGACCTGGTGGTCACCGTGGACGCCACCCCCGACTGCCGGCACCAGAGCTTCCCCGGTGCGCTGCTCACCGAACTGCTCCCCGGTGACCCGCTGATGATGGGCGTCACCGAGCAGGGCGTGGCCGGCCCGTTCACCGCGCTGCGCATCGCCCACCAGCAGCTGCGGGCCGGGCAGGCCAGGCGGGCGCTGATCCTGGTCATGGAGCAGTCCACGCTGCCGCCGGGCGGCACCCGGCCGGCACACGACGTGGCGGTGGCGCTGCTGCTCGGCCCGGACGGCACCGTCGCCGTCGACGCGCCGACCCTGGTCGTGACCCGTACCGGCCCCGGCCCGGCGGACCTTTCCACCGCCGCCCGGCCCGGCGCGGACCTGCCCACCGAGGACCGTGCCGGCGCGGACCTGCCCGAGGTCGACCTGATCGTCGCCGGGGCCGGCCCGGAGAGCGTGCCGGCCGGGGTGCCGGTGCGGCACGCCCCCACCGGCCACCCGTGCGCCGGGGTGTGGCTGGCCCTGGCCGACCTGCTGGCCGATCCGCACCGCCCGGCCGGGCGGGTGCTGGTCACCGACCGCGATCCGGTGCTGCCGTACCGGTGCGCGGTCACCCTCACCCTGCCGGCGGACCGCCCGGAGACCCCGGCGCAGCACACCGTCGGGCGGGGCCGACCGGTCACCGTCCGCGCCGACCACGGCCACCCGGCCGGGCCGGCCGGACCACCCGGTGCCGCCGACGGCGCGGCCCGCCCCCGCCGCACCCGGGAGCTGGTCCGATGACCGTCACCGTCACCCCGCCGCCCGGCCCCGCCGGGACGACCCGGCCCACGGCCACGCCCGGCACCGTCCCGACGGGCCGCGCCGACGCGGCCCGACCGACCCGTGCCGGCAGCGCCGACGGGCCGGGGCCGGTCAGCGGCACCCGGACCGGCGATCCGGCCGGCACCGTCGACCCGCGGCGGGCGGCCGGCGCCTCCGACCCGGCCGGCGGCGTCGACCCGCGCCGGCACCGGTTGGTCGCGTACACCGACGGGCCGGCCGCCGCGCTCACCGCCCTGCACGCCGCCACCAGCCCCGCCGTCCTCCCGGTCGGGCCGGGCGGACACACCCTGCTCCCGGCGGACGTGGACGCCACCTGCGACCGGTACACCACCCCGGCCGGCCCCCGTCCCCGGGACGGCGCCGGGCCGGAACTCGGCCGGATCGGCGACCTGGTCGCCCGACGGTTCCCCGACGGCGGCCCGGCCGGGCCGGACTGGACCACCGGCGTCGCCTGGATCCGGCTGGGCCTGGCCGAACGGCTGCTCAACCGGGCCGCCGCACACCTGCGCGGCCGCAGCGTCGCCGGCACCACCACCCTCAACCTGCCCATGGTGCGCGGCCTGGTCGCCGACGCCGCCGCCGGCATCGCCGAGGCCCGCGCGCTGCTGGACACCGACCCGACCCCGCTCGACCTGACCCGGGTCCACCAGAGCCTGGACGAGGTCGGCCGGACCTGCCTGCACCTGTTCGGCGCGGCCGGCTTCCTGGCCGACGGGCCGGGCGGCGAAGCGCGCGTCTCCGAGCTGCTGGCCGACACCTACCCGCCGCCGACCGCACTGGAGGCGACATGACCGACGACGTGCTCCCCGCCCTGCGGGCCCGGGCCCGCGAGTACGCCGACACCCTGCGGGCCACCGCGCTGGACCTGGACCGCGACCCCTCCCTCGCCGGCACCGTCCTGGACGGCGCGCTGCCCTGGCGGCAGCTCGTCGGGCTGCCCGCCGCGTACAACGCGGACCCGCTGCGGATCGCCGGCCGTCCCGTCCTGCTCGACAGCGCCGTCGAACAGGTCACCGTGCTGGAGGAACTGGCCCGCGCCGACGCGGGCGCGGTGCTGGCCCTGCCCGGCCCGTCCATGTCCGGCTTCGTGATCAGCGAACTCGCCGACGACGACCAGGCCGACCGGTACTGGCAGGTGGTCGCCGACGGTCCCACCTGGACGTTCTTCGGGATGACCGAACCGGCGCACGGCTCCGACCCGAACAGCATGGGCACCACGCTGCGCCCCGACGGCGACCGGCTGCTGCTCACCGGCACCAAGCGGTACGTGGGCAACGGCGCCCGCGCCCGCATCGGCGTGGTCTTCGCCCGCCGTAACGCCGGCCCGCTCGGCGTGGTCGCCGTGCTGGTCGACACCGGCCGGCCCGGCTTCACCGGCGTGCCGCTGTCCACCCTCGGGCTGCGCGGCCTGCAACTGAGCGAACTACGGATGACCGACCTGCCGATCGACCCCGCCGACGTGCTCGGCCGGCACCGCTCCGCCACCCGGCAGGGCATGTGGGCGGCCACCCGCACCTTCAACCGGTACCGGCCGGTGGTGTCCTGCCTCGCCCTCGGCGTCGCCCAGGCCGGCTACGACTACCTGACCACCGCACGCCGACGGTTCCGGGCCGACGAACGGCACCAGCTCGACGACTGGGCGCAGCGCCTCGCCGGCACCCGCGCCCTGGTGCTGGCCGCCGCCCGCGCCGCCGACCGGAACCCGGCCGACGGCACCCTCGCCTCGGCGGCGAAGATCCGGGCCACCCGGCTCGCCGAGGAGGTCACCACCACCGCCGCCCGGCTGCTCGGGCCGGGCGCCCGCTGGGAGCACCCGCTGCTGGACAAGCTGGTCCGCGACGCGCGGGCCTTCGAGTTCATGGAGGGCACCGGCAACATCCAACGCCTCACCCTGGCCCAGGGCTACCTGCAGGGGCGGCTCGGCGACGCGAGGGCGGCCTGAGGTGGGGCGGGTGGGCTGCCGGGCCGGCCCGACGCTCCTCCCACCGGTCGTCGACCCGCCACCCGGCGCGGACATCTGGCGCATCGGCCTCGACGTGGACGCCGAGACGACCCGCCTGGTCACCGCGCTGCTCGACGCCGACGAACGGCGACGCGCCGCCGACCTGCGCGACCGGGTGGCCGCGCAGCGCTTCGTCGCCGCGCACGGCGCGCTGCGCACCGTCCTCGGTGGGTACCTCGGCGTCGCCGGGTACGCGCTGCACTGGGCCCGGGGACCGAACGGCAAACCGGCCTTCGCCGGCCCGTGGCGGCAGTGGCGGTGGAGCCTCAGCCGCTCCGGAGGGCACGCCCTGCTCGCCGTCTGCCTGACCGGACCGGTCGGCGTCGACCTGGAGGAGATCCGGGACGGCACCGACGCGGTCCCGCTGGCCGAACGGTTCCTCCCCCCGGACGAGGCCGCCGTCGTCGCCGGCCACGCCGATCCGGCCGGGCAGCGGGCCGCGTACCACCGGTTCCTGTCCAGAAAGGAGGCCTGCGTGAAGGCCAGTGGCGGTCGGTTCCTGGAGGGCCTGCGGCTCAGCGTGCTGGTACCCGGCGTGGTGGAAGGAGCCGGCGCGCTGGCCGGCCAGCGCTGGACGCTGCGGGACCTGCCCGCACCACCGGGGTTCGTCGCCGCGCTCGCCACCACCGGCGACCGGCCGGGCCGGCTGCGGCTGTTCGAGTGGGACTGGTCCGGACGGGCCGAAGGTGCCGCTGTGCTGCCCGATCAACCGCCGGGGGAGCGCCCGGGGAATCCGTACCGTTTCGGGCACGGCAGTCCGGTCCTGTCCAGCGGCCAGAGGGGGAACCGATGAGGTGTCACCCGATCACCGGTGGACGCGCCTACCGGCCGGCCGGCGTACCGGGTCGTACCCGGGCCCGTCCCGGACCTCCGACGGCCGTACCCGACCCGGCACCGCCCCGCCGGTCGGGTACGGCGTCACCCGCCCCGGACGGCGTCCACGGGCGCTGTCCGGGCGCGGGTCCGGCTGTGGACGCGGTCCGGGTCCGGTTCGTCCCGTCGGACGTGCCCGTGCTGACCAGCTGCCCGGCGGACCGGACGGCGGCCATCCACGGGGCCGCCGAGGCGCTGGCCCGGCTGGGTCGCTCCCACCTGGGCGGCAACCTGGAGGTCACCGCCGGCGCCCGGACGCCGCTGGCCGACGAGCGGCTCGCCGCCGCCCGCGCGGTGGAGAACGTGCTGCGTGGTGGCTGCGGCTCCGTCCAGGTCCCGCCGCCGCGACGCTGGCCGGCCACCCCGGGCTGTGCCGGCTCCGGCGGCTGCCCCTGCCCGACGATCCCCTGACGACACCGCACGGAGCCCGGCCAGGGCTTCCCCAGTGAGAGGCACACCGATGACACCTGCTGACACGTCCGCCCCGGCCGGCGCGCGGGCGGCGATCCAGTGGCGGAAGGTCATGACCCTGACCGCCAGCCAGGCCCTGTCGCTGACCGGGGACTACGTCCTGCTGGTGGCGCTGGGCTGGACCGCCGTGCAGCTCGGTGGCGCGGGCGCGATCACCACGTTGATGCTCGCCGGTACGCTTCCCCGGGCGCTGACCCTGGTCTTCTCCGGCCCGGTCACCGACATGCTCGGGCCCCGTTTCGTGCTGCTGCGTACCACGTCGGCGCGGGCGCTGCTGCTCGCCGCCGGGGCGGCGGTCACCCTGACCACCGGCTGGTTCTGGCCGCTGGTGGTGATCGCCGCCATCGAGGGGGTGCTGCTGGGCATGGGCAGCCCGGCCAGCCAGAGCCTGATGCCCCGGCTCGCCGAGGGCGACCAGTTGGCCCGGGCGAACTCGCTGTCGGCGATGGTGACCCGGCTCGCGCCGATCGTCGGCGCGCCGATCGGCGCGTGGATGATCGCCACCGGGGAGCTGTGGGTCGCCATGGCGGCCGTCTCGGTCACCTGCGCGGTCTCCTTCGTCGGTGTGTTCGTGGTGACCCGGGGGATGGCCGGCGGCACCCGGACGCCGGGGGAGAACATGCTGCGCCGCTCCGGTGACGGGCTGCGCCTGCTGCGCTCGCAGGCCCGGCTGCGCTGGCTGTTCATCTGCGCGTTCTGCCTGGACATGGCGTTCGGCTGGCCGATCGACGTGGCCCTGCCGCTGCTGGTCGACGGCCGGGGCTGGGGCGTCGGGTCGGTCGCCGTGGTGGTGGTCGCGTTCAGCGCCGGCGCGCTGTTCGCCGGCACCATGGGCGCCCTGCTCGCGCACCGCATCCCGCTGCTGGTCCGGCTCGTGTTCAGCGGGGTCGGTATCGGCGTCGGCATCCTGCTGATGGCGTTGATGCCGTCGGTGACCACCCTCGCCGCGGTGGGCGCCGGGGTCGGTTTGATGGCCGGCCTGAACGGCCCGGCGATCGTCACCGTCTACCAGCAGGCGTCGCCCCGGGCCCGGCTCGGCACCGCGATGTCCATGCTGACCCTGGCCAGCATCGGCACCACCCCGGTCTCCATCGTGGCCTTCGGGGCGCTCTCCGCGGTCATCGGGGTGACCGCCACCTGGCTGGTCTGCGGCGTGGTCGCGCTGGCCGCACCGGCCGCCGCGCTCATGGCGCTGCGGCAGCCGGTGCCCGCGACCGACGCCGCGGAACCGGCCACGCCGGCCGATGCCACGCAGTCCGCCACCCCGGCCGGCTCCGCGCAGTCCGCTACGCCGGCTGGCTCCGCGCAGCCGTCGGCGGCGGCCGGGGATGCGGATGCGTCGCCGACGCAGGACGTCACCCCGCCGGCCCGGCAGGCGGTCACCGACCCGGCCCGGCAGGCGCTCGGCGAGCCGGTCCCCGCACCGGCCACCGCCCCCGGGACGGACGACGACACCGCCGGCACCGCCGAGCCCGTACGGGCCGGGCAACCGACACTGGCCGGGGCCGGACGGTCCGCCTGATCCCGCCTCAGCGCGCCGCCACCGTCGACGGTGGCGGCGCGCTGTCGTCCCCGCCCGGCCTCCCGGCCGGCCGGGGGCCGGTGGGACGGGCCGGCGGGGTGTGCAGCAGCTCGAACTCGGCCAGGACCCGTTCACCGTCAGCACCCGGAACACGCACGGCGCGGGATCCCGCAGGACCGGCCGGGCCGGGGCGCGTACGCAGTTCCGGTCCGGAGCAGGGCGGTGATGCCGTGCGCGTCGAGGAAGGTCACCCGGGCCAGGTCCACCACGAGCCGGATGGGACCGGGGCCGGTCGACCCGACCGACCAGCTCGGTGATCCGGTGGGCGTGCTCATGTCGACCTCACCCCGGACCGTGACGACCGTGACGCTGCCCTCGACGTCGAGGGAGCACGTCATGATCGCCTCTTCGAGCCGGGTGGGTCGCCCCGTGGTGCGAAGACGATCGGTCGACATGGCTGCTCCCGACGGTGGTACCGGTCAAGGGACCTCACCCGCGCGGCGGCGTGGCGAGGCTACCGGGCACCCGTCTTGACCCACATGCACGCTACCCAGCATCAGGGCCGCCGACACGTGCCGAAGCGCCGCAGGTCGACGCGATTCCCGGCGTCGGGTACCCGGCGGTGCCGACGGGACGGAGCGCCGCGCGCCGGGCGGATGCCGCCGGATCCGCGACGGGCGGACTCCGGTCCGACGCCCGCGACGGGCGGACGCGCGGCTGTCCGGCGTCCACCTGATTATCTCACGCGCGCCGTTCCGGGCTACCAGGGGTAGTGGGTTGCGCCGGTTTCGGTGACGGCTACCGTGCCCCGGCATGCCTGCTGCTGACGGGAGGTCCGGTCCGGTGGACGTCGATGTGGTGATCGTGGGTGGCGGCCCGGTCGGGCTGTTGCTGGCCGGTGAGCTGATGCTCGCCGGCGTGCGTCCGGTCGTGGTGGAGCAGCTGTCCGAGCCGAGTACCGCGGACAAGGCCAACGCCCTGATGGGGCAGGTTGTCCGCTTCCTCGACCACCGGGGCCTCTACCACTCCTTCGGGGGCCGCGACGGGCGGCCGCAGCCGGTTCCCGCGTTCCTGTTCGGTGCGCTGCCCCTGAAACTGTCCGGCCTGGCCGGACACCCCCTCCACGGTCTGCAGATCCGTCAGGCCCGCCTCGAGTCGCTACTGGACCAGCGGGCCCGGGAGCTCGGTGCGGACGTACGCCGCGGCCACCGGTTGCGGGAACTGCGCCAGGACGACGACGCCGTGACCGTGCACGTACAGGGCCCGGACGGCGACTACCAGCTGCGGGCCCGGTATCTCGTCGGTTGTGACGGTGCCCGCAGCGGGGTACGCGGGGCGGTCGGGGTGCCGTTCTCCGGCCGTACCGATCCGAGCGTCGTCTCCCGGGCCGCGCACGTGACCGTACCGGAGTCGTCGATCAGCGCCGACGCCGCCGCTGTCGTCCTGCCGAGCGGTGACCGGATCGGCCTGTACGCCTGGCACCGCACCGAACGCGGCGCGTACGTGGTGACGCCGCACCAACCCGGTGTGCTGATGGTGTCGGTGCTCGAGTGGGACGGGCCCCCGGTCAGCGACGAGATCCCGGTCAGCGTCGAGGAGGTGCGCGCCAGCCTGCACCGGGTCCTCGGCCGGGACCTGCCGCTTGCCGCGCCCGCCACGGCCGGCCCGCACCTGCTGCGCCGCCGGTACGCCGCCAACACCCGGATCGCGGACTCGTACCGGCAGGGCCGGGTGTTCCTGGCCGGCGACGCCGCCCACGTGCATCCCGCCGTCGGCGCGCCCGGACTCAACCTCGGGTTGCAGGACGCGGCCAACCTGGGCTGGAAACTGGCCGCGCAGGTGCACGGCTGGGTGCCAGCCGGACTGCTCGACAGCTACCACGCCGAGCGCCGCCCGGCCGCCGAACGGGTCACCATGCACACCCAGGCCCAGCTGGCGCTGATGGCCCCCGGCCCGGCGGTCAGCGCGCTCCGCCAGGTCGTCGCCGAGCTGCTCGACACCCCCGAGGTCACCGGACACCTCTCCGATCTGCTGGCCGGCGCGGACGTCCAGTACCTGACGCATTCCGGCACCCCACACCCGCTGGCCGGTCGGTTCGCCCCGGACCTCGATCTCCGGGTCGGGTCCCGCGACACCCGCCTCGCCGAACTCGCGCGTCCGGGCCGGCCGCTGCTGGTGGACCTCACCGACTCCGGCCACCTCGCCGACCTGAGCGGCCCGTGGCGCGACCGCGTCGACCTCGTCACCGCCCACGCACCGGAACCTCCCGCTGACGCCCTGCTCGTCCGGCCGGACGGCTACGTCGCGTGGGCCCTCGGCCCGGACGGCCCGGATCAGCTCCCCGAGGCGCTGCGAGCCTGGTTCGGCGAACCGCACGGTCCTGGCCCGCACGGCTGAGTCCCTCCTGCTGCGCCCGGCGGGCACGCCGGCCCGCTGCCGGTCCCGGCGGTTGCCGGATACCCGGTCGCCATGCCGCCCCGGGCCACGCGACCGCCGATCCGCTGCCGGCTCGATGCTTCGCAAGCGGTTGCGAAAGATGGAACGTCTTCCGGGGAGGGTGCGGGATCTGTCGGGTTCCGGTCGTCGTTCCCCGTCGATCGAGGGGCCTGATTCGCCGGCCCGGAAGCCCCTTCCGCCATCCTGTAGGTGGCACTGCCTGGCCCGCCGCCGACCAATCTGTTGCCGGCAGGTTTCGAGAATCTTGCTGCAAAGTCTTGCGAAGGTTGCAGCTGTGCTGCAAGGTTCTGCTAACACGGATGGCCGTCCATTCTCGCCAGTGCCTCTTCGACCCCGGAAGAAGGTCCCCGTCCCATGCCACGTCTGCGACCACCCCTGCGCTCCCGCGCCGGCCGCATCCTGCTCACCGCCGCCCTCGTCGCCACCGGGGTCGCCCCGGCGGTCGCGCTGACCCAGCCCGCGACCCCCGCGCGGGCCGCCGTCACCCTCAACGACAGCGAGGTGACGGCCAACCTGTGGGAGTGGAACTGGCCGTCCGTCGCCGCGGCCTGCACCAACCACCTCGGCCCGGCCGGGTACGGCGCGGTCCAGGTGGCCCCGCCGCAGGAGTCGGTCAGCCTCCCCAACAGCCCCGACGGCGTCCACCCCTGGTACGAGGTGTACCAGCCGGTGTCGTACAAGCTGGAGAGCCGGTTCGGCAACCGGCAGCAGTTCGCCGCGATGGTCACCGCCTGCCACAACGCGGGCGTGCGGGTGTACGTGGACGCGGTGGTCAACCACATGGCCGGGACGAACAACCCGGCCGGCTCCGTCGGGTACGCCGGCACCCAGTTCTCCGGGTACGGTTACCCGGCGGTGCCCTACGGTGACGGTGACTTCCACCGCCCCGGCGACAACTGCCCGACCAACGGCACCATCACCGACTGGAACAACGAGGCCCAGGTCACCAGCTGCGAGCTGCTCTCCCTGTCCGACCTGTACACCGAGAAGGACAGCGTCCGCACCAAGATCGCCAACTACCTCAACGACCTGATCGGCCTCGGCGTCGACGGGTTCCGGGTGGACGCGGTCAAGCACGTCAGGAAGGACGACTTCGCGGCGATCCTCGGCAAGCTGAACAACACCGTCGCGGAGGGCAAGCGCCCGTACGTGGCCCAGGAGATCTTCGACGGGGCCAGCAACCCGGCCCTGCAGGCGCGGGCCTTCATCGGCAACGGTGACGTGCTGGACTTCGCGTACGCCAAGGGCATCCGGTCCGCCTTCCAGGGCTCGATCTCGGCGCTGGCCAACGTGCCGAGCTGGAACCTCGACGCGCCGAGCGCCAACGTCTTCGCCATGGTCACCAACCACGACCTGGAGCGTGACGGGGTGGTGCTGTCCTACAAGAACGGCACCGACTACGTGCTGGCGAACTACTTCGCGCTGGCCTACCCGCACGGCAAGCCGTCGGTCTACGACAGCTTCACCTGGACCAACCGCAACCAGTCGCCGCCCGCCAACGGCAGCGGCTTCGTCACCGACACCGTCTGCGGCGCGGCCTGGACCTGCCTGAGCCAGACCACCGGCATCAAGGGCATGGTCGGCTGGGCGAACGCCGCCCGCCCGGTCAAGACCGTCTCCGACTTCACCACCGTCAACAGCAACGTCGTCGGCTTCCACCGGGGCGACCGGGCCTGGATCGGCATCAACGACTCCGGCACCGCCACCACCGCCACCTTCACCACCGGCCTGGCCGACGGCGAGTACTGCGACGTCATCTCCGGCACCGCCGGCGGCTCCGGCTGCACCGGCGGCCGGGTCACCGTCTCCGGCGGCCGGGCCACCGTGACCATCCCGGCCAACAACGCCGTCGCCATCCACGTCAACGCGAAGGCCACCCCGGGCGTCACCGTCGCCACCACCTTCACCGCCACCGCCGCGCTGACCGCCGGCCAGACCCTGCACCTGGTGGGCAACAACGCCGCGCTCGGCAACGGCAGCGCCGCCAACGCGGTCGCGCTCACCGGCAGCGGCAGCACCTGGACCACCACCGTCGCGCTGCCGGCCAGCACTGCGGTCGCCTACCGGTACCTGGTCAAGAACGGCAGCACCGTGGTCGGCCAGGAGGCCACCGACCGCAGCTTCACCACCCCGGCCAGCGGCACCGCGACCCGGACCGACACCTACGTCCCCGGCCCGGTCACCGACGACGTCGCCACCACCTTCACGGTCACCGCCACCACCGGCAGCGGCCAGGACGTGTACGTGGTCGGCAGCGTCCCGGCGCTCGGCTCCTGGGCCCCGGCCAGCGCGGTCAAGCTGACCGCCCAGGGCGGCAACGTCTTCCGGGGCACGGTCGACCTGCCGAAGTCCACGGCGGTGGCGTTCAAGTTCATCAAGAAGACCAGCTCGGGCGCGGTGACCTGGGAGTCCGGCGACAACCGGACCCTCACCACCCCGGCCAGCGGCACGTACGCGGTCACCGAGACCTTCCGGGGCGACACCGTCACCTCGGCGGTCGCCGCCTCGTTCGCCGCCACCGCCAGCACCTACTACGGGCAGAACGTCTTCGTGGTCGGCAACGTCGCGGCCCTGGGCGGCTGGAACCCGGCCAACGCGGTACCGCTCTCCTCGGCCAGCTACCCGGTGTGGCGGGCGACGGTGAACCTGCCGCCGAACACCGCGGTCGAGTACAAGTACCTCAAGAAGAACCCGGACGGCTCGGTCACCTGGGAGAGCGGCGGCAACCGGAGCTTCACCACCCCGGCGTCGGGCTCCCTCACCCGGACCGACACCTGGAGCTGACCGGACCCCCGACCGGCGGCACCACACTGGCCGGCCCCGACCTGCGGGGCCGGCCAGCGCCGTGGGGTGGGAACGGGGCCGGCAGAGGTTGACACGACTGAATGCCGGTTCGTACCGTCGGCGGGGAAAGCGCTTTCACCCTCCATCACCCCCACCCCCGGAGGTACGCCTTCATGCGTCCGTCCCGCCAGCGTCGGCTGGCCCTGCTCCTGGCGGCGGTGCTCGTCCCGGCCGCCGCGCTCGTGGTCGGGTTCACCTCGACCGCCTCCGCCGCCACCGTGTTCAGCGACGACTTCGCCGACGGCGACACCAGCGGCTGGTCCAAGTCCGGCGGCACCTGGGCCGTCGTCACCGACGGCTCGCCGGCCGCCCAACAGTCCAACGCCGGCAGCGAGAACGCCCGGCTCTTCGCCGGCAGCACCAGCTGGACCGCGTACACCGTGCAGGCCCGGGTGAAACCACTCAGCCTCGGTGCCACCGGCCACGTCAGCCTGCTCGCCCGCGCCTCCGGGTCGACCGTCCACTACCGACTCGCGCTGCTGTCCGGCAACCGGGTGCAGCTCCAGGCGGTCAGCGGCAGCTCGGTCACCGTGCTCGCCAGCGCCGCCCGGACCATCACCACCGGCACCTGGTACACCCTGGCCATCGACGTCACCGGCACCACCGTCCGGGGCAGCGTCGACGGCACGACGATCGGACAGGCCACCAGCAGCCTGGTCAGCGCCGGCCGGATCGGCCTGCAGACCGCGTACTCGTCGGCCTCCTTCGACGACGTGGTGGTCAGCACCGGCGGCACCACCCCGACCACCCCACCGGCGACCACCGCCCCGCCCACCACGCCCCCGGCGACCACCGCGCCACCGACCACCCCGCCGGCCACCACCGCGCCGCCGCCGGCCGCCGGCACCCTGTACGTGGCGACCAACGGCAACGACGCCAACCCCGGCACGCTGAGCCAGCCGCTGCTGACCATCCAGCGCGCCCACGACCTGGTCCAGCCCGGCGGCACCATCGCGGTACGCGGCGGCACCTACGCCCCGAGCGTCACCATCAAGATCCTCAAGGACGGCACCGCCAGCCAACCCATCACCCTCACCAGTTACAACGGCGAGCGCGTGATCATCGACGGCGAGAACATGCCGTACACCCCGGGCGCGGTCGACTCCTCCATCCCCCGACCCGACCGGGGCGCGCTGCACGTCGAGGGCGACTGGTGGCGGTTCGTCGGCCTGGAGATCGTCAACGGCCCGTACGGCATCTTCGGCCTGGACACCAACAACGGCCGGTACGAGCGCCTGGTCACCCGCGACAACTACGAGTCCGGCCTGCACATCCAGGGCGCATCGTCGAACAACCACATCATCGACCTGGACAGCTACGGCAACCGGGACCCGCGTAAGAACGGCGAGAGCGCGGACGGCCTGGCCATCAAGGAGGGCTCCGGCACCGGGAACGTGGTGCGGGGGGCCCGGCTGTGGCGCAACGCCGACGACGGCTTCGACGCCTGGCTGTTCCTGTCGCCCATCCTGATCGAGAACAGCGTCGCCTACGACAACGGCTACAACTACTGGAACCTGCCGAACTACACCGGGGACGGCAACGGCTTCAAGAACGGCGGCGGCAACGACCCGCGTCCGGCGGTCGCCCACACCACCCGCAACAGCATGGCCTGGGGCAACTCCGCCGGCGGCTTCATCGACAACGGCAACCCCGGCTCGCTGGTGTTCGAGCGCAACACCGCCTGGGACAACGGCAAGGCCGGCTTCGACGTGTCCCGGTCCACCTCGGTCGTCAACCGCAACCTGTCGGTCGGCAACGGCACCAATGTCTCGTTGGGCAACTCCACCGGCAGCAACAACTCGTGGAACCTCGGCGGTACGTGGACGTTCGTCAGCACCGACCCGGCCACCATCACCGGACCCCGGGCGGCGGACGGCTCCATCCCGACGTCGCCGTTCCTGCGGCCCACCAACGGCGCCGACGTGGGCGCCCGGCTCTGACCACCGTCCGACCCGGACTCCATCGACGCCTTCGTCCGGACGCCCCGACCCCGCCCGGGGTCGGGGCGTCCCCCGCTGCGGGCCGGTTCCCTCTACCGTGGCTGCCGGAGCGATGGACCTGCCCGAGGGAGAGCCGATGGTCGACCCGCGACGCGCCTGTACACCCGCCCGGCGATCCGGGTGGCCCGCCCGATGAGCCCGGCCGCGCCGCCCGTCGGCCGCACGGACGGACCGCCGCTGCCGGTGGTCGTCGTCGGGGCCGGCCCCACCGGGGTGACCGCCGCCCTGCTGCTCGCCGGGTACGGGATACCCAGCCTGCTGCTCGACCGGTGGACCGGGGTCTACCCGCTGCCCCGGGCGGTGCACCTCGACGACGAGGTCTACCGCATCCTCCAGCAAGTGGGGGCGCACCGGGCGTTCGCCGGGATCTCCCGGCCGGGGGCGGGCCTGCGGCTGCTCGCCCCGGACCACCGGGTCCTCGCCGAGTTCCGCCGGGACGCCACGGTCGAGGCGCATGGCCACCCCCAGGCCAACATGTTCGACCAGCCGGAACTGGAGACCCTGCTGCGCCGCCGGGTGGCGGAGGAGCCGCTGGTCACCCTGCGCGGCGGCGTCGAGGTCACCGGCCTCGACGCGACCGACGACGGCCCGGTACGACTGCGGGTCACCGACTGGGACTCGGGGGAGCGGACCACCCTGACCGCGCGGTACGTGCTCGGCTGCGACGGCGCGAACAGCACCGTCCGGGACCTGGTCGGCGCGCGGCTGCGCGACCTCGGTTTCGCCCAGCGGTGGCTGGTCGTCGACGTGGACACCGACGCCCCGGTCGACGCCTGGGAGGGCGTGCACCAGGTCTGCGACCCGCACCGCGCGGCCACGTACATGCGGGTGGGCCCGCGCCGGTACCGGTGGGAGTTCCGGCTGCTGCCCGACGAGACGGCGGCCGAGTTGTCCGTCCCGTCGGCCCTGCACCGGCTGATCCGGCCGTGGACCGGGGACGTGCCGTTCGAGGCGTTCACCGTCACCCGCTGCGCGGAGTACACCTTCCGCGCCGGGGTGGCCGACCGGTGGCGGGTGGGACGGGTGTTCCTGCTCGGCGACGCCGCCCATCTCACCCCGCCGTTCATCGGGCAGGGCATGGGCGCGGGCCTGCGGGACGCCGCCAACCTGACCTGGAAGCTGGCGGCGGTGCTCGCCGGTGGCCTGCCGGACAGCGCGCTGGACAGCTACCAGACCGAGCGCGGGCCGCACGTCACGTCCCTGATCCGGCTCGCCACCGTGATCGGCCGGGCGATGACCGAGGGCGGCGAGGTCGGCAACGTGCTGCGTCGTCTGGTCGTGCCCCGGTTGGGCAGCCTGCTCGTGTTCCGGCGGAAGGCCCTGGACAGCGCCACCCCGGCGCTGCGCCGGTCGGTGCTGCGGCAACGCCGTACGGTGCCGTGGGGGTTGCCCGGCCGGCTCTGTCCGAACGCGCCACTGGCCGACGGCCGTCGGTTCGACGACCTGGTCGGTACGTCGTTCGCGCTGGTCACCGTCGGTCCGCTGGCGTCGGGGGCGGAGCGGGCGGCCCGACTGCGCGGCGTGGTGCCGGTGTCCGTCGCCGCAGGCTCGGTGCTCGGCCGGTGGTTGGCGCGGGGCCGGGCCGGCGCGGCGCTCGTCCGTCCGGACCGGACCGTGCTGGCCGCCGGCCACGACGTGTCCGCGCTCCTCGCCGCCGCCCCCACCCTCACCCCAGTCTCCTAGGATGCCCTACCGGGTGTGTCGGACCGGACGGGCGCACCCGGCGGACCGTGACGGTGCCCGGGGCTTGTCGGGGGGGGCGATGATGGCGGGATGAGTGTCGAGCTTCTGGTGTTCAGCCGGACCGCCGGCTACCGTCACGACTCGATCCCGGCCGGCGTCCGGGCGCTGCGGGAGTTGGCGGTCGACCACGGCGTCGAGGTCACCGCCACCGAGGACGAGGCGGTCTTCACGCCCGACCGGCTGGCCGGCGTCGCGGCGGTGGTCTTCCTCAACACCTCCGGTGAGGTCCTCGACGCCGGTCAGCGCCGCGCGTTCGAGGGCTACCTCCGGGCGGGCGGCGGGTTCGTCGGGGTGCACGCGGCGGCCGACACCGGCTACGACTGGCCGTTCTACGGGCGGCTGGTCGGCGCGTACTTCAGCGACCACCCGCCGCAGGTGCAGCGGGCGACCCTGGTGGTGACGGACCGCGACCATCCGGCGACCGCGCACCTCGGCCCGACCTGGGTCCGCGAGGACGAGTGGTACAACTTCCGCAGCACCGTCCCGGGTGCCGCGCGCGTCCTGGTCAGCCTGGACGTGTCGTCGTACCAGGGCTCGACGATGGGCGCGGGCCATCCGCACGCGTGGTGTGCCGAGGTGGCCGGTGGACGGTCGTTCTACACGGCCGGCGGCCACACCGTCGCCGCGTACGACGAACCCGACTTCCGGGCGCACCTGTGGGGCGGGGTGACCTGGGCGGCCGGCCGGGCCGGCGGGGCGGGCTGACCCCGGCCCCCGTCCCGGGCGGTGGCTCAGGCCCGGATCAGGGTGACCAGGCCGGCGGCGACCAGCACGCCGGCCCAGAGCCGGTCCACGTTGAACCAGGCCCGGCGCAGCACCCCGACGCCCACCACCTCGTACACCAGCACCGCCACGACCAGCGCGGTACCGAACATGGCGACGGTGTGCACCCCGGCCGCCGCCAGCCCGGGGAGCGCGCCGACCGGGGCGGCGGCCAGGTGGCCGGCGTGTGGACCGGTCGGCGCGGGCGCGGTGACCAGCACCGGCAGCAGCATCAGACCCGCGCCGTGCGCCGAGGACATCAGGAACGACCAGCCGGCGAGCTGCGCGGAGGAGAGCCGCATCCCGGCCCACCGGAAGTGCCGTCGGGACAGCAGCCGCCACAGTCCGAAACCGACCAGCACCACACCGCCGGCCACCGCCAGCGCGGTGCTGGCGGTGACCGACCGGGTGACGGTGACGGCGGTGGCCACCACGGCCACCGAGGCGAGGTGCCCGGCGGCGATCGGCGGCAGCGCCCGCAGCAGCGCCCACCGGTCGCGTTCCTGGAGGCCCCGGGCGACCGCGAGGAGCCAGCCCATCGCCGGGTTCAGGCCGTGGAACGCGCCGAGCGCGGCCAGCGTCAGCCAGGTCGTCGCGGTCACGGGAAGCAGTACGAGTCGGAGGACGCGTCGCCGCCCTGCAACCGGGTCTGGTGCACCCGCAGCCCCCGGAACTCGTCGCCGTGCGGGAAGAACCGCGGGTCCGGGGTGAGGCCGCCGGCCTGCGGGTCGACGTCCAGCTTGGCGAGCCAGGCACCGACCCCGTCCGGGTAGAACTGGTCGTCCCAGGAGCCGTAGAGGGAGTTGCTGACGTAGACCCGTCGGCCGTCCCGGCTGACCTCGACCATCTGCGGGCCGCCGGCCAGTGGCTGGTCGGGGGCGGCCGGGTGGGTGGCGCGCCGGACGATGCCGCCGAGCCGGACCGAGCCGGTCAGCACCGGGTGGAACGGGTCGCTGACGTCGTACTGACGCAGCTCGCCGGTGCCCCAGCAGGAGACGTAGAGGAACCGGTCGTCCACCGACAGGTCGATGTCGGTGACCAGGGGCGGTACCGCGCCGAACGGCGTGAGCAGGTCGGGCAGGTCCGCCGGGTCGGCCGGCTCGGCGGGGATGTCGATGACGCGGGTGACCGCCCAGGGGGCGTCCGGACCGTCGCCGTCGCGGTGCCAGAGCCAGACCGAGGCGGACAGGTCCTCGACGCTGATCACCACGCCGACGAAGCCGTACGTCTTCGTGGGGTCGTGGGCGGGGCGCAGTTCGAGGGGCATCTGGTACTGGTCGCCGAGGTCGACCCGCTGCACGTGGCGACGTTTCGCCAGGTCCCAGAAGTGGATGGCGTGCCCGTACTTGCGGCCGAGGAGCAGCTCGCCGACGATGCCGTCCTCGATCATGGACGGGGTGCCCCACTCGCTGGTGACCAGCACGTCGTGGTTGAGGTGCCACCACACGTCGTAGGCGAGGAACTGTGGGCCCCGGTCGCTCTCCCAGGCGCCGCGTACGTCGAAGGTGGTGTGGTCGAGCACGGCGATGCCGCCGGGCCCCTCCCGGCCGTCGGCGCCGCCGAGGGCGGACAGGTAGATGCCGTCCGGTCCGCAGTGCACGGTGTGCGGCCGCGAGTAGCCCGCCTTCTCGGCGAGTTCCTCCGGGCCGATGACCTTGACCAGTTTCGGTTGGCGGGGGTCGGGCTGGGTGTCCAGCACGTGGATCCGGGACGACCGCAGGCCGGGAACGATCAGGTAGCGCCGCTCGACGTGCGGGTGCGGGGCGGTGGGGCAGAGCGCGCTGCTGCACGCGTTCCAGCCGAAGTGGTGCAGTTCGTCGCCGAGGTACGGCAGGTCGGTCCAGCCGACGACCCGGCCGTAGTCGGGGGAGTCCGGGTCGGTGTCGAGGACCGCGATGGCGTCGGGGCGGGTGGCGGTGCGGTCGAAGGCGGCCACGTAGGCGAGCTTCTCCGGCGGGGCGGTGGTGGCCTGGGTGGGGGAGGGGTAGAAGGTGGGGTCGGGGGTCCAGCGGGTCATCGGGTCTCCGCCTTTGCTCGGGGGACGGGGGCGACCGGGGCAACTCTAGTAATCAGATAGGTTTTGTGGGTAGGGCTTCCCGCCGGGCGGAACTGCAAGGAGTGTTGACAAAAAGTCAACATATCGACATGCTCCGATAGAGAGCGCTCTCTCTGCCGCCTGGTCGGCCCGGGTCGACGGGGTCCACCGGCCGTGCCGCGACCCGGACGTTCCTGCGGCGGAAGACCACCACCCGCCGGCCGTGCGTCGCCCCCCGGACCACGCCCGCACGCGAAGGAGACCCGCCGTGCCCCGATTCCGACGTTCCCCCCGAGCGCGCAGCCTCGCGCTCCTCCTGGCCGCGGTGGTGGGGTTCACCGCGGCCCCCGTGATCCCGTCCGACGCCACCCCCGCCCAGGCGGCGATCGGCGGCATCACCTGGCAGGACGAGTTCAACGCGCCCGCCGGCACACCCATCGACCAGGGTAAGTGGCGGTTCGACATCGGTGGCGGCGGGTGGGGCAACAACGAGTTGCAGTACTACACCAACAGCACCAGCAACGCCGTGCACGACGGTCAGGGCAACCTGGTCATCACCGCCCGCCGGGAGAACCCGAACAACTACCAGTGCCACTACGGCCGGTGCGAGTACACCTCGGCCCGGCTGCTCACCGCGGCCACCTTCACCCAGGCGTACGGGCGGTTCGAGGCCCGTATCAAGATCCCCCGGGGGCAGGGCATCTGGCCGGCGTTCTGGATGCTCGGCAACGACATGGGCAGCGTCGGCTGGCCGAACGCCGGCGAGATCGACATCATGGAGAACATCGGCCGGGAGCCGAACACCGTGCACGGCACCATCCACGGGCCGGGCTACTCCGGCGGGGGCGGCATCACCGGCAGCCGGACCATCGGCGCGCCGCTGGCCGACACCTTCCACACCTACCGGGTGGACTGGGAGCCCAACTCGATCATCTGGTACCTGGACGGCGTGGAGTACCACCGGGTCGACCCGAGCCGGCTCGGCGGCAACCGCTGGGTCTTCGACCACCCGTTCTTCATGATCCTCAACGTGGCGGTCGGCGGTAACTGGCCCGGCTACCCGGACGGCTCGACCCAGTTCCCGCAGCAGATGCTGGTGGACTACGTCAGGGTCAACGGCTACACCTCCGGCGGCACCCCGCCGCCGGGCGGTACCACCCGCATCCGGGGCCAGCAGAGCGGTCGCTGCGTCGACATCCCGTCGGCCAACCCGGTGGACGGGGCCAAGCTGCAGATCTGGGACTGCAACGACACGGCCGCCCAGCAGTGGACCTTCGCCTCCGACGGCACGGTCCGGGCGATGGGCAAGTGCATGGACCCGGCGTGGGCCGGCACCGCGAACGGCACCGAGGTCAACCTGGTCACCTGTAACGGCAACCCGGCGCAGCGGTTCACCCTCAACGCCGCCGGTGACCTGGTGAACCTCAGCGCCAACCGGTGCGTGGACGTGCGGGACAACGTCACCGCCAACGGCGGCAAGCTCCAGTTGTGGGACTGCGCGGGTACCGCCAACCAGAGGTGGTCGCGGTACTGACGCCCCGAAGCTGGAGGTGGGCCGCCGCCCACCTCCAGCTTCCCTATCGCTCCCTATCGTGAGCTATGCTGGGGAGCGATGAGTGATGAAATGTACTCGCCCGAGCAGGTGGCCGACCTACTCGGGCTGCATGTCCGCACCGTGCGCGGCTACATCCGCGGCGGTCGGCTCCGGGCGGTGCGGATCGGCAAGCAGTACCGCATCACCCGGGCCGACCTCGACGTGTTCACCGGCCGACCGCAGGCCGGGCCGGCCCCGCCCACCGCTCGCGCGGTGGTGGAGGTGTCCAGCATCGTGCAGATCGACGGCGTCGACCGCGTGGCGGCCGACCGGTTGGGCACCCTCGTGCTGGCCGCCGCGCAGACCGGCCAGGCCCCGGACCAGCCGCTGCGGATCCAGACCGTCCACGACGGGGAACGACACCGGCTGAAGATCGTGATCCTCGGCGGAGCGGCTGCCACGGCCGAGCTGCTGCAGCTGCTCGACGCCGTGCTCGACGGCGACAACGGCCTGCTGGCCGGGGAGGAGGTCGGGCGTGCCTGACGTCGTACAGGACCGGGCCGGGGTGTCGGTGCTGGTCTGTGACCCGGCCGGGCCGCCGGTGGCCACCACGCAGGACGCCCTGGACCTGATCGGCGCGACCTTTCTCGGCGCGACGGTGGTGGCCGTGCCGGCGGAGCGCCTCGACCCGTCCTTCTTCTCCCTGGGCACCCGGTTCGCCGGTGAGGTGATGCAGAAGTTCGTCAACTACCGGGTCCGGCTGGTCGTGTTCGGGGACATCTCCCGGCACCTCACCACCAGCGCGGCCCTGCGGGCGCTGGTGGCCGAGTCCAACCGGGCCGACCACGTCTGGTTCCTGCCGGACCTGGCCTCGCTCGACGCCCGCCTGCGCGGCGACCCCTGAAACGAGCCCGACCCGCCCCGGCGTGTGGCCGGGGCGGGTCGGGCCACCAGGTCCGCCCGGCCCGCCGGAGAGGCGGCGGGCCGGGCGGGGCGGGTCGGTGGTCAGCTCGTGGGGAAGGTGTCCGGGGTGCGGATCCGGTTGCGCATGAAGGTGCCGGACTCGGTGAGTACCGAGGTGCCGGCGTAGGTGTTGCCGTTGCAGGTGCCCGGCCGGAACGCCGCGCTGCCCTCGGCCTTGTCGGAGTACGTCCAGTTCGCGTAGCTGATCTTCAGCCGGTCCAGCAGGTCCAGCCAGGTGGCGCTGCTGGCCAGGTCGGCCCCGCCGTCACCGGTGTAGTCGACGGTGCCGAACTCGGTGACGAACATGGGCAGCCGGGCGGCGGCCCGCTCCAACTCGGCCCGGTAGTTGTCCTTGTGCGAGGCGGCGTAGAAGTGGAACGCGTACATCACGTTGCCCGCGTTCACCGGGTTGTTGATCACCTCGGTCGCGTTGCCGCCCTCCGAGACGCCCAGCGAGGACCAGGCCCGGGTGCCGACGATGACGACCGCGTCCGGGTCGTTGGCCCGGATCACCGGGATGACCTGCTCGGCGTAGTTCTTGATGGTCGACCAGCTCACGCCGTTCGGCTCGTTGGCGATCTCGTAGATCACGTTGTTCTTGGCGGCGTGCCGGGCGGACACGGCCGCGAAGAAGGTCTTCGCCCGCTCCAGGTTGAACGTGGGGTCACCCGGCGTCAGGGTGTGGAAGTCGATCAGCGCGTACATGCCGCGCTCGGTGGCCTCCTCCACGAGGGTGTTGACCCGGTTGGTGAACCCGGTCGGGTCGGTCTCGTAGCCGTCCTCCTGCACGTACATGGCGATCCGGAACAGGTCGGCGTTCCAGTCCCTGGCCAGCGCGTCCAGGGACGCGTCGTTGTAGCAGTGCGGGAACCACTGGATGCCGTGGGTGCTCATCCCGCGCAACTGGATCGGCTTGCCGTACTGGTTGCAGAGGTTCGCCCCGCAGACCCGGAGTTGGCCGTTGATCGCCACGGGGGTGGTCCCGGTCGGTGGCGGGGTGGTGGGCGGGGGCGTCGTGGGTGGGGGCGTGGCCGGCGGGGGCGGGGTGGTCGGCGGGGGAGTGCTGGGCGTGGTCGACCCGGTGCACACCGTGCCGTTCAGGGTGAACGCCGTCGGGTTCGGGTTGCCGCCGGTGAAGGTGCCGTTGAAGCCGATGCTGGTGCTGGCGCCGGTGGCGAGCGTGCCGTTCCAGCTCACGTTCTGCGCGGTCACGGCGCTGCCGTTCTGCTGGTAGCTGGCCGACCAACCCTGTCCGACCCGTTGCCCGGCATCCGGGAAACTGAAGCCGAGGGTCCAGCCGTTGACCGCGTCCCCCAGGTTCTTGATCGTGATGGCGGCGGTGAACCCGCCGGTCCAACTGCTGGTCGTGTAGGTGACCTGGCAGCCGGTGGCGGCCATGGCGTCGGCGGCCGGCAGGGCCACCGACGCGCCGAGGGCCAGCGCGCCGATCGCGCCGGCCGCGGCCACCTGCCGCCGGTACCGACGTGGGATGTTCGTCATCGGGGGCGTCTCATTCCGTACGTGGGGGTGGGGGTGCGGAGAGCGCCGTCCCGGTTCGGGGCTCGCGACACCGCGGACGAGGCGCGGCGGGTGCCCGTCCCCGTCACGCCGACCCGGACCACTCTCCCCGCGACCACCGCGGCCGATCTCCGGGAGCGCTCCCACAGAGCCTAAGCGGACGTGTGACACGGGTGCAACCGGTGCCGGTGGCGAATCACCGGCGTCGGTGCGGGGGCTCAGGTCAGCTCACGGGTGCTGTGCCGGACCACCAGCGGCGTGGCCAGTTCCAGCCGGTGACTGCCGAGTTCCTCGCCGTTGACCAGGCTCAGCAGCATCCGGGTGGCCATCCCCGCCATCTCGGTCAGCGGCTGACGCACCGTGGTCAGCGGGGGCACCGCCCACCGGGCGGCGTCCAGGTCGTCGAAACCGACCACGCTCAGGTCGTCGGGCACCCGCAGTCCCCGCTCGTAGAGCGCCTCGTAGGCGCCCCAGGCCATCTCGTCGGCGCAGGCGAAGATGGCGGTCGGCGGCTGGCTCAGGTCGAGCAGGGCGTTGGTCTCGCGGTACCCGGACGGCGCGGTGAAGTCGCCGGTACGCAGGTAGCCGGTCGGGATCCGGTGCCCGGCGGCGTGCATGGCGGCCCGGTAGCCGTCGACCCGGGCCCGACTGCACGGCATGGTGGGTGGTCCACCGATCACCGCCACCCGGTGGTGACCGAGACCGATCAGGTGCTCGGCGGCGGTGAGGCCACCGGCCCAGTTGGTCGCGCCCACCGACGGGATGTCGGCGGGCGGCTGGCCGACCGGGTCGATGATGACCACCGGGATGCCCAGTTCGTCGAGCTGGCTGCGCTGGCTGCTCGAGATGTCCGACAGGACCAGCAGCACCCCGTCGCAGCGCCGGGCGGCGAGCTGCTCGGTCCAGCGGCGGTCCGGGCGGGTGCGGTGCCGGCCGTGGACCGCGGAGACGATCACCCCGAACCCGGCCCGGTAGGCCAGGTCCTCCACCCCGTCGATGATCTGCATGGCCCACGGGTTGCCCAGGTCCCGCAGCACCACCTCGATCAGGCCGGCCCGGGGGGTGGGGCGGGCGGTACGCCGGGTGGTGTACCCCCGCTCGTCGAGCAGGGTCTGCACCTTCTGCCGGGTGCCCGGCGCGACGTCGGGCCGTCCGTTGAGGACCTTCGAGACGGTGGGGATCGACACGCCCGCGGCTCGCGCGATCTCCGCCAGCGTCGCCCGATGCTGTTCCACGCCGTCTCCTTACCCGTCGCCCACTCCGTCCGGCAGCGTATCCCGAAACTTTCGATGGCTGTGGGAGGGGTGGCGGCGGGTCCCGGACCCCGGTGGTGGCGCGCCGATCCGGGGATCGGTGGTGGCGGGCGACGTCGTGCGCGGGCCCGGCGTCCTGCGGCTCGGGTCGGCTTCCGCCTGCATGTGAGCGCACACAGAGATGGGGGTTCGCGGCGGCCCGGCCGGGGCTGGATGACGTCTGCCGCTCGGATCGCTGGCGAGGACAGGGATGTGTGGGCTGGGCCCGATCCCAAATTGATGCCGGAGAGTGTCTTGACGAGGCACCATGTGAGCGCTAACACTGTTGCCGGAACGTGAGCGGAGGATGTCATGGACGTTTCGGCTGGTGCGGCCGACAGCTACGTGGTCGGGGTCGACTACGGAACCCTGTCGGGTCGGGCGCTGGTGGTGCGGGTCGACGACGGTGCCGAGTTGGGCACGGCGGTACACGAGTATCGCCACGCCGTGATGGACACGGTACTCGCTGTCGATGGCCGCGCGCTACCGGCGGACTGGGCCCTGCAGGACCCGGAGGACTACCGTGACGTGCTGCGGCACGCCGTCCCCGCCGCGCTGGCCGCCAGCGGCGTCGATCCCGCCCGGGTGATCGGCATCGGCATCGACTTCACCGCCTGCACCGTGCTGCCCACCCTGGCCGACGGCACCCCGCTGTGCGAGCTGCCCGAGCTGCGGACCCGTCCGCACGCCTGGGTGAAGCTGTGGAAGCACCACGCCGCCCAGCGGCAGGCCGACCGGATCAACGCCCTGGCCCACGAGCGCGGCGAGCCCTGGATCGGCCGGTACGGCGGCAAGATCTCCGCCGAGTGGCAGTACGCCAAGGGGCTGCAACTGCTGGAGGAGGACCCGGAGGTCTACCACCGGGCCGACCGGTGGATCGAGGCCGCCGACTGGATCGTCTGGCAGCTCTGCGGCGTCGAGACCCGCAACGTCTGCACCGCCGGCTACAAGGGCATCCACCAGGACGGCCGGTACCCGTCCCGGGAGTACCTGGCCGCGCTGCACCCCGACTTCGCCGACTTCGTGACCAAGCTGGACGGCCCGCTGGCCCCGCTGGGCAGCCGCGCCGGTGGCCTGACCGCGCAGGCCGCCGCCTGGACCGGGCTGCCCGAGGGGATCGCCGTGGCGGTCGGCAACGTCGACGCGCACGTCACCGCCGCCGCCGCGCAGGCCCTGGAACCGGGCCGGCTGGTCGCCATCATGGGCACCTCCACCTGCCACGTGGTCAACGGCGCCGAAGTGGCCGAGGTGGCCGGCATGTGCGGCGTGGTCGACGGCGGCATCAGCGCCGGCTCCTGGGGCTACGAGGCCGGCCAGAGCGGCGTCGGCGACATCTTCGGCTGGTACGTCCAGCACGCCGCGCCGGCCGGGTACGCCTCGCACGAGGCGCTGACCGCCGCCGCCGCCGCGCAACCGGTCGGCGCGCACGGGCTGGTCGCCCTGGACTGGTGGAACGGCAACCGGTCCCTGCTGGTCAACCACGATCTCAGCGGCGTGCTCGTCGGGCTCACCCTGGCCACCCGGCCGCCGGACGTCTACCGCGCGCTGCTGGAGTCCACCGCGTACGGCACCCGCATGATCATCGAGGCGTTCGCCGAGGCGGGGGTGCCGGTCGACGAGCTGATCGTCGCCGGTGGGCTCACCGGCAACACCCTGCTGATGCAGATCTACGCCGACGTCACGCAGCGCCCGCTGGGCATCATCGGCTCGACCCAGGGGCCGGCGCTGGGCTCGGCGATCCACGCGGCGGTGGCCGCCGGGGCGTACCCGGACGTGCCGGCCGCCTCGACCGTGATGGGCCGGGTCGACCGGGACGTGTACCGGCCGGACCCGGAACGGGCCCGCGCCTACGACGCGCTGTACGCCGAGTACCGGCGACTGCACGACCACTTCGGTCGGGGCGGCGACGATCTGCTGCTGCGGCTGCGCGCCATCCGCAACGCCGCCCGCCGGGCGGCCGACCCGAACCCGGCCGAGCAGGCCGCAGTCCCCCTGGAGGTGGTGGCGTGAGCACCGACCCGGACGCCGAGGTGACCCGGCTGCGTGAGCAGGTCGCGGCGCTGCACGGTGAACTGGTCCGGTACGGCCTGGTGGCCTGGACGGCCGGCAACGTCTCGGCCCGGGTGCCCGGCCGCGACCTGATGGTCATCAAGCCCAGCGGCGTGTCCTACGACGACCTGCGGCCGGACAACATGATCGTCTGCGACCTGAACGGTGTGGTGGTGGAGGGCGACCTCTCCCCGTCCAGCGACACCGCCGCGCACGCCTACGTCTACCGGGCGATGCCCGAGGTCGGTGGCGTGGTGCACACCCACAGCGGCTACGCCACCGCCTGGGCGGCCCGGGGCGAGGCGATTCCCTGCCACCTCACCGCCCAGGCCGACGAGTTCGGCGGCGAGATCCCGGTCGGCCCGTTCGCCCTGATCGGCGGCGACGACATCGGCAAGGGGATCGTCGCCACCCTGTCCGGGCACCGCTCCCCGGCGGTGCTGATGCGCAACCACGGCGTGTTCACCATCGGCCGGGACGCCCGGGCGGCGGTCAAGGCCGCGGTGATGTGCGAGGACGTGGCCCGCACCGCGCACCTGACCCGGGCGCTGGGCGAGCCGGTGCCGATGGCCCGCGAGGACATCGACGCGCTCTACGACCGTTACCAGAACGTCTACGGCCAACCCGGCGCCGGCACCGGCAGCCCCTGACCCCGGCGCGGCCCCACCCGCCGGTCCGTCCGCGACGGCCGGCCGTCCCACCGCACCCGAACGCGGGTCCGGCAGCGGGTTGAACCGCCGCTGCCGGCCCCGGTAGTCCCCCCACCACAAATCCCTGAAGGAGTCATCCCATGTTGACGACCCGCAACCTGATCACCCGGCGCGGGTTCGGCGCCGTGCTGGCCGCCGGCCTGCTGGCCACCTCACTGACCGCCTGCGGCAACAGCGACACCGGCGGCGGCGGCAGCGGTGACGGCGGCAACGACAAGATCGTCCTCGGCTTCTCGCAGGTCGGCGCGGAGAGCGGCTGGCGTACCGCGAACACCAACTCCATCAAGGAGTCGGCCGCCGCCGCCGGCATCGACCTGAAGTTCGACGACGCCCAGCAGAAGCAGGAAAACCAGATCAAGGCGATCCGCAACTTCATCCAGCAGAAGGTCGACGTGATCGCCTTCTCGCCGGTGGTGGAGTCCGGCTGGGACACCGTCCTCAAGGAGGCCAAGGACGCCGACATCCCGGTGATCCTCACCGACCGCAGCGTCGACTCGGCCGACAAGAGCCTCTACAAGACCTTCATCGGCTCGGACTTCGTCAAGGAGGGCCGGCTCTCCGGTGAGTGGCTGGTCGAGCAGACCAAGTCGGCCACCGGCCCGGTGAACATCGTCGAGTTGCAGGGCACCACCGGCTCGGCCCCGGCCAACGACCGCAAGAAGGGCTTCACCGAGGCGATCGCGGCCAACCCCAACCTGAAGATCGTCGCGTCGCAGAGCGGTGACTTCACCCGGGCCGGCGGCAAGCAGGTCATGGAGCAGTTCCTCAAGGCCAACCCGAAGATCGACGTGCTGTTCGCGCACAACGACGACATGGGCCTGGGCGCGCTGGAGGCGATCACCGCGGCCGGCAAGCAGCCGGGCAAGGACATCACCATCATCACCATCGACGCGGTGAAGGACGGCATGCAGGCCCTCGCCGACGGCAAGTTCAACTTCATCGCCGAGTGCAGCCCGCTGCTGGGCGACCAGCTCATGGAGCTGGTCAAGAAGGTGCACGCCGGCGAGGAGGTGCCGGCCCGGGTGGAGACCGAGGAGACCACCTTCACCCAGGAGCAGGCCAAGGCCGCGCTGCCCACCCGGAAGTACTGACCGGCCGGGCAGCGCGTACGACGCGTCGTTCCCGGGGACCCGGAACCCTCACCGGAACGACGGCCGGGCCGGCGGTGTCGCGCACACCGCCGGCCCGGACACCCACCGGCGGCGGGCGGGCCGACGGACCGCGGACCGCCGTGCCGGCACCGGCGGCACCTCACTCGATGTACGTGACGAAAGGTCTGGTGGGATGGCGGAGAGTCATCCGGTCCTGACGATGACCGCGATCAGCAAGTTCTTCCCGGGAGTGCGCGCCCTCGAGGGCGTCGACTTCCGGCTGTTTCCCGGTGAGGTCCACGCCCTGATGGGCGAGAACGGTGCCGGCAAGTCAACTTTGATCAAGGTGCTGACCGGTGTGTACGGCACCGACGGCGGCACCATCACCCTCGGCGGCCGAACGGTCTCCTTCACCGGCCCGATGCAGGCCACCGCGGCCGGGGTGAGCACCGTCTACCAGGAGGTCAACCTCTGCGCCAACCTGTCGGTCGCGGAGAACATCTTCATCGGCCGGGAACCCCGCCGCCTCGGCGCGGTCAACTGGCGCGAGACGCGCCGCCGGGCCCGGACCGCCCTGGGCCGGCTCGACCTGGACATCGACGTGACCCGACCGCTCGGCAGCTACTCCCTGGCCGTGCAGCAGATGGTGGCGATCGCCCGGGCCGTGGACGTCGAGGCCCGGGTGCTGATCCTCGACGAGCCGACGTCCAGCCTGGACGCCGACGAGGTGGCCCACCTGCTGCGCATCATGCGCCAGCTCCGTGACGAGGGCATCGCGATCCTCTTCGTCACCCACTTCCTCGACCAGGTGTACGGCATCGCCGACCGGATCACCGTGCTGCGCAACGGCCGGCTGGTCGGCGAGTACGCCACCGCCGACCTGCCCCAGCTCGCCCTGGTGGAGAAGATGATCGGCAAGGAACTCGACGCCCTGGAACGCCTCGACGAGGCCACCGGCCGGGACCTGGCCGCCGTCGAGCAGGGCACCCCGGTGGTGGCGGCGGACGGGCTGGGCCGCTCCGGTTCGGTCGCGCCGTTCCACCTCACCATCCACCGCGGCGAGGTGGTCGGGCTGGCCGGGCTGCTCGGGTCGGGGCGTACCGAGGTGGCCCGGCTGTTCTTCGGCGCCGACCGGGCCGACCGGGGCCAGCTCACCGTCGACGGCAGGCCGGTCACGATCCGCAACCCGGTGGCCGCGATCGACCGGGACATCGCGTTCTGTTCCGAGAACCGCCGCACCGAGGGCCTGGTCGGGGAGCTGTCGGTCCGGGAGAACATCATCCTCGCCATGCAGGCGGCCCGGGGCTGGCTGCGCCCGGTGCCGCGCCGCCGCCAGGACGAACTGGTCGGCAAGTGGATCGAGGCGCTGAGCATCCGGCCGGCCGACCCGGAGATGCCGGTCCGCAACCTCTCCGGCGGCAACCAGCAGAAGGTGCTGCTGGCCCGCTGGCTGATCACCGAGCCCCGGCTGCTCATCCTGGACGAACCCACCCGCGGCATCGACATCGGCGCGAAGACCGAGATCCAGCGCCTGGTGGCCCAGCTCTCCGACGGCGGCATGGCGGTGCTGTTCATCTCCGCCGAGCTGGAGGAGGTGCTGCGGCTCAGCCACAAGGTGGCGGTGATGCGGGACCGGCAGATGGTCACCCAGCTCGCCAACGACGACGACCTCGACGCCGACCGTGTCATGCGCGCCATCGCCAGTGGCGCCCCACAGGAAGGACCGGTGCCGGCATGAGCACGGTACGGACCCGCCTCACCGGCCACCGGCTGTTCTGGCCGATCGTCGTGCTGCTGGCGCTGCTGGTGGCGAACACCGTCTACCGGCCCAGCTTCCTGTCCGTCGAACTCACCAACGGACACCTGTACGGCAGCCTGATCGACATCGTCCGGCTCAGCGCCCCGCTGATCCTGGTCGCCCTCGGCATGTCCCTGGTGATCGCCACCGGCGGCATCGACCTGTCGGTGGGGTCGGTGGTCGCGGTCAGCGGCGCCGTGGCCTGCCTGTACATCAGCGAGCAGCCCGACCAGAACAGCGTCCCCACGGTGCTCACCGCGCTGGTGCTGGCGTTCGGGGTGGCCCTGCTGCTCGGCGCGTGGAACGGCGTCCTGGTCGCGGTGATCGGCATCCAACCCATCATCGCCACGCTGATCCTCATGGTCGCCGGCCGCGGCCTGGCCCAGCTGATCACCGAGGGCCAGATCATCACCATCAACAGCGGGCCGTACAAGACGATCGGGGTGGGGCACCTGTTCACCCTGCCGTTCGCCATCGTCGTCGCGCTCGCGGTGACCCTGCTGGTGGCGGCGCTGACCCGGCGGACCGCGCTCGGCATGATCATCGAGGCGGTCGGCGGCAACGCCGAGGCCAGCCGGCTGGCCGGCGTCCGGTCCCGGCGGATCACCTTCCTGGTGTACGTGGTCAGCGCGGCCTGCGCGGCCATCGCCGGGTTCATGATGACCGCGAACGTCTCCAGCGCCGACGGCAACTCCGCCGGCCTGTGGGTGGAGCTGGACGCCATCCTGGCCGTGGTCATCGGTGGCACCGCCCTGGCCGGCGGCCGGTTCTACCTCGGCGGCACCATCGTCGGCGCGCTGATCATCCAGACCCTGACCACCTCGGTGTACGCGATGAACATCGACCCGCAGACCGCCCTGCTGTTCAAGGCGGTGGTGGTGATCGCGGTCTGTCTCATCCAGGCCCCGGCGTTCCGGGCGCGGTTCCGCCGCCGGTCGTCCCCACCCGCGGCGCCCCCGTCGGCGTCCGACGTGCAGCAGAAGGAGCAGGTCCCGGCATGACCACGAACCAACTGGCCGTACCCGCCGGCCGGGCGCCCTGGTGGCGGGTGCCGCAGCGGCACGTACCGGTGCTGGCGACCCTGGCCCTGCTGCTGGTCATGTACGGCATCGGCGTCTCGCAGTACCGGGCGTTCTCCGGCCCGCAGGTCGTCTTCAACGTCCTCATCGACAACGGCTTCCTGCTGGTGGTCGCGGTCGGCATGACCTTCGTGATCCTCACCGGCGGGATCGACCTGTCGGTCGGTTCGGTGGTGGCGATGACCGCCATGGTGTCGGCGTCCCTGCTGGGCAACGGCCTGCACCCGGCGCTGGTGCTGGTGATCGCCCTGCTGATCGGCCCGACCCTCGGCTTCGCGATGGGCTGTGTGATCCACTTCTTCGACATCCAGCCGTTCATCGTCACCCTGGCCGGGATGTTCTTCGCCCGGGGCATGTGCACCTGGATCAGCGCGAAGTCCGTCCCGATCACCGACGGGTTCTGGACCGGGGTGGCCCAGGAGCGCATCCGGATCGGCGACAGCTTCGTGACGTACAGCGTGCTGATCGCGCTCGCCGTGGTGCTGGTGGCGGCGTACACGCTGGCGTACACCCGGCTCGGGCGCAACGTGTACGCCATCGGCGGCAACCCGCAGTCGGCGCTGCTGATGGGGCTGCCGGTGGGGCGTACGAAGATCGCCGTCTACACCATCAGCGGCCTCTGCGCGGCGATCGGCGGCATCCTGCTGTCCTTCTACACGCTCTCCGGCGCGCCGTTGATCGCCGTCGGCATGGAACTGGACGTGATCGCCGCGGTCGTCATCGGCGGCACCCTGCTCACCGGCGGCTCCGGGTACGTGTTCGGGACGGTGCTCGGCGTCCTCGTGCTCGGTGTGATCCAGACGCTGATCACGTTCGACGGCAGCCTCAACTCCTGGTGGACCAAGATCGTCATCGGGGGCCTGCTGTTCGCGTTCATCCTGCTCCAACGTCTCGTCGGTATCCGCAAGAAGTGACCCGACCAGCTCATCGGAAGGCATCCCCCATGACCAACCCATCCCCGGCCGCCGAGGTCTGGTTCCTCACCGGCAGCCAGGGCCTGTATGGCCCGGAGACCCTGCGGCAGGTGGCCGAGCAGTCCCGGCAGATCGCCGCGCAGCTCGACGCCGACCCGGCCATCCCCGCCCGGGTGGTCTGGAAGCCGGTGCTCACCTCCAGCACCGAGATCCTGGCGGTCTGCCGCGACGCCGCCGTACAGGGCGCGGTCGGGGTGATCGCCTGGATGCACACCTTCTCCCCGGCCAAGATGTGGATCTCCGGGCTGGACGCGCTGCGTACCCCGCTGCTGCACCTGCACACCCAGGCCAACGTGGCGCTGCCCTGGTCCGAGATCGACATGGACTTCATGAACCTCAACCAGGCCGCGCACGGCGACCGCGAGTTCGGGTACGTGCAGACCCGGCTCGGGGTGGCCCGCAAGACCGTCGCCGGGCACGTCAGCGACCCCCGGGTCGGCGCCCGGATCGGGGCGTGGACCCGGGCCGCGATCGGGCACGCCGCGATGCGCTCGCTGCGGCTGGCCCGCTTCGGCGACAACATGCGCGACGTGGCGGTGACCGAGGGCGACAAGGTCGAGGCCGAGCTGCGCTTCGGGGTGTCGGTCAACACGTACGGCGTCAACGACCTGGTCGCCGCCGTTGACGCGGTGCCCGACGTGCGGATCGACGCCCTGGTCAAGGAGTACGAGGACAGCTTCCGGCTGGTCCCCGCGCTGCGGGCGGACGGCGACCGGCACGACGCGCTGCGCTACGCGGCCCGGATCGAGGCCGGCCTGCGCGACTTCCTCGACGCCGGCGGCTTCCGGGCCTTCACCACCAACTTCGAGGACCTCGGCGGGCTGCGTCAGCTCCCCGGCATCGCGGTACAGCGGCTGATGGCCGACGGGTACGGCTTCGGCGGCGAGGGCGACTGGAAGACGTCGGTGCTGGTGCACACGCTCAAGGCGATGTCGGTCGGCACCGACGGTGGCACCTCCTTCATGGAGGACTACACCTACGACCTCACCCCCGGCCGGGAGGTCGTGCTCGGCGCGCACATGCTGGAGGTCTGCCCGAGCATCGCCGCCGACACCCCGAACGTGGAGATCCACCCGCTGGGCATCGGCGGCCGGGAGGACCCGGTCCGGCTGGTCTTCGACGCCCGGCCCGGCCCGGCGGTGGTGCTCGGCCTGGCCGACATGGGGGAGCGGTTCCGGCTGGTCGCCAACGAGATCGACGTGGTCGCCCCGCCGGAGCCGCTGCCGAAGCTGCCGGTGGCCCGCGCGGTGTGGCGGCCCCGCCCGGACCTGGCCGCCTCGGCCGAAGCCTGGCTGACCGCGGGCGCGCCGCACCACACCGTCCTGTCGCAGGCCGTCGGGGCGGAGGAACTGCACGACCTGGCCGAGATGGTCGGCACCGAACTGGTGGTCATCGACGCGGACACCACGCCCCGCCGGTTCGCCGACGAACTGCGGTGGAACCAGGCCTACTACCGGCTGGCCCGGGGGTTCTGAGCCCGCCGGCGGTACGGGTGGCGACGGTGGATCCGGACCGGCAACCGGATCCACCGTCCCCACCGACCGTTGACCACAGTGGGTCACGATCGTGAGCAGGGGGGTCGAGATGGGACAACAGCCGGCGGCACGGGCCGCGGTGATGAGCGACGTCGCCCGGCTCGCCGGGGTGTCGCACCAGACCGTCTCCCGGGTGCTCAACAACCACCCGAGTGTCCGTGAGGAGACCCGCGAGCGGGTGCTGCGCGCGGTGCACCAGCTCAACTACCGGCCCAACGCGCTGGCCCGGGGGCTCGCCGGCCGCCGCTCCCGGGTCATCGGCGTGGTCAGCTTCGACACCATCCTGTACGGGCCGGCGGCCACCCTGCTCGGCGTCGAACGCGCCGCCCGGGCCGCCGGCTACGGCATCAGCATCGTCACCCTGGAACGCCTCGACCGGGCCGGGATGACGTCGGCCATCGACGCGTTGACCGAGCAGTCGGTGGCCGGCGTGGTGCTGATCGCCCCGATGTTGACCGCCGCGGTGGCCGTACACGGCCTGCCCACCGGGGTGCCGGCGGTGGTGGTGGAGTCCGGCGGGGCGGGCGAGCTGCCCAGCATCTCGGTCGACCAGGTCGCCGGGGCCCGGCTGGCGGTCGAGCACCTGCTCTCGCTCGGACACGAGACGGTGTGGCACATCGCCGGCCCCCGGGACTGGCTGGAGGCCCGGGACCGGATCGACGGCTGGCGGCTGGCCCTGGACGCGGCCGGCCGGGCGGCCCCACCGGTGCTGACCGGGGACTGGAGCCCCCGGGCCGGCTACCAGATCGGGCAGTCGCTGGCCGACCGGCCGGACGTCACCGCCGTGTTCTGCGCCAACGACCACCAGGCGCTCGGCCTGCTGCGCGCGCTGCACCAGCGGGAGGTGCGGGTTCCGCAGGACGTCAGCGTGGTCGGGTTCGACGACATCCCCGAGGCCGAGTACCTCTCACCCCCGTTGACCACCGTCCGGCAGGACTTCGACGAGGTCGGCCGTCGGTGCGTCGCCACCCTGCTGGACCTGTTCGGTGAACCGACCGGTCACCCCACCGATCCGCAGGTGGCGCCGACGCTGGTGGTCCGGGCCAGCAGCGGCGTCCGGCACCGGTAGGCTGCCGGCGGCCGGACCGGCGGGTCGTGGTCCGGCGTGCGGCACGGTCGGCCGGCATCGATCCGGCAGCCGGTCGGCGCGCATCCGGCTCTCGTCGCTTTTCCAGGCGATATCCGGAATTAGACCGTTACATTGGCCTGATGTGGCGCAGTTGGTTGTTGCGGGGTGAGCGGGTACCCGGCGAGAACCCGGGAGCCGGCCACCGGGCGGCGGCGGGTAGCCGGTGAGGCGGGCCATGCTCGGCGCGGCCGTCACCGCGCTCGCCGGGCACGCCGTGCCGGCGGTGTCCGCCGTCGCGCCGCTGCGCCGCCGGCTGTGGCCGGACCTGTCCGGAACCGGCCGCCCCGACCACGTGGCGCTGACCTTCGACGACGGTCCGGACCGCCGGTCCACTCCCCGGATGCTGCGGGCGCTCGCCGAAGCGGACGTCCGGGCGACCTTCTTCCTGCTCGGGGCGATGCTGGACCACGACCACGCGCTGGGGCGGGAGATCGTCGCGGCGGGCCACGAGGTCGCGGTGCACGGCTGGGCACACCGCAACCTGCTCGGCCGGTCCCCGTGGGGCACGTACACCGACATCGCCCGCGCACACGACCTGGTCAGCCGGGTGACCGGAACCGAACCCCGCTGGTACCGACCCCCGTACGGGGTGCTGACCGGAGCGGCGCTGGTCGCCTGCCGACGCCTCGGCCTGCGACCCCGGCTGTGGACGGCGTGGGGGCGGGACTGGACCGCCGAGGCCACCCCGGCATCGGTGTACCGGGAGGTCACCGGCGACCTCACCGGTGGCGGTACCGTCCTGCTGCACGACGCCGACGGCACCGGAGCACCCGGCGCCTGGCAGGCGACCCTGGGCGCGTTGCCGTTGCTCGTCGCCTGGGCCCGTGAACGGGGGCTGACCGTCGGCCCGCTCGGGTCGCACCGGGCCGGGAGCCCTCCGGCCCCACCTCCGGGTCGGCGGTGGCGGCCCCCGGCCCGACCGCGGGCGTTTCCCGACCGGGGCCGCAGCCGGGCCGGGACGGGCTGATGTCCACCGGCCGCCGGATCGTGATCGTGTCCGCGGACATCGGCGCCGGCCACGACGCCGCAGCCCGGGAACTGGGGCGCGGCCTGACCGGGCGGGGATTCGAGGTCGACGAGATCAACTTCCTGGCGGTCCTGCCCGCGCCCCTGCACGCCGCGATCCGGGAAACCTACCGGACGATGCTGAGCCGGGCACCCTGGAGCTACGACGCCCTGTTCACCGTCACCGACCGGTCCCCGCTGTCGGTCGCGGCGATCCGCGCCGCCCTGCGACCCGCCCGCCGCCGCATGCTGGCGCGACTGCCGCCCGACACGGTCGCCGTCGTCACCACGTTCCCGTTCGCCAACCAGGTGCTCGGACCACTCCGGCACACCCTGCGGATCACCGCACCGGTCATCACCTACGTCACCGACTTCGCGGTCCATCCGACCTGGGTGGCACCGGGGGTGGAACTGTACTGCGTGGTGCACGAGGCGGCGTCACGGCAGGCGCGGGCGAACGGCGCGACGTCCGCCCAGGTGGTCCGTCCGTTGGTGTCGGCCCGCTTCACCGACGCCCCGGAGCTGGGCAGACGTCAGGCGCGGCTCCGCTTCGGGCTGCCCCCGGAGGCCCGGCTGGCGCTGATCGTGGCCGGCTCGTGGGGTGTCGGCGCGGTGGCGCGTACCGCCCGGGAGATCACCGCCACCGGGTGCGTCGAACCGGTGGTGGTCTGCGGGCGCAACGAGAAGCTGCGCCGGCGGTTGGGCCGGCTACCCGGACACGTGCTCGGCTGGGTGGACGACATGCCCGCGCTGATGCGGGCGGCCGACGTGATCGTCGAGAACGCCGGCGGACTGACCTGCCAGGAGTCCCTGGTCGCCGGTCTGCCCACCATCACCTACCGACCCATTCCCGGCCACGGACGGGCCAACGCCGCCGTGCTGACCCGCTGCGCCCTCACCCGGTACGTCACCTCCCCCGCGGAACTGCGGCCCGCGCTGACCGCCCTGGTCGACGGGGACGGGGCGGCGCACGTCGCCTTCGAGCCCGGTGTGGAGATGGCCACCGTGATCGCCGACCTGCTCGGCCGGTCGCCGGTCGCCGGGATCCCGGTTCGACCGGCGTACGGGATGACCGCCGCCGAACCGCCGTCGGATCGCGGACGCCGGCACCGCCCCACCCGGTCCGGCGACGGCTGAACCGTGGTCACCGCGCTGCTGCTCGCCGTCGCCGCCGCGTTCTGCTTCGCGCTCTCCGCCGCGCTGCACCAGCGGGCGGCACGCCAGCAACAACCCCGTCGGGCCCTGGACCCGCGTCTGCTGTTGCGGCTGCTGCGCAGCCGGCTCTGGCTCTCCGGCTGGCTGCCGGACTCGGCCGGCGCGGTGCTGCAGGCGACGGCCCTGCGCTTCGGGCCGCTGGCGCTCGTCCAGCCGGTGCTGGCCAGCGGACTGTTCATGGCGGTGCTCGTCGAGGCGGTGTGGGACCGGCGACGGGTCCGCCCCCGCGACCTGACCGCCGTCACCGTCGGCACCGTCGGACTGGCCGTGTTCCTGGTCGTCGCGGACATCCGCGCGGGGGTCAGCGACCCGGCCCCGAGCCGGTGGTGGGGGGCCGGCGTGCTGGCCGGCGGCGTGGTGGCGTCCTGCGTCGCCGTCTCGCACCGGCTCACCGGGGCGGCCCGGGGCGCCGTCCTCGGCGTCGCCAGCGGGGTCGCCTACAGCGTCACCGCCGCCCTGGTGAAGACGGTGGTGGGCCGGTACCACGGCGACCTGGTCACCGTGCTGGTCGACTGGCGGTTCCTGGCCCTGCTGCTGACCGGGCTCGTCGGACTGCTGCTCAACCAGAACGCCTTCCAGAGCGGCCGGCTCGCCGCGCCGCTGACCGCGCTCACCCTGACCGACCCGGTCGCCAGCGTGTGGATCGGGGTGACCGTGTTCGGGGAGACACTGGCGCTGACCGGGCCCCGGCTGGTCGGTCTCGGGCTCGCGGTGGCGGCGATCACGGCCGGCATCTTTCTGGCCGGCCGGTCGTCCGAGGTGTCCCGGCCCGCCCCGCACCGGGTGGAACCGTCGTGACCGGCCCGGACGGGTCACCGGTGTCGCGGCGGCGGGTCCTGCTGCGTCGGGGTGGCCTGGTGGCGTTCGGCGTGGGACTGGGCGTCGCCGGTTTCGCCGAGGCGGCCGACGTCACCGACCGGAAACTGCCGCTGCGCGGCGGCGCGGCCGGTGCCGCCCGGCCGGGGCGCCCCGACCTGCTCGGCTCCGGTCGGCTCGAACTGACCTGGTTCGTCCCCACCGAACGCCGGCTGGTGGCGTTGACGTTCGACGACGGACCCGCGCCGCAGTGGACCCCCATGGTGCTCGACACCCTGCACCGGTACGGCGTGCCGGCGACGTTCTTCATGGTCGGCGAGCGGGCCCGACGGCACGCCGGGCTGGTCCGGGGGCGGATGGACCGGCACGAGATCGGCAGCCACACCTGGGCCCACCGGGACCTCGGCCGGGCCGACATCGAGGAGGCGCACGACGACCTGACCCGTACCCACCGGGCGCTGGCCGAGACGACCGGGCAGGAACCCCGGCTGTTGCGCCCCCCGTACGGGCACCTGGGCGGGGCGGCCCTGGCCGCCGCCGTCGGCCTGCGCTACCAGGTGGTGCTCTGGTCGCAGCAGATGCGCGAGTCGGACTTCCCGGGCGACCCGGCCGGGCACGCCCGCGCCGTCGTCGGGGCCGTCCGGCCGGGCACCATCCTGCTCGCCCACGACGTCGGCGCCGACCGGCGGCTGGTCGCCCTGCGCGGGCTGCCGGCCCTGATCGAGCAGCTGCGGACCCGGGGGTACGAGTTCGTGACGGTGTCGCAGCTCCTGGCGGAGCGGCGCTGACCCCCCGTCGACGCCGTCGCGCTCCTCGGCGCGCTCCCGGCCGGCGTACCCGGGCTGGTTCGGTACCGGCCGGTTCGGCCCGGCTGGCTCAGTCCAGCCGGCGCCCCCGGCTGGTTCAGTCCCGGCTGCGGGCGCGCAGCGCCGCGCGCCGTCGGACCACCCAGCCGACCACCGCCACCACGGCCACCGCCAACAGCACCTCGCCGCCGATCCGCAGCCGCTGTTCGAGGTACCGGTACGAGGCCGCCCCGAGGTAGCCGGTCACCGCCACCGTCGCGGCCCACAGCAGCGCGCCCGTCACGTTGGCGACCGTGAACGTCGAACGGCGCATCCCGCTGATCCCCGCCACGGTGGGCACCAGGGCCCGCAGGACGGCCACCCACCGGCCCACCAGCACCGCCCCCGCACCCCGGCGGGCGATCAGGGCCCGGGCCCGGTCCAGCTCACCGGAACGGCGTAGCCGGCGTGGGGCACGGGCCAACAACGCCGGACCGTAGTGCCGACCGATGCGGTAACCGACCTGGTCACCGACGGCCGCGCCGAGGGTCGCTGCCGCGATCACCGCCCACAGCGGCAGCCCGCCCGCGTGCGCCACCACCCCGCCGACGAGCACGGTCAGTTCGCCGGGCACCACCAGGCCCAGCAGCGTCGAGGACTCCAGGGCGGGCAGCACGACGACCAGCACCAGCACCAGCACGGGCGGCAGACCGGCCAGCACCGTCAGCACCCGATCCACGGTCCCATTCTTCCCGACCCGCCGGCCGCCCCCACCGGATCGCCGATCTGCGCCCCCGCCACGACCGGCGCGCCGTACCGTCGGTCCAGAGCCGGCAGCCGAGACCGGCACCCGCCGCACCGCCCATCCGAGGACCCGCGATGGCCCGGACCCGCCGACCGTCACCGGCGCTCGTGTTCAGCGTGACCACCGCCGTCCTGCTGCTGCTGGTGCTCGGTCACCAGGTCCGCCACCGGCCGGTCGGCCGCTGGGAACAGGACCTGTTCGCCCTGCTCAACCACCTGCCCCCGGGTGCCACGCCGGCCCTGGTGGTGGTGATGCAGCTGGGCTCGTACCCGGCGGTCGTCGGGGCGGCGTCGGTCGCCCTCGTCATGCGACGTGTCGCCCTGGCCCGGGACCTGCTGCTCGCCGGCACCCTGGCGTACGGCCTGGCCGTCGTCAACAAGATCGCCGTCGCCCGGGCGCGGCCCGGCGCGCTGCTGGCCGACGTACGTCTGCACGAGACGGTCACCGGGGCGTTCGGATACCCGTCCGGGCACGTCGCGGTGGTCACCGCACTGGCGCTCGTGGTCGCCCGGGTGGTGCCCCGGCACATGCGCGGGTACCTGTGGCTGGTGGTCGCGGTGGTCGCGCTGGCCCGGGTGCACGTCGGCGCGCACCTGCCCGTCGACGCGGTCGGCGGGTTCCTGGTCGGCTGGCTGGCCGTCGGCCTGACCCGGCTCGTCGTCGGTGAGGTCGGGCCGGAACAGGCCGTCGCCCGGATCCGGCGCACGCTGCGCCGGCGCGGCATCCACGTCGCCCGGCTCACACCGATCGCCGGGGACGCCCGCGGTTCCCGCCCCTACCGGGCCACCACCACCGACGGGCGACGCCTGTTCGTCAAGGTCACCGGGGGCGAGCAGCGCGACGCGGACCGACTGTACAAGCTGTACCGCCGGGTCCGGTACCGGCACGTCCAGGACGAACCGCCGTACGTCACGGTGAAGCAGAAGAACGAACACGAGGCGTACCTGTCGCTGCTCGCCGAACGGGCCGGGGTGCGGACCCCCGGGCTGGTGATCACCGCCACCGAACCCGACGGTACCGCGCTGCTGGTCCAGGGGTTCGTCGACGGCCGGCCCCTGGACGACCCCCGCCCGCTGCCGCCGGGGGCGGTCACCGACGTGTGCCGGCAGGTGGCCCGCCTGCACCGGGCCGGCATCGCCCACCGGGACCTGCGCGGGGCCAACATCCTCCGGGACGGGGACACCGCCCACCTCGTCGACCTGGGTTTCGGCACCGACGACGCGACCGCCGACCAGCGGGCCCGGGACGTCGTCGAGCTGCTGGTGACGCTCGCCGGGCGGGCGGACGCCCCGGAGGTGGTCGCCGCCGCCGTCGACCAGTTCGGCCCGGAGCCGGTCGCGGACTGCCTGCCGTACCTGCAACCGCCGTCGCTGTCCCGGGCCGGACGTCGGATCCTCGACGACCGTCCGGGGCTGCTCGACCAGCTCCGGGACGAGATCCTCCGCCGCTGCCCACACCGCAGCGACCGCCTGGCCCGGGTCGTCCGGATCACCCCGCGGGGCGTCTTCCTGCTGGTCATGCTCGGTCTGCTGGTCCACTTCCTGCTGCCCCAGCTCGGTCAGGTCCGGACCGCGCTGCGGCTGATGCTGCACGCCGGTCCGCTGGCGGTGTCCGGGGCGCTGCTGGCCTCGGCGGCCACCTACCTGTTGGGCGCGCTCGCGCTGCGTCTGGCCGCCGTCGACCGGGTGCCGTTGGGGCGGACCGTCCTGCTCCAGGTCGCCGCGTCCTTCGCCAACCGGCTCGCCCCGGGCAGTGTCGGCGGGGCCGCGCTCAGCCTCCGGTACCTGCATCAGCAGGGCCTGTCGACGGCCGAGGCGGCGACGGCGGTCGCGGTGTCCCGGCTGGCCGGCGTCGGCTCGGTGCTGGTGTTGCTGCCGGTGCTGCTGCCGTTCGCCCGGCGGCCGAGCCGGGAGCTGGTCCACCTCGCCGCCACCCGCGGTCTGGTCGTCCTGCTGGCCGTGCTGGCCGTGTTGCTGGTGGCCGCCGCCGTGCTCGCGCTGCCCCGGCTACGGGCCCGGGGCCGCGCCGCCACCCGGCAGGCGGTCGACGCGCTGCGGGCCCTGGTCCACCACGGGCGGCTGGTCCGGCTGCTCGCCGTCTGCCTGGCGCTCACCCTCGCCTACGGCGCGAGCCTGTACCTCGCCCTGCTGGCCGTCGGTCTGCCCGACCCGCTGGCGTTCCTGCCGGCCGTGCTGCTGGTCTGCATCGTCGGGGAGGGGGTGGCGTCGGCCGCGCCGACACCGGGCGGGCTGGGGGCCACCGAGGCGGCCCTGGTCTCCGGCCTGCTGCTGTCCGGGGTGCCGGTCGAGACGGCGGTCGCCGGGGTGCTGGTCTACCGGCTGGCGACCTTCTGGCTGCCGGCGGTGCCCGGCTACCTCGCCCTGCGGGTGCTCGTCCACCGGCGTCTGGTGTAGACCGGCGACGGTCCGGTCCGGGTGTTCCCCGCGCCCCCAACCGGCCGGCGGGCGGTCGGCGCTGACCTGTGTCAGCATGGGTTTTCCATCGTGGACCTGTGCCGCGTCACCGATCTGTGCCGGGAGGACGAGGCGGATGACAACACTGTGGGGTGTCTCGTTCGACGCGACCCCGATCTCCGGGGTGGTGGTGGAGTTCGTCAAGACCGCCCGGATCTTCCACGACCGGGGCTACCGGGTCCTGCTCGACCTGGGCTACGACATCAAGGCCGACAAACACGCCTTCCACCGGCCGTACCGGGACGAGAGCCGGCTGTTCCCGGACTGGCTGGAACTGGCCCGGGTCGACGGACTGGACCGGATCCCCGGCTACCACGAGGCGTTCGTGGCCGACGTGCTGGACGACCTGGTCCGGCGCGGTGACCCCGTCCGGTCGGCGGAGGTCGACGCGGTCACCGCCGCGCTCGCCGAGGCGATCGTGGCCGCCTGGGAGGAACACGACGTCACGGCGGTGCTGGTCGAGAACGGCACCCTGCCGGAGAACGTCGCCTACACCCGCGCCCTGCGGCGGGCCGTCGAGGAGTACGGGCAGCGGCGCGGCCTGGGCCGGTACGTGCTGTGGCGCGACCACGACCTGATGTGGCAGAGCGAGCCGAGCAGCGGCAAGTACGGTACCGACCCCTGGCCGGCGGTCGACCCGCCCACCGACTCGCCGTACCTGCACCACCTGGTGCTGCACGACGAGGCGTTGCGGCGTACCCGGCAGTGGGCCCCGCAGTTGACCGCGATCGACGTGCTGCCCAACACGTTCAGCCACGACCGGGCCACGGTCACCCCCGGCAACCGGGACTTCCGGCGGGACCACGGCATCCCCGACGACGTGCCGCTGATCGCCCGGTGCACCCGGATCATCCCGCAGAAGCGCATCGACCGGGACCTGCACCTGATCGCCGCGCTGCCCGACGCGTGGCTGTTCGTGGCGGGCGACCCGACCGAGTCGCCGGCCGAGCACCGGCGGCTGACCGGGCTCGCCGCCGACCTGGGCGTCACCGACCGGGTGGTGTTCGGCGGCCGGCTCGCCCCGTACGACGCCGAGGACCCGGCCGGCTGGTCGGTGCGGGACCTGCTCGCCCACGCCACCGTGGTCTCCTTCCTCACCTCCTACGACTACGAGAGCTACGGCAACCCGATCGGCGAGGCGATCGCCGCCGGGGTGCCCTACCTGACCACCCGGTACGCGCTCTACGACACCGTGTACGGCGGGAAGGGGTTCCGCGCGCCGGTCCTCGCCGCCGCCGCCGACCTGCCCACGGCGGCGTTCGTGGCCGAGGTCGCCGCGCTGCTGCGCGACCCGGACGCCCGCGCCGAGGTGGCGGAGTCCAACCACCGGCTCAGCCTGCGGCACTTCGACCGGGGGCAGGCCGAACGGCTGCTGGACCGGCTGCTGCTGCGGCCGATGAATCCGCGCACCACGCTCAGCGTGGTGCTGCCGGTCTGGAACGAGGCCGCCAACCTGCCCGCCGTGCTGGACTCCCTGGCCCACCAGCGCGGCCCGGACGGCGCGCCGCTCGACCACGCCGGGTACGAGGTCGTGCTGGTCGACAACAACTCCACCGACGACACCCGGGCGGTGGCCCGCGCGTTCGCCGCCGCCCACCCGACCTTCCAGTTGGAGATCATCACCGAGCCCGAGCAGGGGGTGTCCTGCGCCCGCCGGGCCGGCATGGTCTTCGCCAGTCAGCGCAGCCGGGGCCGACCGGCCGGCGACGAGCCGTTCCACCTGGTGTCGGCGGACGCGGACTGCCGGGTGGACCCGGACTGGCTGGGTGAACTGGCCGCCGGCATGCGGGAGACCAAGGCCGCCATCGGCGTCTGCGACTACTACTACTCGGCGGCGCACTTCGCGTCCCGGCCCCGGCTGTGGGACGCCATCTCCCGGACGCTGCGCTGCCGCGCGGTCACCTTCGCCATCTTCGGCGGGTTCCCCGACGGCAAGGGCTTCGCCGTCGACCGGGACGCGCACGACCGGGTCGGCGGCATCGAGATCTTCTACCAGCTGCGCGACGGACGGTTCGTCAACCACCTCTCCGACGACTGGGACTTCGGCATCCGGGTCGCCGCCGCCGGGGAGGACATCGCCTACCTGCCCCGCTCCCGGGTGGAGATCAACCCACGGCGGGTCGACCACGCCATCGACGAGGTGATCACCGGGCGGGCGTACGGCGCGAACGGCACCATCGTGATGCGCGACATCCGCCCGGACGCCGGCGACGTCGAACCGGCCGAACCGGTCGACCTGACCGAGGACGAGGCCCGGCAGGCGTGGGAGTTCTCCATCAAGGACTTCACCCCGAAGAACACCATCCTGCCGGTGCTGCTGCGGCCCGCCCGGCTGGCCGAGGAGCCGGTCCGGGAGTTCTTCGGCCCGGACCTGGCCGACCGGCTCGGCCGGCGGATCGCCGAGATCCTGGACGAGATGCGGGTGACCGACCTGAGCCCGATCCACGCGTACAAGACCCCGGCGTACCGGCTCTACTTCGAGTTCGCCGACGAGATCTTCGCCCGGCTGCGGGCCACCGTGGGGGAGGACATCGGGTACCCTCCGCCGCTGCCGCCCTGCCTGGCCGAGGTGCCGCCGGAGCGGTTCCGGGAGTTCGTCCGCTACTACTGCGAGGACCGCGAGTCCGGGGAGGCGCACAACTACTTCGGCAACGGCGGGGTGTTCTGATGGCGCTCGACTACCCGCAGGCCCTGGAGTCGCTGCGCCGCCCCGACCCGGCGTACCCCGTCCCGGCGGTGCTGGACACCCTGGCCGCGCCGGAGCACCGGCACCTGCTGGAGTACGTGGTCGAGGACCCGTTCGGCGCGCACGTCTTCCCCGGTGACGTACCCGACCACCCGGTCGAGGAGTTCCTCGCCGACCTGGACGGGCAGCTCGCCGACACCGCGCCGATCCACCTGTGGTCGTACATCCCGACCTGCGCCTACCGGTGCCGGTTCTGCCAGTACCCGGTGGTGCTGGTGAAGGGGGCGGACGCGGACCGGCGGGCCGCCGACTGGGTGGACTGGAACATCCGGGAGGCCCGGTTGTGGCTGGACCGGGTACCGAACCTGGCCCGCGCGCCGATCGGCGAGTTCAACGTGTTCGGCGGCACCCCGTCGCTGCTGCCGCCGGACGCGATCCGCCGGCTGCTGGACTTCTACCGGGGGAACTTCGCCTTCGGGCCGGACACCGCGATCCGCTTCGAGGGCGACCCGAGCACGTTCACCCCGGACAAGCTGGACCTGCTGGCCGAGCTGGGCTGCACCAAGCTCTCCAGCGGCGTGCAGTCCTTCGACGACGTGGTGCTGCGCGAGTGCGGCCGGGAACACGACGCCCGCCGGGCCGCCGACTTCGTCCGGGACGCCCAGCGGGCCGGCTTCGACTGGATCAGCGTGGACCTGATGTACGGGCTGCTCGACCAGACCGTGGACAGCGTCGCGCGGGACCTGGACACCGTGCTCGACCTGGCGCCGACAGCGGTGGTCTGCACCAAGCTGCACCTGAAGTCGTACACCGACACCCGGACCGGGGTGGCCGGCGTGCAGCCGGCCGCCTGGCAGCTGCCCGCCTACCGGGAACGCCGGGAGCGCCAGGGCCACCGCTGGCCGAGCCTGGCCGAGCAGTACCAGATGCGCGCGCTGCTCACCGACGGGCTGCGGGCCGCCGGGTACGTCGAACACCCGACGATGTACTTCGCGCAGCGGGGCCGGGGGCCGGAGGAGTGGAAGTCCATCATGGTCGACCAGCACCGGCAGGAGGCCGAGGTCGCCATCGGGCTGGGCGGTAGTTCCAGCTGCCGCACCTCGGAGGCGATCAGCGAGGTGAACTGGCAGCGGTACACCGAGGCGGTCGACGCCGGTCGGATCCCGCTCTCCTCGGCCACCCGGTTCACCCCCGCCGGGCAGGAGGCCCGCGCGGTCCGGATGGCCCTGACCAGCCTCCAGCCGCTCCGCGACGACCTGCACCGGCAACGGTTCCCGGGCCGGTCGCTGTTCGCCGCGCCGTGGACGGACCGGTTCGCCGGGCTCGCCGACCGGGGGCTGGTGACGCTCGACCCGACCGCCGGCACGGTCACCCTCACCCCGGTCGGCGAGGTGCTGGTCGAGGCGGTCATCAACACCGACCTGGCCGGCTGACCCGGGCCGCGAATCGAGCTGCCGGCTCCGCCGGTAGCTGCGATGATCTTCGGCGTGTCCCTCACCGACCGGTACGTCGACGCGCACACGATCCTCCAGGTGGTCGTGGGCTCCCGCGCGTTCGGCCTGGCCACCGCCGCCTCCGACACCGACCGCCGGGGCGTGTACGCGCTGCCGGCGGCCGCGTTCTGGCCGCTGACCAAGCCGCCGCAGCACCACGAGGGGCCGCTGCCGGAGCAACTGCGCTGGGAGGTCGAACGGGTCTGCGTGCTCGGGTTGGCCGCCAACCCGAACGTCCTGGAGGTGCTGCACTCCCCGCTGGTGGAGACCTGCACCCCGCTGGGCGGCGAGCTGCGGGAGCTGACCCCGGCGTTCCTGTCCCGCCGGGTGGTCGACACCTACCTGCGGTACGCGCAGGCCCAGTTCGGCAAGGCGGAACGGGGCATCGCCCGGTCGGGGTCACCCGTGTGGCGGCACGTGATGCACCTGATCCGGCTGCTCACCGCCGGCGGACACCTGATGCGTACCGGGGAACTGGTGCTGGACGTGGGTGCCGACCGGGACCGGCTGCTCGCGGTGAAGGCCGGTGACCTGCCCTGGGCGGAGGTCGTCGCCTGGCGGGACCGGCTCGTCGACCGGCTGGTCTCCAGCCTGGACCACAGCCCGCTGCCCGCCGAACCCGACACCGACCGGGTCGAGCGGTGGCTGGTCTCGGTCCGCCGCCGGTCGGTGGCGGTGTCCGGGTGAGCGCGCTGACCGCCGCCGGACTGCCGGCCGGGGTGGACCTGGCCGCCGTGGTCGGGGAGCAGCCGTACCCGCTGGTCTTCGCGACCGTCTCCGGCGCGCACCTGTACGGCTTCCCGTCCCGGGACTCCGACGTGGACCTGCGCGGTGTGCACCTGCTGCCGGTGCCGCAGCTCGTCGGGCTGGGTGAGCCGGAGGAGACCCGCACCGCGATGTGGCGACGCGACGGAGTCGAGCTGGACCTGGTCACCCACGACCTGCGGAAGTTCGTCCGGCTGATGCTGCGGCGCAACGGGTACGTGCTGGAGCAGCTGCTGTCGCCGCTGGTGGTGCGGACGTCCCCGACGCACGCGGCGCTGGTCGCGCTGGCCCCGGGCGTGCTGACCCGCCACCACGGGCACCACTACCAGGGTTTCGCCGCCACCCAGCGGCGGCTGTTCGCGCGCACGGGCGAGCTGAAGCCGCTGCTCTACACCTTCCGGGCGTTGCTGACCGGCATCCACCTGATGCGGTCCGGCCGGGTGCAGGCCCACCTGCCGACCCTGCTCGACGCCGAGCCGGCCCGGCGTACCTGCCCGACCTGATCGCGGTGAAGGCGACCGCCGAGCACGGCCCGCTCGACGACCTGGTGCCCCGGGACACCCTCGACCGGGACCTCGACGCGTTGACCGCCCGGCTCGGCCGGGCCCGGCAGGACAGCCCGCTGCCCGAGCAGCCGTCCGGGTGGCGGGACCTGGACGCGCTGGTGGTCGAGGCCCGGCTCGGGTATCCGTCCGGGTGAGGGGCGGTGCCGTGGCGTAGCCACGGGCGGCACCCGGAGGGCTCGCTACCGAGGGTCGTCGGGCAGGGCGTTCGCGACCCGGAGGAAGTACCGGGCGAGGTGGTCGAAGGTGATCTCGTCGGGCGGGACGGCGGCTTCCAGCGCCTCCTGGTAGACACCGAACAGCAGCCGCTGCAACTCGCCCACCGACACGTGCTTCCGAAGCGACACGTACTGTGCGATGACGCCGGGGGCGATCCGGGGCAGCGGTTCGGCGGTCTGGCCGAGCCGTTCGTGGACGAACCGCTCTGCTTCCCGTTCGGTCACGCCGCGGACGGCGAGGTCGATCGGCGGTGTCGCCGCGTCCCGGCCCAGGGTGTGTCGCTGGTCCGAGGAGTTCTCCATGAAGAAGACGACCTGCGGGGTCGGTTGCCGGGCGTAGCGGACCATCTCCGCAGGCAGTTCCATCGGCGGCAGCAGGGCGACGACCAGCACATCCGGCACGAGGATGCTCCTGAGCAGGGAGTAGGCGGCGGTACGGCCCCGCAGGGCGTCGGGCTCACCGACCAGCAGGCGCTGACTTTCCAGGGAGTAGAGCGCGTAGTCCCAGACCTCCGCCATCCGCTCGGCGGTCGGCTGTCTCGGCTGCCCCACCCGCCTCAGGTCCAGGACGACCGGGTGCAGATCACCTGTCCCGCTCCCCTCGGTCAGCCACTGGGCGCATCGGTTGATCAACGAGGTCTTGCCACAGCCACCCGGCCCGCTGACCACCACCATCCGGCCGTCGAGCCGCAGGTCTTCCGGTGCGCCGATCGTCGTCCGGAACTGGTCGAACGCCACCTCCGTGTCGCCGACCGGCACGTAGCACGACAGGTGGTACGGGTACCGGAGCGGGTCGAGCGGGGCGAGCGGCCGCAGCGTCATCGGCGTCGCGAAGGGGTTCGTGCCGGACATGGTGGGCCGGGTCTCCTCGCTCGGCTCCGGGGCAGCCGTCGGTGGCGGTGCCAGGGGTGGCGCGGGCGTCTCGGTCTCGTCGGCCGGATCGTCGCCCCCGTCGACCAGGGGGTCCACCGGGACCCGCGTCAGGCTCACCGGGAGGCGGATCGGCGTCGTGGGCACGCCTCCGGCGGTGACCAGGGTCAGCCACAGCGCGCCGTCGGTCTGCTCCCGGTCGGTCGCGGTGGCGCGCACCACGAACCGCACCGGTCCGTACGTGCCACCGAAGCGGTGCAGGATCATGCTGGTCTCGCCGTAGGACTCGACGACGAACTGCCCGGCACCCTCCAACAGGCAACCGAGGCTGAGTTCCTCGTCCTGGTACGGCCACTGGTCGGGCGGGAAGCTGAGATCGACCGTGACCAGGTAGTCCCGCCCGACCTCCACCCGTCTCGGCCAGGCGATCAGCGGTGTCACGCGGATGCTGTCCGGCGTGGCCGTCATCCGGGACCGGCCGGCTCGACGGTCGACAGCCGGACGTCGGTGTCGGGATGACCGAAGTAGACGTACATGAAGCCGTAGAGGAAGCTCAGCACGGTGTCGCGGCCCGCGTCGGTGCGTCGCTGCCTGTGGGAGAGCGCGTCCTCCCGTGCGGCCAGCACCGCCCGCACGTCCCGTAGGGCCGTCGCGATCGACGCCCCGGGTTGCTCGAGGCGGCGGAGCAGGTCCTCGGCGACCCGGCGGGCGTCGTGCAGTCCCACCATTCCCACCGTGCCGACGACGCCCGCCGCGCCGGCCTCGAGGAAGACCCGGACGAACCCGTGCGACGTGCCGTCGTTGTTGCGCTCGTCCAGCACGCTGCGGGCCGAGTGGCAGGCGTTGAGAATGACCAGTGGCCGGCCACTGGCCACCGCCGCGAGGGTGCTGCGTCGTAGCTCGAACACGCTCACTCCGGTACGCACCAGGCCGTTGTCGGAGTGCGGCCGGCCGGCGAGCCGGAACGCGGTGCCCGAAGCCGGGTCGAAGTCGCCGTGGCAGCCGAGATAGATGAGGCCGAACTGCCGGGAGCCGTCCTCCAGGATGTCGAGCAGGTCGTGGATGTCCGGCAGTTGGTGGGCGCCGTACCGCGCGAGCGCCTCGCCGTCGGCCGTCATGTCGGTGTCGACGAACGCGACCGTCTCACCGGCGCACGTGTGCGCCCCGTGGGTGTGCTTGTCCGGCGCGTCCGGCTCGACGGTCAGCCGGCGCGAGACCGGCACGATCCCGCCCAGCCAGCCGGCCGGTAGCTCGCCGGTGCGGTCCGGGGGCAGTCGCAGCAACTCCCACGGGATCTCCCACCCGGTCTGGTCGGCGATGACCAGCCGGAAGGAGTCGCCGAACCGGAGCCGCAGCCGGTTGACCCAGGCCACCAGCTCGGTCTTCGACTCCGACCAGGTGTGCAGGCGGGCGCAGACGTCGACCGGATGCTCACCTGTCCCGCCGACCACCAGAGCGCCGAGTCCGACGTCCGGGCGGCCCTGCCGAGCGGAGACCGTGTCCGGCAGCGGCAGTTCCGGACAGTCCCCGGCGACCTTGAAGCGGTCCCCGAGCGCGTCCCGGTAGACCCGCAGCACCGCGACGCCGGGCTCCAGCCGGGCTGTCAGGGGCACGTCGACCGGCTCGGTCTCGACCGCCTCGCTGACCTCGATGTCCCCCGGTAACTCCGGGAGGCTGACCGCGACCGTACCGGGCGGTTCGGCGGCCGGATCGACCTCGGCGACGGTGCCCGCCGGCAGCAGCACACCCTCCAGGCTCTCGCCCGGGGTCACGGCGGCACGCCCGGTCCGACCGGTTCGCCGACGACGAGGCGCCCGCCGAGGGCGTCCGCCAGCGCGCTGGCCAGGTGCCGGCCGGGCCGACCGCCGGGACAGGCGACGACCACGTCAGCCCGGGCGCGGCGGCGGATCTCGGCCGCGACGGTCAGCGCGTCCGACAGTCCCGCCGTCGCGACCGGTCCGGTGACGACGCCGCTGACGCTGGCTGCCAGCGGCACGTTGCCCCGGCCGTCGGTGACCACGACGAGCCATGCCTCGTCGCCGCCCCGGGCCGCTCCGGCGTGCAGTGCCGCAGCGGCGAGGGTGAGGGCGTGGGCGAGCGGGGTCGCCATCCCCGCCGGCCGTCGCAACGAGTCGGGCAGGCGGGGATCGAGCAGGCTGCGCGCGGTGTAGGACTGTGCCCGCAGCTCGTCGCGGGCGTCGCGGCCGCCGAGCTCGATCACGCACACCCCGGCCCGCCGCACGTACGCCCAGCGGAGATAGGGCGCCAGGACGGCATGCCAGTTCCAGGACCGGTGGCAGGAGTGGTCGAGCACCAGCACCAGACGTCGCCCGGGGGCCGGTGGGCGGGCGTGGACCCGCAGGTCCGTGGGGGCGACGACGAGTCGGTCCCGGGTCGGTGCGGGCGGGCGGACCCGCTGGAAACGGGCTGCCTCCAACAGGGTGGGGGTCACGGCCACGTCGGTCAGGTCGGTCCGCGCCGGCTCGGTGCGGGTCGATCGTCCGGACGGTGACCCGCGCAGCGGGCGTCGCCACGGCTGGTGCTCCGGGCCGGGATCCGCGCTGCTGTCGCGGGTGTCCTCCGGATGGAGCGGGGCGGCGTGCGCGGTGGCCGGGACGTCCCGGGTGTCCAGATCCTCGCTGTCGCTGACCACGACCCCGGTGACCGGGTCCGGCGGTGACGGCCGCGCGTCGTCGACCGGCTCGACGGGGAGCGGACGGTCGGCGGCCGGCGCGAAGCGGGCCGTCCGGCCGCTCGGCCCGATGAAGAGGTCGGCGGCGCTGTCCACGGTGGCGGCCGTGACCTCCTCCTCGCCGTGCAACACGGCCAGCCCTCGAGCCGCGTGGGCGAGCGCGAGGTCCCGTCGGGATCCTCCCGTCGCCGGGCACCGGTGCAGCACCCGGTCGACCGCCTCGGCGGTCAGGCGCGGTGGCCGATCCATCGGGTTGACCGGCGGTGCCGTCGAGGGCAACGTCAGGGTCGGCCCGCCGGTGGGCTGACCGGGATCCGTGAGCGCCCCGTCACCTGACTCGACCACCCGGAGGCCGGCGGTTTCCACCCGTAGCTGTAGCCGGTCGAGCAGGTGCCGGGAGACCCGCCGGAGGCTCGCGCGTGGGCACTGGACGAGCCAGGTGGCACGCGGGCGCCAGGAGAGGGACACGCCGGTCCGTTCCAGGTGGGAGACGTCCGCGCCGACCAGTACCGCCATGGCGCGGGCGGCGGACGGAGCGAGCTGGGCGAGATCGGGCACGACCACGACCGGTGGGGGCCGGGAAGGATCGGCATCCACCAGTGGGCTCACCTCCGTCACCACGCGGAGGCCGCCGTCGCCCGGACGCAGCCGGGCGGTGGCCCAGAGCTGTTCCTCGGTCAGATGTGGGGACAGGACGAACAGGGTTCGGGCCACGCCCGGCTCCTGGCCAGGCGTGGTGACTCGCCGGGCGAACCACCGACCCAGCGTCAGCAGCGAGTCCGAGTCCAGGTCGAACAGGAGCAACCCGGCTATCCGGGGTTCGGCCGCCAGACAGGACACCGCGTGCATGAGTCGGTCCGCCGGCCCGGCTGACACGGGTCAACCCTTCCCGATCAGGTCGGCGAGGAGGTGCTCGTCCTCCTCCGTCCACCGGCCGTCGTGCAGACCGTCCCGTGTCGGGCGGCGGTGCGCGAACGCCATCGGCGCCAGGTCTCGGATCTCCGCCACACTGACCTCGGCGAGCTGCCGGATCGCGGCGAGGCCCCCGGCTGCCTTGGCGAGTACCAGCTCACCACGGTGGCCCACCACCCGCAGCGCCCCGGCCAGCCGGGCGCAGAGCTTGACCAGGTCCATTGCCAACCCCACGTCGTGGAACCGTTGGCGTGCCTCCGTCAGCTCGTCGCGGCGGCGCTCGTCGGTGGCGCGGGCGGCGTCCAACCAGGTCGATATCCCTCGTTCGGTCTCGTCCTCGAAGCGCAGCACCGTCTCCAGGACCCGGCGGCGGACGTCCGGGGTGGGGTCGCCCGGCACGGTGACCATCAGGCCGAACCGGTCGAGCAGTTGCGGTCGCAGGCCGCCCTCTTCGGGGTTCATCGTGCCGACGAGCTGGAACCGCACCTCCTTCTGCACGTCGAGGCCCTCCCGCTGCACGGTGAGGACCCCGGTGGAGGAGACGTCGAGGATCAGGTTCACCAGATGGTCGTCGAGCAGGTTGACCTCGTCGACGTAGAGCATCCCGCCGGCCTGTGCGCTCGCCTGCTCCAACAGCCCCGGATACGGTTTCGCCTCGGCCCGCATCAGCGCGTCGATCTGCCAGCCGCCGAGCAGCCGGTCGTCGGTCGTGTTGATCGGCAGGGTCACCGGGAGCCGGCCGGACATCATCATCGCGAACGACCGTACGACGGTGGACTTGGCGGTGCCGCGTTCCCCGCTGGCCAGCACCCCGCCGACCTGGGGCGCGACATAGGAGACCTCGAGGGCGAGTTTCAGCGCCTCCTGCCCCACGACCAGCGAGTACGGCAGGATCCTCGGCGTCGGAGCTTGTCCAGCCAGGGGCGGGGGGAAGCTCCTCACCGGTCGCGGTTCCACCGCATCGTCACCTGGAGCTGGGCGCCGGCGGTGCCCTTGCCGACGAGCACCGCGCCGAGCGAGTAGTCGAGCTTGACGGCCACCTGGACCTCCAGCTCGTCCGGTTCGATGTCGTCGGTCATCGTGGCGATCATGCCGGAGACCCGCTGCGCGCACTCCTTCACCAGGTCGAGCCCGTCGCCGACCAGGTCCGCGCCGACGGTCCTCAACCGGTCCAACCGTTCGCCGCGCACCTCGACGTCGGCGTACGGGTCGTCAGCCGCGACGGCCTCCACGTCGACCAGGAGCTGCCCGCCCCGGGCGGTGGTTCCGGCGATGACGACAACCATGGGCATCCTCGCAACGTCCGTCGGCGATCGGTGGTCGCCACAGGATCCGCCAGCCCCGTGCGGACTCGTGAGGATCAGTCGGTTATCCGACATCCCGCCGGCCGGGCGTCGTTGCCCGGCCGGCGGGACGTCACCGGGTCACACCGACACGACGCGGTTGTCCACGATGGAGGTGAACGTCGACTCCGGCGAGATCAGGCCCCACTTGACCATCCACCGGTAGGTCCGCTCGAACTCGCCCTCCGGGTACGGCTCCGGGTCGGCGTAGCGCAGCCGGCCGAGCCGGAAGTCCTCCGGGGTCAGCTTCACCAGTTCCGCGGGCACCTCGTCGACGAAGTGGTGCAGGTACGGCCGGATGTCCTCGTTGATCTTCTTGACCGCCCGGCGGACCGCCCGGTCCACCGCGGCGAAGGTCTCCGGGTCCACGTCGGCGCTGGCGATCTCCGAGCCGACGTAGAACGCCTCGGTGATCAGCACGTAGCCGAGCTTCTCGGCGGCGGTGGTCCACGGCTCCATCAGCGCGACCGCGTCGATCTCGCCCTCGCGCAGCTTGCGGAAGCGTTCGGCCGGGCCGCCGGCGTGCACCACCTTGATCTCGTCGGGCTCCAGGAACCCTTCCAGCGACTGGATGGCCAGGTAGTGCGAGCCGTGGTGGAAGTTCACCCCGACCGTCTTCCCGGCCAGGCCCTGCGGGTGGTGGATGCCGGAGTCCGGCCGGACGAAGATCGCCTGGCTGGCGACCGCCGCCCGCTTGGCGATGATCTGCCCACCCCGGGTGCTGTCGGCCGAGCGCCGGATCTGGCCCCACTCGCAGGCCCGGTAGAGGGAGACGTCGCCGCTCTCGAACGGCTTGGAGATGCCGCCGAACGAGCTGACCAGCTCGTGTTCCTCGATCGGCTTGAGCACGGCGTCGTACGAGCCGGGGGCGACCAGTTCCAGGTCGATGCCCTCCTCGGCGAAGTACCCGTGCTCGAGTCCGACCAGGTAGGGGAGTGTGAAGATGGCGCCGGTACGGACGCTCTTGACCTTCTTGAGTGCCACCGTGGTGGTCCTTTCGTGGGTGTCATGTGACGGGTGTCGCGGTGGATGGAGCGGCCAGGTCGGCGTCGGCCACCACCTCCTTCCGGGCCGGTGGCGGGCGGAACAGCCGCCAGGTCGCCCAGGCGGTGACCACGGCGGTGGCCGCCACCAGCCCGTAGGCGACGCGTAGGGCGGTGGTGAAGTCGTCGCCGGACTCGGCGGCGACCCGGGCGATGTCGTCGGTCGGTTGGCCGGTGGCCGCCAGCACCGACACCACGACCGCGCCGAGGACGGCGACGCCGAGGTTGGTGCCGATCTGCCGGGACGCGCTGGTGATGGCGCTGGCCACCCCGGCCCGCTCCCCGGGCAGGCTGTTCACCGCCGTGTTGGTGGCCGGCGGGTTCACCAGGCCCATGCCCGCCCCGAGGAGCAGGTAGCCGACCAGCAGCACCGGCAGCCAGGCGTCGGTGGTGACGACCACGGCGAGCAGCGCCATGGACGCCACGAAGCACAGGTGCCCGGCGGTGGCGGGCAGCCGGCCTCCGCGCCGGCCGACGATCCGGCCGGACACGTTGGCCAGGACCAGCGTGCCCACCGTGGTCGGCAGGGTCAGCACGCCGGTCTCCAGCGGGCTGAAGCCACGGACCTGTTGCAGGTAGAACGTGTTGACGAAGGTGAAGCCGGCCAGCGCGAGGTAGGCCACGACCGCGCTGAGCACCGCCCCGCGCAGCGCGGGGACGGCCAGGTGCGCCGGGTCGAGCACCGGGTCGGGTCGCCGCCGGGCGGCCGGCGCGTAGCCGATCGCCGCGACCAGGGCCACCGCCACCGCGGTCAGCACGGCCCCGCTGGTCCAGCCCCGGCTCGGGCCGTCGATCAGCGCGAAGGTGAAGCCGACCAGGACCAGCGCGGCCAGGGTGTTGCCCAGCCCGTCGAGGCGGCGCGTCGGACCGTCCACCCGACCGTCGGGCAGCAGCCGGGTGCCCAGGTACAGCAGCCCCGCCCCGCCCACGCCGACCAGGAAGACGCTGCGCCAGCCGGCGGCCTGCACCAGCACCCCGCCGACCAGCGGGCCGCACGCGGCGGAGACCCCGGCCGTGGCGCTCCAGGTGCCCAGTGCCCGGCCCCGCCGCTGCGCGTCGGGGAACAGGTTGGCGATCAGGGCCAGCGCCGGTGGGGCCATCAGCGCACCCCCGGCGCCCTGCAGGCCGCGGCTGGCGATCAGCCAGCCGGCGTCCGGTGCCACGCTGCACAGCAGGGAACCGACGACGAAGACCGCCAGGCCGAGCCGGAACACCCGCCGCCGCCCGTACCGGTCGGCGATCGCGCCGCACAGCAGGGTGAGACTGGCCCGGACCAGCGCGTTGCTGGTCGCCACCCACTGCAACTCGGGGGTGGTCAACCGCAGGTCGCGCTGGAGGGAGGGGAGGGCCAGGTTCAACGCGGTGCCGTCCAGGACGCCGAGGAACAGGGTCCCGCAGCAGACCAGCAGGGCGGCGCGGGCGCGCCAGGGCAGCGACATGTCAGAGCTTCTCGTACACCGGCTTGTCGGCCCGCTTCTTCAGGACGCCGGCCTCGACCGCCACCTCGATCTGCTTGTCGATGTTGGCGAACACGGTGTCGTCCCAGACGTCGCCGTAGAGCGGGACGAGCCGCTCGGGCAGCAGCTCGATGGCCTTCTTCTCGTCCGGTTTGATGCCGTAGTCGGCGTGGTACCTCGCGGTCAGCGACGGGTCCTTCTTGATCAGCTGCCAGGCCTCGACGGTGAGGTCCACGTACGCCTTCGCGGTCTCCCGGTTCGCGGCCAGCCAGTCCCGGCGGACCGCGACCCCGTTGAGGAACAGCGGGCTGGTGTCGCCGGTGCCCTGCTGCCAGAGCTGGCTGACCGAGGCGAGCTGCCGGTTGCCCTTGGCGACCAGCCGGGTGGCGTTCGGCTCGATCGCGATGATCGCGTCCAGGTCGCCGCGCTCGTAGAGGGCCAGGTTGGCGATCGGTTGGCCGGTGAAGAGCTGGTACTCCTTGTCGAAGGCGATGCCGTTGACCGCCGAGGCCAGGGCCGCCGCCCGGTACGTGTCGCTGGACGGCGGCTGGACGCCGATCTTCTTGCCCTTCAGGTCGGCGACGGTCTGGTACGGGCTGTCCGCCGGGACGATCCAGTTGCCGTGGTTCCACAGCGACGGCCCGACGATGACGATGTCGTGGCCGCTGGTGTTGACCTCGGTCGCGCCGAGCGGGCCGAACGCGTAGATGTCCAGCACCCCGGTGAGCAGCTGTTCCTGCCCGGCACCCGGGCCGCCGCCGGCCTTGCGGTCCAGGCTGAGCCGGTGTTTGGCCTCCAGTCCGAACTCGTCCACCACGGAGTCCCGGATCGCGCCGGCTGTCCCGGGGCTGCGCGGCTGCACCTTGGCGCGGAGCGGGCTGGCGCCGCTGCCGGCGGTGGCGGGCTCGTCCTGACCGCAGGCGGCCAGTAGCGCGGTGGCGCCGGCCCCGCCGGCGAGCAGGCCGACGGTACGGAGCAACGATCGACGGTCGAGAGGGGACACGAGGGGTTCCTTCCGGGTGGTCATGCCAGGGCCGCCACGATCTGGCGGTGGATGTCGAACAGTTCGGGGTCCTCGGGGGTACGCGGGCGGGGCCGGTCGATCCGGTACTCCCGCACCACCTCGGCCGGCCGGCCGCCGAGCACCAGCACCCGGTCGGCGAGGAACGCGGCCTCGAGGGCGTTGTGGGTGACCAGCAGCCCGGTGCGCGGCTCGCGTAGCCACAGTTCCTGGAGCAGCAGGCGCAGCCGGCGGGCGGTCAGCTCGTCGAGCGCGCTGAACGGCTCGTCCAGCAGGACCAGCTCGGGCTGGACGACGAACGCACGGGCCACCGCCACCCGCTGCCGCTGCCCGCCGGAGAGCACCGACGGGTACGCCTGGGCGTACTCGGTCAGGCCGACCGCGGCGAGGATCCGGGGCACCTCGGCGGGGTCGACGCCGGCCGCGCGGGCGGCGAGCCGGACGTTGGTGTCGACCGAGGTCCAGTCCAGCAGCCGGGGCTGCTGGAAGACCATGCCGAGGCGGGGTTGGACGCCGCCGCCGGTGGCGACCCGGCCGGCGTCCGGCCGTTCGAGGCCGGCCATCAGGTGCATCAGGGTGGTCTTGCCGGTGCCGGAGGAGCCGACCACGGCGACGAGTTCGTGCGGGGCGAGGGTGAACGAGAAGTCGCGGAAGATCTGCTGCCGTTCCCCGGTCCGCCGGTTGGTGAAGGCCTTGTCGACCCGGTCGAGGGTCACCTGGACGCTCATCGGGCCGCCACCCGCCGCCAGCGCACCGCACGCCGTTCCGCGGTCTGCAGCAGGCCGTACTCGATGATCGCCATGACCAGCGCGAATGCGATCGTCCAGGCCAGCACCCCGGCCACGTTGTGCTGGGAGAACTCCAGGTTGAGCTGGTAACCGACCCCGTCGGCGAGTCCGAAGATCTCCACCAGCACGATGACCTTCCAGGCCATGGCGATGCCGAGCCGCGCGCCGGTGAACAGGTCGGGCACGATCGCCGGGATCCACACGTACCGCAGTCGGGTCAGCGCGTCGAACCGGTAGATGTGCGCCATCTCGCCCAGCGCCGGGTCGACCGCCCGGACGCCCTGCGCGACGTTGATGGTCAGCGCGGGGGCCGCCGCGAGCGCCACGGTGAGGATCGGGTTGAGCAGGCTCACCCCGAACCAGATGACGCAGAGCAGGGCCTTGACCAGTCCGGGCGTGGCGAGGCCGATCAGGACGGCGGGCTCCAGGAAGCGTCGCAGCCACGCGCTGCGTCCCATCGCGATGCCGGCGGCGACCGAGACGACGAACGCCACGGCGAAGCCCAGCCCGACCCGGACCAGGGTGACCTGGACGTTCTCCCACAGCGCGCCGCTGACGGTGATCTCGGCGAGGTTGTCGGCGATCTCGCCGAGGCCGGGGATCAGCGCGCTGCCCGAGGTTTCCGCCATGAGCTGCCAGCCGGCGGTGAGCAGGCCGACGAGGAGCAGGGCGGGCAGTGGTCGGGTCAGCCGGGTCCACCGGTCGGTGGCGGACGGACGGTCCGGCGGCGGGGAGGGGGGCCCGGAGCGGATCGCGACCTCCTCCGCGCCGACGGGGTGCGTGACGGTCATCGCCATCCCATCTTTCGGTACACGGTCGCCCGTAGGTCGGGCGTGACGAGGAGTGAAATCGCCCTGACGTGGGGCGATCTCGCATTTCCTATGGTGTCGATAGGATTAGTGGGAAAGCAAGGTCCCTCTCGGCTGATGGGATTCCGTAGCGGAAGCCGGGGAGGTCTGTCGCGGTGGGTGACGCCGGCTGGCCGGTGGCGGGCTGCCGATCGGTGGGCCGCCGGGGTGGCCGGAGCCGTCGGGGCGTGGCCGGGTGGCGCTTGAATGTCGCCCGTCCGAGGCGGATCCTGTAGGCGCATCAATACTCGTCGATAATTGGAGGTTCGCGTGCGTCGTTCCCCGCTCGTCGCCACCGTGGCGGCAGCCCTGCTCGTCGCCCTGTCGCCGGCCGCCCGGGCCAGCTCCGCCGACCCCGGACCCGGCCCCGCAGCTGTCGCCGCCGATCGGGCGGCGGCGGTGCTCGCCGAGGTCCGCACCCCCGGCACGGCCTGGGTGGTCGAACCGACCACCGGCCGGACCACCCTCACCGTCGACGACACGGTCGGGGCCAGCGCCCTGCCCGCCCTGCGCGCCACCGCCGCCCGGGCCGGCGCGGTGCTCCGCCACGAACCGGGCCGGCTGACCACCCTCATCGCCGCCGGCCAGGCCATCTACGCCGGGGGCGGCGGCCGCTGCTCCCTCGGCGCGAACGTCCGGCAGGGCACCACCGCCTACTTCGTCACCGCCGGACACTGCACCGCCGTCGGCACCTCGTGGTACGCCGACAGCGCCCAGGGCACCCTGCTCGGCAGCCGGGCCGGCAGCAGCTTCCCGGGCAACGACTACGGCGTGGTCCGGTACACCAACACCGCGATCCCGCACCCCAGCGCGATCTACACCTACCCCGGCACGATCACCGCCACCGGGGCCGGCAACGCCTACGTCGGCCAGCGGGTCTGCCGTAGCGGCTCCACCACCGGTGTCCGCTGCGGCAGCGTCACCGCCCTCAACGCGACGGTCAACTACGCCGAGGGCTCGGTGAGCGGGCTGATCCGTACCAACATCTGCGCCGAACCGGGCGACAGCGGCGGACCGCTCTACGACCCGGCCACCGGGCGGATCCTGGGCGTCCTCTCCGGCGGCAGCGGCAACTGCACCTCCGGCGGCACCACCTACTACCAGCCGATCGGTGAGATCCTGGCCGCGTACGGCCTGACCCTGCCGTGACCGCTCCGCCCGGACGCGCCAGCGCGTCCGGGCGGAAAAGTGGAGAGCCACACCCATCCACCAGCCGGTCCGCCCCGAATCACCCACGTGACGGAAGAACCAAGGCGGGTCGGGCGGTACCGGCTGGTCCGGTGTATCGGTCAGGGCGGCATGGGCCGGGTCTGGCTGGCCCGGGACGACCTGCTCGAACGCGATGTGGCGGTCAAGGAGGTCGCGCTCCAGGCCGACCCGACCGGGGCCGAGGCCGGCCGACAGGGTCGGCGGACGCTGCGCGAGGCCCAGGCCGCCGCCCGGTTCGACCACCCGAACGTGGTCCCCGTCTACGACGTGGTGACCGCGCAGGGACGGCCGTGGATCGTCATGCAGTACGTGCCGTCCCGCTCGTTGCACCGGGTGGTCACCGACGACGGGCCGCTGGACCCGCCGACGGTGGCCCGGATCGGCCTGGAGATCGTCGAGGCGCTGCGCGCCGCGCACCGGGCCGGCGTGCTGCACCGCGACGTCACCCCGCGCAACGTGCTCATCACCGCCGACGGCCGGGCCCTGCTCGGTGACTTCGGCGTCGCGTCGATCGAGGGCGTGGCGGCGATGAGCCAGTCGTGGGGTATCACCGCTTCCCCCCAGTACGTCGCGCCGGAACGGGTCCGGCACGGCGAGTCGACGCCCGCGACGGACCTGTGGGCGCTCGGCGCCACGCTCTACGCCGCGGTCGAGGGCCGTCCGCCGTACACCCGGCCGGGCACGGTGGCGACGTTGCTGGCGCTCGCCACCGAACCACCGGATCCGATGCGTCGGGCCGGGCCGCTCGCGCCGGTCATCGCCGCCCTGCTGCACCGGGACACCCGCCGGCGAACCACCGCCGACGAGGCCGCCCGATCGCTGCGGAAGATCGCCGGTCCGACCGCCGCCCGGTCCCGACCGGTCCCCGACCCCGCCACCGGACCCGACGGAGCCGACGACGCGACCCGCCCGGTCCCCGGACCCGACGGCGTCACCCGGGCGCTACCCGGCCCGGCCGAGGCGACACAGCCGCTCGGCGACCTCAGCCAGGTGACGCAGCCGCTCGCCGACCCGGCCGCGGCGACGGAGCCACCCGCCGACCTGGGACAGGTGACGGAGCCGCTCGGCGACCTGACCCAGGCGACACAGCCGCTCGGTGGTCGCGGTGGTTACGCCCAGCGGGCTGCCGGCGGCCCCGCCCCGGCACCGGCCGACGACGTGACCTCGGCACCGGCCCGGACGGCCATCCGGGAGATGCTGGCCGGCCGGTCGTCCGACGCGTCGACCGGGGACCGACCGGCCCGGCGTACCGCCCTGACTTTCGCCGCCGCCGTCCTGGCCCTCGGCGCGGTCGCCGCCGCGACGACCTTCGGCGTCCGCGCCACCCTCGGTGGCCTCCGGAACGCGGCCGGCGGCACCGGGGGCGGTGCCACCGCGAGCGGAGCCGCCCCGGCCCCGGCCCCTGTCCCGACCCGGCCGCCGGCCCCGACCGTGACCCCGCCGCCGCCCGCCGCGCCGTGTCTCGCCCCGCCGGGACCCGACGCGGAGCGGCCGGCGGAAGCCGTCACCGCCGCCCCGGACGGCCCGTACGCCCTGCCCCGGGGGTGGCTGTGGCACGCCGACGCGACCGGGTTCACCGTCGGGCTGCCGGGCGAGTGGCTGCGGTTCCGCGACGGCGAGGTGGTGTGTCTCCGGGATCCCCGTCTGGACCGGGTGCTCGCCGTCGAGGTGGGTCGGGAACCGGTGCCCGACCCGGTCCGGCACTGGACGGACGAGGCGGAGCGGCTCGTCGACGTCGGCGCGCTGCCCGGCTACCGGAAGATCAGCATCGGTCCGCTGATCCGTTCCGGGGGCGCGGCCGAGTGGGAGTACACCTGGGACCCCCCGGACGGCGAACGACAGCACGCGCTCCGCACCCTCGCCAACCGGGGACGCTCCGGCGGCTACGAGCTGACCTGGGTCGCCTCCGACGTCGAGTGGTCCACCGACACCGCCTTCTACCGCCTGGTGTCGGCCAGCTTCCGTCCGGCCGGATGACCCCCGGACCGGGTGAAGCGACGCCGCGCCGGTGTGCCGGCGGCACCGGATCCCCAGTGCACAGACCTCCCGGCCACCCGGTCGGACCAGCGAGACGGAGAAACCCCATGCGACTGTCCCGAACCCTGCTCACCCTGCCCACGGCGGCACTCGTGCTCGCCTTCCCGGGCGTCGCCTCGGCCGACGAGAGCGTGCAGGTGCGGCTGCTGGACCTCAACGGCACCGGCGCCACCGGCACCGCCACGCTCACCGCCACCGGCACGGGCGACCTGACGGTGACGATCACCTCGACCGGGATGACGCCGAACTCCCCACACGCCCAGCACCTGCACGGCGCGACCAACGGCACCGACTTCCACTGCCCGGACAGGTCCGCCGACAGCAACGGCAACGGCTACGTCAGCACCGAGGAGGGCCTGCCGATGTACGGCGACATCTTCATCTCGTTGACCACCAGCGGAGACACCACCAAGGCCAGCGGCCTGGCCGTGGACCGGATGCCCAGCGCCGACGCCCGGGGCAACCTGACCTACGAGCGCACCATCCCGGCCGCCGACCTGCCGGCCGGCACCATCGCGCACCTCAAGGACCTGCACATCGTCCAGCACGGCATCGACGCCAACGGCAACGGAAAGTACGACCTGGCGGGGCTCGGCGAGTCGACCTTCGCCAGGTCCGTCGGCGTCGACGGCATTCCCGCCGAGGCCACCGACCCGGCCACCTGCGGCATGGTCAGCGGTGCCGCCGCCGGCTCGGTACCGGCCGGCGGGGTGGCGACCGGCGACGGCAGCACCCGGGACCCCGGCCCCGTCTGGTACGCCGTCAGCGCCCTCACCCTCGCCGGGGCCGCCGGCGCGGTGGCCCTGCGCCGTCGCCCGGCCCGGCAGTCCTGAGCGGGAGCGACCCGATGGCCACCGGTGGACCTTCCACTCCGGCGCGCCGCCGCCGGGGGCGTGACCGGCTCGTGGCGGCGGTCGCCGCACTGACCCTGACCGCCGTCGTCGTCTTCGGCGTGGCCGCTGTCCGGCGACCCAGCCAGCGGCCGGCGGCCCGCCCACCGGCGACCGCACCCACCGCCGGGGCGGCCGGCACCGCCCCCGGGGCCGCGGCAGCCCCGGACGGCCGGCCGGGTGAGCTCACCAGCGGCCCGCTGATGGCGTCGTCACCGCCGGTACGGGTGTCGATCCCCGCCCTGCGGGTCGACGCGGCGACCGTCCCACTGGGGCTCGGAGCCGACGGTGCCATGCAGGTGCCCCAGAACGGCACCGACATCGGCTGGTACACCAGGGCGCCCGCCCCGGGCGCGCTCGGCCCGGCGGTCCTGGCCGCGCACGTCGACTGGAAGGGGCGTCCGGGCAGCTTCCACGACCTGGCCGACCTGACGCCCGGGGCCGTCGTCGACGTCGCCCGCGCCGACGGCAGCACCGCGGTCTTCGCCGTCACCCGGATCGAGCGGCATCCCAAGGACGACTTTCCCAGCGCGGCCGTCTACGGACCCACCGACCACGCGGCGCTACGGCTGATCACCTGCGGCGGTGACTTCGACGCGGCCCGGCGGAGCTACCGGGACAACGTGATCGTCTACGCCCGGCTGGCCCACGCCCGGGAGGGCTGATCCGGCCGGGCCGGGCGACCAGCCGGGAGAGGCGACCCGGGCCCGGCCGGGGCGTCAGGCGGCGAGGACGGCCCGCAGTTCGGCGACGGTCCGTGACGCCTCACCCGGGTCGGCGGCCTCGGACCACAGCTCCCGCCACTCCGAGTCGGCCCCGACGACCCGGTCGAGGGCGGCCACCGCCAGCGGCCCGACATCGGCCGGCAGGTCGACCGAGCCGCCCGCGACCAGGAAGTCCGGCGCGTACGCCGACTGCGGTGGGACACCGGTGCGCTGGGCCGCGACGATCGCCGCCGCCGCGATCGCCCGGTCCGCGAAGTACGAGTCGAGATACCCGTCGGTGGTGGCCGCCGTGTGCAGCGCGGCCCGGACCAGCTCCGCCCGCCGGGCCGGCTCCGCGTCGTTGAGGAGACCGCAGAAGTCCGCGGCAGTGTCGTTGTCGTACGGTCCCGCGCCCCAGGTGCCCATGTGCTCGTCCGCTTCCGTTCATCGTGTCGGTCGGCCGGATGCTAGCCGGCGGGACCGACGTTTCCGACCCCGCGCTGCCGGCGGTTCCCGGCCCGACCCGCGCTGCCGGCCGTCTGCGGCCTGACCCGCGCTGCCGGCCGTCTCGGGCCCGACCTGCGCTGCCGGCCGCCCCGCCCCGGTCAGGTCCTGGTGGGACGGCGGGTCGCCACCACCACGCCGGCCAGGCAGATCGCGGCGGCGGCGACCAGCACCGGCCGGCCACCGAGCCCGACGGCAGCGGAACCCAGCGGGATGGCCGCGACGATGGGTCCGAACATGACGGTGTTGGCGTCGCGGCGGTCCGTCCCAGCACCGCCGCCGGGGTGTGCGTCTGGACGGCGGTCACCGCGGCCACCAGCGCCCAGGGCAGGCCGATCCCGGCCACCACCGAGGCCGCGACCACTGCGGGCGACCAGGGCAGGCAACGGGCCAGACAACCGGCCGCGAAGAGGACGGTGCCCGCCACGCCGACCCGGACCGGGCCGAGTCGTCGGGTGAGTCGCCCGACCACCAGTCCACCGGCGATCGACCCGGCCCCCTGGGCGCTGGCCAGCACCCCGAGGAACGCCGCCGGTAGGCCCAGTCCGGTGGTGACCACCGTGTAGAGGGCCGCCGCCGTGAAGCCGGAGGCGGCGATCGCCACGGCCGCCAACAGCACCGTGGTACGGATCGTCGGCGTGCCCGCCAGGAGCCCGAAGCCGGCCCGGACGTCCCGGTCCGGTCCCGGCGCGGCGGGCCGGGCCGGGTCCGACGCCGGTGGGGTACGGGTCAGCCGTACCGCCAGGTACAGGCCGGCGACCAGGAGCGGCATGGCGGCAGCGAGGACGGCGACCGCGTGGCCGCCCTGCGCCGCGTACAGCGCCGCGCCGGCCAGCGGGGCCACCAGTTTCATGCCCTCCTGCGCGCTGGACCGCCAGCCGTTCACGTCGGCGAGCGCGGCGGGGGAGAGCGCGGCGGGCAGCAGCGCCGTCTCGCCCGCGTCGACGACCACGTAGCTGATCCCGTAGCAGCCGGAGACCAGGAGGACGAGCCAGGTCTGCCCGGGGCCGCGTACCGCGAGGAGGCTGAGCAGCGCGCCGGCCAGCACCAGGTTGACCGACACCACGAGGGCCCGTCGGGGCAGCCGGTCGACCAGGCCGCCCAGCCATGGCCCGGCGAGGACCGGCCCGTAGACGCAGAGCCCGGTGAGCGCGGCCAGCCCGCTGGAGCCGGTGAGGTCGAGGGTCCAGATCCCGGCGACCAGGTTCATCGCGCTGCCGCCGAAGCCGGACAGCACCGAGATCACCACGAACAGCACGGCGTTGCGCGGCATTCACGCCCCCAGGAGTTGAGTCTGATCGACTCATCCTGGGGTCCTGAGTCGACCTCACGCAACGCCGGCTGATCACGTCAACGTTGCGTTGACAGTGTGCCCCCGGAGGGCGGTGGCGGCGGCCCGTACCGGTGCGGGGAGCCGTGCCGGGTCGACCTCGACCAGGTCGGCGGCCAGGTGCGCGGCGAGCGCGTACAACGCTCCGGCCGGGGCGTCCAGGGCGATCGTGACGGTGTCCCGGACCAGCTCCGCCCGGGGGAACCGCCCGGCCCAGCGCCGGTCGGCGGCGATCCACCGGTGCAGGTCGGCGACTGCCGCCCGCAGCGCGACGATCCGGGGCGACCAGGTGTGGTCGGCCGCCCGGGTGCGGGCCCGGCGGGCCGAGGCGAGCCGTTGCCGGCGCTGCTCGGCGGCCTGCCGGCTGCTCAGGCCGAGCGCCTCGGCCACCTGGCCCCAGGTCGCGCCGCCGTGCCGGGCCCGGTCGATCAGCTCCAGCTCACGCTCGTCGAGGCGGGCGCGCGCCGCTCGTACCTCGGTCAGTCCGGTGATCTCGGCCCACATGTGTCAACAGTACGTTGACAGACCGCCGGGCAGGTCGCGGCCCCGGCCGGGGCCGGTCACCGGCCGGGACGGTGCGGCTGGCGGAGGCTGTCCAGGTGGTCGCCGAGGACGGCCCGGACCCGGTCGGGCGGCATCAGGTCCGGGTGCAGCAGGGCGTGCAGGGCGAGCCCGTCCAGCAGGGCGTGCAGCCGGGCCGCCTCCAGGTCGGGATCCCGGTCGACGGCGACCAGCCCGGCCCCGGTGAGGGTGTGCACGGCGAGCCCGGCGGCGCTCCGGATGCCCTCGTTGGCCTGCGCCAGGCGGGCGCGGGCCGCCGGGTCCTCCTGGGTACGCGCGGCCAGCAGCAGCCACACCTCCGCCTCCCGGACGCGTTGCCGGTCCAGCGGGAGGAGCTGCTCCAGCATCCGCTGGACGACCTGGCGGGGCGGGCCGGACCAGTCCTCGGCGCGGAACCGCTCGGTGGCCTTGGTCATCACGTGTTCCATCGCGAAGACCAGCAGGTCGGTCTGGGTGGCGAAGTAGTGCCGCAGGGCGCCCGGCGACCACCCCGCTTCCGCCGCGATGCTGCGTACGGTGGCCGCGGCGGCACCGTCGCGGTAGACCGCCCGCCACATGGCCTCGGCCAGCTCGGCGCGCCGGGCCCCGTGGTCGACGATCTTGGGCACCGGTGCCTCCGGACGGGTGGGTGTGTTCCCCTGCTACGGTTATCGCACAGCGTACTAAAAAAGAGGTGCCCATGCTCGTCGGACTGATCATCGCCTGTGAAGTGGCCTTCTGGGTGCTGCTGGCGGCCGGGCTGGTCGCCCGCTACCCGCTGCGCCGCCCCCGGGCGGGCGCCGCCCTGCTGCTGGCGGTGCCCCTGGTCGACCTGGTGCTGCTCGCCGCCACCCTGCTGGACCTGCGCCGCGGCGGCACGGCCACGTTCGCCCACGGGCTCGCCGCCGGGTACCTCGGATTCTCGGTGGCCTTCGGGCACAGCCTGATCCGGTGGGCCGACGAACGCTTCGCCCACCGGTTCGCCGGCGGCCCGCCGCCGAGCCGGCCACCCCGCTACGGCATGGCCCGGGCCCGGCACGAGTGGCGGGAATGGGGCAAGGGCCTGCTCGGCTGGGCCGTCGCCGTGGCCGTGCTGGTCGGCGGGATCGCCCTGGTGGGCGACCCCGACCGGACCCGGGAACTCGAAGCCTGGATCGGTCGGCTCAGCGTGGTCATGGCAGGCTGGCTGCTGCTCGGGCCACTGGCCTACACGATCTTCCCCAAGCGGGCGCCGCGCGGCGCGGTCAGCCCGCCGGCTTCCGGGCGGTGACCAGCTCCCAGCCGCCGGGCAGCACCTCGATCCGCTCGAAGCCGATCCCGGTCAGCAGCCCGGTGTAGTACGACACCTCCCGCAGTCGGCTGACGCAGGTGTCCACCCCGATCAGGAAGTACGACCAGAAGAACTGCATCGCCAGCCGGTCCGGGGTACGGAACTCCTCGCAGATCAGCAGCTGCCCGCCCGGTGGCAGCGCCGCGTACGCCTTCTCCACCAGCATCCGGGAGACCTCGTTCGGCCAGTCGTGCAGCACCCGGACGAACGCGATCGTGTCGTACCCGGTCGGCAGCGGCTCGGCGAAGAAGTCGCCCCCGACGAAGCCGAGCCGCCCGGGGTCGACACACCCGGCGCGGGTCTGCTCCACCAGCGGCGCGACCGCCGGCAGGTTGTACACGTCGGCCCGCAGCTGCGGGGCGTCGGCGAGCACCCGGGCGGCCAGCGTACCGTCGCCGCCACCGACGTCGAGGAACCGTTGCCGGCCGGTCCACAGTCGCCCGGCGTGCTGGCCGAACACCTCGAGGACCGGGCCCAGCCCGACGGCCATGCTCCGCTCGAACGCGGCGGTCTGCTCGTCGGTCTTCGGCGGCCAGGCGAAGTCGTCGTCGGTCATCCCGACCTCGCCGCGCAGGCTCTCGGCCAGCCGGCCGTGCAGCCGCCGCCACGGGTACCGGTCCCGGTCGCGTTCGATCGAGCCCGGCCCGACCACCGCCAGCACGGCGGCCCGCAGCCCCGGTACGGCCCGGTAGCTGGCCCCGGTGATGTCGTCGCCGGTCTCCTTCCGCTCGACGAAACCGAGGCTCTCCAGGCAGTCCAGGAACTTGTAGAGCCGCAGCGGCCGGACGTCGAACCGGTCGGCCAGCTCACCGAGCACGACCGGTCCGGGCTCCAGCGCGTCGAGCAGGCCCAGGTCGAGCGCGGTCTCCAGCACGTCCATCGCCTTGCTGGCGTTGACCAGCAGGCTCATCATCGCCCGGGGGGACAGCGCGGGGGTGGTGGTCATCAGCGGATCTCCTGGTCGAGTGCGTCCATGAACTCGTCGATCTCGTCGAGGGTGTTGTAGATGTGCGGGCCGATCCGCAGGTAGCCACGCCAACTGCAGATCAGGTCGCGGGCGGCCAGCCGCCGCTTGACCGTCTCGCCGTCGGGGACGTCCAGGCACACCACGCCGCCGCGCCGCCCGGGGTCTGCCCCGCTGACCACCGTCAGGCCCATCGCCCCGGCGCGGTCGATGACCCGCTGGGTGCAGCGCAGCGAGTGCGCGCGGATCGTCTCGATGCCGACCCCGGCCAGCAGGTCCAGGCCGACCTGCGAGACCAGCGAGGTCAGCGGGTACGGCGTCCCGCCAGCGAACCGCTGCGCGCCGTCGGCGAACCGCTCCGACGGCCGGAAGGTCAGCGCCACGTCGCCGGCCTGCCAGCCGGTCGCCGCCGGTTCCAGCCGGGGCAGCAGGTCCGGGCGTACGTACAGGAAGGCCGTCCCGACCCCGCACAGCCACTTGTGCGAGCCGCCCAACAGGAAGTCGACGCCGAGCGCGGTGACGTCGACCGGCATGATCCCGACGCTCTGGAAGGCGTCCACCACGACCAGGGCACCCACCTCGTGCGCCCGGCGCACCAGCCGGGCCAGGTCGATGGTCGCGCCGGAGGAGAAGCTGGCGTGCGGGACGCAGACCAGCACCGTCCGTTCGTCGATCCGGTCGACGAGCGCGTCCTCGTCGAAGGCCGGACCGCCGGTGCCGACCACGTCGAGTCGTGCGCCGTACCGGCGGAACGCGTTCCCGATGAACGGTACGGTCGGGAACTCCAGGTCGGTGGTGACGATCCGGTTGCGGGGGCCACGGTAGTCGAAACAGGACAGGACCCGGGCCAGCAGGGTGCTCAGGTTCGCGTCGGTGACCACGCTGCCGGCCGGCGCGCCGATGAACGCGGCGACCCCGTCGGCGTACCGGTCGAGACCCTCGTGCCAGCCACCCCAGACGTCGTCGCGCCAGGTCCGTAGCGTCTCCCAGTACCGGGTCAGCACGTGCTCGGCGTCGCGGGGCACCGCGCCGGTGGAGTTGCTGTTGAGATAGACGCAGGTGGACAGGACGGGGAACCGGTCGCGGATCGCCGCCGGGTCGGTCACCGCGTACCGTCCGGACCGGACGGTCGGGCGGCGTCGCCGTCGGTGGTGCGGCCGGTCGCGTGGTCGGCGCGGGCCTGCCACAGCTCCGGGTAGAACCGGTGGTCGGCGAGCTTCGCCAGGGTGGTCGCCGCGCTGCCCCGGGTGCCGGCCACCGGGTGGCTGCCGATCCGCAGGGCGATCCGGTAGTGCCGGGCCCGCCAGAGCGAGACCCGTTCGTCCCAGTCGAGCATCGCCTCGGCCAGCCGGTGCACCGGGTCGGCGGGGCTGCCGCAGTAGAGCGTGGTCAGGTCGAGCCGCCGCCGGGCCAGCAGGTCCCCGAATGCCTGGCCCAGTTTCCGGCTGGCCGCCTGGGCCTGCTTCCAGCCCGGCGACTCGGCGCCCGAACCGTTGCCGAGCGCGGGCTGCATCGCCTGGAAGTCGGCGGGGGAGAGGTACCGGAACATGTCCAACTGGTCGGTGACGAACCGGACGCTGAGCACCGCCCGGGTGAGCAGCAGTTCGGCCTCGCCCGGCGCGTCGGCCTCCACCCGGGCGGTCGCCTCGGTCAGCTCCGCCGCGGCCAGCTTCAGCCACAGTTCGGCGGACTGGTGCACCACCTGGAAGAGCAGCTCGTCGCGGTGGATCATCTCCTCCGGCCGCCGTTGCAGGTCGAGCAACGTGTCGGTACGCATGTAGCGCGCGTAGTCCGTACCCCCCTGGCCGGGGAGCACGGGTGCGTAGTCCCGCTTCACAGCCTCATCCCTCTCGGTGTCGGTGCAGCCCGACCCTGTCGGCCCGTGGATCGTCGCGCGGCCATTATCCAGTGACCGCCGACGATCGATGGTGCCCGGCGGGCGGCCGGGGGCCTTCGTGGTGTTTCGTCCACCGGGCGGTCGTTCGTCGTCGGCGTCCCGGGGGACCGGCGTGGCGGACCCGCGGACGGGCGGTGGGACGGCGAAACTCAGACTTCGTCAACCGTTGACCGTGCAGGTAGCGCGGTGTTAACTGTTAACAGTTTCCAGGAGGTTACCGGTGTTGAACGTCAGGCCCATCCGGGTGGAGTCACTGGGGGAGAAGCTCGCGGGCGAGCTGCGTCGCCGCATCATCGTGGGCGACGTTCCCGCCGGCACCCGGCTGGTCGAGGAGGAGCTGGCGGAGTCGTTCCGGGTAAGCCGGGGCCCGGTCCGCGACGCCATCAAGATCCTCCGAGCCGAGGGGCTGGTCACCGGCACCGGCCGCAACGTGGTGACCTGCGCGCTCAGCGAGGCGGACATCGACGAGCTGATGGCGTTGCGGGAGTCCTTCGAGCTGCTCGCGGTCGAGCGGGCCATCGCCACCAGCCGGGACGAGCTCGCCCGGGAACTGGCGGCGGCCCTGGTCGACATGGACGCGGCCGTCGCCGACCGGGACGCCACCGCCTTCACCACCGCCGACATCCGGTTCCACAGCTCGTTCTTCGAGGCCGCCCGGCTGACCCGGCTCGGCGTCCTCTGGAACCAGTTCCGTCCGACCATCGAGGGCCTGCTGCACGCCTCCGGCAAGCGGATGGACGACCTCGCCCCCTCGGCGAGGGAACACCACGACCTCGCGGCGCTCATCGCCGCCGGCAGGGTCGCCGAGGTCAAGACCGAGTTGCACCGACACCTGCAGAAGACCTGTTCGCGGCTGCAGGCCGCGGTTCCTTCACCCCCGTCCCAGCGGAGAGCGGACCAATGACCCCACGTTTGTTCAAGATCACCACCCTGGCTCTGGTCGGCACCCTCGCCGTCAGCGCCTGCGCCAACCGCGGCGGCACGGAGGAGGCATCCTCCGCCAGCTTCCCCGACAAGAGCCTGACCCTCGTGGTGCACGCGGGCGCGGGCGGCGGGTCCGACCTGACCGCCCGTACCCTCGCCAAGGAGATGGAGGCCGACCTCGGCCAGTCCATCGTCGTGGAGAACCGCACCGGTGGCGGCGGCCGGGTCGGCCTGACCTACCTCAAGGAGCGCCCCGCCGACGGGTACTCGATCGGCTTCATCCCGGTCGAGGTGGCGATGCTCGGCCACCAGGGCGCGGACATCAAGCCCGACCAGTACACCGTCCTCGGTCAGGTGATGAACGCCCCGGCCACCCTGTCGGTGCCGGCGAACAGCCCGTACAAGACGTTCGACGAGTTCATCGCCGCCGCCAAGGCCAAGCCGGGCAGCATCACCGTCGCCAACTCCGGCGCGGGCGCGATCTGGGAGGCCGCCACCCTCGCCCTCGGCGAGGCGGCCGGCGCGACCTTCAAGCCCGTCCCGTACGACGGTGGCGCGCCGGCCGTGGCCGCCGGCGTCTCCGGCGAGGTGCAGGCCGTGATGGCCGGCGTCAGCGAGTCCTCCACCGCCGCCAAGGACGGCCGGCTCCGGGTTCTCGCGGTGCTCGCCCCGGAGCGGGTCACCTCGCTGCCGGACACCCCCACCGCCAAGGAACTCGGCCTGGACATCGTCATCGGTGGCTGGGGCCTGATCGGCGCGCCCGCCGGGCTGCCCGCCGAGGTCAAGGACAAGCTGGCCGCCGCGGTCAAGAAGGCGGCCGAGTCGACCACCTTCAAGGACGTGATGACCAAGGCCGGCAACACCCCGCTGGCCACGTCGCCGGACGAGGCGACCAGCTTCGCGCAGTCCGAGTACGACCGGTTCGGTGAGATCTACCAGTGACCACCACCCACCCGGCTCCCGACGCGGGTGACCGCAGTGCCGCCTCGCCCCTGCGCGAGGCGGCACTGGGCGGAGTCTTCCTGCTGGTGGGCGTCGTTCTCCTCGTGTTGGCCCGCTCGATCGAGTTGCCGCAGCGGGTCATGGCGGTCAGTCCACGGATCTGGCCGGAGATGCTGGCCTACGGGATCATCGGCCTGTCGGTGCTGCAGATCGTCGGCAGCGTCGTCCGTCCCGCCCGGGACGACACCGACGACGAGACCGAGCCGGCCACCCGGATCGGGATCCTGCGGGTCGCCGGCTTCGTGCTGGCCACCGCCGCCTTCGGCGTGCTCTGGTACTACGTCCACTTCCTGGTCTCCGCGACGGTCTTCATCGCGGCGCTGACCTGGATCGCGGGCGGCCGGGGGGTCAAGGACCTGGTGCTCTTCCCGGCCGGCGTCACGGCGGTGCTCTACGTCCTCTTCGCGCTCCTGTTGAAGGTGCCGGTATGAACGCGGCGGTCGAGGGCTTCGGTGCCCTCTTCACTCTCGAGATCGCCTTCTGTGTGCTGATCGGCGCCGCCATCGGCATGCTCGTCGGGGCGTTCCCCGGCATCAGCGCCACCATGGCGGTCGCCCTGGCCAGCGCCTTCACCCTGACCATGGACCCGATCCCCGGCCTGGCCGTGCTGCTGACCATCCTGATCGCGGCCCAGTTCGGTGACCGGGTGCCGGCGATCCTGATCAACACACCGGGCACGCCGGCCTCCATCGCCACCACCTTCGACGGGTACGCGTTGGCCCGGCAGGGCAAGGCGGGCATCGCGCTGACCGCCTCGGCGTACGCGTCGGCGATCGGCGGATTCGTCGGCATCGCGGTGCTGATGTTCGCCGCCGTACCGCTGAGCAACCTGGCGGTCGAGTTCGGCTCGCCGGAGATGTTCGCCCTGGTGCTGTTCGGGTTGACGATGATGATCGAGGTGTCCGGCGGACGGATCGTCAAGGGTCTGATCGCCGGCCTGTTCGGCCTGGCCCTCGGCACCATCGGCCGGGACCCGCTGGACGGCTCCGACCGGTTCACCTTCGGCATCCCGCAACTGGTCGAGGGCATCCCGTTCATCGCGGTGATCATCGGCCTGTTCGGCATCGCCGAGATCTTCGGTCAGATGCTCGAACGCGGCCACGCCAAGGACCGGGCGATCCAGACCTTCGGCCGCTGGTGGCCCAACCGCTCCGAGCTGCGCGGCATGGTCAAGCCGGTCGCGGTCGGGTCGGGGGTCGGCACCGTGGTCGGCGTGCTGCCCGCCGCCGGTGGCGACATCGGCGGCATCGTCGCCTGGAACCAGGCGAAGAAGGTCTCCAAGCACCCCGAGCGGTTCGGCAAGGGCTCCCTGGAGGGGCTCACCGCGGCCGACTCGTCGTCCAACGCCGGGGTGGGCGGCTCGGTGCTCACCACCCTCGCCCTCGGCGTGCCGGGTGACTCGGTGATGGCGGTGATGCTCGGCTCCATGATCATCTGGGGTATCCAGCCCGGCCCGACCCTCTTCTCCCAGCAGCCCGACCTGGTCTACTCGATCGCCGGCATCATGCTCTTCGCCACCGTGCTGACCCTCGGGCTCAGCCTGCTGCGCATGCGGGGCGTCGCCAAGCTGCTGGAACTGCCCAACCGGTTCCTCTGGGTGGTCATCCTGACCTTCTGCATCGTCGGCACGTACGCGGTCAACAACAGCGTCTTCGACGTCGGCCTGATGGTGCTGTTCGGGGTGATCGGCCTGCTGTTCCGCCGGTTCGGTTTCCCGGCCGGGCCGGTCGTGCTCGGGCTGATCCTCGGCCCGCTGGCCGAACGGAACTTCCGCCGCTCGATGGAACTGGGCGGCCTGGAGACCATCTACACCAGCCCGATCGCGGTCGGTCTGATCGTCCTGGCGGTGCTCGCCGTGGCGGTGCCCCGGGTCCGCGCCCGGCTCAAGGCCCGCCGGCAGCCGCCGGGGGACCCCGAGGCCCCCGTCCCGGCCGACGACCGGACCCCCACCGGGGTGAGCGGTTGATGCGCAAGCACTTCGTCGTACGGGACGTGCCCGGCCAGTGCCACGGCAGCACCGTCGCCGCGGTGGACGACACCTTCGTGGTCGCCTGGTTCGCCGGTGACCACGAGGGTGCCGCCAACTCCCGGATCCAGCTCAGCGTCGGCACCGGCGACGACTGGTCCACCCCGACCGTGGTCAGCGCCGACCTGGCCCCCTGCTGGAACCCGGTGCTGCACCGGCGGACCGACGGTGACCTGCTGCTGTACTTCAAGGTCGGTACCACCATCTCGGCCTGGCGGACGTACCTGGCCCGCTCCGCCGACGCCGGCCGGACCTGGTCGCCGCCCCGCCTCCTGGTCCCCGACGACGGGGGCGGACGCGGACCGGTCCGCACCCCGCCGCTGCGGCTGCGCTCCGGGCGGCTGCTCGCCGGGGCGTCCACCGAGACCTGGGGCGACCGGCCCCGCTGGGACGCGTTCGTCGACCTCAGCGACGACGACGGCCTCACCTGGCGACGCACCCCCGACCTGGCGATCGACCACGACACCTTCCCCGGTGCCGGCGTCATCCAACCCGCCCTCTGGCAGAACCGCGACGGTACGGTCCGGCTGCTGGCCCGCAGCACCGCCGGCCGGCTGGTCACCGCCAGCAGCACCGACGACGGCGAGACCTGGACGCCGGGCGTGCTCGGCGCGGTGCCGAACAACAACTCCGGGGTGGCCGTCTGCGCCGACGACCGGACGGTGTACCTGGCCCACAACCCCACCGTCGGCGACTGGGCCTCGCGCGCCCCGCTGGTGGTGTCGTCGTCGACCGACGACGGTGCCACCTGGCGGCCCTGGCTGACCCTGGAGGAGTCCACCGGGGACGCCGGCCGCGAAAGCTACCGGCCGGCTGACTCGGGGGTCCGCACCACCGGCGCCAACGAGTTCTCCTACCCCTGTCTGATCCGCGCCCCCCACGGGCTCGCGGTCACGTACACCTGGCAGCGGCGCGGCATCGTGCTCGCCCTGCTCCACCCCTGACCCCCCGGAGCTGAACCCGAATGACGGCGTACCCCGCCAGCAACCTGATCAGCGCACTGCCCACCCTGTTCGACGCCCACGGCGCGGTCGACCTCGGCGCGACCCGGGCCGCGTACACGCCGCTGGCCGAGACCGACCTGGACGGGGTCTTCGTGGCCGGCACCACCGGGGAGTTCACCACCCTCGACGACGAGGAACGGCTCGCGGTCTGCGCGGTCGCCGCCGACGTGTTCGGCCCGGAGCGGACCTACTGGCACGTCGGCGCGGCCTCCGCCTACCAGGCCGCCCGGCTCACCGCGAGCGCCGTGGACCGGGGCGCGCGGCGGCTGGCCGTGCTCACCCCGTACTACTTCCCGGCGACCGGGTCCGCCCTGCTCGGCTACTACCAGGCCGTGGTCGCGGCGGCGGCCGGCGTGCCGGTGTACGGGTACCTCTTCGCCGCCCGGACCACCGTGCCGGTCTCCCCGGACCTGCTCGCCCGACTGGCCGCCACCGGCCTGGCCGGGGTCAAGGTCAGCGGGGAGCCCACCGCCACCGTCGGCGCGCACGTGGCCGCGCTCGCCGGCACCGGCCTGCCGGTCTACTCCGGCGCGGACGCCGAGTTCGCCGAGGTGGTCGCCGTCGGCGGGGCCGGAGTCGTCTCCGGGGTCAGTTCGGTGCTGCCGAAGCCGTTCCTCGAGGTCCGCGACGCGCTGCGTGCCGGCGACGCGGACGCCCTCGCGGTGGCCCGCGAGCGGGCCCGGCGGGCCGTCGACGCCACCCGGCAGGGCAACCTGGCCCACCTCAAGGCGGTGCTGGACCTGCGCGGCGTCCCCGCCGGCGGCCTGCGTGCCCCGCTCGACCCGATCTCGCCCGAGGACCGTCACGCGCTCGCCGCGGACGTCGCCGACCTCATCTGAGCACAGTGGAGCCCATCATGAGCAGCAGCTACACGTTCCCGGTCCTGGCCGAACAGCCCGCCGCCGAACCCGGCGTCGTCCACACAGTCGCCAGCGGTGACCTGCGGCTGAGCGCCAACGTCACCTGCTGGCCGGTGCAGCAGCGGTTCGAGGCCGACGTCGAGCGGGCGGTCACCGCCCTGGGCCACCGGGTCCGCCGCGCCCACCCGTACGACGCCGACCAGGGGCACGGCTTCATCGCCAGCCAACGCCAGGGCATCGAGGTCTTCAAGACCATCCCGCCGGACGCCCCGCTGATCGTGGTCGAGGCGGTCTGGCAGTACAGCCACCACGTGCTCGCCGGGCTGCGTACCCACCGGGGCCCGATCCTGGTGGTCGCCAACTGGAGTGGCGAGTTCCCCGGACTGGTCGGCCTGCTCGGGTTGACCGCCAGCCTGACCAAGGCCGGCGTCGCGCACTCCATCCTGTGGAGTGAGAACTTCACCGACGACTGGGCGGTGGCCGGGCTGCGGACCTGGCTGGAGACCGGCATGCTGACCCACGACCAGAGCCACGTGCGGGACCTGCCGGCGCTGCCGGACACCACCGAGGTGGCGCTCGGCCGGGCGCTGGCCGCCCAGCTCCAGCGGGAGAAGGCCATCATCGGCGTCTTCGACGAGGGCTGCATGGGCATGTACAACGCCATCATCGACGACGAACTGCTCAACCCGCTCGGCATCTACAAGGAGCGGCTGTCGCAGAGCGCCCTGGTCGCCGAGATGAACCGGGTCCCGCAGCAGGAGGCGCAGGCCGTCCGGGACTGGCTGGACGCCGCCGGCATGACCTTCCACACCGGCACCGACGAGGCCACCGAACTCACCGACGCGCAACTGCTCAGCCAGTTCCGGATGTACGTCGCCGCGCTGCGCATCGCCGACGACTTCGGCCTCGACGCGGTCGGCATCCAGTACCAGCAGGGCCTCAAGGACGTCGTACCGGCCAGCGACCTGGCCGAGGGCCTGCTCAACAACGCCGAACGCCCGCCGGTGCGCAGCCGCGACGGCGCGCGGGAACTCTACGCCGGCGCGCCGCTGCCGCACTTCAACGAGGTGGACGAGGGCGTCGCGGTGGACTCCCTGGTCACCAACCGGATCTGGACGGCGATGGGCTTCGACCCGGCCACCACCCTGCACGACATCCGGTGGGGCGAGGAGTACGACGGCCGGTTCGTCTGGGTCATGGAGATCTCCGGCTCGGTGCCCGCCTCGCACCACGGCGGGTACGACAAGAGCTGGAGCATGCGCCAGCCTCCGATGTACTTCCCGCTCGGCGGCGGCACCCTCAGCGGCGTGTCCAAGCCGGGTGAGATCGTCTGGTCCCGGGTGTTCATCGCCGACGGCATCCTGCACGTCGACCTGGGTCGGGGCACCGCCGTGGAGCTGCCCGAGGAGGAGACCCGGCGGCGGCTGGACGCCACCACCCCGCAGTGGCCGATCATGCACGCGGTGCTGCACGGCGTGGACCGGGACCAGCTGATGGCCCGGCACAAGGCCAACCACCTCAACGTCGCGTACGCCCCGGACGCCGACGCCGCCGACCGGGCTCTCGCGGCCAAGGCGGCGATGTTCGCGTCCCTGGGCGTGCGGGTCCACCTCTGCGGGGACGTGCGGATCTGATGGGCCCGCTCCTGATCGGCATCGACCTGGGCACCGGCAGCAGCAAGGGGGTGCTCACCGACCCGGCCGGCACGGTGCTGGCCACCGCCGTGCGGCCCCGACCGAGGTCGATGTCGATGCCCCACCCCGGCTGGGCCGAGGTGGACGCCGAGGGCGTCTGGTGGGCCGACGTGGTGTCCATCGCCCGCGAACTGGTCGGACACGCCGCCGGCACGCCGGTCGCCGGGGTCTGCGTCAGCGGCGTCGGCCCCTGCCTGGTGCTCTGCGACGCCGACGACATCCCGGTCCGCCCGGCCATCCTCTACGGCATCGACATGCGGGCCACCGCCGAGATCGACGAGCTGACCGGACGGTACGGGGCCGAGCGGGTGCTGGACCGGGCCGCCACCCCGATCACCACCCAGGCGGTCGGCCCGAAGGCGCTCTGGGTACGCCGGCACGAGCCGCAGGTGTGGGAGCGGGCGACGCACTGGTACACCTCCAGCTCGTACGTGGTGCGGAAGCTGACCGGCGAGTACGTGCTGGACCACCACACCGCCAGCCAGTCGGTGCCGCTGTACGACATCGAGGCCCGCACCTGGCACCGGCCCTGGTACGCCGACCTCATGGGTGACCTGCCCGCGCCCCGGCTGGCCTGGTCGGCCGAGGTGGTGGGCACGGTCAGCGCGGCGGCGGCCGAGGCCACCGGCCTGCCGGTGGGCACCCCGGTCTGCGCCGGCACGGTGGACGCCTGGGCCGAGGCGGTCAGCGTCGGCGTCCGCCACCCCGGCGACCTGATGCTGATGTACGGCTCGACGATGTTCTTCGTGCAGGTGTTGCGTGACCTGGCCCGGCACCCGCAACTGTGGAACACCGCCGGGGTGGGGCCGGACGCGTACTGCCTGGCCGCCGGGATGGCCACCTCGGGCAGCCTGACCTCGTGGCTGCGGGAGCTGGTCGGCGACGTGCCCTTCGAGACCCTGGTGGCCGAGGCGGCCCGGGTGCCGGCCGGCGCGGACGGTCTGCTGCTGCTGCCGTACTTCGCCGGTGAGCGGACGCCGATCTTCGACCCGCACGCCCGGGGGGTGGTCGCCGGGCTGACCCTGCGGCACGGCCGCGGCCACCTGTTCCGCGCGGTGTACGAGGGCATCGCCTTCGGCGTCCGGCAGATCCTGGAACTGCTGGACACCGCCGAGAACCCGGTACGCCGGCTGGTCGCGGTGGGTGGCGGCACCCAGGGTGGACTGTGGACCCGGATCGTCAGCGACGTGACCGGCCGTACCCAGGAGGTGCCGGCGGTGACCATCGGGGCCAGCTACGGCGACGCGCTGCTGGCCGGGATCGGGGCCGGCCTGCTCGCCCCGGACACCGACTGGACGGTGCCCGGGGCGACGGTCGAGCCGGACCCGGCCGCCCGGGACACCTACGACCTGCTGTACCGGCAGTACGGTGCGCTCTACCGGGCCACCCGGGACCAGGTGCACACCCTGGCCCGGCTCCAGGGCGACACCGGGGCGGCCGGCGGGTAGGGCGGTGTCCCGGGCGGCCCGGGGGACCGTCAGGGGCTGGTGAGGACGACGAGGTGCCGGGTCGCCCTGGTCATCGCCACGTACCGGTCGACCGCGCCCTGCACGCCCGCCCCGAACGCCGCCGGGTCGACCAGGACGACCAGGTCGAACTCGAGTCCCTTCGCCAGTTCCGGGGTCAGCGACCGGACGCGAGACGTCGCCGTGAAGGTGGGATCGCCGATGACGCAGGCGGTCCCCTCGGCGTGCGCGGCGAGCCAGGTGTCGAGGATCGCGGGCAGGTCCGAGACGGGGCCGTGGGTGACGGGGACGCCGGCGTCACGGACCGAAACCGGGACGTTGGCGTCCGGGAGCACCGCCCGGATGACCGGCTCCGCCTCGGCCATCACCTCGGTCGGGGTCCGGTAGTTGACGGTCAGCGAGGCCACCTCGATCCGGTCGAGTCCGACCCGCCTCAGCCGTTCCGGCCACGACTCGGTGAACCCGTGCCGGGCCTGGGCCCGGTCGCCGACGACGGTGAAGCTGCCCGACGGGCACCGCAGCCGCAGCATCTGCCACTCGGCGTCGGTCAGTTCCTGGGCCTCGTCCACCACGATGTGCGCGAACGGCCCGGCGAGCCGGTCCGGTTCGGTGTCGGCGGGGACCCGCCCGTCGACCAGGGCGTCCCGCATGTCCTGGCCGCGCAGCATGACCAGCACGCCTTCGCCGTCGTCGAAGGCGGTGGAGGCGAGCAGGTCGTCGACGACCGTGGTCATCCGCTCGCGTTCGGCGGCGGTCACCGCGTCGTGCCGGCGCTGCCGCCGGGAGGTCTCCGGGTCGCCGACCCGCTGCCGGGCCGCGTCCAGCAGCGGCAGGTCGGACACCGTCCAGGCCCGCGGGTCGCGGCGCTGCAACGCCCGGACCTCGTCCGGGGCGAGCCAGGGCGCGCACCTGCGCAGGTACGCGGGCACCGTCCACAGGTCCCCGACGAGGTCGGCCGGGTCGAGCAGCGGCCAGGCCCGGTCGACGGCGACGCGCAGCTCCCGGTTGCGCAGCAGCGAGCGGCGGACCAGGTCGTCCGGTTCGTCACCGGGGTACCTGTCGACCAGGATGGTGAGCAGCTCGTCCCGGATCCGGTCGCGCGCCTCGTTGTGCGGGGTGCCGGGGTCCGGCGCGTCGAACGCCTCGGCCCAGTCGTCCGCGCCCAGCCGGACGTCGCCCCCGTCGGTCGACACCGTCATGGTCCCGGTCGGTGGTTCCTCGTAGAACCGGACCGCCGCCTCGACCGCCGTCACCAGCCGCGCGGACGACTTCAGCCGGGCCACCTCCGGGTCGGTCTCCACTCCTGCGGTGGCCCCCTCGGGGACGAGGTCGCGCAGGGTGCACATCTGCACGTCGTCCTCGCCGAGGCTGGGCAGGACGTCGGCGACGTAGGCCAGGTACGGCTGGTGCGGGCCGACGACCAGCACCCCGCCCCGGCGTCGACCGAGGCGGGGGTCGGCGTAGCGCAGGTACGCGGTGCGGTGCAGCGCGACGACCGTCTTTCCGGTGCCCGGGCCGCCGTCCACGACGAGCGCGCCGGAGGATCCGGCGCGGATGATGGCGTCCTGGTCGGCCTGGATGGTGCCGAGCACGTCCCGCATCCGCGCCGACCGGTGGCCGCCCAGGCTGGCGATGAAGGCGGACTGGTCGTCGAGGGCGGCGTGTCCGTCGAGGGCGTCCGGGGTGAACACCTCGTCCCAGTAGTCGCTGATCCGGCCGCCGGTCCAGCGGTACCTGCGGCGGCTGGCGAGCCCCATCGGGTTGGCGTGGGTGGCACCGAAGAACGGCTCGGCGGCGGGGGAGCGCCAGTCGACCAGCAGCCGTCGGCCGGTACCGTCGGTGAGGCCGGCGCGTCCGACGTACACCGGCTCGGGGTCGTCGGCGGTGACCATGCGGCCGAGGCACAGGTCCCATCCGAACCGCCGCAGTTGCCGCAGCCGGGCGGTCAGCCGGTGGACCTCCTGGTCCCGGTCCAGGGCCCGTCGGCCGGCGCCGCCGGGTGCCCGGCGCGCGGCATCGAGGCGGTCGGTCAGGTCGGCGGCCGACCGGTCGAGGGTCGCCGCGATGGCCGCGAGGTGCCGCTCGTCGCCGGCGATCAGTCGCGGGTCGGCCTTGGCGGACAGCTGCGGGGCAAGGTCGAACGCACGGGTGGTCAGCGGATCCACGACATCAACTCCGGGTCTGGGCAGGGCGGACGTCGCCGCGCCGGACGCGGACCCGGAGCCCGTGTCGGCCCAGGTCACCCCGTTCGTGCGGGCTTCGGCCGACGATTCTGCGGCACGATCGGGGTCTTGCCGCAAGCCCCCCGGTGTGCTATACGGTAAGAGTGGCGGGGAGTTGGCCTCTCCGCTTTTCCTCGCGGATCCCGCTGAGTGGTCCGGTTCCCTCGCGGATCCCGCGGAGTGTGCCGCCGTTCCCCTCACTCGAAGCGGGTCGGGTCCCCGGCCCCACGGCGGACGATCTCGGCCTCGCCCTGCGAGAAGTCGATGACGGTGGTCGGCTCGGTGCCGCACTCGCCGGAGTCGACGACCGCGTCGATGGCGTGGTCCAGGGTCTCCTTGATCTCCCAGCCCTGGGTCATCGGCTCCTCCTCGCCGGGCAGCAGCAGCGTGCTGGAGACCAGCGGCTCGCCCAGCTCGGTGAGGATCGCCTGCGCGACGGTGTGCGCGGGAATGCGTACCCCGACGGTCTTGCGTTTCGGGTGCAGCAGCCGGCGCGGCACCTCCTTCGTCGCGGGCAGGATGAACGTGTAGCTGCCCGGGGTGGCTGCCTTGATCGAGCGGAACAGCGCGTTGTTGATCTGCACGAACTGGCCGAGCTGCGCGAAGTCCCGGCAGACCAGGGTGAAGTGGTGGTCGTCGCCGAGGTGCCGGATCTGGCGGATCCGGTCGATGCCGTCCTTGTTGCCGAGCTGGCAGCCGAGGGCGAAGCACGAGTCGGTCGGGTAGGCGACCAATCCGCCGTCCCGGACGATCGCGACCACCTGCCCGATGCTGCGCGGTTGCGGGTTGTCCGGGTGCACGTCGAAGTACTTCGCCATTCCCGGGAGCATAGAACCGCACGTCGGAACGCTGCCAGCCAGCCTCGGCCCGGCCGCCGACATCCGGCGAATCCGCCCCGGGCGCGCGTATTGTCACCCGGGTTCGCATGATCCGCAATTCGGCACGATTCTTTGACATCGTCCCTTTCACCGGCCAGACTCGCAAAAATCGTTCGGGTGCCGGGAAATCGGGGAGGGACCATGTCCAGGAGCAGATCAGGCGTGGTCGCCGCCGCGCTGGCCGTCGCCCTTGCCGTCTCGGCCGGCTGCACCGCCGGGGAGAGCGTCGACGTCGACGGGGCCGGCCCGGGCGGGTCCGGGGCCGGGGGAGTGCTCCAGGCCGCCATCAGCGGCGAACCGGACCAGCTCGACCCGCACAAGACCTCGGCGTACCACAGCTTCCAGGTGCTGGAGAACGTCTACGACACCCTGGTCGAGCCGGACGAGAACCTCGAGATGCGACCGTCGCTGGCGACGAAGTGGACGACCAGCGACGACCAGCTCACCTGGACCTTCACCCTCCGCGACGGGGTGCGCTTCGCCGACGGCGCACCGCTGACCGCCGAGGACGTGGTCTACTCCTACCAGCGGATCATCACCGGGAAGCTGAACGCGGCGTACCGGTTCGCCACCGTGAAGTCGGTGACCGCGCCCGACCCGGCCACCGTGGTCGTCGCGCTGACCGCACCCACCCCCAACCTGCTCGCCAACCTCGGCGGCTTCAAGGGCGTGGCGATCGTGCAGCGGGGCAACGTCGAGTCCGGCGCGATCACCACCAAGCCGGTCGGCAGCGGGCCGTTCGCGGTGGCCGCCTACACCTCCGGCGACAGCATCACGCTGGTCCGCAACGAGAACTGGTGGGGCGGCACACCGAAGCTGGACGGGGTGACGTTCACCTTCGTCAAGGACCCGACGGTGGCCCTGCAGAACCTGCGCGGCGGCCAGGTGCACTGGACCGACAACCTGCCACCCCAGCAGGTGCCCGCGCTGCGCGACGGCGACGAGCTGACGGTGGAGTCCGCGCCGTCCAGCGACTACTGGTACGTCGCCCTCAACCAGGCCCGGAAGCCGTACGACGAGGTGGCCGTGCGCCGGGCGATCGGGTTCGCGCTGGACCGGGAGGCGATCACCAAGGCGGCCAAGTTCGGGCTGGCCACGGTCAACCAGACCGCCATCCCGAAGGCCAGCGCCTTCCACTACGACTACGCGCCCTACTCGCACGACCCGGAGCAGGCCCGGCGACTGCTCGGTGAAGCCGGCGTCCGGGGCCTGACCATGGACCTGATGGTCACCAGCGAGTACCCGGAGACCGTCACCGCCGCGCAGGTCATCGCCGCGCAGCTCAAGGACGTGGGCGTCACCGTGAAGATCCGTACCCTGGACTTCGCCCAGTGGCTCGACGAGCAGGCCAAGGGGAACTTCGACGCGTTCCTGCTGGGCTGGCTCGGCAACATCGACCCGGACGAGTTCTACTACGCCCAGCACCACAGCGCCGGCACCTTCAACTTCCACAAGTACCGCAACCCGACCGTCGACCGGCTGCTCGACCAGGCTCGCACCGAGACCGACCAGGGCACCCGCAAGCAGCGGTACGACCAGGCGGCCAAGCAGATCGTGGACGACGCCAGCTACCTGTACCTCTACAACCCGGACGTGGTGCAGGGCTGGACGGGGAAGGTCTCCGGCTACCGGGTCCGCGCCGACCGGGCCATCCGGTTCCGCGACGTCTCCCTCGCCCGCTGAGCGGGGTCGGCTGATGGCCCGCTTCGTGGTCCGGCGGCTGCTCCAGTCGGGCATCGTGCTGCTCGGCGTCACCCTGGTGGTGTTCCTGCTGCTGCAACTCGTCCCGGGTGATCCGGTCCGGGTGGCGCTGGGCACCCGGTTCGACCCGCAGACGTACGAGGCGCTGCGCGCCCGCGCCGGCCTCGACCAGCCGCTGCTCCAGCAGTACCTCAGCTACGTCGGGCGGGCCCTCACCGGTGACCTGGGGGTCAGCTTCCGCAGTGGACAACCGGTGACCACGATCGTCCTCGACCGACTGCCGGCCACCCTGTCGCTGGCCGGTACGGCGATCCTGCTCGCGGTGCTGCTGGCCGTACCGCTGGGGGTGCTGGCGGCGGTGCGCAGCGGCACCGCCGTCGACCACGCGGTACGGGTGTTCAGCCAGTTCGGGGTGTCGGTGCCGGACTTCTGGATGGGCATCATGGGCATCCTGCTCTTCGCCGGGGTGCTCGGCTGGCTTCCGCCGTCGGGTTACGTCGGCCTGACCGAGGACCCGGCCCGCTGGGCGTCGCACGTGCTGCTGCCGGCCGCCACGGTGGGCCTGGTGTCCGCCTCGATCCTGACCCGGTTCATCCGGTCGGCGGTGCTGGAGGCGCTCGCCGAGGACTACGTCCGTACCGCCGAGGCGAAGGGGCTGCGGCCCCGGGTGGTGGTGCTGCGGCACGTGCTGCGCAACGCGCTGATCCCGGTGGTGACCGTGGTCGCGGTGCAGGTGGCGAGCCTGCTCGGTGGGGTGATCGTGATCGAGGTGCTGTTCGCCTGGCCGGGGGTCGGCCGGCTCACCTACGACGCCGTCCAGGCCCGGGACTATCCGGTGCTGCAGGGCGCGATCCTGCTGGTGGCGGCCCTGTTCCTGCTGGTCAACCTGCTGGTCGACCTGCTCTACGCCCGGCTCGACCCGAGGATCACGGCCCGATGAGCGGCAAACTGAGCGGCGACCGGGCCGACGGGGCCGTCCGCCGGGCGCTGTCCGCGCTGCGTCACGACCCGCCGGCGGTGGCCGGCATGCTGGTCCTGTTGCTGCTCGCCGTGGTCGGGGTGGCCGGGCCGTGGCTCGCCCCGGCCGGGATCAACGACGTGGACGTGGACCGGATGCTCCAGGCCCCGAGCTGGGCGCATCCGTTCGGCACCGACGAACTCGGCCGGGACGTGCTCAGCCGGGTGCTGATGGCCGCCCGGGTCTCGCTCCAGGTCGGCCTGGTCAGCGTCGGCATCGCGCTGGTCGCCGGGGTCACGCTGGGGCTGCTCGCCGGCTGGTACCGGGGTTGGCTGGACAGCCTGCTGATGCGGGTGGTGGACGTGCTGTTCGCGTTCCCGGTGCTGCTGCTCGCGGTGGCCATCGTGGCGGTGCTCGGGCCGGGTCTGCGCACCGCGATGATCGCCGTCGGGGTGGTCTACACCCCGATCTTCGCCCGGGTCACCCGGGCCAGTGTGCTCGCCGTCCGGGAGCAGGTCTTCGTCCGGGCGGCCGTGGCGATCGGCACCCCGGACCGGCGGATCCTGTGGCGGCACGTGCTGCCCAACGTGGCGGCGCCGCTGATCGTGCAGACCTCGCTGTCGCTGGCGTTCGCGATCCTGGCCGAGGCGGCGCTGTCCTTCCTCGGGCTCGGCGTCCAGCCACCCGCGCCCGCCTGGGGCCGGATGCTGTTCGACGGGCGCGGATTCGTCACCGAGGCGTGGTGGCTCGGCTTCTTCCCGGGCGCGGCCATCTTCCTCACCGTGCTCGCCTTCAACCTGGTCGGGGACGCGCTGCGGGACGTGCTGGACCCCCGGCAACTCACCCTGGGCGAGGCGAGGAGGAACCCGGCATGAGCGGACGGGACGGCACGCCGGTGCTGGCCGTCGAGGACCTCGCGGTGACCATCGGTACCCGTCGGGGCGTGGCCCGCCCGGTCGCCGGGGTCGACTGGTCGGTGGGGGCGGGCGAGACCCTGGCGCTGGTCGGTGAGTCCGGCAGCGGCAAGAGCATGAGCGTGCTCGCCGCCACCGGCCTGGCCCCACGGGTCGCCCGGGTCACCGGCCGGGTCCGGCTGCTCGGCGACGAGTTCACCGCGCTGCCCGCGCGCCGCCGCCGGCAACTGCGGGGCCGGCACGTCGGGTTCGTCTTCCAGGACCCGATGACCTCGCTGAACCCGGTGCTGCCGGTGGGCCGGCAGGTCACCGAGGCGTGCGAGGAACACCTGGGCATGACCCGTCGGGCGGCCCGGTCCCGGGCGGTCGAACTGCTCGACACCGTCGGCATCCCGTCGCCGGGGCAGCGGGTCGACGCGTACCCGCACCAGTTCTCCGGCGGGATGCGGCAGCGGGTGGTGATCGCCATGGCACTGGCCTGCGAGCCGGACCTGCTGATCGCCGACGAGCCGACCACCGCGCTGGACGTGACCACCCAGGCGCAGATCCTGGACCTGGTCGCCGGGCTGCGGGAGCGGCTCGGTACGGCGGTCGTCTGGATCACCCACGACCTCGGGGTGGTCGCCGGTCTCGCCGACACGGTGGCGGTGATGTACGGCGGGCGGATCGTCGAGCACGGGCCGGTCGACGCGGTCTTCGGTGGGCCGGCGCACCCGTACACCCGGGCCCTGCTCGCCGCCCGCCCGGACCCGGCGCACCGGTCCGCCGACCTGGTGGCGATCCCGGGTGCCCCGCCCAGCCCGGTGGACCTGCCGGCCGGCTGCGCGTTCTGGGCGCGCTGTCCGGTACGCGGCGACGCCCGCTGCGAACGGGAACTGCCACCGCTGGTGCCGGTGTCCGGCGGACCCGACCCGGGGCACCACGGACCTGACGCGGTGCCCGACGGATCCGGGCCGGGACACCGGGTCCGCACCTTCTACCCGGAGCCGACGGATCGGGGGCGGGGATGAGTGACGTCGTCGCCGAACTCGACGACCTGGCGGTGTGGTTCCCGTCGCCGGCCGGGCCGGTCCGGGCCGTCGACGGGGTGTCGCTGCGCATCCGACGCGGCGAGACCCTCGGTCTGGTCGGCGAGTCGGGCAGCGGCAAGTCCACCACCGGCCTGGCCCTGCTCCGGCTGGTCCGGCCCACCGCCGGGCACGTGCGGGTGGCCGGGACGGACGTGACCGGCGGCTCCCGTCGGGTGCTGCGCGGGCTGCGCCGCCGGGTGGCGATGGTGTTCCAGGACCCGCAGGCGTCGCTGGACCCGAGGTTGACCGTCGGGGCGAGCGTGGCCGAACCGCTGGTCGTGCACCGGCTCGCCGCCCGGGGCGAGGCGCGGCGTCGCCGGGTCGCGGAACTGTTCGAGCTGGTCGGGTTGCGCCCCGAGCTGGCCGACCGGCACCCGCACGAACTCTCCGGCGGGCAACGCCAGCGGGTGGGTATCGCCCGGGCGCTGGCCGGGGAGCCCGAACTGATCGTGCTGGACGAACCGATCGCCTCGCTGGACCTGAGCGTGCAGGCGCAGATCATGAATCTGTTGCGTCGCCTCCAGCGGGAACTGGGCCTGACCTACCTGTTCATCTCGCACGACCTGGCCGCGGTCGAGCACCTCAGTGACCGGGTGGCCGTGATGTACCTGGGACGGATCGTGGAGACCGGCCCGCCGCAGCGGCTGTACCGGGAGCCGGCCCACCCGTACACGGCGGCGCTGCTGTCGGCGGTGCCGGTGGCGGACCCCGCGGTCGAGCGGCACCGGCGGCGGATCATCCTGCGCGGGGAGGTGCCCAGCCCGGTCGCGCCGCCGACCGGCTGCCGGTTCCGGACCCGGTGCCCCAGCGCCCGGCCGGCCTGCGCGGAGACCGACCCGCCGCTGGTCGGGGTGGCGACCGGCCAGGAGGCGGCCTGCCTCTTCGCCGGGGACGCGGTACGCGAGCTGCGCGCCCCCGGCTGACCGGGCGTGGTCCCGTCGGCCCCGGGACCGGGCCGACGGGACGTGCCGGCCGGGTCAGACCCGGGTGACCCGGATCGCGTCGGCGATGACCAGCCCGCTGGCGGAGGTCCACCGGCTGACCCCGACCCGGTTGGCGTCGCCGGCGGGCAGGGCGAACGTGCCGAGGCTGCGCCACTGCCCGCCGCCGGTGCGCTGGTCGACGTAGACCGTCCGGTTGCCGGTGGTGGTGGCGATGACGTACGGCGTGGCGCTGTTGTAGCCGGAGACCGCCGGCCACCAGGCGTCGACCCGGTAGTTCGCGGTGGCCGGGATGTTGACCTTGTACCAGGCGGTGTCGCTGGCCAGCACCGGGTTGGCGTACCGGTAGTCGGCGCCGTACCGCTGGCTGGAGTAGGTGGACACGCCCCAGTTGGCGCTGGCGGTGAACCGGCCGGCGGTGGTGTTGTCCACGATGGTGCTCCACGCGTTGCCGCCGCTCATCTTGGCCGCGACGTCGGAGCGCATCACGTTCAGGTCGATGAACGACGGGTCGATCTTGCCGGAGGTACTGGTCTCCCGGTGGCCCCGGGCGTAGCTGGCGTCCTTGCCGAGCCGGGTGAGCACGGCGGCGGTGGCGGCGATCGACGCGTTGTACTGCGCCGCCGTCATCTCCTGGCTCACGCCGTTGTAGTCGATCTCCCACCCGATCATCAGGGTGTTGCCGTCCCCGGCGGGGATCGGCCCGCTGCCGCCGCTGGTTCCGGCGTGGTTGCACCGGCCGGCGGAGATGATGTGGAAGACGCCGTGGTAGTCGACCAGCGCCTGGCAGAGCGGGCCGGGCAGGTCGGACCGGCCGTTGATGCAGACGTTCAACGCCGGGTGCGGGTTGGTGGCGCTGGAGGTGGCGGCGGTGTGGTGCCAGAGCACGCCGATCGGGTTGAAGTCACCCGGCCGCATCCGGGTCAGCCAGCTGCCCTCCTCCTTCACCTGCACGCCCGCCGACCGCAGCACGTCGGCGAGCCAGGGGATGGTGGCCATCAGGACTCCTCGATCAGGTCGGCCAGGCACTCCACGCGCTTGGCGGCCCGGGCCGGGGTGGGGGTGACGGCGACGGTGAACGCGGCGGCCACGAGGGCCGGGATGCCGAGCAGACCTCGGCGCCGCAGACGGATGGATCGTGAGGTGGCCACGGCGCTCCTTGGGGGCGTGGGAAAGGGGTACGCCAGGTCGATGACCAGGTTGATCGGCACGCTATATCCTGATGCCTGTCTATGTCGATAGTCTTCGGTCAACAATGTCGGACTGAAGTTTCCCGACAGCCGCGCCCGGTGCCACCCGAGGTGCCGACCGCCGTTTTCGCCCGACCGGGCAACCGGCCCGACGATCCTGGCCCATGCTGGGGGACGGCGGGAGGTGGGACCGGTGCACGACCACGGCAGGCACCCGGACGACGCCGGGGGACACCAGCGGCACGACAAGCACGCCGGCCACGACCCGGCGATGTTCCGGCGTCGGTTCTGGGTGTGCCTGGTGCTCACCGTGCCGATCGTGGCCACCAGCCACCTGGTGACCACCTGGCTCGGCTACCCCGTACGGTTCCCCGGCGTGACCTGGGTGGGCCCGGTGCTGGGCACCGTGGTGTTCTGGTACGGCGGCTGGCCCTTCCTGGTGGGCGCGGCCCGCGAGCTGCGCGACCGGGCACCCGGGATGATGCTGCTGGTCGCAATGGCGATCACCGTCGCGTACCTCGCCTCGGCGGCGACCACCGTCGGGTTCTTCGGGCTGGACTTCTGGTGGGAGCTGGCCGCGCTGGTGACCATCATGCTGCTCGGCCACTGGCAGGAGATGAAGGCGATCGGTCAGGCCCGGGGCGCGCTGGCCGCGCTCGCCGCGTTGCTGCCCGACGACGCCGAGCGGATCGCCCCGGACGGCACGGTCACCCGGGTGCCGGTCGCCGAGCTGCGCGTCGGGGACCGGGTCCTGGTCCGGCCCGGTGGGCGGGTGCCCGCCGACGGGCACGTGGTCGACGGCGGGGCCGAACTCGACGAGTCGATGATCACCGGCGAGTCGCGCCCGGTCCACCGGGGGGTGGGGGAGCGGGTGGTGGCCGGCACCGTCGCCACCGACTCGGCCATCCGGGTCCTGGTCGACGCGGTGGGGGAGGAGACCGCGCTCGCCGGCATCCAGCGCCTGGTCGCCCAGGCGCAGGCGGCCGGCGGCCGGGCGCAGGTGCTGGCCGACCGGTTCGCCGCCGCGCTGTTCTACGTCGCCACCGGCACCGCCGTGCTGACCCTGGCCGTCTGGTCCGTGCTGGGCGCGGTCGACGAGGCCGTGGTCCGGGCCGTCACCGTGCTGGTGATCTCCTGCCCGCACGCCCTCGGCCTGGCGATCCCGCTGGTCGTCGCGCTGTCGACGAGCGTGGCGGCCAAGGCCGGCATCCTGGTCAAGGACCGGCTGGCGCTGGAACGGATGCGGACGGTCGACACCGTCCTGATCGACAAGACCGGGACGCTGACCCGGGGGGCGCACGTGGTCACCGGGGTGGTCGGCCGGGCGGGAACCAGCGACGACGACGTGCTGCGGCTAGCCGCCGCGGTGGAGGCCGACAGCGAGCACCCGCTCGCCCGCGCGGTCGTCGCCGCCGCCGAACGGCTCGGGCCGGCCCGGGGCACCGACTTCCGCGCACTGCCCGGCCGCGGCGTCCGGGCCACCGTCGACGGCACCCCGTACGCGGTGGGTGGTCCGGCGCTGCTGCGCGAGCTGGCCGTGCCGGTGCCGGACGACCTGCGGCAGGCCACCGGCGACTGGTCGGCACGCGGCGCCGCCGTGCTCCACCTGGTCCGGCTGGACGGCGCGGCGGAGCTGCTGGGTGCCCTGGCCCTCGCCGACCAGGTACGCCCCGAGGCCCGGCAGGCCGTCGCCGAACTGCGCCAGCTCGGCATCCGGAAGATCGCGATGATCACCGGTGACGCCCGTCCGGTGGCCGAGACGGTCGCCGCCGACCTCGACTTCCGGCCCGGCGTGGACGAGGTCTTCGCCGAGGTGCTGCCGGCAGACAAGGACGAGATCGTGGCCGGCCTCCAGGCCCGTGGGCACACCGTGGCGATGGTGGGGGACGGGGTCAACGACGCTCCCGCCCTGGCCCGGGCCGACGTCGGGCTCGCCATCGGCGCGGGTACCGACGTGGCGATCGAGTCGGCCGGGGTGGTGCTCGCCTCGTCCGATCCCCGGGGCGTGCCGGCGGCGGCCCGGCTGTCCCGGGCCACCTACCGGAAGATGATCCAGAACCTGGCCTGGGCGGCCGGGTACAACGTGGTCGCCATCCCGGTGGCCGCCGGGGCCCTGGCCTGGGCCGGGTTCGCGTTGAGCCCGGCCGCCGCGGCGCTGCTGATGTCCGCGTCGACGATCGTGGTCGCGCTCAACGCGCAGACCCTGCGCCGGGTACGGCTGGTCCCCGGCGACGACCGGGGGTGAGGACCGCCGGCCGTACGCCGGGCCGCCGGCGGCGTCGGCGCGTTGCCGCTGGGCGGATCCCCACTGGTCGCGGGTGACGCCGTGCGCCGCCGGACCAGCCCGCCGGACGGCGGCGCGGGTGCGCGCCGATGACGGGTCGCACGCGAACGTGTGACGGTTACGTGACGAACCGGCAGGAGGCCGTGACCTCGCGTTTCGTTGGTCGCCCGGACCGGGCATGAGCCCTGACGACGGAGACCGGGCATGAGCCCGACGACGACGAACTCGAAGGGACTCCCGTGGAAGTAACCGGCTTCTTCACCGCCATCATCATCGGTCTGATCATCGGTGCGCTCGGCCGGCTGGTCGTACCGGGCAAGCAGAACCTCCCGATCTGGCTCACCCTGCTCATCGGTGTGGTGGCCGCGGTCCTCGGCACCCTGGTCGCCGGGGCGCTCGGCGTCGACGACACCCCCGGTATCGACTGGATCGAACTGGGCATCCAGATCGTCTTCGCCGCGATCGGGGTCGCCCTCGTCGCCGGGACGTACGGCCGCCGACGGCACTGAACCCGCCCGCCGGCCCGCCCCGCGGCGGGCCGGCGGGATCGTCCGGCCGGGTCAGTCCGGTGAACCGGGGCCGGGGTGGGCCCCGGCGGTGCTGCCCCGCACCGTCAGCAGCGGTTCCAGCAGGGTGGCGTCCGGCACCGGCTCACCGGCCAGCTTGCGCATCAGCAGCGACACCGCCTGCCGGCCGGTCTCCTCCGCCGGCACCGGCACCGAGGTCAGCGCGGCCCGCTCGGCGAACTGGTCCGGGCAGATCGCCACCACCGACACGTCCTGCGGCACCCGCCGGCCCAGCGCTGGCAGCGCGGCCAGCACCGGTCCCACCGCCGCCTCGTTCTGCACCACCAGCCCGGTCAGGTCGGGCTGCTCGTCGAGCAGGGCGACCAGTTCGGCCCGGACGGCGGCGGCCTCCTCCGGGCAGGGCCGCGTGGTGGCCGCCACCCCCAGCCGGGCCGCCGCGGCGGCGAACCCGGCCCGGGTCCGGTGCGCGAACCCGGTACCCCGGTCGTAGACCGCGGCCGGCGCGCCGAGCAGGGCGATCCGTCGGTGCCCCAACCCGGCGAGGTGCTCGACGCAGACCTGCCCGGCCCGGTGGAAGTCAAGGTCCACGCAGGTCAGCTCGGTGGCGTCGGCGGGGAAACCGATCAGCACGCTGGGCCGGGCCAGCTCCCGCAGCAGCGGCACCCGGGTGTCGTGCATCTCGACGTCCATCAGCACGATCCCGTCGACCATGGCGCTGGCCGCGATGCGTTGCAGCCCGGCCGGCCCCTCGTCGGCGGTGAGCAGCAGCACGTCGTGGTCGTACCGGCGGGCCGTGGTCACCACGGCGGTGGCGAACTGCATGAGGACCGGCACCTGCGCCCCGGTCCGCAACGGCAGCACCAGCGCGATGACGTTGGCCCGTCGGCTGGCCAGCGCCCGCGCCCCGGCGTGCGGGTGGTAGTCGAGCAGCCGGATGCTGGCCAGCACCCGGCTGCGGGTGGCCGCCGAGATGGCCCGCTTGCCACTGAGCACGTACGACACGGTGCTGACCGCGACCCCGGCGTGCCGGGCCACGTCGGCGATGGTGACCAGGTCCGCCGACTTCACCGGCCGGGAGCCGGCGGTGCGGTCACCGGGTGACGCCGGCATCGAGGGGTTCCCGGGCCGGTCGCCGTGCCGGCCCGGCGGCCACGGTGAGCAGGCCGACCAGCCGGATGTCGGTGGCCGAGCGCCCCACCAGCACGCTGTGCCGGGCCTCCTCCACCACGTACCGGCCCTCGGTCTCGTCCCAGTACGCCAGGTCGGCGGCGCGCAGCCGCAGCGCGACCTCCCGCCGCTCGCCGGGGGCGAGGGCCACCCGGGCGAAGGCCCGCAACTGACGCAGCGGCTGCTTCACCCGGGAACGCCGCTGCCGGGTGTAGAGCTGCACCACGTCCTCTCCCGGGCGGTCACCGCCGTTGGTCACCGTCACGCTCACCACGACCTCCCCGTCGGCGGTCACCGACGCCGCGCTCAACCGGAGGTCAGCGTAGTCGAACCGGGTGTAACTGAGCCCGTGCCCGAACGGGTAGAGCGGGTCGCCCCGGTGGTAGAGGTACGTCGCGTCGGCTTCGATCACGTCGTAGTCGAGCAGGTCGGGCAGGTCGGCGGCGTCCCGGTACCAGGTCTGCGGGAGCCGTCCGGCCGGGTCGGCGTCGCCGCACAGCACGTCGGCGAGGGCGGTGCCGTACTCCTGGCCACCGTGCGCCGACCAGAGCACCGCCGGCAGGTGCTCGTCGGCCCAGCCGACCGCGTACGGGTAGCTGCTGCTCAGCACCAGCACGGTACGCGGGTTCGCGGCGTGCACCGCCGCGAGCAGCCGCTGCTGCCCGGCCGGCAGGGCCAGGTCGACGCGGTCCTCGGTCTCCCGTCCGTTGACCATCGGGTGGTTGCCCAGCACCACCACGGCGACGTCGGCGGCGGCGGCCAGGGCGGCGGCCCCGGCCGGCCCGTCGGCGACCAGTTCGACCCGGAACGCGGTCGCGGCGGCGGCGTCCACCGCGTCGGCCCGCAGCAGGTCGTCCGGGCCGACGGTGACGTACCGGTCGCTGGCGACGTGGTGCAGCAGGACGGTGCCGGCCGGGCCGGGCCGGGTACGGAAGGTCTCCCGGACCACCCACTCGCCCGGACCGGGCCGGTCGTTGACGAGCGTCCCCTGCTCGTCGGCGCGGACGTGCCGCCCGTTGGCGACGGCCCGTACCGCCAGCAGGTCCGCGCCCCAGTCGAACAGGTCGAAGTGGCCCTCGGCGGTCGCGGCGGTCCCGGTCAGGGCGAGCGCCGCCCCGTCGGGCGCGGCGGCACAGTGGACGTACCGGTCGCCGACCCGCAGCGCGATCCGGTCCACCCCCTCGTGGGTGTCCACGGTGGCGTACCGCCCGGCGAGTCCGTCGCGGGCGGTCACCGCGTAGGGGAGGGTGCCGCTGTACCAGTCGGTGTGCAGGGTGTCGGCGAGCGGGCCGAGCACCGCCACCCGTAGTCCCGGCCCGGGCGGCAACGGCAGCAGGCCGTCGTTGCGCAGCAGCACGATCGACTGCCGGGCGGCCTCCCGGGCCAGCCGCCGGTGCGCCGGGCAGTTGACCACGTCCGGCGGTACGTCGGCGTACGGGTCCTCCTCCGGCGGGTCCAGCTCGCCGAGCCGGGCCCGGACGGTGAGGATCCGCCGGACCGCCTGGTCCACGTCGGATTCGGTGACCAGGCCCCGGCGTAGCGCCTCGGTGAGCCGTTCCACGGTGGGCGTACTGTCCGCGTCGTTCTCGGTGAAGTTGTCGATTCCGGCGCGCAGCGCGGCGGCGAAGCCCTGCACGTGGTCGGGGAGGTACGCCTGGCTGCCGGCGATGTTGGTCACCGCGCCGGCGTCCCCGACCACCAGCAGCGGGCCCGGGGCGTAGCCGCGCAGTTCGGCGCCGATCAGCGCGCTCAGGTGCGCCGGCACCCCGTTGACCAGGTTGTACGACGCCATCACGGCGACCGCCGCGTCGGCGGCCAGCGGCGCGCGGAAGGCGGGCAGCTCGTACTCGTGCAGCACCCGGGGCGGCAGGTTGCTGGAGGTGGTGTCCCGGCGGGTCTCGTTGTTGTACCCGAGGAAGTGCTTGAGGGTGGGCGCCGTGCGCAGCCGCCACGGGTGGTCGCCGCGCAGCCCGCCCGCGTACGCGGTACCGAGCTTCCCGGTCAGCCAGGGGTCCTCGGCGAAGCCCTCCTCGTTGCGTCCCCAGCGCGGGTCGCGCAGCGGGTTGACCACCGGGGCCCAGACGTTGAGGCCGACCCGCTCCGGGTCGGCGTGGTGCATGGCGCGTACCTCGGTGCCGACGGCTGCGCCGACCGCGCGCAGCAGTTCCGGGTTCCAGGTGCTGCCGAGCCCGACCGCCTGCGGGAACACCGTCGCCGGTCCCAGCCAGGCCACCCCGTGCAGCGCCTCGGTGCCGGTGCGGAACGACCGCAGCCCGAGCCGGGGCACCGGGGCCTGATGCTGGTGCAGCAGTCCGATCTTCTCCGTCAGGGTGAGCCGGAGCAGCAGGTCCTCGACGCGGGCGCCGAGCGGGTCGCCGGCGCGATCGGTGCTGTCGTTCATGGTCGGTCCGTTACCTTTCCTGGCCTGCCGTCGACGGGTTCCGGAACTGTCGAAGCGCTTCGACGAGCGACCGGCACCCGGACGTGCGGGAGCGGGGGGTGTGTCGTGGCCGTCGGCCCGGTCAGCGCGAAGCGCTTCGACGGCGCGTACAGATGACCCGCCTCTGTTGCCCACGTGTTACGAGGCGGCTGTCTGAGGCTTGCACCAGCGCCATGTCCCGGTCAAGAGGTGACGGTACGTCGATTCGACGGTGATCAGCCGGCGGCGACCGCCGGCACCGGCAGCCGACCCGCCTCGACCCCGGCCAGTGACGCGGTCGCGCCGCCGAGCGCCGCCGCCTCGCCACCCAGGGTGGAGGGCTCCAGCCGGGTCCCGCCCGCGTCCGGGGCGAGGGTCCGCGCGGTCAGCTCGGCCCGCGCGGCGGGCAGCAGCCACGGGGCCAGCGCCGCGAAATGCCCGCCGACCAGCACCGCCTCCGGGTTGAGCACATCGGCCAGTACGGCGACGCCGTGCCCGAGCTGCCGGCCGAGCGCGGTCAGCCCGGCCAGGGTCTGCCGGTCCTCGGACCGGGCGAGCACCCGGATCCGCTCGACCTCGGGGGCGAAGTCGGTCAGCGTACCGTCGGCCTCGGCGTCCGGCAGCAACCGGCGGACCACCGCCGGGAGTCCGACCAGCGCCTCCAGGCAGCCGCGCCGCCCGCACGGGCAGGCCGGCCCGGCCGGTTCCAGGGGCAGGTGTCCGACCTCTCCGGCGAAGCCCCGGCCGCCGCGCAGCAGCCGACCGTCCACCAGCACCCCCGCGCCGATGCCGGCGCCACCGGTGAGATGGACGAGGTTGGTCGCGTCGGCCCACCCGCCGTGCCGCTGTTCGGCCAGCACGGCGAGGTTGGCCGCGTTCTCCACCGACACCGGGAAGCCCGGTCCGCGCAGTGCCGCCCGCAGGTCGGCGGTGAACGGCACGTCCCGCCAGCCGAGGGTGGCGGCCAACGGTACGGTGCCGGCGGTGTCCACCAGGCCCGGCACGCCGACGGTGAGCCCCAGCACCGTACGCCCCTGCGCGCCGACCCGGGCGACCGCCCGGCGGGCCAGCCGCGCCACCGCGGCGGTGGTGTCGGCGGGGGAGGCGCTGAGGGCGGGGAAGGCGCGCCGCCAGGTGAGCAGCCGCCCACCGCCCAGGTCCACGGCCACCACCACCAACTCGTCGGCGCTGACCTGCATGCCGAGCGCCGCGTACGGTTCGCCGTCGAGGACCAGCATGGTGGCGGGTCGGCCGACCCGGTTCTCGGTCAGCCCGGTCTCCCGCAGCAGCCGGTGCTCGATCAGCTCGGTGACCAGGCTGGAGACGGTGGCCTTGTTCAGCCCGGTGTGCGCCGCGATGTCCGCCCGTGAGCAGGGCACGTGGGTGCGGACGTACCGCAGCACCACAGCCCGGTTGGTGGCCCGGACGTCGCTCAGGTCGGTCGGCTGCGGACCGGCTTGCATCGTGATCAACGTTCTCCGCTCCCTGCGCCGACATTCCCCGCCCGGTGCCGCCGGGGGTGTGGTGATCGCGTCCTCATCATGCCGCACCGACGCCGTCGACTCTGATCGGCGCGCCTCCGGGACGCCCGGTCGGGCGACCCGCCCGCCGTCGGTGGTGAGGCCCGGAGGCTGTCGGTTATTTTGTTCGGTTTGAAGACTAACTAATCCTATCCGGGCCGTTCTGCTTTGCAAGCCGTCCGGCCCGGCAACCTGCCCGGCGCCCCGGATGCGTGACCCGGGACGCCGGACGGGCCGGACGGTTCAGTCGAACAGGCCGTCGAACGGCGTCGCCGGCACCGGCACACCGTCGAGCAGCACCGTGGTCGGGGCGTCGGCCCCGGCCACCGCGGCCAGCGCGATCCCGCGCAGGCGCAGCGGCCCGTCGCTGGTGACCCGGAGCGTGTCCCCCTCGCGGACCGCCTCGATCACGGTGTCCCCGTCGACGTCGTGCACCACCGTGCGGGCGGTCACGCCGCCCCAGCTCACCACGGTCACATCGGTGAAAGGGCCGTCGGCGATCCGGTCGGCCGGCGGCCCGACCGGCAGCAGCGTCCCGTACCGGACGAACAGCGGCGTCCGCTCCAGCGGAACCGTGACGTGCACGTGCCGCCCGCCGGGGTGCACCGCGCCGGTGCCGGCGTCCACCCAGGAGTCCCCCTCCGGCAGGTAGACCGTCCGCTGTCCGGTCGGGTCGTACATCGGGGCGACCAGCAGGTCGGTGCCGATCCGGTACTCCAGGTCCCGGGTCCAGGCGGTCGGGTCGTCCGGGGTGTCGACCAGCAGGGCGCGCATCATCGGCGCACCGGTTGCGGCCGCCCGTGCCGCTGCCGAGTACAGGTAGGGCAGCAGCCGGTAGCGCAGCCGCAACGCGGCCACCGCGTCCCGTTCGGCCTCGGCCGGGAAGTCCCAGGGCAGCCGGCTGGTGGTGCCGTGCAGCCGGACCAGTGGGGAGAACGCGCCGAACTGGGTCCACCGGACGTACAGGTCGGGCACCGGCGTGCCGTGGAAGCCGCCGGTGTCGTGGCTCCAGAACGGAATGCCGGACAGCCCGTGCGACAGCCCGCCGCGCATGGTGCTGGCCAGCGCCGGCCAGGTGGCGTTGACGTCCCCGCTCCACTGGGCGGCGTGCCGCTGGCCGCCGAGGAAGGACGACCGGGCCCAGACCGTGTCGTGCCCGGCCACCTCCCGGGTCACCTGCGACACCGCGTCGTTGAACAGCAGCGCGTACACGTTGTGCAGCTCGACGCCGGTCATCCCGTTGGCCGCCACCGCGTCGGCCGGCACGCCCTCGGCGAAGTCGGTCTTGAACACCGCGACGCCCTGTTCCAGCAGCGGCCGGAGCAGGCCGGTGAACCACTCGGTGGCCGCCGGGTTGGTGAAGTCGACGATGGCGCTGGCCGCGTGGCTGCCGTGCCACACGTCGGCGACGTACGCGCTGCCGTCGGCGCGGGTCAGGAAGTACCCGTCCGCTGCCGCCTCGGCGAACAGCGGGCTGTCGGCCGAGATGTACGGGTTGATCCAGAGGCAGACCCGGAACCCCTGCCCGGCCAGGGTGTCCAGCATGCCGGCCGGGTCGGGGAACTGCTCGGCGTCCCACTGCATGTCCGACCAGCGGCCGTCGACCTGCCAGTAGCAGTCCAGGTGCAGCACGTCGCAGGGGATGCCGCGCTCCCGGATCCGGCGGGCCCGCTCCAGCACCTGCTGCTGACTGTCCGGGTAGAACCCGGAGGAGATCCACGAGCCGAACGCCCACTTCGGCGGCAGGTAGGGCCGGCCGGTGAGCCGGTCGAACCGCTCCAGGATCTCGGTCGGGGTCGGGCCGGCCAGCACGTAGTAGTCGAGCACGTCGTCCGGGACCAGGATCTGCACGCTGCTGTGGGTGGACTGGCAGACGTCGAACTCCACCGGCAGGCCGCTGTCGACCAGCACGCCGTAGCCCCGGTTGGACTGGTAGAACGGCACGCACTTGTGGGACCGGTCCGACTCGCTGCCGAAGGCGTCGAAGTTCCACATCAGCGCCCGCTGCCCGCGCTTGTCCAGCGGGGTGAACTTCTCCCCGAACCCGACGAACCGTTCGTCACCGGGGGCGACGAAGCTCTCGTGCCAGGCGGCCGGCTGACCGTCGGCCCGGGACCGGCCGAACGGGAGGGTGCGCCAGCGCCCGCTGATGTCCTGGGTGCCGCCGTCCTGTTCGAGCAGCACCCGGCCGTCCGGGGTGAGGAACCGCAGGTGCCACGGGTCGAGCCGGATCTCGGCGACCAGCGTGCCGGCGTCGACGCGTACCCGGTTGCCGTCGGCCTCGATCCGGGCCGGCCAGGGGTCCGGGGTGACCAGGGGCAGGATCCGGGCGGAGCGGCTGCGGGCCTGCGGGTCCTCGGCGAGGCGTACCCGGATGACCCCGTCACCGGCGGACTCGACCCGGACGACCAGCGAACCCCCGTCGGAGGTGGCGCTCTTCAGGGTCACCCCGTGGGCGTCGGTCTCGACCACCTCGGCCCGGCCGACCACGGCGGGGCCGTCGTCGCCGGCCGCCCGGACCGGCAGGTCGGGCGGGTCGGCCACGAAGGTCTCGTACGGAACCAGCGGGGGGCGGTACGGCATGGGTCTCTCCTCGGTTCCCGGATCGGCAACCCTCCTAGTTTCTTTGGATACCCAACTAAGTGTCAACGAGCAGTGCCTTGATCACACAGCAGGGCCGCGTTGACATGCCGAGGTGGCGGCCATAATTTAGCTGCGTCCCAAACAAAATTGGCGGGGGTGCGGCATGCTGGTCGACGGTCGGCTCTGCTACGGCGGGGACTACAACCCGGAGCAGTGGCCGGTCGAGGTCTGGCGGCAGGACGTCGCGCTGATGCGGCAGGCCCGGGTCACCCTGGTCACCGTCGGGGTGTTCGCCTGGTCCCGGCTCGAACCCGCCCCCGGCCGGTGCGACCTCGGCTGGCTCGACCAGGTGCTCGACCTGCTGCATGACGGCGGCATCCGGGTCGCGCTCGCCACCCCCACCGCGTCCCCGCCGCCCTGGTTCAGCCTGGCCCACCCGGACGCGCTGCCGGTCACCGCCGACGGGGTCCGGCTGCGCCACGGCAGCCGGGACACCTACTGCGCCGCCGCGCCCGCCTACCGGGCCGCCGCCCGCCGGATCACCGGCGTGCTCGCCGACCGGTACGCCCACCACCCGGCGCTGGCCCTGTGGCACGTGCACAACGAGTACGGCACCACCTGCCACTGCCCGCACGCCGACGCCGGCTTCCGGCGCTGGCTGCGCGACCGGCACGGCGACCTGGCCGGCCTCAACGACGCCTGGACCACCAGCTTCTGGAGCCAGCACTACTCCGACTGGGCGCAGGTCGGCACCCCCCGGGCCACCCAGTACCTGCCCAACCCGACCCAGGTGCTCGACTTCCGCCGCTACTGGTCCGACGAACTGCTGGCCGCGTACACCGAGCAGCGTGAGCTGCTGCGGGCCGCGAACCCGGCGGTGCCGGTCACCACCAACTACGTCCTCGGCGACTGGGTGCCGGTCGACCACGCCCGCTGGGCCCGCGAGGTCGACCTGGTCGCCATCGACCACTACCCGTCCGCCGCCGGCCCCGAGGCGGAGGAACAGACCGCGCTCGCCGCCGACCTGGCCCGGGGCTGGGCCCGGCACGGCGCGTACCACCGCACCGGCCCGGACCCCGGCGGACGGCCGGACGCCTGGCTGCTGATGGAGAGCGCGCCCAACCTCATCTACACCCCCGGCCGGATGCACACCCGGGAACCGGGCCGGATGGCGCGGCACAGCCTCGCGCACGTCGCCCGGGGCTCCCGGGGCGCGATGTACTTCCAGTGGCGGGCCCCGCGCGGCGGCGCGGAACTCTTCCACTCGGCGCTGGTGCCGCACGCCGGGCCGGACAGCCGGGTCTTCCGCGAGGCGGTCGAGCTGGGCGGGATGCTGGAACGGATCGCCGAGGCCGACGCCGGCACCGTCGACGCCCCGGTCGCCGTCGGCTGGGACGCCGCCAGCGGCTGGGCCCTCCAGCAGCGCGGCCTGCCCACCGACCGGCTCCACCACCACGAGGAGGTCGCCGCCGCGCACCGGGCGCTCTGGCGGGCCGGGTACGCCTGCGACCCGGTCGTCCCCGGCGACCCGCTGGACCGGTACCCGCTGCTGGTGCTGCCCGCCCTCTACCTCGCCTCCGACGCCACCGCCGACTGGGTCCGGTCCTACGTCGAAGGCGGCGGCCACCTGCTGGTGAGCTACCTCAGCGGGATCGCCGACGAACACGCCCGGATCCGGCTCGGCGGCTACCCCGGCGCGTTCCGGGACGTGCTCGGCATCCGGGTCGAGGAGTTCCACCCGCTCACCGACGACGACCGGATCCCGCTGACCGGCGGCGGCACCGGCCGGTTCTGGTCCGAGACCGTCCACCTGGCCGGGGCCGCCCCGGTCCACCGGTACGCCGCCGGGGTGCTGGCCGGGCGGCCCGCGGTGACCCGCCACCGGTACGGCGACGGCGTCGCCTGGTACGTCTCCACCCGCCCCGACGCGGCGACCCACCGGGCGCTGCTCACCGACGTGACCCGGGCGGCCGGGGTCGCACCCACCTGCCCCGGCGCGCCCGAAGGCGTCGAGGCGGTCCGCCGTCGCGCCCCCGGGGCGAGCTGGCTGTTCCTGTTCAACCACACCGACCGCGCGCAGCAGGTCCCGGCGACCGGCACCGAGCTGCTCACCGGCACGATGGTCGAGGATGTGCTCACCCTGCCCGCCGGGCAGGTCGCCGTACTCCGGGAACCCGCCGCCGGGTGACCCCGGGCGAGCCGGATACGCGCTGGCGGCCGCACGTAGGGTGAACCCATGACGACGGCAGCGGTCGATGCGTACTTCGTCTGCGGCGTCCCCCGCACCGGCAGTTCCGTGCTGCTCGGGCTGCTCGAGTCCACCGGGGTGGCCGGTCGCCCGCAGGCGTACTTCCGGGTGCCGGACGAGCCGTCCTGGGCGCAGCGGTGGCGGGTGGCCCGTACCGCCGACGGTCGCATCGACTACGCGGACTTCGTCCGGGCCGCCCTCGCGGCCGGCCGCACCGGCAACGGTGTGTTCGGGGCGAAACTGATGTGGGGCACCCTGGACCACCTCGTCGACCGGCTCGGCACCGTCCACCCCGACCTCGCCGGCCGGGACCTCCGGCTGCTGGAACGGGCCTTCGGCCGGACCCGCTTCGTCCACCTGACCCGCGACGACGTGGTCGCGCAGGCGGTGTCCTGGGCCCGCGCCGAGCAGACCGGGGTCTGGTACGACGGCGGCAACGGCGAGATCAGCGGCTCCCGGGGCAACGACCGCACCCCCACCTACGACGCCGGGCAGATCCGGCACCTCGTCGACACCATCGGTGCGCACAATGCGGCCTGGGAGGCGTGGTACGCCGCGCACGGCGTCCAGCCGTACCGGGTGCGCTACGAGGACCTGGCCGTCGACCTGACCGGCGTCACCCTCGGCATCCTGGACCACCTCGGCCTGACGCTGCCGGCCGACCGCACCGTCACCCCCGTCCACCGGCGGCAGGCCGACGACCTGAACCGCGCCTGGATCACCCGGTACCGGTCGGAGCAGCCGACCGGCTGACCGTCCACACCGGCCGGTCGGTGTCGGGAAGCCGACCGACGCCCGCCCCGTCCGCTGGCAGGATGCGGGAGCGGAGGAAGGGGGATGCGGATGGTGGCTGACGTCATCGTGGTGGGGGCCGGCGTCGTCGGGTTGACGGCGGCGGTGCGGTTGCAGGAGCGGGGCGCGCGCGTCACCGTGCTCACCGCCGACCCGCCGGAACGGCTCGTCTCGACGGTGGCCGCGGCGGTCTGGTACCCGACCCACACCGACGCCGACCCCCGGGTGCTGGACTGGGCGACGGTCACCTACCAGGAGTTCCGCCGCCAGGCGGGCGACGGCGTGCCGGGGGTGCTGCTGCGACGTACCCGGATGCTGCAGCGCCGGGCCGGGGACGGGCTGCCCTGGTGGGCGGCGGCCGCCGGGGACGTCACCGTCCGGGACGGCACCGCGCCGTACGCCCGCGAGCTGCGTTTCGTCGCCCCGCTCGCCGAGATGACGACCTACCTCGACTGGCTGCGGCAGCGCGTGGTCGACGGCGGCGGCCAGGTGACGCACCGGCGGGTCGACCGACTCGACGACCTCTTCGCCGAGGCTCCGGTCGTGGTCAACGCCGCCGGCCTGGCCGCCGGCGCGCTGTGCGGGGACCCGACCGTCCTGCCGATCCGTGGTCAGATCGTGCTGGTCGCCAACCCCGGCCTGGACGAGTCGGTCCGCGACGAGGAGCACCCGGACGGCACCGCGTACGTGCATCCGCGCAGCCGGGACGTGGTGCTCGGCGGGAGCTACCAGCCCGGCCGGGCCGACCTGGACCCCGACCCGGAACTGCGGGCCGGCATCCTGCGCCGCTGCCTGGCCCTGGTGCCCGAACTCGCCGTCGCGCCGGTGCTCGGCGAGCGGATCGGTCTGCGGCCCGGCCGCGAGGGCGGGCCGCGTGTCGAGGCGGAGAACCGGCCGGGCGGCCGGCTGGTGCACGCCTACGGTCACGGTGGCGCGGGCATGACGCTGTCCTGGGGCTGCGCCGACGAGGTCTGCGCGCTGGCGCTGGCCGGACGGTGACCCGCCGGACGAACGGTGGCCCGGTTCCCGACCTCGACGTCGGGTACCCGGGCCACCGCCGGCCGGTCAGCCCTTGACCACCTCGTCGTCGGCGAGGTGCGACGTACGCTGCTGGATCAGCGTGCGCAGTTGGCCCGCCTCGCTGGTGACGGATTTCTCGTCGTGCCCGTCGACGGTGCCGAGAACCTTGGTGATGCCATCCAGTTTTTCCAATGCCGTTCCGGTGCCGTAGATCGCCTGGTACAGCTCGCGGTACGCGTTCTCGTACACGGGCTTGAACGTCTCGCTGGCGAGGAAGCGGTCCTTGAGTTTGTGGCCGCCCATTGCGCCCCGGGGGCCCCCGGCCTGCTCGCCGCCATCCCCGGCACCCGCCTCGCCCGGCGGTCTCATCCCTTCGGGCAGTTCCATGCCCTCGGGGAACTGCATCCCTTCGGGGAGCTGCATGCCCTCGGGGAGCTGCATGCCTTCGGGGAGCTGCATGCCGCCGGGAAAGCCCATGCTGATCCTGTCGTGTGGTCCCTGCGTGGCGTCGCCGCTGAAGGTGAGGTTGTAGTCCCAACCGACGACGGTGAACTTCTTGGTCCCCAGGTCGTACCAGAGGTAGTAGTTGCGTCCCGGGCCGGCCATGTCGTCGAAGTTCAGCAGCAGGTTCTGCAACGCCACGTAGCGGGCGAGGGACTCGACGTCCACATGGTCGGCGAGATCGGCGTCGAACTCGGCGTCACTGCTGCTGTTGACCCATCTGACCAGGTCGATGACGGGCTGGAGGTCCTGGCTGCCCTTCTTGGTGATCTGGTTGAAGTCGTCCTGGTAGTCGGTCGGGTCGTCGCCCTGGTCGGTGAACTGGCCGGTGGCCAGCGACTTGTAGAGCACGCCGGATCCGCCGAGACCGTCGGCCAGGCTCTCGCCCGGGTGCTCCACCACGAGGCGTGCGGTGGTCGGCCGGTCGTTGACCGTGAAACTGGCGTACGCGTACCCCGGGGCGGTCTCGCCGAGCGTGTCCAGGAGGGTGAGGGACAGCGCCTCGTTGAGTACCGTCGACCCGCCGCCGATGCCGCCGACCCGGACGGCGATCTCCCGGTGTCCCTGGTACCGGCGGCCGTCGATGAACTCGTCGAACCGGATGAGCCACGGCAGGGTTTCCGGCTCCTCGGCCTTGAGCGCCATCCGGGTCATTCCGCCACCGGCCCGGGGGTTGCCCGCCCCGGTGTCCGGCGCGTCCCCGCCCGGTTCCTGGCCGCCGCCGGGGGCCCGACCGCCGGGGAACATGCCCCCGCCGGGGGCCTGGCCGGCATCGGGGAGCATCGGTCGGCCGTTGCCGCCCGCCGGTCCGTCCGGGCCGCCGCGTCGGCCGCCGAAGCCCCCGATGGACTCGCCGTCGCGGGTCAGTCCGCCCAGCGTGGAGTTGCCCTTGAGGCGGACGCCGACGCTCGGGATCCGGGTGCCGTCGATGGTGAGGTCGGCCTCGACGTACTCCTTGTCGCCGTCCTTGGCGTAGGTGTCCAGCATCCGCTGGTAATCCGCGTCCCGGAAGGTCACCGAGATGTCGTGGGCCACGGTCGGGTCGAACAGGTCACGGGTGCCGACGATGTCCTGGGTGACGTCGTCGCCGCTGACGTCGCTGCTGCTCGTCACGTACGGCTGCACCCGGACGGTGCTGAACAGCACCGTCAGGACCAGGACGAACGCGACGCAGCCGGCCAGCAGTTTCCAGTAGTGCCGGACGCGTACCGGGATGCGGCGCAGCAGCCGTCGTCCCGGACCGACCTTCAGCGCTGACATCACAGATCCGTCTGGTCGTAACCGGTCAGCACGGTCACCCGCTGGCCGGCGGTCCGCTCACCGAGGGCCGTGATCAGCTCACCCGGCTCGTGGCCCTTCTTCAACCGGACGGTGTACATCATCTCGGTCAGCGCGCCGCCCCGGATCGTCTCCATGCTGACCAGCTCGAACTCGGTGGTGTACCGGACCAGCACGTCCTGGATGGCGTCGGTGTAGCTGCCGTCCGGCGGGACCTGCACCTTGACCACCTGACGCTGTACGTTGAGCGCGAACCAGTTGAAGCGGTACATCACCACGATGATCAGGCTGATCGCGACCGCGGCGACGACGGCGAGGGTGTAGAAGCGGGTACCGCAGGCCATGCCCACGCCCATCACCAGGAAGATGAAGCCGACGTCCCGGGTTTCCTTGATCGCGTTGCGGAACCGCACCACCGACAACGCGCCGACCAGAGCGAACGCCCGGGCGATGTTGGAACCCACGACCAGCATGATCAGTGAGATGAGCATGCCGAGAATGACCAGCGTCTGCACGTAGGACTGGCTGTACGAGATGTTGCGGTGCGTGAACCGGTAGACCCAGCCGATCCCCGCACTGAGCACGAAGGCCAGCGACAGGGCGATGGCGATGTCCGCCATGCTGAACGTGCCGGACAGATCCTGGAAGTCGACGTTCATGGGTGGCGGACCTCGTTCGTGGCGCGGGCAGGGGTCAGCCCTGCGGCGGGGTCGTCGTCGACGACGTGAAAGACGGAGCGGGGCGCGCGGCCGAAGGCCTCGACGCTCTGGCAGTACTTGGACATGCGGACCACCGACATGTTGGCGTGGGCGGCGAGGTCGGTCAGCCAGTACGGCACCCGCTCGTTGGCCTTGATCTCCACCACCGAGAGCTTCGCCGGCACGATGAGCCGGTTCTCGGCGTCGGCGCCCAGGTGGAAGTCACGGTCGCGACCCCGGACCCGACGGTCCACGGTGACCCGTAGTCCCACGTCGGCCTCCCGGCCGATGAACGCCTGCCGCTGGTAGCCGGTCATCGCCACCGGGCGCAGATCGAGCCCGGACACCAGTTCGAGGACCTCCTCGAGGAAGGCGCGCTGCGCCGGGTCGTGCGGGACCATCACCCGGCGGTCGCACAGGTCACGGGCGAGCCGGTACGGCAGCGCGACCCGACGTTTCTGGGTCACCCGGTTGACCCGCTGCTTGATCTCCACGTAGACGGTGGTGTCGTCGTCGATGGTGGACCGGTCCCCGTAGTGGCGGACCCGCAGCTTCCGACGGAACCGCAGCCCTTCGATCTTCTCCCAGTAGAAGCGGAGCTGCGGCGTGTCGTAGTAGACGCTCCAGACGCCGTACCCACCGTCGCCGCCGTGACGGTCGAGGTCCATCCGGCCGGTTAACTGGTCCCGCAGGGCTGGGACGGAACCACTGTCCACCAGGTACTTGATCTCGTAGCGGTTGAAGGCGTGCAGTTTGCTGGGGGCGCGGAGCGCGTGTCCAGCCTGGTCGGTGGCGTGGTTCTGGTCGGTGCTCCTCCGTCGGTGTTCCGGGTCTGGCGGGTCCCCGCCAGCACCGGCTGGCGACGGGCGCGCACGTAGCGAAAAGGGCATGTCTGAGGGCCGATCTCGTTGAGCGGACGAGGTCAGGCCACAGCCAACCGAGTGAACCTGTGCGCGGGCTTTGTATGGCGTATGAATACCGAACGAATCTCGGACGACCGCCGGATGAACGTCGGGTGTCGACCGACCCCGGTGTCAGGCCGGGCGGTACTCGACCTCCGGTCGGCCCGGTGTGCCGTAGCGCGGATTGCGGACCACCCGCCCGGTGTCGACCAGGTACTCCAGGTACCGGCGGGCGGTCACCCGGGACAGGCCGGTCCGCGCGCCGATCTCCGACGCCGACTGGCCGGGCCGGCCGCGCAGCGCCGCCAGCACGGCGTCCAGGGTCTGCGCGCCGAGCCCCTTGGGCAGGGTGTCGGCCGGCGTGCCGTGCAGCGTGGCGAACATCCGGTCCACCTCGTGCTGGGCGGTGACCAGACCACCGGCCGACGTCTGCCGGCGGTAGGTGGCGCAGCGCTCCAGCCGGTCCCGGAAGGCCGCGAAGGTGAACGGTTTCAGCAGGTAGTGGGTCACCCCCAGGGCCACCGCCGCGCGGACCATCGCCAGGTCGCGGGCCGAGGTGACCGCCAGGATGTCGACCGTGCTGCCCGCCGCCCGGACCGCCCGGCACACCTCCAGCCCGTGCAGGTCGGGCAGGTTGAAATCGAGCAGCACCAGGTCGACGGCGTCGTCGCCGGTACGGCGCAGGGCGGCCATCGCCTCCCGGGCGGTCCGGGCGACCCCCACCACCCGGAACCCGGGCACCCGCTCGGTGTAGACCCGGTGCGCCTCGGCGATCAACTCCTCGTCCTCGACCACCAGCACCCGGATCGGGCTCACGATCCGTGCTCCCCGGACGACGTCCGCGCCGGCCCGGCCGCCGGCAGGGGGAGCCGGACCCGCAGGACGGTGCCCCCCGGCCCGGGGTGGACGACCTCGTGCCGGCCGCCGTACCGGGCGACCACCTGACCGACCAGGGCCAACCCGAGCCCCCGGCCGCTGGCCTTGGTCGACCAGCCCCGCCGGAACGCGTCGGCCACCCGTTCCGGCGGCAACCCCGGGCCGCTGTCGGACACCTCCACCACCACCTCGCCGGCCGCCTCGGTGACCCGCACCCGGACCCGACGCGGCGGCTCCCCGGCGGCGACGGCCTCCAGGGCGTTGTCGACCAGGTTGCCGACCACGGTCAGCAGGTCGCCGGCCGGCAGGGTGTCGACGTCGAGCCGCGAGTCCGGGTCGACGGCCAGCTCGACGCCCCGTTCCGCGGCCTGGGCCGACTTGCCGAGCAGCAGTGCGGCCAGCGCGGGCTCGGCGATCGCGCCGACCACCTGGTCGGTGAGCTGCTGGGCGATCGCCAACTCGTCGCTGGCCAGCCGGACGGCTTCGTCCGCGCGGCCCAGCTCGACCAGGGTGAGCACGGTGTGCAGCCGGTTCGCGGCCTCGTGCGCCTGGGACCGCAGCGCCTCGGTGAGCCCTCGGACGGAGTCCAGCTCACTGGTCAGGGCGCGCAGCTCGGTGTGGTCGCGCAGGGTCAACACCACGCCGTGCGGCGGCCCGCCGAACGCGGTCGGGCGCTGGTTGGCGACCAGCGAACGGTCGGCGGTGAGGATCAGCTCGTCGTGGGCGGCCTGACCGGAAAGGATCAGCTCGACCAGGGCCGGCGGCAGGCCCAGGTCGGTGACCGGCCGGTCGACCAGGTCCGTCCCGGGGCCGAGGCCGAGCAGCCGTCGTCCCTCGTCGTTGACCAGGGCCAGCCGCCGGTCGGCGTCCACCACCACCAGGCCCTCGCCCACCGAGTGCAGCACCGCGTCGTGGTACTCGTACATCCGGGTGATCTGGGCCGGGCCGAGCCCGTGGGTCTGCCGCCGCAACCGCCGGCTGAGCTGCCACGACCCCGTTCCGGCCAGGGCCAGCGCGGCCCCGGTGGCGGCGAGCAGGGCGGGCGCCTGGCCGAGCAGCTCGTGGTTGATCGTGGCGGTGGTGATGCCGACCGAGACCAGGCCGACCACCGCCCCGGCGTCCCGGACCGGCACCACGGCCCGCACCGACTCGCCGAGGGTACCGGTGTTGACCACGACGAAGGGTCGCCCGGACAGCGCAGGACCGATCTCGCCGATGAACCGTCGACCGATCTGGGTCGGGTCCGGATGCGCGTACCGGGTCCGGTCCGGGGCCATCACCACCACGAAGTCGGTGTCGGTGCCGGCCCGCACCGACTCGGCGTACGGGGCCAGGACGGCGGCCGGGTCGGGGGAGCGCAGCGCCTCGACCACGCCCGGCGTCCGGGCCACGGTCTCGGCCACGGCCAGCACGTGTTCCCGGGCCGCCTCGGTGGCGTCCGCGCGGGCCAGCAACGCCGCACCGACCCCACCGGCGGTCACCAGGACGACGACCACCAGCACCTGCAGGGCGAACAGCTGCCCCGCGATGCTCCACTTCCGTCCGGCCATGTCTCCTCGTCGTGACGGGCTCGTCAAGGTCGGGTGTCCGACGGTCTCCCGCCGGTGAACAGAATGAACGCAAGGCTGCTTCCGGCTGAGACCTGGGCCACAGTCTCAGGCATGCAGACCCCCACCACCAGCCCTGCCGTACCGCGGGCCCGACGGGACCGCACCCACTACCTGTACCTCGCGGTGATCGGCGCGGTCGTCGCGGGCATCGTCCTCGGGTTCGCCGCTCCCGGCGTGGCGACCAGCCTCAAACCGTTGGGCACCGGATTCGTCAACCTGATCAAAATGATGATCAGCCCGATCATCTTCTGCACCATCGTGCTCGGCGTCGGCTCGGTCCGGCAGGCCGCCAAGGTCGGCAAGGTCGGCGGGCTGGCCCTGGCGTACTTCCTGACCATGTCCACCGTCGCGCTGGCGATCGGCCTGGTGGTGGGCAACCTGATCCACCCCGGTTCCGGGCTGCGGCTCGACGAGCAACTGGCCGGTGCCGGCCAGCAGGTCGCCGGTGGTGAGGGCGAGGGGACCGTCGAGTTCCTGCTCGGGGTCATCCCCACGTCGCTGCTGTCGGCGTTGACCGGCTCGGAGGTGCTCCAGACCCTGCTGGTCGCGCTGCTGGTCGGCTTCGCGGTACAGGGCCTGGGCAGCCGGGGCGAGCCGGTGCTGCGCGCGGTCGGCGTCGTACAACGGCTGGTCTTCAAGATCCTCGCGATGATCATGTGGCTGGCCCCGGTCGGCGCGTTCGGGGCGATCGCCGCGGTCATCGGCGCCACCGGCATGGACGCGCTGCGCAGCCTCGCCCAGATCATGCTCGGCTTCTACGCGACCTGCCTGGTCTTCGTGGTCGTCGTCCTCGGCCTGCTGGTCCGCCTGGTCGCCAAGGTCTCGATCTTCTCCCTGCTGCGCTACCTGGGCCGCGAGTTCCTGCTGATCGTCTCGACCTCGTCGTCCGAGTCGGCGCTGCCCCGGCTCATCGCCAAGATGGAACACGTCGGCGTCAGCCGGCCGGTGGTCGGCATCACCGTGCCGACCGGGTACTCGTTCAACCTCGACGGCACCGCCATCTACCTGACCATGGCGTCGCTGTTCATCGCCGCCGCGATGGGCGACCCGCTCTCCGTCGGCGAGCAGGTCTCGCTGCTGGTCTTCATGGTCATCGCGTCGAAGGGCGCCGCCGGGGTCACCGGTGCCGGGCTGGCCACCCTCGCCGGCGGCCTGCAGAGCCACCGCCCCGACCTGGTCGACGGGGTCGGCCTCATCGTCGGGATCGACCGGTTCATGTCGGAAGCCCGGGCGCTGACGAACTTCGCCGGCAACGCGGTGGCGACCCTGGTGATCGGGGCCTGGACCGGGGAGTTCGACCGGGCGCAGGCTCGCGCGGTGCTCTCCGGTGAGCGTCCCTTCGACGAGTCCACGCTGCTCGACGACGAGCACGGGACGGAGCCCGTCCGGAAGCCCGGGACGGCCGACGACGACACCGCCCCGGCCGCCGGGACAGCCGACGTCGCGCCGCTCACCGCTCCGACGGTACGGTCCGGCGTCTGACCCCGACCGCGACACTGTCCCGCGTCGCTACGGCACCCCGGCATGGTCGATGACCTGCGGTTGTGGCACCCTGGGGCGATGCGGGACAGTTCCCTGACGGGCGTCATGGTCGTCGTCGGGGTGCTCGCGGCCGCCAGCGCCTTCGGCTGGTGGCACCGCCGCCGCGACGGCCGCCTCCGCGCCGTGGGGCCGCCGTCCGGGCCGGCCGCCGATCCGGAGCTGCCGGCGGCGCTCGGGATCCGCCCCGGCGTGGTCACCCTGGTCCAGTTCTCGTCGGCCTTCTGCGCGCCGTGCCGGGCCGCCCGGCGGGTCCTCGACGCGGTCCGCGAGACACTGCCCGGGGTGCACCTGGTGGAGGTCGACGTCGAGCGGCACCTCGACGCGGTACGGGAACTGGACGTCTGGCGCACCCCGACCGTCCTGGTGGTGGACACCGCCGGCCGGGTGGTGCGTCGGGCCGCCGGGGTGCCGGACCGGCAGGAGCTGATCGGGGTGGTCACCCCGCTGCTGACCGGCGCGGACCGGTGACCGTGGCACGGGCGACGGGTGGCGTCGGGTTGACCCGACGCCGGGTGGTGGACCACGGCCGGCTGGCGACCAGCCTCTGTCGGTGCCGGCGCGCCTGACCCCCTCGCCCGCTCCGCCCCTTCCGAAGGAAACGCCATGCTGCTCGACCCCCGTGCGCCACGGTTCGCCGCGGCCGTCACCACCGTCGTCCTCGCCGTCGCCCTGATCACCGGCTCGGTGCCGGTGCTGGCCGCTCAGGCCGTGGTCTTCGCGGTGACCGCCGCCAACCCGCGGTTCGGCCCGTACGGGCTGCTGTACCGGTACCTCGTCGCGCCCCGGCTCGCTCCGCCGAGCGAGCGGGAACCCGCCGCGCCGGTCCGGTTCGCCCAGCTCGTCGGCCTGGTCTTCCTGCTCGTCGCGCTGACCGGCCGGCTCGCCGACCTGCCGGTGCTCGCCGTGGCCGCCACCGGCGCGGCACTGGCCGCCGCCTTCCTCAACGCCGCGTTCGACTACTGCCTCGGCTGCCAGGGCTACCTGCTGCTGCGGCGGCTGACCGGCCGGCCGGTCCCGGCGCGGGTGCCGACCGGAACCTCCTGAACCGGCATCACGAGCCGGCGGTCCGGGTCACCAGCACCGGGTGCCGGACGACCCCGTCGAAGAGGTACCCGAGGTCGTTGGCGGCGGCCCGGTCGGGCTGACCGGCCCCGGTCACGTCGGTCGCCCGCGCCCGCAGGATCCACCGGCCGGGTGCCGGCGGTCGCCAGCGCAGGCTCCACCGTTGCCAGGCGCCGTCGCGGTCGGCGTCGACCAGCCGCGCCGGCCGCCACCGGGCGTCGTCGTCGCCGTCCCGGCCGACGCTGACCTCGACGGTACGGATCGGACCACGCCCGGACCAGGACCGCCCGGTCAGCAGCACCTCGGCGGTGTCGGGCAGCCGGGCGTCCCAGGGCAGTTCGAAGGCGCTCTTGACATTCTGGGCGGTCAGCGGCGGTCCACCGCCGGCCGGATGCCCCGGCCCGAACATCCGGTAGAACCGGGTGTTCCACGGCGAGAACAGCGGGGTGGCGGAGACCTCGACCGGACCGACCCACTTGATCGAGGAGATGCCCACCCAGCCGGGCACCACCAGCCGCACCGGGAAGCCGTGGTCGGCCGGCAGCGGCCGACCGTTCATCTCGTACGCCAGCAGGACGTCGTGCAGGGCCTTGCCGACCGGCAGCGGCCGGCGGACCCGGCCCAGGTTCACCCCGCCGGTGACGTACTCCGGGTCGAGTCCCTCCGGCTGCACGTCGACGGCGGCGTCGGTCAGGCCGGCGTGCCGCAGCACCGTCGACAGCCGTACGCCCCGCCACCGGGCCACGCCGACCGCGCCGAGCGTCCAGTCCACGCCCGGCGTCGGATCGCCCTGCCGGGCGAAGAAGTGCCGGCCGTTGCCGGCGCACTCGACCAGCGCGGTGCTCTTCTCGGCGGGCAGGTCCCGCAGGTCCCGGTAACCGATCTCGATCGGCGCGTCCCGGGTCGGCGTACCCCGCAGCCCGGTGCCGAACAGGCTCAGCCGCCAGGTGTCGGCGTCCAGGACCGGTGTGTGGGTGTGGTTGCGGACGAAGAACCGGTCGGTGGGGACCAGGTACCCCTGCCCGGCCAGCGCCGACCAGCGCATCTCGGCGTTGCCGTCGCGGCGGACGAAGTGCGGGTCGGGCAGTGGTTTGACGATCGGGTCCCGCCCGGCCGGGCCGGCGCCGGGGTCCGTGGCGAGCGCGGCCATCGCGGTGCCGAGGTGGAGCAGTTCCTCCCGGGACACCCCGTCGCAGCGGGCCGCCCCGGCGAGCCACTGGGTCGCCCGCCGGGCGTCGTGGTCGGCCTCCTCCGCTGCCGGTGACTGTGCCATCCCGTCCACCCTTCGGCTCGACGACCCCAACTCATATTGAACCAGTAGGGTTTCGTGGTGGCGGCCCGGTGCGCCGGCTCCGCGAACCGGGTGTCCGGTGCGTCGGCTCAGCGGTCCAGGCTGTCGGCCGGGGCCATCACCCGCAGGGCGTTGGCGTCCAGCCCGAGCCGGATCGGAGTGTGCCCGCACAACTCACCGTCGACCTCGACCCGCGCCGGCCGGTCGGTCTCCAGCCACAGTTCACCCACTGCCAGGAACGGCGTGTCACCGAGGGTGCGGCGGTGCCCGGTCGTCGCGTTGCGGGCCGTGTCGGCCAGCAGCCCGCGCCGGGTCGGACCGCCCACCGGGTACGCGACCAGCAGACGGTCGTCGGCGTCGGCGTCGGCGGTGATCCGGCGACCGGCGTGGAAGCCGCCGTTGGCGACGAAGAGCTGGTGGGTGACGAACTCGTGAGCCACCCCGTCGACCCGTACGGTGGCCCGCAGCGGACGGTGCCGGGCGAGCAGGGCCAGCGCGGTGAGCGGGTACGCCAGCCGGCCGACGGCCCGCTTCAACCGGGGCGGCGTCCGCAGCATGATGTCGGCGGAGAGCCCGACACCGACGTGGTTGGCGAACGGCGTGTCACCGGCCAACCCGAGGTCCACGTCGATCACCTTGCCCCGGCTGAGCACGTCGACGGCCCCGTCCAGGTCGAGGGGGACGCCGATGGTCCGGGCGAAGTTGTTGGTGGTGCCCAGCGGCAGCAGACCCAACGCCATGTCCCGGTGCGCGAGCAGCCGCGCGGCGGTGCTCAGCGTACCGTCGCCCCCGCCCGCGACCAGCAGGTCCGGCCCCAGGTCGACCGCCTCGCGCAGACTCCGTTCGAGCTGGCCGGGCCGGTCCACCGGGTACGCGCCGAGCAGGTCGAACCCGGCGGCCCGCAGCCGGGAGAGGGTCCGCTGGTAGTGCTGGCGGCCCCGCCGGGAGCGGGCGTTGACGACCAGCGCCGCCCGCCGCCCCCGGTGGATGTCCGCGCTCAGCTCCGGCTTGGTCCGCATGGGCCACGACCCTATCGCCAGCCGGGGCCGGCCTGTTGCCGGCCGCCTCCGTCGGCAGGTCGCCGCCTCGGTCGGCGGGTCACCGGGACCGACGGCAGCAGATCGAACGGGCCCGGACGGCAGCAGGGTCGAGCCGGCCCCGGACAAGCGCCACGCCGGGGCTGCGGCGCTCGCGGCCGTCGGCGCACGGACGGCCCGCCGGCTCCGGTCCGACACAGGGGCCACGGTCCCGGCCCGGTCCGGCCCCACGTCAGCGGTCGAACGACGCCCAGATGTGCTTCACGTCGTCGGTGGTGTACCAGCCGACGTCCAGCGACAGGGCCTGGGCGAGTTGCAGGCCCCGGCCACCGGACCCGGCCGGCTGGCAGTCGGTGAGTTCCGGGACCGTGCTCAGGTCGTGGTCGGCCACGTCGAGGACGAAGCAGTCGTCGCCGGCGAGCAGGGACACCACGGTCGGCGGCAGGCCGTGCCGTAACGCGTTGGTGGCCAGCTCGGTGGCGACCAGCACCACCATCTCCGGTACGTGGTCGAGCCGTTCGCCATCGATCAGGTCGTTGCCGTTCAGTGCCTCGTGCAGCGATGCCCGCAGCGCGCGAAGTTCGCTGGGGCTGGACAGCACCCAGCGCGTCAGCAGGGCCGCCCGGGGCGGCGGCGGGGAGGTCCGCAACGGTGCCATGCCTCCGGTTTACCCACCTCGGAGCGGGTCGAAGCGGATCAGGGACCGGTGTCGCCCACGCCACCGGCCGGCCCGGGACACCCCACCGCCCTGGTCACCCCACCGCCCGGTCACCGCGTCGCGACGCGGTGACCGGGCGGTGGGGGCGGACTCCCGTACGCCGCTCCGGCCGGTCGTGCCGTTCCGGTCAGGCCCCGGCGGGCACCTTCCCGCCGGTCGGCTCGGTCGCCTCGGCGGCCGGTCGCGGGGCCGCCGGGCGGGGGGCGACCTGCGGGTACTCGCTGGTCGGCGCCCCGCCCGCGGCGGCCGCCATCACCGCGGCGGCGGCCAGGTCGGCCACCCGCTTCGCCTCCCGCTGGACCCGGGCGCGGACGTCCTTGGCGTGCCGTTCGGCGGACTCCGCCGCCCGGCGTACCTCGTCCAGCCGGCTCAGCTCGGCGGCGAGTTCCTGCCGCGTCTCGGTGAGCCGCTGCTGGAGCTGCGCCATCTCCTGCTCGATCGCGCTCGACTCCTGGCGGGACTGGGCCAGGTGCTGCTGGGCGGCGTCCAGTTCGCTCTGCAACTGGGTGAGCGCCTGCCGCCGGTCCCGGATCTCCTGCTGCACCACGGTGAGCTGCTGCTGATGTGCGGCGGTCTGCTCGTCGGCGTGCTGCCGCAGCTTCGCGGAGTACTGCTGGGCCTCGGTGACCAGGGTGGCGATCTTCTGTTCCGCCGCGCTCCGCTGCCGGGTCAGTTCCTGCTCGGCCGCCGCCCGGTGCTCGGTGAGTTCCTGCTCGGCGGCGGTGCGGCGCTCCTCGATCTCCCGCTCCACGCTGGCCTGCCACTGGCCCAGCTCCTGCTGGGTCTGGGCCCGGGCCGCGTGCACCTCCTGCTGGATCTGCGCCCGGGCCGCCTCCAGCAACGCCTCGGCCTCGGACCGGGTCCGCTCGACCTGCTGGGCGGTCTGCTCGTTGATCCGCTGCGCCTCCTGGTGGGCACGTTCGTGCGCGGCCTCCCCGTCGGCGCGCAGCCGTTCGGCCAGTTCCCGGATCTCGGCGAGCTCGGTCTGCGCGGCGGCCCGGAGTTCTTCGTGGACCTTCTCCTGCTCGGCGCGGCGCGCGGTCAGTTCCTCCTCGAGCGCGCGGGCCCGTTCGGTGGCCTGCTCCCGCGCCTCGGCGAGCACCCGCTCCGCCTCGGCCTCCAGCGCGGCGGCCCGCTGCCCGGTGGCCTCGGTGATCGCCTCGGCCTGCTTCTCGGCCAGGGCCAGGATCTGGTCGACCATCGGGCCGAGGTCCCGGAACGAGGCACGGTCCACCTGGGCCGGTCGTTGCCGTAGCTCCAGCAGTTCGGTCTGGAGTTGCTGGAGCTGCCCGGCCAGGGAATGGAGCTGTCCGGAGGACCGGTCCCGCGCCGCCGTCAGGGTGGCGATCTCGGCGTCGACCTGTTCGACGTACCGGTCCACCTGCCGTTTGTCGTAGCCGCGCAGCGCGAGCTCGAAGCTCGGCCGCGATGTCGTGCCTGCGAACGGCTCCTCGCCGTGGGACATGCGCCATCCTCCGTACGATCGCGAGCGCCGTGCCGGTGGAACCGGCCGGATGCGGCGAAAGGCTACCGCCGACCCGTCACGGCCCGGCACCGAGCCCCGCCCAGGTCCACCCGAGACCGCCCCACCCACCCCACCCACCCACCGTCCCGCCCCCGTCCCCGCCCGCCGCCCGCCCGGTCCCGCCCCCGCAGCGTTGATCATGAAGTTGTTGTCACCCCACCCGGCGTGTCGGGTCAGTAACTTCATGATCGACGGAGTGGCGGGTGGGGGGCGGGCGGGGACGGGGTGGGGTGGGGTCAGTGGGTGGGGGTGGGGCGTACTTCGACGATCATTTCTGTCTCGCAGCAGATGTCCATGGTCAGGGCGGCTACCGTGACGGCGGACCGGGCGTGCCGTCCGCGCTCGCCGTACAGGTCCATGAGCAGGTCCGAGCAGCCCTCGGCGACCACCGAGGGCTGGTTGAAGCCGGGTTCCCCGTAGACGTAGGCGTTGATCTTGACGATTCGGACCACGTCGTCCAGGTCGCCGATCTCCCGGCGCAGCGAGGAGAGCAGCGCGAGCGCGTTGTACCTGGTCGCGGCGCTGGCCTCGGCGACGCTGATGGCCACGCCGACCGGTCCCTTGAAGGGGTAGCCACCGTCGTGGAACGGGCCGTGCCCGGCGAGGTACACGAGGTTGCCGGTGCGCACCGCGCGGACCCGCCGGGTGCCCGGCTTCTCCGGCAGCACCGGCAGCTCCAGGCCCAGCTCCGCGATCTTCTTCTCGATCTCCATACCGATGCTCCCTCAGTTCCCGTCCCAGAAGATGATCCGTTTGCGGGCCAGCTCGATCAGCTTGGTCATGCCGATGCCCATCAACCCGAGCAGGATGAGGATCGCGAAGACCGTGGCGATGTCGAGCCGGAAGTTGGCCTGGAGGATCAGCACGCCCAGGCCCATCTGGCCGCTGACGAACTCGCTGACGATCGCGGCGATGACCGCGTAGACGGCGGCGATCTCCAGGCCGGCGAAGATGAACGGCAGGGCGCTGGGCACGATCACCATGCGGACGGTGAGCGCCTTGCCCGCCTTCAGCGACCGCATCAGTTCGAGCCGCTCGGCCGGCACCGACCGCATCCCCGACACCGTGTTGACGAAGATCGGGAAGAACGTGACGAGGACCGCCAGCGCGACCTTCGACTCCATGCCGAAGCCCAGCCACACCACCATCAGCGGGGCGATGGCGATCTTCGGCACCGCCTCGATCATCACGATGTACGGCCGGATGATCGCCTGCGCGGTGGGGGAGAGGGCGACCAGGCCGCCCAGCAGGAGGCCGATGACCACGCCGCCGCCGAAACCGAGCAGCACCTCCTGGAGGGTGCGCCAGAAGTGCGGGTAGAAGCTCGCCGGACCGGTCTGCGCGAGCCCGCGCCAGAGCGCCTGCACGACGCTGAGCGGGGTGGGCACGAGCACCGAGTTGACCTGGGTGACCCGGACCCCGACCTCCCAGCCGATGATGATCAGCACGAGCGAGACCGGGAACCAGAGCCGCCCGGCCAGCCGGCGCTCGGCCGGCTCGGGACCGCCGGGGAGCTTCCGGGCCGAGCGGACCGCCTCAGACACTGCCATGCGCCACTCCCGGTTGGTCGAGGAGCTTCCGGATCTGGTTGGTGTACGCACCGAAGGCCGCCGAACCGGTGACGTCGAGTTCACGCGGCCGGTGCAGGGTGACCTCGACGATCTCGCGGATCGTGCCGGGCCGCCCGGTCATCACGATGATCCGGTCGGAGAGGAACACCGCCTCGGCGATGCTGTGGGTGACCAGCAGGATGGTCTTGCCGGTCCGCTGGCGGACCCGCTCCACCTCGAGGTTCATCTGGTCCCGGGTCATCGCGTCCAGTGCCCCGAACGGCTCGTCGAGCAGCAGCAGCCGGGGATCCTGGAGCAGTGAGCGGGCCAGCGCGGCGCGCTGCTGCATGCCGCCGGAGAGTTCGCCGGGGTACTTCTCGGCGAAGCCGTCCAGCCCGACCATCTCGATCAGGTCCCGGGCCCGGGACCGCACGTCGCGGAACCGGCGTCCCGCCACGATCCCGGGCAGGGCGACGTTCTGTTCGACGGTCTTCCACGGCAGCAGCACCGCCTGCTGGAACATCAGGCCCACGTCGGCCCCCGGCTCGGCTCCGGCGGCGTTGATGTCCACCGTGCCCCCGGTCCGGTCGGTCAGGCCGGCGACGATGCGCAGCAGGGTGGACTTGCCGCACCCGGACGGGCCGAGGATGGAGACGAACTCGCCCTCGGCGATGTCGAACGACACCTCCTCCAGCGCGACGACCGGCGTGCCGGTCCGGGTGCCGTACACCTTGGACAGGCCCCGGACCGACACCACCGGCGTCGAGGTCACGAGGTCGGCCACGAGGTCGCCTTCTCCCGGACCGCCGCCGCGTCGATCGTGCCGATCTTGGCGGCCACGTCGTTGGTGTAGAACACCGAGACGTCCTTGACCTTGTCCTGGACGCCGAGGAACTCGACGTACGCCTGCCACGACCGGTCGGTGAACTGGCCGTACGGCTTCTCCGCCGAACCGTCGTCCTCGATCACGTCGATGCGGCGCTTGAGCACCGGCAACGCGCCCTGCATGGCCTTGGCCCGGTCGCCGGTGGGGGCGAACTGCGGGTACTGCTCCCAGTGGATGCGGATGGCCGCCTCCGGGTTCGCCTTGGCGAACAGCACCGACTTGGTGTACGCGCGGGCGTACCCGGCGGCCGCCTCGGGGTTCTCCGTCAGCCAGGCGTTGCGGGCCAGCAGCCCGGCGCCGAACAGGTCCGCCGTCACGCCCGGCTTCTCCAGGTACCGGAACTGGTAGCCGGCGGCCTCCAGCGCGGCGTACCGCACGTCGTTGATGACCAGCGCGTCGACCTCGCCCTTCTTCAGCGACTCGGCCGCTGCGGCCTCGGTGCCGACGGCCACGAAGGTGACCGAGGCCGGGTCGATCCCGGCGGACCGCAGGCCGGCCTTGGCGAAGAGTTCGAAACTGCCGCCCAGGGAGGCCAGGCCGATGGTGGCGTCCTTCAGGTCGGCGAAGGACCGTACCGGGCTGTCGGGCAGGACCGTCGCGTCGAAGAGGAACTCCGGCGCGACCTCGTAGAAGTACCGCAGGTCGAGGTTGCGCCCGTCGGCGGCGGCCTGGACCAGCACGTCCGGACTGGGGGCGGAGATGTCGGCCTGGCCGGCGGCGAGCAGTTGCAGGCAGGCCCCGGTACCGCCGGAGACGGGCAGCATCTCCAGCGAGATGTTCTCCTCGGCGAAGTAGCCGAGCTTCTCGCCGATCCAGAACGGTGCGCCGCTGGCGGCGAGGGTCTCGGCGCAGTAGACGTAGCGGATCTTGCTGGTCTCGCCCGGGGCGCCACCGCCGTCCGCGCTGTCGCCGCCGCAGGCGGTGGCGGAGAGTGCCACGGCGAGCACTCCGGTCAGGAACAACCGCTTTCTGATCATCCGACTACCTCCACGACTGTTCCGGCTGGCCTCCGACCGGCATGTTCCGCTTAACGGAACACGGTTTCGGTTAATGGTGAAAGCTTGGGAGTCGCCGGGACCCCTGTCAAGGCATCGCCCGGACCGCGGCGGCGAAATCGGCCATCTGTGCCAGGGCGTCGTCGCCGCTGATCCGACCGGCGAACTTGACCACCAGATCGGTCACCCCCACCTCGGTCACCAGTCGCCGCACCCAGTCGACGCAGGTGGTGAGGTCGCCGACGACGTACCGGTCCGCCAGCCGGCTGGCGAGGTCGCCGACGCTGGCCTGGGTCACCATCGGGTTGCCCCGGAGCAGGTGCAGCTCGTGCGAGGCGCGCAGGTACTCCTCGGCGTCGCGTCGGGCCCGCGCGTCCGTCTCGCCCAGCACGACGTGCCGGACCAGCGGCCGGAACGCGGCCGGCGGCCGACCCGACGCGGCCCGGTGCTCGTCCACCGCCGCGAAGCCCCGGACCACCTCGTCGACGGTGAGCGCCGCGTCCGGGAACCAGGCCTCGCCGTGCCGGGCCGCCCGGCGGATCGCGGCGGCCGACCGGCCACCGACCCAGACCGGGACGGGCCAGATGGGACGGGGGGAGAGGGTGAAGTCGGCCAGGACGCGGTCGTCGTCCCGGTACGAGACCGACTCCCGGTGCCAGAGCCGGTCCAGCAGGGCCAGGCTACGGTCGGTGACCGCGCCGCGCCGACGGGCGTCCGCCCCCAGCGCGGCGAACTCCGGCTCGTCCCAGCCGATCCCGACGCCGAGCACGGCCCGACCCGCGCTGAGGTTGCTCAGCAACGCGAACTCACCGGCCAGCCGGACCGGGTCGGCCAGCGGCAGGATCAGGATGTTGGTGCCCAGCCGCACCCGGTCGGTGCGGGCCGCGACCGCCGCCAGCACCAGCTGCGGGGACGGCCAGTAGGTGGCGTAGCCGTGGTGCTCGCCGAGCCACACCGAGTCGTACCCCATCGCCTCGGCGGCGACCGCCTGGGCGACGCTGCGGCGGACGTCCGGCCCGCCCTCGGGCAGCCGGACCCCGAGCCGGAGCCTAGCCATGGTCGGCCGCCGGGTAGCTGACCTGGTCGAACACCCGCATGTCGTGGCCGGGGAGCACCACGTCGGCGTGCTCGGCCAGCCGGTCGAAGGACCGGTAGTAGTCACCCAGGTCCACGTGGGTCCGGGACGGGACCACCCGGTAGGGGCCGGTGCCCCGCCAGTTCTCGAACTGGGCGCAGTGGTCCCCGGCGAGGGCGTACCGGCCGGCGGCGGTGTCGACCACCAGCGCGGTCATGCCGGGCGTGTGCCCCGGGATGTGCAGCAGCCGCAGACCGGGACGGAGCGTGACGTCGCCCTCGACCAGCCGGGTCCGGTCCATGGTCGCCAGCCAGCGGGGGGTGAAGCCGAGCGCCGGGGCCTCGTACGCGGCCTGGTGCACCGGGTACGGCGCGACGGCGTACGCGACCTCGCTGCGCTGCACCACGAACTCCGCGTTCGGGAACAGGTGGTTGTTGCCGCAGTGGTCGTAGTGCAGGTGGCTGAGCACGACCGTCCGGACGGCGGCCGGGTCCACCCCGGCGGCGGCCAGGGCGGTGGCCGGCTCCTCGTCGGCGGTGCGCTCGAACGGGCGGTGGTGCCGGTTCACCCACTCCGCGTCCGGTGAACCGGTGTCCAGGATCGTCACGTCACCCCGGTCGTCCCGGACCACCCAGATGACGTGCGGGCTCTCCACCGTTTCCCCGGGGTGCTGACCCCAGAGCAGGTCGGCGCGCCGGATTCCGGGGGCGCGACCCACCCGTACCGGCACGATCTGGAATTCCATCGTCCTCCCGCCCCGGCGGGCAGAACCGTCGATTCGCCCACGCGGCCCGCCTAGTGAAACACCATTCCGGTGGGCGGTACGATAACAGTGGGTGAGCGGAAAGGCCAGGGTGCGACGGTGCCCGGCGTCGGCCGGATGTCGAGCGACGCCGAGCGAACGCGTTCTCCCGCTGTGCCGCGGCGAGCAGGGGCGCGGCGACCGTGTCGATCCTCGACGTCGTCGACCTCCGGGGTCCGACCCATTTCCGCCTGTCGATCGGCACCGAGGGCTCCGCCGGGCGGGTGGCGACCCGCCGGGACACAGTGGAGATCACCGTCCGTTGTGGCCCCCGGAGCGGCCCCGGTCCAACCGGTCGCCGGAACCGGAAGCCACTGTCTAGGTAGGAATCCCTTGCATGGGATTCCCATCACAGTGGACTCTTGACAGACGAATGTTCGTGACCGCTATTCTCGGTGCCTGATCCGGTGCCTTCGATGGCTGCCCAGCCACTGTCGCCGGTCGTTCTTCTACTGTCAGGTCCGCGTTCTGCGGGTGGTATCGCTGATTCGTCGGCGCGGGACGGGAAACGTTCACCCCGCACGCCGATTCTTCGGGCCGCCCGCTGCCGTTCACGGATCCGAAGTGACGAGAAGGGTTACAGCATGTCCGACGAGACAATGGCTGACGCGCCGGTGCCGGCGGGTCGGACGCGGCGGATGCCACGGCGGTCCTGGCGGATGGCCGCCGGCGCCGCCGTCACCGCGCTGGCTCTGTTGACCACCGCGGCCGGGGTGAGCGTGGCAGCCGAGCGGGACGAGCGGGGCAAGCCGGAGCGGGCCTCGGCCGCCGCGCTGGGCTCCGGGTTCCGCGAGGGTCGGGTCGGGGTCGACGGAGGGTACCTGCACTACGTCAAGGGCGGCACCGGTGCTCCGCTGGTGCTGCTGCACGGCTGGCCGCAGACCTGGTGGTCCTGGCACACCGTGATGCCCGAGCTGGCGAAGACCCGCACCGTGATCGCGCTGGACCTGCCCGGCCTGGGTTCGTCCTCCATCCCGAGCGGCGGGTACGACAAGAAGACCACCGCCAAGCGGATCAACCAGGCCGTCCGGGCGCTGGGCTACACCAAGGTCGACCTGCTGACGCACGACTCCGGCTCGCTGATCGCCTACCCGTACGCGGTGCAGTTCCCCGAGCAGGTCGGCCGGATCGCGGTCATCGAGGCGCCGCTGTCCGGCTTCGGCCTGGAGGACTTCTACGGTGTCAGCTGGCACTTCCTGTTCAACGCGTCGCCCGCGCCGATCCCTGAGACGATCATGGACAACGACGACGTCAGCACCTACCTCGGCATGCTGTTCAACAACTCGCACCGCCCGGACCTGATCGACAAGGACACCTACTACCGGGCGTACAGCGACCCGGCCCGGCGGACCGCCGGGTACAACTACTACCGGGCCTTCGACACCGACATCGCCGACAACCGGGCGAGCGCGGCGGCGGGCAAGGTCAGCACGCCGATCCTGGCGATGGGCGCGCAGTACGTCTTCGGTCCGGCGGTGGCCGCGTCGTACCGCAACGTCGGCACCGACGTCCGTGAGGTGGTCGCCCCGGCCTCCGGTCACTTCGTCCCCGAGGAGAACCCGCAGTTCCTGCTCGACTGCGTCAAGCTCTTCTTCGGGCCGGCCGGCGGGGTCCCGTCCCGCCCCGAACTCGCCAACTGCGCCCCGTGACGGGGACGCTTCCCCGCTGACGACGCGACGCTGGCGGTCACCTCCGTTGCGGAGGTGGCCGCCAGCGTCGTCCGTGGCGACGTCGACTGCCGTGCCCTGCCCTGCCCGGGACGCCGCCGTGCCCATCGTGTCACCGCCGGGCGGGGCGGCGCCTCTTCGACGTTGCCGTCCGCCCGGAGCAGAAAAATTTCACCGACGGCTGTCGATATTTCGGCGATCGGATCGTCGTAGCTACGAGGGCCGCGCAGCGGTCGCCGCGCCGACCGGGCGCGCAGCGGCTGGCGTCCGGTGGGTCGCCACCGACAACGGGGTCGGTGCCCGGACGCGCCATGACGTCCCCGAGGTGTCAGAGGCGGCACCTCGGGGACGTCACCCCGGCCGAGAGGCCGGTCCGGGTACGGTCAGCGCGACAACGCGGTGAACTGGCCGGGCGTGCGTCCCGGTCCGGCCGGCCCCCGGTACGCCTGGGCGATGTCGAGCCAGCGGTCCGCCTCCGCGCCCACCGCCGTGAGGGCGAGGTCGGCGCGGTGCCGGCGGCGGGTGACCAGCAGGCAGAAGTCCACCGCCGGCCCGCTGACCCGCTCCGCGGAGTCCTCCGGGCCGAACGTCCACAGTGCCCCCGACGGCGCGGTCAGCTCGAACCGCAGCTGCACGTCCGGCGTCTCCAGGCCCCGGGCCTGGTAGCCGAAGTCCCAGGTACGGACCGCGAAACCGACCAGGTGCTGGATGCGGTCGGTGCGCTCGGGGTTGACGCCGAGGGCGTCGGCGATGTCCTGGCCGTGCCCGAACAGCTCCATCATCCCGGCCGCGGCCAGCACGGCGGCGGGCAACGGACGCACCAGCCACGGCACGATGTGCTGCGGCTGCACCGACGCCAGCGCACGGTCGGCCCCCGCCCGCTCCTCCCGCCACCGGCGCAGCAGCACCTCCGGCGGCTCGGCGAGGTACCCCGCCATGGCGTGCCGCACGTTGGCGTCGAAGTCGCTGCTCAGTTGCGCGGCCATCGCGGTGAACGCGTCCGGCTGGGCGACCGCCATGGCGGCCAGCCGGAAGGTGGCGGCCAGGTGGGCGACCTGGTGCGCGACGGTCCAGCCGGGGGCCGGCGTGGGACGCGCCCAGTCCGCCGGCGGCAGGTCGGCGATCAACCGGTCGACCTGCTCGCCGTCCGCGGTCAGGGCAGCGTACACAGCGGGTTGGTTGGTCACGGGAGGTGTCCTCTCCAGGAATCGGGGCGAGGGTCAGGAACGGGTTCGTGGTGAACCGTCCGGACCCGGTGGGTCCTCGTCGTTCCAGCCGGCCGGCATCCGGAACAGCCGTGGTGGCCGGCCGGCGTCGGTGTCCGCCGACGGCCGGGTCAGCCGCAGCATCACCACGACCCCGGCGATCACCAGCCCGTTGACGACCAGCAGCACCGCGCTGATCGGGTCGACGCCGTGCTGGTGACCGGTGACGAGGTCGGTGTTCGCCTCGCGTTCGGCCTGGCTCGGTGGCGGTGGTGGACGGCCCGTGCCCACGCTGAAGCGTTGCCACCCGTCGAGTTCGGTGCCGTCGTCGAACGCCACGTGGTAGACGATCGTGAAGACGCCCGATCCGTCGGCCGAGAAGGACTGGGTCAGGGTGTTCCCCCGCCGGCCCGGCTCGTCGGCGGAGCTGACCCGCTGGCCCCGTTCGTCGACCACGGCGACGTGCGAACGGTCGGTGTCCGGGGTGGCCGAGAAGGTCAGGGTGACCTCCCGGGGCACGGTGGTCAGCACGGCCTGGGCCGCCGGGCTGCTGGCGGTGAGCTCGGCCCCGGCCGCCGCCCCCGCCGCGCTGGCGGGGGAGGCGACGACCGCGACCAGGGCCACCACGGCGACCCGACGGCCGATCACGTGGAGCACGTCAGGCCGGCGAGGGCGTGGAGACCGACCGGCGGGCGCTGGTGACCGGCGCGCAGGCGCAGGTCGTCCGGGCCTGCTCGGCGGCGTTCGGCCGCAGGTGGAAGTACATCGCGATGACCATCGGGATGAACACCACCGAGTTGTAGAACAGGTGCAGCTCGACCCGGCCGAAGAACAGCTGCGCGATGCTGGTCGGTACGGCCGCGCCGAAGAAGTTCATCCCGATCTGGGCCTGGATGAACAGCAGCCCGTGCTCGATGTGGTGCCAGAACTGGATCGCCAGCGAGATCGTCCACCAGGTGCGGGCCCGGCCGGCGAAGCCCGGTCGCAGCAGGAACAGGCCGATCAGCATGAGCAGGGCGTACCCGTAGTGCAGCCACTCCGAGGTGATAAGCCAGGGGAAGTACTGGCCGAGGACGCCCCGGGAGGCGGGCCGGGACATGCCCAGCCCCCAGATCTGGTAGGCCTGCACCAGGTGCTCGGCCCAGTGCGCGACGACGATCAGCAGGTAGACCCGGAGGGCCAGGCGGTGGTGCCGGCCGTTGATCCGTTCCACCAGACCGGGGGCGCGTGCCCCCGTGGGTGCCGACATGGTGATCTCCATCCGTGGCAGGGACTGGCGCAGAAAACGCTAACGGCGTACCCGTCCGGGATGTTCTTCGACGTTGCGCCGTTGCGTCCGTCGTCCACAGTGGGCGATACGTCGACGCATGGTCAATGGCTCGACCGTCCACACCGCTCTCACCTGCACGGTTCGGTCAAGCAACCGAGAAGATGCCGACGCCACGACGTCGGCCAGAGGATGAGACGGCCCGGCCGCGGCCGGTGACCGGGCTGGGCGGCCACCGCCCGTACCGGGTGGTCCGCCGTCACCAGGTGTCCGCTGCCCCTGCCGCCGCCGCGCCGTCCGCGGCTTCTTCGATCAGTGCTCCTCCCCCACGACAGGAGGCACACCAGTGCAACTCCACGACGCCGGGCCCGATCCGGCACGGACGATGACCCTCGAGGCCTTCGCCGACACCATCCTGCCCGGCGAGAAGCGCTTCCCGGACGACCGGGCGGTCGCCGGGGTGTCGACCGGCGGTGGCGCGGTCGCCTCCGGCGCGATCGACGTGCTCCGGACCGAGGAGGGTGGGATGGCGCCGGCCCTGGACGCCCTGGCCGACGGGCTCAACGAGCACGCCGAACGGTACGCCGGGGAGCGTTCGCTGCCGCTCGACGACGCCGTCCCGCCGTTCGTGTCCCTCGACTACGACCACCGGGTGGCGCTGGTCCGGGAGCTGGTCGCGGCCGACCATCCCGAGCGGGAGGCGTGGGTGAGCCTGGCGATGTTCAACACGATCGCCTTCGACGCCGCCTCCCACCTGCACACCGTGGACGCCCTCGCCGCCGGCCACCCCGGTCTGACCACGATGGGCTACTTCGGCCCGGACAGCGACGGTCTGTGGCGCTTCCCCTCCTACTCGTACGGCCGGGTGCTGGCCCGCCCGCACCCCGACACGACCCCCTCCGGGAGCCCGGCATGAGCCGTACCGAAAGTACCGACGTCCTCGTCATCGGCAGCGGCTTCGGCGGCGCCATCACCGCGTACCACCTGGCCGCCGGCGGCGCGAAGGTGGTGGTGCTGGAGCGGGGGCCGTGGCTGTCCGGGCCCGAGTTCGACCAGGACTTCAAGTTCGGCTCGTCGACGACCCGGGTCTTCGACTTCGTCATCGGCGATGGCATGAGCGTGCTCAGCGGCAACTGTGTCGGTGGCGGCAGCGTCGTCTACTTCGCCGCCATGCCGCGCGCGCCCCGGTTCGTCTTCGAACGGCACGGCTCGATCGGCCGGCGGATGTGGCCGGCGGCGATCGACCGGGACGCCCTGGACCCGTGGTACGACCGGGTCGCCGAGGCGCTGCCGGTCAGCCAGCAGACCTGGGACGACGTGCCGTTCGCCGGTGGCCTGTTCGGGGCGGCCTGCGACCACGCCGGGCGGACCGCCAACCCGGTGCCGGTGGCGATCGACCACGACAAGTGCACCAACTGCAACTGGATGATGTCCGGTTGCCGGTTCGACGCGAAGCGGTCGCTGCTGCTCAACTACCTGCCGGCGGCGGTGGCGCACGGCGCCGAGATCCGTCCGCTGCACGAGGTGCAGCACCTGACCCGGACCGACGACGGCGGCTACCGGGTGCACTACAGCATCGTCGACGAGGTGGACTACCGGGTGCACGTCTCCACCGGCACCATCGACGCCAAGATCGTCATCATGGCGGCCGGCGCGGGCGCCACCCCGGTGATCCTGCAACGGTCGGAGCCGCACCTCGGCACCATGCCGCACGCGGTCGGCCGGTACTTCTCCGGCAACGGCGAGCGGCTGAACACGGCGATCTTCGACGAGGACCGGATCCGGGACGTGCTCGGCCTGTCCCGCCCCGACGGGGTGCCGTACGAGGCGTACCAGATCGGCAAGGGGCCCTGCGTGGCGACCTGGGACCAGCTCGACGGCTCGCTGCCGGAGTACAGCCGCTTCTCGCTGGAGCAGCTCTACTTCCCGCCGGGCTTCGGCACCATCCTGGCCCAGGTGCCGGACGCCGTCGGGCCGACCTGGTTCGGCCGGGAGAAGAAGGAGCTGCTGCGGCGCTGGCGGTCCTGGCTGACCGTCTTCACCATGAGCGAGGACGACAACGAGGGCGTCTTCGGCCCGCCGCCGGAGACCGGCAACTCGATGCGGCTGTCGCAGCAGATGCTGGGCCGGGGCGCGCTGAGCTACACGCCGACGAAGAACACCCTGCACGGCTGGGCGGAGTCCGACGCCGCGGTGAAGGACATCCTGGAACGTGACGGCCTGTCCCGGGTGATGCCGTGGACCAACGAGGTGGTCGGCGCGTACACGGTGCACCCGCTGGCCTCCTGCCGGATCGGGGACGACCCGGCGACCTCGGCGCTGGACGACCGGCACGAGCTGCGCGACCACCCGGGGATCTTCGTCACCGACGGCTCCGCCGTGCCGGGCGCGTTGACCGTGAACCCGGCGATGACGATCGCCGCGCTCGCCGAGCGGGCGGTGCCGGGGATCGTCCGGGCCGCGCAGGAGCGCGGGGTGGCGGTCCGGTACGGGGCACCCGCACCGGACGGTTCGACCGCCGGCCGCCGTGGCGTGCTTCCGCTGGTCACCGGCTCCACCCGGCGCTGACCGGCCGGCCCACCGGCGGGGACGACCCACCGTGGACGCGGCCGGTCGGCGCACCCGGCGACGGCCGGTCGGCGGTGCCGGGGACCAGCCGGCGGGCCGGGGGTCAGTCGGGCGGGCCGGCGGGCCGGTCGGTGGCCGCCGCCAGCCGCTTCGCGGCGAGGTACCGGGGCGAGAACCGGGTGGTCACCTCGGTCGGCGCCAGCGGCCGCGCGCAGTCGGCGCAGGTCACCTCGGCGCGGGCCGGGCCGCCGCAGTCCTCGTGTTCGGCGAGGCGCGGCGGCCCGGCCGAGCCGGCGAGGTGCCGGTCGCCCCACTGCATCAGGGCCAGCACCACCGGGACGAGTTCGCGGCCCCGGTCGGTGAGGTGGTACTCGTGCCGCAGGGGCCGGTCCTGGTAGGGCACCCGGTCGAGGACCCCGGCTCCGACCAGGGTGTTCAACCGGTCGGCGAGGATGTTGCGGGAGATGCCGAGACTGCGCAGGAAGCCGTCGAAGCGGGTGATTCCCAGCAGCGCGTCCCGGACGATGAGCAGCGTCCACCGTTCACCGATGACGTCGAGGGCGCGGGCGATCGAACAGGCCTGTACCGAGCTCAGACGGTAGTGCATTGGGTCATTCTAGGGATCATCCCGGTATAGATCGACGTTCTTCGAATGAATGATTGGTTCGGTCTGCGTTCGTCCGACACGAGGGAGTGGAGCGTGCGATCCTGGTTGCTCAGAACGGCGGTCCGCCGGTCACTGGTCGACGTCCGGCACGTGACCCCGGTCCGTCCCGGCGCCGCCCGGGGGCCGGTGGCCGAGATCTACCGGCAGGTCGAGGGGGAGTTCGGCGTGCTCGCCCCGCCGGTCGTCCTGCACTCGCCCGATCCCGCCCTGCTCGCCGCCTGCTGGGTGATGCTGCGGGAGTCGCTGGTGGCCGGCGGGCGGGTCGACCGGGCCGCCAAGGAGGCGGTCGCGGCGGCGGTGTCGCTCGCCAACAGCTGCCCCTACTGCGTGGAGGTGCACGGCTCGGCCCTGCACGCCCTGGCCGGAGCCGGGGAGGCGGCGGCGGTCACCACCGGCCGGGCCGACGCGGTCACCGACCCGGTGGTGCGGGAGCTGACCCGGTGGGCGCGGCGGGTACCCGACCGCGACCCGGCCGGTGACCCGCCCTTCCCGCCGGAACACACCCCGGAACTCGTCGGTGTGGTGGTCACCTTCCACTACATCAACCGGATGGTGAACATCTTCCTCACCGACTCCCCGCTGCCGTCGTTCGCGCCGCCCACCGTCCGGGCCTGGCTGCTGAAGCTGCTGCGGCTGACCGTCCGGCACACCGTCGCCCTGGTCCGGCCGCCCGGCGCGGCCGCCGACCGGCTGCCGCCGGCCACCCCCGCCCCCGGCGATCTGGACTGGGCCCGGGGGAACGCGTCGCTGGCGGACGGCTTCGCCCGGGCGTACGCCACCATCGACCGGGCCGGGGCCCGGGTGCTGGGCGCGCCGGTACGCGCCCTGGTCGAGGCCGAACTGGACCGGTGGGACGGCCAGCCGACCGGACCGAGCCGGGCCTGGGTCCGGCCGCTGGTCGCCACGCTGCCCGAGGCCGACCGGCCGGCGGCCACCCTGGCCCTGCTCACCGCGATGGCCTCGTACCAGGTGGACGACTCGCTGGTCGCCCAGGTCCGGGCCGGTGGGCTGGACGACGCCGGGCTGGTCGCGCTGACCTCGTGGGCCAGCCTGGCCGCCGCCCGCCGGATCGGTGCCCGGTCCTGGCCCGGCGGCCGGACCGTCACGCCTCCCGAGCAGCCGCTCGCCCCGCCCGCCGCCGGCTGAGGTGACCGGCCCCGGCGAGCCACCGCACGGTGTCCGCCACGGTCTGCTCGAACGGCCTGGCCGGCGCGCCCAGTAGCCGGTCGGTGGCGGTGGTGTCCACCCCCCGGGACACCCGGCAGGTGTAGATCGCCCCGTACTGGGCCGGCAGGTCCACCGGGAGCACCCGCTGCGCCAGGTCGGCCAACCGGCCGACCGGCAGCATCGCCCCGGCCGGCAGGTGGACGGTCGGCAGCGGCCGCCCGGTCACCTGCCGCACGGTACGGACGTACTCCCGGGTGCTGACGTACCGGCCGGGGCCGAGGAACCGGCCGGGACCGTGACCGGGGCGCAGCACCTCGGCGTGCAGCCGGGCCAGGTCGCGCACGTCGCCGACCGGGAACCCGCCGGTCGGCCAGATCGGCATCAGCCCGCGCAGCAGGTTGCGTAGCCGGGCCGTCTGGTCGCCCAGGTACGGGTCGTGCGGGCCGAGCGTGGCGACCGGGTAGGTGACGACCAGCGGCGCGCCCTCGTCCTGGTGCCGGCGGGCCACCCGTTCCGCGTCCGCCTTGGTCGCCAGGTACGTCTCCCGGGGCCGGCCCACCGGGGACACCGGGGTCACCGGGTCGTGGTCGGCCGGCAGCAACGCGCCGAAGGTGGAGACGTACCCGATCTGGCCCACCCCGGCGGACCGGGCGGCGTCGAGCACCACCTCGGTGCCCCGGACGTTCACCGCCCGCATCCGGGCGTGCGCGCGCGGGTCGAAGCTGTAGACCGAGGCGGCGTGCAGCACCGCGGCGCAGCCGCGTACCGCCGCCGCGACGGCCGCCGGATCGGTGACGTCACCGGACACGACCTCGACGCCGTCGGGGTCCACCCCGAGTGGCGCGAGCGCCGGGGCGACCCGGGCCGGATCCCGGACGAGCAGCCGGACCGGTCGCCCGGCCCGCCGCAGCGCGGCCACCGTGTGCGACCCGACGAACCCGGTGCCACCGGTCACCAGAACGGTCATCAGCTCCTCCTCACCCCGCAACCCTTCGGCGATTATCGATGGCTTGTGAGGCCGGCACTTCTCGCCGCGTGCCCCGTTCGCCCGGCCGGGAACCCGGCCGCCCGTCCGGGGCGGGGGTGCGCAATCTCGAAGTTCGTTCCACGTCGGACCGGGAGCAATGCTGGCAACTGTCACGTCGCGGTGGTGCACCGACCGGGCGTGACGTCGGGCCCCGTCGACGTCGTACCGCCGGGGCAACCCGGACGTGACGCGACCGCCCGGGATCCGAACCACCTCAACCAGGGAGGCGGACGTGCTCGCCAGCCGGGTCGTATCGTCGGTCGTCCAGCGCCAGGTCAAGTACGTCACGCCGGTCCCACCGGCGGACGCCGGGGGTGTCGTCGCCGACGTCTACGCCCAGGCGGCCGAGGAGATGCGACTGGTCACGCCACCGTTGCTGCTGCACTCGCCGGCACCGGAAGCGCTCGCCGCCTACTGGATGCTGATGCGGGAACCACTGATGACCGGGGGAGCGGTCGACCGGATGGCGAAGGAGGCCGTCGCCGCCGCCGTCTCGGTGAGCACCATCTGCCCCTACTGCGTCGACATGCACAGCGCCGGGATGTACGCCGACGCCGACGCCGACGACGCGGAGGCGATCGTCGCCGACCGGGTGGAGAACGTCGCCGACCCGCGGATCCGGGCGCTCGCCGGCTGGGCCCGCAACGCCCACCTGCCGGACGCGCCGGTGGACCTGACCCTCACCGCCGCCGAACGCGCCGAGCTGGTGGGCGTGGTGGTCAGCTTCCACTACCTGACCCGGATGGTGAACGTCTTCCTGTCCAGCTTCCTGGTGCCGCCCCGGTTGACGCCGGCCGCCCGGCGGCGGGTCAAGCACGGCATCGGCCGCCTGCTCGGCCGTACCCTGCGCGAGTCGCATCCGGCCGGGCGTTCGGTGTCGCTGCTGCCGCCCGCCGAGCTGCCCGCCGACGCGGGCTGGGCGGTCGGCAACGAGGCGGTGGCCCAGGCGACGGCGCGCGCCTACGCGGCGCTGGAGGCGGCCGGTGAGCGGGCGCTGTCCCCGGAGGTCCGCGCGGTCGTGCGGCGACGCCTGGGACGCTGGCGGGGCGAGGAGACCGGCCTGAGTCGACAGTGGTGCGAGGACCTGGTCGACCACCTGTCCGAGCCGGACCGGGCGGCCGGGCGGCTGGCCCTGCTGACCGCGTTCGCCTCCTACCAGGTGGACGAGGAGGTGGTGGCGGAGTTCCGCCGGCACCACCCGGGGGACCGGCAACTCGTCGAGGCGGTCGGCTGGGCCAGCCTCGTCGCGGCCCGCCAGGTCGGCGCGCTGCACCTGCCGACCGACCCCCGGCCGGCGGCCACCCCGCCCGCCCCGCACCCGGCCGGCGGATGACCGCCCGTTCCGCACCCCGTACCCCGGCCGGTGCCCGCCCCGGCCACCGACCGCACGAACGGTCCCCCTCCGGTCCGCAAGGGGGACGGACCGTCCCTACCGGCACCGACCATCGGAGGACCGCATGTCGACCGTTCTGGGCTCGTTGCGCCGGCTGGTGCTGGCCCCCTCACTGGCGGAGGTCGGCTTCGCCCGGCGGGGCTTCCCGCAGCCGGACTCGGCGGCGGCCCGTGAGCTGGAGGCCGTCCCGCAGTCGGTGGTCTGCGGGTTCGAGTGGGGCATCGACGCCCGGGACCAGTGGGAGCTGGAACGCCGGCTGGAACTGGTGGCGCCCGCCCTGCGCGGGTTCGCCTACGAGGGCGCCACGATGGCGTGCACGGTGCTCGACGCGATGCGCGGCGGCCGGGGGGTACGCACCCGGGACCTGCTGCTCGGGCCGGGCCGGCCGCACATCTTCCTCGCCTACATCGGCATCGGGTTCGCGATGGCCCGGCTGCCCCGGGTGCTGTGGCGCACCGTGGTGCCGGATCTGCCCGGTGTGCCGTACCACCCGACGATGACCTGGCTGGCGGTCGACGGCTACGGCTTCGACAAGGCCTACTTCGACACCCCCCGGTACGTGGACGCCCAGGAGCGGCTCGCGCCGTACCCGTGGCAGGGCCACGCCGACTACTTCCCGCGCGCCGTCGACCAGGGCATCGGGCGGGCGCTGTGGTTCATCCACGGGGCCCGGGTGGCCGACGTCGAGGCCGCGGTACGCCGGTTCGCCAGCGAACGGCACGCCGACCTGTGGAGCGGCGTCGGGCTGGCCGCCGTCTTCGCCGGCGGCTGTGGCGCGGCCGAGCTGGCCGGGCTGCCGGTGGCCGCCGGCGAGCACCGGGGCGACCTGGCCCAGGGCGCGGTGTTCGCGGTCAAGGCCCGCACCTTCAGCGGCCTGGTGCCCGAGCACACCGCCGTGGCCGCCGACGCGCTGCTCGGCATGGAGGTGGCCGCCGCCGCCGCGCTCGCCGACGACGTCGCGGTGGACCTGCGCCCGCGCGAGGGCGTGCCGCCGTACGAGACCTGGCGGCAGCGGATCCGCGAGTACTGCCTGGCCGCCCGTCATTGACGGGCCACCGCACATGATTAATTGCGGATGATCGTCGCGCGGTTGTTCCCATGCGTCGGCCTGATCCATTGTCTGGGCAGGCCGACGCCTTTTTGTGGGCTGCTGACCGGTCCCCTTCGCACGCGCGAAGAAGACTTTACCCCAGGCGGCTGACAGTATTTGTCAAGGCACACAGGCCGTTGTTGGGCTCTCTTCTCCTGGAGGCGCTTTGTCTGATCGTTGGCGCACGCTCAGGCGCCGTATCATCACGCCGGACGTCTCCGAGACGCGCCTCGACGTCCGTGGCTTCCACGTCAAGAACCAGGTGGCGCGGGACATTCTGGAAACCGTCGGAAAATCGTTTCTCGCCGGGTACGCCATCGCGGCGGAAGCGAAGGACCAGAGCATTGCCGAACGGCGGATCGACGCGTTGCAGCCGAGATTCCGGGGCTTCGCGTACGAGGGCGCGGCGATGGCCTACGCGGTCATCGACGGGCTGTCGCTGTGGCGGCGGGACAACAGCCCCCGCTTCCTGGCCGGGCCGGGCGACCGGCACATCTACATGGCGTACGTGGGGATCGGCTGGGCGATGGCCCGGGTACCCCGGTTCCGGTGGCAGCGGCTCGTCCTGCCCGACCCGACGCTGCGCTGGCTCGCGCTGGACGGCTACGGGTTCCACCAGGCGTACTTCAAGACCGCCCGGTACGTGTACGACCAGTACCGGGACCCGTCGTTCACCTGGCACGGCGGTGGCCCGCAGTCCTACGTGCAGCGGGCGATCGACCAGGGCATCGGGCGGGCGATGTGGTTCGTGTACGGCACCGACGCCGTACGGGTGGCCGACGCGATCGACGGGTTCGACCCGGAGCGCCACCAGGACCTCTACAGCGGCGCCGGGCTGGCCGCCACGTACGCGGGCGGCGCCGACGAGGCGGAGTTGCAGACCTTCTGGCAGCGCGCCGGTGAACACCGGCCGTTCGTCGCCCAGGCCAGCGCCTTCGCCGCCGAGGCCCGGATCCGGGCCGGCCTGCTCGTCCCGCACACCGAGGTGGCCACCCGCGTCTTCTGCGGGATGACGGCCACCGCCGCGGCCACCCTGGCCGAAACGACTCGTCCGGACGGGCCGGACGGTGACCAGCTACCGGCGTACGAGATCTGGCGACAGCAGGTCGCCCGGGAATTCGTGGCCATCGGGAGGAACTAGCACATGGCAATGACAATTGGCTGGCTGCGTCGGCACCTGGCCGGAGTCGTCGCTCTCGCCCTCGTCGTGAGTATGTTCTTCGTGTCCCGTCTGCCCAGCGCGTCGGCGGACGAACGGGAGAGCATGGCGGACGGGTACGCCTTCAGCCCGATGGCCATCGCGTTGCCCGGCGGCGCTCCACAGCAGACCATCCGGAAAGTCAACCAGCGGTACCGCAACATCGACGCCTGGATCTCCTCGGTGGGGTCCGGAATCGCGATGAACGACATCGACGGCGACGGTCTCGCCAACGACCTCTGCGTCACCGACCCGCGTACCGACCGGGTGATGGTCACCCCGACCCCCGGACCGGGCGCCGACCGGTACGTCCCGTTCGCGCTGAACCCGGACCCGTTGCCGATGAACGACGTGATGGCCCCGATGGGCTGCGCGCCGGGCGACTTCAACGAGGACGGCCGGATGGACCTGCTGGTCTACCTGTGGGGCCGGACGCCGATCATCTACCTGGCCCGCGCCGGCGCGACCACCCTGTCGATGGCCGCGTTCCGGCCGTACGAGCTGGTGCCGGGGGACACCACCACGTACACCGAGCCGCAGTGGAACACCAACGCGGTCGCCATCGACGACTTCGACGGCGACGGTCACCTGGACATCTTCGTCGGCAACTACTTCCCGCACGGGCCGGTGCTCGACGACTCGATCAACGGCGGCGTGGAGATGAACCACTCGATGTCGCAGGCGTTCAACGGCGGCGAGGACTACTTCTTCTGCTTCGCCGGTGGCACCGCCGGCGCGGAGCCGACGGTCACCTTCAAGAAGGTGGACAACGTGCTGCCGCGCGACGTGTCGAAGGGCTGGGCGCTGGCCGCGGGCGCCAACGACCTCGACGGGGACATGCTCCCCGAGCTGTACGTGGGCAACGACTTCGGCCCCGACCGGCTGCTGCACAACACCTCGAAGCCGGGGAAGATCTCGTTCGAGGTGGTGGAGAGCGCCCGGGGCCGGGCCTGGACGCCGAAGTCGAAGCGGGTCGGCATGGACTCCTTCAAGGGCATGGGCGTCGACTTCGGTGACCTCGACCGCGACGGCCTCTACGACATGTACGTCAGCAACATCACCACCAGCTTCGGCATCGAGGAGAGCCACTTCGCGTTCGTCAACGACGGCAAGAACCACGAGGACGTGCGCCGGCAGTTCGCCGACGGCAAGGCGCCCTTCACCGACAAGAGCGCGCCGTGGGGGCTGGCCTGGTCCGGGTGGGGCTGGGACGTGAAGATGGCCGACTACAACAACAGCGGCGAGCTGGTGGTGACCCAGGCGACCGGGTTCGTCAAGGGCGACGTCAACCGCTGGCCGCAGCTGCAGGAGCTGGCCACCTCCAACGACGACCTGCTGCGCAACCCGCTGTGGTGGCCGCACCTGACCTCCGGTGACGACATCGGCGGCAGCCAGCGGCTGCACTTCTTCGCCAAGGGCGACGACGGCCGGTACGTCGACCTCGCCGGTGAGCTGGGCCTGGACATCCCGGTCCCGACCCGGGGCATCGCCACCGGTGACGCCGACGGCGACGGCCGCCTCGACTTCGCGGTGGCCCGCCAGTGGGACGAGCCGGTCTTCTACCACAACGACAGCCCGAAGCCGGGCGCGTTCGTCGGCCTCAAGCTGACCCACGCCCCGATCGAGGGCGCGACCGTCGGCTCCCCGGTGGTCGGCGCGCAGGTCCGGGTGACCACCTCGGACGGCCGGAAGTTCGTCAGCCGGGTCGACGGCGGCGGCGGCCACTCCGGCAAGCGCAGCAACGAGGTGCACATCGGCCTCGGCCCCGAGGTCACCGGCCCGGTCGAGGTCTGGATCTGCTGGCGCGACCGGACCGGTCAGATGCGTGAGCAAACCCTTCAGTTGTCCCCGGGCTGGCACTCGCTCCAGCTCGACTCGCAGGCTCAGGAAAGGTGACCGACATGGCTGCGACCACGATCGCCGCGCCGCGTCACAACCCCAAGGTCATCAAGGCGTTGCGGAACTTCGCGATCTCCATCTCGGTCTTCAACATCGTCGGGTACGTCATCCTCGGCTTCGAGCAGCCCTGGCTGTGGCCGTTCGTGGCGCTCGCCACCGGTTACACGGTGGAGATCGTGCTGGAGATCATCGGCGCGCACGCCGAGGGGCGGCGACCCCGCTTCCTCGGCAACGGTTTCCGGGGACTCATGGAGTTCCTCTACCCGGCGCACATCACCAGCCTCGCCATGAACATGCTGATCTACGTCAACGACCAGATCCTGGTGCTGATCTTCGGCGTCTGTGTCGCCGTCGGCGGCAAGTGGCTGCTCCAGGCCCCGCTCAAGGGCCGGATGCGGCACTACATGAACCCGTCGAACTTCGGCATCGCGGTGATCCTGGTGATGTACCCGTGGGCCAGCATCGCCCCGCCGTACCACTTCACCGAGCACCTCACCGGCGTGCTGGACTGGGCCCTGCCGATGCTGATCATCATCGGCGGTACCATGATCAACGGCAAGCTGACCGGCCGGATGTGGCTCATCATGGGCTGGCTGCTCACCTTCGCCCTCCAGGCGGTCATCCGGGGCGTCATCCTCGACGTCTCCATCCCCGGCGCGCTGGCGATGATGACCGGTACGGCGTTCGTCCTGTTCACCAACTACATGGTCACCGACCCGGGCACCACCCCCTCCCGGCCGGCCGCCCAGTTCGCCTTCGGCTCCGGCGTGGCCATCGTCTACGCCCTGCTGACCGGCTTCAGCATCGCGTACGGCATCTTCTTCGCCACCGCGATCGTCTGCCTGATCCGGGGTGGCTTCCTGTGGGGTCTGCACTTCGTCGAGAAGGCGCGCCTGGAGCGGGAGGCCGCCGCCCGCGCGGTCGCCGACCGTGAGGCCGCCGAACGGGAGCCCACCGAGCCCGTGCCGGTGGGCGGGGCGCCCGCGCCGTCGGTCAACGGCGCGGTCGCCGGTGGCAAGGAGGCGGTGCCCGCATGACCAGGATCGCGATGGTGGGGATGGCGTGCCGGTACCCGGACGCGGTGTCCCCCCGGGAACTCTGGGAGAACGCGCTGGCCGGGCGGCGGGCCTTCCGTCGCCTGCCGGACGTGCGGATGCGGCTGGAGGACTACTGGGACGCCGACCCGGCCGCCCCGGACCGGTTCTACGCCCGCAACGCCGCCGTCATCGAGGGCTACGAGTTCGACCGGATCGCCTACAAGGTGGCCGGCAGCACCTACCGCTCCACCGACCTGACCCACTGGCTGGCCCTGGACGTGGCCGCCGCCGCGCTCGCCGACGCCGGCTTCCCGATGGCCGAGGGCCTGCCCCGGGACCGGACCTGCGTCATCGTCGGCAACAGCCTGACCGGCGAGTTCTCCCGGGCCAACCAGATGCGGCTGCGCTGGCCGTACGTGCGGCGGATGGTGGCCGCCGCGCTCAAGGAGCAGGACTGGAACGACGACCAGCTCAGCGCGTTCCTGGCCGACTTCGAGACCCGGTACAAGATGCCGTTCCCGGCCATCGACGAGGACACCCTCGCCGGCGGCCTGTCGAACACCATCGCCGGGCGGATCTGCAACCACTTCGACCTCAAGGGCGGCGGGTACACCGTCGACGGGGCCTGCTCCTCGTCGCTGCTCTCCGTCGCCACCGCCTGCAAGTCCCTGATGGACGGGGACGTCGACGTGGCCGTCGCCGGTGGCGTCGACCTGTCCATCGACCCGTTCGAGATCGTCGGCTTCGCCAAGACCGGCGCGCTGGCCCGGGCCGAGATGCGGGTGTACGACCGCAACTCCAACGGGTTCTGGCCCGGCGAGGGCTGCGGCATGATCGTGCTGATGCGCGAACGGGACGCGGTCGAGGCCGGGCACCGGATCTACGCCACCATCGCCGGCTGGGGCATCTCCTCCGACGGCAAGGGCGGCATCACCCGGCCCGAGATCAGCGGCTACCGGCTGGCGCTGCGCCGGGCGTACGAGCGGGCCGGTTTCGGCATCGAGACGGTCGGCCTGTTCGAGGGGCACGGCACCGGCACCCCGGTCGGCGACGCCACCGAGCTGAAGGCGCTGTCGCTGGCCCGGAACGACGCCGACGCGACGGCCCGACCGGCCGCGGTCGGCTCCATCAAGGGCATGATCGGCCACACCAAGGCGGCGGCCGGCGTCGCCGGCCTGATCAAGGCGGCGATGGCCGTGCACCACGAGGTGCTGCCCCCGGCCATCGGCTGCGTCGACCCGCACGAACTGCTCACCGAGGCCGACGCGCCGCTGCGGGCGCTGGCCAAGGCCGAGGAGTGGCCGACCGACGTGCCGGTGCGCGCCGGCATCACCGCGATGGGCTTCGGCGGCATCAACACCCACGTGGTGCTGGAGAAGCGCAAGCCCCGGCGGCGGTCCACCCTGGACAGCCGGACCCGGGCGCTGGCGTCGTCCAAGCAGGACGTCGAGCTGCTGCTGTTCGACGCCCTCTCCGCGACCGACCTGCGCGACCGGGTCCAGCGCCTGCTCGACTTCGTGCCGAGCGTGGCGTACGCCCAGCTGTCGGACCTGGCCGCGACGCTGCACGGCGAGCTGCGCGACCTGCCCTACCGGGCCGCCGTGGTGGTGTCCTCCCCGGAGGACGCGGAGCGTCAGCTCCAGCGGGTGGCGGACGCGCTCGACGCGGGGGAGACCCGCCTCTTCTCCTCCGACGGGCGCTGCTTCCTCAACCACGTCAGCGGGCCGGGTCGGGTCGGGTTCCTCTTCCCCGGCCAGGGCTCCGGCCGGGGCACCAGCGGCGGCGCGCTGCGCCGCCGGTTCGCCGAGGTCGACGAGGTCTACCAGCGCGCCGCGCTGCCGACCTCCGGCGACATGGTCGCCACCCACGTCGCGCAGCCGCGCATCGTCACCGGCTCGGTCGCCGGGCTGGCCGCCCTGAGCAACCTGGGGCTGGAGGCCACCGTCGCGGTCGGCCACAGCCTCGGCGAGCTGTCCGCGCTGCACTGGGCCGGCGCCATCGACCGGGACACCCTGCTGCGGGTGGCCGGGGTGCGCGGTCAGACCATGGCCGAGCACAGCGCGTCCGGCACCATGGCCAGCATCGCCGCCTCCCCGGAGACGGTCGCCGGGATGATCAGCGGCACGCCGCTGGTCGTCGCCGGCTACAACGGGCCGCAGCAGACGGTGGTAGCCGGGCCGGTGGACGCGGTGGAGGACTTCTGCGCCACCGCCCAGAACGCCGGTCTCGGCGCGACCCGGATCGCGGTGTCGCACGCCTTCCACTCGCCGCTGGTCGCCCCGGCCGCGGCGGCGTTCGGCGAGCGGCTGGCCACGGAGACGTTCGGCCAGGTCGGCCGCCCGGTGGTGTCCACGGTCACCGGCGAGGTGCTGCCCGCCGACACCGACGTCCCGGCGCTGCTGCACCGCCAGATCACCGACGCAGTGCTGTTCGCCCAGGCGGTCGCGGTGGCCGCCAAGGACATCGACCTGTTCGTCGAGGTCGGGCCCGGCCGGGTGCTCAGCGGGCTGGCCGGCGCGATGACCGAGGTCCCGGCGGTGGCCCTGGACACCGACGACGAGTCCCTCGCCGGGCTGCTGCGGGTGGTCGCGGCGGCGTACGCGGTCGGGGTGTCGGACGTGCACACCGGGCTCTTCCACGGTCGGCTGGTCCGGCCGTTGCAGGTCGGCCGGCAGTTCACCTTCTTCGCCAGCCCCTGCGAGCAGGCCCCCGAGGTGAACGTCCGGGAGGCCGTCCGGCCCGCCACGGGCGCGACGGCCACCGCGACGGACGCCCCGGCGGAACCGGTCGCGGACGGCACCAGCACCCTGGAGATGCTGCGGATGCTCGCCGCCGAGCGGGCCGAGCTGCCGCTGGAGATGGTGCGCGACGACAGCCGGCTCCTCGACGACCTGCACCTCAGCTCGATCACCGTCGGTCAGGTGGTCAACCAGGCCGCCTCCCGCCGGGGCATCCCCGCGTCGAGCACCCCGACCAACTTCGCCACCGCGACCGTCCGGGAACTGGCCCGGGCCCTCGACGAGCTGGCGGCGACCGCGCACCCCGGCGAGACCACCGCCAACCCGGTGGTCACCGGCGCGGCGGCGTGGTCACGGGCGTTCTCCGTCGACCTCGACGAGGAACCCCTGACCACCCGCGCCGGCGACGAGGGCAACGGCCGCTGGCAGGTGTACGCCCCCGACGACCACCCGTTCGCCGGCCGGCTGCGGCAGCGGCTGGAACAGAGCGGCGTCGGTGCCGGCGTGCTGGTCTGCCTGCCGGCGGACTGCCAGGAGGAGCACCTGGAACTGGCGCTGCTCGGCGCGCGTACCGCGCTGGGCGCCGGCCCGCGTACCCGGTTCGTGCTGTTCCAGCCGGGACGGGGCGCGGCCGGCCTGGCCAAGACGCTCCGGTTGGAGGCGCCCGGCACCCGGGTGACCGTGGTGCACGCGCCGATGACCGCCGAGGCGGTCGACCGGGTGGTCGCCGAGGTCACCGCGACGACCGAGTTCACCGAGGTGCACTACGACGCCGACGGGGTCCGCCGGGTGCCCACCCTGCGACCGATGCCGGTGCGGGCCGCCCGGACCGACCAGCCGCTCGGCGGCGACGACGTGCTGCTGGTCACCGGCGGCGGCAAGGGCATCACCGCCGAGTGCGCGCTGGCCGTGGCGGAGGAGACCGGGGTACGGCTGGCCGTGCTCGGCCGCTCCGACCCGGCCGACGACGAGGAACTGGCGCGCAACCTGCGCCGGATGGCCGACAGCGGGGTGGCGGTGCACTACGCCCGCGCCGACGTCACCGACGCCGACGCGGTCCGCCGGGCCGTCGAGGAGGTCACCACGGCACTCGGCCCGGTCACCGCGGTCCTGCACGGGGCCGGGCGCAACGAGCCGGCCGCCCTGACCGGGCTGGACATGGCCGCGTTCCGGCGCACCTTCGCCCCGAAGATCGGCGGGCTGCGCGCCGTGCTGGCCGCGGTCGACCCGGACCGGCTGAAGCTGCTGGTCACCTTCGGCAGCATCATCGGCCGGGCCGGCCTGCGGGGCGAGGCGCACTACGCCACCGCCAACGACTGGCTGGCCGACCTGACCGCCGAGTTCGGTCGGAAGCACCCGGGCTGCCGCAGCCTCTGCCTGGAGTGGTCGGTCTGGTCCGGTGTGGGCATGGGCGAGCGGCTGTCCGTGGTGGAGAGCCTGGCCCGGGACGGGGTCACCCCGGTCACCCTGGACCAGGGCGTGGCGCTGATGCGGCGGCTGGTCACCGACCCGGACGCGCCGTCGACCATCGTGATCAGCGGCCGGACCCAGGGCATCGACACCGTCCGGTACGACGTGCCGGAGCTGCCGCTGCTGCGCTTCGTGGACAAGCCGCTGGTGCGGTACCACGGGGTGGAGCTGGTCGCCGAGACGCGGCTCGCCGCCGGCACCGACCTGTACCTCGACGACCACCTGCTCGACGGCAACCTGCTCTTCCCGGCCGTGTTCGGCATGGAGGCGATGACCCAGGTGGCCGTCGCGCTCACCGGCCGGACCACCGTCCCCACCATCGAGCAGGCCGAGTTCCTGCGGCCGATCGTGGTGCCGCCGGGCGGTGGCACGACCATCCGCATCGCCGGGGTGGTCACCGACGACGACACCGTCGACCTGGTCATCTTCAGCGAGGAGACCGGATTCGACGCCGAGCACTTCCGGGCCCGGCTGCGGTTCACCGACTCCCCGGTTCCGGCCGGCCCGCCGGACCAGATCGCCGACGGGCTGCCGGCGGTGCCGCTGGACCCGCCGCGTGACCTGTACGGCGACACCCTGTTCCAGGGCCGCCGGTTCCAGCGGCTGCGCCGCTACCACCGCTCCGCGGCCCGGCACGTGGACGTGGACGTGGCCGCCGTCGCCGCCGACGACTGGTTCGCCGGCTTCCTCCCCGGGGAGCTGCTGCTCGGCGACCCGGGCATGCGGGACGCCCTGATGCACGGCAACCAGGTCTGCGTCCCGGACGCGACCCTGCTGCCGCAGGGCATCGAGCGGGTGTACCCCGGCGGCGACCGGCTCGCCGCGGCGGGGGAGCTGCGCTACTGCGCCACCGAGCGCAGCCGCGACGGCGACACCTACGTCTACGACATCGCCGTGCGGGACTCCGCCGGCGAGGTGGTGGAACGGTGGGAGGGGCTGCGCCTGCGGGCCGTCCGGAAGAAGGGCGGCGCCGGGCCGTGGGTGCCGACGCTGCTCGGCTCGTACCTGGAGCGGTCGCTGAACGACCTGGTCGGCGCGGACGTGGCGGTGGTGGTCGAACCGCACGGCCCGGACGAGCCGGCCGGCTCCGCGCAGCGGCGCGCGGTCACCTCGGTGGCCGCCGGCCGGGCCCTCGGCGGGCCCGTCAAGGTGCGGTACCGCCCGGACGGCGGGCCGCAGGTCGAGGGGGAGCGGGGCATCTCCGCCGCGCACGGCGCGGGGGTCACCCTCTGCGTCGCCGCGACCGGCCCGCTCGGCTGTGACGTCGAGTCGGTGACCGCCCGGTCGGCGACCGACTGGCAGCAGCTGCTCGGCGCCCACCACTCGCTCGCCGGCCTGGTCGAGCGGGAGTACACCGAGGACGCGGACACCGCCGCGACCCGGGTGTGGACGGCCATCGAGTCGCTGCAGAAGGCGGGCCGGCCCACCGCCGGACCGCTCACCCTGCTCCCCGGCGACCGGGACGGCTGGGTGGTGTTCGCCTCCGGCGCGCTGCGGATCGCCACCCTGGCGACCAGCCTGCGCGGCGGCTCCGGGCCGGTGGTGTTCGCGGTGCTGACCACCCGGAAGGAGGGCTGAGCCGTGGCCGACTACTACGAGTACCTGCACACCGTCGGCTTCGAGGAGACCAACATCGTCGGCAACGTCTACTACGTCAACTACCTGCGCTGGCAGGGACGTTGCCGGGAGATGTTCCTCAAGGGCCTGGCCCCGGAGGTGCTGGCCGACCTGCAGAACGACCTGAAGCTGTTCACGCTGAAGGTCGACTGCGAGTTCTTCGCCGAGATCACCGCCTTCGACGAGCTGTCGATCCGGATGCGGCTGGTGGACCTGGCGCAGACCCAGATCGAGTTCAGTTTCGACTACGTCCGGTTGGATCCCGGCGGCGGCGAGACGGTGGTGGCCCGGGGCCGGCAGCGGGTGGCCTGCATGCGCGGGCCGAACACCCGCACGGTGCCGACCCGGGTGCCCGAGCCGCTCATCCGGGCGCTGCGGCCGTACCGGGCCATGGTCGGGGCGTAGCGGTGACGGCTCCGGCGGGTGCGGCCCCGGAGGGCGAGGGAGGACCAACGTGAACGGCGACCACGAACCAAACGGCGAGGTGACCGATCCCCAGCAACTCCGGCGGATCTTCGGTGCCTTCGCCACCGGCGTCACCGTGGTGACCGTGGGCGGTGCGGAACCCCACGGGATGACGGCCAACTCGTTCACCACGGTGTCCCTCGACCCGCCACTGGTGCTGGTCTGTGTGGACCGACGGGCGATCATGCACACCGCCCTGGAGTCCGCGGGTTGCTTCGGGGTCTCGATCCTGGCCGCCGACCAGGAGCAGGTCGCGCGCCACTTCGCCAACCGCTGGCGGGGGCTCGGCCGGGCCCAGTTCGACGCCGTCGACTGGGTACCCGGCCGGGCGACCGGGGTGCCGCTCATCCAGGGCGCGCTGGCCCGCTTCGAGTGCGACCTGTGGCGGACGTACGACGGCGGTGACCACACCATCTTCACCGGCCTGCTGCTGACCGCCGAGCGGCACAACGACGACGAGCCGGTGCTGTTCCTGCGGGGCCGGTTCCGGCAGGTCGACCCCGAACGAAGCGAGGTCCGGACGTGACACTGACCGAGGCGCGGCGGGTGCCACCCGGCCCCACCGGGCCGGCCCTGCTCAAGACGCTGTGGATGTTCGGCGCGGACCGGCTGGGACTGATGTCGTCGGCCGCCCGGACCTACGGCGACGCGGTCCGGCTGGCCCCACCGCCGAAACCGTTCTACTTCTTCAACCATCCCGACCACGCCAAGCACGTGCTGGCCGACAACGCGCAGAACTACCACAAGGGCATCGGCCAGGTGCACGCCCGCCGGGCGCTCGGTGACGGGCTGCTGACCAGCGAGGGCGAGCTGTGGCGGCGGCAGCGGCGCACCATGCAGCCGGTGTTCCAGGCGCGGCGCATCGCCGGCCAGGCGGCGGTGGTCGCCGAGGAGGCGGCCGGTTTCGTCGACCGGCTGCGCCGTACCCCGGCCGACCGGCCGGTGGACGTGGTGCACGAGCTGACCGCGCTGACCCTGGGCGTGCTGGGGCGGACCCTGCTCGACGCCGACCTCGGCGAGTTCCACTCCATCGGTGGCTCGTTCGAGGCGATGCAGGACCAGGCGATGTTCGAGCTGGCCACGATGAGCGCGGTGCCGATGTGGGTGCCGTTGCCCAAGCAGCTGCGGTTCCGGCAGGCCCGGCGGGACCTGCAACAGATCGTGGACCGGCTGGTGGCCGACCGGGTCGCCCGGGACGGGGCGGGGACCGGGCGCGACGACGCCCTGTCCCGGCTCATCCAGTCGACCCGGGACGACCCGGACCCGCGGGCCGGCCGGCAGCGGATGCGCGACGAGCTGGTCACCCTGCTGCTGGCCGGGCACGAGACCACCGCCAGCACGCTGGGCTGGGCGTTGTACCTGGTCGACCGGCACCCCGAGGTGGCGCAGCGGCTGCACGCGGAGGCGGTCGAGGTGCTCGGTGACCGGCTGCCGACGTACGAGGACCTGCCCCGGCTCCGGTACACCAACATGGTGATCGAGGAGACCATGCGGTTGTACCCGCCGGTGTGGATGCTCTCCCGCAAGGCCCAGGGCGCCGACCGGGTCGGCGGGTACGACGTGCCGGCCGGCGCGGACGTGCTGATCTGCTCGTACACCCTGCACCGGCACCCGGCGTTCTGGCCCGCGCCGGAGCGCTTCGACCCCGACCGGTTCGACCCGGCGGCCCCGAACGACCGGCCCCGGTACGCGTACCTGCCGTTCGGGGCCGGGCCGAGGTTCTGCGTGGGCAACCACCTGGGCCTGCTCGAGGCGACGTTCGTGCTCGCCCTGCTCTCCCGGGACCTGCGGTTGACCGGGTTGCCGGGGCACCGGGTGGTGCCCGAGCCGATGCTGTCGCTGCGGGTGCGGGGCGGTCTGCCGATGCGGGTGCGGCCGGTCCGCTGACGGGGGACGGTGGTGGTGGTCCGTCCGGCTGGTGGCCGGGCCCGGACCGCCACCACCGTGGCCGTTTCCCGGGTGTCCGCTGGTGCTTTGACCGGCGTCGACGTCCGGGAGACGGTTGTCTGGTGTCCCGGTACGACCGGCGAAGACCTCCCCGGCGCGCTCAGCGCAGCGTGCGTAAACACCGTTAACCGGCGAGGGTCGCGCATCCGACAATCCGTCACGGCCGCGCCCCGCCGATGGCCGCCCGGCGTGCCACGGCGGCCCGGTACGCCGCGTGGAGCACGCGTACCGGGCCGTGGTAACCCCTTGTCACCATCGGCCGGCGCGGGCCAGCCGATGGTGACCCCTCCCGAACGGGGTCGGCGGTGCGGCTATCGGTGGCCGGCGGCCACCGATTTGCGCTCCCGCTCCCGTTCCAGCGCGGATCGCCGGACGTCGAGCAGGGCCAGCAGCACCGGCGGATCGACGATCCGCATCGGCTTCAGCGGTAGTTCCACGTGCATGACGTTGTCCCGCTGCATCAGAATCGGGCCGTAACTGCTGACGTAGGTGACCTCGCTGCCGCCGGTGGCGTCGGAGTCCGCGGCCACCGAGTGCGCGAGCAGGTGCCATACCCCGGTGGGGACCGGGTCCAGCTCGAATTCTCCCGGACCGTCGAGAATGCAGCACTGGACCGGTCGGCCCTCGGGGATCCGTTGCGGGAAGACCCCGAGGAAGATGCGCCCCATCGGCAGGTCGGGGTCGGCGACCACCGTTCCCCGGATCGCCCCGGTCGGTCGGCTGACGACCGCCTGACTGTCCTCGACCGGTACGTAGGGGGTGAAACCGCCCAGCCGCCGGTAGGTGGTCGGGGACAGGCCCACGCTCCTGGTGAAGCGGGAGCTGAACGTCCCGACACTGGCGTACCCGACCCGCAGGCTGACGTCCGCCACGCTCAACGAGGTGGACGTCAACAGTTTCTTCGCGTGCTGCAGGCGAAGGGCGGAGAGGAAACGTCCCGGCGAAATGCCGGTGACTCGCTGGAAAATGCGGGAAAAGTGGAACTTGCTGAACAGGGCCGCTCGGGCCATGTCATCGACCGTCAATTGTTCAGACAGGTTCCCCTGCATGAAAGTAATTACCCGTTCGGCGGCTTTCTCGCTCGCGTCCACCAAGGCCTCCCCCTTGTAGAAACGATTCGACGACCAGTTAACGTGCGATCAACACCCTTCCAGGTACCCACCTTCCCGCCCGTTGGGACACTGCTTCCCGCAGGTCGCGCATCGTTCACCGGGCATCTTCCGAAGGAAGTAGTTAATTGAGACCAATGGCTTTGTCCCAATGTTGAGCCGATGCTAGCCCAGCCCTGACTCCAGGTGCAATATGCAATGACTTCGATGGTTACCCTTTGTAGTCGCCGACAGGGGCTCGGACGGTGCCAAACGAGGGCTTCCGCAGGTGCCGGTAATCGATTAGCCAGTCCTGCTATCCATTCTGACCTACCGACCGTCCTCACTGCTGCGCTGTGATAGCGCGTCGCGGTCGCGGTCGTACCCTTTTGTGGCAGACTGGGGCGACGGCTGGCGACCCTTCCCCCGGGAGTTCGATGCGGATCTCGGAACTAGGCCGGCGCAGCGGTTTGCCGGTGGCGACCATCAAGTTCTACCTGCGCGAGGGGCTGCTCCCACCGGGGACGCGGACCGCGCGGAACCAGGCCGAGTACGACCAGAGCCATCTCGCCAGGTTGCGGCTGATCCAGACCCTGACCGGGATCGGCAGGTTCAGTCTGGCCTCGGTGCGCGAGGTGCTGGACGCGGTCGACGACCGTGGGATGTCCGTCGACGGCGTGTGCAGCGTCATCATCCGGGCCCTGCTCCCCGCCGCCCACCTGGGCGGGAGCGGGCAGATGGAAAGTGGCGCGGCGCGTGCCCAGGTGGACCAGTTCATCGAGGCGCTGGGCTGGCGGATCCCGCCGGACGCCACCGCGCGGGCGGCGATGGCCCGGGTCCTGGCCGTTCTCCGGCAGCTGGACAGCGGCTTCACGATGGAGTTCTTCGCGCCGTACGCGGATGCCGCGGACCGGCTCTCGGCGCACGATCTGGACGCCCTGCCGGTGACCGGTTCGCCGGAGCGGGTGGCGCTCGAGTGGACCGCGCGGGTTGTCCTGTTTGAGGCGGGCTTGGTGGCTATGCGTGCCCTGGCGCACGAGCACCAAATCGCCCTTCGTGCAGATGAAGTAAGCCATGGTGGCGGACAGTAGTCACACGAACACTAAGTGAGCAAGGCTTAAGAACGGGCCTGCGTCGAATACTCACTGGTAGGCAGCCCTCGGCGGCGCTGGGGGCCGGTCCGGTGGAGCTGCCGTCGGCGGTGCGCGCCGACCCGGGAAACCGTCCCCGACCGTGTGTCGGTGCCCACGCCTTCTTGACTCCGGAAAGCCCCGTCGACCCATTCGGCTGATCGCGATCCTCCGGTGGTTCCGGCCGGCCCGATCGGGGGACGCGGCCACCACCACCGGAGGATCATCTGCGGTGCTCGGATTCGGCGATGTCGGATGTCAGTTCACGTAGACGGCACCACCCGGACCGGTCACCGGCGCGTAGGTGACGCTGAAATACCCGGTGGTGAAACAGGTGCCGGGACCGGAGACCTTGGTGAACGGTTGATTGACCAGGGTGATCGAGGTGTCCGCGTTGTTCGCCGTGCCGACGAGTTTGTTGCCGTTGGCCCGGTAGACGCAGGTGATGGTGCCCAGCAGGGTGCTCAGGGTCGCGGTCGTCTCGATCGGGCCGGCCGCTCCGCCGGTGATGGTCACGACCTTCCCGCTGGTCACCGAGGTCACGTAGGGCAGGTTGTTCACCGTGATGCCCCGGACCCCGATCACCCCCACGACGTTGCTGGTGCAACTGCTGACGGTCTGCGTGCCCAGGCTCTCGGTGGCCGTCCCGGGCGCGGTCGGGTTGCCGGTGACGGTGGCCCCGAAGGTGGACTGGGCGCACCGCACACCGGTCGTTCCGGTGGCGGAGTTGTAGAGGTTGGCGGTGGTGCCGGTCTTCAGACCCGCGTTCAGGGTCTGCCCGACGCCGACGGCGGTGCCGCCCGTGCTGCCGTAGGTGAGCACGTTGCCCGCGGCGGCGGCCGGTCCGCCGGTGGCGAGCACCGTGAGCAGTGCCGTCACGGTGGTGACGGCGAGGTACACGTACCTGCGCATGGCTTCTCCCAGGGTGTGGTGTGGTGCCGGTGGTGGTGCCGGGCGTGCCCTCCCTTCTCGGGTGGCGTCCACCGCCCGGCCGGGTTCCGGTTCGGCCGGGGGCACGGGTGGACGGGCACGACGGAGCCGGCCCGGCGCCGGTCGGGACGGACCGGCGGCGGGCGGCGCGCGTCGTTCAGTGGGGGAGCCGGGTGGGTGGGATGGCGCGGCGGGGCCGCGGCACCTGCCCTCCGGGTCGGTCGTCGAACCCGCTCCGGTCGTCCGCGTCGAGGACCATGCGGCACTCCCTTGGCCGAGGCGAAGCGGTGTCATGACGACGGTTGACGAATGTTGTCGAAGTTATAAGCCCGTCGGGGTGATGCCGTCAAGAAACCGTTTTGTGGTCAATTGATCGAGGTTTTTGCCTGTTTTCACATCGGTGCACGGTGGCCGGCGGATTCCTTGACCCCATACCGTACCCGGCGGTAACTTCCAGCGGACCGGTGCCGTCACCACCGTTGACAACCCCCGCACAGTGCATGTGATCAAGGGAGTCGGTCATGTCGTCTGTCGATACCACGCAGGAAACCACCGCCGGTGCGGAGGAGGGCCGCGTGCGATGGCGTCGCTTCTTTCCGGCGCTGCTCGGCACCGGGGCGCTCAGCGCGGCCATGGTGCTGCTCACCGCGCAGGGCGTCCTGGCGGCGCAGTTCTCCATCTCCGGCCTGCCGTTCACGGTGACCGCCGACCGGCTCACCGGCACCGGCTTCGAGCAGTTCGCCGCGCTGGACCACATGGTCGAGGGCAGCCCCAACGAGGGGGACACCGGGGGACAGGTGGTGGTGATCGTCTCGGCCATCGACCGGGCCGAGCTGACCAACCTGTGCCAGAGCGTCGACATGGGCGGAATGGTCCTGAAGATCACCGCCGGCAACGCCGGGAAACCGGTGAAGGCGCGCACCCTGGTGGTGGACTCGGAGAGCATCGCCGGTCACGCGGACTTCGGCAACATCGAGGTCGGCGTGGACGCCAGCACCCTCGACCGCGTCCCCGGCGTCCGGGGCGGGATCGGCATCTTCGCCCAGCAGTCGGACACCGTCGTCATCGAGGACGTCCGGCAGCAGAACTGGGCCACCACGGCCGCCGCCTTCACCCTGCCGAACCTGCGGATGAGCTTCGCGTCGGAGGGTTGCTGACGATGGCCGCCGCGCGGCCCGGCTCCGGTACGACACCCGCCCGCCCGGGACGGTTCCGGCGTTGGCGGCGGACCCGGCCCTTCTGGGGCGGCCTCCTGGTCGTGCTCGGTGGGGCCGAGATCCTGGCCTCGGTGTGGGCGCCCCTGCCGGTCGTCCTGCACGTCGGTCTCCAGGGCCTGGCCGGCTACTTCGTGCCGGTGGTGCTGCTGACCTGCGGTGTGCTGCTGCTGGTCACCCCGGCGCAACGGGTCTTCTACGCGATCGTGGCGATCATCCTGGCGCTGGTCTCCTGGCTCACCTCCAACCTGGGCGGGTTCGGCGTCGGCATGGTGCTGACCCTGGTCGGCGGCTGCCTGGCCCTGGCCTGGACGGTCCGCCCCCGGGTCCCGACAGCCCCGTCGGCGGCACCGCCCCCGGCGGCCGCACCACCCTCCGGCGAGCCGGCGGAACCGCCGTCCGGCGAGGTCACCGCACCACCCTCCGGCGAGCCGGCGGTACCGCCGTCCGCTGAGCTGGCCGCACCGTCGTCCGGCGAGGCGGTACCGCCCGGACGGTGAACCGGGCGGGCGCGAACCGCCCGGTGCTGGCACCATGCGTGCGGGACCCGCGCGGCGGGAGCCCGGCCCACCCCGGTACCCCGGGTGGGGCGGTGGGGCTCCGGCCGGCCGGGCGGGTCCGCCGGACGGCAGACGGGGAGACACGTGGAGGACCTGGTCGAAGGGGTGCGGCGACTGCTCGGTCGGGCACCCGGGACGGTCACCGCCCTGGGCGGCGGCACCGACCACGAGGCGTACGACGTCGACGGTGTGTTCGTGGTCCGCCGGCAGCGGGATCCGGACGACGATCCGACGGCGGTGGACCGCGAGGCCCGGCTGCTGGCGGTGGTCGCCTCGGTGTCGCCGGTGCCGGTGCCCGAGGTCGTCGCCACCGACCCGCGGGCCGGGCTGCTGGTGGTGCGGAAACTGCCCGGCACCTCCCTGCTCGACGACCCACCCACCGACCCGACGGCCCTGGTCGACCAGGTCACCGCGTTCCTGCTGGCGGTGCACGGGTTGCCCGAGCGGCTCGTCGCCGGTCTCGTCGAGTACGACGACGACCCCCTCGACGTCTTCCTGGCCGAGGCGGCGGAAACCCTGCCCCGGGTGGCTCCCGCGCTCAGTCCGGACGCCCGGCGGGGGGTGGAACGTTTCCTGGCGTCGCCGGCGCCCGCCGAGCCCAGCGCCGTGGTGTTCTGCCACCACGACCTCGGTGCCGAGCACCTGCTCGTGGGACGGGACCGGGGCACGCTGACCGGGGTGATCGACTGGTCCGACGCCGCGCTGACCGATCCCGCCCGGGACCTCGGCCGGCTCTACCGTGACCTCGGTCCGGAGTTCGCCGCCCGGGTGTGCGCCGGGTCGGACACCCGGGGCGACGCCGGGCTGCTGGACCGGGCGGCCTTCCTGGCCCGCTGCTTCCTGCTCGAAGACCTCGCCTTCGGTCTGGACACCGGCGACCGCCGCTACACCGACGCCGCCCTCCGCCACCTCGCGCGCACCTTCGCCTGACCGGCTGCTCCGGCGGCCCACCCCGCCGGTGACCGCGAGCCCGGCCGTGACGAAGTCGTCGTTGACGGCCCGGCGGTGGGGCGCATAGCGTTCCACCACCGCCGAGGGTCGGCGTGTCGTCGCCGGAGAACCGCCATGGCTGACCAGGTCATCGTCCATGCGGAGCGTGAGTTCGACGAACGGCTCACGCCCGACGCGGAACATGCCCGTGTCGCCCCCGACGGTGCCCGTGCCGCTGCCGACGACGGCTCCGAGCCGTCCACCGCCCGGCGACGGCGGAGGTGAGCGGTGCGGAAACTGGCGGTGGCGCTGACGGCGGTCGCCGTGCTGCTGGCCGGGGGATGCCGGACCGGCGGTGACGATCCCGCCACCGGCGCCGGCCAGTTCACCCGGCCGATCGTGATCGGGCTGGTGGGGGCGCGATCGGGGGCGTTCGCCGTCCACGACACCGAGCAGATCGCCGGGATGCGCCGGGCCATCGAGGAGATCAACGCCGTCGGGGGGATCGACGGTCGACCGGTGGAGCTGATCACCGCCGATCACGGCAGCGACCCGACCCGGGTCGGTGCCGCCGCCCGGGACGTGCTGAACCGGGGCGCGGACGTGGTGGTGACCAGCGCCGACAGCGAACTGGGAGCACCCGCCGCGCTCGCCGCGCGGCGGGAGAACAAGGTGTCCGTCGGCGGTTCGGACGCACCGCAGTTCGCGCTGCGCGGCCTCGGCCCGCTGCACTTCAACCTGTACCAGGGTGGTCCGACCGAGTCGGTGGTGCTGGCCCAGACGGCGTACGGGCAGCGGGCACGCAAGCCGTACCTGTTGGTGGAGGCCGACAACCCGGCGGCGACGGCGCTCTGCGCGGAGTTCGAGACGGCCTGGGAGCGGCTCGCCGGGGAGGGGAGCGTCGCCGGCCGGGGCACCTTCACCGACCTCAGGCGGTCCCTCGCCGGTCAGGTCGACCGGATCAGGGCGGCCGACCGGGCGGACGCCCTGGTGCTCTGCGCCGACCCGGGGGCCGGGGTGGACGCCATCCGGCAGGTGCGTGCCGCGCGGGTCAAGCTGCCCGTCTACACCGGCTCCGGGGTGGACGGCGTCTCCTGGTCCACCGTCCTGCCGGGCCTGACCAACATCTACCACCCCGCCCTGGTCGCCACGGCGGACGACGACCCGAGGCCCGGGGTGGCCGACCTGCTCGCGACGGTGCCGTTCACCGGCTCGGCCCGCTACGCCCTCTACGGCTACCTGGCCGTCCAGACCGTCGCCCGGGGCGTGGCCCAGGCCGGCACCGCCACGGGACCGGAACTGGCCCGCGCCCTCGAGTCGTTCCAGGACGAGCCGCTACTGGTCGGGCCGACCAGCTACAGCGCGGTCTGCCACGCCCCGATCGGCCGGCCGTTGACGGTGCTCCGGGTCGTCGGCGGCCGTGCCGTGCACTTCCGGACCGTTCCGCCGGCCGACGTGCCACCCACCGCCTGTTGACGGCCGGTCGGCGCGGTGTCCGTCCGCCGGGACGACCGGACGGACACCGCGGGGTGGCCGGCCCGCCGGTGTCCCGGCCCGCCTGGGTCACGCGGCCGGCCGGTGTCCCGGCGGGTCGGCGCCGTACGTCCCGGCGGTGACCTCCGACGGTGCCGGCCGCCGTCCCCACGCCATCCGCGACCAGGGCAGGCCCAGGTCGTCCAGGGCGTCGACCTGCCGGGGCGCCAGCTCGGCCAGGTCCGGTACCTCCTCGTGCCGGGCGAACACCGCCTCGACGTACCGGTGGCCGGTGTCGGCGGCGACGAACAGCACCGGGCCGTTCCCGCCGTGCCCGCGCTCCCAGCGGGCGGCCAGGTAGGCGGCCCCGGTGGAGAGCCCGGCGAAGACGGCGTGCCGGCGCAGCAGGTCCACGCTGCCCGTGCGGGCAGCCTCGAAACCCACCCAGTGGATCGTGTCGTACGACCCGTGGTCCACGTTGTCGAACGGGATCGAGCTGCCGATCCCGGCGATGATGATGTCCGGGTCGGCGACGTGTCCGGCGCCGAAGGTGATGCTGCCGAACGGTTGCAGCCCGACCAGGCGTACCGCCGGTGAGTGCTGCCGCAGGTACCGGGCGAGCGCGCCGGTGGACGCCCCCGAACCGACCCCACCCACCACGGTCAGGTCCCGGGTGTCCAGGTCCCGGCGGATCCGGTCGGCGACCGCCCGGTAGCCCTGGTAGTGGATCCGGTCGTGGTACTGGCGCATCCAGTGGTACTCCGGGTGCGCGGCGAGGATCTCCCGGATCCGCGCGACCCGGCGGTTCTGGTCGAGCCGGAGACTGTCCGAGGGGGCCATCTGGTCGAGTCGGGCCCCGAGCACGGCGAGTTGGGCGCGCAGCGTCGGGTCGACGGTGGTCGAGCCGACGATCCGGCAGCGCAGGCCGTACCGGTGGCAGGCCAGCGCGAGCGCGTACGCGTAGATGCCGCTGGAGCTGTCCAGCAGGGTGTCGCCCGGCCGGATCACCCCCTGGTCGAGCAGGCTCCGCACGGCGGCCAGCGCGGAGACGATCTTCATCGTCTCGAACCGTAGACAGAACAGTCCGTCGTCGACCCGGATCAGGTCCGGCTCACCCATGGCGTCGGCGATGTGGTCGTACACGGTGTGTCCGCCTCCCGGCTCAGATCTCGAAGGTCCGGCCCACCGGCAGGCCCCGCGCCGCCAGGCGTCGGGCGGCCCGGCGCAGCCGGTCGGGCAGGTCGGGCGCGGCCGGGTCGAAGAGCAGTCCGGCGACGTTGCCGCTGTGCGCGACCTGTACGCCGACCGCCCCGCTACCGGCCGCGACCCGTTCCAGCAGGTCCAGTTCCGGCTTGGCCAGCAGCGCCTGGTTGCGTCGGGCGCTCTCGGTGCTGACCTGGCCGAGCAGCCCGAGGTCGGCGGCGGCGACCGCCTGCCGCAGGGCCGCCCGCAGCTCCTCGTACGCCGGGACCTCCCGGCGGGGCTGGGTGGGTAGCGTCAGGGTGTCCACCGGCCGGCCGCCGCCGGTGGTGCAGGAGAGCACCACGACGGCGGGCAGTGGCCGGCCGAACTCCTCCAGTACCCGGGCCTCCCGGGAGGCGAACAGGGCCGCGGTGCCGTCCAGCATCAACGGGTCGCAGGCCCGTTCCGCCCGGACGGCGATCCGGGCCACCACCTCGGGCGGCAGCCGGACCCCGAAACTGGCCGCGACCGCCCGGACCGCCGCGATGACGTCGCTGGTGGAGGAGCCCATGCCGATGCCGATCGGCACGTCGCCGTGTACCCGGAGCCGGCCGCCGCAGGGCGGATCGCCGGTCCGGTCCGCGCACTCGGCCACCGCGATGGCGGCGGCCCGGCGCGCCTTGTCCCGGTCGGCGGGCCAGACCGACAGCCGGTTGGCGGGGCTGCCCGGCCGGCGGACGAACGCGGCGGTGCTGCCCGTCCCGGGCACCGGCAGGGTGACCAGCCCACGGCAGGGCTGTCCGTCGGCGTCGAGAAAGACGCCCTGGAGGATCTCGCCGTGGTGGCAGGGCGCGTGCCCGACCCCGACCGGCCCGTCGAACCCGCTGGACCCGGTGGTCCGGCCGCCGTCGCGCCGGTGGCGGGTCGCGGTGCCGACCGGGCCGGTCACGACGGGCCGTCGGTGTCGCGGGCCGGCCCGGCCGGCACCGGTCCCGCCGCGTCGGATCGGGTCGCCGCGGCGGGCCGGGTCGGCGGATCGGCGGGGCGGGGCACCGGGGCCCGGTACCGGTACAGCACGGTCGGGTCGGCGCTGAACTGGGAGAACGGGAAGGGCTCGGCGGACAGCGCGGTCACCCCGGCCCCCAGGAAGGCGCGCGCCACCGCGCTGCCGGTCTGCGCGTACACGACCAGCGGCACGGACCGGTCCCGGCAGTGCCGCAGGATCTGGTCGAACGACCCGTTGCCCAGGGTCATCCCGGTCGCCACGACCGCGTCGGCGGCGGCGAGCACCTCGGCCGCCGAGTCGCTGACCGGCTCGCCCCACTGGGTGGTGCGCAGGTGCAGATCGCAGGGCAGACAGACCGCGCCCCGGTCCCGGATCGCCGCGACCAGCGGGTTGACCACGCCGATCAGGGCGACCTTCGCCCCGGGCGCGACGTCGAGCAGCCCGGCGACGGCCGCGTCGCGGGCCCGGGCGCGTACCTGCGGCGGGCCGGCCGGCAGGGTCACCCGTTCGGCCTCGGTGGCGTCCCGGTGCGGCCGTAGCTCGGCCAGGTAGGCGTCGAGTGCGGCGAGCCGCAGGGCGGGCGGCCCCTCGGTGATCAGGGCGGCCAGCGACCGGCCGGAGGCGTCCGCGCAGATCCCCGGGTCGACCTCGCCGGCCTCCACCGCGCAGGCCCCGAACGACCGACCCGACCGCGCCAGGACGTACTGGTTGCGGTAGGTGGTGTCACCGGTGGCGAGGCGGGTCCCGTGGTGCAGCCAGAAGACGCTGGTGGCGACGGTGGTCGCCGGGTCCGGGCCGAGCCGGCCGGCCAGCACGTCGTCGACCAGGTGCCCCAGGTCGGTCCAGCGTGGCGCGGTCACGCGTCCGCCCCGGGCCGGATCCGGAACAGGTACGTGAACACGCCGTCCTGCCAGTCGTGCACGTGGTCGACGGTGGGGGTCAGCCCGGCGTCGAGCGCGTGTCGCACGATCGTCGGCAGGTCGGCGGTGTTGGAGACGACGAGGAACACCTCACCGTCGGCGGCCAGCACGTCCCGGCCGGCGAGTTGCCGGAAGAAGGCGGCCAGCAGGGGCGCGCCCCGGCAGACGTTGCGGACCACGTCGGGATCGTCGCTGACGGTCTGGCTGACCGCGGGCGGGTTGAAGGTGACCACGTCCAGCCGGACCCCGTCCGGGAAGCCGTCGAACAGGTCCGCCACCACCGGGACGAATCTCGCGGGGGTGTGGCCGGCGAGCCGCCGGTGGTGCCGTTGCGCCGTGGCCACGCTCTGCGGGTGGACGTCGACCGCGTAGATCTCGGCGGCACCGGCGTGCGCGGCGGCCACCGTCTCGACGCCGAGGCCGACGCCCATCGCGCCGTACCGCCGGCCGGCGACCGGGATCCGGCCGTCGAGAAGTCGTTCGTGGACCATCCGGCTGGTACCGCCGGGCAGGAACACTCCCGGCGGTACGTCGAACTCCCAGCCGTTCCACTCGTACCGGCGTTCGGTGTGCAGGTCGCCCCGGGGCTGGTTGAGGGCGATGATCCGGTCCGCCGGCAGGGGTGGTGGCAGCTCGTCGAGAAGGGACGGTCCGGTCGTCGTGTGGTCCATGCGGCTCCCTGGTGTGGTGTCGTCCGCCGACGCGCGGCCGGACGGGCTCGACTGTGGGTCACGATGCGTGCACGATGGGGAATCATAGGAATGGTTTTCATTGCGGTCAACACCCGACATCCTCCGGTCCCGACCCGCGACGGGCTGGTCGGGGGGTTGAAGACTATGACAACCGTTGTCATGTAGGCTTCCGGTCGGCGTCCTACCGGTCACCGAGCGTGTCTCGGTGCGCCGGCGGGAGAGGTGTGGCCGGCCCGGTGTGCCCGGGTTCCGGCGTACGACGAAGGAGCGACGGTTCGTGACAGCAATCTCGGTGTCCCCCGGCCCGGCGTCCACCGGACGACGGGCGGTGCTGCGGGACCCCGCGTTCCTGCGCCTGTGGACGGGCACCACGGCCTCGGGCCTGGGCACCTGGGCGTTGCCCTTCGTGTTGGGGCTGGCCGTGCTCGACCGTCGGCTCTCCGGGGTCGGGCTCGGTCTGGTGCTGGCCGCCCGGACCGTCGGTTTCCTCGTCGCCGTGCCGGTGGGCGGCGTGCTCGCCGACCGGCTCTCCCGTCGCCGGGTGGTGCTCTGGTCCGGCCTGGCCGCCGCGTCGGCGAGCCCGGTGCTGGCCGTCGCGATGGGACGGTCGACGGTGGTGATGGCGCTGGCCGCCGCGGTGATGGGCGCGGGGCAGGGGGCGTGCCGCCCCGCCTTCCAGGCGCTCACCGCGGAAGTGGTGACCGAGGACCGTCGGCAGCGGGCCAACGCGGCCATCACCCTGGCGGTACGGGTGACCACCCTGGTCGCCCCGGCCCTGGTGGCCCTGCTCGCCACCGTCGTCGAGGTGGGGTCGCTGCTGTTCGGCATCGGCGTGCTCTGGCTGCTGGCCGCCCTGGTCCCACCGCCGGGCCGGGGACGGCCGGGGCGGGCGACGCCAGGGCACGACCAGGCGGAACGAACCACGCCGGAGCGGGCCACGTCGGAGCGGGCCACGCCGGTCGGCCGGGCATCCCGGGCCGGTTTCGTCGCCGAGTTCACCGACGGGCTCCGCGAGGCGCGCCGGCACCCCTGGTTCCTGGGTGGGCTGGGGGCGCTCACCGCCGTCATCGCCACCGGCTACTCCGCTACCGGCGTGCTGCTGCCGCTGGTCAGCCGGGACCGGTACGGCACCGAGGCGGTGCTGGCCGCGGTGCTGACCGGGTACGCGGTGGGAGCCCTGGCCGGGGCGGTGCTGGTGGCCCGGTGGCAGCCGGCGGCCCGGGGCTGGGGCGCGCTGGCCGGGTTGGCCGCCTACGCCTTCGCGCCGCTGAGCCTGCTCCTCGACGTGCCGGCGGTGGTGCTGGTGACGGCGTACGTGCTGGCCGGGGTCGGCATCGAACTGTTCAACGTCCCCTGGTTCACCGCCATCCAACGGGAGGTGCACCCGGACCGGCTGGCCCGGGTCTCCAGCCTGGACTTCCTGCTCTCCTACGGCCTGGCCCCGGTCGGTCTGGCGCTCGTCGCCCCGGCGGCCGACGCGTTCGGCGCGCCGGTCGTCCTCGGGTGCTGCGCCCTGGTGTGTCTTGTGGCGCCGGTGCTGGCCGCCCGGGTGCCCGGGGCACGGGACTTCTCCCGCCCGACCCCGGCACCGACCCCGACCCCGACCCCGACCCCGACACGGTCCCGGGACGACGCGGCCGCCGGCCCCGGGACCGCCGGTCCGGGTGCGACCGGGACGGCCCGCCGCCGGTGAGAACTCATGATCGGAGTGGTCGGGTGCTCCCGCGTCAACTCCCGTCCCCGGCCGGCGTCGCGCCGGGCGGCCCGACCCGCCGCCAGGACCGCCCCGGGGCCGCGCCCGGCCGCGGGTGGGCCACCCCGGCGCTGGTGGTGCCCGTCCTGCTGGTCGCGCTGGCCGGTTCGGTGCTGGTGGTGATCGGGTCGGGCGCGGCCCCGGTGCCGCCCGCCGACACCGCCCGCTACCTCTGGGCCGGGCTCACCGGCGGCACCATCACCGCCGACGAGGTGACCCGCTACCAGATCGTCTGGCAGATCCGTACCCCCCGGGTGCTCCTCGCCGCCTGCGTCGGCGCCGGCCTCGGCGCGGTCGGGGTCGCGGTGCAGGCCCTGGTACGCAACGCGCTCGCCGACCCGTACGTGCTGGGGGTGTCCTCCGGCGCGTCGGTCGGCGCGGTCGCGGTCACCGTGACCGGTGGGCTCGCCGCGGCCGGCGGCTACGCCGTCTCGGTCGGGGCGTTCGTCGGCGCGCTCGTCGCCACCGCGCTGGTCTTCCTGGCCGCCCGGAGCCGGGCCGGACTCACCCCGCTGCGGCTGGTGCTCACCGGGGTGGTGCTGTCGTTCGGCTTCCAGTCCATGATGGCGGTGATCGTGTACCTCTCCCCGGACAGCGAGGCGACCGCCACCCTGCTGTTCTGGTCGATGGGCGGGTTCGGCGCGGCCACCTGGGGGACGCTGCCGCCGGTCGCCGTGGTGGTCCTCGTCGGGGTCGTCCTGCTGCACCGCCACAGCCGGACGCTTGACGTGCTGACCTTCGGCGACGAGACGGCCGCCAGCCTCGGCGTCGACAGCGGCCGGACCCGCACCGGGCTGTTCGTCCTCACCGCGCTGGTCACCGGGGCGGTGGTCGCGGTCAGCGGGGCGATCGCCTTCGTCGGGCTGGTACTGCCGCACCTGGTCCGGATCGTGGTCGGCGCCACCCACGCCCGGGTCCTCGCCGTCACCCCCCTGGCCGGGGCGCTGTTCATGGTCTGGGTCGACCTGCTGTCCCGGACCGTGGTGGCACCCCGGGAACTTCCCCTCGGCGTGATCACCGCCCTGGTCGGGGTGCCGGTCTTCATCGCCCTGATGCGCCGGCGGGCCTACCTGTTCGGCGGGCGGTGACCATGGACCTGCACCTGGACGCCGTGACCGTCACCCTGGACGGCCGGCGGCTCGTCCACGACCTGTGCCTCACCGTCGGCCGGGGCGAGACGGTGGGTCTGGTCGGGCCGAACGGCTCCGGCAAGTCCACCGCGCTGCGCTGCGTCTACCGGGCGCTGCGGCCGACCCGGGGGGTGGTCCGCGTCGGCGGGGCCGATCTCGCCACGCTGGCGCTGCGGGACAGCGCCCGCACGGTCGCCGCGCTCACCCAGGACGGCGGCACCGACCTGGACTTCACCGTCGCCGAGGTGGTGGCCCTCGGGCGCGCCCCGCACCTGCGCGGCAACCGGGCCCTCAGCCCGCGCGAACGGGAGCTCTGCGCGGCGGCGATGGCCCGGCTCGGCGTCGACCACCTCGCCGACCGGGGCGTGCTCGGCCTCTCCGGCGGGGAACGGCAGCGGGTCCTGGTGGCCCGCGCGCTGGTCCAGGAACCCGAACTGCTGGTGCTCGACGAACCGACCAACCACCTCGACGTACGGCACCAGATCGAGCTGCTGTCCCTGCTGCGGGGCACCGAGGTCACCGTACTGGTGGTGCTGCACGACCTGAACCTGGCCGCCGCCACCTGCGACCGGATCGGCGTGCTGGCGCACGGCGCGTTGGTCGCCGTCGGCACCCCGTGGGAGGTGCTCACCCCGGAGCTGATCCGGGACGTCTTCGGGGTGGCCGCCACGGTGGTCGCCCACCCGCTCACCGGCGACCCGCAGCTCCTCTACTCCCTGCGCACCCCGCCCGACCTGCCCTGACCCCCGCACCCTGCCCCGTCCTGCCCCGGGTCTGACCTGCCCCGATTCCCGACCCCCGATACGGAGAAACGACTGTGACCTTCCACCCGTCCAGCCGGGCCGCTCTGGCTGCCGGCCTGACCGCCGTCCTGCTGCTCACCGCCTGCGGCGCGGAGGTGACCGACGCCGGTGCCGGGGCCGGCACGGTCACCGTGCCGCGCTGCGGCGAGCAGGTGGAGTACACCACCCCGAAGCGGGCCGTCGTCTACGAGGGCGGCAGCGCCGACAAGCTGTTCGCGCTCGGCCTGACCGCGCACGTGCACGGGTACGTGATGCCGCCGGCCAACCCGCCGGTGACCGGCTCGCCCTGGGCCGCCGAGTACGCCCGGGTGACGTTCCTCAGCGACGACCTGCTCAACAAGGAACTGGTCGTGCACGAGCGGGCGGACCTGGTGGTGGCCGGCTGGAACTCCGGCTTCAGTGACAAGCGCGGCATCACCCCGGAGATCCTCGACTCCCTCGGCATCCAGAGCTTCCTGCACACCGAGTCCTGCTTCAACTATCCGGGCTTCCCGGAGCGGGTCGCCCCGTTCGAGGGGCTCTACACCGACCTGGAGCGGCTCGGCCGGATCTTCGGGGTGCCGGACCGGGCCGCGGACCTGGTCCGCGGCTACCGGCAGCGGGTGGCCGCCGTGACGGCCCAGGCCCCGGCGGAGCGGCTGCCGGTGTTCCTCTACGACTCCGGCACCGACCAGCCGTTCACCGCCGGTCGGCAGGTGCCGCCGACCGACATCATCTCCTTCGCCGGGGGCCGGAACATCTTCGCCGACCTGGACGCCCGGTGGACCCAGGTGAGCTGGGAGGCCGTGGTGCAGGCCCAGCCGGAGGTCATCGTGATCCTCGACTACGGCGACAAGCCGGCGGCGGAGAAGATCGCCTTCCTCCGGTCGTTCCCGACCACGAGGAACCTGCCGGCCGTGGTCAACGACCGGTTCTTCGTCCTCGACTACAACGAGGGGATCTCCAGCCCGCGCAACATCGACGGGCTGGAGAAGTTCGCCCGGTACCTGCGTGACCTCCGCCGCTGACCGCTGTTCCGCCTGGCTGACCGCTGTTCCATCTCCTTGACCAGCGGGTCCGTCACTCGGTACCGTTCGAGGAACGCCGTTCCTATCAACGGAACGGCTTCGGACGACGGAAGTGGGACCGAGTGGGCGGGCAGGAGTCGCGGAGCCGACGGGCGCTCGAAGGGGTCCGGGTGCTCGACGTGTCGACGATCCTGGCGGGTCCGTTGACCTGCCAGATCCTCGGCGACTTCGGCGCCGACGTGATCAAGATCGAGCACCCGCGGCACGGTGACGGCATGCGGGGCCACGGCCTCAGCAAGAACGGCGTCGGTCTCTGGTGGAAGATGATCGGCCGGAACAAGCGGACCGTCGGGCTCTACCTCGGCGACCCGGAGGGTCAGGAGATCTTCCGGGAACTGGTCCGCACCGCCGACGTGGTGGTGGAGAACTTCCGCCCCGGCACCCTGGAACGCTGGGGCCTGGGCTGGGCGGACCTGCGGGCGCTCAACCCCGGGCTGGTCCTGCTGCGGGTCACCGGCTTCGGGCAGACCGGCCCGTACGCCGCCCGGCCCGGGTTCGGCACCCTCGCCGAGTCGATGAGCGGCTTCGCCCACCTCACCGGGATGCCGGACGGGCCGCCGATGCTGCCCGCCTTCGGGCTGGCCGACTCGATCGCCGGGATCACCGGCGCGACGGCGGTGCTGACCGCCCTCTACGCGCGGGCCACCGGCGACGGCACCGGCCAGGAGATCGACCTGGACATCCTGGAACCGATCATGACGGCGGTCGGGCCGAGCGTGATCTACGTCGACCAGCTCGGCGTGGTCCAGCAGCGCACCGGCAACCGGTCGCTGAACAACGCGCCGCGCAACACGTACCAGACCTCCGACGGGCACTGGGTGGCCATCTCCACCTCGGCGAACTCCATCGCCGAACGGGTGCTGACCCTGGTCGGGCACCCCGAGGTGATCGCCGAGGAGTGGTTCGCCACCGGCGCCGGCCGGGCCCGGCACGCCGACCTGCTCGACGGGTACGTGGCCGGCTGGATCGGCGAGCGGACCCGGGACGACGTGATCGAGTCGTTCACCGCCGCCGGGGCCGCCGTGGCCCCGGTGTACGCGCCGGACGAACTCCTGGCCGACCCGCAGGTCCAGGCGCTGGACATGATCACCCAGGTCCCCGACCCGGACCTGGGCCACATCCGGATGCAGAACGTGCTGTTCCGGATGAGCGCCACCCCCGGTGAGATCCGTTTCACCGGACGGGACGTGGGCGCCGACACCGACGAGGTGCTCGGCGGGGAACTGGGCATCAGCGCGGACCGACTCGCCGCGCTGCGAGACCGGGGAGTGCTGCGATGACCGTGGAGACCATCCCGAGCGAGCGGCGGGGCGACGTCCTGCTCGCCGCCGTCGCGGCCGGGGTCCGGGTCTTCGACCTGGGCCGGCCGTTGCGCATCGGCATGCCCCAGTCGCCGAACCACCCGCCGTTCTGGCACACCCTGCCCCGCCGGCACGGGGACAGCTACCGGGCCGACGGGATGTCCGCCGCCAACGACCTGATCTCGCTGGGCACCCACGTCGGCACGCACATCGACGCCCTCGCGCACGTCTCCGTCGACGGTCGGCTGCACGACGGCTCCGACGCGATGCGCGCGCAGACCGGCGGCGGCTTCACCACCGGCGCGATCGACGAACTGCCCCCGCTGGTGGGGCGCGGGGTGCTGCTCGACGTGCCGGCCGCGCTCGGCGTGCCCGCCCTCGACCCGGCGTACGAGATCACCCCCGCCGACCTGGACGCCACCGTCGCCCGGCAGGGCACCCCGGTCGGTCCGGGCGACGTGGTCCTGGTCCGCAGCGGCTGGGGCCGCCGGTACGACGACCGGGAGGCGTACATCGGGCACGCCACCGGGGTACCCGGGGTCGGCGAGGACGGGGCCCGCTGGATCGCCGCCCGGGGCGTCCGGGTGGCCGGCGCGGACACCATCGCGTTCGAACGGCTCGCCGCCGGCAGCGGACACGCCCTGCTGCCCGCGCACCGGGTGCTGCTCGCCGAACACGGCATCAACCTCATCGAGGCGATGGCCCTGGAGGAACTCGCCGAGGCCGGGGTGTGGGAGTTCACCCTGGTGCTGGCCCACCTGAACATCGTCGGCGCGACCGGCAGCCCGGTCCGCCCGCTCGCCGTGGTGGTGTCCGGATGACCGCCACACCGGTCACGGCCACCCTGGGCGGGCAGCTCGCCGACTTCGCCGTGACGTACGGCCCGACCGGCGAGCCGCTGCCCGAACCGGTGGTGCGCAGCGTCGCCCAGCGGGTGCTGGACGTGCTGGGTATCGCGGTCGCCGCCACCACCCTGCCCACCAGCGTCGCCGTGCTCGACCTGGTCGCCGAGCGGGGCGGCCGGCCCGACGCCCGGGTGATCGGGCTGCGGCAGCGGGTGCCGGCCAGCGAGGCGGCGTTCGCGCACGGCGTGCTCGCCCACTCCCTCGACTACGACGACACCCACCTGCCGTCGGTGCTGCACCCCAGCGCCAGCGTGGTCCCGGCGGCCCTCGCTGTCGCCGAGCAGACCCGGGCCACCGGCGCGGAGGTCACCGCCGCCATCGCGGTCGGCCTGGAGATCTGCGTCCGGGTCGGGATGGCCGGGTACGACGCCGCCACCGGGGCGAACCGCTACTTCGAACGGGGCCAGCACGCCACCTCGATGTGCGGGGCGCTCGGCTCGGCCGCCGCCGCCGGCAAGCTGCTCGGTCTCGGGGCCGACGGCGTGCTGCACGCGATGGGCATCGCCGCCAGCATGGCGTCCGGGATCATCGAGGGCAACCGCACCGGCGGCACCGTGAAACGGATGCACTGCGGCTGGGCCGCGCACGCCGGGGTGTACGCGGCGCAGCTCGCCCAGCGCGGGATCACCGGCCCGGCGACCCTGCTGGAGGGCCGCTTCGGCTTCTTCCAGGCGTTCCTCGGCGGCGAGTTCGACGCCGGGGCGGTCATCGACGGGCTGGGACAGCGGTGGGAGGTGCCGGGGATCTTCTTCAAGCCGTACCCGGCGAACCACTTCACCCACGCCGGCATCGACGCGGCGCTGGCGCTGCGCGCGGCCGGCCTGCGCCCCGCCGACGTGGCGAGCGTCGAGCTGGCCGTACCCACCGCCACCGTCCGGACCATCGGCGAGCCGCTCGACGTCAAGCAGGCCCCGGAGACCGGCTACCAGGCGCAGTTCTCCGGTCCGTACACCATCGCGGCGGCCCTGCTCGGCGGCGGCGGTCTCGGTCTCGGCCTGGACGACTTCACCGACGAACTGGCCCGCGACCCGGCCCGGCGGGACCTGATGAGCCGGGTCACCGTGGTCGCCGACCCGCGCTGCGACGCGATCTTCCCGCACCAGTTCCCGGCCGTGCTGCGGGTCCGCACCACCGACGGCCGGCTCCTCGAGGAGGCGGTGCTCGCCAACCGGGGCGGATCGCAGCGCCCGCTCACCGACGACGAGGTCGCCGGCAAGTTCCGCGACAACGCCGGCCGGGTGCTGCCCCCGGAGCGGGTGACCGCGATCGCCCAGGCCGCCCGGACGCTGCCCGACGCCGCCTCGGTGGACGACCTGCTCGACCCGCTGATGTCCGAAAACGGTATTCCGCTGTGAGGAACGACGCCGCTGTCGGCGTACGATCTCGTTCGCCGCGTCTCGTGCCGACGCGGTCGGACGCCGCAGCGGAAGGACTGTCAGTGAGCGAGACCAGCAAGACCATTCTCACCGTGGGTCGTGCGATGGAGGTGCTCACCCTCTTCACCGAGCGCCGGGAGTCCACCCTCGGGGTCACCGAGATATCCAAGGCGCTGGGGCTCTCCAAGGCCGTCGTGCACCGGATCCTGTCGACCCTGCTGGAGAAGGACTACATCCAGATCGAGCCGCAGACCCGCCGGTACGCGCTCGGCCCCGCGGCGCTCAAGCTCGGCCTGACCTACCTCGACGGCATCGACGTACGCCGGATGGCCCAGCCGATCCTGCACGAGCTGGTCACCGCCACCCGGGAGACCTCCACGCTCTCCATCCGCAGCGGCTGGACCCGGGTCTACATCGACCAGGAGACCCCGCCCACCGACATCCGCATGTCGGTGCGGCTCGGCCACCCGTACCCGCTGCACGCCGGCTCGTCGTCGAAGGCGCTGCTGGCCTTCCTCGACCCCGAGGAGCAGGACGCGTACCTGGCCACCGGGCCGTTCGAGCGGCTCACCGACAGCACCATCACCACCCCCGAGCAGCTCCGCGCGGACCTGGACCGGATCCGCGAGCGCGGGTACGCCCGGTCGCTGGGGGAGCGGCAGGCCGACGCCGCCTCGGTGGCCGCCCCGGTCTTCGACCACCGCGGCAAGCCGATCGCGGCGATCAGCGTGTGCGGCCCGCTGCGCCGCTTCGAACCGAAGATCGACGAGGCGGCGGGCGCGCTGCTGGACGGCGTACGACGGCTCTCGGCCCTGCTGGGCCACCGGGAGTCGGAGATCATCGGGCAACGCTCCACGGAGTGACGCCCCGGCGGTGGGGCCGGACGGCCCCACGGGAGGGAACGGCGGTGTCGGTGCCATCCGCGCTCGACCTATCGGGCGACTCGCTGCTCTACGCGGACCCCGACGAGGTGGACCGGCTGCGTGACCCGCTGGTCGCCGCGCAGGTCCGGCTGCTGGCCCGGCACCACCCGCACTACCGCCGGCTCTTCGCGCGCACCGGCGTCGACCCGGAACGGGTACGCGGGGTCGCCGACCTGCCCCGGCTGCCGGTCACCGGCAAACAGGACTTCCTCGGCGACCCCGAATCCTTCCGGCTGACCGCCCCGGCCGACCTGCCGGTCGCCGAACGCACCCTGGCGTACGTCATCTACACCACCGGCACCACCAGCGGCGCGCCCGCCCCGCTCTACGTCACCACCAGCGACGACTGGGGGTACCTGCTGCACGCCCGGCGCTGCGCCCGGCTGCTCGGCCTCGGCGCCGACGAGGTGATCGCGAACCTGTTCCCGCTCACCCCGTTCCCGATGGGCGCCCGGATCCGCGCCGACCGGACGGCGGCGGCGATCGGCGCGACGATCCTGCAGGGCCACACCGGCCGCCCGTCGCCGGACTGGCCGGTGCACCGCCGCCTCGACGAGGCGATCGACCTGGTGGTGGCGCACGGCGCGACCGTGCTCTGGGGGGTGTCCGGGTTCGTCCGCCGGGTGCTGATCCGGGCCGCCGAACGCGGACTGCGACTGCCCACCGTCCGTTGGTGTTTCGTCACCGGCGAGGCGACCAGCGCCGCCGGCCTCGACGACCTGCGGGCCCGGCTGCGCGCGGTGGGCGCGGAGACGGCCCGGATCGCCAACCGGTACGGCTCCACCGAGGGCTGGTCGATGATCGAGTGCGGGGAGGGGCCGGGCTGGCACAACCCCACCCCGGACCTGATCCACCTGGAGACCGTCGACGCGGCCACCGGGGAGCCGGTGCCCGACGGGGAGCCCGGCCTGCTGCTGATCACCCACCTGCGGGCCCGGGGCACCGCCTTCCTCCGGTACGCCGTCGGCGACATCGTCCGGTTGACCCGGCAGCGTTGCGCCTGCGGGCGGACCGCCGAGCGGATCGTCTCCCAGCCGGTGCGGACCAAGGACCTGGTCAAGGTCAACGGCACCCTGGTCAACCTGACCGTGCTCGGGGACGCCCTGGTCGACCTGGCCGGCGTCGCCGAGTACCGGGTGGTCCTCGACCACCGGCGTCCGGGTGACGAACTCTCCGGCGACGGCGTGGTGGTGGAGTTCGCCCCGGTCGCCGGCGCGGACGCCGACACGCTGGTCCCGGCGGTCCGGGCGCGGATCCGCGACCTGACCCACCTCACCCCCGAGGTCCGGGTGGTCGGCGTGGACGACATCTACGACCCGCTGGCCGACGCCAAACCCCGTCGCCTCGTCGACCGCCGCCAGGCCGGCTGACGTCGCCGACCCCGTAGCTGCTCTGGAAAGGTCGTGACAGTGCGTACCGGTGCCATCGACGTGGTCGTGAACCCGTACACCCCCGAGATCGTGGCCGCCCGGCCGGCCTGGTCGAAGGACTTCCTCGGTCGCAAGATCGGTGCCGGGGACCGGCTGCCCGGCACGACGATCGAGGAGTACCTGGCGAAGATGGACCGGGCCGGCATCGACCGGTCCTTCCTGATCGCCGCGAAGCTCGGCCCGGCCACCGACGTCAACAGCTTCCACCTCCAGGTCGAGACGGTCGCCGAGCTGGTCGCCGCGCACCCGGACCGGTTCAGTGGCCTGGTCGGGCTGGACCCGACCGCCGGCATGGCCGAGCTGCGGCACCTGGAACGGGCGGTCACCGAGTACGGGTTCGTCGGCGCGCACTCGTACCCGCACTGGTTCGGGCTGCCCCCGGACCACCGGCGCTACTACCCGATCTACGCCAAGTGCGCCGAGCTGGACGTGCCGATCCAGCTCCAGGTCGGCCACTGCCTGCGGTACGACGACGCCCGGCCGCTGCGCAGCGTCGGCCGGCCGATCACCCTCGACACGGTGGCCTGCGAGTTCCCCGAGTTGAAGCTGGTGGGCATCCACATCGGCTGGCCGTGGACCGAGGAGATGATCGCGGTCGCGTACAAGCACCCCAACGTGTACATCGGGGTCGACGCGTACGCCCCGAAGCACTGGCCGGCCAGCCTGGTGCACTTCATGAACACCTTCGGCCGGGAGAAGGTGCTCTTCGGTACCGACTACCCGGTGATCGACCCGGAACGGGCCATGACGGAGTTCGCCGAGCTGGGCCTGCGACCGGAGTCGGCCACCGCCGTGCTGCGCGACAACGCCCTGCGCCTGTACGGCCTCACCGACTGACCTCGTCCCGCGTGGCTACGGCCCGACCGGCGCAGTCGCTCCGCGCCGGCGGGGTAGGCCCGCCCTGAGCCGCCGGGGTCGGCCCTCCCCGGGCCGGCGGGGGTTCACCGCCGCCGGCGGCCCACCACGGCGAGGACGACCACCGCGACCGCGGCGGCGACACCACCGACCCCGAACGCGGCCATCGGGCCGACCAGGCCGACCAGCACCGCGCCCACGGCCGGGCCGGTGGCCTGGCCGAGCCGGGACGACGCCGACCAGGCGCCGATCAGCATGCCCCGGCCGTCGACCGGCTGCCGGGACACGGCGTGCACGGAGGCGTTGTACGCGCAGCCGACCCCGACGCCGAGGAGCACCACGGCGACCGCGACCACCCACACCGCCGGGGCGGCGGCGGTCAGCAGCAGGGCCGTCGCGCACAACCCGAGCCCGACCTGGGCGGCCTGCCGGTCGGCGGTCCGGCCGGCGAGCACCGCCAGGGCCGCCGAGGCGGCGAGGCTGCCCACGTTGCTGAGCCCGACGAGCAGGCCCCGGCCGGCCAGGGGCACGTCGAAGACCCGGTCCAGGGCCAGCGGGAGCATCGCCGCGGTCGCCGCGGTCATCAGGCCGATGACGACCGTGGTGAGGGTCAGCGCGCCGACCACCGTGCGGAGCGCGCCGGCCCGACGTAGGTCGGCCACCAGCCGGGCGGAGCGTTCGCCGCGCGTCGCCGGCCGCCCGGGGCCGAGCCCGAGTACCCGGATCGTCCCCGGCACCAGCAGCGCGCCCAGCGCGTAGAGCCAGAACGCGCGGCGCGGGTCGCCGAGGCTGGCCACCGCGCCGCCGGCCACCGGGCCGACGGTGGAGGCGGCGGTCAGCACGAAGGTGTTGACGGCCAGGCCGCGTTGCCGGGCCGCGCCGGTGAGCGCCTCGCCGATCACGGTCGGCGGAATGGTCAGCAGGCCGGCGAAGCCGATTCCCTGTACCGCCCGGAGCGCGACGGCCGTGCCGAACGAGTCGACCAGCGCGCAGGCGGTGCCGGCGACGGTGAACAGCAGCAGGCAGCCGAGCGCCACCCGGCCGCGACCGAGCCGGTCGGAGAGGCCGCCCAGGGCCACGGTCAGCGCGATGCCCGGCACCGCGATCACACCCTGGAGGAGCCCGACGGCGGGTTCCGAGACCTGGTACGCGGCGGCGAGTTCCGCCATCGCCGGGGCGAGCGTTCCGTAACCGGTGGCGCCGACGGCGGACAGGGCGGTGACGGTGAGCAGCCCGCCGGTACCGAGCGGAGGGGAAGACGCCACAAGCGGTCCATTCAGCGGAACGATGTTTCGCCGAACGTACCGTAAACCCGAGCACGGGTCTATAACGGCACGTCAGGGCCGTTGACACTGCGGAGAAGCCGGTCCTAGTGTGGAGAAACGCTGTTCCGCTAAGCGGATCGATGTGCGAATCACTTGGGAGAGGGGTGCCGGGATGAGTCCGAAGACGGGAGTTCTCGGCCGGTTCAGAGCCCTGAAGGTTTCTGCTCTGGTCGGGGTGGTGGCCCTCCTGGCTACTGCCTGTAGTTCGTCCAACGGGGACAGTGAGGTGGAGGCGAACACCTCCCCGGGGGCGGCCGGGGCGGACATCGTCGTCGGGGTCGGGGTGATCAACCCCGACCTCGACGCGTTCTCCGCCACCTCCCCGCCACGTTCCTTCTACGCGTACCCGGTCTGGTCGCTGCTGACCCGGGTCGACACCCTCGGCGAGGGCGCCAAGGTGGTGCCCGGCGTCGCCGAGTCGTGGACCCGCGTCAACGACCTGACCTGGGAGTTCGTCCTCCGCAAGGACCTCAAGTTCGCCAACGGCGAACCGGTCGACGCCGCCGCCGTGGTCTACAGCACCAAGTTCATGCTCGACCCGAAGAACGAGGCGAGCATCCGCGGCAAGCTCGGCATCATCAAAGAGGTCGAAGCGGTCAACGACACCACCATCCGGTTCACCATGAGCGCCCCGGAGGCGATCCTGCCCCGGCTGCTCGGCGCGATGCCGATCGTCCCGCCCAAGGAGCACGCGCAGGTGGGCGCGAAGGCGTTCAACGTCAAGCCGATCGGCACCGGCGCGTTCATGGTGGAGAAGTTCGTCCCCGGCAAGGAACTCGTGCTGGTGCCGAACCCCAACTCCGGCCAGGGCAAGGCGCTGCCGGCCTCGATCACCTTCAAGGCGATCCCGGAGGACGCGGCCCGGGTGGCCGCCCTGCGCGCCGGTGACGTCGACATCATCACCAAGGTCCCGATCGACGCCATCAAGTCCCTGGAGTCCGGGGCCTTCACCCTCTACGACGCGGTCGAGCCCCGGACGTACGTGGTGGACCTGTTCACCGACGAAGGTCCGCTGACCGACGTGCGGGTCCGGCAGGCCATCGCGATGTCCCTCGACCTGGACGCGCTGGTGCAGGGCGTGATGGGCGGCAAGGGGCAGGTCGGCCAGGGCCAGTTGGCACCCAGCTTCATGTCCGGCTACTGCCAGGACGTCACCCGGTATCCGTACGACCTGGCCGCGGCCAACAAGCTGATGGCCGACGCCGGGGTCTCCGGCCTCAAGCTGAAGTTCCAGACCTCGCAGGGCTTCATCCTCAACGACACCCTGCTGGCCCAGGCGATCGGCGAGATGGTCAACAAGCTGGACGCGGTCGAGTCGGTGGAGATCGTCCCGATGGAGTTCTCCAACTACCTCGACGTGTACTACAACCGCACCGAGCGGGCCGACTTCTTCGCCTGGGGCATGAGCAGCTCGCCGTTCGTGGACGCCTCGGTGCAGCTGGAGCGGCTGGTCACCGGGTACCCCCAGCACAACATCGGCTACACCAACCCGAAGTACGACGAGTGGTTCGGCAAGCTGCGGTCGGCCGAGGAGGGCACCCCGGAGCGGCAGCAGGCGTTCTGCGAGCTGTCGAAGATCTACAAGGAGGACGTCCCGTCGGTGGCGGTGATGACCATGCCGGACATCTGGGCCAGCTCCGACAAGATCCGGGACTTCAAGGTGGACCAGGCGGGCAACCCGGCCTGGGAGCTGATCACCAAGGTGAAGGACTAGACGGGGTCCGACCGTGACGAAGCTTCTGCGACAGCGGCTCCTCCAGCTGGTCCTGGTCATCCTCGGACTGTCCAGCCTGGTCTTCTTCCTGGTCCGTATCTCCGGTGACCCGGCGGCGGCGATCGCCGGGGCGGACGCGGACCCGGAGACCCTGGCGGCCATCCGCAGCAACCTCGGGCTGAACGAACCGGTGCTGGTCCAGTACGTACGGTTCCTCGGCGACCTGCTGGTGCTCGACTTCGGCGACTCGTACCAGTACCGCAGCGACGCGATGGCGCTGGTACTGGACCGGTTGCCGGCGTCGGCGCTGCTGACCACCATCGCGATGCTCATCGCGGTCGGACTCGGCGTACCGGCCGGGGTGCTCGGTGCCGTGCACCGGGACGGGCTCCTCGGCCGGGCCGTCAACGGCCTCGCCATTCTCGGGCAGAGCGTGCCGAACTTCGTGCTCGGTCTCGTGCTCATCATGATCTTCGCGGTCACCCTGGGCTGGCTGCCCAGCTTCGGCGGGGAGGGGGTGATGAGCCTGATCCTCCCGGCCGTCACCCTCGCCGCCTTCATCTGCGCCCGACAGATGCGGCTGGTGCAGGCGTACACCCTGGAGGAACTCAGCAAGGGCTACGTGCGGACGGCGAACTCGCTCGGCTACAGCACCCGGCGGATCCGCTACCGGCACATCCTGCGCAACGTGACCGTGCCCATGCTCTCCCTCGTCGGCCTGGAACTCGGCCAGTTCATCGCCGGTTCGGTGGTGGTCGAGTCGGTCTTCTCCTGGCCCGGACTGGGCCGGCTGATGGTCGAGTCGGTCACCGCCCGGGACTACCCGGTGCTCCAGGCGGGCGTGTTCGTCATCGGCGTGCTCGTCGTGCTGATCAACTTCATCGTCGACCTGCTCTACCAGGTGGTCGACCCCCGACTCAAGGCGCAGTTGGTGACCCGATGAGCACACTGCTGACCGTCCCCTCCCCGGGCGGGGCCGAACCCGCCGCCGAGGTCGTCCCCGCGCCACGTCGGCGTCGCCGACGCCTGCTGCCGAGACACTTCGGCGCCCGGATCGCGCTCGGTTTCCTGGTGGTCGGCATCCTGGCCGCCGTCTTCGCCCCGGCCATCGCCCCGTACGACCCGAACGAGCAGTCCCTGCTCAACCGGCTCGCCGCACCGTCACTGTTCGGCGGCGAGGGCGCGCACCTGCTCGGTACCGACGAACTCGGCCGGGACCTGCTCAGCCGCGCCATCTACGGCGGCCGGGTCAGCTTCACCGTCGGTTTCGTCGCGGCCACCTTCGCCGGCCTGCTCGGCACCGTGCTCGGCATCGTCGCCGGCTACTACCGGGGCATCGTCGAGTCGGTGATCATGCGGACGGTCGACATCCTCACCGCGTTCCCGTTCCTCATCGTCGCGCTCGCCGTGGTCGCCGTCTTCGGCGCCAAACTGTCGGTGCTGATCATCGTGCTGGTGCTCTGGGAGTGGGTGCCGTTCACCCGGCTCGCCCACGCCAAGACCCTCAACGTGGTCTCCACCGACTACTTCCGGGCGGCCGTCGCCATCGGCCGCCGGGGTGCCGGCATCCTCGCCCGGCACGTGCTGCCCAACATCGCCGGCCCGCTCATCGTCGTCTGGACGTTCGTGGTGGCCCGGTCCATCGTCATCGAGAGTTCGCTCAGCTTCCTCGGACTCGGGGTGCCACCGCCCACCGCCACCTGGGGCGGGATGCTGAGCGCCAGCCGCGGCTACCTCGACACCGCCTGGTGGATCCCGCTGGTCCCCGGCGTCGCCATCACCCTGGTCGTGTTGAGCGTCAACGTCGTCGGCGACTGGCTGAGTGAGAGGTGGGATCCGCATGGCCGGCGCTGACGCCGTACCGCTGCTCGAGGTCGAGGGACTCGACGTCACCTTCGACACCCCCCGGGGGCCGGTGCACGCCGTCCGGGGAGCCACCTGGTCGGTACGCCAGGGCGAGACCCTGGTGGTGCTCGGCGAGTCCGGTTCCGGCAAGAGCGTCTCGCTGCACGCCGTCGCCGGGCTGCTGCCGGCCAACGGTTACACCGCCGGCCGGGTCCGCTTCCAGGGCCGCGACGTGCTCGGCCTGCGTGGCGCGCAACTGCGCCGGTTCTGCGCCGAGAACTACGGCATGGTCTTCCAGGACCCGATGAGCTCGCTGGACCCCAGCTTCACCGTCGGCGACCAGATCGCCGAGATCCTGCGGGTGCACCGGGGCGCGTCGGCGAAGGACGCCTGGGCGCGGGCCGTCGACCTGCTCGGCGTGGTCCGGATCGACGATCCGCCCCGCCGGGCCAAGCAGTACCCGCACGAACTTTCCGGCGGCATGCGCCAGCGCGTCATGATCGCCATGGCGATCGCCCTGGACCCGCCGCTCTTCCTCGCCGACGAGCCGACCACCGCGCTGGACACCAGCGTCCGGGGCGCGGTGCTGGAGACCATGATCGAACTGCGGGACCGGTTGTCGATGGGGGTCGTCCTGATCACCCACGACATCGGGGTGGCGGCGGCCGTCGCCGACCGGGTCGCCGTCATGTACGCCGGCCGGGTCGTCGAGTACGGCACCGCCGAGCAGGTGCTGCACCAGCCCGGCCACCCGTACACCGCCGCGCTGCTCGGCTCGCTGCCCCGGCTGCGCCGGCTGCGGTCCACGCTGACCGCCATCCCCGGCGCGCCGCCCAACGCGGCCCGGCTGCCGGCCGGCTGCTCCTTCCACCCCCGGTGCCGGTTCGCCACCGACCGCTGCGCGGAGGAACTGCCGCTCCTGCAACCCACCGGCGCCGGCCAGGTCGCGGCCTGCCACTGGACCGACCGGCTGACCGCCGACGGTGACCTCGGCTACTGGCGCGACGGCGGCGAACCGCTGGTCGACGCCCGCACCGCCGACCCGGAACCGTTCGTGGTGGTCGAGAACCTGGTCAAGGAGTACCCGCTCGGCTCCGGCCGCAAGGCCCGGGTACTGCGGGCGGTCGACGACGTCTCCTTCACCATTCCCAAGGGCACCACCCTCGGCCTGGTGGGGGAGTCCGGCTCCGGCAAGTCCACCACCGCGATGATCATGTCCGGGCTGCTCGCCCCCACCTCCGGCCGGGTGGTCATCGGCGGCGTCGACATCGCCCGGCTCTCCGGCAAGGCCATGCGGGACGTCCGCCGCGACCTCCAGGTGGTCTTCCAGGACCCGTACTCCTCGATGGACCCCCGGATGACCATCGGGCAGATCGTCGACGAGCCGCTGCTGGTGCACAAACGCGGGTCCAAAGCCGAACGGCGGGACCGGGTCACCGAACTGCTCGACCTGGTCGGACTGGACGGCGACTACGCCGGACGCTTCCCGCACCAGCTCTCCGGCGGACAGGCCCAGCGGGTCGCCATCGCCCGCGCGCTCGCCCTGGAACCCGCGCTGGTGGTGCTGGACGAACCGGTCGCCGCCCTGGACCTGTCCATCCAGGCGCAGATCCTCAACCTGCTGCGCGACCTCCAGGCCCGGCTCGGCCTGACGTACCTGTTCATCGGGCACGACCTGGCCGCGGTGGCGTACATCTCCGACCGGGTGGCGGTGATGTCCACCGGGAAGATCGTCGAACTGGACCAGGTCGACGCGATCTACCAGCGGCCGTCGGCGGCGTACACCCGGCAGCTCCTCGACGCGGTGCTCGACCCGGAGACCGACCTCGGCCGGTACCGGGACCGCCCGACGACCCGCAAGGAGGAGCCGTGCGTCCCCTCGGTCCCGGCGACGCCCTGATCGTCATCGACGTGCAACGCAAGTACGTCACCGGACCGCTGGCCGTCCCGGACGCCGCCGGGCTGGTCGACCGGATCGCCCGGTTCGCCGGGGCGGCCCGCGCCCGGGACGTACCGCTGGTCTGGGTGACCCGCGAGCTGCGCCCCGGCGTGTCGATGGGTACCGCCACCACCGCCGCGTACGGCGCTACGGTCGACGACCTGTTCCGGTCACCCGCCGCCGACCTGCACCCCGGCCTCGGCGCGCGCGACGACGAGATCCGGGTGGTCAAGCCCCGCCAGTCGGCGTTCTACGGCACCGACCTGGACGTGGTGCTGCGCACCCTGGGCGCGGACCGGGTGGTGCTCACCGGGGTCACCACCAACATCTGCGTCCAGGCCACCGCCCAGGACGCCCGTGCCCGGGACCTCGACGTGCTGGTGGTCGCCGACCTGACCGCCGCGCTCCCGGTCACCGCCGCCGGCTTCGAACTGTCGGCGGAGGAGGTACAGCGGGCCACCCTGGCCACCCTGGCGCACGCCGTCGGCACCGTCCGCCCCGCCGCCACCGTCCTGTCCGGCTGCTGAGCGTGCCCGCCGCCGTGCTGTCCGGTCCGCTCGGCCTACCCGCCGTCCGGCCCGTGCTGTCCGGCTGCTGAGAGGGTGCCTGTCGCCACCGTCTTGTCGGTGGGTGCGGGTAGCGTGCCCGGACATGGTGGAACACCGGGACGTCACCCTGCCGGACGGGCGGACGCTGCGGGTCTACGACAGCGGCGGGGACGGCCCGGCCGTCTTCTGGCACCACGGCACGCCGAACATCGGCGTGCCACCGGCACCGCTGGTGTCCGCCACCGGCCCGTCCGTGCGCTGGCTCTCCTGCGACCGCCCCGGTTACGGCGGCTCCACCGCCCACCCGGGACGCAGCCTAGCCTCGGTCGCCGTCGACGTGACCCGGGCCGCCGACGCGCTCGGTGTCGACCGGTTCGCCGTCATGGGTCACTCCGGTGGCGGCAGCTTCGCCCTGGCCTGCGCGGCGCTGCGGCCCGACCGGGTGAGCGCCGTCGTAGCCGGGGCCGCGCTCGCCCCCTTCACCGCGACCGGGCTGGACTGGTTCGCCGGCATGTCACCCGTCGGGGAGGCGAACCTGCGGGCCGCCGCAGCGGGTCGCGCCGCCAAGGAGGCGCACGAGGCGGCGTCGACCGACGGCGACCCCGGCTTCGTGGCGGCGGACTGGGCCGCCCTGGAAGGGGAGTGGGGCTGGTTCCACCAGGTCGTCGGCCCGGCCCTGGCCGGCGGCCCCGACGGGCTGATCGACGACGACCTCGGCTACGTCGCCCCGTGGGGGTGCGACCCGGGCCGGATCACCGCGCCGGTGCTCCTGCTGTACGGCGGTGCCGACCGGGTCGTGCCCAGCGACCACGGCCGCTGGCTGGCCCGGCACTGCCCAGGGGCCGAGCTGCGCCTGTACCCCGAGGACGGGCACATCTCCGTACTGCACCACGCCCGCTCCGCGCTCACCTGGCTCGCTGCGCGGTCACAGTGACCATTTCACCCCGGTAGCAGCGGACGGAGCCGGCCGACCAGAGCGACCGACGCGTCGATCTCGACCTTGCGGATCGACACGCTCTCCACGTTGAACCCGAAGGGCACCCCGAGCCGCCGGCAGAAGGCCGCCAGCTCGCGGGCGTTGGCCAGGCACTGCTCGTACGACTCGGTCAGCGGGTCCTCGGCGTGCCGTAGCGCGTTCTCCAACCAGCGCGGCACGGCCACCCCCAACCACTTCAGGAACGACAACGTCTTCAACGAACCGCAGACCGAGAGCGTGAAGACGATCGGCTGGGGCTCGATCCCGCGTTCCCGGCAGGTGTAGTGGTAGTCCGACACCAGGCTCTTGGTGGCGTCCACGTCGTAGACGACCTGGGTGACGAAGAACCCGCAGCCGCGCTCCTGCTTGGCCAGCAGCCGCAGGTGCTCGTCACCTCCCCGGGTGTGCCGCTCGGGGATGGCGACCCCGCCCAGGGCCAGCTCGGGTCGGGTGTCCCGGCGCAGGGCGTGCGCCCGGGACAGGACGGTGTGCACCAGCTTGCTGCCGGAGGACGCGCCGACGAAGACCGTCGCCACCCGGTCCGGGTCGGTCGCCTCCAGCCAGTCCCGCAACTCCGAATCGCGGTACTTGCCGACGCACCGGTAGATCACGGTGGGCCGGTGCCAGCCGGTGAGGTGCTCGGCGTGGAACACCGCCGGGTCCATGGTCGGCAGGTACGGGAAGGGCCGCTCGTCCGGGTTGCGGTCGCTCTCGTCGTCGATGTCGTAGAGCACCAGCGCGTCCACGTCCAGCGGCGTCAACCGGGCCAGGGTGACCCGGGCGATCTCCTCGACCTGCTCCGGGCTGGCGCTGCGCCGGGGCGGGGTCAGCCCGAACAGCAGCACCCCACGCTCCCGCGCCCCCGCGAGCAGCCCCCGCACCGTGGACGGCAACGCCGCCGACACCGACCGCGCCCCGCCCCCCGACCCGTCCCCGGTCCCGCCCCCATCGACTTCTCCCACACCCTCGAACACCCCACCACCCTAACCACCCCACCACCCACCACCCCCGCGCCTGTTGACCATGAAGTTGTTGTCCGCGACACGCCGTGCGGGGAACAACAACTTCATGATCAACGGGGCGGGACGATGGGGAGGGGGGACGGGGCGGGGGACAGTGGGGGAGGGGGTTAGTAGCCGCGGGTGGGGTTGTATTCGCCGAGGAGGGGTTGGCCGGCGCGCCAGCGGCGGAGGTTCTCGCAGAACTGGTCGACCACCCGTTCGGCCCGGCGCGGCGAACCGCCGGCGATGTGCGGGGTGACCACCACGTTGGGCAGCCGCCACAACGGGTCGTCGGGGGCGAGCGGTTCCCGGGCCACCACGTCCAGCCCGGCCCCGCCGAGCCGCCCGTCGACCAGCGCGGCACGCAGCGCCGGCTCGTCGACCAGGTCGCCCCGGCTGACGTTGACCAGGATCGCACCGGGTTTCATCGCGGCGATCCGGGTGGCGTCCAGCAGGTTCCGAGTGGCCGGGGTGAGCGGCACGGTGAGCATCACCACGTCGGCGGTGGGCAGCACCTCGTCCAGCCGGTCCGGGGTGACCAGCAGGTCCACGTCCGGGCCGGGGTCGACGTGCTCCGGCTCGACCGCGACGATCCGCGCGAACTCGAAGCCCCGGGCCCGGCGGGCGACCGCCCGGCCGGCCCCACCGAGGCCCACCACCAGCATGGTCCGATCGGTGAACTCCCACTGCGTCGCCCGTACCGCGATCCGGTACGCGTCGGTCCAGTCCGGTTCCCGCAGCACCGCCGCCACGCCCCGGGTGAGGGCGAGCAGCAGGGCGAACGCGTGTTCGGCCAGGTGGGCGCCGACGATCCCGCCCTTGGCGGAGACCAACCGGACGTCCCGGCCGGCCAGGTGCGCGGCGATCCGGTCGACACCCGCGCCGACCGACTGCACCCAGCGCAGGTTCGGTGCGGCGTCGAGCACCTCCGGCTGGATGTCACCGAAGAGAACGGCCGCGCCGGGGGCGTACCGGAGCTGGGTGGCCGGATCCCGGGCGACCACCACCGGGTCGGGTGCGGCGGCGGCGCGGATCGCGGCGACCTGTGCCTCGGTCAGCGGGGCGATCAGCGCGTGCGCGGCGGCGAGGACGGTACGGCCGGTGCCGTTGGACGCGGTCACGTGTCGCCCCGGCCGGTGGTGGGATCGGTGGCCTGCCCGGTGGTGGGGTCGGCCTCGCGTCCGTTCAGTGCGGTCGTCCCGTCCGGTCCGGTCGGCTCGGCGGGCGCGGACGGGACGGCGGGGGTGCCCAGGTACCGGTGGCGGAGCCGGGTCACCTCGTCGTAGCCGATGAGCTGCGTGAACGCGCGCAGCGGTACGCCCCGGGCGGCGACCACGCCGGGTTCCGGACCGAGCAGGTCGGTGTACGCGTCGGTGAGCGCGCGGGCGGTGGCGAGCACCCCCTGGAGGCCGTAGATGACCACGGCGATGCCGAGTTCCCGGGCGATGGCGGGGGTGAGTTCCCGTTCCAGCCAGCTGCCGGGGGCGACCGCGGCGGCCAGTGGTCGGCCGCAGGCGTCCCGGGTGGCGGCCCACGCCTCGAACGGGAACGTCTCGTCGTGGCGCATCGGGAAGACCACGTCCGCCCCGGCCGCCGCGTACGCCTCGGCGCGCCGCAGCACCTCGTCGACGGTGTCGGCGTTGGTCCGGGCGACCACGGCGGCCCGGGTGCGGGCGTCGACGCAGGCGCGTACCTTCGCCGCCGCCTCGTCCCGGGGCACCAGGCTGACCCCGGCCTGTTCGCTCAGCGGCCCCGGTTTGGGGGAGATCTGGTCCTCCAGCATCAGCGCCGCCGCGCCGGCCTGCTCGAAGTCGCGGGCGGCGTGGTACGCGTTGACCGCGTTGCCCCAGCCGGTGTCCAGGTCGGCGATGACCGGCAGGCCGCTGGCCCGGGCGGCGACGGCGACCGCGCGGGTCATGTCGGCGCGGGTGTAGAGGTCGGCGTCGGGCAGGCCGAGCGAGGCGGACACGGCGAACCCGGAGACGAACAGGCAGCGGAACCCGGCGGTGGCGGCCAGGGTGGCGCTGAGCCCGTCCCAGACTCCGGCGGTGTACACGGGTGGTTCGGCGGCGAGGACGTCGGCGAAGCCGACCGGGGCGTGCACCGGCATCGGATCACACCTCCGGCAGGTCGACGACCACGTCGACCAGGACGGGACGTCCCTCGCGGACGCCCTTGACCGCCTCGGCGAGGGTGGGCGCCAACGCGTCGCGGTCGGTGACGGTGAACGCCTCGACGCCCTGGGCGCGGGCCATTCCGGCGTGGTCGACGTTCGGCCCGGTCAGGTCCATGCCGTGCCGGGCCCGGTCCAGGTCGCCGCCGCGCTTCTGCACGACCCGGCGCTGGTGCAGCCAGTCCGCGCCGTAGCTGCGGTTGTCGACCACCACGACCAGCAGCGGGAGCCCGTGGTGGGCGGCGGTCCAGAGCGCCTGCGGGGTGTAGAGCAGGTCGCCGTCGGGTTGCAGGTCGACCACCACGGTGTCGTCGTCGCGGTGGTGCAGGGCCGCGCCGATCGAGCCGCCGATGCCGAAGCCGAGGCCGCCCGCGCCGGAGCCGCCCAGGTGGCAGTTGTAGTCGACCATGTCCCAGGTGCGCCGGGGCCAGCCCCGGAACATGGTGAAGCCGATCTGCCAGGGGCCGTCGCGGACCGCGTCGTAGGTGGCGGCGGAGAGGACGCCCTCGGTGATGCCGCCGTGCGGGGACTCGGGCGGTGGTCCTTCGGCGGCGCGCAGCGCGGCGGTGTGGCCGGTCAGCCATTCCCGGCGGGCGGCGACGGCGTCGGCCCGGCGGCCGACCCGCTCGGCGACCAGGTCGGCGAGGACGGGCAGCGCCACGGCGGTGTCGGCGACCAGGTACTCGTCGGCCCGGATCGGCGGTTCCAGGTCGAGGAAGCCGTTGTGTTTCAGGTCGTTGAGGGTGATCACGGCGAGTTTCGTGCCGGGCCGGGTGAGCATCCGGTAGCCGCGCCGGTCGTTGTCCACCTGGGACGTCGCCCAGCGCACGTCCCGGCAGTCCAGCGCGAGGATCAGGTCGGCGTCGGCGAGCCGGCCGGCCCGGTCCTGGGTGCAGTCGGCCCAGTGCCCGGTGGGGAAGTTGTGCCGGCTGCCGAGGTCCACCACGGGTACGGCGAGGGTCTCGGCGAGCCGGCGCAGCGCGTCGAAGCCGGCCCGGCTCCGGCCGACGAAGTCGGCGAGGATGACCGGGGACTCGGCCGCGACGAGCAGGTCGGCGACGGCCTCGATGCGGTCCAGCGGGGCGGTCGGCGGGGCGAGCGGGGCCGGTCCCCAGTCGCCGAGGTCGATCTCGGGGGCGGGGGACTCCTGCATCAGCGCGTCGAGGGCGACGTAGGTGGGGCCGGGCGGTTGGGCCACGGCGAGCTGGTGGGCGCGGAGCATCAGGTCGGGCAGGGCGGCCACCGAGGTGGGTTCGGTGTCCCACTTGACCACGTCCCGGACGGCCTGCCCCTGCAGGTTGGCGGTGTGTACCCAGTCGATCCACGGGCGGCGGCGGGCCTGGTCGGCCGGCCCTGAGCCGCCGAGCACCAGCACCGGCGCGTGGTCGGCGTACGCGTTGAAGGTCGCCATCACGGCCTGTTGGAGGCCGACCAGGTTGTGCACGGCGGCGGCCATCACCTCGCCGGACGCCTTGGCGTAGCCGTGGGCGATGGCCACGGCGACGCCCTCGTGCAGCGCCGAGATCAGCTCAGGGCTGCCGCTGGTGGTCAGGGAGTCGTGCAGGCCCCGGAACGAGGCGCCGGGGTTCGCCGCCACGTACCGGATGCCGAGGCGCTGGAGGAGCGCCACCATCACGTCGCTTCCGTATGTCAGATCCATCTGTCACGTCCTGAGTCGGTCGGCCTGTCCCGCCCCCGTCGGCTGCGCTACCTTATGAAACACCGTTTCATCAACCGGAACAAGAGGGGTGCGCGTCATGCATCGACCTGGTCGGGCCGTGGATCTGCACAGTCACTGGTGGCCCCGGGAGTTCGCGTCGGCCGTCCGGGCGGGCCGGCGCTGGCACGCCTGGGACGCCGACCTCACCGCCGCCACACCCCGGATCGTGGCCGGGGACCGGGACGCCCCGGCCCCCGTCGACATATACTCCACCGACCTGGTCGCCCGCCGGGAACGCCGGGCCGCCGAGGGCATCGTCCGCGAGGCGGCCATGGTCCCGGTCTTCCTCTGGGGGTACGAACTCCCGCCCGCCGAGGCCGAGGCGTACTGCCGGGACGTCAACGCGGACCTGGCCGACGCGCAGGCCTCCTCCGACGGCACCTTCACCGGCCTCGGCCTGCTGCCGTTGCAGGACCACGACGCGTCGCTGCGGGTGCTCGACCACGCGGTCAAGGACCTCGGCCTGTACGCGTTCAGCATCGGCACCAACGTCGAGGACGCCAACCTGGACGACCCGAAGGTGGTCGGCATCCTCGAGCAGGTGCTCGCCGCCGGGGCGGCGATCGTCATCCACGCCAACTGGTACACCCGGGCCGGGCGGGAGCGCACCTGCCGGCACATGTTCGACAACTCGGTGGGCGTACCCCTGGAGGCCGGGCTGGCGCTGGCCTCGCTGATCTACTCGGGGCTGCTGGACCGGCACCCGGACGCCCGGATCTGCTGCTCGCACGGGGGCGGCTGGCTGCCGTACGGGATCGGCCGGCTCAACCTGCGCTACCTGCAGGGACGCGACAGTGGCCTGCTGGCCGAGGCGCCGGACCGGTACCTGCGCCGGTTCCACTACGACTGCCTGGTGCACGACGAGCGGGCCCTGCAACTGCTGGTCGAGCGGGTCGGCTCGGACCGGGTGGTGATCGGTACCGACCACCCGTACGGCGGGGACATCCCCGAGGTCGGGGCGGTGCGCTGGATCGCCGACCAGCCCTTCCTGACCAGTCGGGAGAAGGACATGGTGGTCCGGGAGAACGCCACCGCGTTCCTCGACGGGGCCCGGCGGGCGGTCGGCCGGGCCGGCTGAGCGTGGACGGATCCGCTGGTCACGGCGGCCGTCCGGCCCCTTGACACGGTTCGACGGACCCGCCTACGTTTTGTGGAACGCCGTTTCGCTGAGTGGAAGGAATGCGATGGCCACGCTCCGAGGGTTCGGCAATCCCCTGTCCCCGTCCGGCCGGGCGGCGCTCGTCGACGACCCCCCGCACCACATCAGCGCCGACGCCATCCAGGTCGTCTACCGGGTCGACCCGGACAAGGCCCGCGCCTACCTGCCCGACGGCCTCGACCTGCACCCGGACGCCCTGGCCTACGCCTACGTCGCCGACATGGTCAAGGTCAGCGACAGTCACCCCGACCAGGCGTGGACCGAACCGCAGTGGTCGCAGTACCAGGAGGGCATTCTCGGCCTGTACTGCACCTACCAGGGACAGCCCGGCCGGTTCAGCGCCTACATCTACGTCAGCGAGGACTGGTCGGTGGTCTTCGGCCACTTCATGGGCTTCGCCAAGAAGCAGGGCGTCATCCACAAGACCAAGATCCAGCCGGCGAACCCGGCGTTCGGGCCGGTCGGCCCCGGCACCCGGATGCGCGGCACCGTCGACCGGTTCGGCCGGCGGATCTTCAACGTGGACATCCAGCTCACCGAGAAGATCGACGACGACGCGGTGCCCTCGCACGGGCACCGCGTCTACACCTACCGGCACATCCCGTCGCCCAGCCCGCAGGTGCCCGACCAGCGGCAACTGTTCGCCCTCGACCTGGACCGGGCCACCACCATCGACGCCTGGAAGGGCACCGGCGGCGTGGAGATCTTCACCGACGCGATCAACGAGGACCTCGACGGCTTCCAGCCCCTGGAGATCGTCGAGGCGTACAGCTTCCAGCGCGGCTGGACCACCAAGGCCGGCGCCACCCTGCTGCGAGAGGACCACTGATGACCGACTGGGCCGCCATCGGAGTCGCCAAGGCCGCCGACACCATCGTCAACACCTCCCTGGCCGTCCGGCCCGGGGAACTGGTCGCCATCGCCGCCGACCACAACTCCGACCACGCGGTCGTCGACGCGCTCCTCGCGGCGGTCGCCGCCGCCGGGGCCGAGGGCACCCTGCTGGTCCAGCCCGCCCGTGCCAGGGCCGGCGAACCGGCCAACCGGATCGTGGCCGCCGCGCTGGCCGGCGCGGACGTGATCATCTCGCCGACCTCGACCGCGCTGAGCTTCACCCCCGAACTGAAGCAGGCCCTCAACCGGGGCGCGCGGGCGATCGTGATGACCGGGGTGACCCGGGCCGAGCTGACCGGCGGCGCGGGCATCGCCGACTACGAGGAGGTGTACCGGATCACCAAGCCGCTGGCCGACGCGATCACCGCCGGCTCCCGGATCCGGGTCACCTCGCAGCAGGGTTCCGACCTCACCGCCAGCCTGGAGGGGGTCACCTGCGGGGTGGGCGCGTCCTTCGCCCGCGAGCCCGGCCAGATCTCCAGCTACCCCAGCGGCGAGGCGTGGAGCGCCCCGGCCACCGGCACCGGGCAGGGCGTCCTGGTCGCCGACGGTTCCGCGCACCAGCTCGGCAAGCTGCGCGAACCGATCCGGGTCCACTTCGACCAGGGACGCGCGGTCAAGATCGAGGGCGGTGACCAGGCCGACGACCTGCGCCGCATGATCGACGGGGTGGAGAACGGCGACAACCTCGGCGAGATCTCCATCGGCACCAACCCGGCGGCCCGCTTCCTCGGCAACATCACCGAGGACAAGAAGCAGGTCGGCACGGTCCACTTCGCCCTCGGCAACAGCGTGGTCGGCGGCACGGTCAAGGCCCCGATCCACGTCGACCTGCTGCTGCTCACCCCGACCGTGGAGGTGGACGGCGAGATCCTGGTCCAGGACGGGAAGATCGTGAAGACGGCATGACCGTCACCTCAGCTCCGGGCCCCGGCGACGCCTCCTCCGCCGGGGCCCCGGCCATCGCCCCCGCCGGCACCCCGGCCATCGACACCGCCGGGGTTCCGGCGATCGACACGCACACCCACTTCTGGCCCCGCGGGCTGCTCGCCGCCGGTCGGGCCGGTCGGGACTGGTACGGCTGGCGGCCGGTCACCGAGGCCGACGGCCGGCGGGCGTTCGCGCTGGGGCGTACCGTGCTCAACTTCGCCCCGCCCGAGGTGGACCTGGCCGACCCGACGGCCCGGCTCGCCGCCCGCGCCCAGCAGCAGGGCATCGGCTTCGAGGCCGTCCAGGTGGCCGGTTTCCTGTTCAACTACCACCTGGACGCGGCCCGGGGCGCGGCCTTCTGCCGGGAACTCAACACCGAGCTGGCCGAGCTGGAGGCCGCCGCCCCGGACACCTACCGGGGGCTGGCGCAGCTGCCGTTGCAGGACCGGGACGCCGCCCTGGCCGTCCTCGACCACGCGGTCAAGGAGTTGGGGCTGCGGCACTTCGTGCTCACCCCGGCGGTCAACGGCCGCAACCTCGACGACCCGCAGATCCTGCCGGTGCTGGAGGCGATGGCCGAGGCCGGGGTGACCGCCAACGTGCACCCGGCGTTCTTCGACAAGCTCGGCGCGGGGGACCGGCTCGGCCGGTACTACTTCGAGAGTTCGTTCGCTGCGCCCGTCGAGGCGAGCATCGGGCTGATGACGGTGATCCACTCCGGGCTGTTGGACCGGCACCCCGACTTCCGGATGTGCTTCACCCACGGCGGCGGCATCGCGATCCACTCGCTGGGCCGGTTCGACCACCGCTGGCACATGATCTCCTCGGCGCAGCGGACCATGGCCCGCCCGCCCAGCGAGTACCTCGCCGCCGGCAACCTGTTCTACGACGTGCTCGTCCACGACGTACGCGCCCTGGAACTGGTGATCGAACGGGTCGGGGTGGACCAGCTCACCATCGGCACCGACCACCCGTTCGCCTGGGACCACCCGGGCGGCGCGGCGAACTGGATCCGTACCGCCGACTTCCTGGACGCGGCGGCGCGGGAGAAGATCCTCTGGCGCAACGCGGCCCGCTTCTACGGCCTGGACACCAGCGTGCCGCCGGGGACGGCCGGGTCATGACCGACTGCGACGTGCTCGTCGCCGGGGCCGGCGCGGCCGGGCTTGCCGCCGCGCTGGCCGCCGCCCGACCCGGCCGCACCGTCGTGCTCGCCGAGGCCCGGGAGACGTTCCGGCAGGGCAGCAACACCGCGATGAGCACCTCGATGATCCCGGCCGCCGGCAGCCGCTGGCAGCGGGCGGCCGGTGTCGAGGACTCACCCGGCCGCTTCCTCGCCGACATCCGGGCCAAGACCCACGACACCGCCGACCCGGTGGTGGCCGGCGCGCTCACCACGGTCGCCCCCGAGCTGGTGACCTGGCTGGCCGACGACTGCGGGGTACCCCTCGACCTGGTCACCGACTTCCGGTACCCGGGCCATTCCGCGCTGCGCTGCCACAGCGTGCCCGACCGGTCCGGCGCGACCCTGCACCGCGCCCTGCTCGACGCCGCCGCCGACCGGGACGACCTGCACCTGGTCGTCCCGGCCCGGCTGGTCGACGTGCGCACCGACGACGCCGGCGCGGTCCGGGGCGCGGTGCTGGAACGCCCGGACGGCAGCCGGGAGGAGCTGTCCACGCCGGTGGTGGTGCTCGCCACCAACGGGTTCGCCGCCGACGCCGAGCTGGTCCGCCGGTACCTGCCGGAGATCGCCGACGGCGTCTACCACGGTGGGGAGGCGTCCCGGGGGGACGCGCTGCGGCTGGCCGAGCGGCTCGGGCTGGACACCGGTCACCTCGACGCCTACCAGGGGCACGGCTCGCTGGCCGTGCCGGACGCCATCCTGCTCACCTGGGCGACGGTCATGCACGGCGGGTTCCTCGTCGACGTCACCGGGCGGCGGTTCGGTGACGAGACGGTCGGCTACTCCGAGTACGCCGTCCCGGTGCTGTCCCGGCCGGGCGGGCGGGCCTGGGTGGTCTACGACCGGCGCGTCCACGACGCCTGCCGGGCGTTCAAGGACTACCAGGACGTGCTGGCCGCTGGGGCGGTCCGCTGGGCCGACGACGTCGAGGCGCTGGCGACCGTGCTGGGCGCGCCGGCCGACGTCTTGGCGGCCACCCTGGCCGACGCGGACGCGGCGGCCACCGGGGCCGCGCCGGACGCGTTCGGCCGGACCACCTGGGGCGGGCCGTTGCGTCCGCCGTACGCGGCGGTCCGGGTCACCGGCGCGCTCTTCCACACCCAGGGTGGCCTGCGGGTGGACCGGCACGCCCGGGTGCTGCGCGGCGGGCAGCCGGTGCCGGGACTGTACGCGGCCGGCGGCGCGGCGGTGGGCATCTCCGGTCACGGGGCGGACGGCTACCTCGCCGGCAACGGCCTGCTCGCCGCCCTCGGTCTCGGCTACCTCGCCGGCCGGCACGCCACCTCCTGAACCGGCCGGCACGCCACCTCCTGAACCGGCCGGCACGCCACCTCCTGAACCGGCCGGCACGCCACCTCCTGAACCGGCCGGCATGCCGGACAGTTGGGCCGGCTGGCATGCCGGGCAGCTGAACCGGCGGGCGCGGCGGACACCTGAACAGGCCGGCCCGCCGGACAGCCGGGCCGGTCGTGGCAACGCCCGACCGCCGCCGGTTCCGCCGCGTCCTTTGCTCTGCACCCTTTTGCGCGCCAGGCACGTTCGGTGACCGGACGCTCTCCGTGCCCAGGTCCGTCGATCCGGCATGAAGCCTGCCCAGCATGGTTGGCGCGGATCTGGGTGCAGAGCAAGGGACACGAGGCGCGATGCGGTTTTCGGCATGACGCTACCCACCGTGACTGCGGCTCGTCACTCGTGACGGCATGGTCGGAGCGTGACCTGAGGTGGTCGGTCACCTCGCCGACGGGGACTGGTGGTCCCGGCACGTGCCCAGACCTCGGCGGGTGTCCGACGCGCAGCGTCCGGCAGCCGGGCCGGCGAGGTGGGACCTACCGGCCGACCGGACGGCGCAGGTACTCGCCGCGCGGGGTGCCGACCACCGCGCCGTCGCGCAGGATGCGCTGCCCGCGCAGCCACACGTCGTCCACCCGGGCGGTCAGCTCGAAACCCTCGAACGGGGTGTACTCCTGGGTGGACTCGCTCGCCTCCGCCGTCACCGTCCAGGTGCGGTCCGGGTCGACCAGGACGACGTCCGCGTCGAAGCCCACCGCCAGGTCCCCCTTGCGCGGCCACAGCCCGTACCGCTTAGCGGGGTTGGCGCAGACCAGGTCGGCGACCCGGCCCAGCGGCAGCCCCTGTCGCCGGCCCTCGGTGATCAGGGCGGGGAGCAGGTACTCGGCGCCGCCGAATCCGGACTTCGCCAGGAAGACGTCGTCCCGGTCGGTGCCGAACTTCGCCTCGTCGCGGCAGCAGGCGTGGTCGGAGACCACCCAGTCGACCTGTCCGGCCAGCACCGCCCGCCAGAGCGCCTGCCGGTCGGACTCGGCGCGCAGCGGCGGGTTGACCTTGCCTCCGAGTCCGGCCGCGGTGTCGTAGGTGGCGATCAGGTGGCCGATGGTGACCTCGCGGCGGAAGTCCACGTGCGGGAACGCGGCGGCCATCCGCAGCGCGGACTCGATCGCCTTCTCGCCGGAAAGGTGCAGCAGGTTGATCGCCGGCAGGCCGGTCTCGTGGGCCAGGTAGGAGGCGATGGTGATGGCCAGCCCCTCGGAGTGCGCCGGCCGGGACGCGCTGTACGCGGCCAGCCCCTTCAGCTCCCCGGCCTCCTCCACCAGCTTCGTGTACGCGGCCATGATCTCGGCGGTCTCGCAGTGCAGCGACAGGCTGATCCCGTCGGCCAGGTCGGGCCGCTGTTCCCGGATCCGCTGCACGCCGCGCATGACGAACTCGAAGTGCGCCAGGTCGTACCGCTCGCCGGGCGGGGTCATCAGGAACGACGCCTGGTCGGCGGAGCGTCCGTGCAGGCCGTGCGAGCCGTAGAACATGAAGATCTTGAACGAGCTGACCCCGAACTCGTCGACCAGCATCCCGAGTTCGTCGATGTGGCCCGCCTGCATCGGGGCGAGGTGGAAGGCGTAGTCGACGTAGGCCCGGCCCTCGGCCAGGCGCAGCACCTCGGGGAAGAACTCGGCGTAGCTGCCGCCCCGGTTCAGGTAGTACTGCCCGGTCCGCATGTACGTCAGACCGGTGGTGACGCCGCCCTGGGCCGAGGCCCGCGACTCGCTGGCGGTGTCGATGTCGAGGGGGTTGTAGATCCCCCAGTGCTGGTGCCCGTCCACCGCGCCGGGGAAGGCCAGCCGGCCTGCGGCGTCGACCACCTCGCGGGCGTCGGCGGGGGAGAGGTCCGGTCCGACGTCGACGATCCGGCCGCCGTCGACCGCGATGGACGCGTCGACGGGCTCGTCCGCGCCGGGGCGTACCACCCGCGCGTTGGCGATGAGCAGGTCAAATGTCATGGGGCCACCTCCTAGCCGGTGGGCACAGGCTAAGCCTCCCGGACCGCTGAGCGCAACACCGATCCGTGCAGTGGAACAGAACGGGGATCGTTCAGCGGCGGGCACGGGCCAGTACCGCGCGGGCCGAGCGGGCGACGGCCTCGTCCACCATCGTCCCGGTGCCGCTCACCGCCGCCGCCCCGCCGCCCCCGTCGGCGTACGCGGCGATGATCCGCTCGGCCTCGGCCACCTCCTCGGCGGTCGGCGTGAAGACCTCGTTGATCACCGGCACCTGGGCAGGGTGGATCGCCGTCCGCCCGGAGAAGCCGAGCCGTCGCAGCGCGGCGGTGCCGGCCCGCAGGCGCTCGGTGTCCCGGTAGTCGACAGTGGCCGGGCCGACCGGTGCGGCCAACCCGGCGGCGGCCGAGGCGGCGACCGCCTCGAACCGGGCCGGCAGCAGCTCCAACCCGTCCGGGCCGGGCCGCAGGCCCAGGTCGGCGCTCAGGTCCGCCTCGCCGAGACCCAGCAGCAGCACCCGGGGCGCGGCGGCGATGGCGTCGATCCGCCGCAGCCCGCGTGCCGACTCCACCCGCGGTGAGACGGCGATCCGCCCGGCCGGTAGCCCACGCTCGGCCTCCAGGGCGGTGATCAGGGCGTCCAGGTGGGTCAGCAGGGCCGGCCCGTCCACCTTCGCCACCACCACGCCGGTCAGGCCGGGGCGGACCGCCGCCGCCACGTCCTGCTCCAACGCGTCCGGCGAGACCCGGACCCAGGCGTCGGCGGCACCGGCGGCACCGGCGTCCAACCAGTCGGCGACCACCGCGCGGGCGGTCGGCCGCTGCGCCGCCGGCACCGCGTCCTCCAGGTCCGCGATGATCGCGTCGGCGCCGACACCGGCGGCCTTGCCGAGCATCCGGGTGGAGTGGCCGGGAACGTAGAGCCAGGACCGGGGCACCATCAGGCCTCCTAGATTGGAACGGTGTTTCAATCTAGCCCGCCCGGCTGCTCCGTGGCAGGTGAGGCCGGACACCGGCGGCGAGCCGCCTCAGACGGAGGGGAGACCGGCCACCTCGTCCACCCGGCCGAGCACGGCCGCGTCGTCCTGCCCCAGACCGCGCAGCAGATCGATGGCGGTCGACCGGATCTGTCCGACGATCATGATGAGGGGCAGCGCCGGTTCCGCCGCCAGCAACCGTGCGCCGATCCGGACCGCCTCCAGCGCGGCGGTCTCGGCGCGCGCGACGTGCCGGTCACAGTCGTCGCAGCCGGTCAGGTCGGTGGCCAGCGCGTCACCGGCGGCCCGGACCGCGTCCGCGAGTGCCCGGATCGCCGCCCCCAGCTCCGGTGGGGCCGTCGGCTGACACCGGCTCAGGGTCACCCCGGCGCGGGCCAGCACCCGGATGTTGCGGACCGCGTAGTCGAGCTGGCGGGCGGTCGCCTCGACCTCCCGTACCTGGTGGACGTGCCGGCGCATCCGGACCCGGAAGCGCAGCGCCTCGCCGCAGGCCCGCACCGCCTCCCGCAGCCGATCCACGCAGCCGTCCAGCTCGCGCGCCCGGTCCAGGGCCGCGCGGGCCGCGTCCTCGTCGCACCGGGCCAGCGCGTCGTCGATCCGGTCCAGCAGCACGGCCAGCTCGATGAAGGTCTGCCGGGCCTCGGCGACCAGCGGGGCGAGCGGATCGCGGGCCACCACGAGCTGGCTGACGGCGAGCGCGACCACCCCACCGATCAGCGCGTCGAGGAACCGGAACGGGACCAGGGTCTCCGTCGGCGGGCTGACCACCACGACGTAGAGCGCGGAGATCGCCGCCTGCACCACCAGCGTGCTGCTGGCGCCGATGGTCACCATGATGCCGACGGTCAGCAGCAGGACGAGGAACATCGTCGGGGCGCCCGGCCCGAGGGCCTGCGCCACCACGTCGGCGACCAGCACCCCGGCGGCCACACCGAGCAGCACCTCCACGGTCTGCCGGATCCGGCGTCCCCGGGCCTCACCGAGGACGATCAGGGCGGCGGTCGGCGCGAAGAACGGGTCGGGGTGCCCGATCACCCAGGCGGCGACGACCCACGCCAGGGTCGCGGCCAGCACCGCCTCCAGCACCTGGGTCCAGTCCCGGCGCAGCCGTCCGACAGCCGACCCCCACCAACCTCGCACCGACCGCACCTCTTCCCGAGCGAGCGGCCGCGCGCCCGGTCCGCGAACACCGGACGGTCCGGGTCTGGTGGTCGCCACTACCCCCGCCGGCGCGCCGGCTAACGCGACGTACGTCGCATCGCCCCTGGTCGCGGCGGTGCGTCCGGGCCGGTGGCAGCCGGTCCGGTCGGGGACGGCCACCGACGGCGCCCCCACGCCGCCCCCGAAAACCGGTGGGCCGGCGTGGGGGCGCCGGGTGACAATCCCACAGTGGATCATCGTGACCGGGTACGGGTGAGCAAGCGGATGTCCCTGGCGCTGCGGCACCGGCCCGACCGTTTCGGTCTCACCCCCGACCGGGCCGGCTGGGTTCCGGTCGAGCAGGTCCTCGCCGGGCTGCGGATCGACCGGGCGACGCTGGACGCGGTGGTGGCCGGCGACGACAAGCAGCGCTTCGCCGTCGAGCGGGGCCCCGACGGGGCGGACCGGATCCGGGCCAGCCAGGGGCACTCGATCCCGGTGGACCTGGGGCTGGCCGCCGCCGAGCCGCCGGCGCTGCTGCACCACGGCACGGGCGCGGCGGCCCTGGCGTCGATCCTGGCGACCGGCCTGCACCGCGGCGACCGGCACCACGTCCACCTGTCCCCGGACGTGGCGACCGCCCGCCGGGTCGGCGCGCGCCGGGGCGGTGCGGTGGTGGTGCTGACCATCGACGCCGCGGCGATGAGTCGTGACGGGTTCGTCTTCTACCGCAGCGCCAACGGGGTCTGGCTGACCGACGCCGTGCCACGGCAGTACCTGCGGGCCTGACGGCCGGCCCGTCGGACAACGACCCGGGTCGGGTCGGACGGCAGCGGGTCGGAGACGGCAGCGGGTCGGTCCGCCTCGGACGGCAGCGGCCCGCCCGGCGGGGCGGCCTGGCCCGGACCGGCCCGGTGGCTCAGACCTGGACGGAGACCGGCAGAAGCAGGGAATCCAGCGGCAGCCGGCTCCGGGGCGCCTCCTCCCGGGCGGCCAACGGGGCGGGCAGCCGGTCGGCGGCGGCCACCTGACCGACGGCGAGCACGACGACCGGGGTGACCTGGTCGGGCAGGTCGAACGCCGCCCGGACCGCCCCGGCGTCGAAGCCACCCATCTGGTGGGTGACCAGCCCGTGCGCCTGGGCCTGCACGACCAGGTGAGCGACGGCCTGACCGGTGTCGTAGAGCGCGTGCGAGCGGGCCCGTCCGTCGCCGTCGACGGTCTCCGCCGCCACCAGCAGCAGGGCGCTCGCCGCGCCGGCCCACACCTGGTTGCCCGCGGAGAGCGTGTCGTACAGCCGGACGAAGTCGTCGGTGCCGCGTCGGGTGACCAGGAACCGCCACGGCTGGCTGTTGTTCGCCGACGGGGCCCAGCGGGCCGCCTCCAGCAGCGGGGTCAGGTCGGCGTGGTCGAGGCCGTGCTCCGGGTCGAAGCTGCGGGGACTCCACCGCTCGGCGAGCAGCGGGTGCAGCGGGTGCGCGGTGTCGGCCGTCCTGCGGTGTGTCATCGTGCTTCCTTGCCGTCGGACCCGACCCCCGGGCGGAACCGGTCCGCCGCGGGGGTCGGGTGGGTGTGTCGGGTCGGCGTCAGCCGGCGATGGTGGCGTGCATCTCCCAGACCAGGATCTCGGCCGGCTCGGTGGCGGTGACCCGCTGCCCGCCGGTGGCGGTGAAGCGGACCGCGTCCCCGGTGCCCAGCGGGCCGGAGCCCTCCAGGTCCACCGCGCCCCGGGCCACGAAGAGGTGGACGAACGGCGCGTCGGGCAGGGTCACGCTTCCACCGGGCTGCAACCGGGCGGCGTACAGGCCGGCGTGCCGGTTGCGGATCCGGATGGCGGCTTCGCCGTCGTGCTTGTCCATGCCCGAGGCGACCGGCACCAGTCCGCCGCCGAGCAGTTCGGCGTCGATCTCGAGCTGCTCGTAGCCGGGGGTGACCCGGGCCTCGTCCGGCACCACCCACATCTGGACGAAGTGCACCGGGTCGGTGTGCTTCTCACCCTCCAGCCGCCAGGAGTCGTTCTTCTCCGAGTGCAGGATGCCGCGTCCGGCGGTCATCCGCTGGGCCAGGCCGGGGTAGATGATCCCGGAGTGGCCGGTGGAGTCCTGGTGGACCAGGGAGCCCTGCAGCACCCAGGTGACGATCTCCATGTCCCGGTGCGGGTGGGTGTCGAAACCGGTGCCCGGCCGGACGACGTCGTCGTTGTTGACCAGGAGCAGCCCGTGGTGGGTGTTGTCCTGGTCGTAGTGGTGGCCGAAGGAGAACGAGTGCTTCGAGTCCAGCCAGGCGATCTTGGTGGCGAAGCGGTCGGCGGACCGGCGGATGTCGACGCGGGGAGTCAGCAGGGTGCTCACGGTGGTGTCCTTTCCGCAACTGCGGCTGACTGGGGGAGCGGGGGCGCGCCGCCGACGGGCGGCGCGCCGCACGGTTCAGGACTGCTTGATCGCGGAGATCTCGAACTCCAGGACGACCTTGTCGCTCACCAGCACGCCACCGGTCTCGAGGGCGGCGTTCCAGGTGACCCCGTAGTCCTTGCGGTTGATGGTGACCGCGCCCTCGAAGCCGACCCGCAGGTTGCCGAACGGGTCGGCGGCCGAGCCCTCGTACGTGAACGGGATGGTCACCGGGTGGGTGACGCCCCGGACGGTCAGGTCGCCGACCAGGTCGAAGGTGTCGTCGCCGGTCTGCCGGAACGCGGTGGAGACGAAGGTGATCTCCGGGTACTCGTCCATGGCGAGGAAGTCGTTGCTGCGCAGGTGCTCGTCGCGCTGGGCGTTGCGGGTGTCGATGCTGGCCGCCTTGATGGTGACGGTCACCGCGGTGGCGGCGGGGTTGGTCCCGTCGAAGTTCACCGTGCCCTCGAACTCGTTGAACGCGCCGCGCACCTTGGTGACCATCGCGTGCCGGGCGACGAACCCGATGCGCGTGTGGCTGGGGTCGAGCACGTAGGTGCCGGTGAGCTGGGCGAGGTCGGCGGTGGGGGTCTGGGTGCTCATGGTGTCCTCCTGGAGGTCACTGGCTCGATGATGTGTCATTGACGACTGCCACAACCTATATGACCCGTCATCCATTCCACACATGATGTGTCATCCATCACTGGTACGGTGGACTCATGACACGATGGCTCGACGACGACGAACAGCGGGCCTGGCGGTCCTACGTGCAGATGCAGGCCCGACTCAACGCCCACCTCGGCCGGCAGCTGCAACGCGACTCGGGCCTCTCCCTCGCCGACTACGGGGTCCTGGTCCAGCTCACCGAGGTGCCGGAGGGCCGGCTGCGTCCGTTCGCCCTTCAGGAAAGGCTGGAGTGGGAACAGAGCCGCCTCTCCCACCACCTCAGCCGGATGTCCCGCCGGGGCCTGGTCGAACGCCAGGAGTGCCCCAGCGACGCCCGGGGCGCGTTCGTCGCGATCACCGCCGCCGGTCGGGCCGCCCTCGAGGCCGCCGCACCCGGGCACGTCGCGACCGTGCGGGACCTCTTCCTCGACCAGCTCGACCGGGACGAGCTGCGCACCCTGGAACGGTTCGCCGACCGGGTGCTGCGCCGGCTGGCCGCCGACCCGGCGGAGTGACCCGGCTCAGGGACGTGGCGGCCGCCCGCCGGTGATCCGGTGCGTCAGCGCGGTGTGCCGCCGGCCCGTGCCGGCCGTCCGTACCGCGATGGCGATGGCCTTGCGGGAACCGGCCAGCACGACCAGCTTCCGGGCCCGGGTGACGGCGGTGTAGAGCAGGTTGCGCTGCAACATCAGGTACGACCCCAGGGTCACCGGCACCACCACCGCCGGATACTCGCTGCCCTGCGACCGGTGCACCGTGATCGCGTACGCGTGCTGCAACTCGTCCAGCTCGTGGAAGTCGTACCCGATGTCCTCGTCCTCGTCGGTGCGGACGGTCAGCGTCTGCTCGTCCAGGTCGATCGCGGTGACCATGCCGACCGTGCCGTTGAAGACCCCGGCACTGCCCTTCTCGTAGTTGTTGCGGATCTGGATCACCTTGTCGCCGACCCGGAACACCCGCGACCCGTGCCGGCGTTCCGGCGCGCCCTCCCGGTGCGGGGCGAGCGCCTGTTGCAGCAGCGCGTTCAGGTTGCCCGCGCCGGCCGGGCCCCGGTGCATCGGGGTGAGCACCTGGATGTCGCGCGGGTGCAGGCCGAACCGGCGGGGGATCCGCTTCGCCACGATGTCCACCACCTGCTCCGCGGTGACCTCCGGCTCGTCGCTGGGGAACAGGAAGAAGTCCGGGTACCCGTCCAGCGCGGGCGGCTGACCGGCGTTGATCCGGTGCGCGTTGACCACCACACCCGACTCCTGCGCCTGCCGGAAGATCCGGGTCAACCGGACCCTCGGCACCGTCTCCGCCGCCAGCACGTCCCGTAGCACCTCGCCCGCGCCCACCGAGGGCAACTGGTCCACGTCCCCGACCAGCAGCAGGTGCGCCCCGGGCGGCACCGCCTTGACCAGCTTGTTCGCCAGGATCAGGTCCAGCATGGACGCCTCGTCCACCACCACCAGGTCGGCGTCGACCGGATTGTCCCGGTCGAAGGTGGCGTCCCCGCCGGGACGCAACTGGAGCAACCGGTGCACGGTGGTGGCCGGCTGTCCGGTCAGCTCGGTGAGCCGCTTGGCGGCCCGCCCGGTCGGCGCGGCCAGCAGGATCTTCGCCTGCTTCGCCGCCGCCAGCTCGATGACCGACCGGACGGTGAACGACTTGCCGCAGCCGGGGCCACCGGTCAGCACCGCCACCTTCGCGGTGAGCGCCAGGCGTACCGCCTGCTCCTGCTCCTCGGCCAGCTCGGCCCCGGTACGCCGGCGCAGCCAGGCCAGCGCCCGCACCCAGTCCACCGACGCGAAGGCCGGCATCCGGTCGGCCGGCTCCCGCAGCAGCCGCACCAGGCTGGCGGCCAGCGCCGACTCGGCGCGGTGGAAGGGCACCAGGTACACCGCCGGGATGCTGCCGTCCCCGCTGCTCGGGTTCGGTACCGGCTCCCGCACCACCCCCTCCTCGGCGGCCAGCGTGGTCAGGCACTCGGCGACCAGCGTCGCCGGCACGCCCAGGATGCCGGCGGCGTCGGCGATCAGGTTCGGCTCGGGCAGGTAACAGTGACCGTTGTCGGCGGCCTCGGAGAGCGTGTACCGGATGCCGGCCTGCACCCGCTGCGGGCTGTCGTGCGGGATGCCCACCGCCTGGGCGATGCTGTCGGCGGTCTTGAAGCCGATGCCCCAGATGTCGGCGGCCAGCCGGTACGGCTCGTGCCGCACCACCGAGATCGCGCTGTCGGCGTACTGCTTGTAGATGCGCACGGCGTGCGAGGTGGAGACGCCCACCCCCTGGAGGAAGACCATCACCTCCTTGATGGCCTTCTGCTCCTGCCAGGCCGCGCCGATCGCCGCGGTGCGCTTGCGGCCCAGGCCGTGCACCTCGATCAGCCGACCCGGCTCGTTCTCGATGACCTCGAGGGTGTCCGCGCCGAACGCGGCCACGATCCGGGCGGCCATCTTCGGCCCGATCCCCTTGATCAGGCCGGAGCCGAGGTAGCGTTCGATGCCCTGCACGGTGGCGGGCAGCACGCTGGTACAGCTGTGCACCTCGAACTGCCGGCCGTACTTCGGGTGCGACCCCCAGCGGCCGACCAGTCGCAGCCGTTCCCCCGGCTGCACGCCGGGCAGCGCCCCGACCACGGTGAGCAGGTCGGTGCCGGAGCGGTCGGTCGCCACCCGGGCGATGGTGTAGCCGGTCTCCTCGTTGACGTAGGTGACCCGTTCCAGCACCGCCTCCAGGGTCGCGCCGCGCACGGGCGCGGTCGGCGGGGCGGGCGGGACGGCGGTCATCGCAGACGATGATGGCAGAACCGTCCGACACGCCCACGCCCGCCGCCCGGGATCCGGGCCGTCAGCCCCCGGGACAGCGGGTGTCGCCGCCACTGTGTTCCTGGCAGCCGCCCGGTCCGGCCGGGACCGGCGGGGGCGGCGGCCTCAGGTCCCGGGCGGCGTCCGCCCCGATCGGCAGCCCGCCCGCGCCGAGGACGAGAGCCAGGGACAGGTAGACCGTCGCGGTGCGGACGAGCCGCCCGGCGAACGCCACGACGGCGACCACGACCGGACCGCCGGCCACCGTCAGGTAGAGCGACAGCAGCACCGCGCTGCCACGCCGACCGATCTCCCGGGCCCGGGCCGCGTCGTCGCCGTGCCGGTCGGCCCAGCCTTCGAGGCCGATGGCGACGAGCCACCCGAGCAGCAGCAGCGCGGCCACCAACCAGAGGACGGTCAGCAGGGCGACGACGATGGCCCAGTGGCGGGTCGGGGGCGACTGGCTCATGCGGTCCAGTGCACCCGGCCCGCCGCCGGCGGTCCTGAGTACGGGTACCCGGTGTGCTGTCGGGTGTCCGACGGCGGCGTCAGGCGGTGGTGTGCGGGTTGCCGGCGGTCAGCCGGATGGTGAAGCCGTCGGCGTCCCGGTGCATCGTCACGTGGTTGCAGGACTGGTGGACGATCCAGAGGCCGAGCCCGCCGGCCGCGCCGGTGCCGGCGGGGAGCAGGCCGGCGAACGGGTCCTTCGGCCCGTCGCCACCGTCGCTGATCGCGGCGACGATCCGGTCCGGGCCGCTCCACAGCCGGAACCGGACGGGTGGACGTCCGTGCCGCACCGCGTTGGTCACCGCCTCGCTCACCGCCACCACCAGGTCCTCGACGTCGTCGGCCGGCAGGTGGCCCCGGTCGGCGAGGCCGATGGCGGCGCGGGCCGTCGCGGCGGTCGGCCCGGTCAGGTCCGTCACCGGTGGGGTGTGCTGGATCGGGTCCGGCAGCACCGGCCGGGGCTCGGTCAGGTAGACCAACGGATCGACGTACGCCTCGCTCACCACGTGCCGGCCGTCCGGCAGCGCCAGCCGGGGGTGGGTCCGCAGCACGTCGGCGAGCACCGGGGCCGGGGTGATCCGGCGGTCGTACGCGCACATGGTCCAGACCGGAAAGTCGTCGTACGCGTGGTTGACGGCCGACTCGTACCGGGCCCACCAGTCCCAGGTCGGGCCCAGGCTGGCCGGGGGCAGCTCGCCCAGGACACGGACCTGCCGGGCACCGGCGGCGACGTGCCGGGCGAGGAGTTGCCGGTACGCCCGGATCGCGGCGGCCGGCCGGGCGTAGACGGCCCCGCCGGAGAGGAACTCCACCGCCGCGCCGGCCGGCAGCGCCGACCGGATCAGCGCGGCGTGCCGGTCCCCGAACGAGACGATGGTCGGCTCACCCGCCGCCGCCCCGCCGAGCAGGAAGGGCAGCACCACGGCGAGCAGTTCGTCGTCGGAGTCGTAGCAGACCGCCTCGTGGATGTGGCCGCGGTGGCCGGCGCCGGGGCCGGGCCTCACCGGACCACCTCCACCTGTACGCCGGGCAGGTTGAGCAGTTCGGCCAGCCGTGCGGCGGCCGACCGGGAGGTGCGCAGCAGGACGGCGTCCATTCCCCGGGAGCGGGCGTGCTCGCGCAGGTGGATGAGGCAGCGGTGGTCGACGAAGCTCAGGTCGGTCGCCTGCACCACGAGCCGGCCGTCGACCGCGGGTGGCGCGGCCCGGCGCAGCGCGGTCCGGAACAGGTCGTGGTTGGAGGCGTCCAGCTCGCCGGCGAGCACCGGGCGGGCGTCTCCCGCCGCACCGGCGTGCAGCCGGAAGAGGATGTCGTCGACGTTGGTCTCCGGGTGCAGGCAGGCCAGTTCCGCGACGGCCCGGTCGCCCAGGACCCGGCGGTCGTAGGCGCACATCGCCGACATCGGCGCGGCGCTGAGGTACCGGTCGACCAGGTGTTCGTACCGGGCGAACGCGTCGAGCTGCGCCGGGGTGCGGACCAGCGGCGTGGCGTCGGCGACTACCCGCAGGCCGGTGTGCCCGGCGGCCAGGGCGGCCTCGGTGGCCGCCGCGTAGGCGCGTACCTGGGTGACCGGGTCGATGACCTCGTCGGCGCCGTACGCCGACTCGATGGCCACCAGCCGGACGGCGTCGCGGCCCAGCGCGTCCCGGAACACGGCGTCGGCGCGGAGTCGCTCGCCGAACGGGTCCGATCCGGGCGCGACGTACCAGACCTGCTCGCCGGCGGCGAGCCCGGCGGCGAGGAAACGGTGGGCCTCGGCGTGCAGGGCGGCGTGGTCGTCGTAGCGCCAGCAGACGTGCCGGTGCGCTGCCGACGGCGCGGTCCGACCGGTCACCCCGTGCACCCCATGCCGCCAGTGTAGGCCGGGCCGGCGGGGCCGGTGCCGCACCGGAGGCGGGTGTCGGACCGACCGTACCGCCGATTGACCGAGAGATTGATGCATGTAAGTGTTTGGTCACCAACGCACCCGGGAGGGCCCATGAGAGGCAGAACGCTGGGCGCGGCCGTCGCGCTCGTCGTCGGCGCCGCGATCACGACGATCCCCGCCGCGCCGCCGACCGTCGCGTCCCCGCCGGCACGGACCGCCGCTCCGGCCCCACCCGCCGTCCTCGCCGCCCCGGACATCGCCGTGGCGAACGTGCAGGCCCACCTGACCCAGTTCCAGACCATCGCCACCAGCAACGGCGGCCACCGCCGCGCCGGGTCCGCCGGCCACACCGCCTCCGTCGCGTACGTGAAGGGCAAGCTCCAGGCGGCCGGCTACACGGTCACCGAACAGACCTGCACCAGCTGCGTGTACCGGTCGAACAACCTGATCGCCGAGTGGCCGGCCGGCCCCACCGACCAGGTGGTCATGTTCGGCGCCCACCTCGACGGCGTCTCCGCCGGGCCCGGCATCAACGACAACGGCTCCGGCTCGGCGGTCCTGTTGGAGAACGCGCTGGTCCTCGCCGCGCAGCGGCCGGCGACCATGACCAAGCGGGTGCGGTTCGCCTGGTGGACCGACGAGGAGCAGGGCCTCAACGGCTCGGAGTTCTACGTCAACTCGCTCAGCGCCACCCAGCGCGGCTACCTCAAGGGGTACTACAACTTCGACATGGTCGGCTCCACCAACGGCGGATACTTCATCAACCGGATCACCTCCACCACCGCCGCGCCGCTCAAGGCGTACTGGGACTCGCTCGGCATCCAACCGGAGGAGAACGTCGAGGGCCAGGGCCGCTCCGACGACTACCCGTTCCAGCAGGCCGGCATCCCCACCTCCGGGTACGCCGCCGGGGCCAGCGCCCGCAAGAGCAGCACCCAGGCCGCCAAGTGGGGCGGCACCGCCGGTTCCTCGTACGACCCCTGCTACCACCGGGCCTGCGACACCACCAGCAACGTCAGCGCGACCCACCTCGACCGGTCCGCCGACGGCGTCGCGTACGCCATCTGGCAGCTCGCGGTGGGCAGCGGCACCCCCGGCACCTGCGCCGGCGGACAGCTCGTCGGCAACAGCTCCTTCGAGACCGGCACCACCCCGTGGACCGGCACCACCGGGGTGATCACCAGCTCGACGTCCCGGCCGGCCCGCACCGGGTCGTACAAGGCGTGGCTGGGCGGCAACGGCGGCACCAGCACGGAGACGCTGTCCCAGACGCTGACCCTGCCGGCCGGCTGCGCCAGCTACCCGCTCACCTTCCACCTGCGGATCGACACCGCCGAGACCACCAGCACCCGGGTGTACGACCGGCTCACCGTGCAGATCGGGGGCGCGACGCTGGCGACGTACTCGAACCTGAACGCCGGCAGCAGCTACGTCGCGCGCACCTTCGACGTGGCCGGGTACGCCGGGCAGACCGTCACCCTGACCTTCACCGCCACCGAGGACGCGTCCCTGCAGACCAGCTTCGTCGTCGACGACGTGACGTTGCAGGCGAGCTGACCCTGTGCCGGGGTGGGCGGCCCGCCCACCCCGGCCAGCTGCGCGCGCTCCCGGCACACCCCGCGCGCTTCCGGCGCGCGCCCTCCCGCTGACGGGGGCGCGGTTCAGTGCTGCGCGGTGGCTGACGGCGGTGCGCTGCCGCCCTGCGGCACCTCCGCCGTCATCAGCCGGACGATCTCCGCCCGGTCGGCCGCCGACGGGAGCCCCCACTCCGGCCGGTACCCGTAAACCTCGGGCAGCGGAGTGGCGGAGGTCCGGCCGTCGAGCAGCTCCACCGCCCCGGACTCGATCAACCCCGGATGCTCCACCCCGCAGGCTTCGGCCACCTTCATCAGGTCCCGGCGCAGCGTACCCAGGTAGTTCGCGGCCCGTACCGCCTTGCGGGCCGGGTCCAGCCCCCGGGCCAGCCAGGCGTTCTGGGTGGCGACGCCGGTGGGACAGGTGTCGGTGTGGCACTTCTGCGCCTGGATGCAGCCGATCGCCAGCATGGCCTCCCGGCCGACGTTCACCATGTCGCAGCCGAGCGCGAAGGCCACGATCGCGTTGTCCGGCAGCCCCAGCTTGCCCGCCCCGACGAAGACGACCCGCTCGTGCAGGCCGCGCTCGGCGAACGTCCGGTAGACCCGGGCGAAGCCCTGCTGGAAGGGGAGCGAGACCGAGTCGGTGAAGATCAGCGGCGCGGCCCCGGTGCCCGCCTCACCCCCGTCGACCGTGACGAAGTCGACCCCACGGCCGGTGTCCCGCATCAGGTCGGCCAGCTCCTCCCAGAAGTCCAGGTCGCCGACCGCGGACTTGATCCCGACCGGCAGTCCCGTCTCGGCGGCGAGCAGCTCGACCCAGTCCAGCAGGCTGTCGCAGTCGGAGAACTCGGCGTGCCGGGACGGGCTGACGCAGTCCCGCCCCTCCGGGATGCCCCGGGTCGCGGCGATCTCCGCCGACACCTTGGCCGCCGGCAACAGCCCGCCGAGGCTGGGCTTGGCCCCCTGACTCAGTTTGATCTCCAGCGCCCGTACCGGCGCGCCCGCCACCTGGTCCTTGAGCCGGTCCAGGCTGAACCGGCCGTGCTCGTCCCGGCAACCGAAGTACGCGGTGCCGAGCTGGAAGACCAGCTCACCGCCCCGGCGGTGGTACGGCGACAGGCCACCCTCGCCGGTGTTGTGCAGACAACCGGCCAGGGCCGCGCCCTCGTTGAGCGCTGCGACGGCGTTGCCGGACAGCGAGCCGAAACTCATCCCGGAGATGTTCACCACCGAGTCGGGGCGGAACGCCTTCGCCCGCCCCCGGGCCGCCCCGAGCACCTTGGCGCAGGGCAGCCACACGTCGTGTCCGGCAGTCGGGGTCGACGGCGGGACGGCCCGACCGAAGGTCCGGTGTTTGATGATCGGATAACCCGGGGTGTACTCGATGTCGTTGTCGGTGCCGAACCCGAAGTAGTTGTTCTGCTTCTTCGCCGAGGCGTACACCCAGCGCCGCTGGTCGCGGGTGAAGGGCCGCTCCTCGTTGTTGCCCGCCACGATGTACTGCCGCAGCTCCGGCCCGATCGATTCCAGCAGGTAGCGGGCGTGCCCGAGGAGCGGGAAGTTGCGCAGCAGCGCGTGGTCGCGCTGCAACAGGTCGCGTGCGGCCAGCGCCGCCACGGCGGCGGTGACCGCGGGTACGGCTCGACGTGCCCAGTTCATGCCGGTCAGTCTTTCCGCGATCGCCCCCGCCCAAACGGGACCGGTTCCGCCGGTGCCGGACCCAGTCACGGCGTTAGATGTCGTACCCCGGTTGCACCATGTCGGTATGGCTGTTCCCGCCCTGGCTCACCCCCACGACCAGCCGCGTACCCTGCCCCTGCGCGAGGCCCGTACCCGGCTGACCCAGCTCGTCGCGATGGCCGAGCTGACCGACACCGTCACCGTGCTCACCCGCGACGGAGATCCCCGACCGGTCGCCGCGATCGTGCCGGCCGCCGCCGCCCGGTCCGCCGCGCAGGCCCGCGCCGACGCGGAACGGCTCGCGGCGGTCAGCGCCGGTTGGGCCCGCCGCCTCGACGACCTGCACCGGCGCGGTGCCGAGCGGCACGCCGCCGAACTGCGGACGGTCACCGACGCTCTGGCCGAGGTCTGGGCCGAACTCGACCGCCGGGGCGTCCTGAGCGGCGACCCGACGCTGGCCCGGCTGCGCGCCGCGCACGCCGACCTGCTGCGCCGCTGACCTGCCACGCCAACCTGCCGCGCCGCGCTGACCTGCTGCGCCGCGCTGACCTGCTGCGCCGCGCCGCGCTGACCTGCTGCGCCGCGCCGCGCTGACCTGCTGCGCCGCGCCGCACTGACCTGCTGCGCGGCCGCCCGGCCGCCATCCGCCCGCCGGTCACTCGTCCGGCGGCTGTTCGTCCGCCGGTCGCGCGTCCGGCGGCTGTGCGCCCGGCCGGCACACGTCCACTCGGCCGTCACGGGTCCGGCGGTCGTCGCCAGCTCGTCGGCTGGCCCCCTCGCGCCGGGTCGTGCCCCGAGGTCAATCCACGCCGGATGGTCCTGACAGGACATTGGCGGCGAATCGTGATACCACGGCGAGTCCGAAGCATTCATAACGGACTTATTCGCCGGCCTTTCGATTGACGTTCTTGCGCACCGATGTGCGGCTCGGTATGTTGTCTGCTCGTTGGATGCCCGACTCTCGGGCCGTGATTTCTCTGCTTCGGTGGACGTTCAGCTCAGTGCGGTCCGGTCCAGGCCGAACCTGTCGCAGAAGGGATTCGGTGCTGAGCAGCCGGGCGGTTCCTGTCCGCCAGCGGCAGCGATGCTTCCTTACCGATGTGTGGCTGGTGCGTGTCCGGACCGCCGGAGTGGATTGCGGTGGTCCTTGCCCCGGCGGGCTGAATCGGCCCGTGGTCGATTACGAGGTGACGTTCGTGCGCGATGTGGAATGCTGGTTGTCCGGTCCAGCCGATCCGGCCGAATTCCCATACCCGGCGGTGGTCGCCGAATATCTCCGGGTCGGTAAACATTTCGTTACCAAGGACGTGTTGGCCGCGCTCGACCATGCCCGCGCGAAACTGCCGGTGGGGTCCGGTCCGGGGTTGCTCCGGTTACGGCGGTTCCTGGACATCGCCCTGGACAAATGGGACGGCTGCTACGACTACCACACCTACCTCGCCCTCCCGATCCTGGCTGCGCCGACCGGGGCGGCCCCCGACGAGGCCGCGCGGGACCGGGACCGACGCCTGTTGCACCTGCTGGTCGACCTGATCCAGTTCGAGTTGGCCGCGCACTCGGGAGCCACCGACCTGCTGCCGGTGCAGCGACCCGACCGGGCGCGACTCGCCAAGCGACTCCGGTTGGCGGTACGTGCCGCCCGTCCGGCGCTGGCCCGCTGCCACCCGGACCGCAGGGTCACCGTGACCGATCCGCTGGCGGCGGCGGACGACCTTCGCGCCGCGGTGGAGGTCACCGACGCGGAACGGCTCGACCTGCGGCTGTCCATGCTGCCGGTGTACGTCATCCACGACGAGTACCTCTTCATCCGGGTGCTCCAGATGTACGAGTCCACCTTCGCGTTGCTGGTCGTCCTGCTGCGGGCGGCCCGTACCGCGCTGGCCGGCGGATCCGCCGCCCTGGCCACCGGCCACCTGGTCCGGGCGACCGAGGCGCTGACCGAGGCGGGGCCGCTCTTCTCCCTGCTCGCCACCATGCAACCGGAGTCGTTCCGTACCTTCCGCGCCTACACCGAGGGGGCCAGCGCGATCCAGTCGCACAGCTACAAGCTGGTGGAGTCGCTCTGCCGCACCCCCGACCCGGACCGTCTCGGCAGTGCCGCCTACCGGTCCGTGCCGGAGGTCCGGCGGCAGGTGCTGGGTGGGCAGGCGACCCTGGACCAGGCGTACCGTCGGGCGGTGGACGGCGGCCTGCTCACCCCGGCGGCGCGGACGCTGGTCGCCGACCGGATGGGCGGGTTCGCCGCGGCGCTGACCACCTGGCGGCGTACCCACCACCGGCTGGCGGTCCGGATGCTCGGTGAGGCCCCGGGCACCGGCTACACCGAGGGGACGCCCTACCTGGGTGCGGTCCGCTCACTGCCGGTGTTCCGGACCGTCCCGCCGGCCCCGCCCGGCGAACCCTCCGCCGGCCCGGCCCACTGACCGGCCCGGCCCACTGACCGGCCCGGCCCACCGGCCCGGCCCACCGGCCCGGCCCACCGGCCCGGCCCACCGGCCCGGCCCACCGGCCCGGCCCACCGCCCCGGCCCACCGCCCCGGCCCACCGCCCCGGTCCACCGCCCCGGTCCACCGCCCCGGACCGGCGGTGACCGGACCGGGGCGGGCCGGGTCGGCACGGCGGACGGTCCCACCGGAGGGGTCAGCGGTCGGCGAAGCGCTCCGCGAAGGCCACCAGGTCCCTACGCTCGATGGCCGCCGCCATCAGATCCGGGAAGGCGTCCGGCGTACAGGCGAAGGCCGGCACCCCGAGGGCGGCCAGCGCGGCGGCGTTCTCCCGGTCGTACGCCGGAGCACCCTCGTCGGAGAGCGCCAGCAGGACGACCACCTGGACCCCGGCAGCGGTCAGCTCCGCCACCCGGCGCAGCATCTGCTCCCGTACCCCACCCTCGTACAGGTCACTGATCAGCACGAAGATGCTGTCCCGGGGCCGGGTGATCAACTGCTGGCTGTAGGCGATCGCCCGGTTGATGTCGGTGCCGCCGCCGAGTTGGGTGCCGAACAGCACCTCCACCGGGTCGCTGAGCTGGTCGGTCAGGTCCACCACCGCGGTGTCGAAGACCACCAGCGAGGTACGCAGCGACCGCATCGAGGCCAGCACCGCGGCGAACACCCCGGAGTAGACCACCGACGCGGCCATCGAGCCGGACTGGTCGACGCAGAGCACCACGTCCCGCTGCACCGCCGTGGTGCGTCGCCCGTACCCGACCAGCCGTTCGGGTACCACCGTGCGGTACTCCGGCTGGTAGTGCTTGAGGTTGGCACGGATCGTCCGGTCCCAGTCGATGTCGGCGTGCCGGGGCCGGTTGATCCGGGTGGCCCGGTTCAACGCACCGGTCACCGCCGCCCGGGTCTGCTGGGCGATCCGCCGTTCCAGCTCCTCCACCACCCGGCGCACCACCTGGCGGGCGGCGTCCTTGGTCTGGTCCGGCATCACCCGGTTGAGCGACAGCAGGGTGCCCACCAGGTGCACGTCCGGCTCGACCGCGGCGAGCATCTCCGGCTCCAGCAGCAGCCGGGTGAGGTTGAGCCGCTCGATCGCGTCGGCCTGCATCACCTGCACGACCGTCGACGGGAAGTACTCGCGGATGTCGCCCAGCCAGCGCGCCACCCGGGGCGCCGAACCGCCGAGCCCGGCCGAGCGGCGGGACCCGCCACCCTCGTCGGCACCGTCGTAGAGGGCGGCCAGCGCCCCGTCCATCGCGGCGTCGCTCCCGGTGACGCCACCGCAGGCACCCTCGGCGGCTCCGCCGAGCACCAGCCGCCACCGGCGCAGCCGCTCCCGTTCGGCGGCCTCGTCGGCCCGTCGGGACGACCCGTCCAGGCCGGGACCGGTCGGAGTGGAGGTGGTCATCGAATCTCCCGTCCGAGCAGGATGCCGAGCGTGGGTAGGACCGCCGCCGCCCGGTCGTGGTCGAGATCGGCGGCGACCGTCGGGGCGGCCGTCCGGTCGGTACCGGCCACCCGGTCACCGATGGCCCGGCGTTCACCGGCGGCGAACCCGCCGAAGGTCCGCCGCAGCAGGGGCAGGACCTCGGTGAACGAGTCGGCGGGAATGCCCGCCAGCCACTCGTCCACCAGCGACAGCAGGGCGTCGTCGTGCACCAGCAGCAGACCGCCGCCACCGAGGAAACCCTCCACCCAGGCGGCACCGTCGGCCGGCGCGACCCCGGCGGTCAGGGGCAGCCCCATCCGTCGCCGCACCTCGGCGCGTTCCAGCCGACCGGCGTCGTACAGCAGCCGCACCAGCCGGCCGGCGAGCAGCCCGTGCAGGTCGTCCCGGTCGGCGAGCGAGACGAGCGTGTCCAGCCAGCGCTCGCGGCCGGCGTCGTCGTCGAGCAGGTTGACCGCGGCGTGCACCGCGTCCACGTGCCCGCGCAGGGTCCGGGCGGCGTCGTCGGACAGTCCGCCCACCGCGGCCGGCAGGCCGGCGCGGATCCGGGCCAGCAACCCGGCGGTCACCGTGGCCAGCCCACCCAGCTCACTGCGCCGCACGTCGCCGTAGCGGAGGGTGCGGGCCAGCGCCGGCACCGCCGCCATCAGGTGCGCCACGTCGGCGTCGAGGGCAGCCCGGGTGTCCAGGGCCCGCAGCACCGGGGGATAGGCGTCCCCGAGGTCGGCCAGCAGACAGACCTCGACCAGGGCGGTGACCTCGGCGAGGCTGCCGGACTCCCGGGCCGCGGCGGCCACCGCGGCGGTGGCGGCGGAGACCACCGTCGTGCCGTGGGCGCTCGCCTCGACCAGCCGCACCGCGAACTCCGGCTGCCAGCGCAGCCGCCACTGCTCGCGGAAGGTGCCGGAACCGCGTCGCCGGCCGTCCGGCTCACCCCACGGCACCCCCAGCACCCGCAGCCGGTGCAACAGCCGGCTGCGGCCCAGGTCGGTGTCCCGGCGCAGGTCCAGATCCACCTCGCGTTCCAGCGCCTCCGGCTTGAGCCGCAGGCTCTTCTGCTGCGCGGCCAGGTCGCGGGCCAGCGGCACCGCCGGCATGTCCTCCGGTACGCCGCCGAGCCGCTCGCCGACGACCAGCCGACGGTCGATCAGCGCCAGGCGCAGCGGGTCGCCCTCGCAGAGCACCGCCGCGCTGGCGTCGGTGAGTTCGGTCAGCCCGGCCAGCGGCCGTCCCCGCAGCGTGGCCAGCGTCTCGGCCAGCCGGGTGGCCTCGATGACGTGCGCGGACGACGCGGGCACCCCCTCGTCGCGCAGCACGCCGGCGGCGGCGACCAGCCACCGGGGCACCACCTCGTCGACCGAGGTGAACAGGTGGTGGTACCAGCCCGGGGAGCGGACCCCGGCGGCGTACCCCTGCCAGGAGGCCAGCCGTCCGTACGTCCAGGGCACCCAGGTGAAGGTGACCTTGGTCTTGCGGCGGCCCTTGAGCAGCGCGGCGTCGGCACTGGCCGGCACCTTCCGGGTCAGCGCCGGCACGTGCCAGGCGCCGCAGACCACCGCGATGTTGTCGTGGCTGCGGCGCACCTGCCGCAGCACCGTCCGCATGTGCGCCTCACGGAGCAGGTCGTCCGGGTCCTCGTCGGCTCCTTCGCGGATCGCGGCCATCGCCTCGGCGATGGCCGGGAACGCCGGCGCTCCCCGGTGCTCGACGACGTCCTCCCACCATCGTTCGGGGTCGTCGTAGCCGGCCGCCGCGGCCAGCTCCCCGATCGGGTCGACCGGGCGGTGCCGGGGGCCGGTTGCGTCGTCCGGCGGGGACGCGTCCCCGGGTCCCGGCCCGGCGCTCGGAGCGGACCCGTCCGGCCCGGGTCCGGCCGCCGGCCCGGATTCCGCCAGCGGCCCCGGACCGGACCCCGGCGTCGCGTCGGGCCCTGGGGTCGCGCCGGACCCTGGCCCGGGCGTCGTGTCGGACCCCGGCTCCGGGTTCGCCCCCGGCGTCGCGTCGGACGCGCCGACCCGGTACGCGTACGGCAGGTCGAAGAACCGCACCGGCACGTCGTGCCGGACCGCCCACCGGATCGCCTGCCACTCGGGGGAGAAGACGGCGAACGGCCAGAACCCGGCCCGGCGGGGATCGTCGGTGGCGTACCCGAGCAGGGCGACCGGCGGTTCGAGCCGGTCGTCGGCCGCCCAGCGGAGCAGCTCGTCGGCCTCCGGTGGCCCCTCGACCAGCAGGATGTCGGGGCGCTGCTCGGCCAGGGCCGCCACCACGGCCCGGGCGGAGCCGGGACCGTGGTGGCGGATGCCGTAGAGCTGCTCAGGCATCGCGGGCTGCCCGGTAGAAGGCCCGCCAGTCCTCGCGTTCGCGGACCACGGTTTCCAGGTACTCCCGCCACACCACGGCGTCGGAGACCGGATCCTTGATCACCGCACCGACGATGCCGGCGGCCACGTCCCCGGGGCGCAGCACCCCGTCACCGAAGTGCGCCGCCAGGGCCATGCCGTTGGTGACCACCGAGATCGCCTCGGCGGTGGAGAGCGTGCCGGTGGGCGACTTCAGTTTGGTCCGGCCGTCCTCGGTCAGCCCGGTGCGCAGCTCCCGGAACACGGTCACCACCCGACGGATCTCCTCCACCGCGGCCGGCACCTCGGGCAGGTCGAGCGAGCGGCCGAGCTGCGCCACCCGCCGGGTGACGATGTCGACCTCCTCCTCGGCGGAGGCGGGCACCGGCAGCACCACCGTGTTGAACCGGCGGCGCAGCGCGCTGGACAACTCGTTGACGCCCCGGTCCCGGTCGTTGGCGGTGGCGATGATGTTGAAACCGCGCTGCGCCTGCACCTCGGTGTTCAGCTCCGGCACCGGCAGGGTCTTCTCGGACAGCACGGTAATCAGCGCGTCCTGCACGTCCGACGGGACCCGGGTCAGCTCCTCCACCCGGGCGATCGTGCCGGTCTCCATCGCCCGCATCACCGGGCTGGCCACCAGCGCCGCCGGGGACGGGCCCTCGGCGAGCAGCCGGGCGTAGTTCCAGCCGTACCGGATGGCCTCCTCGGCGGTGCCCGCGGTGCCCTGCACCAGCAGCGTCGAGTCGCCGCTGATCGCGGCGGCGAGGTGCTCGGAGACCCAGGTCTTGGCGGTGCCCGGCACGCCGAGCAGCAGCAGCGCGCGGTCGGTGGCCAGGGTCGCCACGGCGATCTCCATCAGCCGGCGGGGCCCGACGTACTTCGGGGTGATCTTGGCACCGTCGCCGAGCAGGTAGGTCACCACCGCCTGCGGCGAGAGCCGCCAGCCGGGCGGACGGGGCCGGTCGTCGGTGGCGGCCAGCCCGGCCAGCTCGTCGGCGTACTGCTGCTCGGCGTGGGGTCGTAGCGCGGTCAACGGAACTCCTTGTGCATCTCGGAACGGAAAGCGAGGACGGCGGCCAGTTGCGCGACGGCGCGGACCGCGGTCGGGCCGGCGCCGTCGCGCTCCAGCTCCTCGGCGAGCCGGCCGACCCGGTCGGCCAGGGCGGGGGACGCGGGGACGGCGGTGAGCCGGCACAGCTCGGTCAGGTGCCAGTGGTTGTCCGTCCGCCGGGCCCGGCTCTCGATCGCGTCGACGACGGTGCCGGTCAGGTTCGCCGACCAGTCACCGGGATGGAGCCGCAGCAGCCGGTTGGCCCGGTTCGGGTCGCCTTGGAGGGCGTCGGCGATCAGCTCACCGAGCTGTCCGGCGGGCAGGACCTCGTAGAGCGGCCAGAGCAACGCGTCCGGCAACTGGTCGCGCTGCCGACCGGTCGGGCCGGCCACCCCGACCAGCGCGTCCGCCCAGGCGGGGTCGCGTTCCCCGGCGGCGGCCCGGGCCCAGCCCCGACGCAGGACCGGCCCCCAGTCGTCGCGCGCCGGAACCGCCACCACCTGCGCCGGCGACCGGCCGAGCAGGACGGTCCAGGTCGACAGCGGCGTGTGGGCCAGGACCTCCTCCACCAGCCAGGCCCCGACCCCGACACCCCGGGGCGGCTGGGGGTCCACGCCGTCGCGGCGCATCGCCGGGTCGCACTCCCGGGGCGGTACGACGGCGAGCCCGTCGCCGTCCGGCCGGACGCAGGCCAGGGCGCGTTCCGCCATCCGACGGCGCAACGCCGGGTCGGGCAGCCGTCGGAGCAGGTCCAGGGCGGTCTCCCGGACCTCCTTGCGTCGGTCGTCGAGGGCCCGTTCGAGGAAGGGTTCGTCGGCGGGGGAGAGGCCCACCTCGAGGGCGGCCACGAACCGGGCCCGGTCGGTGGCGTTCTCCTGGGCGAAACCGGCAGCCAGCAGCTCCCGGGCGGCCCGCGGGTCGCGGGCCCGCAGCCGGGCCAGGTGGGCCAGCCGCTCGGCGGCCGTGCCCGTGGTCCAGTCCTCGTCGGTGCCGTCGGCCGGCAGGGTGTCCCCGGTCGGGGCCTCGTCCCACAGGTAGCCCCAGTCCGACCGGAGGCCGGCCAGCCACCGTCCGCGCCGACCACCGAGCCGGTTCAGCAGGGGCCGCAGCGCGCGGCTGCGCCGGCCGGCGTCCAGCAGCGCCGGCAGGGTGTCCGGAGGGACCAGGCCGCCGTGCCGGTCGGCCAGGCGCAGCCACTCGGCGAGCAGATCCTGCTGGGTCTGCGCGCCGCCGGGGGCGGCCCCCTCGGCGAGCAGCAGGCGCAACCGGGCCGCCGGCGCGGCCGGCAACGGCGGCGTCGACTCGGCCGGCGCGGCCGGCACCGGACGGAGCCCGGCCGCCGGTGCCGTCCCGGCCCGCCGGTACGTCACCGCCACGGCGGCGGCCTCCAGCACCGTGCCCGCGCCGCCGTCCCCGCCGACGCCGATGGCCCGACCGGACACCGTGGTCGGACCGGACCACGGGCGGCGGGCCGTACCGACCAGGGCGGCGGAGAGCAGCTCGGTGGGCAGCTCGGGGCGGTGCCGACCCCGGGTGCCGACCGGAGCGCCCGGCGCGGCCGGCAGGTAGCACCCGTCCGCCCAGGCGGCCAGCGGACGCAGCCCGGCCGGCCCCAGCTCGCCGGCCACGTCGACCGGACGACCACCGCAGGCGGCCAGCAGCCACCACGGCTCGTCGTGGCGGGCGACCAGCGGCAACCCGTCGCCCGCCGGGTCGACCAGGTGCCCGTCGCCAGTGGGGACGACCCCACCCAGCAGCACCGGCACGGTCTCCCGCCAGGGTTCGGCGGCGAGCGCGGCAGCGTACCCGGCCAGGGCGGCGCGCACGTCGGTCGCGCCGGTCGGTGCGGCCAGCGGACCCGGGGTGCCGTGCCGTTCGGCGATCACCGCCCGGAGCGGCAACGCGCCCGGATAGAAGCAGAGATCCGCGTCGACCTCGGTGCCCGGCACCACGTCGGCGGGGAATGCCTGACCGGGCGCGGCGAAGGCGAGCAGCAGGGCGAACCGTCCGCTCCGGGCCCCGCGCAGCCAGATCCGTCGGGTGGTGACCTTGTCGTCGCTGCTCTCCACCTGACCGAGCACCTGCCAGCGGTCCCGTACCCGCGGGGTGGCCAGCACCTCCTCGTTGCCGGTCGGGTAGCCGACCCGGGCGCGCACGGTGGCGGCCAGGTCGGCGGGGAGCGCGTCGAGCCGGTCGTGGGCGGTCACCAGCAGCCGGATCAGGCCCAGCTCGCCGAGGATCCGGTCGGCCCAGTGCGGGCCGACCCCGACGCCGCGGCCGAGCCGGCGTACCGCGCCGGCCACGGTCGGGGCCTGGGCGTCGACCAGGCGGGCGGCCATCGCCTCGAAGGGCTGGTGCCCGGTCCGTTCGGTGCCGGCCAGGCCCTGGTCCACCTGGTCGTCGAGCCAGCGCCGCAGCTCGTCCAGGCCGGCGGTGACCCGGGTGGCGCGTTGCTCGGCCCGCTTGGCGGCAGCGGCCGGGTCGGCCGGCCCGGTGGTGGACCGGGGCGTCGTGGCCCGCGTGGCGCGGGCCACCCGCCCGGCCTGCCACTCGTTCACCCAGTCCGGCGCGGTCGCGTCGCCGGCCCCGGTCTCGGCCCAGAGCAGCAGCAGCCCAAGGGCGTGTTTACAGGGAAATTTCCGGCTCGGGCAGGAACAGCGGTACGCGGGACCGGCCAGGTCGACGCAGACCTGGTACGGGTTCTTGCCGCTGCCCTTGCACAGCCCCCACAGCACCTCGCCGGTCAGCCCGGACGCCGACCACTTGGCGGCGCCGCCGACACTGCGGGCGCCCTTGACGGCGGCGGGGTCGGGGGCGAGGGCGAGCACCTGCGCGGTGGACCAACGATCAACTGGCACGGGCGGAACTGTAGGAGACCGGTACGACACCGTGGCGGTCGGCGTCGTCCCCGCCGGCACCGGCGCGGCGGGTCCGATCGGGACGGAGCCGATCGTGAGGGATCCTCTAGTCTGCCTGTGTCAGTCAGGTCATCCCCGGGGAGGCGAGTGTGTCGGGTATTGACGCCGGAGGCCGGGCGGAGTCGGCGCCGTCCGGGGTGGACACCTCGGTTCCGCACTCCGCCCGGATCTACGACTGGTGGCTCGGCGGGAAGGACAACTTCGCCGTCGACCGGGCCACCGGCGCGGCGATGCTGGAGGCCATCCCGACGCTCCGGATGATGGCCGCGGAGAACCGCCGCTTCGTCCACCGGATGGCCCGCTACCTGGTCACCCAGGCCGGAGTCCGGCAGTTCCTGGACGTCGGCACCGGCATCCCCACCCGGCCGAACCTGCACGAGGTGGCCCAGGCGGTCGCCCCGGAGACCCGGGTGGTGTACGTCGACAACGACCCGATCGTGCTGGCGCACGCCCGGGCCCTGATGATCAGCCACCCCGAGGGGCGCAGCGAGTACATCCACGCCGATCTGCGGCATCCGGAACGGATCCTGGCCGAGGTGGCCCGGGGCGGCACGCTCGACCTGGACCGGCCGGTGGCGTTGACCCTGATCGCGATCCTCATGCTGCTCGGTGACGCCGACGACCCGGTGGGCCGGATCCGGGTGCTGACCGACGCGCTGCCCTCCGGCAGCTACCTGGCGATCACCCATCCGACGCCGGACTTCAACCCGGAGGCGGTCGCCTCGGCGGTGGCCGCCGCGACCGGCAACGGGATGACGTTGGTGCCGCGCACCAGGGCCGAGGTGGCGCGCTTCTTCGAGGGGTGGGACCTGGTCGAGCCGGGGATCGTGCCGGTGCCGGCCTGGCGGCCCGAGGGTGACCCGCCGGCCGACCCGGAGGCGGTCTACTACTGGTCCGGGGTGGCCCGCAAACGCTGACGGCCGGGTCCCGGTCGGGAGGGGGCGGCGCGCCCGGGATGGGATCCCGGTCACACCGCAACAACTAAGTTGCAGGCTCTGCAACTTTGCTCGTACCGTCATGCCGTGACCACCGAGGGGCGTCGGGACCGCCGCAAACGGCAGACCCGGGCGACACTGAGCCTGACCGCGTTACGGATGGTCGCCGAGCGAGGGCTCGACCACGTCACCGTGGACGAGATCAGCGAGGCGGCCGGCGTCTCGCCCCGTACCTTCTTCAACTACTTCCCCAGCAAGGACGAGGCGATCATCGGCGACCAACTGGTCGACGGCGGTCGGATCGTGACGCGGCTGGCCGCCGTACCCCCGCAGGTTCCGCCGCTCGCGGCGCTGCGCACCGCGCTGGCCGAGGTGCTCGACGAGATGCAGGCCCACCATGACCTGTGGGTCCTCCGGATGCGGGTGGTCGAGTGCCACCCGACCCTGCTGCCCCGCCTGGTCAGCGGCGGCGCCCAGAACGAACGGGCCATCGCCGCCGCCCTCGCCACCCGGCTCGGCCTGCCCCCCGACCACGACCACCCGGCGCTCGTCTCCGCCGTCGCCGGTGCGGCGCTGCGCGTCAGCATGGGCCAGTGGGTCCGCAGCGGCGGCACCCGCGCCCTCACCGACCTGGTCGACGAGGCGTTCGCCGCGCTCGCCGCCGGCCTGCCACCACCACCCGCCGGTACGTGACACCGGCACCGCCCCCGGCGTTGTCCGACCCGGGGACCTTTCTTCCGCAATCTGACTGGGGGAACTCATGAAGGCTTCCGCGCCGCCCGCCGGCGTGTCCGACGTCGTCGCCGGGCGGATGTCCCGCCGCGAGGTGCTCCAGGCCCTCTCCGGCCTGATGGTCGGCCTGTTCGTGTCGATCCTGGCCTCCACGGTCGTGGGTAACGCGCTGCCGCGCATCATCGCCGACCTCAACGGCAGCCAGACCGTCTACACCTGGATCGTCACCACCGAACTGCTGGCCATGACGGCGACCGTGCCGCTGTGGGGCAAGATGGCCGACCTGTACAGCCGCAAGCTGCTGATCCAGCTCTCCCTCGGCCTGTTCGTGGTCGGTTCGCTGATCGCCGGGCTCACCCCGAACGTCGAGGTGCTGCTGGTCAGCCGGGTCGTACAGGGCATCGGGGCCGGCGGGATGACCGCCCTGGCCACCATCGTCATGGCGGCGATGATCCCGCCCCGCGAGATGGGCCGGTACGCGGGCATCTTCGGCGCGGTCTTCGGTGTCGGCACCGTCGCCGGCCCGCTCATCGGCGGCGTCCTGGTCGACACCTCCTGGCTGGGCTGGCGCTGGTGCTTCCTGATCGGCGTGCCGTTCAGCCTGCTGTCGATCGTGCTGCTCCAGCGGACCCTGCACCTGCCGGTGGTCCGCCGCCAGGTCCGCATCGACTGGGCCGGTGCCGCCCTGATCACCACCGGCGTCTCCACGGTGCTGGTCTGGTCCTCGCTGGCCGGCAACAAGTTCGCCTGGGCGTCCGGCTGGACCGCCCTGATGGTGCTGGGCGGCCTGGCGCTGCTCGGCGCGGCCGTGTACGTGGAGTCGCGGGCGGCCGAGCCGATCATCCCGCTGGACCTGTTCCGCAACCGGACGGTGTCGCTCGCCACCATCGCCAGCGTCCTGGTCGGTGTGGCGATGTTCGGCGGCTCGGTCTTCCTGTCGCAGTACTTCCAGATCGCGCTGGGCAAGTCGCCCACCGTGGCCGGCCTGATGAGCCTCCCGATGATCTTCGGGTTGCTGATCTCGTCGACCGTCGCCGGTCAGCTCATCACCAAGTACGGCCGGTGGAAGATGTACCTGGTCGGCGGGGCCGGCACGATGACCGTCGGGATGGCGCTGCTGGGCACCATCGACGCCCACACCAACATCATCCTGCTGTCGGTGTACATGGCGGTGCTCGGCGTCGGCGTCGGCATGCTCATGCAGAACCTGGTCCTCGCCGCGCAGAACGACGTACCCGCCCACGAACTCGGGGCGGCCACCTCCGCGCTGACCTTCTTCCGCAGTATGGGCGGCGCGATCGGGGTGAGTGCCCTCGGTGCGGTCCTGGCGAACCGGATCACCTCCCTGATGACCGAGAAGTTCGGCCCGGCGGCCGCCGGGGGCGGCGGCTCCACCGAGGTACCCGACATCACCACCCTGCCCGAACCGGTCCGGTCGATCGTGGCCGACATCTACGGCACCGCCACCGCCGACCTGTTCCTGGTGGGCGCGCCGATCGCGTTCCTCGCCCTGATCGCCGTGCTGTTCATCAAGGAGAAGCCGCTGCACACCATCAGCGGCGACGAGCGTCGGGCCCGCGAGGAGGCCGCCGGTATCGGCGCGGCACACTGAGCCGTCGGGCGGGGGCGGTTGCCGTCCCCGCCCGGCACCGGCTCACCGAACGGCTCCGGCCGGGTTCACCGCGACGGCCCGGACCGTCGACCGCTCCCGCGTACCGGCCGGGCCGGTCGACCGCCCGGGGCCAGGGTGGCCCGGTCGGCGGCGGCGGTGCCGGAGGTCCAGCCCTCGGCGTCCCGGATGGTCAGCCGCCCCCGGGTCACCCCGGGAAACAGCGTCTCCACCCGCTGCCGGACCGCGTCGGAGCGGGTGGCGAGCACCGGGAGCAACCGGTCGCCGCCCTCGGCGCGGGCCGCCTCCCGGCTGGTCCGCTCGGTGGCCGCCCGCAGCCGCTCACCGATGCGCAGGGCGAACGCGTTGAGGAACGACTCGTCGTACTCGCGGGTACGCCGGCTGCTCGCCCGGCGGCGTTCGGCCCGGCCGCGCAGCATCGCCGAGGTGGCCTGCACCAGCAGCGACGTGTAGAGCACCTCGACGGCTTCCAGGTCGGCCGGGAAACCCAGCACGGTGGTGAACCCCAGATCGTCGGACCAGACCGACTCGCACCGGTTCGCCGCCGCGACCTCCTGCACCAGCAGCGCCTTCGCCCCCGCGTACGGGGCGTCGGTGCCGAGCCGAACACCGCCCGGCTGGTCGGCCGGGCCGGCGGCCAGCAGGGCCTGGTCGATGCTGTGCCGGGCCATCAGCTCCTGCGCCTTGCCGGTCAGCGCCTCCGCCTCGGCCGGGTACGACGTCGACTCCGCCTTCGCCAGCAACGCCCGGACCCGGTCCAGCATCCGTGACCCGCTCGGGCCGGCGGGGGCCGGGGCGGCGGCTCCCGGCGGTGGCCGCAGCACCGCTACCGGCGGCAACGACTCCAGGACCGCCAGCACCTCGACCACCTCACGCAGCGCGGTCACCCGGTCCAGGCGTTCCCGGGCCGCCCAGCCGGCCAGGTGACCGGCGTCGTCGTCCCACCAGACCGCGGCGTCCAGGCCGCGCAGCTGCTCGTCCCACCAGGCCGGCACGTTGCCGTGGTCGCGCCGGTCGGCGGCGAGCACGTCGGCCAGCAGCCGGCCCGGCCGCACGCCGGCCCGCCGGGTGACGATCCGGGCCACGTCGACCGGCTGCCAGCCGCGCGGCCAGAGCCGGCCGACCGCGCGGACCAGCCGCCCGAACAGCGCCGCGTCCACCGCCGCCGGATCGTCGACCACCAGCCGGTCGAGCTGCCGTTCCGCCTGCCGCACGTCGCTGCCACGGGCCGCCGCGAGCGCGGCACCGACCAGCGCGTCGACGTCCGACACCGCAAGCTCCCTCCGGCTGGCAATTACCTGGCACCACGCTACTGCCGGTGCTCGGTGGCCTCCCCGGACGGGTCGGCCCGCCCGAGGCGGTCGCGGGCGGCCACCGCCGCCGGACAGTCCGGCACCCGGCAGACCCGGCACCGCCCGTCCGGGGCCGTCCGGTGGGTGCGCAGCACCCGGCGGGCAGCCAGGGTCAGCCGGTTACGGAGCTGCGCGGGGGACAGGAACGGCCCGGTCACCGGGTCAGACCGAGCGCCGTCGCCACCCGACGCCCCACGGGCAGCTCACCCGAGACCACGCCGCCACCGTCGGTCCGGCACCGCCCGGGTGGTTTCCTCCACCGGTATGCGTTCCGTCTCGGCCAGCTCCAGCAGCCGCTGTTTCGCGGCCTCGTGTTCTGCCGCCTCGATCTGCTCACCCCGGCTTCGCCGTACGGCGTCGTGCTGTTCACCCATCTCTTACCTCTGTCGCCGGGGGCGCGCCAGCCGATCCGTGACGGATCGACACCCCACGCCCAGCCCCGAGGAAGGCATTCCACCTTCCGCTCGAACGGACGGTAGGGCCTTTGGGTGATGAAGTGATTGCCTGCGGCTATGTGGCCAGGTTGATGCTCATCCGGCCGGCCAGTGCGCGCAGCTCGTCGGGAACGGCGCGGCGCTTGGCGCGGCGCACCATCGCGACGATCGCGTCCCGGGCGAGTGGGTTGAGCGCGAACGGTGCCGGTGCCGCCCGTTCAGCCTGGACGAAGGCGGCCAACGCCTCGGCGTCCCGTTGTCCGCTGTCCGCCAGCGCGCGGCCGAGGTCGAGCCAGTACGACTGATGGCGAATCGACGCGACGAGAGCCCGAGGTCGGACGGTCCGGGACACCTCGATCACCCGCCCGGAGTCGCCCAGCTCGGCGGCGATCGACATCTCCCACAGCTTTACGTTGGTCGGCCCGAATCCGCATCCGTTGAAGCCGGCACCGTCCTGGGGGTCGCCGAGCGTGGCCGCCTCGCGGGCTGCTTCGGCGAGGTGGTCGCGGCCGAGGTCGGGTCGACCGCTCACGGTCGAGGTCAGCGCCGCCGACAGATGGAGCTGACCGAGCATCTGCCGGACCCGTTCGTCCCCGGCGTCGGCCTGGAGCGCCGCCACCGACCGGTCGGCGGCCCGCGCCGCGAGCGAGGCGGACTCGATCGGGAGGCTCTGGGTGTACGCGAAACGGGACGCTCCGAGCCAGGCCGCATCCTCGGCGTCCTCGGCGGCGGCGACCGCGATCCGGGCGGCGTTGAGCGCCAGGTGCCGGTACCCGAGATGCCGTAGGCAGGTCGACGCCTGGTACGCCACCCGGGCGAGCGTGGTACCGCCGACGGCGGCTGCCTCGACCAGCAGCCCGGGAAGCAGCCGGGCCATCGCCGGGTAGTGGGAGTCCGTCCGTAGCTGATCGCTACGGGTGATGCCGGCGGCCAGGTCGGCGGGTGCACGCGTCGACGGCCGGCGTTCGCCGTCTTCGATCTCGATGAGAGCGGACCAGATCGCCGGGACCGCTTCGGCGGCGTTGTCGCGGGCCGGGTCGCCGGGCTCCGCGCCCTGGCCGAGCAGGTCGGCCACGGTGACCTGGAGGGCGGCGGCGATGGCGACCAGTGTGGAGCGGCGGTCGATGGTCTTGCGGCCGGACTCGACCTGCGAGACGTAGGACTGGCTGACTCCAGCCAGCCCGGCCAGGACCGCCTGGGTCATTCCGTTGCGGCGCAGACGCCAGTACCGGATCCGGGCACCGATCGTGTCGGCCTTCTTCGGCATACCTCGCTCACCTCCGGTTCGGACGGTACACCCGCGACTACGCTCCGACGTCACTGTGCTCTGGTGGCGCTGCCGGGGACAGGTGGTGGTGCGATGTGACTCCTCAACGGTTGGTGCCGACGGAGTCCGTTGCGCTGTCGAAGAGGCGGGTGATCCTCGGTGCCAGGGCGTCGACCTGCCTGGCCACATCGAGAATGTCCGCGTGATACCGCAGTGCCTCCGGGTTGATCCCCATGGTGCTGCGACGGCTTGTCGGGAGCAGCTTCAGCGCCTGCTTCACGTCGTTCAAGGTGTTCGCGATCTCCTTCTGGGAGATCGACCGCAGTTCGACCCGGTCTGCCAGGCGGGCCAGGGAGCGGCCTGCCAGGTCCAGCCGGGTCGACTGGCGGTCCGCGACGCCGCTTCCGCCGAGTACTCGCCGGGCCATCCCGCTGAGTTGACGGAACTGCTGGGCCACGAGCCGGACTTCCCTGACGACCATGGTGACCCGATCCGCGTGGTCGCCCGCGCGTCCACTCCCGTCCCGGCGTGAGGTGGGGACGCTACGGGCAGCATGAGCCCGGTGGGCGACCGTGGGCGTCGGACCGTCGGACGGGCTGGATTCGAGCAGGTCGGCGAGGCCGGCTTCGGTGTCGAGTTCGTGGGCCATCGCACCGGCCAGTTCGGCGTACCGGGCCGGGAGCAGCAGGTCACGTAGCCCGGCCTCGACGTCGATCAGGGGCGTGACCTGCTGTTCCAGCCTACGGAACGTGGTGTCGACCGCCGGCATGTCCTGGTGCATGTTTCCTCCCCCGCCGGTCATGGCCGGCCCGACTCCTCGCGCCACACGGCGGCCAGCGTCCGTCGCGCCTTCCGTAGGCTGCTGCGGACCGCCTCCGGGGTCATCCGTAACTGCTCGGCTATCTCGGCTGGCTGGTAGCCCTCCAACGTCCAGGCCATCACCTGCCGTTGCCGGCCGGGCAGGTGGCCGAGCAGGCGAAGCTCCTCCTGCCGGGCCTCCCAGGCGGCGATCTCGGAGGCGGGGGCGCGCAGCAGCGGGTTCCGGTCGGTCAGGTCGTCGGCGGGCACCTCCGGCAGTCCGGCCACCCGCCGGGCGTACTCCCGGGAGGCGACCCGCCGGGTCCACGGGCCGGGACGGTGGATGGTGACCCACTGTTCCAGGGCGCGTCGCATGGTCTCCTGGGCGACGTCGGCCGCGTCGGCCACCGATGCGCCCTGCCACACCAGGAACGCGACCAGCTTCCCCACCTCGTCCCGGTAGAAGGCGCTGAACGCCGCGACCGTCTCCGCTGGCAGGGCGTCCCGCCGCTGCCCGACCGGGGGTGCCGACCGGTCGTCGGTGTCCCGGGCTGATGCGCTGGTGCGCTCAACCACGACGGTTCACCTCCTGCCCGGCCGGGACGGTCAGCGTCCAACCGGACCCGTCGGCCCGCCGGTCACGTACCTGACCTCCGGCGGGCAGCGCCGCCGCCAATGCCACCAGGGTCTCGCCGTGGGCCTGCTCCTGGCGTACCCGCCAGCGGAGCCGGATCCACAGTGCCGTCACCGTGCCGGCCTTGGCGAGCACCGCCAGGCCGATCCACCCCCAGGCCGTCACGTCCACTGCTGCACTCCGCTCGTTCAGGGATCGTCGCGTGTCGTCCTACTGAAGAGGCGAACGGAGTCACCTCCGTGAACTCCGGAGTCGACATTCCTTCGGCAGCTTCCCGGCTGCCCCTGCCATCGGCTTCGGTCGGCGGGCAGCACGGTGCCAGGATAGGGCGATGGAAGTCGATGTCCGATCGCTCGTCGGGCGTGCCTTCGGGCTGCTGGCGGTCGGGTTGCTGCTCCTCGCGGTGGTCCTCGCCGTTCCGGACCCGCCGGACGCCCCGGCGCGGGCCTGGCAGCCGCCCGACGGGTACCGGCTGACCAGCACGCTGACGCTGGCGGACGACCGCGAGTTGCGGCTGTGGACCGGCACGTCCGGGTGGTACGTCGAGCAGCGGCGGTCGGGCCGGACCGAGGCGGGGGTCGGCGCCGGGGGCGGCGGCGACCGGTACGACGCCACCGAGATCCTCGGCGGCCTGGTGGTCCGGGTGCCGGCGGTCGGTGCCCGGTCGATCCTGGTCCGGTCGACGGGCGGAACCGTACGCGGGTTGGTCGACGCAGGGACGTCCCTGGTGCCCGTCCCGCCACCCGGGGTGGACAGCGTCGTGGTGCTTCCGCTCGACGCGGCCGGTACCCCGCTCATTCCGGAGGTCACCGTGGCTGTCGCCGGGCGGGAGTGAACCGTCGTACCTGCGAGCTTTGCTGGCGCGTCAAAGGGCCAGGGCGGTTCACGACCGGTAGGGGCGAGGGCTGGAGCATGCCGGTGGCAAAGTGACGATCTCTGACAGCCGGGCGACCCAGGTCGACACGAGCAGCCAGTTGAGGACGACCGTCACAGCGGCAGCGGCCCATGCCAGCCAGGACGGCCAACCGGACGCCAGCGTCAGTGTGCCGGGTGGGGTGAGGTGCCATGGGATCGTAGCGCCGGCAAGAAGTATCGCCCCGCTTACCTCGAGCCCCATCGACGGATCCTTGAAGCTTCTCTGGTAGACGCGTCTGCCCTTGTCTGGTTGTGCCGGGCGGAGGCCCAGCGTGAACACACCCGTCTGGCTGCTCACCCGACGAAACAGGCCGTTTCGCTTCTCTGGCTCCGACTCCCGGTCGCGATACTCGCGGATGCTCCGCAGCAGCGAGGCGGCGTAAACGTAGTGTGCACATGTCAGCAGAACGAAGGGAGTAAAAGCCCAGGTGACGGGGACGGTCAGCTGAGCCACCGCCACATTTCCGCCGGCCTGGCGGAAGGCCCGCTCGGCGATGACCGCGAGGGCGAGCAGGAAACCGAACAGCATGAGCCGGGTGATGACCCCGATCAGGCCGACGATCTCATCCGCCAGATAGTCCGGGGTGCGGATGGCAGCGTCCTGGTCATCGCTCGGGTCCAACGTCAGCTACCAGATCCGAGGCCAGGGACGGAGCTGGCAGGTCCGTGGGGCGCCGACGACATGCCACTGGGCAGGATGCGGTCGGAGGCCGACGTCGAGACTGCGGCCTCGCCGGACACCAGCCCTTCCTCGCGGTCTTCGGTGGAGTTGTCAGGGTCGCTGGGCCTGCCGACGAGCGCGGCGAGATCCGCCCGTTGCTCGGGGTGGGCCCGCAGATGCTCGGTCAGCGCATCCCGCAGCCGGTCCGGATCGAGGCTCAGTGCTTGGCGGCCGTCCCCGGGAAGTCCGTCGAGCCAGTTCCGTAGCTCGTCCCGGTGCTGTGCCGTCGACACGACGTCGTTGACCGTGGCGTCGATCAACGGGTCCCCTGTGCTCATGGCGTCCTCCTCCTGGCAGTCGGCACACCACCTCATGGTGCCGGGGCGAGCCGGAGGCGGGGCCGGCTTCACGGGAACCTCGGTGGGCTGTCGTTCGCGCATCTGCGAGCCTTGTGTGACTGAAAGTGCGTCGTCCGCCATGGGAAACGGGTCTTAACGGTGGCTGTTGCGAGCGTTAGAGTGGCCCGGTGACGAGCTTCCGGATCGGGGAGGCGGCCGGGCTGCTCGGCGTGAGCGCCGACACCGTGCGCCGCTGGGTGGACGGCGGTCGGCTGCCCGCCGCGCGCGACGAGCACGGCCACCGGGTGATCGACGGCGTCGTGCTGGCGGCGTTCGTGCGCGCCCAGGCCGCCGAGCCGGACGAGCGCGCCGAGTTCTCCTCGGCCCGTAACCGGCTGCGCGGCATCGTCACCGCGGTCACCACGGACACGGTGATGGCGCAGGTCGACATCCAGGCCGGCCCGTTCCGGATCGTGTCGTTGATGAGCCGGGAGGCGGTCGACGAGCTGGACCTGCGGGTCGGCTCGGTGGCGGTGGCCGTGATCAAGTCGACCACGGTGGTGGTGGAGCGCGCCTCGACCGCGCGGGGGAGGGCGGGCTCGTGAGGATGCGCGGAATGCTGGCCGGGCTGGTGGCGGTGACGCTGCTGGCCGGGTGCGGCGGTGGTCCGGCCGACGACGCCGACGACACGGTGACCGTGTTCGCGGCGGCATCGCTGACCGACGTCTTCACCACGCTGGCCGAGGAGTTCGAACGGGACCGTCCCGGCACGACGGTACGGCTGACCTTCGCCGGCAGTTCGGCGCTGGCGAACCAGATCGTCCAGGGCGCGCCGGCCGACGTGTTCGCCTCGGCCGCGCCGGCCCCGATGCGTACCGTCACCGACGCCGGCCACGGCGACGGCGAGCCGGTCGTCTTCGCTCGCAACCAGCTCGTCATCGCCGTGCCGAAGGGCAACCCGGCCGGCGTGGCCGGTCTGGCCGATCTGGTGAAACCCGGGGTGAAGGTGGCGCTCTGCGCCGAGCAGGTGCCCTGCGGGGCGGCGGCCCGCACCGCGCTCGACGCCGCCGGCGTGCCGCTCACCCCGGTCACCCTGGAGCAGGACGTCCGGGGCGCGCTGTCCAAGGTGACGCTGGGCGAGGTGGACGCCGCACTGGTGTACCGCACCGACGTGGGCAGTACCGACACCGTGCAGGGGGTCGAGTTCCCCGAGTCGGCCGGCGCGGTCAACGACTATCCGGTGGTCGTGCTCGCCGACGCGCCGAACCCGTCGGGTGCCCGCGCGTTCGTCGAGCACGTCCGGTCCGCGCGGGGACGGGCGGCGCTCACCGCCGCCGGCTTCCAGGTCCCGTAGGTGCGGGCACCCGGCCGGCGGGTTCCGGTCGCGCTGCTGGTACCGGCCGTGCTGGGCCTGCTCTTCCTGGTGTCACCGCTGGTCGGGCTGCTGGTCCGGACTCCCTGGACGGAGTTGCCGCAGCGGCTCGCCGAGCCGGCGGTGCTCACCGCGCTGCGGTTGTCGCTGGTGTCGGCGACCCTGGCGACCGGGCTCTGCCTGCTGCTCGGGGTGCCGCTGGCCTGGGTGTTGGCCCGGGTGGAGTTCCCCGGCCGGCGGGTGCTCCGCGCCCTGGTCACCGTGCCGCTGGTGCTGCCGCCGGTGGTGGGCGGGGTGGCGCTGCTGCTGGTCTTCGGCCGGCGTGGACTGCTCGGCGGCTGGCTGGACGCCACCTTCGGGATCACGTTGCCGTTCACCACCGCCGGGGTGGTGCTGGCCGAGGCGTTCGTGGCGATGCCGTTCCTGGTCATCGCCGTGGAGGGGGCGCTGCGGGGCGCGGACCGCCGCTACGAGGAGGCCGCCGCCACCCTGGGCGCCGGTCGCTGGACCACCTTCACGCACGTCACGCTGCCGCTGGTCGCGCCCGGGGTGACCGCCGGCGCGGTGCTCTGCTGGGCGCGGGCGCTCGGCGAGTTCGGCGCGACGATCACCTTCGCCGGCAACTATCCGGGCACCACCCAGACCATGCCGCTCGCCGTCTACCTGGCCCTGGAGACCGACCTGGAGGCCGCCATCGTGCTCAGTGTCGTCCTGCTCGCCGTCTCGGTCACCATCCTCGCCGCGCTGCGCGACCGCTGGATCACCAGCTCATGACCGACCCGTCCCAGCCGGATTCCGGCGCGTCCCCGTCCGTGACCGGACAGTCCCAATCGGCGACCGGCCCGTCCCCGTCGGGCCCCCGGCCGGCGACCGGACCGTCGTTGGACGCGCACCTGGTCGTCGACCGGGGAACCTTCCGGCTCGACGTGCGGCTACGGGTCGCCGCCGGGGAGGTGGTCGCGCTGCTCGGCCCGAACGGCGCGGGCAAGACCACCGCGCTGCGTACGCTGGCCGGGTTGCAGGCCCTCACCGACGGGCACGTCACCCTGGACGGGCGGGACGTCGACCGGCCCGCCGGGCGGGTGTGGACACCGCCGGAGCGCCGCCGCATCGGCGTGGTCTTCCAGGACTATCTGCTCTTCCCGCACCTGAGCGCGGTGGACAACGTGGCGTTCGGGCTGCGGCGGCAGGGCCTGGACCGGCGGGCCGCCCGCGCCTCGGCCCGGGACTGGCTGGCCCGGGTCGGGCTGGCCGGGTACGCCGACCGCCGTCCCCGGCAGCTCTCCGGCGGGCAGGCGCAACGGGTCGCGTTGGCCCGCGCGCTGGCGGTACGGCCGGTGGCGCTGCTGCTCGACGAGCCGCTCGCCGCGTTGGACGCGCGGACCCGGCTGGACACCCGGGCCGAACTCCAGCGTCACCTGGCCGCGCACCCGGGCCCGACGCTGCTGGTCACCCATGATCCGCTGGACGCGTTGGTGCTGGCCGACCGGCTGGTCATCGTGGAGGGTGGGCAGGTGGTGCAGGAGGGGGACGCGGTGACGGTGACCGCCCGCCCCCGCACCGACTACGTCGCCCGGCTGGTCGGGCTCAACCTGCACCGGGGGCAGGCCAGCGGGCATCAGGTACGGATCGGCGACGCGTTCACCCTGACCACCGTCGACCGGGTGGCCGGGGACGCCTTCGTCGCGTTCCCGCCGGCCGCGGTGGCGCTGCACCCGAGCCGGCCGGAGGGCAGCCCCCGCAACACCTGGCCGGCCACCGTCGTCGGCATCCAGCGCCACGGCGACAACCTGCGGGTACGGCTCGACGGTCCGCTGCCGGTGGCTGCCGACGTCACCCCGGCTGCCGCCGCGCAGCTGCGGCTCAGCCCCGGCCAGCCGGTCTGGGCCGCGGTCAAGGCCGCCGAGACCCGGGCCTACCCGGCCGGACCCGGCTGACAGCGGCCGTCCGGCAACCCGGCACGCCGAACCGGTCGCCCCGGCCGGGGGTGCGGTCAGCCGGTGAGCCGTGACTTCTGCACCTTGCCGAGCGGGGTACGGGGCAGCCCGTCCACCAGGTGCACCTGACGGGGCCGTTTGTGCACGGCGAGCTGCCGGGCCACGAAGTCGATCAGCTCCGCGCCGGTCACCCCGTCGGCGACCACGTACGCGGTGACCTGCTGGCCGAGGTCCGGATGCGGGGTGCCGACCACGGCGGCCTCCGTGACGCCGGGATGGGCGAGCAGGGCGTCCTCGACCTCGCCGGCGCCGATCCGGTACCCGCCGCTCTTGATCAGGTCGGTGGAGGCCCGCCCGACGATCCGGTGCCAGCCGTCCGGGTCGACGGTGGCCACGTCGCCGGTGCGGAACCAGCCGTCGGCCGTCCGGCTGGCCGCGTCGGCGTCCGGTCGGTTGAGGTATCCCTGGAACAGGCCGGGCCCGCTGACCAGCAGCTCGCCGAGGGAGGATCCGTCGGCCGGCACGTCCGCGCCGGTCTCGTCGACCAGCCGGGTCCGTACGTCACGCAGCGGGTGCCCGACGGTGCCGGGGCGGCGGGGGCCGTCGGCGCGGGTGCTGACGGTGATCAGGGTTTCGGTCATGCCGTACCGCTCGACGATCCGGTGCGAGGTCAGCGCGTGCAGCTGGTCGAAGACCGCCGCCGGCAGACCGGCGCTGCCGGAGACGAGCAGCCGGGCCCCGCGCAGCGCCCGCGCGGCGGCCGGGTTCGCGCCGACCCGCTGCCAGACCGTCGGTACGCCGAAGTAGAGGGAGCCGCCCGCGCCCGCGTACCGGACCGGGTCGGGGCGTTGCACGTGGTGCAGCCGGCCGCCGAGCCGGAGCGGGCCGAGCACGCCGAGCACCAGCCCGTGCACGTGGAACAGCGGCAGGCCGTGTACCAGCAGGTCGTCCGGGGTCCAGGCCCAGGCGTCGGCGAGCGCGTCGAGGCAGGCCGCGACCGCGCTCCGCCCGATGACCGCGCCCTTGGGCGCGCCGGTGGTACCGCTGGTGTAGAGCACCAGGGCCGGGCGGTCGTCGTCCGGTTCCGGGTACGTGGTGTCGGAGCGGTCGGCCAGGTCGACCGGGACGACCGGCGGCCCGTCCGGGTCGACCGGCGTGCCGGCCGGCGCGAGCAGGGCGGGTACGCCGGAGTCGCGGTAGATGTGCGCGCGTTCCCGGGGCCCCGAGTCGGGGGGTACGGGCACCACGGCCACTCCGGCCAGCAGCCCGCCCACCACCGCGACCACGGTCTCCAGGCTGGCGGTGGCCTCCACCGCGACCCGGGGCGCGCCGGCCAGCCGGTCGGCGACGGCGGTGGCGCACCGCAGCAGCGTTTCGCCGGACATGGTGCGGTCACCCACCCGGACCAGGTCCGGATGCGCGTCCGGCGACCGGGTCAGCCCCGACAGCAGCGACACGTGTACGCCTCCCGTCCCGTCGCGGATCTCCGCGCCCGAACGTGTCACACCGGGACGGCCTGCGCCACCCCTGATTCTCGCGGCACACTCGAGCATTTCGTCAACCTTGAGTTGACGGAAGCGGGTCGTCAACCTATGGTTGACGCATGACGGATCCCGGCAAGACGCCCAACCCCATCCGCCTCGACGACCTGATCGAGGCGATCAAGAAAGTGCACAGCGACGCCCTCGACCAGCTCTCCAGCGCCGTGGTCGCGGCCGACCACCTCGGGGACCTCGCCGACCACCTGATCGGCCACTTCGTCGACCAGGCCCGGCGCTCCGGCGCGTCGTGGACCGAGATCGGCCGGAGCATGGGGGTCAGCAAACAGGCCGCGCAGAAGCGCTTCGTCCCGAAGGGAGGCGAGAGCACGCTGGACCCGAGCGAGGGGTTCAACCGGTTCACCCCGCGGGCCCGCAACGTGGTGATGGCCGCGCACAACGAGGCCAGCGCCGCCGGCAACCCGCAGATCGGTCCGGAGCACCTGGTGCTCGGCCTGCTCGCCGAGCCGGACGCGGTGGCCGCTCAGGCGATCGTCGCGCAGGGCGTCACCCTGGACGCCGTCCGGCAGACGGTGGCCGCGACGCTGCCGCCGGCGGTGCCGGACGTGCCCAGTCTCATCCCGTACAACGCCGAGGCGAAGAAGGCGCTGGAGCTGACCTTCCGGGAGGCGCTCCGGCTGGGGCACAACTACATCGGCACCGAGCACATCCTGCTCGCCCTGCTCGAACAGGAGGGCGGTTCCGGGGTGCTCACCGGTCTCGGCGTCGACAAGGAGGCCACCGAGTCGCACGTCGCCGAGGTGGTCGCCGCCGCCGTGCGGGCCCGGGGCGGTAGCTGAACCGGCCTGCGGCGCAACCGCTCGCATCCCTGCCGACCGTGCCGGTCTCCCGCCCCGGAGGCCGGCACCCGACCGTCCCGGCCGCGAGGTCGCCGGTTCGACACAGTGGACGGTGCTGCCTCCCGGGCGAACCGTCCGCGCTGTCCGATGTGAGCCGTCCGACATCGGGCTGACCTGCGGCGACGGCAACCTGTCGGGGTGGGCGAAACCGGATTCCATCGCCCGGCCGGCCGGCCCGGCCGGCGGGGAAGTCTCCGGTCGGCTATCCGTCACCGGCAACCTTGCCGAGTGCGACCGGCCGATCACGAAGTTAGGATGTGCCGACGTTCCCGCCGGAAGGGCCATCCCCGTTGCACCGTTCCGCAACCACCCGCACGTCGACCCCGTCGCCGGGGAGCGTGGCCCTGCCCGGCCGGGCGGTGCCGCTCCGGCTCGTCCGCTGGGTCGGGTTCCTCGTGGCCGTGGCCGGTGCGGTGCTGCTGAGCAGCGTGCTTCTCGGCGGTGAGCCGGCCCACGCCGACGCCGGCGAGCGGAGTCGGGGCCTGGCACGGGTCACCGGCCTGGTCGATCGGGTGGACGTCCGGGGCCAGGGCGATCCGGACCCGACCGCGCCCGGCGACCGGTCGACGCCGTTTCCGTCCGAGCCCCGGCCTGCCGCCAGCGAGCCCCGGCGTGCCGACCGGTCGGCCGCCTCGCGTCGCCCGCCGGCCGACTGGGCCAGGGGCGCGGAGCGTCCGGCGGAAGCCGGACCGGTGCGTATCCCGGGCCGGTCCGACGCGGCCCGACCGGCCCGACCTCGTCCGGACGGCCTGGTGCCGAAGGTGGTGGCGGGGCTCGACCGGGTCCTCCCGTCCCGCCCGGATCCGGACGGCGTGCCGGCCCCCGGGAACCCGCAGCTCCCCGCCGATCCGCCGGCTCCGGCCGAGCCGCCGGCCCCAGTCGGCCCGCCGGCCCCCGCTGATCCGAAGCCCCCCGCCGAGCCGTCGGTTCCGGCCGAGCCGTCGGCCCCGGTCGGCCCGCCGGCTGCGCCGGACGACGGCGCTCCCCGGCCGGTCGAGCCCATCGGGCCCGGCGTGCCGACGCCGACTCAGCCTCCCGCGTCGCCCACCGTGCCCCGGGCACCGACCGTGCCTCTCCTGCCCGATCTCCGGCCGGACAGCGGCCTCCTGCCCGATCTCCGGCCGGACAGCGGCCTCCTGCCCGATCTCCGGCCGGACAGCGGCTGGCCGGTCCCGCCGGTGGAACTGCCGCTGACCCGTCCGGGCCTGGTCGATGCCCTGCCACCTGCGGGCCCACCCGGTCCCGGCGGGCTGCCGCCCCTGCTGCCGGGTCTCGTCGACGTGATCGTGGACGGCGTGCTGCGGCCTGTTCTCGGGGTGCTGCCCCCGCTCGTCGACGCCGTGCTCGCGCCGATCCTCGGGCTGCCCGGGGACGTGCTCTCCCCGGCGCCGCCCACCGGGTCGCCGGTGCCGCCTCAGGTCACGCCGCCACCGGTGGTCACGCCACTGCCGGTGGAGCAGGGCCCGCTGGTGCCCGTGGCGCCGGTGGTCGGCCCGGTGGCCGTGCCGGTGACCGGGTCGCCGCCGCTGAGCACGATGGCTGTCGCCGTTCCACGGCACCCGACGTCGGCCGCGGTGTCGACGTCGACTGCCGGGTCGCTGTGTCCGGCGGTGCCGTCCACCGCGCCCACGGGTCGCTCCGCGCCGATCTCGACCGACGGTCCCGGCCCTCGTCCGGTCGGCCCGACCGGTCCGGCCGAGGACCGGGCCACCGCCGACAGTGGTGCCCGTCCCGGGCAGGCCCTGCCACCGGAGACGGACGGGACGTCGTCGCCCGGCCAAGCCGCCGCCACGGAAGCGTCCCTCGTTCCCGTGCGGGGCCGATCTCCTGCGGTGACCGTCCGCCCCGGCTGAGTACGCCCACCCCGTCGACCGGCCCCGGTTCGTCATCGAGCCGTCCCGGGCGGGCGACGGGCCACCCGGGCCCCGACCGTCCGTTCGGACGCGCCGTGGCCCTCGAGGGCCGTACCCCTTCGCGTGCGCCCCGGCCCCGCCCTCCGTAGCCCGGAGTCGGTGCGGTGGCCGATGCGACGCGTACCCGAGATCGGAGAGTACGTGGTGATCCGCGTTGTTGTGGTTGAGGAGATGGGTCTGCTGCGTGGCGCGCTGTGCGCCGTGTTGGCGGTCGAGGAGGACATGGAGGTCATCGCCGATGTCGCGGACGTCGGTGAGTTGCCGGCGGTGGTGCGTCGCCACCAGCCGGACGTGGTGGTGCTGGATCTGGCCCCGAAGTCGCCCGGCGTGCTCGACGTGATCGAGGAGATCGCCGTCCACGCGCCCATGGCGGCCGTCCTGGCGATGAGCTACCGGTGGAGCCCGTCGGTGCTGGAGGCGGCGCTCGCGGCCGGGGCGCGGGGCTTCATCGGCAAGGACGGTCCCCTGGAGGACCTGATCCGGATGGTCCGTTCGCTGGCCGCCGGAGAACGGGTGATCGACCCGGTGGCGGCCGTGGCCGTGCTGCGTCCACCGACCTGCCCGCTCACCCCACGCGAACTGGAGGTGCTGCGGGCGGCGTCCGAGGGGCTGCCGCTGAAGGAGATCGCGCGGCGGCTCTTCCTCGCCCACGGGACGGTGCGGAACCACCTGTCGGCGATCCTGCGCAAGACCGGAGCCCGTAACCGGGTGGAGGCCATTCGCCACGCCCAACGCGACGGGTGGTTGTAGACCTGGTGCCGGACCGGCGTCCGGGGTGGACGTGCCGGGGATGGTCGGCCTGCGTGGACCATCCCCCGGTGGGTGTTTCCCGAGCTGTTCGGGTGGTTGGTACGAGGGGTGGCAAGCGTCCCTGATGTCCGATCGGTCGTACCCTCGGTCATCTGAATGGACGATGGTTCCAACCGATCGGATGACCCTGTAGTGTCCGATCGGGAGGGATGGCGATCCTGCCGGGGGGCGTGCTGGTTTCGAATCCACTGTGGATGGACGGTGCACCCTGCCTGCGGCGCGTTACATGCGCGTAATTCTGTGTTAACTCGACCTTTCCGGTTGGCCTTCATTCGGGAGGACATACGTGATTCGCACCCTGCTCGCCCTCGACGGCACCCTGATCCGCGGCGCACTGGCCATGGTGCTGGCCGCGGAGCACGACATCAGCGTGGTCGCCGAGGTGGACCGTGGTGACGAGGTCCAGCAGATGCTCTGGGCGCGACTGCCTGACGTGGCCGTGGTCGACCTCGACCTGATCGCCGGGCACGGACCCGGCGCCGTCGGCCCCTGTCCGATGCTGCTGCTCGTCGACCGGCCTCGGGTCCGCGGGCTGCACGACATGCTCACCGGTCGGCGGACGGTCGGTGTCCTCGCCAACGACGTGTCGCCGCACCGGGTGGTGGACAGCGTCCGCCGTCTCGCCCGGGGCGAGACGGTGGTCGACGTCGAACTGGTGCTCGCCGCGTTCAACGCGAACAGCCCGTTGACCGGCCGGGAGACCGAGATCCTGGAACTGACCGCCGCCGGGGCGACGGTCGCCGAGGTGGCCGGCTCGCTCGGGCTCTCCCCGGGCACCGTCCGCAACCACCTGGGCCGGATCAGCCGCAAGACCGGCGCCCGGACCCGGGTCGAGGCGGTGCGGGTCGCCCGGGACGCCGGCTGGATCTGACCGCTCAGGAGCTGGCCGGGACCGGGGGTGGCACCTCATCCCAGTACCCGACCAGCTCCCGGTAGGTCGCGGACCTGCTCAGCAGGCCCCGGTGGTCACCGAGAAGGGGGCGTTCCCCGTCGATCACGAGCACCCGGTCGGCCCGTACCGCGGAGGTGATCCGGTGCGCCACGACGATCAGGGTGCCGGGCCGGCGGGCGAACGCCTCCTCGACCACCGCCTCGGCGCGCGGGTCCAGGTGACAGGTCGCCTCGTCCAGGATCACCAGCGGGGCGGTGGCCAACCAGGCCCGTACCGCGGCGATCACCTGCCGCTCCCCGGCGGAGAGGACCGCCGGCTCCACCGGTGCGGCGAGCCCACCCAGCCGGTCGGCCAGCGGCCGGGCGCCCAGCAGGTCCAGGGCCGCGTCCAGGGTTGCGTCGTCCGCGTCCGGGCGCAGGTAACGCAGGTTGTCGGCGAGGGAAGCGGTGAACACGTACGCCTCCTGGGGCACCAGCACTCGGAGCCGCGCCAACTCGTCGGCCGACCGGCTGCCCACCGGCGTGTCGGCGATCTCCACGGTGCCCGCCTCCGGGCGGGCCAGCCCGGCGACCAGCGCGGCCAGGGTGGACTTGCCGGCTCCACTCGGGCCGACCACCGCGAGGTGCTCGCCGGGGGCCAGGGTCAGCGAGAAGTCCGCCACCACCGGCCGGGCCTGCGGCCCGTACCGGAAGGTCAGGTCCCGGACCCGGACCGCCGCCGCGGGCCCGCCCGGCGCGACCAGCCGGTCCCGAGCTGGCGCTGGGATGGTCGGCCGGGCCGGGGTTGGTGGTGGGGCGGTCGGGTGGTCCCGGTCGCGGGGCGGCGGGGCGGTCGACGACGGGCTGGTGCGCAGGATCCGCTCCAGGGTCACCACGTAGCGCAGCCCGCCGCCGCCGACCCCCTGCACCAGGGCGCGCAGCGCCGGTTGCAGCCCGGTCGAGACGTAGATCAACGCCCCGAGCACCGCGCCGGTGCTCACCCCCCGGTCCACCAGCCACCCCGTCGCGAGCAGCAGCACCGCCAACGGCGCCCAGCCGCCCAGGCCGAGACTGAGGCTGCGCAGCGCGGTCAACCGGGCCACCGTCCGTTCGGCGGCGGCCTGCGCCGCGACCCGGGCGTCCACCTCGGCGACCACCCGGTCCCGGGCCCGGCAGGCGAGCACGTCGCGGTGTCCGGCCAGCGCGGTGGCCGCCGACTCGCCGAGCGTCTCACCGGCCCGCACGTACCGGCGCTGGTGGGTCACCATCGCCGGCAGTCCGGCGACGAAGACCAGCAGACCGACCAGCAGCGGCCCGGCGACCAGGGCGGCCACCACCGGGGCCAGGGCGAGCAGGCCGACCAGCGCCGAGACGGCCGCGAAGAGGAAGCCGCGGACCACCATCAGCAGGCCACCGAAGGTGTCCCGGACCACCTCCACCTGCTGGGTGAGGCGGGCCACCGCGGCGCGCTGCGTCCGCCCCCCACCCCTGGTCGCCGCGTGCAGCGCGCCGGACACCACCCGGGTGGCGAGTTCGTCGCGGAACGGTTCGACCACCGCGCCGAGCGCCCGGTACACCCGGCCGGTGGCCGCCGCGCCGACCAGCACGGTACCCGCGAGCAGGCCGAGCCAGGCCAGCCCCGGCACGAACCGGCCGGCCAGGAAACCCTGGTCGACCGCGCGGGCGACCAGGTACCCGGAGAGCAGCGCCGGCAGCGACTCGGCGACCGACCAACCGGCCAACCGGACCAGCGCCGAGCGTCGGGCGCGCAGCGCCCGCCAGGTCTCCCGCCGTACCCCGACCGGCGGCTCCCCGACCGCCTGCCCGTCGACTGGTGGCTCCTCGACAGGTGGGCCGTCGGCCGGCGGCCCGTCGACGGTGGGGGAGCGGACCGGGGAGGAGCGGACCGGCCCGCTCACCGCGTCCCGTCCCCGGCCAGGAAGACCGCCCGGTAGGCCGGGTCCGCCCACAGCCGGCGGTGCGGTGCGAGCGCGCGCAGTCGTCCATCGTCGAGCCAGGCGACCAGGTCGGCCGTTGCCGCCGTCGCCGCCCGGTGGGTGACGACCAGCCGGGTACGTCCACCGCTGTGGCCGGTCACCGCCTGGGTGATCCGGTGCTCGGTGGCGGTGTCCAGGCTGGACGTGGCGTCGTCCAGCACCAGCAGCCGTTCGGCGACGAACGCCCGGGCCAGGCCCAGCCGCTGCGCCTCGCCACCGGAGAGCGGGGCCCGGTCCAGCGGGGTACGGAAGCCGTCGGGCAGCCGGGCCACGCAGTCGGCGACCGCCGCGGCCCGGGTCGCCGCGAGGACCGGCGCGGAGGCCGGGGCGTCGTCGGGTGGGCGGGCCACCTCCACGGGCAGGGCGAGGCCGACCGCCTCGTGCACGGTCGCGCCGACCAGCACCGGCCGTTCGAAGGCGTACCCGACCGCGCGGCGCAGCTCCGCCGGGGCGATCCGGTGCAGCGGCACCCCGTCCAGCAGCACCTCACCGTCATCCGGATCATGCAGCCGACCGGCCACCGCCGCCAGGGTGGACTTGCCCGACCCGGACGCCCCGACCACGGCCAGGGTGCCGCCTGCCGGCACGTCCAGGTCGATCCGGTCCAGGATGGTCCGGCCGTCGTCGGCGCGGACGCACACCCCGCGCAGGCTCACCGCGCCCCAGCCCCGGGGGAGCCGCCGGTCGCCGTCCGGGGTCACCGGCAGGTCCAGCAGGTCGGCGACCCGTTGCGCCCCGGCCCGGCTGCGGACCAGCCGGTTCAGGGCGGCCACCGCCGCGCCCAGGCCGGCGCCGAGGGCCGCGTACCGGACGGCGGCCACGAGTTCACCCGGGGTGAGCCAGCCGACGGTCAGGGCGTACCCGCCGACCGCGATCACGGCCAGGTTCAGCAGTGGGGCCACTGCGGCGGTCCGCGCGCCGGCCTGGGCCAGCAACACCCAGGTCCGTCGGCCGTGCCCGGCCAGTTCGGGCAGCGGGGCGAGTACCCGGTCGCGTTCCCGGTCGGCGGTGGCGGCGGCGGCGATGGTCCGGGCCCCGCTGAGCGACTCGACCAGCCGGCCGGCGATCCCGCCGAGGACCCGCTGGTACGCGGTGGTCGCGGCGGAGGCGTCCGTGACGAAGGCCCGCATCAGTACGGCGAGCAGAGCCAGTCCGGCGAGCAGGGTGACCCCGAGGACCGGTTCCAGGATGGTGAGCGCGACGACGCTGCCCAACGGTGGGAGCACCGCGATCAGGCCGAGGACCACGGCGTTGCCGGCCTGACCGGCGTCGGCGGCCTGGGCGACCAGCCGGGCGACCAGGTCACCGACGGTGTGCCGGCGGGTCTGCCGGACGTCCAGCCGGAACAGGTGGCGCAGCAGGTGGCCGCGGAGCCGGGCGGTGGCCCGGGCCGCGCCGTAGCCGGTCGCCAGGTCGGTGAGGGTGTCGGTGACGATCAGCAGCGCCACCAGGGCGCAGGCGGCCACCGGCCACCAGCGGGATCCGCTGCCGAGGGCGGCGTCGACGGCCAGCCCGAGGGCGGCGGGGAGGAGGAGTTCGGCGGTGGACCCGAGCAGCGCGACCCCGACCAGGGTGGCGGTCCACCCGCCGCCGAGCCGTACCGAGCGGCGCAGCAGCCGGTCCCCGCTGGGTCGCGTCCCCATTCGTCCTCCCGACACGCGTGCGCCCCGGGCGGGTACGTCTACCCGCCCGGGGCTCGCTTAGTGCCCTGCTCAGTTGCAGGTGGTGAGGGAGAGCGAGCTGTCGCCGCAGAGCAGCAGGCTCGCCCCGCTCGTGCCGCCGGTACGGTCGGCCGGAGCCATCTCGAGGCCCTGGAGGTCGAGGAGCGCCATGTCTATTCACCTCCTTCTGGGGTGTCGGTGTGGTGGATCGCCCCCGGGAAACGGGGGAGTCTCGATGCGCCGGCCAGCGGCGCGAGGAAGGGCAGCGTCGGCGGCTGGTCGTGCCGGGCGGCGCCCAGGGCGAACAGCACCCCGGCGGTGCCGGTGCCCAGGTCCATCGACAGCCGCAGCAACTGCTCGCCGGGGAAGGCCACCCCGTCGGCGTACGGCATCGCGTGCCAGACCAGCCGGCCGACCTGGGCTTGCAGGTCCCGCCGCTGTTCGGGGGTACGGGCCGTCGCCGCGAGGTACGCGACGATGCCCGCCCGACCGGCGAACAGCCCGGTCTGTACGTACATCGGGGACCGGGCGGCCCGGTACGCCGCCGCGCTGGCCCGGGCGAAGCCCTCGTCGGCGCGGTGGGCGAGGTACTGGTCGACGACCAGGCCGATCCCGACGCCGCCCTGCCCCAGGTAGGGCATGGTGCGCCAGCCCTCGTTCACCTCGAGCGCACCGTTGGGGCGCACCACGCAGCGGCGCAGGTCCTGCCGCAGGGCCGTGCCGGCGTGCGCCAGCAGCGTCGGGTCGCCGGTCAGCTCGTACAGCCGCACCAGCAGCAGGGCCGGTCCGCTGCGGCCCCGCAGCAGCCCCGCGTACGGGTGGGGGCCACCGCTGAGGTCCGGGCCGGGGTCGTCGGCGAGCTGGTCGACCACCCGGTCGGCGGCCTTCAGCGCGGCGTCGAGCAGGCTGCTCTCACCGGTGCGACCGGCCAGGTCGGCCAGGTTGAGCGCGATCCCGGCCAGGCCGCTGCGCAGGCTGTGGTCCAGCCCGTCCATCGGCTGCCGGAGGCAGATGTCGAGCACGTCGAGCGCGTCGGCCCGGCGGCCGAGCCGCTCCAGCGCGTACGCCACCCCGTGCAGGCCGTCGTAGAAGCCCAGTCGCGTCCCGGACGGCGGGTTCTTCGCCCGGCGGACCAGCCACTCCTGGTGGTCGGCGGGGACCTGCGCGCCGGTCGCCGCCAGGGCGTGCAGCACGCCGGCCGCGCCGTGGGCGAGGTTGAGCCCGCCGCTGCGGAACTGCTCGATGTCACCGGGGTACAGCCGGTCGTCGCGGCCCGGGGTGGCGCTGGCCAGGATGGCCCTGGCGAGCTGGTCCCGGACGGCGGGCCAGGGGTCGGCGGCGAGGTCCGGCAGTGGGCCACCGTCAGGTGCGTCACCGGTGACCGGGCCGGACCCGGCCGCCTTCCGTCCCGACGACCCCGCCCCATTCCTCTCCGGGGTCGCCGCGTTCGTGATCTCCTGGACCGCCGGCTCCAGGAAGGAGCGGGGGACCGGAAAGTTCTCCGTGATGATGTCGGCCAGGTGGGCCGCCTTCGCCGGGGAGAGCCGGACCAACTGGGTCAGCGGCAGGAACAGCGCCAGCCGCAGGCAGGCCAGGGCGTACCGGTCGACCGCCGTGCCGGTGACCCCGCGCGGGGCGGCGAAGCCCTGGTTGCGCAGGCCGGGCCGGTGGCCCTCCGCCTCGGGGGCGGACACCTCGAAGTCGACCAGGGCGACCCGGTCGTCCGGGCGCACCATGATGTTGAACAGGTGCAGGTCGCCGTAGACGATGCCGCGTTCGTGGATGGCCGACACGGTGGCCTCGACCTGGGCGTAGACGTCCTGCGCCCAGCGGGCGTACGCCGCCCGTTCGGTCTCGCCGGTGTCGGCGTCGATCAGCGGGTACCGGTCGACCAGCACCTTGTTGAGCGCGCGTCCCTCGATGAACTCCAGGGCCAGGAACCGGTGCTCGCCGAGGGTGAACTCGTCGTGCACCCGGGGCACCTGCGGCAGGTCGGCGAGGCGGCGCAGGATGTCCGCCTCTCGCTCCAGCCGGGCGACCGCGTCGACGCCGTCGGAGTCCAGGCCGGCGAACGGCCGCGCCTCCTTGAGCACCACCGGGGTGTCGGTCCGGGTGTCCCGGCCCACGTAGAGGCCACCACCGTTGGAGAAGTGGATCACCTTCTCGATGCGGTACGGCAGGTCGGTGGTGCTGGTCGCGTTCCGGGCTGCCAGGTGCGGGGCGAGGAAGTCGGGCAGCGTCACCCAGGCCGGCACGTGGAAGACCGGGTCCCGCCGGTCCGGCACCAGGGTGCCGGTGTCGTCGGCGATGGCCGGTACGGTCTGGCCGTCGGCGGAGAGGCAGTAGCGGGCGGCGAAGCCGCCGTAGCGGACGTACACCGGGCCGGCGCCGTAGCGCAGGTCACTGAGGATGTACGGGCCGGTCTCGCCGGCGAGCAGCTCGTCGAGCTCCTTGCAGGCCAGCTCCAGCTCCGCCTCGTCCCGGGGGTAGACGGTGACGAACTTGCCGCTCGCCGCCCGGGAGGCGTACTTGGAGTTGCGCAGCAGCACGATGCGCGGGCTGCGCAGGAACTTGAACGCCAGCCCCCGGGGTACGCAGTAGTCCCACACCGCGTCGAGCACCCGCTCGGCGTTGCCGACGCCGGCCGAGACGTGGATCTTCCAGCCCTGCTGCGGCAGCGTGCCGCCCTCCGGGGCGTAGATCATCCAGTCGCCGGTCGGCTCGGCAGACCAACCGGCCGGGGCGGGCCGCCCGCTGACGAAGGTGAGCCCGTCGGTGGCGTTGCCGAGCGAGTCGTAGAACGTCCGGTCGGCGGCGCAGTAGCTGTCGTAGCGCTCGTCCATCGTCTGACCCCCTCCCGCGTCCCGGGCCGGTTCCCTCGTTCCCGGCGATGCAATGAGTCTCGTTGACGGGACAGTGTCGGCTCCAGTGCGCTTAGTCACGACGCCGGGTGCGTGGCGCACGGGTACTCATGACAAAAGTCAGAACGGGGCCGTGCGGGCATGGGAAGGCCGCCCGGTCGATCGACCGGGCGGCCTCGGACGAACGGGTGTCGCTGCCGGCCGGGCGGGCATCGCCGCAGGTCAGCCGGGTGGCGTCGCAGGTCGGCGGGTTCCGTCGCCGGTCAGGTCACCCGGGGCGACGCCACCGGCAGCTGCTCGTGCACCCCGCGCGCCACCAGGTCGCGGAGCCGGTCCAGGGCGTCCCACACGTCGACGAACCGGGTGTACAGCGGTGCCGGGCCGAGCCGCAGCCGGTCCGGGGTCCGGAAGTCACCCACCACCCCCGCCTCGCTGATCAGCGCCCGGGAGATCCGCAACGCGTCCGGATGGGCCAGCGAGACGTGGCTGCCCCGCCGGCGCGGGTCACGCGGCGAGGCCAGCGTGAAGCCGAGCGGGGTGAGCCAGGCGTCGGCGAGGTCGACCATCAGCTCACCGAGCGCCATGCCCTTGGCGCGCAGCCGGTCGATGCCGGCCTCGGCGAACACCGCCAGGGCCGGTTCCAGGGCCGCCAGGGAGAGGATCGGCGGGGTGCCGACCAGGAACCGGTCGACGTCCGGCGCCGGCTCGTACCTCGGCCCCATCCGGAACTGGTCACGCTGGCCGAACCAGCCCTGGATCGGCTGGCGCAGCCCGCCCTGCAACTCCCGCCGCACGTACAGGAAGGCCGGCGCGCCCGGCCCGCCGTTGAGGTACTTGTAGGTGCAGCCGACGGCCAGGTCCACCCCGTTGGCGGCCAGCTCCACCGGCACCGAGCCGGCCGCGTGCGACAGGTCCCACAGCACGTACGCCCCGGCCTCCCGGGCCGCGGCGGTCACCGCGCCCAGATCGAGCAGGCTGCCCGAGCGGTACGAGACGGCGGAGAGCACCACCAGCGCCACGTCCCCGTCCAGGGCGTCCCGGACGTCGGTGACGGTCAGCCCCTCGTCGAGATCCGACGGGAGCGTCCGCAGGGTGAGGCCGCGCTGCTCGGCGAGCCCCTGGAGCAGGTACCGGTCGGTGGGGAACTCCTCGGCGTCGACCAGGATCGTGCGCCGCCCCGGCCGGGCGTCCAGCGCGGCGGCGGCCAGCTTGTACAGGTTCACCGAGGTCGAGTCGGAGACCACCACCTCACCGGGGCGGGCGCCGAGCACGTGCGCGGCGAGCGTGTCGCCCAGCCGTCGCCCCCAGTCGATCCAGGTCGACCAGGACCGGACCAGGTCGGTGCCCCACTCCTGCCGCACCACCCGGGCCAGGTGGTCGGGGGTGGCCGCCGGCAGCCGCCCCAGCGAGTTGCCGTCCAGGTAGATCAGGTCCGGTTCGGCGATCACGAACCGGTCGCGCAGTCCGGCCAGCGGATCGGCGGCGTCCCGCTCCTCGGCCATCCGACGGGAAGGCTCCCCGTTCATCGTCTGCTCCCTTCGTCTGCGCCCACGGCCGCGCCAACATAGCCGATGAGCTGGTGGCCGCCCGTCCGCCGGGTGTCGTCCGGGTGCCGGGGCGGCCCTGCCGGTACCGTCCGGGACATGACCGGACCGGCACCCCGCCGCACCCTGGCCGCCTGCGTCGTCGTCCTGGCCGCTGCCGCGCCCGCCCCGGCCGTCGCCGGGGCCGCCCCGCCGGCGCGGTTCATGGCCGGGTCCGCCCCGGCCGTGGCCGGACCCACCCCAACACCGCCGGCGCGGTCGGTCGCCACCGTCGTGCCGTGCCCGACGACACCCGCCCCGGACGTGTCCCGGCCACCCCGCCCGGCACCGCCGGTGGTCGGTCCCGACGAACGCGCGGTGGGTGGGCCGGCGCTGGCCACGGCGGGCCTGGTCGTGCCGCCCGGCGTACCGGCACCCCCGGCGCTGACCGCCACCTCGTGGCTGGTCGCGGACCTCGAGACCGGCGCGGTGTTGGGCGGCTGCGGCCCGCACGAGCCGAGCACCCCGGCCAGCGTGCAGAAACTGCTGCTCGCCGCCACCCTGTTGCCCAGGCTGGACCCGCGCCAGGTGGTCACGGTGACCGCCGCCGACCTCGACATCGAGCCGGGCAGCTCGGCCGTCGGGCTGGTCGAGGGCGGTCGGTACCCGGTGGAGCTGCTCTGGCTCGGGCTGCTGCTCCAGTCCGGCAACGACGCCGCCAACACCCTGGCCCGGCTCGGCGGTGGTGGCCAGGGCGCGGCCGGTGGGGTACGGGCGATGAACGAGCAGGCCCGCCGGCTCGGCGCGTACCAGACCCGTGCGGTGACCCCGTCCGGGCTGGACGGTCCCGGCCAGTTCACCAGCGCGTACGACCTGGCGCTGATCGCCCGGGTCTGCTTCGCCGACCCCACCTTCCGCCGGTACGCGTTGACCGAGCGGACCCAGGTGCCCGCCCAGGGGCGGCTGGCGAAGGGCTTCCAGATCCAGAACGAGAACCAGCTCGTGTACCGGTATCCGGGGGCGCTCGGCGGCAAGACCGGCTTCACCGACCTGGCCCGGCACACCTACGTCGGGGCGGCCGAACGCGATGGGCGGCGGCTGGTGGTGGCGCTGCTGAACGCCGAGCCCCGGCCGTTACGTGGCTGGCAGCAGGGGGCCGCGCTGCTCGACTGGGGCTTCGCGCTGCCCCGGGACGCCACCGTCGGCCGGCTGGTCGAGCCCGGTGAGCCGCTACCCGGGGCCACCCCGGCCGCCGTCGCGTCGGTGTCCGCGCCGGCCGTCGTGCCGGCGGGCCGGGATGCCGGTACGCCGTGGTCCGACCTGGCGCGGCCGATGCTGCTGGCGGGTGCGGTGCCGCTGCTGGGGGTCGCCCTGGTGGTCTGGCGGGTACGTCGGCGGCGGGGAAGTGCCGGGGCCGCCCGGGACGGGGGCCGGTCACCGCAGCCGCGGTGACCGGGGCCCGCCGGAGACCGGGGTGGGCGGTCGATCCGTCCCTTCTTCACAGTGGGTGGCGCGCCGACCCCGTCGGGTTACCCTGGGTCGCCGGGATTTCCCGTCCGGACCGTCAGGAGACGAGCCATGATCGTTCGAGCTGTGCGTCGCGCCCTGATCGTGATGCTGCCGGTGGTGGCGGGTCTCGCCGTCGCCGCACCGGCCCAGGCCGCCCAGGCGCAGGTCACCCTCACCGGCTTCTGGCAGTCGTCCACGTACGAGCACACGATGACCGGCACGGTGCTCTGCTCCGCGCCGACCGCCCAGGCGACCGTCGCCGCGTTCACGGTGCAGTACGACCCGTTGGTGTTCGCCAGCGGGTCGACGTCCACGTCGTGCGCCGCCGGCGAGGTGCCCTGGTCCCTCACCGTCGTCAACTACTCGGGGTACCACTCCGGGCCGATCCACCTCAACGTGATCATGAGCGACACCAACGGTGGCGCGGCCAGCGTCACCGGATAGCACCGTGCAGTCGGCCGGGCCCCGGAACGCGGATGTGCGTCCATAATCGACAACATCATCTGTGTCGATCGGAGGCACCATGCTCGACCTGGAACCCGCCACCACCGTCCTGTCCCGCGTCGTCGCGGCGATCCGCGACGACCAGTTGTCCGGCCCCACGCCCTGTCCGGAGATGACCGTCGGTGACCTCGTCGATCACGTGGGTGGGCTGGCGCTCGGTTTCACCATGGCGGCGGCCAAGACGCCACTGGAGGGTGGCCCGCGCGCCAGTGCCGCCAACCTCGGCCCGGACTGGCGGACCGGGGTGCCGGCCAGGCTGGCCGAGATGGCCCAGGCGTGGCGGGCCGAGGCGGCCTGGACCGGGATGACCCGGGCCGGGGGCGTCGACCTGCCGGGCGAGGTGGCCGGCATCGTGGCGCTCGACGAGGTGATCGTGCACGCGTGGGACCTCGCCGTCGCCACCGGACAGACCGTGTCGTTCGATCCGGAGCTGGTGAAGCCGGCCTACGCCTGGGTGGAGACGATGGTGGCGCAGAACCCGGCGGGCGATCCGCGGCTGTTCGCCGCGGCGGTGCCGGTGCCGTCGGACGCGCCACTGCTCGACCGGCTCGTCGGTCTGACCGGCCGTGACCCGGCCTGGCGGCCGGCCCAGGCCGGCTGAGGCGTCGGAGGGTCCTGCGGGTCACCGCCCGCCGGTCGACCCGCAGGCCCGCCGGCGCAAGGTGGCCGGCACCTGCGCGGTCGACCGGCCCGGTGCCGGTCAGCGTCGCCCGGACGGGGCCCGCGTGCGGGGTCGGCCGCCCCGGGTGGTCAGCGACCCGGACGGAGCCCCGTGCGGCCGGCCCGGGTGGTCAGCGCTGCCCGGACGGGACCTTCGCGCGGGCGGCCGTGGGGCCGGCGGCGGTCGGCCGGACGGCGGCCAGGTGGGCGAGGGCCGCCTCACGGCTGTCGAAGACCACGAAGAGGTCGTCCAGGCGCATGGTCCGCAGTACGGTACGGACGAACGGCGACGGCGCGGCGAGGCAGAGCAGCGCGCCCCGGTCGTGGGCGTCCCGGTGGGCACGGACCAGCAGCCCCAGCCCGGTGGAGTCCACGAGGTGCACCCGGGTCAGGTCGACGACCACGTCACCGCCCATGTCGGCGGCGTGCCCAAGGGCCGCCCGCAGGGTGTCGCCGGTGTCGAGGTCGATGTCGCCGGTGGAGGTGACGACCGTGACGTCGTCGAGATGGTCGATGCCCAGGACGCCGCCCGGACCGTGGTCGTCGCAGGAGGCGCGGCCGTCCGGGGGCGGGGGCAGCAGGCTGCAGTGCGGGCAGCGGTGCGGGCCGGAGGCGAACGGCGATCCGCTCCACCCGAGTTCGGTCACCAGGGTCCAGACGACCTCGGCATCGGGGAGCACACAGGCCCGGCCCGAGGCCGACTCCCCGCAGGTGTCGCAGATCAGGGTCAACAGCCGGTCTTCGGGTACGACGGACATCCTGCTGGATTCTCCTCCGGTTGCCGGGCGGGTGGTCGGTACGGCGACGGTCGGTCCGGGCGGTGAAACCGCTGGTGGCGGCCCCCGCGTGCGATGGTCACGGGCGTCGTCCCACCCTGCCCGGCGGGCGTGGCGGACACCACGCGGACGTGTGACGGTTCCGTGACGTTCGTCTGTCGATTCCGCGAACGTCGACCCGGCCAGTATTGACATGCATCACTGTCAAGGTCAGGATTGCAGGTCCGTGCGGTGGATACGCGCCCGGTGGAGAACCTGACGGTCCGGCGAGAGCGGGAACGGTTGTGCAGTTGTCAACGGCGTACCGGACGATGCTGCGGATCCGGCTCCTGGAAGAAAAGATCATCGACTGCGCCGACCGGAACGAGATCGTCGGCTTCATCCACCCCTACACCGGCCAGGAAGCGGTCGCGGTAGGGGTGCTCGCCGCCCGTTGGCCGGACGAGTGGGTGGTCAGCTTCTACCGCTGCCACGGACACGCGGTGGCCGCCGGCGTACCGCTCGACGGGATCGTCCGCGAGGTCCTCGGCCGGGCCGGCGGGCTCTGCGGCGGCAAGGGCGGCTCCATGCACCTGGCCGACCGGGACCGGTACTTCCTCGGCGCCAGCTCCATCGTGGGCAGCCAGCTACCGGTCGCCGCCGGGGTGGCCATGGCCGAGCGGAACGCGGACGCCGGCCGCGCCACCGTGGTCTTCTGCGGCGACGGCGCCCTCGGCACCGGGGTCAGCTTCGAGACCCTCACCATCGCCGCCACCCTCGGCCTGCCGCTCCTGCTGGTCTGCGAGGACAACGGCTGGCAGGACCACACCCGCAGCGACCTGGTCCGGCACCGCACCCCGGCGGAACTGGTGGCCGGGCTGGGGATCGGGCACCGCACGGTCGACGGCAACGACGTCGAGGCGGTGCACCGGGCCGCCGGGGAACTGCTGGCCCGGTGCCGGCGGGACCGTCGTCCGCAGGTGCTGGTGGCCGCCACCTACCTGCGCCACTACCACGCCCAGGTGGGCGGGGCCCGCCCGGCGGAGTACCGGCCGGCCGCCGAGGTGGCGCACTGGGCGGCCCGGGATCCGATCGACCTCGCCGCCGCCCGCCTCGACCTCTCCACCGACCAGCGGAACCAGGAGCACGCCGACGTCGCCCGCGAGATCGACGAGGTCTTCGCCGCCGCCGCCGCGGCCGGCGCGCCCGACCCGGCCACCGCCACCACCAACGTGACCGTGACGCCCGGGGGGCTCCGGTGACCGGGCGACACCCGGTCGGGACCGCCGTCCGGGAAGCCCTGACCGAACAGCCCGACCTGCACATGTTCTGCACCTACCAGCAGGACGACCTGGTCGGCCTCTTCGGCGCGGACCGGATGGTCCGGCTGCCGATCGCCGAGAACGCCATGGTCGGCATGGCGGTCGGCATGGCGCTGGTGGGCCGGCGGGTGCTGGTCAGCATCGCCCGGGTCGCGTTCCTGTTCACCGCCCTCGACCCGCTGGTCAACCAGGCCACCAAATGGCGGTACATGTCCGACGGGCAGTTCTCCGTCCCGCTGGTGATCCGCGGGCTCACCCGGGGCGACGAGCACCTCGGCGCGCAGCACGAACACCACGCCCACTCGATGCTCAGCCAGATCCCCGGCCTGGTGGTGGCGGTACCCGGCTCGCCCAACTCGGCGGCCGGACTGCTCAGCACCGCCCTGCGGCACCCCGACCCGGTGGTGGTGCTCGAATCCCCCCGGCTCTACACCCCCGACTGGGCGCGGCTGCCCGAACCGGAGCCCACCGCCGCGCCGCTGCCGTTCGGGGTGGCCGGCCGGGCGTTGGCCGGCGGCGACCTGACCCTGGTCGGCATCGGCAACACGGTGGCGCTCTGCCTGCGCGCCGCCCGCCGACTCGCCGACCACGGGCTGCGCTGCCAGGTGGTCGACCTGCGTACCGCCGCGCCGCTGGACCGGGACGGCACCGCCGGGCTGGTCGCCGGGAACGGGCCGGTGGTCCTGGTGGACGAGGAGCCGCGGACCGCCTCGCTCCTGGCCGACCTCGGCCTGCACCTGGTCCAGGTGGGGGCGGTCGAACCGGACCGGCTGGCGGTGGTCTGCGGCGCGCCGGTGCCCGCCCCGGTGAGCCCTGCCCTGCTGGCCCCGCTGCTGCCCACGGTGGACGACGTGACGGCGACGGCGTTGGCCCTCACCCGTCCCCGGTACGCGACCCCCCGCCCGGACTGACCCGAAGGACGGCACCGATGGACTTTCCCGCGAGCTACGCGGCGTGGCACGGCCTGTCGCCGATGACCGACTTCTTCCGCGACTCGGATCCGGGCCGGTTCCTGGTCGCCGGCTCCGGCAGTCACGTCACGGACGCGGCGGGACGACGGTACCTCGACGCCCGGTCGTCGATGTGGAACCTGACCCTCGGGCACTCCTGCGAGCCGGTGAAGGAGGCGATGCGGCAGCAGTTGGACGTGCTGCCGTCCGGCACCGTGCTCCGGTACGAGCACCCGCCCGCGGTCGCCGCCGGGTACGCCGCCCGGCTGGCGGCCCTGCTGCCCGATCCGCTGCGGCACGTCCGGTTCGGCAACACCGGCAGCCAGATGACCGAGCAGGCGGCGATGCTGTCCCGCTTCCACCGCCGGATGACCGGTCAACCCGAGCGCCGGTACGTCGTCGCGGTGCACAACGGCTACCACGGCACCGGGCCGCTGGCGACCGCGCTGACCGGCGAGCCGATCCTGCACGAGTGGTCCGCTCCGGTGGACGCGTACGTCCGCCACGTCACCGCGCCGACCCTGCCGGAGATCCTCGCGCTGGTCGACGAGATCGGCCCGGACCAGGTCACCGCCGTGCTGGTCGAGCCGGTGCTCGGCAGCGCGATCGAGCCGGTGTCGCTGCCCTTCCTGACGTCGCTGATCTCCGAGTGCCGGGCCCGGGACGTGCACGTGATCCTCGACGAGGTGACCACCGGGGCCGGCCGTACCGGCACCATGACGGTCACCGAGCGGCTGCCGGTCGCCCCGGACATGGTGGTGCTGGGCAAGGGTCTCAGCGCCGGCTACTTCCCACTGGCCGCGCTGGTGGTGGCCCGTTCGATCTTCGACGCGCTCGCCGACCCGCCGCTGCGGCTCGGTTTCCCGAACGGCTCCACCACCGACGGTCACCCGATCGGCATGGCCGCCGGGCTGGCCGTGCTGGACGTGCTCACCGCCGACGGCTTCCTGGCCGGGGTCCGGGACACCGGCCGGCACCTGGTCGACCTGCTCGCCAGCGGGCTGGCCGACGAACCGGCGGCCGGTCCGGTGGTGGGGGAGGGCATGATGCTCGCGCTCGGACTGGCGTACGACGACGGCGAGCCCTGGTCGGTGCGGGAGGTGAACCGGTTCCGGTTGACCTGCCGCGATCACGGCCTGCTGACCAGCTACGCCCCCGGTTTCCTGCCGCTGATGCCGCCGCTGACGCTGTCCCGGGACGAGTGCGCGGAACTGGTCGACCGGCTCCGGGCCGCGCTGGGCGCTCACAAGGTGGAGCGCTGAGGCCGTCCCACCCCGGTTCCCTCCCCGTCCCGCGCGTCGTCCCTGTCCCGCGCGCCGTCCCCGTCCGGCGGGCCGGTCCGCGCGTCGTCCCTGTCCGGCGGGCCGTCTCTGTCCGGCCGGCCGGTACCGGCCGACGACCCCACGGCCGGCGGGCCGTTGCCGGGGTCCCGGACGCCGCGGACGACCGTGGTGGTGCCGGCGAGGGCGAGCAGGGCGAACCCGGTGAGGGTGCCGGGCAGACCCCACAGCTGCGCGGCCACCCCGCCGACGAGCGCACCCACCGGCACGGCCAGGATCGACACGGTACGGCTGAACGCGATGGCCCGGCCCAGCCGGTCGGTGGGCACCAGCCGCTGCTGCAACGTCGCCGACGCCACCGCCCACACCGTCGCGCAGAACCCGAAGAGCAGTTCGTAGGCGACGAACGGCACCAGCGGGGCGGCGACCAGCGACGCGGCCGGGATGAGTAGCAGCGAGCCGGCGGCGACCGGGGCGAACAGGGCGATCGTGCGGCCCAGGCCGAGCCGACCGACGACCCGCCGGGCGGTGCCCACGGCGAGCATCGCCGCCGCGCTGTTCACCCCCCACAGCGCGCCGACCGCGAACGGGCTCAGCCCCAGCGTCCGGTACGCGTACAGGGTGTAGAGGGCCCCCAGGCCGGCCCCGCCGACGTTCAGCGCGGCGGCGGCCAGGGCGAGACGGGCCAGCAGCGGGTGCTCGCGGAAGGTGTCCAGCCCCTCCCGCAGGGCCCGGCGGAGATCCGCGCCGGACCGCCGCAGGGCCGCCCTCCGCCCGGTGCGGGCGGCCGTCCCGCCGGGCGTGGCCTGGTCGCCGTGGCCGGCCTGGGCCGCCCCGTCGGCGCAGCGCGCTGCCGGCACGGGCCCGTCAGTCCGCGTTGCCGCCTCGGGCCCGTAAGTCCGCGATGCCGCCTCGGGCCCGGCGGTGCGGGTTGCCGGCGCAGGCCCGGCCGGGCGGCCGGCACCCCGCAGCCGGCCCAGGACCGCCGCCGAACCGAGATGGGTCGCCGTGTCGACGGCGACGGCCAGCGCCGCGCCGAGGGCCTGCACCAGCAGACCCCCCAGGGCCGGCCCGAGGATCTGGCCGGCGGCCCGCGCCCCGGCCAGGGCGGCGTTCGCGCCGACCAGCCGGTCGGCCGCGACCAGCCGGGGCAGCACCGCGGTGACGGCGATGTCGGTGACCCCGGCCAGGATGCCGGAGATCCCGGCCACCACCACCAGGTACGGCAGCGACAACCCGTCGAGCAGGTACAGGACGGGCACGGTGGCCACCACGGCCGCGTGCAGCAGATCGGTGCCGACCAGCAGCCGTCGGGGGGAGCGGACCCGGTCGACCAGGACGCCGGTCAGCGGCGCGGTCAGTCCCCGGGCGGCGTACTCCAGGGCGAAGATCAGGGCCGCCGCGACCGGTCCGGCGTCGAGCAGCAGGACGGCCAGGGTGGGCAGCGCCAACGCGGTGACGTGGGTGCCGGTGAGGCTGACCAGCTGGGCCAGGACCAGTGGCCGCAGGGCCGGGTCCCGCAGCGCCGACGGTGGACGCACCGGACCTCCCGTCCCGGTCACCGGACGACCGGCGACGCCCCGCCGGTCACACCGAAAGGTACGGCACCGGCCAGTGCCGCATCCGGTGGGGCAGCACGAGGATCCGGTCGTCGGCCCGCAGCAGCAGCCCCGCCTCGGCGACGGTGTCGACCAGGTCCCGGGCGGCCGGCGCGAGTTCGGACACGGTGCGGGCATCGGCCATGGCGAGGAAGTGTTCGGCTCCCTCGTCGATGGTCATCCGGGCGTCCTCGCTCTCCGGCCGGACATCCTTGATCATGACGAAGCCGGGTCCCTGCCGGTAGAAGAAGCTGCCGTACCGGTAGCCGGCGGTCCAGCGCAGGGCGTACCGGGCCGACTCGGGGTCCACCCCGCCGGAGGGGGCCACCAGGTGCACGTGGGTGTGCAGCGGGAACGACGGCACCCCGGCCAGTCGCCACCGGAGCCGGACCGCGTGGCTGGTCACCTCGCGCAGGTAGCGCAGCAGGTCGAGGTCGTCGCCCGGGGAACGGCCGAAAGTGAGCACGGTGTCCTGCTCGACCGTCCGGTACGTCAGCTCCGGGGTGATCGCCGGCAGCGCGTCCCCGGCGTGTTCCGGGGCGCTCGGGTGCGAGACGGCCATGTCAGCCCACCTTGATCGGGATGGCGGCGGTGGCGAGGGCGAGCCACTGTCCGTTCTCGACGAACAGCAGCCCCCGGCCGAGCAGGTCGTCGAGGACGCCGCGCAGGTCCGCCTCGTCGACGCGTAGGCCGGCGGCGGTCACCGACCGGTGCGCCGCCGGCAGTGACCGGCCCGGTTCGACGGCCCGGTACACCTCCCGGGTCAGCGGGTCGGCGAGCCGGTGGTCGGTGGTCGGCCAGCCGGCCCGGCGGTCCTCGACGACGATCGCGTCGGGTTCGTCCACCCGGACCAGGGAGCTGTCCGGGTAGCCGTCGGTCCAGGCGTCGATCAGGTCGCGCAGCCGTTGCGCGTCGGTGTCGGAGATGCCGGCGTGGGCGCTGTCGAACAGGTACACCATGTCCCGCAGGTCCTCCTCGGGCAGGGCGTAGACGTGCCGGTACGACTGCGCGGTGCGGCGCTGCGGGAAGCCCAGCGCCGGGTTCTCGAAGTACGGGCTGAACCGTTCGAGGAGGATCCGGGCGGTGCCCGAGGGGGGTTGCAGGTGCACCAGCGCGGGCACCTGGCGCAGCACCGGGGTGTAGTCGTCGAGGCGTTCGCCGGGGAACCCGTACAGCCAGTTCCAGGTGACGGTGAGGCCGGCGGACTCGCAGTCGCGCAGCGTCCGGACGTTGCGCGCGCCGGCGACGCCCTTGTCCATGATCTTCAGTACCGGCGAGACGAGGCTCTCGATGCCGGGCTGCACGTGGCTGACCCGGGCGGCCCGGAACGCGGCGATCTCCGGCGGTTTCAGGTTGGACTTGACCTCGTAGTGCACCCGCAGGTCCCAGTCCCGTTCGGCGATGCGGGGCAGCACGGTGGTGAAGAAGCCGTTGTCGATGATGTTGTCGACCACGATCACGTCGAGGACGCGGTGCCGGGCGGTCAGTTCGCCCAGCTCGGCCAGGACGGCGTCCGGGGTCTTGGCCCGGAACGCCATCAGGGTGCCGTTGAGGCCGCAGAACGTGCAGTGGTGCTTCTCGCCCCACCAGCAGCCCCGGGCGGTCTCCATCACCAGTTTCGGTTCGACGTGCGGGTTGACCGGGGAGACGTCCAGCCGGGCGAACCAGTCGTCGAAGTCGGGGGTGGGCACCTTCGCCATCGGCAGCGGAGATGGCTGGGGGTTCTGCCGGGGGGTGCCGTCGGTGTCCCGCCAGCACAGCCCGGGTACGGTGGCCAGCGCCTCCGGGGTGCCGCCGTCGGCGAGCGCGGCGAGCAGCGCCGGGAAGGCGACCTCGCCCTCGCCGCGGACGACGAGGTCGACCCACGGGTGGTTGCGGTGCAGGGCGGCGCCCATCGGTCCGTCGCAGTTGCCGCCGCCGAAGACGATCCGCACGTCGGGGGAGCGTTGCCGGATCCGCCGCGCCACCGCCAGGCTGGGCACGTTCTGCATGAAGGTGGTGCTGAACCCGACCACCCGGGGATGCGTGCCGAGGATCTCGTCGGTGACCAGCTCGACGAAGTCCGCCGCGTGTTCCCGCATCCGGCTGACGGCGGTGATGTCCAGGTCCCGTTCGCGGGCGTAGTCGCGCAGCGTCGCCACGGCGAACTCGGGGTCGTCGTGCAGGACGCCGGTGAAGACCCAGTCGCCGAGGCCGTCGAAGAGGCCCTCCTCGGCGACCTTGGTGTACTCCCGTGGGCCCAGTTCCTCGCCGGTGCGGGCCATCAGGAACTCCGCCCAGCGCAGGTTGGCGTGGTACGTGCGCGGGGTGGGCAGTCCGGCGCGGGTCACCGCGGCCCGGAGCAGGCCCAGCGGCAGCGACGGTGACTCCAGCGACTGCCACGGCATCGCGACGAGACACACGGACACGGTCGTCCCCTTCCTGGGCCGGACACCGGCGGGTGGGTCCGGGTGGGCCGGCGCCACCCGGACCCGCTCGGTCACTTCTGCGACTCGGTCTGGGGCCGGTTCAGCGGCACCAGGTACTTGCAGACGCCGTGCGTGGGCGCCTTCACCTTGACGACAGTGATCTTCATCGGGATCACCTCCCTTCTCAGGTCTGGATCGTGATCCCGGCGGCGCTGAGCCGTGCCCGGTGCCGCCGGAGGAACCAGGCCCGGACGGTCGCGGCGTCCCGGTTGGTGTGCGTGGCCAGGGCTGTCGCGACCTGGTCCAGGCCGGTGAGCCCGATGCCGGTGTCGTGCCATTCGCGGGCGTGGGCCGCCCAGGCGTCCCGCCCCTGTGGGGTGCGGGTGGCCCGGGCCAGGTAGTTGAGTCCGATCGCGACGTGCCGGATCTCGTCCCGCCGGACGTGGTGGTAGAGCCGGCCCAGCGGGTCACCGGCGAAGACCTCGCCGAGCAGGATGAACTCGTCGGCGGCCAGCCCTTCGAGCATGGTGTGCACCAGCGCCCGTCCCAGGTACGGCAGGCGGGTCAGTCCGTCGTCGAGGGGTTGCATGGCGTCCAGCGCGTCGGCGGGTTCCCCACCGACCGCCTTGGCGTACCGGTAGAAGGCGTCGGCGTGCCGGGCCTCGTCGGCGGCGGCCAGCGCGAGGCTGAAGCGCAGCGGGGCGTCCTCGGTCTCGGCGGCGAGGGTGGCGGCGGCGACCAGTCCGGCCTGCTCGGCGTAGTACCCGTGGGAGGCGACCCGCCAGGCGCGTTCGGCGCGTTCCGGGTCGTCGCTGAACCGGCCCTCGCGCAGCACGTCCTCGATCCGCCAGGGGTCGCGGTCCCGGGTGACCTGGAAGATCCGGTACGCCAGTTCGTCGCCGTCCAGCTTGTCCGGTGGCAGCAGCGTCACGCCCGACTCCCTTCCTGTGCTCGGCTGGGAGTTCCTGTCCGTGAGCTTCATCGCAAACCGTGGACGGTGCCAGGACGGTCGGTCACCCATATTCCGGCCCGCCTCCGGTCGGGTCCGCGTCCGGCCGTCCGCAGGCGTCTCGCCCCGGCGGGCCGGACGGCGGTGACCTGCACTGCTGGGTCGGCTGTCGGTGGTGCCGGGTGGGGAACTGTCTGGGTGGTGACTACCCAGTGTGGTTGTCCGGTCACCCGGGTTCTGCGGGCGTGGGCCGGGAAAGACGCGGACCGACCGTGGATCCACCCCGAAATGATTGATAGGTTTCTATTCATGTCGGGTCGGGTGGTGGCACTGGTGGGTAGACGCGACGAACTGCGTACCCTGGCCGACGCGCTCTCCGCCGCCCGGGCCGGGCACGGCCGGGCGGTGTTCCTGGTCGGCCCGGCGGGCATCGGCAAGTCCCGACTGGTCGCCGCCGCCGGCGCGCTCGCCACGGTCGCCGGCATGCCCGTGCTGTCCGGCCGGTCCAGCGTGATCGGCCCGGCCATCCCGCTGCGACCGCTGCGCGAGGCACTCGTCACCGCCCCCGCCACCCTGGACGGATGTCCGCTCACCGAGCTGGGGCCCTACCGCCCGGCACTGGCCCGGCTGGTGCCGGAGTGGTTCCCGCCCGGCGGGTCGGACCAGCCGCCCGGCCCGGTCGGCCACGACCTGCTGGCCGTCGCCGAGGGGATGCTCCGGCTCGGCGGCCTGACCGGCCGGGACCGGGGCTGCCTGCTCCTCCTCGACGACCTGCACGACGCCGACGACGAGACCCTGGCCGTGCTCGACTACCTCGTCGACCACCTGCACCGGCAACCGGCCACCCTGGTCGGCGCGCTGCGGCCCGACCCCGGCCCGGCCCTCGACCTGGTCCGGGCCGCCGCCCGGCGCGGTGCCTGCCGCACCGTGGAACTGCGCCCCCTCGGGCCGGACGCCGTCCGCCGGCTGGCCGCCGGCCACCTCGACAGCCACCCGGACGCCCTGCCGTCGCCCGCCGTCGACCTGCTCTGGGCGGTCAGCGGCGGCAACCCGGCCCTCGCCGGGGACGCCCTCGCCGAACTGCGCGCCACCGGCGTGCTGCACGACACCGGCACCGGCTGGCGGATGGACAGCCCGTCGGCCGGCCCGCTGCCGACCCTGACCCGGCCGCTCGACCAGCTCACCCCGCCACAACGGGACCTGCTGCTGCTCGGCGCGCTGCTCGGGCCGATGTTCTCCGGTACCGTCCTGCGCCGGGCCACCGGACGCCCCGACCCGGAGATCCGCGACGACCTGGCCGGCGCGGCGGTCGCCCGGCTCGTCCGACCGGACCGGTCCCACCCCGACCGGTACACCTTCGTGCATCCGCTGCTGCGGGTGGCGATCCGCGCCACCCTCCCGCCACCGGAACGCCGTCGCCTGGCCCGCTGGGCCGCCGAAGCGGTCACCGACGTCCACCCCGGACCGTCCGTGCCCCACCCCCGGACGGTCGCCGCCCTGTGGGTCGACGCCGGTGAACCGACCGTCGCCGGTCACCTGCTGACCGCCGCCGGCCGGCACGCCCTCGGCCGTGGTGCCGCCGGTGAGGCCGCCGACCTGCTCCACCACGGCACCGGACTGCTCGCCGACGCCGACGCCGCGGTCCGCGCCGCCGGACTGACGGACCTGCTCGACGCGCTGACCGAGGCCGGGGACCCGGACCGGGCGTTCGGTCACGCCGCCGCCCTCGACGACCTCGCCGACCACCTCGACCCCGCACCCCGCGTCCACCTGCACACCGCGCTGGCCCGGGCGGCCGACGCCGCCGGTCGTACCGCCGACGCCCGCCGCCACGTCGACCTGGCCCGGACCCTGCTCGACCCGGCGGCCCGCGCGGCGGACCCGGCCGTCGTCGACGTCCTCGCCGCGCAGCTCGACGCCGGTGACGCCCGGCCGGAACGGGCCGGCGTCGCCGAGGCGACGGCCCGGCGGGCCGCGATGTCCGGCCCGCCGGCCGTGCTCTGGCAGGCGGGCCTGCTGCTGGGCGAACTGACCCGGGCCCGGGACCCCGACGAGGCCACCGCCCACCTCACCCGGGCCTGGTCGGTCGCGGTCCGCCAGCACGTACCCCGCTGGGAGCTGCACGCCCTGGTCCGGCTCGGTGACGACGACGCGCTGCGCGGGGGTGACCTGGACCGGCTGGACCAGGCCCACCGGACGGCCGCCCGGGTCGGCGCGGTGTCGGCCCGGCAGGAGGCCGAGGTCCGGCTCGCCCGGCACGCCGTGCTGCGGGGCGACTTCGCCACCGTCGACCGGCTCACCGAACGGCTGCTCGCCACCGCGCCACCACCCCTGCGCCGGCGTGCCCTGCTGGTCCGGGCCACCGCCGACGCCCACCGGGACCGGCCCCGGGACCTGGCCGACGCCCTCCTGCGGTACCGCCGCGACGGCGGCGACCCGGTCCGGTACGCGTCCTGGATCCACGGGCTGGCCCGGGTCTTCGCCGCCCTGCTGCGCGAGGACCGCGCCCGCGCGCTGCACGAGTCGTACCGGGCGGCGCGGGCCGACCTGGACCATCCGGCGAGTTGCCCGCTCGCCGGCCGGCACGGCGCACACCTGCTGCTGCGGGCCGTCACCGGTGACCTCACCCCGGCCGGACACGCCGACCTGGCCCCCGGCACCGGGGTCGGCGGCCTGCGCTGGAACCACCAGTTCCGGCTCTTCGCCCGGGCGGTCCTGGCCGGGCGGGCCGGCGCGACCGCCGAGGCGCGGGCCGCCGTGGACGAGGCGCTGCGGGTGGCCCAGCCGTACCCGGTGGCCCGGCACCTCGGTCTGCGGCTGGTCAGCGAGGCCGCCATGGCCGACGGCTGGGGTGACCCGGTCGGCTGGCTGCGCGTGGCGGAGGAACACTTCCACCGTGCCGAGGTCCCGGCGGTGGCCGCCGCCTGCCGTCGTCTGCTGCGGCGGGCCGGCTCCCGCCCGGTGCAGCGGCGGGCCGGCACCGAGGACGTGCCCGCCGCCCTGCGGTCCCACGGGGTGACCCCCCGCGAGTACGAGGTGCTGGGCCTGCTGGCCGAGCGGCTCAGCAACCGGGAGATCGCCGACCGGCTGCACCTGTCGGCGCGGACCGTGGAGAAACACGTGGCGAGCCTGCTCGCCAAGACCGGCCAGCCGGACCGGATCGCGGTCGGTCGGCTCGCTCCGCTCCGGTCCGGGGAGCCGGGCTGGTTCGTCGACGATCAGATCGGCTGACCCCGCAGCGGGCAACCTGGTCACCGCCGGTGTGTCGACCACCGCTGACACAGTGAAGACATGACCGGTCGTGTCGGTGTCCCGTCTGTCAGCCCGGCGCCCGTGGTGTTGCGGTTGCCGTTCCACGGCACCTGGATCGTCCGTAACAGCCCGGCCCGCCGGGTGCCGAGCCACGGCACCACCGCGTTCGGCGCGAGTCACGCGATCGACTTCGTCGCGGTCCACGGCGGCCGGACGGCGTCGGTGCGTGACTGGCGGAGCGTGCTGGCGGTCGAGCCGGTGGACCGGTTCTTCGCCTTCGACCGGCCGATCGTCGCCCCCGCCGCCGGTCGGGTCGTGTCGGTGTGGGACGGCGAGCCGGACCACGTGGCCCGCCGTTCCCCCCTCGCCCGGCTGCCGTACGCGCTGACCCAGGTCAGCCGGGCCCGGCAGGGCGCCCCTGGGCTCGCCGGCAACCACGTCGTCGTCGAGCTGGCCGGGGGAGGGCCGTACCTGGTCCTCGCGCACCTGCGGCGGGGCACGGTGGCGGTCCGGCCGGGCGAGCAGGTGGTCGCCGGTCAGCCGCTGGGCCGGTGCGGGAACTCGGGCAACTCGACCCAGCCCCACCTGCATCTCCAGCTGATGGACGACGTCGATCCGTTCCGGGCGGCGGGGGTGCCGCTGGCCTTCCGGGACTACCGCGTCCACCGGCGGGGCGGCACCGGGCGGCTGGTACCGATCGGCGTGCCGGACGACGGCGACGTCGTCGCGTCGGTGACCGTCCCGGACTGACGCGACGGCCTTCGCCACCGTATCCCGGACCCGCCGCTGTGGACGTCGACCCGGCCGGTCGGTCCGGCGCGGCGGCACCTCTTGTGGCAGGCTCCGGCCGTCCATTAGTTTGTTTGCCATCCAGACGAACTAGCTGTACGTGCGGTGCCCGACTTCTCGACACACACCCTGCTCCAAGGGAGACCGATGACACTTCAGAACTCCGGCGCGAGGCCCTCGCGCCGTAACTTCCTCGGCCTGGTGGGGCTGGGCGCGGCCACGGTCGTCGGCGGCCCGGTGCTCGCCGGGTGCAGCGAGAAGCCGACCAGCTCCGGCGGGGCGGAGAACCTGGACGCCTTCGCCGACGTGCTGCCGACGCACAAGGACCTGGCCGGTGGCATCAAGCCCGACATCATGGGCGTCCGCCCGGTGCCGGACGGCTACACCAGTTACCCGGCCGACCTGGTCGACGCGATCACCGAGAAGCCCGGCACCAGCGGCAAGCAGGTCACCGCGATGACCCCGGCCTGGGGCCCGGCCCCGCCCGGCATCGCGCAGAGCGCCTACCTCCAGGCGGTCAACGCCGAGCTGGGCACCCCGGTCAGCTTCACCATCCAGGACGGCAACACGTACGCCGACAAGCTCAACGCCATGTTCGGCGCCCGGGACGTCCCCGAGCTGCTCTGCGTGCCGGGCTGGGAGATCCCCAAGATCCCCCGGTTCGCCGAGGCGATCGGGGTGCTCTTCGAGGACCTCACCGACCACCTCAAGGGTGACGCGGTGAACGCCTACCCGATGCTGGCCTCGTTCCCCACCGGCGCCTGGCGCAACGCGGTCTGGAACGGCCGGCTGGCCGCCGTCCCGAACCCCACCGACGGGCCGTTCCCGTGGGCGCTGTTCACCCGCAAGGACCTGCTCGACGCCCGGGGCCTGACCGTGCCGACGTCGCTGGACGAACTGCTCACCGTCGCCAGGCAGGTCACCGACCCGGCCCGCAAGGTGTGGGCGTTCGACGACGTCTTCGCCATGATCCAGATGTACCACAAGGTGCCCGCCGCCAAGCAGGGCTGGCGACTGACCTCCGACGGCACGCCGGAGTTCAAGTACGAGACCCCGGAGTTCCGCCAGGCCCTCGAGGTGATGGCGAAGATCTACAAGGACGGTCTGGTCCATCCGGACATCGTGGCCAGCGACGGCGCGGACGCCGCCCAGTTGTTCGCCAAGAGCGGCGCGACCGTCTTCAGCCGGGCCGGTGTCGGATTCTGGCAGGGCGCCCAGGCCGAGCACCAGAAGGTCAACGCCAAGCTCAACATCCAGCCGGTGCCGATCTTCTCCGCCACCGGCGGCGACCCGCTGGTCTGGGGCGACGACGAGCCCACCTCGTTCACCTTCGTCAAGAAGGGCGTCGGCAAGGACCGGGTCCAGGAGCTGCTGCGCATCATGAACTGGTGCTCCGCCCCGCTGGGCAGCCAGGAGGCCCAGCTGCGGGACTACGGGGTCGAGGGCAAGCACCACACCCGGACGCCGAACGGGCCGGTCAAGAACGACCTGGCGTTCAAGGAGATCCAGAACCAGTACTACTTCATCAGCGGCCGCAACCCCACCATCGGCCCCTACCCGGACACCCCCAACTACGTGCGGGACCTGCTGACCTACTCCAACGAGATGGTCAAGTACCTGGAGAAGGACCCCTGGGACGGGCTGAAGATCGAGATGCCCGACGCGTACAAGGCCAACGCGGTGCCCACCGAGGACAAGTTCACCGACGTGCTGCGCGGCCGACGGCCGCTGTCCGACGTCGACGCGATCGTGCGGGAGTGGAAGGCCAACGGGGGAGAGGAGGCGAGGAAGCTGCTCGCCGAGGCGCTGTCCAAGGCTGGAAAGTGACGGCACCGAAGACGACCGTCGAGGCCGGGGCCGGTCGGCCCCGGCCCGACGGGTCCACGCCACCGGCGGCCGGTCGTCCCACCGGCCGCCGCCGGCCGTCGCTGGGCAGCCGGTTGCGCCGGGACTGGCAACTGCTGCTCATGGTGGCGCCCGGCTTCCTCATCCTGCTGGTCTTCAGCTACGTGCCGATCCTCGGCAACGTCATCGCCTTCCAGGACTACAACCCGTACGTCGGGGCGAACCCGCTGGAGGCGTTCCTCAAGAGCAACTGGATCGGCTTCGGCCAGTTCCAGCTCCTGTTCGAGGACCCGGCGTTCTGGGACGCGTTCCGCAACACCCTGGCGATCACCGCGTTCCAGCTGGTGTTCTTCTTCCCGCTGCCGATCCTGCTGGCGATCGTGCTGCACGGGCTGCTGTCCAGCAGACTGCGCGGCTTCATCCAGACCGTCGTCTACCTGCCGCACTTCTTCAGCTGGGTGCTGGTGGTCACCTTCTTCGTCGCGATGCTCGGCGGTGCCGGCCTGCTCTCGCAGACCATGCGGGAGGCCGGGCTCGAACCGTGGAACATCATGACCAACCCGGACACGTTCATCATCCTGGTCACCGCCGAGGCGGTGTGGAAGGACGTCGGCTGGGGCACCATCGTCTTCCTGGCGGCGCTGTCCACCATCGACCAGAACCTGTACGAGGCGGCCGCCGCCGACGGGGCCGGCCGGTGGCGACGGCTGTGGCACATCACCCTGCCCGGCCTGCGCCCGGTGATCATCCTGCTGCTCATCCTGCGCCTGGGCGACGCGCTCTCGGTCGGCTTCGAGCAGTTCCTGCTGCAACGCGACGCGGTGGGCCGGCAGGCTTCCGAAGTGCTGGACACCTTCGTCTACAACTTCTCCATCGCCACCGGGAACTACGGCTACGGTGCGGCGGCCGGCCTGTTCAAGGCCGCGGTCGGGCTCGTCCTGATCCTGGTCGCCAACAAGATCGCACACAAGCTCGGCGAACGAGGGATCTACTCAAGATCATGACCGCCACCACCGTACGGAAGCCGCGCAGGCCGGACGCCCGCCGCCCGGTCTGGGAGGAGAAGCCGACCCCGGTCGGCCAGGCCGCCAAGACCGTCCTGCTCACCCTGCTCGTGCTCGGTGTGCTGTTCCCGCTCTGGGTGATCCTGGTGACCAGCCTGTCCTCCCGCGAGACGATCGCCGAGGCCGGTGGGCTCGTCGTCGTCCCGAAGGGGATCGACGTGTCCGCCTACCAGACCATCCTCGCCGGTGGCGCGGTCACCCGGGCCCTGTGGATCAGCACCCTGGTCACCGTGATCGGCACCGCCGTGGCGCTCACGGTCACCGTGCTGGCCGCGTACGGGCTGTCCCGGCCCGGCTCGCTCGGCTACCGCTGGCTGCTGGCCTACTTCCTGCTGCCGTTCCTGATCTACCCGCCGCTGGTGCCGAAGTACCTGGTGGTGACCGGTCTGGGGTTGAAGGACACCATCTGGGCGCTGATCCTGCCGCCGGCGATCAGCGTGTTCAACCTGGTCGTGGTGCGGGGCTTCTTCCAGGGCATCCCGCAGGAGCTGCTCGACAGCGCCCGCATCGACGGGGCCAGCGACGTCCGTACCCTGCTGCGGATCGTGCTGCCGGTGTCCCGGGCGGTCGTCGCCGTGGTGGGGCTGTTCTACGCGGTCAGCTACTGGAACGTCTGGTTCGACGCGCTGCTGTTCATCGACCGCAACGACATGTACCCGATCCAGCGGGTGCTGCAGAGCTACCTGCTGGCCGGGCAGGCCCCGCACACCTCCGGGGCCACCAGCGGGGTGACCATGCCACCCACCGAGTCGATCAAGATGGCGGTGGTGGTGCTCACCGTCGCCCCGATCGTCGCGGTCTACCCGTTCATCCAGCGGCACTTCATCAAGGGCGTGCTGATCGGCGCGGTCAAGGGCTGAGCCCTCACGGTCCCGGGACCGGCCGGCGTCGAGGTGTGGACGCCGGCCGGGCGGGTAGGCCGCCGTCGTGGAGCTGGTGGAGGAGACGCCGTACCGGTTCCGGATCGACCGGCGCGATCCGATGCGGGTACCCGGAGTGGTGTTCGCCGCCCGTCCGCTCCTGCCCGACCTGGGCGAGGACCGGTCCCTGGACCAGGTGGCGAACGTGGCGACCCTGCCCGGCATCGTCGACGCCGCGTACGCCATGCCCGACATCCACTGGGGGTACGGCTTCCCGATCGGCGGGGTGGCCGCCACGGACACCGCCGCCGGCGGGGTGGTCTCACCGGGCGGGGTCGGGTTCGACATCTCCTGCGGGGTGCGGCTGCTCGCCGCCGACCTGGACCGCGCCGAGTTCCCCCGGCTGTGCGGGGCGTTGATGGACGGCCTGGACGCGGCGATCCCCCGGGGCATGGGACGGGGCGCGGTCTGGCAGCTCGCCGACCGCGCCGAGCTGGACGCGGTGCTGCGCGGCGGTTCCCGCTACGCCGTCGAGCGGGGCCACGGCGTCGTCCGGGACCTGGACCGCTGCGAGGACGGCGGCGCGGTCGACGACGCCGACCCGACGCAGGTCAGCGAACGGGCGGTACAGCGCGGCCGGGGCCAGGTGGGCAGCCTCGGTTCCGGCAACCACTTCCTGGAGGTCCAGGCCGTCTCCGAGGTGTACGACGAGCCGGTGGCGACCGCGTTCGGGCTGCGCGCCGGGCAGGTCTGCCTGATGGTGCACAGCGGCTCGCGGGGACTGGGCCACCAGATCTGCACCGACCATGTCCGCGCCATGGAACACGCCATGCCCCGGTACGGCATCACGGTGCCGGACCGCCAGTTGGCCTGCGCGCCGGTGGACTCCGCACCCGGCCGGGCGTACCTGGGGGCGATGGCCGCCGCCGCCAACTACGCCCGCGCCAACCGGCAGCTGCTCGCCGAGGCGGCCCGCCGGGTGTTCACCCGGGTCGCCGGCTGCCGCCTCGACCTGGTCTACGACGTCTCGCACAACCTCGCCAAGATCGAGGACCATCCGCTCGACGGGGTGGACCGCCGGCTGTGCGTACACCGCAAGGGCGCCACCCGGGCGTTCCCACCGGGCCACCCCGACCTCCCCGACGACCTGCGTCCGGTCGGGCAGCCGGTGCTGATCCCCGGTTCGATGGGCACCGCCTCGTACGTGCTGACCGGGGTACCCGGCGCGCCCGCGTTCGCGTCCACCTGCCACGGGGCCGGCCGGACCCGCAGCCGCCGGCAGGCCACCACCACGGTGCGGGGGCAGGACCTGCGGCGGGACCTGGCGGCCCGGGGCATCGCGGTGCGCGGTGCGTCCTGGCGTGGCCTGGCCGAGGAGATGCCGGGGGCGTACAAGGACGTCGCCGCGGTGGTCGACGTGGCCGAGGCCGCCGGCCTGGGCCGCCGGGTCGCCCGGCTGGTCCCGTTGGGCGTGGTCAAGGGCTGACCCACCCGGCGGCAGACCGGGTCGCGCGTCCAGTGTCGCCCACCCGGCCGCCGGCCGGCACGGTCACACGTCCAGCGTCACCGCGCAGCACCAGCCGGACGCTCCCGGACCGAACCGCAGGCCGTGCAGCGACACCGCCTTCGGTACCGCGCCGACCGGGGTCACCGCGTCGGTGTCGACGGTCCGCCAGCGCACCCGCGCCCCTCCGTCGTCGGCCGCGACCACCTCGGTCGCCACCGGGACGACACCTTCGGTCTCCAACCGGAACACCACCTCGTCCAGTACCGCCACCAGCAGGTCCTCGTCCGGTCCGGGTGGCACGGTGAACCCGCCGGTACCGGACGCCGGAGCGTCCCCGGTGTCGGCGAACGTCGCCACCAGCGCGGTGACCGCCTCGGCCAGGCACTCCTGGCGGGTCGGCGCCCACGCCTCGATCCGGACGTCGGCGGTGTGCGGCACCCGGCGGTGCCCCCGCCCGGAAGGTCGGCCCATGTCCCCGATCATGCCCGGCCCGACCGGCCGTCCGGGCCGGTTGCCGCAGCCCCGACCTCCCGGGTACCCCACCCCGGTGCTGGCCACGCGGGCCCCGGGACAGCCGACGCCGGGGCTGACCACGCGGGCCACCAGCCGGGCCGCGTTCGGCGTAGGGTGCCCCCGGTGAAGGTCACCAAGTTCACCCACTCCTGCGTGCGCCTGGAGCTCGACGGCCGGGTGCTGGTCGTCGACCCGGGCACCTGGAGCGAGCCCCGGGCGTTGGCCGGCGCGGACGCCGTCCTGGTCACCCACGAGCACACCGACCACGTCGACGTGCTGAGGCTGGCCGGGCTGGGCGTGCCGGTGTACCTGCCGGAAGACGCCCGACTGGCCGGCCCGGTGCCGCTGCCGGTGGTCCGGGTCCGGGCCGGGGAGCGCTTCACCGCCGCCGGCTTCGCGGTGACCGCCTTCGGTGGCCGGCACGCCACCATCCACGGTGGGCAGCCCGACTGCGCCAACCTCGGCTACCTGGTCGACGACCGGCTCTACCACCCCGGCGACTCGCTGTGCCCGCCGGACGTGCCGGTGGAGACGCTGCTGGTGCCGGCGCAGGCGTCCTGGCTCAAGCTGACCGAGGCGATCGACTTCGCGGTCACGGTGACCGCGGAACGGGTGTTCCCGATCCACGACGCGCAGCTCAACGAGCGCGGCCTGGCCAGCGTCGACGGCTGGTTCACCGAGACCGTCGGCGACCGCTACCGCTACCTCGCGCCGGGCCAGAGCGGCTGACCGCACCCCGCCGGCAGCCGACGTTGACCGGTCCGGGCGGTGTCGTTACTGTCCGGTAGTGGCGTCGGTCCGTCGACCGGCGGTCACGGAGCGTGGAAGCGAGGGCGGCATGGCGGCGGACCACGTGGACGTGCTCATCGTCGGCGCCGGTCTCTCCGGCGTCGGCGCGGCCTGCCACCTGCGTCGCAGCTGCCCGGAGAAGACCTTCACCGTCCTGGAGGCCCGCGACGCCATCGGCGGCACCTGGGACCTGTTCCGCTACCCGGGCATCCGCTCCGACTCGGACATGTTCACCCTCGGCTACTCCTTCCGGCCGTGGACCGACCCGAAGGCCATCGCCGACGGCGAATCGATCCGCCGGTACGTCCGCGACACCGCCCGCGCGTACCGGATCGACGAGCGGATCCGCTTCGGCCACCGGGTGGTGGCCGCCGAATGGTCCAGCGCCGACGCCCGCTGGACGGTCCACGCGCACCGCGCCGACACCGCCACGACGGTCACCCTCACCTGCGCGTTCCTGTACGTCTGCACCGGTTACTACCGCTACGACGAGGGGTACACCCCGCCGCTGCCCGGCGTCGAGCGGTTCACCGGGCGGATCGTGCACCCGCAGCACTGGCCGGCCGACCTCGACCACACCGGCGCGCGGGTGGTCGTGATCGGCAGCGGCGCGACCGCGGTCACCCTCGTCCCGGCGCTGGCCGAGCACGCCGCCCACGTGACCATGCTGCAACGCTCACCCGGCTACGTGATCGCCCTGCCGTCGCGGGACGTCCTCGCCGACGCGCTGCGCCGCCGGCTGCCGGCCCGGCTCGCCTACCCGCTGGTCCGCGCCAAGAACGTCCTGGCCGGCACCCTGACCTACCGGTTCAGCCGGCGCGCGCCCGGACTGGCCCGGTCGGTGCTGCGCCGGGGCGTCCGCCGGCAGTTGCCCGCCGGCTACGACGTCGACCGGCACTTCTCGCCCCGCTACGACCCCTGGGACCAGCGGCTCTGCGTGGTCCCCGACGGTGACCTGTTCACCGCCGTGCGGTCCGGCCGGGCCACGGTGGTCACCGACACCGTCGACACCTTCACCGCCACCGGCATCCGGCTCGCCTCCGGGCGGGACCTCCCGGCCGACCTCGTGGTCACCGCCACCGGCCTGAACCTGCTCGCCATCGGCGGAATGGAGCTCACCGTGGACGGTACCCGGATCGACCTGGCCCGCACCGTCGCCTACAAGGGCATGATGCTCTCCGGGGTGCCGAACTTCGCCCTCACCCTCGGCTACACCAACGCCTCCTGGACCCTCAAGGCCGACCTGGTCGCCGGGTACGTCTGCCGGCTGCTGCAACACCTGGACCGGCACGGACACCAGGTCTGCACCCCACTGGCCCCGGACACCGACAAGCTGTCACCGATCATCGACCTGACCGCCGGCTACGTGCTGCGCAGCGTGGACGCGCTGCCCAAGCAGGGGCCCGCCGCGCCCTGGCGGCTGCACCAGAACTATCCCCGGGACGTCTGGCTGATGCGGTACGGCCCCCTCGACGACGGGGTGGTCTTCTCCCGCGCGTCCACCCCGGTCACCGCCGGGGGACCCGGTGCGTGACCTCGTCCTGCCCGGCGGCACGGCCGTGGTCACCGGCGCGGCCGGCGGGATCGGCGCGGCCCTCACCCACGGCCTGGCCCGCCGGGGCAGTCACCTCGTCCTGCTCGACCGGGACGCCGAGCGGCTCGCCGCGGTCGCCGCCGCCGTCCGGGCCGCCCACCCCGACCTGCGGGTCGACACCCACGTGGTCGACCTGGCCGACGCCGACGACACCGCCCGGATCGCCGAGGTGGTCCGGACCGCCCATCCCCGGATCCGGCTGCTGGTCAACAACGCCGGGGTCGCCCTGGGCGGACGGTTCGACCAGGTCACCCTGGCCGAGTTCGGCTGGGTGATCGACGTCAACTTCCGGGCGGTGGTGCAGCTGACCCACGCGCTGCTGCCCGCCCTGAAGGCCGACCCCGGCTCCCACCTGGTCACCGTCTCCAGCCTCTTCGGCCTGATCGCCCCGGCCGGCCAGGCCGCCTACGCGGCCAGCAAGTTCGCCGTCCGGGGCTTCACCGAGGCACTGCGCCACGAACTCGTCGACGACGGCATCGGGGTCACCTGCGTGCACCCGGGCGGCATCCGCACCGGCATCGCCGCGGCCGCCAGGGTCGGCAGCGGCGTCGATCCGGACGAGTACGAGGCCGGCCGGCGGCAGTTCGAGAAGCTGCTCACCATCGACCCGGCGGACGCCGCCGAGAAGATCATCGAGGGGGCGCGGCGTCGCCGGGGCCGGGTGCTCGTCGGCTGGTCGGCGACCGTGCCGGATCTGCTGGCCCGGCTGCTGCCCGCCTCGTACGGCCGGCTGCTCGCCCTCGGTGCCCGCCGGGCCGCCCGGCGCCGGAGCGCCGCCGCACCCGGGGCGTGAACCCGCTCCGGCCCGGGTCACCGGGTCAGGGCGCGGCGTGTTCCCGGGCCTCCTCCTGAGGTGCCGCCCCGTGCCGTGCGCGGTCGTCCCGGCCGGCCAGTGCGGCGGCGAACCGGGGATCGCCGGCCAGCCGGGTGCGGTTCCGGTCCAGGAACGCCTCGAAACCCCCGGTGAACGGGCAGGCGTCCGGGCCGACGGCCTGCTCCGGCCGGTACCGGCACCCCGCGCAGTCGGCCCCGAGGTCGGCCAGGTGCCGGCCGTCGACCGCGTACGGGCGGGTGTCGATCCGGGCCAGGTCCGCGTACTGGCTCATGCCGACCACGGTCGCGTTCATCACCCAGTCGGTGCCGTCGACGAAGCTGTCCCGGAACCAGGCCGTCAACTCGTCGGGTCGCCAACCCTGCTGGAGCGCGTGGTTGCCCAGCACCAGCAGGCGTCGGGTCTGGTGGGCCCAACCGGTGTCCCGGACGGCGCGGAGCGTATCGGCCAGGCAGCGGGCCCGTACCGTATCGGCGTCGAGATCACGGAACCAGTCCGGCAGCGGCCCGGTCGCGGGCAACCAGTCCCGGCCCCGGTAGGCCGGGGCGAAGTACCAGTAAAGCTGCCAGAGGAACTCCCGCCAACCGACGAGCTGCCGCAGGAACGCCTCGGCCGCCGACCGGGGCACCTGACCCGTCCGGTACCGCGCCTCGACCGCCCGGACCACTTCCGCCGGGTCGAGCAGCCCCAGGTTGAGCGACGACGACAGCAGGCTGTGCGCCAGCGTCGGGTCGTCGGGGCGCAGGGCCTCCCGGTGCCGCCCGTATGCCGGCAGCCGGTGGGTGAGGAAGTGCCGCAGCCGGGCGGTGGCCTCGGCGTGGGTGACCGGGTACGCCCGGGGCGCGTCCCGCCCGACGAACCGGATCCCTTCGGCGGCCCACCGGTCCAGGTCCCGGCGTACCCCGGCGTCGATGTCGTCCTCGACGACGGCCGGTGGCGGCGGGAGCGGAGCCGTCGGCACGGGGGTGGCGCGCCCAGCCGACGCGGGACGGCCGGACGTCAGGATCCGGTGTCGTTTCCTGGCGAAGCGGTAGAAGTCGTCCACCCGCAACGGCGCGCGGCGACCGCGGTCCGCCCACTCGGTGAAGTCGTCGAACCGGGTGAGGAACCCGCGTGGCGGCAGTACGGTCAGACCGTCGACGGAGCGGACGAACCGCAGCGCGGCCCGGGACGTCGGATGGCACACCTCGACCGGTCCGGTCGTCACCTGGCGCAGCCCCTCCCGGAACGTCTCGGCCCGGACCAGCAGCGCCCGCTCACCCAACTCGGCCGCCCGGTGCCGGAGCGCGGAGAGGATCAGGTGCGCCTTCTGCCGGTGCATCGGCCGGGCGCGGAAGATCCCTTTTGTCTCGATCAGCAGCACCGGCTGGCGGTCGTCGTCGAGGAAGTGCGGCCCGAGTTGGTCGGCGAACAGCCACCGGTGATGCAGCATTCCGGAATTCTGTCGGACCCTTACCGGGTGTCCGGTCACGGCACGCGGGGGCGAACCGGTGGATTCCTCAGCTTCTCCGTGACGGGGCCAGCGACAGGCGCACCACCGGGCAGCACGACCGCCGCGTGCTGGGCCGGGGCGCGGGCAGCGGAGTAGGTTGCCAGAAGGACATGATCGACGTACCGGCGCGGCGTCGCGGCGGAGCAGAGGGGGAGAGCGTGAGCCAGCAAGTCCGGGGAGTGATCTCGCGGCGCAGGGGCGCACCGGTCGAGGTCACCACCATCGTGCTGCCCGATCCCGGGCCGGGGGAGGCCATCGTCCGCGTCCAGTCCTGCGGGGTGTGCCACACCGACCTGCACTACCGGGAGGGCGGCATCAGCGACGACTACCCGTTCCTGCTCGGCCACGAGGCCGCCGGCATCGTGGAACAGGTCGGCGAGGGGGTCACCGGGGTCGCGCCGGGTGACTTCGTGGTCCTCAACTGGCGGGCGGTCTGCGGCGACTGCCGGGCCTGCCGCCGGGGTCGGCCCTGGTACTGCTTCAACACGCACAACGCCGCCCAGAAGATGACCCTCACCGACGGTACGGAGCTGTCGCCGGCCCTGGGCATCGGCGCTTTCGCCGAGAAGACCCTGGTCCACGCCGGCCAGTGCACCAAGGTCGACCCGGCGGCCCGACCGGCCGCGGTGGGCCTGCTCGGCTGCGGCGTGATGGCCGGGCTCGGCGCGGCGATGAACACCGGCGGGGTGACCCGCGGCGACTCGGTGGCCGTCATCGGCTGTGGCGGGGTGGGCGACGCGGCGATCGCGGGCGCGACGCTGGCCGGGGCCACCACCATCGTCGCCGTCGACCGGGACCCCCGCAAACTCGACTGGGCCCGGAAGTTCGGCGCGACCCACGTGGTGGACGCCAGCGCGGAGGACCCGGTCGAGGCGATCCGCGCGGCCACCGGCGGGTTCGGCGCGGACGTGGTCATCGACGCGGTCGGCCGCCCGGAGACCTGGAAACAGGCGTTCTACGCCCGCGACCTGGCCGGCACGGTCGTCCTGGTGGGGGTGCCCACCCCGGAGATGACCGTCGACCTGCCGCTGCTGGACGTCTTCGGCCGGGGCGGGGCGCTCAAGTCGAGCTGGTACGGCGACTGCCTGCCCAGCCGCGACTTCCCGCTGCTGACCGAGCTGTACCTGCAGGGCCGGCTGGACCTGGACGCCTTCGTGACCGAGGAGATCGGCCTGGACCAGGTCGAGGAGGCGTTCGGCCGGATGCACGCCGGTGACGTGCTCCGCTCGGTGGTGGTCCTCTGATGGCGGCCCGGGTCGACCACGCCGTCACCAGCGGCACCTTCTCCCTCGACGGCCAGACCTTCGACGTGGACAACAACGTCTGGGTGGTCGGTGACGACGCCGAGTGCGTGGTGCTCGACGCCCCGCACGACGTCGAGGCGATCCTCGCCGCGGTCGCCGGGCGGCGGGTCCGGGCGATCCTCGCCACCCACGCCCACGACGACCACGTCCGGGTGGCCCCCGAGCTGGCCCGGGCCACCGGCGCGCCGGTGCTGCTGCACCCGGCCGACCGGGTGCTGTGGGACATGGTGCACCCGGACACCGCCCCGGACGGGGAGCTGCGCGACGGCGACACCGTCGAGGTCGGCGGCACCATCCTGCACGTGCTGCACACCCCCGGCCACAGTCCCGGGGCGTGCAGCTTCCACGCCCCCCAGCTCGGGGTGGTCTTCACCGGCGACACCCTCTTCGCCGGGGGTCCGGGCGCGACGGGCCGGTCGTACAGCGACTTCGGCACGATCGTCACCTCGATCCGGGAGCGGCTGTTGACCCTGCCACCGGAGACCGTGGTGCACACCGGACACGGGGACAGCACCAGCATCGGCGCGGAGGCCCCGCACCTCGACGAGTGGCTGGCGCGCGGCCACTGACCCGGGCCTGCCGGCCGCCGGCACCGGGCCACTGACCCGGGCCTGCCGGCAGCTGGCGCGCCCCGGCTGACCCGGGGCGCGCCAGCCGCCGGTGGCCGCCGGTCCGCGCGGTGCACCACCCGACCGGCCGCCAGGGCCGGGCCGGTGCGCGCCGCGGACGTCGGCCGAAAACCGGCGGTGGCCCGGACCGGCGGCGGCGCATACTCGCCGACGTGGATGCTTCCCCGACCACCCCCGGCCCGGCGACCCCGGCTGCTCACGGCCCCTGCGCCCCGGCCGTCCCCGGCCCGGCCATTCCCGGTCTCTCCGCCCCGGCGGTCCCCGGTCCGTCCGCTCCGGCCGAGACGGAGACCGAGGCGGACGCGACGCTGACCGCCGCGCAGCGGGCGGCGCTGCGGCACGTCCGCGCGACCGCCCGGCGGGACCGGCCCGACGCGTTGGCGTCGATCGCCCGCGTCCTGGCCGGTTCCGGTGTCTGCCCCGACCCGGAGCAGCTGATCACCGCGATCGCCCGGGGCGCCCGGGTCACCGTGAACTTCCACCCGGACCGGCTCCTCGCCGACGGACGCACGGTGATCGACGCCCTGTCCGAGGTGGGCCACTACCGCAGCCAGTTCGAGACCGGCGTCTCCGGCGGCGGGTTGACCGCGTTCCCCGGCGGGGACCGGGACCGCTGGGAGGAGGCACTGTTCGGCGGGGCGTACCAGGCCGCCGGGGTACGGCCGGCGGAGCGGCCGAAGTACGGCGGCCTGGACCTGCTCGGCCACCCGGACGGGGCGTGCCCCCGGTTCGGTTCCTGCCATCTGCGGTTGCGGCCGGCGGTGCTGGCCCGCACCACCTTCTGCTTTGGTGACAGCCATCTCGGCGCGGCGCACCTGGGCACGCTCGATGCGTTCGAGCCGGTGCTCGCCGCCCTGCTGCGCGCCACCGACGAGCAGGGCGTCAGTCTCGGCGTCGCCGGGATGGACGTCGCCACCCTGGTGCGGACCCTGCTGCGCCGGCCGGAACGGGCCGCCTGGGCACCGGGCGCGGCGGTACGCGCGCTGGACGACTACGTGGAGGCCCAGGTGCACGGCGACGTCGTGCTGACCCGCGACGTGGAGGCCCTGGTGGCCGACCCGTCGTTCCGGGGCACGCGCTGCGGGGCGGCCCTGGTGGACCTCGCCGACCGGTGCGGGTTCGAGCTGCGCTGGCACGACGGTTTCGTGCTCCCCGTCGACCGGGTGGACGCCGATTTCCGGGGGCCGGCGATCCCGCCGCTGGCGGCGCGGGTGCTGGCCGAGTTCGGGCAGCCGGGCGCCGTGATCGACGCCGCGCTGATCGGGCGGGCCGCCGCGTCGCTGGTGACCGAGCCGGACCGCTGGGCCGACCGGGGGCCGGCGGCGGTCACCCACCAGCACCTCAAGCAGCTCTGGCACGTCCTGGTCCGGTACGGCGGGCCTCACGACGGTGAGGTTCCGGGCCTTCGGTTACGGCGGGCCCTGCGACGGTAGGTTCCGGGCCTACGGCGGCGCGGTGTCCGGTTCGTGGCCCGGTGTACCGGCCCGCTTCGGGCGGTGAGGGCAGGTCGTCCGGTCCGCCGGCAGGTCGCCGGCCACCGGGCCACTCGCCTGCCGGCCACGCTGCCCGGCCCGCAGCGGTCCTGCCGCTGGCCGACATTTCCGGAATGCCCGACAGGTCAGCCGGGTTGTGTACCCCGTACCCCCGGACCCTGAACCCCCGGGTCGGTACGGCAGATCCCCCGGCACATGTCCACCGATCGAAAGGGCAACCATCGTGCAGCAGCACCTCACCCGATGGCTCCCGGCCATCGCGAAGACCTCGTACCGCAGGGCCGTCCTCAGCGTCGCCGGTGTCGCCGTCCTCGGCGGGCTGGCCGTCGGCCCCGCCGCGTACGCCGGCCAGGTGACCGGTACGCCGCACCCCGACGCGGTGGCCGCCATCGCGCTCGCCACCGGCACCACCACCGCCGTCCCCGCCGTGCAGGCCGGGCCGGTCACGACCGAGCGTCCCGACCCGGACCGGCTCGTCCCGCACGGCGTGCAGGGCGTCCAGTCCCGCATCCCGCTGGACGACGCCCAGCTGGACAACGCGCGGGAGATCGTCGAGACGGCCCGGGAGACCGGTGTCGGCGAGCGGGGCGCCGTGATCGGCGTCGCCACCGCCCTCCAGGAGTCGAAGCTCTACAACCTGGGTCACCTCGGCGCGTACAACGACCACGACTCGCAGGGGCTGTTCCAGCAGCGCCCGTCCAGTGGTTGGGGCACGCCCGACCAGGTCACCGACCCCGAGTACGCCTCGACGGCGTTCTTCGAGGCCCTCAAGCGGGTCGACGGCTGGCAGCAGGCCCCGCTGACCGTGGCCGCGCAGACCGTGCAGGTCTCGGCCTACCCGTTCGCGTACGCGCAGTGGGAGGAGCAGGCCGCGGAGATCGTCCAGCAGGTCTGGTGACACCCGGTCCGGCCGGGTCCCGTCGTCGCGCGGGGCCCGGCCGGCCGGCTGCTCAGGGCAACCCGTACTCAGGGCAGCGGCGTGTACTCCTGGCGCAGCCGGGACGAGCCGGTCGCCACCGACCACCCCGCCACCCACGAGCTGCCACTGGTCGGGCTGGTCCGCTCGGCCAGGCGGTACCAGTCCATCCGGCAGTGCTGCGGCGTCACCTCCAGCACCCCGTAGCCGTGCCCGTCCAGTTCGGTCCAGCGCACGTGCGGGTTGGTGGCCCGGATCACCGACGCGCCGAGCACGCTGAGCGAGTTGCCCGGCGGCAGCCCCAGAAAGTCGTCGATGTTGTCGCTGGTCACCGAGGGCACCACGAACTCGGCGGCGGCCGGTCCGGACAGCACGGTCGATCGGGTGGTCACCTCGTTGGCCCACGAGGTGTGGATGTCCCCGGTCAGGAACACCACGTCCCGGGTGCGGTTGGCGCGCAGGTGGTCGACCAGCTCGTTGCGGTCGGCGTTGTACCCGTCCCACTGGTCCGGGTTGAGCACCGCGCCGTTCTGCGGGATGCCGAGCAGCTCCCGCAGCGGGCCGAGCAGCCAGGCCGGCAGCGAACCCAGGTCGAGCCGGGCCATCATCACCGGGTTGCCGACCAGCTTCCAACGTGCGGTGGAGCCGGTCAGCCCCGCCTTCAACCAGGACATCTGGTCGTCGCCGGTGATGGTCCGGTTCGGGTCGTCGACCGCGGTGCCGGACGCCTGCGCCGACCGGTACGACCGCAGGTCCAGCATGGACAGCTCGGCCAGCTGCCCGAACCGCAGCCGCCGGTGGATCGCCCCGTTCGCCCCGGCCCGGACCGGCATCCACTCGAAGTACGCCTGCCGGGCGGCGGCCAGCCGGGCCGCGAAGTCGCCCTCCACGCCCGGGGTGTGGTTCTCCGCCCCGCCGGACCACTGGTCGTTGGCGACCTCGTGGTCGTCCCAGGTGATCACCCAGGGCAGCGCGGCGTGCAGCGCCTGCAGGTCCGGGTCGGTCTTGTAGCAGGCGTGCCGGACCCGGTAGTCGGCGAGCGTGAGCACCTCGTGGACGGGCCGTACCGGCCGGACCACCGTGCCACCGGCGTCGAACTGACCGGTGCCGTACTCGTAGAGGTAGTCACCGAGGTGGACCACCAGGTGCAGGTCACCCCGGGCGGCCAGGTGCCGGTACGCGGAGAAGTAGCCGGCCTCCCAGTTGGCGCAGGAGACCACTCCCAGCCGGAGCCGGTCGACCGCCGCGTCCGGTGGGGGAGCGGTCATGGTCCGGCCGGTGGGCGACCACGCGTCGCCGTACCCGAACCGGTACCAGTAGGTGGTGGCCGGGGTCAGCCCGTCCACCGCGACCTTGATCGTGTGGTCGCGGGCCGGGCCGGTCGCTGTGGTGCCCTGCGCGACGATCGTCGCGAAGTCCGGATCCGTGCCGACCTGCCAGGTGACCTGTACGTCCGGGCCGGCCCCGGAGCCGGGCTGCGCCTCGTCGGTGGGGGTGACCCGGCTCCAGAGCAGGATGCCGTCGGGGAGCGGGTCACCGGAGGCGACGCCGTGCCGGAACACGCTGGCGGTGGCGTGGGCGGGGCCGGTGGTGGTGAGGGCGGCGGTGAGGACGGCGGTGCCGGTCGAGGCCCCGGCGATCCGCAGCACGGCACGACGGTCGAGGGTATTCGTCATGGCCTATGTCCTACTGGTCATCTCCGGGCTCCGCTGCCCCGGAACCGAACGTTCCGGCACCTTTCGCGCCGGGTTGGGCAGATGTCGTTCCACCCGACCGGGCCGTCGGCTCCCGCGACGCCATTGTGCCCCGGTGCGCCAGATGTCCGGATCGGCCCGGCCGTACCCGGGCGCGGGCGGCCGGGCCGGGGAATGGGTGCCGGCGCGGGGTCGTTACACCTACCGACGGCCGCGGTAGCAGGCCCGCTGACCTGCCCCGACCTTGCGGGTGGACGGAATGCCGGCGGCCCGACGGTCGTTACACCTAGACCCGGCGCGGTGCGAGCGGACCACCGCTCCCGCCCGGGGTCCCCCTTGCTGATGGGCGCCGGACGGTGCTCGCACACCCTTCCCCCTGTCGGGTGTGCCGACCCCCGAAGGAGTAACCCCCATGAACTCGATGCTGCTGCGCAAGACGGTTCTCGGTGTCGCGGGCCTGGCGTTCGCCGGCGGTGTGGTCGCCGGCCCGGTCGCTGGAGCCCTGGACGAGTCCACCACCTCGACCGCTGCCGCTCCGGTGGCGGTGGCGGAGAGCAAGCCGGACACCGGCAAGCTGCTGCCGCACGGTACGCCGGCTGGTCAGTCGAGTGTCCCGCTGAACGCGGAGCAGACCGCGAACGCGAAGGCCATCGTGGAGGCCACGAAGAAGGCCGGGATGGACGAGCGGGCCGCCGTGGTCGCGATCGCGACGAGTCTGCAGGAGTCGAAGTTGGAGAACCTGGGTCATCTGGGTGACCGTAACGACCATGACTCGCAGGGTCTGTTCCAGCAGCGTCCGTCCAGTGGTTGGGGCACGGTGGAGCAGATCACCGACCCCGAGTACTCGACGACGGCGTTCCTGAAGGGTCTGAAGCAGGTCGACGGTTGGCAGGACATGCCGCTGACCCAGGCCGCGCAGAAGGTGCAGGTGTCGGCGTTCCCGGATCACTACGCGCAGTGGGAGAAGCAGGCCGCTGACCTGGTCGCCGCGCACTGGAACAGCTGAGTTACCAACGGGCCGGTACCCGCACAGGGGGTACCGGCCCGTTCGGCTGTCCGACGCCGGACCCGCTGTTCAGCGCCGGGCCCGCCGGTGACGGTGGGTGTCGAGCAGGGCCGCCACCAGGGTCAGCGCGATGATGCCGGTGGCGAGCAGCAGGGAGTGCCGGAAGGCCACCGACCACTGACCGCCGCTGGACGCCAGGGACGAGAAGAACACCGACCCGACGGCGGCGATGCCGGCCGCCGAGCCGAGCCGCTGGCCGGTCTGGAGCATGCCGGCCGCGCTACCCGCCTCGGGCACCGGAACCTGGGCCAGGGTGAGGGTCTGGTTCGGTGTGATCACCAGGCCACTGCCCAGCCCGGCGACCAGCAACGGCAGGGCGGTCACCAGGGGCACCGGCGCGTCCGGTACGAACAGCAGGGCGAGCTGGACCGCACCGAGCCCCGCCACCACGGTCACCAGACCGACGGTTACCAGCGGGCGACCGTACCGGTTGACCACCCGGCCGCCCAGCGCGGACGCGGCGGCCGACCCCAGCGCGAACGGGGTGATCGCCAGGCCGGCGACCAGGGCACTGTAGCCGAGCCCGATCTGCAGGTACAGGGTGAAGACGAAGAACAGCGCGGTGAACCCGCCGAAGTAGACCAGCGCGATCAGCGACCCCAGCGCGTACGACCGCAACCGGAACAGCCGCAGGTCGAACAGCGGCTCGGCGTACCACCGTTCCCAGGCGGCGAAGGCGGCGAGCGCGACCAGCCCGGCGGGAATCAGCGCCCACTTCCCCGGCCCGGACCACTGTTCCCGCTGCACCAGCGGCAGCAGGAGCAGGACGACGCCGGTGCCGAGCAGCAGCACCCCCACCGGATCCAGGGAACGGCGTCCGGCCCCGCGTCCCTCGGCCGTGGTCGGCAGCAGCCGCCAGCCCAGCACCACCGCGACGATCCCCACCGGCACATTGACGAAGAACACCCACCGCCAGCCGTGCGCCTCACCGCCCAGCGCGATGAGCAGACCGCCCAGCAGCGGTCCGACCGCGGTGGAGATACCGATGGTGGCACCGAGCAACCCGAACGGGCGGCCCCGTTCCGGACCCTGGAACAGCTGCTGGATCAGCCCGGTGACCTGCGGATTGACCAGGCCGGCGGCGGCCCCCTGGACCAGCCGGGCGGCGATCAGCCAGCCGGGTGAGGTGGCGAGGCCGGCCGCCGCGCTGGTCACCGTGAACAGCGCGACACCGACGACGAAAGCCTTCCGCCGGCCCCGGGTGTCCCCGAGCCGCCCGGCGGGCACCAGCACCAGCCCGAAGGTCAACGCGTACCCGGAGAGAATCCACTGCAGGTCACTGGGGGTCGCGCCCAGCGCCCGCTCGATCGACGGGACGGCCACGTTGACGATGCTGACGTCCAGCAGGGTCATGAACACCGCGACCAGGCCGACGGCGAGCGCCGGCCAGCGTCCCCGGGTGCCGGTCCGGGCCGACGGTCCGTTCCCGCTCATGCCGGCCCCCGCCGGTCGTGATCACGCACCCCCGACCGCTACCCGGCCGCGCGTCGGGCAAACGGTGCCGGCCGGGTCACGCCATCTGCCGGGCGCACCAGCGGGGACCGAAGTCCAAGCCCGCCATCGGCGAGTCCTCCCGGTGCAGCAGGTTCTTCTCCGACAGCAGCCGCAGCGGGGTGACGATCTGCTCCTCGGTCAACCCGGACTCCTCCGCGATCACCGCCGGGTACGGCACCTGCCCACGCGTCTCGAGGGCGTACACCGCCTGGTAGACCCGTTCCTCCAGTTCCGAGAGCTGGATCTGCTGCATGGCGTCCTCCTTCGGCCCACCCGCCCCCGCCGGGCGGTGTCCGCCGCCTCGGTTACCCCCCGGGCCGGCGTTGATGCTCCCCGGTTCGGGCGGTTCCGGCCCCGCGCGTCCGGTCGGCCCGGCGGGACCGGGGTGGCCTAGGCTGCCTGGGTGATCGTCTGGGACTGTGTCGTCATCGGAGCCGGCCCGGCCGGTCTGAGCGCCGCGTACGCCGCCGCCCGGGCCGGCGCGCGCACCCTGGTCGTCGAGCGGGCCACCCATCCCCGCTACAAGACCTGCGGTGGCGGGCTGATCGGCACCTCCCTCGCTGCCGTCGACGGACGGATCGAGGTGCCGGCCCACGACCGGGTCGACCGGGTCACCTTCACCCGGGACGGCCGCCGCGAGTTCACCCGCCGGCACCCCACGCCGCTGGTGGAGATGGTCCGCCGGGAGGAGTTCGACCTGCGGCTGCGGCAGGCCGCCACCGACGCCGGAGCCGAGGTGCGGGAGCGTGCGCCGGTCCGCGCCGTCGAGCAGGACGCCGACGGGGTCCGGCTGCGGCTGGCCGACGGGGACACCGTCACCGCCCGGTACGCCGTCGGCGCGGACGGCTCCTCCGGGGTCAGCGCCCGGCACGTCGGCGTCACGTACCGGCAGGTGGACCTCGGGTTGGAGTGGGAGCTGCCGGTACCCCCGGCCGAGCAGGCCCGCTGGCGCGGCCGGCTGCTGCTGGACTGGGGGCCGATCCCCGGCTCGTACGCGTGGGTGTTCCCCAAGGGCGACCGGCTCACCGTCGGCGTGATCGCGGCGCGTGGTGAGGGCGACCGGACCCGCGCCTACCTGCGTGACTTCCTCGACCGGCTCGGCCTGTCCGGGCTGGAGCCGGCGCACGACTCGGGGCACCTGACCCGGTGCCGGGCCGACGACGCGCCGCTGCGCCGGGGCCGGGTGCTGGTCGCCGGGGACGCGGCCGGCCTGCTGGAGCCGTGGAGCCGGGAGGGGATCAGTTACGCCCTGCGCTCCGGCGCGCTGGCCGGCACGGCGGTCGCCGCCGCCGACCCGGACCGGTACGTCCGGGCGGTGCACACCGACCTGGTGCCGTCGATGCGGGCCGGCCACCGCTTGCTGGACGTCTTCGCCCGCCGGCCGGAGGTGTTCCACGCCCTGCTGGCAACGCCGCCGGGGTGGCGGATGTTCGTCCGGTTCTGCCAGGGCCGGGCGAGCTTCGACGAGACGCTGACCCGGCCGCCGGTGCGCGCCGCCCTCGCCCTGCTGGACCGGCTGCCGGCACCCCGGACGCCGGCCCGCGTCGGCTGATTCCCCCGCCGGTCGGGCGATCCGTCCCTGGTGTCTGCCCGATCGGGTCGCCGGACCGGACAGCACCCCTGTTTCCGGACGTCGCCGCAGGGTACGGCAGGTCAGGACCGGCCGTCCGAGGTGCGCGAGGAGACAGGCAGTGAGCGAAGACCAGTTCACCCAGCAGGACCCGCAGGGCCAGTACCCGCAGGAGCAGCCGGAGCAGCAGCAGTCGCCGCCGGGTTCGACCCGGCAGATGCGGCCGAAGCCCGACCACGGCGAGGAGACGTACCGGGGCAGTGGCCGTCTGGAGGGCAAGCGCGCGCTGATCACCGGCGGTGACTCCGGCATCGGCCGGGCGGTGGCCATCGCGTACGCCCGGGAGGGCGCCGACGTGCTGATCTCCTACCTGGGCGAGGAGGAGGACGCGGACGCCCGCGACACGGTACGCCTGGTCGAGGAGGCCGGCCGGCGCGGCGTCGCGGTGCGCGGCGACATCACCGACGAGGCGTTCTGCCAGTCGCTGGTCGACCGGACGGTCTCCGACCTCGGCGGCCTCGACATCCTGGTGAACAACGCCGCCTACCAGATGGCCCAGGACAAGGGCATCGCCGGGATCACCACCGAACAGTTCGACCGGGTGCTGAAGACCAACCTGTACGCGATGTTCTGGCTGTCCAAGGCGGCGGTGCCGCACCTGCCGGACGGTGGGGCGATCATCAACACGTCGTCGATCCAGGCGTACCAGCCGTCGCCGCAGCTGCTGGACTACGCCACCACGAAGGCGGGCATCGCCAACTTCACCAAGGCGCTCGCCGAGGACCTCGCCGAGCAGGGCGTCCGGGTGAACGCGGTGGCGCCCGGCCCGATCTGGACGCCGCTGATCCCGGCGACCATGCCGGAAAAGAAGGTGGAGTCGTTCGGCGCGGACACCCCGATGGGGCGGGCCGGTCAGCCGGCCGAGCTGGCGCCGGCGTACGTCTTCTTCGCCTCGCAGGAGTCGAGCTTCATCACCGGCGAGGTGCTGGGCGTGACCGGGGGCAAGCCGATCAGTTAGGCGGGTCCGGTGGTACGGCCCACGATCCGGTGGGTCGTACCACCGCCATGGTGACGTCCCGGGCCCGGTCAGGGCCGGGTCGGGTCGGCCTGCTCGTACGCCCGGCGTGCCGCCTCGATGGCGGGCAGGTGCCGGTCGGCCCAGTCCAGGAGGACGTCGATCGGCTGCCGGAGCGTCTTGCCGAGCGGTGTGATGCGGTACTCGACGGCGACCGGCCGGGTGGCGATGACCCGTCGTTCCACGATGCCGCTGCGTTCCAGCCGGCGCAGGGTGGCGCTCAGCGACTTCTGCGAGACGGCCGGGATGGCGTGCCGGAGTTCGTTGAACCGGGTGGGCCGTTCGCAGAGGGTGTTCAACACCTCCAGCGACCACTTGTCGAGCACCTGGTCCAGCAGTTCCCGGTGCGCCGCAGTGACGTGGAGGTGGTGGGCGGTTTCCGTCATGACACCTAGTCTCGTTGAAGTTTCCTCGGAACACCAGGTATCAACTAGATACCCAGTAGTGATTCGAGGAAGGATCCACCATGAGCGTGCAGCTCTCGTCCCCGTCGGGCCTGATGCAGCCCGTCCCGTACCACCACGTCGCGGTCGCGTCCGGCTCGCGGCACGTGTACGTCGCCGGGCAGATCGGCCGCGACGAGGCGGGCCGGCCGGTCGCCCCCGGTGACCTCCGCGGCCAGGTCGCCCAGGCGTTGCGCAACACGGCGCGCGGTCTGGCCGGCGGCGGAGCGAGTTTCTCGGACGTCGTCCGCCTGACCTTCTACGTCACCGACTGGTCGCCGGAGCGGATCGACGACTTCCTGGCCGGCGTACAGGACGTCGCGGGACAGCTCGCGCTCCCGCAGCCGCTGCCCCCGGCGTCGCTCATCGGCGTCGCGTCTCTCTTCGAACCCGACGTCCTGGTCGAGGTCGAAGCGACGGCGGTCGTGGACTGAGGGGGTCGCCGGGACCCGGTCAGCGCGGCCAGCCGGCGAGCCGTTCCCGCAGCCGGCGCACCTGTGGGGCGTCCAGGCCGTAGCGGGCGAACCGCCGTTCGGGCAGGGTGTCCAGGTAGCGGCCGGCGGCCCGGACGTCCTCGGGGTCCAGGGCGGGGTCCAGCTGCCGGGCCAGGTCCAGCAGCTCGGCGACCGGGTAGTGCTCCAGGGCGGCGGCCACGTCGATGTAGTCGCGGACCTCCCGGCGGTTGACCAGCGCGGCGGTCTTGCTGGCCACCAGGTCGCGGACGTCCATCACCGGCCCCAGGTCCATCACCACCGGGCTGCGGTACCGGTCGAGTCGGGCCAGGGTGAGCCGGAGCTGCCGGGTGCCCCGGGTCACCACGAAGTCCTTCAGGTCCTGGTCGAACCCGGCGAACAGGTCGGCCAGGTCGCTGTCGGGGTCGGCGTCGGCCACGGTGAACCCGGCCCGTTCCAGCGCGCCCCGCACCTCCACCGCCGCCGCGGCGGCGGCGCCCTCGACGTCGGCGAACAGGTCCACGTCCTCGGTGGGGCGGCTGACCAGGCCGTGCGCCGCCCAGGCCACCCCGCCGCCGAGCACGAACCGGTGCGGCCCGGCCGCGGTGAGGGCGACCCGGGCGACCTCGCGGTAGAACTCGCCCAGGTGAGTGGTGCTCACGCGGTACGCAGGCTGTGGTGGCGGCTCTCCCAGGCCTGCCGGACGCCCCGGGGGAGGTTGAGCCGCCGCCACACCCGGCGCAGGGTCGCGCCGTTGATGAGGTGTCGCAGGTCCTCGCGGCGGGTGGTCTCCCGCAGCACGTTCTCGTACATCCAGAGCAGGTCGTCCGGGTCACCGAGGTCGAAGGTGCGTTCGGTGCTCCACATCAGCCGCAGTGGCAGTTCCACCAGGCCGTGGCGGGGGCCGACCAGCTCGGTGAGGGTGTGTGCGACCACGGCGGGGCGACCCGGGCGGGCCAGGAACGCCACGCCGGCCGGGGTGGGGGAGAGGCCCTGCATGCAGTCAGGGTAGCGCCGGTGGCCGCCCGGATGGCCGGTTGGTGCCACCGTCCGGGCAGTCATCCCGTACAACCTATTGTCCTAGGATGCCCTAGCGGGGGTGGCGCGCGCCGGACCAGTTTCGACGCCCCGGGTCGCAGAACGAACCGCGCTGCCCTAGATTCGACCGGGAACACCGGAAGGAGGTGTCGGGAGATGGGTCTACGGACGTTCATCGAAGGTTGGCCGGTCTACCGGCAGCTCACCGGCACCGATCCGCTCGGCCGGGGAGCGGCGGCGCAGTCCGCCCGTTCGAAGGCGTTGACCGCCCGTACCGAGACCGCCGACCGGGTGGCCCGCTCGGTCTGCCCGTACTGCGCGGTCGGGTGCGGGCAGCGGGTGTTCGTCAAGGACGACCAGGTCGTCCAGATCGAGGGGGATCCGGACAGCCCGATCTCCCGGGGGCGGCTCTGCCCGAAGGGCTCGGCGAGCAGGTCGCTGGTGACCAGTCCGCTGCGGCAGACGAAGGTCCGTTACCGGCGGCCGTACGGCACCGAGTGGGAGGACCTGGAGCTCGACACGGCGCTCGACATGATCGCCGACCGGATTCTCGCGGCACGTGACGCCACCTGGGAGGACGTCGACGCGCAGGGGCGTCCGTTGAACCGGACGCTGGGCATCTCGAGTCTTGGTGGGGCGACCCTCGACAACGAGGAGAACTACCTCATCAAGAAGTTGTTCACCGCGATGGGCGCGATCCAGATCGAGAACCAGGCCCGTATTTGACACTCCGCCACCGTCCCCGGTCTGGGGGCCAGCTTCGGTCGCGGTGGTGCGACGGACTTCCAGCAGGACGTCGCCAACGCTGACGTCATCGTCATCCAGGGCTCGAACATGGCCGAGGCCCACCCGGTCGGCTTCCAGTGGGTGATGGAGGCGAAGCGGCGTGGCGCCCGGGTGTTCCACGTCGATCCCCGGTTCACCCGGACCAGCGCGTTGGCGGACACGTACCTGCCGATCCGGGCGGGTACCGACATCGCGCTGCTGGGTGGGGTGGTCCGGTACATCCTGGAGAACGAGCTGGACTTCCGGGAGTACGTGCTGGCGTACACGAACGCGGCGACCATCGTCAGTGCGGACTTCGTCGACGCCGAGGACGGGGACGGGTTCTTCTCCGGGTTCGATCCGGAGACCGGCAGTTACGTGCAGGACAGCTGGCAGTACGCGGGGCACGAGGGCGATTCGGGCAGTGGGCACACGGCGAAGGAGCGGGACGTCGCGGCCGGGTTGCAGCACGAGTCGCACGGGCCGCGGGTGGCCGGTCAGGTGCAGCGGGACGAGACGTTGCAGCATCCGCGCTGCGTGTACCAGATCCTGAAGCGGCATTTCGCGCGGTACACGCCGGAGATGGTGGAGCGGGTCTGCGGGATTCCGCAGGACAGGTTCCTGGAGTTGGCGCGGGCCTGGACGGAGAACTCGGGTCGGGAGCGGACCGGGTGCCTGATCTATTCGGTGGGGTGGACGCAGCACAGCGTGGGGGTGCAGTACATCCGGACGGGGGCGATCATCCAGTTGCTGTTGGGCAACGTGGGTCGTCCGGGTGGGGGGATCCTGGCGTTGCGGGGGCACGCGAGTATCCAGGGGTCGACGGACATTCCGACGTTGTTCAATCTGCTGCCGGGGTATCTGCCGATGCCGCACCACGCGGACCATCCGACGTTCGGCGAGTGGGTGGGGAGCATCGCGCATCCGGGGCAGAAGGGGTTTTGGGGTAACGCGCGGGCGTACGGGGCGAGTCTGTTGAAGGCGTACTGGGGGGATGCGGCGACGCCGGAGAACGACTTCTGTTACGGGTACCTGCCCCGGCTGACTGGTGATCATGGTACGTACCAGCAGGTGTTGAACATGATCGACGGGAAGGTGAAGGGGTACTTCCTGTTGGGTCAGAACCCGGCGGTGGGGTCGGCGCACGGTCGGGCGCAGCGGTTGGGGATGGCGAACCTGGACTGGTTGGTGGTCCGGGACCTGTTCATGATCGAGAGTGCGACGTTCTGGCGGAACGGGCCGGAGGTGGAGTCCGGGGAGATCGTGCCGCAGGAGTGTCGGACGGAGGTGTTCTTCCTGCCGGCGGCGTCGCATGTGGAGAAGGAGGGCACGTTCACCCAGACGCAGCGGTTGTTGCAGTGGCGGGAGAAGGCGGTGGATCCGCCGGGTGACTGTCGGTCGGAGTTGTGGTTCTTCTATCACCTGGGGCGGCGGCTGCGGGAGCGGCTGGCGGGTTCGACGAAGCCCCGGGACCGGGCGTTGTTGGATCTGACCTGGGATTATCCGACGCATGGTCCGGAGGCGGAGCCGAGTGCGGAGGCGGTGCTGCGGGAGATCAACGGGTTCGAGGTGGGGTCGGGCCGGTTGTTGTCGTCGTTCGCGGAGGCGGCCGATGACGGGTCGACGGCGGTGGGATGTTGGATCTATGCGGGGGTGTTCGCCGACGGGGTGAACCAGGCGGCGCGGCGGCGGTCGCGGTTGGAGCAGGACTGGGTGGCGGCGGAGTGGGGTTGGGCGTGGCCGTTGAACCGGCGCACGTTGTACAACCGGGCGTCGGCCGATCCGGAGGGCCGGCCGTGGAGCGAGCGCAAGAAGTACGTGTGGTGGGATGCCGAGGCTGGTGCGTGGACCGGGTACGACGTGCCGGATTTCGAGCGGACGAAGCCGCCGTCGTATCGGCCGCCGGAGGGGGCGTCGGGTCCGGCGGGGATCGCGGGTGACGACGCGTTCGTGATGCAGGGTGACGGCAAGGGTTGGTTGTATGCGCCGAGTGGGGTGTTGGACGGGCCGTTGCCGACGCATTTCGAGCCGGCGGAGTCGCCGGTGCGTAACGCGTTGTACGGGCAGCAGGGTAATCCGACGCGGAAGGTGTACCGGCATCCGGTGAACTCGGTGAATCCGTCGCCGCCGCAGGCGCATGCGGAGGTGTTTCCGTTCGTGTTCACGGTGTCGCGGTTGACGGAGCATCACACGGCGGGTGGGATGTCGCGGACGGTGGGGCCGTTGGCGGAGTTGCAGCCGGAGTTGTTCGTGGAGGTGTCGCCGGAGTTGGCGGCGCAGCGGGGTCTGGTGCATCTGGGGTGGGCGCATCTGGTGTCGGGGCGGGCGGTGGTGGAGGCGCGGGTGTTGGTGACGGACCGGTTGGTGCCGTTGCGGGTGGAGGGTCGGGTGGTGCATCAGGTGTGGTTGCCGTATCACTTCGGTTCGGAGGGTCTGGTGACGGGGGATTCGGCGAACGACCTGTTCGGGATCACGTTGGATCCGAATGTGTTGATTCAGGAGAGCAAGATCGGTACGTGTGACGTGGTGGCGGGGCGGCGGCCGAGGGGTGTGGCGTTGCGGGAGTTGGTGGCGGATTACCGGCGGCGGGCGGGGATGGTGGACGGGGGCGGGGTGCCGCCGATCGTGACGTCGGAGGGGACCGGTGATGGTGATGTCTGAGGGGAACAGTTTTTTCGGTCCGGTGGATCCGGCGCCGGATGCGGGGTGGGTGGGTGCGCCGGAGCGGGTGGGTTTCTTCACGGACACGAGTGTGTGTATCGGTTGTAAGGCGTGTGAGGTGGCGTGCAAGGAGTGGAACGGGGTGCCGTCGTCGGGGTTCGACCTGTTGGGGATGTCGTATGACAACACGGGGGCGTTGACGGCGAATTCGTGGCGGCATGTGGCGTTCGTGGAGCAGTCGTCGTCGGCGGGTTCTGCCGGTGGTGCGGCGGTGGCGGCTCAGGTGGTGGGTGACAGTGGTACGGAGCCGGGGGTGCCGTCGGGGGATGCGGGTGCGGCGGTGCGGGGGGCGGGTGGTGGTGAGTTTCTGGGGATGCCGGGTTCGGGGCCGCCGGGTCGGTTGTCGGGTGTGGAGGAGCGGTCGGATTTTCGGTGGTTGATGATGTCGGATGTGTGTAAGCACTGCACGCATGCGGCGTGTCTGGACGTGTGTCCGACGGGGTCGTTGTTCCGTACGGAGTTCGGTTCGGTGGTGGTGCAGGAGGACATCTGCAACGGGTGTGGGTATTGCGTTTCGGCGTGTCCGTACGGGGTGATCGATCGTCGGGCGGGTGATGGGCGGGCGTGGAAGTGCACGTTGTGTTATGACCGGTTGGGTGCGGGGTTGACGCCGGCGTGTGCGCAGGCGTGTCCGACGGAGTCGATCCAGTTCGGGCCGTTGGCGCGGTTGCGGGAGCGGGCGGAGGAGCGGGTGGCGGTGTTGCGGGAGCGGGGGGTGTCGGGGGCGCGGTTGTACGGTCATGATCCGGGGGACGGGGTGGGTGGGGACGGGGCGTTCTTTTTGTTGTTGGATGAGCCTGAGGTGTATGGGTTGCCGCCGGATCCGGTGGTGACGACGCGTGATCTGCCGCGGATGTGGCGGCGGGCGGGGGTGGCTGCGGTGGCGATGGTGGCGGCGGTGGTGGCGTCGTTCGTGGGTGGTTCGTCGTGAGTGGTGGTGTGTGGGGGCGGTTGCGGCGGTGGGTGGTCGCGGCTGCCGGTTCGGCGTCGGGTGGGTCGGCTGCTGCTGCTGGCGTGCCTGGTGCCGGTGCCGGGGTGGGCGGTCGGGGTGACCGTCCGGGCCAGCCGTCCGGTGCGCGCTCGGGGCGGGGTGGGCGGGGTGGTGGTGAGCGGTTGGCGGTGCCGCCGGCGGAGTTCACGTCGTACTACGGGCGTCCGGTGTTGAAGGAGCCGGTGTGGACGTGGGACATCGCGGCGTATCTGTTCACGGGTGGGTTGGCGGCGGGGTCGTCGTTGGTGGCGGCGGGTGGGCAGTTGACGGGTCGGCCGGTGTTGCGGCGGGCGGGGCGGGTGACGTCGTTGGTGGCGGTGGGGGCGAGTGCGTACTTCCTGATCGCTGATCTGGGGCGGCCGGCGCGGTTCCATCACATGCTGCGGGTGGTGAAGGTGACGTCGCCGATGTCGGTGGGGACGTGGGTGTTGAGTGTGTTCGGTCCGGCGGCGGGGGTGGCGGCGGTTTCCGAGGTGGCGTCGTGGTTGCCGGAGCGGGGTGTGTGGGGGGTGGGTCGGCGGGTGTTGCCGCCGGTGGGGCAGGTGGCGGGGTTGGTGGCGGCGGTGTCGGCGCCGGCGTTGGCGACGTACACGGGGGTGTTGTTGGCGGACACGGCGGTGCCGTCGTGGCATGAGGCGTATCCGGAGTTGCCGGTGATCTTCGCGGGGAGCGCGTTGGCCAGTGGCGCGGGGGTGGGGTTGGTGGCGGCGTCGCCGGGTGAGGCGGGGCCGGCGCGGCGGTTGGCGGTGGCGGGGGCGGCGTTGGAGTTGTGGGGGGCGCATCGGGTGGAGACGCGGTTGGGGTTGTTGAGTGAGCCGTACGCGGTGGGTCGGGCTGGTCGGTTGTTGCGGGCTGGTCGGGTGTTGACGGCGGTGGGGGTGGTGGGGGCGCTGCTGGGTCGGCGTAGTCGGGTGGTGTCGGTGGTGTCGGGGGCGGCGTTGCTGGCGGCGTCGGTGTGTACCCGGTTCGGGATCTTCCATGGTGGGGTGGCGTCGGCGCGGGATCCGCGGTACACGGTGGTGCCGCAGCGGGAGCGGTTGGCGCGGCGGGCGGCCGGGGAGGGCTGACCGGGGCGGTCGACCGGGGGTTGTGGTTGACTGCTGCGTGGAGGCGTTCAGGTGGCTGGTGCCCCTCCCGGTCTTCAAAACCGGTGTGGCCCGGGATCCGGGCCAGGCGGGTTCGATTCCCGTCCGTCTCCGTCAGCCTGTCTTGTGGAGATGACGTGATGTCCGACGGGGTGGTGGATCCTCGGCGGCGGGTGCCGCGTACCGACGTGTTGTTGGCGGATCCGCTGGTGGTGGCGGCGGTGGCCGAGTTCGGGCGGGATCGGGTGAAGGCCGCGGTCGTCGGTGCGCAGGAGCGGGTGCGGCGCGGTGAGATCGATCCTGGGCAGGTGCGGGAGGCGGTGTTGGCGGGGTTGTCGACGCCGGTGCCGCGGGTGGTGGTGAACGCGACCGGGGTGGTGTTGCACACGAACCTGGGTCGGGCGGCGTTGTCGGAGGCTGCGGTGGCGGCGTTGGTGGCGGCGGCCGGTCATACGGACGTGGAGTTGGATCTGGTTTCGGGGCGGCGGGCGCGGCGGGGTCGGGACGCGTTGGCGGCGTTGGCGGCGGCGGTGCCGGACGCGCAGGCGGTGCATGTGGTGAACAACGGTGCGGCGGCGTTGGTGTTGGCGGCGGCGGTGTTGGCGGCGGGTCGGGAGATCGTGGTCAGCCGGGGTGAGCTGGTCGAGATCGGGGACGGGTTCCGGTTGCCGGAGTTGCTGGAGAGTGCCGGGGCGCGGTTGCGGGAGGTGGGGACCACGAACCGGACGTCGGTGGCGGATTATGCGGCGGCGGTGGGGGAGCGGACGGGTTTCGTGTTGAAGGTGCATCCGTCGAATTTCGTGGTGTCGGGGTTCACGTCGGCGGTGTCGGTGCGGGAGTTGGTGTCGTTGGGGGTGCCGGTGGTGGTGGACATCGGGTCGGGGTTGTTGGCGGCGGATCCGTTGTTGCCGCAGGAGCCGGATGCGGCGGGGGCGTTGCGGGCGGGGGCGGCGTTGGTGACGGCCAGTGGTGACAAGTTGTTGGGTGGGCCGCAGGCGGGGCTGGTGTTGGGGTCGGTGGAGGTGGTGGAGCGGTTGCGGCGGCATCCGTTGGCGCGGGCGTTGCGGGTGGACAAGTTGACGTTGGCGGCGTTGGCGGCGACGGTACGGGGTCCGGTGTCGCCGACGTGGGTGGCGTTGCGGGCGGATCCGGTGGTGTTGCGGGGGCGGGCGGAGCGGTTGCGGGACGCCCTGGTGGCGGCGGGTTGCGCGGCGGACGTGGTGGCGTGTGTGTCGGTGGTGGGTGGTGGGGGCGCGCCGGGGGTGGAGTTGCCGTCGTGGGCGGTGGCGTTGCCGGCGGGGTTCGCGGAGCCGCTGCGGACGGGTGAGCCGTCGGTGGTGGGTCGGGTGGTGCGGGGTCGGTTGTTGTTGGATCTGCGGTGTGTGCCGGCGTCGTGGGACGACCGGTTGCGGGAGGCGGTTCTGCGGGTGGGGGTGTGACGTGTGGGTGATCGCCACGGCGGGGCATGTGGATCACGGTAAGTCGACGTTGGTGCGGGCGTTGACGGGGATGGAGCCGGACCGGTGGGCGGAGGAGCGTCGCCGGGGCATGACGATCGATCTGGGGTTCGCGTGGACGGGGTTGCCGTCGGGGGAGACGGTGGCGTTCGTGGATGTGCCGGGGCATGAGCGGTTCGTGTCGAACATGTTGGCGGGGGTGGGTGCGGTGCCGGCGGCGTTGGTGGTGGTGGCGGCGGACGAGGGGTGGATGCCGCAGTCGGCGGAGCATTTGGCGGCGTTGGACGCGCTGGGGGTGACGCACGGGGTGTTGGCGGTGACGCGGGCGGATCTGGCGGATCCGGGGCCGGCGTTGGCGCGGGCGCGGGCGGAGATCGCGGCGTCGTCGTTGGGGTCGGTGGAGGCGGTGGCGGTCAGTGGGGTGACGGGTGTGGGGTTGTCGGGGTTGCGGGGGGCGTTGGATCGGTTGGTGGGGCGGTTGCCGGCGGCGGTGGTGGACGCGCCGGTGCGGTTGTGGGTGGATCGGTCGTTCACGGTGCGGGGTGCCGGCACGGTGGTGACGGGGACGTTGGGTGCGGGTCGGTTGCGGGTGGGGGACCGGCTGGAGGTGGCGGGGGTGGCGGAGCCGGTGCGGGTGCGGGGTCTGCACGCGTTGGGGGTGGCGCGGGAGCGGGTGGATGCGGTGGCGCGGGTGGCGGTGAATCTGCGGGGGGTGCCGCGGGAGCGGGTGGGGCGGGGGTGGCGTTGCTGAGTCCGGGGCGGTTCGGGTCGACCGATGTGGTGGATGTGCGGGTGGTGGGTGCGCCGGTGGCGGAGTTGCCGGCGTCGTTGATGGTGCATGTGGGGTCGGCGGCGGTGGCGGTGCGGGTGCGGCCGTTGGGGGTGGACACGGCGCGGTTGCGGTTGGCGCGGGCGTTGCCGTTGGTGGTGGGTGACCGGGCGGTGTTGCGGGATCCGGGTCGGCGGCAGGTGGTGGGTGGGGTGACGGTGTTGGATGTGGTGCCGCCGGGGTTGGTGCGGCGGGGTGCGGCGGCGGGTCGGGCGGCGGTGTTGGCGGGGCTGGACGGGCGGGTGGATGCGGTGGGGGAGGTGCGGCGTCGGCGGTTGGTGCGGGCGGGGGATCTGGCGCGGATGGGGGTGCCGGTGACGGTGGCTGCGGTGGTGGGGGACTGGTTGGCGGATCCGGCCTGGTGGGCGGGGTTGGGGGAGCGGCTGGCGGGTGAGGTGTCGCGGTATGCGGGGGAGCATCCGTTGGAGGTGGGGGTGCCGGTGGAGGTGCTACGGCGGCGGTTGGGGTTGCCGGATCGGGTGTTGGTGGAGGCGTTGGTGGGTCCGCCGTTGTGGTTGCGGGGTGGTCGGGTGGGTGCGGGTGCGGTGTCGGTGTTGCCGGAGCCGGTGGCGGCGGCGGTGGGCCGGTTGCGGGAGCAGTTGCGGGGGTCGCCGTTCCGGGCACCGGAGGCGGACCGGTTGGTGGGGTTGGGGTTGGGGCCCCGGGAGGTCGGTGCGGCGGTGCGGGCGGGGGAGTTGGTGCGGTTGGCGGAGAACGTGGTGGTGTTGCCGGGGGCGGTGGAGGAGGCGGCGCGGGTGTTGGCGGGTCTGCCGCAGCCGTTCTCGGTGAGTGCGGCGCGGCAGGCGTTGGACAGTAGCCGGCGGGTGGTGGTGCCGTTGCTGGAGCTGTTGGATCGGCGTGGGGTGACGCGGCGGCTGCCGGACGGGGAGCGGACGGTGGTGGCGGGCTGATCGCCGGGTCGGGGTGGGGGTGGTTGGCCTACGGTGGGGGTGTGGACCCTGCGGCGGTGTGGCGGGATCGGTTGCACCGGTGGCGGATCGAGGCGTACCGGGCGCCGGATCTGCGGTTCGCGGTGTTCGCGACGAACGGGCCGACGGAGTCGGCGCCGGTGTGGTTGTTCGGGATGTCGGCGTTGGCGCGGTGGTTGATGACGCATGCGATCGAGTTGGACGACCTGGTGCCGGACTGATCTCGTACGGGTGACGGTGGGTCCGGTCGGTCGGTGTGGGGTTTGTGGGGGTTCTAGGGTCGGTGGGGTGAAGGATCGTGGTGTGCGCACGTTCGTCACCGTGTTGACGGGTCTGGCGGTGCTGTATTTCGGTAGTGCCGGTCGGGATCCGGCGGAGGGTCGGGTGTCCAACGGGGTGATCGTGTTGGCGTTGGTGGCGGCGCTGCTGGTGTGGCAGTTGACCAAGCCGGGTGATTCGGCCGCGAAGTGACGGCCGGTGGCCGGTGTGCGGGTTCGTGCGGACCGGCCGCGGCCCGTGGGCGGTGACCGGCCCGGCTGGTGGCGGGGCGGGTCGGCGTGGTTCAGGGTCGGGTTGCGGCGGCGCGGGTGATGTCGGCGGCGGATTCCTCCCCCAACGCGACCCGGACCAGGGCCGAGGTGAGCCGGCCGAGGTCGGTGGGGCCGACCAGGGCCGCCAGGTCGGCTGCGGTGGTGGGTAGGCCGAGACGGCGGGCGCCGGCGAGGGCGCGCCGGTCGGCGAAGGGCCGCACGTCGGCCCAGACGGTCTGGACTTCACGGAGGAAGATGTCCGCGCCGGTGGGTCCGATGCCGGGGAACGCGGTGAGGAGTCGACGCAGCGTGGCCGGGTCGCCGTCGGCGTCGGCGTGCAGGCGGCGCAGGTCGCCGTGCCAGCGGTCCAGGCACAGCCGGGCGCCGGTGCCGAGCATGGTGGCGGTGCGTTCGTCGTAGCGGCGGTAGTGGCCGCGGCCGAGGGCGTCGACCCGGTCCTGCCAGCTGGCGGCTTCCATGCGGTGCGGGGTGGTGTAGCCGGCGGTGAGGAGTTCGTGGGTGGCGGCCACCGCGACGCGGGCCCGGATCCGGGTGCTGAGCAGGGTGGCGAGCACCAGCAGCTGGTAGAGGGGTGCGGGCCGGTCGGCCAGTCGGATACCGGCCTGGTCGGCGTAGGTGTGCCGTTGGCGGTGCAGCAGGGTGCGGGCGATGTGGTGTGGGTCGGTCACGGGTGGGCTTTACCCGCCGGTGGGCTGGTCAGCCCTGGGTTCGCATGGGTGTGTCGGGCGGGGGTATGCCGGGCTGGTGGCGGCGCGTGTCGGCGTGTCGCGTCGGAGGGAGGGAGTGGACGGTGACGAATCCTCAGCAGCCGGAGTTGCGGCGGAATGCCCGCAACGAGGCGGTCCAGGATGCCAAGGGGCCCGGTGCGGTGGGGCATCCCCGTGGTGGTGCCTCCCGTGGTGACGAGGGTCGGCCGGTGCCGCGCGGGCAGCGGTCCCCGTACGGGCCGGCCGGTGGGCCGGTCGCCGACGACGACAGTGACGAGGGCTGACCCGGTCAGCAGTCATGAGGGCTGACCGGCCCGGTCAGCGGGTGGGTGGCCGCAGCCGGTTCCACACGGCGGCGGCCACCAGCCCGTACGCCAGGTGTGGTGCCAGGTCGGACAGCCAGTCGGTGCGGGTCCAGCGGCGCGGGTCGGTGACGCCGAGGGCGGTCATCCCGCCGGCGGACAGCGCCATGACGCCGCCGCCGAGCAGGGTGACGGTGGTCGGCCAGCCGGGTCGGCGGTGCCGGGTGAGGGCGGCGAATCCGGCGGCGACGGTGACGCCGAGGCCGTAGCCGAGCAGCGGGCCGAGGCCGGCGCGCCGGTTGGTGGCCTGCTCGGGTGGTCCCAGGTCGGTGTGGGTGAGGTCGGCCAGTCGGGCGGCGGTGGCGTCGGGGGTGCCGCTGGCGGGGCGGGCGCGGGCCACCATGTCCAGGTAGCTGACCATGTTGAGGGCGGCGCTGCCGGCGGCGCCGGCGATCATGCCGTCGACGAGGGGCCGGGTCATCGGGGGTCTCCGGGTTCGCGTTCGCCCTTGGGGCCGTAGGTGCGTTCGCCGCGGACGATGCCGCGTTGGCCGCGGTCGTCGCGCAGGATCCGGTTGGCGACGTCGTTGGCTTCGTCGTCGGCGGCCCGTCCGGAGTTCTCGACCTGTTTGCGGAGTCGGGCGCGCTGGGTGTCGTAGGCGTTGCTGCCGGGGCGTGGTCCGGGCATGGTGGTGCCTCCCGTGGTCGGTGGTCGTGTCGTGCCGGTCGGTTACCCGTCGGGCCGGCGGGCATGCCCGCCGGCGGGGCGGCCTCCCCGGGCCGCGGCGGTGGCGGTCCGCGCGGCGTGTCCGGGCGGTGGCCTGTCCGCGTACGGCCGGGCCGGCGTGTCCGGGTGCGTCCGGTATCGGCCGTGCCGGGTGCGGTGCTGCCGTCGGCTCCGGTTGTCCGCCCGGGAACGGCCGGTCGCCGGGTCGGTACGCTGTCGGCGACCACAGTGGAGGGGGACGTCGCCGATGACTGAGCCGACCGGGCCGAGTACCGCGCGGATGATCGATTTCTGGTTGGGGGGCAGTGACCACTTCCCGGTCGACGTGGCCGCGGCGCGGGCTTTCGAGCAGGCGTACGGGCCGTGCGCGCCGGTGTTCCGGTCGTTGCGGGCGTTCCTCGGTCGGGCGGTGCGGCACATCGCCGACGCCGGGGTGGACGGGTTCCTGGTGTTCGGGGCGGGGGTGCCGACCCGGGGCAACGTGCACGAGGTGGTGCCGGACGCGTCGGTGCTGTACACGGACGTGGATCCGGTGGCGGTGCGGATCGGGCAGGAGATGCTCGCCGGGCGGGAACGGGTCGGTTACGGCTTCGGGGACGCCACCGATCCGGGCAGCGTCGACGCGGGGTTGCGCAAGCGGTTCCTGCCGGGCTGGGACGACCGGCCGGTGGGGGTGGTGTTCCTGGGGTTGGCGGCGTTCCTCGACGACGACACCCTGGCCAGGACGCTCGACGAGCTGTACGAGGCGGTCGCGCCGGGCAGCCGGTTGGCGATCGACTTCGACACCGAGGAGCTGGCCGGGTATCCGCAGGCGTTGGCGATGATGGGGCCGGCGTTCCGGATGCGGCCCCCGGAGTCGTTCGCCGGGCTGTTGGGCCGCTGGCAGCCGACCGGTGACGGGATCGTGCCGGTGGCCCGGTGGCGTCCGGACGGCACGCCGGAGCAGGTGCCGGACGCGTTCTACGGGGCGGTGGCGGTGAAGCCGGCGGGGTGAGGTGGGGCGCGGGGCCCGGGACGCCCTCCGTATGCTTGCTTGCCATACAGCAAGAGTCTCGGAGGACCGTCATGCCGCAGGCGCCCGCATCGGTGTCGCGCGCGTTCCGTCAGGCCCCGCCCGACCGGCTCGTGGAGGTCGCCGACCGGGCGATCCGCGCGGCGACGGGTGCGGCGCGTACGGACGTGTTCATCGCCGATTACCGGATCGCCGGGTTGTGGCCGGTGCTCGACGAGCAGCATGCGGATCCGGTGTCGCCGGTGGCGCAGCGGTGTTTCCGCAGCCAGGAGTCGGTGGTCGACGGTGTCGAGGGGGGCCGCTGCCGGGTCTGGTCGCCGTTGACGGTGTGGGGTGAGCGGCTCGGGGTGCTGCTGGTGGAGCTGGCCGGGACGCCGGGCGCGGAGCTGGTCGACTGGATCGGTGAGGTCGCCGGGGACCTGGCGGTGGCGTTGCGGGCCGCTGACCGGGAGACCGACCGGTACCGGCGGGTGCGGCGGCGGGAGCGGCTCACGCTGGCCGCCGAGTTGCAGTGGGATCTGCTGCCGGGGCGCAGTCTCGACCATCCGGCGTTCCGGTTGGCCGGGCAGCTCGAGCCGGCGTACTCGGTCGGCGGGGACCATTTCGACTGGTCGTTGGATGCCGATCGGTTGACGGTGACGGTGCTCAACGGGGCGGGCAGTGGGCTGGCGGCGGCGGTGCTGACGTCGGTGGCGGTCAACGCGATGCGCAACGCCCGCCGCTCCGACGGTGGCCTGGTCGAGCAGGCCGAGTTGGCCTCGGACACGATCTTCTACCAGCATCGGGGGGTCCGGCACGTGGCGACGCTGCTGGTGGAGGTGGACGTGCGGGAGGGGCGGGTGCGGGCGGTGGACGCCGGTTCCCCGCACCTGCTGCGGGCGCGTGCCGGCACGGTCGACCGGATCCCGCTGGAGCAGCAGTTGCCGTTGGGCATGTTCCCGGAGACCCGGTACGACGTGCAGGAGTTCGACCTGGAGCCGGGTGATCGGCTGTTCGTGGTCAGTGACGGCGTGTACGCGGCGGATCCGACCGGGGCGGAGCCGTACGGGCGGCGGGCGATGGCGCGGTCGATCCGGTCGACACGGCTGCAACCGGCCGCCGAGGCGGTTGGTACGGTGATGCGCGAACTGCACGCCTACCACGCGGACGCCGATCTGCGCGATGATGCGGTGGTCGTGTGCCTCGACTGGCGGGGGAGTGTCCGCCGGGACGGGTGGGAGCAGTGACCGTAGGCGCGGGGTGCCGCGAGCGGGACAATCGCAGGGGACGTCGGGTGGAGCTACCTCCGAATCTGGCCGCGGCGATCGAGGCCGCCGCCGGGGCTCTCGTCGGTGTGCTGGACTCGGCCGGCTCCCGGCACAGTGTGTCGGTGCCGCCGACGCAGCTGCGGGTGCTGTCGATCCTCAGTGCCCGGCCGGGCACGAACGTGAACCGGTTGGCGGACCTGTTGGATGTGGTGCCGTCGTCGGCGAGCCGGTTGTGTGACCGGTTGGAGGCGACCGGGCTGTTGCGGCGGGTGGCGGATCCGCGGGACCGCCGTGAGGTGCATCTGGTGGTGACGCCGGCGGCGGAGACCCTGCTGCGGGAGATCACCGAGCGGCGGCAGCGGGCGGTGCAGGCGGTCCTGGACCAGATGTCGCACCGGTCGCAGCACGAGCTGCTGCTGGCGTTGTTGGCGTTCGGTCAGGCGGCGTCGCTGGTCGACGCGGCGTCCGGTCCTCCGGAGCGGTCCGCCCGTACCGCCTGACCCGGGGTTCTCCGGCTTCCCACCACCCACCCGACACATCCTAGGACGCTCTAGGGGTGGTGGTGGCCCACCCACCGGTGCCGGCACGCCAACAGCAGCAACGACGGGGAGCACGGGCCGGACACGGGGGCCGGATATAGTGGCACCGCACCCCGACCGCGCATGATCACGTCGACCGTGGGCGGGGGGTGCGGTGACCGCCCCGACACGGGGCAGAGGGTGCCGGCAGCCGCCGGCCCGGCAGCGCACACGTCCCCCTCGCAGCGCCGGCGACATCGGCCGGGCGTCGGACCGTGTCGCGGAGGGAGGTTCGGTGTCGCGTCGGCAGGCTCGGGCAGGGCACGCCCAGCCATCCGGTGACACCGTCGGCCGGCCGACGGACGCGGGGACGTGGACCCTGCCGAACCTGATCAGCTTCGTCCGGCTGCTCGGGGTGCCGCTGTTCCTGTACCTGTTCCTGGTGGTCGAGGCCGACGTCGCGGCGATCGTGGTGCTGGCCATCGGCGGCACCACCGACTGGGTGGACGGCTGGGTGGCCCGTCGGCTGCGCCAGGTGAGCCGGCTGGGGGAGCTGCTCGACCCGTTCGCCGACCGGCTGTACATCCTGGCCACCCTGCTCGCGTTCACCGCCCGCGAGGTGGTGCCGTGGCAGTTCACCGCGGCGCTGCTCGCCCGGGAACTGCTGCTGCTGGCCGCCCTGGTGGTGCTGCGCCGGCACGGCTACGGTCCACCGCCGGTGCACTACGTCGGCAAGACCGCCACGTTCCTGCTGCTGGCCGCCTTCCCGATCCTGCTGCTGGCCACCACCACACCCGGCGTGGCCACGGCCGCCGGGGCGGTCGGGTGGGGTCTGGCCTGGTGGGGGCTGGTGCTGTACTGGGTGGCCGGTTTCTTCTACGTGGTGCAGGCCGCCCACCTCGTGCGGGCCCGCCGGGCGGGGGCCACGGCATGACCGGTTCGTCCCGCGACACCGGCCCGGCCGGCCGGTCGGCGGGAAAGGCCGGCGGCGAGCGCGTCTACGCGCCGGACTTCCTGACCGAGCTGTTCCGTAACCCCCTCGACCCGGGGTACGCCGACGCGGCGGCCCGCCGTCGGGCCGACCCGCCGTCACCGGCGCGGCGCCGTACCGGCCGGGTGGTCAGCAGTGTGGTGCTGGTGGTGCTGGGGTTCCTGTTCGCGGTGGCGTACCGGCAGACCGTGGAGGAGGAGCCGAGCCGCAGCCAGGCCCGCTCCGGGCTGGTCGACCAGATCCGGGACCGGCAGGCCGAGACCGACCGGTTGACCGCGCGGGCCGAGCAGCTGCGGGAGGAGGTCTCCCGGCAGCGGGACGCGGCGTTGTCGAGCAGTGCCGCCGCGCGGCTGCGGGACCTGGAGGCGACGACCGGGCTGGGTCGGGTCCGTGGGGACGGGGTGGTGGTGCAGCTCGCCGACGCGCCCGGCAACCCGGACGCGGTGACCGGCGCCGGTGGGCCCGGTCCGGGCCGGGTGCTCTACCGTGACCTGCAGCTGGTGGCGAACGCGTTGTGGGCGGCCGGCGCGGAGGCGGTCGCGGTCAACGACCAGCGGTTGACGTCGACGTCGACGATCCGGTCGGCGGGTGAGGCGATCCTGGTGGACTTCCGGCCGGTGACCGGCCCGTACCGGGTGTCGGCGATCGGGCCGGACGGTATGCGGCGCGGGTTCGAGGCGAGCGCGGCGGCGGCGCTGCTGCGCCGGGTCGCCGACGAGACCGGCCTGTCGTTCGGGGTGCGGGAGGCGGAGAACCTCACGTTGCCCGAGGCGGCGACCGACGCGCAGCTGCGGTACGCGAGTCCGCCACCGTCCCCGTCTCCCGGGCCGTCGTCGCCGTCGGCGTCGGTGACCGGTTCCCCCGTTCCCGGCCCGTCCGGGTCGGGAACGTCGTCTCCCAGCCCTTCCGGAGGTAACCGATGATCGCGGTGCTGGCGTTGATCGCCGGTGTGGTACTCGGGGTGTACCTGGACCCCACCGTGCCCGCCGGCCTGCAGCCGTATCTGCCGATCGCCGTGGTGGCCGCGCTCGACGCCGTGTTCGGTGGGGTGCGCGCGAAGCTGGACCGGATCTTCGACGACAAGCAGTTCGTGGTGTCGTTCATCTCGAACGTGCTGGTCGCGGGCCTGATCGTGTATCTGGGTGACCAGTTGGGGGTCGGTGGTCAGCTCTCCACGGGTGTGGTGGTCGTGCTGGGGGTGCGGATCTTCGGGAACGTGGCGGCGATCCGCCGGCACCTGTTCCGGGCGTAGGTTGGTGGGCGATGAGTGACAACGACAGCGGTACCGGCTGGCCGGAGCCGACCGGTCCGGCGCGGCCCACCGGTCCGGCGGCCGAGCCGGATCCGCGTCCGGACGCCCCGGACCCGGACGAGACGGCCCCGCTGCGGGTGCCCCCGGCACCGGCCGACGGTGACGACGGGCGCGACGCCGACGACGGGCGCGACGGTGACGACGGGCGCGACGCCGACGGGCCGCCGGCCACCGGCACCCACGACGACGAGACGACGGTGGTGCTGACCGCCGCGTCCACCGGGACGGACGGTTCCACCGGGACGGACCCGGCCGCCGCGGACCGGCCGGCGGCGCGGCGGATGAGCACGGCGTCGGTGATGATCGCGGTGTTGCTGGCGCTGCTGGGGTTCACCCTGGTGGTGCAGTTGAAGACCACCTCCACCGATCCGACGTTGGCGGCGACCCGGCAGGAGGACCTGGTCCGGATCCTGTCGGACCTGGACGCCCGGGAGGCCCGGCTGCGGCAGGACATCGCCCAGTTGGAGGAGAGTCAGCGGCAGTTGGCCTCGGGCGCGCAGGGCCGTGAGGCGGCGTTGCAGGAGGCGGCCCGGCGGGCCGACGAGTTGGGCATCCTGGCGGGGACGCTGCCGGCGACCGGGCCGGGGTTGACGATCCGGTTCGGTGGCGGGAGCAAGCCGGTCTCGGCGAGCCGGGTGCTGGACGCGGTGCAGGAGCTGCGGGGCGCGGGCGCGGAGGCGATGCAGATCGCCGGTCCGATCGGGTCGCCGGCGCGGATCGTGGCGTCGACGTACTTCCTGGACGCCGAGGGTGGTGGTCTGGTGGTGGACGGGCGGCGGATGACGGGCCCGTACACGATCACGGTGATCGGTGATCCGGCGACGATGCGAACCGCGTTGAACATTCCCGGCGGGGTGGCCGCATCGATCAAGGGTGACGGCGGTAACGTGAGCTTCGAGGATCGTGAGGAGGCCGAGGTTTCGGCTCTGCACGCGCCGATCAGGTTGGAACACGCCCGTCCGGTCTCGTGACCGGTGGGTTGCGCCGGGTCACCCCGGTGCGCCGATTGGTCAGTACGAGCACGAAGGACGCGTCTGGTGATTCCCGAGGACCTGCGTTACACCGCCGAGCACGAGTGGGTGGTGGCCGACGACAGCGGTACCGTCCGGGTCGGCATCACCCATTACGCGCAGGACGCGTTGGGTGACATCGTCTACGTCCAGCTGCCGGACGAGGGCGTGGCGGTGGCGGCGGGTGAACCGCTGGGTGAGATCGAGTCGACCAAGAGCGTGTCGGAGATCTACGCCCCGGTGAGCGGGACGGTGGCGGCGCGCAACGAGGCGCTCGGCGACACCCCCGAGTTGATCAACACTGATCCGTACGGGGCGGGTTGGTTGTTGGAGATCCGGCCGGACGATCCGGCGGCGGTGGAGGGTTTGTTGACCGCGTCCGCGTACCGGGACGTCACCGCAAGCTGAGTGTGCTTCTTCTCGGACCGGGAGTTGTCTCCGCGCGTCCGGTTGCCCTGCATTTCGGCGCTGGCTAGGCTCGCCCAGTCGACCGAGACAACCAGAATAGTTGAGCGTCGTGGGTAATTGCCTCCGGGCACGGGGAGCCAGCCGCCGGGTGTTCCACTACCCGGCGGCCACAACCGGTCATTACCCGACGCCGACCGAACAGATCCGTGAGGTGGTCCCATGACGCGCCCAGACGACGAGTTCCCCCCGCTCGACGTCACTTCGACGCTCAATCTCGGCTCGCTCGACGAAGTTCTCGAGGGGCCGGATGCCGATGTGGTGCCGAGCCGGATGTCGGGTTCGTTGCCGCCGGGTATGGCGTTGCTGGTGGTCCGTCGCGGTCCGAACGCCGGGGCCCGTTTCCTGTTGGACCATGACGTGACGACCAGTGGTCGGCACCCCGACAGTGACATCTTCCTCGACGACGTGACGGTGTCGCGGCGGCACGCGGAGTTCCACCGGGACGGTGGCACGTTCACGGTGCGGGACGTGGGTAGCCTGAACGGCACGTACGTCAACCGGGAGCGGGTGGAGGCGGCGACGCTGAGCAACGGTGACGAGGTGCAGATCGGCAAGTTCCGGGTCGTGTTCATCGCCGGTCCGCGCCCGGAGGAGGAGGCCGGCCGGGGGTGAACGAGCCTGCGGCCTCCCTGCCGCCCGGTGCGGCCCGGTCCCAACCGCTGATGAGCATCGGCGAGGTGCTGGCCCAGTTGCGGGTGGAGTTTCCGGACACCACGATTTCGAAGCTGCGGTTCCTCGAGGCCGAAGGCCTGGTGGAACCGCAGCGCACACCGGCGGGGTACCGGAAGTACAGCTGGGACGATGTGGCCCGGCTGCGGTTCGTGTTGACCGCGCAGCGGGACCAGTACCTGCCGTTGCGGGTGATCCGTGAGCAGTTGGCCGAGTGGGACGCGTCGTCGTCCGACGGGGCGGGTCGGCCCCGGCCGACGCTGGTCGCGGTGGGTCCGGGTGGTGAGGTGCCGGGCCGGGGTCCGGCGGATCCGGATCCGGTCGAGTCGGCGACGGTGCGGTTGAGCCGGACGGATCTGGTGGCCCGCAGCGGCGTCGACGAGTCGACCCTGGGCGAGTTGGAGCGGCTCGGGGTGGTGGTGTCGAGTCCGCCGGGCTGGTACGACGGTGACGCCCTGATCATCGCGCGGGCGGTGGCGGGGTTGGCGGCGTACGGGCTGGAGCCTCGGCATCTGCGGGCGTTCCGGACGGCGGCGGACCGGGAGGCGGGTCTGTTCGCGCAGTTGTTGGCGCCGTTGGCGCGGCAGAGTGATCCGGCGGCGCGGGCCCGGGCGGCGGAGACGGCCCGCGAGTTGGTGGCGTTGTCGCAGCAGTTGCACGCGGCGTTGGTCCGGGTGGGGTTGCGGTCGACGTTGGGTCGGTGAGGGGCCCCGGCGGTGGAGATCTGCTCCGGGGAGCGTGCCGTAGGCTTCCTGGGGTATGCCCTTCCCGTGGCGGGCGTGTGGTGCGGGCGGGACGCCCGTTCCGGGGTCCGTGTACCGTGCAGGGAGGGCGGGTGCGGCGTAGGTGACAACGACACGGAGGCGGCGGTGCGCGAGCTGAGCGTGGTCGGGGTTCGGGTGGAACTGCCCACCAACCAGCCGATCGTCCTGCTCCGGGAGGTCGAGGGCGACCGCTATCTGCCGATCTGGATCGGTGCGGTCGAGGCCACGGCGATCGCCTACGAGCAGCAGGGCGTGAAGACGGCCCGGCCGTTGACGCACGATCTGCTGCGGGACGTGTTGGCGGCGTTGAAGGCGCCGTTGCGGGCGGTGGAGATCACCGAGCTGAAGGAGAACGTCTTCTACGCGGATCTGCTGATCGGTGACGGGTTGCGGGTGTCGGCCCGGCCGAGTGATTCGATCGCGTTGGCGTTGCGGGTGGGTGCGCCGATTCGTTGTGCCGAGCAGGTCCTCAGCGAGGCGGGGATCGTGATTCCCGACGAGCAGGAGGACGAGGTGGAGAAGTTCCGCGAGTTCCTGGACCAGGTGCGTCCGGAGGATTTCGCCGGCTGACCGGCGGTGCCGGCCCGGTGTCGGCGGGTGCGGGCCGGCGGTGGATCACGGCGGTCACGGTGTGTGAGGCGCGGGTGATCCTCGGCGTGTCGCGTCCGCGCTTGCCCGGTAACCCCTGAACCGCGCTATAGGGTTGCGGTGTCGAGGGGTGCACGTCCCAGATAACGACGTGTCACCGCACGGGCGGGGAGGTTGTCGGGATGCACGGGCCACGAGATTCGGATCCGGGTACGGCGTCGCAGGGCCCCGGTGATCCAGGGCCACGGTCGGCGACTGAGGGTGACGGTTCGGTGGGTTACCGGGGCGTGACGGCCTGCGCGGCGGTGGGGATCAGCTACCGGCAGTTGGACTACTGGGCGCGGACGGCGCTGGTGGTGCCGAGTGTGCGGGACGCGTCGGGGTCGGGTACGTCCCGGCTGTACTCGTTCCGGGACCTGGTGGTGTTGAAGGTCGTGAAGCGGCTGTTGGACGCGGGGGTGTCCCTGCAGAACATCCGCAAGGCGATCGAGGCGCTGCGGTCGCGGGGGGTGGGTGACCTGGCGGGCATCACGTTGATCTCCGACGGGACGACGGTGTACGAGTGCCGGTCCCCGGAGGAGGTGGTCGACCTGTTGCAGGGTGGCCAGGGGGTGTTCGGGATCGCGATCGGCGGGGCCTTCAAGGAGATCGAGGGTTCGTTGTCGCATCTGCCGGCGGAGCCCGCGGTGGCCGGTGGCGAGGAACCGGCGGTGGCCGGGGCGGACGCGGTGGGTGACGAGTTGGCGGCGCGGCGGGCCCGACGGCGGGCCGGCTGACCGAACGGCCGAGTCCCCCGTCCGGATCGGACGGTGTCCGGGAAGCCGTCAGGCCGGGCGCGGCTGGTCCGCAGCGGCACGCTATGGTCCGTCACACGGTCAACTGGTGTGGCCTGGGGTTGCCTGGTGGTGGCCCCGGCCGCCCCCGAGGGGGGCCCGCCGGTGGACCGCGCTGTTTCCCCTCCCGGAAGGAATCACCGTGACGGTTACCGAACAGACCACCCCGTCGTACTACGAGCGCATCGGTGGTGCGGCGTCCGTGAAGGCCGCTGTGGACCTGTTCTACGACCGGGTCCTGGTCGACCCGGAGCTGGCCGGCTACTTCGCCGACGTGGACATGGTGGGCCAGCGGCGGCACCTGGCGTTGATGTTGACGGTGGTGCTGGGTGGTCCGAACGAGTACGCCGGCCGGGGTCTGGCCGAGGCGCACCAGCCGTTGGGGATCACCGAGGCGCACTACCAGCGGGTGGGTGGGCATCTGGTGGCGGTGTTGACGCAGCTGGGTGTGCCGGTGGACGTGCTGGACCACGTGGGTGTGGTGTTGGCGCAGGTGCGCGACCAGGTGGTGGCCGCCGGGCACCGTCCGGGTGTCTGAGCGTGGACGTCGCGCGGCTCAAGCAGAGCTGGCATCAGGTCGCGGCGTACGGTGACCAGGTTCCGCTCTACTTCTATTCGGCGCTGTTCCTGTCGCATCCGGAGACCCGGCAGATGTTCCCGACGAACATGGCGGGGCAGCGGGACCGGCTGGTGACGGCGCTGGGGCACATCGTGTCCAACGTGGACCAGGTGGACCGGTTGACCGGGTTCCTGCGGGACCTGGGCGCCGACCACCGCAAGTTCGCGGTACGCGCCGAACACTATCCGGCGGTGGGCGACGCGCTGCTGGCGACGCTGCGGCACTTCCTGGGTGACCAGTGGACCGAGGAGCTGTCCCGGGACTGGGCGGGCGCGTACGGGCTGGTGTCGCAGGTGATGATCGAGGCGGCGCAGGCCGCCGAGCAGGTCAACCCGCCGTGGTGGGTGGCGGAGATCGTCGGGCATGAGCGGCGCACGTTCGACGTGGCGGTGCTGACGGTGCGTCCGCAGTACCTGTTGCCGTTCACGCCGGGCCAGTCGATCGGGGTGTCCCATCCGGCGGTGCGGGCGTGGCGGTACTACTCGCCCGCGAACGCGCCCCGCCCGGACGGCACCCTGGAGCTGCACGTGCGGGCCGCGCCGGGTGGGGCGGTGAGTTCCCGGCTGGTGTACGGGTGTTCGGTGGGTGACCAGATCCATCTGGCCGCGCCGGTGGGGGACCGGTTGACGTTGTGGCCGGCCGGTGGGGCGGATCTGCTGCTGCTGGCCGCCGGTACCGGCTGGGCGCCGGTGAAGGCGCTGGTGGAGCAGGTCGCGGCGGAGGGTTCACGCCGCCGGGTCGATCTGTACGTGGGGGCGCGGTCCCGGTTCGAGTTCTACGACGGTGACACGGTCGACAAGTTCACCGCCGCGTACCCGTGGTTGACGGTGACGCAGGTGGTGGGCATGGATCCGCGTCGGCCCGGTGAGGTGGCGCAGGTGGTGGACCGGGCGCTCGCCGACGGGGACTGGCGGTCCCGGCACGTGTACGTGTGCGGCTCCGACGAGATGGTGGGGCGTACGGTGCAGACGCTGGCCGGGGCGGGTTACCACGCCGGTCAGGTGCACCATGAGGGGCTCGGTAAGCACTGGTACGGGCCGGCGTGGCGGACGGCGGTGGATTCGACCCCGCCTGGAGACGATTCCGGAGGTGTCCGGTGAGCGCGACCCCGATCAGTGGGTACGACGGTGTGCAGGTGGCGGTGTCCGGTCCGCAGGTGCGGATGACCGCGGACCGGGTGCGTCGGTGGGAGTTCGGGTCGGCGTCGTTCACCCGGCGCGGCTACGACCACCAGGACGTGGACCGGTTCCGGATGCAGGTGGCCGACGAGTTGGATCTGCTGGCCGCGCAGATCGCCACCCTGCGGGCGGAGAACGAGCGCCTCAACGACCGGGTGGAGCTGCACCGGCACGGGGTGATCCCGAGTGCCGGGCCGGCGGCGCCGGCGGCGAAGGAGGTGAACCTGCTCTCGGCCGCGCAGCGGGAGGCGGAGCAGATCATCGCGCAGGCGCACGACTACGCCCGCCGGGTGGCCGAGTACGCGCGGATGCAGTACGAGAGTTACCTGCAGGCGGCGGCGGAGGAGGCCCGGCAGGAGGCGGAGCGGGCGGTGCAGGACTACCGCCGGTCGGCCGGTCCGCAGTTCGACGATTCGGTCGCGACCCGGGAGGCGCTGCGGATCTACGGCGAGATGATGATCTCGCACATGCAGTCGGCGGCCCGGCAGTTGGCCGACGGCAGTGAGAACCTGGCGCGGACGATGGAACGGCTGGCCGCCGGGCAGCTCCCGGCGGGCGCGCCGGGGCCGGGTCAGGTGCCCGCCGGCGGGCCGGGGCACATGACGGCGGGTGGGCAGCCGGCGGTGGCGCCCCGCCACTACCCGTCGCCACGGTGACGCGGCCGGTGGTGCCGGGCCGGCCGACCAGCCGGGCCCGGCGCCACCGGCGACGCACCCGCCGGCCGGTACGGTGTCGCGCCGGTGCCGGCGGGTCGGCCCCGCCGCCGCACCACCGGTCGCTCCGGGTGCCCGGTGCCTCATCGTCGCCACCGGGTCTCGTCGACGTGGCCGCTGCCGGTCGGGGTGAGGCAGCATGGACGGGTGACGGAGAAGATCGACGTGCTGGCCGGGCTGGTGGCCGCCGGTGGGGTGGTGGTGCTGTCCGGGGCGGGGCTGTCCACCGAGTCGGGGATCCCGGACTACCGGGGGCCGAGCGGGGTGGCCCGCCGGCACACTCCGATGACGTACCAGACGTTCACCCGGGACGCCGACGCGCGGCGGCGGTACTGGGCGCGGAGCCACCTGGGGTGGCGGATGATCGCGCGGGCCGCGCCGAACGACGGGCACCGGGCGGTGGCCCGCCTGCAGCACGCCGGCCTGGTCGACGCGGTGATCACCCAGAACGTCGACGGGCTGCACACCGCGGCGGGCAGCCCGGACGTGGTGGAGTTGCACGGCCGGCTCGACGAGGTGGTCTGCCTGGACTGCGGCAACCGGACGTCACGGGAGGAACTGGACCGAAGGTTGCGGCAGGCCAACCCCGACTTCGCCGCCGCGGTGACCGCGGTGAACCCGGACGGTGACGTGGATCTCGCCGACGCGGCGGTGGCCCGGTTCCGGGTCGTCGACTGCGGGTTCTGCCGTACCGGGATGCTCAAACCGGATGTGGTGTTTTTCGGGGAGACGGTGCCCGCGCCCCGGGTGGCGCACTGTTTCGCCCTGGTGGAGCGGGCCCGGTCGGTGCTGGTGCTGGGGTCGTCGTTGACGGTGATGTCGGGTCGCCGGTTCGTGCTCCGCGCGGCGAAACGGGACATTCCGGTGGTGATCGTCAACCAGGGGGCGACCCGTGGCGACGGGTACGCGGCGGTGACGGTGGACGCGCCGCTGGGCCGGCTGCTGCCGGCGCTGGCGGACCGGGTGGCCGGTACGCCCGCGGGCGTGCTGTCCTGACCACCTCAGGCCGGGGACGACACGCCCGTCGGCACCGACGCTGGTAGCGTTGACCACGCCGGTACCACCCACGTGGGAGAGACCGCCCGGAAGGCTCGGGCGGCGCCGAAGGGGCAACCCCTCCCCGGAACCTCTCAGGCAAAAGGACCTCGTGGGCAGGCACTGTGGAGCGCCGTACCCGGGCGCGACAGAGGGGGAGGCCGATCCGTCGACCTGGCCCCCGGGAGCGCAGCCCATGACCGTAGAGCAGTTCGCCGACCGTCACATCGGTCCCGATCCGGACAGCGAACGCCGGATGTTGGACACGGTGGGTTACGGCTCCGTCGAGGAGTTGATGGACGCGGCCATCCCGGAGGTGATCCGCTGGCACGGCCGGCTGGACCTGCCGGCGGCGGCCAGCGAGCAGGAGGCGATCGCCGAGCTGCGGGCCCTGGCCGCCCGCAACACCGTCGCGGTGTCGATGATCGGGCTCGGCTATCACGGTACGCACACCCCGGCGGTGATCCGCCGCAACGTGCTGGAGAACCCGGCCTGGTACACCGCCTACACCCCGTACCAGCCGGAGATCAGCCAGGGCCGGTTGGAGGCGCTGCTGAACTTCCAGACCGTGGTGACCGACCTGACCGGGCTGGCGACGGCGAACGCGTCGATGCTCGACGAGGGCACCGCGGCGGCGGAGGCGATGACCCTGGCCCGGCGGGCCGCGAAGACCCGCAGCAACGTGTACGTGGTCGACGCGGACACCCTGCCGCAGACCCTGGCGGTGATCGCCGGCCGGGCCGAGCCGCTCGGTATCGAGGTACGGGTGGTCGACGTCGACACCGACGAGCTGCCGGCGGAGTTCTTCGGGCTGCACCTGCAGTACCCGGGGGCGTCGGGGGCGGTCCGGGACCACACCGCCCTGGTGGCGGCGGCGCACGCGGCGGGCGCGCTGGTGACGGTGGCGGCGGACCTGCTGGCGTTGACGGTGCTGCGGCCCCCGGGCGAGATCGGCGCGGACATCGCCGCCGGCACCAGCCAGCGGTTCGGGGTGCCGATGGGGTTCGGTGGCCCGCACGCCGGCTACCTGGCGGTCCGGTCGGGGCTGGAGCGGATGCTGCCGGGCCGGCTGGTCGGGGTGTCGAAGGACGCCGCCGGTGACCCCGCGTACCGGCTGGCGTTGCAGACCCGTGAGCAGCACATCCGGCGGGAGAAGGCGACCAGCAACATCTGCACCGCGCAGGTGCTGCTGGCGGTGATGGCCGGCATGTACGCCGTCTACCACGGCCCGGACGGGCTGCGCGCCATCGCCGGCCGCACGCACGGCATGGCGGCGCGGCTGGCGGCCGGGTTGCGCGCCGGCGGGGTGGACGTGCCCGACGGCGGGTTCTTCGACACGGTGACCGCCCGGGTTCCGGGGCGGGCCGCCGAGGTGGTGGCGGCGGCGCGGGCGCGGGGGGTGAACCTGCGGCTGGTCGACGCCGACCGGGTGGGAATCTCCTGCGACGAGACCACCACCGACGGGCACCTGGAGTCGGTGTGGGCGGCGTTCGGCGTCGCGCCGGTGTCCGGGCCGGTGCCGGCGGCGCTGCCGCGGGCGCTGGCGCGTACCTCGGACTTCCTGACCCATCCGGTGTTCCACGCGCACCGGTCGGAGACGGCGATGCTGCGGTACCTTCGTCGGCTCGCGGACGTCGACTACGCCCTGGACCGGGGCATGATCCCGTTGGGGTCGTGCACGATGAAACTGAACGCGACCACCGAGATGGAGCCGGTGAGCTGGCCGGAGTTCGCGCACCTGCACCCGTTCGCGCCGGCCGAGCAGACCGCCGGGTACCGGGAGCTGATCGGCCAGCTGGAGGGGTGGCTGGCCGAGGTGACCGGCTACGACGCGGTCAGTGTGCAGCCCAACGCCGGGTCGCAGGGGGAGTTGGCCGGGCTGCTGGCGATCCGCGCGTACCACCGGGACCGGGGCGAGGGGCACCGGGACGTGTGTCTGATCCCGTCGTCGGCGCACGGCACCAACGCCGCGTCGGCGGTGATGGCCGGGATGCGGGTGGTGGTGGTCGGCTGTGACGCCGACGGCAACGTCGACCTGGTCGACCTGGACGCGAAGATCGACCAGCATCGGGACGCCCTGGCGGCGATCATGGTGACGTACCCGTCGACGCACGGCGTGTACGAGACCGGGATCGCGCAGCTGTGCGCGAAGGTCCACGACGCCGGCGGTCAGGTGTACGTCGACGGCGCGAACCTCAACGCCCTGGTCGGGTACGCCCGGCCGGGCCGGTTCGGGGCGGACGTGTCGCACCTGAACCTGCACAAGACGTTCTGCATCCCGCACGGTGGTGGCGGCCCGGGGGTGGGTCCGGTGGCGGTGCGGGCGCATCTGGCGGCGTACCTGCCGGGCACGGGCGCCGACGGTCGGCCGGCGATCGCGGCGGCCCCGTTCGGGTCGGCGGGGATCCTGCCGATCCCGTGGGCGTACCTGCGGATGATGGGCGCCGACGGGCTGGCCCGGGCGACCGGGGTGGCGGTCCTCGCGGCGAACTACGTGGCGGCGCGGCTGCGCGCGCACTACCCGGTGCTGTACGCCGGCAACAAGGGCCTGGTGGCGCATGAGTGCATCCTGGACCTGCGGCCGGTGACGAAGGCGACCGGGGTGAGCGTGGACGACGTGGCGAAGCGGCTGATCGACTACGGGTTCCACGCGCCGACGATGTCGTTCCCGGTGGCGGGGACGCTGATGGTGGAGCCCACCGAAAGCGAGGACCTGGCCGAGCTGGACCGGTTCTGCGACGCGATGATCGCGATCCGGGCGGAGATCGACAAGGTCGGCGCGGGCCAGTGGCCGGTGGGGGACAGTCCGCTGTCGAACGCCCCGCACACCGCGGCGATGGTGTCGGCGGACGACTGGCCGCACCCGTACCCGCGGTCGGTGGGCGGCTATCCGGCCGGGGTGGACCGGGCCGGGAAGTACTGGCCGCCGGTGCGGCGGGTCGACGGCGCGTACGGCGACCGGAACCTGGTGTGTTCGTGTCCGGCGCCGGAGGCGTTCGCGCAGTGACGTCGGCGGTCCGGCCGGGACGGGTGCCGCCCCGGCCGGCACGGCGGTCACGTCGGGAGCTAGCCTGGTCCCGCGTGCCGCCGGCTGGTTGACGGTCGGTGACCGTCAGGCGACGAGAGCGTGGCGGGCGGGCCCGCGGTGCGGGGCGATGGTGCGGCCGTCGGGGAGTAGTTCGCCGGTGTCCTCGAACACGATCACCCCGTTGCAGAGCAGGCTCCAGCCCTGCTCGGGGAAGCAGGCGAGGATCCGGGCGGCTTCCCGGTCGGTCGCCTCAGCGGAGGGGCAGGTGGGTTGGTGCTGGCACATCGGGTTCTCCGGACTGTGGGGGCACTGTGTCATGGTTCACATGACCAGTGACGCACAGTACCAAGCGGAAGCGCACCGCATCGACAAGCAACGGACAGAGTTGCCCCTAAATCCTCTGAACGGACGATGCAGCATGGGCCGGTCGGCGTGGAAACGCTCCCACGGCGGCTGATCGACGCGCCGGCCGCCCCGCCCGGGTGCCGCCGCGTCCTCGTCGAGCGGGCCCGCCTGCAGTGGCGACCCGCCGACGGCGGCGACCCGGCCCGCCTCGTCCAGGACTTCCTCGCCGCGCACGGCCTGCCCGGGGTGACCGACCTGACCCGACCCGGCCGGCACCGGCCCGGCGGCGTCTGCGGCGCGTCGCTGTACGTGTCGGCCACGGCCGGCGCGCTGATGGCCGGCGGTCCGCCCGGCCCACCCAGCCCCGCGCCCGCGCTGCCCGAGGTCGCCGTGGTCGTGTACGGCCACACCGGCCGGCCTGCGCCGGCACCGGCGGGCGGCCCGTGGTGGCTCGGCCCGTGGCAGCCCAGCTGGACCCCGGCCCGGCACGCCGCCGCCGTCGACGCCGTCCGCGCCGCCATCGCCCGCGGCGACGTGTACCAGGTCAACCTGGTCGGCCACGCCGCCGCCGACTACACCGGCGACCCGCTGCCCGCCCTGGCCCGCCTCGGCGCGCTGCCCGGCGCCCGCTACGGCGGCGTCCTGCACGGCGACGGCTGGGCGATCGGCTGCGCCTCCCCGGAAACCCTCGTCGAGGTGCACGCCGGCCGGGCCGTCACCCGCCCGATCAAGGGCACCCGACCGGCCACCGCCGCCGGCCGCCGGGAGCTGCTCGCCTCCGCCAAGGAACGCGCCGAACACGTCATGATCGTCGATCTGGAACGCAACGACCTGGCCCGGGTCGCCCGCACCGGCAGCGTCCGCGTTGACGACCTGTTCGCCGTGCGCCGCTGGTGCGACCTGTGGCAGGCCGAGTCGACGGTGTCGGCCGCTCTCGCCGACGGCCTCGGCCTGGCCGACCTGCTGCGCGCGGTGTGCCCCGGCGGGTCGGTCACCGGCGCGCCGAAACTCGCCGCCCTCGCCGAGATCGCCGCCCTGGAACCGGTCGGCCGGGGCGCCGGCATGGGCGCGCTCGGCTGGGTCGGCCCGGACCGGGTCGATCTGGGCCTGACCATCCGCACCGCCGCCGCCGACGGCCAGCGGCTGCACCTGTGGGCCGGCGGCGGCATCACCTGGGACAGCGACCCGACCGCCGAGGTCGCCGAAGCCGCCGCCAAGGCGGCCCCGCTGCGTGCCGCCCTGACCGGCAGAGCCACCACCAGGGTCACCCCGGCCGCCGGGGCCGCTGAGGCGGCAGCCCCGGCACGTGCCGCCCGGACCGGCGACTGACCCCGCCCGGTCCGCTACCCGGACCGGCGGGCCGCCCGCAACCGGCCCCCACCGGACGGAGCCCGCCCGGTGGTCAGCCGGCGGCGGCGAAGGCGTCCAGCGCGGCGATCACCGTCCCGGTCATCCCCGGCCCCCGCGACCCGTGCCCGTCGGCGTCCAGCACGGTCAGCCGGGCGTCCGGCCACGCCTGCGCCAACCGCCACGGACCGTCCACGGGACTGCTGACGTCGAGCCGGCCGTGCACCAGCACCCCCGGGATCCCGGCCAGCCGGTGCGCGCCGCGCAGCAGTTCCCCGTCGGCCAGGAAACAGCCGTGCCGCCAGTAGTGGGTGACCAGCCGCGCGAACACCATCCGGAACTCCGGTTCGGCGAACTTCGGGTCCGGCCGGTGACCGGGCACCGTCGCCACGTGGGTGTCCTCCCAGTCGCACCAGTCGCGGGCCGCCCGCTCCCGTACCGCCGGGTCCGCGTCGACCAGCAGCCGGGCGTACGCGTCGGCCAGGCAGCCGTCCCGGTCGGCCGGCGGCACCCCGTCGCGGAACCGCGCCCACGCCTCCGGGAACACCCGCCCCATGTCCCGGGTGATCCACTCGATGTCCCGCCGCCGCGCCAACGTCACGCTGTACACCACCACCTCCGACACCCGCCGCGGGTGGCGCTGCGCGTACGTCAGGGCCAGGGCGCTGCCCCACGACGCGCCGAGCACCAGCCACCGGTCCACCCCCAGGTGCTCCCGCAGCCGTTCCACGTCGGCGACCAGATGGTCGGTGGTGTTGGTGGACAGGTCCACCGCCGGGTCACCGGCGTGCGGGGTGCTGCGCCCGCAGCCCCGCTGGTCGAGGAAGACGATCCGGTACCGGGCCGGGTCGAACAGCGTGGCCCAGCCCGGCGTGCACCCCGAACCCGGTCCGCCGTGCAGCACCACCGCCGGTTTCCCGTCCGGGTTCCCGCCGACCTGCCAGTACACCTGGTGGCCGTCACCGACGTCGAGCATCCCGTCAGCGTGGGCCTGCATCATCGGGTACATGGATGGGTTCTCCTTCGATCGCGCGGACGGAACCCGTCATGGTCGCCGCCCGGGGATCGTCCCGGCCACCGAATTCGGCGAGCAGCGCGGCGGCCCGCGCGGCACCCACCGCCACCAGGTCCCGTAGCCGCTGCGGGTCGACACCGTCGGCCGGGGCGACCAGCGGAAGCGTGACCTGCCCGTCCACCGCTCCGGCGGGGACGGGCAGCGCCGCCGGCGGCGTCGCGAACACCTGCCGTGGGTCGTCCCCGGCCGACGGCGTCGCGGCCCCGGCCGGCCCGGTCCCGGCGGACCGCCCGACGGTGACGGAACCGGCGTCGACGGCGCGGACGGCCGCGCCGGACCGGCCGGCGTCGGCGGTGTGCGCGTGCACGGCGGCCAGCAACGCCACCTCGTCACGGCCCCGCATCAGCAGCAGCAGGAACGGGTCGGTGTCCAACAGCCAACCCACCTGGGTGGCGAGCGCGGCCACGTGCCGGCACGGATGCTCCCAGTCCGGGCACTCACAGTCCGGGGTCAGGTCGCCGGGCCCTGGCGACAGCGGCACCCCGGCGTCGTCGCCGAGCGCGTCGGGCAGCTGCCGCGCCAGCAGCGCCGCCAGGTGCCCGGCCCGGTCGGCGACCGCGCCGACGACCCGCGCCCAGTCGGCGTCGGACAGCACGGCCACCCGGACCACCGCCCGGTACGCCCGGTCCGGGTCGCCGTCGTGCACGACGGCGCTGACCCGACCGACGCTGACGGTGACCGGCCCGACGTGGCCGGCGCGGGCGTACCGGCGGCCCCGACGCATCGGCTGCGGATCCCACGCCAGATCGTCCCAGGTACGCAGCCATCCGGTCGCCCACCACGAGCGGACCCGACGGGCCGGTCCGGCCGCGAGCGCGGCGAAACCACGGGCGGTCACTCCGGCTCCCCGTCCCACCGCACCAGGTCGGCCAGCCGGTCGTCGTCGAGGTCACTCAACGCCCGCGGACCGGTGTCGAGGACCGTCTCGGCGAGGTCCCGTTTGCCGGCCAGCAGCGCGGCGACCCGTTCCTCCACGGTGCCCACGCACACCAGCCGGTGCACCTGCACCGGGCGGGTCTGCCCGATCCGGTACGCCCGGTCGGTGGCCTGGTCCTCCACGGCCGGGTTCCACCACCGGTCGTAGTGCACGACATGGTCGGCGCGGGTCAGGTTCAGTCCGGTGCCGGCGGCGGTCAACGACAGCAGGAACACCGGTGTCGCGCCGGCGCAGAACCGGGCGACGAGATCGTCCCGGGCGGCGACCGGCAGCCCGCCGTGCAGCAGCGGCGCGTCCACCCCCCGGCCGGCCAGATGCCGGCGCAGCAGCCGCCCCATCGCCACGTACTGGGTGAACACCAGCACCGTCCCGCCGGCCGGCAGGATCCCGTCGAGCAGGTCGTCGAGCAGCGCCAGTTTCCCGGACCGCCCGGCCAGCCGCGGCGTCGTCTCCCGCAGGTACTGGGCGGGATGGTTGCAGATCTGCTTCAGCCCGGTGAGCAGCCGCATCACCAGCCCCCGCCGGGCCGGCCCGTCCCGCTCGGCGATCACCGCGAGCAGTTCCCGCACCGTCGCCTGGTACAGGGTGGCCTGCTCGGCGGTGAGCGACACCGGATGGTCGGTGACGGTCTTGGCGGGCAGCTCGGGGGCGATGCCCGGGTCGCTCTTGCGGCGGCGCAGCACGAACGGCCCGACCAGCCGGGCCAGGTCCCGCCCGGCGGCCGGGTCCCGGTCGGTCTGCACCGGCCGCACCCAGCGGTCCCGGAACGCGGCCCGCCCACCCAGCAGCCCGGGGGTGGTCCAGTCCAGGATCGCCCACAGGTCGGTGAGATCGTTCTCCACCGGGGTGCCGGTGAGCGCCACCCGCGCGGCGGCCGGCACGGTACGCAACGCCCGCGCCGCCCCGGCGGTCGGGTTCTTGACCTGCTGCGCCTCGTCGGCGACCAGCAGCGACCAGGGCCGCCCGGCCAGCCGGTCGGCGTCGCGGCGCAGCGTCCCGTACGTGGTGAGCACGATCCCGCCGGCCGGCACGTCCAGGGTGCGGCGGGGACCGTGGAAGCGGCGTACCGGGGTGCCGGGCGCGAACCGGCCCACCTCCCGTTCCCAGTTGCCCAGCAGCGACGCCGGGCAGACCACCAGGGTCGGCCCGGCGGTCCCCGGGTCGGTCTGCCGGTGCAGGTGCAACCCGATCAGCGTGACGGTCTTACCGAGGCCCATGTCGTCGGCGAGGCAGCCACCCAGGCCCAGCCCGGTCAGCCGGGCCAGCCAGGTCAGGCCGGCCCGCTGGTAGTCGCGCAGGGTGGCGGCCAGCCCGGCCGGCACCGGCACCGGCGCGGTGGGTGGCCGGCGCAGGGTGTCGCGCAGCTCGGCCAGCCCTCCGGTGACGGACACCGGCACGGTTTCCCCGCGCACCCGCAGCGTCCCGGTCAGCGCGGCCCGTACCGCGGCCATGCCGGTCACCGGCGTCAACGCCGGCCGGCGGGCCCGGCGGGCCAGGTCCGGGGGGACCAGCACCCACCCTTCCCGTAGCCGCACCACCGGGCGGCGGGCCCGGGTCAGTTCCTCCAGTTCGGCGTCGGACAGCGCACTGCCGTGCAGGGTGACCTGCCAGTCCAGGCCCCAGCCGGCCGGGTCGGCGAACAGCCCCGGGCCGGCCGGGGAGCGTAGCCGCACCCCGGCGGCCAGTCCCCGGTCGACGGTGGCCGGCCAGTGCACCGGCACGCCCGCGTCGGTCAGCCGCCGCCCGGCGGGACCGGCCAGGTCGGCCAGGTCGTCGTCGGACAGCGGCAGCGGCGGCGGGACGGCGTCGTCGAGCAGCGCGGCCAGCGGCGGCCACACCCCGGCGGCGTGCCGCAGGGCCAGCGCCACCGCGGCGGTCGACTCCGCCGGGAACCCGGGCACCGGGCCCCGCCACAGCGCCACCGCGTCGGCCAGCAGACCGGGGTCGGCGCGGTGGTGGACCTGCGCCACGGCCCGCCACGGCCCGTCGGGTGCGCCGCCGGCCGGTTCCAGCCGCAGCGACAACCGGACCGTCGCGTCGGCGTACGCCCGGGTGGCCCACGGGCGCAGGTGCGCGCCGAGGCGTACCGGCGGCCCCTGCGCCCACGGCCGCCCGCCGTCGTCGATGGTCTCCCGACCACCACCCGGACCCGGGTCGGCCCCCGACCTCGGACCGGCAGCCGGGTCCGGGTCAGCGGACGGGTCGGGGCGGGGGAGGGTGTCGGCGACCGCGTCCCAGAACCCGCGCAGCAGCGTCACCGCCGCCGGTAGCCGCCCGTGCCGGTCCGGTAGCGCCCGCGCCGCCGCCGGCATCGCGGCGGCCAGGTCCCGCAGCCGCTGCTCGTCGGCCGGCCCGTACGGCCCCAGCCGCCACGTGTCGTGCCCGCCGTCGGTCACCGACGGCCACAGCAGGCCCCGGGCGGCCAGGTGCAGGGCCTCCCGCACGGCGGCCGACCAGAACAGCGCCGTCGGATGCGCGTCGGCCGGCACCGCCAGCAGCAACGCCACCGCCTCGGTCATCGGCACCGACCGGACCGGCACCATGGTCACCGCCCCGACCGGCGGCACCGCCAACGACTCCCACCCCGGCCCGTCCGGCGTCCACACCAGCAGCACGCCGGCGCGGGGCGGATCAGCCGCCGCGAACGTCACCGGATTCCCGTCGATCCCCAACCCCGCGCCCCTCCGCCAGCCCGCCGCCGCGTGGCGGGACCCGCCGCCCCGACCACCCCCGGACCGTACACCATACGGTAGAGCGCACGGGTTACAGTGTGCGGCGATGACCACCGAGTACAGCGGCACCGGCGACCCCGCCCGCAGCCTCGCCCTGCTGTGGCGCACCCGCGACCGCCCCCACCGCAAGGGCCGCACCGACCTCACCGTCGACCGGATCGTCCGCGCCGCCATCGACCTCGCCGACACCGACGGCCTCGCCGCCCTGTCCATGCGCCGCGTCGCCGAACACCTCGGCGTCGGCACCATGAGCCTCTACACCCACATCCCCGGCAAGGGCGAACTCCTCGACGTCATGCTCGACACCGTCTACGGCGAACCCGACCCCGAACCCGCCCCCACCCACGGCGACTGGCGGGCCACCCTGACCCACATCGCCCACAGCACCTGGGCCCGCTACCTGCGCCACCCCTGGCTGCTCCAGGTCGCCACCACCCGCCCCCCACTCGGCCCGCACGTCATCGCCCGCTACGAACACGAACTCACCGCCGTCGAAGGCATCGGCCTGACCGACCTCGAGATGGACGCCGTCGTCACCCTCCTCAACAGCTACGTGCACGGCGCGGTACGCGGCGCGGTGGAAACCGCCCAGGCCGCCGCCCGCACCGGCATGACCGACGACCAGTGGTGGCACGCCCACGCCCCCTACCTCGAGACGGTCCTCGACGCCCACCGCTACCCGACCGCCGCCCGCGTCGGCACCGCCGCCGGCCAGGAGTACGGCGCCACCACCGACCCCGACCGGGCGTTCACCTTCGGCCTGGACCGCATCCTCGACGGCGTCGCCGCCCTCGTCGCCACCCGCCACACCACCGGCGGCGACCCCACCACCGCACCACCCGGACGCTAACCTTCGCACCATGACCATGCGCCCCATCCGCATCATCGGCGACCCCGTCCTGCGCACCGCCTGCGAACCCGTCACCACCTTCGACACCGAGCTACGCGCCCTGGTCACCGACCTGATGGACACCCTCCTCGGCGCGCCCGGCCGGGCCGGCGTCGCCGCCCCCCAGATCGGCGTCAGCGCCCAGGTGTTCGTCTACGACGCCGACGGCCACCGCGGCCACCTGGTCAACCCCACCCTCGAACTGTCCACCGAACTCCAGGACGACGACGAGGGCTGCCTGTCCATCCCCGGCCTGTACTTCCCGACCCCCCGCGCCCTGCACGCCACCGCCCACGGCTTCGACCAGCACGGCGAACCCCGCACCATCACCGGCAGCGGCTTCCTGGCCCGCGCCCTGCAACACGAGACCGACCACCTCGCCGGCACCCTGTACGTCGACACCCTGCGCGGCGACACCCGCCGCCGCGCGCTCCGCGAGATCCGCGCCGGCCGCTACGACTCACCCCGCCGCTGACCCCGTCACCCGACCGGTCACCGCCGGACCGTCACCGTCATCTCGTCGTACCCGGCGACCCGGGTGAAACCCAGCCGCTCGTACAGCCGCACCGCCGCCCCGTTGTCCGCCCGCACGTTCAACACCACCCGGTCCACGCCGTCCCGCAGCAGCCCACCACACACCGCCGCCACCGCCGCACCCGCCAACCCGCGCCCCCGCACCCGCGGATGCGTGGCCACGTTCCCCACCGCCGCCACCCCGTACACCGGCGACCACACGTGCACCCCGGCCACCGCCACCAACTCACCGCCGTCCCGGATCCCCACGTACCGGCCCGTCGCCAACAACCGCTCGTCGAACCGGACCTCCGGATACGCCACCGCGTACAGGGCCGCCAGCTCCGGCAGATCCGCCCCGGTCAGCACCGACCCGGCCGGGACCACACCGGCCAGCCGCCCCCGGTCGGTCAACGCCAACTTCAGGTGCCCGGTCACCTCCGTCACCTCGAACCCCCCGGCCACGGCGTCCGCCACACCGGGGGAGAGGTGCGCGTGCAACCGGTCCGGCAGCACCGGCACCAACTCCGCCAGCAGCGCCACCAACCCACCGGTCCGCTCCGGCGGCGCGAACGCCAACAACGTCGCCAACCCCACCCCCTGGTACAGCAGAGCCACCTGCTCACCCCGCCGCCACCACCTCGTGTACGGCCAGAAGGCGTCATCCAGGTCACCGAGCTCGTAGGCGTGCAGCAGCGGATCCCGACCCAGCAGCCCGGCCAGCACCCCCCGGTCGTGTTCGGCCCGCACCCTCACCTCATCCACCCGCCACCGACCGCCACTGGTCGTAGCCGAGCTTCGCGACCAACGCACACACCACCACCAGCAACACCACCCGCACGAACCCGGCCCCCCGCCGCAACGCCATCCGCGCCCCCACCACCGACCCGACGATGTTGCACACCGCCATCGCGGCCCCCAACATCCACCACACGTGCCCGGTCGCCCCGAACACCACCAGCGCACCCAGATTCGTGCCCGCGTTCACCACCTTCGCCATCGCCGACCCCGCCACGAAATCCGCCCCCACCAGCACCGTGAACGCCATCACCAGGAACGTGCCGGTACCCGGACCGACCAGGCCGTCGTACAGGGCGATCCCCACCCCGGCCACCCCCACCGCCACCCCCACCCGCACCCGGGTCCGCCGGTGCGGCACCGCCACCACCCCCAACCGGGGCCGCGCCACCACGAACACCGCCACCGCCACCAGCACCCCCAGCACCACCGGCCGGTACGCGCCCGCCGGCACCGCCCCGGCCAGCGCCGCCCCCACCCCGGCGGTCACCACCGCCAAGCCGGCCGCCGGCCCGGCCACCACCCAGTCCACCTTCGTACGCCGCGCGTACGTCACCGCCGCCGTCGAGGTACCCGCGATGGCCGCCAGCTTGTTCGTGCCCAACGCCGTCGCCACCGGCATCCCCGGCGCGGCCACCAGCAACGCCGGCAACAGCAGCAACCCGCCACCGCCCACCACCGCGTCGACCCAACCCGCCAACGCGGCCGCGGTGAGCAGGGTCGTCAACGACACCGCATCCACGAGCGGCCATTCTTCCCACCACCGCCCGCCCCGGGGCCGCTGGTGTGGTCAGCCTCACCGCCGGTGACGACGCCACGCCGCCACCGGGGGTAGGGCCGCGTCCGTCCGGCGGCGATTGCCCGTCACCGCCCGCGCCGCCGCCGCACCCACAACCCCAGCGCGGCTACCGCCACGAACACCACCATCGAACACAACAACACTCTGACCACCCGGCAACCCTGCCACGTCCACGTATCGTGCAGGAGTGCGCCTGGCCACCTTCAACCTTCTGCACGGCCGTTCCCTCACCGACGGCCTGGTCGACCCCGACCGGCTCGCCGCGGCCGTCACCGCCCTGGACGCCGACATCCTGGCGTTGCAGGAGGTCGACCGGGACCAGTCCCGCAGCGGGGGACTGGACCTGACCGCGATCGCCGCCCGCGCCTGCGGCGCCCCCGAACACCGCTTCGCCGCCGCCGTCGTCGGTACCCCCGGCGAACGGTTCCGTCCCCTCACCCACGACGACGACGGCCACGGCGAACCCTGCTACGGCGTCGGCCTGATCAGCCGCTACCCGGTCCGCACCTGGCAGGTCACCCGACTACGCCCCGCGCCGGTCCGCTCCCCGGTGTACGTGCCCGGCCCCGGCGGCGGACTGATCCTGCTACGCGACGAACCCCGGGTCGTCCTCGCCGCGGTCCTCGACACCCCGCACGGCCCACTGACCGCCGCGGCCACCCACCTGTCGTTCGTGCCCGGCTGGAACGCCCACCAGCTCCGGCAGGTGGTCCGCGCCCTGCGCACCCTGCCCGCACCACGGGTACTGCTCGGCGACCTCAACCTGCCCACCGGCCCGGCCCGGCTGCTGTCCGGCTGGCGACCACTGGGCCGCCGCCCCACCTACCCGGCAGCCCAACCCCGGGTACAACTCGACCACATCCTCGCCGACCGCCACGACGCACACCGGCTACCACCGGTCACCGCCGTCACCACCCCACTGTCGACGATCTCCGACCACCGGCCCCTGGTCGTCGACCTCGGCTGACCGCCGCTGCCCGGACACCAGCACCCGGGCCCGCGCCAGGGCGCCCGCCGCGTCGGCGAACACCAGCCCCTCCCGACGCAGCCGGTCCACCGCGCCCACCGCGTCGAGGACCCGGTCGTGCCCGGGGACGATACCGGACACCAGCACCGTCACCCCCCGCCCACGCAGCCCCGCCAGGACCTCACCGAGCACCTGCGCGCCGGTCGCGTCGACCGTCGACACCCGCGACATCCGCAGCACCACCACCTGCCGCGCCGTCACCTCACCCAGCACCGGCAGCACGTCGTGGGCGGCGGCGAACACCAACGGCCCGTCCAGCCGGTACACCACGATCCGGTCGTCGCCCCCACCGTCGGCGACCGGCAGCCGCTCCACCCGGGCCGCCCGCGCCACCGCCCGCAACGCCACGAACACCGCCACCGCCACCCCGACCGCCACCGCCGTGACCAGGTCGAACACCACGGTGACGGTGAACGTCGACACCAGCACCAGCGCGTCACCGCGGGTGGCCCGGGCCAACGCCCACAGCGTCCCGGCCTGCACCATCCGCGCCGTGGTCGCCAGCAGCACACCCGCCAGGGCGGCCAGCGGGATCCGCCCCACCAGCGGCGCCGCCGCCAACACCACCACCGCCAACACCAGCGCGTGGGTCAGCGCCGCCGTCTTCGACGTCGCGCCGGCCCGCACGTTGACCGCCGTCCGGGCGATCGCCGCCGTCGCCGGCACACCACCGAACAGCGGGGCCGCCAGGTTCGCCAGGCCCTGCCCGAACAACTCCCGGTCGGGGTCGTGCCGCCGGCCGGTCATCCCGTCGGCCACGGTCGCCGACAACAGGCTCTCCAGCGCGGCCAACGCCGCCACCGCCAGCGCCGACGGCAGCAGCACCCCCACCGCGCCGAGGTCCACGAACCCCAGCGACGGGGCCGGCAGACCCGCCGGCAGCGCGCCGATGCGCGCCACGTCCACCGCCGCCACCTCCACGATGACCGTCGCCACGGCCACCGCCACCAGCGAGAACGGCCAACCCGGCCGCCACCGGGCACCGGCCAGCATCACCACCGCCACCCCGACGGCCACCACGACCGGCGCGGGACGCGGCTGCGCGACGTACCGCAGGACCGCGTCGACGGCGACCGCCCACACCCGCTCACCGTGCGCGCCGACCACCCCGAGCGCGGCCGGCACCTGCTGCAGGGCGATCACCACGGCGATGCCGGCGGTGAACCCCTCGACCACCGGCGCCGGCAGGTACCGCACCAGGCGACCCGCCCGCGCCACCGCCAGCACGACCAGCAGCAGCCCGGCCAGCAGCCCCACCATCAGCACGCCCTGCGCCCCGTACCGCTGCACCACCGGCACCAGCACCACGGTCATCGCCCCGGTCGGCCCGGACACCTGCACGTCCGACCCGCCGAACACCGCCGCGACCGCCCCGGCGACCACCGCCGTCACCAGACCGGCCGCCGCACCCAACCCGGAGGTCACCCCGAACGCCAACGCCAACGGCAGCGCCACCACCGCCACCGTCGCCCCGGCCAGCAGGTCCCGGCCCGGCGCACGCCGGGCCGCCAGCCAGTCGGCGCGCTGCGGCAACAGCCGCCGCAGCCCACCCGCCACGGCCACGCTCACCGGTCCCGCCCGGCATCGCGCTGCTGGTCACCGCGCAACTCGACCAGCAGCGCGTCGCGGTCGGTGAGCACCGCGCCCAGGATGCGTCGGCCCGCCGCCAGCAGGTCCGCCACGTCCGGGGTGCTCAGCGCGTACGTGACCAGCGGCCCCTCCCGGTGCGAGGTCACCATGCCGGCCCGGCGCAGCACCGCGAGCTGCTGGGACAGGTTCGACGCCTCCACGTCGATCGCGGCCAGCAGGTCCCGCACCGGCTTCGGGCCGTCCTGCAACAACTCCAACACCCGGATCCGTACCGGATGTCCCAATGTGCGGAACAGCTCCGCCTTCGCCTGGTACAGCGGCACCGACACCCGCACCACCCCCTCAACATGAAGACTTTAGCAGTTGCGAAAACCTTCAACTAGGGGGCAGCGACAACCCATTGACACCCGACAGTCCATTGGAGATCGTCACACCCAACACACCACGACACCAGACCGGAGGCCCCATGCACACCGACACCCACCCCACCGAACAGCACCGCTACCTCATCATCGGCGCCGGACCCGCCGGCCTACAACTCAGCTACTACCTCCAACAAGCCGGCAGCGAATACCTCACCATCGAACGCGGCCCCCACCCCTCCCAGTTCCTCCGCCACTTCCCCCGCCACCGCAAACTCATCTCCCTCAACAAAACCCACACCACCAGCACCGACCCCGAGATCCGCCTCCGCTGGGACTGGAACTCCCTCCTCCACGAACCCTTCGACCTACCCTTCCCCAAATACAGCAACGACTACTTCCCCCACGCCGACGACATGGTCCGCTACCTCACCGACTTCCACCACCACCACAACCTCAACGTCCGATTCGACACCCCCGCCCACCACATCGAACGCACCCCCGACGGCTTCCTCGTCCACACCGACCAGCACACCCTCCGCGCCCAGTGCCTCGTCATCGCCACCGGCTGGGGCCGCCCCAACATCCCCGACATCCCCGGCATCGAACACGCCACCGGCTACGAAACCATGTCCACCGACCCCAACCACTACACCGACCACCGCGTCCTCATCCTCGGCAAAGGCAACTCCGCCTTCGAAACCGCCTCCGCCCTCCTCGGCCACGCCGCCATGATCCACCTCGCCAGCCCCCGCCCCCTGCGCCTCGCCTGGAACACCAAACACCCCGGCGACGTCCGCGGCCACCACGGCGCCGTCCTCGACAGCTACCAGTTCAAAACCCTGCACTCCGTCCTCGACTGCGTCATCGACCGCATCCAACCCGTCGACAACCGCTACCAGGTCCACCTCACCTACACCCACGCCGACCACGAAACCGCCGTCATGGAATACGAATCCGTCCTCCGCTGCACCGGATTCGCCATGGACACCACCCCCTTCGCCCCCACCTGCCAACCCGACCTCGTCCCCAGCGGACGACTCCCCACCACCACCCCCGACTGGCAATCCACCAACATCGACGGCCTCTACTTCGCCGGCACCCTCGCCCAGGACCGCGACTTCAAACGCGCATCCTCCGCCTTCATCGACGGATTCCGCTACAACCTCCGCACCCTCACCCACCTGCTCCGCGAACGCTACGAAGGCGCACCCCTCCACCACACCCCCCACCAACCCGACCCCCACACCCTCACCACCCTCATCCTCGACCGCGTCAACTGGAGCTCCGCCCTCTGGACCCAGTTCGAATACCTCAGCGACGCCATCGTCATCAACCCCCACGGCCCCGCCCACCACTACACCGACCTACCCGAAGACCACATCCGCGACCGCTTCAAGAACCACCCCCACTACTACACCGTCGGCCTCCACTGGGGCCGCGACCCCCACCCCGACGTCTTCAACATCGAACGCCACCCCCAACCCGACCGCGCCAACGAAAGCGCCTTCATCCACCCCGTCATCCGCCGATACCACGGCCCCGACCTCGTCGACGAACTCCACCTCCTCGAAGACCTCCTCGCCGAATGGCGCCGCCCCGACCGCCACATCACCCCCCTCCACGACTACCTCACCCGACACCTCACCTGACTCACCGCCGCACCAACACCTCACCCAACGGCTTCCGCACCAGATCCGGAACCCACGCATCCTCCGCCGGAAACCCCACCGGCAACACCACGAACGGCCGCTCCTCCGGCGGCCGCTCACACACCTCATTCAAAAACCGCATCGGACTCGGCGTATGCGTCAACGTCGCCAACCCCGCCAGATGCAACGCCGTCACCAACACCCCCACCGCCATCCCCACCGACTCCTTCACGTAATACGGCTTCGGCGACCGCGGCCCCTGATGCACCTCGAACACCACAATCACCACCGGCGCCACCTCAAGAAACGGCTTACGCCAATCCGTACCCATCGGCGCCACCGCCTCCAACCACTCCGCCGACGCCCGACGCCCGTAAAACTCCCGCTCCTCCGCCTCCGCCGCCAACCGCAACCGCCGCTTCCGCTCCGGATCCGTCACCACCACGAACCGCCACGGCTGCACATTCGCCCCCGACGGCGCCGACGCCGCCGCCCGCACCGCCTCCTCCACCACCTCCAACGGCACCGGATCCGACGAAAAATGCCGCACCGACCGCCGCAACACCATCCGATCCGCAAACCCCCGCGCCACCCCCACCATCTCCGCCGCCGACAACCGACCCGACACACCCACCAACCGGCCCACCGGACACCCCTTCCACGAATCGGCAACCCACCCAGCGTCCCCCAACCCCCACAACACCCCCAACCGCCAGAAAGCTCTCCCACCCACCCCACCCGATAACCTGACCCCACACTCCACACCAGACACCCACCACCCGAACCGCGGCGGGAGAACACCCATGCACACCACCACCAACCCACCCCGCCTCGGCGTCGAAGAAGAATTCCTCGTCATCGACCCCACCACCGGCACCGTCACCCCCCAAGCCCCCGCCATCATCAACCGCGCCACCGGCCACCTCGGCCCCCGCATCTCCGGCGAAATCACCCCCCTCCACATCGAAACCCGCACCAACCCCACCACCTCCACCACCCAACTCCTCCACGAACTCCTCGACGCCCGCCACACCCTCGCCGACGCCGCCACCGCCGAAGGACTCCACGTCATCCCCACCGGCACCCCCATCCACCCCGGCGCCGTCCCCCCACCCGTCACCCCCGGCCCCCGCCAGGACCACGGCACCGCCACCTACCGCGGCCTCCACGACGAACTCGCCATCTGCGCCGTCCACATCCACGTCGAACTACCCGACCGCGAACACGCCGTCCTCGTCAGCAACCACCTCCGCCCCCACCTACCCCTGCTCATCGCCCTCACCGCCAACTCACCCCACTGGGAAGGCCGCGACACCGGCTACGCCAGCTGGCGAACCATGACCTGGAACCGCTGGCCCATCGCCGGACCACCACCCCGATTCACCTCACTCGACCACTACCACCACACCATCGACACCCTCACCACCACCGGCGCACTCGTCGACCCCGCCACCCTCTTCTGGGACATCCGACCCTCACCCACCCACCCCACCATCGAAATCCGCGCCGCCGACGTACCCGTCACCGCCACCGAATCCGCCACCCTCGCCGCCCTCGTCCGCGCCCTCGTCACCACCGCCAGCCACGCCGTCCACCACGGCGACCACGGCCCCACCACACCCACCGAAATCCTCCGCGCCGCCTACTGGCGCGCCGCCCGCGACGGCCTCGACGGCCACCTCCTCGACCCCCACACCCACCAACTCCGCCCCGCCCACCACCTCCTCCACGACCTCCTCCACCAGCTCACCCCCACCCTCCACGCCCACGACGACCACCACCTCGTCACCACCACCCTGCGCCACCTCACCACCACCGGCACCGGCGCCACCCGCCAACGCACCGCCGCCCGCCGACGCGGCCACCTCACCGACGTCACCACCTACCTCGCCACCCACCTCACCGCCACCCACCCCCACCACTGACGGACACCGGGCCGCCCGCAGGTCCGGCCCAACCGGCTCGGGCCGACCGCCGCCCGGCCCGCAACTGTCCGAAGCGGACCCACTTCTTCCCCCGTGCCACAACCCCGCACCCCACCACAAACCGCACGAACACCCACCACCCCCCGCACCCCACCTTGACACCATTCGACCCATGGCCGACGTCGACCTGATCCGACACCACGCACGGACCCGAACCGACCGCCACATCGCCCAACTACGACAACTCGTCGAACACGAAACCCCACCCGCAGACACCACCGCCCTCACCACCTGCGCCGACCTGCTCGAAACCTGGGGCACCACCATCCTGCGCCGCCCGGCCCAACGCATCACCATCGACGGACTACCACACCTCCTCTGGCCCGCACCCCACCAACAAGTCCTCCTCCTCGGCCACTACGACACCGTCTGGCCAGCCGGCACCATCCACGACTGGCCCTTCACCATCACCGGAAACATCGCCACCGGCCCCGGCGTCTGCGACATGAAAGCCGGAATCGTCCACATCTTCGCCGCCCTCGAACTCCTCACCGACACCTCCACCATCGGCGTCCTGCTCACCTGCGACGAAGAAAGCGGATCACCCACCTCACGCACCCTCATCGAACAACAAGCCCGCCGCTCCACCGCCGTCCTCGTCACCGAACCCAGCACCGAAACCGGCGACCTCAAAATCGCCCGAAAAGGCGGCTCCGCCTACCAGATCACCATCCACGGACGAGCAGCCCACGCCGGCGTCGAACCACACCGCGGCATCAACGCCGCCATCGAACTCGCCCACCAGATCCTCGCCGCCCGCGAACTCGCCACCGGAGACACCACCGTCACCCCCACCATCCTCACCGCCGGCACCATGTCCAACGTCGTCCCCGAAACCGCCACCCTCAACCTCGACGTACGCGCCTGGACCCCCGACGAACTCCACCGCGTCGACACCCACATCCGCGCCACCCAACCCCACCTACCCGGCGCCACCCTCACCATCGCCGGCGGCATCAACCGCTACCCACTCCCCGAAACCGTCTCCCGCCCCCTCTTCGACATCGCCCAGACCAGCGCCGCACGACTCGGCCTGCCCCCCATCCACGGCGCCCACGCCAACGGAGCCTCCGACGCCAACTTCACCGGCGGCCTCGGCATCCCCACCCTCGACGGACTCGGCGGCGTCGGCGGACTCCCACACGCCCGCGGCGAATGGGTCGACCTCTCCCGCATGCCCGAACGCATCGCCCTGCTCGCCACCATGCTCGACCACCTCACCACCCCCCAACCCACCCGCACCCGCCACGCCCACCACCGCCTCCCCGCCTGACCCTCACCCCGCACCCACCAACCCCACCAACACCCGATGCGTCCGGTTCGACCGCACCGCCGCCCGCTGCTGACCCGCCGTCACCTCGATGTACGTCTGCGACGACGCCAACGACGCATGCCCCAGCAACCGCATGATCTCCGCCGCGCTCGCCCCGTCCTCCGCCAACCGCGTCGCGAACGTGTGCCGCAACGCGTGCAACCGTGCCCCCCGCGGCACCCGGTCCGTGACCCCCGCCCGCCGGTAACACGAATCCACCAGATACTGCAGACCACCCCGCCGCAACGGCTCACCCCGCCGATCCACCAGCAACGCCGAGTCCGGCCGCACCGACCGCGCCCCGAACCGCCGCGCCCGGCTGTCCAGATAGGCCGCCACCACCTCGTCCAGTTCCGGCTCCACCGGCACCACCCGCGGCCGGCCACCCTTGCCCGCCACGTCCACCCGCCGTTCCCCGGGCCGCCCCGCCACCGACGCCACCCGCAACGCCAGCAGCTCCGACAGCCGCAGCCCCGTACACAACGCCAACGCCACCACGGCCAGGTCCCGCTCCGGCCAGGGATCGTGCTGCCGGCCCGCCTGCTGCGCCACGGCCGCCAGCAGCCGTTCCGGGGTGTCCTCACCCCGCAGCGGCTTGGGCTGGGGGAGCGGGGCACGGGGCCGGTCCACCGCCGGCATCGGGTTGCCCGCCACCACACCCTCGGCGACCAGGAACGTGAAGAAGTTGTTCCAGGTGGACCAGGCCCGGTGCACCGAGGCCACCGCGCGGGGAGCGGCGAAGTCCGCGAACGCGGCCCGCAGCCTGCGGGGGGAGAGATCGGTGATCGCCAGTTCGGCGAGGGGGAGGGGAGGGGTGGCCCGCTGCGCCGCCAGGCGGGCGACGGCGAGCAGGTCCCGCCGGTACGCCTCGAGGGTGTGCGGGGACGGCTTCCGGGTGGCCCGCGCGGTCAGGAACTCCTCGACGAGCACCGGAACCAGACTGTCCACTTTGTCATGCATAAGGGTAATTATGCATGAATTTCGGATCAGGGGCTACGCGCGTACCGGGGGAGCGTGGTACACCGTACGGCTGCGAGAATCCCGGCATGCCGGACGCCCTGACCGCAGACGAACTCGTCGCCCTGGCGCTGGAGGTCTCCGAGGAGGGCATGCGCGCCGGTGAGCTGCCGGTCGGCGCCGTCGTCGTGCGGGGCACAGAGGTCGTCGGCCGGGCGTACACCCAGGAGCGGACCCAGGGCCGGCGCCTGGTCCACGCCGATCTGCTGGCCATGGAGCAGGCCGACCGGCAGCTCGGCTGGCGGGACCGGGGCGCCGCGTTGGTCCTCGCGGTCACCCTGGAGCCGTGCCTGATGTGCCTCGGGGCGGCGATGTCGCTCGGTGTGTCCCAGGTCTACTACGGCCTGGAGGCGCCCGACGACGGCGCGGCCGGTGTTCCGGCGGTGTGGCGGCCGACCCGGTCGGCCATGTCGTTCTCCCGGCTGCCGGCGGTGGCCGGCGGTTTCCGCCGACAGGAGTGCGCCGAGCAGTTCCGGCGGTACGCCGAGAGCGCGCCGGACGGGTCGCTGCGCCGGTACGCCGAGAGCATGGCGGCGCTGCCGGACGACCTGGTCGACGGGTGATCGGGACAGGTGTGGTGGGGCGGTCATCGACCCCGCTCGGGCTGTCGGCCGCCCCGGTCCGGCAGGTTCGATAATGTACATTATGTCAAGTCGAGCGTTCCGGGCCTCCTCCGCCGCGCCCCCGTTCACAGTCCACCGGCGACGCGGAGCACGGTGCCGGTGGTGTACGAGGCGTCCGGTCCGAGCAGCCAGGCGATGGCGGCGGCCACCTCGTCGGCTTCGCCCGCCCGGCCGAGTGGAATGCGCGCGGCGGCCTGCTCGGCTCGGTCCGGCATGCCGGACAGGGTGTGGATCTCGGTGCGGATGATGCCGGGGGCCACGGCGTTGACCCGGATGCCGCGCGGGGCGAGTTCCTTGGCCAGGCCGACGGTGAGGGTGTCGGTGGCGGCTTTGCTGGCGGCGTAGTGGACGTACTCCCCCGGGCTGCCGAGGGTCGCGGCGGCCGAGGAGACGTTGACGATGGCGGCGCCGGTGGTCATGCGGCGGGCGGCCTGTTGGGCGCAGAGCAGGTAGCCGAGGATGTTGACGTCGACGATGCGGCGCAGGTCGGTGAGGGTGACGTCGGTGAAGGGGCCGATCGGGCTGGTGAGGCCGGCGTTGTTGACCAGGCCGGTGATCGGGCCGAGGGTGCCGGCGGTGGTGTCGAACAGGTGGGTGACCTGGTCGGGGTCGCTGGTGTCGGCGGCGACGGTGATGCCCCGGCGGCCGGTGGCGTGGATGTCGGCGAGGACGGTGCCGGCGGCGTGGTGGTCGCGTCGGTAGCACAGGGCGATGTCGTGGCCGGCGTGGGCGAGGCGGCGGGCGGTGGCGGCGCCGATGCCTCGTCCGCCGCCGGTGACGATGGTGACCGGTGCCATGTGTGCCCCTCTCCCCCGGTGCGTGTCGGGGAGGTTACCGCGCGGGGTGCCGGTCGGGGTGCGCGTACGCTCGCCGCACGTCGTCGTGTGGAGGTGTGTGGTGGTCGGTGTCGGTGACCTGGTGGAGGATTTCGTGCTGCCGGATCAGGCGGGTGTGCCGTGGCGGTTGTCGGAGGCGTTGGTGGTGGGGCCGGTGGTGGTGTTCTTCTATCCGGCGGCGATGACGCGGGGCTGCACGGTGGAGAGTTGTCATTTCCGGGATCTGGCGGCGGAGTTCGCGGCGGTGGGTGCGGCGCGGGTGGGGATCAGTCGGGATCCGGTGGCGCGGCAGGCGGAGTTCGCGCGGTTGCACGGGTTCGATTTTCCGTTGTTGTCGGATGTGGATGGTGTGGTGGCGGGTCGGTTCGGGGTGCGGCGGCGGTTGCCGTTGGGGCCGTTGTCGACGCGGCGGATGACGTTCGTGGTGGGTCGGGATGCCCGGGTGGTGGAGGTGGTGCACAGCGAGTTGGGGATGCACGCGCATGCGGATCGGGCGTTGCGGGCGTTGGGTGGGTGATGCCCCGCCGGGTGGGGTGTCCCAGGGGGCTGGTATCAAGGCAGGAAATCAGACAGATGTTCGGAAATGAGGGTTGGCGATGGGTGCCGGGGGCCAGGGTTTGTCCACTGATGAGGTGCAGAGCATTCGGGAGGCGTTGGGGGCGGGTCGGAAGCCGAGGGTGGTGTTCACGGCGTCGGCGGGGCAGATCGCCGGGCAGGTGGGTCAGGTGGTGGAGTTGACGGATCCGGCGGTGTCGGACGAGTTCGTGGTGGTGCGGTTCGGTCGGGACGAGTTGCCGTTCTCCCCTGCCGATGTGGCGGTGGCGCCGCGTGGGGCGGGGCGTCGGGTGGAGGCGAAGCCGGAGCCGGTGGTGGAGTCGGTGCCGGTGGTGGCGGAGCCGGAGTTCGTGTTGGAGCGTCCGGCGGTGTCGTCGGGTGGGGAGCAGTCGCGGGAGTCGCGGCGGGAGGAGTCGAGGGTGGATTCGGTGGAGTCGAAGCCGGTGAAGCGGCCGGTGAAGGCGGCGAAGGCGAAGGCGCCGGCGGGGTTGACGGTGACGTTGCAGTATGCGGAGGGTGAGTGGACGGTGGCGGCGCAGCAGGGCAGCAAGTCGTTGGCGAAGCCGTATGTGGTGAAGCCGGCGGAGGCGTTGCGGATGGTGGGGTTGGTGGATGTGCCGGGGGTGCAGGAGGCGGTGGAGCAGATTTTGTCGGCGGAGCGGGCTGAGGCGGAGCAGCAGGCGGAGCGGTTGCGGGCGGAGTTGGCGGAGATCGAGTCGCGGTTGGCGGAGTTGCGTGAGGCGGGTTGAGGTTGGTTGGTGGTGACGGTGGGTGGCGTGGGGCCGGTGGCTCCGCGCCACGCGCTGTTTGTGGGGGGTGTGCCGACGGCCCGCCGCTGGGGTCGGCGGGCCGTCGGGGTCCGGGGGGTGGGTGTGGTCAGTGGGTGGGGATGTGGTGGGTGCCGATGCGGCGGCGGAAGACCCAGTAGGTCCAGCCCTGGTAGGCGAGGACGACGGGGGTGAAGATGGCGGCGACCCAGGTCATGATTTCGAGGGTGTAGGGGGTGGAGGCGGCGTTGGTGGTGGTGAGGGTGCCGGCGGGGTCGGTGGTGGAGGGTAGGACGTTGGGGAAGAGGGCGGCGAAGAGGGTGGCGACGGTGAGGGCGATGGTGGTGGCGGTGCCGGTGAAGGCCCAGCCTTCGCGGCGGGCGTGGGTGGCGGCGAGGGCGGCGAGGAGGGTGAGGGTGGCGGTGGCGGCGAGTGCGGTGGCGAGGGGGCTGGTGCGGATGGTGAGGGTCCAGGTGAGGAAGGGGATGGTGAGTAGGGCGGCGGCGGTGCCGAGGCGGGTGGCGAGGGTGGTGGCGCGGTGGCGGATGTCGCCGGTGGTTTTGAGGGCGGTGAAGAGGGCACCGTGGGTGAGGAAGAGGGCGGCGGTGGTGAGGCCGCCGAGGAGGGCGTAGGGGTGGAGGAGGTCGAGGAGGCCGCCGGTGTATTCGTGGTCGGCGTCGAGGGGTACGCCGCGCAGGATGTTGGCGAAGGCGATGCCCCAGAGGATGGCGGGGGTGATGCTGCCGATGGTGATGGCGGTGTCCCAGCGGCGTTTCCAGGTGGGTTCGGGGCGTTTGTGGCGGTATTCGAAGGCGACGCCGCGGATGATGAGGGCGAGCAGGATGAGCAGGAGGGGTAGGTAGAAGCCGCTGAAGAGGGTGGCGTACCACTCGGGGAAGGCGGCGAACATGGCGCCGCCGGCGGTGATGAGCCAGACTTCGTTGCCGTCCCAGACGGGTCCGATGGTGTTGATCATGACGCGTCGTTCGCGGTCGTCGCGGCCGAGGACGGGTAGGAGTGCGCCGACGCCGAAGTCGAAGCCTTCGAGGATGAAGTAGCCGGTGAAGAGGACGGCGATGAGGAGAAACCAGACGGTGGTGAGGTCCACGGTGGGGCTCCGGAGGGGTTGGTCGGCGAGGGGTGGTGGGTCAGTAGGCGAAGGCGAGAGGGCGGTCGGGGTCGTCGGTGTGGTCGTGGGGTGTGGGGTCGTGGGTGGTGTCGGGGAGGCCGGCTTTGGCGTAGCGGATGAGGAGTCGGACCTCGATGACGGCGAGGGTGGCGTAGACGAGGGTGAATGCGGTGAAGCTGGTGAGGACTTCGGTGAGGCTGACGCTGCGGGAGACGCCGTCGCGGGTGAGCATTTCGCCGAAGACGATCCAGGGTTGGCGGCCCATTTCGGTGAAGATCCAGCCGAAGCTGTTGGCGGCCAGGGGTAGCAGGGGCATGACGAGGCCGGCGCGCAGGAGCCATTTTCCGGTGGGGGTGCGGCCTTTGCGGTGGGCCCAGAGGACCCAGAGGGCGATGGCGGCGGCGGCGAGGCCGAAGCCGATCATCATGCGGAAGCTCCAGTAGGTGACCGGGATGATCGGGGTGTAGCTGCCGGGGCCGTACTGGGCGGTGTATTGGGCTTGGAGGTCGTTGATGCCCTGGACGGTGCCGTGGGGGTCGCCGGTGCCGAGGAAGCTGAGCAGGTAGGGGATTTTGAGGGCGTAGAGTTCGCGGCTGCCGTCGAGGGTGCCGATGGTGAGGACGCTGAAGGCGGCGGGGGTTTCGGTGGTGTAGAGGCCTTCGGCGGCGGCCATTTTCATGGGTTGGACGTCGGTCATGATTTTGCCCTGGATGTCGCCGGTGATGAGGACGCCGGCGGTGGCGGCGAGGGTTGTCCAGGCGCCGAAGCGGGCGGCGAAGCGGTAGGTGGGTGTGTCGTGGTGGTGGGGGTTGCGGATGAGGTGGAAGAGGGCGACGGCGACGATGAGGCTGCCGGCGACGAGGAAGCAGCCGGCGATGGTGTGCGGGAAGGTGATGAGGGCGACTTTGTTGGTGAGGACGGCGACGAAGTCGGTGAGTTCGGCGCGTCCGGTGTCGGGGTTGATGCGGTAGCCGACGGGGTTCTGCATCCAGGAGTTGGCGGCGAGGATGAAGTAGGCGCTGAAGGTGGAGCCGAGGGCGGCGGCCCAGATGGTGGCGAGGTGGATGCGTTTGGGGAGGCGGTCCCAGCCGAAGATCCAGAGTCCGAGGAAGGTGGATTCGAGGAAGAAGGCGACGAGGGCTTCGATGGCGAGGGGTGCGCCGAAGATGTCGCCGACGAAGCGGGAGTAGTCGCTCCAGTTCATGCCGAACTGGAATTCCTGGACGATGCCGGTGACGATGCCCATGGCGAAGTTGATGAGGAAGAGTTTTCCGTAGAATTTGGTGAGGGTGAGGTAGCGGTCGTTGCCGGTGCGGTGCCAGAGGGTTTGCAGGATGGCGACGAGGACGCTGAGGCCGATGGTGAGTGGGACGAAGAGAAAGTGGTAGACGGTGGTGACACCGAACTGCCAGCGGGCGACGTCGAGTGCGTCCACCAGGAACCCCCCAGGTCGTACTACGAGACGTAGTAGATACTACCGCGTGTCGTAGACGTGGTGGCAGGGTCGGGGGTCCCGATCGGGGCCGGGCCGGATGACCCTGCTCACCCGGGCCGGTCGACCCGCCCGGGTGGCCCTGTCCCCCACCGGTTGCCGGCGCGTGCGACCATCGACCGCTGATGGACACCCCGCACTCCCCCTGGCGTCCCCCGTGGCTGTGGCGCGCCGCGCAGTTGGCCGCGCGGCTGATCGTCGGCGCGGTGGCCCGTCTCGAGGTCGACGGTGACGTGCCGGACCGGTGGCGGCGTGGGCCGCTGATCCTGGCCGCCAACCACATCAGCCCGTTCGACCCGCTGGTGTTGGCCGCGGCCTGCCGGGCCCGGGGGGTGTCGCCGCGGATCATGGCCACCGGTGGCCTGTTCCGGGCGCCGGTGGTGGGCGCGGCGATGCGGCACGCCGGGCACATCCGGGTCGACCGGGGCACCGCGGCGGTCGGGCAGGCGTTGCACGACGCCGCCGAGGCGGTGGCCGCCGGGTCGGTGATCCTGGTGTACCCGGAGGGGCGGATCGGTCTGGACCCGGGGATGTGGCCGGAGCGCGGCAAGACCGGTACGGCGCGGTTGGCGTTCGCCTGCGGTGCGCCGGTGGTGCCGGTGGCGCAGTGGGGGTCGCACGAGGTGCTGCCGTACCGGGCGCCGAAGGGGATGGTGGCGGCGGTGTGGCGGGCGGTGTGGCGGCGGCCGGTGATCCGGGTGCGGTTCGGTGCGCCGGTCGAGCTGGGGGGTGTGGATCCGGCGGTGCCGGGGGCGGCGCGGCGGGCCACTGATCTGATCATCGACGCGGTGACCGACACGCTGGTGCCGTTGCGGGTGGACGAGCCGGACCGGCCGCGGCACGTGGATCCGGGGCGGCCGGTCGACACCAGCCGCAGTCACCGGCGGCGTGCCGCCGGCGGGTGAGCGCGGGCGGCGGGGACAATCCTGTTCGGGCCGGTTGAGCTGCCCCGCTCCGCTATGATCATGGTCTTGGGTGGTGGTCCCGGTGGTGCGGGGGCCGGTGGTTCGCCCGCTTCCCCGTCGACAGGGAGGCGTCGTCGACGATCCCGTCGGGTCCGGTGTGCCGGGGCGGGTGGACCTGGAGGTCGCATGCGGGTACCGGCGGCCGTGTCCCGTCTTCCGGTGCTGGCGCCCGCGGTGCTGGTGCCGGTGGCGGCCCTCGTCGCTCTGGTCATGGTGTGGGGGCGCGACCTGCCGGTGGCGGTCGAGGTCGTGGTGGTGGTGTTGCTGGCCGGGGCGGTGCTGGCGGCGGTGCACCACGCGGAGGTGGTCGCGCACCGGGTGGGTGAGCCGTTCGGGTCGTTGATCCTGGCGGTCGCGGTCACCGTGATCGAGGTGGGGTTGATCATCACGCTGATGGTGTCCGGCGGGAAGAACACCGACACCCTGGCACGGGACACCGTGTTCGCCGCCGTGATGATCACCTGTAACGGGATCGTCGGGTTGTCGTTGCTGCTGACCGCGTTGCGGCGGCGGGTGGCGGTGTTCAACCCGGAGGGCACCGGGGCGGCGCTGGCGACGGTGCTGACCCTGGCGGTGCTGAGTCTGGTGCTGCCGACGTTCACCACCAGCACGCCCGGTGCGGCGTTCTCCGGGCCGCAGTTGGTGTTCGCGGCGGTGGCGTCGCTGGCCCTGTACGGGATGTTCGTGTTCGTGCAGAACGTCCGGCACCGGGACTACTTCCTGCCGTTGCCGAAGCCCGGCCGGGAGGCGGTCGCGGCGGGTCCGGGCGAGCCGGAGCGGTACGCCACCGGTGAGGAGGAGCACGCGCCCGCCCCGCCGATGCGGACCGCGCTGGTCAGTTTCGGGTTGCTGGTGGTGGCGCTGGTGGCGGTGGTGGGGCTGGCGAAGGTCGAGTCGGTGACGATCGAGCAGGCGGTGGCCGGGGCCGGGTTGCCGCCGGCGGTCGTCGGGGTGGTCATCGCGTTGCTGGTGCTGCTGCCGGAGACCCTCGCGGCGGCCCGCAACGCCCGGCGGGACCGGGTGCAGATCAGCCTGAACCTGGCGTTGGGGTCGGCGATGGCGAGCATCGGGTTGACCATCCCGGCGATCGCGGTGGCGTCGTTGTGGCTGGAGGGGCCGCTGGTGCTGGGGCTGGGGGCGACCCAGATCGTGCTGCTGGGGCTGACCGCCGCGGTGGGGATCCTGACCGTGATGCCCGGCCGGGCGACGCTGTTGCAGGCGTGGGTGCACCTGTCGTTGTGCGCCAGTTACCTGTTCCTGGCGACCAACCCCTGACCGTCGTGGTGCGGGGCCGGGGTGCATACTGCCGGCGTGTCCCACGCCTACCTCGACGCGCCGGCCCCGCTGGCGTTCGCTCACCGTGGGGGCGCGGCGCGGGGTGACGAGAACACCGCCGCGGCGTTCGCCCGGGCCGTCGGCCTCGGCTACCGGTACGTCGAGACCGACGTGCACGCCACCGCCGACGGGGTGGCGGTGGTGTTCCACGACGCCACCCTGGACCGGGTCACCGGGGAACGGGGGCGGATCGCCGCGTTGCGGTGGGCGGACCTGGCGACGGTGCGGGTGGGTGGGGCGGCGGCGGTGCCGAGGCTGGACGAGGTGCTCGCCGGGTGGCCGGAGATCCGGTTCAACGTCGATGTGAAGGCCGATCCGGCGGTGGCGGCGACGGTGGCGACGGTGGAGCGGGTCGGGGCGACCGACCGGGTGCTGCTGGCGTCGTTCAGTGATGACCGGCTGGCCCGGCTGCGGGCCCTGGCCGGCCCGAAGGTCGCCACGTCGTTGGGGATGCGGGGGGTGGCGCGGCTGCGGATGGCGTCGCTGACCGGGCGGCCGTTGCGGTTGCCGCCGTCGGTGGTCGCCGCGCAGGTGCCGGTGCGGTACGGGCGGCTGCCGGTGGTGGACCGGCGGCTGGTGCGGTACGCGCACCGGCTCGGACTGCACGTGCATGTCTGGACGATCGACGAACCTGACGAGATGCACGAGTTACTGGACCTGGGTGTGGATGGCATCATGACCGATCACGTCGACCGGTTGGTCGAGGTGTACCGCAGTCGCGGCCACTGGGCCGCCTGAATCCCCACCACACCGTGTGAAGGACCCGATGGCCGAGACCCTCTCCCCCGCCGTGGCGTCGACACCCCCGGCGAGCACCCGTCGGGAACGCACCGGCTGGTACTTCTACGACTGGGCGATGTCGGCGTTCTCCACCACCGTGATCACGGTGTTCCTGGGGCCGTTCCTGACCAGTGTCGCCGAGGTCGCCGCCGGCTGTGCGTTGGGCGCGGACCGCTGTGGCGGGTACGTGTACCCGCTGGGGGTGAAGGTGGCCGCCGGGTCGTACTTTCCGTACCTGGTGTCGTTGTCGGTGTTCCTGACGGTGTTCGTGTTGCCGGTGACCGGGGCGATCGCGGACCGGTCGCTGCACAAGAAGCGGCTGCTGGCGGTGTTCGCGTTCCTGGGTGCGGGGGCGACGGTGGCGATGGTGTTCGTCACCGGGGACCGGTACCTGCTGGGTGGGGTGCTGTTCGTGGTGGCGAACATCGCGTTCGGGGCGTCGGTGGTGGTGTACAACTCGTTCCTGCCGCAGTTGGGGGGCCCGGACGACCGGGACGGTATCTCCAGTCGGGGTTGGGCGCTGGGCTACCTGGGTGGCGGGACGCTGCTGGCGGTGAACCTGGTGGTGGTGAACTCGTTCGGGGACGGCACCGCGCAGCGCACCCTGGACCTGGCGCGCTGGTCGATCGTGTCGGCCGGGGTGTGGTGGGCGGTGTTCACGCTGGTGCCGTTGGCGTGGCTGCGGGAGCGGCCGTCGGTGGCGGCGACCGGTGGCGGCGGGAACGTGCTGGTCGACGGGTTCCGGCAGTTGGGTCGGACGCTGCGGGAGATCAAGGCGTACCCGTTGACGTTGTTCTTCCTGCTGGCGTTCCTGGTGTACAACGACGGCATCCAGACGGTGATCGCGTTGGCCAGCCAGTACGGCACCGAGGAGCTGCGGTTGGGGCAGTCGACGCTGATCGTGACGATCCTGCTGGTGCAGTTCCTGGCGTTCGGTGGGGCGTTGCTGCTGGGGGCGTTGGCGAAGTGGTTCGGGGCGTGGAAGACGGTGCTGCTGTCGCTGGTGCTGTGGACCGGGGTGATCCTGGCGGCGTTCTGGCTGCCGCCGGAGGCGCCGGTGCCGTTCATGGTGCTGGGCGCGGGGATCGGGTTGGTGTTGGGGGGCAGTCAGGCGTTGAGCCGGTCGCTGTTCAGTCAGCTGATCCCGGCCGGTAAGGAGGGCGAGTACTACGGCTTCTACGAGATCAGTGACAAGGGCACCAGCTGGTTGGGGCCCCTCGCCTTCGGGGTGGTGTTCCAGTTGACCAACTCGTACCGGGTGGGCCTGGTGTCGTTGTTGATCTTCTTCGTGGTGGGGTTCGTGCTGTTGTTGGCGGTGCCGGTGCGGCGGGCCATCGTCGCGGCGGGGAACGTGCCGCCGCGCGTCCTGTAACCACACGGATCGGGGTCAGTCGATGGGCTAGGCTGCCGGTCCGTGACCGATGTCGACGACGCCGCCCCGACCTGCCTGGCCCGACCGCTGCCGGGCGAGCCGGACGCCCCCACCTGCGCCGCCGCCCGCGGAGCCGACGGGCGCCCCCTGCACGCCGCGGCGCTGAAGTTCTTCTGGGGGCCGATGGACTGCGGCAAGTCCACCATGGCGTTGCAGATGAACTACAACCACGCCCGGCAGGGCCGCCGCGGCCTGGTCACCACCCGCATCGACCGGTCGCTGGGCCCGCAGGTCACCACCCGCATCGGCCTGGCCCACGAGGCCATCGAGGTCACCGACGACCTGGACCTGCGGGCCCTGGTGCGCGGCCGGTGGGCCGACGGGGAACGCGTCGACTACCTGATCTGCGACGAGGCGTCCTTCTACCAGGTCGAACACGTCGAGCAGATGGCCGAACTGGTCGACCACGACGACGTCGACGTGTTCGCGTTCGGCCTGGCCACCGACTTCCGGTCGAGTTTCTTCCCCGCCGCGCAGCGGCTGTTCGAACTCGCCGACGCGGTGGCCCGCATCCAGGTCGAGGTGCTGTGCTGGTGCGGACGCGAGGGGCTGCTCAACGCCCGCGTCGTCGGCGGCCGGGTGGTCCGCGAAGGCGCCCAGGTCGTCATCGGTGACACCGTCCCCGACGCGCAGGTCCGCTACCAGGTGCTGTGCCGGCGGCACTACCGCAGCGGAGACCTCGGCCCGCTCGCCTGACCCGCGCCGTGACCGGTTCGTGATCGACGGATCCGGTCCCGACGTCAACCTTTCCCACCCCCTCGGTTGTCTTCACGGGCACGCGGGGGCGGCAGCCGGCCCCCCGCGACCACGACCGCGGGGGGCACGACACACATGCTGGCGCTACGACGGGCCCGCGGCACCACCGGTCTGCTCCTCGCCGCCGCCGCGGCGACCCTGGTCGCGACCAGCGCGCTCACCGCCCTGGCCGGATACCACCGCGACGTCGTCGACTCCGGCACCCGCACGGTCCTCGCCGCGGCCACCGCCGAGGACCGGTCGCTGCTGGTGCGGGGCCCCGCCGGCCGCACCGTCGACACGCTCGACCAGCGGGACCGGGCGCTCCGCGACGGCGTCGCCGACACCCTCGACGGTTGGCCCGCCACCGTCACCACCGCCGGGTACGCCGCCGGCCGGCACCTACGTGGCGACACCGGCACCGCCGTGCCCGACGACGACGGCGTCGTCTACGCCTCGGTGATGTTCCTCGACGACCTCGCCGCCCACGCCCGACTCACCGCCGGCACCTGGCCCGGCACCGGCACCGGCACCACGACGGTCGCCGGGACCCTGCCCGACGCGGTCGCCGGCACCCTCGGCGTCACCGTCGGCGACCGGATCCCCGTCACCGACGGCTTCACCGGCCGGGTCACCGACGTCACCGTCGTGGGCCTGTGGCAGCCCCGCGACCCCGGCGACACCTACTGGCGGCTCGCCCCCGACGCCACCGGCGGCCGGCGACCCGCCACCGCCACGTACGGGCCGCTGACCGTGGACCGGGCCGCGTTCGGGCGGCACTTCCTCACCAACGCCTCCGCCGGCTGGCTGGTCGAACCGGACGTCACCGGCGGCACCGGCCGCCTCGACCGGCTCGCCGCCGCCGCCCGCACCGCCACCACCGCCCTACCCCAGGCCGCCGGACTCGGTGACTCCGGCACCGCCACCACCGGGCTGCCCGCCCTGGTCGACCGGATCCAGCGGGCCACCCTGGTCGGCCGGTCCGCGCTGGTCACCCCGATGCTGCTCGTCGCCGTCCTCGCCGGATACACGCTGCTGCTGGTCGCCGTCCTGCTCACCGAACACCGACGCGGCGAGACCGCGCTGCTGCGCGCCCGCGGCGCCGCCCGCACCCAACTCGCCGCCCTCGCCACCCGGGAAGCCGCGCTGGTCGTCGCGCCGGCCGTGCTGCTGGCCCCACCCCTGGCCACCGCGGCACTACGGCAGGCCGACCGGATCCCCGCCCTGTCGGCCGTGTCGCTGCGCCTCGACCCACGACTCGACGCGCTCACCTGGGCGGTCACCGTCGTCGTCGCGGCCGGCTGCGCCGTGGCGATGCTCGCCCCCAACCTGCGCCGCGGCGCCAGCTACGTCGCCGACCAGGCCAGCCGGTCCCGGCCGGGCCGCCGCGGCGCGGCACAACGCGCCGGCGTGGACGTCGTCCTGGTCGTGGTGGCCCTGCTCGGCTGGTACCAGCTGCGGTCGTATGCGTCACCACTGACCGGCGGCACCGGCGGCGACCTCGGCATCGACCCGCTGCTGGCCGCCGCACCCACCCTCGGGGTCCTCGCCGGCGCGGTGCTGGCCCTGCGGCTGCTGCCACCGGTGACCCGACTGGCCGAACGCGGCGTCGACCGGTGGACCGCGCCACTGCTCGGCGTGTGGCAGGCCGGCCGCCGACCCCACGCCGGCCCGGTGCTGCTGGTCGCCCTGGCCGTCGCCGTCAGCGCCCTGGGCTGGTCCCTGGCCGGCACCACCGGCCGGTCCCTCACCGACCAGGCCGACCACCAGGTCGGCGCGGACCTGCGGCTGACCGAACAGCGCCGCGACGCCCCCGCCCAGCGGGCCGGGCAGCTCGCCGGGCTGCCCGGCGTGACCGCCGTGCTGCCCACCTGGCGCGACACCCTCAGCCTCGGCCCCGACAGCGTGCCCGCCTCCCTGGTCGCCGCCGACGCCGGCACCGCCGGACACGTCATGCGGATCCGACCCGACCTGACCGGCCCGCCACCCGCGCAGGTGTTCGACACGCTCACCCGGGCCCGACCGGTCAGCGGACACACCACCCTGCCGGCCGGCGCGCGGCGACTTGCCGGCACCTGGACCGCCACCGTCACCGCCACCGACACGCCCGCCCCGGTACGCGCCTGGGCGGTGCTCACCACACCCGACGGCGGCCACCACCGGCTCCCCCTCGGCACCGGCGGCAGCGGACAGGACGTCGGGTTCACCGTCGACCTGCCCGCCGACGACCCGCCGGCCCGGCTGGCCGGGTTCACCGTCGACACCGTCGGCCGCACCGGCACCGTCGTCGACTGGCGACTGCGGAACCTCCGCGCCGACGACAGCACCCCCGTCGACCTGGGCGGCGGGACCTGGCACACGGTCGACCGGGGCGGCAGCCCACCCGACGCCACCGCCACCGCCCGCGCCGGCACCCTCACCGCCCGGTACGTCCGCACCGACCGCTCCGACAGCACCGCCCGCACCGGACGCGGCGGCCAGGGCATCCAACTGGCCGTCACCCGCGCCACCACCGGCGCGGTGCCGCTGCTGCTCACCCCGGCGGCGCTGGCCGCCCTACGGCTGGACGTCGGCGCGCAGACCCGGCTGTACCTGGGCGCCGCCGAGGTCGACGTGCGGGTCGTCGACAGCATCGACGCGCTGCCCGGCGACACGCAGGCCGCCGCCGTCTTCGCCGACCTGCCGGCCCTGCGGGACCGGCTCTTCGCCGACCGGGGACTGCTGCGCGCCAACCAGGAATGGTGGCTGACGGTGGACCCCCGGCAACCCGACACCGCGGCCACCGCCGCGACCGGCCTCGGTGGGCTCGACGTGCACGACCGGCGGGCCGTGGCCCGCGACCTGGCCGACGACCCGTTCGGCGTCGGCGCGCGGACCGCCCTGTTCGCCGCCGCCCTCGGCGCGGTGCTGCTCGCCGGCGTCGGCATCACCGTCGACGTCAACGCCACCGCCCGCCGCCGCGCCGGCGAACTGGCCGTGCTGCACACCCTCGGCGCGTCCCACCGCACCGTCACCCGTTCCCTGGTCACCGAACAGGCGTTCCTCGCCGGCACCGGCGTACTGGTCGGCGTGGCCGTCGGCGTCGCGGTCGCCGCCACCATGGCACCCCTGGTCATCCTGACCCCGGCGGCGGGCCGCCCCACCCCCACCCCCGTGCTGCTGATCGACTGGCCGCCGCTGCTGGCCACCGCCGCCGGGGTGCTGGCGTTGGCGCTGGCCGCCACCGCTGTCACGGCGGCGCGGCTACGCGGCCGACCCGAAGCCGGCCGGCTGCGCGGCGGAGAGGACCGGTGACCCCGATGAGACCACACGGCAGCGCCGGGCCCTGGCGTCGGCTGCGCGCCACCGCCGGCCCGGCCACCCTGCTGGCCGCCCTCGGGCTGGTCGCGGCCGCTCTGGTCACCGCCGCGCCCCGACTCGCCAACGACCACGCCGACCGGAGCCTGCGCGCCGCGGTCACCCCGCTGCCGTACCAGGCGCGGGACCTGACCATCGCCGCCCGCACCGCGCCCACCGCACCCGACACCCTGGACCGGTTCGCCGCCGACCTGCCCGCGCCGCTGCCCGACCTGGTCGACCAGCGGTGGCAGGCCGTCGCCATCGACGCCGACCGGGCCGTCGCCGTCGGCGACGTCGGCCCGCTCGGCGGCGGCGGACGGGTCCAGCTCGGCCTGCGCGCCCAGACCGGGGTACCGCAGGCGGCCCGACTGACCGCCGGCCGGTGGCCGGCCAGCAGCCCCGGCCGACCCACCCAGGTCGCCGTGTCCGAAGCGGTGGCCGCCGCACTGGACCTGCGTCCCGGCGTCCGGCTCGGGATACGCGGCGACGCCGCCCCCGCCGACCTGGTGGTGTCCGGGGTGTTCACGCCCGCCGACGCCACCGCACCGGTGTGGCAGGCCATGCCGCAGGCGCTGGAACCCCTGCTGCCCGTCAACGACGGCGACCCGTTCGTCGCGGTCGCCGTCACCGACCCCGCCGGTGTCACCGCCGTCGCCGCCGGCACCGGCCTGACCGCCCAGCACACCTGGCGGTACCGGTTCGACACCGACCGCATCGACGCGTCGTCGACCGAAGCGGTCACGGCGGCGCTCGGCGCGGCCCGCCGCCACCCGTGGCTGCCCGACGCCACCGTGCAGACCTCCCTGGACACCACCCTGGTGCGGTTCGCCGCCCAGCTCACCTCGGTGGGTAATTTGCTGGCCATGGTGCAGGCCGGACTGCTGGCCAGCCTGCTCGGCCTGGTCCTGCTGGCCGCCCGGATCGCCGTGCAGAGCCGGCACGCCGAACTGACGCTGCTGCGATCGAGGGGAGCGTCCCTGCCGGCCGTCGCCCGACGCACCCTGACCGAGGCGGCGCTGCTGCAACCCGCCGCCGTCCTCGCCGGCGCACTGGCCGGACTCGCCGCTCCGGGCCGCCCCGGCGGCACCTGGTGGGCGCTGCCGGTGATCGCGGCGGTCACCACCGCCGTGGTGCCGGTGCTCGCGGTCACCGGACAACACCGGGCCACCGTCGTCACCGGCCGGCACGACCTGGTACGCCGCCGCCCGTCGGCCCGACGACTCACCGCCGAGGTGACCGTCCTGGCGGTCGCCGTACTGGGGGTGGTGCTGCTGCGCCGACGCGGCGTCGGTGACGGCGCCACCGTCGACGCGTACCTGGCCGCGGTGCCGGCGCTGGCCGCCGTCGCGGTGGCGTTGCTGGCGCTGCGGGCCCTGCCCGGGCCGCTGCGGCTGCTCGACGCCGCCGCCACCCGGGCCCGGGGCGCGCTGTTCTTCCTCGGGGTGGCCCGCGCCGGACGCGGCGCGCCGGTCACCACCGGCCCCCTCGCGGTGCTGGTCGTCGCGGTCGCCACCGGCGTGTTCAGCGCCGTCGTCACCGACACCGTCGGTCGGGCCCGGGACACCGCCACCGACCTGAGCGTCCCCGCCGACGCGTGGCTCACCGGGTACGCGTTCACGCCCGCCACCGGTGGCCGGCTCGCCGCCGTGCCCGGCGTCGACGCGGTCGCCCCGGTACGGGTGGAGTCCAGCCGGTCGGTGCTCACCGGCACCGACCCGCAGGCGCAGGTCCTCACCACCGCCCGGATCCTGGTCGTCGACGGGCCCGCGTTCGCGCGGGTGGTCGCCGACAGCGGCGTCGACGTCGACGTGCCCGCCGTGCTCACCGCCGCCACCCGCGGCGACGGGCCGGTACCGGCGGTGGTGTCCCCGCAGGTCGCCGCCGCCGTCGACGGCACCGCCGCCGCCGACGTGCAGAACCGGCTGTACGGGTTCACCGTGGCCGCGGTGACCGACACGTTCCCCGGCGTGGACCTGGGCACCGACCGGTTCGTGGTGCTGCCCTGGCAGGCGCTGCCCGAACCCGTCGACACCCCGATCATCCCCAACCGGTACCTGCTCGCCGGTGACGACCCCGACCGGGCGGCGCTGCTGGCCGTCGCCGACGACGGGCAGCGGCAGTGGCAGGCGGCGGTGCTCGGCACCGACGTGACCGTGCCGGAACTGCCGGCCGAGGTGCTCACCCGGCACGCCCACCGGCGGGCCCTGGACCGCAGCGGCGCCAACGACGTACTGACCCTCACGTTCACCGTCGGCGCGGTCGGTGGCGGCGCGTTGGCGCTGCTCGCGGTCGGGTTCGCGGTCCTCGCCGACGCCCGCGCCCGGGCCCGGGTGCTGTCCCGGCTGCGGACCCTGGGGTTCTCCGCCGCCCAGGGCCGGCGGCTGCTGGTGTACGAGCTGGTGCCGCTGGTCGGGGTGGCCGCGGTGGCCGGCGCCACCGTCGGGGTGGTGCTGCCGTGGCTGCTCGGCCCGGCGCTGGGGCTGTCCGCGTTCACGCCCGGGGTGACCGCCGGCTGGCACCTGGACCCCCTCGTGGTGGGTGCGGTACTCGCGCTGGTCGCCGCCGGCCTGACCGCCGGACTGGCCGTGGAGATGCTGGTGAACCGACGGATGCGCCTCGGTGAGGTGCTCCGGCTGGGAGAGGAGAACCCGTGACCGCCGTGCCCACCGTCCCGGACCTGGCCGCGTTGCAGCGCCGCGCCGCCGACGCGGCCGCCGCCCGCGCCGGCGGCACCGACCGGCTCCGCGGACACATCGTCTGCGACGGCCTGGTGCGGATCTTCTCCACCGACGGGGTGGAGGTCGTCGCCCTGCAAGGGCTCGACCTGGTCGTCGACCGGGGTGAGCTGCTGGCGATCGTCGGCGCGTCCGGCTCCGGGAAGTCCACCGTGTTGAACATCCTGTCCGGGCTGGACGTGCCCACCGCCGGCATCGCCCGGGTCGCCGGCTACGACCTGCTGACCATGTCGGCGAAACGCCGGCTGGCGTACCGGCGGCACACCGTCGGGTTCGTGTGGCAGCAGACCGCCCGGAACCTGCTGCCGTACCTGAGCGCCGCCGAGAACGTCGAGCTGCCGATGCGGCTGGCCGGCCGGCGGGGCCGGGCCGCCCGACGGCGGGCCGCCGAACTGCTGGACCTGGTCGGGGTGGGGCACTGCGCCGACCGTCGGCCGGCCCGGATGAGCGGCGGCGAACAGCAACGCTGCGCGGTCGCGGTCGCGGTCGCCAACGACCCGGAGGTGCTGTTCGCCGACGAACCGACCGGGGAACTCGACGAGACCACCGCCGGGGAGGTGTTCGGGGCGCTGCGCACCATCAACGCCGAACTGGGCGTCACCGTGGTGGTGGTCACCCACGACCCGGCGGTGGCCGGTCAGGTCCGCCGGACCGTGGCCATCCGCGACGGCCGTACCGCCAGCGAGGTACGCCGCTCGGCGCGTGTCGGCGTCGACGGCGTCGAGGAGGTGGTCACCGAGGAGTACGCGGTCCTCGACCGCACCGGCCGCATGCAGCTGCCCGCCGCGTTCGTCGACGCGCTCGCCCTGCGTGACCGGGTCCGGCTCACCCTGGAAACCGACCACGTGCGGGTCCGCCCCGGCACCGAGGAGAACCGATGAGCGAACCGTTGGTCGTCGTCGACGGCGTCAGCCGCGACTACCCCGGCGCCGGGCAGGTCGTGCACGCCCTGCGGGACGTGTCGTTCACCGCCGGACACGGTGAGCTGGTGGCGGTCCGGGGACGCTCCGGTGCCGGCAAGACCACCCTGCTGAACCTGGTCGGCGGGCTGGACCGGCCCACCGCCGGCCGGATCCGGGTGGCCGGCCGGGACGTGACCGCCGGCGCCGAACGGGACCTGCTGGCGTTGCGCCGCGACACCGTCGGGTTCGTGTTCCAGTCGTTCGGGCTGATCCCGATCCTCTCGGCGGCGGAGAACGTCGGCCTGCCGCTGCGGCTGACGAAGGTGCCGGCCGCCGAACGTGACCAGCGGGTCGCGGTGCTGCTGGAACTGGTCGGCCTGGGCGGACACGCCCGGCAACGCCCGTACGAGATGTCCGGCGGGCAGCAGCAGCGGGTGGCCGTGGCGCGGGCCCTGGCCCACGACCCGGCGCTGCTGATCGCCGACGAACCCACCGGCCAGTTGGACTCCGAGACCGGCCAGGCGGTGATGGACCTGCTGCGGGCCCTGGTCCGGGCCCGGGGCATGACCGCGCTGGTCGCCACGCACGACCCGACGATGATGCGGGTCGCCGACCGGGTGCTCACCCTGCGGGACGGTCACCTGGTCGACGAGCCGGTGCCGGTGTGAGGCGTCGACCGGCGCGCTGCGGCAACAGCCGCCGCAGCCGACCGCCGGGGCGGTCGCCGCGGTGTTCGGCGGGTCGGACGGTCGACGAGCCGGTGTGCGGCGTCAGAACGGGTCACCGCAGACCCGCCACCCGCCGTCCTCCTTCACCACCGGCAGGTCACGCTGTTCGGCGGCCCCGCCGTCGCGGGTCAGCCGCACGGTGACCGTGCCGGTCGGCCGGCCGTCGCGGGTCGCCACCGACACGTCGGTGATCTGGTGGCCGGTCAGCACCGGCGGGGTACGCACCCACGCGGCGAACCCGATCGGTGACCACCGGGACCGGGCCGGCGCACACAACCGCCGGTAGGCGGCGTCGGCGTCACCGGCGGTGACCTCGGTGAGGAACGCGTCGGCGGTGGCGCGGACCGGCGCGTCGGCCTGCCGGACCGCCTGCACGTTCCACACGCCCAGCCCGGCCACCCCCACACAACACAACCCGAGCAGCGCGGCGACGACGGTCGCGCCGGCCCGCACCGGCCGGTGCGGCCGGTGCGGACGGGACCACGACGCCGAGGACATGATGACCCACGCTAGATAACCCGACACCGCCCGCGCAGCCGGTCACGGCTGTCGCCGCCGGCAGGCATCGTCTACGGTCGACGCAACCCCGTCGTGAAACACCAGGAGTGCCCGATGGTCCGCTTCGTGCAACAGGTCCCGGCACCGTCCGACCCGTACACCGGCGACCCGCTGCTGCGGTCGTGGCTGGAGCGGCACCTCGGCCCGGCCGGGCACGCCGCCGCGAAGGGCCGCCTGGCCGACCTGGCCGCCGACGTGGTCGGCCCGCTGCGCGCCGCGCACGCCGACGCCGAAGCGCACCCGCCCCGCCTGGTCCGCTACGACCCGTGGGGCGCCCGCGTCGACCGGGTGGAGACCTCCGCCGGCTGGCGGACCCAACGCGCCGCCGCCGCCCGGCACGCCGTGGTGGCCCTGCCGTACCTGCCGGACGCGCGCGGCACCTGGGGCGCGGCGGCCCGGGTGGTGCAGCACGCCCTGCTGCACCTGTACGGGGCGGAGTCGGCCACGTTCTCCTGCCCGGTGGCGATGGCCGACGGGGCCGCCGCGCTGCTGTCGCGTCCCGAGGTCGACCCGGCGGTGCGGGACGCGTGGCTGCCCCGGCTGACCGCCACCGACCCGGACGTGGCGGTCACCAGCGGGCAGTGGATGACCGAGTCGCAGGGCGGCTCCGACCTGGCCCGCTCCGGTACCCTGGCCCGGCCCGCCCGGGACGGATCATGGCGGCTGACCGGCGAGAAGTGGTTCTGCTCGGCGGTGGACTCGGCGCTGGCGGTGGCCCTGGCCCGCCCCGAAGGGGCCGGCCGGGGCAGCCGGGTCCTCGCCCCGTTCCTGGTGCCCCGGTACGCCGCCGACTCGCCCCTCGCGGTCGGTGGTGACCCGACCGGCCCCGCCCCCGGGGTACGGATCCACCGGCTCAAGGACAAACTCGGCACCCGGGCGCTGCCCACCGCCGAGGTGGGGCTGCGGGACGCGTACGCGCTGCCGCTGGGTGACCCGACCCAACCCGGCCTGGCCCGGGCGATGACCCTGGTGGTGGTGACCCGGCTGCACAACGCCGCCGCCGCCGTGTCGGGGATGCGGCGCGGCCTGGCGTACGCCCGTGCGTACGCCGACGCCCGGCAGGTCGCCGGTGGCCGGCTGGTCGACTCGCCGCTGCACCGGGCCACCCTGGGCACCCTGGGCGTGGACACCGCCGGCGCGTTCGTACTGGCCGGGCACGCGTTCGCGCTGATGGGCCGGGTGGAGATCGGCGCCGACCCGGACGCCGCCGCCGAACTGCGGGTGGTCGCGCCGCTGGCGAAACTCGCCACCGGCCGGCTCGCCGTGTCCTGCGCCAGCGAGTACGTGGAGGCGTTCGGTGGGGCCGGCTACGTCGAGGACACCGGCGTGCCCCGGCTGCTGCGCGACGCGCAGGTCCTGCCGATCTGGGAGGGCACCACCAACGTGCTCGCCCTGGACGTGCTGCGCGCGGTCAGCCGCGAGGACGCGGGCCGGCCGCTGCTGCGTCGGCTCGCCGCCGCCGCGGACACCGCCCGCAGCCTGTCCCCCGCGCTCGCGCACACCCTCACCGCGGTCACCGAGGAACTGCGGGACACGTTCGCGCAGGTCGCCGCCGACCCGGCCGGAGTGGCGGCGGTCGCCGGCGCGCGGGCGGTGGCGCTGCGCGCCGCATCGGCGCTGACCTGCGCGCTGCTGGTCGAACACGCCGCGTGGGGCGACGAACCGGCCGAGGTGGCCGCCCGGCTGTGGGCGCGCCGGTGGCTGCGGCACGAGGAGATCGCGGTGGACGCCCACCAGCACGTCGACCTGCTCTGCTGATTCTCAGACCGTGGTCGCGTCGTTGTTCGCCCGGTGGGCGAGGACGTCGCCCATGTGGTCCTGTGCCCAGCCCCGCAGCCCACGGGTCAGGTGGTGCAGGGAGAAACCCAGGTCGGTCAGTCGGTAGGTGACGGTGACGGGCACGGTGGGTGTGACGGTACGGGTGAGCAGCCCGTCGCGTTCGAGGGCCCGCAGCGTCTGGGTCAGCATCTTCTGGCTGACGCCGGCCAGGAGCCGGGACAGTTCCGAGTAGCGCATCGCCGTCGGGCCGTGCGACCCGTCACCTCCCAGCGCGCACAGGATCAGCACGACCCACTTGTTCGAGATCCGGTCGAGGAGCTGACGGCTGGGACACGCCGCCAGGAACGCGTCGTACTCGGCCTTGGCCTGTGCCCTTTTCCCGGCGGCCGCCGTCGTCGCCACTGGCCCCACCTTTCCCCCGTTCGGGACGGTTACGCACCTCAGGGTACCTACTTCCGGAAGGGAAGTATGTCTTCAACACTGGTGCCAGCAGCCGGGAGGCACCAGCCCGGCGGGAAGCGAAAGGCACCACGATGATCACGTCCTCTCGTCGCTGGTCATCGCCACCAAGGTGGGCGCCACCCGCGACACGCGGGGCGGCTGGCCGGTGGCGCGGCGTCCCGACGACCTGCGTAGGCAGGTCCACGAGAACCTCGACTCCCTCGGCGTCCCGACCCTCGACCTGGTCAACCTGCGGATGGGCGACGCCCAGGGCCCCCGGCCCGACCCGGTCACCGAGGCGCTCGAGACGCTCGTCGACCTTCAGCGGGAGGGCCTGGTCCGCCACATCGGGGTCAGCAACGTCACCGCGGAGCAGGTTGCCGAAGCGCGCCGGACCGCGCCGATCGTGTGCGTGCAGAACATGTACAACCTCGCCCACCGCCACGACGACGACCTCGTCGACCAGCTCGCCGCCGACGGCATCGCCTACGTGCCGTTCTTCCCCCTGGGCGGGTTCACGCCCCTGCAGTCGCAGACCCTCTCGCGGGTCGCGGAGCGGCTGGCGGCGACGCCGATGTCGGTCGCGTTGGCCTGGCTGCTGCGGCGCTCGCCGAACATTCTGCTCATCCCGGGCACCTCGTCCGTCGCCCACCTGCGCGAGAACACCGCAGGCGCCGGACTGTCCCTGTCCGCCCAGGACATGACCGAACTGGACAGCATCGGCCACTGAACCGGGCCGCCCCACGGCGTGTCCGCCGGGCCGGGTCAGCCGGGGGTACGTCGGGACCGGGCCGCCCAGATCACGTACGCCGGATCCCGGTCCAGGTTGTGCCGGTCCCGGTCGTAGCGGCGGGTGGTCCGCGGATCGGCGTGCCCCATCGCGTCCTGCACGTCCTCCAGGGGGACGCCCTCGGCGCGGGCGGTGGTGGCGAACGAGTGCCGCAGCGAGTGCGGGGACAGTTTCGCCCACGCCGGGATGCCGGCGGCCCGCGCCAGCCGCCGCACCAGCCGGAACACCGAGTGCCGGTCGAGCCGGCCGCCGGTGGCGGTGACCAGCAGCGGACCGGTCAGGTCGGCCACCGGCACGCCCTGCCCGGCGGCCCGCTGCGCCAGGTACGCGTCCACCGCGTACGCGGTGCCCGGCGTCAACGCCCGCCGCCGGGACCGGCCACCCTTGCCGACGAACCGGACACTGCGGTGGCCCCGCTCGACACCCAGGTCGTCGACGTTCAACGACACCAGTTCCCCGACCCGCAGCCCCAGATCGGCCAGCAACGCCAGCACGGCCTGGTTCCGGACGGCGGTCGGGCCGGTGTCGGCGCGGGCCGCGGCCAGCAGCGCGTCCACCTCCTGCGGGGTGAGTCCGACGGTGGCGGAATGGTCCCGGTCCACGTGCGGCCGGTCCGCGCCGGCGACCGGGTTCACCTCGACGGCCCGCAGGCGCAGCAGAAAGTCGTACCAACTGGACACCGCCGACATGCGGCGGGCGATGGTGGCCGGGGTCAACGGCCGACCCGTCCGGGCGCCGAGGGTGGTCTCCAGGGCCCGCGCGTAGGCGTTGACGTGCAGGAACGTCGCCCGCAGCGGGTCGATGCCGTGGTCGGCGCACCAGGTCAGCCAGCCGGTGACGTCCCGCCGGTAGGCGTCCCGGGTGTGGGCGGACAGTCGCCGGTTGGCCAGCCACGCCTCGGTGAAATCGACCGGCCCGCCGGGCAGCGCGGGGGTCGACGACGGGCGGTACCGCACCGGAACGTCCGAGGGTGGCATACCGGAAAGGCTCTCAGCTTCCGGCGGGGAACGCGACGAGGCGCGCCCGGGCGTACGTGGGCGCGCCTCGTCGTACCGGTCAGGCGTTGATCTCCTTGCGGCCGGTGCCGTTGGCGGCCAGCACGGCGACCCGGCGGGGCTTGGCCCGTTCCGCCACCGGGATCCGCAGGGTCAGCACCCCGTTGTCGTAGCCGGCCTCCAGACGGTCGGTGTCGAGGGTGTCGCCGAGGAACAGTCGTCGGGTGAAGGTCCCCATGGGCCGCTCGGCGGCGACCAGTTCGACGGTGTCGCCGGTGGGACGGCGGCGTTCGGCCCGGACGGTCAGCACGTTGCGTTCCACGGTGCAGTCGATGCTGTCGGGGTCGACACCGGGCAGGTCGAGCACGGCGTAGAAGTGGTCGCCGTCGCGGTAGGCGTCCAGGTGCATGACCGCCGGACGGGCGGCGGTGCCGAAGAACTGGTCCGCGAGCCGGTCGATCTCCCGGAACGGGTCGGTACGCATGAGCATGGTGTGCCTCCTCGGTTCTCCTGTACCGAAGCTTCAGGTTGAGTCTGGTGGACTCAACTCCTCTTCTTTGATAACGCGTACCCGCCCGATCGTCAAGCGGAGGACGTGCGGCCGAGGCTGACGACGTCCGGACCAGCCCGTACCCTGCGACGCATGCTCTCCGGCGTCAACGGGCTGTCCCGCCACTTCACCCCCGACAGCTTGCGCGAGCACCTGCTCGCCCGCTCCACCCGGACCGGCACCGGCTGCCTCGTCGTGCGCGGCTACGGCAACCGACCCGGCGACTACCAGAAGGTCGCCGGGCGCGCCTGGGCACACATCGCCGCCTACGCCGTCTTCGTCGGCGACCACGACCCGGACCTGCACGTCGACCACCTCTGCGGCGTCCGGGACTGCATCGAACCCACCCACCTGCGTCAGATCACCCCCGCCGAGAACAGCCGTACCCGCGCCCGGGCGCCCCGCTGCCGCAACGGCCACGAGCGGGAGACCGACCCGACCACCGGCACGTACCGCCGGACCTGCCGGGCCTGCAACCGTGACGCCCAACGCCGCTGGCGGGAACGGCAGGCCGCCGAGGCCGCCCAGGCCCGCGCCGGCCACCGGCCCCTGACCCGGTCGGCGCGACCACCGCCCCGGGCGCGGGTTCGACGCCCGCCGGTCGTCACCGACGTGCGTCGACCACCACGCCGGTCACCCGACGGCGGCACCGAACCACGCGGACAGCGGACCGGACAGCTCCTGCTGGTCGTCACCCACCCACACCACGTGGCCGTCCGGGCGCAGCAGCACGGCCGGCACGTCCAACTCGTCGCTGACGTCCACCACGTGGTCGACCCGGTCCGCCCAGCCCGCCACCGACAGCCGGCCGGTCTGGTCGAGCAGCAACCCCCGGCCACCGTGCATCAGCCCGTACAACCGCCCCCGGCCCAGCCGCACGTCCCGCAGTCGCCGGCCGAGCAGGTCGTGCCCCTCCCCGAGGTCGTAGCGGACCCCGATCGCCGTGATCTTCTCGGTCAGGTACCGGTTGACGTCGGGGAACCGCACCAGCTCCGACACCAGCCTCCGCACCGCCCGGGGTCCCGGCTCGGTGGACAGCAGCTCCATCTGCGCGCGGGTGTTGTCCAGCACGTCGGCGGCCACCGGATGCCGTTCGGTGTGGTAGCTGTCCAGCAGCCCCGCCGGCGCCCACCCGTCGACCTCGGCGGCCAGCTTCCACCCGAGGTTGAACGCGTCCTGAATCCCCAGGTTGAGGCCCTGCCCACCGGTCGGCGGATGGACGTGCGCCGCGTCGCCGGCCAGCAGCACCCGGCCCGTCCGGTACCGCTCGACCAGCCGGGTGGCGTCACCGAACCGGGACAGCCAGCGCGGCGAGTGCACACCGAAGTCGGTGCCGGCGACCACCCGCAACTGCCGCCGGAACTCCGCCAACGTCGGCGCGACCGTACGGTCCCCGGACACCCCCTCGGCGGGCACGACCACCCGGTACACCCCGTCCCCGAGCGGCCCCAACCCGAACCGCTTCTGGGTCTGCCGGACCTCGGCCACCACGGCCGCCACCTCCTCCGGCGGCACGGCCACCTCCATCTCGCCCAGCAGCGTCTCCACCCTGCTCGGCTCACCGGGAAAGCCGACACCGAGCAGCTTGCGTACCGTGCTGCGGCCGCCGTCGCAGCCCACCAGCCACCGCGAGCGCAGCACCGTGCCGTCGGCCAACCCGACGGTCACCCCGTGGTCGTCCTGGCTCAGCTCCACCAGCTCGCTGCCCCGCCGGATCTCGGTACCGACCTCCACCGCACGCTCGGCGAGCAGGCGGTCGGTGACGGTCTGCGGAATGCCCAACACGTACGGGTGCGTGGTGTCCAACCCGTCCGGCGCGGGCGCGGTGATACCGGCGAAGAAACCAGCGACCGGATGCTGCCGGCCGTGCGCCAGGAACCGGTCCAGCAGACCCCGCTGGGCCAGCACCTCGATGCTGCGCACGTGGAGGCCGAGCGCCCGGACGTACCGGGGCGGCTCCGGGTCCTTCTCCAGCACGAGCACCCGCACACCGTGCAGCCGCAACTCGGCGGCCAGCATCAGGCCGGTCGGTCCACCACCGGCGACGATCACGTCGATCACGAAATCCCCCATCATCTCGGCCGGTCGCCGCGCACCGTCCGGTGGAGCGAGCCCCCACCTGCCCGGCACCACGTCCGTCACGGAACCCCTGGTGACGCCCGGCTTCCGGCCCCGGCGGAGGATTCTGCGGCACCACCCGGGTCTTGCCGCAAGACCCCCGGTGCGCTATACCTTGGAAAGGGCAGGGAGCCGGACTCCTTGCCCTTTGTCGTTCCTGGCCACAACGGCGCCGGGACCGTCCGTCACACCGGCGGTCCGGGACGCCAGGCAGGCGGGCGGGCCTTGCGGTGCGACGTGCACGGACTACCGACCCGGCCCGAGAGCACCCACTGCCGGCGACTTCGGTTACTGTGGCACTACCGTGGGTGGTGTGCGTCCATCGGTCGAAGCCAGTACCCAGTGAACTGATCGTTGACCTGGGGGTTGCTGTGCCTCGTCGGACCCGGCACTGGGTGTGGGCTGCACGCGTGGTGTTCGGCGTGATCGTCGTCGCATTGGCCGGATACCTGCTCGTGGTGGGACTGGACAAGGCCGACAAGCTGGCCAGCGGTATCAGCGCGGTGGTGGCGCTGATCGCCATGGGCGCGCCGTACCTCCTGCCCCCACCCTCGCCGCCAGGTGTGCCGGCGCCCGGGCCGAACCGGGTCGAAGACACTGTCGCGGCCCCCACCACGGGCGGTGTGCCGGCCGACACCGGACGACAGCCGGCCGGTGACGAACGGCCCCCACAGATCACACCCTCGGGTGGCGCGACCGCCCATCACCACGGTGTTGTCACCACCGTCGTGATGCACGACGTCACGATCGAGAAGCACTCTCACCCACCGGCGCGGGGCACCGTGCCTCCCCTTGTTCTTCTGCTCGTGCTGTGCCTGTGCGCGGTACTGCTCTGGCGCGGATCCGAGGCGGCACCGGGGCTCGTCGGCGGCCCGGCAGCCAAGCCCACCGTGCCGAGGCTCTACCAGGCCGATGCGCCCGGGGCGGGATGCGACAACGGGGGTGCACGCTGGACCCTCCTGAAGGGCAAGGTCACCTGTACCGGTCAGCGGGCGGCCTACCGGGACGCCCGCGTCTCGCTCCACTGGCCCGGGCGGGCCTTCCCACCCGCCTACGAGATCACCCTCCACGCCGACGCTCTGGGTCCCACGTCGTGTATCAGCATGCTGATGCGTGACAGATACGGCGTGTCGGCGTGCGCGTCGGGCGGCGTACGTATCTATCGGATCGAGCCTGAAGTGACCGCGATAGCCGGCGAACCCACCGGCACGTTCACGCAGGCCCAGATCACCATCCGCGTGACAGAACGCAAGCTCACCCTGACGGTGTTCACCCACGACAGGGACGACGTGATCACGCTCACGGTGGTCGATGACGCGTACGGCTCGGGAGACGTGTTCGCCATCGCCGTCACCCCGCCGGACGGGGAGCCCGCCGGGCACGCCACGGCGACGCTCCACGGCTTCCAGTACCGAGCGATCTCCTAGAGCTGATCAACTGTCGCCCACGGGCCCGTGGGTACCTGTGGCCACGCCCCGCACCACTGGCGTCCGAGAAGTAGCCGTCCTCCTCCAGAGCCGGCGAAGCCTCGCTACCTACGTCGGCGGCCGGCAAGCGCGGCCGGCTCGGTGCGCGCCCGCGCGACCAGGGCAGCAAGGCACGCTGTGCACCAGCGTAAATCCTTACGCACCTTAACTGACATTATGATGTGCAGACCCTATGCCCCTTTTGTCCGACCGGATTATCGGATTGTCGTTACCGGTAATTAGGTAATCCGGGCGAGGTGTGTCAGGCACGTGGACGGTCGCGGTCGGTGTCGCGGCCGGACCGCTTCTCGGCGAAGATCCGTCGGCATCCGAGCCGCCCCCGCCCGTGGTCCCGGTCCACGTCGCTCACCGACCTGTTCCCAAAGGACATTTGTCACGGCGGACCGCGTATTCGCGGCTCTGCTCGCGTGACCAGCGGTTTCATAGCGTGATCGTCATGGACGACATGGCGGTACGCCTCACCGGGATCAGCAGGAGGTTCGGTTCCGTCCGAGCCGTCGACGACCTCCACCTGACGGTCGAGCGGGGCAGCGTGGTCGCCATGCTCGGCCCGAACGGCGCGGGCAAGACCACAGCGATGTCGATGATGCTGGGTCTCGCCCCACCGGACACGGGAACGGCGACGCTGTTCGGCGGCACCCCCGCCGAGGCGATCCGAGCCGGCCGAATCGGCGCGATGCTCCAGGACGGCGCGTTCGTGCCCGGGGCCACCGTCCGTGACGTGATCGAACTGGCCCGAGCCCTGTACCCCCACCCACTGGACACCGACCGGATCCTGACCGCGGCGGGCCTGACCGGACTCGCCCGCCGACGCCTCGACAAACTGTCCGGCGGCGAAGCACAGCGGGCCCGCTTCGCGTTCGCCCTCGCCGGCGACCCCGATCTGCTGATCCTCGACGAGCCAACCGCCGCCATGGACGTCGCGGCACGGCAGGCGTTCTGGACCGCCATCCGCTCGTATGCAGCCGACGGCAGAACCGTCGTGTTCAGCACCCACCAGCTACCCGAGGCCGACGAGTACGCCGACAGGATCGTGGTCCTCGCCGCGGGGCGGATCGTGGCCGACGGGACACCCGCGCAGATCCGCGCGACAGCCGGCGTACGCGACGACGTCTCCCTGGACCGGGCGTTCCTCGCTCTCACCGAATCGTCCGTCGCCACCGAAACGGAGCACTGATGCGCGCCTACCTACGATTCGAACTGCGCCGCCTCGTGCGGGACCCCCGGCTGATGTTCTTCTCGATCATCGGGCCGGTAGCCACGTACCTGATCTTCTCGGCTTGGTCCGCAGGTGACCGCCTCGAAGGACTGGCCGCACCGGTCGCCGTCATGATCGGCCTGGCCGGGTACGGCGCTGTCGCGGGCGTCCTGATGGTCGGATCAGCGGTCTCCCAGGAACGCGCGGCGGGCTGGCTGCACCAGCTCCGGACCACCCCGCTGCCGGCCGGGCGGGTCGTCGCCGTGAAAGCCCTCGTCAGCAGCCTCACCGCGATCCCACCGGTGATCGCGGTCGGCGCGGCCGCGGCCATCCAGCATCACGTCGAACTGTCGACTGGCCGGTGGGTCGCGCTGCTGCTGCTCATGTGGGCCGGCACGGCGCCGTTCGCGCTGCTCGGCCTCGCCATCGGCTACGGACTGTCCCCGCAGATGGCCGTGCCGGTCAACTTCCTGGTCTTCCTCGCGCTGTCCGTGCTCGGCGGACTGCTCGCACCCGCCGCCTACTTCCCGCAAGGTCTGCGGAGCCTCGCGCACGCGCTGCCGACCTACCGGTACGCCGAGCTCGGCTGGCGCTCCGCAGCCGGGCACCCGCCCACCGGATCGGGCCTGGCCGTCCTGGCCGCCTGGACCGCAGGGTTCGCCCTCGTCGCGGCGTGGGCGTACCGGCGTTCGACAGCGCGCCGCTGACAGCGGATACGGTGGCGATCATGTCCGGCGACCGGCATACCCGGCGGCGCGGGGTCGCGCTCCTGGTCGCGCACACGGCGTGGCTGTGGTTCCTGCTGCCCGTAGCCGCCGCGGTGACGCACCGGCCGGTGGCCGCCACCGGGTTGATCGTCTTCGTACTGCTCTACATGACCCTGGTGGCGGTGCCTGTGGTGCACCTGCCGGTCCGTCCCGTCGTGCACCATGCGGGGCTGGCCGTCCTCGCGCTGCTCGGTACCGGGCTGGCCGCCGCCTACGCCGCCGGGCGCGGCAGCTGGCTCACCCTCCTCCTGTTCGTATGCTCGGCCGGCGCGCTGGGTCTCGTCCGCCCGGCAGCCGGATTCGCCTGGGTCGGCGGCAGCATCGCCGCCATCCTCGTGATCGGCTCCGTGCACTCCCTGCCAGCCGCCGACACCACCCCGATCGCCCTGATCACCGGGCTGGCCGGCGCGTCCACCATCGCCTTCGTGCGGTTCGTCCGGCTCGTCGAGGAACTACGCCGCACACAGCAGGAACTCGCCCGCACCGTTGTCGAGCGGGAACGCCTACGGTTCGCTCAGGACCTGCACGACCTACTCGGCCACACCCTGTCCCTGATCGTGGTCAAGGCCGAGGTGGTCCGCCGCCTCGTCCCCGCCGACCACGAACGCGCCGCGAGGGAGGCGGCCGACATCGAACGGATCGGCCGTACCGCGCTGACCGAGGTCCGCGAAGCCGTCACCGGCTACCGCGAGCACAGCTTCGCCCGCGAGCTGGACAACGCCCGAACCGTCCTGACCGACATCGGCGTCCAGGTCACACTCGACGAGACCGGGCCCCCACTCGGCGTGCAGGCCGACGAGGTGTTCCGTTGGGTGCTGCGCGAGGCGGTGACGAACGTGATGCGGCACAGCGCAGCCACCCGCTGCGACATCGTGGTGAGCTCCGGCACCGGCGGGGCGACACTCACCGTCCGCGACAACGGCGTAGGTCGACACGCTCCACCCGGCAACGGGCTGCGCGGTCTCGTCGAACGAGTCCACCAGGCCGGAGGCACGCTGCACGTCGGCCCGATGCCCAACGGCGGGATCGAACTGACCGCACACCTGCCCGCGATGGTGACCGCATGATCCGGCTGCTGCTCGCCGAGGACCAAGGCATGATGCGCGGCGCCCTCGCCCTGCTGCTGAACCTCGAGCCGGACATCGACGTGATCGCCCAGGCCGGCACCGCGGCCGAAGCACTGCGGGCCGCCGTGGACACACGTCCAGACGTGGCCCTGCTCGACATCGAGATGCCCGACGGCAACGGACTCGACGTCGCGGCGCAACTGCGGGAGGATCTACCCGGCTGCCGAGTCCTCATCCTGACCACCTTCGGCCGGCCCGGCTACCTGCGCCGGGCGATGGAAGCCGGCGCGGCCGGATTCCTCGTCAAGGACGGGCCGGTCGAGCAGTTGGCGGCAGCCGTACGGCGAGCGCTCGCGGGCGAGCGGGTGATCGACCCGGCGCTCGCAGCGGCAGCGTTGTCAGCGGGACCGAATCCGCTCACCGACCGGGAGCGGGAGGCTCTGGTCGCAGCCGTGGACGGCGCGACAGTCGCGGACATCGCCGCGCGGCTACACCTGTCGGAAAGCACAGTCCGCAACTACCTGTCAGCGGCGATCGGCAAGACCGGCACACGGAACCGGATCGAGGCCGCGCACCGAGCCCGGGCGAACGGCTGGATCTGAACAGGCGTCGGCACGCGTCAGGACTCGACGGCCAGCTCTCGTTCCCGGCTGGTGACACGTTTCTTGCCGGCTCCCCTGCTCCGGGGCTCTGGCCCGTTCCGCGCGGCGCACCACGTCCAGGGTCTCCGCCGGCGGCCCCGACGGCACGACGTGGCCGAACGTGTCGGTGGCGGAGAAGCTGACCCGTCGACCGGACCGGCGTGCGCCACCAGGATCTCCCGCTGGCAGGTGGAGGCGCGCCGGTCGTCGAGGTGGGTGCGGTACCGGTATCACGGGTCGGCGGCGTCGACGGCGCACGGCATGCGCGGCCCGCCCAGGGCCGCCTTGCTGGGCGACGACGGGCCACCCGTGCGTACTGGCGACGGTCACGTCCGGGTACGGTCCCGGACGTGACCGTCGTCCGCTCCCTGCTGCTGTTCATCCTGGCCGCGCTCGCCGAGATCGGCGGCGCCTGGCTGATCTGGCAGGGCTGGCGGGAACACCGCGGCCTGTGGTGGATCGCCGCCGGCGTCGTCGCGCTCGGCGCGTACGGGTTCGTCGCCAGCCTGCAACCCGACCCGAACTTCGGGCGGATCCTGGCCGCCTACGGCGGCGTCTTCGTCGCCGGCTCCCTCGCCTGGGGCATGGTCGTGGACCGGTTCCGCCCGGACCGGTGGGACGTCGTCGGCGCCGCGATCTGCCTGGTCGGCGTCGCCATCATCATGTACGCCCCACGCGCCACCGACAGCTGACCGACCACTCGGCCCCGGCGGTTCACCGCGCCGACATCGGCTGACTCCGACCGCGCCCCTGCGCCCACGTCACCGCGTTTCCGCAGATCAACCGGCCACATTTCCTACCCCGCAAATGGGATCGGGCGGAACCGTCGCCTATCGAACGACATCAAGGCCACTCGGGCCGGTCGCGCGCTGTGGTCTGTCGACCACCGGACGTTGACATCGAAGATCCTTCCGACGTAATGTCGGCACGCGCCAGCCGACGGGACACGATTCCGCTCCCGGGCAGAGCAATGGCGCACCGAAGTGCGCAAAAAGCACGTGATTCGCCCGGCGCGGCTTTAGGCCGAAAACGGTAGCGGAATCGCGGGTCGGATCGCGTCCGGAAAACCGGCGCCATTCAGGTGGGGAGGGCCCGGGGATGTCGTCGTCCGACCCGACCGCGCCGGCGCCACGCCCGCCCGCCGCCGTCGGCGGGTACGCCCCGTTCTGGGTGCTGCTCGGCCCCGACTACGCGGGCAAGTCCTCGGTCCTGACCGCCGTCAGCGACACCACCGGGTGGGCCGCGGTCTCCTACGACGACGGCCTTCTCGACCCCGGACTCCCGCTGATCAGCCGGCTGCGGGACGACATCGTGCCCGAGGCGCTGCGCGGCGCGGCCGACCGGTACTCGCCGGACCTGGTGCTCAGCGTCCTGCAGACCGCCGTGGTCTTCCTCCGTGACCAGGCGTTGCGCCAGCCGGGGAGCGAGCCGGTGCTGGTCGACTCGTACTACTACAAGATCCTCGCCAAGTGCCGGCTCGCCGGGCTCGTCAACGACGTGCTCTTCGACTGGTGGCGGTCCTTCCCGGCGCCCCGCGGGGTCATCTACCTCGACACCGACGTGCGGACCGCGTGGCGGCGCTCCGCCAGCGGCGACCGCCTCAACCGGTTCGAACACTACGGGGCCCGCCCCGGCCGGGAGGCCTTCGAACGGTTCCAGGCCGACCTGCGCCGGGAGATGTTCGCCGAGGTCCGAGGGCTGCCGACCTTCGTCGTCGAGTCGGACGCCGACATCGACGTGATCGCCCGCCGGGTGGAACAGATTGTGAGACGGAACAATGACCCAGACCCCGACCTCGTCGCGGCTGACCCAGTACCGGCATAGGGTCGTCGCCGAACGGGACGCGCTGCGCCGGGCGCTGCCCACCGCCGCCGAACACCAACAGCAGGCCCTGGCCGACGTACTGGCCCACAACGCCGGCACCGCATTCGGCGTCGAACACGGCTTCGCGCGAATCCGGAATATCGACGATTTTCGGTCGGCGGTGCCGATCCGTGACTACGACGCCCTGGCGCCGTGGATCGAACGCGCCGCCGCCGGTGAGCAGAATGTGCTCTCCGCCGACGATCCGGTGGTGTTCTTCAAGAGCAGCGGCAGCACCGGCGACAGCAAGAAGATCCCCATCACCCGGACCTTCATGAAACGGGTGTTCTTTCCTTTTTACTACGCGGCGTGGGCGAACTTCGCCGAACATTTCCCCGCCGTACTGGCCCACGACGACTCGACGCTGAACCTCAAACACGACCCGGTGCCGGTGGACACCACCGCGTCGGGCCGCCCGCACGCCGGGGCCAGCCAGGTCGACTTCGGTACCGCCTTCGGGGAACCCCTGTCCGCCGAACCCGGCACCCGCGCGCCCTGGGCCACCCTGCCGGCCCACGCCGCCGACGCCGACCACCTCGAACGCGCCTACCTGCGGCTGCGGCTGGCCGTGCAGGCCGACCTGCGCTGCGTCATCGGCATCAACCCGGCGATGGTCGCGGCGGTGCCCCACCAGCTCGCCCAGTGGTGGCCGCGCATCGTCAAGGACCTGCACGACGGCACCCTCGGCGGCCACCCGTACGGGCCGGCCGACCGGGAACGGGCCGCCCAGCTGGAACGGCTCGCCGCGTACCACGGCACCCTGCTGCCGGCGCACGTGTGGCCGAACCTGGAGCTGATCTTCTGCTGGACCACCGGGCTCGCCTCGCTGTACCTGCCCCGGCTGCGGGAAGCCTTCGGGCCGGGCGTCACCGTGCTGCCCGCGCCGGTCGCCGCGTCCGAAGGGCCGGTGGCCGTCGCCCTGGACCGGCATCCCACCGCCGGGCCGCTGGTGGTGCCCGCCGCCTGGTACGAGTTCCTGCCCGCCGACGACGACATCCGGCCGGACAGCCCCACCCTGCGGCACGACGAACTGGCCGAGGGACAGGAGTACCACGTGGTGTTCACCCACGTCGGCGGGCTGTACCGGTACGCGCTCGGTGACGTGGTGCGGGTCGTGGACCGGGTCGCCGGGGTGCCCCGCGTCGAGTACGCCGGCCGCCGCAACCTCAGCGACGTCGCCGGGGAACGGCTCCGCGAGTCGCACGTGGTGCGGGCGTTGCGGACCGCGCTGGACGGAGGCGGCCTGGAGGTCGTCAACGCCACCTGCCGGGCCGTCGACACCGGCGTCGACGTGCCCCGGTACGAGTTCGCGCTGGCCCCGTTCCGGCCGTTCGGCGACACCGAGACCCGGACGCTGGCCGGGGCCCTCGACACCGCCCTCGGATCGGTGTCGGCCGGCTACCGGACGGCGCGGGCCGCCGGTCGCCTCGACCCGCCCGTGCTGCACCTGGTGCCCGCCGACCGGTTCCTGACCGAATGGCAGTGGCGGGTCGCCCAGGGCACCCGGCCGGCCCAGGTCAAGGACCGGGTCTTCCAGCGGGACGAGGCCGGCTGGCAGCGGGTGCTGGGCCGGTGACCGGCCGCCACACCACCGGCACGCGACCCGCGTCGCCGTCGACCGCCAGCGAAAGGACAGGCATGGACGGCTTCGACGCCGTGGCGAGGACCGCGCTGCTCACCGCCGCGCTGCGGGCCCAGGAGACGGCCCGACCGGACCGCCTCTACGCCGACCCGTACGCGGTGAAACTCGCCGCCGAACTGGGCCCCGACCTGTTCGGTACGGTCGACACGGTCAGCGGGGAGAAGCGGGCCGAACCCGCGCCGGAGCGGCCGCTGCCGAACACCACCGACTACAACGCCATCCGGACCCGGTTCCTCGACGACTTCCTGCTCACCGCCGTCGCCGACTCCGGCCCGACGCAGATCGTCATCGGCGCGGCCGGCATGGACACCCGCGCCTACCGGCTGCCCTGGCCGACGCAGGTGGAGATCTTCGAGGTGGACCGGCCGCAGGTGCTGGCGTTCAAGGACGCCGTGCTCGGCGACGAGGCCCTGCCGGCGGGGGTGACCCGCCGCACCGTCGGCGCGGACCTGCTCGTCCCCGGCTGGACCGACGCGCTCGTCGCCGCCGGCTACGACCCGACGCGGGCCTCGGTGTGGCTGCTGGAGGGGCTGCTGTACTACCTGCCGGAACGGCAGGCCCGGGAACTGCTCGCCACCGTGGCCGCCAGCACCGCCCCCGGCAGCCGGGTGGCCTGCGACATGGTCAACGCGCAGGCGCTGCGGTCACCGGTGATGCGGCCACTGCTGGCGGTGTTCGAGGCGTGGGGAAGCCCGTGGCTGTTCGGCAGCGACACCCCGGAACTGCTGTTCGCCGAGTACGGCATCGACGCGGTCGCCGTGCAGCCGGGCGAACCCGGCGCCGACTACGGCGGCCGGTGGCGGGACCCGGTGCCGCCACGTGACCTGGTGCCCGACGTCGAGCGGGTGTTCTGCGTCCACGGACGGCGGGTGTGACCGGCCCGGTGCGGCCCCGGGTGACCGCCGGCACCGGCCGATGACCGCCCCGGCCACCGGTGGGGACACCGGGAGGGTGCCCCGGGTCCTGGTCGCGCCGGTGACGGTCACCCCCACCAAACCGTTGACCCCCAGCCACGTCAAGGGGCTGCTCTGGGTCGACGCCCTCTACAAGGCCACCGCGCTGGTCGCGGACGTGGACCTGCGGTACAGCCTCACCACGTACAACGTGACCGGTCAGACGCTCGGGTTCTGGGAGTACCTGGACCGGGCCGGCCCGCGGGTCGACTTCGCCACGCTCGGCGAGGACGAGATCGGCGAGTGGTACGTGCGGTACCAGGCGCAGCCGCAGCGCCCCGACCATCGGGCGCTGCTGCCGTACCGGCGGCGGGTGGAGCAGACCGGCTGGGTGCACCCGGCCAGTGCCCGCCTGGTGGACCTGTGGGTCGGGCACTACCGGGCGCTCGGCCTGCACGACCCGGGCCTGGGGGTGGCCCAGCCGCCCGCGTCGACCCTGGCCGAGACGGTGGACACGTTGGCCAGCCGGTCGCTGTGCCTGGACCTGCGCGCCGACGGCGGGCCGGTGTACCTGGACGCCACCCGGTTCGGGTTGCCGCTGCGGCAGATCGTGTCCCCGGACGGGCAGCCCAACTACCTGGCCTGCGCGCTGCGGGAACTCGTCCCGGTGGCGGCCGGCTACGACGAGGTGGTGCTGCTGTACGACCGGGAACTGGCCGAGGACTACCTGCTGCTGGACCGGGTGTTGACCGCACTCGGCGCGCGGGTGTCCCGGGAGGTGGTGGACCGGGTACCGATCGACGGGGTGGTGCGGTCCAGTCGGCACGGCGGCTGGCAGGGGTACACCCTGTCGGCGGTACGGGACGCCCTCGCCGACGGTGATGCCGACGACGCGGCGGTGCGGCTCGGGTTGCGGCTGTACTTCATCGCGGTCCTCGGGCGGGGCACCCAGCAGTCGTTCCGGGTGGAGCAGCTACGGGCGGCGGTGACCCGGGCCGGCCGGCTGCTGGCGACGGCGCCCCGGGCCCGGCTCGGCGAGGTGGACCGTTTCCTGCGGCGGGCCATGGGCGGGCACCACTACGTGGACCCGTACCGGTTGACGTCGGCGCTGCTGGCCCGGCACGGCCGGCCGCCGGTACGGGAACTGACGAGGCTGGTGTTGGTGTGACGGACGGACGGCAGGAGTTCCTGGCCGGGGTGCTGCGGGAACGGATGCGTCGCGCCGGTGTCGACGCCGACGGTTGGCTCGACCCGCCGGCCGGTGCCGGGGACCCGCACGTCGGGGCCGGGCCGGCGGCACCGTCGGTGGACCTGACGGCGGTGGTGGTGCTGAACCGGTTCGACCCGGTGGCGTTGGCCGGGTCGGCGCCGCGGTTCGCCGCGTCGCTGGACCCGGAGCAGGGGCGGGCGTGGCTGGCGGCCTTCACCCGTACCGTGTTCCTGGCCGGGAATCCGGCGAACCTGCGGGAACGGTTCGGGTTCGCGCGGGTGGACGCCGGGATCGCCTGGTACGGGCCGGCCCCGGCGGCCGAGGTGACCGGGCTGCGTCGGCTGGTGAAGCTGTTCCCGGCCGGGCCGTTGACCGTGCCGGCGGAGCTGGTGGTGCCCGGCGGGGCGGGGGCCGGCGGCCGGGCCTGGCGGCTGGCGGTCGCCACCGACGGGCTGACCATCGCCGACTACCTGGTGCACGTCAACCACACGCTGGTGGAGGCGGTTGTGACCGGGGTGCTGCCGGCCGGGGAGCCGCTGGTGGTGACGCATCTGCCGGACCTGGACGACGCGACGCTGGGCGCTGCCGACGCGGTCCGGGTGCACCGAGACCGGAACCGTCCCGACCGGTTGCGGGCGTACGCCTGCCTGACCGCGCCGGGGTCGCGGTGAGGCTCGACGGGCCGGCGGTGACGGGTGCGGCGGCCGAACTGGTCCGGGTGCTGCGGCCGCAGGTCCACGGCGACTGGACGGTGCCGGCCGGGCCGCTGCAGTGGAGCTGCCGGGACACCGCCGTGCACGTCGCCCACGACCTGCTCGCCTACGCCGGCCAGCTCGCCGGCCGACCCACCGACGGGTACCTGCCGTTCGACCTGACCGTCCCCGACACCGCCGGCCCGGCCGACGTGCTCCGGGTGGTCACCGCCTGCGCCACGCTGCTGGCCACGGCCGTCGACACCGCCGACCCGGACGTCCGCGCCTGGCACTGGGGGCCGTGTGACCCGGAGGGCTTCGCGGCCATGGGTGTGGCCGAGATCCTGCTGCACACCCACGACATCACCCGGGGCCTCGGGGTGCCGTGGCGGCTGCCGGCCGACGCCAGCGCCGCCGTGCTGCGGCGGCTCTTCCCGGACGCCCCGGACGGCGAGGCGGCGGCGGTGCTGCTCTGGTCGACCGGCCGGGCCCCGCTCGGGGACCGGCCCCGCCGCACCGGGTGGTCGTGGCGGGCCGCCCTCGACGCGGACGGCCCGTCCACCGGTTAGTCGGTGACGACGTCGGCGACCACGCAGGCGATGTTGTCCAGGGCGCCCGCCGCGTACGCGCGGGCCATCAGGTCCGTCACGGCCCGGTCCGGGTCGGGTGCGGCGGTGAGCACGGCGTGCAGGTCGGCCCGGTCGAGCACCGTCGACAGCCCGTCGGAGCACAGCAGGTACCGGTCGCCCGGTTGGGCGGCCCGCACCGACAGGTCCACCTCGACGCGCTCGCCGGCACCGAGGGCCCGCACCAGCAGGGACCGCTGCGGATGCGTCGACACCTCGGCCGGGTCGAGCCGGCCCTGGTCGACCAGCGACTGCACGTACGTGTGGTCCCGGGTGAGCTGGTGCAGCCCGCCGTCGCGCAGCAGGTAGACCCGGGTGTCGCCGATGTGCACCAGGGCGACCTGCGTGCCGGCGCACCGTACCGCCGTCAGGGTGGTGACCGGCTGGTGGTCGGCGGTGGCGTACCGGCGTACCGCGCGGTCGGCGTCGGTGACCGCGGCGGCGAGCATGGTCAGCAGGTCCACGGCGGGCGCGACGACCGGGTCCAGGGCGGCCAGCGCGGCGACGGCGGTGGCGGCGGCCGACGCGCCGCCGGGGCCGCGCATGCCGTCGGCGACGGCCAGCAGCCGGTCGCTGGCGTACGTGGCGTCCTCGTTGCTGTCCCGTACGGGGCCGGTCTCGCAGCCGGTGGCGTAGCGGAAACCGATGCCGGGTTCGCGCACGGCGGTGTCCCTTCCGGAGAGGTGGTCGACGAGGACGGTGGCGAGGCGGCCCCGGGCGGCGGTGTCGTCGACGACCCGCCGCCAGTAGGTGTCGACCGCCTCGGCCGCGGCGGCCGGGGGCAGCCCGCACACCGCGCGGATCTCCGCCAGGGGCATGCCGATGGCGCGGAGCCGACCGATCAGCCGGGCCCGGGGCACCTGGTCCGGGTGGTACAGCCGGTAGCCGGTGTCCGGGTCGACCGCCGCCGGTGGGAGCAGCCCCAAGTCGTCGTAGAGCCGCAACGCCTTCGGTGTCAGCCGCACGGTACGGGCGAACACCCCGATGGTCAGCAGCCCCACGTCACCCTCCTCGTCGTGCCGGCCGGTGTCGGCCGGTACGCCCCAGGTTGGGTGTTGCCCGAGGGGCAAGGTCAAGGCCGGGCCGCCGTCGGGTTCGTCCGGGACGGCGGCGGGTGACCGGGCGCGGGCCGCCGGCGGGGACGCGCCGGCCCGCGCGGCCCGGCGGTGGGTCAGCGGCGACGCCAGGGCAGCCAGCGGCGACGTCGCCGCGCCGGCCGGTGGGCGGGTGCATCGGCGGTGGGCGCTGTGGGTGGGTGGGCCGGTCGGCGGTCGGCGCGCCACCGCGCCACGACCGCGTCGACGTTGACCGGGCGGACCACCACCCGGGGGCCGGTGGGGGTACGCAGCCACGCCACGATCTGCGCGTTCAGCTGTCCCGCGTACGCCCGCACGGCCGCCTCGGTGGGCAGGTCCCGGACCTCGTCGGGGAGCTGCTCGACGCGTTTACGCAGCAGCAGCGGGGTGGGCAGGAGCACGTCGCTGCCGATGGCCTCCCGCTCGAGGAAGCTCTTGATCCACCACTGTTCGTCGTACGGCAGGTTCCGGCCGGGCAGCGGCCGGCCCGCGCCGGGCAGGTTGTCGAACTCGCCCCGGTCCACGGCGGCCCGGATCTGCGCCTCGACCGTCGCCTCCCACGCGTCCACCACGGCCCACCTCCCCGGTCGGTCTGTCCCCCCACCCAGCGTGCCGTACCGGTCGGGCATTCCCCCAGCGGTGGCCTAGACTTCGCCCTCGATGGACGACCAGGCCACTCCCGTCGACACCCGTCCCTGCGCGCACTGCGGGCGGGACGTCCCGCAGCGGGTCGGCGCGGGCCGCCCGTTCCGGTACTGCCGCGACAACGACGGGGCCTGCCAGCGGGCGTCCCGGAACAGCCGGATGCGGCACCGCAACGCCCCCGGCCTGCCCGGTCAGGTGGCGCGGACCTGGGAGGCGGTGGACCGGCTCGACCAGATCGTGACGACCCTGACCGAGGCGCTGCACGCCGAGCTGTCCCCGGTGGGGGTGGAGCGGCAGCTGGCGCAGGTCCGCGCGGAGACCGCCAGCGAGGTCGCGCAGGCCCACACGGAACGGGACGAGGCGCGCCGGGCGGCGGAGGACGCCGCCGCGGCAGCGGCAGCGGCCCGCCGGGAGGCCCGGGTGGCGGGCGCGGAACGTGACGACGCCCGCGCCGAGGCGGCCCGGCACGCCGAGGCCGCCGAGGCCGCCGCCGGGCGGGCGGAGGCCGCCGAGCAGGCCCGGGACGCGGCCCGCCGGGCGGCCAGCGCCGCCGAGGCGCTGCGGACGCAGGCCGAGACCGACCGGGACGCCGCCCGCCACGACCTGCGGACGGTACGCGCGGAACGGGACACCGAACGGCGGCGGGTGGCGGAGCTGACGCTGGAACGGGACACCGCCCGCGCGCAGGCGCAGCGCGCCGACACGGATGCCGCCGACGCCGCCGCACGCGCCGAGCGGGCCCGCGCCGACGCCGACACCGCCCGGCAGGCCGCCGACGCGCAGCGGGCCGCCGCCGAGCAGGCCAGGGCGGAGGCGGCGCAGGCCCGCGCGGACGCCGAGCGGGCCCGCCGGGACGCCACCGACGCGCAGCAGGTCGCCGAGGCGGCCCGCGCCGACGCCGACGCCGCGCGGGACGAGACCACCGCGACGACGCGACGCGCCCGGGAGGAGGTCGCCTCGGTGGTCGCGCACCGCGACCGGGCCGTCGCCGACGCGGCGGCGGCCCGGGAGGCGGCGGCCACCGCGCAGGCCCAGCTGGCCGAGCTGACGGCCCGGCTGCGGGCCGCCGAGACCGACCGGGACGCCGCGGTGGCCCGGGCCGCCCAGCTGGCCGACCAGGTCAGTGACCTGGCGGCGGCGCTGGCCCGGCTGGCCTCCGGATCGTCGCGTTGACCTGCCGGTTCCCCGCTGGCCGGGGAACCGGGACGGTGGTCGCCGACGTGGGTGCGCGGCGGCGGCCGGGTACCATGTCGGGTGCCAGCCAACACACTCGCACCGTGCGCAACCGGTCGGGCCGCCCCGCCGGGACACCGGCGCGGCCGATCAGCGCCCACGGACGAGCATCACCGCGTCACCGGCGGTGACCAGGGAATGCTCTGGTCGCGGTGAGCCGTTACACCGAGAAGACCAGCACCACCGACGAGGGGAAGTCGAACATGGGCGAGCGCATGCTGCGCGGTAGCCGTCTGGGCGCGGTCAGCTACGAGTCCGACCGCAACACGGAGCTCGCGCCGCGTCAGACCCGCGAGTACCTGTGCGCCAAGGGTCACCAGTTCGAGGTGCCGTTCGCCGTCGACGCCGAGGTCCCGACGACCTGGGAGTGCAAGTTCGACGGCAGCGTCGCCCGGCTGGTCGACGGCAACGAGCCCGAGCAGAAGAAGGCCAAGCCGCCGCGTACCCACTGGGACATGCTGCTGGAGCGCCGGTCGATCGCCGAGCTGGAGGACATCCTCGCCGAGCGGCTGCAGGAGGTCCGGACCCGCCGCGGCCGCGCCTGACCGATCCACGACGTCGCCCCCGGGACCTGCTGTCCCGGGGGGCGACGTTTGTCGTGTGGGGTGGTGCCGGACGTCAGCGGCCGGGTTCGACGATCTCACCTTCGATGGCGGCGGCCGGATCGGCCGGTTCCGGACGCGGCGTCGGCTGCGGTTCACCCCGGTACACGCGAACCCGGCGGGGCCCGAACAGGTCACCGGCGACCATCGACGACACCCGCCGCTCAGCGGACCGCTGCACCCCGCCACCGGCCAGCCGCCGCAGCGGCGGCACCAGCAGCAACACCCCCACCGCGCCGGACAGCAGCCCCGGCGCGGCCAGCAGCACCGCACCGAACAGCCCCACCAGGGCGTCGGTGAGCTGCCGGCCCGGCGGCTGACCCGAATCCACGGCGGCCCGGAAACCCCGCCAGGCGCGCATGCCCTCCCGGCGCAGCAGCAACAGACCCACCAGCGACGCGGCGAACACCAGCAGCACCGCCGAACCGAACCCGATCGTCCGGCCCACGAGCACGAACACCGCCAACTCGGCGAGCAGACCGGCCAGCGCTGCCAGCGGCACGAACCTCCACCTGCGGCCCATCACACCTCAATCCGGCCTCGGGGACGTCTGACGCGTCAAGCATGCCACGGTCACGGCCAGCGGCCCGGTACCGGCCGTCGTCGTCGCCCCCACCGCCGGTCCTGCAGGCCCCACGCGGTGATCCGCCACAGCGCCTCCAGCACGATCCACGGGCTCATCTTGCTGGCACCGCGTTCCCGCTCGGCGAACGTGATCGGCACCTCCACCATCCGTGCCCCGGCCCGGTGCAGCAGCCGCGACAGCTCCACCTGGAACGAGTAGCCGCGGGAACACACCGACTCCAGGTCGACCCGGTCCAGGGCGCGCAGCCGGTACACCCGGTAGCCGCCGGTGGCGTCGGAGACCGGCATCCGCAGCGCCCACCGCGCGTACAGGTTGCCGCCCCGGGACAGCAGCAGCCGCCGCCACGGCCAGTTGAGCACCCGGGCACCGCGCTGCCAGCGGGAACCGATCACCACGTCGGCGTCGCGGGCGGCGTCCAGCAGCGCCGGCAGGTCCTCGGGGGCGTGGGAGCCGTCGGCGTCCATCTCCACCACCGCGTCGTAGCCGCGTCGCCGCGCCCACGCGAACCCCGCCAGGTACGCCGCGCCGAGCCCCTCCTTGCCGTGGCGGTGCAGCACGTGCACCCGGTCGTCGGCGCGGGCCAGGTCGTCGGCGAGCGCGCCGGTGCCGTCGGGGCTGTTGTCGTCGGCGACCAGGACGTCCACCGCCGGGGTGGACCGGTGCACCCGGTCGACGATCCCGGCGAGGTTGTCGGCCTCGTTGAAGGTGGGCACCACCACGAGCACCCGCCCCACGTCCGGCTGTCCGGTCCGCTCGCCCACCTGTGGACCTCCCCCGTCCCACCGGCCCCGCACGGGGCCGGTTCCGTTGCGGATCTACCCGGGGACCACCCGCCGGCGGCGCGGCACCGCCGCCCCGGCCAGGACCAGCCCGGCGGCGACCACCAGCAGCACCTCGGGCCACACCCCCACCCGGGTGGCGACGGTCCGGCCGTCACCGAGGCGCATCTGCCGGACCACCACCGCGCCGGTGTTGAACCCGGTGGCACCGTCTACCCGGCCGTCGGGGGAAACGAACCCGGACACCCCGACCGTGGAGGCCATCAGGGCGTCGCGGCCGTGCTCGACGGCCCGCAACCGGACCATCGCCATCTGCTGCAACGCCTCCGACTCGTCGAAGGTGGCGTTGTTGGTCTGCACCACCAGCAGCTGCGCGCCGCCGGTGACGGTGTCGCGGACCAGCCCGTCGTAGGCGACCTCGAAGCAGATCACGTCACCGAGCACCGCGACGTCGGTACGCAGCACGCCCGGTTCGGTGCCCGGTACGAAGTCCGACCGGACCCGGTCGACCTGGCTGCTGACCTTGCGGGCCAGGTCACGCATGGGCACGTACTCGGCGAACGGCACCGGGTGGCGTTTGGTGTACAGCTGGTCGGTGTCGGGGCCGGTGCCCGGCCGCCACAGGATTCCCGCGTTGCGCACCTGTCCTGGGCCGGGGCCGCGCAGCACCGCGCCGACCAGCACGGGCACGCCGACGGCGTCGGCGGCCTGGGAGATACGCGCCCCGGCGGCCGGGTCGCGCAGCGGGTCGATGTCGCTGGAGTTCTCCGGCCACACCACCAGGTCGGGCCGGTCGGCCTCACCGGAGGTGACCCGGCGGGCCAGGTCGAGGGTCGCGTCGACGTGGTTGTCGAGCACCGCCTGCCGTTGAGCGTTGAAGTCCAGGCCGAGGCGCGGCACGTTGCCCTGCACGATCGCCACGGTGATCCGGTCACCGCCGCCGCGTACCCCGACCGGCACGGCCAGCCCGACGGTGAGCAGCACCACCAGCCCGGCCACCGGCCACCAGGTCGCGGCGGCGGTGGGCCGCCACGACCGCCACAGCAGGTGCAGCAGCAGCCCACCGGCGAGCGCGGTGGCGAACGTGACCAGGGGGGCGCCGCCGAGCGCGGCCAGCCGCAGCAGCGGCGAGTCGCCCTGGCTGAACGCCAGCCGACCCCACGGGAACCCCCCGAACGGGGTGCGGTCCCGCAGCGCCTCCTGGCCCACCCACAGCAGCGCGGTGACCACCGGCCAGGCCGCCCGGTGCCGGTCGGTCAGCGGGGACACCCAGGCGGTGGCCGCGCCGAGCAGCGCCAGGTAGGCGGCCTGCGACAGCGACAGCAGCACCCACGGCAGGTTGCCGGTGTGCAGGTTCGTCCAGGCCAGCAGTGGCGCGAACAGGGCCACACCGGTGAGGAACCCCAGGGCCGCGCCGGCGCGGACCCGGCGGCGGTGGGTGGCCGCCGCGAGGGCCGCCACCCCGACCGGCGCCAGCGGCCACCACCCGTACGGGGGGAACGCGGCCAGCAGCGCCAGCCCCGCCGCGACCGCCAGCGGCACGGCCACCCGCAGGGGCAGGGGACGCGGCGGCGTGGGCGGGCTGCCCGCCTCGGCGGGACGGGTCTGGTCGAGCGTGGTCACCGGCACCTCACCTTCCGATCAGCCTGCCGAAGGCTACCCGCCCGGCACCGGTCGACCCGGGCCGCACCCGACGCGCCGCCGGGTCGGCCGGGTCGGGTGCGGCTCAGGCCAGCCGGCGGGCGGTCAGCACCGCGTCGTGCACGGTGACGTCCCGGCCGTCGTGGTCGGTGGTGGCGCGGGGGCGGGCCTGCGCCACCGTCACCTGCCACCGGTTCGGGTCGAGCAGGTCGGCGGCCTGCTCGGCGGTGAACATCAGGTCGGGGAAGTGCATGCGCCGGGCGGTGGTGCGCAGGTCCCACGGGTGGTGGCCGACGATCAGCAGGGTGCCGCCGGGGGCCACCGCGTCGGCGAGCCGGGCCACCAGGTCCCGCCACGCGGCGGCGGGCAGGTGCACGTAGTGCGCCGACACCAGGTCGTACGCCCCCGGCTCTGGGGGTGTGACCCGCAGGTCGGCGTGCCGGACGGTGACCCGGTCGCCGACGCCCGCCGCGGCGGCGTGCGCGCGGGCCCGCTGCACGGCGGTGGGGGCGAGGTCCACGGCGGTGACCTGCCAGCCGCGCCCGGCCAGCCACACCGCGTCGGCGCCCTCCCCGCAGCCCACGTCGAGGGCCCGGCCGGGGGTGAGGTCACCGGCCTCGACGACGAGCTGCGGGTTGGGTCGGCCGCTCCACACCGCCGTCCGGGACCGGTACCGCTCCTCCCAGGCGTCCTGCTCGAACATGGTGGCGAGGTCCCGGCGGTAGCCGTCGACGGCCCGGTCGGTGTCCTCGGCGACCAGGTCGGCGTTGATCGCCGCGGCGGCGGTGACGCCCTGCCCGGCGGCGGTCACGACCTGCGCGGTGACGGAGGACGCGTTGCCGGCCACCCACACCCCGGGCACGGCGGTGGCGCCGGACGGGTCGGCGGGCAGCAGGGTACCGACGACGTGCCCCTGGTGCTCGGCGTCGGACGGGACGAGTCCCAGCGCGGCGAGCGGGTCGGCGCGGACGGTCAGCCGGGACGCCACCACCAGCGCGTCCACGGCCACGGTGGTGCCGTCGGCCAGCCGCACCCCGGTGAGCCGGTCGTGGTCGACGGTGAGGCCGGTGACCGGGCCGTCGACGACCGGGACGGCCCGCGCGGCGAGCTGCTCGGCCTGCCCGGGGTCCGGGGCGGGACCGTGGTGGCGCAGCAGCAGCACCTGGTCGCTCCACTGCCGCCACAGCAGGGCCTGCGGCACCGCCAGGGGGCCGTCGGCGATCACGCCGATCCGCCGGTCGGCGACCTCGAAGCCGTGGCAGTACGGGCAGTGCAGCACGTCACGGCCCCACCGGTCGGCCAGGCCGGCAATGTCGGGCAGCCGGTCGACGCCGCCGGTGGCGACCAGCAGCCGCCGGGCCCGGGTGATCCGCCCGTCGGCGAGGGTGACCAGGAAACCGGTCCCGTCGTCGCGGGTGACCGTGGTGACGGTGCCGGCGGTGACCTGCCCGCCGTGCCGGGTGACGTCGCCGCGGGCGGCGGCCAGCAGCTCCGCCGGGGCGACACCGTCCTGGCCGAGCAGCCCGTGCACCTGACCGGCCGGGGCGTTGCGGGGCTGCCCGGCGTCGACCACCAGCACCGACCGGCGGGCCCGGGCCAGGGTCAGCGCCCCGCTGAGTCCGGCCGGCCCGCCACCGATGACCACCACGTCGTACCTGTCGTCCATGTTCCTGTGCCCTCCGTCGCGGGGTGTGTGCCGCCACGGTGCGCCCCACCCCGACCAACCGGCAAGTATCGTTGCCGTTATGGCAACAGACGAGGAAGTGGCGGTGCTGGCCGCCGTCGGCCCCCGGCTCCGGGCGCTACGCACCCGACGCGGCACCACCCTCGCCCAACTGGCCCAGACCACCGGCATCTCGGTGAGCACCCTGTCCCGGCTGGAGTCCGGTCAGCGTCGCCCCACCCTGGAACTGCTGCTGCCGCTGGCCCGCGCCCACCAGGTGCCGCTGGACGACCTGGTCGGCGCCGACCCCACCGGCGACCCCCGGGTACGGCCCCGCCCCATCGTCCGGCACGGCATGACGTTCCTGCCGCTGACCCGCCGCCCCGGCGGTGTGCAGGCGTTCAAACAGATCATCCCCGGGCACACCCCCACCGACCCGCAGCCGCAGACCCACGAGGGCCACGAATGGCTGTACGTGCTGTCCGGGCGGGTCCGGCTGCTGCTGGCCGACCACGACCTGATCCTCACCCCGGGCGAGGTCGCCGAGTTCGACACCCGCCTGCCGCACGCCATCGCCAACCCCGACCCCGAGCCGGCGGAACTGCTGTCGCTGTTCGGGCCGCAGGGCGAACGCATCCACGTCCGGGCCCGACCCGCCGGCGACTGACCGACACCCACGGAAACGGAAATCGGGGCGTGGCTACTGCCACGCCCCGATGCTCCCAGGCCCTTCCCGGCCGGTGGGACGATGACGAGCTGCGCCGGACCTTCGGACCGACCAGGCGGTGGACTGGCTGCCCCCGCCGGGCCGTTGTCTACTGGCCGTGCCTCTCGTCTCGCCCGTACACCGGTAACCGCGGCCGGTTCGCGCCGCCCCGCCGACCCCCGCCCGCTGGACCTGGCCGCCGCAACCCTCGGGGGGATCGCTCGGCCAGCGGACGAAGGGACGAAGCGAACAACAGCCGCTTCCCGTGGTAGGACTCAAAGACGGTACGTGGTCACCCCCCGGCACTGTCAACCCGCCCCGGCCAGTCGCGCCACCCGACACGGCGTGTCGCGCCCGGCGAGTCGGATGGACGGAACCTGAAACCCCCGGCGCGCACCGTTCAGTCAGGATTCACGTTCACGCAGGTGACCGACGATCAGTACCGCTCCTAGCGTCAGCGGCGCACACACCCCCCTCGACGCAGGAGGTAGCCGTGACGGCACCTGACCAGCCGATCCGACCCACCCGCCGCGGCGTGCTCCGCGGCTCGGTGACCGCCGCCGCGCTGACCGCGCTCGGCCCGCTCGACGCCCTCGGGGCCCGCACCGCCGGTGCCGCCCCCCTGAAGAAGCTGCCCGCCAGCCCCGACTACGGGCCGCTGTACCCGGCCCGCGACCACACCACCGGCCTGGAACTGCTGCGCCTGCCGCGCGGCTTCGAATACCTGTCGTACGGGTGGACCGGCGACCTGATGTCCGACGGTCTGCCCACCCCCGGCGCCCACGACGGCATGGCCGCCTTCCGCCGCGCCGACGGCACCATCGCCCTGGTCCGCAACCACGAACGCGGCGGCTACAGCGGCGCGTTCACCACCCCCGCCTACAACCCGGCCGCCACCGGCGGCACCACCACCGTCGGTTTCGACCCCGACCGGGGCGCGTTCACCGGCTCCTGGGCCAGCCTCGGCGGCACCATCCGCAACTGCGCCGGCGGACCCACCCCGTGGGGCACCTGGCTGACCTGCGAGGAAACCACCGAGATCGGCCCCGACGGCACCCGCCACGGCTACGTGTTCGAAGTCCCGCACACCGGCAAGGGCGACCCCCGGCCGCTGCGCGGGATGGGCCGGTTCAGCCACGAAGCCGTCGCCGTGGACCCCGGCACCGGCATCGTCTACCTCACCGAGGACGCCACCCCGTCCGGCCTGTACCGCTACCTGCCCACCACCCCCGGCACCCTGGCCGCCGGCGGAACCCTCCAGATGCTCGCCATCGGCACCGGCGGCTCCTACTCCACCTACGGCGACGGCACCGACACCCACTACGACAGCCTCCGCTGGGTCAGCGTCGGCAACCCCGACCCCGGCCCCGGCGAGACGAGCTGTGTCCAGCAGGGCATCGCCGCCGGCGGCGCCGTGTTCCGCCGCCTCGAAGGCGCCTGGTGGGGCAACGACCGCGTCTACGTCGTCTCCACCAGCGGTGGCCCCGCCGGCCAGGGCCAGGTCTTCGAGTACGACCCGGCGACCGAACGGATGCGGGTGCTGTTCGCCTCCCCGGACGCGGCCGTGCTCAACAACCCCGACAACATCTGCGTCAGCCCGCGCGGCGGCATCGTGCTGTGCGAGGACGGCAGCTCCGGCGAATACCTGCACGGCCTCACCACCGACGGGGAGATCTTCCCGTTCGCCCTCAACCAGGTGGTCGTCCCGGCCGGCGGCATCCCCGGCAAGACCGTGCCCGCCGGCGACTACTCCGGTTCCGAATGGTGCGGATCCACCTTCGAACCGAAGAACGGCAACTGGCTGTTCGTCAACGTGCAGAACCCCGGCATCACGTTCGCGATCACCGGCCCGTGGCGGCGCGGCTCGCTGTGACCCACCGGACCGCCCCCGGCGTGGAGCTGTCGCCGGGGGCGGTTCACCCCAACCGGTCCCGCAGCAGCGCCCGCGCCGCCGCCGGGAACTCGCCGGCCAGCAGACCCGCCGCCGCCAGCACGTACGCGCTGTCCACCACCGGCCGGGCCGCCCGCGGCACCGCCCAACCGCCGGCATGGTCGGACAGCACCGCCGACAACACCGTCCGCGCGTCGTCCGGGGCGGCATGCCGCAACACACCCCCCGACCCGACCAGCAGCCGCACGTCCCGCAGATCCCGGCCGGCCCGCTCCCCCGTACCGGCGCCCCGGGCGTGCCGCCGCACCGCCACCGTCGCCGCCAACCCGGCGATCCGCCGGTCCACCACCGCGTCCGCCGCGTCCACCGGCACCCACCCCGGGTCGTCGGCGCGGGCCCGCGCCGCCACCGCCAACACCTCCGCCCCGACCGGATCCAGCAGCCGCTCGTCCACGGCGGCCCGCACCACCCCCGGCGCGCTCCACCGCATCCCCAGGTCACCCTCGACGGTCCGGGCCCGCCACAGCGACCCGGCCACCTCCCGACCCGGACCGTCGGCCCGCTCGTCCGGCGTCAACACCGAGTACACGTCGGTGGTGGCCCCACCCACGTCCACCACCACCAGGTCACCACCGACCACGTCGGCGAGGACCTCCACCCCGGTCAACACCGCGTCCGGGGTGGCCGCCCGCACCAGCCGCCCGAACCGGGGCCCCCGCGACAGCCGCTTACCGCCGATCACGTGCCGCAGGAACACCTCCCGGATCGCCGCCCGCGCCGACGCCGGCGCCAACACCCCGATCCGGGGCAGCACGTTGTCGGCCACCGTCACCGGCACCCCCGCCCCGGCCAGCAGCGCGGACAACTGATCCCGCACGTCGACGTTGCCGGCCAGCACCGTCGGCACCCGCCAGCGGGCCCGCGCCAACCGGGTCGCGTTGTGGGTGAGGGTGTCCGCGTCCCCGCCGTCGGTGCCACCGACCAGCAGCACCACGTCCGGGCGGGCCGCCCGCAACGCCGCCAGGTCCGCGCCACCCAGCCGGCCGGCGGCCACGTGCACCACGTGCGCGCCCGCCGACAACCCCACCCGCCGGCCCGCCTGCGCGGTCACCAGCGGCTCGTAGCCGACCACCGCCAGCCGCAGGCCACCACCGGCCGACGAACACACCAGCCAGGGCACGCCGGCGGTCGGCAACCCGGCCCCGGCCGCCGCGACCGCCGCGTCCAGGCCGTGCAGCACGTCCGTACCCACCGTCGTCGGAGCCGCCGCCGACCCCACCAGCGCCCCCGCCGCCCGGTCCACCACCGCGACCTTCGTCCAGGTGGACCCGACGTCGGCGCAGACGACCAGGCTCACGCCTGCGGCGGCACGACCACCGTGCCGGTCGCCGTCACCGCCACGATCGGCGGGTCCAGGACCTCCGCCGCCGACGCGCCCCGGTCCGGGCGGCCCCGGCACACCACCCGCGCCGCGAAGTCGATGGTGCGGCTGCGGGTACCCACCCGGGTCACCGTCGCCGACACCTCCAACACGTCACCGGCCCGCATGGCGGCCCGGAACTGCACGTCCGAGTACGACGCGAACAACCCCTCGTCCCCGTCGGTGCGGATACACACCTCCGTCGCCACGTCCCCGAACAACCCCAACGCGTACGCCCCGTCCACCAGGTTCCCCGCGTAGTGCGCGTGCGAATACGGCACATACCGGCGGTGGATGACGGTCAACCCGACCCGGGGATCGCTCATGGTCTCGCCTTCCTGTTCGTCACCAACGCGTGCACCAGGTACGACGCCACCTCACCCGGCGTGGTGCCCCGCCCGAAGATCCGGTCCACGCCCAGGTCGGCGGCCATCGTCTCGTCGAACCGCGGCCCACCCACGATCAGCAGCGGACGCTTCCCGGCCGGCATCGCCTCCCGGAACGCCGCCGACATCTCCCGGGTGTTGTGCAGGTGCGCGTCCCGCTGCGTCACCACCTGCGACACCAGCACCGCGTCGGCGCGTTCCCGCCGCGCCGCCTCCACCAGCTCCGGCACACTCACCTGCGCACCCAGGTTCGTCACCGCCAACTCCCGGTAGTACTCCAGGCCCTTCTCCCCGGCGATGCCCTTCACGTTGAGGATCGCGTCGATACCCACGGTGTGCGCGTCCGTGCCGATGCACGCCCCCACCACCGACAGCTTCCGCCGCAACCGCCGCTTCACCACCGCGTTGACCTCCTTGGCGGCCAGCAGCGGAAAGTCCCGCTCCACCACCCGCACCGCCGACAGGTCCACCAGATGGTTCACCCGCCCGTACACCACGAAGAACGTGAACCCGTCACCCATCTGCTTGGCGTGCACCAGCATCGCCGGATCCAGGCCCATCTTGTTGGCCAGCTGCACCGCCGCGCCCTCGGCGCGCTTGTCGTGCGGCACCGGCAACGTGAACGACACCTGCACCATGCCGTCACCGGTGGTGTCCCCGTACGGCCGCACGATCGTCTTGCCACTCGTGCTGTCGACCGCACGGCCCTCGCTGCGCTCGGTGCGTTCGCTCATGCCGTCCCGGTCGGGCATGGCCTCACGGCCCTCGCTGCGCTCGGTGCGTTCGCTCATGCCGGCTGCTCCAGGATCTCGGTGGCCGGGTTGTAGTAGTCCGCCTCGTGCCGGGCCACCCCGGCCAGCCCCTTGCCCCGGTCCGCCGGCCGCTTCATGATCCCGAACGTGCCCTCGGCGATCGCCGTCAACAACGACTGCTCCCCGATCCGCTCCAACAGGTCCACCGCCTCACCGAGCACCCGGTTGGCGCGCTGCTGGATGAACCCGCCCGGCGCCGGCACGAAATCCTCGTGCAGCCCACCGGCCGCGCCCAGCACGTACCGCACGTTCTGCAGAGCGATGTCCCGGTCCGACAACCACGGCGTCACCACCGCCTCCGTCATCATCCCCACCAGCAGGATGCCCTGCCCGGTCATGGTGCCCACCAGGTTGAAGAAACCGTCCAGCAGGTTCCCCCGGAACACGTCCCCGGTCATGTGCTTCGTCGGCGGCATCCACTTCAACGGCGCGTCCGGGAACAACTCCCGCGCCAACAGGGCGTGCGCCAACTCCAACCGGAACGACTCCGGCACATCCGGGTTGATCTCGAACGCGTGCCCCAGGCCGAGCTGCCAGTCCGCCAGGCCCGCCTCGTGCGCGAAGAACTCGTTCAGCAGCTGCGACACCGTCACCGTGTGCGCCTCGTCCACCGCGTCCGCGGTGGTCAGGTAGTTGTCCTCACCGGTGTTGATGATGATCCCCGCCCGCGCGTGCACCTGCCGCGAGAACCGCTGGTCCACGAACGTCCGGACCGGGTTGATGTCCCGGAACAGGATCCCGTACATCGAGTCGTTGAGCATCATGTCCAGCCGCTCCAGGCCGGCCAGGGTCGCCATCTCCGGCATGCACAGACCCGACGCGTAGTTCGTCAACCGCACGTACCGGCCCAGCTCCTTCGACGAGGCGTCCAACGCCGCCCGCATCAGCCGGAAGTTCTCCTGCGTCGCGTACGTCCCGGCGAAACCCTCCCGGGTCGCGCCCTCCGGCACGTAGTCCAACAGCGACTGCCCCGTCGACCGGATCACCGCGATCACGTCCGCGCCGGCCCGCGCCGCCGCCTGCGCCTGCGGAATGTCCTCGTAGATGTCACCGGTCGCCACGATCAGGTAGATCCACGGCCGCTGCGCCGGATCCCCGTACCGCTTCACCAGCCGGTCCCGCTCGGCGCGCCGCCGGTCGATGCGCCGCACCCCGGCCGCCACCGCCCGGCGGGCGGCCCGCCGGGCCGCCGTGGCCGCCTTCCCGGACGGCTGCGTGAACCGCACCGACCCGGCCGCCGCCTTCTGCGCCAGCAACGTCACGTCGTCGAGCTGCTCCCGGACGAGGGCGTCGAACACCGGCACCGCCACCCCGTGCCCCAGCCCCACGTCCGCGACCACCGCGTCGACGAGCCGGTTCACCCACGGAATACCGTCCGGGTCCGCGCCGACCACCCCGGCCAGCCGCAGCACCGCCCGCTCCACCGACACCGTCGTGTGGCTGCGCGCCAGATCCACCACCGGCTGCCCGGCCCGGCGCGCCAACTCCCGCGCCCGCGCCACCAGCACCGGATCCAGGTCAAGCTTCCCTGTCACGAAGACCCTTCCTCGAAGATCACGTCACCGCGCAGCACCGTGCGCCGACACACCGGCAGCGGGGTCGGATCGTCCGCGCCCCGCGCCTCCGGATCCGCCGCCTGCAGCACCGGCAGCCCCCGCTCCACCCCGGCCGGCGTCGACCACACCGCGAACGTCGCCGGCGCACCCAACGCCAGCACCCCCTCACCGTCGCGGTGCACCGCCCGCCACCCACCCCGGGTGTGCGCCGCGAACGCCGCCCGCACACTCATCCGCTGCACCGGGTTGTGGTGCGCCACCGCCGCCCGCACCGAACCCCACGGATCCAACGGCGTCACCGGGGAGTCCGACCCGAACGCCAACGCCACCCCCACCGCGTGCATCGCACCCATCGGATTCGACGCCAACGACCGCTCCAGCCCCAACCGCGACTCGTACATCCGGCCCGCGCCACCCCACAACCGGTCGAACGCCGGCTGCATCGACGCCACGATCCCGAACTCCACGAACCCGGCGATCAACCGCCGGCTCATGATCTCCGCGTGTTCGACCCGGTGCCGGGCCGCCCGCAACCGGTCCACGCCCAACGTCTCCGCCGCCGCCGCGAACCCCGCCAGCACCGTGGCGACCGCCTGGTCCCCGATCGCGTGGAACCCGCCCTGCATCCCGTACGCCGCACAGTCCACCAGATGGTCGCGTACCTGCTCCGCGCTCAGGTACCCGTGCCCGCACCCGGCACCGTCGGCGTACGGCTGCGACACGTACGCCGTCCGCGCCCCCAACGCCCCGTCCGCGAACAGGTCCCCACCGGCACCCACCGCCCCCAGTTCCCGGGCCCGCGCCGCCCCCGACAGCTCACCCCAGTACCCGTACACCTCAGGAACCCCGACCCCCGACAACGCCAACAGGCCGGTGAAGTCCTCCTCGTCGGAGATCTCCGGCCCACCGCACTCGTGCACCGCCGCGATCCCCAACGACGCCGCGTGCGCCAACGCCACCCGCTGCGCCGCCACCCGCTGCGCCCGCGTCACCGACCCCTGCGCCGCCGCCCGCACCACGTGGTGCGCGTCCCGCCGCACCCAGCCCGACGCGTCGAACCCCGCCGCCCCGGCCGCCTCCGGACACGCCGCCAGCAGCGCCGACGACACCAACGCCGAATGGATCGACGCCTGCGACAGGTACACCCGCCGGCCACCGGCCGCCCGGTCCAGCGCCGCCGCGTCCGGCAGCTCCGGCACCCCCCACGTCGACTCGTCCCAGCCGTGCCCCAGCACCACCGCGTCCGCCGGCAGGCCCGCCGCGAACCCGGCCACCGCCGCCAGCAACCCCTCCGCCGACCGCACCGCCGACAGGTCCAGCCCCGACAGGACCAGGCCGGTGTCGGTGGCGTGCACGTGCGCGTCCACGAACGCCGGCGTCACCAACGCACCGTCGAGGTCCACCACCCGGTCCGCGGCGGGCGCGTCGGCGTCCACCCCCAGCCAGGCGATCCGTCCGTCCCGCACCAGCAGCGCCGTCGCGCGCGGCTCCGCCGGACAGTGCAGCACTCCACCGCGGTACAGCGTCGAGGGGTTCGTCATGACCATCAGTCTGCCGCCAACCGGGCCGCGAACAACCCCCGCACCCCGGGCTCCGACCGCAGCAACTCCAACGCCAACTCGGCGTGACCCGGCACGTAGCCGTTGCCCACCAGCATCGTCACGTCCGCCGCCAGGCCCTCCGCGCCCAACGCCGCCGCCGCGAAACTCGTCGCCATCGAGAAGAAGATCACCGTACCGCCGTCCGCGGTCGCCAGGATCGCCCCGTGCTCGCAGCCCGGCACGTCCACGCACACCACCGTCACGTCGGCCGGCACCCCCAGCGCCGTGGTCACCGCCGACGACAACGCCACCGGGTCCCGGGCGTCGGCCAACGCCACCTCGTCGGCCAGCCCGGCCGCCACCAGCGCGTCCCGCTCCGCCACCACCGGCACCACCCCGACCGTACGGGTCGCGCCGGCCCGCCGCGCCGCCGCCAGGGACAGCGACCCGCTCTTGCCCGCCCCGCCGACCACCGCCACGGTGACCGGACGCCCGTCACCGGCGCGCCGCCGGTCCTCGACGTACCGGGACACCACCCGGGCGGTCAGCGCCGGCGCCCCGCACACGTCGAGCACCGCCAACGACAGCTGCGGGTCCTCGTCGGCCGGCAGCACCGCCGCGATGGACCGGGCGAACAGGATCGCCCACCCGTCGCACGGCACCTGCTCGCCCCGGCCGTCCCAGCGGGCCAGCCCGTCGGTGACGGTCAGCGGCGTCAGGGTCAGCGACACCAGCGTCGCCACCCGGTCACCGGGGCGCAGGCCCAGCGGCGACCGCCGGCCCGCCTCCTCGACCGTGCCGATCAGCATGCCGCCCGAGCCGGTCACCGGGTTCTGCATCTTCCCACGGGTGGAAATGATGTCCAGCACCTCGGCGCGGACCTTCTCGCCGTCACCGCCGTGCTTGTCGGACAACTGCCGGAAGCTCGCCGCGTCCAGGTTCAGCCGTTCCACCCGGATCCGTACCTCGTTCGGCGCGATCTCCCGGGCGGCGTCCAACCGCCACGCCGCCTGCGGCAGCACCCCCGCCGGTTCCACGACGCGGTGCAGACCCACGGGTGACGTCACGGCTACCTCCCCTGAACAACCGCTCGAAGCCCTGGCCAGGACTCGCGTCGCGGGAAAACTTACGGCAGACTAATTTCTTGACCGCAGATTTTCCAGTAGCCTACGGGCTTCGCTGGCAGCACACCGCACCGAGGAGGGTTCGTGACACAGACACAACCGGTGGAGACGCTCACCGGCCCCACCCCGGTCACGGCACCGACCGCCGGCCAGCCCTACGAGTACCGTCGGGCCCCCCTCGTCGAACCCGACTGGACCCGATTCCCCGGCTGGCGGCACGTCACCCGCGACCAGTGGGAATCCGCCCAGTGGCAACGCGTCAACTGCGTCAAGAACGTCAAGCAGCTGCGCACCGTCCTCGGTGACACCGTCGACGACACCTTCTACACCGACCTGGAGGCCGACCAGAAGGCCCTGGCCACCATGTCGATGCTGGTGCCACCCCAGATGATCAACACGATGGTGCCGTTCGCGCCGATGACCACCGAGGCGCTGCTCGCCGACCCGGTCCGCCGCTACATGCTCCCCGTCGCCTCCGACCGGCGCACCGACTGGCCGTCCCACCCGTACGCCAGCCGCGACAGCCTGCACGAACACGACATGTGGGTCGCCGAGGGCCTCACCCACCGCTACCCCACCAAGGTCCTCGCCGAGCTGCTCTCCACCTGCCCGCAGTACTGCGGGCACTGCACCCGGATGGACCTGGTCGGCAACTCCACCCCCACCGTCGACAAGCTCAAGCTCACCCTCAAGCCGGTCGACCGGTTCGACGCCCACATCACCTACCTGCGCGCCCACCCCGGCGTACGGGACGTCGTGGTCTCCGGCGGCGACGTCGCCAACGTCCCCTGGCGCAACCTCGAGTCGTACCTGATGCGGCTGCTCGACATCGAGACCGTCCGGGACATCCGGCTCGCCACCAAGGCCCTGATGGGCCTGCCCCAGCACTGGCTCCAGCCGGACGTGGTCGAAGGGCTGGAGCGGGTCGCCCGCACCGCCGCCCGACGGGGCGTCAACCTGGCCATCCACACCCACGTCAACCACGCCCAGTCGCTCACCCCGCTGGTCGCCCGGGCCGCCCAGACCGCCCTCGACGTCGGCGTCCGGGACGTCCGCAACCAGGGCGTGCTCATGCGCGGCGTCAACGCCACCGCCACCGACCTGCTCGACCTGTGCTTCGCGCTCCAGGGCGAGGCCGGCATCCTGCCGTACTACTTCTACATGTGCGACATGATCCCCAACGCCGAGCACTGGCGGGTCCCGGTCTGGCACGCCCAGCAGCTCCAGCACGACATCATGGGGTACCTGCCCGGCTACGCCACCCCTCGGATCGTCTGCGACGTGCCGTTCGTCGGCAAACGTTGGGTGCACATGCTCACCGAGTACGACCGCGAACGCGGCATCTCGTACTGGACCAAGAACTACCGCACCTCGATCGAGTCGACCGACCTGGAAGCCCTCGACAAGCGGTACGCGTACTACGACCCGATCGACACGCTGCCCGAGGACGGCCGACGCTGGTGGACCACCCACCGCGTCGACGACTGAGGGTCGGCAGGACACAGACGGCGGGGCCGTCCGGTGCGTAACCGGACGGCCCCGCCGTCGTTCGTCACTTCGTGAATGCGTCTCGCACATCCCGACCGGCGTCCTTGACGTGCTCGCCGGCCTGCCGCGCCCGCGCGTCCGTCTGCTGCGTGGCGCCCTCGGCGCGCATCCGCTCGTTGTCGGTGGCGTTGCCGATGCGCTCCTTGGCGGCACCGGTCAGCTCGTCGGCCTTGTTCTTCATCTTGTCGGCGAAGCTCATGTTCACCACTCCCCTCCGGCTGTGCCGGCCCGTCGTCGGGCCCTGACCTGGTGTGCCCGCTGGGGCTTTGCGGGAAACATCCGGTCTGCCGTGGCACACATCGCCTAGAGCATCCTAGGACGCTAGGTGGGGACCGGTGATGGTTGACTGGGCCGATGGGAGAACTGGTGCTGATCCGACACGGCGAAACCGAGTGGAGCGCCGCCCGCCGGCACACCTCGTACACCGACCTGGAACTGACCCCCGACGGCGAACGCCAGGCCCGCGCGCTCGGCGACCGCCTCGCCGGCCACCACTTCGTCGCCGTGCTCGCCAGCCCCCGCCGACGGGCCCGGCACACCGCCGACCTGGCCGGGCTCACCGTCAGCGCCGTCGACGACGACCTGACCGAATGGCACTACGGCGACTACGAGGGACGCACCACCGCCGACATCCACACCGAACGCCCCGACTGGGACATCTGGCACGACGGCTGCCCCGGCGGCGAGTCACCCGAGCAGATCGGCGCCCGCCTCGACCGGGTCTTGGACCGGGTCACCCCGCTGCTGGAACGCGGCGACGTGGCCCTGGTCGCCCACGCGCACGCCCTGCGGGTCCTCGGCGCCCGCTGGATCGGACTGCCACCGGCCGCCGGCGGCCGGCTCCGACTGGACACCGCCACCCTCAGCGTGCTCGGCCACGAACACGGCCGACAGGTCATCCTCGGCTGGAACGCGCGCTGAGCCGCAGGCTCAGTCGCCCTCCCCCACCGGACGGACCCGCCGGGCCCCGATCCCCGGCGGACGATTCTCGTACGGGGTGGACAGCACCACCGTGGTCCGGGTCGTCACGTTCGCCGCCGTACGGATCTCCTGCAACACCCGCTCCAGGTCGGCCGGCCCGGCCACCCGCACCAGCAGCAGGTAGAAGTCCTCCCCCGCCACCGAGTAACACGAATCGATCTCCGGCAGGTGGGCCAACCGCTCCGGCGCGTCGTCCGGCTGCGACGGGTCGAACGGGCGGATCGCCACGAACGCCGTCAGCGGCAGATCCAACGCCTCGAACGACACCTGCGCGGCGTACCCCCGGATCACGCCACGCTGCTCCAGCCGCCGCACCCGCTGGTGCACGGCCGACACCGACAGGCCCACCCGCTCGGCCAGATCGGTGTACGACAGGCGGCCGTCGACGGTCAGCGCCGCGACGATGGCACGGTCGATCTCCTCCACGCCAGGCAACCTACCGGGAAAACCTGGGCCGGGCGACGACACCCCACCCCGCCGCCCCGACAGTGGGCCACAGTGGAGCGGAATCAGCCCTTCGCCAGCGCCCGGGAGATCACCAGCCGCTGGATCTGGTTGGTGCCCTCCACGATCTGCAGCACCTTCGCCTCCCGCATGAACCGCTCCACTGGATGGTCCGCGACGTACCCGGCACCACCCAGCACCTGCACCGCGTCCGTGGTCACCCGCATCGCCACGTCGGAGGCGAACAGCTTCGCCTTCGCCGCCTCGATCGAGTACGGCCGCCCGGCGTCCCGCAACCGCGCCGCCGCGAGGGTCAACGCCCGCGCCGCCGACACCTGCGTCGCCAGGTCCGCCAGGGTGAACCCGAGCCCCTGGAAGTCCACCAGCGGACGGCCGAACTGCCGCCGCTCCCGGGCGTAGCCGACCGCGTAGTCCAACGCGCCCTGGGCCAGCCCCACCGCGCACGCCGCGATACCCAACCGCCCCGAGTCCAGCGCCGACATGGCGATCGTGAAGCCGATGCCCTCCCCGCCGACCAGCCGGTCCGCCGGCACCCGGGCGTCGTCGAACGCGATCTGCGCCACCGGCGACGCCCGCAACCCCATCGTCTTCTCGGCGGCCTGCGGCACGATCCCCGGCGTACCGGCGTCGGCCACCAGACAGGAGATGCCCTTCGCGCCCGGCCCACCGGTACGGCAGAAGATGTTGTAGAAGTCGGCGCTGTGCGCGTGGGTGATCCACGCCTTGGTGCCGGACACCACGTAGTCGTCGCCGTCGCGGACCGCCCGGGTGGTCAGCGCCGCCGCGTCCGACCCACCCTGCGGCTCGGAGAGACAGTACGCCCCGAGCAGCTCCCCGCCGAGCATGTCCGGCAACCGCTTACGCAGTTCCTCGTCCCCGTACTGGGCGATCGGGTAGCAGGCCAGGGTGTGCACGCTGACCGCCTCGGCCACCGCCAACCACCGGCTGGCCAGGATCTCCAACACCTGCAGGTACACCTCGTACGGCTGGGCCGCGCCGCCGTGCTCCTCCGGGTACGGCAGGCCCAGCAGGCCCGCCCGGCCGAGGGTACGCAGCACCTCCCGGGGAAACTCGGCGCGTTCCTCGAACCCGGCGGCCCGGGGCGCGAGCTCCCGGTCGGCGAGTTCGGTGGCCAACTCCAGAAGGTCGTGGGCCTCGTCGGTGGGCAGGATCCGGTCGACAGTCAACACCCCGCCAGCTTAACGCTCGTTCGGGACACTCGGATCGGACGGTCGGCCGACCGCGTCGACCCGGGAACGGAGCTCCCCCTCCGGCGGCGGCGCGGACGCGTACGCCCGGGAGACGGTGGCCCGGTCGAAGACCCGCCAGGTCGACGCGGTGACCAGCACCGCCACCACGAACCCCACCCAGTACGGCGCGGTCAGCCCGAACCGGGCCGCCAACACCCCACCCAGCAGCGCGCCGACACAGTTGCCACCGGCCACCACGAACAGGTTCACGCTGCCCACCCGCCCCAGCAGCCGGGGCGGGGTGAGCCGCTGCCGCAACGAGACGGCCACGATCCCCCACAGCGCGCCGTGCACCCCGAACAGCACCAACCCGGCACCGACCAGCCACGCGTCGGTGGACACGGCCAGCAGCAGGTGCATGAGCACCTCGGTGAGCAGACCGACCCGGATCGTCCAGGTCGCGGTCACCCACCCGATCAGCCGGTCACCGATCAGCGACCCGACCAGACTGCCGACCGCCATGCAGGCCAGCAGCACGCCGTAGCCGACCTCACCCAGACCGAGCCGTTCCTCGGCGAGCAGGACCAGCAGCGCGAACGCCGCCGTCAGGGTGACGTTGAGCAGCCCGATCAGCACCGCCATGGTGCGCAGCAGCCGCTGCCCGGCCAGCCACCGGACCCCCTCGAGTAGCTCCGCCCGGACCGAGCGGGTGCCGGGAGCCACCGGGTCCGGACGGTACGAGCCGGCGATCCCGGCGACCAGCACCGCACCCACCGCGTACGTGACGGCGTTGGCGAAGAACGGGGCGCTCGCCGCCAGCACGAACAGGAACCCACCCAACGGGCCGGCGAGCATCCCCTGCGCGACGGTGGACCCGCCCACCAGCCAGCCGTTGGCCCGTTCCAGCCGGGCCGGCGGCACCACGGCCGGCACCAGGGCCTGACTGGCGGTCCGGAACACGATCTCGCCGGTGTTCAGCCCGAACAGCACCGCGTACAACAGCGGGATGGTCATGAAACCGCCGGCGATGGCCGCGCCCAGCAGGGCCAGCGCGCCCACCCGCAACCAGTCGACGACGATCATCAGCCGGCGGCGGTCCACCCGGTCCACCAGGATGCCGCCGGGCAGCGCGAACAGCAGCCAGGGCAGCCACGCCGTGGCGAACGCCCCGGACACCAGCAGCGGATCGTCGGTACGGGTGGAGACCAGCAGCGGCGCGGCCACCGTACTCAACCCGCTGCCCAGGGCGGACGTGGTGGTCGCCGCCCACAGCCTGCCGAACCGGCCGTCGAGCCGTTCCCCCGTCACCACCCGGGGCACGCTACCGACCGACCGGGTACCGGGCTAACGGGTTTTCGCTGCTTGCCCGGCGTACCGGCCAGCCCCGTCACGCGGACCGGCCGCGACCGCGGACCCGGCGTTACCCGGGAGCGTCGCCGAACTGGCTGAGGCACGCCTCCAGCAGCTCCCCTCGGGCCTTCGCGATCGCCAGTTCCGCGGTGGTCGCCTCGGCGCTGCCCGGCTTCGTGCCCTCCGCCTGCTTCGCGGCGGCCACCAGCGCAGCACCGGCGGCCCGGGTGTCGGCGTGCGTGGACCGCGCGGCGGCACCGCCGATCGCCGCGTTCTCGTCGGGCTGTGCGCCGGACGTGTCGAGCAGGCTGGCCTGCAGTTCCCGGCACGCCCACCGGTCGTCCTCGCCACCTCCGCCACTGCTACCGGGCGACGGGGCGGCAGCCGGCTCGGTGGCGTCCTCGCTGCAGCCGGTGAGAAGAACGACGAGAACCAGGGCCAGGGCTCGGGCGCGAATACGGCTCACCTTGCACACCGTAGTGGCGACACCACCGGATCCGCGAGACAGGACCTCGAAACCCGTTGCACGCGATCGCCATCGGGTGTCTGGTGAAGCGGTCACCGACCACGGGAGGGAACATGCCGGGTACGTCGCTGCCCGCCCCCACGTTGCACACCGCCCGCCTGCGACTGCGGCCCTTCGGCGACGCGGACGCGGACGACCTCTTCGCGCTGCACAGCAGCGCCCACGTGCTGCGCTACTGGGACGCGCCGCCGTGGAGCGAACGGGTACGCGCCGAGCGGTTCGTCACGGCCTGCCGGCGGATGGCGGAGGACGGCACCGGCACGAGACTGGCCGTGGAACGCCGCTCCGACCGGGCCTTCCTCGGCTGGTGCAGCCTGAACCGGTGGAATCCGGACTACCGCAGCGCCTCGCTGGGCTACTGCTACGGCGAAAGGGCGTGGGGCCACGGCTACGCCACCGAGGCCGCACATGCCCTGCTGAGGTGGGCGTTCGACACGCTGGACCTGAACCGCGTCCAGGCCGAGACCGACACCCGCAACGTGGCATCCGCCCGCGTCCTGGAGAAACTCGGCTTCGTACGGGAAGGGACCTTGCGGGAGGACTGCGTCGTCAACGGCGAGGTCTCCGACTCGTGGGTCTACGGGCTGCTCAGGCGGGAGTGGCAGCCGGTTGCTGTCGTTCCCCCTGATGGTCCGCGATCCTGAGGCTCACCTGGGCCCCGAGTTCACGGAAGCCGAGCCGGCGGGCGACCCGTCGTGACGGCTCGGGACGTGCCCGCCACTGCGGCAGCAGCCGGTTCCGGAGCGCCTCCGCGACCGCAGCGGACGCCACCGCACCGGCCAGTCCACGACCCCGGAGGTGGGTGCTGGTGAGCACGCAGAGGTGCGCGACCGAGTACGGCCACCGGCGGTAACCCGCTGCCGCGACCACCCGTACGCCGTGCCGGCCGCTCCACCGCCCGGCCTCGACGGCCGACGAGGGTGGCCTACCGTCGAGCGATTCGCGCAGGAAACGGGCGGTGGCGAGGCCCGAGGTCCCCACCACCACGATGCCCGCCCACCCCGGCGGGCACAGCCGCGACCCGCCAGCGACGACCACCCGTACGCCGCTCGCCGGAAAGCTGGTGGCGACACCCGCGAGGCCGACCCAGAGGTCCTGGAAACGATTTAAGACGGCCGATCGCGCCATCGACGCATCCTTCCCGTCCCTCGCCCCGCCGGCCACTCACTTTCCGCGTCCTGGGCGTGCCTCACCAGCTTGGACCCGGCGCGACCGGAACGCGTCCCGCCGTACGCATCAGCCGCGCTCGGGTGCGACGTGACGCGGAACCGGCCCCGGGTGCCGTACGGCCACGTGTCGATTACCAGACACCCTCACCCAACTGGCTGATGCAGGCTTTCCCCAATGCCTGTCGGGCCTTGGCGATCGCGACTTCCGCGCCGGCGGCCGCGACGCTGCCCGGCGAAGCGCCCTCCGCCTGCTTCACGGCAGCCACCAGCGCATCACCGGCAGCCCGGGTTTCGGCGTGCGGGGACCCGGACGCGGCGCGGCCGATCGCCAGGTCGTCGCCGGGCATCGGCTCGGACAGGTCGAGCGTGGTGGACTGCAACTTCCGGCACGCCCACCGGTCGCCTTCGCTGGGTGCCGGCGCGTCAGCCGGCTCGGCGGGCTCGCTACAGCCGGTGAGGAGAACGACGAGAACCAGGGCCAGGGCTCGGGTACGGCGCACAACGGCATCGTATAGACCGCATCCGATCTGCGGTGTCGGCCTGACGACACCAGCCGGTCGGGGCGGCCACGGCCCCGACGGCCTGCCCGCGAGGACCACGTCATCCGGCTGGTCAGGGACCGTCCCGGTCGGCTGCGGTCGCACCCCGCCACTGCACATCGCCGGCCACCCGCAGGACGTTCCGCGCGGCGGTCGCCACCGGACAGTCCGGCTTCGGCAGGCCCGACAGTGGCCGTCGGCTCCGGGGTGGTGCTGACGCAGGACGGTCCGGGCGGTGAGGATCAGCCGGTTACGGATCCGCGCGAAGGACAGGAACGGCGCGGTCACGGCCCAGCCCACCCGAGGGGGACGGCGAGCTACGTGATCGTGGTCGGGGCGTACGGGTCGCGGGCGATCTCGGCGAGGACAGTCCCGGGCGACCGGTCGGTGCCGGATCTCGGCAGGCGCGGTGCGTTCCGCCTCGATGAGGGCGCGGGCGGCGTTCGCCGGCCCGTCGGCGTGCAGGTAGCCACGCCAGCATGGCCCGGTCGACGGCCAGCCACGCCGCCTCGGCGTCACCCGGCTTGACCAGCAGCGAAGCCGTACCGCCGGGCCCGTACACCATCGAGCTGCTCGGCCGGGAACTGCTCCGCCTCCCCGACGACCTCGACGTCCGGCGGGTGCACTACGCCGGGCTCTCCCTCGGCGCGATGGTCGGCATGTGGCTGGCCGGACACGCCCCCGACCGGACCGTCGCCGCGACCGACGCCTTCACCACCGACTTCCAGGACCTGGGGATGCACGTCCGGGCCGCACCACGCAACGGACTCACCCGACAGGAGATCAGCGAGGTCCTGCTCCAGGTCGGCATCTACGCCGGCGTGCCAGCGGCGAACCGGGCATTCGCCGCAGCCCGGCAGGCGTTACCGCCGGAGCAGACGTGACCCGACCGGACGACCAGCCCACCGTACGCCGGGCGTGAGGTCCAAGGTGACGCACGTCGATCAGGCCAGCGGGAAACCGCCCGCGCAGCCTGATCGTAGGTCAGCGGGTAGGTGCGGTCGGCATGTCGCATGCCTCCACTGAGCTGCGCAAACATGTCGGTCCCTTCGCCCGATCGACGCCCCTCTTCGCCCGAACGCACGGGCTGAACCAGATCGCGCCGATCGCAGCGGTCAGCAGGCATGCAGGGCGTAGTCGGCACCGTCGCGAATCGCGTGAGCATGGCTGACGTGGTCGTCGCCGAGTCGACGGACGGCGTGCCGGTAACCCATGCATCCCGGTCCGGCAGAACCTCACGAGGCTCACCTCACTGCGACAACACGGTCAGCGCGACGGCGCACGAGGCGGCGGGAACTGTGGCCGTGCCTGGCGAGGACACGGCCAGTATCGTCCAGCCGCCATGTCGCAGCGGCCACGCGATCCCCGGCCAGCCACTCCTCCCGCACAACAGGCCGTCTCAGTTGGCGCAACAGCCAGGCAGCGGCCCACTCCGCGTAGTTCTCATGGCTGGCCCGTACCCCGACCACGGTCAGGTTCTCGGGATCGTTGCCGTCGTGGTCATCCAGAAGGTAGTCGTCGCCCCAAACACCTTGGAGTACCTGTCCGAGCGGTCCATCGGTCCAGTAACCGACCTGCAGGGTGCGACGCCGGATGGTGAGCCCGGGAACATCAACGTCGACGTACAGCGGCGCCAGCCACAACTGCGACGACGTGTCGTCCTCCGGCGAGAGCCCGTCGACGGCCCAGCAGGATGCTTCCCGCCGAAGCCGTTCCAGGAAAGCGACCTCCCCCTCGTTGCGACCGACCTCGTCCGGGAACCATCGAACCCCAACTGCCTCCACCACCACTCGATCATGCCGCCACCAAGGCGCCTGGGCGGTCCGACCCCGGGTACGCTGCCGCGATGCGAATCGACCTGGTCGCCCTGATCGTCGACGAGTACGACCCGGCGATCACGTTCTTCACCGACGTACTCGGCTTTGACCTCGTCGAGGACTCCCCATCTCTGACCAACGAAGGGCGACCCAAGCGGTGGGTCGTCGTCCGGCCGCCGGGTGCCCAGACCGGGATTCTGCTCGTCCGCGCAGACGGACAACACCAGCGCGCCGCCGTCGGTAACCAGGCAGCCGGCCGAGTCGGGTTCTTCCTCCGCGTCGACGACTTCGACGCCGCACACCTGCGTATGACGCAGGCGGGTGTCACTTTCGTCCGGGAACCACGCACCGAATCCTATGGCCGAGTCGCGGTCTTTCTCGACATCGCCGGCAACCGGTGGGACCTCCTCGGCACCGCCTGACGTCGCCGCACGCCAGCCGGGGCACCGAGGCGACCCCATCCTGATCCGCCGCTTCAGGTGGACTGGTGTTCATCACGGATGGTGGCGCACGGTGATGCCGGCTGTCTCCCCTGCTTCGGCTCGCGGTGTCGTGCCTGGCGATCAACTCGTTCTGCGCGCCGCGCTGTCGGCCTTCCTGGGCCGCTACCGTGGCCAGACTCGCGTGCACACCGAGTCCGACCTGCGAGTCTTGCGGTGATCGTGACATCACACGACGCGGAGCTGGTTGCCCTCGGGTCCTGCATGACGACATGACCGAGCACGTCGCCGTACCGCTCCTCCGCTTCCGACATCCGGATATGCCGCATGCGGGTTGGTTCTACTGGCTGCTCGTTGCTCGCTTGGTGATGTCTTCGGCAGCCGCTAGAAGCTCTGGGGCAAGTTTCGCGCGGGCGTCCAGAACTTCGACGCCAAGGAGTCGGCCCGCTGCGTCGAAGTCCAGATTGATCATCCCGTCCACCTCGACGGGGTCACACGGGTACGTCTTGATCGCCGGTGCACCCTCGCTATCTGGCTGAAGGTAGATATAGACCGCGTCAGCTATCCCGTCGTACGTGATCCGCAACGGCACCATGCCGTTGAGTCTCGCAGCATCGGTTTCGCCGCAGACCTCGGGAGTACTCATCGGCGGTGAGCAGCAGGCCGCGCTCGTGGGCGTCAACCATCCGATCCAGTCCGGAGCTGAGCTGCTGGAGACGGTCGATCAGTTCGATAACCTGGGCGCGCTGCGCGCGCAGGGCGCCGACCACGCGCCCTTGCTCACTGACGATCAGCTGATCGCCTGAAACACGCCCTACGTGACGCGGTAGGCGGTGTAGCGCACCCGATCGGTCTCGCGTACTGCCGACGCCACGAAGACGCACTGCTCCAGGACGGCCAGCGTGGGCACCGACGTCTCCAGTCGTACGCCCAGCCGGAAGTAGTACTCGGAGGGGTCGACCGCGTCGCCGCGGAGCAACGCTTCGAGGATCTCCGGGCGGCCGCTGCGGACGCCGAACGTCCGGATGTAGACGTGACCGCCGTCGGCGGTGCGCGCCGAGTAGCGCGTGTCGATCTCGATCGCGCCGTCGGGGCGGACCAGCTGCCAGTCGGCGCCGCCAGGAAGGATGTCAGCCTCGAAGAGGCCGGTGACCCGGCCACCGACGACAGGCACCACGCGGCGGTGGCCCGTCCGGGTCATCCCGTGGTCCTCCAGCGTGCCGAGCCGGGCCTCCACCTCGAACGCGGCCTCCAGACCGGGAACCGCCGGGGCGCTCACGGGTTCCCGGCCGGCAGCTCGACGCCGCGGGGGCGGAACTCGACGTGGCGGATGCCCGGTTGGCGCGTACTCATGGCGCGTCCTTGGCATGCGCGAGGGCGTCGCGGAGGCGTTCCAACGCGGGCACCGCGGCGGCGAGCGCCGCGCGGTCCGCCGCCGGCAGGGTGGCCGCGGCGCGGGCGACCAGGTCTCCGCTCGCGAGGTCGAAGCGGTCGAACAGGTCGAGGGCCTTCGGGGTGGCGAGGACCTCGATGTGACGGTGGTTGCCGGGACGGCGGCGGCGCTCGACGAGACCGTTGCCCTCCATCGTGGTGAGGAGGTTGCTGACCGTCGAGCGGCTCAGGCGGAGTCGTTCGGCGAGTTCGCCGGGACCGGACACCGTGCCCCGGGGCAGAGCCCGCACGATCTCGATCTGCGCGTCCGGGATCTCCGGCAGGTGCTCGGTGGCCCGGGCGGCGGCGAGCAGCGTGCGGCGCAGCGGTGAGATCACCGACGCGAGTCGCGCCGCGTCCAGTTCGGTCGCTTCCGCGCCGGTCACGGCAGGACGCCCGAGAAGGCCGTCGGCGTCAGGGAGGCCCGTTCGTTGAGCTCGGCGGGCAGGAAGCCGGCCGTCTTCTTGTACCCGGTGGCGATCTCGGTGAGCTCCTCCGGCGGGATGACGTCGTGGATGTGCTCGAACCCGTCCGGCGCGCGATCGTGGGCGAGCACCATCACCTGTTCCGGGCCCTGCCGCCGGTTGCTCAGCACGAGCGCGGTGGTCGCCGGCCGCCGGTCCGCCTCGTAGGCGCCGAGCGCCTGCCGCACCGTCGGCGCGGTGGCGAGGTGGAAGGCGAGGGTACGCGCGTCCAGGATCGCCTGCGACGCCCCGTTGGAACCGTTCGGGTACATCGGGTGCGCCGCGTCCCCGAGCAGCGTCGTGTTCCCGTGGGTCCACACGTCGATCGGGTCGCGGTCCACCATGGGGTATTCGAGGATCTCGTCGGCGGCGGCGAGCAGTTCCGGCACGTCGAGCCACGGGAAACGCCAGTCCGCGAAGAGCGAGACGACCGGCGCGGGGTCGACCGCCCGGTTCCAGTCCGCGTTGGGTCCGGCGAATCCGGGCCCGCGCCGCTCGGCGACGACATTGATCAGGCCCGCGCCGATCGGGTACGCGACGAGTTTCTGTTCCGCGTCCCCCGCCATGATCATGGTCCGCCCGTCCAGGAATCCGGGCGCCCGTGCCGTCCCCCGCCACAGCGTCAGCCCGTTCCACAGCGGCGCTCCCTCGCCGGGCCGATGGTGCCGGCGCAGCGCGGAATGGATGCCGTCCGCTCCGACGATCAGGTCGGCCGCGACGCTCACCTCCCCTGCTGCCGTCTCGAAGCGTGCGACGCCGTCCCGGACGCCGACGAGCCGGTGCCCGGTGCGTACCGCGTCGGCACCCAGCCGTTCCCGCACCACGGCGAGGAGCTCCATCTGGAACCGGCCGCGGTGCACGGAAAGCTGCGGCCAGCGATAGCCTGCGTCCAGTCCGCGCGGCTCGCTCCAGATCTGCTGACCCTTCCGGTTGTAGTAGGCCAGCGTGCCGGGCGTGGCGCCCAACCTTTCCACGCGTTCACCGAGACCCAGTTCGTTGATCTCCCGAACGGCGTGCGGGAGCAGATTGATCCCGACGCCGAGCGGGCGCAGCGCGGCGGCGCGCTCGTAGACGGCGATGTCACGGAAGCCGGCCCGGTGCAGGCTGAGAGCGGTGGTGAGGCCACCGATACCAGCCCCCACGATCACGATCGCCACGTCGTCGCTCCCTCCGCCGCCGCACCGCCAACCGCACAGTTTGGTCACAAAATCGTCATGCGTCAAGGCGTTTCCCAGCAGAATTCATATCGAGGCAAAGCGATCGACCAGCAATGCCGATCTTCATATAAGAATTCTTGACAATCAATCACCTCTGCATGACGCTGATCGACGCGGTCGGATGCCCAACCCCACCTTGCCGGCCCCACTCCTCCGGATGCACCAGCGCTTCGCACGGAAGGGCCCGTCCATGAAGAAGGTCACCGCCCTCGCTGTTCTCGCCAGCGTCGCGATCGCCCTGACCGGTTGCACGGATTCCGATGCCACCGGCCCGTCCCCCGGAGCAAGCGGCGACCTACGCAAGGTCCGCGTGGCGGCGCTACCGATCAGCGAGACCGCCGCCCTGTGGGGTGGCATCAGGGCGGGCATCTTCCGGGAGCAGGGGCTCGATGTGGAGGTCGTGCCCGCACAGGGCGGCGCACAGGCCATCCCGGCGCTGATCAACGGCGACATCGACTTCGCCATCGGTCAGCCGTTCGGCCCGTTCCGCGCCGATCTGCAGAACCTCGGTGTGGTGATCATCGGGAACTACGCGTCGTCCTACGCCGACGGTGACGACATCAACGCCGTCCTGACGACGGCGAGGTCGGGCATCACCCGGCCGGCCCAGCTCGCCGGGCGCACGGTGTCGGTCAACAGCCTGGGCGCCGCCGGCGATGTCACGATCATGGCCGCGGTCGAGAAGGACGGCGGTGATCCCACCAAGGTCAAGTTCGTCGAGGTGGCCTTCCCGGACGCGCCGGCTCAGCTCGCCGCCGGCAACATCGACGCCGCCTGGGTGACCGAGCCGTTCATCACCCAGCTACGCGAACGCGGTGACGTCCTCGTGGTCGCCCCGTATCAGGCCACCGTTCCCGGACTCACCACCCTGACGACGATCACGTCGACCAAGCTGAGGGAATCCGACGCCACACTGGTCGCGGACTTCTCGTCGGCGATGAAGAAGACGCTCACCTGGGCCAAGGATCCGGCCAACGAAGCCGACCTGCGTCAAGCCATCAAGGACAACCTCGAACTGCCGGACGCGGTAGCGGATTCCGTACGGCTCCCGGCATTCGGGTGGGAGCTCGACCGGGGCGGCCTGGAGCAACTCGTGACGCTCGCCCAGAAGTACCGCGTACTCGACCGGCGACCCGACTTCGACCGCCTCGTCCAGCAGCAGTAGCCGGCCGATGCGCAAGATCCTGCTGGGCGCCGTGGGCCTGCTGGGGTTCCTCGTCGGCTGGCAACTGATCCCGACACTGGGACTGGTCGACCCGCACTACCTGCCGTACGTCACGGACGTGTTCGGGTGGCTGTCCCAGGAGGTCCGCGACCTGGCGTTCTGGCGGCGAATCCGGCTCACCATGACGTCGTGGGCGATCGGTCTGACGGTGGCGACGCTCGCGGCGGTCGCGCTGGGGACGGTGGTCGGGATGGTGCCGTTCCTGCGCCGCGCGACGCACACGACTGTCGAGTTCCTGCGGCCGGTGCCGTCGGTCGCGCTGATCCCCCTCGCCGTGCTGATGTTCGGCCTGCAGATGCGCGCCGCGCTCGTCATCATCGTCTACGCGGCGTTCTGGCAGGTGTTCGTGCAGGTGATCTACGGCGTCGCCGACGTCGACGCCGTGGCCCGGGACACCGCGCGGAGTTTCGGCCTCACCCGCCGCGAACGTCTGCGGTACCTCGTCCTTCCGACCGCTCTGCCGTACCTGATGACCGGCCTGCGTCTCGGCGCGGCGGTCGCGCTCATCCTGGCCGTCACCGCCGAGATGGTGATCGGCAACCCCGGCCTCGGGCGCGAGATCGAGCTCTCCCGCACCGCCGGGGACGCCGTCGGCCTGTACGGCCTCGTCGTGGTCACCGGGATCCTCGGCCTGCTGGTGAACGTCGTGTTCCGCGTCGTCGAACGCCGCTCGCTGGCCTGGCACCAGTCGGTGCTCTCGGACGAGGCGGCCCGATGACCGCGCCCGGCGAGGGAAGGGCCCGCCCCCGGAGCCTGGGCGTCAGGGTCGCCGAGAACCTCCTGTTCGCGGTCGGGCTGCCCGTCCTGGCCATCGGGCTCTGGGCCGTCTGGTCCACCCGGTCGACGAACCGGTTTCTCGTCGGCCCGCACACGCTCCTCGACGCGTTCCGGCAGACCTGGATCGGCCCGGCGATCGTCGACGACGTCCTGCCGAGCGTGTACCGGCTCCTGGCCGGCGTCTTCGCGTCGATCCTCCTCGGCGTCGCCGCGGGCGTCGTCATCGGCAGGCTCCGTCCGCTACGTGAGATCCTCGAGCCACTGCTGGAGTTCTTCCGCGCGATTCCGCCACCCGTGCTGATTCCGGTCGCGATGCTCCTGCTCGGCATCACCGACACGATGAAGGTCGTCGTCATCGTGTCCGGCGCGATCTGGCCGATCCTGCTGAACACGATCGAAGGCGTCCGAGCGACCGACAGCGTGATGATGGAGACCGCGCGCTCGTTCCGGATCTCCCGGTGGGACCGACTGTGGCTGGTGATCCTCCCGGCGGCGAGTCCGCGCATCATGACCGGCGTACGGCAGGCGCTCTCGGTGGCCCTGATCCTCATGGTCATCTCGGAGATGTTCGCCTCGTCCGCCGGTCTCGGCTACCGGATCGCCTACTTCCAACGGAACTACCTGATCGCGGAGATGTGGAGCGGCATCCTCCTGCTCGGCCTCATCGGCGTCTTCCTCGCCGTGGTCTTCGGTGTCGTCGAACGTCGCGTCCTGCGCTGGTACCACGGATTGAAGGAGGTCACCCGTGGCTGACGGGAGTCCCCTGCTGAGGGTCGAGCACCTGCGCAAGGTCTATGCCTCCGGCCGGGGCGAGGTCGAGGCGATCGGGGATCTCAGCTTCACCATGAGCCCTGGCGAACTGGTGTGCATCGTCGGTCCCTCGGGCTGCGGAAAGACCACTCTCCTGAAGTGCCTGGCCGGGCTGCTCCGGCCCACCAGTGGCCTCGTCGAGATGGAGGGGTCGCCGGTGACGGGCCCGAGCCCGGCGATGGCCGTGGTCTTTCAGGAGTACGGCCGCAGCCTCTACCCGTGGCTGACGGTAAGGGGCAACGTGGAGCTCCCGCTTCGCCACAAGAAGCTCTCCCGGGGCGAACGTGAGCGGATGGTCGCCGACGCCCTCGACGCGGTCGGGCTTCGGCAGTCGGCGCGGAGCCATCCGTGGCAGCTCTCCGGTGGGATGCAGCAGCGGGTGGCGATCGCCCGCGCCATCGCGTACCAGCCGGAAGTGCTGATCATGGACGAGCCGTTCGCCGCGGTGGACGCGCAGACCCGCGCGGACCTGGAGGATCTCGTACGGGAGCTGCACCTGACCCGCAGGATCTCCACGGTGTTCGTGACGCACGACATCGACGAGTCGGTGTATCTGGGCGAACGCGTGCTCGTCCTGTCGAACTCACCGACCCGGGTGCAGGAGGACCTCGTGATCGACCTCCCGCAGGAACGCGATCAGCTCACCACCCGGGCCCTGCCCCGGTTCACCGAACTGCGGACCCACGTCTACGAGCAGATCCAGCAGGCCAAGCGCGGCACGCGGTCGGATCGGTAGTTCTCGACAGATCTGGTTCAAGAACCAGGCCGGACGAGCCTCGACCTCGGCCGTGACCTGGGCGGCGACGTCCTGGTGATGCGAGAGTCCGACATCGTCGAGCGCGGGCCCGCCCAGCAGGTGCTCGCCACGCCGTCGCACTCCTACACCCGCCGGCTGCTGGCCGCCGAGCCCGGCCGGTGGCAACACCCGTCGGTACGCGGCCGGAGCAGCGGGACGCGGGAGCGGATCGACGACTTCGGCGCCGGCCGACCTTGCCTGGTCGACCAGCCGGTCCATGGCCCGCCCGTGGGCGCCCGTCGTGAACCGGCCCTGGTAGTGCTTCGACGGCGGCAACCCTCGCCTACCGATGCCGTCCCGCAACGCCGGGGGAAGCCGCACGGAACCCCCGGAACGGGCACCTGCTGGGGTGCTGGCTGGTGCGAAGCACGACTTGTCCACCGGAGACCCCACTCCCCGACCTCGGCCACCCCGCATCGTCTCGTTGACCTGGCACTACGCCGTAGTTAGCGTTAACAACCCTTGTCCATTTCAGAGAGATTTCCACGTCGAGCAAGGAGGATCAGTTGAGATTGCGACAGCAGAGGTCACGTCCCCGGCTGCGTCGGAAGGGTGGAGGTGTCGCGGTCCTGGCACTGGGTGCGCTTCTTGCGGTCTCGTTCGCACCGACGCCCTCGCACGCTGCCGACGAGCAGCTCACCGAGGGTCTGGTGCACCACTTCGCCCTCGACGAGACCAGTGGGACGACGCTGGTCAACTCGGGCAGCGCGGGCTCGGCGGCGAACGCCACGCTCGTGAATCCGGAGAAGGCGAGGTTGACCGGCGACGGAGTCAGATTCAACCCCGACTCCTACGAAGGCGCCCTCGACGGCGGGTACGTGGCGCTGCCGAACAACCTCACCGCGGGCATGTCGAACCTCACCGTCGACTACGACGTGTGGATCGACCCGGCGAACGTCGGCGAGCACCAGATGTGGAGCTTCGGCGCGAAGTCCGGCTCGTGCGACGTCGACACCGGCGCCCAGGGCTCCATCTTCGCGTCGAACACCCAGCGGTTCCGGGTGGCGGTGGGTTCGGCGAACCTCCAACAGAACCGGGTCCGCATGCCCGAGAGCGCGTGGACTCACGTCACCTACACCCAGTCACTGAACGCGAACGGCACGAGCTGGACCGGCCGGCTCTACCTCGACGGCGTGCTGCATGCGACGTCGACGAACCTGACCACGCCGCCGTCGGTGAACGCCGCGGGAACCAACTGCAACTTCCTCGCCCGCTCGCAGACGTCGGGCCACTACTCGTTCCGCGGAACGATCCGGGACTTCCGGGTCTACGACCGGGCGGTGAGCCTCGACGAGACACTCGCCCTGGCGCGCAGGACCGTCTCCGGCGGCGTTCGCGCCGACGCCGCCGCCATCGACCTCGGCCTGACCAGTGCGGTCGTACGGGACATGGTTCTGCCCAAGGTGGGCTCCGTGGCCGGCTCGGCCATCACGTGGACGAGTTCGGACCCGTCGGTCGTCCAGGTCTACACGCCGCCTGCCCTCGCCAGCGCCCGCAAGGTTCCGGTGACCGGCAGAATCACCCGACCCGGGCAGGGGCAGCCCGACGCGACAGCCACGCTCACGGCGACCGTCCGCAAGGGCGGCCAAGAGGTCACCACACGGGAGATCCCCGTCGTGGTGAAGGCCGAGTTCGACGACGCGCAGGCGGTCGACCGTGACACGTTCGACCTGACCCTGTACGCCGCGGACGACGTGCGCGGCAATCTCGCCCTCGCTGCCGACGGCGAGTTCGGGTCCACCATCACCTGGACGTCGACCACTGACCTCGTGACCCCGACGGGTGAGGTGACCCGCCCGGCCTTCGGCCGTGCGGATGTCGCCGCCACCCTGACGGCGACCATCACCAAGGGTTCGGCCTCGAAGACGAAATCGTTCCCGGTGACCATCACCGCCATGCCCCGTTCCGAGGAGCACGAGCGGTACTTCATGGGGTACTTCAAGGGTGAGGGAATCGCCGACGGCGAGCAGATCATGTTCGCCACGTCCAACGGGAACACCGCCCTGGACTGGACCGGTCTGACCGGAGGCCGGCCGTCGCTCATCTCCCAGCTGGGCGACCAGGGCCTTCGTGACCCGCACATCGTCCGCTCACCCGACGGCGACACGTTCTACATGATCGCCACCGACCTGAACTGGTACGACCAGGGCGGATACGCCATCAACGACACCCAGTACATCGAGGTGTTCGAGTCGCACGACCTCGTGCACTGGACTCCGCAGCGGCACGTGAAGGTCGCCCCCGACAACGCGGGCAACGCCTTCGCACCCGAGTCGCTGTGGGTCGAGGAGATCGGTGCCTACGTCGTGTTCTGGGCGCAGTCGCTGTGGAACGACCCCGTGAACCGCACCGGTCAGGGCAACGCGCAGATGTGGTACGCCACGACACGCGACTTCCAGACGTTCTCCGCCCCCCAGGTCTGGCAGGACCCGGCTCCGCTGTCGCGGATCGACACGACCGCGATCCGGGTCGGTGACCACTACTACCGGGTGACCAAGAACGAGGCCGGCAACCAGGGCTCGGACATCTTCTCGGAGAAGCACACCGACTTCCTGGACAGCAACATCAACAACTGGACGTTGGTCGCGCCGGCGCTGGGGCGCACGACGTGGGTCGCCAACCAGGGGTACGAGGGGCCGGTCGTCTTCAAGGCCAACCCTGGTGACACCTCCTGCCCCGGCCAGTTCTACCTCTGGGGTGACCGGTACACGAACGGTGGTGGATACCAGGCCGCGTGCCACGAGAACATCGAGGCGACGACCTGGAACGCCAAAGCGATCACGATGACCAACGCGGGCGTCGTCCGTCCGCGTCACGGCACCGTGATCCCGCTCACCCTCCGTGAGTGGAATGACATCCGTGGGATCCCGAACAGCGACGTCACGACCACCACCGAGGTGGCTGTCGAGCCGTACGCGAGCGGGGCCCAGACGACCACGGCCACCGCCACGGTGAAGGCGGCCGACGGGTTCGAGACCGGCGGTCAGGTGCGGTTCAGCATCGGCTCGTGGTCGCAGCTCGCCCAGCTGAGCGGCGGCGCGGCCACGGTCACGCTACCGACGGGTCTGCCGACGGGTGCCCGGACGGTCAAGGTCGAGTACCTCGGGTTCGACTACCTGAAGGCGTCGGCCGGTACGGCGTCGTTCGAGGTGCCCGCCGGCCCGGCCGCCGTCAAGGTCCGGGCGAAGGCCGCGCCGGCGTCGGTTGTCCGCGGGGACACGTTCCGGCTGAACGTGACGGTCGGGCCCGGTGGTGGGCAGAAGCAGAACGCTCCGACCCCGACCGGCGAGGTCACCGTCACCTTCGGCGGCACCGCGCAGGTCGTGCCACTGGCGGACGGGAAGGCCGTCGTCGAGCTGCAGACTGCCGACCTGCGGCCCGGGGGCTACCGGGTCCACGTTGCCTACTCCGGCAACCCGACCTACCAGCCCTACGCCGCCGACTACCAGAAGTTGACGGTGCGATAGCCGGGTCAGGCACCCCCGAGGCGAAGAGGAGCGGGCGAGATCAGTTGATCTTGCCCGCTCCCCACTGCTGTTGACGCCTTCGGTGGGGCCGTTGCTGTAGGGAAGCGTCGAGACCGTGGACGACGTTCACCTTCCGCTGGTCCGCGGGCGTGGAGTACCGGCCTGAGCGGGAGCCCGGGGAGGGAAAGAGAGCTTCGCGACTGCGGCGATAGCGAGGGCCACGCCTGTGATGACTGCCGCAGTCCATCCCACGGCGGCGATGTCGTACCTGTCCAGAACGAACCCGCCGATCGCTGCCCCGAGGGCGATGCCGGCGTTGCAAGTCGCGTTGACCCAGGCACCCGCGAGCTCGGGTGTCGTCGCATCTGCCGTGACGGCGGCGGCCTGGTAGATGGGAGAGACCGCGCCGAAGGCGGCGTTCCATACCGCGCAGGCAACCACGGTCGCGATCAGGGCGGGATGTAGCGCGGCGGCAGCGGCCATGCCGACGGCCATGACAGTCACGATGCTCAGCAGGCTTCGTCGTGGAGCGGCATCGAAGTGGCGGCCGGCGACGATCAGAGTCACCAGCCCGCCGCCGCCGAAGCCGAAGAGGAGGGGGCCGAGTGCGGCGGTTGATGCGCCACCGGTGAGAAGCAGCACGGTGATGTAGGTGAAGAGCAGGTAGTGCCCGAGGTAGACGAGTCCGTTCGATGTGAGCACCGTGGCGAAGCGTCTCCACGTTCCTGCCCGGTTCGATGTCCGGCCTCGGGTAACCGGGACGGGAGGGATTGTTGTCGCCGCGAGCAGGAGGGTCAGCGCTGCGCACCCGGACACCATGGCGAACGCCCCGCGCCAGCCAAGAAGCGTCCCCAATGAAACGCCGAGTGGCACACCTAGGACGAAGGCGGCGGAGACGCCCGCGGACGCGATGGCGAGGGCTCGTCCCGTTAATCCCGGTGCGACGAGGCGTGCTGCGTAGCCGATACACACCGAGAAGAACAGTGCGTGCGTGAGTCCCCCCAGGACCCGTCCCACGGCGATCAGAGCGAGGTTGGGTGCTGCCATCGCGCAGGCGTTGCTGATGCCGTAGCACGCGAGGCATGCCAGCAGAAGTGGCTTCCGCGGCAGCCGAGCGGTAAGCAGGGTGGCCGGAACCGCCAGCACGGCGACCATGACCGCGAAGAGCGTGATGAGGAGCCCCGTCTGACTCTCGCTGACGAGGAACTCGTCGCCGATCAGCGGCAGCAGGCCGATCGGCAACATCTCCGTCGTCACGGCGACGAACGTTGCTGCCATGAGCGTGAGAAGGCTCGGCAGGGCGGCGCGAATGGTTGGAGCGGGCACCGCCATGCATCGAATCTATCCAGAAGCCGATCTAGCGACAACCCAGGGTTGACAAGATCTGGCCTCCCATTATTCCAGTCGTAGCTGTGATCTGGAGTATTGCCAGCTCATGGCATGATCCGTGCCGAAGTGCCGCCGATAGGGCAGCTGTCGATGTCAATGCTACGCGCCCGTTGGCTGATCGATCGCACCGCGAGTCTGTTGTGGTCGGTCGGAGGCCGGGGCAGGCTCTTGCGCTGTGTGTTGGTCGATGAGATCGTCGGGTGGCGGGCGAGTCTGGACGACCTGCTCGCCCGGATCGCGCACCGGTTCGGTCGTGCGGAGCCCCGCCGGCAGGCGCTCAGCTACCTGGTAGGGTTGCTGTCGCCGTTGGTGGTCAAGAACGGCTGGAGCCTCACGAGACCCTGATCCGCGTCGCGGGAACCCGGTGGGCGATCGGGGAGTGTTTCCAGAACGCCAGGACCGAGGTCGGCCTGGACCACTACCAGGCCCGGCGGGCACTCCGGCGTTACCCCGACCATGGTCAGCGGTTGGGAGCTGGGGCGGCATACGACCAGCCACGCCCACCGCAAGACGCTGTGCGCCATATATATGGCAAGAGCATCGACGGGATATACCAGGAAGGATCACCCCCGCGTGCGCGGGGAGCAGCGCCGCCGGCTCGCCGCCCGCCAGTCGGGTGTGGGATCACCCCCGCGTGCGCGGGGAGCAGACTTCCTGAACTGGCGTTCTAAAGATCAACTGGCTCAGCTTCGTTCACTTTGGTCGCAAACTCTCCGCTGCAACCATGGCACTCCAATGCATTGCGAACGGGCGGGCACGGCGTGGTTGGGGAGTCATTACCCTGCGCGCTGCCCATCGCCCCTGAGGGTACCTGGGACCGAGAGTGGCTGCGGCGCGCTCCCGTGCTAACTCGACACGTTCGACGCTACAAATGGCTGCCTTCACGGGCGCGACAGAACGAAGGCTGCCCACCACATCGATGACCGGCGGTCTGGGTGTTCAGTGGGGAAATCTACGGGGGACACGGGCGTTGCGGAGTTCGTCGCGGAACGCTTGGATGCGTGTGATGACCTGTCGCCTGCCGATGGTGTTCTCGATGCGGTCGAGGTACAGGCATCGGGCGGCGAGTTTGTCGAGGTCGACGGTGAAGTAGATCGCCATCAGCGGATTGACGAACAGGTCACCGCTGCCGGTGCGCCGGGTGAACCGGATGTCTCCGAACGCGCCGGTGGTGGCGGCGGCGATCTGCCCTTGGACGATGCTCTGCCGGTTCGGGGTGGCGGCCTGAGCGTCGGCGACAGCATCGCGGTACAGCACGGCCTCCCGGCTGGAACCGGGGATGGACAGGGCGCCGAGGTAGCCGCCGTCGCGGTCGAGTGCGGCAAGGTTCTCCAGCACCTCGACGTGGTTGACGCCGTCGTAGGCGTCGATGCCGAAGCCAAGACTGGTCACCAGCTTGACCGGTACGTCCAGCGCGGCCACGGCGGCCAGGCTGGTGATGTCCTCCACCGGGGTACCGAGATTACTTTCGTCTCCGCACAGCAGGACATCGGTGCCACCGTCGACCAGCACCACCGCATCGATGTCGAGTTGCTCGACCAGGTGCCGATACGCCGCCCGCAACGGCTGGACACCGAGCGGCGGGAAGGCATACACGGTCGACGGCAGTTCCTGAGTTGCCAGCCACCGGGCGAGCGTCCGCTCGGGGAAGTACCAGTCCGGACTGGCAGTGTCCGGCTGCACCGCCGCGACGTGCTCCGCTACCCACGCTTCCCGGTCGATCAACTCGAGTTCGGAGAACGACAGGCTGGCCAGATGCACCTGTGCGCCACCGCGCCACAGCGCGAGCGCCAAGGGCAGGCCGGCATACACGTCGAACCCTCCCCCAGCTCCGGCGATGAGGACGTTCCTCGCCGGAGCCAGCGCGGCAAACAGCGGCGGAGTCGCCAACGTGAAAGCGCCGGCGTCTGCCGGCAGCGTGTCAGGGTTCATCACCGCCCAATGATCAACCATGCCCGTCCTGGTCGGTCGCGTCGGCGACGGCCTCGGGTGTTCCGGCGGACTTCGCCCGGTTCCGGCCGCTGGTCACCGCGACCGCGTTGGGCGCCACTGCCGGGGTGCACACCCTGGTCGCCGAAGCCTTGGCCCGCCAGGACCCGCGTCGGCCTGGTGCCTCGGGTGCGGGACAGCACCCTGGTGCTCCTCGGCTGTACCCACGCCGAGATAACCGCCGCGCTACTGGCTGCGCTCACCACCAGCCGCCCGGCCACCGACACGCACCTGCACGCCGAATGTGAGACAGGGCCGACAACTACGCAGTCCCACATGGCGCCGACTGCGTCGCGACGAAACCGACTGGTGGACTAACTCGATCGGCTGGTTCGTCGTGGTGTGTGGTCACACCGCCCCGCCAGACCGTAGTGGCTCATGACAGTGGTAAGACCAGATGTGGGGGAGGTGGCTTCGTTGCAGTATACCTGGGTTTCGTCGGCGGGCGGGCCGCTGCTCGTCGCTCCGCGATCGGCGCTATCGCTGTGGGCCGGTGTCGATAGCACGGATGGCCCCGTGGAGAGCTGGGGCGACTACGGCCGGGCGTGCGCGATCGACGGTTTCGTTGGCCTGGTCGCCGTCGGTCCGTGGCAGGCGCTTGTGCTGGGCGACGAGCCGGCGATGACGACGTACCTGCCCGCGGAACGGCTGTTCCTGCGGTGGGCGGCGGCATACGAGGAAGACGACCTGGTGAGCGCTGCACGTCGAGCGGTACATGATGGCGTTCAGTGGGACGCGGACGAGGATGTCCGCTGGGTGGTGGACGGGTCAGTCGTGATGTTCGATTCGGCGTGGCCCGGAGCGGAGTTGGAGCCCGACAACCACCTCGTGATCGATCTGCACCCGGGCGAGCACCGGGTCCGGGCGGCGTACCTTGCCGATGGTGATAGCCGGATGATCCTGGTTCAGCTGCAACCGGTGTCGGAGCCTGCACAGCCATAAGAGAAGTCGGCTTTGATCAGGGGGCACGCTATCCGTCCGGCCGGCCGGGGCCGGGCGACGGGACTTTCTCCGCCGCCCGGCGTACCGGCTCAGCCCTTCACGCAGACCACCTGCTTGAGGTGCGCGACCACCTCGACCAGGTCCTCCTGCTGCGCCATCACCTCGACGATGTCCTTGTACGCGCCGGGGATCTCGTCGACCACCCCCGGGTCCTTGCGGCACTCCACCCCGGCGGTCTGGGCGGCCAGGTCCTCGGTGGTGAAGGTCCGCTTGGCCTGCCCCCGCGACATCCGCCGGCCCGCCCCGTGCGACGCCGAGCAGTACGCGTCGGGGTTGCCCCGCCCGCGCACGACGTACGAGCCGGTGCCCATCGAGCCGGGGATGATGCCCAGGTCACCGGCCCCGGCCCGGATCGCGCCCTTGCGGGTCACCAGCACCTCCACCCCGTCGTAGGTCTCCTCGGCGACGTAGTTGTGGTGGCAGGAGATCGGCTCGTCGTAGCTGACCTGCGGCAGGTGCTCGCGGACCACGTTGCACAGCAGCGCCAGCATGACCGCCCGGTTGCGGCGGGCGTACTCCTGCGCCCACCACAGGTCCCGCCGGTAGGCGTCCATCTCCGGGGTGCCGGCCAGGAACACCGCCAAGTCCCGGTCAGGCAGGTCGGTGTTGTGCGGCAGGCCCCGGGCCACCGCCATGTGCCGCTCGGCCAGTTCCTTGCCGATGTTGCGGGAACCGGAGTGCAGCATCAGCCAGACCCGGCCCTCGTCGTCGCCGCCCTGCTCCAGGCAGACCTCGATGAAGTGGTTGCCGCCGCCGAGGGTGCCGAGCTGGTGCTGCGCCCGGTCCTTGAGCTGCCGCACCCGCCGGTCCAGGTCGTCGAACCGGCCCCAGAAGTCGTCCCAGCCGCGCTGCTCCAGCCCCCGTACCCGGCGCGGGTCGACCATCCGGTCGTGCTTGGCGAACCCGACCGGGATCGCCGCCTCGATGGCGCTGCGCAGCGGCGCGAGGTCGTCGGGCAGGTCGGACGCGGTCAGCGAGGTACGCACCGCCGACATGCCGCAGCCGATGTCCACGCCGACCGCCGCCGGGGAGACCGCCTGCCGCATCGCGATCACCGAACCGACGGTGGCGCCCTTGCCGAAGTGCACGTCGGGCATCACCGCCACACCCTGTACCCAGGGCAGCGCGCCGATGTTGCGGAGCTGGCGCAGGGCCTGCGCCTCGATGGCGTATGGGTCGGTCCAGACCCGGACCGGGGCCCGGGTGCCGGGCAGCGGGGTGAAACTCATGGTCGCCTCCTGGAGGTCGGCTGGCTGAGGGGTGGGCCGGCCGGGCACAAAGAAGCCGCCCGACCCGGCAGGGGTGGGCGGCGGACGTGCCGTCACACGGACGCGGTCAGCGCCACCACCCCGGCGGGAGATACCGGCCTTTGCCGGTGCGGCACAACAGCGCCGACGGCACGACCGGGCCACGCCGCGACGGGCGTGGTGTTCCGGTACGGGCCTGGCGGGTCACGGTGCGCTCCCGGTCAACGGTCGTCGGGGTGGGCTTGTCCGGTTCACGGTAGGGGCAGGGTGGACCGTCCGCAACGGATATCGCGGACGGTCCACCCGAGGACGGCGACCGATGTGGCGGACCGGGTCAGTGGCGGCGGACCGCCCGGTCGATGTCGACGGGGGCGGCCGGCGCGCCGTCGACGGGGGCCGGGTCCTCCGGGGTGGGGGCGATGCCGGCGGCGGCGATCCGGTCCAGGGTGGCCAGGCCGACCGGGTCGATCGAGCCAAACACGGTGTAGTTGGGGCGCAGCGCCGAATCGGCCTGGACCAGGAAGAACTGGCTACCGTTGGTGTCCGGGCCGGCGTTGGCCATGGCCAGGGTGCCCCGGGCGTAGAGGCGGCGCACCCCGGTCGGGTCGGTCGGGGCCGGCGGCAGGTCGGTGGGCAGTTCGTCGGCGTACCGGTAGCCGGGGCCGCCCGCGCCGGTGCCGGACGGGTCGCCGCACTGCAACACGGTCAACGTCGGGTACGCGGTGAGCCGGTGGCAGGAGGTGTCGTCGTAGAACCGGTGCCGGGTCAGGTGCAGGAAGCTCTGCACCGTGCAGGGGGCCTGCTCCCGGTCCAGGGTCAACGGGATCGGCCCGTAGTTGGTGCGCAGGGTCACCCGGACGGTCCCCCGGTCGGGGGTGCGGCGGGGGTCCGGCGGCAGCGGCACCGGCCGGGCGGCCGGGTCCTCGGGGGTGGCGGTGTACCCGCACGGGCCGGGCGTGGTCCGGGCCGGCGCGGCGGCACCGGCCGGCGCGGCCACCCCGGCCCCGGCGAGCAGCGCCCCGGCGATCAACGCGCCGCCGAGCAGCCGGATGGAGGTCGCCGACCCCTGCCGCCCCGGCGACGGGGCAACGGATCGTGGTCGTGGTGTGCGCGGCACGGGTCCTCCCTGGACAGCCTGAAGTGGAAAGATCGCAGTCTATGGAGGAGGGCGGTGCTTGTCGATGCGGGCGGTCGGGTGACCGGCGTCCGCCGCCGGCGACCGGCCGACGACCGTCGGTGACGGAAACCCGACAGCGGTCGCCGTCGTGGTCCGCGTGCGCGGCGGCGGACAATCAGCCCGACCAGATCGATCGCCGATATCCCGAGGCTGCCGATGGCCGCGATCACCGCTGGCGTCGAACCGTCGTCGGTCCCGACGCCGAGCATGGCCACGACCAGCATGGCCGCGATGGCCGCTGCGGCTACGACGATCTGCGACCGGTTCGCCCGGCCCCCGGCCGCCGCCGCCGTCGTCGTCCGGGGGGGGTGCCTGCCCGGGTACGCCTCCTGCTCATCACGGACCTCCCACCGCGTGTCACGGCCGCCCGGCTGACCGGCCGGCCTCCAGCAGAACCCGGCCGCACCGGTGGACAACAGGGTGATCAGCGGTCACGCACCGTTCAATCCACTCACACCCCCTGCGGAGGCCGACGGATGGAACTCGACGACGCCACCCGGGAGGCTGTCGCGGCCTTCGTCGCCGAACTGCGGCACCGTCGGGAGGTGGCCGGACTGTCCCAGAAGGCGCTGGCGAAACTGGTCGGCTACACCCCGTCGTACGTGTCCAAGGTAGAGGGTGGGGTGCTGCTGCCCAGCCGGGAGTTCGCCGAGGGGGCGGACCAGTCGTTGCAGGCCGGGCGGGCGATCGTGCACCGCTGGCAGGACCTGCACACGACGCACCTGGCCGCCACCACCGCCCCGGCGCCCCGGCACGGGCCGGCGGTGGGCGACCCGCAGTCCTGGCCGGGCACCGAGGTCGTGGTGGAGCACGAGATGGCCCGGTTGACCTACCGCGACGGCGCGTTCCACACCGAGGTGCGCCGGCAGTTGCACAACCGTGGTGACCAGCCGGTGACCCGCTACCTGATCCGCATCTCGGTCGACCGCTTCCCCGGTGACCCGGCGGCGTCCAACGCCTATTACCGTGAGGACCCCCTCACCATGGCCGAGACCCGACTCGCCGCCTACTGCCTCGACGAGCGGATGGATCACCACGTCCAGCACGACCGGGACGCCTTCAAGGAGATCTGGCTGCTCTTCGAGAACGGCGGACGGCGGTTCCCGCTCTACCCCGGCGACCGGCGGTGGATCACGTATTCCTATTCGGTACCGGAGCGCAAGTGGGGGCCGTGGTGGCAGCGGGCGATCCGGCTGCCCACCCGTCGGTTGACGCTCGCCCTCGACTTCCCGGCGGCGCTGCGTCCGGTGGTGTGGGGACTGCGCAGCTCGATGTCGGCCGAGCCGTCACCCTTTCCCCGGGACTTCAGCCGGGACGATCGTGGGGACCGGGTGGTCTTCGGCTGGTCGACGGAGAACCCACCGCTGCACGCGCGGTACCGGATCGAGTGGACGTTCAAGGCAGCACCCCGCCGGGGCGACAGGAGCGACGAAGACATGCCGACACCGAGCCAACGCATGATCGAGCTGGGCATCGCCCAGGAGGGGGCACCGGTGCTGGGCGAGCGGGCCGCCCCGTTCGCGCTGCCCGACGAGGCCGACGACGCCCGGCGGGTGGTGGCCCACCTGCTCGCCACGATGGCGCGGGTCGCGGCGGTGCACCTGTTCGCCAAGGGGATGGGGCTGGCCGCCCCCCAGGTGGGCATCGGCCGGTCGGCGGCGGTCGTCCGCACCCCGGACGGTACGGAGCTGGTCCTGCTCAACCCCCGGGTGATCGACGAGTCCCGGGAGACCGATGAGCAGTACGAGGGCTGCCTGAGCTTCTTCGACGTGCGGGGACTCGTCCGCCGGCCGGTCCGGATCGAGGTGGCCCACCAGGAGGTCGACGGCCAGACGGTGATCACCGAGTTCCGGGACGGACTGGCCCGGCTGGTGGCCCACGAGATCGACCACCTGGAGGGCCGGCTGTACCGGGACCGGATGCCACCGGGGGCGGAGTTGGTCCCGGTGTCGCGGTACCGGGGCACCGGCACGTCCTGGTCGTACCGGACCTCCGACCGGACCGACCGACCGGGCTGAGCGGGCCGGGCTGAGCGGGCCGGGCAGAGCGGGTCAGAACTCGCGGTACATCACGTGCAGACCGACCCGCCCCCGGTTCGGGTGGGCGAACGCGCCCGGCACGGTGCCGACCACCTGGAAGCCGTGCCGCCGGTAGAGGTCCACGGCCGTGGTGTTCGTCGCGGCCACCGCGTTGAACTGCATGCCGGCGTAGCCGCGCCGGGTCGCCCAGTCCACCGCGAAGCGGCACAGCGCGGTGCCCACGCCCCGGCCCCGGCTGTCGGCGGCGACCATGAAACTCGCCGTGGCCACGTGCGACCCGGGGCCGGGCCGGTTGGTACCCATCTTCGCGGTGCCCACCACCCGGTCATCGTCGTCCACGGCGACGACGGTCAGCCCCGGTGGTGCCTCCACCCAGGTCCGGTACGCCTCGTCGGCGGTCAGCTCCGGGTCGTACGTGAAGGTCTTCGCCGCCCGGACCACCTCCTGGACGATCTCCCACACCCGGGGCCAGTCGCTGTCGGTGAACTCCCGGATCCGCACGGGCCCGGACGATACCAGCGCCGGTGCCGCCGATGCCGGGTCGACCGCACCGGATGCGCGGTCAGCGGACCAGTCCCCGGTACCGCAGGTAGCCGTGCAGGGCGGCGGAGGCGGCCAGGCGGGCCAGACCGCGCCGGCGCAGGTCCTGTTCCCGTCGGGCCAGCTCGGCCCGGACCCGCTGCGGGCTGCCGGTGGTCCGCAGCTCGTCGAGCACCGACGCGACGATGTCGAACGGGTACCCGCCGCGCCGCAGCAACGCCACGACCTGCGCGGCCCGCAGTTCGGTGTCGTCGTACACCCGGTAGGAGGTGCCCCGCTCCCGGCCGGGGCGCAGCAGGCCCCGGCGCTCCCACAGCCGCAGCAGCGGGGTGCGGACGCCGACCAGGTCGGCCACCGCGCCGATGCGGACCGCGCGTCGCCGGGCCGGCAGGGTGACCGCCGGGCCGGCCAGGACGGTCTCGAACGCGCCGAGCGCCCGGCTGATCTCGGCGCGTTCCCGGTCCAGTTCGGCGTGTCCGCGGTCGATCGCGGCCAGCGCCGACGCCAGGTCCCCGGTGTGCACCGCGGCCATCACCTCCCGGGTCCGGGCCCAACCGTGGCCCTCGGCCATCCGGCGGGCCACCGTCAGCGCCTCGGCGTGTTCGGCGGTGAAGACCCGGTAGCCGGCCGGGGTGCGCTCGGCCGGTGGGAGCACCCCGGAGTCGACGTAGTTGCGGACCTGTTGGACCGAGATCCCGGCGCTCGCCGCGAGGTCGACGGCGCGCAGTCGGCGCGAGGCTGCCACCCGGTCACCGTACCGGCTTCACCAGCAGTTGAGACTTTACGGGGCATTGTGTCCGCGAACGCCGGGGCCGCATCGGAAAACCCTCCACGTGCAGATGAATGGGAGAATGTAATCCCGCCACAGCTCGTCGACAGCTCGGGCGGGTCCCGTCCTGCCCGGAAATGGGGGGACCATGCCGTCAACGCCACACACCGCCGCGGACAGCCACGACATGATCGAGGTACGCGGCGCCCGGGAGAACAATCTCGCCTCGGTGTCGGTCGACATTCCCAAGCGGCGGCTCACCGTCTTCACCGGGGTCTCCGGGTCCGGCAAGTCGTCGCTGGTGTTCGGCACCATCGCCGCCGAGTCCCGGCGGTTGATCAACGAGACGTACACCGCGTTCCTCCAGTCGTTCATGCCCAGCGTCGGCCGGCCGGACGTGGACGCGCTGCGCAACCTCAGCGCCGCGATCGTCGTCGACCAGGAGCGGATGGGGGCGAACTCCCGGTCCACGGTGGGCACCGCCACCGACGCGTACGCGCTGCTGCGGATCGTGTTCAGCCGGCTCGGCGACCCGCCGGCGGGCGGCGCCGGGGCGTTCAGCTTCAACACCCCGGAGGGCATGTGCCCGGCCTGTGAGGGGCTGGGCCGGGTCTCCGACGTGGACGTGCACCAGCTCGTCGACGTCGAGCGTTCGCTGAACGACGGGGCCATCACGGTGCCGAACTTCGGGGTGGACTCGTGGTACTGGCGGATCTTCGTGCAGTCCGGTCTGGTCGACCCGGACCTGAAGCTCCAGGACTACCCGCCGCAGATGTGGCAGGACTTCCTGCACCACGAACCCACGAAGATCAAGGTGGGCGGCAGCACCCTCAGCTACGAGGGGCTGGTGGTCAAGGTGCGCCGCCTCTACCTGGACCGGGACCGGGAGTCGCTGCAACCGCACATCCGGGCCTTCGTGGACCGGGCCGCCACCTTCACCACCTGCCCGGAGTGCGCCGGTACCCGGTTGAACGCCGCCGCGCGGGCCTCCCGGGTCGCCGGCCGGACCATCGCCGAGTGCGCGGCCATGCAGATCAGCGACCTGGCCGGGTTCGTCCGGGGGCTCGACGCGCCGGCGGTCGCCCCGCTGGTCACCTCGCTGGGCGAGATCCTCGACTCGCTGGTGGAGATCGGTCTGGGCTACCTGAGCCTGGACCGGGAGGCGGGCACCCTCTCCGGTGGTGAGGCCCAGCGGGTCAAGATGGTCCGCCACCTGGGGTCCAGTCTCAGCGACGTCACGTACGTCTTCGACGAACCCACGACCGGCCTGCACCCGCACGACGTGGCCCGGATGAACGACCTGCTGCTACGGCTACGGGACAAGGGCAACACCGTGCTGGTGGTCGAGCACAAACCGGAGACCGTCGCCGTCGCCGACCACGTGGTCGACCTGGGGCCGGGCGCGGGCTCGGCGGGTGGGCGGATCTGCTACACCGGCGACGTGGCCGGGCTGCGCCGCTCGGGCACGCTGACCGGCCGGCACCTCGACCACCGGGCCGGGCTGCGGGAGCGGGTACGTCCGCACCGGGGCACCCTGCCGATCCGGGGCGCCGACCTGCACAACCTGCGCGACGTCGACGTGGACGTGCCGCTCGGTGTGCTGACCGTGGTCACCGGGGTGGCCGGGTCGGGCAAGAGTTCGCTGATCCACGGTTCGCTGTCCGGCCGGGACGGTGTGGTGGTGGTGGACCAGTCGGCGATCCGCGGATCCCGGCGCAGCAACCCGGCCACGTACACCGGGCTGCTCGACCCGGTCCGCACCGCGTTCGCGCGGGCCAACGGGGTGCGGGCCGCGTTGTTCAGCGCCAACTCCGAGGGGGCCTGCCCGGCCTGCAAGGGCATCGGGTTGATCTGGACCGACCTGGCGATGATGGCCGGGGTGGCGACCGTCTGCGAACAGTGCGAGGGCCGCCGGTTCACCCGGGAGGTGCTGGCCTACCGGTTGCGTGGGAAGAACATCAGCGAGGTCCTCGCCATGTCGGTCGACGAGGCCCGGGAGTTCTTCGCGAGCGGGCCGGCGCGGGCCGTGCTGGACCGGCTCGCCGACGTCGGGCTCGGCTACCTCGGCCTCGGTCAGCCGCTCACCACGCTCTCCGGGGGTGAGCGGCAGCGGCTGCGGCTCGCCATCCACCTGGCCGAGAAGTCCGGCGTCTACGTGCTCGACGAGCCCACCACCGGTCTGCACCTGGCCGACGTCGACCAGCTGCTGGCGTTGCTGGACCGGCTGGTCGACGCGGGCAACACGGTGATCGTCATCGAGCACCACCAGGCGGTGATGGCGCACGCCGACTGGCTGATCGACGTCGGCCCCGGGGCGGGGCACGACGGCGGGCGGGTGGTGTTCACCGGCACCCCCGCCGACCTGGTCGAGCGGGCCGACACGCTGACCGCCCGACACCTGCGCGGCTACCTCGGGCGGTGACGTGCCGGTGCCGCCCGCCGGACCGGGGTCCGGCGGGCGGCACCACCCGGGGAGGTACGGACTAGCTCGCCGCTCCCGAGCCGAACCGGTCACGACGCCGCCAGAGGAACGTCCCCAGCAGCATCACCGCACCGGCACCGACCAGCGCGCCACCGACCTTCAGCGGCAGGTCCATGCTGCTGCTGCCGGTCACCGGCAGCTTGCCGCCACCGGGCTTGCCGTCACCGGGCTTGCCACCGCCGTGGTGGTACTTGAGGACGGTCAGCACGGCCGTCGCGGTACGTCCGGACTCCAGGCCCCGGGCGGTGATGACCACCTCTCCCGGGCAGCGGGGCCGGAAGGTGAACTCGAAGGAGCCCTGCGCGTCGGCCCGGATACCGAAGCTCTGCGGCGTGCAGTCGGTGGAGCCGTCCCAGGTGCCGCCCTTGTGCTCCGGCAGGCCGCCCTTGTGCTCCGGCCGGCCCCCGGGCTGCGACGTGTCCCGCCGCTGGTACGCGACCGGGGCCATCGCCACCGTGCTGCCGTCGAGACGCTGGCCGGTCCCGTCCGACCCACCGAGCCCGGCGGCTTGCGGATTCGTCGTGATGGTGATCTCCACCAGCTCGTTCGGTGCGAATCCGGTGCCGGTCACGGTGACGGTCTCGCCGACCACCACGGTGCTCGGGGTGACCGTCAGGTTCGGGCCCGTCGGCGGGTAGGGCGGGTAGGGCGGCGGCTGTGGCGGGTACTGCGGCGAGTTGGGCGGGGGCTGCGGCTGGGACAGTGCCGCCCCCGCCGCGGTCGGCACGGCCACGACGGCCAGCCCGACCGCGATGGCCGTAAAGATGCGGGATAGCCGCATGATGGGTCCTTTCCTACTGGTCACAGCGTGATGCGGATTGGATGTGGGTGGTCCATGGGGTGGCGGTCGGGGTCAGCCACAGCTCGGCCTCTCCGATCTCCGTCGGGGCCGTCAACAGGTCGGCCTCGAGGATCCGGGTACGCCCCGGCGCGACCTCGACATTGGCGATGACGACCCGCCGGCTGCGTTCGGTACCACTGCCGACCGGCGTCTCCGCGCCGTCCAACCGGACCCGTACCACGGTTCCGGCGGCCGGACTGAAGACGTTGACCAGGGTGCGGACGACGTACGGATCGCCCGCCCTGGCAAGGCCGAGCACCGAGGACGTGAGCCCCGACCGGGGCACCGAGGAGCGCAGTGACACGGTCAGCCGGAGTTCGCGCCGACCGTCGGGGCGGCACCCGCCGACCGTCAGCGACGCGTTCGGCTTCAGGTAGTAACCGAGCTTCGCGCCACTGCCGTCATTGAGGAACACGCCGACCGTCGGTCGGTCCTCCCGCTCCGGAAGCGTCCCGGCAATCCGGCTCTCGCCGATTTCCCGCTGTTCCTCCGGATGGGCACTCCATAACAATATCCGTCTTTCGGCAATAGATCGGTTGAATGCCGACAAAAGACCCCGAGGTTCCACCGCCCGGGTGAGGAAGGCATCGAAGATCGCCGCCGCCGACCGGGCGAAGAAGTCGTCCTGCTCGTTCAGGTCGAGCCGCAGGTAACTGTCGGCGAGCAGTTCCCGGACGACGGTGCCGCCGGTGAGCTGCCCGAACCCGGGCACCTGGACCGGGCCGGTGGCGGCCAGCAGGTACGACAGGGCCACCGGGTCGATCGCCAGCACCCCGTCCACGGTGGTACCGGTCCGGCGGCGCACCATGTCCCGGTACAGCGCGGCGGCGGTCGGGAAGTGCGGGGTCAGGTTCACGTCGGCGGGGTAGATGCCGGGCAGGTCGGTGTAGAGGCCGCGCATCTCCGGGCTGATCCCGGGCAACGGCGGGGTGAAGGGGCCCAGTTGCGCGGCGGTGCCCTGCTTCACGATCCGGACCCGTCCGCCCTCCGCCCGGATCACCGTGTAGGCGCCGAACATCCCGCCGGTGGCCCGGAGCTCGGCCAGATTCTGCGACACCAGCAGGTAGTCGCGGGCTTCGTCGGCACCCAGCAGTCGGGGCAGCAGGGCGGCACCCCGGCTGGCCGCGCCGGTCACCCCGGCGAGCCGGTCGACCTCGCCGCGCAACCCGGTCAACGCAGACCGGACGTCGGCGGCCAGTCCCCCGGTGGACACCCCGTGCAGTCGGGTGACGTTCTCCCGCACGACGGCGTCCGCCCCGGCCAGTTCCCGTTCCGCCGACCGGAGCGCGGACAGGTCGAGTCGACCGTCCCGGGGCAGCAGGGTGGTCAGCTCGACGCCGAGCAGCCGGGGGAACGCCCGCCGGGCCAACTCGTCCACGGCCACCGCGATCTGCCGGACGGCGGTCAGGTCGTCCCCGGCGACCGGCACCCGCCGGCCCAGGGACCAGCTCGGACCCTCGGTGGCCGCGCGGGCGGCGGCAGCCTGCTCCTGGAGGGCCGCCAGGGTCCGTCGGGCCCGGTCGGCATCGCCGCCGACCACCTGGCCGCCGAGGTCGCGGGCCAGCTCTGCGGCGCTGAGCAGGTAGCCCCGGGTCTGCCGGGCCCGGAACCCGACCCAGCCGACGGTGGCCAGCAACAGCGTGACCACCACCAGGCCGGCCAGCAGGCCCCGGTGCAGCCGCACCCGGCCCTTCCGTCGGCCACGGCGCGCTCGCGGCGCTTCGCCTGTCCTCACAAGACACTCCTGGACCAACACTCGGGTACGTGCACTCTGCGCTACCGCTTTCTATCGCAATCAGTACGCTTATGGAGCTTTTAGGAGATTAATCAGCCTTATGGGCGATTCATGAGACGGATTCGGTCAGCGGCCCGGAGCGGACGCCTGACCGGCGGCCACGTCGGAGAGAATCCGCTCGATCCGGTCCACCCCCGCGCGCAGCGACATGTGCCGCTGGTACGCCGCACGACCCCGCCGGCCCATCTCCGCTCGGGCGTCGGCCGGGATGGTGGCGGCCAACCAGAACCGGTCGGCCAACGCGGACCAGTCCTCCGGCGGACAGGAGAGTCCGGCCCGGGCCCGTTCCACCATCGTCACGGTGTCCCCGGCGGCCGAGGCGACCACCGGGGCCGCGCAGGAGAAGGCGGCCTGGAGCTTCGTCGGCACCACCCCGCGCAGCTCGGGCAGATCCCGGGAGGCGACGAGCTGGTAGTCCGCGGCGGCGTAGAGATCCGCCATCTCGACCGGCGAGCGGCGCTCGACGAACCGTACGTTGGGCACGTTCCAACCGGTCACCAACGCCCGGATGCGCGGCTCCTCCGCGCCCGAGCCGACCAGGACCAGGTCCATCCGGTCCGCGACCGCGGCCGCCGCGTGCACCGCGGTCTCCAACCGCTGACGCGGCCCCATCGTCCCCGCGTGCATCACCACGCAGCGCCCGTCCCCACCGACCAGGCGACGGGCGGTCGGGCTCGGCCGCGACGGCCGGAAGATCCGCTCGTCGGTCCAGTTGAGCACCAGGTGCACCCGGGCGGGGTCGGCGCCCGCGCCGACCACCAGGTCCCGCATCGACGGGGCGGTGACCGCCACCGCGTCGGCCTCGGCGTAGAGCCGGCGCAGCGCCGCCGCCGTCCGGCTGCCCACCAGGTCGCCGGTCGACTCCTCGCGCGGCCACAGGTCCTGCACGTGCAGCACGGTGGGGACCCGGCCCAGCGCGCGGCGCAGGGCCGCCGCGGCCAGGGTCACCGCCGGCAGTTGACAGACGTGCAGCACGTCGATGCCGGCCAGGAAACGCCGCGCGGTCAACGCGGCGGCGCTGGCGAACGAGACGTGCCCGGCCAGCCGGGCCGCCGCCGACGAGTCGGCCGTGGGATAGCGGGGCACCCGCCGTACCGTCAGCCGCTCGCTGTGCGTCTCGTACCGCCAGTGCTGCCGCCACCCCGGGTAGATCCGGCCGCCCGGATGGTGCGGGAAACCGGTGACCACCCGCACCTCGTGCCCCCGGGCGGCCAGTTCCTCCGCGAGGCTGCCGGGCACGAACGCCGGCTCCGGCGGGAAGTGGTACGACAGGATGCCGATCCTCATCGCCGGGTCACCGTCCCGCCGGCCGGCGCGGCGTCCCGGCGGCCCGGCCGGCCGCCCGCATACGATGCCGACACCCCCTCACCCACCGGTCGGCCGTCGCCCGGCGGGGCCGACCCCGGAACCCGGTGTACGAGAGGGACTGCCATGACAGACCAGGTGCTGTTCGTCTGCCACGCCAACCTGTGCCGGTCACCGATGGCGGAGTACGTCGCCCGCCGGCTGCTCGCCGCCTGGCCGGTGTCGGTGGCGAGCGCCGGCACCGACGCGGTCGCCGGCCGGCCGATGCACCCGTACGCGGCGTTCGTCGTCGCGTCCGGGGGCGCCGACCCGACCGGGTTCCGCAGCCGGCGGCTCTCCGCCGGGCTCCTCACCGGGGCCGCCCTGGTGCTGACCGCCACCCGGCGCCAGCGGTCGGTCTGCGCCGCGCTGGCCCCGGCCGCCCTGCCCAGGACCTTCACGCTGCGCCAGTTCGCCCGGCTGGTCGCGGTGGCCGACCCACCGGCCGGGACCGGGGACCGGCCGTTGCGGGCGGTGGTGGAGGCCGCCGCCCGCGGCCGGGCCCGCCTGCAGCCCGTCCCCGACTCCGACTCCGACGACCTGCCGGACCCCCTCGGGGGCACCGTGCTGGACTTCACCCGGTGCGCCGGGGAGATCGAGCGGGCGGTGGCACCCATCGGGACACTCATCGCGGCAGCCGGGTGAGTTCCTGCGTGGAGTTTCCGGCAGGAGCCCGCTCGCCCTCGGTACGCCGGGACGACGCCCGGTCGGTCGGTACCGGCCGGGCACCCACGACCACCCGGTACGCCTCGTACTGGTAGGCCTCGCTCTTGGCCACCTTGGCCATGTTCAGCACGCAGCCGAGCACCCGGACGGACACCGAGTGCAGCGCCTGGGCCGCCGCGCCCACCTGGGTCCGGGAGGTACGCCCCTGCTGGCTGACCATGAGCGCGCCGTCGGCCTGCACGGCCACCACGACCCCGTCGGTCACCGCGAGGATCGGCGCGGTGTCGATGATGACGATGTCCGCCGACTCGCGCAGCGTCGTCAGCAGGTCCGCCATCGCCTTGGAACCCAGCAGCTCGCTGGGGTTCGGCGGGTTCGAGCCGCTGGGCAGCACGAGCAGCGACCGGTCCCCCCACCGCTGCACCGCGTCACCGACGGGGACGTCGCCGAGGAGCACGTCGGTCAGTCCGATGGCCGACTCCAGGCCGAGGTAGTCGGCCACCCGGGGACGCCGCAGGTCGGCGTCGACCAGCAGCACCCGCCAGCCCGCCTCGGCCAGTGCGATGGCCAGGTTGCAGGAGAGGGTGGTCTTGCCCTCCCCCTGCAACGCGCTGGTGACCGCGATGATCCGGGCCGGCTCGTGCACATCGACGAAGCGCAGGTTGGTCCGGAGCTTCCGCACCGCCTCGGCACGGGCCGAGGTGGCCGAGTCACCGACGATGAGCGGAGCGGTACGGGCCTCGGCGTCGAAGGGGATCTCGCCGAGCAGAGGGCTCCCGGTGGTGCGCTGAAGGGTCTCCGTGTCGCGCAGCCGGGTGTCGAGCAGGCCCCGGCCGACGGCGAGCGCGATGCCGGCGAGCAGGCCGAGCAGGCCACCGAGCAGCAGGTTACGGGCCGGACGGGGCGAGACCGGCTCGGTGCCGACCCGGGGACCGTTGATGACCTCCAGCTTGACCGAGGCCTGACCGTCCGGTGGGGTCTCGACGGCCTGCACCAGGTCGACGAACTTCGTCGACAGCGCCTCGGCGACCCGTAGGGCCCGGGTCCGGTCGGTGTCGGTGACCGAGGCCCGCAGCAGGACCGTGCCGGTCTCGACCGAGCTGTCCAGCCGGCCCTGCACGCCGTCGGCGGTGAGTCCGAGCCCACGGTCCTCGGCGAGGGTACGGGCGAGCCGTTCGCTGCGGAGCAGGTCCGCGTAGGACTTCACCCGTTGCTGGAGCCAGAGGTTGCCCTGGTAGGCGTCGGTGACGCCCTGGCTGGGGCTGGTGACGAAGAAGGTCACCGACGCCACGTACCGGGGCTGGGCCTGCACGGTGAGGTAACCCGCCGCCCCGAGGGCGACGATGATCGTCAGTAGCACGATCCACCACTGTCGGCGGACGAGCTGGAAGTAGCTGCCGAGATCCATCAGGCGAGCCTCCGGGTCCGGAACGCCAGGTCGATGAACTGCACGAAATCCCCCAAACCGAACTTAAGCCGTGACAGGATGAAGACCGCTCAGTCGTGCACGAACTGTCTCGCCGAATGTAGTGGATTTATCCCCACAATCAGCCGCATTCCCCTCAATGCGTCTCTGATCAATTACTCATGATCTTGAAGGCAGAAGATGGATCACGCTTCCTCGGCCGTACCCGGCCGCGCCACGCCGCCTCGGGACTGGGTGACCCGCCGGGCCGCGACCGTGTCCCTGCTCATCCTCGACCTGGTGGCCTGGTGCGGGGGCTTCATGGCCGCCGCCTGGACCCGGTTCGAGTTCGACCTCACGGCCCGGCAGGCCGGCGTCGTGCTGGGCGGCGCGCTGGTCTGCGCGGTCCTGCACGCCGGCATCAGCCAGTGCTGGATCACCGCCCGTGGGCGACATCCGGTGGGCAGCGCCGACGAGGCCTGGACGGTGGCGGCCACCGTCTCGCTCGCCACCGTCACGATGCTGGCGACGCTCCTACCGATGGTCGAGCGCCCGCTCCCGGCGAGCACCCCGATGCTCGGCGGTGCGCTCGCCCTGCTGGTCATGGTGTCGGTCCGGGCCGGGTACCGCCACCACCGGGACCGGCGTGACCGTCCGGTCCGCTCGGCGACGCGCACCCTGGTGTACGGGGTCGACGCGGCCAGCGAACGACTGGTCCGGGCCCTGCTCGGCGACCCCCGGAGCCGCTACCTGCCGGTCGGGCTGCTCGACGACGACCCGGAGAAGCACACCCTGCGCCTGCACGGACTGCGGGTGCTCGGCGGCCGGACCGAGATCCAGGAGACGGTCCGCCGGACCCGCGCGCAGACCGTGATCCTCTCCATCGGCGACAGCGACCCGGAACTCCTGCGTGACGTACGCCGCCGGACGCTGGAGGCCGGCGCGGAGTTCAAGGTGCTGCCACCGGTACGGGAACTGCTGGAACGGCCGGTGGCCGTCACCGACGTACGGGACCTCCAGCTCACCGACCTGCTCGGCCGGGCCCATCGGGCCGCCGAACTGACCGTCGAGCGCGGCGGCCTGGCCGGGCGACGGGTGCTGGTCACCGGGGCCGGCGGCTCCATCGGCGCCGAACTCTGCCGCCAGATCGCCCGGTACGACCCCGGCGAGCTGATGATGCTCGACCGGGACGAGTCCGCCCTGCACGCGCTCCAGATGTCCCTGTACGGCCGGGCGCTGCTGGACGGCCCGGAGCTGATCCTCGCCGACATCCGCGACGCGGAGGGCATCGCGCGGATCGTCGCCGACCGGCGGCCGGACGTGGTGTTCCACGCCGCCGCGCTCAAACACCTGACCCTGCTGCAACGGCACCCCGGCGAAGCGGTCCAGACCAACGTGCTGGGCACCCTCGCCGTGCTGGAGGCGTGCCGGGACGTGGCCCGGTTCGTCAACATCTCCACCGACAAGGCGGCCCGGCCGATCAGCGTGCTCGGCTACTCGAAACGGGTCACCGAACGACTCACCGCGCACTACGCGCACCACACCGACAACGCCTTCCTGAGCGTACGGTTCGGCAACGTGCTCAGCAGCCGGGGTTCGGTGCTCGGCGCGTTCCGCGCGCAACTCGAGGCGGGCCGCCCGGTGACGGTCACCCACCCCGACGTCACCCGGTACTTCATGACCGTGCAGGAGGCGGTGCACCTGGTCCTCCAGGCCGCGAGCATCGGCCGGGGCGGGGAGGCGTTGGTGCTCGACATGGGGGAACCGGTCCGGATCGCGGACGTGGCCCGCCGGCTCGCCGCCGAGGCGGCCCGACCGACCGAGATCGTCTTCACCGGGCTGCGACCCGGCGAGAAACTGCACGAGGACCTCTTCGGTGTCGACGAGACCGACACCCGCCCGCTGCACCCCCTCATCTCGCACGTCACCGTCCCCGCGCTCGACCCCGACGAGGTCCGTGGACTCGACCCGTACGCGGACCCGGCGGACGTGATCAAGTGGCTGGAGGGGCTGTGCAGCCAGCCCGGCACCCTGCCGGCGCTGCCACTGCCCAGGTGAGTGACCGTCGTCCCAGGCTTCCCGGCTCGCCGGTTCCGGTCCCCGTCGGTAGGGTCGGATCCGGTGTGCCGGGAAGTCTGGTCGGCGATGGTCCCTACCCGCGCCAGCCCCCGAGGTGAGTCCCGCCGATGAACGACCACACCCCCGAGCACCCGAACGAGGCCCGCCGCCGCCTGTTCTCCCGTAGCTCCTCCTGGCCCGAGGCCCGGTTCCTGGGCAACATCCTGCGCACCGAGACGGTCGGCGGCGGTCTGCTGCTGCTCGGCGCGGTGCTCGCCCTGATCTGGGCGAACTCCCCCTGGTCGGGCAGCTACGCCGCGCTCGGCGCGTGGGTCCCCTGGCCCGGCGGCGAGGCCCTGCACCTCGACCTGAGCCTGGCCAAGTGGGCGGCCGACGGCCTGCTCGCCATCTTCTTCTTCGTGGTCGGCCTGGAACTCAAGCGGGAGTTCGTCGCCGGTGACCTGCGCGACCCGCGCCGGGCCGCGCTGCCGGTGGTGGCCGCGATGGGCGGCATGATCGTGCCCGCCCTGTTCTACGTCGGGGTGATGCTGGTCTCCGGCACCGACGCGCTGCGCGGCTGGGCCATCCCGGTCGCCACCGACATCGCCTTCGCCCTGGCCGTGCTGGCGGTCATCGGCTCGCACCTGCCGCAGGGCCTGCGGGCGTTCCTGCTGACCCTCGCGGTCGTGGACGACCTGCTCGCCATCGTCATCATCGCGATCTTCTACACGTCCAGCTTCAGCCTGCTGCCGCTGCTCGGGGCGGTGCTGCCGATCGCGGCGTTCGCCCTGCTGGTACAGCGGCGCAAGACCTGGTGGTGGGCACTGCTCCCGCTGGCGGTGGCGGCCTGGGTGCTGGTGCACTCCTCCGGCGTACACGCCACCATCGCCGGGGTGCTGCTCGGGTTCACCGTACCGGTGCTGGCCAGCAAGGGCTCCGGGCCGGGCCTGGCCGAGCACCTGGAGCACCGGTGGCGGCCGGTCTCGGCCGGGTTCGCGGTACCGGTGTTCGCCTTCTTCGCCGCCGGGGTGTCGCTGCGCGGGACCGACCTGGGTGGGCTGTTCACCGACCCGGTGGTGATCGGCATCGCCCTCGGCCTGGTGTTGGGCAAGGTGATCGGTATCTTCGGGTCGACCTGGTTGATGGCGCGGTTCACCCGGGCTGAACTCGACAGCGAACTGAGCTGGTCCGACCTGCTCGGGGTCGCCTGCCTGGCCGGCATCGGCTTCACCGTGTCGCTGCTGATCGGGGAACTCGCCTTCGGCACCGGCACCGCCGCCGAGGAGAAGGTCAAGGTGGGTGTGCTCGCCGGTTCCCTGCTCGCCGCCGTGGTGGCGTCGATCCTGCTGAGCCGCCGCAACAAGGTCTACCGGCGGATCAGCGAACGGGAACAGCGTGACGCCGACCGGGACGGTGTGCCGGACGTCTACCAGCAGCGCCCGGCGCCGCAGGGCTGACGACCGTCGTCGGTGGCGGCCCGGTCCGGGCCGCCACCGGCGACGGTCCGGTCAGCGGTCCGGGTGGTGGAACGGGTGTTCCTCGTCGGTCTCCTCGGTCAACGCGTCGGTGGCCGGCTCGGTGAGGTCGTCCGCCGGCACCGCCACCTGCTCCGCCCGGTCGAGGTCGTCCGGCCGGTTACCCGGCGGCGGCTCGGGAGCGGTCGCGCCACCGGCGAAGCCGTACTCGTTCGGTTCGTCGTGCCTGCTCATCGCGATGATCCTCCCGCTTTCTCCGGTTTGCCGGTTCTCTCATCCACGGTAGGGGGTGATCGTCTCCGCCGCAGCGCGGCGCGGATCGTCGCCGGCCCGGACAGCGGGCACCGCCGGCCTGAGCACCGCCCAGAGCACCCTCCGCAGCCCCACGATCGCCGCCGCGCCCGCCAGATCACCCCAGTCCTGGGCGCCGGTGAGCCGGAACAGCCCGACCGCCGTCAACAGGTCCAGCAGGATCCGCAGCGCCGCCCGCCACGACCGGGCGGTCACCAGCACCACCGCCGCGCACCCCAGCGCCATCGCACCGAGCAGGGCGACGATGGTGGTCATCGGTGGACCGGCCGGCGCTCCTGCGCGACCTGCGCCTGCTCCTGGGCGATCTCCCGACGCAGGAAGTAGTTCAACGCGGTCCGGATGGCGGCGGTCGCGGCGAGCTGACCGATCTGGGCGAACGTCGGCGAGACCGCCGTACGCAGGATGTCCGCGGCGAGCTGGAACTCCAGGCCCAGCACGAGGAACCGGCCCAGCGAGAGCCGGATCGGGGTGAACACGGCGGCGCTGCGGTGCCGTAGCCCCTCGACCACGAACCGCAGCGCCGCCCAGACCGCGCCGAAGAAGATCACTCCCGCGCCGGCGATCTCCACCAGGCCCACCGCGACCTGGTCACCGTGGCGCAACCAATCCTCCGGACCCACCGGCCACCGTTACCCGTGCCCCGCCCCGGTAGTCATCCGGCGACCGGCCGGAAGGGTGCGGCCCGGCCGAAAGGGCACGGACGGCGTGGCGCGGCGCGGAGGGCCCGGCCCGCTCGACGGCCCGGCGCGGACGGCCCGGCGTGGCGCGGAGGGCCCGCGGCCCGGCGGGTCACCTTCAGGTCAGCTCGGCGACCGCCTCCAGGATCAGCCAGAGACCGCAGATCGCGAACAGGACCGCGGCACCGTACTTGATGGTCTTCTCCGGCAGCTTCCGGCCCAGCATCCGGCCCACCAGGATGGCGAGGGCGTCGGCGGCGACCATACCGATCGTCGACCCGATCCAGGTGCCGAACCAGCCGTACTGGGTGGCCAGCGTGATGGTGGCGAGCATGGTCTTGTCGCCCAACTCGGCCAGGAAGAACGCCACCCCGACCGCCAGCACCGCCGACTTGCTGCTCTTCTCGGCCTTGCGCTTCTCCTCCTCGGTGAGGGTGTCACCGCGCAGCGTCCAGGCACCGAAGCCGAGGAACGCCAGGCCGGCGACGAGCGAGATCCACCCGGTCGGCAGGGCGGCCCCCAGCCCGACCCCGATGGCGACCGAGGCGAGGTGGACCACGGCGGTGGCGATGGTGATGCCGATCAGCACCGGCACGGTACGGAACCGGGTGGCGAAGGTCAGGGCCATCAGCTGGGACTTGTCCCCCAGCTCGGCCACGAAGATCACGCCGAAGCTGACCGCCAGCGCGACGAGAAAGCCCTCCATGGGCATCCTTCCGGATCATGCCGGGAGGAGGAACGGGGATGCCCTCGACCCGGCTGTTCGACAGCCTGAGTCGAAGGTCTCGCCCGCCCCGGGGACGGGGCCGCGTGGCCGGGTGCGGAACGCACCAGTGTGTCGACCACGACGTTACGGGCTACTCCCCTTCGCGCCGACAAGCCTAACCCACCCGGCTGACCTGCCGGTTGACGGGGTGGCCGGGCTCACCCGATCCGGTCCGGCGGACCGGATCACTCCGGCCCGCGCTCCGGGTGCGCTCACTCGGCGCGGGCCAGGGTCACCCCGAACAGGCCGTCCGGGTCGGTCCAGAACCGTTCGGTGGCGAAGCCGGCGGCGGCCAGTTCGGTGGCGATCCCGGCCGGGCGGAACTTCGCCGACACCTCCGTCCGCAGGTCCTCCCCGGCGGCGAAGTCGACCGTCAGGTCCAGCTCCGGCACCCGGACCCGGACCGGCCGCCGGGCCCGCAGCCGCATCTCGATCCACTCCCGCCCGGCGTCCCAGTGGGCCACGTGCGCGAAGTCCGCCGGCACGAAGTCCGCCCCCAGCTCCCGGTTGACCACCCGGAGCACGTTGCGGTTGAACTCGGCGGTCACCCCGGCCGCGTCGTCGTACGCCGGGACGACCACCGCCGGGTCCTTGACCAGGTCGGTACCGAGCAGCAGCCAGTCCCCCGCCTCCAGGGCGGCCCGCATCGCGGCGAGGAAGGCGGCCCGCTCGTCGGGCAGCAGGTTGCCGATGGTGCCGCCGAGGAACGCCACCAGCCGCCGACCGCCGGCCGGCAACCGGCCGAGGTGCCGGGTGAAGTCCCCGACGATGCCGCGCACCCGCAGCTGCGGATACTCGGCGGCGATGTCGGCGGTGGACTGGCGCAGCGCGCTGACCGACACGTCCAGCGGGACGAAGGTGCCCAGCGTGCCGCGTCGGCTCAACGCGTCCAGCAGCAGCCGGGTCTTCTCCGACGAGCCGGACCCCAACTCGATCAGCGTCTTCGCCCCGGTCAGCTCGGCGATCAGGTCGGCCCGCTCGACCAGCACCGCACGCTCCGCCCGGGTCGGGTAGTACTCGGGCAGCCGGGTGATCTCCTCGAACAGCTCGCTGCCTCGGGCGTCGTAGAACCACTTCGGGGGCAGCCACTTCGGCTGCGCGGTCAGCCCGGTCCGGACGTCGTCACGCAGGCTGCGGGCCAGGTCCCGCTCCTCGAGGTGGATCTCCAGCGGTTCGGCGGTCATCGGCGGTCCTTCCCGTTGGTGGATGTGCCGGCCCGGCCGGCGGCGAGCGGGGTCACCCGTACCCCCGCCGGGGTGGCCTCGACCAGCGAGCCGTCCGGCACCGGCCGCCAGGCCGGGTCGTCGTCGTACGGTTCGGAGGCGAGCAGTACCGCGTCGGTGTCCGCGCGGACCGACAGCGCGTGCCCGGCGGTGCTCGCCACGGCGGTACGGCCATCGGTGAGCAGCAGGTTCAGCCGGGAACCGGGGGCCGCCGCGAGGACCGACCGCACCGTGTCGGCGACCGCCCCGGCCGGCGGCGCGCCGGCCCGCAGCCGGTGCCGGACCAGCGCCCACAGCAGCGCCGAGTCGGTGGGCGCGTCCAGGGTGAGCAGGTCACGTACCGGCAGCCCGGCGGCCAGCTCGGTCACCGAGTCCGGCCAGCCCCGCACCACCCCGTTGTGGCTGAACAGCCACCGCCCCTCGGCGAACGGGGCGGCGGCCCCGGCGTGCACCGGCATGCCGACCGTGGCGGACCGGACGGCCGCCAGCACCGCACCGGTCACCGTGGCGTCGGCCAGCCCCGGCAGGGCCGGATCGCTCCAGATCGGCTGCGCGCTGCGGTACCGCACCGGCGCGGCCCCGTCCGGGTACCAGCCGACGCCGAAACCGTCGGCGTTGACGGTGCCGCCACCGCGCATGTCCCGGGGGGCCCAGGACTGCCGCACCAGCGAGTGCGGCGGGTCGAACAGCAGCGCCCGCAGGGTCACCGGCGGGCCCAGGTACGCCAGGTGCCGGCACATCAGGCGGGGTTCACCGTTCGTCCGGCCGCAGGTCGCGGGCGCAGCGGAAGCCGCTGAAGATCTGCCGCCGGATCGGGTAGTCCCAGTTGCGGAAGGTGCCCCGGCAGGCCGCCCGGTCGGTGCCGAACGAGCCGCCGCGCAGCACCCGGTGGCCGTCGCCGAAGAAGACCTCGGAGTACTCCCGGTACGGGAAGGCGGTGAAGCCCGGATAGCCCCGGAAGGTGGTCGAGGTCCACTCCCAGACGTCCCCGATCAGCTGGTGCACGCCGAGCGGGGACGCGCCGGCCGGGTACGCGCCCACCGGGGCCGGCCACAGGTGCCGCTGCCCCAGGTTGGCGTGCTCGGCGGTGGGGTCGTCGTCACCCCACGGGTAGCGGCGGGACCGGCCGGTGACCGGGTCCCAGCGGGCCGCCTTCTCCCACTCCGCCTCGGTGGGCAGCCGCCGGCCGGCCCAGGTGGCGTACGCCTGGGCCTCGTGGAAGCAGACGTGCACCACCGGCTCGTCGTCCCGGACCGGGGACCACCGGCCGAACCGGCGGTACGCCCAGCCGTCGCCGTCGCGCCGCCAGTGCAGCGGCGCGGTCAGCCCCTCGGCCTGCCGGTGCGCCCAGCCCTCGCCGGTCCACCAGCGCGGGTCGTCGTACCCGCCGTCGGCGATGAACTCCCGGTAGCGGCCGTTGGTCACCGGCGCGGCGTCGATGGCGTAGCCGGGCAGGTCGACGCGGTGCGCGGGGCGTTCGTTGTCCAGCGCCCACGGGTCGGTGGAGGTGCCCATGGTGAACGGTCCGGCCGGGACCAGCACCTCGTCGGCGACCCGGACGGCCGGTTCGGGCGGCGGCGGCGCACCGAGCGCCGGCGGCCCGGAACGCAACTGGTGGGTGGCGAGCATCGTCTCGTCGTGCTGCTGTTCGTGCTGGACGATCATGCCGAAGGCGAACCCGTCGGCGACCAGCGGCCGGTCGGTGAACCGCACCCGGTCCAGCAGGTCGTGCACCTTGTCCCGGACGGTCGCCAGGTAGACGCGGGCCTCGGCCGGCGGCAGCAGCGGCAGGGCCGGACGGTCCCGGCGGGGCTGCTGGAACGCGTCGTACAGGTGGTCGATGTCCTGCCGGACCGGTTCCCGGCCGCCGACGTCCCGGACCAGCCAGAGTTCCTCCTGGTTGCCGACGTGGGCGAGGTCCCAGACCAGCGGGGACATCAGCGGCGAGTGCTGCCGCAGCAGGTCGGCGTCGTCGACCGCCTCGGTCAGTGCGGTGGTCCGGGCCCGGGTCCGGGCCAGTTCGGCGGCGATCCGGCCGCGCAGCGTCTCCGCGTCCGATCCGGTGGCTGTCACCGTGCACCCCTCTCCGCGGCGGCCCGTCGCCGCCGTACGCCGTGGACGATTTCCTGGTGCGCCCCGGCGGGCAGGTCGAGCCGGGGCAGGGCGGCCAGCGCCAGGTCGAGCAACTGCGCGGCGACCCGGGCCAGCGGTACGTCGGCGAGCCCGTACCGGGCGGCCCGGTACCAGCGGTCGGCGACGGGGGTCGCGCACTCCGCCGCCGACCGGGTGGTGGCCGGGTCGGCGAACAACGCCGTGAGCACCGCCGTCGGCACCGCCCAGTCCCGTCCGGGCTGCGCGTCCAGGTAGCGGATCTCCAGGTAGCCGCGCGGTCGTACCGGCGGGAACAGGGTGCTCAGGTGGTAGTCGAGGTCGTCGGTGGTCGGTGGCCGGGGCAGCGCGCCGTCGATCCAGTCGGCGAAGGTGATCCCCGGCGGCACCGTCCAGTCGGGCCCGTCGGCGCGGACGCAGAGCAGCGGCGCGGCCAGCGCGTACCCGGTCCAGGCCGACACCGGGTCGGCCGGCGGTTCGGTCGGTGACCAGGCCGGCCTGGTGCGGGTCGGATCGATGGCGAGCCAGGCGGCCATCCGGGCCGACGCCCAGCCGGTGGGCCGGCCGGCGTGCCGACCGGCGGTGGCGAAGGCGGCCAGCAGCGGCGGGCCCACCGCGTGCGCCGCCGCCCACCGGGCCGGCAGGTCGTCCGGGTAACCGGCGTCCAGGCAGATCTGGAGGCCGGCGGTGCTGTACATCATGGTGCGCCCGGCCGGCCCGCCCCGGTCGAAGGAGTGCCGCATGGCCCGGTACCGCGGGGTGTCGACGACCGGGCCGGGCGGCCGGTACGGATCGATGCCGCTGCCGCCCAGGACGAGCCCGGCGGGGGCGAGCAGCCGGGTCAACTCGCCGATGTCGGCGTCCGTGTCGGTGTGCAGCGCGACGAACGAGCGTCGCGGCGCGGTGGAGAGTTCGATCTGCCCGCCGGGCTCCACCGTCACGGTACCGCCGTGCGGGAGCCGCTCGGCCGGGCTGGTGTGGTCCAGGGTGGTGGGGGCGTGGCGCCCCAGTGCCGCGCGCAGCCGGTCCCGGTCGACGGGACGGGCCGGATCGGCGGCGTCGTGCACGGTCCATTCCAGCTCGACACCGGTGAACCGGGGTGGGCCGGTCTTGAAGCAGATCCGGGCGATGTGCCCGGCGGCGGCCTCCGCCTCCCCGAGGATCGCCCCCCGGTCCAGTTCCGGCGACGTCACCACAGGTGGCCTCCTCCTGCGCGCTCCGGCGGACACCGGAGCCGGGTCGGGCTCCGGTGTGCCCCTTCGTCTCCTTCCTAGCAGAGCGGCCCGGCCGGCGCGAGGCAACATCGGTGGGCGCGCAGGTTACGGGCGACCGGCGGGCCCGTGGGTGGAACCTGGCGGCCCGGTGGGCCGGCCCGGTGCCGAGGGGTGGGCGGACGGCACGGTCGACGGGCGGGTGGGTGGCCCGGCCGATGGTGGGGCCGCCGGCGGGGTCCGCTCGGACGCGAGGTCCCGGCAGTACTCCTCGACCTGTGCCGGGCCACCGGCCGCGTCGACCAGGGCGCGGAACGCCGGGCTCCGCAGGGAACGGCCGCGTTCCGCCCGGTCGGGTTGCGCCAGGTAGGCGTTGCAGAGGCCGGGCAGGGACGCCGGTACGGCGCTGGTGGCCCGGCCGGCGTCACGGCCCGGCCCGGCGGTTCCGGAGGTCGGCGTCGGGGTGGGGGCGGCGGTTCCGGCCGACGGCGAGGGACCGGACGGGTCGGTGGACTGTCCGGTCGGCGGGGTGCCCGGGGTGCCGGTGGCCGGTGGCGGGGTGGAGGCGGGGTCGGGCCGGTCCAGTCCGACGGTGGCGACGGCGACCCCGGCGGTCGCGGTCACCGCGACACCGGCCACCCAGGCCAGGGTGCCGACGGTGCGTCGGCGGCGGGGCCGACCGGCGGTGGGGGCCGGCCGCTCGGTCCGGGCCGCCCGGAAGGCGGCGAGGGCCGCCTCCTCGCCGGCGAGGTCACCGGGGCCGGCCGGAGCCGAGGCGGCGGCGAGGAGGCGGACGACCGGGTCGGGCGACTCGTCGGCGTGCGGCGCGGCCGCCGCCGCGAGGAGCCGTTCGGTGGCCTGCTCGTCCGGGCGGCGGGATCGACGGAAGCGCATCCAGAACTCCCTCACGTCAACCGTCCGCCGGTTCGGCGTGGGGCGGGGCCGGGGCGGGGCGACCGCGGCCGGTCCGGGGCCGGGGCGGGGTGGGCCCGGTGCCGGTGGCGGCGGTGTCGGTGGCCGCGGGCCGGGCGTCCGCGCTCTGGTCGAGGAGCGCGGCGAGCCGGCGCAGCCCCCGGTGCGCGGCGGTGCGGACCGCGCCGGAGCGCTTGCCGAGCACCCGGGCGGCGGTCTCCGCGTCCAGCCCGATCACGGCCCGCAGCAGGACCGCTTCCGCCTCCCGGGGTGGAAGTGTGGCGATCAGCGCGATCGCCGCCTCGGTGCCCAGGGTCTCGCTGGCCCGTTCGGCGGTGTCGCTGTCGCCGGGCAGCTCGCTCAGGGACTGCACGGGCACCGGCACGGTGGGGCGGCGACGCTGGCGACGCAGGTGGTCCATGGCCCGGTTACGGGCGATGGTGACCGTCCAGGCCCGGAACTCCCCGCCGGTGAAGCCGGGCAGGTCCCGGGAGACCTGCAACCAGGTCTCCGAGGCGACGTCCTCGGCGTCCGCGCCCACCAGCGCGGTGAGGTAGCGCAGCAGACCTGGTTGCAGGGTGCGGTAGAGGAAGCGGAAGGCATCCTCGTCTCCGTCCTGCGCGGCGCTCACCGCCGCGTTCAGTTCTCCGGTCATCGGGTCGTCGATCCTGCCACGCGCCCGCCCCGGTCCGATCCGTCGGGGTCGGGGACGTCGCCACCCGACCGGACCTCCACCCGCGCCATCAGCCCCCCGCTGAGCTCGATCGTGTCCGTGCCGGAGCGGCCGGACGACGCACCGGGACGGGACCGCCCGGTTTGGCGGGTTACCACCCCTTTTGTCGGGGCCAGCCCGAGTCGGGGTAACGGTAGGAGTGAAGCTACGTAGCGACAAGGCGGCAACACTGAAGAAACAAGTGACTTAAATCAACCTGGCGCTGCGGCGAGTCGCCGTAACGCCGCCGGGCCGACGGACGCTCTCGATTCGCGGGGCCGTCACGGCCACCGCCGTCGACGGTGGCATTCCCCCAGCGTACGACCGACGGCCCGGAACCGGCTCCGGCAGCGCCGGCCCAACCCCGGTCCATTGCCCGTCGCCACCACCGGTCGAGGGTCACGCATCGTGCCGGCACCACTGCGAGGCGCCCACGGCGGCGGGGGATCGCGCCCGGATAGCCTTACGCCCCGGTGGGTACGGTATTGCTGTGTTGTCTTCGGGAGTCGTACTCAGCGGTCGGTACCGCTTGGACGAACGTGTCGCCACCGGCGGCATGGGCGAGGTCTGGCGCGCGTCTGACGTGGTGCTGGGCCGCCAGGTGGCAGTGAAGATCCTGCTGCCCGCGCTGGTGTCCGACCCCGACTTCATCGCCCGGTTCCGGGCCGAGGCCCGGATGATGGCCGCGTTGCGGCATCCCGGCATCGTGCAGGTCTACGACTGCGGCGAGGACGAGCTGCCCGACGGCGGCAAGGCCGACTACCTGGTGATGGAGTTCGTCCAGGGCCAGCCGCTGTCCAAACTGATCGAGGCCGAGGGCCGGCTCGACGTGGCCCGGACGATGTCGGTGGTGGCCCAGGCCGCCGAGGCGCTGCATGCGGCGCACAGCGGCGGGATCGTGCACCGCGACGTGAAGCCGAGCAACCTGATGGTGCAGGAGAGCGGCGCGGTCGTCCTGGTCGACTTCGGGGTCGCCCGGTCCACCAATGTGACCAGCATCACCAGCACCAACGCGGTGCCGGGTACCGCCCTCTACATGGCACCCGAGCAGGCGTCCGGCAAGCCGGTCTCGGCAGCGACCGACATCTACGCCCTCGGCGCGGTGGCCTACTGCTGCCTCACCGGTGGCCCCCCGTTCACCGGCGACAACCCGCTCCAGGTGGCGGTCCGGCACCTGGACGACGAGCCGCCGCCGCTGCCCGCCGAGATCCCCCAACCGGTCCGTGAGCTGGTCTCCCGGGCACTGGTCAAGGACCCCGCCGACCGGTACCCGACCGGTGCGGCGATGGCCGAGGCGGCCCGCGAGGCGACCGACTCGGGCGTCACCACCACGGCCGGCGGCACGCCCACCGTGGTGGTCCCGGGTGCGCTGCGGTCCTCCGGACCGGACACCCGCACCGATCTGCCCGCCGTGCCGGCCGCCCCGGGCGGCGGTGCCGCCAACCGCCGGCGGGGAACGCTGGTCGGCGCGGTCGCGGCGGTACTGGTGGCCCTGACCGGCCTGGTCGCCGCGCTCGGCTTCACCAACGACGACGCCGCGCGGGCTCCCGACCTGACGCCGTCCACGTCGGCGGCGGTGCCCAGCCAGGCGCCCGAGGAGTCGGCCACGGTCGAGGAGTCGGCGGCGGGTCCGACCCGACCCAACCGGGGCGGTCAGCCCACCGGGCGGCCCTCGACCGACGTCACCGCGACGCCGAGCCCCGGTCCGAGCCCCACGGCGGACCCCGTGCCGACCGACGACCCGACCGGCGCGCCGACCACCACCCCGCCGACCGCGCCGACCACCACCCCGCCGGTGGAACCGACCACCGCCGCCCCGACCGAGCCGGGCACCACGACCGCGCCGGCCGGCGGGGGCGGTGGTACCGACACCGGCACCGCCGGCGGCTGACCGACCCGGCGGGGACGGCGCGGGGGTCACCCGTCGACCAGGGCGCGCATCCGGTCGATCTCGACGTTCTGCTCGACCGCGACCGCGTTCGCGAAGTCCGACAGGGTGGGATCGGCACCGGCCCTGAGCAGGTCCGTGGCCATCCTGACCGCGCCCTCGTGGTGCGCGGTCATCATCGTCACGAAAAGCCGGTCGAAGTCGGCTCCCCGGGCGGCGGCGAGCCGCTGTAGCGCCGCCGGGGACTGCATGCCCGGCATGGTGGCGTGGTCGTGGCCGGCCGCCTCCAACGGGAGCCCCCGGGTGTCGAGCCAGGCGCGCAGCACCCCGACCTCCGGGGCCTGGCTGGCCCGGATCCGGTCGGCGAGGGCCCGGACGGCCCGGTCACCGGCCCGGTCCGGGGCGAGGGCCGCCATCTCCAGCGCCTGCTGGTGGTGCGGGATCATCATCCGTACGAACCAGACGTCCGGGCTGTTGTACCGGGGCGAGGGGTCCGGGCGCACCTGGTCGGCGGGGCGGGTCACCGCCGGTTCGCCGGGACGCCCCGGCACGATCACCGCAGGCCCGTCCGAGGTGGCGGCGGCGGGGGTCGGGGCGACCGACGGGGCGGGACGCTCCCGGGGCGTCCTGAGCACCACGACGACCACCACCACCAGAAGCAGCACCGTGGCCACGGCCAGGATGCGTCCACGCAGGATGGTCATCGGTGGCCCCTCCTCTCTCGCGGTCCGGCAGATCGTATCCAGGAGATTAACTGCCCCGACTCCGATCACATCGACTGCTATCGTCATGGAGCGCCTCTTCCGGTACCAGCCTCACCACGCGAAGGACGTCGCCGATGAGCAGACTTCCCGCCGCCCGCCAACTCCGATACCTGGGCCTGGCCGCCGCCGGCCTCCTCCTGGCCACCCTCGCACCGGCGACGCCCGGTATCGCGCAGGTCACGGCCAGCGGGCCGGCGGCCACCGTGGACCAGGGCATCCCGGGCATCGACGAGATCGTCAGCAGCCCCAACCTCCGGCAGGTCGCGCACCTGCCCCGGTCCGCGCCCCTGGACGTCGGTATCAACAGCGACCTGGCCTTCCAGGGCAGGTACGCCTTCGTCGGCAACTACGACGGTTTCCAGATCTACGACATCGCGAAACCGGAACGGCCGAAGCTGGTGTCGCAGGTGTTCTGCACCGGGTCACAGAACGACATCTCCGTCCACGGTGACCTGCTGTTCCTCTCCACCGACACGCCCCGCAGCGACGACTCGTGCACGAGCACCCGGGTCGACCCGCAGGCGACCGCGTGGGAGGGCATCAAGATCTTCGACATCAGCGACAAGGCCAACCCGCGCTACATCAAGGCGGTCCAGACCGCCTGCGGCTCGCACACCCACACCCTGGTGCCGGCCAAGAAGCGCGGCACCGTCTACCTCTACATCTCCTCGTACGGCCCGTCCAGCACGTACCTCGGCTGTCCCCCGCCGCACGACTCCATCTCCATCGTCAAGGTGCCGTTGCGGACCCCCACCGACGCGGCCGTGATCGCCACGCCCAACCTGTTCCCCGACGGCGGCTACCCGGGTCGTCCGGGCGGCTCGGCCACCAGCGGCTGCCACGACATCACCGTGTACCCGACGAAGGACCTGGCGGCCGGCGCCTGCATGGGTGACGGGATCCTGCTGGACATCGCCGACCGGGAGGCCCCCCGGGTGATCAACCGGGTCCGGGACACGGAGAACTTCTCGTTCTGGCACTCGGCCACGTTCAACAACGCCGGCACCAAGGTCGTCTTCGTCGACGAGCTGGGCGGGGGTGGCGCGGCGACCTGCAACGCGACCGTCGGGCCGAACCGGGGCGCGAACGCCATCTACGACGTCACCGGGGCCGGGGACGCCCGCTTGTTGGCCTTCCGCAGCTACTACAAGATCCCCCGGGCCAACGCCGACACCGAGAACTGCGTGGCGCACAACGGCTCGCTGATCCCGGTGAAGGGCCGCGACGTGATGGTCCAGTCCTGGTACCAGGGCGGCGTGTCGGTCTGGGACTTCACCGACTCGGCGAAACCGAAGGAGATCGCCTACTGGGAGCGGGGGCCGCTGGCGACCGACCAGCTCACCTTCGGTGGCACCTGGTCGGCGTACTGGTACAACGGCTACATCTACTCCAGCGACACCATCAAGGGGCTGGACGTGCTGGAGCTGAAGGACCCGCGCACCTGGTCGGCGAACCTGACCCGGTACCAGGAACTCAACCCGCAGACCCAGCCCAGCTACCGCAGCCGGTAGCCGCCGGCGTCATCGGCCCGGCCCCCGTGTTCGGGGGCCGGGCCACAGCGTACGCGGGGGCCGGGCCAGGTCCCGGTACGCGGGAGGCCGGGCCGGAGCAGGTCAGGCCACCGGCAGCCGGTACTCCCGCCGCCCGCCGCCGGCGGTGACCACCCGGACCTCGCCGCTGCGCAGCCCGTACGTCACCGACCAGCGGGTGTGGCCCTGGCGGACCCGGTCGAGCAGTTCCAGGGCGGCCGGCGCGTCCACCGTCCCGCCGGCCTTCGTCAGCGCCTCGGCCAGCACGCCGTACCGGTGGTCGTCGCGGCGACGCTGCTCCGGCACGTCGATCACCGGCACGTTGGTCAGCGCCCGCCAGCTCTCCCGGCCGGACTGCACCCGCATCCGGCCGTCGACGAACTCCACCACCGCGGACGCGCCGGTCGCGTCGGCGAGCAGGTAGTGCAGCGGCGGGCCGCCCTCGAAGTCGAGGTTGTAGCGCTCGAACACCCGGACCGCCTCGGCGACGGTGGCCGCCTGGTCGAGCACCAGGCGCAGGATGCGGACGCTGCCCACCCGGGGCCGGCCGGGCACCGGTTCGGCGCGGGCGTTGTCGTCGGCGGCCAGGCCCACCGCCAGGCCCCGCTCGTTCATGCCGTCGAAGGGCAGCAGCGGCGCGTCCAGCAGCCGGGGGTCGCCGGCCGGGTCCGGACCCACACCCAGGTACGAGATGTCGACCAGGGAGATCGAGGCGTACCCGTCGGGCGGGTCGGTGCGCAGCACCATCGCCGGGTTGGGTTCCCAGTCGAAGTTGCGGGCGAACAGCGGCCGGTCCGGGTCGCCGAGGGCGGCGAACAGCGAGCAGCCGACCGGGCTGGGGGTGGGCCGGTCCAGGCCGGCCTGCGCGTCGTACGCGCCGACGTAGGTCATCTCGTACAGCGGCAGGTCGTCGACGCGACGCAGGCTCGCCAGGGTGCGCTCGGCCTCGGCGGGGCTCTGCCGCGAGGACAGCGGGGTGGCCGTCGGGTCCGGGGCCGGGTCCCCGCCGGCCGGCGTCGAGGTCGCGCAGCCGGTCAGCGTGAGCAGCACGGCCAGGCCGAGGACGAGCGCAGGTTTCCGCATAGCTGCAAGACGCTAGGTCAGCGGCGGCGGGTTGTCCATGGTGGCCGATGGCGACCGTTTCCACCCGCCCGGGTCGGGGTACCACGACGACCGAAGGGAAGGTGGGTGACGATGACGCGCAACGAGTACCACGTGGTGCCCAGCGGTGAGGGCTGGAAGGTCGAGCAGGGCGGCAACCAGATCGGCACGTACGACACCAAGCAGAACGCGGTCGACGCCGGACGCAAGGTGGCGCACGGCAACGAGCCGAGCCAGCTCGTCGTGCACACCGCCGACGGCCGGATCGAGACCGAGTACACCTACCGGGACGACCCGTACCCTCCGGCGGGCTGATCCCGCCCCGAACTCCGGCGGCCTGCCGAAGCCATCAGCGTCGATGGTCTCGGCAGGCCGCCGGTCGTCGTGGCGGGTCAGCGGGACGGGATGCGGTCGAGCTGCTCGGCGACCGCCGTCGCGGTGAGTTCCGGTCGTCCGCCGGGCCGGCCCACGGTCGCGCCGGCCGCCGCCACCGCCTGCCGGGCCACCCGCTCGTACGGTTCGTCGCGCAGCAGCCCGGCGGCGGGGTCGGCGGGCCGCTCACCGGTGAGCAGGGTCGCCTCCGGTAGGTCCTCCAGGTACCGCCAGTGGGCCGCGGCGTCGACCACGTCCACGATCAGGCCGGTCGTCGCGCCGGCCCGGTGGATCACCGGGTCGACGTCGATGCCGTCGGCACGGGCGCAGGCGACCAGCCGTCGGCCCACCTCGTCGTCGCCGACCACCGCGAGCAGCCCTACCCGGACGCCGAGAGGACTTACCCGACGGCGGCGGGGACACACCGGACGTCCCCGGACGTAACCGCCGGTCCGCCGGTCGAACATCTGGTGTCCAAACGTCGATACTGGTAACTTCCCTGCAACCTTTCAAGTTCTTGCAGCAAGAAGCAGGCGCATGGCGTCAGCCTCCGCAAGAACGTTCATCCCGCGCGTCCCCCGCCGGGCGGGAGCCTCCCCCGAGGAGAGTCGATGAGCAGCAGGACCCACCACCCCCGACGACGGTGGACCGCCCTGGCCGTCGCGGCCGGCCTGGTCGCCGGCCTGGCTCCGCCGACCGCCGCGTCGGCAGCCCAGAGCGTCACCGTCTACTACCGGCCCCCGACCGCCTGGGGCAGCACCGTCAACATCCACTACGCCCCGACCGGCGGCGCGTGGACCACCGTGCCCGGCGTACCGATGGACACCGCCTGCACCGGCTGGCGCAAACGGACCATCGACCTCGGCGCGGCCACCGGCGCGCAGGTCGTCTTCACCAACACCACCGGCACCTGGGACAACAACAACGGGGCCAACTACCGGCTCGGCACCGGCGTGGTGACCGTCTCCGGTGGCGTGATCGGCACCGGCGACCCGTGCGTCGCGACCGAGCCACCGGCCGCCCGGTCGGCCGAGGTCTGGTACCACACCGGCACCCGGGGCTGGACCACCGCCAACCTGCACTACCAGCCCACCGGCGGAAGCTGGACCGCCGTGCCCGGCGTGCCGATGGAGACCGTCTGCGCCGGCTGGGCCCGCAGGACCGTCGACCTGGGCACCGCCACCGGGCTGCGGGCGGCGTTCAACAACGGCTCCGGACAGTGGGACAACAACAACGGCGCGGACTACGGCATCGGCGCCGGGATCAGCACCGTACGGGCCGGCGTGGTCACCCCGAACGCCACCGCCCCGTGCGCCGCGCCGACCCCGGACACCACCGCGCCGAGCGTCCCGACCGGCCTGACCGCCACCGCCGACGGGGTACGGGTCACCCTGGCCTGGGGCGCGTCCACCGACGACCGGGGCGTGACCGGCTACCGGGTCACCCGGACCGGGGGCAGCCAGGGCACCGTCACACTGACCACCACCGGCACCGGCCTGGTCGACGGCAACCTCAGCCCGACCACCCGGTACGAGTACACCGTCCGGGCGTACGACGCGGCCGGCAACACCTCGGCGGCGAGCGCCCCGGCGGCGGCCACCACCGGCACCGCTCCCCCGGCCCCGCCCGGCGGCAGCCCGCTCGGCGGCGATCCGCGCGAGGACACCATCTACTTCGTGATGACCGCCCGGTTCGCCGACGGCGACAGCAGCAACAACCGGGGCGGCAGCCAGCACGTCAAGTCCGGCAACGCGGCCAACGACGACCCGATGTTCCGGGGCGACTTCCAGGGACTCGTCGACAAGCTGGACTACATCAAGGGGCTGGGCTTCTCCGCCATCTGGATCACCCCGGTGGTGCTGAACCGCTCCGACTACGACTTCCACGGCTACCACGGCTGGGACTTCTTCCGGGTCGACCCGCGACTGGAGAGCCCCGGGGCCGACTACCAGGAGCTGATCAACGCCGCGCACGCCAAGGGCATCAAGATCTTCCAGGACGTGGTCTACAACCACAGCTCCCGGTGGGGCGCGAAGGGCCTGTTCACCCCCACCGTCTACGGCGTACGGGACGAGCAGTGGAAGTGGATGTACAGCCGGCAGGAGCCGGGCCGGTCGTACGACCCGATGGTCGAGCACGCCGGGAACGACCCGGAGCTGACCCCGGCGCAGAACGCGCTCGCCAAGGGCCGCCCGTACAACGGCGACGTCTGGTCGACCGCCGCGCCGGCCGGCAACCAGTGCCCGCGCTGGGGCACCCCCAACGGGCGGAGCCCGGAGGGCTTCACCCTCTACGACTGCCAGTGGCCGTCCCCGACGAACAAACTCTTCCCGGCCGACCTGTACCACCAGTGCTGGATCGGCAACTGGGAGGGTGAGGACTCGCGGAGCTGCTGGCTGCACGAGGACCTGGCCGACTTCAACACCGAGAACCCGACGGTGCAGAAGTACCTGATCGACGCGTACAACCGGTTCATCGACATGGGCGTGGACGGCTTCCGGGTCGACACCGCCGTGCACATTCCCCGGGTCACCTGGAACCGCCGGTTCCTGCCGGCGTTGCAGGCGCACGCGGTGGCGAAACACGGCGAGAAGGGTAGGGACTTCTACGTCTTCGGCGAGGTGGCCGCGTTCGTCAACGACAAGTGGAACCGGGGCTCGGTGAACCACTCCGCGCAGTTCTTCACCTGGAAGGAACGCAAGGAGTACAGCCCGGACGACGTCCGCGCCGCGATCGAGCAGTACGACTACGAGCAGCTCCTCGGCACCGGCAACCAGCCGACCAGCGACAACGCCTTCCTACGCGGCAACACCTACCACGCCCCGGACCATTCGAAGTTCTCCGGCATGAACGTCATCGACATGCGGATGCACATGAACTTCGGCGACGCGTCGAACGCCTTCCACAACGGAAAGGACTCCGACGACAGCTACAACGACGCCACCTACAACGTGGTCTACGTCGACAGCCACGACTACGGGCCGAACAAGTCGAACACCCGGTACACCGGCGGCACCGACGCGTGGGCCGAGAACATGAGCCTGATGTGGACGTTCCGCGGCATCCCGACGCTCTACTACGGCTCGGAGATCGAGTTCCAGAAGGGCGCGAAGATCGACTGCGGGCCGACCTGCCCGCTGGCCACCACCGGACGCGCCTACTACGGCGCGCACCTGGAGGGCAGCGTCACCGCCACCGACTTCGGGGTGGTCGGCTCGGCCACCGGCCCGGTCGCGGCCACCCTGGACAAGCCGCTGGTCAAGCACGTGCAGCGGCTCAACCAGATCCGCCGGGCGGTGCCGGCCCTGCAGAAGGGGCAGTACTCCACCGAGGGGGTCAGCGGCAACATGGCCTTCAAGCGCCGGTACACCGCCGGCGGCGTGGACAGTTTCGCGCTGGTCACCGTCTCCGCCGGGGCGACGTTCACCGGCATCCCGAACGGCACGTACACCGACGTGGTCACCGGTGACGTGAAGACGGTCGGCAACGGCACGTTGACCGCCAGCGTCAGCGGCCAGGGGAACCTGCGGGTCTACGTCCTCGCCCTGCCGGGCAACCCGGCCCCGGGCAAGGTCGGCGCCACCGGCCCGTACCTGCGCTAGACAGCGTCGGGCGGGGCACGCTGCGTGACGCAGGGTGCCCCGCCCACCGTCGCCGGTCAGTGACCCCGACCGGCCTCGTACGCCCGGCGCAGCCGGGGTACGGCAGCCGGGGCGACGCACAGGTGCCACCCCGGCCCCTGCGCGACGACGTTGATCTCACCGGCGTGCTGCCGACCGAGCAGCACGGTGGTCAGCACCGCCCCGGCACCGTCGTGGCGGGACCGGGGCACCGCCACGTCCACCGCCCAGCCCAGACAGTGCGCGCCGGGCCCGATCGCCGCGTCCCCGAGCCGGCGCAGCCGGTGCTGGGCCTCCAGGCTGCGGGTCAGGCCGGTGACCCGCAGCGGGGGCGTACCGGCCGGGGCGGCGAGCGCGAACTCGGCGGCGACCTGGTTGAGCAGCGCCACCACCTCGGGACGGGCCCGTGGCAGCGGCATCCCGGCGGGGTGCGGCGTCCGGTGCGGGTCGATCCGCCGCCGGACGGCGTGCGCGAACCGACCGGCCGGGCCGGCGGGCCGGGCCCGGTACCGGAAGCGCAGCAGCCCGCGACGCCGCAGCGCGTCGAGGTCGACCAGGTCGGCGTCGTGCCGCACCTGGTCGTCGGTGCGGTAGGCGGCGCTCCGCGCCCACCATGCCACGTCGATCCGGGTGAGCAGGAAGAACCGCACCAGCGCGGTGAGGTCGGCACCGCGACGGCGGGGGTCGGGCCGGTGCCGGGCCACCTCCAGCAGCAGGGTCTCCCGGGCGCTGACCAGCCCGTGCGGGGTGGCCGTGAGCACGTCGGCCAGCGCCGGCTCGCCGAGCCGGTCGGTGAGCAGCGCCTGGCGGGCCTGGACGCAGTGCCGGTCGGCGAGCGCGCCCACCTCCACCAGCAGGTCGGCCACGGCGGCCCGGTACGCATCCAGGTCGGGTCGGTAGGCGTCCAGGTCGGGTCGGTAGGCGTCCAGGTCGGGTCGGGCCGGCACCGGGCGGGCCGGTGGGAGGGCTTCGGCCGGTCTGCGCCCCGGCGGCACCGGTTCGGCCCGGTGGCCCGGCGGCACCGGTTCGTCTCTACGCCCCGGCGGCACCGGTTCGTCCGGGACGCGGGCCGGGCCGGGGGCGGCGGCCAGGCGCGGGCCGGAACCTCGACTGGGCGTTCGCATGGGCGGTCCTCTCTCCCGGTACGACGACGGGACGGACGTCGCGCTGATCCAGGTGCGCTGTCGACCCATGGGCCGGCAGGCCGAGCCTGATTCCGACGGTAACGGCCATTTCGGTGGTTTGTGCGAGGATCGCTCCGATTTGCCGGTAAAGCGGGCGGAAGGTGGACCACGGCCCAGCCCGGTCGGCGGTTCGGCACCTCCCGAGCCGATGCGTCGGACCTGCGGGGGCACGCGGCCGGAGGCTTTACAACGTTGTATCCAACGTTGTAGAAAGGCACCGCACCGCAGCGACCACCCTCGACACATCGCCAAGACCCCCAAGGCAGGTCCGATGGGACACCTCCGCCGCGGCGGCGCGTGCAGCGCCGTACTCGGGCTTCTTCTCGCCACCACCGCGTCCGCGCCGGCCCTCGCCGCGCCGGACGACCGTCCGCTCCGCCCCGCCGACACGCCGACCGCGTCCGGCGGCCAGCCGGCCCGCTACGCCAACCCGCTCTCCGCGTCCTTCGCGGACACCTTCGCCGACCCGGTGATCGTCCGCGGCCCCGACGGCCTCTGGTACGCCTACGGCACCACCGACCCGCTCCGCGAGGGCGAGAAGACGTTCCACGGCATCCCGATGGCCCGCTCCGCCGACCTGGTCGACTGGACGTACGTCGGGGACGCGTTCACCCCCGGCCAGCGCCCGGCGTACGCCGCCGAGGGGGCCGGCTTCTGGGCCCCCGACGTGCGCTGGGTCGACGGCCGCTGGGTGATGTACGTGACGGTCACCGACACCACCGTCTCCCCCGACGGCGGTGACTTCGCCGTCGGCGCGGCCACCGCCCCCTCCCCCACCGGCCCGTGGACGTTCGTCGACGAGCCGGTCGTCGCGCCCCGCCCCGGCGGCGGTGGCGGCTGGCTGTGGACCATCGACCCCAGCCAGTTCACCGACGTGGACGGACGCCACTACCTCTACTACGGCAGCTACTACGGCGGCGTCTCGGTCACCGAGCTCACCGCCGACGGGCTGCGCGCGGTCGGCGAACCGACCCCGGTGGCGATCGACAACAAGTTCGAGGGCAGCTACGTGCTGCGCCACGACGGCTGGTACTACCTCTTCGCCTCCACCGCGAACTGCTGCGCCGGGCCGGCCACCGGCTACTCCGTGCACGTCGGCCGGTCCCGCAGCCCACGCGGGCCGTTCGTCGACGCCGACGGGATCTCGCTGACCGCGTCCCGGGCCGGCGGCACACCGGTGCTCACCCAGAACGGCAACCGCTGGATCGGCGTCGGGCACAACGGCTTCCTCACCGACCTGTCCGGGCAGGACTGGATCGTCTACCACGGCATCGACCGCGCCGACCCGTACCTGGACGAGCCGTTCGGCATCAACGAGCGACCCATGCTGATCGACCGGCTCGACTGGGTCGGCGGCTGGCCGGTGGTGAACGCCGGGGCCGGCCCGTCCGACGGCGACCGTCCCGCCCCGGTCACCACCGGAAAGCTGGACGAGCGCTTCGACCGGGCCCTGCCGGCCGACTGGCGGCGTACCGGCGACTGGCGGGTCACCGGCGGCGCGGCGACCGGCAGCGGCACGCTGACCAGCCGCCCGGTCCTCGGCGGGGACGTGCGCGTCGAGACCGACCTGCGCCCGGCCGACGCCGACACCGCCGGTCTCACCCTCGGCGACCGGGCCGACGTACGCGTCGACGTGACCGCCGGGCGGCTGGTGGCCCGGACCGCCGGCGGCCGGACGGCGGTCGCGCCGCTGCCGGCCGGCTTCGACCCCACCCACCGGCACCACCTCGCCGTCGAGGTACGCGGTGACCGGCTGACCGCCGACCTGAGCCCGGCCCGGCTGGGCGACCAGCTCGCCGAGGTGAGCCTGCGGCTGGACCGGCCGGTCACCGGCCCGCTCGGGCTGGCCGCCACCGGCGGGACCGCCGGGTTCGACAACGTCAGCGTGGCCCGGCTGCACCGGCCGGTCCGGCAGACCGTTCCCGAGCCCCGGGCCGGTGGACTGCTGAAGCGGTACTCCGACGAGTTCAGCGATGGCCTCGACGCCGGCTGGGAGTGGGTCCGCGCCGACCCGGCGGCCACCGTACGCGACGGGGCGCTGCACTGGCCGGTGCAGTCGGCCGACCTGACCGGCACCGGCAACACCGCCGGGGTGCTGCTGCGCGACGCCCCGACCGGCAACTACGTGGTCGAGACGAAGGTGACCCTGGACCTGGGCGAGGAGACCGTCCGTAACTACCAGCAGGCCGGTCTGGTGGCGTACGTGGACGACGACCGGTTCGCCCGGCTGAGCCAGGTGGCGATCTGGAATACCCGGCAGGTCGAGTACGGCTACGAGCTGCCGTTCGCCGGTCAGCCGGTGTACGGCGGGAACATCGTCGGCACCCCGGCCACCACCACCTGGCTGCGGCTGGCGCACCGGGTCGACCCGGCCACCGGTGAGCACGAGTTCCGGGCCGGCTCCAGCCGGGACGGTCGCACCTGGACCTGGGGCGGAGTGTGGACCTTCCCGGCCGACACCACGCCCCGCATCGGGCTGGTCGCGCACGGCGGCGCGGAGCCGGCGGTCACCGCCCGCTTCGACTACCTGCGCTTCCACCGCTGACCCGCTGACGGCCGGTCCGCGCGGGGCGCGACACGGCCGGTCCGTACCGCCGGTGGCCGGTCCGCGAGGGTGCGACGCGGACCGGCCACCGGGCCCTCACGCAGGCCGCGTGAGGGCCCGGTGGTCACTTCACCGAGCCGCGCATCACGCCGGAGATCACCCAGCGTTGGGCCAGCAGGTACACCACCACCAGCGGACTCAACGCCATCAGGTAAGAGGCGAACGCGACGGTGTAGTTGGTGTCGAACTGGCCCTGGAAGACGTACTGCACCAGCGGCAGCGTCTGCGCGTCCGGGCTGGACAGGATCACCAGCGGCAGCAGGAAGTCGTTCCAGGCCCACAGGCAGGTCAGAATGCCGACGGTGGCGTTCATCGGGGCGAGCAGCGGGAACACGATCCGCCAGAACGTCGTCCAGATCCCGGCCCCGTCGGTCAGCGCCGCCTCCTCCAGCTCACGCGGCACCGACCGCAGGTACCCGACGTAGACGAAGATGTTGAACGCCAACCCGTAGACGACGTACAGGAAGATCAGGCCGAGCTGGTTGTCCAGGTTCAGCCAGGCGGTCTGCTTCACCACCGGCAGCATGATGATCGGGAACGGCACGAACAGCGCCGAGACGAAGTAGTAGTACAGCCACCGGAACATCCGCCGGTGCATGTTCCGGGCGATCGCGTACGCGACCATCGAGTTGGTCAGCAGGGTCAGCAGCACCGCCCCGACGGTGATCAGCGCGCTGTTCAGCGCGGCGTGCGGGAAGTCGGTCAGCCGCCAGGCGTCGGCGAAGTTCGCCCAGCGCGGGTCGGTCGGCGGGGCGAACCCGGCCCCGCCCAGGTCCTCCGGCGACTTCAGCGCGGTGACCACGGTGAAGTACAGCGGCACCAGCACGGTCAGCGAGCAGACCACCATCAACGCGGTGAGCCACCAGTTGACCCCCGACCTCCGTCGGCGTCCAGGCGACCCGGCCCGGTCGGGGCCGCCGCCCGGGGCAGCGCCGGTCGGCGATGGCGGCACCGGGGTCGGCGGCATCGACGGTACGGCGGTCACAGCGACACCTCCCGACGGCGCAGCACGCGCAGTTGGAGCACGGAGACGACCACGATCACCACGAAGTACGCCACCGCGTTGGCGGTCTGGTACGCGAACTCGCCGCCCTGGAAGCCACCCCGGTAGATCACCATCGACACCGACTCGGTGCTGGTGCCCGGACCTCCCTCGGTGAGCGCGACCACGTGGTCGAAGACCATCAGGAAGTTCTTCAGCGACAACACCATGTTGATCGTGAAGAACGCCGCGATCAGCGGAAACGTGATGCTGCGGAACTGCCGCCAGCGCCCGGCACCGTCGATCGCGGCGGCCTCGTACAGGTCGCCGGGAATGGTCTGGAGACCGGCCAGGTAGAGGATGACCGCGAACGCGGTGGCCTGCCACACCCCGAGCACCACCACGCCGAGCCAGGCCAGTTCCGGGTCGGCGAGAATGCTGGTGGACAGCGCGTCGATCCCCAGGGATTCGCCGAGCGCCGGCAGCGAGGTGCCGAACAGGTACTTGAAGATGTACCCGACCACCAGCACGGCGAGCACGTTGGGCAGGAAGAACACCGCCCGCAGAGTGGTCCGGAACCGGATCCGGGCGTGCAGCCCCAGCGCGATCGCCAATGCCAGGACGTTGACCAGGATCGTCGCCACGATCGCGAACCGGAACGTGAACAGGTACGACGCCCGGATCCGGTCGTCGAGCAGCATGGCGGCGTAGTTGTCCAGCCCGACGAAGTCCCACTCGCCGTAACCGGCGTAGTTGGTGAAGCTGTAGAACACGCCCTGGAGCACCGGGACGGTGTGGAAGACGAAGAACAGCAGGAACGCCGGCAGCACCATCGCGTAGAAGGCCGCCGGCACCCTCCGTCGTCGCCGGACCCGCCGGGGCCGCCGGGCCGCGACGGTGTCCGGCGGATGGGCGGTGCGGACGGCCATGGCGTACCTCCTCGGGGCGGGACGGGCGGCGACCCTTTCTGCTGGTACGGGCGGCTCAGCGACGGCGGGCCACCTTCTCCCACTCCCGGTCGAGGGTGCGCAGCCAGCGGGCCAGGTCGCCGTCGATCAGGTACTGCTGGGTGACCGGCGCGAGCGGCACGGCCAGCGGGACCTGGTGGTCGACGAAGCCGGCCACCCGGCCCTGGCGGAACCAGGGCAGCACCTCGCGCAGCACCGGATCGGTGGGTTCGCTGCCGCGCAACGTCGGCACCGCGCTCTGCTCCTTCGCGTACGCCGCCACCACCTCGGGCCGCAGCAGGTACCGGGCGAACGCCAACGCCTCGGGCCGGCGGTCGGTCTGCCGGCCGACGGTGATGGTCACGTCCACCCCGGACACCAGCCGGGTCGCCTCCGGCGTGTCGGCCGGGATCGGGAAGACCCCGATGTCGAGGTCCGGGCCGACGTCCCGGATCGGCGGCAGCGTCCAGCTCCCCTGCGCGTACATGGCCACCTCGCCCCGGCCGAACGCCTGGTTGCCGGCCGCGTAGTCGCGGGCGAACCGGTCCGGCTGGCCCAGCTCGGTGAGCTGCCGCAGCCGACGACCGGTCTCGGCGTACCCGTCGGCGAAGGTGGTCCGGTCGGCGCGGAGCCGGTCGAAGAAGTCGGCCGGCGCGGTGTTGGCGGCGATGGCGTTGAACACCGGCATCGCGGTCCACGCCTCCTGGAGCGTGAAGTAGAACGGCGTCACCCCGGCCGCTTTCAGGGTGCGCGCGGCGGCGATCAGCTCCGCCCAGGTGGTCGGCACGGCGACCCCGTGTTCGGCGAACAGTCGCCGGTTGTAGAGCATGCCGTTGGCGTTGGCGGCGAACGGCAGGCCGTTGACCTCGCCGTCGGCCCGCACGCCGAGGGCCTGCTGGATCTCCAGAACACCCGGGTCGATGGTGTCCACCACCGGGTCGTCGGCGAAGTCGTGGAAGATGCCCGCCTTCGCCAGCTCACCGAAGTCACCGTCCCCGTTGAGGGCCAGCACGTCCGGCACGTCGTCGCGGACCAGCCGGGTACGCAGCGCGGTCTCCGCGTCCGGTACGTGGTTCTGGCGGACCCGGATGTCCGGGCGTTCCCGCTCGAAGCCGGCGATGATCCGGTCGAAGGTGGCGATCGCCTCCGGCTTGAACTGGAAGAAGTCGAGAGTGGTCCGGCCCCCGTCGGACGGCCCCCCGGTGAGCGCACAACCGGCGGCCAGGACGGTCAGGGTGAGGCCGGCGACGGCCCGGACGGTTCGGCGTAGCACCACGGATCCCACCCCCGTTTCGGCCCGGAGGCAGCACGGATCACCACGCCCCGCGCGCATCCGGTTACGGACGGATCAATTGGTTAACTTCTACGCCTGGTGCTCGGTGGCCGCAATCCGGGGAGCCGTTTCGGGCGGGACGGGACCCGGGTCACTCCGGGTCGTCGGGGGCGTCCAGGTGCGGCCGGTACTGCCGGATCCACGCCTCCACCTCGTCGATCCGCCACACCGCACCCATCCCGAGGACGTCGTACGGCTTGGGGAACTCCGGACGCGCGACGAGTTGGCGTACCCGCTGGCGCGAGACGCCCAACCGGCGCTGGAGTTCACCACTTCCGTACAGGTGTCGTGGCACGGCGTTAGGCTAGCCGTGTGAACACTTGACAAACCGGCAGTGCCTTTTTATGAACTTTACCAAGTGGCACTGCCACCTTGACAAGCACAGCGCCGCCCGGCAACGTGGAGTCATGTTCTGGTCACGGAAGTTCACGCCGGTTCCGTTCGCTCCCCGTCATCGGCCGGTGCTGCGGCGCTGGCGGTTGGCCTGCTCGTGCGGCCTGTCGTCCTGGTGGCGCTGCCCGGACCGCCGCACGCCCACCCCGCCCGGCCCGCTCGCCGCCCCGACCGGTACCTGCGCCGAGCGGCGGGTGCTGCCGTCCCCGGCGTACCGGCCGCCGCGCCCCGGCCGCAACGCCGGCCACTGGACCCGGGTTCCCGCCTCCCGGGCGCACCTGCCGATCCGGCCGGTGTGGCGGTGCCGGATCGACGGCGCGCCGTGGCCGTGTCAGCCGGCCCGGTCCCGCCTGCTCAGGCTGCACGCCGACGACCGGTTGGCGCTGCTGATGTACCTCGGCGGGCTGATGCAGCAGGCCGCCAGGGAGCTACCGGCCGACGTGGACCTGACCGACCGCTTCCTGACCTGGGCCCGCCGCCCCCACCGCACCCCGCACCGCTGAGGAGCACACCGGATCAGTGCGCCATGCGCCCCAGCGCGGTGACCGTACGGGTGGTGCTGTCGTAGCTGCGGGCGGCGACGAACGCGCCGGACGGCCGGTCCACGGCGGCCACCGCGCGGGCCAGCCGCCGGTCGGCGTCCCGGAACCGCAACGCCAGGCTCAGGTGCGGGATCCAGTGTCCCGGCGCGTGCCAGGGCAGCAGCCCGTCGGTACCGGCGTCCACCAGCGTCTCCCAGACGGCGGCGTGCAGCGCGGTGAGCGCGGGCTCGGGACGCAACAGCCAGACCAGCGGGGCGCTACCGTCCAGAACGGTGACCCGGTCCACCCGCACCGGCACCGGCAACGCGGCGTCGACCAGGGCGGACAACCGACCCTCGACACCCGGCGGGAACCCGTCCACCGAGGCGAGCGTCAGATGCGGCCGGTTCGTGGGATGGACGTTGCCGGCCAGGCTGGGCAGCCCCACGGCGGCGAGGCGCTGCCAGGCATCCCGGACGCCGTTCTCCAGGGGCGGGGAGCAGAGCAGCTCGACGGTCCGCACCCGGTCCAGGTTAGTGCGGTCCCCGCGCGGGGTGCCCGGCCCGATGTGCGGCATCCGGGTGTCCCCGGCCAGGGTGAAGGCCCGATATGCCGCAAACGGTGTTGATCACGGTGCGCGCCTCGTCACAGCCAGCCGTTGTCCCGGGCGATCCGGACCGCCTCGGCGCGGCTGTCCGCGCCCAGTTTCTGCACCGCCGAGGCCAGGTAGTTGCGCACCGTACCGGTGGACAGGTGGGCGCGCCGGGCCACCACCGCGACCGGCGCACCGTACTCGGCCAGCCGCAGCGTCTCCAGTTCCCGGGGCGTCAACGGGCACGGCGGGATGCTCAGCGCGTCGGCGGCCAGCGCCGGGTCGACGTACCGGCCACCGGCGTGCACCCGCCGGATCACGTCGGCCAGCGCCCCGGCCGGTGAACCCTTCGGCAGAAAGCCCCGCGCCCCGGCGGTCAACGCCCGGGGCAGGTGGGCGGGGCGGCCGTGGCCGGTGAGGATCACCACCGCACAGTCCGGCAGCAGCCGGGCCAGTTCGGTGGTGACGCCGAAACCGTCCAGGCCGGGCATCTCCAGGTCCACCACGGCCACGTCCGGCCGGTGCGCCAGCGCGCTGTCCACGGCGGTACGGCCGTCGGCGGCCTGGGCCACCACCGTCAGGTCCGGTTCCAGGTCCAGCAAAGCGGCGAGCGCGGCCCGGATCAGGTCCTCGTCGTCGGCGAGCAGGACCCGGATCGCGGAGGTCACCGGGCTCACCGGGCTCACGCGGCGGCCACCGGCACCGTCGCCTCCACGGTGAAGACGTCGTCGGTGTGCCGGACGGCGAGGCTCCCACCCACCGTCGCCAGTCGTTCGGCCAGCCCGGTCAGGCCGTGGCCGCGCCGGTCCGGGCCGCCGCCGGAGTCGAGCCGGTGCGGGCCGTCAACGGACCCGAGCCGGTGCGGGCCGCCGGCCACGGTACGGCCACCGGAGGCCGGGCCGCCGGTCGGCGTCCGGGCGCTGGAGGCCGGGCCGCCGGTCGACGTCCGGCCACCGCTGACGACGCCGTCGTTGGCGACGGTCATCCGGGCCGTGCCGCCGGTCACGGTCACCTCGATCCGGCACCAGCCGGCCCGGCTGTGCCGCAGCACGTTGGTGCTGGCCTCCCGCAGCACCGCGGCGAACGGCACCGCCGAACCCGGCGGCAGGTCCCCGTCCGGCAGGACGACGGTCGGCCGTACGCCGCACGACCGCAGCACCTGCCCCACCGCCTCCACCTGGTCGGCGAGGTCGACGGCGCGGTACCCGTGCACCGCCTCCCGTACCTCGGTCAGGGCGGCGGCGGCCAGCCGGCGTACCTCGTCGGCCTCCCGGCCGGCCCGCACCGCGTCCACCGGGGCCAGCCGGGCGGCCAGCTCGGCCTTGAGGGCGATGACGGTCAACGCGTGGCCGAGCACGTCGTGCACGTCCCGGGCGAGCCGCAGCCGCTCCTCGGCGGCGGCCAGCCGGTCCCGGGCCTCCTGTCCCTGCCGGACCCGCACCAGCAGGTCCCAGAACCAGAACTGGAGACCGTTGACGGCGGCGATGCCCAGCCCCACACCTCCCGCGACGGCCACCTGCCGGCCCACCGAACCACCCGTCCAGGTGGCCACCCCCGCCGCCACGGCCACCGTCACGGCGGTGACCGGCAGCAGGGCACGTACCGGCCCCAGCAGGGGCGCGGTCCCGACCACGCTGGCCCCCAGCCACGCCCAGCTCGGCCAGCCCGGACCGGTCGTCGCCGACGGCGGGGCGGCGGCCAGCGGCGCCACCAGCGGAACGCTGAGCACCGCCGCGCCGACGAAGGCGAGCCGGCGGCGACGGCGGACCCGGTCGGCCAGCCAGGGGGTGACGGCCGCGTGCACCGCCGCGCCCTGGGTGGCGGCGAACAGCACGATGCCGACCGCGCCGGCGACCAGCCGCAGCGGGTCGGGTTCCCGCAGCAGCCCGACGCCGGGCAGGAACAGGCTCGCCCACAGGCCGCTGGCCAGGGAGAGCAGGGTGACCGTGCGGGCCCGGCGCAGCCACCGGTCCGGGTCGGCGGTGGTGGGGTCGGTGGGCACGGTCCCGATGGTAGGCAAGCCCCGCGCCGCCCGGCGTACCCCGGAACGCACGGGTACGCCGGGCGTTGTGCACGGTCGACCGGTGACCGGGTACGGGTGCCGTCCGGGCGCGGGTACGCCGGACGCTCGACGGCATGACCGACACGACGCTCGTGAGGAACCCACCGACCGACCGCCGCCGGCTGCTCCGGCACGTACTGGAGATGCTCGCCGCCATGGTGGCCGGGATGCTGCTGCTCGACCCGCTGTGGACGGTGGCCGCCGACCGCCTCGGCCGGTCCGACGTGCTGGCCCGCCCCGGGGTGGGCGCGCTGGTGATGGCCGTCGACATGGCGGTCGGCATGACGGTGTGGATGCGGTACCGGGGCCACCCGTGGACCGGGGTCGCCGAGATGAACGCCGCGATGGCGGTGCCGCTGGTGCTGCTGGTCGTACCGTGGTGGGCCGGCCTGATCGACGCGGACGCCCTCACCCTGGGCGCGCACCTGCTGATGGTGCCCGCGATGGTCGCCGTGGCCTGGCGACGGCGGGATGCCGACGTGCGCCACGACGCGCCGGCGGGCCGACTGGGCACGCTGCTGCGGAAGCGCTGGCCGACCCTGCTGGCCGTACTGGTGACGGCCGACCTGTGGTTCGCCCCGACCGTGCCGGACCCGTGGTTCCTGCTGGTCCTGCCGGCCGGCTACCTGCTGATCGGCGCGTACCGGCGGCAGTTCGCCGACCGACGGGTGCTGGCCGCGCAACTGGCCCACGCGGTCGGCTGGACCGCGCTGGCCGCGGTCGCGGCGCACGTGGCCGACCCGCTGGCCACCGTTCTGGTGGCCGCCGGCTGGCTGGCGCACGCGGCCTGGGACGGGTGGCACCACCGGCGGGACCGGGTGGTGCCGCGCGGGTACGCCGAATGGTGCATCGTGTTCGACATCGCCGTCGGCGTCACCGTCCTGCTGACGCTGCTCTGACCGCAGCGCCGCCGGCCCGGGACATTCGGCAGAGCCGATGTGCCCGGTCGCCGCGACGGCTCCGGCAGGGTGATGGAAGGCTTGTCCCATGAGTTCCGCACCTGTACGGCCAGAACCAACCTCCGCACCGACCGTTCCGGACGACCTCGACCAGGCGGTCGCCTTCACGGATCTCGGGCTGCGTCCCGAGCTGCTGGGCGCGTTGTCGTCGCTCGGCTACGAGGAGCCCACCCCGATCCAGCGCGAGGCGATCCCGCCCCTGCTGACCGGCCGTGACCTGCTGGGCCAGGCCGCGACCGGTACCGGCAAGACGGCCGCGTTCGCGCTGCCCCTGCTGCACCGGCTGCCCGTCGACCGCGAGTCGGGTGACCCGGTGGCGTTGGTGCTCACCCCGACCCGGGAACTGGCCGTCCAGGTCTCCGAGGCGCTGCACCGGTACGGCCGGGAACTGGGCGTACGGGTGCTGCCCATCTACGGCGGCCAGCCCATCGGCCGGCAGCTGCGGGCCCTGGACACCGGGGTGGACATCGTGGTGGCCACGCCGGGGCGGGCGCTGGACCACATCGCCCGGGGCACCCTGCGCCTCGGCGGCCTCGCCACCGTGGTGCTCGACGAGGCGGACGAGATGCTCGACATGGGTTTCGCCGAGGACATCGAGGCGATCCTGGAGCACGCCCCGGCCGACCGGCAGACCGTGCTGTTCTCGGCGACGATGCCGTCCCGGATCGACGGGATGGCCCGCCAGCACCTGACCGACCCGGTGCGCATCCTGATCGCCCGGGAGCCGGCGGTGGCCGGGGAGTCGCCGAAGGTCCGGCAGAGCGCGTACATCGTGGCGCGCGCCCACAAGCCGGCGGCGCTGGGCCGGGTGCTGGACGTCGAGTCGCCGACCGCGGCGATCGTGTTCTGCCGCAGCCGGGAGGAGGTCGACCGGCTGACCGAGACGATGAACGGCCGGGGCTACCGGGCCGAGGCGCTGCACGGCGGGATGAGCCAGGAACAGCGGGACCGGGTGATGGGGCGGCTGCGTGCCGGCACCGCCGACCTGCTGGTCGCCACCGACGTGGCCGCCCGAGGGCTGGACGTCGAGCAGCTCACCCACGTGGTCAACTACGACGTGCCGTCGGCCCCGGAGTCGTACGTGCACCGCATCGGCCGGGTCGGCCGGGCCGGGCGGGAGGGGGTGGCGATCACCCTCGCCGAGCCGCGCGAGCACCGGATGCTCAAGACCATCGAGCGGGTCACCGGGCAGCGGATCACCATCGACAAGATCCCGACGGTGGCGGACCTGCGCACCCGGCGGCTGGAGCTGACCCAGGCCGCACTGCGGGAGAGTCTCCTCGAGGACGACCTGGAGCCGTTCCGGGTGATCGTCGAGTCGCTCTCCGACGAGTTCGACATGATGGAGGTGGCCCTGGCCGCGGTGAAGCTCGCCCACGAGGCCACCTCGCCCGGCGCCGACGACGTCGAGGAGATCCCGCAGGTCCCGGTCCGGGCCCCCCGCGAGGGGCGGCCCGGGTACGAGGGACGCGGTGGGGAGCGTCGTCCGGCCCGGCCCCGCACCGGGGGCACCACCCAGGTGTTCATCGGGCTGGGCCGGCGGGCCGGGGTACGCCCGCAGGACCTGGTGGGGGCGATCACCGGCGAGACCCGGGTCAACGGGCGGGACATCGGCTCGATCGAGATCGCGGACCGGTTCTCGCTGGTGGAGGTGCCGCAGGCGGTCGCCGACGAGGTGATCGCCGGGCTGCGCAACAGCACCATCAAGGGCCGCAAGGCGACGGTACGCCGGGACCGCGACGGTGACGGCGGCACTCCCGAGCGCCGGTACGACGGCGGCGGCGAACGCCGCTTCGACGGTGGTACCGAACGCCGGTTCGACGGCGGCGACCGGCGGGACCGCCGCGACCGCCGCTGACCAGCGGCGTCGGCGGGGTTGCCGCTGACCGGCGGGTCGGCATCGACCGGCGCTTGCCGGCGGGGTCACCGCGACCGGCGCTGACGGTGCCGCGCCGACGCGTGGACGGGCACCCCGGCTCGTGCGGGGTGCCCGTCCACGGTTCCTAGGCGGCGGTGAGGGTCGGGCCGGTGAGGGTGTCGGCGTCGGCGGGGCGCAGCGCCAGGGCGAGCACGTCCGCGACGTCGGCGAGGGTGTGCACGGTGAGCGCCTCGCGTACCTCGGCCGGCAGGTCGTCCAGGTCCGGCTCGTTGCGGGCCGGGACGATCACCTCGGTCAGACCGGCCCGGTGCGCGGCGAGCAGCTTCTGCTTCACCCCACCGATGGGCAGCACCCGGCCGGAGAGGGTCACCTCGCCGGTCATCCCGAACTCGGGGCGTACCGGCCGACCGCTGGCCAGCGAGGCGAGCGCGGTGACCATGGTGATGCCGGCGCTCGGGCCGTCCTTGGGTACCGCGCCGGCCGGCACGTGCAGGTGGATCCGCCGTCCGGCGAGGGCGTTCGGGTCCAGCCCCAGTTTGCGGCCGTGCGAGCGCAGGTACGACAGCGCGATGTGCGCGGACTCCTTCATCACGTCGCCGAGCTGGCCGGTGAGGGTCAGCCCCGGCTCGCCGTCCATCGCCGTCGCCTCGACGAACAGCACGTCGCCGCCGGCCCCGGTGACCGCCAGGCCGGTCGCCACCCCCGGTACGGCGGTGCGTTCCGCCGACTCGGGCGTGAACCTCGGCCGGCCCAGGTAGCGGGCCAGGTCGTCGACGTCGACCCGGACCGGGGTCGGGTCGGTGGCGAGCGCCACGGCGACCTTGCGGAGGATCTTCGCCAGGGCCCGTTCGAGCTGCCGTACCCCGGCCTCCCGGGTGTGTTCGCCGGCGATCCGGGCCAGCGCGGCGTCGGTGACGGTCACCTCGTCGGCGGTGAGTCCGGCCCGGTCCCGTTGGCGCGGCCACAGGTGGTCCCGGCCGATGGCGACCTTCTCCTCCTCGGTGTAGCCGTCCAGGGTGACCAGTTCCATCCGGTCCAGCAGCGGTCCGGGGATGGTCTCCACCACGTTGGCGGTGGCCAGGAACAGCACGTCGGACAGGTCCAGGTCGACCTCGAGGTAGTGGTCCCGGAAGGTGTGGTTCTGCGCCGGGTCGAGCACCTCCAGCAGCGCGGCGGCCGGGTCGCCGGCGTACCCGACGCCGAGCTTGTCGACCTCGTCGAGCAGCACCACCGGGTTCATCGAGCCGGCCTCGCGCAGGGCGCGGACGATCCGGCCGGGCAGCGCGCCGACGTAGGTGCGGCGGTGGCCGCGGATCTCCGCCTCGTCGCGGACGCCACCGAGGGAGACCCGGACGAACGTCCGGCCCAGTGCGCGGGCCACCGACTCGCCGAGGCTGGTCTTGCCGACGCCGGGCGGGCCGGCGAGGGCGAGGACGGCACCGGAGCCGCGTCCGCCGACCGCGCCGAGGTTACGTTCGGCCCGGCGGTTGCGGACCGCCAGGTACTCCAGGATGCGGTCCTTGACGTCGGCCAGGCCGGCGTGGTCGGCGTCGAGCACCGCGCGGGCCGCCGCCAGGTCGGTGTTGTCCTCGGTACGGGTGCTCCACGGCATCTCCAGCACGGTGTCCAGCCAGGTACGGATCCAGCCCGCCTCCGGGGAGGCGTCGCTGGCCCGTTCCAGCCGGCCCACCTCGCGCAGCGCCGCCTCGCGGACCGGCTCCGGCAGGTCGGCGGCCTCGACGCGGGCCCGGTAGTCGGCGGAGCCGTCCGGCTCGTCCTCGCCGAGTTCCTTGCGGATCGCGGCGAGCTGCTGGCGGAGCAGGAACTCCCGCTGGGACTTCTCCAGCCCCTCCCGGACGTCGCTGTTGATGCGTTCGCTGACCTCCTGCTCGGCCAGGTGGTCCCGGACCCAGTTGACCAGGAGTTCGAGCCGGGCGGTGACGTCCGGGGCGGCGAGCAGTTGGGCTTTCTGACCCAGGGTGAGCCAGGAGACGTATCCGGCGGAGTCGGCCAGTTCGGAGAGGTCGGTCATCCGTTCGATCGCGTCGATGACCTGCCAGGCGCCGCGCTGCTGGAGGACGGACGTCATCAGGGCGCGGTACTCGCGGGCGAGGTCCCGGGCCCGGCCGGCCGGCTCGGGCTCGGGCAGTTCGGTCGCCTCGACCCAGAGGGCCGCTCCGGGACCGGGCACACCGGAACCGATCCGGGCGCGGGCCAGCCCCCGGATGACGGCGGCCGGTTCGCCGCTGGGCAGCCGACCGACCTTCTCGATGGTGGCGACCGCGCCGACGGGACCGTACTCGCCGTCGATGCGGGGCACGGCGAGCAGTTTCTGGTCGCCGGTGGCGCGGGCCGCGTCGACCGCGGCCTGGGTGGTCGGGTCGAGGGTCACCGGGATGACCATGCCGGGCAGCAGCACGGCGTCGGTCAGGGGAAGTACCGGAAGGGTTGCCATCGAACACCTGCCATCAGGTTGACTTGAGCGTGCCTGACTCAAGTCCCGGACGGGGCGCGTTGTTCCGGGCTGTGACCCAGGACACGTATACCACCCCGTCGGGTGCGGCCCGGCCGGCGTTCCCGCCGCACCGGCACCCGACGGAGTGACCGACACCGCGACAGGTGACGGGAGTGGCACGTTTTGCATAACGGGAACGTGAAGGGGATCACGTCTTCCTTGTTGCGTAAACTCCGGAGCACGAAGCGACCCGACGCCACCCACTCGCCGCGCTGGTCGGCCCACCTTCGGAGCATGGCCGTGACCGGCGATTTCCCGCCCGTGGGCGGATTCCGCCGCCCTCCGGCGCGCCGACACATTGCCGATCGCCGCGTATTGTTGCGGATTTGCGGTGCCATACGTCAAACTCTTAGCCACACCCCGCGCCACACAAGGAGTAATCGACGATGGCCAGGAAAGTAATCACAGTTCTCACGGACGACCTCGACGGCGGAAAGGCCGACCGGACGGTCGAGTTCGGGCTCGACGGCGTCATGTACACCATCGATGTGTCGGACGAAAACGCCGGGGTCCTCCGCAAGGCCCTGGACCCGTACATCAACGCTGGCCGGCGCATCGGTCGTGGCGTGGTCGAGAGCAACCGGGGGGCCCGTCGCCCCAGCCGTCCGGCAACCTCCGGAATGGATCGTGAGCAGAACCGGGCCATCCGCGAATGGGCCACCAAGAACGGCTACGAGATTTCCGAGCGCGGCCGCATCCCGGTGTCGGTCGTCGAGGCGTACAAGAACCGCTGACCAGCCTGCCGGGATTACCAACGGGAGCCCGCGCGTCACGCTGGGAAATCGGCCACGCCGGTCGGGCCACTCTTTACCCCCCACCACGGCCCGCACGCCTGCTTCCACGCCGCGCCCGGCGGCGACCACGGCCGAATCCGATGCTCGACGGGCTCCCCCGGTGGCCCGTCGGCACCGGGACCAGCGTCGGTGCGGATCCGCGCGGCGGTGGTCCGGTCGGGCCGCCGGGGAGCACGGCGACCCGACCGGGGCACGGGTGGTGTTCAGCGACCGACCCGGATCCGCACCACGTCGAACGCCGGGGTCTGGTTGGCCCGCTCCATCATCGGCAGCCGGTGCGATCCGTCACCGGCCCAGACCGCGCACTGGGCGATGCCCGCTTCCGGCAGGCCCGGCACCTGGATGGTGACCTCGTCCGGTTGGGCACCGCCGCCACCGTCCTCGGTCGCCACGAAGAACGCCGGTACGGCCGCCGGGTCCGGCGGCGTCCGGGTGCTGCCGAGCATCCGGCACGCGGTGTGGAAGTGGCCCCGGACCAGCCCCGCCTCGTTGAGCAGGGAACTCTCCACGTAGTAGCCGCCCTGCCCGGCGGCGAGGAACCGGTCCCGGACCAGGTTCCGGGTGGACACCCGCAGGCTGAACGCCTGGCCGGCGCGGACCCGGTCGGGGAACCGGGTGATCAGCAGCGACGGGTTGTCGGCCGCGCTGCCCACCTCACCGAACGCCGTGCTGACGCACCGCCGGCCGTTCTGGAAACCGTCGTGCGGCTGGAGCCGGCTGTCGTCGCAGTCGTCGGCGAGCACGTCCAGCCCGTTGTCGGTGCCCCCACCGTCGTCGCCGCTGCCGTTGTCGCCGCCGGTGCTGCCGTCACCGCCGGCCGTGGTGACCCGGCACTCGGCCAGCCGGTCCAGCCCCTCCGGCCGGGCGGCCTCCCGGGCGATGGCCAGGGCGATCCGGTCCAGGGTGGCCCGACGTTTGTCGGCCAGTGGCCGCAGGACGGCGTTCCGGACGAACTCCTCCCCCCGGTCGCCGTCGGCGGCCAGCCGCCGGTCCGCCTCGGCGATCTGCGTCTGGAGCAGGGCCAGGTTCCGGTCCACCTCGGCCCGTGCCCGCTCCGGCACCCCGGGCAGCTCGGCGGCCACGTCCGGGCAGCTCACCACGCGGGTCGAGGCGGTACCGCCGGACCGGCACTCCGGCACCGACATCTGGCCGTCCCCCCAGTGGCTGCGGACGTCCCGGCCGTTCTGCCGGGTCACCGTGGTCCCCCGGCCGTCCGGAGCGGTCGCGCCGGGAGCCGGGGGGACGCAGGCGGCCGAGGCGGCCGGGACGGTCCGGCGGTCCTCGGCCGACGAGATCTGGGTCACCGCGACGATGCCCCCGAACACCGCGAGCGTGCCGACCACCGCCACCACTCTCGTACTCCGTGCGCCGCCCGTCGACCGGCGCGCGCGTGTGAACCTGCGCATGGCTGGGTTCTCCCTTTCGGTCCACCGTGCCCCCGCCCACCACGGGCGAGCTGATCCTGTCCGTTCCCGCGTGAGTACGGACCCACGGCCCGGAAGGTTCAACGGCGGGTCGACGGTGCCGGGTGGGAACGGGCGGGGCCCGGTGGGAGAAGGTGACCGGGACCGGTCAGTCGAACGTGAGGTGGTCGAAGGGGAACCCGTCCGCCATCTCGTCCCGGCGGGCCCGTAACCGGTCGACGTCCCGGCCCAGCTCGGCGCGGGGCACCAGGGTCGGCTCCTCCGCGTCCAGCGTCCGTAGCCGCTCACCGACGGCGGCGGCGGCCAGGTCCTGGGCCAGCCGGGCCGGGTCGACCCCGCAGGAGAACCGCTGCTGTCGCAGCTGGACCCGCTCGACCAGGCAGTGGCCGGGGCGTACCTCCACCCAGCCCCACCCCTCGGCCGGGCCGTCGGTCCAGCGCACGTGCAGACCACGCAGGATCGGATCGACGAGCTGGCGGGCCACGTACGCCTCGACGGCGGCGGCGCGGGCGATCGCGCCCAGGTCGTTGACCTGACCGCGTCGACCGTCCGGGAGCCGTCCGATGATGTCCCGGAACCCGACCGGCGCCTCCGCCGTCGGATCCTCCGGATCGGTGGGATCGAGCCGCTCCACGGTGCCGGCGGCGTAGCAGCGGGCGTCGACGAGGTACTCGACCACCCGTCGCCCGTGCGGGCCCGGCCGCAGCGTCGTCGACTCGATCCGCAGCACCGGCAGGCCGACCGCCGCGCAGACCGCCTCCCGCATCCGTACCTCGCGGCGGGCCTCCGGGGTGACCACCGGCGGCCCGATCTCCACGGCGAACGCGGGCCGACCGGTGTCCGCGACGGACACCACGAAGTCCAGGGTGGCCCGACCGGCCGTGCTCCACTGGTGACCGGTGATCCCGGCGGGACGACGCGACACCAGCTCGCCGAGCCGGCGGGCGGCGTGCACGACGTGACCGGCGCGCTCCAGCACCGGAGCACGGCCGGCGGCGGGCAACGGACGCAGCCCGGAACTGTCGTCGGGTCCGGTGGTCGTCATCGTCAGCATCGGTGTTCCATCCTTCGGTGCCGGCCAGAGTCTAGGACGCCGGTCCCACCCGCCACCCGGCACGGTCGGTGATCTTCTAGGCTCGGCGGATGTTGCACCGTGGCCGCCCCCTCGACCGGTTGACCAAGCGGAACCTCGTCACCGTGTCGCACGCGATGGAGCGGGCCGCGCTGGCCGCCGCCGAGGACGGCCCGCTGGTGGTGGTCGCGCTGTTCCAGCGGATGCCGTACTTCGCGCGGGAACGGGCGCTCTACGAGCGGATCGCGGCGGTGGCGGCCGCCACCGTGGTAGGCGTGGTGTCCCCCACCGCACCGGACCTGCCGGCGACGCTGGCGGGCGTACCACTCGACGAGGCCGAGGAGCTGGCCCGGGAGTGGACGGTGGTGGTGCTGACGCCCCGCTTCGGCGCGGCGCTGGTGGCCCACGACCGGGTCGAGGTGGATCCGGCGGCGACGGACCTCGAGGCGGGCCGGCTGTTCGACGGCTGGTGGGGGTTCCGCCGTGACGAGGCGCTGCACGAGGTGCTCCGGTTGCGCGCGGCGCTGGCCGACCGGCTGGCCCCGGGCACCCTGGCCGTCATCGACGACGTGGTCGCCCGGGTACGGGACCTGCCCGCCACGCCCGGCGAGGCACGTGCGGAAGCCGCACTGCGGTTGCTGGCCGACCGGGCGGAACGCGGCGGTACGCCACCGGGGCGACACGGTGGCCCGGCCGAACCGCCGGTGCTCGACGAGACGTCGCTGGGCGGGTGGACCGGCCGGGTCACCGCCTCGGGCACCCTGCCGGTGGCCCTGGTCGGCGTCCGCCTCGAGGAGCCGGCCGGCGCGCCGGAACGCATCGGTCGCCGGACCGCCGCCCGGGAGACGCAGGCGGTGCTCGCGGCGGTGACCGCTCCCCTGCGCCCGGTCGACCGGGCGGTACGCCTCGACGAGCAGGAGTACCTGCTGGTGCTGCCCGCGCTGACCGAACAGCAGGCGGTGGCGGTCGCCCAGCGGGTCACCGAGGGGGTCGCCGGGCTGGCCCGGTCCTACCCGTTCGTCGAGTACGCGGTACACGCGGCGGTCACCGTGACCACCCGGCGACCGCTGCCGCTGGCGGACCTGCGGTCGGCGGTGCGCTGGGCGGCCCGGGAGGGGGTACCGATCGCGGCGCTGGGCGACGAGAGCGACCCGCCACCGCCCAGCCGGCTGCTCTGACCGCACCACCGCCCGACTGCGCCGCGCGACCCGGCCGATTGCGCTCCGCGCGCCGACCCCCGGCCGACGGGGCGGAGCCTGCCGCCGGCCGGCTGTGCCGCCCGACCGGCTGCGCCGGGTGTGCCTGCTGTGCCGGGTGTGCCTGCTGTGCCGGTGCGCCGCCCGGCCGGGCGGACGGGGTGGGTCAGACGCCCATCACCAGCCCTTCGATGGTGTGTTTCTGCCGGATGGGGGTGAGGGTGTCCACCACCGGGACGGGCAGATGGTCCCGGACCAGGGGCGGCAGGCTCTCCCAGTAGGCGCGGGTGACCGCCATGTCGTGCCGATCGGCGTTGCCCGCGCCGGGGGCGTCGACGCCGAGCACCAGCACCGGACGGGCCACCGTCGACACGTTCGGGGTGCCCCGGTGGATGGTCAGCGCCGAGCGGGCCGAGATGTCGCCGCGCTGCGGGTACTTCCGCACCGCCCGTTCCTGGTAGCGGGGGTGGCGGGACGCCGGCGGGAACATGCCGTGGTCGAAGTCGGCGTGGTCGTCCCACTGGGTGCCGGGGGCGACCTCGAACGGACCCATCTCCTCGACGGTGTCCACCGTGGTCAGGTTGAACGCCAGGGAGGTGAGCCGGCGCTGCTGCCGGGTCTCGTCGGGCATCGGGAAGTCTCGGTGCCAGGGCTGGTACGCGGCACCGGGGAACGGGGTGTCGAAGCCCAGCTCGACGATCTCGTAGCGGGGGCCGAGCACCGCCCGGCAGACGGACACCACCCAGGGGTGGGTGACCAGGTCCACGAAGCCCCGGAACTGCTCGGGGTGGATCTCCACGTACCAGCGCTGCGGGCCCCGGCCGACCGCGCCGTCCGGACGCGACCGGGCCTCGGCGTACGCGGCCTCGACGTCCTCCCGGGCCCGGTCGACCCAGTCGGTGCCGAACGCGCCCCGGCAGGCGGTGATCCCGTCCCGGTAGAGGTCACCGAGCGCCCCGACCGCCGTGTCGTCGGAGTCGCCGGTCGGGGTGGTGGTGAACGGGCTGTCGTGGTCGGGTGCCATACCGCCTCCTCGGGTGACACCCGGGAGTATTACAACGTTGTAGAGACGGCGCAACGGCTACCACCGGCGATCGGGCATCATCGACCGGTGCCGTCCGGCGCAACGGGAGAGGAGGTCGACGTGCGGGTGGTCTCGCTGGTGCCGTCGCTGACCGAGGCGGTGGCGGTCACCCTGCCCGGCGTACTGGTCGGCGCGACCGACTGGTGCACCCACCCGGCGGATCTCGACGTGGCCCGGGTCGGCGGGAGCAAGTACCCCGACCTCGCCCGGGTGCGCGCGCTCCGCCCGGACGTGGTGCTGTGCAACGTCGAGGAGAACCGCCGGGAGGACGCCGACGCGCTCACCGCCGCCGGGGTGCCGGTCCGGGTCACCTACCCCCGTACCGTGCCGCAGGCCCTCGACGAACTGGCCGCGCTGCTGACCGAACTCGGCGCGGACCGGGAACCGGACTGGCTGACCGCCGCCCGGCGGGCCTGGGCGGCACCGCCCGCCCCGACCGGCCCCCACCGGGCGGTCGTCCCGGTCTGGCGGCGTCCCTGGGTGGTCCTCGGTCGGGACACCTTCGCCGGTGACGTGCTGCACCGGCTCGGCGTCCGCAACCTCTACGCCGACCACCCGGACCGCTACCCCCGCCCGGACCTCGCCGAGCTGCGCGGACGCCGACCGGACCTGGTGGTGCTGCCGGACGAGCCGTACCGGTTCACCGCCGACGACGGGCCGGACGCCTTCCCCGGGGTGCCCTGCGCGCTGCTCTCCGGCCGGCACCTGACCTGGTACGGCCCGTCGCTGGCCGAGGCCCCCGAGGTGCTCGGGGCACAACTGGCCCGCCGGCTCACCCACCCCGGCTGACCGGACCGCTCAGGCCACCGGGGTCACCCCCGGGCCCCGGACCGGGGCGACCACGTCGTCCACGTCGTACCCGATGGTGCTGACCACCCGGGTCACCCCGCTGACCTGCCCGGCGAGCCGGGCCGCCAACTCGGCCGAGGTACGACGGTCGAGCCGCCCGTCCAGGGTCACCGCGCCCTGCCGGACCTGCACGGTGACCAGCCCGTCCCGGACGGCGAGCACCCGGCGCAGCACCTCCCCCACCACGTCCTCACGGATCTCGGTGTCACTGCGCAGGTGCACCCGCAGCAGGTCGGAGCGGGTCACGATGCCGACCAGCCGGCCCAGGTCGTCGAGCACCGGCAGCCGCTTGACCTGCTCCCGGTCCATCAGCCGGGCCGCCGCCGGCAGGGACGCCTGCGGGTACGTGGTGACCGCGGGCGCGGTCATCAGCTCCCCGGCCAGCATCGCGTCCGCCTTGGCCAGGGCGGCCCGCCGGCGCGGACGGGTGAAGACCCGCCGCTCGTCCGGGTGTCCGGAGTGCTCGACCTTGTGCAGCAGGTCCGCCTCGGAGACCACCCCGAGCACCCGCCGGAACCCGTCCACCACCGGGACCGCGCTGACCCTCCGCCGCAGCAGCAGATCGACGATGTCCCGGTACGGGGTCTGTTCCCCGACCGTCACGACGTCCACGGTCATCACGTCGCCCACCTGCCAGGTTCTCATCTCGTCCTCCTGTTCCGAGGGTGCGCCGGTGACGCTACGACCGCCGCGCGGGCCCCGGCAGAGGCGAACGGACCGTCGGGCGTCGGGACCTCCGGCCCCCTCAGGTCCCGACGGAAGGGGGCGAAGGTCCCGGCCCCGGTGGGACCGGTCGGCCCTGCTCCCGACGTCCCCGGCGGCGTGGAATGGAGATGCCACCGAGAAGCGGTGCGAGGCACGAAGGAAGGACGTGGACATCATGACCGCGACGATCGAGCGGAACACCGCCCGGACCACCACCCCGGCGGCGCCGACCGCGACCCGGACCAACGGGGTCCCGGTGACCGGCACCACCCGGACCCGCGCCGCCCGGTACGTCTTCGCCGGCATCCGGATCGCGCTGGGCTGGACGTTCCTCTGGGCCTTCCTGGACAAGACGTTCGGCCTCGGCCACGCCACCGAGGCGAAGAACGCCTGGATCAACGGTGGCAGCCCGACCAAGGGCTTCCTGGCCTTCGGCGCGGAAGGTCCGTTCCAGGGCTTCTACCAGGGGATCGCCGGCGCGGCCTGGGCCGACTGGCTGTTCATGGCCGGACTGCTCGGCCTCGGCGTGGCCCTGCTGCTCGGCATCGGCATGCGGATCGCGGCGGTGGCCGGTGGCCTGCTCTACGTGATGATGTGGACGGTCGTGCTGCCTCCCGAGAACAACCCCTTCATGGACGAGCACCTGATCAACGCGGCCCTGCTGGCCGGTCTCGCGCTGGTCGCCGCCGGGGACACCCTCGGCCTCGGCCGGGCCTGGGCGAAGCTCCCCATCGTCCAGCGTCTCCCCTGGCTGCGCTGACCCGCGACCGGCACCACGGCGGACGTCACCACCCGGTGGCGTCCGCCGCGTCGTGTCCGCCCTCTCGAACGGTCCGGCCACCGTGCCGGGGCCGGTGGGGGGGCCGACGGCCGTCCTGCCGGACATCGGCGTTCCACGATCCGGCAGGATCGGTCGGGACAGTGATCCCGTGAGGCAGGAGAGCCAGATGAACAAGCCCGAGGTGGGCCCGATCGAGGGCGACCCGCCCGCCGACCTCGTGACCGAGGACATCACGGTCGGCGAGGGCCCCGAGGCCGAGCCGGGCCAGTTCGCCAGCGTGCACTACGTCGGCGTGGCCCACTCCACCGGCCGCGAGTTCGACGCGTCCTGGAACCGGGGCGAGACCTTCGAGTTCCGTCTCGGCGGCGGGCAGGTCATCGCCGGGTGGGACCGGGGCGTGGTGGGGATGCGGGTCGGCGGTCGGCGCAAGCTGACCATCCCGCCGCACCTGGGCTACGGCAGCCGGGGTGCCGGCGGGGTCATCAAGCCCGGCGAGACGCTGGTCTTCGTCGTCGACCTGCTCGGCGTCCGCTGACCCGAGCCGATCCGGTCCGGGCGGTGGGAGCCGATGCGGCCCTCACCGCCCGGACGCGGTCCGGCGGATGGCGCGGCCGGCCAGAACGGCCGGTCCGGCGGATGGCGCGGCGGGTCAGGACGGCCGGTCCGGCGGGTGGCGCGGCCGGTCACAACGGCCGGTCGCCGGCGGGGACAGGTCTGGTCAGACGGCCACGAAACGGCGGGGTGCGACCCCGGCGGTGGGCTGGGCCGGACGGGTCGGCAACCCGACGCGCGGCACGCCGGCCAGCGTCCCCGGCCGGTGCCACGCGCTGCCCGCCCACGCCCCGGCGTCGGTCACCGGACGCTCCGCCGGAAGGGTGATCCGGGTGGCTGGTGCCGTCACCACGCCCTGCGGGGTCGCCACCTCGGTCAGCGGACGCTCCGGCGGCAGCGTGACCCGGGGCGTGCTCCCGGACTGGATCGGGATGACCCGGTGCAGGCCGGTGCCGCGCAACACGCGGATGATCATGGGATGCGGGTCGACCAGCACCAGCTCACCGCCCCGGGCCCGGACGCCCAGGTGCGCGGCGACCAGGGTACGGATCGCGGTGGCGGAGAAGACCGACACGCCCGAGAGGTCGAGCCGCAGCAGCGGCCGGGGCGGCTGCGCCCAGAGCACCGACCGGAACTGCGCCACGGTGGCGATGTCGATCTCGCCCGTCACCCGCACGTCGACCGCCCGGTCGTCGACGCGCACCTCGACCTGGAGCTGGTCACCGTGCTGCCTCATACCGTCGAATCTAGGCGGTGGGGGTGAGACTTTCGTCCTGCCCAGGACCGATCCCGGGTACGCCCAGGGGTGGATCCGCACCGACCACCGACCCTCCCCGGGCGGACGTCCGGCGGCCGGCGGCAGCCGTACGGCGGAAAGTCGACAGCGGACCGGGCCGTCCGGTCCGGACCGGACGGCGGGTCAGCGCTCGACGGTGTAGTCGAAGGTGAAACCGTGCTCCCCGTCGACCAGCCGGATCTCCATCGTGCCGGTGAGGCCGGTCAGGTCCCCCGTCCCGGTGTCCGGCACCACCTCGATGGTGAGCGCGCCAGCGCCCCGGTTCATCACCCCGCAGTGCTGGAGGACGAAGCTTCCGGGCCGGCCGTGCAGCGTGCCGACCACCCGTTCCAGGCCGACGTACCCGCCGGAGCCGGGCCGCGCCGACTCCGCCGTCAGCAGGTGGGCCACACTGGACGCCTGGAGATCACCCTGGAACTCCTTGGTCACCACGACCCGGGCCAGCCGGCCGCCCGGCCGGTCGTCGTAGGGCGGCTGTTCGTCCCAGATCAGGTCGACGGCACCGACGGCACGGACACTCATGACTCGCTCCCCCCGGGGGTCACTCGACGAGATCATCATGCCTGACCAGCGGGAACACCGCAGTCCACCACCCGGTCGGGCCACTGCGGGCCGGATCCGGGTGGTGGACCGCCGGGTCGGATCGCACCCTCCGCGCGCGGAGGGGCAGCCGCTACCACCCCCACACGAGAAGGGTCGGCCGCTGCCGTCCGCACGAGAGGGGTCAGCCACCACCGCCGGAGCGGGCCGGCTCGGGCGTGCCGCCGGTGACCGGCGCGGCCGGGCTGGAGGCGGGGGCGGGCGCGAGGTTCGCCGGCACCGGCAGGGCACTGCCCCGGACGAACTCGTCCCAGCTCACGTTCCAGGCGGTCCAGCCGTTGCCCGGCCGCAGTGGCACCTCGGTGCCCTTGACGGTGATCAGGTCACCGACCTGGGTGACGCCCATCAGCCAGTCGGCGGCGCTGGCGGAGACGTTGGCGCAGCCGTGCGAGACGTTGGTGTTGCCCTGGTCCCCCTCCGACCAGGGTGCGGAGTGGATGAACTCGCCGCCCCAGGTGTAGCGCTGGGCGTCGTCCACGTCGACCACGTAGCCGCCGTCGGGCTCGCCCCGGGTGTCGAAGGTGGTCCGCTCGTGCTTCTCCATGATCACCATCTTGCCGCTGGAGCTGGGCGTGCTCGGCTTGCCGAGGCTGACCGGGATCTTGCGCACCAGCTTGCCGTCCTGGAACACCGACATCTGCTTGGTGGCGTTGTCGATCTCCAACGACACCTGCCGGCCGATCTTCGACGTGGACCGCCGGTCCTCGTCGCCGATCCGGTCCCGACCGATCGGCAGCCCCTCCAGCGCCGAGCGGACGCTGATGCTGGTGCCCGGCCGCCAGAAGTCCGGTGCCCGGTAGTACACCTGGCTGCCGTCGTCCAGCCACGACCAGACGCCCGGCTGGGGCGGATCGGTCTTGACGAACAATCGACGCTGAACCTCGTCCCTGGCCTCTTTCGGAATAGGCGGGTCGAACGCCACCGTTACCGGCATCGCGGTTCCGTACGTCCGCTTGTCGCCGAAGTAGAGCGTGCTGGTAATTGTCGGGGCGTCTGATTTGTTCGCCGTCGTGAAGGTCGTCCTGCGGGTGGCGGTCTTTCCCTTGTCGTTCGTCGCGGTCACCTCGGCGGTGTACGTCTTGCGGTGCGCCAACGGCTCGGCGGGAACCCACGCCGAGCCGTCCTCGCGGGGTTCCACGCGGACCTGACCGCCCTTGTCGTCCCGGATCCGGACGTCGGTGACCTTTCCGCCGCGTACCGCCACTCCGACCTCGGCGCTGACCGGCACGTCCCGGGCCCGGTCGGCGGGGGTCACCGTCAACTCCACGGGCGTCTGGGCCGCCGCCTTCCCCTCCCCGGGTGTCCGATCCGTCGTGCAACCGCCGAGCGCCAGCGCGGTGGCCGCGATGGTCGCCGCGGACAGCGTGAGCCGCCGCCTCAACTCCATGATGCTCCCCCCGTTTATGGTTCCCCTCCGGCACATTGTCGCCAGCGCCTGCCGCGCACTGTCGCAATTTCCGGCGAATCCGGCCCGGTAATTGCCCGGAGCAATTCCGGTTTTGGTGCGCAGTTTCCGGTGGCCCACTCTTCGTCCGGGCGTCGCCCGACCGGGGTCCGCGTACCGTCCCGCCCCCGACGGCCCCCGCCGGGCGGTTCGCCCCGGGCGGCGGGCCACGCCTGGCCCGGCCACCCCGACACCGTCCGGCCACCCCGACACCGTCCGGCCACCCCGACACCGTCCGGCCACCCCGACACCGTCCGGCCACCACGGCACCGGCCGGGCGGCCGGGACGGCCGGCGCACCGGACCGGCCGGACGGGGGCCGGCTTTTGTCCTGGCGGACCGAACTTTCGTCGGACGGAAGCCAGCTTGCGCTCGCGGCGATCTAAGGTACGGTGCCAATGAGATAGACATTTGCCCATTGGTCGATCTTCGGACGAGTTGTCCCGTGCCCCTGCGGGACCGCCGGACCGGGACCCGTCCCCGCACGCCACCCGTCTCCGACAGCCGACCGGCAGGACCGGACCGGCGACCGCCGCGTGCCCGGTCACCGACGTGGATCGATCGAGACCAGCCGGACCCCCGGTCCGGCGGGAAAGGACCTCGATGGAGCAGGGCACCACCCCACCCGACGCCAGCCGCTCCGGGTCGCTGAGCAGGCGTGGCGTGCTCCGGGCGGCCGGCGTGTCGGCCGGTGCGCTCGGCACGGCCGGGCTGCTGGGCACGCCGGCCACCGCCGCGCCCGCCGGCGGCCCGACCGGACGGCGACGGGTACCGTCGGACCGGATCAGCATCCAGCTCTACACCCTCCGCGACCAGCTCGCCGTCGACCTGCCCGGGACCCTCGCCGAGCTGCGCCGGATCGGCTACCGCCGGGTCGAGCACGCCGGGTTCGTCGGCCGGACGGCAGCCGAGTTCCGGGCCGCGCTCGACCAGGCGGGACTGCGGGCCACCTCCGGGCACGCCAGCATCCCCCAACCGTTCGACGCCGACGCCTGGCGGCAGACCCTCGCCGACACCGCCGTCGTCGGTTGCCGGTACCTGGTCCACCCCTGGTTCGGACTGGACGCCGACGGCAACCCCATCCGGGACCCGCAGCGCTACCGCGACCTGGCCCGCGACCTGAACCGGGCCGGCGAACTGGCCACCCGGGCCGGTATCCGCTTCGGGTACCACAACCACCAGTTGGAGTTCGTCCCGCTCACCGACGGACGGACCGGCTTCGCGATCCTCGCCGAGCAGACCGACCCGAAGCTGGTCCACTTCGAACTGGACCTGTTCTGGACCTGGCGCGGCGCACACGACCCGGTCGACGTGATCCGGGCCCACCGGGGCCGCATCCGGCAGGTCCACGTGAAGGACCTCGACGTCAACGGCAGCTTCGCCGACCTCGGAGACGGCCTGGTCGACTTCGGACGGATCTTCGCGCACGCCAAGGAAGCCGGCATCGACGAGTACATCGTCGAACGCGACGACGCCGGCACCCCGCCCCGGGCCCCGGCCGACGCCCTGCGTACCGCCCGGGTCGGCTTCACGTACCTCGACACCCTCCGCTACTGACACCCGAACCGACGGGGGAACCACCATGCGTAGGACCGCACTGCTGTGCACGTTGGTGCTGGCCGTCGGGGGTCTGGCCGGCGCGCCGACCACCGCGACCGCCGCACCGGCACCCACCCCACCACCGGACGACAGCTTCCAGAAGGTCACCCTCAACGACCACCCCGGCGAGCCGATGAGCCTGGCCGTCCTGCCCGACCTGCGGGTGCTGCACACCTCCCGCACCGGGGAGGTCCGCATCCACGACCCGCGTACCGGACTCAACACCCTCGCCGCCGACGTGCCGGTGTACGAACACGACGAGGAGGGTCTGCAGGGCGTCGCCATCGACCCGGACTTCTCCCGCAACAAGTGGGTCTACCTGTACTACTCACCGCCGATGGACACCCCCGTCGACGACCCGGACACCCCCGACGTCAACGAGGGGGACGCGCCGCTGGTCGGCACCGAGGCGGACTGGGCCCGGTTCCGGGGCGCGTTGCGACTGTCCCGGTTCAAGCTGGAGGGCGCGCGGCTGAACCTGGAAACCGAACAGAAGATCATCGACGTGCCCACCGACCGGGGCATCTGCTGCCACGTCGGCGGACAGATCGACTTCGACGGCAAGGGCAACCTGTACCTGTCCACCGGTGACGACACCAACCCGTTCTTCTCCGACGGGTACACCCCGATCGACGAGCGCGCCGACCGGAACCCGGCGTTCGACGCGCAGCGCAGCTCGGCCAACACCAACGACCTGCGCGGCAAGCTGCTGCGGATCCGGCCGCGCGACGGCGGCGGGTACACCGTGCCGAAGGGCAACCTGTTCCGGCCGGGCACCCCCGGCACCCGTGCCGAGATCTACGCGATGGGGCTGCGCAACGCGTTCCGGTTCGCGGTCGACCGGCGTACCGCCGACGTGTACCTGGCCGACTACTCGCCCGACGCCAACAACCCCGACCCGGAGCGCGGACCCGCCGGGCACGGCCGGTGGATGCGCATCGACGAGCCCGCCAACTACGGCTGGCCGTACTGCGTGTCACCGACCCAGCCGTACGTCGACCACGACTTCGCCACCGGCACGTCCGGCGAGCCGTTCGACTGCCGCCGCCCGGTGAACGACTCACCGCGCAACACCGGCCTTCGTCGGCTGCCCCCGGTCAAGGCCGCGGAGGTGGCGTACAGCTACGGGCCGTCCGAGCAGTTCCCGCAGCTCGGCACCGGTGGGATCGGGCCGATGGGCGGGCCCGCCTACGACTACGACCGGCGCAGCGACTCGCGGGTGAAGTGGCCGGCCTACTACGACGGGCTGCCGCTGTTCTACGAGTGGACCCGCGACTACATCCAGGAGTTCCGCCTCGACCGGCGCGGCGAGGTGACCGACATCCGGCAGGTGGCCGCCTCGGTGGGGGTGGACAACCCGATGGACCTGGAGTTCGGCCCGGACGGCGCGCTGTACGTCCTGGAGTACGGCGACGGGTACTTCGCGGAGAACCCGGACGCGCAGCTGTCCCGGATCGACTTCGTCCGGGGCAACCGGACCCCGATCCCGAAGATCAGCGCCGACCCGACCGCCGGGCAGGCCCCGCTGACCATCAGCTTCTCCAGTGCCGGCACCACCGACCCGGACGGTGACCCGCTGCGCTACGCCTGGGACTTCGACGCCGACGGCACGGTCGACTCCACCGACCCGAACCCGTCCTGGACGTACCAGCGCAACGGGTCGTACCAGCCGACGCTGAAGGTCACCGACAGCACCGGCCGGTCGGCTGCGGCGTCGCTGCCGCTGCTGGTCGGACCGCGCGCCCCGGTGGTGGAGTTCGTGACCCCGGTCGAGGGCCAGCCCTTCGAGTTCGGCCAGACCGTCACGTACCAGGTGTCGGTCGTCGACGACCTGCCGGTGGACTGCGCCCGGGTGCGGGTCACCTACATCCTCGGGCACGACGAGCACGGGCATCCGCTCTCCTCCGCCTCGGGCTGCTCCGGCACGATCACCACGTTCGTCGACGGTGGGCACAGCGGCGCGGACAACCTCACCGCGGTCTTCGTCGCCGAGTACACCGACGCGCCGGACGATCCGGAGGTGCCGCCGCAGACCGGTACCGCGCAGGTCGTCCTGGTCCCGTCGGACGCGGACTGACCGGTACGACCGTCGGCCCGGGGTCCCCGACCCCCGGGCCGTCGCCGTCCGGTCCTCGGGTCGCCGTCCTCCGGGCGGACCCGGCCCGGCCCTCGGGTCGCCGCTCTCCGGGCGGACCCGGCCCGGCCCGGTGCCGCCGCCCCGGCGCGGACGGCGACCCGGGGGCTACCCGTTGTCGCGCCAGCGGCCCCCGGTCGGCGGGGTGTCCAGGCGGACGTCGGAGAGCGCGTTGCCGGCCAGGTCGTTCCCCTCGATCCGGCAGTCGACCAGGCTGCCCCGCCCGGTGACCCACAGTCCGTGGCTCTGGGTACGCGGGCTGTGGTTGTCCCAGATCCGGTTGCCCCGGACGGTCATCGCCTCGCAGCAGGCGTCGACGGTGATGCCGGCGCGGGTCGCCGGGCCCCCGGCCAGGCGGTACGGGGTGCCCGCCGGTGGGATGTCCGCGCTCCACGCGGTGTGCGAGTCGGGGCGGATCGCCGCGAGGTGCAGGGTGGTGGAGTCGTTCGCCGCGACCAGCGCGATCCGGTCGCCGACGCGTACCGTCTTGCCCCGGTGCCCGTCGTGCGGCCAGTCCGCCGCCCGGTCCACCAGCCTGGTCCGGCCGTAGCCGACCGGGTCGCCGCCGCCGCAGCAGGCCGGGGCACACTGCCGGCCGTTGTTGCGGATCCGGTTGTCCAGCAGCACCGCGTCGGCGACCGGTTGGTCGATGCGGATGCCGTCCGCGCTGTTGCCCCAGATGTCGTTGCTCTCGATCACGATGTCCCGGGCCACCGCCCGGTAGCCGTCGCCGAGGTCGCGCTGGTGGTAGCCGTACCGGCCGTTGCCGCTGATCCGGTTGCCGCGCACCGTGTACGGGCCGGGGGTGTTGCCGATGCTGACCCCGTCACCCAGGTTGTCGTCGATGACGCAGTCGGTGACCAGCCCGCCGCGGCCGGCGGTGGCCGTGGTGCCCTTCGCCGACACGTCGAAACCGGCGTCCAGGTTGCCGATCATGGTGCAGGCCGACACCACCAGGCCGTCCGCGCCCCAGTCGGAGATGCCGAACCGGTTGCCCTGCACGTGGCAGCCGGTGATCCGGATGCCCCGGGGTGGCGAGAAGTCCCGGTGTTGCAGTTCCAGGAAGATGCCGTTGGTCGCGTTCCCCACCGCCGTGCAGTTGACGATGGCGAGCCGCTCCACCGCACCCCACCCGCCGACACCGACCCCGATGCCGGCGCCGCCCATCTCGGTGCCGTTGTCCTGCCGGCCGCAGCCCACGACCAGCACCCCGTCGATCACCGTGTCCTGGAGGAAGTCGCAGCCCAGGCCGGTGGCGGCGGTGTGGTGGATGTACAGGTTGCGGAACCGGCCACGCAGCACGTACTGCAAGCCGAGGCCCTTCGCCAGCGGGTTGTAGTCGACCGAGGCCACCTGGGAGCCGTCGATCTCGAAGTCGGCGAACGTGCAGTCCACCAGGTGCCGCTGCGGCCCCGCGCCGTGGTGCTGGATGGTGTGGAAGGCCAGCGGGGTCGGGTCCGCCCGGTTGCCGGCGTTGCTCAGCACGAACCGGGTCGCCCCCGGGCCGGCCCCGACCAGGGAGACACCGCACCGCCAGGCGGTCCCCCGGTCACGGATCAGGTAGACCCCGGGCGGGCAGTAGATCACCCGGGCCCGGCCGTCGGCCTCGTACGCGTCCCCGAGCTGCTCGACGAGTTCGGCGAAGGCCGGCTGGTCGTTGGTGACCCCGTCACCGGTCAGGCCGTGTTGGCGCGCGTCGCAGTACAGCGGCGCCCCGACCTCGGCGAGCCGCGCGGCGGTGGCGGGCCTGCCGGGCTGTCCCACCCGTCCCCCTCCCTCGACGGTCCGGCCCACCGCTTTCCCGGTCCGGGGAGGGGGAAACCGGCGGCCCCGGCACACCCGGGGGCGGGGTGCCGGGGCCGACCGGTCGCGGGCTCAGACGTTGGCGATCAGCAGGGCGGGCTGCTCGACGCAGTCGGCGACGTGCCGCAGGAACCCGCCGGCCACCCCACCGTCGCAGACCCGGTGGTCGAAGGTCAGGCTGAGCTGGGTGACCTTGCGGACGGCGAGCTGCCCGTCGACCACCCAGGGCTTGTCCACGATCCGCCCGACGCCGAGCAGGGCGGCCTCCGGATGGTTGATGATCGGGGTGGACCCGTCGACGCCGAACACCCCGTAGTTGTTGAGGGTGAAGGTGCCCCCGGTGAGCCGGGCCGGGGGCAGGGTGCCGGCGCGGGCCGCCGCAGTGGTCCCGGCGAGTTCGGCGGCGAGTTCGGCGGTGGTGAGTCGCTGGGCGTCGCGCAGCACCGGGACGAGCAGGCCCCGGTCGGTCTGCGCGGCGATGCCCAGGTGCACCCCGGCCGACTGGACGATCCGCTGCCCTTCCCCGTCGACCCGGGCGTTGAGCTGCGGGTAGCGGCGCAGTCCGGACAGGCAGATCCGGGCCAGCAGCGCGAGCAGGCTGACCGGCTGGTCCGGCCGGGCGGCGTTGATCGCCGCCCGGGTCTGCACCAGCCCGGTCGCGTCGGCGTCCACCCAGATGGTGACCTCGGGGATCTCCCGCCGGCTGCGGGAGAGCTTGTCGGCGATCACCTTCCGGACCCCGGTCAGCGGAATGACCAGGTCGTCGGCGACCGGCCGGGCCGCCGGCACCGGGTCTGCCGGGGTGGCCGGGTCGGTCCCGGAGCGGGACGTCGGGTCGGCCGGATCGGGCACGGAGGTCAGGACGGGGGTCGGGCCGGTGGGCGCGGCCAGGGCCGCCTCCACGTCCGCCCGCCGGACCACGCCGCCCGGCCCGCTGCCGGTCAGGGTGGCCGGGTCGATGCCGTGCTCGCGGGCCAGCCGCCGCACGATCGGCGAGATGACCAGGGACGGGCCGGAGCCGGTCGGCCGGGGCCGTCCGGTGTCGGTCGGTGCCGCGTGCGGGGGCGGGGCGACGGCGGACGCGGCCGGTTCCGGGGCGACGATGGGCGCGGCCGGTTCCGGGGCGACCGTCAGCCGGGGGCGGCGACGTCGCCGGCCGGCGGCGCCGTGGCCGGTGCCGTACCCGATGAGGACGTTGCCGGAGCCGGCCCGCTCCTCCTCGCGGTAGGTGGCGTGCCCGGCCGGTTCCGCCGGGGTCCCGGCACCGGGCGGGACGTCCAGGGACTCGATGGTGATCAGCGGCTGGCCGACCGGCCGTACCTCACCGGCCGCGCCGTGCAGGGCGACCACCCGCCCCGGGTACGGGCAGGGCACGTCCACCACCGCCTTGGCGGTCTCCACCTCGACCACGATCTGGTCCACGGTGACCACGTCACCGACGGCGACGCGCCACTGCACGATCTCCGCCTCGGCGAGCCCCTCCCCCAGGTCCGGCAGGAGGAAGTCCCTGGTGTGGGCGACGGTGGTCATGCCGCGCTGCCTTCCAGCCGGGGCAGCCAGCGGGAGTCGGGCTGGTCGTCCCACTGCAACCGGGCCACCGTGTCGAGTACCCGGTCCACCGACGGCAGGTGCGTGTGCTCCAGCATCGGCGCCGGGTACGGGATGTCCAGCCCGCTGACCCGCAGCACCGGGGCGTGCAGGTGGTGGAAGCAGCGTTCCTGCACCCGGGCGGCGATCTCCGCGCCCACCCCGGCGAAGCCCTGCGCCTCCTGCACCACCACGCACCGGCCGGTGCGGCGGACCGAGGCGGTGACCGTCTCGTCGTCGAACGGGACGATGCTGCGGCAGTCGACCACCTCCAGGTCCCAGCCCTCGTCGCGGGCCGCCTCGGCGGCCTCCAGCGCGACCGGCACCGCCGGCCCGTACGCGACCAGGGTGGCGTCGCGGCCCGGCCGGCGCACCACCGCCCGCCCGATCGGCGCGGCGTCGGTCGACAGGGTCGCCTCGGCGCTGGAGAAGTAGAGCTTCTTCGGTTCCAGGAAGACCACCGGGTCCGGGTCGTCGATGGCCGCGCGCAGCAGCGCGTACGCGTCGTCCACGGTGGCCGGGGTGACCACCTTCAGACCGGGGGTGTGCGCGTAGTACGCCTCGGAGGAGTCACAGTGGTGCTCGACCCCGCCGATGCCGCCCGCGTACGGCACCCGGATCACCATGGGCACGCTCAGCGCGCCCCGGGTCCGGTTGCGCAGCTTCGCCACGTGCGAGGCGATCTGCTCGAACGCCGGGTACGCGAACGCGTCGAACTGCATCTCCACCACCGGGCGCAGCCCGGACATGGCCAGCCCGACCGCGAAGCCGACGATGCCCGCCTCGGCGAGCGGGGTGTCGAAGCAGCGCTTGTCACCGAACCGGGCCAGCAGCCCGTCGGTGATCCGGAAGACGCCGCCGAGCTGGCCGACGTCCTCACCGAAGACCACCACCCGGTCGTCGTCGGCCAGCGCGTCGGCGAGCGCCGCGTTGAGCGCCTTCGCCATCGTGGTCGGGGCCATCAGTTCCCCTCCTCCTGCTCGGCGGCGAGTTCGGCGCGTACCTGTTCGCGCTGTTCGCGCAGTTGCGGCGTCGGCTCGGCGTAGACGTGGTCGAACAGGCTCATCGGGTCGACGGCCGGCTTGTCGTGCATCCGGGTCCGCAGGTCGGCGGCGTACGCCTCGGCCTCGGCGGTGACCGCCGCGACGGCGTCGTCGTCGAGCACGCCCCGGGCACGCAGGTACGCCTCGAGCCGGGCGACCGGGTCGCGGTCACGCCACGCCTCGACCTCGGCCGGGTCGCGGTAGCGGGTGGCGTCGTCGGCGTTGGTGTGCGGTTCCATCCGGTAGGTGTGCGCCTCGACCAGGTACGGCCCGTGGCCGGCACGGGCGTGCGCGACCGCGCGGGTCAGCACGGCCAGCACCGCGACCGGGTCGTTGCCGTCGACCTGTTCGGCCGGTACGCCGTACCCGACGCCCTTGTACGCCAGCGACGGCGCGGCGGTCTGCCGGGACAGCGGGACGCTGATCGCGTACCGGTTGTTCTGCACGAAGAAGACCACCGGGGCCTTGAAGACGGCGGCGAAGTTGACCCCCTCGTGGAAGTCGCCCTCGCTGGTCGCGCCGTCGCCGACGAAGGCCAGCGCGACGGTGTCCCGCCCCTGGTGCGTCTCGCCGTAGGCGAGGCCGGCGGCGTGCACGCACTGGGTGGCCAGCGGGGTGCACTGGGGTGCGGTGTGCCGGGCGGCGGGGTCGTATCCGCAGTGCCAGTCGCCGCGCAGCAGGGTGAGCACCTCGACCGGGTCGATGCCCCGGGAGACCAGCGCCATCGACTCCCGGTAGGTGGGGAACACCCAGTCGGTGTCCCGCAGGGCGAGGATCGCCGCGACCTGGCAGGCTTCCTGGCCACGGGCGGACGGGTAGACGGCGAGCCGGCCCTGCTTGGTCAGCGCGGTGGCCTGGGCGTCGAACCGGCGGCCGACGACCATCCGGCGGTGCAGTTCGCGCAGCTCGGCCAGGGGTGGCTCGGGCAGGTGGGTGGGCAGTGGTGTGCCGGTGGGGTCGAGCATGCGGACCGGCTCCGCGCTGGGCATCAGGTCGCGTGCCGGGTCGGACGGGGTGGCCGTCCGCCCTTTCTGCGACGGTACCCGGCGGACCGCCTGCGGTGTGGTCGTCACGGCGGAACCTCCTGGACGTGTGGTGGCCCTATGCTCGACCGTGTGGATGGTTGACTCAAGATCAACGCCGAATGCGGGACGTTCGGCAGTCAGGAGGCGGTTCCGTGAGCCAAGATGCCGAACCGCCCGCCGAGTTGACCCCCGGGGCGGGACGAACGGCACGTCCCCTGGACGAGGTGGACCGGCAGATCGTCGCCGAGCTGGTCCGGGACGGACGGATGTCGATCCGCACCCTGGCCGAGCGGGTGCACGTCTCCCGCACCAACGCGTACGCCCGGGTGGAGCGGCTGCTGCGCGACGGGGTGATCACCGGGTTCCGCGCCCAGGTCGCCCCGGAGCAGGCCGGGCTGGGCACCTCGGCGTACGTGGCCCTGAAGATCGAGCAGAACACCTGGCGGGAGGTGTCGGCCCAGCTCGCCCGGGTGCGGTACATCGAGCACGCGGCGCTGCTCGGCGGCGACCACGACGTGCTGGCCCTGGTCCGCGCGCCGGACAACGCGGCGCTGCGGGACGTGGTGCTGGGCCAGGTGCAGAGCATCGCCGGGGTGTTGTCGACCCGCACCTGGCTGGTCTTCGAGGAGTTCGACGGCACCCGGCCGCCCTGGGTGTGACGTGGGTGTCGTACCCGGTCCCTAACCTGGCCGGGTGGAGCTGACCGTCACCGGGGAGCTGTGGTTCTGGCGGGGGCCGGCACCCCACCACTTCGTGTGGGTGCCGGAGGAGCAGTGCGCGGCGCTGCGGGCGGCGGCCGCCGCCGTCACCTACGGCTGGGGCATGATCCCGGTGACCGCCCGGGTCGGCGGCACCACCTGGACGACCTCCCTGTTCCCCAAGGACGGCCGGTATCTGGCGCCGGTGCGGGCGTCGGTCCGCCGCGCCGAGGGCATCGAGCCGGGCGAGCCGGTCTCGGTGCACCTGAGCGTCGATGTCTGACCGCCCGACGACCGGCCTGCCGTCCCGGCTGACGCCCGTCAGCACGGTCGCCGCCGTCACGGTCCTGCTGGCCGAGCTGGTGCAGCTCGGCGCGTACCGGCTCCTCCGGTCCCAGGCCGTCGCGGCCGGCAGCTACCTCGACCTGCACCAGGTGACCGGCTGGTACACCCCGTTCTCCTGGGCGAACCTCACGGTGGCGGCGGTGGCCGCGGTGGTGGCCGCGACGACCGCGCGGGAGGTCATCCGGCACGACGTGTCCCGCTCGCCCGCGATCAGGCTGGGGTGGGCCGTCACGGGTCTGCTGCTGCTGGTCTACGCGCTCTGGTCGGTCTGGGCGGGCGCAGCGGAACTCCTGGTCGGCGGGGCAGGCTACGCGGTCTACGCCGGGGCGGCCCCTGACCCGGCGCACGTGGCGGCCATGCTCGACGCCGCCGCCGACCGCCCCTACCCGCTGGCGGACGGATGGCGGCTGGCCCTCGCGGTGGCCTGGGTCGGGGCGCACCTGCGACTGGTCCGCCGGCCCGACGACGTCCCCGTGACGGTGCCCTGACCCGACCGGTGCGGGTGACGTCCCCCCCCGACCGACCGGTGCGGCTGCCCGGTGCCCGCGTCGCTGGCCTACCGGCCGGGGGCGGGCCGCACCGGCCCACCACCGGCCGGCACGGTCACCGGCTCTCGCGCTGCAACCGCTCCCGGAGCATCTGCCTGCCCTGCTCACCGGCCTTGCGGTTGTTCTCCTGGATCCGCCGGAACCAGGCGGCGAGTTCCTTGTCGCCCCGATCCTCCGCATCGGCGATGTACGTCTCCATCCGCCAGATGTGCTCCAGCGAGAGCTGGAGCGTGTGGATCAGGTCGTAGTCCTTGTCCTTGACCGGGCTCATCGGTTCCCTGACCATGGTCGCCACGGCGTACCTCCCCTCGTCGGTTCCTCCGTGCGTCCGGCGCTTACCCGCCCGCGCTGCGGCTACTCGTCGACCCGCCGGCCGCCGACCTGCCCCCGGCGGCCGGAGCCAGCGGCCGGAAGCCGGGAGCCGAAGCCGAGGGCCGGCGGCCCGCTCCCGGGCATCACCCGGGGCCGCCCGTCCGCACGCTCCCGGGCCGGGCACGTTATCCGCGTCCTCCTCCCGGGTAGGGGTGGGCGCATGGCGGAACTGGCGGCGCTGTGGATCATCCGGCACGGCGAGAGCACGGCGAACGTGGCGGCGACCGCGGCGGAGACGTCCGGCGCCGAGCTGATCGACCTGACCCACCGGGACGCGGACGTGCCGCTGTCGGCCACCGGCGAGGAGCAGGCCCGCGCCACCGGACGCTGGCTGGCCGGGCTGCCCGAGGCACGTCGCCCGGACGTCGCCGTCGTGTCGCCGTACCTGCGGGCGGTACGCACCGCCGAACTGGCCCTGGCCGGCAGCGATGTCCCGGCCAGCCGCGACGAGCGGCTCCGGGACCGGGAACTGGGCATCCTCGACGGGCTGACCAGCTTCGGGGTACGCCAGCGCCACCCGGACGAGGCGGCCCGACGGGCCCGGCTGGGCAAGTTCTACTACCGGCCGCCCGGCGGCGAGTCCTGGGCGGACGTCGTGCTGCGGCTGCGGTCCCTCCTCGGTGACCTGCGGCGCGACCACGCCGGCCGGCGGGTGCTGCTGGTCGGCCACGACGCGCTGGTCTTCCTGCTCCGCTACCTGGTGGAAGGGCTCACCGAGGCCGAGCTGATGGCGCTGACCCGCGCACACGCCATCGCCAACTGCTCGGTCACCGGCTGGACGGCCGACCCCGCCGACCGGTTGGCCCCGGTGGCGTTCAACGACGTGACACACCTGCGCCGGCAGGGTGCCCACCCGACCACGGAGGACGAGGTCCATGCCGAACCGGTCTGAGCCGCAGGTGATCACGGCGGGGTTGCTGCGGGACTGGGCGCTGCCCGTACCGACGGGCGGCAAGGAGACCCGGGGCACCGTGCTGGTGGTCGGCGGCTCCCGGGTGACCCCCGGGGCGGTGCTGCTGGCCGGGGTGGCGGCGCTGCGCGCCGGGGCCGGCGTGCTGCAACTGGCCGCCGCCGAGTCGACCGCGGCGGCGCTCAGCATCCAGGTGCCGGAAGCGCTGGTGGTGGGGCTGCCGGAGACCGCCGACGGGGCGGTCGCCGGGCGACGCTCCCCCCGGCTGGACGAGCTGGCCGCCGACGCCGACGTCATCGCCGTCGGCCCCGGCCTGCACGACATCGACGAGACCCGGGTCCTGCTGCACCAGGTGCTCGACGCGGCCGGGAAGCACACCTCGCTGGTGCTCGACGCGTACGCCCTCGGCGCGCTCAGCCACGAGCCGGCCCTGCTGGCCGAGGCGGGCCGGCCGGCGGTGCTCACCCCGAACCTGACCGAGGCCCGGCACCTGCTCGGCCGGGACCCCGGCGACGACCTGGCCGCCGAGGCCGCCGAGCTGGCCGACCGCTACCGGGCGGTGGTCTCGCTGTACGGGCACGTCGCCGACCCGGACGGTCGCCGGTGGCGGGAGGAGAGCGGCGACGCCGGCCTGGGCACCTCGGGCAGCGGGGACGTCCGGGCCGGACTGCTGGCCGGGCTGCTGTCCCGGGGCGCGGCGCCGGCGCAGGCCGCCTGCTGGGCGGCGTTCGCGCACGCGGTCAGCGGGCAGCGGCTGATCCCCCGGTTCGGTCGGATCGGTTTCCTGGCCCGGGAACTGCTCGACGAGATCCCGCAGACGCTCGCCACCATCTGACAGTTCCGGTTCTGACCGAACGGCTGTGTGTAACGCCACACCGCCCTCCCTACGCTGGGCAACCGGAGGTGGGCACCCGGCCCGCCTCCCGCCGGACGGGCTCCCACCAGGAGTCCGCGCCGGCTGGAACAGCCCCTGGGAGTGTGTGTGAAGTTCATCCGTCGCAAGACACTTGCCGCGGCGTCCACCGTGGCGCTCGGTGTCGGTCTCGCCGTCACCGGCGGGCTGGCCCCGGCGTCCGCCGCCGGTCCGGAGACGACGTTCCTGGTGCTCGCACCGCAGGGCGCGTCGACGGAGCGGGCGGTGGCCCGGGCGACCGCCGCGCAGGGCACGGTGGTCGCCAGGTACGACCAGATCGGCGTGCTCGTGGTCCGCTCGACCAACCCCGCCTTCGCCACCCAGGTGGCCGGGGCCGGGGTGGACTCGGTCGCGTCCACGGCCGGCCTGGGCAGCGCCCTGGACGAGGGCGAGACGGTGGAGCTGACCGGTCTCGACGCGTCCACGGCCAGCGGCGACCCCACCGGTGAGCCGCTGTACGCGCAGCAGTGGGACATGCCGATGATCAAGGTGCCGCAGGCACACGCGGTCACCACCGGCAGCCCGAACGTGGTCGTCGGCGTGCTGGACAGCGGCATCTCCAGCAGCCACCCCGATCTGGCCAGCCAGATCGCCAAGGACAAGAGCGCGAGCTGCCTGGGCGGTGTCGTCGACACCACCGAGGCGTCCTGGAACCCGACCACCTCCGACCACGGCACGCACGTGGCCGGGACCATCGCCGCCGCCGTCAACGGCGTCGGCGTCACCGGCGTCGCCCCGGGCGTCAAGGTGGCGGCCGTCAAGGTCGTCAACGACGAGGGGTACATCTTCCCCGAGGCGGCGGTCTGCGGCTTCATCTGGGCCGCCGAGCACGGCATGCAGCTGACCAACAACAGCTACTACATCGACCCGTGGGAGCTGAACTGCCGCAACGACGCCCGCCAGCGTCCGGTGTGGCAGGCCGTGCAGCGGGCGATCCGGTACTCGCAGAGCAAGGGCGTGCTGCACGTGGCGTCCGCCGGTAACTCCAACTACGACCTCCAGCACAAGTTCGTCGACGACGGCAGCCCGAACAACGGGACGCCGGAGGTGCGCGAGGTCAACGGCGCCTGCCTGGTCCTGCCGGGCGAGGCGCCGGGTGTGGTGACCGTCTCGGCGGTCGGCCCGACCGGGGAGAAGAGCTACTACTCCTCGTACGGGCAGGGTGTGGTCGAGGTGACCGCGCCCGGTGGCGACACCCGGTTCCGTACCCAGGGTGCCCGCTCCACCACCGCCGACGCGATCCTGTCGACCACGTTCAACGTGACGACCCGGACCAACGGCTGGGGTTACAAGCAGGGCACCTCGATGTCGGGTCCGCACGCGACCGGGGTGGCCGCCCTGGCCGCGTCGGCGCACCCGGGGATGAACCCCGGGCAGCTGGCGTCGTTCCTGCAGCGCACCGCCGACCCGCTGGCCTGCCCGGCCGGGGTCTACAACCCGGTGCCGCTGCTGGGCAGCGTCTACGACGCGACCTGCACCGGCGGGGCCCGTAACGGTTTCTACGGCGCGGGCATGGTCAACGCCTACGAGGCCGTGAAGTAACAGGTTCCACCCGAGCGAGGGCCCGGCGCGTCAGCCACGCGCCGGGCCCTCACCCGTTCGGGTGAGCGCTGTTTGTCCGGCTTCGGCCCGGGTAGCAGGGCGGGCACCAGTTCAACAAGGAGGTCCGCCGGTGTCCACCGATGCCATCGTGCTGCTCAAGGAAGACCATAAGGAGATGCGCCGCCTGTTCCGGGAGTTCCAGGCCGCGCAGGACGGGCCGCCGCGCCGCCGGCAGGCGCTGGTGAACCAGATCCTGGAGGCGCTGACCGTGCACACCTACCTCGAGAACGAGGTGATGTACCCGGAGGTCCGCAAGCTCCTGCCCGACCTGGAGGACGACATCCTCGAGTCGTACGAGGAACACCACGTCGCCGACGTGCTCTGCGCCGAGCTGGCCACCATGGACGCCGACGACGAACGCTTCGTCGCCAAGACCACGGTGCTGATCGAGAACGTCACGCACCACGTCGAGGAGGAGGAACAGGAGTGGTTCCCGAAGGTCCGGGAGGCGCTCGGCCGTAACCAGTTGCAGGAGATCGGCGAACGGATGATCGCGCTGCGCGCGGACGCGCCCCGGACCCCGACCGCGCCGAAGGCGCTCAAGAAGGCCCTGGACGCGATGACCGCCTGAGCCCGGACCTACCGGGGTGGCTGGGTCGCCGGCCACTCCGGTACCGGGCCGGTCGGGGCGGGCAGGATCTGCCGCAGCCGGGGCGGGTACGGCCGGGGCTGCCACTCGCGCGGGTAGCCGACCGACACCTCCTCGAACCGCACCCCGTCGTAGACGGTGCTGCGCGGGACGTGCAGGTGGCCGTACACCATGGCGGTGGCCCGGTAGCGCAGGTGCCAGTCGGCGGTGGCGGTGGTCCCGCACCACTGGGCGAAGATCGGGTAGCGCAGGATCCGGGTCGGTTCGCGGACCAGCGGATAGTGGTTGACCAGCACGGTCGGCAGGTCGTCGGGGAGCGCGTCGAGACGGGCGGCGGTCTCCCGCAGCCGGGCCGCGCACCACGCCTCCCGGCTCGGGTGCGGGTCGGGGTGCAGCAGGTTCTCGTCCGTGCAGACGATGCCGGTCCGGTACGCCTCGGCGAGCGCCTGCGCCTGGTCCATCCCGTCCGGCAGGAAGGTGTAGTCGTAGCCGAGGAACAGCGGCACGATCCGCGCCGGCCCGCCCGGCCCGCGCCACACCTCGTACGGGTCCTCCGGGGTGACCACGCCCAGCCGTCGGCAGACGTCCACCACGTGCCGGTAGCGTTCCTCGCCGCGCAGCGTCACCGGGTCGGTCGGCGGGGTCCACAGCTCGTGGTTGCCGGGCACCCAGACCACCTTGGCGAACCGCTCGGCCAGCAGCCCGAGGGTGCGTTCGATGTGCGCGACGGTCTCGCCGACGTCACCGGCGACGAGCAGCCAGTCCTGCGGCGATCCCGGTCGTAGTTCGTCGACCAGCCTACGGTTCTCGGCGTACCCGACGTGCAGGTCGCTGATCGCGACCAGACTGCCGTCGGTGCCGGCCTCCCCCACCATGACACCGATCTTACGGATCGACCGGCGTGCCGGCGTCCCGGCGGGTACCGGTCGGCTGCGCACGGTCGGAGAAGCGGACCCGCCGCCGCGCCGGTGGCCTGCCGGGACGACCCGGTAGGATCACCGGTGGGCCGTGACTGGCGCGTCGGGATGGAGCACCATCGGGAAGCGGTCCCGTCACGAGGACGCGAGCCGAGCGCCTGGGCCTTCCGCACAGCTGATGGAGGTCGCATGCCGTCGTCTAGTCCCGAGTCCACCGCGTTCCGCAGCGCCCTCGAGGTGATCCGGGCCGTCGAGCCCCGGGTGGCCGACGCGATCGGCGCCGAGCTGACCGACCAGCGTGAGTCGCTCAAGCTGATCGCCAGCGAGAACTACGCGTCCCCGGCGACCCTGCTGGCGATGGGCAACTGGTTCAGCGACAAGTACGCCGAGGGCACCGTCGGGCGGCGGTTCTACGCCGGCTGCCAGAACGTCGACACCGTCGAGGCGCTCGCCGCCGAGCATGCCCGGGAGCTGTTCGGGGCGGCGCACGCGTACGCCCAGCCGCACTCGGGCATCGACGCCAACCTCGTCGCCTTCTGGGCGATCCTGGCCGACCGGGTGGAGGCCCCCGCGCTGAAGAAGGCGCAGGCCCGGCACGTCAACGACCTGACCGAGGCGGACTGGTTCACCCTCCGCCGGGAGCTGGGCGACCAGCGGATGCTCGGCATGTCGCTGGACGCCGGCGGGCACCTCACCCACGGTTTCCGGCCGAACATCTCCGGCAAGATGTTCGACCAGCGCAGCTACGGCACCGACCCGGCCACCGGCCTGGTCGACTACGACAAGGTCGCCGAGGCGGCCCGGGAGTTCCGGCCGCTGATCCTGGTCGCCGGGTACTCCGCGTACCCCCGGAAGGTCAACTTCCGGATCATGCGGGAGATCGCCGACTCGGTCGGCGCGACCTTCATGGTGGACATGGCGCACTTCGCCGGGCTGGTCGCCGGGAAGGTCTTCACCGGCGACTTCGACCCGGTGCCGCACGCGCACATCGTCACCACCACCACCCACAAGTCGCTGCGCGGACCGCGCGGCGGTCTGGTGCTCTGCGGCCCGGAGCTGGCCGAGCAGGTGGACCGGGGCTGCCCGATGGTGCTCGGCGGTCCGCTGCCGCACGTGATGGCCGCCAAGGCGGTCGCGCTGGCCGAGGCCCGCCGGCCGGACTTCGCCGACTACGCCCGGCGCATCGTCGACAACGCCCAGGCGCTCGCCGAGGGGCTGCTGCGCCGGGGCGCGAAGCTGGTCACCGGCGGCACCGACAACCACCTGGTGCTCATCGACGTCACCGGGTACGGTCTCACCGGCCGGCAGGCCGAACAGGCGCTGCTGGACTCGGGCATCGTCACCAACCGCAACGCGGTGCCGCAGGACCCGAACGGGGCGTGGTACACCTCCGGCATCCGGATCGGCACCCCGGCGCTGACCACCCGGGGCCTGGGTACCGCCCAGATGGACGAGACCGCCGAGCTGATCCACACCGTGCTGAGCCAGACCCGTCCGGGGGCGAACGCCGACGGCACCGCGTCGAAGGCGAAGTACCTGCTCGACCCGGCCGTGGCCGAGCGGGTCGGCAAGCAGGCCAGTGACCTGGTCGCCGGGTTCCCGCTGTACCCCGACGTCGACCTGGGCTGAGTCGTCGGCGGTCGCCGGAGCCGGGTCCCGGCTCCGGCGACCGCGCCTCAGATGGTGATCGGCCGCTTGAGGTGGTAGCGGTGCACCTCGGTGCTGCCCTGCACGTTGTTGACGTCCTCGGCGGCGGTGACCAGCTCCCAGCCCTCCCGGCCGACCCGGTTCAGGTGGGCCACGGCGGTGTCGCCGTACGGGGTGACGTCCCGGCGTGAGCCGTCCGGGCCGTACCAGATGAACGTGACCTCGAAACTGCGCCCCTGCCCTTGGTAGCGGCGGACCAGCAATGCGTACTCCCAGGCGACCATGCGGCCATTATCGCCGTCCACAGCGGAGCGTGCCGGGCACGCCCGGCCCGTGTCGCACCCGGCGTCAGGAGACCGACACCTTCCGTCGCGCCAGTTCGTCGGTGAGCAGCGCGGCCAACCGGTCCAGACCCTGGTCGATCTGCTCCGGGGTGACCACGCTCACCGACAGCCGCAGCGCGTTCACCGCCGCCGTGTCGTCGTAGAAGTGCGCCATCGGCGTCCACAGCACCCCGTACTCCCGCGCCGAGCGGGTGAGCAGGGCGTCGTCCACCGGGAACGGCACGGTCACCACCGCGAAGAACCCGCCCCGGGGCACGTTCCAGCCCACCTCGGACGGGGCCGGGAACCGCCGCGCCAGGCCGGCCACCAGGTGCCGCAGGTTGCCGGCGTAGACGGCCCGCTCTCGGACGTTCGCCTCGACCAGGCTGCACCCGTGTTCCAGCAGCCGCCCGCCGATCACCGCCTGGGCGATCGGCGAGGTGTTCACGGTGACCATGCTCTTGATCCGGGCGAGCTGGTCGGCGAACAGCCCCACCGTGCCGTCCGAGCCACGGACCCGCTGGTCGGCCAGGACGTAGCCGACCCGCGCGCCGGGCAGCACGGTCTTGGCGAACGAGCCCAGGTAGACCACCCGGGCCCGCTCGTCGAGGGCCTTCAGGGTGGGTAGCCGGGTGCCGTCGTCGTCGGCCGGGAACAGCCCGTACGGGTTGTCCTCGATCAGCAGCAGGTCCTCGGAGTCGGCCAGGTCGAGCAGCCGACGCCGGTCGGCCAGGCTCATGCTGACCCCGGACGGGTTGGCGAAGTCGGGCATCAGGTAGCAGGCCCGGGGGCGTTCCCCGGCGGCCCGCGCCCGGTCGAGCTGGGCGCGCAGGTCGGCCAGGTCGATCCCGGCCGGACCGCCGGCCACCGGCCGGACCGGGAAGTCCAGCAGCCGGGCCGCGCCGGTCAGCCCCACGTAGGTGGGTGCGACGGCCAGCAGCACGTCCCGGGGGCCGGCCCGCAGCGCCCGCAGCACCAGGAACATCGCCTCCTGGCAGCCGACCGTCACCACCACCGCCTCCGGGTCGACGGTGATCTGCTCGTCCAGGGCCAGGTTGCGGGCGATCAGCTCGTGCAGGATGCCCTTGGTCCGGCCGTACTGGAACAGGGTGCGGGTGATCCGGCCGGGGTCGTGGCCGAGGTCGTCGGCGAGGTGCCGGCGGAACCGGTCCAGCCAGCGGGGCAGCGCGTCGACGTCGAAGAACTCCTCGTACGGGCGGCCGGCGGCCAGGCTGATCGCGTCCGGGTAGTGCTGGGCGATCTCGTTGAGGAAGTTCATCGAGTTCAGCGCGGGGTCGTCCAGGGCCGGGTGCAGGGCCGCCACGTCGATCTCCACCGGGCCGGTCACCGTCCGCCCCCGATCAGCGTCCGCAGGTCGGCGGCGTCGGCCGGATCGGCGCAGCCGGCCAGGGTCAACGCGTCCCGCAGTTCCTCGGCGAGCAGCGCCAGCGCCCGTTCGGCCCCGTCCCGGCCGGCCACCGCCAGCGCCCAGAGCAACGGCCGGCCGACCAGCACCCCGCGCGCGCCGAGCGCCAGGGCGCGCAGCACGTCGGTGCCGCCCCGGACACCGCTGTCCAGCAGCACCTCGCAGCGGCCCTCGACCGCCGCCACCACCTCGGGCAGCATGGTGACGCTGGCCGGCGCGCCGTCCAACTGCCGTCCGCCGTGGTTGGACACCACCACCGCGTCCGCGCCGACGGACGCGGCGAGGGTGGCGTCCCGGGGGTCCAGGATGCCCTTGACCAGCAGCGGCAGCCGGGTCTCGGCGCGCAGCCACTCCAGGTCGGCCCACGAGAGGGCGGGCGCGAAGACGGCCCCGGTGTGCGCGGCCACCGCCGACACCCCCGGGACCCCCTGGTGGGCGAGGTCGTCGCGGCCGCCGGGCAGGTTCGCGGCCACCACCCCGGCGGGCAGCGCGAACGCGTTGCGCAGGTCACGGTGCCGCCGGCCGAGCACCGGCACGTCCACGGTGACCATCAGCGCGCTGCAACCGGCCTCCTCGGCCCTAGCCAGCAGGTCGATCACCAGCGCCCGGTCGCGCAGCCAGTAGAGCTGGAACCAGACGTCCGCGCCGGTCGCGGCGACCTCCTCGATCGGGCAACTGCCGATGGTGCTCGCCACGTAGGGGACGCCCGCGGTCCGGGCCGCCGTGGCCAGCGCCAGTTCCCCGTCGGGGTGCAGCAACTTCTGGTACGCCATCGGGGCGACCGCCGCCGGCAGCGCGCTGGGCCGGCCGGCGAGCGTCGTGTCGAGCGTCGGGGTGCCGACGCCGCGCAGCATCCGGGGCAGCACCGCCACCCGGTCCAGGGCGGTCCGGTTCGCCGCGAGGGTGGTCTCCGCGCCGCTGCCGCCGTGCACGTAGTCCCAGACCGGCGCGGGCAGCACGGCGCGGGCCCGCTCGGCGAAGTCGGCCAGGCAGACCACCTGGTCCGCGCTGCTGTTTGGCTCGCCCAGGCCCGGGACGGCGGCGGACCGCCCGCCGCCGGCCTCCGGGTCGGGTCGCCGCGCCGTCGCCGGGTCGGTGGTGGCGGCACGCTCAGTCATCGGCGCGCCTCGCGCCGACCGGCTGGCGGCCGGCGGAGTCCGGTCCGGGGGCCGGGTGGACCAGCCGGTCGCGGAGCCAGCCGGCCGCCTGGTCGAGAGCCCGCCGACCGCCGTCGAGGACCCCGGACATGGCGAAGAAGCCGTGGATCATGCCGTCGTAGCGGGTCAGCTCGGTCGGTACGCCGGCCTCGCGGAGCCGGTGCGCGTACCGTTCCCCCTCGTCGCGCAGCGGGTCGTACTCGGCGGTGATCACCAGGGCGGGCGGCAGTCCGCCCAGGTCCTCGGCGAGCAGCGGCGACGCGAGCGGGTTCCGCCCGTCGGCCGGGTCGGCCAGGTAGTGGTTCCAGTACCAGCCGACCGACGTCCGGTTGAACAGGTACGGGTCGTCGGAGGTCCGCATCGAGTCGGTCTCGTCGCGGTAATTGGTGTTCGGGTACACCAGGAGCTGCCCGGCCAGCGGCGGGGTGCCGTCGCGGCGGGCGAGCAGGGTGACCGCGGCGGCCAGGTTGCCGCCGGCGGAGTCCCCGCCCACCGCGATCCGGTCCGGGTCGACACCGAGGGCGTCGGCGTGCGCGGCGATCCAGGCGGTGGCGGCGTGGCAGTCCAGCACGGCGGCGGGGAACCTGTGCTCGGGGGCGAGCCGGTACCCGACGGTGATCACCTGGCAGGGCACCAGGTTGGCGAGGCGTCGGCAGATGCCGTCGGCGGTGTCGATGCTGCCGAGGGTCCAGCCACCGCCGAAGAAGTACACCAGGGTGGGCAGCGGCCCGTCGCCGGCCGGGCGGTAGATCCGGATCGGCAGGTCGCCGTCCGGGCCGGGCAGAGACGTGTCGCGTACCTGGTGGACCGGTTCGGCGTCGCCGCCGCCGGCCCGGATCGCGGCCAGGTCGGCGGCGCGGGCCTCGGCGAGGGTCTGGGTGTAGAGCTGGGGCGTGCCGGCCGCCGCGCGTTGCGCCCGGTACGCCACGACCTGCGGGTCGAGGGGCATGTCTGGTCTCCTAACCGCCGGTGGTGACGAGAAGCTTGTCGATGCCGCGCAGGAACAGGCTGCCGCTGTAGGTGGGCTGCTCGGCGACGGCCAGCCCGGGGAAGCGGGCGAACAGCCGGGGCAGGGCGAGCCGCCCCTCCAGCCGGGACACCGCCGCGCCGAGGCAGTAGTGCAGGCCGAGCCCGAAGGCCAGTGACGGCGGCCCGGCGCGGCGCGGGTCGAACCGGTCCGGGTCCGGGAAGCGGGCCGGGTCACGGTTCGCGCCGGCGATCAGCAGCAGCACGTTCTCGTCCTTGGCGACCTTCACCCCGTCCAGGTCGACGTCGTCCGGGGCGGCGCGGGCCAGGAAGTGCACCGGGTTCTGCATCCGCAGGATCTCGTCCACGCAGCCGGCGGCCAGGGTGTCGTCACCGGGCAGCGCGGCGGCGGTGTCCGGGTGCGCCAGCAGCAGCGGCAGGCCGTTGCTGAGCAGGTAGACGGTGGTGACGAAGCTGGCGTTGAACAGCACCACCAGGTTGCTGATCAGCTCGTCCTCGGTCAGTCCGACGTCACCGGAGTCCAGCGCCTCGACCAGCGCGCCGACCAGGTCATCGCCCGGGGTGCGGCGACGGTGCGCGATCAGGTCGCGGTAGAACGCGCGCAGTTCGTCGGCGGCGGTGTTGGCGGCGGCGAGCCGCTGCGCGGTCTTGCCGGCCACGTCGAGGAAGTCGTCGATGCGTTCCACCCGCTGCCGGTACCAGTCCAGGTCCTGCGCGGGGATGCCGATGAACTCCGCCATCACCAGCGCCGGCACCGGGTGGGCGAAGTCGGCGACGACGTCGACCGGGACGCCGCCGGCACCGTGCTCGGCCATCCGGTCCAGTTGGGCGTCGACGACCCGGGCCACCACCGGTTCCAGCGCACCCAGCCGACGCGGGGTGAACGTCTTCGCGAACACCTGCCGCATCCGGGTGTGGTCGGGTGGGTTGACGAACATCATCGAGGTCTGGAGCGTACGCAGCACCTCGTGGTCGCGCCAGGTCGGCGGGGCCTGCTTGTAGAAGCCGGGGTCGCGCAGGATCCGGGAGACCGCGTCGTAGCCGACCGCGACGGCGGTCACCGAGCGGTGCTCGCCCCGGTCCGGTACGGCGGCGACCGGGCCGAGCTGGTGCAGGCGGGCGTAGTACGGGTAGGGGTCCTGCCGACCGGCCTCGCTGTACAGGCCGGTCAGGATGCTCTGGACGTCCACTGGTGGTGCTTCCTCCCCAGGAATAGACGGCCGGAAGCGGCGGGGGGTCACCCCGCCGCTTCCGCCTGGTGGTGCTAGAGCCCGAGCAGCCGCAGCGAGACCGCCTCGGCCATCTTCTGGTTGCCCAGGTCGTTCGGGTGGATGTGGTCGCCCGAGTCGTACGCGGGCAGCAGCCGGCTCGGCTGCGCCGGGTCGCGGAGCACCTTGTCGAAGTCGATCACGCCGTCGAACTCGGTGCTGCTGCGCAGGTACGCGTTGACGGCCTGCCGGGTGGCCTCCTTCGCCGGCGTCCAGACCCCCTCCGCGCCGTGCCCCTCGTACGGGGTGAGCGTGCCGACCAGGCTGGTCAGGCCGCGCTGCTGCACCTGCTGGTTGATCTGGCGCAGGCTGGCGATGATGCTCTCGGCGGAGTCACCGGACATCCAGATGTCGTTGATACCCAGGTGGGTGACGACGGTCCGCACGTCGGTCTGGGCGAAGACGTCCTCGTTGAGCCGGGCCAGGGCGTTCGGCCCCAGCTCGTAGTAGCCGGGGAAGCCGCCCGCACCCGGTTCGGTGCCCTCGTGGTTGAGGCGGTTGCCGGCCAGGCTGGCGTTGAGCACGCCCGGGGTGCGGACCTCGGCGCGGGTGTCGATCAGCCGGTCGGCGAGGAAGTCCGGCCAGCGCTTGTTGGCGTTGACGGTGGCCTTGTTGCCGTCACCGATCGAGTCACCGAAGACGACGACCGAGCCGGGGCTCTTGCGCCGCTCGACGTCCACGCCGGAGAGGAAGAACCAGCAGCAGTCGGGGCGGACCGTGAAGCCCGCGCCGTCGGCCGCCCCGGTGAGGTCGGTGGCACCGATGTAGGTGGTCTGCCGGGACTGGCCGTGGAAGGTGACCGGCCCGGTGATGGTCGGAAAGTACAGGGTGACGACGAGGTCCTGCTGCTCGCCGACCGGCAGGTCGATCGGGTCGCTGAGCAGTTCGCCGCCGCGGTTCATGTTCACCGTGGCGGTGCCGCCGAAGGTCAGCTCCCGCACCGTGCTGGTGTCGATGTCGGACAGGTCGTCCGGGGTGCTGGTGTTCGGCTTGGCGACGGTGGCCCGGCCGAGCTTGACGATCTGCTCGCCGTAGATGTTGCTGAGGCGGATGCGGAGCCGGTCACCACCGACGGTGGTGTGCACGACCATCCGTACGCTCTGGTTGTTGAGCCCGTTGTTGGTCAGTCCGACCGAGTTGCCGCGGGTGACCGCGGCGGCCCAGGTGCCCGCCCACACGTCGCGCGACCGGTCGTTGCGGTTGGCGGCGTCGGTGGACGGTCCGGCACTCGCCACCACCGCGGGAGTACCCGTGACCAGCAGCGCCGTGGCGGTGGCCACGACCTGCCATCGTTTCGGGGTCGACATTGAACCTCCATTATCGGCAGCCCAGGGCCGTCCGCTGACGGCAGCGCCTGGACGATGGTCCAGAAACCTAGCCCCGCTGTTTACAGGCGTCAATCAACCGGACCGGCATGATCAACTACTGCCCGGCCGGCACCCGACGACGATCGGCTCTGGCCCGTCCGGGCACCCTCCACCTAGGCTCGACGGGCGGCGGTGCGGCCGTCGACGGCACCTCGGCGCGCCGTCCCGTCGCCGAATCCTTCCCCCCGGATGCGCCACATCCGCGCGCATCCGGGGCACCCGAACGACCACCCTGGACGGGACGGGAGTTGCCGCATGTCTGACGGGACCGCGCACCAGCCGAGCTACGTTTCCGACGCCCTGGCGCTGTTCACCGGGTTCGGCGACCGGGAGGCGCTGGTCGGTGGCGGACGACGGCTCACCTACTGCGAGGTGGCCGCCGAGGTGCGGGCGCTGGCGGCCCGGCTGCTCCGGCACGGGGTCCGGCCCGGCGCGGCGGTGCTGGTGATGGCCGGCAACGTGGTCGAGGCACCACTGCTGCAACTCGCCCTGCACCTGCTGGGCTGCCGGTCGATGTGGGTCGCGCCGGTCACCTCCCGCCGGGAGATCGACCAGTTCGTCCGGCTGGCCCGCCCCGACGTGTTCGTCTACGACGCCCGCCGCCCGGACGGCCTCGGCGCGGAACTGGCCGGCGCGCTGCCCGGGGTGCCGGTGCTCTGCCTCGGTGCCGGGGACGGCCCCGACCTCACCGCGCCCGACCCGACCGCCGGGCCGGCCGGCGCGACCGTCGATCCGACCGACCCGACCGCCGCCCCGAGCGGACCGGCCAGCGGAACCGGTGGATCGACCGCCAGCCCGGAGGCGCTGCCGGTCGGGGTGCCGACGCCGGAGTCGTTCCTCCAGACCAGCGGCAGCACCGGCACGCCGAAGCTGGTGCACCACCGGGAGAGCTTCTACCGGCAGGTCCTGGCCATCGCCGAGGCGATCCGGGGCAGCGGCGCGCCGCTGCTGCGGCACCTGTCCCACTCCCCCATGTGGATCGCCAGCGGCCAGGTCACCACCCTGGTCAACCTGTTCACCGGCGGAGTGCTGTTCCTGTCCGACGACTGGGACCCGGCCCGGTTCATCGCCACCGTCGACCGGGAGCGGATCAACTCCACCTTCCTCACCCCGCCGATGCTGTACGAGGTGCTCGACCACCCGGCCCTGCCCGGCGCGGACTTCTCGAACATGTTCATGTTCAACGTCGGTGGCGGCCCGGCCGCACCGGCCCGGCTACGCCAGGCCATCGCCCGGTTCGGCCCGGTCATGCGGATCGTGTACGGGCTCAGCGAAGCGGTGATCATCACGGCGCTGCCGCAGTTGACCGAGGACCCGGCGCACCCGGAACGGCTCCGCTCCTGCGGCCGACCGTACGGCGACGTGGACCTGGAGATCCGCGACGCCGACGGGCAGGTGGTGCCGGCCGGCACCGACGGCGAGGTGTGGGTACGCACGAAACTCAGCTTCGTCGGCTACTTCGGCCAGCCCGAGCTGACCGCCGACACCCTGGTCGACGGGTGGGTCCGCACCCGCGACGTCGGGCACCTCGACGCCGACGGGTACCTCCACCTCGTGGACCGGCTGGCCGACCGGATCCTCACCAAGCGGCGGTCCTGGCCGATCTACAGCCGCCCCGTCGAGGACGTGCTGGCCGGGCACCCGCAGGTCGCCGCGGCGGCGGTGATCGGCGTACCGGGCGACGACGGCGCGGAGGACCCTTACGCGTACGTGGTGCGGAACCCGGCGGCGACCGTCACCGAGCAGGAACTGATCGACCTGGTGACCCGGGAACTGAGCGACCTGTGGGCCCCGCAGCAGGTGGAGTTCGTGGACCGGTTGCCGCTGAACCGCTCCAACAAGGTGGACAAGCCCGCGCTGCGGGCCCGGCACGCCGCCGCGCACCGGGTGATCGGCGTCGGCGGGTGACCCCGAGGGCGCGACTGGCCACCCTGGTCACCGCCGACATCATCTCCACCCTGGGCAGCCGGGTGTCGATCGTGGCGATCCCCTGGCTGGTGCTGGAGACCACCGGCAGCCCGGCGCTGATGGGGCTGGTCGCGGCGGCGGAGACCATCCCGTACCTGCTCTCCAGCGCGCTGGCCGCGCCGCTGGCCGACCGGGTCGGGCTGCGGCGGACCTCGGTCGTGGCCGACGCCGCCAGCGCCGCCGGGATGGTCGCGGTGGCGGTGGCCCCCTGGCTCGGCCTGGCAGCCCTGGTGGTGCTGGTCGCGGTGGTCGGCGGGCTGCGCGGCATCGGCGACCGGGTCAAGCACGTGATGATGCGCCCGGCCGCCGAGGCCGCCGGGGTACGCCTGATCCGGCTCACCTCCGTGTACGAGGGGCTCAACCGGGTGGTCACGCTGCTCGGCGCGAGCCTCGGTGGGCTGCTCATCTTCTGGTTCGGCACCACCACCGCGCTGCTGATCGACGCGGCCACCTTCGCGGTGTGCGCCCTGCTGATCGGGCTGCTGGTGGTGCTGCCCGCCCCGGCCGGCGGCGACGCGGCCCCGGCCCGCGAGGGCTACTGGGCGGCGCTGCGCGGCGGCTTCCGCTACGTCCGCGACGACCGGTTGCTGCGCAGCATGCTGCTGGTGGTGTTCGCGCTGAACATGGTGGCGAACGCCAGCATCGCGGTCTTCGTGCCGCTCTGGGTGGCCGAGGTGCTGGACTCCCCCGCCGGCCTCGGCCTGGTGCTCGGCGCGTTCGGTGCGGGTGCGCTGCTCGGCAGCGTGATCTTCACCTGGTTGGGGCCCCGGCTGCCCCCGTTCGCCACCTTCGTGGCCGGCGCGGCCCTGTGCGGCACACCCCGGCTGCTCGCCATGGCCGCCACCGACGACCTGGTGCTGGTCACCTCGGTCACCTTCGTGTCCGCGATCGGGGTGGCCGCGATCAACCCGCTGCTCGGCGTGACCCTCTACGAACGGGTGCCCCCGGTGTTGCAGACCCGGGTGATCGGTCTGGCCGGGGCGATCGGGTTCGCCGGGCTGCCGGCCGGCGCGCTGCTCGCCGGGTGGGGTGTGACGGCCTTCGGGTTGACCCCCGCCCTGGTCGCCTCGGCGGTGTTGTGCCTGGCCGTGATCGTCGTACCGCTGATCGCCCGGCCGCCCTCGGCCCCGGTCGGCGGACCCGAGAAGGCCACCGTCCCGGCCTGAACCGACCGGCAGGCAACGTTCTTCAGGCCGATGACGCTTGCCGGCATACCCCGAGGGGAGCTGCTGAGATGGCAGGGAACGAGAACAAGGCGGGCAGAAGGAAGCCGTCACCGCTGCGCGGGATCCTGCTCGGCGTCGTCATCTTGCTGATCATCCCAGGTACCCGAGACGCGGTGATCGGTCTCGCTGTCAACATCGGCTGGTTGATCCTGACGCTCGTCATCCTCGCGCTGATCCTGACCGTCATGGTGAAGCCCCGCCGGTAGGGAGGATCGGACAGCCAATAGGGTCGACCCTGTACGCGACCCGCGTCCTTCGGAGGCTCCGATGACCCTGTCCGCCACCATCGACGGGACCGGCCTGCGCGCTGGTGCCGGCCGGGACGAACCCCTGCTGACGTACCACGACGGCGCGACCGGTGAACGCACCGCGCTGACCGCCGTCGAGCTGGGTGACTGGGCGGCCCGGACGGCCGGGCTGCTGCGTGACGGGTGCGGGCTGCGCCCCGGCGACCGGGCGGCCGTGCTGTTGCCGCCGCACTGGCAGACGGCCGTGGTGCTGATGGGCTGTTGGGCGGCCGGGGTGGCGGTGTCGTTCCGGGGCCGGGCCACCGCCGGGCTGTCCCCGGTCGGTGCGGGCGCGGACGCGGCGCTGGACGCCAGCTTCGTCCACCGGCCCCGGGTCGACGACTGGCTGGACAACCCACCCGAGGCCACCCACCGGTACGTCCTCGGCCTCGGCCCGGTCGGAGCGCCCACCCCGCCGCCGCCGACCGGCTACCTGGACTTCCTCACCGAACTGGACCGGCATGCCGCCGCCCCGCCGCCGACGGCCGAGGTCCGGCGGTCGGACGCGGCCAGCGTCGACGGCACCAGCTACCGGCAGTGGGGTGAGATCGCCCAGGGGGTGGCCGAACGGCTCGGGCTGCGCACGGGCGACCGGATCCTGGTGGACGCGGACGTCCACGACGAGCCGGTGACGTGGCTGCTCGCGCCGCTGGCGGTCGGCGCGTCCGTGGTGCTCTGCGCCAACACCACCCCGCAGCGGCGGGCCGCGCTGGCCGCCGCCGAGCAGGTCACCCGGGTCCTCTGACCCGGCGGACGCCACCGTCGAGCGGAGGACGCCGACCGTGGCGTCGACCTCGCGGCGGTCGTGGGCGGGGTACGAACGCCCGCCCGGGGCCGGTCACCTCGACCGGGCGAGCCGGTCGGTGAGCCAGTCCCGCAGGGTCGCCGAGTACGTCGGGCTGATCTCGGCGATGGTCGTCCCGCCGAGCGGGGTGGCCGCGTGGTCGCAGCCCGCCAGCCGGCACACGGTGGCCGCCGTCCCGGTGTCCCGCCAGGCGGCGAGGCTCTCCTCGACCGGCACCCACTCGTCGGTCTCGCCGTAGTACAGCAGGACGGGGCATGTCACGGCGGCCATCGTCGGTGCCGGGTCGTGGTCCATGTCCGTCCAGGCCCCGGGCTCGGGCAGGTGCCGGCGGACGTACGCCAGCGGGAACCAGGGCTGGTCCGCGTACCGGTCGACCTCGGCCTGGGCCCGGTCCCGGGGTAGCCGGCCACGCAGGTACTCCTCCACCGTGGTCCGCAGGGCGAGCAGGTCGGCCAGCGGTTCCGGGCCGTACCCGTGCCGGCGGAGCTGCTCGGCGGTGCCGTAGCGCATCTGCCGGGCCGGCGTGACACCGGAGGCGGAGAGCAGGACCAGGAAGGCCGCCTCGGGGACGGTGCTGGTCGCCGCAGCCAGGGCCGCCCACGCGCCCTGGCTCCAGCCCCACAGGCCGACCGGCCGGTCACCGATCTCCGCCCGCAGTCGGGCGACGGCCGCCGCCGCGTCGGCGGCCTGCACCGCCAACGGCACGTCCCCGGCCGCCACCGGCCGCCGGTCGTACCGGAGCACGGCGATCCCGAGCGGCGGCAGTACCCGGGCCAGATGCTCGTACAGGAAGTAGGACCGGTGGCCGTACCCCGCGCCGTGCAGCAGCACCACTCCGGCGCGGGGTGGCCCGGCGGGCAGGGTCAGGGTTCCGGGCAGCCGGACGTCCCCGGCGTCTATGGACAGCTCCATTCGGCCAGTACACCAAACGGATACCCGGCCCGGTCGACAAGGGACGCGGCAGATCCACGACCGTCCGCACGGCCGGTGGTCCGCACCCTGGTGATCGGCTACGGTGCCGGGCATGCCGTCGACGCTGACCGAGTCCACCGATCCGTACTGCCTGCGCGACGGGGAGAGCGCGACGCTGCTCGCCGGCCACCCGTGGCGGCGGTTCGTGGTGCTCGGCGACAGCGTGGCCGAAGGGCTGTGCGAGCCGGTCGACGGCTACAGCCGGCTCCAGTGGGCCGACCGGATCGCCGCCGAGCTGCGGGCCGTCGCACCCGACCTGGCGTACCTGAACCTGGGCCGGCGAGGGCTGCGGGCGCACGAGGTGCACGCCGGACAGTTGCGCCCAGCGCTGGACTTCGGCCCCGACCTGGCGCTGGTGGTCTGCGGCGGCAACGACGCGTTCCGCCCGGCGTACGACCCGGACGCGGTCGACACCGAACTCACCCTGATGGTCACCGCGTTGCAGGCGGCCGGCGCGGACGTGATCACCGTGGGCATGTTCGACGTGTCGCACAGCCCGGCCGTACCCGAACGGGTCCGCCCCGGCCTACGCGAACGGATGCGGCTGCTGTCGGCGCACACCGGGCGGCTCGCCGAACGGCTCGGCACCCTGCACGTGCCGCTGACCGACCACCCGCTCACCGCCGACCCGTCCATCTACAGCAGCGACGGCCGGCACGGCAGCGCCCGCAGCGACGCCGTCGCCACCGCCGAGACGCTGCGCCGGCTGGCCGCCCACCTCACCCGCCCCCGCTGAACACCCTCGACGATCAGGAGGTCCGCGCCCGGCGCCGCCGCGACGAGGACACGAACCTCCTGGTCAGGGAAGGCGGGGTGGGGCTGTCAGTCGGTGAGGAAGATGCCGGACAGCAGTACGCCCCGGGCCAGGTTCAGCACGCCCTCGCAGCCGGGGAACCCGGACCGGACGCAGGCGTTGGCCGGCTCCCGGCCGAACAGGTACGGGGCGATGCTGTACGGCACGTCCTCGGTGACCGTCTCGCCGGTCTCGATGTGCACGAAGTCCATCGGGACCACGTCGGCGTGGGCGTACTCCTGGAGGATGTAGCCGCCCCGGTCGATGCCCCGGCGCAGCGCCTCGGCCCAGGTGTCGGCGTCGGACTCCCGTCCGATCACCACGTCCACGCCGGCCGACCCGTCGGCGGGCTTGGACACCAGGTCGTGCCGGTCGGCCACGGCCCGGTCGAACAGGTCGGCGGTGAGCAGGTCGGTGCGGGGCAGGTGCCGCCGGACGATGGCCCGGTCGGTGTCGTCGAGGGTGTCCAGGTCGGCCCAGAGCCAGGCCAGCAGCTGCTTGTTGCCGAGCAGCCAGGCCGCCCCGGAGGTGAACGCGGGCAGCCGGCCCGAGAGCACCAGGGTCTCCAGGGCGTCCAGGCCGGGCCCGCGGGTGACCCGGTTGAGCACGAACAGCCGGAACACGCCGTCGACCGGCCGACCGGAGACCAGCGGGCCACCGTCGGCGGCGACGCTGACCGCGGTGACCGGCTCGATCGGCATCACCAGCCCGAACCGGGCGGCCCGCTCGGTGACCGGCGCGAGGACCCGCCGCATCAGGTCCGGGTCGTCCAGGCCGGGGTAGTCGGCCTCGAAGTCCAGCAGCAGCGGCACCACGGCTCCCTCGGGTAGCCCGAGGGTGGCCCGGATCGCGGCGAACCGGGTGTCCATCGCCGACGGTGCCGGCCGCACCGGCACGCCGTCGAGGACGCCCCGCTCGGCGTACACCCGGGTGAACCGCTCGATGACGGTGTCGGCGTCCAGCACCCCGCCGATGCTGCTGTCGATGTTGAACTCGACGATCCTCGGCACCCCGTCGCTGAGCAGCACGTCAGGGCGGACGGCGGCCAGCAGGTGCGCGTCGAGTGGCTCGTCGGTGGGCAGCATCCGGGTGTCGACGGGGTCCACGCCGAGCACGGCGGCCAGCTCGCCGGTGCTGCCGGCCCGCCGGCGGGCGGCCTCCAGCAGCAGTTCGGCCAGCCGCAGGGCCACCTCGTTCAGCATCCGGTAGCTGTCGGCGGTCAGCACCGGCGGCCGGGCCAGCCGCCACTGCTTGTTGTAGGTGGCCCGGCCGTGGAAGATCTCCGCCCAGTTGTCCGCGCCGGCGGACACCATCGCCGCCCGGACCGGCTCCGGCAGGTCGAACCAGGCCTGGCCGGCCGGCGGCCAGGCGTACGTAGCGTCGATCATCATCCGTCCTTCGTGACGTGGTGGATGGCGGCGGTGAGTTGTTCCCGGCTGGGCTGCACCGCCCGGTCCAGGGCCTGGGCGAACGGCAGCACCGCGCCGTCCGGGCGGGTGACCCGGGCCGGGGGTGCGGCCAGCGGCACGCCCCGCTCGGCCAGGGTGGCGATGATCTCCCCGGCGATGCCGCAGGACCGGTTGGAGTCGTCCACCACGACCAGCCGGCCGGTGCGGGTCACCGACGCGGCCAGCCCGTCCCAGTCGAACGGGTACAGGGTGCGCGGGTCGAACACCTCCACCGACACGGTGCCGGCCAGGTCGTCGGCGACGGCGAGCGCGTCGTGCACCAGGTGCCCGACGGCGACCACGGTCACGTCGGTGCCGGCCCGGCGTACCGCGCCGACCCCGAGCGGCACCGGTGCGAGGGCGGCGAAGTCCACGTCGGCGCGGACGCCGAGCGCGCCGGCCGGGGCGAACACCACCACCGGGTCGTCGTGCCGGATCGCCGAGACCAGCAGCCCGTACGCGTCGGCCGGGGTGGCCGGCACGACGGTGGTGATGCCGACGTGCGCGAAGAGGCTGTACGGGTGGTCGGAGTGCTGCCCCGCCCAGCCGGTCCGCGACCCGGAGCCGGGCACCAGGTAGGTGACCGGGGCGGCGCACTGCCCGCCGGTCATCAGCGGGAACTTGTGCGCGTGGTTGACGATCTGCTCGAAGACCAGGAACAGCAGCGACGGGATCTGGAACTCGATCACCGGCCGCATGCCGGCCAGGGCCGCGCCGGTGGCGAAGCTGGTGAACGCCTGCTCGGACAGCGGGGTGTCCAGCACCCGGTCCGGGCCGAACCGTTTGAACAGCCCGGCGGTGACGTTCGACGCGCCGACCCGGATGTCCTCGCCGAGCAGGAACACGTCGTCGTCGCGGGCCAGTTCGTCGCCGAGGGCCCGGTTGAGGGCCTTGAGGTACGACAGCCGTGGCATCAGTGGCTCCCCGTCCGGGCGACCAGCCCGCTCGCGTACAGGTGGTCCAGCGCGCCGGCCGGGTCGGGTTCCGGGCCGGCGAGGGCGAACTCGACCGCCCCGGCCAGCAGGTCCTCGATCTCGGTGTCGACGCGTTCGCGGACCTCGTCGGGCAGCCGGTCGCCCTGGATGGTGACCGGGTCCCGGGAGCGGCCCCGGGTCACCTCGGCCGGGTCGCGGTAGTCGAGGCGTACCGCGTGTTCGAAGGTGTGGTGGGCGTCGAAGCGGTAGGTGCGGGCCTCGATCAGCTCCGGTGCCCCGCTGGCACGGGCCCGGTCCACGGCGGCGGCGGTGGCGTCCCGGACGGCTTCCGGGTCCTGGCCGTCGACCAGGGTGGACCGGATGCCGAACGCCTCGGCCCGGCCGGCGACGGTGCCGGCCACCGCGCTGTCGACGGGCATGGTGGTGGCGTAGCCGTTGTCCTCGCACACGAAGATCACCGGTACCCGCCACAGGGCGGCCAGGTTGAACGCCTCCAGCAGCATGCCCTCGTTGACCGCGCCGTCGCCGAAGAAACTCACCCCGACCTGGTCGCCGCCGCGGCGGCGCAGCGCCCACACCGCGCCGGTGATGATCGCCCCGGACGCGCCGACGATGGCGTTCGCCCCGTACACGCCGACCCCGAAGTCGGCGGCGTGCATGGACCCGCCCCGGCCCCGGTTGAGACCGTTGGCCCGGCCGCACAGTTCGGCGAGCATCCGGGCCGGGTCGGCGCCCTTGGCGAGCACGTGCCCGTGGCCCCGGTGGGTGCCGGCGACGATGTCGTCGGCGCGGAGGGCGCCGCAGACACCGGCCGCGACGCCCTCCTGCCCGAGGTACGGGTGTATGCCGCCGACGATCGCGCCGGAGCGGACGAGGTCGATCGCCCGCTCCTCGAAGCGCCGGATCAGCCGTACGGTCCGGTAGAGCCGGACGGCCTCGGGCTCGGTCACTAGCCGCGGCCCTCCTTGACGGCGGCGAGGATGTCGTCCCAGAGCCGGGCGCGGGCGGCCAGCGCGGTGTTGACCGTGTCGGCGCACTCCTGCCACTTGGTGTCGTCGTCGCCGCACAGGTCGGCGAGCATCTGCATCGCCATCGGGGTGTGCTGTTCGCCGTCGACCTCGATGTGCCGCTCCAGGTAGTCGACGAACTTGTTCAGCTTCTGGCTGCGCTCGTTGACCGCGACGACCTGGGCGAACATCTCCGGGATCAGGTCCTCCCGGCCGAACGCGAACGCCGCCGCCTGGCAGTGCACCGGGGTGTTCTCGATGATGTGCCAGGTGGTGCCGGCGAACGCCGCCGACGCGGCGGGCACCCCGGCGGCGACCAGCGCGTCGGTCACCGTACCGCCGGCCCGGAGCAGGTCGATGAGCTTGTCGATGGCGGTGGTGTCCGCGCCGGCCTCGGCCATGCCCTGCACGTACAGCTCGAAGTGGCTGATGTAGCCGTCGCCGAGCTCGTCGCTCTCCTCCACCATGACGATGTCGTTGATCAGGCGGCGGCTGCCGGTCGGCCCGGTGGGGATCCACGGGACGGTGACGCAGGTGAGTTGCCGCTGCAACGACTTGAGCAGGGACATGAAGTCCCACACGGCGAAGACGTGGTGCTCCATGAAGGTCACCAGCGCCTCGTGGGTGTCCAGGTTGGCGTAGAGCGGGTGCTGCACCACCTGGTCGCGGCGGGCGGTGACGGCCTGCTCGAGCCGTTCGATCCCCGGGTGGGTCTTGCCCCAGTCGTACCGTGACATTGTCAGCCTCCTTGCTGGGCGCTCGTGCGCCAGATGACCGGGCAGTATTCGGGGTCGGCGTAGTCCGGTCGCCCGTCGGCGGTGCGGCGGACCAGCACGTCGTGGTTGTACGCGGCGAGGCTGCCGTCGGAGAGGGGGAACTCCCGCCAGGCGTTGTCGCCGTCCTGCAGGTGCAGCGAGATCGCCCGCCGGGGGCGTCCGCTGACGTTCGCACCGCTGCCGTGGTAGGTGCGGCAGTGGTGGAAACTCATGTGTCCCTTGGGGATCACCATGGGGATCTTGCGGATCTCGGCGTCGTTGTACGCCGCGTTCTCGGCCAGCATCTCCTCGAGCTGGTCGCGGTCGCGGTCGGCGAAGTGCCGGACCACGGTGTCGTCGGCGCCGATCTCCTGCCAGCGGTGCGAGCCGTCGACCATGGTGATGGTGCCCATCTCCTCGCCGCAGTCGTGGAAGGGGATGAACGCGGTGAGCATCTTCTCCGACGACGACGAGGACCAGTAGTGCTTGTCGAAGTGCCAGGGCACGATGTTGCTGGGTTCCCCGGAGATCGGCGGCTTGTAGATCATGGTGGCCTGGAAGACGCGGATCTCGTCGGCCCGCGCGAGTCGGGCGGCCACCGCGCCGACCAGCGGCTTGCGCAGGATCCGGCCGATCACGTCGTGTTCGTGGTGGACGTAGTCGTTGTGCCGCTGCACGTCGCCCTTGGCCGGCTCCCAGTAGGCCAGCTTCGGTGGGCGGGTGGGCAGCAGCCGGTCCCGTTCGCCGTCGTAGTACCGGTCGGACGCGGCGACGAGTTCGTCGATCTCGTCGTCGGTGAACAGTTTCTTCGACAGGTACCAGCCGTGTTCGGCGTAGTGGGCCACCTCCTCGTCGGTGGGAAGCAGCGCCTCCTCCTCCGGGGTCAGGGTGGTCCTGTCGGTGGTGATCTCGGTCGTGGTCATGCCCCCACCTTCTGTTGAGCTGCCGCGGTGGCGGCCAGCTCGCGTTCCTTCGCCTCGTAGAGCGCCTTGATGTTGCCGCTGCCGAAGGTGAGCGCCCCGCGGCGCTCGATCAGCTCCAGGAAGAGCGTCCGGCGTACGTGCATCGACTCGGTGAAGATCTGGAGTAGTTGTCCGGCGTGGTCGCGGTCGACCAGCACCCCCAGCTCGCGCAGCTTGTCGACCGGGGCGTCGAGCCGACCGACCCGGTCCTCGATGGCGTCGTAGTAGCTGCCGGGGGTGAAGGCGAAGCGGACGCCCCGGTCGCGTAGCGCCTCGACGGCGGTGACGATGTCGTCGGTGTTCAGCGCCAGGTGCTGCACCCCGGCCCCGGCGTGCTGGGCGAGGAAGGTGTCGATCTGTCCGGGCCGGTGGCTGGTGTCCGGCTCCAGCACCACCAGGGTGACCCGCCCGGACGGGCTCTGCACCACGGTGGAGTTCATCGCCTGCCCGGCCACCTCGATGTACTCGGTGAAGATCTGGTCGAACCCGAACACCTGCCGGTAGTGCGCGACGGTGCGGTCCAGCTGACCGGGTGGCACGCAGATCGCCAGGTGGTCGATGTCGGTGAGCGGGCCGGCGGTCACCCCGGGCGGGGTGGGCAGCATCTCCACCGCGCCGGGCAGGAAGTCGTCCCGGTCGCCGCGGCGCTGCACCAGCCGGTGCCGCACGTCCCCGAAGCCGCCGACCTCGGCGACGACCACCTCGGCGTCCGGGCCGGTGAGGGTACGCGGCGGGGCCAGCGGCGTCGCGCCCCGGCCGACCAGTTCGGCGTACGCCCCGGCGGTGTCGTCGACCTCGAGGGCCACCACGGCGATCCCGTCGCCGTGCCGTTGCACGTAGGTCGACGCGTCGTGGTCGGCGGTCAGTCCGGAGGTGAGCACCATCCGGATGGCGCCCTGGCGCAGCAGCAGGGACCGCTGGTCGGTCAGGCCGGTCTCCGGGCCGCCCTGGCCGCCGAGGTGGAAGCCGACCGCCGTACCGAAGTAGAAGGCGGCCTGCCGGGCGTCCCCTACGAACATCTCAATGTGATCAATTCCGCGGATTTCCATCTTTTTCAGCCTCTCCACAGATCCCCCCGTGTGGTTTGGGCCGGGCGTCGTGCCCGGGTGGTGCCGGTTCACCTCCCCGGTCCGGCGGCCCGGCCGAACAGCAGGCTGACGTTCTGCCCGCCGAACCCGAACGAGTTGGACAGCGCGTACGCCGGCCGGGCCGGGCGGGGCGCGGCCCGGACGTGGTCGGCGGGGCAGTCCGGGTCCGGGTCGTCGAGGTGGTACGTGGGCGGCAGCAGTCCCCGCCCGAGGGCCAGCGCGGTGACCGCCGCCTCCAGCGCCCCGGACGCGCCGAGCAGGTGCCCGGTGAGTCCCTTGGTGGAGCTGACCGGCACCGCCCCGGTACCGAAGACTCTGGTCAGGGCGGTGGTTTCGGCGATGTCGCCGAGTTTGGTGCTGGTGCCGTGGGCGTTGACGTAGCCGACGTCCGCCGGGTCGACGCCACCGTCGGCGAGGGCGCGGCGCATGCTCGCGGCGGCCCCGGCCCCGTCCGGGCGGGGCGCGGTGGGGTGGTGCGCGTCGGTGGTGATCCCGTACCCGGTGACCTCGGCGTAGCCGGTGACGCCCCGGGCGTGCGCGTGGTCGGCGCGTTCCAGCACCAGCAGCGCGGCCCCCTCGGCGAGCACGAACCCGTTGCGTCGCCGGTCGAACGGGCGGCTGGCTTCGGTCGGGTCGGTCCAGCCGCGGGCCAGGGCGCGGGCGTTGCCGAAGGTGTCGGCGAAGGTCGGGAACAGCGGGGCCTCGCTCGCGCCGACCAGCACCACGTCGGCCTCACCGGCGCGGATCAGCCGTACCCCGTCGGCGATGGCCTGCGCGCCGGACGCGCAGGCGGTGCCGACGGAGGACGCGTAGCCGCGGATGCCGTGGGCGATGGCGATGCGGGCCGCCGGCATGTTCGGCAGGATCCCGGTGAGCAGGTACGGGCTCACCGCCGCCCGGCCACGCTGGGCGCGGGCCACGGCCTGCGTCTCCAGGGTGGCCATGCCGCCGACGCCGCCGACGATCACCCCGGTCCGGTCGCCGTCGACGTCCCGGCCGACCTCGATGCCGGCGTCGGCGAGCGCCTCGGCGGCGGTGAGCAGCGCCAGGACGACGGTGCGGTCCAGTACCCGGGTCTCCGGGCCGGACGCGACGGTCCGTGGGTCGACCTCGGGCAGGATCCCGGCGACCTCCAGCGACTCCTCGGCGGGGTGCCCGGCCGGGGGCCGGCTCAGCCCGGACCGGCCGGTGGTCAGGGCGGTGAAGGTCTCCGCCACGCCCCGACCGGCCGGGGTGAACAGGCCCATTCCGGTGACCAGCACGGTCATGACGGCGACTCCGTGAGGTACCGCTCGCGCAGCACCACCTTGCGGACCTTGCCGGTGACGGTGACCGGGATGTCGGCGGAGGCGACCGGCACCACCCGGCGCAGGGTGGCCCCGACGTCGGTGCCGAGGGCCGCCCGGACCGCCTCGGTGCGGTCCAGCGTCGGGTCGGCGCCGGCGGCCAGTTCCAGCAGCACGTCGGTGACCACGCCGGCCGGCTCGCGGACGATGACGGCGGTGCAGTCGACCACGTCGGGACAGGCGGCGAGGACGCGTTCCTCGCTGAGCGCGGTGAAGAACCGCTTGCCGTCGCCGACGTCGACCGAGTCGACGGCCCGGTCCATGTGGTAGTAGCGGCCCTCGTCGTCGGCGTACACCAGGTCGCCGGTGAGGTACCAGCCCTGCTGCCGGAACCGGTACGTGGTGACCGAGTCGTTCCAGTAGCCCTTGAACAGGGACGGGGAGTCGATGCCGAGCCAGCCGACCTGCCCGGCCGGCAGCGGGTTCCCGTCGGCGTCGAGGACGGCGACCTTGGTGAACTGGTAGGGGCGGCCCACGCAGCGCCCGTACCGGTCGGTGCCGCTGTGGTGGGTGATGTGGAACATCGAGTGGCCCATCTCGCTGGAGCCGAGGCCGTCGATGAACACCGAGCCGGGCACCCGCTTGACGCCCTCGCGGGTGACGGTGTCCCGGGAGCCGACCGCGACGAGCTTGCGCACGTGGGGTTCGTGGGAGCAGTCGCCGGTGTTGAACCACAGCCGCACCGACTCCAGGTCGTACCCGGACAGGTCGAACCGGGCCAGTTCGGCCCAGGTGACGGAGAACCCGAACACGCCGTCGGGCCGCCAGCGCTGGATGGCGTCCAGGACCTTCTCGCCGCTCTGCTCGGACAGCAGGAACATCTCGGCCCGGTTGCCGAGGGCCTGGTTGACCATGAGCACGGTGGCGGTGTGCGGGGCGGGCAGCGCGTTGAGGATGCGGCTGGTGCCCTGGGCCTGCGGCATGGTGAGCAGGTGCCGGGTGGCGGCGAACAGGCTGCTGTGCGAGTGCAGCACGGCCTTGGGGATGCCGGTGGTGCCGGAGGTGTGGGTGATGACGACCGGGTCGTTCGGGTGGTGCCGGTACGGCGTGGGCACGGCCGCCGGGTCGCCGGCGCCGGCTTCGGCGGGTTCGCCGATCAGCGGTACGCCCAGGTCGTGCCCGGCCAGCAGGGCGGTGTGGTCGGCGTCGGCGAGCACGCCCGCGCCGCGCAGCCGGCGGATGTACTCGGCGGCGATCTCCGGGCGCAGCTTGCCGTTCATCAGCGCGGGGATGGCGCCGATGCGGGTCAGGGCGAGGAAGCTGAGCACCATGTCGGCGGCGGTGCCGGCCCACACCGCGATCGGGTCGCGGGGTTTGACGCCACGGGCGTGCAGCCAGGCCGCGCGGGCGTCGACCATCCGGTCGAGCTGCCCGAGGGTGAGCGGGTGTTCGGCGGGGTGGCCGTCGACCGGCGTGTCGAAGGTGAGGCCCGGCCCGTCCGGGTCGGCGCCGTGTGCCAGTACCCGGGCCAGTACGTTGCCGGCGCCGATCAGCTCGTCGGTGGCGAGCTGACCGCGAAGTCCCCTGGTCCGCATTCTGTGTCTCCTTGCCCCAGCAGCACCGCGACCGCGTGGTCGCCGGTGGCGGTTTGTTCGATCAGGACCAGCAACGCCTCGTCCGCGTCGCCGTCGTACAGCAGCAGGTCGGCCTCGGCGGTCGCCTCGGCCCGGGGGTCTGCGGTGGTGGGGCTCAGGCACAGCACCGGGCCGCCGAGCCCCCAGCGGGCGGCCACGTGTCCGGCGATGCTGTTGGGCACCGACTGGTAGAAGAACAGCGGGCCGACCCGGCCGCCGGTGGCCACGGTGGTGTGGACGTGGTCGGCGCTGGCCCGGTCGCCGCCGGCGCTGGCCAGCAGCACGGCGGTGCGGGCGCCGACGTCACCGGCGGCGGGTGGGGTGCCGTGGCGGCGGGTCAGGCAGCGGTCGGCGACGGCGGCGACCAGGGGCGGGAACATGGAGTGCACGAACCCGGGCACGGTGGGTGCCGGGCCGTCGCCGGGTTCCGGCCAGCGGGCCTCGGCGAGCACCCGCAGCCGCCCGGCGGCACCGGCCGGACGCCCGCGGCCCTGGTCGGTGCCCGTGGCGGTCCCCGCCACGTCGGTCGCGACCGGCACGCCGCCGGTACCGGCGGTCGCGTTCGTGGCGGTGGTCGGGTCGGTGGCGGTCATGCCGCACCGACCAGCAGGGCGGTGTTCGCGCCACCGAACGCGGCGTTGAGGCTGAGCGCGTACGGGCTGGTCGCCGGGCGGGGCGCGTCGAGGATCACGTCCAGCGGGCAGGCCGGGTCGGGGCCGAGATAGCCGGCGTTGACCGGTAGTTTCCCGTGTTGCAGGGCGAGCACCGTCACCACCAGTTCGAGCAGGCCGGAGGCTTCCAGGGCGTGCCCGTGCAGGGCCTTGGTGGAGCTGACCGGGATCCGGTCGGCGACCGTGCCCAGCGCCGCCCGGAGGGCGTTGGCCTCGGAGGCGTCGCTGAAGCCGGTGCCGGTGGCGTTGGCGTTGACGTAGCCGAGCGCGGCGGCGGGCAGGCCGGCGCGGCGCAGGGCCGCCTCGACGGCCCGGGCCAGGCCCACGCCGTCGGGGTGCGGGCGGCAGGCGTGGAAGGCGTCCCCGGCCCGGCCCCAACCGAGCAGGTCGGCGACGCGGTGCCGGGCCACCGCCGGGGACTCCAGCACCACCGCCGCCACCGCGTCACCGAGGAGCAGTCCGGTGCGTCCGGTGCTGAACGGCCGGACGGCACCGTCGGTGGCCAGCGCCCGACCGGCGTCGAACAGCGCGTACTGGTCGGGTTCGACGAGGTAGCCGGCGGCCACCACGACCCGGGTCAGGTCACCGCGACGGATCAGGGTGGCGGCGTCGGCCAGCGCCGAACTGGCCGACACGCAGGCGCTGGTGTAGACCCGGCGGAGCCCGCCGATGCCGGTCCGGACGGCCAGCTCGGCGGCGAGCGGCCCGGCGGCGGGGCCACCGTGGACGGCCAGCAGCAGGGCGGCGGTACGCCGGTCCGGGCCGGTCAGCGCGGCGTCGACGCAGGCGGCGTCGACAGCGTCGGCGAGTTCGTCGGCCAGGGAGCCGACGTCGGTGCGGGTCGCCGCCCGGTCGACCCGCCGGCCGGTGGTGTCGAAGCGGTGCACCGGCCCGAACGCCGGCGTCCCGGCGAGCACGCCGGCGAGTTGCGCCGCCGCGCCCCGGCCGAGGGCGCTGGTCGCGTGGACACCGGTGATGCGGGCGGTCGTCGTCCCGTCAGCCATCTGCGGCGGCGGTCAGGCAGGAGCGGAAGACCTCCCGGGCGTCGTCGACGGTGCGGATGCCGGCGAGCTGGTCGTCGGTCAGGTCGAGGCGGGTGTCGTAGCGCTGCTCGACGAGGTGCACGAGCCAGGCCAGCTCCATCGAGCCGAGCCGCTCGGGTACCTCGGTGGCCGGTTTGTTGGTCAGTTCGGCGAGCATGTCGACCAGTTCGGCCCGCTCGGGTACGGGCTGTCCGGCCATCAGGCGAGGTCGCTCGTGGCCTTGGCGGAGACCCGGTCGGCGACCATGCGGGTGAACTCGCCGACCGTCATCAGGGCCAGTTTCTCGTTCTCGTCCTCGGCGAACGCCAGGCCGTACCGGTCCTCGACGCGGACCGCCAGGTCGGCCAGGGCGAGGGACTCCAGGTCGACGCCGGCGGGGCCGAGGGTGGTGTCGTCGTCGATGCCCTCGACGTCGTAGTTCATGTCCGTCAGTTGCTCGATGACGAAGGTGCGGACCTCGTCGGACATGGGGTTAACCTCTTTCCGTGAGCCAACTACCGGTGCCCGGTCGGGACACCGTGTACGTGTGGGTCTGCCGCGGCACCGGCGATCAGCCGGAGGTGGCGCGGCGGATGCTGGTGGGCGCGGGGGTGGCGCTGCTGGGCCGGGACCGGTCGGCGGTCTCGGTGGGACGCGCGCCGGACGGTCGCCCCCGGGTACGCGCCGGCGGGGTGGAGCTGCCGGTCAGCGTCAGCCATGTCGAGGGTGTGGTGGTCGTGGCGGCCTGCCGGGCCGCGCCGGTCGGGGTGGACGTGGAGCGGCACCGGCCGGTGCCGGCGCAGGCGTTGGCGCGGCGCTGGTTCGAGCCGGCCGCCGCGGGATGGGTGGCCGGGTTGCCGGCCGAGGACCGGGTGGCGGGTTTCCTGCTGCTGTGGACGGCCAAGGAGGCGGTGGGCAAGGCCCTGGGGTCGGGGCTGCGCGCCGGTGGGCTGGCCCGGCCGATGCCGCTGCCGGACGGCGGGGGTCCGCTGCTGCGCCCGCTGCCGGACAACGGGCCGCTGCGCCCGGTGCCGGACGGTGGGCCGCTGCTGCGCCCGGTGCCCGGGGCGTCCGGGCTGCGGGTGGGCCATCCCGACGCGGGTACGGAGCTGGTGGTGGCCGTGGCGGTCGTCGGGCCGGCCCGGCAGGTCGTGGTGGACCGCGTCGAGGGGTCGGGTCATGAGGCGGCCGTCCGCAGCGCCTCGGTGGAGCGGACGAGCTTCCCGGTGGTGGTGCGGGGCAGCTGAGCCAGCAGGTGCAGGGTGCGGGGCCGCTTGTAGCCGGCGAGCCGTTCGGCGAGCAGCTTGTCCAGGTGTTCCTCGGTGAGGGTGCCGTCGGTCTGCACGTACGCGGTGATGCCGCCGTCGTAGACGACCACGGCGGCGGTGACACCGGGCAGGGCGGTGACGGTGGCCTCGACCTCGGTCAGGTCGACCTTCAGGCCACCCACGCTGACCTGGGAGTCGAGTCGGCCGCGCACGGTGACCAGGCCGGTGTCCGGGTCGACGGTGCCGGCGTCGCGGGTGTGCAGCCAGCCGTCGGCCCAGCGGGTCGGGTCGGACAGCCCGAGGTACGGCGTGGCCGGGCAGCTGACCTGCAGTTCACCGGCGACCTCCCGGACGGTGATGCCGGGGGCGGGCAGGATGGCGGGGCGGTGCGCGCCGTGCAGGTCGGTGCCGATCACGCCGACCTCGGTCATCCCGTACATGTTGCCCAGCGGCACGCCGTGCCGGTCGTGGAAGGCCTGCGCGACGGCGGCCGGGACGAGTTCCCCGCCGGTGGTCATCCGGGTGAACTGCGGCAGCGGGGCCGGCGGCCGGGTGGAGGCGAGCAGCCCGATGTGGAACGGCACGCCGAGGACGGTGGCCGGGGTGGGCTGGGCGGAGATGGCGGCCAGCACGGCGTCGCCGCTGAGGCGCTCCGGCGGGACCAGCTCGACCCGGGCGTGCAGACCGTAGAGCAGGCCGCCGACCAGGCCGAGGACGTGCACCATGGACGGCAGCAGGATGATCCGCTCGCCGGGTCGGGCGACGCCGTCGATGCGGGTGTAGCGGTGCACCTCGGCGACCAGGTCGTCGGCGGTCCGACCGATCACCTTGGACGGTCCGGTGGAGCCGGAGCTGAGCTGGACGACGGCGTGGCCGCTGGCGGCGGGCCGGTCGGAGTAGGCGGTCAGGCCCTCGGTGACGTCGACGAAGACCCGCAGCGCTCCCCCGCCGGTACGCACCGGCGCGACGACGACCTGGGGGTGCAGCCGCTGCAGGGCGCGGTCCACCTCGTAGTCGGTGAGCCGGTGGTCGAGCAGGACGGCCTGGCCGCCGCTGCGCCAGGTGGCGAGCAGGTTCACCACATAGGACAGTGACGGCGGCAGACGGAGCGCGACGGCACCGCCCGGGCGCAGCCCGGCCCCGGCGAGTCGGGCCTGCGCGTCGGTGACGAGTCGGCGCAGCGTGCCCCGGTCGACGGGTTCGGGCAGGCGAAGACAAACGTCGGTGGCGGGGCCGGCGAGCAGGACGTCGTCCACCCAGGCACCGTCGGACACCGGAAGATCTTCCGCCGAACGATTCATCGTCACCGCCGTCCAGCGCTCAGCACAAAAGCGGGCATATCAGCCCGTTAGGTGCGTCTGATTGATTGCTGCCCGGAACCCTACGACAGCCACCCGAGCATGACTAGATGCGAATGGCTAGATCAATTCGAGCGCCGGGTCCTATTGTCGGATGCCGGTTCGGCGGGCAGGATCGTCCAGCGGAGTCTCGTTCGGACGGCGGTCCTCATCGACCGTCCGATCAGTCAGTCGACAGAGGCCCACCAGCCGATAGACCGGCTTCGCTGCCCCCGACAGGGGTGGGCCAGGTAGGGCACTGCCGGCGGCTGGGCCGGCATCGACACCGGCCCGCCACGCGACGACCCACCGGCCCGTACGTCAGCGGGTCGTCGCGGAATTCGGTGCATTCAGTGGTTCCGCGCGGGCATCCGCGCCCTCAGTAGCTCGTCGCGAACACCCGCGCCCTCAGTGGGCCTGCGCGGTCCGGGATGCCCTCGGCCGCAGTCGGGGCGGCCGTGGCGCGGACGGCGGTTCGGTGCGTCGTACCGACCGGAGCACCCGCTCCGGGTCGTGCCAGCACATCCCGTGGATCGCGCACCGGCCGGCGCGGACGGCCGCGTCGAGCAGGGCGGACCGGTGGCGCAGGGTCGCGGCGGCGGCGCGTACCCGCTCGTGTCCACCGCCACCGGGCAGCCGGCAGGACTCGTGGCCGAGGACGAGGATCAGGGGCAGGCGCAGGTGCGCGACGGCGTACTCGAGGCTGCCGAGCACAGCCGGTCCGATGCCGAGACCGGCCGTGCGGACCGTGAGCAACTCGCTGCCGCCGAACAGGGGCCCGGGCTCGGGCTGGTGCGGGTCGGCGCAGGCGAAGACCGCCGCGAGGGGGCCCGACGCCACCGCGGGGGAACCCGACGCCACCGGCAGGACCGCCGCGCCGGCCCGGAACCGGGCATGACCGGCGCGGAGCGCGGCGAGGGCGGCGGCCGGGCTCGGCCGCTCGTCACGGCCCATCGGATCGAGGTCAGTCATCGCCGTTCCTCCGTCTCACACCAGCTGTTATGCGACTCACGATACACGAATCATGAATCGTGTTCTACAGTGCGTGCATCGAGGGAGGTGGCGATGTCCGTCGCACTGGTCACAGGAGTTCTTGCCGCGACCGCGGCCGCAGCGGGGTGCGCACTGGTGGTACCGGATCCACGCCGGGCCGCCCGCGCGGCCGGCTGGCTGCTCGCCGTCGCCGCTGTCGCGGCCGTCGGGCTGCTCGCCGCCGTCGCGGTCACCGCACCCGCGACCGGCGTGCTGGCCCGCCCGGAGGTCGGCGGCGTGCCGTTCCCGCTCGGGGTGCGGGTCGACCGGTTCGGTGCGCTGTTCGTGCTGCTGGTCAGCGGGATCGCGGCGGTGGTGGCGGGGTACGCGCGGCGGTACCTCGACGGCGAGCCGGGAATGGCCGGCTTCCAGGCCCGGATCGCGGGGGCCGCGGCGGCGACCCTGGTGATGGCCACCGCGCCGAGCCTGGCGCAGTTCGCGGCGGGCTGGATCGCGGCGGGCTGGCTGCTGGTCGGTCTGATCGGCTACCACCGTGACCAGCCACGCGTCCGGGTCGCGGTGCGCCGCGTCCGCCGGCTGTTCCTCCTCGGCGACGTCGCCCTGGTGGGTGCCTTCGCGCTGCTGACGGCCGCTGCCGGCAGCGCCGACCTGGCCGCCGTACGGGCACTCGGCGACACCGCCCCCGGCTGGGTGCCGGCGACCGCGGGTGGGCTGCTGCTGGTGGCCGGCATGGTGCGGTCGGCGCAGGTGCCGGTACACGGGTGGCTGCCCGGAACCCTGGACGCGCCCACCCCGGTGTCGGCCTTCCTGCACGCCGGGATGGTCAACGTGGCGGGCTTCCTGATGATCACGTTCGCGCCGGTCGTCGTGGCCGCGCCGGCGGTGATGGCCGCCACCCTGCTGGTGGGGTTGACCACCGCCGCCGCCGGGACGCTGTTCGCGGCGGTACGCACCGACGTCAAGGGCGCCCTGGCCCGGTCCACCGTGGCGCAGATGGGATTCATGCTGGCGCAGTGCGGGCTGGGCGCGTTCGGGTTGGCCGCCGTGCACCTGGTCGGGCACGGCGTCTACAAGGCGTACGCGTTCCTGTCCGCCGGCGGGGCCGTGCAGGCCCAGGCGCGGGCCGCCGAGGCGCCACAGCCGGTGGGACCCGCCCCGGTCCGGCGGCTCGCCGCGGCGACCGCCGTCCTGGTCACCGTCGTCGTGGTCACCGAGACGATCCTCGGGGCCACCCTGACCGGGCTGCTCAGCGCGGCCCTGGCCGGCGTCGCCGGTGTCGCCGCGCTGCGGGCCGCCCTGGCCGACCGGCGGCTGCCGGTGACCGCCACGCTGGCGGTCACCGCCACGGTCGCCGCCCTGGCCGCCGGCTACCTGCTCGCCGGGCGGGCGGCCACCGACTGGATGGGCCTGCCCCAGGCGGTGACGCCACTGGCGGTCGGTACCGCCGCGCTGGTGCTGGCGGTCGTCGCGCTGTCGTCCCGGTCCGCGCTGCGCCGCCGGGCCGTCGGGCTGTGGTGGTGGGCCTGGCGGGACGGCCGGCTGCCGCTGCCGTCGACCGCCACCAGCTGGCTGCCGCTGCCGTCGACCGTCGCGGGGCGGCGGACGGGAGGTGACGGCACGGGTGGGCACCCACCGCTGGTGGTCACCGCCGGCGACACCGACGCCGACGCCGCCCGCGCGGTCGCCGCGGCGACCAGCGCTGCCGACCACGTCGCCGCGACCTGGCCGTTGGACAGCTTCGTGGCGGTCAACCCGCTGGCCGGTCTGGAACGTACCGCGTTCGGGCCGGCCACCGCCCGGATGCGGGAACTCGGTGGGATCCGCACCCACCTGCCCGCCGAGCACTGGCGGCAGCGGCTCCGCGACGGCCACCTCACCGCCGCGGACCTGACCGCCGCCCTGGCCACGGTGCCCGGGGCAACCCGCCCGGTACGGCTGGACGGCCGGCTGGCCGACGTCGGTGACCTGCGGATGCTGGTGCTGCGCCACCCCGTGTACGACGGGCCACCGCCCCGGGCCGACCTGCTCGCCGTGGCGCGGCGTCGGCTCCCGGCCCGGCCCGCGCCCACCGTCGACGGGGTGCGGACCCTGGCCGAGATCCTCGACGACGCGCTGGGCGGCCGGGTCGGCGCGGACGTCGACGACCTGGTGGCCGACTGGTGCGCCGCGCACTGCGGTCGACCGGCCGCGCCCTGGCCGGTGCCCGGTGCCGACGCACAGGGATGCTGGTCGCGGTGGCGGCAGGTCGCGGCGGCCGACCCCGCGCCGGCGTGGCACGGTGCCACCGGTTTCGGTGCCTTCGTCGCCGCCCTGCCGGCCGCCTCCGGACCGGCTCTCGCCGTGCTGCTGCGCACCCTCGGTGTCGCGCCCGACGACTGGGCGACCTACCTGTCCCGGTCGCTGGTGCGGCTGCCCGGCTGGGCCGGCTACGCCCGCTGGTCGCAGGACCACCCGGCGCAGCGGCCGACGTTGACGGTGCTCGACCTGCTCGCGGTACGCCTCGCCTACGAGGTCGCCCTCGGTGCCGCCGTCGCGCACCGGCATCTCGGGGTCGGCCCGGCCGTCGACCTGGTCGTCGCGGCGGCCCGCACCCCACACCGGCCCGCCCCGGACACGCAGGTGGCCGGTGCCCCGGCCGGCTCGGACCCGGTGGCCGGTGACCCGGGCGGGCCGGACGCGGTGGCCGGCGTCGCCCGGCTGGCGGCGGTCCTCGGTCTCGACGCCGCCGCCCTGGACGGGCTGCCGCAGCGGTCCCTGACGGCGCTGCACGACACGGTGACCGACCTGTCCCCGCAGCGGCAGGCGGAGATCTGGCTGGCCGCGGCGGAACACGCCTACCGGCGGCAGCTCCGTAACCGGCTCGGCCACCGCACCGGCCGCCCGGTACCGCCGAACGCCCCGCTCGCCCAGGCGGTGTTCTGCATCGACGTGCGCAGCGAGGGCCTGCGCCGCCACCTGGAGGCGACCGGACCGGTGCGTACCTTCGGGTTCGCCGGCTTCTTCGGTCTGCCGGTACGCACCACGGCCGTCGGCGCGCGGCGCGGCCGGGACCGCTGCCCCGCCCTGATGGCACCGGTCGCCACGGTCACCGAACCCCCGGCCCGGAGCGGGCCGCTGCGGGTCCGGCAGGCCTGGCGGCGGGCGTTCGTCGCCGCGAAGGCGAACCCGACCGGGGCGTTCGCGTTCGTCGAGGTCGCCGGTCTGCTCGCCACCGGTGCCCTGCTGCTGCGCGCGGCGGCACCCCGACGGCTCGCCCCGCCCGTCGACCACACCGCGGTCACCACGGCCGACCTGGACGCCGCGTTGACCCTCGACGAGCGGGTCTACTACGCCGAGGCGACCCTGCGGGCGATCGGACTGACCACCGACTTCGCTCCGCTGGTGCTGCTGTGCGGGCACGGCGCGACCAGCGCCAACAACCCGTACGCCGCCGCCCTCGACTGCGGGGCCTGCGGCGGCAACCGTGGCGGCGTCAGCGCCCACCTCGCCGCCACCGTCCTCAACGACCCACGGGTACGGGCCGCGCTGGCCGGGCGGGGCATCACCATCCCGGACCACACCCTCGTCCTGGCCGCCGAACACGACACCGTCACCGACCAGGTGCGGCTACTCGACCCCGCCGGCATCCCGGCCACCCACCAGCCGGTCGTCGACGCCCTGACCGGTCACCTCGCGGACGCGGGACAGCGGTTGCGGGCCGAACGCGCCGCCCGGCTACCCGACCGTCCCGGCCCCGGCCGGCTGCCCACCCGGGCCACCGATTGGGCGCAGGTCCGCCCGGAGTGGGCGCTCGCCGGCAACGCCGCGTTCATCGCCGCGCCCCGCGACCTCACCGCCGGGGTCGACCTCGACGGCCGGGTGTTCCTGCACTCCTACGACTGGTCCACCGACCCGCAGGCCGCCGCCCTGGAGGCGATCATGACAGGGCCGCTGGTGGTCGCCACCTGGATCAACCTCCAGTACTACTTCTCCACCGTCGACCCGCACCGCCTCGGCGCCGGCACCAAGACCGTGCACTCGGTGCTCGGCGACGGGCTGGGTGTCCTGCCCGGCACCGGCGGTGACCTGCGCACCGGCCTGCCCTGGCAGTCGGTGGGCAGCGGCGGTGACCTGGTCCACGAACCACTGCGCCTGTTCGCGCTGGTCCAGGCCCCCCGAGCCCTGGTGGACACGGTGCTGGAACGCCACCCCGCGCTGCGTCGGCTCGTCGACGGCGGCTGGCTCACGCTGACCGTCCACGACCCGCACACCGGCGAATGGTCGCAGCCCCGACCGGACGGCGTCCGGCGGCCACCCACGCCGACGGCACCCCACCCCGGCCAGCCCCGTACCCGCCTGCCACACCCCACCGGACCGGCACCGGCCCGGCCCACCCGCACCGTTACCGAGAAGGAGCCCACGGCATGAGAGAGCTGGGACTGACCCGCATGGTCAAGGTCGAGGTCGTCACCCGCGGCGTGGACGCCGACGCCGTCCGCACGCTGCTGCACACGTCCGCCGTGCGCGGCTGGACCAGCCTCAGCGGCGTGTCCGGCTTCGGTCACCACGGCACCCACGAGGGCCGGCTGCTGTTCAACGACCGGGACGGACTCGTCATGGTCATCGCCGTCCTGCCGTACGAGCGGGCCCACCCGGTCGTCACCGGGCTGCGGGACATCCTCGCCGACCGGCCGGGCGTCATGTTCGTCAGCGACGCCTGGGTCAGCCGACCCGACTACTTCGCCACGGAGTGACCGTCCCCGGATGACGGCGGCACCGCCACGACGGCGTCACCACGCCGGGGGCCACGGACCACGTGGCCCCCGGACCGCCGCCCGGACGGGTGGTCGGGTGGTCGGGCCGCCCTACCGGCGGGCCGCCTCCGGCTCCGGGGTCTGCGCGTGCACCAGGAACCGCAGCGACCGGGCGTCGGTGAAACACTCCCGCATCGGCCGCACCAGCTCCCGGTGCCCGGGGCTGCGTTCCCACGCCTCGAAATCGGCCAACGTCACCCACTCACTGGTCACCAGCCACTGCTCCGGGTCGGCCGCGGACCGGCAGATCTGGTCCACCAGGTGTCCCGGCACCTCGTTGACCTCGTGCCGCACCATCTCGTATGCCCGGAGGAAGTCCGCGGTCCGGTCCGCCGCCACCCGCACCATGAACAGCACCCGCGCCCGCTGCTCGGTCATGCTCCGGCACCCCCATCTGAACCCGGCCGCGCCCCGCGCAGCACCAGTGCGCTGTTGAAACCGTCGAAGCCGCGGGCGCACACCACCGCGACCCCGGTCTCCGGCCGCCGGGGCCGCCGCAGGAACTCCAGTTCGCACCCGTCGGCCGGGCGACGTGGCCCGGCCGACGCGGGCAGCAGGTCGTGCCGCATCGCCAGCAGCGCGGTCGCCACGTCCAGCGCCGACCCGCCCTGGTGGGCCCGCCCGGTCAGTGGTTTCTGCGTGGTCACCGGCACCGGGCGGGCCCCGAACACCCGCCGCAGCGCCTCGGCTTCACTGCGGTCGTACCGGGCCACCCCCAGCGCGTCCGGCAGCACCACGTCCACCTCGTCCGGGCCGGTGCCGGCCCGGTCCAGGGCCGACCGCACCGCCCGCGCGTACTGCACCGGGTCACCGGCGGACTCCGGGCCGGTGTGCGCGGCGTCGTGGGTGGCCCCCCACCCGGCCACCTCGCCGTAGATCCGCGCGCCCCGCGCCACCGCGTGCCCGCGCTCCTCCACCACGAACACCGCGCCGCCCTCGGCGGGCACGTAACCGGCGGCGTCCACGTCGAACGGCTGGTACGCCCGCTCCGGGTCGTCCACCGGACTGAGCAGCCCGGACCGCAGCTGACAGGCCAGCGCGTACGGGCTCAGCGGACACTCGGTCGCCCCGGCGATCACCACCGGGGTGCCCCGCCGGATCGTCCGCACCGCGTGCGCCAGGCTGTCCAACCCGCCCGCCGCCTCGGTGACCAGCACCCCGCACGGGCCCTTGAACTGGTGGTGGATGGACACCTGCCCGACGCTGGCCGCGTAGAACCAGGCGATCGACTGGTACGCCCCGACCGTCCGCGACGGCCCGCCCCACAACCGTTGCAGCTCCCGCTGCCCGAACAGGTTCCCCCCCGACGAACTCGCCAACGTCACCGCGTACCCGTACGGGTCGGGCGCCTGTTCCGGCAGACCGGCGTCGGCCAGCGCCAACGTGGTCGCCGCGAACCCGAGGTGCGTCCACCGGTCGGTCTGCACCAGCCGCCGGTTGTCGACGTACCGGCCGGCGTCGAACCCGGCCACCTCCCCGGCGATCCGGGTCGGATAGCGGTGGTCCGGGTCGAACAGGGTGATCGGCCCGGTCGACCGGGTGCCGGCGGTGACCGAACGCCAGTGCGCGTCCACGCCGACACCACTCGGGGCGACCACCCCGATGCCGGTCACCACCGCCCGCGCGGTCACCGCGGCACCGACCCACGTAACCGGCGGAAGACCATCGCGGACTGGAAGCCACCGAAGCCGCTGCCCACCGACACCGCCACGTCGACCGGCACCTCCCGGGCCACGTTCGGCACGTAGTCCAGGTCGCACTCCGGGTCCCGGGTGGTCCAGTTCGCCGTCGGCGGCACCACCCCGTACTCGATGGCCAACGCGCAGGCCGCCATCTCGATCGACCCGATCGCCCCCAGCGAATGCCCCACCATCGACTTGATCGAACTCACCGGCACCCGGTACGCCGCCGCGCCCAGGGCCCGCTTGAACGCCGCCGTCTCGTGCCGGTCGTTCTGCCGGGTCCCCGAACCGTGCGCGCTGACGTACGACACGTCGTCCGGGCCGATCCGGGCCTGCCGCATCGCGTCGTCGATCGCCAGCGCCATCTCCACCCCGTCCGGCCGCAACCCGGTCATGTGGTAGCCGTTGCTGCGGCTGGCGTACCCGGCCACCTCGCAGTACACGTGCGCGCCCCGCCGCCGGGCGTGCCCGGCCTCCTCCAGCACCAGCACCGCCGCCCCCTCGGCCAGCACGAACCCGCGCCGGTGCGCGTCGAACGGGCGGGACGCGTGCGCCGGATCGTCGTTGTCGGGGCTGGTCGCGCCGATCGCGTCGAACGACGCCACCGTCACCGGCGAGATCGGCGAGTCCGACGCCCCGGCCACCACCACGTCGGCCTCCCCGTCCACGATCAACTGGTGGGCGTAGCCGATCGCGTCGATACCGGACGTGCAGCCGGTGGACACCACCTGCGCCGGCCCGTGCAGCCCGTGCCGGCAGGCCACGTCGGCGGCCAGACTGCTCGGCACCAACGCCTGGTACAGGTACGGGCCGGTGCGGGTCGGGTCGACCAGCCAGTTGCGGCCCTGGTCGCTGGCCCGCACGTACTCCTGCTCCAGCGCCATCGTGCCGCCCACCGCCGTACCGAGCACCACCCCGGCCCGGTCCCGTACCGCGTCGGTGAGGTCCAGTCCACTGTCGGCGAGCGCCTCGATGGAGCACGCCAACGCGAACTGCACGTACCGGTCGGCGCGCAGCCGTTCGGCCAGACCGAGACCGGCGGCGTCCGGGTCGAAGTCACACTCGGCGGCGATCTGGGACCGGAACGCCGACGGGTCGAAGAAGCTGATCCGGCGGGTGGCGGTACGCCCCTCGGTGATGCCCTTCCAGAACCGGTCCCGGGTGGCGCCGCCCGGAGCGACCACCCCGATGCCGGTCACCACCGTGCGGCGCCCGGTCACGACGTCGCCTCCACTGTCACGCCCGTGTCCACCGGCCCCGGCTGCGCCGCCACACCGGACGACGGCGCGCCGGCGGGCGCCGCCTCGGTGTCGACGTGGCCGAGTTCCGGACGCGGCGCCAACGGCCCCAGCTGGAACACCACCTCGGCCAGCTCGTCGCCGGTGTTCCGCAACCGGTGCCGCACGTTCACCGGCACGAACAGCGCCTCACCCGCCGCCAACGGCACCGGCCGGTCGTCCAGGTCCACGGTGAGCACACCCCGGGCGACGTACAGGAACTCCTCACTGTACGGGTGGTAGTGCTCGGCGATGCGCTCCCCGGGCCGCAACACCGCCACCCCCATGAATCCGCTGGTCGAACCCACCGTCTTCGGGCCGAGCAGCACCCGCAGCTCCGCACCACGCCGCCGGTCGGCGACAACGTCACGGGCGGCGATCACCCGGTCGCGGGTCTCACTCATCGTCGTCGACCTCCAGGCCACGCTGCCGGGCCAGCTGCTCGATCTTGTCCCGGATGATCGCCATCTGCTGTGGGGTGTTCGTGTTGAGCCGGACCTCCATGGCCCGGTTGTCGATCGGCGCGTCCGCGCGCAGGTCGAAGTCCTGGATCCAGGTCATCCGGGTGCCCCCGTCGGGCTCGGTGCTGTAGAGCCAGTGCAGTCGCATGTACTCGAACGGCCCGGTCTCCACCCGGTGCGCATGCACCTGCCGGGTGACCGGGTCGGCGGTGCGTTCGCTGACCCAGCTCCACACCGTGCCGTCCGGGTCGGGATGCATGGTCAACCGGAACCGCACCGTGTCCCCGTCGCGGTGCAGCACCTGCGCCGACTGGTACTCGGTGAACAGGTCCGGCCAGCCCTCCACGTCGTTGGTGACGTTCCAGACCAGCGGCAACGGCGCGCCGATCACGATGCTGTTCTCGGTGTGCCCGGGCGCGCCGGACCCGCCGGGCGACCCGGACGCGTCGGTCTGCTCGGTCGACCCGCCGGCACGGTCGGTCGGCGCGGCGGTCTGGTCGGTCGGCGCGGCGGTGGGGTCCACGCCCGCCGCCGGCGGACCGGCCCGGTCGGGACGCTGCGGCGGAACCGCCCGGTGGGCATGCTCCGACGGACCGGCCCGGTGCTGCGGCGCAACGGTCTGCTCGGCGACCAGGTCGGCGACCGCGGCGATACTCAACTCCGCCGTCTCGGCCGGAATCCGCACCCGGTACCGGTCGGCGACCACCGCCTGCAACTCCAACAGGGCCAACGAATCCATGCCGAGCTCCGCCAACGTGGCCGCCGGCGCCCGGCCGGCGGCCCCCGGGTCCAGCCCGCAGTGCGCGACGAGGATGTCGGTGATCTCGGTGGCCAGTGCCGCCGCGTCCGGTCCTCTGGTGACGGTCATGCAGTCCTCCTCAGATGTGCACCCGGAGGCGGTGCCACCGGGTGGGTGCGCAGTCGCCGGGCCCGGCACACCCGCACCGCGCCCCACTGCCGAATCACCGCGACCGTCACGGCCGACGCCCGTTCGACGAGGCGTCCCACCGGTAGAAACACCGCGCCATCGCGTCCTGCGGCGACCGCCACGTCGGCAGGTACGGCGAGATGAACGGACGCAACCGGTCACTGACCCGACGGAACTCCGGATGCTGGCGGGCGTTCTCCACCGTCCCCGCCCCCGAGGAATCCGTCTCCAACAGATGCACGTAGAGGTCGTGCAGCCGGTACAACGACCGGTGCCGTACCCCCACCAGGCGCGGCAACTCCGTCGCGTCCGACTCCGCGAAGATCTCCGCGACCCGCGTCTCCGCGGTCGGCAGCACCTTCGCCACGATCAACGAACGGTCCATCAACGGCCTCCCCTACGGCCTACGCCGGACCCACCCGACAACCCGGGCGGCTGCCGACACGATGCCCACAGCACCGTCACCCGACCGTCAACCGACCGTCACGATGAACCGTCCACCGCCCCACACCGGCAGTGACGCCCCGTTGACGACCCACCCACAAGATCCACCCCGAGGGCAGACAAAAGCCCAGTTCAGAGCCATCCTCAGGACGCGCCGACCCCACACACCCCACACACCAGCCGTTGACCCAGCGTAATCGCTATTGATAATCTTCGTCGCAGCCCGTCACCGACAGGCACACTGGACGACGGAACCCCGGTTCCAGCAGGGGGTGCAGCAGCCGTGGCCGACACCAGCATGCCGACACCCGCCGCACAGATCCGCCTGCTGCTACTCGGCGGCTTCCGCCTCCTCCACGACGACACACCCGTCACCGTCCCCCGCGGCCTGCAACGGATCATCGCCCTCATCGGACTACGCCCCGGCGCCACCCGCAGCCACCTCGCCGGACTCCTCTGGCCCGACGCCACCGAGGAACGCGCCCTCTCCTCCCTCCGCACCGCCCTCTGGCGACTCCGCCAGGACCCCTACTGCCCCCTCCGCACCGACGGCGACACCGTCCACCTCGACCCCCGGGTCAGCCTGGACGTCGACGACCTCGTCCACACCGCCGCCCACCTCCACGACACCAACCACCCTGCCCTCGACGCCCTCGCCGCCGGCCGCCACGACCTGCTCCCCGGCTGGTACGACGACTGGGTCCTCCTCGAACGCGAACGACTCCGGCAACTACGCCTCCACATGCTCGAACAGCTGGCCCGCAACCACCTCCAGGCCGGCCGGCACGGCGAAGCCCTCCAAGCCGCCCTCGAAGCCATGGCCGCCGAACCCCTCCGGGAAACCCCCCACCGCCTCGTGGTGCAGATCCACCTCGCCGAAGGCAACGCCTTCGAAGCCCTGCACGCCTTCTACGTCTACCGCGACCTGATCCTGCGCGAACTGCACCTCGAACCCTCCGCCGCGATGTGCGCCCTCCTCGACGACACCCTCGCCCCGATCCGCCGCCGCACCACCCCACCCCACCCCCGCCCACCGACCCGCCCCACCCGATCCCAACCCTGACCCGACGGACGCCGACCGGTGCACGCCGACGACGCGTGGACGCCGACCGCGAGCAGCGCCAACGCACCACCACCGACCGCACCACCCCGCCCACCGTCACCGCCACCACCCCCACCGGTGACGCCACCGTGACAGCCCCGTGACAGCCCCGCCGCCAGGGTGACCCCACCAGATGTCCACCCCGCCCCCGGACACCACCACGACCAGAGGGACCCACACATGAGTCGACTACTCATCGTCAGCCGGATCATCCCCGGCTCCGAAGGCCCGGTGGCCGACATCTTCGCCGAATCCGACGCCACCGGCCTACCCGCCATGACCGGCGTCCGACACCGCTCCCTCTACAGCCTGCACGACCTGTACGTCCACCTGATGGAAACCGCCGACGTCGACCCCGGCGCGGTCGCCGACGCCCGCAACCACCCCCTCTACCTCCGGGTCAACGAACGACTCTCCGCCCACACCTCCCCCTACCTACCCACCTGGCGCTCACCCCGCGACGCCATCGCCGGCTGCTTCTACCGGTGGGACGCCACCACCACCCCGTCCACCGGCACCACCGACTGACCACACGAGGAGGAAACATGACACCCCAACGCCCCCACGTACTGGTCATCGGCGCCGGCACCGGCGGAATGTGCCTCGCCCACGGCCTACGCCGCGCCGGCATCAGCGTCGCCGTCTACGAACGACACCGCACCCGCACCGACGGCCTCCTCGGCTACCGCGTCGGCATCGGACCCACCGGCACCCGAGCCCTCCGCGAATGCCTACCACCCGACCTGTTCGACACCTTCGTCGCCACCTGCGCCCGCTCCCCCGCCCACTTCAACGTCATCAGCGAGAAGATGCGCCAGACCGCCTCCTTCGACCTGCGACCCGACACCGACCCCGCCGACACCGACCGCTCCGTCTCCCGGATGACCCTGCGCCAGATCCTCCTCACCGGCATGGAGGACATCGTCCACTTCGACAAGACCTGCACCGGCTACGACCAACACGACGACGGCACCGTCACCGCCCACTTCGCCGACGGCAGCACCGCCGTGGGCGACCTGCTCGTCGCCGCCGACGGCACCCACTCCGCCGTCCGCCGCCAGTACCTCCCCCACGCCGTCATCCGCGACTCCGGCACCATCAACGTCGCCGTGAAGATCCCCCTCACCGACCACACCCGAAGCCTGCTACCCGACCGCATCCGCAAAGGCATCAACCTGATCTTCGCCAGCGGCGGACTGATGGGCGTCCTGCACGTCATGGAATTCAAGTGGCAACACACCGGCGCCCTCAAGTCCGGCATCGGCAGCACCGACGCCGAACTCCTCGACCGCTGGCCCGGACTCCTCTACGACAACACCAGCGACTACATCGCCATCGTCATCTGGAGCACCGCCCGCCGATTCCCACCCGACATCATGCAGCGCCGCGGCCAGGACCTGATCCGGATCGCCCTCGACCTGACCACCGGCTGGCACCCCCACCTCCGCGAACTCATCGCCCGCGCCGACCCGGGCAGCGCCATGCCCATCAAGGTCGCTACCAGCGAACCCGTCCCACCCTGGAAACCCAGCACCGTCACCCTGCTCGGCGATGCCATCCACACCATGACCCCCGGCCGCGGCAGCGGCGCCAACACCGCCCTCCGCGACGCCGCGCTCCTCTGCCGACAACTCACCGCCGTCGCCACCGACGACAAACCACTACTGGAAGCCGTCGGCGACTACGAAGCGCAGATGCTCCCCTACGGTTTCGCCCGGGTCGCCGACTCACTCAGGGACAACGGCACCAACGGCGACGACACCCTCTACCACCCCGTGATCGGACGCCTCGCCCTACTCGGCGCACGCGGCTACTTCGGAGTCACCAGCCGGGTACCCCGCCTACGCAAGAAGTTCGTCGACGGCTTCTACACCTACCGGGGCGCCGAGGAATGACCCCGAACCCGGCCATCCTCCCGGCCTGAATGAGGCCGGTAACACGCGTATGCGAAGCTTCGGCGGACTTTTCTCGCAGTTTCGCCATACGCAATGGGAGGTACGCCGTGGCGTGGACTTTCGGGCACACACTGTTACTCGTTCTGGCACTGGCGGGCGGCGCGGCCGCCGGTTGGGCGGCGCGCGGCCGCCGAAGCACCGACCACACACCGGCACGGACCGCCCCCACCCCCACCACCCCCCGGTCGACCAGCCCCACCCCGGCGACCACCACCGTCGACCAGCCGACACCACCCCCGGCGGCCCCGGCCACCCCGAGCGGCACCAGCACCAGCACCGACGAACGCGGCGACACGTCCGAGACCGCCCCGGTCCCGGACGCGGAGGCGACCACGCGGACACCCGCCACGTCAGTGCCCAGTCCGGACCCGCTGACCACCCCGGAAACGCCGACCACCGCGGACGTATCCGCCGACCCGCCGACCACCGCGGAAGCACCCGTGGACACGCCCACCGCCGACCACACGGCCACGCCGGTGCGCGAGCCGGAGCCGACGGCGACCACCCCGCTCACGGCAACCATCGAACCGGAACCGACGGCCACCAGCACGCCCGCGACGACCACCGAGGCGAAGCCGACCGTCACCACCGAGCCCGAGCCGACCGCCACCACCCAGGCAGGGCCGGGCGTCACCATCGAGCCGGAGCTGGCGGCGACCACCGAGGCAGAACCCGCCCCGCAGGTCATCCCGGACGAGCCGGACACGCCGACCGGCCAACCGACGGCCGACACCGCCGCACCCGCCGCGCCCATCGAGACGGCCGAGACCACCGCCCCGCTCGAGACCACCGTGCCTGTCGACACCACCGCCCCCGTCGTGCCCGCCGGAACGCCTGAGACGCCTGAGGCCGCTGAGACCCCTCAGACGGCTGGGACGCCTGAGGCCGCCGAGGGCAGCGCCCCGGCGCCCACCGTCCCCACCGAGGAACCGGCCACCGGCCCGACCCCGGGACCGGGACCGGGACCGGGACCGGGACCGGAGACCGCACCCACCACGCCGACGGCCGCCCAGGACAGCACCATCCCGCAGCCCGACGACGTACCCCCACCCACCCCCACCGGACAGGCGACCGACACCATCACGCCGCCCCCGCCCACCGTCCCCGCCCCACGCAGCAGCGACGAGTCCGCCACCCGCGACGACTTCCGCCGCATCCAGGGCATCGGCCCCAAGATCGCCACGGCGCTCGACAGCGCCGGCATCCGCACCTACCGGCAACTGGCCGACCTGGACGAGACCGCCCTCCGTGAGCTGATCCGGGCCGCCGGGCTCCGCAGCGCCCCCGGCCTGGCAAGCTGGCCCCAGCAGGCCCGCCTGCTCGCCGCGGCCCCCGCCGAGACCGAGAAGATCATGCCCGCCCCCAGCACCCCCTGACGCCCTGCGTGCCCTCCCGGGCCGGTCGTGGTCACCGCACCGCACCCGACCACGACCGGCCCGCGAGGCCGACCGGGCAGACGGAAACGTTCGCGGATTCGCCGGTACCGACCGCACCGGCGGCGTTACCGTCGGATCTGGGCTCGACGGCCGCCGGGCCGCCTCCCGGCATGCAGCAGGAGCCACGGTGCCGTTCGCCGCAGCACAGCCGCCCGTCCCGGAAGGCGCCCGGGAACGGGTCGCCGACCCGGAACGACCGGGCCGGGTCACCCTGCTGGAACTCTTCTTCGACCTGGCCTACGTGGTCGCCCTCGCCCTGGTGTCGGCCGAACTGTTCCAGAGCGTCAGCCGACACGACGAGACGACCCACGGCCTCGTTCCCGCCATCAGCTGGCACCAGGTCCTCCACGCCCCGATCCTGCTGATGGCGCTCTGGTGGGTCTGGGCCATCACCACCACCACCGCCAACCTGAACGCCCCCCAGGGCCAACCCGTCAAACTGCTGCTGCCGGCGGCCATGGCCGGCGTCCTGCTGATGGCCACCGCCGTCCCGCACGCCTTCGACAACCGGGGACTCACCTTCGCGCTCGGATACGTGGCGATCCACCTCGTCCGCGGCGCCATCCTCATCTACACCACCCGCCACGACGCCCCGGTCTGCACCCGCGAACTACGGGTCACCACCTGGTTCACCGTCTCCGGCGCGTTCTGGATCGCCGGCGGACTCGTCGGCGACGGAAAACGCGAAGCCTGCTGGCTGATCGCCCTCGCCATCGACTACTCCGGCCTCCGGCTGGCCTACCCCGTACCCGGCCTCGGCCCGGTGCCCCTCGCCCAGCGCGCCGTCACCGCCGAACACCTCTCCGAGCGGTACCAGCAGTTCTTCACCATCGCCCTCGGCGACTGCGTCCTGGTCATCGGCACACTGTTCAGCAGCGCCCACTCCCAACGACAGGACCTCACCGCCTTCACCATCGCCTTCCTCACCACCGTGCTGATGTGGCGCGTCTACGTACACCGCTCCGGAGCGCTGCTCCCCGTCGCCATCCGGATGGCCGCCAACCCGAGCCGGTTCCTGCACACCGCCCCGTACACGCACCTGCTGCTGGTCGCCGGCGTGGTGACCACCGCCGCCGGCTTCGACCTCATCCTGCACAACCCGGCCGGACGCACCCCACCGGGCTGGGTGGCGGTCCTGCTGGGCGGACCGGCGATCTTCCTCGTCGGCCGGGCCGTCTTCGAGTACGAGGTGTTCAGCCGGGTGTCGAGCTCCCGACCCGGCGGCCTGCTGGTCCTGCTCGCTCTCGCCCCGTGGACGTTCTTCCTCCCCCCGGTGGTCACCGCCGCCGCGGCGATGCTGGTGCTCGCCGGCGTCGCCGTCGCCGACACCCGACGCAGTTGGGGCCGCCCACCGGAACAGCCGGCCCCACCGGCCTGAGCCGCGACCGGCCGGTACGGACCCGCCCGGAAACAGGGCCACCCGATCGGACGCTGTTTGACCGTTAACGCCGTCTGGGTACAACCCGCCTCACCTCGACCCACCGTCAAACAGGGAGGCAGCCATGCGGCGTGGCCCGTCGATATTCGGAGTTCTTCTGGTGATCTGGCTCGTCATCGGCGCGCTCGCCGCCGGCCAGCGCGGCTACTTCCGTGGCGAGGACACCAACTGCGCGGAGGCCGGCACGATCCTGGTCACCATCGTGGCCGGACCCCTCAACTACGTCGGCGCCAACCCGAAGGTCGACTGCGAGCTGCCCCAACCCTCGGAGTAGGACTTCGGCGACCGGCCCGCGCCCACCCCGGTGGACGCGGGCCGACGTGCGTACGGGCCGAGGTGGACGTGGACCGACGTGGCGCGTATACCGTCGCGGCAGTACCTGGTCCCGTCACCGGAGGTCGACCCGATGTCCGAACCGTCCCGCACCCCGACCCGGATCCGCCCGATGCGCGCGGCCGACGCCGACCCGGTCCTGGCGGTCTACCAGGCCGGGCTGGACGGCGGCCAGGCGAGCTTCGAGACCGAGGCACCCCGCTGGGCCGCGTTCGACGCCGCCCGGCACCCCGACCACCGGTACGTCGCCGTCGACCCGGCCGACCAGGTGCTCGGCTGGGTGGCGGTCTCCCCGGTCTCCAGCCGCCCGGTGTACGCGGGAGTGGTCGAGCACTCCGTCTACGTCGCGCCCCGGGCCGCCGGGCGCGGTGTCGGACGGGCCCTGTTGACCACCCTGATCGAATCCACCGAGGCCGCCGGCATCTGGACCATCCAGTCCGGTGTCTTCCCGGAGAACGCGGCCAGCCTCGCCGTGCACCGCGCGGTCGGGTTCCGGGTGGTCGGCGTCCGGGAACGGGTCGGGCAGCACCGGGGCCGCTGGCGGGACGTGGTGCTGATCGAGCGCCGCAGCCCCCGGATCGGCTGACGTTTCCGCTCGGCTGACCTTCTGGTCGCCGAGCGATGTCCGGTCGGTTTCGGTGCGGCCCGGCACACCCTCTAGGCCATCCTAGGAGGATGGAATGATGTCGGTGCCGGACGGGACGGGAACGTCAGCCGCCCACGTGGATGCCCGGGCGGCGGGTCGGGTCCGGCTCGGCCTTGCGGATGATCTCCCGGACCACCGGCGGGGTGTCCCCCCGACCCAGGATCAGGTAGCGCAGCAGGTGCGCGATCGGGTTCCCCTCCGACCACTCGAAGTGGCAGTGCGGACGGACCCCGGTGCCGTCCCGCAACGCCAGCAGGATCGCCGCGAGCGCGTTCGGCGCGGCCGGACTGCCCGCCCGCAGCACCCGGTACCCGGCGACCTCCACCCCGCGCACCCGCAGCACGTCGCGGAACCCCGACGGGTCGGTCACGTCGATCTCCACGAAGAGCACGTCCGCCGCGCCGGGCACCGGGTTCATCGCCCGCTGCGCCCGCTCCTTGACCGTGTACTCCTTCGCCGAACCCAGGCCACGCTTGTTGGCGATCAGGTGCAGCCGGCCGTCCCGGCGCAGCGAGTCCGTCACGAAGCCGCGCGCCGCCTCGTCGAACTCGACCCGGTCGGCCCGCAGCTCGGTGGTCCGGGCCACCCGCGAGACCAGCGAGACCACGATGATCCCGACGATGAACAGGGCGGAGATGGTGATGCCGTCCGGTTTCTCCACCACGTTGTCGACCAGGGCGTACAGCAGGACCAGGGTGAGCACGGCGTAGCCGGCCACCACCCGACGGTGCCGACGACGCACCGCGGAGATGGTCACCGCCACCGAGGCGGAGACCAGCATGGCCAGGATGCCGGTGGCGTACGCGCCGGCCTGGGCGGTGACGTCCGCGCCGAAGGCGACCGTGATCGCCACGCTGACCAGGGTGTAGACGATCACCACCGGGCGCACCGCCCGCCCCCACTCCGGTGCCATCCCGTACGACGGGAGGTAACGCGGCACGATGTTGATCAGACCGGCCATCGCCGACGCGCCGGCGAACCAGAGGATGAACACGCTGCTCAGGTCGTACGCGGTGCCGAACACCTCGCCGAGGTACTCGTGCGCGAGGTACGCCAGCGCCCGGCCCTCGGCGGGGCCGCCCGGCCGCAGCGCGTCGGCGGGGATCAGCAGCGTGGTGGCCAGGCTGGTGGTGACCAGGTAGGCCGACATGATCACGGCGGCCGTGGTGAGCAGCCGTCGGGTGTTGCGGATCCGGGCCCGCAGCCGCCGCTCGGGGTCGTCGCCCGCCCCGGCGACCAGCGGCATCATGCTCACCCCCGTCTCGAAGCCGGACAACCCGAGCACCAGCAGCGGAAACGCCAGCACGGCGGTGGCCACCACGTCACCCGGTCCACCGACCGTGCCCAACGCGCCCAGCCAGTCCGGCACCACCCGCGGCGAGGTCGCCACCTCCGTCAGGGCGACCGCCACCACCACCGCGTTGAGCAGCAGGAAGACCACCACCAGCGGGACGGCCACCCCGACCGCCTCCCGGAAACCGAGCAGGAACACCCCACCGAGCACGAGCAGCAGACCGACGGTCACCAGCACCGCCACCGTCCGCCCGTGGAGGGCCGCCGGCAGGTACGGGTTCTCCAGCAGGTGCACCGTCGCGTCGGCGGCGGAAAGGGTGATCGTGATGATCCAGGAGGTGGCGACGAAACCCAGCAGCACCAGGACGAAGACCTTGCCCCGCCAGAACGGCAGCAGCCGCTCCAGCATCGCCACCGAGCCCTGCCCGTGCGGGCTCTCCCCGGCCACCCGCCGGTACATCGGCAGCATGCCGAACAGGGTCAGCAGCACGATCATGAGGGTCGCCACCGGGGAGAGCGCCCCGGCGGCGAGCACCGCGATCCCCGGAAGGTACGACAGGGTGGAGAAGTAGTCCACCCCGGTCAGGCACATCACCCGCCACCAGGGGTGCGGTCGTACGTAGCCGTCGCCGGCCTCCGGGCCGACCGGCTGGACGCAGTGCCGGAACATCCACCGGCGCAGCGCGCCGTCGGGCGGGCCACCCCGGCTGGGGGTGTCGACGCAGGCGGGCAGGGCGAACGTCGACCCGTCACCGGAGCCGTCCCACTCCGCCCGCACCGGCCGGGAAGCCGGGTCCGCCGCCGGCCGGTGCCGCACCTCGGTACGCCGGGCACGCCCCCCGCCCCGCCGCCGGTTCGCCATCCGCCTCCCCTCCCACCCCTGACCGTAGGTGGTACACGGGCCCGGACCGGCGGGATCCGGCGGATACCGGACGAGGAAACGTCCCACGACCCGCCCCCCAGCCGGGTCGTGGGACGTCCGGCCGCCCGGACTACTGCAACAGCGCCCCGAGCGGGGACAGCAGCAGGCGGCCGAGCCGGGCGGCGGTGCCGTCGAGGCGACCGCGCTCGCTCTCCCGGGCGTGGGCGTCGTGGCGTACCCGCCAGATCCGCTGCGCGTTGCGCCACGCGACGTCCCGGGTGTACTCCACCAGCTCGCCCTGGTACCAGTCGTCGAGATCGCCGTTGAGCGTGTCGATGATCAGTTGCCAACGTTCCAGGTAGCCCCGGCGCAGCGCCGGGATCGACTCGGCGAAGATCTCGTTGATCTGGAGATAGTCCCGGTGCTCGTCGCTGCCGTCGACCGGCTCGGACTCCAGGTGGTCGAAGGTGGTCACCAGAGCGAACGGCAGATCGAAGTTGATGTGCGCGTTCACCCCGGCCGCCGCCGCCGGCAGCGGCCGGGCGTCCGGCCCCTGCATCCGCTCGAAGATGCAGGCCCAGGCCTGCGGCGTACCCGGGCTCGCCTCGGTCCACAGCCGCAACGCGTCGAAGTAGCGGGCGGCGAACTCGACGTCGAGCCGGGACAGGAACACCGGGTCGGCGAAGCTGCCGTCGTAGAGCCGCTCCAGCACCTTCTCGGTGATCGTCAGGTACAGCGCGTTGAAGTCGGCAAGGGGACAGCTCTCCTGCAACGGGGGTAACCGGACCAGGACGTCCTGTAGTTTCGCCAGATGGTCCACCACGGCCGGCACGTCGGCGGGGTGGTCGGCGAGCAGATCGACGATGTCCTGGTGGACGGGCCCCCAGACCGGTACGGTCATCTTTCCTCCACTGTGGTCCTGCGGCGCCCCCGTGTCGCCGCCGGTGCACAGCCTGGCAGCCGGGCCGGGCCCGCGGATCAGTAGAACGACGTATCCCGGTGGGCCGGTCGCCTACGTACGTCGTCAGCCGCGCCCGTGGCGCAGGTGGATCGCGCTGGCCTGCACCCTCGTCCGGACCTGGAGCTTGTCGAAGATGTGCGACACGTGCACCCCGATGGTGCGTTCGCTGATGAACAGCCGCTGGCCGATCTCCCGGTTGGTCAGCCCCTCGGCCACCAACGCGAGGACCTCCCGCTCCCGTGGGGTGAGCGCGGCCAGCTCGTCGGGGGCCGAGCCGGCCCCGGGGGCGGCCTCCGGGGCGGCCGGGCCGGTCCGCAGCACCACCCGGGCCCGGGTGGCCAGCGCGGCGATCTCCTCGCTCAACGGCCGGGCGCCCAGCGCCTGGGCCATCTCGTGCGCCTCCCGCAGCAGCGCGGCGGGGACCGCGTCCCGGCTGCGCCGGGCCAGCAGCGCCTCGGCCTGCCGCAGCCGGGAGTACGCCGCCGGGTAGGGATGGTTGCGCCGGTCCCACGCCTGCGCCGCCTGCCCCCACAGCGCCGGGTCGCCGGGGCCGTCGAGCCGGGCGACCTCGGCGTCGCACAGCGTGAGGAACCCCTCGGCCATGTGCCGGACCGGCCGGGCCGCCTGGGCGCTGCGGTGGCGGACCCGGGAGCAGACCTCCCGCAGCCGGCGGACCGCCGCCGGGTCGACCGGGACGGTCCGGTTGGCGTACGCCTCGGCCTCGGCGCGCAGCCCGTGCCAGGCCAGCGTGGCCAGCAGCACGATGTCGTCGGAGCGGCTCTCGGTCAGCCCACGGGCGACCGCGTGCCGGGCCTCGGCGTGCCGGCCCTGCCACATCGCCAACCCGGCCCGCAGGGTCAGCATCGGCAACACGTGCCGGGCCGCCCCGCCCCCGGCCAGCAGCGTCGCCACCGCCTCCAGGTCGCGGTCGGCGGCCTCCACCTCACCGTAGGCGACCGACAGCCGGCACCGGGCCAGCAGCAGTTCGGCGGCCTCCGCGCCGGACGGCCGGTGCCGCAGCGCCGCCGCGATCACCTTCTCCGCCTCGGCCCACTGCCCGACCCGGAACAACCCGTTCGCGGCGGTGGCCAACAACCGGGTCTCGAACGTACGCCCCAGTCCCAGCTCGGCGACCCGCTCGGCGCCCCGACGGGCCACCACCACCCCCTCCTCGACCACATTCAGCGGACCGGTCAGCAGGTTGGCGAGATGGTAGTAGGCCATGCCGACGTCCTCGGGCCGGCCGGACCGTTCGGCGACCTCCACCGCCTCCCGGACCACCGCCAGGCCGGCGTCCGGGTCCTCGAGGAACGCCTCGCTGGAGCCGAGCGCCGCGCTGGCCCGCACCACCTCCGACGTGGTGCCCTCCACCTTCGCCGCCAACTCCAGCGCCTCCCGGGCCCGCCGACCCGCGTCCGCGTACCGGCCGAGCTGCAACAACAGCTCCGCCAGGTGCGCCGCCGCCGTCGCCCGCTCCCGGGGGGTACAGTCCGGCGCGTCCAACGCCCGCTGGTACTCCGTCTCCGCCAACGTCGAACGACCCGCCGCCGCCAGATACCGCGCCCGCCGGATGTGCACGGCGCAGGTCGGCGCGCCCGCCGTGCCCGCCCACTCCTCCAGCAGCGCCAACGCCCGGTGGTACTCACCGCACTGGTGCGCCGCCTCGGCGGCCCGCTCCAGCAGCACCGGATCCCCCGGACCGGTCGCCGCCGCCGCCTCCACCGCGATCGACCAGTGCCGGTGCGCCTCGGCGTACCCGTGCAGCCGCTCCGCCTCCTGGGCCGCCGCCACCGCCGCCGGCAACGCCCGCGCCGGCTCACCGGCCAGCCGCCAGTGCTGCGCCAACCGGGCATGATGCAGCTGCGCCGGGCCACCCGCCGGCCGGGACGCCGACGAGGGATGGTGCGCCGGTGGCGGGCCCACGGCCAGTGCCTCGGCGTACCGGCGGTGCAGGGCGGACCGTTCCGCCGGCAGCAGTTCCTCCTCGAGCACCTCGGCGACCAGCCGGTGCCGCAGCTGGTACATGTCCTCGGACCGGACCAGCAGCCGGTGCGCCACCGCCGCCCGGACCGCGTCGTTCAGCACGTCCGCCGGCACCTGCACCACCCGCGCCAGCAACCAGTGCTCCACCGGCTCCACCCCGATGGCGACCGCGTGCACCACCTCGTGCGCGTGCGCGGGCAGCGCGTCCACCCGGTCCAGGAAGATCTCCCGCAGGCTGTCCGGGATGCCGTCCCGGCCGTCGCGCAGGTCCCGCGCCAACTCCTCCACCATGAACGGGTTGCCGCCGCTGCGCCGCCAGACCCGCTCGGCCGCCTCCGGCGGCAACGCCCGACCCACGATCGCCGCCGCGAGCTGGTCGGTCTCGGCCCGACCCAGCGGGGGCAGATCCAGCACCCGCACCGACCGCAACCGCCGCAGCTCGGTCAACACCCGACGCAACGGATGCGCCCCCTGCAACGCCTCCGCCCGGATCGCCGCCAACACCGACAACTGGATGTCACCCAGACCGGCCAACAGGTACAACAGCAACTGACGGGTGCTGCGGTCCACCCACTGCAGGTCGTCCAGCACCAGCACCAACGGCCGACCCTGCGCGATCAGGTGCAGGCCCCGCGACACCCGCTCCAGCAGCGTGCCCGCGCCGTCGTTGCCGGGGGTCTCGTCGGCGAACATCTGCAGCAGGTTGCGCACCGCCGACGTGGTACGGGCCGGTGACCCGCCGTTGTCGAAGCGGCGCAACGCCTGCAACAGCGGATGCAGCGGGGAGGCGTCACCGATGTCCAGGCAACTGCCGGTCAGCACCACCGCGCCGGCCGACCGGAGCCGGGTCGCCACCTCGTCGAGCAGCCGGCTCTTGCCGACCCCGCTCTCGCCGTTGACGAAGACCGCGGCGGTGTGCCCCTGGGGGACCTCGTCGAGCAGGGCGGCGCGCAGCATCGCCACCGTGTCGGCACGGCCGACGAGCGGTGCGGTGTCCACATCGCTGGCCATGGCACGCAGCCTAATCGGAGCGACCGCGAGCTTCATAAGGGTAAATCGGCCATGTGGTACTCCTCGCGTCGAGATTACGACTAAAGGGTGCCGCGCGCCGACATACGTCGTTCGGCAGATCCGCTGTCGGCCCGGTGGTGGGAATCTCCAGTAGTCGTCCGACACCACGGGGGAAAGGTGAGCGCGATGCCTCTCAGCACAGTCACCCAGCCAGCACCGGCGGTGGTCGAGCAGCCACGGTGGCCGGTCCCGGAGGAACGCCGCACGGTCAGCGTCCTCTTCGCCGACATCGTCGGCTCGACCCGGCTGGTCGACCGACTCGACCCGGAGGACGTCCGGGCCCTGCAACGGGAGTACTTCGACACCATCGCGACAGTGCTCCGTCGGTGGAACGGTGTGGTCGAAAAGTACATCGGCGACGCCGTCATGGCCCTGTTCGGCGGCGTCGACTCCGACGGCTTCGACGCGTACCGGGCGGTGCGGGCCGGGCTGGAGATCCAGCGGACCCTGGACCGGCGGCCGCTGGCCGGCGGGATCGCGGTCCGGATCCGGGTCGGGGTCGCCACCGGCGAGGCCGTGGTCGACCTGGCCGCCGCCCGCGACGGCGGGCACGCCGCGGTCAGCGGGGCGGTGGTCACCCTGGCCGCCCGGCTCCAGGAGTACGCGCCGAAGGGCGAGGTCGTCGCCTGCACGGCCACCCACCGGGCCACCGCCGACCTGATCGGCTACCGGAACCTGCCGCCGGTGACCGTCGCCGGCAAGGAACTGCCGATCGACCTCTGGCAGGCCGAGGGGGACGCCCCGGCCCGGCCGCTCCGGGCGGACCTCCCCCTGATCGGTCGGCGACGGGAACTGGCCGCCCTGCACGACCAGCTGCGCCGGGCGATCCGGGACCGGGCCCCCGGCTGGATCTCGGTGGTCGGTCCGGACGGGATCGGCCGGACCAGGCTGCTGGCCGAACTGGCCGGTACGGTGCGGCAGGTCGACGGCGCCCCGGTGCGCTGGTGCCGCGCCCAGTGCCCGCCGCGTCCGGACGCCCCGCTGGCACCGCTGGCCGCGCTGCTGCGTGACCTGGCCGGCATCCAGGTCGGGGACGCCCCGGAGGCGGTACGGCAGCGGCTGGCGGCCGTGTGCGGTCCCCTGGTCCCGGCGGGACAGCTGCCGGCGACCGTGGCGGCGCTCGACGCGCTGCTGGCCGCGTCCGGGGCCGTCCCGTCAGAGGCCGGGGCGTCCGGACGTGGATCCGGCTCGGCCGCCGGTGCGCCGACCGGGTCGGGGGCGCAGCGGTGGCTGGAGGTGCTGCTCAGCCTGGCGACCCGGCAGCCGGTGGTGGTCGCGGTGGACGACGTGGACCGGGCCGGCCCGGAGGTGGGCCGGTTCCTGCACCAGCTGCACGCCACCGCGACGGCCCGGAAGCTGCCCCTGGTCGTCCTGGTCACCCACCGTCCGGAGTGGGCCGACCTGGTCCCCCTCGGCGCCGGCGACCGGCACCACCGGTTGACCGTGCCGCCGTTGGGGGCCCTCGACACCGGTCGGCTGCTGCGGCACCTGCTCGGCGGCGATGTCGCGGCGGTGACCCGGCTGCTGCCGCTGGTCGGCGGGAACCCCGGCTGGGCGCGGGCGTACGCCGGTCAGGTCACCGAGGGTGGGCTCGGTCCGGGCGAGCCGCCGGTGCCCGGGGCGGTACGCCGGACGGTCGACGCCCGGCTCGACCGGCTCGACGGTACGGGGCGGGCGGTGCTGATGGCCGGGGCGGCCCTCGACGCCGGCTTCACCGCCGACGACGTCGCCGGTCTGCTCGGCCTGGATCCGGAACCGCTCCGGCCGGTGCTGCGGGGCCTGGTGGTCCGGGGGCTGCTGGTGTGGCGCTCGTCCCGCCACGGGTACGCCGTGGCCGACCGGGTGCTGGCCCGGGTGGCGTACGAGCGGCTGCCCCGGGCCCTGCGGGCCGAGTTCCGGCGGCGCGCCGGCCAGCCGGGTGAGCTGACCCGACCGGTCCGGTTGGCCGGGCTCCCCGCCCAGCCGGCCGGTGCACGGCGGGTCGCCGGGCCGGTCCCGGGTGCCGGTGCCGGTCCGGCGGCCCGACCGGCGCGGGGGCGTCCGGCCTCGCTCGCCGTCGCTTCCCCGCTCTACGCGGCGACCGCCTGACCGGTGGTCAGATGGTCAGCAGGGTCTTGCCGGTCACCCGGCGCTCCTCGATGGCCCGGTGCGCGTCGGCCGCCCGGGCCAGCGGGAAGGTCTGCCCGATCAGGGGCGTGACCCGTCCGGCGGCGGCGTCGTCGAGGACCCGGAGCAGGTGGGCGTGCGCCGTCTCCGGCGGAAACCGGAGGTCGTCGATGCCGATCACGGTGATCCGCCGGGCCCGCGCCCGGTCCGGTTCGGGTACCGCGAACGAGCCGGCCGGGGTGCCGTGGGCGGACAGGTACCCGCCCGGTTCCAGCAGGTCGAAGGCGGCCCGGCCGTACTCGCCGCCGGCCCCGTCGAAGAGCACCTCGACCCCGCCGGTGGCCGCCCGTACCCGGTCGGTCCAGTCCGGTTCGGCGTAGTCGACGACGTGGTCCGCGCCGAGGCGACGGATCCGGTCGAGCTTGGCCGCGCCCCGGGCGGCGGCGACCACGGTCGCGCCGGCGGCGTGCGCGTACTGGACGAGGAGCACGCCGAGGCCCCCGCCGGCCGCGGTGACCAGGACCCGGTCGCCGGCCCGGACCGGCACCCGGTCGAGCACCGCGACGGCGGTGGTCCCGTCGTGCAGCAGCGCCGCCGCGTCGGCGGTGGACAGCCCGTCCGGTACCGGGGCCAGCCAGGCGGCCGGGACCACCACCTGTTCCGCGTACCCGCCGTACTGTCCGGTGCGGGCCACCACCCGGCGGCCCCGCCAGGCCGGGTCGACGTCCGGGCCGACCGCGCCGACCGTCCCGGCCACCCCGGGCCCCGGCCGGTACGGCGGCTGGACCGGGAAGTACCGGCCACCGTGGCCGCTGCGGATCATCGTCTCGGCCCAGAGCACGTCCGCCACCGCCACCTCGACCACCACCTCCCCAGGGCCGGGCACCGGTTCGGGCACCTCGGTCAGGGTCAGTACCTCGGGTCCACCGAACCGGGGTACCTCGATCACCCGCATGTCGCCTCCTGGCGTGTCGTCGTCGACGATCACCCTCGGAGATGAAGTGGGGTTCAGGTCAAGGCACGCTCAGGGGTGCCCGGGGTCGAGGCCGCGTTCGCGCAGCACCGCGTCCAGCTTCGCCTCGATCCGCTCGTCGGATTCCCGCGACTGGGAGGAACCCCAGTAGTAGAAGAGCGCCAGCCCGGCCACCTGCCAGATCAACTGGAGGAACTCCGACTGCCAGTTCTCGAACGTGCTGGCCAGGAACTGCGGCAGGAACTCGCCCCCGGCGAACGCCTGGCCGTGCTGGCTGGCCTCGTTACCGGCGACGGTCATCTGGCGGCGGGCGGCCGTTGCCGGACCTACCGGCCGGCTACGGTCCGGTCTCCGGCAGTAAGCTGGCCCCGGGCCCGGTCCGCCGGCCGGGTGGGCGTCGACGGGTCCGCTGTCCCTGGTACCCGTACCGGTTGAGGAGCGCGGTGGCCGACAGTCCCCGGACCGACCCGGACGTCGATCTACGCCAGCCCGGCGACCGGGTCGAGCTGCGGGCCCGACCGGCGACGACGCTCGTGGTGATCGCCGGCGGCGGGGTCCTCGGCACGCTGGCCCGGTTCGGGGCGCAGACCGCCCTCCCGCATCGACCCACCGGGTTCCCCTGGGCCACGTTCGGCGTGAACGTCCTCGGCTGCCTGCTGATCGGTGTGCTGATGGTGCTGCTCACCCGGGTCTGGGTCGGCCGGCCGCTGCTGCGTCCGTTCCTCGGCGTCGGGGTGCTCGGCGGGTTCACCACCTTCTCCGCGTACGTGCTGGACGTCGAGCAGGCCGTCCGGGCCGGCGTACCGGCGACCGCGTTGGCGTACCTGACCGGCACGGTGCTCGCCGCGCTGGGCGCGGTCTGGGCCGGTGAGACCGTCACCGGGTGGCTGCTGGACCGCGCCGGGGTCGGTCGGGTGGCCGGGTGACCGTCCTGCTGGTCGCCCTCGGCGCAGCCGTCGGCGCGCCGCTGCGCTACCTCACCGACCGGGCGGTGCAGGCCCGCTTCGGGTCGGCCTTCCCCTGGGGGACGCTCACCGTGAACGTGACCGGGTCGCTGCTGCTCGGCGTGGTGTTCGGCGCGGCGGCCGACCCGGCGGTCAGCGCGCTGGTCGGCACCGGTTTCTGCGGCGCGTTCACCACCTGGTCGACGTTCGGGTACGAGACGGTGCGGCTGGTCCGGTCCGGGGCCCGGCGGGCCGCGCTGGCCAACGTGGCGCTCAGTGTGGCCGCCGGGCTCGGCGCGGCCTGGCTGGGCTTCGCCGTCGCCCACCTGCTGGCGAACTGAGCCCCGGTCGGGCCGGGCAGCGGACGAGCCGGGCACCGGACGCGTCGGGCCGGGCACCGGGCGACCGCCCGGCAGGGACAGGTCCGGGACCGGCCGGGTCAGTGCGCGGCGGACAGCGTGGCGATCAGGCGTTCGGCCTCCGGCCAGGGGCCGTAGCCGCTGCCGGTGTCGATGTGTCCGGCGTCGCCCAGGTCGACCAGCTCCGCACCCCAGTCCCGCGCGTACCGCTCGGACTGCGCGAACGTCGCCCACGGGTCGGTGCGGCTGGCGACCAGGATCGCCCGGAACGGCAGCCGTCGGCGCAGCGCGGCGAGCACGTCCGCGTCCAGGTCGGGTGAGTTCTCCGGATCGACGTACGGCGGGGCGACCAGCAGCGCGCCCAGGACCGGCCCGGTGTGCCGGGCCGCCCAGACCACGGTGGTCAGGCAGCCGGCGCTGTGCGCCACCAGCACCGCCGGCTCGTCGTCGGCGGCGACCGCGTCCCGGAGCGCGGGCAGCCGCTCGTCCAGCACGTACGGCGGGCCGGTGGGTTCCGGGGCCCACCGGTGGTCGGGGTGCTCGTCGGCCCAGCGCTGGAGCCAGTGGCCACGACGCGGCTTGCCGCGCCCGGGAACGAGGAGGACACGCGGCATCCGCCGACCCTATCCCGGCCGCTGCACCTGGTGGGTCCCGCTCCGGGCCCCGCAATCCCCTTGCGTGCCGGGCGGGCCATGGTCGACAGTCCAGGCGACGGAGGGAGCGACCGGTGACGGCCGAGGTTCTGACGGCAGCGGACAACAACGCGGCCTGGTGCGACACGGTCTGCCGCAGTCACGGACTGGCCGGGTGGGGTGACGGGGAAGCCTGGTCGGTGCCGCGGCGTTCCCCGCCCCGGTACCCGGACGCGGTCACCCTCCGGCCGGACCTGCCGCCGGAGGCGGTCCTGGGCCGGATCGACGCCGGCCCGGGAGCGTCCGTCAAGGACAGCTTCGCCACCCTGGACCTGACCCGGTACGGGTTCGACGTGATCGTCGAGGGACAGTGGATCCACCGGGCACCGGCCGCCGCAGCCTCGGGGCCGCCGCTGACCCCGGTGTCCACGACCAGGGCCCTGGCCGCCTGGGCCACGGCACACGGCGGCGGTGCGGTGTTCCGTCCCGCGTTGCTGGCCGACCCGGCGGTGACCGTGCTCGCCCGGTACGACCCGTCGGGCGCGGTCGTCGGCGGCGCGGTGGTCAGCCGGGGTGGTGGGGTGCTCGGGGTGTCGAACGTGTTCGGCCCGGACCCGGCGGCGGTGTGGCGCGGGGTGTGCGTCCGGTTCGGTCGGGAGGCCCTGGTCGGTTGGGAGAGCGACGACGATCTGCCGCCCGCCCGGGAGTCCGGGTTCCGCCCGGCCGGACCGCTGCGGGTCTGGGCGGCGTCCTGACCACACCGTCCGGCACCAGCCTTACCGCACCGTCTTGTCCCGGACCTACCCGGCGCGGTCGTGGTCGGCCAGCACCTCCTTGATCACCCGCTGCTGCGCGGCGGCCCGCGCCGGGTCGGTGTCGACCGTCTGGGCCAGTACCAGCAGCGCCTTCCACAGTGCCCAGCCCCGGGCCCGCGCCCAGGTGCCCCGGTCCTGGGCGACCGCCCGGCGGAACGCCTCCCGGGCGGCCCCGGTGAACACCGTCCAGGCGATCACCAGGTCGCAGGCCGGGTCACCGACGCCACAGGTGCCGAAGTCGATGACGGCGGCCAGTTTCCCGTCGGCGACCAGCAGGTTGCCGGGGGCGACGTCACCGTGGAACCACACCGGCGTACCCCGCCACCGGGCGGCCAGGGCGGCGTCCCAGACGGCGGTGGCGCGGGCGGTGTCGACCCGACCGGCCAGCGCGGCCAGGAAGCGACGGGTGTCCGGATCGTAGTGGGCGGGCGGCTCGCCCCGGTGGAAGCTGTGCTCGCCGGCCGCCGGGCCGTCCGTCGGGTCGCAGCGTTGCAGGGCCCGGAGGAACCCGGCGACCGCGAGCGCGAACGCCACCGGGTCGTCGACCCGCCCCCGGTCGGCCGTCTCGCCGGGCAGCCAGCCGCGCACCGACCACGGGTACGGGTACCCCTCGCCGGGAACGCCCGTCGCCACGATCGTCGGTACCGGGACCGGCAGCTGCGGGGCCAACCGGGGCAGCCACCGGTGTTCCTTGTCGACCGCCGGGACGTACCCGGCGGCGGTGGGCAGCCGGACGGTCAACTCGTCGCCCAGCCGGTAGGTCCGGTTGTCCCAGCCGTCCACCTCGACCGGGGTCACCGGCAGGTGGCTCCACTGCGGGAACTGCGCGGCGACCAGCCGCCGTACCAGCGGGGCGTCGATGCCGGCCCGGCCGTCCTGGAAGGGGGGTGATGCCATCCCGCGATCATCGCCTCGACCGTCCCGAGCGCCAACCGGTTATCGGCCAGGGCCGGCCGGCGGGCGTTATCGTGCCGGTCATGGCCCTCCTGCACTGTGACTTCTTCGCCGAGACCCTCGGGCTGAGCACGTCGATGACGGTGATCCTGCCGCAGCGGACCAGCGCCCAGATCGGGCTGGCCGGCACCGCCCCGGCCGGTGACCCACCGGTGCTGTACCTGCTGCACGGTCTCAGCGACGACCACACCATCTGGCTGCGGCGGACCTCCATCGAGCGGTACGTGGCCCCGCTGGGGCTGGCGGTGGTGATGCCCCGGGTGGCGCGGAGTTTCTACACCGACGAGGCGCACGGCAACCGGTACTGGACGTTCCTCAGCGAGGAGCTGCCCCAGCTCTGCCGGTCGTTCTTCCGGGTCTCCGACCGGCCCGCCGACACGTTCGTCGCCGGCCTGTCGATGGGCGGGTACGGGGCGTTCAAGTGGGCCCTGCGGCACCCGGACCGGTTCGCGGCGGCGGCCAGCCTCTCCGGCGCGCTCGACGTCGCGGGCCGCTCCCCCGCGCGGCACGACGGTCACCCGGTCGACGCCCGGCTCTGGCACACGGTCTTCGGGGACCGGCAGGTCGCCGGCTCCCCGGACGACGTGCTGCACCTGCTCGACCGGGCGGCCGACGACGGCGGACGGCTGCCCCGTCTCTATCTGGCCTGCGGGGACGACGACTTCCTGCGCCCGGACAGTGTGCGGTTCGCCGACGCCGCACGGGCCCGGGGCGTCCCGCTGACCGTCCGGTTCGGACCGGGTGGCCACGACTGGGCGTACTGGGACGCCCGGATCCAGGATGTGCTGGCCTGGCTTCCGTTGCCCGCGAACGGACCCGCCGAATGATGTCCACTGTGTAACGTCGGGCAGCGGGTTCGACGCTAACGGACCGGGGACCGCCTGGCCTGTGATCGACTCCCGTTACCCTGTCACCGGTAAGCACCGACAGCCGACAGGAGTCGTCACGTGCCGCAGACCGGTGACCACACCACGCCGGACCAGGCCGCCCCGCCACCCCGGGTGGACAGCTCTGTGGCGCACAACGCCCGGGTGTGGAACTACTGGCTGGGCGGCAAGGACAACTTCGAGGCGGACCGCCGGGTCGGTGACCACGTCCGGCAGATGTTCCCGGTGATCGGGGAGGTCGCCCGCGCCGACCGGCGGTTCCTGGCCCGGGCGGTCCGGCACCTGGCCGGCGAGGCCGGGATCCGGCAGTTCCTCGACATCGGCACCGGCCTGCCGACCGCCGACAACACCCACGATCTCGCCCAGGCCGTCGCGCCCGAGTCGAGGATCGTCTACGTGGACAACGACCCGATGGTGCTGGTGCACGCGCGGGCCCTGCTGACCAGCCGGCCCGAGGGGGTGACCCGGTACCTGGAGGCCGACGTGCACCGGCCGGACAGCATCGTGTCCGCCGCCGCCGACACCCTGGACCTCACCCGGCCGGTGGCGGTGATGATGCTCGGCATCCTCAACTTCGTGCTGGACACCGACGAGGCGTACGCGATAGTGCGCCGGCTGATGGACGCGGTGCCCCCGGGCAGCTACCTGGCCCTCACCCACCCCACGGTGGAGCTGGGCGGCGAGGCGAACGTGCCGGCGATGGCGTTCTGGAACGAGCACGCCGCCCCGCCGATCCGGTCCCGTACCGGGGCGGAGATCGCCGGGTTCCTCACCGGACTGGAGCTGGTGGAGCCGGGGCTGGTCTCCTGCTCGCGGTGGCGGCCGGACGACCCGCAGGCCGCGCAGGTGCCGCAGTACGGGGCCGTCGCCCGCAAACCCTGACCGGCCGGGCGTCCGGGCGGGCAACCAGCCGGACGGACGGTCACCCCGGGCTGGCCGGGTGGCGATCAGCGGGGCAGCGGCGCGGCGACGAACCGTAGTTCGGCGCTGTGCCGGCGGCCGTCCGGGCCGGTGAACCAGAGCTGCCCGGGATCGGGCAGCATCTCGGTGACGGTGACCCGGGCGTCGGCCCCGGCGGTGCGCTGCGCCCGCCGAACCGCCCGGGCCAGCACCTCGACCGACGCCAGGCTGGCCAGGTCCACGTGCACCGGTTTCTTCTCCCCGGTGCACCGGACGAAGACGTGCCGGGGCAGGCCGTGCCGGTGCGTCCAGGCACGGGCCCGCAGGAAGCGGCGGGCCTCGTCCGGGTCGGCGGCGAAGTCCACCGTCGTGGCGGGGAACGTCCAGGTCTCCCGGCTCACCACCAGCCGGTCGATGGTCACCCGGGGCCGGTGCGGGGCCGGGGGCAGCACCCGGAAGTGCGGCATCAGGTTGGCGGCCACCAGGTCCGCCAGCACCTCGACCAGGTCGTGGTGGGTGCCGTCGCGGCGACGGCGGACGACCAGCCGGCCGTCCCGGTCGAGCACGTCGCAGCCGCCCAGCACCAGGTCGTGGTCGGGGTCGTGGCCGCAGGTGTCCGGGGCGAACACCAGCCGGCGGTCGGCCGGGCCGAGCAGTCGCGGGGAGAACCGGGTGGCGCTGCCGCCCTGCCCGTCGGTGGCCCCGAGCCGGACCACCCCGCCGGGCAGGTCGGCGGCCATCGCGTGGGCCAGGTCGTCCGGGTCGGGGTGGCACTCGACCCAGCTGGCGTACCGCATGGTGTGGTAGCCGGCGTGCAGTTCACCGAGGACCCAGTCGACGTCGCCGGCGGCCACCGCCGCCAGGTCCGGGGCGGCGATCATCAGGTCGGGGCTGTGCTGGGCGGCGCTGGTCCAGCCGGGCGGCCCGGCCGGGAACAGGGCGGCGGCCCCGGTACGCAGGTCGGCCGCGCCGCGCCACACCCGGCGGGCCCCGTCCGGTACGGCGAGCAGGCGTTCCCAGCGTTGGTGCAGTGCCCGGGTGAGCGGGCGGACCACCGGTTCCGGGTCGTCGACCAGCAGTCCCCGGGCGGCCAGCCACAGCTCGGCCAGCGGCACCGGGCGGCCCGGCCGGGCGGCGGCGAGCTGGTCGAAGACCCCGCGTAGCGCCCGCCGGTAGAGGGCCGCGCCGGCGGCGGTGTACCAGCGGGCGCTGTCCAGCAGCAGGGCCAGCGGGGCCCGCAGCGCGTCCAGCGCCGCCGGGCCGATCCGCACCGTGTCCGGCTGGCGGCACTCCTCGAAGACCAGGGTACGGCCGGCGTAGAGCTGACCGGCGGCCCGTTCCGGCGCCTCGCCGGTCAGTTCGGTGAAGGTCACGCCGAGGGTGGCGAGGGCGTCCCGGACCTTCGTCGCGTCGCCCCGGGCGGCGGCCAGGGTGGCGGTCGCGGCGGCCAGCCGGTCGAGGGCGGCGAGCGCGGGTGCGCGTACCGCCGGATCGTCGACCCGGTCCACGACGGCGCGCAGGGTGTCGGCGGGGTGCAGGTCGTCCGGGGGTGCTTCCAGGGTCCAGGCGATCCGGCCGTCGGTGTGCAGCCGGTCCAGGGCGGACCGGACCTGCGCCGGGTCGGTACCGGAAACCGTCGGGTCGGCGCAGACCGCCGCGGCGACCTGCCGGGCGGTCCGGTCCGGGCGCAGCGCCCGCAGCACGGCGGCCTGGACCGGGTCCAGCGGCAGCGGTCCGGCGGTCGGGACGCGCAGCGTGTCGACGTCGACGTCGAGCAGCGGCAGCAGCCGGGGCACCAGCCAGGGCCGCAGCGGTGCGGCCAGCGCCCGGCCGAGCGCGGCGACCGCCCATCCTTCCAGGTAGAGGGTGCGGTCGCCGGCGGTGCCGTCGTGGACGGTCCGGATCGGCTCGGTCTGGTCCGGGTCGATCCGGGCCCACCGCAGCGGGCCGAAGAACCCGATGGTGTCGTTCTTCGCGCAGTACCGGTGCAGGTAGCTGCTGACCAGCGCCTCGGTCTTGCGGTGCCGGCCGGTGCGCGCCACGGTCTCCGGGTCGCGGCGCAGCAGGGTATCGAAGCCGCTGGTCAACGCGTTCGGGTTCTGCCAGGCGACGGCCTCCCGGATCCGGGGGTCGGCGGCGACGGCGTGCAACGCGCGGGCCAGCGACCGTTCGGCCGTCCGGAACCGGTCGAGGTAGCGGGCCAGGTGCTCCGCCGGGTCCGGACGGTCACCGTCCCCGGCGCTGGCGTCGGCGTCCCCGGCACCGGTCGCGGCCCCGGTGACGGTCCTGCCCCCGGCACTGGTCGCGCCCCCGGCACTGGTCGCGCCCCAGGCAGCGGTCACGGCGTTGGCGGCGGTCGCCGCGTTGGCGGCGTCGGCGAGGGCGGCCAGATCCGGGGCGGCCAGCGGTTCGAGCAGGTCGGCGGGGAACCCGGCGGCCCGCAGCACACACCAGCGCCACAGGCCCCAGCCGCCGCCCAGGTCCACCAGGTGCGGTACGGGCATCAGCCGGCCAGCACCGCGGTCACCAGGTGGTCGGTGTCCGAACGGGTCAGCAACTGCTGGCGTACGTCGGTGAAGCCGGCCTCGCCGAGCAGCTCGGCGAGTTCGTCGTACCCGTACGCCCGGCCGCCCTGGGTGTGGAACAGGTTCAGGCTGAACATCCGGACGAACGCCTCGCCCGTTCCGGCGGGGCGTTCCGGCACGTCGGCGAGGGGTTCCAGCAGCGCGATCCGGCCGCCGGGACGCAGCGCGGCGGCGGCCCGGCGCAGCAGGGTGAGGGTCTGCTCCCGCTGGTAGCCGTGCACGATGTTGAACAGCAGCACCAGGTCGTGGCCGGTGCCGAGGTCGGCGGTGAACAGGTCACCGGCCCGCAGCTCGACCCGGTCGGTCAGGCCGGCGTCGGCGACGGTCCGCGCGCCCTGGGCAAGCGCTCCGGCGAGGTCGACGACGGTGGCCCGCAGGTGCGGGTGGGCGGTGAGCAGGGCGACCGGGTAGCCGGCGTGCCCACCGCCGACGTCGACCAGGCTGCGGGCGTCGTCGGGTACCGGCAGCAGCTCGACGATCTCCTCGGCGAGCCAGTCGGCCTGGCCGCGCAGCATGGTCTGGAAGTCGGCGAGGGTGTCCGGGTGCTGCTCCAGCCAGGCGTAGAAGTCGCCGGTGGGTCCGCCGGTGCGCACCGACGACTCCAGGTCCTGCCACCAGTGGGTGAGCAGGGCGGTCCAGACCGACAGCACCGGGGCGAAGCTGCCCGGGGCGGCCCGCAGCAGCCAGCGGGTGGTGTTGGCGCTGTTGGCGTACCGGCCGTCGGTGCGGGTCAGGTAGCCGTACCCGGTGAGCGCGTCGAGCAGGATGCGCAGCCCGAGCGGGTCGGTGCCGGTACGGGTGGCGAGCTGGTCGACCGGTAGCGGACCGTCGGCGAGCGCCTCGAACACCCCGAGCCGCAGGGCCGCCCCGGCGGTCCGGAAGGAGACCGCGTCGAGCAGGTCGAGGTACACGGCGGGGGCCGCGTCGGAATCGAGGAAGGCTTTCGCCTCGTCCGGGCTCAGCGGCACCGGCATGGTGGGGCTCCTTCGGGTACGGGTCAGCGGTTGGCGGGTACGGCGTCGTCCACGTCGGACGACCCGGCGCGCGGCGGGTCGTCACCGGCCGGTTCCGCCCCGGCGGGACCACCGGCCGGATCGGCAGCGGCCGGGTCGGCAGCGGGCAGGGCGACGGCGGCCGGTCCAGCGCCGACCGGTTCGGCGGCCGGCGGATCGGTGTCGGGGATCGCGTCGGGCAGGTCGTCGACGCCACGCAGCACCGGGCGGGCCCAGGCGGTGGCGGCGAGCAGCACCATCAGCGCGCCGGTGACCGCGAACACCAGGGCGATGCCCCGGCCGTCCCCGGTGCCGATCACCGTGCCGACCGACCCGGCGAGCGCCCCGTCCGGGCGCAGCAGCGGTTCGACGCCGTCGGCGATCGGCCCGGCCAGCACGTACGCCAGGGGCACGCTGGCGTCGCCGATCACCCGGGCGGTGGCGAGCACCCGGCCCAGCACGGACGGTTCGGTCTTGGTCTGCACGAGCGTCATGGTGGAGCTGTTCACGATCGGCAGGACGAACAGGAACAGCGGGGCGACCACCGCGATCAGCCACACCGACGGGGCGGCGGCGTGCAGGACCAGGGCCACTCCCCCGGCGGCGAGTCCACCGCAGACGGCGGTGATCCGCCGCTTCGGGCCGCCCCAGGCACCCATCACCAGGCTGCCGGCGAACAGGCCGGCGCCCCCGGCGAACATCAGCACCCCGAGCACGTCGGGCGAGGTGAACGACAGGATCAGTGGCTGGACGAGGACCCCGGCGATGCCGAACAGGAAGTTGAACGCCCCGAAGACCACCATGAGCTGGAGCAGGCCGGGCCGGTCGCGCAGGTACCGCCAGCCGGCCGCCGCCCCGCGCAGCACCGGCTCGGCGGGGCCGGCCCCGGCCGGACGGGTCACCTCGGCGGGCAGCCGGACCAGCAGCAACGTACCCGCGGCGACCACGAAGGTGCCCAGGTCGATGGCCATCACCCCGCCGATGCCGATGGTCACCACCAGGACCCCGGCGACCAGTGGCGCGGCGATCTGCACCGCCCGGGACACCTGCATCAGCCCGTTGAACCGGCCCAGGTGCTTCTTGCCGACCAGCGCCGGGGTCATCGCCTGGTAGGCGACCTGGTGCACGGTGGACGCGCCGGCGCTGAGCGCGGTGGCCAGGTAGATGTGCCACACGGCGAGGGCGTCGGCGGCGACCAGGGCGGCCAGCGCGGCGGTGCCGGCGGCGGCCAGGGTGTCGCTGAGCAGCATCAGCCGGCGGCGGTCCCGCCGGTCGGCGAGCGCCCCGGCGAACGGGGCGACCAGCACCGCCGGCAGGGTCGCGGCCAGAAAGATCAGCGAGAACTGGGTGACCGAGCCGGTGCGCTGGTAGACCCAGACGCCGAGGACGAACGCGGTAAGGCTGGACCCGATCAGGGAGACGAGCTGGGCCAACCAGATCGCGATCCACCGGGCGGCCGGTACGGTGCGGTCATCCATGGGCGCTCCCGGTGGGCGGGTCGAGGAAACCGGCGGCCACGAACGCCGCCAGGTAGGTGTGCAGCAGCTTCTCGTCGGCCGGTGGGCAGACGATACCGGCCGCCGCCAGGGTCGCCTCGGTGCCGGTGCAGTCGAAGTCCGGTTGGGTACGGACCGGGGTCTGCGCGCCGAACAGCGGGGTGAACTGCGCGAGGGCGGCGTCCGGGCGGGCCAGCAGGGCGTCCCGCCAGCGCGGGTACGGCACCACGGCGACCGGGTAGCCGAAACTGGTCAACGCCTCGGCCAGCGCCGGGTACGTGATGGTGCGGTTGTTGTAGTAGTGGTGGTCGCCGGTGGAGCCGGTCCGGGTGAGGTGCCCGATGCCCGCCCCGACGTGGTCCACCGGGGACAGGTCGGCCGGGTCGTCGAGGTCCGGTACCGCGCCGAGCTGCACGCAGGTCTTCAGCAGCCGGCTGAAGAAGTCGTCGACGTTGCCGACCCCGGTGCCGGCGTCCCCGGTGATCCGGGCCGGCCGGTGCACGCTGACCGGCAGGCCCCGGTCCCGGGCGGTCCGCACCAGCGCGTCGGCCACCCACTTGCTGGCGTTGTAGCCGTCGTACAGGCCGGCGGGGTCGTCCGGCCGGTCGCCCTCACGGACCAGCGTGCCGGTGTACGCGGGGGTGACGAACACGCCGAGGGTGGAGACGAAGTGCACCGCGCTGGGGCGGCCGGTGGTGGCCAGTCGCAGCACCTCGTACGTGCCGTCCACGTTGGCCGGCCGCAGCACCGGGTACGGCTGCACGAAGTTGACCAGGCCGCCGTTGTGCACGATGGCGTCGAGGCGTTCGCCCAGCTCCGCGAAGGTGGCCTCGGGCAGCCCGAGGCGGGGTGCGCCCAGGTCGCCGGGGACGCCGACGAGCCGGTCGGCGTACTCCGGCCGCCACAGCCCGTACCGGTGCAGGTTGGCCCGGACCCGGTCCACGGCGGCGGCCGGGGTGTCCGCGCGGACCAGGCAACTAAGGGTGGCCGGGGTGTGCCGGAGCCAGTCGGCGAGCAGGTACGCGCCGAGGAACCCGGTGGCCCCGGTGCACAGCACGGTCTCCGGTGGCGTGGTCGCCGTCCCGGCCGGTACCGGCAGGTCGTCGGCGCGGCGGGCGTCGGCGCGCAGCAGCGCGGCGTGGTCGGCGGCGGCCGGGGCGTCACCGTCCAGGACGGCGGCGAGGGCGGCCAGGTCGGCGGCCTCGAACAGGGCCCGCAGCGGCAGGTCCACGCCGGACGCGGCCCGGATCCGGCCGACCACGGTGGCCGCGAGCAGCGAGTGGCCGCCCAGCTCGAAGAAGTTGTCCCGGCGGCCGACCGGCCCGGTGCCGAGCAGGTCCGCCCAGATCCCGGCGAGGGTCCGCTCGGTGGGGGTGGCGGGCGGCTCGTGGGCCGGCCGGTCGGCCTCCTCCGGGCGGGGCAGCGCGGCCAGGTCGAGTTTGCCGTGCCGGTTGGTGGGCAGGTCCGGCACCCGCGTGAACGACGACGGGACGAGGTGGTCGGGCAGCCGGCGGCGCAGTGCCGCGCGGGCGGCCGACGAGTCCGGGGTGGTGTCGTCGCCGACCAGGTAGGCGACCAGGCGCGGCCCGGCCGGGTCGACCACCACGGCGGCCCGGCGTACCCCGGGCAGGGTGCCGCAGGCCGCCTCGACCTCGCCGATCTCGATCCGGTGGCCCCGGATCTTGACCTGCCGGTCGGTGCGGCCGAGGAACTCCAGGGTGCCGTCGGCCCGGTGCCGGGCCAGGTCGCCGGTGCGGTACAGCCGGTCACCGGGCCGCCCGTACGGGTCGGGCACGAACCGGGTGGCGGTCTCGGCGGGCCGGTCCAGGTAGCCGCGGGCCGGGGCGGTGCCGCCGACGTACACCTCGCCGGGCTGGCCGATCGGCACCGGCCGCAGATCGGCGTCCAGGACGTGCACCCGGACGTTGGGCACCGGGCGGCCGATCGGCAGCCGGGTCAGGCCGGGCAGCTCGGCGGCGTCCACGGTGGCGTACGTGGTGGCGCAGACGGTGGCCTCGGTGGGTCCGTAGTGGTTGAACAGGGTGACCCGACCCCCGGTCAGTCCCGCCCAGCGGCGCACCGCCGCCAGGTCGACGGCCTCACCGCCGACCAGCACGGCCCGCAACGGCCCGGTGTCGACGGTGTCGCCCGTGCCGGTCGGTCCGGTGGTGACGGTGTCGGTGACGGCCAGGTCGTCGACCCAGCGGGCCCACAGCGGCGCGGCGGTGTCCACCAGGGTCAGCCGGTGGGTCCGGCACAGTTCGGCCAGCCCGGGGCCGGTGATCGCGGCCGGCTGCCGGTGCACCACCACGGCGGCCCCGCTGACCAGCGCCGGGAACAGGTCGCCGACGCTGGCGTCGAAGCTGAGCGGGGGCAGCATGAGCAGCCGGTCGCCGGGGCCGATGCCGTGCAGGTCGGCGAAGGCCAGCGCCAGGTTGACGGCGGTACGGTGGCCGACCATCACGCCCTTGGGGGTGCCGGTGGACCCGGAGGTGTGGATGACGTAGGCGAGCTGGTCGGGGTGGGTCGCCACCGCAGGCGGCGACACCGGCTCGTCGGCGTCAGGCCCAACCGGGTGGCCGTCGGCGTCGAGGACGAGCAGGGTGCCGGCGTACGGTGGGTCGTCGGGGTCGCCGGCCGGGGCGGCGAGGGTGGCGGCCAGCGCGGCGTCGGTGAGGCAGACGGTGGTGTGCGCGGCGGTGAGCAGGGCCCGCAGCCGGGCCGGCGGGTGGGCCGGGTCCAGCGGCAGGTATCCGCCGCCGGCCTTGAGGACGGCCAGGATGCCGGTGACGGCGGCCCGGCCGGCGGCCAGGGCGAGCCCGACCGGCTGGTCGGGGCGGACCCCGAGCCGGCGCAGGTGGGCGGCGAGCCGGTCGGCGTCGGCGTCGAGCCGGCCGTAGCTCAGCGGCGGCCGGTCGGGGGCGTCCGGGCTGACGTCGAGCAGGGCGGGCGCGTCCGGGTCGGCCGCCGCGCGGGCGGCGACCAGATCGTGCAGGCCGACCCCGGTCGGGTACGTCCGGTCGGTGGCGTTCCAGCCGGCCAGGTCCCGCCGTTCGGCCGGACCGACCAGGTCGAGGGCGGAGAGTCGACGGTCCGGGGTGGTGGCGAGCGCCCGCAGCACGGCCCGGAACCGGTCGACGAACCGGTCGACCGTCACCTCGTCGAACAGGTCGGTGCGGTAGTCGACCAGCCCGGTCAGCCCGCCCCCGGCACCGTCCCCGGTGCCGGCGGCGGCACCGGCCAGCGCCACGGTCAGGTCGAGCCGGGCGGTCTCCCGGGTCACCGGCACCGGCCGGACGGTCAGCCCGGCCCGGGGACCGGCGACGTCGGCCTGGTTCACCACCAGCATCACCTGGAACAGCGGGTTGCGGCCCAGGTCCCGGGGAGCCTTCGCGGTCTCCACGATCCGTTCGAACGGCAGCTCGGCGTGCGCCATCGAGGTGACCACGGTGTCCCGGGTCCGCTCCAGCACCTCGCCCAGCGTCGGATCGCCGGCCAGGTCGGTGCGCAGCGGCAGGCTGTTCACCAGCAGGCCGACGATGTCCTGCTGGGCGGCTTCGGTGCGCAGCGACACCGGGGAGCCGACGCAGACGTCGGTGGTGTCGGCGAGCCGGGCCAGCAGCACGTTCAGCGCGGCCAGCAGGACCAGGAACCGGGTGGTGCCGGTGCGCTGCACCAGCGCGTCGAGCGCGGCGGTCAGTTCGGCGTCCACGGTGAAGCCGTGGGTGCGGCCGGCGAAGGTCGGGGTGGCCGGCCGGGGCCGGTCGGTGGGCAGGTCGAGCAGGCCGGTGCCGCCGGCCAGCCGGTCGGCCCAGAAGGCGCGGGCCCGGTCGGCGGCCCCGGCGGCGAGCCGGTCCCGCTGCCACACCACGTGGTCGGGGAACTGCGTGACGGGGGCCGGCGCGGGTGCCGGCGTACCGGTGCGGTGCCGGTGGTGGCCGTCGAGCAGCGCGGTGAGGATCAGGTCGAGGGAACGTTCGTCGGCGACGATGTGGTGCACGCTGACCACCAGCAGGTGGTCGGTGGGGTCGAGGCGGCCCAGCCGGACCCGCAGCAGCGGGGCCCGACCCAGGTCGAAGCCGGTCTCGGTCTCGGCACGGACCACGGTGGCGACGGCGGCGTCCCGGTCGGCGGCCCCGGTCAGGTCGTCCACGGTGACCGGGCACCGGGCGGCCGGGTCACCGGCGGCGACCACCTGCTGGTCGATCTGCCCGTCCCGGGCCACGAACCGGGTCCGCAGCGCCTCGTGCGCGGCGACCAGGTCGTCCACGGCGGCCTGGAGCGCGGCCGGGTCCACCGGACCGCCCAGCCGGACCGCCTGGGTCATCACGTACAGCGGGCTGCCCGGGTCGAGCCGGTCCAGGAACCACATGCCCTCCTGCATCGGGGACAGCGGTACCCGGGTGCCGGGGGCCCGGCGGGGGATGCCGGGCCGGGTGGCGGCGGCCAGGCCGCGCTTCGCCATGAGTTCCCGGATCAGCCGTTCCCGTTCGGTGCTCACGCGTCACCGCCCAGCAGCGCCCGCAGTTCCTCGTCGGAGAGGTCGGCGACCTCGGCGCGCAGCGCGGCCACCGCGTCGACGTGGCCGGGGGCCGGTTCGGTGGCGCGCAGCGCGCCGGCCAGGGCGGCGACCGTCGGGTACTGGAACAGCATCCGCACCGGTACCTCCATCTCCAGGGCGGCCCCGACCCGGCTCAGTGCCTGCGTGCCGAGCAGCGAGTGCCCGCCGAGCCGGAAGAAGTCGTCGTGCACGCCGACGTCCGCCACCCGCAGCACCTCGGCCCAGACGTCGGCGAGGAGCCGCTCGACCGGGTCGCGGGGCGGCACCCGGTCGGTCGACGCGTCCGCCCAGCGGGGTTCGGGCAGCGCCGCCCGGTCGACCTTGCCGTTGGCGTTCAGCGGAAACGCGGCCAGCGGCACCAGGGTCGCCGGGACCATGTACTCGGGCAGCCGGCCGGCCAGCGCCGGGCGGATCCGGTCCCACAGGGTGTCCGGGTCGACCCCGGCGGCCGGCACGGCGTACCCGACGAGCCGGGTGTCACCGTCGCTGCCGGTCCAGGTGGTGACGACCGCGTCAGCGACCGCGTCCTGGTCGCGCAGCGCCACCTCGATCTCGCCGAGTTCGATCCGGAAGCCACGTACCTTCACCTGGTGGTCGGCCCGGCCGAGGTACTCGACCCGGCCGTCCGGCCGCCAGCGGGCCAGGTCGCCGGTGCGGTAGAGCCGACCGCCGGGCCGGTCGCCGAACGGGTCCGGCACGAACCGGTCGGCGGTCAGCCCGGGTCGGGCGTGGTAGCCGCGGGCCACCCCGGTGCCGCCGACGTACAGCTCCCCGACCACGCCCACCGGCACCGGCTGGAACGCCTCGTCGAGCAGGTACAGCCGGGTGTTGGCGACCGGTCCGCCGAGGTCGACGGGGGCCGGGGCGGGCGGCACCGGCGCGCCGGAGGAGTAGACGGTGGTCTCGGTGGGGCCGTAGCAGTTCCACAGCGTCGCGCCGTCGGTGAGCAGCGCGTCGGCCAGGTCGCGGGGCAGCGCCTCGCCGCCGGTGATCCGCAGCCGTACGCCCGCCGGTACGCCCCCGGCGGCCAGCAGCATCCGCCAGGTCGCCGGGGTGGCCTGGAGGACGGTGGTCCCGGCGGCGGTCAGCCGGCGGCGCAGCGCCGCCCCGTCGGCGGTCTCGTCGGCCCCGACCACCAGCAGCGGGATCCGCCGGACCAGCGGCACCAGCAGTTCCAGTACGGAGATGTCGAAGGACAGGGTGGTGATGGCGGCGAACCGGTCGGCGGGGTTGAGGTCCAGGTCGGCGGCGAACGCGGCGACCAGGTTGGCGACCGCCCGGTGCGGCACGGCCACGCCCTTCGGGCGGCCGGTCGACCCGGACGTGTAGATCAGGTACGCCAGGCTGTCCGGGTGCGGGGTGACCGCGGGTGGCTCGACCGGCCCGTCGGGATGCTCGTCGTCGAGGAGCAGGACGGTGATGGCGGTGCCGTCCAGCGCGTCACCGAGCCGCTCGACCACGGCCCGCCGGGTGACCAGCACCGACGCCCCGGAGTCGGCGAGCATGTACCGCAGCCGTTCGGCCGGCAGGGCGGGGTCGAGCGGCAGGTAGCCGGCCCCGGCCCGCCACACGCCGAGCACGGCGGCCAGCATCTCCACCCCCCGGTCCAGGCAGAGCCCGACCGGGGTGTCCGGGGTGACCCCGGCGGCGGCCAGCCGGGCGGCGATCCGGCCGGCCCGGTGGTGCAGGCCGGCGTGGTCGAGCTGCCCGTCCGGGCCGCTGACCAGGGGTCCGGTGGCCGCTGCGGCGGCCCCGCCCGGGCCGGTGCCGTCCGGTCCGCTGTGGGTGGCGTCGGTGGGCAGCAGGTCCAGCACCGAGTTGGCCGGCAGCGGGCGGTCGGTGTCGTTCCAGCCGACCAGTACCCGGTGCCGGTCCGCGCCGGTGAGCAGCGGGATCCGGTCCAGTGGGCGGTCCGGGTCGGTGACCGCGGCGGTCAGCAGGATGCCCAGGTGCCGGCCGAGCCGGTCCACGGTGGCGGCGTCGAACAGGTCGGTGTCGTACTCGAAGGCCAGTCGCAGGGTGCCGTCGGGGAGCCGCTCGCCGACCAGGGTCAGGTCGAACTTGGCGCTGCCGCTGTCCACCTCCAGCGAGGTGGCGGTGCAGCCGGCCAGCCGGAACCCGTCGTACGGGGCGTTCTGGAGGATGAACTGCACCTGGAACACCGGCGCGTGGGCCAGGCTGCGGTCCGGTTGCAGTTCCTCGACCAGCTTCTCGAACGGCACGTCGGCGTTGCCGAGGCCGCCCAGGGTGGCTTCGCGGACCCGGTGCACCAGGTCGCGCAGTGACGGCGAGCCGGCGGTGGAGACCCGCAGCGGCAGGGTGTTGACGAAGAACCCGATCAGCGGTTCCAGGTCGGGGTGGTCCCGGCCGGCGACCGGGGTGCCGACCACGATGTCGTCCTGCCCGCTGTGCCGGGACAGCACCGCCTGGAACCCGCCGAGCAGCACCATGTAGAGGGTCGCGCCGGCGTCCCGAGCGAACTCCTCCAGCCGGGCGGTGACGTCCGCGTCGACGGTGAAGTAGTGCGCCGCGCCCCGGTGCGCCCGGTGGGTCGGGCGAGGCCGGTCGGTGGGCAGGCTGAGCAGGGCCGGCGCGCCCCGCAGGTGCTCCCGCCAGTGGTCGAGCTGGCCGCGCAGGGCGTCCCCGGCGAGCCGCTCGCGCTGCCAGACGGCGAAGTCGGCGTACTGGGTGGGCAGGTCGGGTAGCCGGACCGGCTGGCCGGCCAGCGCCGCCCCGTACCCGGCTGCCAGCTCGCGGAACAGCACCCCCAGCGACCAGGCGTCGGAGACGATGTGGTGCAGGCAGAACGCCAGGTGGTGCCGGTCGGGGGCGGTGCGGACCACGAGGGTCCGCAGCAGCGGACCGGTGGTCAGGTCGAACGACCGGCCGGCCAGTTCCCACACCAGCCGGGTCGCCTCGGCGTCCCGGTCGGCTTCGGGCAGCCCGGTCAGGTCCCGCTCGGTCAGGTCCGGCTCGCCGGTCGGGTGGACCAGTTGCACCGGCCCGCCGTCGGCCTCGGTGAACGTGGTGCGCAGCGCCCCGTGCCGGGCGACGACGGCGCGCAGCGCGGTCCGCAGCGCGGCCACGTCCAGCGGCCCGCGCACCTCGAAGGCGACCGGGATGTTGTAGACCGCGCCGCCGCCGGTGAACCGGTCCAAAAACCACAGCCGTTGCTGGCCGAAGGAGACCGGGTGGCGGCGGGGGGCGCGGGCCCGTTCGGCCAGCAACCGGGCCAGTAGCGCCCGCTTGTCGGTGGCGCTGCCGGCGGGGGCCTGCCGGGGGTCGGGCGGCCCGCCGGTACCGGCCGGGGCGGCGGGGGCCGGACGCGGGTCGGGTGGCGGCCCACCCGTGCCGGCCGGGCCGGGACCGCCGGCAGCGGCGGCGGGGTGTTCGGCGGTGGTCAACGGTCCCCCTGGTTCACGGGTTGGCGCAGCAGCGGCACGTCGGCGGCCGGTTCCGGCAGCGTCATGCCGTGCAGTTGGGCCGCCGCGGCGACCTGACGGCGCAGCGGGGCCGGGCCGCTGTGCGCGAAGTGCCGCAGGTACCCGGCGAACGTCACCGGGTCGTCGACCAGGAACGGCAGGTCACTGGCGACCATGTGCCGGACCACCAGCATCGGCACCGGGCTGCGCAGCGGCCGGAACTCGGTGTTCCACAGCCCGCCCTTGTCCGGCGGGCCGTCGTGGAACTCGCCGAGCATCAGCCCCTGCTCGGTGTACATCGGCTTGAGGCGCTGCTGGGTGCGGTCGACGATCTCCCGGGCCTGGTCGGCGGAGAGGTCGGGCAGGGTGAGCAGGATGGTCTTGAACTGGGCGGCGGGGCCGCCGTGCGGTTCCAGCAGCCGGAACCACTCCCGGTACCCGGCCAGCACCAGGTCCAGTTCGTCCGGTTCGATGGTGGTGCCCCGGTGCACGGCCAGGTAGAAGATGTCGCGGTCCAGCGAGCCCTGGGCGTACGGGCAGACCGGTCCCTTGCGGCCCAGCTCGGGGTGTGGTTCGCACAGGTACTCGCGGGCCCAGTCGACCACCGACCGCAGTTGTGTCACCGCCCCGTCGAGCAGCGGGTGCAGCGGGTCGGCGTGCAGGTCGGCCTCGGTGAACAGGATCTGGCCGGGGACGAGGGGATGGGTCAGCACGGCGCTCACCGCCCTGTCGACCGGCGACGGCCGGCGCGGACGGTGGCGGCCACGGCGAGCGTGGCGGCCAGGGCGAGTCCGGCTCCGGCGGTACGCAGGATCCGGTCCTGTCGGCGGGCGCGGGCCAGCGCGTCGGCGTACGGGGTGGTGGTGTGCGAGACCATCGCGTACAGCGGCACCCAGCGGCCGGGCAGCAGCCGGGCCAGGATCCGGTCGGCGGTGGCCGAGGCGGTGTACCCGATCCGGTGCACCCGGTCGCGCAGGTCCGCGAAGTTCGCGGTGGACAGGTCGGCGAGCACGTCGGTGTGCGGTTTGCGGGCCGCCTCGTACGCGGCCAGCGCCGCCGTCCGGTCCGGGTGGGCGGCCAGGCAGGAGTCGAGCACCAGGCAGTCCTCGAAGGACGAGTTCATGCCCTGCCCGTAGAACGGGTAGACGGCGTGCGCGGCGTCCCCGACCAGCACCACCCTGTCGGCGTGCCGCCAGGGTGCGGTGCGGACGGTCACCAGGTGGCCGACCGGGTGGGCGGCCATCTCGTCGACCAGGGCGGGCATCAGGTCCCCGGCGTCGGGGAAGTGCCGGTCGAAGAAGTCCCGGACGGCCTGCGGGGTGTCCAGGGCGGCGAAGCTGACCGGCCCCTCGTGGGCCATGAACAGCGAGCAGGTGAGGGAGCCGTCCACGTTGGGATGGGCGACCATCAGGGCCTCGTGGCCGGGCCAGACGTGCAGCGCCTCCAGCCGGACCCGGGGTTCGCCGTCCGCGCCGACCGGGATGGTGAGTTCCTTGTAGCCCCAGGGCAGGAACTCCTGCGCGTAGTCGGCTCGCAGGCCGTGCTGCATCTGCTGGCGGACGGTGGAGAACACGCCGTCCGCGCCGACGACCAGGTCGGCGTGCACCCGGACGGGTTCACCGCCGTCGGTGGGGACGACCTCGACGGTGGCGGTGTCCCGGTCCAGCCGGACCAGGCGGTGACCGAAGTGGAATCGGACCGCCGGTTCGGCCTCGGCGGCGTCCACCACCACGGAGATCAGTTCCTCGCGGAGCACCGAGTGCAGGATCTCGTGTTCGCGTACCCCGTACGGCTGGAAGCGGACCGTGCCGTCGGGGGCGTGCACCACCCGGCCACGCATCGGCACGCTGCGCTTGAGCACGTCGGCGAGGAGGCCCACCTCGTCCAGGGCCCGCATGCCCCGGGCGGACAGCCCCAGGTTGATCGACCGGCCCTCCGGGCTGGCCAACGCCGACCGGGGGTCGGGCCGGCGCTCGTACACGTCCACCTGGTAGCCCCGGCGGGCCAGGTAGAGGGCGGCCAGGGAACCGGCCAGGCCGGCTCCGACGACGACTACCCGTTCCCGGTTCTCGGTCACAGTCCCTCCTCGGCGATCAGGGTGTCCAGCAGCGCGTCGACCTCGCTGTCGGAGAGGTCGTCGAGCGAGGCGAGCAGGTCCTGCGGGGTTGGCCCGGCGGGACCGATGCGGTCGGTGGTGCCGGGCGCGGGGGTCGTCCCGGCACCGGCGACCAGGTCGGCGAGTTCGGCGATGGTGGGTGCGGCGAAGAGGCTGCGCAGCGCCAGGTCGGCACCGAAGGTGGTGCGGATCCGGGCGATCAGCCGGGTGGCGGTCAGCGAGTGCCCGCCGAGAGCGAAGAAGTTGTCGTGCACGCCGACCTCGGCGCGGCCGAGCACGTCCCGCCACAGGCCGGCGAGCTGCTCCTCGACCGGGGTGCGCGGCGCGGTCGGCCCGGCTCCGCTGGTCTCCCGCCAGGTCGGCTCGGGCAGGGCACGCCGGTCCAGCTTTCCGCTGGCGGTGCGGGGCAGCGCGGCCACCGGGACCAGGGTGGCCGGCACCATGTACTCGGGCAGCCGGCGGGCCAGGGCGGCCCGGATGCCCGGCCAGAGCAGCGCCGGGTCGGCGTCGACGGTGGCGGTGACCGCGTACGCGGCGAGCCGGACGTCCGCGCCGGTGCCCCAGGTGGTGACGGCGGCGTCGGTGACGTCCGGGTGGTCGCGCAGCGCCGCCTCGATCTCGCCGAGTTCGATCCGGAAGCCGCGTACCTTGACCTGCTGGTCGGCCCGGCCGAGGTAGTCGAGCCGGCCGTCGGGCAGCCGGCGGGCCAGGTCACCGGTGGCGTACAGTCGGCTGCCGGGCGGCCCGTACGGGTCGGGGCGGAACCGGTCGGCGGTCAGCCCGGGGCGGCCGTGGTAGCCGCGCGCCACCCCGGTACCGCCGATGTGGATCTCGCCGGCCACCCCGTCGGGGACCGGCTGGCCGGCCGGGTCGAGCAGGTGGATCCGGGTGTTGGCGCAGGGCCGGCCCAGGTCGACGGGGCCGGTGCCGGCGATGTCCCCGGCGGACGAGTAGACGGTGGTCTCCGACGGCCCGTACCCGTTGACCAGCCGGGCCCCGTCGGTGGTCAGCGCGTCGGCCAGGTCCCGGGTGAGGGCCTCGCCGCCGCTGATCCGCAGCCGCACGCCGGCCGGTACGCCGCCGGGCGTGGCGGTCAGCATCCGCCAGCTCGCCGGGGTGGCCTGGAGTACGGTGACGCCCCGGTCGACGCAGGCGGTACGCAGCGCGTCGGCGTCCCGGGCGGTGTCGGCGTCGAGGAGTTCGATCCGCGCGCCGGCCAGCAGCGGCAGCACCAGTTCCACCACGGAGATGTCGAAGGCCGGGGTGGTGATCGCGGCGACCCGGTCGGCGGGGGTCAGCCCGAGCAGCCGGTGGAATCCGACGAGCAGGTTCACCACCGAGCCGTGGGTGACCGCGACGCCCTTGGGCGTGCCGGTGGAGCCGGAGGTGTAGAGCAGGTACGCCAGGGTGTCCGGGTGGCCGGTGACCGGCGGCGGGTCGGCCGGCGGGTCGGCCGGGTCGAGCTGGTCGATCCGGAGCAGCACCGGACCGGTGCCGGCATCGGCGGCGCGGGCGGCACCGAAGGCATCGGCGACCGCCTCGGCGGCGCGGACGGCCCCGGCGGCGTCGGTGAGCAGCACCGGCGGGGCGGCGTCGCGGAGCATGGTGGCGAGCCGGCCGGGTGGCAGCGTCGGGTCCAGCGGCAGGTAGCCGCCACCGGCCCGCCACACCGCGCAGACCGCCGCGACCAGGTCGGTGCTCCGGCCGAGGCAGAGCCCGACCGGCACGTCCGGGCCGACGCCGTGGGCGCGCAGCAGGTGGGCGAGCTGGGCGACGCGGGCGGCCAGCTCCCGGTGGGTACGGCTGCCGTCCGGCCCGGTGACCGCGACGGTGTCCGGGTCGGCCGGCGGGTACCGGTCGAGCAGGCCGGCAACGCCGGTGACGTCGGGCAGCGGCAGCGCGGTGTCGTCGCCGTACGCCAGGATGCGTTCCCGGTCGGCCGGGGTGAGCAGCGGCAGCTCGCCGACCGGGGTGTCCGGGTGGTCCAGGGCGGCGGCCAGCAGGGTGGTGTACTGGCCGGCCAGGCGCTCGATCCGGTCGGCGTCGTACAGGTCGGTGCGGTAGGTGATCCGGCCGCGCAGCCCGTCCGGCCGGTCCTCGACGGTGAGGGTCAGGTCGAACTTGACGGTGCCGTTCTCCCACAGCCGGGGGGCGATCCGCAGCCCGGCGGCGGTGACGTCCGGCGGTGGCTCGTCGAGGGCGAACATCACCTGCACCACGGGGGCGTGGGCGAGGCTGCGGGTGGGGGCGAGCCGGTCGACGATCCGGTCGAACGGCACGTCCTGGCGGGCCTGCGCGGCGGTGGCCGAGGCGCGGGCCTGGGCGAGCAGCCCGGCGAAGTCCGGCCGGTCGGTGAACCGGGCCCGCAGGGCGAGGGTGTTGGCGAAGAAGCCGACCACGTCCCGGGTCTCCGGTCGGGTCCGCCCGGCCACCGGTACCGCCACCAGCAGGTCGTCGGCACCGGTGAGCCGGTGCAGCAGGGTCTGGAAGCCGGCCAGCAGCCGGGTGAACAGGGTGCCGTCGTGGCTGGCCCGCAGCCGGGCGGTCAGCTCGTCGGGCAGGGCGAAGACGACCTCGCCGCCGGCGTCGGTCTGCTCGGCCGGGCGGGGCCGGTCGGCGGGCAGGTCGAGCAGGGTGGGCGCGCCGGCCAGTTCGGTGTGCCAGAAGTCCAGGTCGGCGTCGAACGCGCCCTGCTCGTCCTGTTCGCGCTGCCAGACCGCGAAGTCGGCGTACTGCACGGCGGGAGGCGGCAGGTCGGGCGCGGTGCCGGTGGCCGTGGCGGCGTACCCGGCGGCCAGTTCCCGGAACAGCACCCCGAACGACCAGCCGTCGGCGACGCTGTGGTGCACCACCACGGTGAGCAGGTGGTCGTCGGTGTCCCGGCGGATCAGCCCGAACCGGGCCAGCGGGCCGGCGGCCAGGTCGAAGGGGTCGCGGGCGGCGGCGTCCACCAGGGACCGCCAGGCGTCGCCGGGGCCGGCGTCGACCACCGTCAGCCGGACCGGTACGGCCGGGACGACCACCTGGGCGGGTTCGCCGTCCACGGAGGTGAAGTGGGTACGCAGCGTCTCGTGCCGCTCGACCAGCCAGGTCAGGGTGGCCTCGAGCGCGGGTACGTCGAGTCGGCCGGTCAGCTCGACCGCCCAGACGATGTGGTAGGTCACCGCCTGCGGGGTCATCTGGTCGAGCATCCACAGTCGACGTTGGGTGAACGACGACGGCAGGACGTAGGTTTCGGTGGTCATCTCCCCGCCTGGTTGCGGTCTGGGCTGACCGGCGGCCGGTCGGCGGCCGGGGTTCCGGCGCCGGTCGACGGGGTGTCGACCGGGTCGGGGGTACGGGTGTCGACGGCGACGAGGCGCAGTTCCGCCGTGCGGGGCCGGCCCTGCTCGTCGGTGAGCCAGCTCTGGTCGGGGCCGGGCAGCATCTCGGTGAGCCGCAGGGTGGCCGACGGGTCGGCGGCGACGGTGCGGCGGACGGCGCGGGCGAACACGTCGACCGAGGCGAGGCTGGCGAAGTCGAGGTGGAACGGTTTCTCCTCCACCGGCGTCTTGACGAACACGTGCCGGGGCAGGTCGTGGTCGCGTTGCCAGCGCCGCACCCGGGGGAACCGGTCGGCCTCGTCGGTGAGTCGGGCCGCGTCCAGGTCGGTGGCGGGGAACCGCCAGCTCTCCCGGGCCAGGACGACCCGGTCGACGGTGATCCGGGGCTGGTGGTCGGCGGGGCGGCGGATGTCGAACCGCTGCACCAGTTGCATCATCAGCGCCTCGCCGAGCGCCTCGGCCAGCGGCATCCGGTGCCGGCCGTCCCGGCTGGTCACGGTGAGCACCCCGTCGACCGGGGCGAGCACGCAGTCGGCGACGGTGACCGAGCCGGCCGGGTCGAGTCCGCAGCTGTCGTGCCCGAAGACCAGCCGCACGTCCCGGTCGGTGACCAGCTTGTCGGTCAGCCGGGACGACGCGCCGCCCTCCTCGCCGGTGGCGGCCAGCACGAGGCGGCCCTGCGGCAGGTCGGCGGTCATCGCGGCGCGCAGGTCCTCCGGGGCCGGGTGCTGGGCGACGAACAGTGCCGAGCGCAGTGTGTTCACGCCGGGGTGCACCTCGCCGACCACCCAGTGGAAGTCGCCCCGGGCGACCGCGTCCGGGCCGTCGGCGGCGAGCAGCACGTCGGGGCTGTGCTGGTACGCGCCGGTCCAGCCGGGTCGGGGCGCGGCGAACGCGGCGTGCACGGCGGCACGCAGCCCGGCGGAGGTGGCGTCGATCCGGTGGTCGACCGCCGCCGGCAGGATCTTCGCCCACCGGTCCTGCAACCCGCGCACCACCGGGGCGACGAGCTTCTCCGGCGGGTCGAACAGCAGGTCGTTGGCCCACAGCCAGAAGTCGGCGAAGGACACCGTGGTGGAACCGGTCCGGGCGACGAGTTCCTTGTACCGCTCGACGCAGGCCCGCCGGAACAGGGCCGCGCCGGCGGAGGTGAACCAGCGCACGCTCTCCAGCAGCAGGCTCAGCGCCGGCCAGAGGCTGGCGGTCAGGTGCGTGCCGAGGGTGACCTCGGTGCCGGAGCGGCAGTCCTCGTAGACCAGGGTCCGGCCGGCGTACACCTTGCCGGCGCGGCGGGTCGGCGACGTGCCGGTGAGGGCGGTGAACCGCTCCTCCAGGGCGGTGACGGCGTCGGCGAGCCGGTCGGCGTCGCCGGCCGCCGCGGCCACCGCGTCCCGGGCCCGGTCCAGGTCGTCGAGCGCGGCCAGCGCGGTGTCCCGTACCGCCGGGTCGTCGACGGCGGTGAGCCGGGCCCGCAGCGCGCGTTCCGGGTGCAGGTCCTCCTTCGGTACCTCCAGCGACCAGGAGATCCGGCGGGCGTCGCGCAGCTCGGCGAGCAGCCGGTACACCTGCTCCGGGTCGCTGACCCCGCTGGTGGGGTCGGCGACCAGTTCGGCGGCGAGGTCGCCGGCCGTCCGGAGACCGTCGCAGGCGCGCAGCAGCCGCGCCGTCAGCGGGGGCAGCGGCACCGGTGGGGTGAGCGGCATGTGCAGCCGGTCGTCGACGACGGCCAGGAACGGCATCCGGCGGGGCACCAGCCAGGGCCGCAGCCGGGGGTCGCGGGTGGCGAGGGCCTCGGCGACCTCGACCACCGCCCAGTTCTCCAGGTAGACGGTCCGGGTGGCGAGCGGCGCCGGGCCGTGCCGGACGGTCAGCGCGGCCGGCTGCCCGGTGATCCGCGCCCAGCCGACCGGGCCGAAGAAGCCGATGGTGTCGTTCTTGACGCAGTACCGCTGGAGGTAGGTGGCGACCAGTGCCTCGTGCTGGCGGTGCTTGGAGCCGCTCCCGGCGGTGGTGGCCCGGACCGGGTCCACGGCGGTGCGCAGCGCCTGCCGGTTCTGCCAGGTGACCGCCTCCCGGAAGGCCGGGTCGGCGGCGGTGGCGCGCAGCGCGGCGGACCGGCGGACCGCGGCGAGCTGGTAGGCGTCCCGGTACGCGTTCCGCGCGGCGGTGGCGTCGGTGTGCGCGGCGCACAGGGCGGCGTGCGCCGCGACCAGCGCCCCGCCGTCGACGGCCGCCGCCCCGTCGGGCAGCGGGTCCGGTGCGCTGTCCCGGCGTACCTGCCGGACCGCCCGGTTCCAGCGGGCCCGCTCGGCGGGCGGACTGGCGGCCCGGACCCGGTGCAGCCGGTCGGCCAGGTCCCGGCGGGCGAGGGTGAGCCGGTCCTCGGCGGCCAGCACCGCGTCGGCGGCCCGGACCAGCTCCGGGTCACCGAGGGCGGTCAGCGTGTCGACCGGGAACCCGGCGGCCCGTAGCCCGACCCAGCGCCACAGCGCCCACGGCCCGTCGTCCGGCCGGACCAGGTGCCCTGTCCCGTCGCCGTCGGCGGCGGCGCAGCCCGGGTGCCCGGCCCGGTCGCCGGCACCGTCGGCGGCCCGGCCCGGGTGCCCTCCCCCGTCGGCGGCAGCGCGGCCCGGGTGCCCGGCACTGTCAGCGGGGGCGGGCTGGGGCGGGGTTCCGGGCGCGGTCGGGGCCACGGTCGGGGTCGCCGCGACGGCCCGGTAGGCGGTCCGGTCCCGGCGGACCACCCCGGGGGCGGCGGCCGGGACACCGGGGGCGGTCCGCTCGCCGATCACCCGGGCCAGGCCGGCGAGCGTCGGGTGGTCGTACACCTCACGGACCGGAAGCTCGACGCCGAACCGGTCGGCGACGACGAAGGTGAGCCGGGTGGCGAGCAGCGAGTTCCCGCCGAGGACGAAGAAGTCGTCGTCGGTGCCGGACGGGGAGCTGCCCAGCAGTTCGGCCCAGAGGGCGGCCAGCCGGAGTTGGCCGGGGTCGGTCAGCGGGTCGACGACGCGGGGGGCGGGCTGTTCCGGCAGCGGCAACGCCCGCCGGTCGACCTTGCCGTTGCGGTTCAGCGGCAGGGCGGGCAGCACCAGGTGGGCGGCCGGGCGCAGGTGCGCCGGGAGTTGCTCGGTGGCGTACCGGGCCAGCTCCGACGGCGTCGGCGGGACCGCGTCCGGGCGCGGGGTCAGGTAGGCGAGCAGTCGGCGGCGCTCCCCCGTCCCGTCGACCACCACCACGGCGTCGCCGACCCCGGGGTGGGTGCGCAGCACGGCGGCCACCTCACCGGGTTCGACCCGGAACCCACGGATCTTCACCTGCTCGTCGATGCGACCGAGGAAGTCGAGGGTGCCGTCGGGACGCCAGCGCACCCGGTCGCCGGTGCGGTACATCCGCGCGCCGGGGCGCGGGTCGAACGGGTCGGGCAGGAAGGCCGCCGCGGTGGCCGCCGGCCGGCCGAGGTAGCCCCGGGCCAGGCCGGCACCACCGGTGTACAGCTCACCGGGTACCCCCACAGGCACCGGCCGGCCCTGCGGGTCGAGGACGTACACGCTGGTCCGGGGCACCGGCCGGCCGATCGGCACCGGGTCGGGTACGGCCTGCGGGTCGGTCATCGGGTGCACGGTGGTGAAGGTGGTGTTCTCGGTCGGCCCGTACCCGTTGACCAGGGTCGCGCCGGGGCGGGCCCGCAGCGCCCGGCGGACCGCCCCGGGGGCGAGCACGTCCCCGCCGGCGAGGAGCTGGCCGACCCCGGCGAGGCAGTCCGGGTCGAACTCGACGAGCTGGTGGAACAGCCCGGCGGTCAGCCAGAGCACGGTGATCCGTTCCCGGCGCAGCAGCCGGGCCAGTTCGGCCAGGTCGAGCGCGCCGGGTGGGGCGACCACCAGCCGGGCCCCGCTGGCCAGCGCGCCCCAGATCTCCAGGGTGGCCGCGTCGAAGGCCACCGGGGCGAGTTGCAGCAGCGTCTCGGTGGGGCCGAGGCGCAGGTAGCCGGGCTGGTGGACGAGCCGGACCACGGCGGAGTGTCCGACCGCGACCCCCTTCGGGGTGCCGGTGGAGCCGGAGGTGAAGCAGACGTAGGCCAGCCCGGCGGGATGGGTCCGGCCGGTGGGGGCGGTGGCCGGCTGGTCGGCGGCGGCCCGGACCAGGTCGGCCAGCCGCAGCAGCCGGGTCGCGCCGGGCACCTCGCCGGCGGCGAGCACCGGCGGGTCGCCGGCGGCGGCGAGCAGCTGCCGGGTACGGGCCGGCGGGTCGTCGGGGTCCAGCGGCAGGTAGGCGGCACCGGCCTTGAGTACGGCGAGCAGGGTGACGATCAGCTCCACCGAGCGGGGCAGGGCCACCGCCACCGGTTCGTCCCGGCGGACACCGGCGGCGACGAGCTGGTGGGCGAGCCGGTTGGCGCGCTCGTCGAGGGCCCGGTAGGTGAGCGTGGCACCGTCCGGGCCGACCAGCGCGACCGCGTCGGGCCGCCGGTCGGCGGCGGCGGCGACCAGGTCCGGCACGGTGGCGGCGGCCGGGTAGGTGCCGGCCGGGGCCGGGTCGGTGACGGTACGGAAGCCGACGAGCAGGGCCCGGTCGGTGGGGCCGAGCAGCGGCAGCGCGGCGACCGGCCGGTCGAGTCCGTCGGCGAGTCCGGTGAGGACCACCTCGAGGTGGCGCAGCAGCGCGTCGGCGGTGGCGTCGGTGAGGCGGCGACGGTCGTGGTAGAGCAGCACGGTGAGCGTCGGTTCGCCGAAGACGCACACGGTGACCGGCGGGCCGGGATGCCGGTGGACGCGGGCGACCCGGTCGCCCCAGCCGGCCACCGTCCGGCCCAGCGCGCTCTGCAGGTCCCGGTGCTCGTACATCAGGAGGCTGTCGAACAGCGCGGTGCTGGCCGGCACGCCCGCCCACTGCTGGATCAGGCGCAGCGGGGCGAACTGGTGCGGCCGGACCTCGTCGACCTGGCAGCGGACGTCGCGGAGCCAGTCGCGGACCGGCTGGTCGGGGTCGACCCGGATCCGCATCGGCACCGTGTTGATCAGCAGGCCGAGCATCCGGTCGGCGCCCTCGACGGTGCCGTGCCGGCAGGTACGGGTGGACCCGAACACCACGTCGGTCAGCCCGGCGTACCGGTGCAGCAGCACCGACCAGGCGGCGGTGACCAGGGTGCTCACCGGCACCCCGACGGCACGGGCGGCCGTGGTCAGGGCGGCGGTGGCCGGGGCGGTCAGGGAGCAGCCGATCTCCCGGACCGAGTCGACCGCGCGGGGCGGGTCGTCGGGCCGGCCGGTCAGCGGCAGCGGGGTGGGCAGGGACACGTCGGCGAGGCGCTCGCGCCAGAAGTCCCGGTCGGCGTCGAGGGGACGGTCGGCCGCCCAGACCACGTAGTCACGGAACGGCCGTCGGGCGGGCGCGTCGTAGCGGCGGCCGGCGAGGATCGCGTCGTGTTCGGCGCACACCTCGTCGAGCAGCATGTGCACCGAGCGGCCGTCGAGGATGGCGTGGTGCAGGGTGACGGTGAGGGTGTGCCGGTCCGGCCCGTGGGTGAGCAGGGTGACCCGGGCCAGCGGCGCGACGGCGGAGTCGAACCCGGCGGCCCGGTCGTCGGCGAGGAACCGGGCCAGTCGTTCGGCGCGGACGGCGTCCGGCTGGCCGGACCAGTCGTGGTGGGTCACCGGCAGGCTCGCCCGGGGGCGGACCTGCTGGGCCGGTTCACCATCGTGCGGCCAGACGAAGGCGGTCCGCAGCACCTGGTGCCGTTCGGTGGCGTGCTGCCAGGCGGTCCGCATGGCCGCCGGGTCCAGTGGCGCGGGCCAGTCCACGACGACCTGAAGGATGTCGATGCCCGAGCCGGGCTGGTGTTCCTGGGTGAACAGCATGCCCGACTGCAACGTGACCGTGCCGTACCGGCCGTCGGCGTCGGAGGGCGTTGCCGGCACGGTGGACTCCTTCACGTCCGCATGGGCGGACAGAAACACCCTGGGGAGTGGTTCGACCACGGGTAATTGCCATTCCCTACCGCCTCGCCAACATTACGAAATGTCGTCGACCGGGGAATGGCTGACAAGAAGCTACGAGAGCGATCCACGTCTGTCAACCGGCAGGAATGTCGCCACGGGCCCCGCACCGGAAACCGGATAACCGGGGTGATCATCTCACCCGCTTTCGGACAATGGGGGCATCAACTCGCACTACCGGAGAACGCGGGACGCAGGGTCCGGTTCGGACCGTCGACGGTGGCCGGACGGGTCGGTCCGGGCGGTCGACGGCGCCCCGGGTCCACGATGGGTGGACCGGTCCACGGGCGTGACGACCGTGGCCGTGCCGGTCCTCCGTACGGCCACGGCCGGCCCCGTCGAGGGCGGCCCGGCCGGGTCAGCCCTGCGCCGCCAACCATTCGCGCAGGCTGCGCGGGCGCAGGTCGGTCCAGACCTGGTCGATGTGCGCCAGGCAGGCCGCCCGGTCACCGGTGACGCCCACGGCCCGCCAGCCGGCCGGCAGGTCCGACTCCTCCGGCCAGATCGAGTACTGCTCCTCGTCGTTGACCACGACCTGGTAGCGGCGCAGGTCCGCGGATTCTTCCATCGACACTCCCCACATCGGCGTGACCCACCAATTTTGACCGGAGACTATACCGACCAGGACGGCCGACGTACTTGACCGAACGGCGTCACCCCATCATCCGATCGATTGGTGAATTCCGGCCGGCAATACGGATCGCGGGCAGGGACGGCACATTCCCCTGGACGGACCGGCGATAGCATTCATGAGTCGACAACATTTACCCACGCAAACACCTTCCATCCGACGACACCGTTCACCACCGAAGGTGACAGCGCCGGCGCGGAGGGTGCGGGACGGGTCGGACGCGTACCGGGCCGAGACCGAGGGTCACACCCGGCCGGGACGACGCAGCCCCGGGGAGGCAGCCACGCCCGCCCCCGCCACCGGCACGAGCCCGCCGCGCCGGGCCCGCTCGGGCAGGTCCAGTGGCGCGGCAGAGCCGGTAAGCCATATCGGATACTAGAGAACAAAGTTCACAAATACGGTGTGACTCTTGCCTCACCATCGGCCAGTCTCTATCGTTACCGGAAAGCGCTTTCCCGTCCAAGTGCTCATGCTCGAAAGGTGAAACTCAGATGAAACGCAAAGTCGCCACGCGGTGGCTGGCCGGCGGTGCCACCGCGGTCGCAGGCGCCGTCGTCGCGCTGGCGCTGCAGGTTCCCAACGCCTCGGCCGCCACCAACCTGAGCCTCGGCGCCGGTGCTGACGGCTCCAGCAAGGCCAGTGGCACCAGCTATGGCAACGTCATCGACGGCAACGCCAGCACCTACTGGTCGCCGAGCGGCTCGACCGGCACGGTCTCGGTCAAGTGGGGCAGCGCCACCACGGTGTCCTCGGCCGTCATCGCACAGGCCTCGGGCGGCGGCTCGATCAGCGGCTGGCAGCTCAAGAACCACGACACCGGCTCCGTCCTGGCCAGCGGCAGCAGCGCCCCGAGCACCATCACCTTCTCCTCGACGTCGCTGAAGAAGCTCTCCTTCGTCATCACCAGCGCGTCCGGCACCCCGCGGATCGCCGAGTTCGAGACGTACTCCAGCGGCGGGTCGACCCCGACCACCAGTCCGACCGGTGGCCCCACCTCCAGCCCCACCAGCGGTCCGACGACCAGCCCGCCCAGCAACCCCGGCACGCCGACCGGTGCGTGGCCGTCGTCGGCCGGCTCGGTGAGCATCTCGGGCACCGTCAACGTCTCCGGCACCTTCGACGGCGGGATGAAGACCTACTGCTGTATCGGTGACGGTGGGCAGGGCGAGTCGCAGGACCCGATGTTCAAGATCGCCAATGGCGGCACGTTGCAGAACGTCATCCTCGGTTCGCCCGCCGGTGACGGCGTGCACTGCGAGGGCACCTGCACGTTGCGCAACGTGTGGTGGAACGACATCGGTGAGGACGCCGCCACCTTCAAGCAGACCAACGGCGGGACCTCCTACGTCATCGGTGGCGGCGCGCGCAACGGCAGCGACAAGACCTTCCAGCACAACGGCAACGGCACGGTCAGCATCTCCGGCTTCTACCTCAAGGGATCCGGCAAGCTGTACCGCGGCTGTGGCAACTGTTCCACCTCACACACCCGTCACGTGCGTATCGACAACGTCCTCGTCGACGACATCGACATGCTCGCCGGCATCAACAGCAACTGGAACGACACCGCGACCATCACCCGCGTGGTCGTCATCGGCTCGGCCACCATCTGCGGCAAGTACAAGGGTGTGCCCAAGGGCAGCGAGCCCAGCTACCTCGGTGAGGGCTGGAACGACGCCAACTGCAAGGTCAACAGAAGTGACGTGACCTTCCGGTAGTCACGGGACACGTTCGTTCACGAAGGGGGCACCCGCCTGGCGGCGGGTGCCCCCTTCTAGCCGCATTCTGACATCGACGGATACGGATTGAGTGGGTAGCGTCGTCGTACCGTCCGAATCGCCGCCCGGTCCGGTGTGGCCGCTGGCGGCCGACGCAAGGAGGACCGGATCGATGCTTCCCCGTACCCCCCGTCGCCACCGGCTGATCGTGGCCGGCGCGCTCGCCGCCTCGGCCCTGCTGGCCGCCGCGCTCACCGGCCCGGCGGTCGCGGCCCCCGCCGTCGGTGAGATCCGGCAGGCCGGCGGGCCCACCGCCGTCCCCGGCAGCTACCTGGTCGCGCTCACCGACCGGGCCGCCGGCGGACCTGCCGGCACCCGCGTCGCCGCCGTCTCCGACCGCGCCGACGCCCTCGCCGCCCGGTACGGCGGCACCGTCGGGCACCGCTACGGTCACGCACTCAACGGCTTCGAGATCCGGCTGCCCGAACCGGCCGCCCGCCGGCTGGCCGCCGACCCGGCCGTGGCCTGGGTGGAGCAGAACCAGACGGTACGGCCGACCGCCACCCAGACCAACGCGCCCTGGAACCTCGACTTCCTCGACCAGGATTCGTCGCCGTTGAGCGGCACGTACAGCTACGTCAGCACCGGCCGGGGAGTGACCGCGTACATCATCGACAGCGGCATCCGGCTCACCCACGTCGAGTTCGGCGGGCGGGCCCGGTACGGGTACGACGCGGTCGACGGCGCGCCGCCCGCCGACGACTGCACCGGCCACGGCACCCACGTCGCCGGGGTGGTCGGCGGCCGGACGTACGGGGTGGCCAAGGAGGTGTCGCTGGTGGCGGTGAAGGTGACCAGCTGTGGTAGCGGCGGCACGATGGCGCAGGTGGTCGCCGGGATCAACTGGGTGACCTCCGACCACCAGGCCGGCCAGCCGGCGGTGGCGAACTTCAGCCTCAGCGGCGCCATCAGTACCGCGCTCAACACCGCGGTGGCGAACTCCGTCGCCGACGGGATCGTCTACACGGTGGCCGCCGGCAACAGCAACACGAACGCCTGCAACTACTCCCCCGGATCGGTCCCCACCGCGGTCACCGTCGGGGCCGTCCAGTCGAACGGGACCCGGGCCAGTTTCTCCAACTACGGCCCCTGCGTCGACATCTACGCCCCCGGGGTCAGCATCCGGTCTGCCTGGTACACCAGCGACACCGCGGCCGACAACCTGATCAGCGGCACCTCGCAGGCGGCGCCGCACCTCGCCGGGGCCGCCGCCCGGGTACTGCAGAACCATCCCACCTGGACCCCGGACCAGGTGATCGCGTACCTGATCGCCGAGGCGAGGATCGTCAACGGCCTGCCCGTGCTGTACCTGGACCCGCTGACCTGACTCCCGGACCGTCGGCCCGGTGTCGGGACACCGTCCCGCGCCGGTGCCGGCGAGGATGGGTGCGAAACCCGCAAGCCTGTCCGAGGAGCCGCCGCGATGACCAAGTACCTGATCTCGTTCCCGAGTGCCGCCATGGTGATCCCCGACGGGGAGTTCCAGGCGGTGGCGGACGCGGCGCACGCGGTGGTGCAGGAGGCGAAGGACGCCGGCGTCTGGGTGTTCGGCGGCGGCATCGACGAGAGCGTTCCGCCGGTCATGGTGGCCGGGGACGGGACGGTGACCGAGGGCACGTACCCGCAGACGCGGCAGCTCGAAGGCGGCTACACGGTGCTGGAGCTGCCGTCCCGCGAGGCGGCGCTGGAGTGGGCCGCGAAGATCGCGGTCGCGTGCCGGTGCGCCCAGGAGGTCCGCGCGTTCCAGTACGACCCCGCCAGCTGACCGGCCCGGGACCGGCCCCGCCAGCTGACCGGCCCCGGCCTGCGCCGGGACCCGCATCGGGCCCCGGCCAGGTCCCGCCCCCGGCTTCGACGCCGACGACCGCTCCAGCCCTCCGGCCCAGCGTGCCGGGCATCGCCCCGACGCCCACGACGTCCGTTCCACCGCGCGCCGCCGGTCCCACGTCCCACACTGGGGGTCGACGACGGTCACGCGGCAGCGCGGAAGGGGCGGTGTGGAAGCTCTGGTACTGCTCGCGGTGCTGGCCGCCACGGTGCTGGTCGGCACCACGATCGGCGGCCGGTACCGGGTCGCGCCACCCGTCCTGCTCATCGGCCTGGGCGCGCTGCTGGGGCTGGCCCCACCGCTGTCGGACGTGGTGCTCGACCCGGAGGTGGTGCTGCTGTTGTTCCTCCCGGCGATCCTCTACCGGGAGAGCCTCACCGTCAGCCTGCGGGAGATCCGCACCAACCTGCCGGCGATCGGGCTGCTCGCGGTCGGGCTGGTGGCGATCACCATGGTCACCGTGTCGCTGGTCGCCCAGGCGTTCGGCGTCGACCCGGCGGTGGCCTGGGTGCTCGGTGCGGTGCTGGCCCCCACCGACGCCGCCGCGGTCGCCGGCCTGGCGAAGCGGATGCCCCGCCGGTTCCTGACCATCCTGAAGGCGGAGAGCCTGATCAACGACGGTACGGCGCTGGTGCTGTTCGCCGTGGCGCTCGGGCTGCTCGGCGGGGGCGGGCCGCCGGGGGCACCCGAGCTGGTGGCCCGGATCGGCGGGTCGTTCCTCGGCGGGGTGACCGCCGGCCTGCTGGTCGGTGGCCTGGTGGTGCTGATCCGGCGACGCCTCGACGACCCGCTGCGGGAGGGCGCGCTCAGTGTGCTCACCCCGTTCGTGGCGTTCCTGCTCGCCGAGACGGTGCACGCCAGCGGGGTACTGGCCGTGGTGGTGGCGGGGCTGCTGCTGTCGTACGCCGCGCCCCGGGTCATCCGGGCCCCCTCCCGGGTGATGGCCTTCGCGTTCTGGGACCTCAGCACGTTCCTGATCAACGGGTCGCTGTTCGTGCTGCTCGGCATGCAGATCCCCCGGATCGTCCGCAGCGAGGCCAGCACCTCGCTCGGCCGGGCGATGGTCATCGCGCTGGTGGTGGCCGCCACGGTCACCGCGACCCGGATGCTGGTGGTGCACCTGTCCACGTACCTGCTCCGGTTGGTCGACCGGCGGCAGTCGCAGCGGGAGCTGCGGGTGCCCGGCCGGGTCCGGACGGCGGCCGGCTGGGCCGGTTTCCGGGGCGCGGTGTCGCTGGCGGCTGCCCTCGCGGTCCCGCTGACCACCCCCGACGGCCGGCCGGTGCAGCAACGTGACCTGATCATCTTCTGTACCGCGCTGGTGATCGTGCTGATCATGCTGGGGCAGGGCACCACGTTGCCGCTGGTCGTCCGGTGGGCCGGCCTGGTCGGCGACCAGCCCCGGGCCGAGGAGACCCACCACGCCCGGCTGCACGCCACCCGGGCGGCCCTCGACGCGCTTCCGGATGCGGCCCGGGGTGTCGGCGCGGCCCCGGAGATCGTGGACCGGGTCCGCGCCGACTACGAAACCCACCTCGACGACATCCTCGCCGCCCGGGACGACCCGGCCGCCGAACGCGACCGGGACGTCGAGCGGCAACTACGGCTGGCGGTGCTGGCCCACAAACGCCGCGAGGTCACCCGGCTGCGCAACCACAACGAGATCGACGACACCGTGCTGCGCGACATCCAGGCCGCCCTGGACATCGAGGAGATCCGCCTGCTCGGCCCGCAGACCCCGGAGTAGGCCGGTCAGCCGCCCACGGACCGCTCGCCGGCGGGCGCCGGGGACACCGGCACCGGGGGCGTCGGCCGGCGGCGGCGCAGCGCGGCCACCGCCAGGTCCACCACGAGGAAGCCCACCAGGGTGACCCCGAACAGCGGCACCACCCAGCAGAGCAGGAAGACGGCCGGCAGACCGACGACGATCAGCCAGGACGGCAGCCCCCACCAGGCACCCCGAGCGACCGGCGGAGCCCCGACGACCGGCCGGCGGCCGGCCCGGGTGGGCCGGCGCTGCCACCACATCCGGTACCCCCAGAAGATCACCACGAGCAGGCCGAGGGCCAGCGCGGCCAGCATGATCTGGTTCACCGGGCCGAACAGCAGACCCATGTGCGCGCTGATGCCCAGGTCGCTCAGTTTGGCCAGCAGCGGCCAGTCGGCGAAGTCACTGCGGTCCACCACCGTGCCGCCGGCCGGGTCGACCGTGACCCGGTCCTGGCGGACCGGCCAGGTCTCGTCGGTCTGCTCCACCGTCCAGGCCGAGGAGGCGTCGGCGGGCGGCGTCACCTCGACCGGCCCGTCCAGTCCGGCCGCGCGGGCGACCTGGAGGGCCTGGTCGAACAGCACCGGGTCGGTGCCGGGAGCCGCCGTCGGTGCGCCGCCGCCGTGGTGCCCGCCACCGGCTGCCGGGTCGCTGCCGTCCAGGGCCGTGGACAGCGCCGGCTTGCGGGCGCCGAGCGCGTCCAGGCCGGCGCTGACGTTTCCGCCCGCGTACCGGGACCAGGTCAGCCCGGTCGCGGACAGGAACAGCAGGCCGACCAGCAGCCACACCCCGGTGCTGGCGTGCCAGCCCCGGGTCCGGCGTACCCCCCGCCGGGCGGTCAGGTCCGGCAGCAGCAGCCGGCGGGCCCGGTTCCGGGCACCCCGCTGGCGACGCCACCACAGGGCCAGGCCGCCCAGCGCCACCACCCACAGCCAGCTCGCCGCCAGTTCCGAGTAGTGCCGGCCGACCGGGCCCAGGTGCAGGTTGCGGTGCAGGTCGTCGAACCAGGTCCGCAGCGGGGTGTACCCGAACCAGGTGGTCAGCTGGCCCTTCACCTCGGCCGTGTACGGGTCGACGTACACGCTGTGCTGCCGGTCCTCCGTCAACTCCGGCACGTCGAACACCACCTGGGTGGTGGTGCCGTCGCCGCCCGGCGCGACGTACGCCAGGGTGCCGTCCGGGTGGGCGGCCCGCGCGGCGGCCACCTGCTCGGACAGCGGCCGTTCGGTCCGCCCGGCCGCGTCGGCCCGCAGCTCCCTGCCGTAGACGACCGTGTCCAGTTGCGGCGTCACCGTGTACGCCAGCCCGGTCAGCGCCGCCACCACCAGGAACGGCGCGATCAGCACCCCGGCGTAGAAGTGCAGCCGCAGCAGCAGCGCCCCGAGGCCGCCCGGCGCACCGGCGGGTGGCCTCGGGGCGGGTGTGGGCGCGGACCTGGCCGGCCCGGCGGGGCGGGTGGAGGTGGTGGACATGGACTCTCCGATCGGACTCGCGGTGGCGACCGGTCAGCCCGGCGCGCACTGGTAGTCGTCGTGATCGGCGATCCGGTTCCACCCACCCTGATCAGGGTCCGTTTCCACCCACCCCGGGCGGGGACCGGTCAGGGCAGCACGGTGAACCCGGCCCGGAGCAGGTCTCCGTCCCGCGAGGACGACCCGACCAGCAGCTCGAACGCGCCCGGCTCGACGACCCGCCGCCCCCGCGCGTCGACCAGCGTGCAGTCCGCCACCGGCAGGGTCAGTTCGACCGTCCGCGTCTCGCCGGGGGCCAGGTCCACCTGCCGGTACGTCTTGAGTTCCTTCTCCGCCCAGGTCACCGAGGTCACCGTGTCGCTGACGTACCCCTGGACGGTTTCCCGGACCGGCCGCCGACCGGTGTTGCGGACCTCGACGCTGGCGCGCAGCACCTCCCCGACGGTGACCGTGGGGGTCGGTATCCGCAGGTCGGCGTACTCGACGGTGGTGTAGCTGAGGCCCTCGCCGAAGGCGAACGCCGGACGCTGGGTCAGGTCGGCGTACCGGGTGCCGTGCTGGCCCCGGATCTGGTTGTAGTAGGTGGGCTGCTGGCCGGCGTGCCGGGCGAAGGAGATGGGCAGCCGGCCCTGCGGTTCGACCAGTCCGAGCAGCAGTTCGGCGACCGCCCGGCCACCCTGCATGCCGGGGTTGGCCGCGTACACCAGCGCGGCGGCGTCCAGGGCGGACGGCGGCAGCACCAGCGGCTTCGAGGCGACCAGGACGACGATCAGCGGGGTGCCGGTGGCGGCGAGCGCGTCGAGCAGCGCGACCTGGCCGCCGACCAGTTCCAGGGTGGCGGTGGACCGGCCCTCGCCGACCAGTTCGATCCGGTCCCCGACCACGGCGACCACGTAGTCGGCGGTCCGGGCCGCCTCGACGGCCTCGGCGATCAGCCCGGCGTCGGGCGCGGCGGGGAGCACCACCTGCGGTCGGGGCTGCCCGTCGGGGAAGAACGCGCCCTCGGGGTCGGGGCCGACGGTGAGGATGTCCGCGCCGCGCGCATAGGTGACCGTCCAGTCCGCCGGGACGTGCTCGCGCAGCCCGTCGAGCACCGTCCGGGTCAGCTCCCGGGGATGCCCGTCGGCCAGCCACTCGGCCTGCCCGGACGCGCCGGCCCAGTCACCGAGCTGGGTGTGCGGGTCGTCGGCGTTCGGGCCGACCACGGCGACGGTGCGGGGTGCCGCGTCGGGCCCGGCGACCGCCCGGCCGGTGGCGTCGGCGGTGAGCCCGCCGGCCAGGGGCAGGGTGCCGTCGTTGCGCAGCAGCACCAGGCTGCGCCGGGCCACCTCCAGGTTCAGCGCGCGGTGTCCGGCGCAGCCGATCACCTCGGCCTGCCGGGCCGGGTCCGGCCGGCGCGGGTCCTCGAACAGGCCCAGCTCGACCTTGAGGGTGAGGATCCGGGTCACCGCCCGGTCGAGGTCGGCCTCGTCGAGCAGACCGGCGGCGATGGCGTCCTGCGCGCCCTGGAAGAAGCCGGGGGTGGTCATCACCATGTCGTTGCCGGCGCGTACCGCCGCCGCCGACGCGTGCGGGTAGTCGGGTTGGATGCGCTGCTCCCAGACCATCCGGCCGACGTTGTCCCAGTCGGTGACCAGGGTGCCGGCGTAGCCCCACTCCCCGCGCAGCACGTCGTTGAGCAGCCAGTCGTTGACGGTGATCGGTACCCCGTCCGTCGACTGGTAGCCGAGCATGAAGGTGCGGCAGCCCTCCCGCGCGACCCGTTCGAACGGCGGCAGGAACCAGGAACGCAGCTTGCGGTGGGAGATGTCGGCCTCGGTGGCGTCCCGGCCGCCCTGCGTCTCGGAGTACCCGGCGAAGTGCTTCGCGCAGGCCAGGATGGCGGTCGGGTCGGCGGGGCCGTCGCCCTGGTAGCCGCGCACCATCGCCGAGGCGAACTCGCCGATCAGGAACGGGTCCTCGCCGAAGGTCTCGCTGACCCGACCCCAGCGCAGGTCCCGGGCGATGCACAGCACCGGGGAGAAGGTCCAGTGGATGCCGGTCGCGGCCACCTCGACGGCGGTGGCCCGGGCGACCCGTTCCACCAGCGCCGGGTCCCAGGTGGCGGCCATGCCGAGCTGGGTGGGGTAGATCGTCGCCCCGGCGAAGAACGAGTGGCCGTGGATGCAGTCCTCGGCGACCAGCAGCGGGATGCGCAGCCGGGTACGGTCGGCGGCCGCGACCGCCTCGGCGAGCCGGTCCGGGGCGGCGTGCAGGATCGACCCGACGTGCAGCTCCTCCACCAGGTGACGGACGTCGTCGCCGGCCGGCAACTGGAGCATCTGCCCGACCTTCTCCGGCAGGGTCATCCGGGCCAGCAGGTCGGCGACGCGTTCGGCGACCGGACGGGCGGGGTCGAGGTAGGGCGGTGCGATCGGCACGGGGTGGTCCTTCCTGACGCGGGATGCTCCTGGTCGGGGGGGTTCTGACGGGCGACGTTCCCTAGTCGGGCAGCCGCCGGCGGGCGGCCAGCAGGGCGATGTCGTCGGCCGGCTGGTCGCTGCCGAGGGCCGCGATCACCGTGTCGCAGACGGTCTCCGCCGACGCCACCGGCACCGCGGCCGTCAGCCGGTCCACCCCCACGTCGAACAGTTGGCCCCGGCGTTCGACCAGCCCGTCGGTGTAGGAGACCAGCACCCCGCCGGGCGGCAGGTCGATGGTGGTGGTGTGCCGCGGGACCCCCCGGGGACCGATCCCCAGCGGCGGGTCGATGGGGGCGGTGACCAGGCTGTTCGCCCGGCCGGGCACGGCCAGCACCGGGCGGGGGTGCCCGGCCACGGAAACGCGTACGGTGGCGACGTCCGGTGAGATCATCATGTACAGCGTGGTGGTCAGGCTGCCGGCCTCGAAGTGCACCGCCTTGCGGTCCAGCAGGGTGAGCACCTCGGCCGGATCGTCGCTGATCAGGGCGTACGCGCGCAGCGCGCTGCGGAGCCGGCCCATCACCACGGCCGAGCGCAGGCCGTGGCCGGACACGTCACCGACCACCATGCCCAACCAGCCGGAGGGCAGGACGAAGACGTCGTACCAGTCGCCGCCCACCCCGGAGGCGTGACCGGGCACGTACCGGCCGGCCAGTTCGAGTCCGGGCACGTCCGGCAGGTCGGTGGGGATCAGACTGCGTTGCAGGGCCAGCGCGGCGTTGTGGTCCAGGCTGTTGGCGCGCGCCCGGCTGGCCAGGGCGAGCCGGTCGGCGACCAGCTCCAGCAGGCGTACGTCGTCGGCGGTGAACCGGCGGGGCGTACGGGTGCCGACGTGCAGGACGCCGACCAGGTCCCCCCGCGCCATGATCGGTACGCCCAGCAGGGAGCGGACCCCGGTCTGGAGCAGTACCGGGTTGACCACGTTGTCCGGGGTGACCTCCTCGACGATCACCGGTGCGCCGGTGAGGGCGATCCGACCGGCGAAGCCCCGGCCGACGGCGACCCGGAAGCCCTGGCGGACCTCCTCCTCCAGCCCCTTGGCGGCGGTCGCCACCAGCTGCCGGGCCGGAATGTCGAGCAGGAGGATGGCGGCGGTGTCGACCTGGAGCAGGTCACGGACCCGGTCGAGCAGCTCGTCGAAGAGGTCGGCCGCGTCGAGGCGGGACAGGGTGGCGTCGGTCACCGCCTCGATGCGGCGCAACCGCTGCTCGTCTCCCAGGTCCCCGCCACCACGCACCCCAGGATCGTAGGTTGCCGCACAGCAACTTCCACCGCGTGCCCCTCCCCTGGCGCCCCGGCCCGGTCGGCGGGCGGGCGATCAGCCGGGTTCCTCGCCGGGACCCGCCGACCGGGCGGTCGGCAGGTCGGTCCCGGGCCCGGCGGGACCGCCGCCCGGCAGGTCGGCACCGGGCTGCCCGGGGGCGGGCCGGTCAGCACCGGGCTGGTCCGGGACGGGCTGCCGGGGGGCGGGCCGGTCGGCGTCGGGTGCCGGGGGAACCGGTTCGCTGAGCTGCTCGCGCAGGTAGTTCCAGAACACGGCGATCAGGGCGGCGACGGGCACGGCGAGCAGGCTGCCCACGATGCCGGCCAGGCTCCCGCCGAGGGTCACCGCCAGCAGCACCACCGCCGCGTGCAGGCCGAGGCCCCGGCTCTGCACCATGGGCTGGAACACGTTCCCCTCGAGCTGCTGCACGGCGACGATGATGGCGAGCACGATCAACGCGTCGGTCGGGCCGTTGGACACCAGCGCGATGAGCACCGCGACGAACCCGGCGAACAACGCGCCCACGATGGGCACGAACGCCGCCACGAAGGTCAGCACCGCCAGCGGAAGCACCAGCGGCACGCCCACGATCCACAGGCCGAGGCCGATGAAGACGGCGTCCAGCAGCCCGACGAACGCCTGGGACCGGACGAACGCGCCGAGGGTGTCCCAGGACCGGGCGGCCACGGTCGGCACGTCGGTGGCGAGGCGGCCGGGAAGCTGCCGGGTCAGCCAGGGCAGGAAACGCGGGCCGTCCTTGAGGAAGAAGAACATCAGGAACAGCGCCAGGACGGCGGTGACCAGGCCGTTGACGATGGTGCCCACCCCGGTCAGCGTGGCGGTGACGATGCTGCCGACGCTGTCCTGGATGCGGGCGACCGCCGTGTCGAACGCGCTGGTCACCTCGTCGTCGCCGATGTTCAGCGGCGGCCCGGCGGCCCACTCACGGAGCTGCTGGATGCCACCGACCACCCCGTCGGCCAGTTCGCCGGACTGCGACGCCACCGGCACCGCGATCAGCACCACGATCCCGGCGGCGGCCAGCAGGAACAGCACGGTCACCACGGACGCGGCCAGCGCCGGCGGCCAGCCGTGCCGGCGTAGGAAGCGCGCCAGCGGCCAGGTCAGGGTGGTGAGGAGCAGGGCGATCACCACCGGCCAGACCACCGACCACATCCGGCCGAGCAGCCACAGGGCCACCCCGGTCAGCAGCAGGACCAGCAGCGTCTCCAGGGAGACACGCGACGACGTACGCAGGGCGGCCCGGGTCTTCGCGGCACTCACCCTGGCAGGCTCGGGAATCACCCCGGCATCCTCGTCCGCCCGGTCGAGCGGCCTCCCACCGGGGTCGGTCCGACCCGGCCGGACCCGTGGTGGCGGGTGCCGTCCCCGGGCCCGTCCCGGGGCGGCGGCGCGGTCGTCAGCGGGTCAGGTCCGCGTGGCGGCGCAGGGCGCGGCGCAGGTTGCCGCCGTACACGTCGGCCGCGTCGGCCGGGGAGAGCCGGTCCAGGCCGATCGGGTACAGCGTCTGGGCGAACGAGACGTGGTCGAGGCTGGGCGGGAAGTCCGAGCCCCAGTAGAGGCGCTGCGGGCCGAAGGTGTCCAGGAGCAGCTCGACGAAGGGCCGGGCGGCGGCGTGCGGGTAGCCGTACGGGGGGTCGCTCACCGCGTACAGGCCGGAGACCTTGACGCCGAGGTGCGGCAGGTCGGCCAGCCCGAGCAGCGGCGCGAGCAGGTCGGCGGCGGTGTCCCGGTCCGGCGGGGTCGGCTGGCGGCCGGGCAGGCCGAGGTGGCTGACCAGGACGACGCAGTCCGGCAGGGCGGCCAGCGCCGGGCCGAGTTCGGCCAGCGCGGCGGGGGCGGCGTTGAGGCTCAGCAGCGCGCCGGTCCGGTTGAGCCGCCCGGCGGCGCGGCCCAGCCACTCGGCGTGGGCCCGGCCGGCGGCGGGGTCGGCCAGGTAGGCGGCGACGCCCACGAAGCGGGTGGACCGCCAGCGGTCGAGGCTCGCCGGGTCGGCCGGTCCACCGGGTGGGAGGTACGCGACGGGGGCGATCCAGTCGTGGTCGGCGGCGAGCCGGGCCAGGTGGTCGTTGTTGCCGGCGAACCCGGGCGCGCCCTCGTAGCCGACGACGAGTGCGCGGTCGATGTGGTGGACGCGGCGGATCGACTCGTACGCGACGAGTTCGTCGGACCCGGCTGGTGACCGTCCGTAGTCGCCCGGGTAGCCGTCGGCGAAGAGGTGCAGGTGTGCGTCGGCCCGTTCCATGACCGCCGACCCTAACCGATCTGAACTGCCCATTGACGCGGGAGGACCACTCACTTAGGTTCTTGTCTCAATTAGGTCCGGATTATCGGCCGGAGGCGAGGGGTGGAACCGCGTGGTGCAGGCGCACGAGGACGTTGACGATCTGGTACGGCTGCGCCGGCAGCTCCACCAGCATCCCGAGCTGCGGTTCACGGAACACCGGACGGCAGCCACGCTGACCGACCGGCTCGCTCCGCTGGCCCGGATCCGGACCGGCGTCGCCGGCACCGGCCTGCTCGCCGACATCGACGGCCATGCTCCCGGCCCCGCCGTTCTGCTTCGGGCCGATATGGACGCCTATCCGGTCCAGGACACCAAGGAGGTCGGCTACGCCTCCGGCAACCCGGGGGTGTGCCACGCCTGCGGACACGACGTGCACATGACCGTGCTGTCCGGGGTGGCCGCCCGGCTGGCCGCCGACCCGCCCGCCCGGGGCTCGGTGACCCTGCTGTTCCAGCCGGCCGAGGAGATCCCGTTCGGCGAGTCCTCCGGGGCCGCCGCGGTCCTCGCCGACCAGGCGCTGCGCGGGCGGAGCTTCGACGCCGTCCTCGGCCTGCACTGCTGGCCGGACCTGCCGGCCGGAGCGGTCGGTGTCGACCGGGAGACCGCGATGGCCGCGAAGGACGCCTTCCGGATCGAGGTGCTCGGCCGGGCCGCGCACGCCGCCACCCCCGCCCTCGGCCGGGACGCCATCCTCGGGCTGGCCGGCGTGGTGAACCTGCTGCACGCCGCAGTGGCCCGGTCCCGCAACCCGCACGAGCTGGTCGCCTTCAACATCGGCACCATCTCCGGCGGGGCCAGCCAGAGCCAGGTCGCCGCGTACGCGGAGGCCACCGGCACGCTGCGCACCCACGACGAGGCCGTCCGGGAACGACTCAAGACGGTCGTCGAACGGGTGGCCCGGCAGCAGGCCGCCGCGCTCGACCTGGGCCTGCGGTTCACCTGGGCCAACGAGATGCCCCCGGTGCGCAACGCCGCGTCGCTGGTCCGGCTCGCGCACGCCGAACTGCCCGGCCTGGTCGAGGTGGTGGACCTGACCGAGCCGCCGCTGACCACGGACGACTTCGCCCTGCTCGGCGCGCTCGGCCCGAGCCTCTACGTCAAGCTCGGGGTGACCGGCGAGCGCGGCGGCGCGCCGCTGCACTCCGGCGCGTTCGACGTGGACGAACGCTGCCTCGGTACGGGCGTGGCGGCCCTGGAGCGCCTCACCCGGGCCGTGCTCGACGGTCGGCTGGCCGACGGTCCCACCGGATCGAACGCCGGCCGGCGCACCGGCGACGCGGAACCCGCCGGGACCGACGGTCACCGCGCCGGGACCGACGGGCGTCCCACCGGGGACGGCGGCCAACCCGACGACCGGTCCGTTCCGACGCAGGCGGTCGGGGCATGAGCGCCCGGTCGGTCGCGGTGGTCGGCGACGGCGCGTTCGGCGTCCGGCACCTGGCCGCGTACCGGTCGCTGGGCGTGCCGGTCCGGGCCCTGGTCGAGCCGGACGCCACCACCCGCCAGCGGGTCGCCGCCGCCCACCGGGTGCCGCACACGTACGCCTCGGTGGCCGAACTGCTCGCCGCCGGCCGGCCCGACGCGGCATCGGTCTGCGTACCCGGGCCGGCGCACCGGACGGTCGCCGTGGAGCTGCTCGACGCCGGGGTGCCCGTCCTGGTGGAGAAGCCCCTCGCCGCGACGGTCACCGACGCCGCCGCGATCGTCGCCGCCGCCGAACGGACCGGGGTGCTCTGCCAGCCGGGGCACATCCTGCGGCACAGCGCCCCGCACCGGGCCCTGTACGAGGCGGTCCGCGCCGGCCGGCTCGGCGAGGTGCTCGCGGTGTCGTCCCGGCGGGACCGGCCACGCACCCTCAGCCGGCTCTTCCCGCGCGAACACCCCGCGCTGCTCACCGCCGTGCACGACATCGACCTGGCGCTCTGGTACGCGGGCGCGCCGGTGGTCGAGGTCCGCGCGGTGACCCGGACCCGACCCGGACCGGCCAGCCCGGTCCTGGTGTGGGCGGAGCTGCGGCACGCCAACGACGTCGTGTCGTCGATCCGCAACAGCTACCTGCTCCCCGAACACGCCACCAACCACACCTCGGACCTGGTCGAGGTGTACGGCACCGACGGGGTCGCGCACGTCGACCTCGGCCACCCCACGCTGCTCGTCCAGGGCGAGCCCACCGAGGCGCCCGACTGGCTCCTCTCCCCGGCCGACGGCGGCGGCGCGCTCGCCGCCGAACTGCGGCACTTCCTCGGCCGACTCGACGGCACCGAACCGGTGGCGGTGGTCCCACTCGCCGACGGACTGCACGTCGTCCGGGTCGCCGAGGCCGTGGTCGACAGCGCCACCGCCGGTGGCGCGGTCCGCCGGATCCCCCCGAGCCCCCCTCATGTGACAGGAGCTTCTGCCGATGTTTCGACGTAGATTCGCCGGCGTCGTCGCCGCCGGTGCGGCCGTCGCCGCGCTGCTGACCGCCTGCGGTGGTGGTGACGGGGCCACCGACGGCCCGGTCACCCTCAAGGTGCTGACCTGGGAACCGGGTGGCACCGAGTACTGGCAGCAGGTGAAGACCACCTTCGAGGCCAGCCACCCGGACATCAAGCTGGAGATGCAGTCCGTCCCGTTCGACAAGTACCCCGAGGTGCAGGGACCGTACATCACCTCGCAGTCCGGGCCGGACGTGATGGCGAACAACGCCGGGCTGGAGCTGTTCGACCGGCGCGGCGCGTACGTGCCGCTCGGCGAGAAGGCCGCCCAGATCAACAAGGACCTGGTGACGTACAGCGGGGCCTGCGAGGGCTTCGACACCGCCAAGCCCTGCTACGGCGTGCCGTTCTCGTACCAGGGCAACGTCCTCTACTTCAACAAGGACGTGCTGCGCAACGCCGGCCTGGACCCGGAGCAGCCGCCGGCCACCTGGGCGGAGTTCGGCGCGGCCTGCGACGCGGTGACGAAGTCCGGCAAGACCTGCCTGGCGCTGGGCCTGTCCGGCACCTTCCCGGCGTACTGGGACTTCCCGGAGATCGCCCGTAACTACCTGTCCGAGGACGACATCCGGGGGCTGCTGGCCGGCACCCTGTCCTGGACCGACCCGAAGCTGGTCGCGGTGCTGGAGAAGCTCGCCGAGATCACCACCAGCGGCTGGACCAACAAGAACGCGCCCTCGATCACCATGCTGCCGGACGGCGCGGACATCTTCCAGCGCGGCGACGCCGCGTTCGCCGGCACGATCATCTCGGACGCGGTGAACTGGGAGGCGTTCGGCAAGGCGCTCGGCGACGACAAGCTCGGCGTCACGCGCTGGCCGGTGATCAACGCGGACGCCCCGCTGGCGAAGAAGTTCTCCGGCATCGAGGGTGCCGTGTACGGGGTCACCCAGTGGAGCGACAAGAAGGACGCCGGCCTGGAGTTCATCACCTGGCTGGCCGGCAAGGAGAACGGCGAGCTGTGGGTCAAGTACGCCAAGGGCCAGCCGCTCAACAAGAACGTCGACCCGTCGCTGCTGCCGTCGTCCCCGGCGTTCCGCACCATCCAGGAACTGGTGGCCGACCCGACGCTGCACGCCGGGGTGATGCTCTCCGGGCCGGAAGCCGACGCGCTCGCCCGAGGCTGGCAGCAGGTGACCCTGGGCCAGCTGACCGTGGACAAGTGGGCCACGCAGATGCAGCAGGCCCTGGAGCGCAGCCCCACGAAGAAGCAGGGCAAGTGACCGTGCCGGTCGCAGGCGGCCGGGGTGCCGCCTGCGACCGGTCAGTCCCCGGGGAAGGAACCTGATGACCGTTTCGACCGCGCCGGTCGCGGAGCCGTCGGCCGCCGACCAGAGCACCCGGTCCCGCCCGCCCTCGCGCCGTCCGGGCCGGGCCCGGGAGTGGTGGCTGGGCGCCGTCCTGGTGCTGCCCGCCCTGGCCCTCGTGGTCATGTTCAAGCTCGTCCCCCTGGTCCGGGGTGTGATCACCAGCCTCGAGTCGTCCAGCGGGTTCGACAGCGGCGGGTTCGCCGGGGCCGACAACTACACCCGGATGTTCGACGACCCGATGGTGCTCACCAGCTTCCGCAACGCCCTGCTGGTAGTCGCCACGCTGCCGTTCTGGGTGGTCATCCCGCTGGTGCTGGCGGTGTTCATCCACCAGCGGGCGCCGGGCTGGACGTTCTTCCGGGCGGTGTACTTCGTGCCGTACACCATCGCGCCGATCGTGGTCGGCATCATGTTCCGGCAGATCCTCGCCCCGGACGGGCCGATCAACGCCCTGCTCCGCACGGTGGGGTTGGAGCCGTTGGCGATCGAGTGGCTCAACGGCCGGTGGAGTGCGCTGTTCTCGCTGGTCGCGGTGGCGCTGTGGAGTTTCTTCGGGCTGGGCGTGATGACGTACCTGGCCGGTCTGGCGACCATCCCCGAGGAGGTGATGGAGGCCGCCTACCTGGACGGGGCCGGCTTCTGGCGGCGGTTGTTCTCGGTGGTGGTGCCGATGCTGCGCCCCACGGTGGCGTACTGGAGCGTGCTGTGCGCGTCCGGGGTGCTGATCTGGCTGTTCCCGCTGATCTACGCGTTGACCCAGGGTGGCCCCGGTGACGCCACCATGCTGCCGGAGTACCTGGTCTTCCTGACCACCTTCCAGTTCCTGGACCGCGGTTACGGCTCCGCGATCGGCATCGCGCTGTTCGTCTTCGTCGCCCTGCTGAGCGTCTTCAGCGTGCGGCACATGTTCACAGAGGGGACCCGGAAGCCGCGATGAACCGGCCACACGCCGCCCGGATCGGGCGTTACCTGTTGACCTTCGCGTTGGTCGTCGTCGCGGTCGCGGCGGTCTACCCGCTGCTGTTCACCGTGATCAGTTCACTCAAGACGCAGGCCGGGTTCGCCCGGGACCCGCTGGGCCTGCCGACGGCCGGGATCACCCTGGAGAACTACCTCGAGGCGTTCCGCCGGATGGACATGCCCCGGCTGCTGCTGAACTCCCTGGTCACCACGGTCGGCGGGCTGGTGCTGTCGGTGCTGGCCGCGCTGCTGGTCGCGTACGTGGTGACCAAGGTGCGGTTCCGGGGCGGGAAGCTGGTCTTCCTGCTGATCATCGTGTCGCTGACCATCCCCAGCCAGGCGATCATCTACCCGCTGTACCAGACCGTGCTGGACCTGGGCATGTCCGGGCAGTACCAGGGCCTGATCCTGGCGTACGCGGCGTTCGGGCTGCCGCTGGGCACGTACCAGCTCGCCGGCTACTTCCAGCAGATCCCGGACGAGTTGATCGAGGCGGCCCGGGTGGACGGGGCCGGACACCTGACCATCCTGTTCCGGCTGCTCGCCCCGATCGCCACCCCGGCGCTGGCCGCGCTCGCCATCTTCAACTTCGTCTGGATGTGGAACGACCTGCTGCTCCCCCTGGTGATCATGGGTGGGTCGGACAGCAAGACGCTAATGGTCGGGGTGTCCCTGCTCAGTGGACAGTACGACGTGTCGGTACCGCTGGTCAGCGCCGGCCTGATCGTCGCGCTGCTCCCGGTGCTGGTGATCTACCTGGTCTTCCAGCGGCAACTGGTCTCCGGCGCGCTCGCCGGGTCGGGCAAGTGACCGCCGACCCGGACCACCGTCGCACCCCCGGACCGGCCGACGCCGGTCCGGGGGTGCAGGTGTGCCACCTGTACCGGCTGCGGCCGGGCGCGGCGGCCGAGTACGAGCGCCGGCACGCCGAGGTCTGGCCGGAGATGTCCGCGCTGCTGGACCAGGCGGGGATCTACGACTACCACATCCACCGGCACGGGACGCTGCTGATCTGTGTGCTGCGCACCCGGTACGGGTACCGGCACGCCGGCCGGGTCACCGGGGCGTCGGCGGTGCAGGCCCGCTGGAGCCGGTCGCTGGCGCACCTGTTCGCCGAGGTCGCCGACGCCGACGGCGAGCCGCTCTGGGCGTACCCGGTCTTCCACCACCCGGGCCACCCACCGTCGTGACCGGCCCGGCACCGGCCGGCGCGGTGGGTCCGCCGGGCCGACCGCCCCCGCGCGCAGCGCGCCCCGGGTGGCCGGCACCGGCGTCGCCGGCCCGGCGGGGGGTCCCGCCGGGCCGGTGCGGGTGGTCAGACCGCGTAGGCGACCGAACCGTCGGCGCGCAGCGGGATGCGGTGCAGCGGACGGCCGGTCAGGTCGAGCGGCGTCTCGTCGGCCAGGTCCAGGGTCACCCCGAGGCCCGGCTCCTGCGGTACCGGCAGGAACCCGCCGTCGCGCCGTACGCAGGCGCGGGCCGGACCGTCGGCGAGCTGGTCGTCCAGCGGCGAGTACTCCTGGGTGACGAAGTTGGGGATGGCGGTGTCCAGGTGCACCGACGCCATGGTCAGCAGCGGGCCGAGGCAGTTGTGGCTGACCACGGCGGCGTGGTGCGCCTCGGCCAGCGCGGCGATCTTGCGGGCGTGGCTGATCCCGCCGGCCAGCCCCAGGTCGGGGCGGACGTACTGGGCGCCGCCCTGGGCGAGCAGCTCACTGAACTCCCAGATGGTGTGCAGCCGTTCGCCGTTGGCCATCGGCACGCCGAGCGCGCGGCGGGCGACGGCGGCCTGACCGCTGACGCTGTCGATCTGGATCGGGTCCTCGACCAGCAGCGGCAGGTGCCGGGCCAGCGCGGGCAGCACCGACTCGGCCTGCAACGGGGTGAGCTTGCGGTGCAGCTCGACCAGCAGGTCCACGTCCGGGCCGACGGTGTCCCGGACCGCGGCGGTGGTGGCCTCGGTGGCCGCGACCAGGCGGGCCTGGGACAGGTCGGCGTAGTCGGCGGGCAGCGGGTCGAACTTGACCGCGGTGAAGCCGTCGGCGACGGCCGCCGCCGCCTGGGCGGCGAGGGCCTCCGCGCCGGTGCCGGGCAGCAGCAGGTGCAGCCGGATCCGGTCCCGGACCCGGCCGCCGAGCAGCTGCCAGACCGGTACGCCGAGCCGCTTGCCGAGCAGGTCCCACAGGGCGATGTCGACGGCGGAGACGGCGGCGGTGAGCACCGATCCCCGGAACGGCCCCATCCGGTAGAGGTGGTGCCAGTGGTGCTCGATCCGGTCCGGGTCGGCGCCGAGCAGGTGCGGCCGGAACGCCTCCACCACGGCGTGCACGGCGTTGGGGTAGCCCCAGCAGGCGGACTGTCCCACCCCGACCGACCCGTCGGAGGTGTGCACCTGGACGAAGTGCGCGTCACCGCGTACCACCGACTCGACGGCGGTGATCTCCATACCTGCCCCCAAATTAGAGACCAATAACGGCCAGAAACTTGCTCATGCACTCTTCCATAGCCTGACGCTGCTGGTCTAGGCTCCGATGCGAACGAGCCGGAATAAGGCTCTAACTACCACTGGGGGTGTGATGGGGCTGCCGGACGACTATCGGCTCATGACCCGGATCCGCCGGTTCGAGGAGCGGTTGACCGCCCTCAAGGACGCCGGTGAGATCCCGGGCTCGATCCACCTGTGCAACGGCCAGGAGGCGATCCCGGTCGGTGCCGCCCGCGCCCTGCGCGACGGCGACTGGGTGACCGCCACGTACCGGGGCCACGGCTGGGCCATCGCCCGGGGCGTGGACCTGGTCGGGCTGTTCGCCGAGATGATGGGACGCGACTCGGCGCTCTGCGGCGGACGGGCCGCCTCGCCGTACCTGTCCGACCCGGGCCGCTGGTTCATCGGCGAGAACTCCATCGTCGGCGCGGGCGTACCGGTGGCCGCCGGAGCGGCGCTCACCGCGCAGCGCACCGGCAGCGGCGCGGTGAGCGTGGTCAGCATCGGCGACGGCGCGATGAACCAGGGCAACGTGCACGAGGCGCTCAACCTGGCCGCCGTGCTCGACCTGCCGCTGGTGCTGGTGCTGGAGAACAACGTCTACTCCGAGATGTCCCGGATCGAGGACATGGTGCGGATCCGGCAGCTCGCCGAGCGGGCCGCCGGCTACGGCATGCCCGGCCGAGTCGTCGACGGCAACGACTGCGACGCCGTCGCCGAGGCGGTCACCGAGGCGGTCGACCGGGCCCGCGAGGGTGGCGGCCCGTCCATCGTCGAGGCGATGACCGAACGGCTGGTCGGCCACTACAGCGGCGACGTGCAGCACTACCGGCCGGCCGGCGAGGTCGCCGCCGCCCGGGAACGCGAGCCGCTCGCCCGGATCCGGCAGCACGCCGACGCCGACCTGACCGCCCGGCTGGACGCGATCGACGCCGAGGTCACCGCCGAGATCGAGGCGGCCGTGACCGCCGCCCGCGCCGTGCCGTTCCCGGACCCGGCGACCGTCAAGGAGCACGTGCATGTCTGAGTCGCTGCGCTACATCCAGGCCGTCAACGCCGCGCTCGCCTGGGCGCTGGACAGCCGGACCGACACCGTCTACTTCGGTGAGGACGTCGCCCTGCCCGGCGGCCCGTTCGGGGCCACCAAGGGGCTGCACAAGCGGTTCGGCTCGGGCCGGATCTTCGACACCCCGATCTCCGAGACCGGGTTCCTCGGCATGGCGCTCGGCGCGGCCATGACCGGCCTGCGGCCGATCGCCGAGATCATGTACGCCGACTTCTCGTTCGTGGCGATGGACCAGTTCGTCAACCAGATCCCCACCATCCACCACGCCAGCAACGGCCGGTGGCGGGTGCCGCTGGTGATCCGGATGCAGCAGGGCTACTCCCCCGGCGCGTGCGCCCAGCACTCGCACTCCCCCGAGGCGTACTTCGCACACACCCCGGGGCTGCGGGTGGCGCTGCCGGCCACCCCGGACGACGCGTACCAGATGCTGCGTACCGCCGTGGTCAGCGACGACCCGGTGGTGGTCGCCGAGGCGCGGATGCTCTACCCGACGCGCGGACCGGTCCGCACCGACGCCCCGGTCGAGCCGGTCGGCGGGGCCCGGGTGGTCCGGTCCGGCGGCGACGTCACCGTGGTCGCCTGGTCCCGGATGGTGTCGGCGGCGCTGGACGCGGCCGGCCAGCTCGCCGAGGAGGGCATCGAGGCCGAGGTGGTCGACCTGCGCTGGCTCAACCCGCTGGACTTCGACACGGTGGCCGCCTCGGTGGCCCGCACCGGCCGGCTGGTCGTCGCGCACGAGGCCAACCTGACCGGCGGGTTCGGCGCGGAGATCGCCGCCCGCGCCGCCGCCGAGTGCTTCGCCGACCTGCGCGCCCCGGTGGCCCGGGTGGCCGCGCCGGACGTGCCGATGCCGGCCGCCCCGGTGCTCCAGGCCGCCGTGGTGCCCGAGGCCGCCCACGTGGTCGCCGCGGTGCGCCGGACGGTCGGTCGATGACCGACGCCGGGCCGTCGCCGGCCCCCACCACCGCCCCGGCGGCGACCGACGCCGTCGCACCGGCCGACGCCCCGGGCCCGGCCGACGTCGCCGCACCGGCCGAGGCCCCGGGCCGTGGCCGGGCCGACGCGGTCGGACCGGCCGCAGCCGGTACCGGCCCGGTGGCGGTCGACGTCGCCCGGTCGGCCGGTCTGCTGGCCGGTCGGCGGGTGGTGGTGGTCGGCGGGGCGTCCGGCATCGGCCTGGCCACGGTCCGGGCCGCTGTCGCGGCCGGCGCGGCGGTCGCCGTGCTGGACGCCGACGGCGACGGTGCGGACCGGGCCGCCGCCGAGGCCCGCCTTGGCGGGGCGACCGCCTGCGCCCGGCGGGTCGACGTGACGGTGGAGGACGAGGTGTCCGCCGCCCTCGACGCGGTGGCCGCCGAGCTGAGCGGGATCGACGCCGTGCTGCACGTGGCCGGGGTGATGCGGGGCCAGGGGCTGGACGTCCGGGACGTCCCGGTCGAGCTGTGGCACCGGGTGCTCGCGGTCAACCTGACCGGGCCGTTCCTCGTCGCCAAGCACGCCGCCCGGCATCTCACGCCCGGTACCGGCGTACTGGTGCTGGTCGGCTCGAAGGCCGGCGTGCTCGCCGGCTCCGGCTCGGTACCCTACGGCGCGAGTAAGGGAGGGCTGCACGGCCTGGCACTCACCCTGGCCCGGCAGCTGGATCCACAGGGGATCCGGGTGCACGCGCTGCTGCCCGGCGACATCGACACGCCGCTGATGCGGCGGTCGCTGGCCGAGGCGCGGGCCAACGGGGCCGACCGGCACCGGATCGCCGAGCTGGCGGCCACGCTGGGCCGGCCGGAGGACGTGGCGTCCGCGCTGGTGCTGTTGGCGTCCCCGGTCAGCGCCGGGGTCGTCGGCACCGTGCACGCCGGTTGAGCGGCCCACCCGGAAGCGGCGACGAGGCGGAGGCGGCACAGTGATCGGCATCATCGGCCCGGAGGACTCGATCCGGTTGGTCCAGGAGGTCGCCTCGGGCGAGCAGCGCTCCGCGGAGCTGACCGCACGGGCGTACGCCCGACCGGAACAGGCCCCCGAACTGGCCCGGGAACTCGACGAGCTGTGCCAGGTGCTGCTGTTCACCGGACGCATCCCGCACGCGTTCGCGGTGGCGGCCGGCGGGCTGCGCGCCGAGATCGACTTCGTGCCGCACGCCGGCATCGACCTGTACCGGACCCTGTCCCGGATCCTGCTCGCCACCGGGGGCCGGCTGCCCCGGGTGAGTGTGGACACCATCGAGGCGGACGTGGTCCGGGAGACGTACCACGACATCGAGACGGAGCCGCCGACCGAGATCCTGCCCATCGCGGACTCGTCCGGCCTGCTCTTCTCCGGCCTCGACGAGATCACCGCCTACCACCGGCAACGGTACGAGTCGGGGCAGGTCGACGCCTGCCTGACCTGCCTCGGCACCGTGCACCGGGACCTGCGCGAGCAGGGCGTGCCGGTGTGGCGGGTCGAGCACACCCGGACCTCGGTCCGCGACGCGCTGCGCCGGGCCTGGCTCGCCGCCGACGTGCGCCAGTCCCGGGCCACCCAGATCGCGGTGATGATGATCGAGCTGACCGAGCCCGCCGGCCGGGGACACGACCCGTACCAGGTGGAACGGCAGCGGTTGCGGCTGCGCGAGGCGCTGCTGGAGCACGCCGAGCGGATGCGCGGCCGGCTGGGCTCGATCGACGACCGGACCCTGCTCATCACCACCACCCGGGGCACCGTGGAGAGCGCCATCGCCCGGCACCGGGCCGGGCACGCCTCGCTGCTCGCGCTGCGCGGCGTGGACGTCGCGCACACCGTCGGGTTCGGCGCGGGCACCACCATCGCCGCCGCCGAGGACAACGCCCGCAAGGCCCTCGCGCTCGGTCGGGGCAGCGGCGACACGCACGTGGTCTTCCCGGACGGGGAGATCTACTCCAGCCGGCAGAGCCCGGTCAAGCAGCGGCTGCGGGAGACCGCGCCCGGGGTGCTGCGGGTCTCCGAGCAGCTCCGGCTGGGTCCGCTGTCCACCCGCCGGCTGATCGAGGCGCTGCACCAGATGGACCCCAACCAGGTGACCGCGCGGGGCCTGGCCGACGCGTACGGGGTGGAGGCCCGGTCGGCCCGCCGGCTGCTCAACTCGCTGCGGGCCGCCGGCTTCGCCGAGGAGGTCGGCCTGCACGTCAGCACCGGCGCGGGCCGGCCGCAGACCGTCTACCGGGTGGCGATGCAGCGGCTGTTCGAGGCGATCGGCGGTGGCGCGTGAGGTTCGAACCGACCTTCCTGGTCACCGCCACCTTCGCCGCCGACGCCGCCGAGCGCCGTACCCCGTACCGGGCGGCGCACCTGGACCACGTGGCGTCCCTGCTGGCCGACGGCACCGCCCTGGTCGTCGGGGCGCGGGCCGACCTGGCCGCGTCCGTCCTCGTCCTGCGGGCGGTCGACGCCGCCGACGCCCGCGCCCGCGTCGAGCGGGATCCGTACTGGCAGCACCGGGTGTGGACGGCCATCGACGTGGTCGAGTACCTCGCCGCCACCCCGCAGTCCCTCGGGAGGTCATGATGTCGCAGCAGTACCGCCGGCTCACCGGGATCCGGGTGCACGGCGCCGAGGTCGCGCCGTACGCCGCCGGCCTGCTGACCGGGGCGTGGGGGGCCGACCCCGAGGGGGTGCAGGTCCAACTCGCCGTGGACCCGGCGCTGCCGGAGGGCGGCTACCGGGTCGAGGTGCCCGAGCAGGGGCCGGTCCGGCTCACCGGCGACCCGTTCGCCGGCCTGGTGTACGCCGCGCGGGAGTTGCTGGCCGCCGCCACCCCGGCCGGGCTGCCGGTCGGGGTACGCGCCGACGCGCCCGGCCTGCCGCTGCGCACCCTGTGGACCTGGGACCACTCCACCAACTGGGACCTGCGCCAGCTCGGCCAGCAGGAGATCGGCGCGCTCAACCCGTACGCCAAGGACGCCGGGGCGTTCGGCGCGGACTACCGGCGGCTGGTGGACTTCTGCTCCCGGGAACGGATCGGCGGCATCGTGGTGTACGGGCTGCTGCGCGACGCCCACGGCGGCGTCGAGGCGGCCCGCGAGCTGTGCGGGTACGCCAACGAGCGCGGGGTGCGGATCATCGCCGGGATCGGCGTGAACGCCTACGGTGGCATCTACTTCGACGGCCGGCACCGCTACAACCTGGCCACCTGGCTGCGGCAGCGCCCCGACCTGGCCGCCGAGCTGCCGAAGAAGGTCGGCTTCGACATCGACGAGTTCGGTGACCTGCACTTCCCGGCCAGCGAGTACATGATGGCCGCCTGCCCGTCCCGGCCGGACAACCTGGCCTGGCACCGGGACGCGGTGGACTGGCTGCTGGACACCCTGCCGGTGGGCGGCATCAACTTCGAGACCGGTGACTACGGCAGCTGCGCCTGCGACCGGTGCACCGCCCGCACCGGGGGCGAACGCACCTCCTGGTCGTACGAGGCGATGCGGTCGGTGTACCCGACGCTGCTGGAGACGGCCCGGCGGACCGGGCCGGCCGGGGTGCCGCTGCGGCACCTGGTCGAGGTGTACTGGGACAACATCTTCGACCTGGAGGCGCAGAAACCGCTGGCGGACCTGCCCGACGACGTGGCCTACCAGTACTGCGTGAACCGGGGCTTCTGGTACGACAACCGGCACCGGCTCACCGCGGCGCACGTCGACGCGCTCCCGCACACCACCACCGTGCTGCGCACGCACGCCGGTTCGCAGTGGAACCGGCAGCGGCACTCCTGGGTGCCCGACCTGTACGCCGACATGGCGACCCGGGCCGGCGGCGCGGGGATGCGCGGGCTGACCATCTTCGCCGAGCCGTCGGCGTACCACCCGACCAACGAGATCAGCTACCTGGCGTACGCCCGGTTCAGCTGGAATCCCGAGCTGGCCTGGGCGGACTTCTGGCGCGACGAGGTGGCGCCCCGGTTCGGCGGCGCGGCCGAGGCGGAGGCGTTCCGGGCCGGCGCGGCGCTGCTGGACGACGCGTCGGCGACGGCGGACGCCCTGCACGTGGTCCGGGGTGACGCCCTGGGCATGGTCGCCGCCACCAGCGGCGACGTGCAGCGCCGCTGGTTGTGGCTGGCCGAGCGGGCCGCCCGCCACGGGTACTGCGCCGACTGAGGCGACACGCCCGGTCCACCCCGGCGGCATCCTTGCCCGACATTCACGTCGGTGCATATGATGCCCCGGCGGGTGGGAACACCGGACTCGGGCGGAGGTTGGTCGATGACGACCACGGCGGTACCGGTGGCACATCGGGCGGTCGACGGACGCCGCTACCTGCTCGACGGTGAGCTGGACCTGCGCGCGCCGGCCACCTCCGTCGCCGACGTGACGATCGCCGGTCGGCTGCACGAGTTCACCACCGGCCCGACCGGGCTCGCCGACGACGTGGTCCGGGCGCTCGGCGTCGACCGGTTCGACGAGGAACTCAGCTACCAGGGCGGCACGCTGCTGACCGCGCGGACCCGACCGCACGACCCGCGGATCCGGCTCACCGAGGACCGGCTCGTCGCGGTCTGGCGGGGACGGCGGCACTCCTTCTTCACCGAGCTGTACGGCGCGTCGACCGGGCACCTGCTCGGGGTGCTGCGCTCCCTGCGCGTCGAGGAGCACGACGACGGGCTGACCCTGCTGCCGGTCGCCAAGGGCGGCGCGGTGTTCGCCGCACCGGCCACCGTGCTCAAGGAGGTCCCCGGCCTCGGCCTGCTGGAGATGACCCCGCTCACCGCGCAGCGCGCCAAGCAGCTGCCGTCGTGGCGGGGCCTGCGGACCCGGGCCGGCGACCTCTACCGGGACGCCCTGTCCGACGGTCGGCCCTACTTCGTGCTGGCCACCACGGACACCTGGCTCAGCCTGGTCCCGCTCGCCGACACCGACCCGGAACAGGTGCCCACCCTGGTGGAGCGGCTCGACGTCCGGACCGCCGGGTAGGCCACGGTGGGCGTCCTCCTGGGCAGCGTCGCGGCGTACACCGTGGTGGCCACCCTGCTGGTCACCGGGGTCGGGCACCTGACCCGGCCGGCCGCGCTGACCCGGGCCCTGGCCGCGCACCGGGTACTCCCGGCGCCCGCCGCCGTCGCCGGTCTGGTCGTCACGGCCGAGCTGCTGCTCGCCGGGGCCGGGGTGGTGGCGCTGCGCGGCGACGACGGCCGGGCCCTGCGGATCGCCGTCGGCGTCGCCGCCGCCGGACTCCTCGGCCTGTACGCCGGCTACGGCCGGCACGTGCTGTCCACCGGTCGTACCGGCCCGTGCGGCTGCTCCCGGCGGGAACTGCCGATGAGCGGCTGGGTGGTGGCGCGGGCGGCGGTGCTGTCCGGCCTGGCCCTGCTCGGCGCGGTGCTGTCCGGTTCGGTGCTCGGCTGGGGCCGGCTCGCCGCCGACCTCGCCGTCGTCCTGCTGGCCGCCGCCACGTTCACCGTCGGACTGTGGCAGCTACCGGCCGCCATGTACCACCCCCGGCCCGTCCGCCCGGCACGAGGAGACCTGTCCGGATGAGCTTCCAGACCAGCGCGCTGATCCTGAGCTGGGTGGCGATCCTGCTGCTGGCCCTCGTGGTGTCCGGCCTGGTGCGCCAGGTGCACGCCCTGTCGAGCGGGCTGGCGCAGCGGCACCCGGAGTCGGTCGGCCTGCCGCCGGGCACCCCGGCCCCCGACTTCGCCCGGCTGGCCCCGGCGGCACCGCGCGGTCCGCTGGTGCTGCTCTTCCTGGACCCCGACTGCGGTACCTGCGCCGAGGTGCTCGCCGAGTTGGCCGACCACGTCGACCGGGCCGGGCTGGAGTTCCGGGTTCTCTACCGCGACGTCGCGCCGGCGCGGGCGGCCGGCCTGCCCGTCCCGGTGCTCGCCGGGCAGGCCGAGCTGTTCGACCGGTACGACGCGCTCGCCACCCCGTTCGCCACCGTGGTCGACCGGGCCGGGCAGGTGCGGCACGCCGAGCCGGTCGGCTCCCGCACGGCCCTGCGCCGCCTCCTCGACCGGTTCGACCCCGCCCCGTCCGGGGCCGGACTCGGACCCGCCCCGTCCGCAGCCAGGTTCGACCCCGACCCGTCCGGGGCCACCGGACCGGCGGTCGCCACCCACCAGCCGGGAGGCCGGGCATGACCACTCTCGACGCCGTACCCGCGCTGCGCGGCACCGACCCGGGAACCGGCGCCGCCGTCCGGCGTACGCCGGTGCGGGCCGGGCGCACCCGGGCCGCCTGGACGCTGTCCCGGCGCGCCCTGATCCAGGCCGGCACCGCGGTCGGCATGGCCGCGCTCAGCGTCTTCCCGGCGGCCCGCCGGGCGTACGCCGACGGGTACACCATCTACGGCTCGTGTCCGAGTTACGCCAGTGACCACAACTGCTCGCCGGGCTGCGGGCCGAGCACGATCTTCGCCGACGCCTGCAACACCAGCGGGACGTACCTCGGGTACCACAAGAACGACGGGACCACCTGGATCCTGCGGCCCAACGAGTGCTACTCCGGCACGTACGACGGCTGGTTGTGGCACTACCAGGGGCCGTGCGGGGCGTGCGCGTGCTCGGTGGAACGCCGCTGCCACGACGGGTACCGCAAGACCAGCGCCGGCTGGGTACGGTCGATCTGCCGGTGGAACACCCAGTGCGGCTGCCTGGGCACGGTGAGCTGGCCCGCCGTCCGGCGGGGCAACACCGGGGTCAACGTCCACACCGTGCAGCACCTGCTGACCGCCCGGGGCCACGCGACCGGGATCGACGGTGTCTTCGGCAGCGACACCGAAGCGAAGGTGCGCAGCTTCCAGACGGCGGCCGGACTCACGGTCACCGGGGTCGTCGACGCCACCACCTGGCCGTCGCTGGTGGTGTCGGTCCGGTCCGGCAACACCGGTCAGGCCGTCTCGGGCCTCCAGCGGCAGCTCAACCGGCACGCCTACGGGCTGGTGGTCGACGGGGTGTTCGGCGGTTTGACCGACAGCGCGGTCCGGGACTTCCAGCGGCAGAACGGGCTGACCGCCGACGGCATCGCCGGGGTGAACACCTGGCGGACCCTCACCGGCGGCGCGGTATGACCCACCGGGGTCCCGGCCCGGTACGCCCCGGCCGGGACGTCCGGCGGTGGGTCGCCGACCCGTTCGCCCCGGTGCTGCCGCTGACCGCCGGGGCGCTCGTCGCGGCCGGGTACGGCCATCCGCTCAGCTGGGCGCTGATCGGGGCGCTCACCGGATACACGCTCTCCGGCTCGGTTTGAACCCGCAACAGCGCGTACGCGCTGGCCTCGCCCGGGTGGCGGGATCGAGAACGGCAGGGTGTGCTGCTCGCCCTGTTCAGCGCCGGCCTGATCGCCGGTGGCCTGCTCAGCGGGCTGGTGCTCGGGGTGTTCTCCGGGCTGTCCGCGCCGCTGCCCACGCCGTGGCGGTACGCGGCCATCGTGGCGGTGGCCGTGCTGGGGCTGCTCCGGGAACTCGGTCTGGTCCGGGTCCGGCTGCCGCAGAACGCCCGGCAGATCCCGCAGGACGTGCTCCAGCGTGACGTCCGGCGCGGGGCGGCCCGGTTCGGCTTCGAACTGGGCACGGGAGTGCGTACCTACGTCTCGTCGAGCGCCCCGTACGTGCTGGCCGTGGCGGTGTTCCTGGCCGGTCAACGGCTGAGCGTGGCGGTGCTGGCCGGGGTCGGCTTCGGCATCGGCCGGGCCCTCACCCCGCTGGCGCGCCGGGCCAGCGGAGACGGTGACCGCTGGGACGACGACCTGCGGGTCCGGCTCCGCGCGATCACCGTCACCGGCTCCACCATTCTGGTCGTCGCGTTCGTCCTGTTGGCCGTACGCCACTGGTGACGTCCCGCATCGGGGCACCGCCTCCGGGAATCCGGACCGGCCGGGAGGAGGTATCGCGTTCAGCTGCGCGCCATCTCCACCCCGTAATCGTGTTTGCGCGACGCGCCGGGAGCCAACTCGAGATCCTCGGCCTGCTGCACCAGGAAAACGAACTTCTCCGCGACCGGAAAGCCGTCGCTGGACTCTAGGATCGTCTCGACAGTGAGAGTGCCCTCCTTCTGGTCGACGGATACGGAGCTGTTGCAGATGCCCTCGTCCTCATGCTCGAGTTCAAGCAGCTTCTCCATGAGCTGCGCGGCGCGTTCGTCGAGGAGATCGGGCGCCGGGTGTCGGCCCTCGTGCCCCCGGACGGTCGCTCGGAGAGCAATTCGCACCCACATTCCGCGCCATGCCCCTTTTTGTCACTGCGCCAACAGCGCAGAAGAAATGCCCATTGGAGAATGTCCCTGACGTACTCCTTCGGCCGAGGTGGCCGACCGTCAACAAATCGGGAATGTCCGCCACATGGGCAGATCAGCTTGATGAAGCATAGGTCTCCCTTCCCACGCCGCTCCTCGGCTGTGAAGCCGTAACCGAGGAGAAGCTGTATGACCTTCACAAGAAGAGGATGGGGTGGCTGTCCATACAGCTGCAATGTTCTCTCCAATTGTGGGTCGATTCAACCCACCTAACGAGAGAGGTCTTCGGACGGTTACGCTGCGCCGGAGACAACTGCGGGAACCACGACGGACAGGTTGTGCGACACCGGCCGGAATGAGAACCGGTCTGGGTCCTCTCCGGTCCCGCCGGGCGCGCGCCGCCTCACTGCGGGCCGGCCGGGTGCGCAGGATCGGATCCGCGGCGTGAAACCGCTGGTCGGGGGCGGGCCGGCACGGGGCCGTCGCCGCAGCGCCGGGCGCGCGGCCGGTGGCGGTGGGGCGTACGACGCCTTGACGGGCGCTCCGACGCCGGCAACAATCGACGAAACTCGCTGTTAACGTTCACAGCGAAGTCCCCCACCCGGGCGTCGCCGGGCTAGCGATCACCCGGGCGGCAACGCGGGCCACCGGGCGACGGATGGGCCCGCCGACCCCGGCCAAGGTCCCGTGCCGACGGGCCGCCGACCTCGATCGCCCGCCCACGACCTGGGCCGGCCTGCACCCGCACCCCGCCACCACCTGCCCCTGGAGACGAACATGAGAATCGGAACGAGATGGTTCACGGCGCTCGCCGCCCTGGGTGTCGCCCTCGCCGGGGTGCTGACGCCGGTCGGCCCGGCCGCCGCCGAGTCCAACGGCGGCGTCCGGGTGATGCCGCTCGGCGACTCCATCACCGAGGGCACCCAGGTCCCGGGCGGCTACCGGATCGGGCTCTGGCAGCGGCTCGTCACCGGCCGGTACACCGTGGACTTCGTCGGGTCGCAGTTCAACGGGCCGGCCAGCCTCGGTGACCACGACCACCAGGGGCACCCCGGCTGGCGCATCGACCAGATCGACGCCAACGTCGTCAACTGGCTGAACACCCAGCGCCCGCAGAGCGTGCTGCTGCACATCGGCACCAACGACGTGCTCCAGAACTACCAGGTGAGCACCGCGCCGAACCGGCTGTCCGCCCTGATCGACAAGATCACCAACACCGCGCCGAACGCCGAGGTGTTCGTCGCGCAGCTCACCCCGCTCAGCAACAGCGGTCAGGAGGCCGCCGTCCGCACCTTCAACGCCGCCATCCCCGGCATCGTGCAGAGCAAGAAGAACGCCGGCAAGCGGGTCCACCTAGTCGACATGCACAGCGCCCTGACCACCGCCGACCTGATCGACGGCATCCACCCGACCGCCGCCGGCTACGACAAGATGGCCGCCCGCTGGTACGCCGCGTTGCAGGCGGTGCCCGGCAGCATCGGCAGCCCGGCCAGCGGCGACGGGCAGACCGCCGCGATCGTGGGCGTGCCGTCGGGTCGGTGCGTCGACGTCCCGGGCTCCAGCACCACCAACGGCACCCAGCTGCAGCTGTGGGACTGCCACGGCGGCACCAACCAGCGGTGGACCCTCACCTCCGCCCGGCAGCTCACCGTCTACGGCACCAAGTGCCTGGACGCCGAGGGGTACGGCACCGCGCCCGGCACCCGGGTCACCATCTACGACTGCCACGGCGGCACCAACCAGCAGTGGAACGTCAACGCCGACGGCACCATCACCGGCGTGCAGTCCGGGCTGTGCCTGGACGCCTACAACCTGGGCACCGGCAACGGCACGAAGCTCGTGCTGTGGACCTGCACCGGCCAGGCCAACCAGCGCTGGAACCGCCGCTAGCGGACAGCCGGACCGGGCGGCACCGTCGCCCGGTCCGCTGTGGAGGGTGCCGGTCACCGCCGGAACGACCGGTCCCCTAGGCTGAGGAAACCCCTTGCCGCACACGGAGGATCGAAGCGTTGACGAACGAGAAGGCGTCGCCGCCCGGCGTCGACACCACCCGACCCAGCATCGCCCGGGTCTACGACTACTACCTGGGCGGCAAGGACAACTTCGCGGTCGACCGGCAGGCCGCCCAGCTGGCCCTCCAGGTCACCCCGGACGGCCCGGAGGCGGCCCGGGCCTGCCGGGGCTTCCTCCGCCGGGCCGTCCGGTACCTCGCCGAGGAGGCGGGCATCCGGCAGTTCCTCGACGTCGGCTCGGGGCTGCCCAGCCAGGGCAACGTGCACGAGATCGCGCACCAGGTGGACCCGGACGCCCGGGTGGTGTATGTCGACAACGATCCGATGGCGCTCGCGCACGGTCGGGTCCTGCTCGCCGACGCCCGCACCACCACCGTGGTCGGCGGTGACCTCCGCCAGCCGGAGGACCTGCTGGCGCACCCCGACGTCCAGCGCCTGATCGACTTCGACCAGCCGGTGGGGCTGCTGCTCCTGGCGATCCTGCACCACCTGCACGACGACGACCAGCCGGCCGCCGTCGCCCGCCGGCTGGTCGACGCCCTGCCGTCCGGCAGCTACCTGGCGATCTCGCACTTCCACGACCCGGGCGCGGCACACCCCGACATCTCGCAGCGTGCCCGCGCGGTGGAGAAGGTCTTCAACGAGACCCTCGGCACCGGCCGGTGGCGCACCCACGAGGAGATCGCGGGCTTCTTCCAGGGGCTGGAGCTGCTGCCACCCGGGCTGGTGCCGCTGGCCGACTGGCGGCCCGGACCCGCCCCGGAGTCCTACCAGACGATCACCCACCACACCATTCTCGGCGGGGTGGCCCGCAAGCCCTGACCGTCCCACCGCCCCGGGCCGGCCCGCGACCGACCCACCGCCCCGGGGCGGGCCCGCGACCGTCGATCGTCGAGCCGGCCCGACCACGGCCACCTCGTCGGGGACCCGCCGGCCGGCCTCGCGCGGGCGCGGCACGACAGGACGACGACAGGACGACGGCGCCACGGCGGTCACCCGCCGTGGCGCCGTACCCGACCCGTCAGCCCAGCCGGGACTGGATGGCCTCGATGATCCGTGGCCGCAGCTCGGCGGCGCGGATCACCGCGTCGACCGAGCCGACCTCCACCGCACGCCGGATGTCGTGAACCCGGTCGAACTCGGCAGCCACCTCGCCGAGCTTCTCCGCGCGCACCGACAGCCGCAACTCGTCGAGTTCGGCGGTCAGCGTGGCCCGTTCGGTGCCGGAGGCCGCCGCGACCCGGGCCTCCAGTTCCCGTACCCGCGCGTCGGCGGCGGTCCGGGCGTTGACGTCACCGGAGAACACCACCGCGGCGGCCGGGGCCCCGCCGAGCACCGAGGCGAACGAACCCTCCAGCGCCAGCACGGTCATGCTCGGGTTCAGCGCCTTCGAGAACACCACGAACGCCCCGCCGTGGTACCGCGAGATCACGCAGAACACGATCGGACCACGGAAGTTCACGATGGCCCGGCCGATCTCGGCGCCGTACTCCAGTTGCAGCTTGCGCATCGACTCCGGTGAGCCGTCGAAGCCCGACAGGTTCGCCAGCACGACGAGGGGCCGGTTGCCGCTGGCCGCGTTGATCGCCCGCGCGGCCTTCTTCGACGACTGCGGGAACAGCGTGCCCGCGGTGTAGGTGTCCGGGCCGTCGGTGGGCGGGAAGCCCCGGCGCGGCACCGACCGGGACTCGATCCCGAGCAGGCACACCGGGATACCGCCGAGGTGCACGTCCTGCACCACCGAGGTCTCCGCGTCGGCCATGCCCGCCCAGCGCTCCAGGACCGGGTGGTCCTGGTCGGACAGCGCCCGCATCACGGTCCGGATGTCGAACGGCTTCTTGCGGTCCGGGTTCGACTCGGCGGAGAAGATCTCGCCGACGGTGGTGAAGTCGCTGCCCTCCACCGCGTGCGGGAAGTCGGTGACGTCCCGGTCGACCGGGTCGGTGGTGACCGCCCGTCGCGGTCCCTCCTCGCCCGGTACGACGTACGTGTGGTCGTAGTGCGACATCAGCACGTTCCGCGCGGCGGTCAGGTTCGGCGCCCAGTACTGCGCCTGCCCGTTCGGGCCCATCACCCGGTCGTAGCCGCCGATGCCGAAGTTGTCCTCCGCCGACACGCCACCGGAGAAGTCCAGCGACTGCTTGCCGGTGAGCACCATCGCCGAGTCCGGGGTCATCACCAGGATGCCCTTGGTGTGCATGAGCATCGTCGCCTCGGCGTTCCAGTACGGCTGCGCGCCGACGTTGATGCCCGCGACCACGATGTTGATCTCGCCGCCGTCCTGGGTGAACTCGACGATCCGCTTGAGCGCGGCGGCCACCCAGTCCATGTTCTCGGTGCCGGACTCCATCGAGATCCGCGCACCGGAGGAGAGCGCGTACCACTCCAGCGGTACCCGCATCCGCTCGGCCAGGTCCAGCGCGGCGATCACCCGACGGCACTCCGGCTCGGACAGCGCGCCGAGCGACTTGGTCGGGTCACCGAGCAGCACCACCCGGGCGATACCCTCCGGATGCCGCCGGGTCGGCGTGGTGACCACGCCCGCCACCAGCGCCGCCGTGTTGCGGCCCTTCGGCCGGTGCACCGGCACCAGCACGTGCTGGTCGTCCAGGTCGTGCTCGACGAAGTCGCCCAGCAGACCGGTCAGCTCGTACGGGTACACCGTGTTGCGGCTGCTGGCCCGCAGCACCTTCTGCCGGTAGCCGTCGAGCGGCTCGACCGGCTCGTCCGACGGCTCGCCGACGGTCAGTTCGGTGCCGCCGGCGGCGTCGAAGGTGATCCGGACCGCGATCTTGGTCAGCTCGCCGGTGTCCCGGTCCCGCCGCCGGGCGATGAACAGGATCTCCTCCAGCCCGGCGCCGGCGGTGGTCGGCAGCACCCGGCCGGCGATCATCTCCAGTTCGGCGCGGGTGAGGTCGCTCGGCGGCCAGACGTACACCACGATCCGGTTGGTGTTCACCCGCTTGCGCGACGGCCAGCGGGAGTACTCGCGCCGGATCGAGTCGAGACAGGCGGCCACGGTGTCCTCGGCGGTGGGCAGCGCCACCAGGCGGCCGTCGTGTTCCCGCAACGCGGTCAGGTCACGCACCTGGGCGAAGGCGACGAGCCGGTCGTCGGACGCGTTCTCCCGCGCCACGCACCGGAACAGGTACACCTCCTCGTCCGACGACGGCAGCCGGGTGAGGTCGAACTTGCTCAGCCGCTCCAGCTGCATCCGCTGCGCGATGTACGGGTGCAGACCCCGGACCAGCCGCTCCTCGGTCATCCCGGCGGTCGACGGGCGGAACGTGAAGTGGTGGTGCATCACCGCGCCGCCACTGCCGGCGACCGTGGTGGTGACCCGGCGCACCTCGTTCGGCACCGGGTGCGCGCTGACCACCTCGTGCAGCGCGGCGCCCATCCCGTCGGAGTCCTCCGGCTGGTTCTCCCAGGCGAGGTAGATGTCGGCGTCGATGGCACCCGAGCCGGCCGCCAGTTCGGCGAGCCCGCGCAGCGCGTCGCCCAGCTCGTCGAAGCTCACCGCCGCGGAGACCACGCACGAGTCGGCCCGCTCGGCGACCACGAACGTGCAGCCCGCCACGGTGCGGGTACGGACGCTGACCAGGCCCTTGTTGCCGTAGTACCGCCGGGTCAGCACCTCCAGCATGACCGCGTTGTCGGGGTGGTCCCGGACCAGCCGCTGGCCGAGCAACCGCACCAGCGGTTCGGTGCTGCGGACCATCTCGGCGATCCGCTCGGCGCGGTCCGGGGCGTCCGGGTGCGCGTCCAGGTGGCGCAGGTGCTTGCGGACGTTGGCGTAGACCCGGGCCCGGTTGCGGCGCAGCAGCGGCTGGGCGAACCAGGCGAACACCACACCCCGGGCCAGGTCGGCGACCGCCGGGAAGCGGACCTGGGTCGCGGCCACCAGCCGCTCCAGCACCAGACCGGCCGGCTCGCGCAGCGCCTCGTCGGGCGGGGACTCCTGGAGCCAGACGCGTAGCAGGTCGGCGACGACCGTGGCGTCGACGGTCGCGCGCTGCTGGGCGAGGAAGATCCGGAAGACCGCGGCCTCGAGTTCGGGGGTCCGCTCCAGGTCGGTGACCCCGTAGTGGCCGAGCGCCTTGGCGAGCTTGTCCTGGAACGTCGTCGGCAGCCCGGCCCGCTCGACGTCCAGGCACTGCAGGTAGGTGTGGAAGTACTCGCGGGCGCTGTAGACGTGGCCGTCGCCGCCACCGTCCTCACCGGTGGGCCGGTTGCGGCTCAGCTCGGCCAGGTCGGCGAAGACGTCGACGAGTACGAGTTCCTCGGCCAGCGGCCGGTGCCCGTCGGCGATGGCCGCGCGGCGCGCCACGAGGTAGTCGTCGAGCACCCGGCGTTCGTCGTGCGGGTCGACGTCGAAGCCGAGCAGCAGGCTGCGCAGGTCCTCCTGGCCCCGGGTGGTACGCGCCCGCGCCGGGATCGTCCCGGGCGCGACCGGCAGGTCCAGCTCGACGGCGCCGTCGGCCGAGGCGGTCTCGGCGTCCGCGCCGGCGACCGGCTCCAGCCGCAGCAGCGGCGCGCCGGCCTCCACCTGGCTGCCGACGGAGACGACGCACTCCTTGAGCCGGGCCTTGAACGGTGCCCGCAGCACCGTCTCCATCTTCATGCTCTCCAGCACCAGCACCGGCGCGCCCGCCTCGACCTCCGCGCCGACCTTCAGCGGCGTGGCGACGACCAGCGCGGGCGAGGGCGACCGGACGACGCCGCCCTCGTCGCGGCTGACCCGGTGGGTGACGCCCTCCACCTCGACCAGGTGGATCGGCCCGTGGGTGCCGGTGAGCAGGCGGTACCGGTTGCCGTTGACGACGATCTGCCCGGTGTGCCGGTCGAAGCGGTCCAGTTCGACGTCGGCGGTGCGGACCTCGGCACCGGCCTCGACACCGACCCGGAACCGGTGCGCGCCGACCCGGGCGACCCGGACGCGGTAGGTTTCGCCGCGCAGCTTGAGGTCCAGCGGCCGGCCGCTGGCGTGCTGCACCTGGGGGCGTCCGCCGAACGCGGTCGACAGCAGTCGCTGCCGTTCGACGCGCTCCTCCTCCTCGTACGCCTCGATGGCGGCGGCGGCCAGCGCGACGGCGGAGTGCCGGTGCGAGACGAGCCGGCCCTGGCCGCGTACCCGGTCGATCCAGCCGGTGTCGGCGCTGGCGTCGATCACCTCGGGCTGGTCGAGCAGGTCGAGCACGAAGCTCTTGTTGGTCGCGCCGCCCTCGATGATCACCGTGGTCTCGGCCATGGCGCGGCGCAGCCGGCCGAGGGCCTCGTCGCGGTCCCGGCCGTACGCGATGATCTTGGCGATCATCGAGTCGAAGTCGGCGGGGATGGTGTCGCCCTCGCTGACCCCGGTGTCCACCCGGATGCCCGGCCCGGCGGGCAGGTCCAGCCGGGCGATACGGCCCGGGGAGGGGGCGAAGTCGCGGTCCGGGTCCTCGGCGTTGAGCCGGGCCTCGATGGCGTGCCCGCGCTCCACCGGCGGCTCGCCGACGAGGCGTCCACCGGAGGCCACGTGCAGCTGCGCCTTGACCAGGTCGAAACCGGTGGTGGACTCGGTGATCGGGTGCTCGACCTGCAACCGGGTGTTGACCTCCAGGAAGGCGAGCATGTCGTCCCCGGGGTGGTACAGGAACTCCACCGTCGCCGCGCCCCGGTAGCCGACCGCGACGGCCAGCCGCTCGGCCGACGTCTTCAGCTCGGCGGCCCGGGCGGGGCTGAGCACCGGCGAGGCCGACTCCTCGATGACCTTCTGGTTGCGGCGCTGCACCGAGCAGTCCCGGACGCCGAGCGCCCACGCGGTGCCCTGCCCGTCGGCGATCACCTGGACCTCGACGTGCCGGGCCCCGGTGACCAGGCGCTCCAGGAACACCACGCCGCTGCCGAACGCCCGCGCGGCCTCCTGGCTGGTGCGCTCGTACGCGTCGGCCAGCTCCGCCTCGTTGGTGATCACGCGGATGCCGCGTCCGCCACCGCCCGCGGTGGCCTTCAGCATCAGCGGGTAGCCGATCCCGGCCGCCGCCGCCAGGGCGGCTTCCAGGTTCTCCACCGCGCCCCGGCTCCACGGCGCGACCGGGACGCCGACCTCCTCGGCGATCAGCTTCGCGCCGATCTTGTCACCGAGCTTGCGCATGGCCTCCGCGCTCGGCCCGACGAAGGTGACGCCGACCCGCTGGCACAGCTCCGCGAACGCCGGGTCCTCGGCGACGAAGCCCCAGCCCACCCAGGCGGCGTCGGCCCCGGTCTCCACCAGCGCGCGTTCCAGCACCTTCAGGTCGAGGTACGGGCGCGCGGAGGCGGGACCGAGATCGTAGGACCGGTCCGCCTCCCGGACGAAGGTGGCCGTGCGGTCGACGTCGGTGTACAGGGCGACGGTCTCGATCCGGGTCCCGGTCTCCGCGGCCAGCTCCCGGACGGCATGGATGAGCCGCATGGCGGCCTCACCACGGTTGACGATGGCGACACGACTGAACACCCGTTCGAGCCCTTCTGTAGACACCACGATGTGCGCGCCGGAGCGACAGTGGTCCCGGCAGTGTTCACCCTTCCGTCTACCGGTTGGCAGCGCCATGTCGCCGACAGCGCATGCTGAGCGGCGGGAGTTGTAGGAACTGAACAAAAGGCGTTGGTCACCCACGCCTAACGAGGGCGGACACCGGCGACGGAAGAGCACGATCCGACATCCGTCGGCCCGGCGATCCGACCCAAGTCCCCGCGATCACCGCAGATCGGGCGGACAGGCCGGGGTGGCCCCCGCACCACCCCTGCTGTGACCATCGACGCTCATGTGGTCATCCCGTTCCCGCTCCCTCTGGTACCGGCTCCCGGCCACCGACTGGCAGTCCCAGGCGCTGCCGGTCGGCAACGGCCGGATCGGCGCGATGTTCTTCGGCCAACCCGACCGGGAGCGGATCCAGTTCAACGAGCACAGCCTGTGGGGCGGGGTCAACGACTACGACAACGCCCTGGCCGGCCGGCCCGACAGCGCCTTCGACACCGGCATGACCGGCTTCGGCGCGTACCGGTCCTTCGGCGACGTCCTGCTCACCTTCGGCCGGCCACGCCACCTGTACGTCTCCGCCCCCACCACCGGCTGGCACGTCGCCGACGCCACCGGCGGCGTACGGTGGCAGGCCGACCTGCCGTCGGCGGTGACCGTCACCGGCTACCACCTCACCGCCCCGGCGGACGCCGTCGACGAGCACCCCGGCTCCTGGACCCTGGACGGGTCCACCGACGGCTACGCGTGGACCCGGCTCGACCGGCGCGACGCCGGGCCGGCACCCGGTGACCCTGGACGGTTCACCGTCGCCGCGCCGGGGCCGTACCCCAGCTACCGGTTGACGCTGTGGCCGAAGGGCGGGTCCCGGGCCGTGCGGCTGGCCGGCATCCGCCTGGTCGGGGCCGGTCCGTCGGCCGGCGACACGACCGGGTTCGACACCGCCACCCTCGACCCGGTGGTCGGGTACCGTCGGGCGCTCGACCTGGAGTCCGGTGTGCACGGCACCTGGTTCGGTGTCCCCGGGGCCCGGGTCCGGCGGGAGGCGTTCGCCAGCCGGGCGGCCGACCTGCTGGTCCTGCGCTACGAGGCCGACCGGGCCTGCGCGCTGGACTGCGAGATCACCCTGACCTGCGCGCAGGGCGCGGCCGGGACGGCCGACGCCGCGACGGGTACCGTCGGGTTCCACGGCGTCCTGGGCAACGGCCTGCGGTACGCCGCCGCGCTGCGGGTGGCCGACACCGACGGCGTGCTGACCGCGCCCGGCTCCCGGCTGCGGGTGCGCGGGGCGACCCGGATGACCCTGCTGCTGGACGCCCGGACCGACTACCGGCTCGACGCCGCCGCGGGCTGGCGCGGCCCGGACCCCCGCCCGGTGCTCAGCCGGACCCTCGACGCCGCCGCCGGGCGGTCGTACTGGGCGCTGCGCGCCGCCCACGTCATCGAGGCCACGGCCGTGGCCGGGCGGGTCGCGGTGGACTGGGGACGCACCGACGACGCGGTGGCCGCGCTCCCCACCGACGCCCGGCTGGCCCGGTACCGGGCCGGTGGGCCGGACCCGGACCTCGAACAGACCATGTTCGTCCTCGGCCGGTACCTGCTGCACGGCTCCTCCCGGCCCGGCGGCCTGCCCGCCAACCTCCAGGGACTGTGGAACGACAGCGACCAGCCCCCGTGGGCGTCGGACTACCACACGAACATCAACGTCCAGATGAACTACTGGGGCGCGGAGACGGCCAACCTCAGCGAGAGCCACCGGGCGCTCGTCGGGTACGTGCGCCAGGTGGCGGTGCCGAGCCGGGTCGCCACCCGGGCCGCCTTCGGGGCCGGCACCCGGGGCTGGACGGCCCGCACCAGCCAGAGCGCCTTCGGCGGCAACGCCTGGGAGTGGAACACCGTCGCCAGCGCCTGGTACGCCCTGCACCTGTACGAGCACTGGGCCTTCACCCAGGACGTCGGTTACCTGCGCGACACCGCCCTGCCGATGCTCCGGGAGATCTGCGAGTTCTGGCAGGACCGGCTGGTCGAGAACGCGGCCGGTCAGCTCGTCTCTCCCGCCGGCTGGTCGCCCGAGCACGGCCCCCGCGAGGACGGCGTCCACTACGACCAGCAGATCGTCCGGGACCTCTTCCAGAACTATCTGGACTGCGCCGGGGCGCTCGACGTCGACCACGGGTACCGGGCCACCGTCGCCGACCTGCGGGCCCGGCTCGCGCCCGACACCATCGGCCGGTGGGGTCAGCTCCAGGAGTGGCAGACCGACCGGGACGACCCGGACGACGTCCACCGGCACACCTCTCACCTGTTCGCGGTGTTCCCCGGCCGCCAGATCACCCCGGACGCCACGCCCGACCTGGCGGCGGCGGCCCTCGTCTCGTTGCAGGCGCGCTGCGGCGAGCGGGCGGGGACGCCGTTCGACGAGTCCACCGTCTCCGGGGACAGCCGCCGGTCGTGGACCTGGCCGTGGCGGGCGGCGTTGTTCGCGCGGCTGGGCGACGCGGAACGGGCCCGGTGCATGGTCCGGGGCCTGCTGCGGTACAACACCCTGCCGAATCTGCTCTGCGACCACCCGCCGATGCAGCTGGACGGCAACCTGGGCGTCACGGGCGCGATCGTGGAGATGCTCCTGCAGAGCCACCAGGGGGTCATCCACCTGCTGCCGGCGTTGCCGGCGGACTGGGCCGACGGCGCGTTCCGGGGGCTGCGGGCGCGCGGTGGGTACGAGGTGAGCTGCGCCTGGCGTGCCGGGCGGGTCACCGACTTCAGGGTCGTCGCGGACCGGGCCCGGCACCGGGAGCCGGTCACCGTACGGATCGACGGCCGGGAGACGCGGGTCGTGCCGGACGCTCCGGCCGGGCCGGTGCCGCCGCCAGGTCGCTGACCTGGTCGGCCAGCTGGGCGGCCCGCCGAGCGCTGATCTCGTGATCGCCCCCGACCGGCGCACCCCCTCCGGTCACGCACGCTGGCCGCTGGCGGCGCACACCGCCGCGGACCGACACGGGCGTGACCGGCACCTAGGGTGCCGGTCACGCCCCGAGCCCCGCCCGCGCCGGGGAAGGACGGCGCGGGCGGGATGGCCGGTCAGCCGAGGTAGAGGAGCCGGTTCGGGGAACCGGCGCCCGGGTTCACGACCAGGTTCGGGGTCGCCGCGGCGATGATCGCGGCGTTGACCGCCGCCGGACCGGCCGACGGGTTGCCCTGGAGGTGGTTCGCGGCGACCCCGGCGACGTGCGGCGCGGAGAACGAGGTGCCGCTGCCGGTGTAGGTGGCGCTGTCGCTGGTGCGCCAACCGGCGGTGATCGACACTCCCGGGGCGAAGAGGTCCAGTACCGTGCCGTAGTTGGACCAGCTCGCGCGGGTGTCGGTGCGGTCGGTGGCACCGACGGTCAGCGCCTCGGTGACCCGTGCCGGGGAGGTGTTGTTCGCCGGGACGCCCGAGTTGCCGGCCGCGATGGTGTAGGTGATGCCGGCGTTGATCGAGCGGCGGACCGCCGCGTCGAGCGTGGTGCTGGCACCGCCACCGAGGCTCAGGTTGGCCACGGCGGGCCGGGTCGCGTTCGCGGTGACCCAGTCGATGCCGGCGATCACCCCGGCGGTGGTGCCGGAGCCGCTGTTGTCGAGCACCCGCACGCCGACCACGGTCGCGTTCTTCGCCACCCCGTACGCGGTGCCGGCCGCGACCGACGCGACGAAGGTGCCGTGCCCGTTGCCGTCGTCGGCGTTGCTGTCGTTGTCGACCGCGTCGTAGCCGCTCACGGCGCGGCCCCCGAAGTCCTGGTGGGTCACCCGGACGCCGGTGTCGATCACGTAGATGCGGACCCCGGCGCTGGGGCCGTAGGTGAAGGAACCGTTCAGCGGCAGGTTCCGCTGGTCGATCCGGTCGAGTCCCCACGAGGGCGGGTTGACCTGGGTGGCCAGCGCGTGCACCCGCTGGTCCTGCTCCACGTAGGCGACCGCCGGGTCGGCCGCCAGGCGGCGGGCGGCGCGCTCGGTGAGGGTCGCCGCGTACCCGTTGACGGTCCGCTCGAAGACCCGCTCGACGCTGCCGCCGTAGCGGGCGGCGAGTCCGGCCGCCCGGGAACGGTCGGCCCGCTGGCCGTCCTTGAGGACGACGAGGTAGCTGCCCTCGACGGCGTACGCGCTGTCGGCGCCCCGGACGGTACCGGTGGCCGGGTTCGCCGCGGCCGGGGAGACCCCGACGGTGGCGACCAACGCACCGGCGAGCGTGGCGACGCCGAGCGCGCCCAGCCGACGACGGGTGACCTGGTGGTTGAGCCTCACGGGCTACTCCCTCCTGAGCCGGCCGGCGGCGCCGGCCGGTCTCCCCGCCGACCGTCCAGTGCGGACGGTCCGGACGGGAAGTGGTTGTGGTGCGCCGGTTTCTGGCGCACCACCCACGCTAGGAAGCAGTCTTGTATTGACGGTTGCCGCTACATCAGGGCCTTGTTATCGGGTTGTTCCGGCGGCAACACACGACACCGCCGCCAACCCGGGGGCAATGTCTTGCGGACCTGCGACCCGACGGCTATGTTAGCGATAACATCGATACGGGAGCATGAACTAGCGAGCGGCCCCCCGTCCCCGGCCGATCGCGGTCGCGCGCCGACCGGCGTGCCCGTGGACAGCACCCGATGCCGTTCCGCAGGCACCGCCGGACGGATCCCGCGCGAGGGCCCACCCCCGTCCGGCACTCCCGGATCCCCCACCACCGTCAGGAAAGGTCGTCACCATGGCCCTGAGCCGACGAGCGTTCACCCTCGGCATGGTCGCCTCCGCCGGACTCACCGCCTCCGGCCTGGCGCTGCGCCCCGGCCCCGCCTCCGCCGCCACGTACACCGCGTACGTCATGACCTACTTCACCGAGAGCCCGAACTTCCAGGGCGCGGACTACGGCCTGCACGTCGCGGTCAGCCGGGACGGCCTCAACTGGACGCCGCTGAACCAGAACAACCCGGTGGTCACCCCCACCGCCGGCCAGCAGGGCCTGCGCGACCCGTTCGTGTACCGCAAGCAGGACGGCACCTTCGTGGTCGTCGCCACCGACCTCAAGGGCACGAACTTCGGCACCAACAGTCAGTACCTGCACGTGTGGGACTCGACCAACCTCCAGTCCTTCACCGGATACCGCCGCATCCAGATGCACACGCTGAACGCGCACACCTGGGCGCCGACCGTGTTCTGGGACGCCTCGCGCGGCCAGTACGCGATCGTCTACTCCTGCAACAACGGCGGCGACATCCTGCAGGTCAACTACACGTCGGACTTCCGCACCGTCAGCGCGCCGCAGCAGTTCTTCAAGCCCAACCACGGCGTCCTCGACGGTGACGTCGTCGTCGACGGCGGCGTCTACTACCTGTACTACAAGAACCTCGCGGACGGGAGACTGTACGGCGCGCGGTCCACCACGGGCGCGCCGAACAGCTTCACCACGTACACCAGCGGGCTGATCCAGGGCACCGCGATCGAGGCACCGCTGCTGCTCAAGCGCAACGACGGCAGCGGCTGGTGGCTGTGGGGCGACTCGTTCGGCCCGGTCAACGCCGACTACTACATCTGGGGCACCGGCAACGTCACCACCAACTCGTGGTCGGCGCTCAACCAGCGCGACTACACCCCGCCGCTGAACGCCAAGCACGGCTCGATCCTCGGCATCACCGACGCCGAGTACAACGGCCTGGTCAGCCGGTGGGGCGCCCCGAACTGGGTCCGCCTGAAGTCGTCCAACCTCCCCGACTACGTCGTGCGGCACAGCAACGGCGCGGTACGGCTCGACCCGTACCCGTTCGACCCGTACCAGGACCAGATGTGGCGGATGGTGCCCGGCCTCGCCGACCCGGCCGGAGTGTCGTTCGAGTCGGTGAACCGGCCCGGTAGCTACCTGCGGCACAGCGGCTACGTGGCGCGGCTCGACCCCAACGACAACACCTCGGGTTTCCGCGCCGACGCCACCTTCCACCGCACCGCCGGGCTCGCCGACTCGTCGTGGTCGTCGTTCCGCTCGTACAACTTCCCCGACCGGTACCTGCGGCACAGCGGCTACGTCCTGCGCATCGACCCGCTCAGCGCGGGCTCCAGCGCCGCCGACCGGCAGGACGCCACCTTCCGCGTCACCCCGTAACCGCCGCCACCGGCACCACGCCGGCGGCACCGCACCCGCTCCGCCACCGTCGTGACGTGACCGGTCACGACGGTGACTGGTTTCCACCACCGACCATCACCACAGGGAGGCCACCGTGCCGTTTCCCCAGCTCAGCCGCCGTCACCTGTTGCAGGCCGCCGGCGCCGTCACCGTCGCGTCGGCGGTCGGACCCGCGATCGCCGGTTCCCCCGCGCAGGCCGCTCTCGCCCCGGTCCGCCCGGACCTGGGCGTCTCCGCGTACCCGTTCGAACTCGGCCAGGTCCGGCTCACCACGAGCCGGTGGCTCGACAACCAGAACCGGACCCTGAACTACCTGCGCTTCGTCGACGTCAACCGGATGCTCTACAACTTCCGGGCCAACCACCGGCTGTCCACCAACGGCGCCGCGGCCAACGGTGGCTGGGACGCCCCGAACTTCCCCTTCCGTACCCACATGCAGGGGCACTTCCTGACCGCGTGGGCGCAGATGTGGGCGGTGCTCGGTGACACCACCTGCCGGGACAAGGCCAACCAGATGGTCGCCGAGCTGGCCAAGTGCCAGGCCAACAACGCCGCCGCCGGTTTCAACACCGGTTACCTCTCCGGTTTCCCCGAGTCCGACTTCACCGCGCTGGAAGCGCGTACGTTGACCAACGGCAACGTGCCCTACTACGTCATCCACAAGACCATGGCCGGGCTGCTCGACGTGTGGCGGTACATCGGCAACAACCAGGCCCGGGACGTGCTCCTGGCGCTCGCCGGCTGGGTCGACTGGCGGACCGGCCGGCTCACCTCCAGCCAGATGCAGGCCATGCTGGGCACCGAGTTCGGCGGCATGAACGCCGTACTGACCGACATCTACCAGCAGACCGGCGACGCCCGCTGGCTGACCGCCGCCCAGCGGTTCGACCACGCCGCCGTGTTCAACCCCCTGGCCGCCAATCAGGACCAGCTCAACGGGCTGCACGCCAACACCCAGGTGCCCAAGTGGATCGGCGCGGCCCGGGAGTTCAAGGCCACCGGCACCACCCGGTACCGGGACATCGCGTCGAACGCCTGGAACTTCACCGTCAACGACCACACCTACGCCATCGGCGGCAACAGCCAGGCGGAGCACTTCCGGCCCCCGGACGCGATCGCCGGATACCTGCGCAACGACACCTGCGAGCACTGCAACACGTACAACATGCTCAAGCTGACCCGGGAGCTGTGGGTGCTCGACCCGAACCGGGCGGCGTACTTCGACTTCTACGAGCGGGCCCTGCTCAACCACATCATCGGGGCGCAGAACCCGGCGGACAGCCACGGGCACATCACCTACTTCACCCCGCTGAACCCGGGCGGCCGCCGGGGTGTCGGGCCGGCCTGGGGCGGCGGCACCTGGAGCACCGACTACAACTCCTTCTGGTGCTGCCAGGGCACCGGTGTGGAGGTCAACACGGCCCTGATGGACTCCATCTACTTCCACAACGGCAACACGCTGACCGTGAACCTGTACCTGCCGTCGGTGCTGAACTGGTCGCAGCGCGGGATCACCGTCACCCAGACCACCAGCTTCCCGGTCAGCGACACCAGCACGCTCACCGTGACCGGCAGCGTCAGCGGATCGTGGACCATGCGGCTGCGCATCCCGGCCTGGACCAGCGGGGCGACGGTCAGCGTCAACGGCGTGGCGCAGGACGTCGCCGCCGCGCCCGGCACGTACGCGTCGCTCACCCGGTCCTGGTCCTCCGGCGACACGGTCACCGTGCGGCTGCCGATGCGGGTCGTGGTGGAACCGGCGAACGACAACCCGAACGTGGTGGCCGTCGCCTACGGCCCGGTGGTGCTGTCCGGCAACTACGGCAACACCACCCTCAGCGCGCTGCCGGCATTGGCCACCTCCTCGGTCACCCGGACCGGCAGCACCTCGCTGGCCTTCACCGCCACCGCCAACGGGGCCACCGTCAACCTCGGCCCCTTCTACGACGCCCACGGGCACAACTACACCGTCTACTGGAGCGCCAGCGGGCAGACCGGCGGCGGCAACGCCAGCTTCCGGCTGGTCAACGCGGCCAGCGGGCTGGTGCTGGGCATCCAGAACATGTCCACCGCCGACGGCGGCCGGGCGTTGCAGTGGGGCGACACCGGCACCGCCGACCACGACTGGGAACTGATCGTCGACGGCGCGGCGGTCCGGTTCCGCAACGTCAACAGCGGCAAGGTGCTCGGCGTGGAGAACATGTCCACCGCCGACAACGCCGCCGTGCTCCAGTGGGCCGACAACGGCACCGCCGACCACCGGTGGACGGTCACCGACGTCGGCGACGGCTCCCACAAGATCCGCAACGCCAACAGCAGCAAGCTGCTCGGCATCCTCAACGGTTCCACCGCGCAGGGCGCGCAGGCGGTGCAGGACCCGGACAACGGGACGCCGGACAACCAGTGGCGGTTCGTCCCCAACGGGGCCCGGCGGATCCAGAACCTGGCCAGCGGCCTCGTGCTCGGCGTACAGAACATGTCCACCACCGACGGCGGGCTGGTGGTCCAGTGGGGTGACACCGGCACGGCCGACCACCTCTGGACCGCCGTCGTCGACTCCGGGGGCTACCTGCGGCTGCGCAACACGCACAGCAGCAAGGTGCTCGGGGTGGAGAACGGCAGCAGCGCCGCCGGCGCCCGGGTGGTGCAGTGGGCCGACAACGGCGCCAGCGACCACCGCTGGCGGCTGCGGTACGGCCGCAACGGCTACTTCCGCATCCAGTGCGCCAACGGCGGCCGGGTCCTCGGCGTCACCGGCGGTTCCACCGCCCAGGGCGCCCAGGTCGTCATCGCCGACGACAGCGGCGCGAACGACACGCTCTGGCGGTTTATCTGACCGACCGGAACGGACGGGCCGGGGCGACCACGCCCCGGCCCGTCCGTTCTTGAGGATGTTATCGATAACATGCTACGTTTCGGCGAGAGCGAAGGGCACGCTCTCGCGAGGCCGCCGGACGATTGCGGGGCCGGGATCACGTCCCCCTCGGCGGCCTGTCCGGGCCGATCCGTGAGGCACCTTCCCCTCACCGGGGAGAACTCCGCTTCGACGGCACGCAGCATGATCCAGCTTCCCGGCAGCGCGCTGTCCGGGGAGGGATCCGACCACCGCATCCACCACACCAGCACGGTGTGCCGGAGCGGTGCGTGCCCGGTTCGCCCCTGGTCGCACCGGTTATTCCGGCACCGCCCAAGGGAGGCACGCTCATGCAACCCCCGTCCCGCGTCCGGGCCTGGGCCCGGCTCGCGTTGGTGCCGATGTTGGCCACCAGCGCGATCGCCGCCGTCACGGTGGCCACCGCCCCCAGTGCCAGCGCCGGCACGACCCTCGGCGGTCACCGGTGCCTGGAGCGCCCAGGCGAGCGGCACCTCCGGCACGGTGAACTTCGGCAACGTCGACTACAACGGCCAGCTCTCCGCCGGGGCCAGCACCGAGTTCGGCTTCCAGGGCACCGGGGTCGGCCCGTCCGGTACCCCCGCCTGCACGGCGAGCTGAACGACCGGGCGTCCGCCCGGCCAGGTCCGGCCCGGGACAACCCCGGGTCGGACCGGCACGTGGAGGTGGGGCGACACGGCGGGCACCGGGCCGGCGGTCCGGGCACGGCGCCGCGGCAGCCCAACGGCCGGAGGCGCTAGGGCAGGCCAGCGGCCGGATGATGCGGTGGCGGGTCAGCGCTCGGATGGCGCGGCGGCAGGCCAGCGGCCGGAGGCGCTAGGGCAGCTCGGCGGCCGGGGCGCTACGGCGGGTCAGCGGCGGGGTGGCGCGGCGACACTGCGGCGGGCGACCAGGGTCGGCGCGATGGTCCGACGCAACGCACCGCCGCTGTCCGACTCGATCTGGGTCAGCAGCATCTCCAGGCTCGCCCGGGCCACCGCGGCGAAATCCGGCCGGACCGTGGTCAGCGGCGGAATGAAGTACGCGGCCTCCGGCACGTCGTCGAAGCCGACGACGCTGATGTCGTCCGGCACCCGTCGGCCGTGCTCGTACAGGGCGCGCAGCACCCCGAGGGCGAGGTGGTCGTTGGCGGTGAAGACCGCCGTGACCTCGGGCATCCGGGCGAGCATCTGCCCGCACCGGTACCCGGCCGCCGAGGACCAGTCCGCCGGCACCACGGGTGGGATCTCCGCTCCCGCCGCGAGCAACGCCTCCCGCCACCCCTCGATGCGGCCGGCGCTGTCGAACCAGTCCGGCGGGCCGGACACGTGCCAGACCGTACGGTGGCCCGCGTCGAGCAGGTGCGCGGTGGCGGCCCGGGCGCCGGCGGCCTGGTCGACGGTGACCAGCGGCACCGGTCGGCGCGGGTCGCCGTCGATGGTCACCAGCGGTACGTCCTTCGGGAGGCGCTCCAGGGCCGCCCCGGCCGACTCGACCGGCGCGATGACGACCACCCCGGCGACCCGGTGCGCCAGGTGCCGCTCGACCGCCGCGGAGATCGACCGGTGGTCCAGGTCACGGACACTGCCCACGCTGACGGCGAAGCCGGCCTCGGCGGCGGCCTGTTCGAGGGCGGCGAGGAGGGAGGCCGGACCGTACAGCGTGGTGCTCTGGGTGACCACCCCGATCACCTGGGACCGGCCGGTGACCAGCGCGCGGGCCGCCCGGTTCGGGCGGTAGCCGAGCTCGGCGATGGCCGCCTGCACCCGCAGCCGGGTCTGCTCGCGCACGTTGGGATGCCCGTTCAGCACCCGTGACACGGTCTGATGGGAGACTCCGGCCAGCCGGGCCACGTCCGTCATGGCAGGATCGCGTACGGCCATCTCACTCTCCCCCGCATGCCCTTCGGTCGCCGCGGCCCGTCGACGATGACCGGAGCGGCCTGGCTACGATCCTCTCCCGCGGCTCCCCCACCACCCGTCCCGACCGGGAGGATGGATCAGCGCCAGGTGACGCACAGTCTACGCGAGGGACCGTCCCCGTTGCGGGGAGGTGCCACCGGCCGGGGTCGCGGCCGACGGCCTGTCCCACGCGGGCCGGAGCACGCGGAACAGGCCGTCTACCCGGGATGGGGTGCGGTGGGGACCGGTGCCCCACCGCACCCACACCGGTGGTGGTGAGTCAGGTCACGGCGTGGTGAGTTCGAAACGCCGTACGGTGACCGAGCCGCCCAGGGCCTGGGTGGCGTAGTTGAACATGCCGAACCGGTAGCCCATGAAGAACTGCCAGTTGCTGTCGAGGGTCAGGGCGTTGCCCAGGGAGACGAAGGTGACCCCGTCGGTGCTGTACGAGAACCGGGCCTGCCGGCCGGAGCCGGGCCTGATGTCGGCGTTGGCCCGCAACCAGATCCGGCCGCCGGAGACGGCCGCGCTGGCGATCTCGGTGCCGGTGCCGGTGGTGTTCCAACTGCCGTCCATGGTCAGCCCGTTGGTCATCACCACCCGGGTGGTGCCGTTGTCCCGTCTGACGCCGATCCAGGCCGAGGAGTTACGGAGCACCGCCAGCCCGGCGCGGTCGCCGTCGCGCATCGTCGAGTAGTCCAGTTCGATGGTGCCGGTCGAGGACGGCCCCTGGATCCGGTGGGTCAGCGTGTTGCGGGCCCGGTAGAGGTCGTTGGTGACCGTGGCGGCCTGCAACCGCAGCCCGTTGTTCACCGAGTACCGGGTGGTGTCCGGGTTGTGGTTCCACTCGTACTGCGGGCCGAGGGTGGTGCCGGCGAAGGTGTCGGCGCCGGTCAGCGGCTTCACCGCGCGCGGCGGAGCGGGCAGGTTCGGCTTCGGGTAGGTGGTGCCCCAGGCGCCGTTGACCGTCTGCACCTGCGGCCAGCCGTCGCCGGTCCAGGTGATCGGGGCCAGGGCCGGCATCCGGCCACCGGGGTACGCGTCCACGAAGGCCATGTAGTACCAGTCGCCGTTCTGGGTCTGCACGAGGCCGCCCTGGTGGGGTACCCCACCGCCGGAGATCGGGCCGGGCATGTTCAGCAGCACCTGGCGCATCTCGTACGGGCCCCACGGGTTGTTCGCCTTCAGCACGTACTGGCCGTTGGCCGGGCGGGTCAGCCAGATGTAGTAGCTGCCGTTGCGCTTGTAGAAGCGCGCGCCCTCCAGGGTGCCGACGTTCGACGGCGTCTGGAACACCTGCTGCGCCCGCACCTGGGTCTTCCCGTCGGCGGACAGCTGGGCCACGCTGATCGTGCCGTTGCCGTACGCGACGTACATGGTGTCGTTGTCGTCGATCAGCATGCCGGCGTCGTAGTAGCAGTTGTTGATCTGGGCGTGCTGGTTCCACTGCCCGTCCACGGCCGCGGCCGTGTAGATGTAGGTCCGGGCGAAGTCGATGCAGCCGGCCCAGTAGTACGTCCGGTTGCTGGGCCGGTAGTTGAGCGTGGACGCCCAGATCCCGTTGACGTAGGCCTTCTGCCCGTTGGTCAGGTCGTACTTGGTGCCGAATTCCAGCTTCGGTACCGCATGCCCGGCGAACTCCCAGTTCACCAGGTCGTACGAGCGCAGGATCGGCGCGCCCGGCGAGTAGTGCATCGTCGACGCCGTCATGTAGTAGACGTTGTCGACCCGGATGACCTCGACGTCGGCGAAGTCCTGCCAGACCACCGGGTTGGTGTAGGTGCCGCCGCTGGGCGGCGGGGTGGTGGGGGTGGTGCCGCCGTCGACCCGGACGAACTGCCACTGCTGGTTGGTGCCGCCCCAGTCGTCGTACTGGACGATGTTGGCGCCGTCGGCGGTGGAGGCGTTCTGTACCTCCAGGGCCTTGTTGCTGTTGCGGTTGATCAGGCGGACGTGCCCGCCGTCGGAGTCGGCGAGCCGCCACTGCTGGTTGGTGCCGTTAGTGTCGGTCCACTGGTTGACCGCCGCGCCGTTGGCCGTCGACGCGGCGTTGACGTCCAGGACCTTGCCGGAGTGCCGGGACTTGACCCGGTAGTAGCCGCCCCCGGAGTCCACGAACTGCCACTGCTGCTGGTTACCGTTGTTCCGCGTCCACTGCGTGATCCGACCACCGTCGGCCGTGGACAGGTTGTACACGTCGAGAGCCTTGCCGCTGTTGCGGTTCACCAGCACGTACCACGCGTTGGTGTCGACCGTCGCGGCGGCGGCCGGCGACGTGTTCACCGCGACGAGCGTGCCGCCCACCAGCAGCGCCACCGCTGCGGCGGCGACCCGCGTCCACCAGCCGCGCCGCCGTGGCACGGCGCGTGATACCCCATCCAAGGCCACCATGATCCTCCTTTGCGAGACAAGAGCCGGAGAGCCGCCCGGAGGGCAGCCGCCAGGAACACGAAGAGCGAAACGTTGCCCGGTGATGGGATCGCTAACATCACGCTCCCCTGCCCCAGGGAGCGTGCCGCCCCCAGCGAGGGGACGGGACGGGCGGGGACCGACCAGCCGCAGGTACCGACCGCCCCATATCGACTGTGAACGATAACAAGCTCTTAGTCAAGTCGTAACACGCCGGCCGGCGGACCTGCCCCGACCACGCCCGACGGGGACCCGGACCCTACCCGTCCCGGGCCTGGTGAGCGCTCACACGGGCGATCGCGCGGGGATCGGACAGCCTCCGCTGACACGGCGCTTTCCTTTACATCGATGAATGTCAGCGATAACATTCCTGACATCATCGCGCCACCTGGGCACAGCCGTCGGAGCTGGTTCACCGCAGGGCTACGACCGGGCCGGCCCACCGGCCCGCGACCGGCTGACGGTCGACGCGATCGGCGAGCCGGCCGGCGCGTCGGGCCACGCGGCCCGGCCGTCGGCCCGTCGGTTCCCGCAGCCATCCCGGGTGCGGGCGGGTCGCGCGGCCCCGGCATCCGGCCGCGCGACCCGGACGGCGGCGCAGCGCACACCCCGACAACCACCAGGGCCGGTCGACGGCGGCCGGCCGGGTGCCGTGGTCCCCGAGGAGGATCCCAGTGCGTACCACAAGAAGATGGCTGCTGGCCGTCATGAGTGTCCTGGCGGTGACGCTCACGTCGGCCGTCGTCGACGGAATCGTGTCGCCCCGCCCGGCCCAGGCGTTGAACAACGGCGTGGGCCGTACCCCACCGATGGGGTGGAACAGCTGGAACACGTTCGGCTGCAACATCAACGAGACGTTGATCAAGCAGATGGCCGACGCCATCGTCAACTCCGGCATGCGCGACCTGGGCTACAAGTACGTGGTGGTCGACGACTGCTGGATGAACTCGACGCGGGACGCGCAGGGCAACCTCCAGGCCAACCCCAGCCGGTTCCCCAGCGGCATGAAGGCCCTCGGTGACTACCTGCACGCCAAGGGCCTGCTGTTCGGCATCTACCAGGCGCCGCTGGACAAGACCTGCGCCCAGTACTTCAACTCGTACCCGGGGGCGACCGGCGCGCTCGGCCACGAGGCCCAGGACGCCCGCCAGTTCGCCGCCTGGGGCGTGGACTACCTGAAGTACGACTGGTGCTCGCCCACCGGGACGATCAACGAGCAGGTGTCGCGGTTCGCCCTGATGCGCGACGCCCTCGCGGCCACCGGCCGGCCGATCCTCTACAGCATCAACTCGAACAGCATCCACGAGAAGACCGGCCCGATGCGCAACTGGGGCGACGTGGCCCACATCTGGCGCACCACCGAGGACATCACCAACACCTGGGACTCGGGCCAGACCAACGGCTACCCGATGGGCATCCAGAACATCGTCAACGTCAACGTGCCGCTGGCCCACTACGCCGCACCGGGATCGTTCAACGACCCGGACATGATGGAGGTCGGCAACGGTGGCATGACCGACACCGAGATGCGTTCGCACTTCTCGCTCTGGACGATCATGGCGGCCCCGCTGATCGCCGGCAACGACATCCGCTCGATGTCCTCGGCCACCCAGACCATCCTGAAGAACGCGAACCTCATCGCGATCAACCAGGACACCCTGGGGCTCCAGGCCGTCCAGGTCTCCAACGACGGCACCCGACGCGTCCTGGCCAAGCGCCTGGCCAACGGGGACGTCGCGGTGGCCCTGTTCAACCAGGGCAGCAGCACCACCACGGTCTCCACCACGGCGGCGGCGATCGGTAAGAGCGGCAGCTCGTTCACCCTCCTCGACGCGTGGACCAACGCCACCTCCACCACCACCGGGGCTATCTCCGCCAGCGTGCCGGCGCACGGCACGGTGGTGTACCGGGTCAGCGGCGGCGGGACGGTCACCCCGCCGACCACGTTCCGGCTGCGCAGCGAGTCCAGCGGTCGGTGCCTGGACGTCGACAACGCCGGCACCGCCAACGGCACCGGCACCCTGATCTGGGACTGCCACAGCAACGCCAACCAGCAGTTCACCCAGAACGGCCAGACCCTCCAGGTCCTCGGCAAGTGCCTGGACGTCCCCACCACCGCCACCGCCGGCACCCGGGTGCAGATCTGGGACTGCAACGGCGGCAACCAGCAGCAGTGGACGTTCAACGGCAACGGCACCATCAGCAACGTCCGCTTCCCGAACCTCTGCCTCGACGTCAACAACGGTGGCACCACCAACGGCACCACCGTCCTCCTCTGGAACTGCCACGGCGGCACCAACCAGCGGTGGACCCGGGCCTGACCCGGTACGCGGCACGGACGCGCCACCCGCGCTGAGCGCGGGTGGCGCGTTCCCGCGTCGGGCGGCCGTCACACGGTGGTGACGGTCCACTGGTTGTTGGGGCTGGTGTTCGGCGCCCACAGGCAGACCGCGGAGCCGGCGGTGGTGCTGCCCATGCCGTCCAGGGCGGTGCCGGTGCCCCGGTTGACGATCTGGTACCGACCGCCGCCGGCGTCGGCGAGACGCCACTGCTGGTTGTTGCCGCCGCTCCAGGCGGCCTGGCGGACGTTGGCCCCGTTGGCGGTGTTGCCCCAGCTGTCCAGCACCATGCCGTTGGTGCGGTTGACGATGCGGTACCAGCCGCTCCCCACGTCGACCAGCTGCCACTGGAGGTTGTTGCTGCCGTCCCAGTTCCACTGCTTCAGGTTCGACCCGGAGGCGACGGTGCCGCCGCTGTCCAGGACCAGACCGGTGGCGGCGTTGCCGATCCGGACGTACCCGGCGGGTTGGGGGGTGACCGCGGCCGTCACCCGGTAGGTGCGGCCGGCCTGGGCGGGCAGGGCGATCACGTCGGTCTCCGGCTTGGTGACGGTGACGGCCGCGCCGCTGGTCGTGTCGACCACCTGGAAGGTGCCGGTGAACGCCCGGCCGCGCACGTTGACGGTGCCGGCCCGGTCGGCCCGGATCAGGATCTCGGTGGCCTGGCCGCTGCTCCAGGTCACCCCGACGGTGTAGCCGCCGCGGCCGCGCAGCCCCGACACCTGCCCGGCCGGCCAGGCGCTCGGCAGCGCCGGCAGGATGTGCAGCTCGCCTGCGTGGCTCTGCACCAGCATCTCGGCGATACCCGAGGTCGCGCCGAAGTTGCCGTCGATCTGGAACGGCGGGTGCAGGTCGAACATGTTCGGCGCCAGCCGGTCGGTCCGGACCAGGTCCCGGACCAGCTTGTGGGCCCGCGCGCCGTCCTCCAACCGGGCCCAGAAGTTGATCTTCCAGGCGAGGGACCAGCCGGTGCCGTCGTCCCCGCGCAGCTCGAGGGTGCGCTTGGCGGCCTCGAACAGCTGTGGGGTGCCACGCCGGGTGATCTGGTTGCTCGGGTGCAGGCCGTACAGGTGGGAGACGTGCCGGTGGGTCCGCTCCGGCTCCACCCAGTCGTAGAGCCACTCCATGACGTTGCCCCGGGAACCGACCTTCATCGGGGCCAGCCGCTGCCTGGTGGCCCGGACCTGGGTCCGGAAGTCGGCGTCCACGCCCAGGATCTCGCTGGCCCGGGCACAACCGTCGAACAGGTCCCGCAGGATCTGGTTGTCCATGGTCGGGCCGGCACAGACGCTGGCGTCCGGGTGGTGGCCCAGCTCCGGCGAGTTGGACGGGTTGGTGACCAGGTAGCCGAGGGTCGGCTCGGTGACCAGCGTGGCCAGGAAGAACTGGACCGCGCCCTTCATCGCCGGGTAGTACGTCCGCAGGAACTCGACGTCCCCGGTGAACAGGTAGTGGTCCCAGATCATCGTGGCCAGCCACGCGCCACCGGTCTGCCACATCCCCCAGAACGCGCCGTCCACCACGGAGGAGCCCCGCCAGGCGTCGGTGTTGTGGTGGGTGACCCAGCCCGGGGCGTTGTACTGCACCTGGGCGGTACGCGCGCCGGCCACCGCCAGGTCGCTGATCATGGCGAACACCGGCTGGTGGCACTCGGACAGGTTCGTCGTGTTGGCCGGCCAGTAGTTCATCGGCAGGTTGACGTTGACGGTGTACTTCGAGTCCCACGACGGGGTCATCGAGTCGTTCCAGATGCCCTGGAGGTTCGCCGGCTGGGTGCCCGGCCGGGACGAGGAGATCAGCAGGTACCGGCCGTACTGGAACAGCAGCGCGGAGAACTGCGGGTCGTTGACGGCGGCGTGCTGGGCGATCCGCACGTCGGTCGTCTGGTCGGCCGCCGAGGTGCGGCCGAGATCGATCGAGACCCGGTTGAACAGCGCCTGGTAGTCGGCCACGTGCCGGCTACGCAGGTCGTCCCAGCTCCGGGCCTGCGCGGCGTCCAGGTGCCGGCGGGCGATGCCCTGGTAGTCGCCGCCCACGTTGCGGTAGTTGACGTAGCTGGTGCCGATGGAGACCAGCACGGTCACGCTGGTGGCGCCGGTCACCCGCAGCGTCCCGGCGGAACTGCTGACGGTGCCGCCGTCGGCGACGACCCGGGCCAGCGCCAGGAACCGGACCTGGCCGGTGACGCCCTCCATGCTGCCGGAGGTGCCGTCCACGGCCACCGTCCGGCTGTCCGGGCTGGAGATCGTCGTACGCTGCGGGCTGTCGAAGACCGCCGAGAAACTGATCGAGCCGGCCCGGTCGGCGGTCAGCCGTACCGCGATCACCTGGTCCGGCGCGCTGGCGATCACCTCGCGCCGATACCGGACGCCGCCCGCGAGGTAGGTGACCGAGCAGGTGGCGGTGGCGAGGTCGAGCTGCCGGCGGTACTCCGACGCGGTGGCGCTGCCGAAGCTGATCCGGAGGTTCCCGACCGGCTGGTACGCCAGTTGACCGGCCGGGTTGCCGAGCATGTTCTGGTTGATCAGGTTCTGGGCCTGGGTCCACTGGTTGGCGAAGACCAGTCGCCGGATCTCCGCCAGCGCGCCCGCGCCCCGGGGGTTGCTGGATTCGTACGGGCCGCCGGCCCAGACGGTGTCCTCGTTGAGTTGCAGCCGCTCCTGGTCGACGTTGCCGAACACCATGGCGCCGAGGCGGCCGTTGCCGATCGGCAGGGCACGCAGCCAGTCCGTGCCGGCGGCTTCGTCGTACCAGAGCGCCAGGTCGTCGGCGGCGTTCACCTGCACCGGCGCGGCCGGGTCGGCCTGGGCGGCGGTCAGCAGCGGCACCGGCAGCAGGGCGCCTCCCGCGCCTGCTGCTCCGGCTTTGAGCACGTGCCGTCGGGTTACGTCTGGCATCGGGGGGCCTCCGTACGGGAGCGGATCGGTGGTGGGGGTGGAGGAAGCCGTACCCGGCGGTGCGGGTCACGTCCCGGTGGCCTGTTGCCGGCCGGCAGGAGGCCGGCGTCCGGGTACGTGCTGGTACGGCTGCGCCACGGCCCATCCCGGGCCCCCTTCCCGCCGCCCCCGGTCGGTACCGGAGCGGACGGCGGGTCGTCACCGGTGTCCGGCCGACGGCCGCAGAGCGGTGACACACTGCTCGCACCACGCCTGTTAACGCTCACAGTTGGTGGCGCGCGGAGCGAGGGGCCGGCACGGCGCACCCTGCACCAACGACGACCATCGATGTCAATGTTACCGATCACATCGCGATCGTCAAGAGATCGAAACGAACGGGTAATGCGACGGCCTGTCGATCACCCGCTACCCGTACGCCGACAACGTGCTCCGCGCGGCCACGACCCGCCGGACCCAGCCGGTCAGCGGGCGAGCCAGCCGCCGTCGACCGGGACGACCGCCCCGTGCACGTAGGCCGCCGCGTCGGAGGCGAGGAAGATGGTGACCCCGGCCAGGTCCTCCGGCCGACCCCAGCGTCCGGCCGGGATCCGCTCCAGGATCGCCCGGTTGCGCTCGGGTTGCTCCCGCAGCGCCCGGGTGTTGTCGGTGGCGATGTAACCGGGGGCGATCGCGTTGACGTTGACCCCCCGCCCGGCCCACTCGTTCGCCAGCGCCCGGGTCAGACCGGCGATCCCGGACTTGGCGGCGGCGTAACCGGGGACCGTGACACCCCCCTGGAAACTCAACATCGACGCGGTGAAGATGATCTTCCCGGCGCCCCGGGCCAGCATGTCCCGGCCCACCTCGCGGGAGAGCACGAACTGGGCCGACAGATTGACCTCCAGCACGTGGTCCCAGTCCGGGTCGGCGTGCTCGGCCGCCGGCGCCCGGCGGATCGTGCCGGCGTTGTTGACCAGGATGTCCACCGGCCGTTCCCGCCCGCGCAGCCAGGCCGCCAGCTCGCCGACGGCGGCCCGGTCGGACAGGTCCGCCCGGTAGGGCACGAACGCCCGGCCGTGCGCCGCCACCCGCTCGGCGATGACGCTGCCCTCCTCCTCCAGCGACGCGCTCACCCCGATGACGTCCGCGCCCGCCGAGGCGAGCGCCTCGGCCATGGCCAGGCCGATGCCGCGCCGGCAGCCGGTCACCACGGCCAGCCGGCCGGTCAGGTCGAACGGGTTCACGCCACTCCCCCACAGTCCACGAGCACCTTGACGTCACCGCCGGCCTCCAGCGCCCGGAAGGCCGACGCCGCGTCCTCCAACGGCACCACCCGGGAGATCAGCCGCCCGGCGGGCACCAGCCCGTCGCGTACCAGCCGGATCGCCTCGACGTAGTCGTCGTGCTGGTAGACCCGGACGCCGACCAGCTCCAACTCACGCCAGAAGACCCGGTGCAGGTCGACCTCGCGCGGGACGGGATGGATGGCCACCACGACCAGCCGACCCCGCACGGCGAGCAGGTCGGTGGCGGTGCGCACCCCGGCGGCCGAACCGGACACCTCGAACACCACTTCGGCCCCCGCCCCGGCGGTCCACTCCTGGACGTACCCGGCGACGTCCTCCGCCGCCGGGTCCACGGTGGGCAGACCCAGCTCGGCGGCGACCGCGCGGCGGTGCGGGTCGAGTTCCAGCACGGTCACCGCCGCACCGGTCGTCTGGGCGACCTTCCCGATGAGCAGGCCGACCGGGCCGGCGCCGATGACGACCGCGTGCTCCCCGGCGGTGAGCCGGGAGCGCCGCACGTCGTGCACGGCCACCGCGGTCGGTTCGATCAGCGCGGCGTGGTCGAGGGGCAGGCCCTCGGGGAGCGGCACGACGATCTTGGCCGGCACCGTCCAGGAACGCTGCATCGAACCGGTGGAGTCGATGCCGACGAAGGTGAGCCGGTGACAGATGTGGGCGTTGCCGCCACGGCAGGCGGGACACTCACCGCACCAGTCCAGCGGCATGACGGTCACCGGTTCGCCGACCCGCAGACCCTCGACGTCCGGGCCGACCTCGGCGATCCGGCCGGACATCTCGTGCCCGATCACCGCCGGCACGCGTACCCGGTGGTCCATCGCGCCGTGCGCGATGTGCAGGTCGGTGCCGCAGATGCCGGTGTAGGCGACGTCGATGCGGACCTGGCCCGGCCCCGGCGGCACCGGTTCGGTGTCCTCGACGACGAACGTACGGTCGCCCACGTAGTGTGCGCTGCGGGTCACGTGCTCTCCTCGGTCAGGTGCCGGCCCTCGCGCGTCGGAGACCGCCGGTGGTCGGCGTCGGGCCCGGCGGGGACGGCGTTCTCCGGACGGCCGCTCGGCCAGGTGTGGTTGAGTACCGGCGCGACCAGCTTCTCCAGGTCGTGCCGGAGTTCGGGGTCCACCGGGGTCAGCGCCCAGGCCACGTTCCGGGCCATGTTCTCCGGGCTCGCCGAGCCGACGAAGGTGGTGGCGAACCCGGCCGGTTCGACGGCGAAGCGGAGCGCGACCTGCGCGATGTCCACTCCCCGGTCGGCACAGAGCCGGGCCGCCGCGGCGGCGGCCTCCCGTACCGGCGGTGGGGCCGGATGCCAGGCGGGCGCGCCGCGCCGGGACAGCAGCCCCATGGCCAGCGGCGACGCGTTCATCACGCCGACGCCCCGGGTGGTGAACTCGGGCAGGGCGGCCTCGAGGGCCCGGTCGAGGAGCGTGTAGCGGCAGTACGACAGCACGGTGTCGACCGGTACCGCCGCCGCGACCCGGACCAGGGCCGGCAGCGGGTAGCCGGTGATCCCGAGGAAGCGGACCTTGCCCGCCGCCCGGAGCCGGTCCAACGCGGGCAGGGTCTCGTGGATGATCTGGTCCAGGTCACCGAACTCGATGTCGTGGCACTGGACGAGGTCGAGGTGGTCGGTGCCGAGCCGGGTCAGGCTCTCCTCGACGCTGGCCGTGACCCGGGCGGCGGAGAAGTCGAAGTCGGCCTCACCGTACCGGCCGACCTTGCTGGCCAGGACGTAGCTGTCCCGGTCCACGCCGCGCAGGGCCCGGCCGAGCACCGTCTCGGCGACGGTGGCACCGTAGTAGGGGGACACGTCGACGATGTTGACGCCGAGGTCGAACGCCGTGCGTACCGCCCGGATGCCGGTCTCCTCGTCGACCTGGCCGAACACCCCACCGAGCGGGGAGGCGCCGTAACCGAGCAACGAGACGTCGAGGCCGGTGCGGCCCAGTGGGCGGTACTGCATGCGATCCCACGCCTTTCCACCGCGCCGGGTGAACGGTGCGGTCCGGGTGTGCCGGGCGGCGGCCCGGGTCGTTGAGCGTCGTTTCCGCCGGAGGGTACACCTTGACGACGGCAAACATCTGATGTCTTTATAGTGGAGTGTGTTGCCGGTGTCCAGGGGCGACGGGTACCGGATGGGTTCGAAGGGGGCCAGGTGGCACTGACCGACGAGGCGATCGCAAAGATCCGGGGCATGATCCAGAGCGGGGAGCTGCCGCCCGGGACACGGCTGCCGCCCGAGCACCAGCTCGCCGCGCAGATCGGCCTGTCCCGCAGCGGCGTCCGGGAGGCGGTGAAGGTCCTCGAGTCGGCCCGGGTGCTCGACGTACGCCGGGGCGACGGCACCTACGTCACCAGCCTGGCCCCCCGGTTGCTGCTGGAGGGCCTCGGTGTCGCCGTGGAGCTGCTGCGCGACGACACCCTGCTCGAGGTGATGGAGGTACGTCGCATGCTGGAGCCGGTGGCGACCGGCACGGCGGCCCTGCGCATGTCCGAACAGGACCTCGACGAACTCGCCCGGATCCTGGAGGACATGCGCGGGGCGGCCGACGACGCCGAGAAGCTCGTCCGGTTCGACGCCGAGTTCCACCGCACGGTCATCGCGGCCACCGGGAACGAGACCCTCGCCTCGCTGCTGGACGGGCTGTCCAGCCGCACCCTGCGGGCCCGGGTGTGGCGTGGGCTGATCGAGGGCAACTCGGCGCACACGACGATCGAGGAGCACCACGCGATCTATCTCGCGCTGCGCTCGCGCGACCAGCTCCTCGCCCAGGCCAGCGCGCTGATGCACGTCAACACCTCCGAGGCCTGGCTGCGGACGGTGCTGGCCGCCCCGACGGCCGGGCGGCCCCGGGACGACGACCCGGACGCCGAGCCGGACCGCTAGGGCGACGCCGCCGCAGACCGGCCCGGCGACCGTCAGGCGACACCTGACCCGTCCGGCTGGCCGACCCGCCCGGCCAGCCGGTAGGCCCGGATCGCGGTGCCGGCGAAGATGTCCCGGCGCTCCGGCCCGGACAACGCGGGCAGGCACTCCGCCAGCGCCGCGCGGACCGCCCGGTAGTCCGCGACCAGGAGACACACCGGCCAGTCCGAACCGAACATCAGACGTCCGGCACCGAACTCCTCGACCGCCGCCGCGACGAACGGGCGCAGGGCGTCGGGCGTCCAGCCCGGCCCGGCCTCGGTGACCAGGCCGGAGAGCTTCGCGGTGACGTTGGGGTTGGCGGCCAGCTCGGCGAAGGGCCCACGCCACCGGCGCAGGCCCGCCTCCCCCTCGTCGATCCGGGGCTTGCCCAGGTGGTCGAGGACGAACCCGACGTCCGGCAACGCGCGGGCCGCCCGCGCCGCCGAGGCGAGCTGGTCGGCCCGGATCACCAGGTCGAACACCAGACCGGCGGCGCCGATCTCGGCCAGCCCACGCCGTACGTCGGGCCGGTCGAGGTAGTCCGGGTCGGATTCGCCCTGCACCTGCGCGCGGAGTCCGACCAGCAGCTCGCCGCCGCGCAGGCGACGGTACCGGGCGATGGTGGCGGCGACGTCGTCGGCCGCGACGTCGATCCAGGCCACCACCCCGGCGATCGCCGCCGTGTCGGCGGCCCAGCCGAGGAACTCGGCCGCCTCGTCGGGGTGGCAGCGACCACCCTCGACGAGCACGGTGGCGTCGACGGAGTTGGCCACGAGTTCGGCGTTCAGGTCGTCCGGGGTGAACGGCCGCCGGATCGCCGCCAGCCCGGGTTCGTCCAGCCAGCGGTAGCCGTGCTCCGGCCGCCACAGGTGATGGTGCGCGTCGATGATCATGTTGCCTCCGGAGGGGGTGCCGGGCCGGTCGCCGCCCGGCGGCCCAGGTTACGGGGACGGCGGGCGGCGACCGCTGGTGCCGGGTGTAAGGGCCGCTCAGGCCGCCGTCACCGGCTCGCCGGCGTCCGCGGTCGCCCCGGTCGGAGCGACCGTCCACTCCGGGCCGTCGGGGAACCGGTACGCGGTCAGCGACGCGGCGACGATCTCCGCGCTCATGCCCGGGGCGGTGGGCGCCAGGTACCGGCCGCCGCGCAGCCGCACCGGGTCCACGAAGTGCTCGTGCAGGTGGTCGACGTACTCGATGGCCCGGTCGTCGGTGCTGCCGCTGACCGCCACGAAGTCGAACATCGCCAGGTGCTGCACCAGTTCGCAGAGCCCCACCCCGCCGGCGTGCGGGCAGACCGGCACGCCGAACTTCGCGGCCAGCAGCAGGATCGCCAGGTTCTCGTTGACGCCACCGACCCGGCAGGCGTCGATCTGGACCACGTCCACCGCGCCGGCCTGGAGGAACTGCTTGAACATCACGGCGTTGTGCACGTGCTCGCCGGTGGCCACCCGGACCGGGGCGAGGGCCCGGCGGACGGCGGCGTGACCGAGCACGTCGTCCGGCGAGGTGGGCTCCTCGATCCAGTACGGGTCGAACGGGCTGAGCTGCCGCATCCAGTCGACCGCCTCCGGTACGCCCCAGATCTGGTTGGCGTCGACGGCGATCCGGACGTCCGGCCCGACGGCCTGCCGGGCGATGCCCATCCGGCGGACGTCGTCGGCGAGGTCGCCGCCGACCTTGAGCTTGATCAGGTCGTAGCCGGCGGCGACGGCCTCCACACAGAGCCGGGCCAGCTTCTCGTCGTCGTAACCGAGCCAGCCGGGCGTGGTGGTGTAGGCCGGGTAGCCCTCGGCCAGCAGCCGCCGTTCGCGGTCGGCCCGCCCGCCGGCGGCGGCCCGCAGCAGGCCCAGCGCCTCGTCCTCGGTGAGGGCGTCCCGCAGGTAGCGGAAGTCGATCTGGGCGACCAGCTGTTCCGGGGTGAGGTCCGCGAGCAGCTTCCACAACGGTTTGCCGGCCCGCCGGGCGGCGAGGTCCCACACGGCGTTGACCAGGCCGCCGGCCGCCATGTGCACCACGCCCTTCTCCGGGCCCAGCCAGCGGATCTGGCTGTCACCGACGAGCCGCCGGGCCAACGCGCCGGGGTCGGCGACGAGCTCGTCGACCGGTTGGCCGACGACCATCCCGGCGAGCGACCGCACCGCCGCGACCTGGATCTCGGTGCCCCGGCCGACGGTGAAGACGAGCCCGTGCCCCTCCTGCCCCGAGGTGGTGCGCAGCACGACGTAGGCGGCGGAGTAGTCGGGGAACGGGTTCATCGCGTCGGACCCGTCGCGGTGCCGGGACGTGGGGAACCGTACGTCGATGGTTTCCACGGACGAGATGCGTTCGGTCACCGGTGCTCCTCAAGGGTCATCCGCACCGCCGGCCGGGGCCGGCGGATCGTCGCGGGTGGGCGACGGCGGGATCGGTGCCGCCCGGACCGGGCGGCGTGGGATGGAGGGGGTCACGGCGGGCGACGGCCGGGGCGGACGGTCGGCCGCCCCGGTCGGTCCGCGTCATGTCTGCGCCTTGCCGCCGGTGATGCGGGAGACCACCAGGGCCACCAGGATGACCGCGCCGTTGAGGAAGTTGGTCCACTGGGCGGGCACCCCGGCCAGCGTCAACACGTTGATGATCATGAAAAGCAGGAGGACGCCGGTGAAGGCGCCGAAGACGCTCCCCTTGCCCCCGTTGAGGCTGACCCCACCGATGACCGCCGCCGCGAAGACCTGGAAGATGGCGCCGTCGCCCTGAGCGGCCGGTACCGCCGCGAGCCGACCGCTCATCAGCAGCCCGGCCAGCGCGGCGAGCATGCCGGCCACGACGAGACTGGTCCACAGGATCCGGTCGGTCCGGATCCCCGCGGCCCGGGCCGCGTCGACGTTGCCGCCGATGGCGTAGAGGGCCCGGCCGGGGCGGGTGAAGCCGAGCACCACGATGCCCACCGCGAACAGCAGCAGCGACACCCAGATGGACGCCGGCACGCCCACCCAGGAGGCCGAGCCCAGGTAGGTCATCGACTCCGGCAGGGCGAAGAACGTCTTGCCGCCCGAGATACCGGTGAGCAGACCGCGTAGCACGATGAGCATGCCCAGCGTGACGATGAACCCGTTGAGGCCGAACCGCACGATGAGCAGCCCGTTGAAGGCCCCGACGAGCGCACCCACCAGGAGCACCAGCGGAATCGCCAGGGCGTCCGGGAGCGCGTTCAAGCCGAGCCCGTGGGTGAGCGCCGGATCGATGATCAACCAGGCCGCGATCCCGGGCGCGAGCCCGAAGACGGACTCCAACGACAGGTCCATCTTGCCGGTGATCAACACGATGGTCTCGGCGAGCACCACGATGGAGATCTCCGACATGCTCTGCAGCACGTTGATGATGTTGTCGGAGCTGAGGAAGACCGGGTTGACGATCGCCCCGACGATCGCCACCGCGACGATCGCCGGCACCAGTGCCAGGTCACGCAGGCGCGCCACGACCAGCTTCCTCGGTGGTGGCGACGACGGCGGTGTCGTGGCCGCCGAAGCGGCGGTTGGGGAGAGTGTGTCAGACATGGTCGAGATCGACCCCTTCCATGGCGGCTACCAGATCGTTGTCGCTCCAGCCGTGGGCCACCTCGCGGACCACCCGCCCCTGGAACATCACCAGGACCCGGTCGCAGATACGCAGGTCGTCGAGTTCGTCGGAGACGACGAGCACGGCGGTGCCCTGGCTGCACACGTCGTCGACGACCCCGAGCAGGGTCTGCTTGGAACGCACGTCGACCCCGGCGGTCGGCGTGATGAGGACCAGCAGCTTCGGGTCGTTGGCCAGGGCGCGACCCATCACCACCTTCTGCTGGTTGCCTCCGGACAGGTCGGCGGCCGGCACGTGCGGGCCGGACGCCTTGATGGCGAGACCGGCGATGGTCCGCCGGGTCAGCGCGTCACGCCGGCCCGGCGAGATGAGTCCGTGCCGACCGACGCGGTGCGGCACGGTCATCGTGACGTTCTCCGCGATGGACAGCCCTGGCACCAGGCCCTCCCGGTGCCGGTCCTGGGGCACCAAGCCGACCCCGGCGTCGAGGGCGTCGGGCACGTTACCCGGACGCAGTACCCGACCGTCGAGGGTGACGGTGCCGGCGACCGGACGGGCCAGGCCGACGATCGCCTCGGCCACCTCCACCTTGCCGCTGCCGCCGCCGCCCGCGATACCGACGACCTCGCCGGCCCGCGCCTGGAGGGAGAACTCGGCGCCGGAGCGGGTCACCAGGTCCCGTACCGACAGCAGCACCGGCTGCCCCGTCAGCGCGGGACGGCGGACGTTCTCGGGCAGGCTGACGTCCTCGCCGGTCATCGCGCCGACCAGCGCCGACCGGCTGAGTTCGGCCACCGGGGCGGTGACGATGTGCCGGGCGTCCCGGAACACCGTCACCCGGTCGCAGATCTCGTAGATCTCCTGCAGGTGGTGGCTGATGAACAGGAACGTCACGCCCTGGGCCCGCAGGTCCCGGATCCGGGTGAAGAGCCGGCTGATCCCGGCGGCGTCGAGCTGGGCGGTCGGCTCGTCGAGGATGATGAAACGCGCGCCGAAGGAGAGCGCCCGGGCGATCTCGACGAACTGCCGCTGCTCCACCGAGAGCGTCGCGGCCGGTTGGCGTACGTCGACGTCGACCGACCAGGCGGCGAGCAGCTCCGCTGCCTGCCGACGTACCGCGTGCCACCTGATCAGACGGCCGGGGCCGCGGGCATGCCGGTTGAGGAAGAGGTTCTCCGCCACGGTCAACGTGGGGATGATGGTCGACTTCTGGTAGACGCAGGCCACCCGCTGCCGCCAGGCGTCCCGGTCGCCGAGTGCCGGTGCCGGCCGGCCGTCGAAGGCGACCGAGCCGCCGTCGGCCTCCTGGAGTCCGGTGAGGATGCTGACCAGGGTGGACTTGCCGGCACCGTTGCGCCCGACCAGGGCATGGGTCTCGCCGCGTCGCACCATGATGCCCGCCCCGTCGAGGGCCAGCGTGGAACCGAAGCGTTTGGTGATGTCCACGGCCTCGACGACGGGCCGGTCGGCGTCGTCCGGCCCGTCGGTCGTGCCGGGTGGGGCCACACTCATCCGGCGTTGCCCCACAGCGAGGCGTCGTCGTACTTCAGGGTCGGCTCGCCGCCGATGGTCGCACCGTCCAGGGTTACCAGCGGCGCGGCGAGCTGGTCCTCCAGCAGGCCGTCGCGGACCTGGATGATGGTGCTGTCGTGGTCGGTCGGGCCGGGCTGGAAGGTCGTGCCGTCGATCGCCGCCTTCGCGTAGAAGAGCCCGTACTTGGCGTACAGGTCGGCCGGCTGGCTGACGGTGGCGTCGATCAGGCCGTCCTTGATGTTCTTGAGCTCCTCCGGAATGCCGTCGTTGGAGACGATGAAGACGTGCCTCGGATCGGTCGGCGGGACCTGGAGGCCCTTCTGCTTCAGGATCTGGAGGGTGCCCGACAGCGCGAAGGAGGACTGCATGTAGATCCCCTTGACCTCGGGGTCCGACGCGAGGCGGGTCTGCAGTTTCTGCGCCGCGACGTCGCTCTTCCAGTCGGTGGCCTCACCGAAGACGGTGATGCCTGGGAAGTCCTTCTTCATGCACTCGTTGAACGCCTCGGTGCGGTCCCGTCCGTTGATCGAGTCGAGACCACCCTGGAGCATGACGACCTTGCCCTTGCCGCCGAGCTTCGTGCCGAGGAACTGGCAGGCCTTGGTGCCGTAGGCGCGGTTGTCGGCCCGCACCACCATGAAGACCCTGCCGCTGTCCGGCCGGGTGTCGATGGTGACGACCGGGATGTCCTTGTCCGCCAGCTGCTGGAGGGTCGGGGCGATGGCCGCGGTGTCCTGCGGGGCCATCACGACGCCCTTGACGCCCTGGCTGATGAAGGTCTGGGCGTTCGAGATCAGGTTGGCGATGTCGTTCTGCGAGTTGGTCGTCTTGAGCTCGACACCCGACTCCGTCGCGTACCGGGGCACGTACCTGATGTAGGAGTTCCAGAAGTCGGTGTCCGAACGTGGATAGTCGACGCCGACGAGCGGGGTGCCGCTGTCGCCGCCGGGTGCGGCCTCGTTTCCGCAGCCCGCTGCGGTCAGGGCCGCACCGAGCATGGTGGTCAGGGTCAGGCTCAGCAGAGCTTTCCGGTTCACCGCTGTCCCTTCGTGGTGGTGGTGGTGGACTGGACGACGCGCAGGTCGCCCACAGGGACGGGATACATCAGATGTCTTTTATAGAGCAGGCATCCAGCAGTGTCTAGATCCCCAGTGGAAAGCCGATCAAGCGCCCCACCCTCGCCGCCGAGCCGGCGGCAAACGTCTGACATGACGGCGCATGTCCGTGCCCCACCCGAGGGTGTCCGGGCGGGGCACGGGCGGCGGCACGTCATCGGTCAGACAGCCACCACCGTCCAGAGCAGGTTGGTGCTGCCGTTCCAGGTCCACTGCTTGACCTGCGAGCCGGAGGCGACCTGGCCGCCACCGTCGAGCACCAGCCCGGTGGCCCGGTTGGCGATCCGGTACCGGCCGCTGCCCTGGTCGGTGATCTGCCACTGCTGCGAGTTGCCGCCGTTCCAGGCCGCCTGCTGGGCGACCGCGCCGGCCGCGGTCTGCCCGTACCCGTCGATCACCATGCCGTTGGTCCGGTTCACGATGCGGTAGTAGCCGCTGCCCAGGTCGACGATCAGCCACTGGAGGTTGCTGTTGCCATCCCAGCTCCACTGCTTGAGCGCCGACCCGGCGCTGACGTTGCCGCCGCTGTCCAGCGCGAGCCCGTTGGTCACGTTGACGATCCGCACGTGCCGGCTCGGGTTGAACGTCACCCGCAGCGAGGCGATGGCGTCGTTGTTGCCGGTGTTGCGCAGGTCGGCGTTGTCCGCGGTGAACGTCCAGCTGGTGCCGCTGACGTTGTCGTTGGCGTACCCCACGGCCTGGTACCCGGCGGCGACCCGGATGGAGGAGATGGTCCGCAGTCCGATGCCGGCCGCCTGCAACTGCGCGGCGGTGTGGCTGCCCACGGCCACGGTGGCCCGGGCACCGGCGTAGTTCGTGTCGGCGTGCACCGTCACGGTGCTGGCCGACGGACCCGGGTCGCTGCCACCGAGGGCCGGGATCTGCCCCGAGAAGGTCAGCTTGACCACGTACGCCGGGGCGCTGAACGGCGGGTTGCTCGACGGCAGGGTGATCCGGAAGCCGCTGCCGTCCTGGGTCCGGGTCGGCAGGTCGAGGTACGTGCCGGCGGTGGAGCCGAGCAGCTGCACCGAGGTGAGGGTGCTCAGGTTGATCCGGCCCCCGGCCAGCGTGGTGATGGTGACCGAGCTGCCCGGCCAGCCGAGGACGGTGGCGTACAGGACCCGGTTGTCCTTGCTGCGGGTGAAGCGGATGTCCTGCGGCGTACCGGCCCGGGGCTCGACGAACGACCCACCGCCCATCTGGGTCGGCCCCTCGCCGTAGTCGACCCAGGCCCGGGTGGCGTAGATGGACTCGCCGAAGCGGCGCAGGTAGTCACCCATGCCCAGCAGGATGGTGCGCTGCCCGGACGGGATGGTGCCGTCGGCCATCGGCGCGATGTTGAGCACCATGTTGCCGTTCTTGCTGACCCGGTCGATCAGCGAGTGCAGCATCTGGTTGAGCGTGTAGTACCCGAGTCCGGTGGTGTAGGACCAGCTCGAACTGCTGATGCTGTCGTCGGTGAGCCAGTACGGGTTGCGCAGGTCCGCCGGGCCGCCACGCTCGTAGTCGAAGACGGCGCCGCCGTTCTCGAGGCCGTCCTTGTAGGTGGCGACGACCTCCTTGTCCCACGCGACGGCCTGGTTGTAGTAGTAGGCCAGGAACCTGGTCCGCTGCGCCTCGTCGATCCGGCGCAGGTCGAAGTCCTGCCACAGGATGTCGGGCTGCGACTGGTCGATGACCTCCTTGAGCTTGTCGTACCAGAGCTGGTGCTCCTCGGCGGTGGACAACTGGCCGTAGAGCTTGCGCAGGCTCGGGTCGGACTGCTGCGGCGCCCACTGGTAGAAGCCGGTGAAGTTGAACGCGTGGTGCATCGCCACCATGACCTTGAGGCCCCGGGCGCGGATCGCGTCGGTGTGCAGCCTGAGCAGGTTGAGCCGGGGCCCCTTGGCGACCGAGTTCCACTCGTTGACCCGGCTGTCCCACATCGAGAAGCCGTCGTGGTGCTCGGCCACCGGCCCGGCGAACTTCGCGCCGGCGTCGACGAAGAGCTGCGCCCACTCGTTCGGGTCGAAGTTGCCGCCGGCGGACTTGAGCTTCGGCGCGAACTGCACGAACCTGCCGGACCTGTCGTTCGCCCCGTTGATGAAGTTGTGGTACGGCCAGACCGACGGGTCGCCGTACGTGTTGCGGTGGTGGTTGTTCTCGTAGGAACCGGGGTTGTACATGTTGCGCGGGTACCACTCGTTGGCGAAGGCCGGGACGCTGAACACTCCCCAGTGGTAGTAGATGCCGAACTTGGCGTCCTGGAACCACTCGGGTGCGGCCGGGTGCTGGCCGACCGACGACCAGGTGGCGGTGTAGTTCGTCGGGCCGGGGATCGCGGCGTGGGCGGGTAGGCCACGCATCAGGTTGTTGACGCCGACGGCTGTCACGACGCCGGTGGCGCCGAGGACGCTGAGGAAGGAACGGCGGCTGAACGGGGACCGGGACATGGCGGTGATGCCTCCAGATGAGCGGTGGTGGTGGAGCCATGGAGCCTCAGACATCTGATGTTAAGCAGGGCAACCACGAGCGTCAATGCGCATCGTCGGGCGGAGAGCAGCCACGATGCCGAAGGGTTCGGCACAGATACAGCGAACCGCCCCGGCAGACATAATATGTTTACCGGGGCGGTTGGATGCTGGTCTACGGGTGACCCGTCACCCGATCCGGACGAGCTGCCACTGCTGGTTGGCGCCGTTCCAGTCGTCGTACTGCACGACGTTCGCGCCGTCGGCGGTGGACGCGCCCTGCACCTCGACCACCCGGTTGCTGTTGCGGTTGACCAGCCGGACGTATCCGCCGTCCGAGGTCGCGACGCGGAACTGCTGGTTGGTGCCGTTGTGGTCGGTCCACTGGTTGACCGCCGCGCCGTTGGCCGTGGACGCGGCGTTGACGTCCAGGACCTTGCCGGAGTGCCGGGACTTGACCCGGTAGTAGCCGCCGCCGGAGTCGACGAACTGCCACTGCTGCTGGTTACCGTTGTTCCGGGTCCACTGCGTGATCCGGCCACCGTCGGCCGTGGACAGGTTGTACACGTCCAGGGCCTTGCCGCTGTTGCGGTTCACCAGCACGTACCACGCGTTGGTGTCGATCGGACCGGGGTTCGGGTTGCTGCCGCCGGCGTTGAGGGCCTCCAGGGTGGAGTGGTACGCCTGCTTCTTGTTGCCGCTACGGTCCCACAGCAGCGCATCGTCGCTGCCCCGCCAGGAGTCGCTGTCCCGGATGCCCCACACCGTGATGCCCGTGCACCGCGACACGGCCAGGCAGGCCCGGGTCACCTGGGCGAAGATGTTCGCCTGGTTCGAGCCCTTCATCACGTCCAGCTCGGTGATCTGCACGTCCACGCCGAGGTCCGCGAAGCGCTGGAGGTTCGCCTGGTAGTCGCTGGACAGGGTGGTGCCCAGGTGCGACTGGAAACCGACGCAGTCGATCGGCACGCCACGGGACTTGAAGTCCCGCACCATGTTGTAGATGCCCGTCGACTTCGCGTTGATCCCGTCGGTGTTGTAGTCGTTGTAGCAGAGCTTCGCGCCCGGGTCCGCGGCCCGCGCCGCCCGGAAAGCCGCCTCGATCCAGTCGTTACCGGTCCGCTGCAGGTTCGAGTCCCGCCGACCGCCACTGCCACCGTCGGCGAACGCCTCGTTCACCACGTCCCACGAATGAATCTTGCCACGGTAGTAGGTGGCGACCTTCGTGACGTGGTTGATGGCGGCGTTACGCAACGCGCTGCCGGACATGTTCTGCGCCCAACCCGGCTGCTGGGCGTGCCAGAGCAGGGCGTGGCCGCGCACCGACATGCCCCGCGAGCGCGCGTGGTTGACGATCCGGTCCGCGTTGGTGTAATTGAAGACGTTCTGTTGTGGTTCGGTGGCGTCCCACTTCATCTCGTTCTCGGCGGTGACGCTGTTGAACTCGGTGTTCAGGATGTTGACGTACTGGCTGTCGGAGAGCTTGCCCGCCGCGATCGCCGCACCGAAGTAGCGGCCCTTCTCGGCGGCGGACGTCCCGAGGGTGGTGCCCGCGCTGGCGGGGCTGGTCAGCCCCAGGGTCATACCGGCGACGAGCAGGCCGGCGGCGACGCGCGGCAGCGCCGCTCTGACCCGCCGGAAGCGTGACGGTCTGGTGGAGCACGTCGGTTCGTACATGGTGTGGTGTCCTTCGGGGAGGGGACCGCACGGTTGGTGGTGGGCGGTCCGGGATGGACGGGGGTCCTGGCGACGAGCGCCGGGCGTCGCGGCGGTGACGCGTCGGCGCACATCGGCGGCGATGCCCGTACGGCTGGTCACCGCTGGCGGTGCCGGCTCATCCAGCTGCCGATCTCGTGCCCATGATCCTGTGAACGATCACACGACCAACTCGCAGCCAGTTGCCCCTGGCCGAGGCGAGATTACGAGAACGCTAACATCGACAGGATTGAGGTTGCCAGATTGTTTCGCGACGTTCAAGGGGGACCCGGTGCGGCGTCGACGGTCATCCGGTGGGCCGACCGGAGCCGGCCCACCGGAAGCCGGTCAGCGGGTGGTGCAGGGAACCCCGTTGAGGGCGAACACGCCGGGCAGGACGTTCGGGCCGCTGTACGCGCCGACGAAACCGGCGCTCACCGTCCCGCCGGCCGCGGCGAGCCGACGGTTGTCGGCGGTGCCGGTGACCCGGACGGTCCGGCCGACCTGTGCCCAGTCGGCACTCCAGCCGCTGCTCACCTGCTGCCAGGTGGTCGGCCAGGTCCAGGTCAGCGTCCAGCCGTCGATGGCGGCCGGGCCGGTGTTGACGACCTCCACGCCACCGATGTAGCCGTTGCCCCAGTCACCGCTGGTGGTGAACCGGACCGCGCAGGTACTGGTCGCCGGACTGCCGGTGACGAAGGTCAGCGGCGGCGAGGACCAGGAGAGCCGACCGGCGGTGTCCCGGGCCAGCACGTTGACCGTGTACCGGCTGCCCGGCACCAGGTTGTCGACGGTGAACCGGGTGCCGGTGGTCTCGCCGAGCTGCTCGCTGACCGCCCCGTTCTGCCGGTACACCTCGTACTTGGCGATCGGCGCGGCGCCCGGGGTGGCCGCCGGCCAGGAGACCGTCGCGCTCCGGTCGGTGACCGCACCGGCCGTGGGCTGCCCCGGCGCGCCGGGCCGCCCGGTCTCCGCGCCGGCCGGGCGCAGCACCAGCGTGGTCAGCGAGTACGGCGGCAGGGTGCGGCTGGTGGCGCTGCCGGCCCGGTCGGTGGTGATCGCGGTCGCGCCGTTGGTGTGGGTGTACACGGTGGGCGAACCGGCGGCCGGGGCGAACCCGGCGTAGTCGATGGTGACCGGGTACGCGGTGTCCGGGTCCTTGTTCACCAGCAGCACCGCCAGGTCGCCGTTGCTCCGGCGGACCGCGTGCGCGGCGACCAGCGGCTGGTCGGTGCCGGCCCGGACGAACCGGTCGCCGCCGGTGGTGAACAGGTTCATCATCGACAAGGCGTGGTACGGCGCGAACGGCGTGTTCAGCGGCGGCTCGCAGACCGAGCCGTCCGCGGTACAGGTGCCGCTGGAGAGCAGCCCGTAGTCGCCGTAGTCGGTGTGCCCGGCCACCGTGGAGACCGTGCCGATGCCGTTGTGCACGTTCCACCACTGAACCGTGAAGACCCCGTTCGCCAGCAGCTCGCTGTAGGCGTCGGCCAGGAACAGCGCGCCCGGCTGGGTGGTCCGCCCCGCCTCCACGTTCAGTTCGGTGAGGCTGATGCCGATCCGCTCCGCGCCCGGTCCGGCGTACCGGGTGATCTGCTGGCGCAGCAGGTGCACCGCGTCGACGAGGTGGTCGGTGCGTTCCAGGGACTGCGCGGCGGTGCCACCCGGGTACCAGTGCACGTCCACAAAGTCGATCTTCGGTCCGGCGATGGCGAGGACGGCCTGGTTCCACGGACCCGGGTCGCTGCCGGCGGTGATGCCGTCCGGCCAGTTCCCCGGCATGGTCAGCACCGCGCCGACCTTGATGGTCGGGTCGACCGCCTTCATCGCGTCGGCGTACCGCACCACCAGGTTCGCGTAGTAGGTCGCGCTCTTGTCCGGGTGCTCGTCGGCCTCCCAGCCGGACCCGTAGTGGCCGTTGCCGTAGTTCTCGTTGCCGACGGTCCAGTACTTCGCGCCGTACCCCTTGGTCACGTTGGCGTACCGCACCCAGCCGGCGGCCTCCTCCGGGGTGCCGGTGCCGTAGTTGGCGATGATCATCGGCTGGGCGCCGACCCGCCTGGCCCCGGCCATGAAGGTGTCGAAGTCGGTGTTCGGGGCGACGTACCCGCCGGGCGCGGTGTGCGTCTCCCAGTGGTAGATGTCGGCGTACGAGCCGCCGGGGTAGCGCAGCATCCGCACGCCGGCGGCGCGCAGCAGGTCCGACGTCTCGTCGGTGCCCAGGTTGCCGTCCCAGATGGCCTGGTTGACGCCGAGCGCGGTGTCCGGCACGGTGGCCATCCCGGCCCGCGCGTTCACGGTCACCGCCACCGGGTCGACGGCGGCCGCGCGGACGCCCGGCGGGTCGACGACCCCGGCGAGGGCGCCGGTGGCGAACAGCAGGCTCGCCGCGAGCGCCGCCCAGCGACGTCTGGTCGGGCCCGACCACCGGGTACGCCCCGGTCCGCCGCGCCTGATCGGGTTGTGCATGGCTGACTTCCTTCGCTGATCACGACAGAGTCACCCGCTGCGGTGACAGGCTGCGCGCACCAGCGGCCCCTGCCGTCCGGCGGGTGGACTCGTGGACGGTTCGGTCCCGGGCGCGTGCCATCGCACCCGGTACCGTCCCCGGGGCCGTGGTGGCCCGGTGCCCATGGACGGCGGTCAGCCCCGCACGGCGGCGTATCGGCGTATCACGATCCCACAGCGACTCGGTGCGGCTCAAGGTTTCCTCACCGGCGGCCAGCGCGGTGGCGGCCGACGGCCGGTGCGGCGGGCCGGTGGTCAGCGCGGCGGGGCGGCGCTGTCCCGGACGACCAGCTCGGTGGCGAGTTCGACCCGCGGGCTCTCGATCCGTTCGCCGTTGGCCAGCCGCAGCACGGTACGGGCCGCCAGCATGCCCATCTCGGCCAGCGGCTGCCGGATCGTGGTCAGCGGCGGCGAGCACCACCGGACCTCGGGCAGGTCGTCGAAGCCCACCACGCTGATGTCGTCGGGCACCCGCAGCCCACGCTTACGGACCGCCTCGTAGACGCCCAGCGCCATCTGGTCGCTGGAGGCGAAGATGGCGGTGGGCGGGTCGGGCAGGGCCAGCAACTGGGTCCCACCGGCGTAGCCGGCCTCGTGGTAGAAGTTGCCCGGCCTAATGAGCGTGTCGTCGACGGCGATGCCGGCGGCGTCGAGCGCGGCCCGGTAGCCGTCCATCCGGGCCCGGCTGCACATCAGCTGCGGCGGCCCGGCGATGAACCCGATCCGGCGGTGCCCAAGCCCGAGCAGGTACTGGTTGGCCCGCAGGCTGCCCGCCCAGTTGGTGGCCCCGATCGTGGGGGCCTCCTGCGGGGTCACCCCGGCCGGGTCGACGATGACGACCGGGATGTTGAGCCGGCGCAGCTCGGCCTGCAACGGTGGAGCCACTATCGAGGTCACGAAGATGACCCCCTCGGTGGACCGGGACCGCATGTTGTCGAGCCACTGCTTGGCCGCCGACGTACGCCGGTGGATCGCCGACACCACGGTGCCGGTGCCGGCGGCGTGCGCGACGTCCTCCACCCCCCGGATGATCTCCACCGCCCACGGGCTGTCCAGGTCGTTGAAGACCAGGTCGACCAGGCCGGACCCGGGCCGGCGGCTCGCCGACCGGCGCTGGTAGCCGTGCCGGGTGAGCAGTTCCTCGACCCGTTCCCGGGTCTGCGGCGCCACGTCCGAGCGGCCGTTGATGACCCGGGAGACCGTGGGTACGGAGACGCCGGCCAGGCGCGCGATCATCGCGATGGTGACGTTCCGGTTGTTGTCGGAGCCCACGTCCGCCCTTTCGTCGTGCCTGGTGCCTCTGGTCGCAGAAGGCTACCGGAGGCCCGGTCGGTCAACCCTTCACGCTGCCGGCCAGGCCGCCGACGAGCTGGCGTTCGGCCACCGCGTAGAAGCCCAGCGCCGGCAGCATGGACAGCACCACGTAGGCGAGCACCCGGGCGGTGTCGTCGGCGTACTGCCCCTGGAACGCCTGGACCCCGACCGGCAGGGTCCACCAGCTCTGGTCGGTGAAGACCACCAGCGGCAGCATGAAATTGTTCCAGCTCGTCACGACCGCCAGCACGGAGACGGTGGCCAGCGCGGGACGGGCCATCGGCAGCAGCACCCGCCAGAAGAACCCGAACGGGCCGCACCCGTCGAGGATGGCGGCCTCCTCGACCTCGCCGGGGATGGTCCGGAAGAACTGCCGCAGGATGATGATGGTGACCGGCAGACCGAACGCGGCCTGCGGCAGGATCACCCCGAGCGGGTTGTCCAGCAGGCCCATGCCCCGCAGCAGCACGAACAGCGGCAGGATCGCCACCGCGAACGGGAACATCAGCCCGATCGCGAAGAGGGTGACGATCAGCTCCCGGCCCCGGAAGGCGTACCGGGCCAGGACGAACGCGGCCATCGCCGCCGACCCGACCACGATCACCGTGCCGGTCACCGCGATGAGGAGGCTGTTGCCGAGCTGCCGCCAGAACACCTCGGAGGCGAGGATGCCGGTGTAGTTCTCGGTCACCCACGGGTCGGGCCAGCCGAGCGGGTTGGTGGAGAGCTGCCCGTTGTCCTTGAAGCCGCCGAGCACCCCGAACAGGATCGGCACCACGATGAGCGCGCCGACGGCGACCGAGACGAGGTGCAGTACGAGGCGGCGGGCCCGGACCGCCGGGCTGGCCGGGGTGGTCATCCGTTCGCTCCCTGGTTGGTGAGCGCCCCTTCGGTGTCGCGGCGCATGATGATCCGCTGGTAGAACAGGGCGAAGACGAGGCTCAGCAGGAACATGACGATGCTGATCGCGCTGGCGTAGCCGACCTCGAAGCGGCGGAAGCCGTACTGGTACATGGTGACCGCCATGGTCTCCGAGGCGTGGATCGGGCCGCCGCCGGTGAGCACCCACACCATGTCGAACAACTGGATGGTGCCGATGACCGACAGGAAGACGCTGATCCGGATGGTCGGGCCGAGCAGGGGCAGCGTGACGTGCCGGAACGACTCCCAGGCACCGGCCCCGTCGACGGTGGCCGCCTCGTGCAGTTCCTTCGGGATGCTCTGCCGACCCGCCAGGTAGAGGATCATGTAGAAGCCGAAGTACTTCCAGGAGACGACCAGGAAGACGGCGAGCAGCACGGTGTCCGGGTCGGCGAAGATCGTGCCGGCGTCCGCGCCGAGCAGGCGGGTCAGCCCGTCACCCAGCCCCCGGTTGGGGGAGAACACCAGGGTGAACAGGACGGCGGTGGTGACCTCGGAGAGCACGTACGGGGCGAAGAAGATCAGCCGGTAGACGCTGCGGCCCTTCAGCGGCTGGTTCAGCAGCATGGCCAGGCCGAGCGCGACCGGCAACTGGACCAGTAGCGACAGGACGATCAGCACCAGACCGCGCCACAGGTCCCCGAGGAAGGTGGGGTCGCGGAAGGCGCGGGTGTAGTTGTCCAGCCCGACGAAGTTCTCCGGCAGGCCGAAGCCGTTCCACTTGTACATGCTGGCGTAGCTCGCCACCACGATCGGGGCGACGACCAGCAGGAGGAACAGCACCAGCGCCGGGGCCAGGAAGACGGCCAGGGTGCCCGCCCGGCCCGCCCGGAACCGGCGGCCACGCGGTCGCGCGGCCCCCGGTTCCGGCGTCGACGCTCCGGTCACCACACCATCCCGGGTACCCGACATCGTCGGCGGCCTGGTCATCACAGCTCCACTGGTTCGCGTACGGGTACGGGTCGGTGGTGGGCCACGGCCTACTGGCTCTTCGCCACCGCGGTGATGTCCTTGACGATCTGCTCGGCGGTCTTGTTGCCGGCGACCAGCGCGGCGACGCTGTCGTTGACCTGCTGACCGACGGCCGGCGGGTACGCCTGGTCCAGGTAGAGCTGGAAGCCGGTCGCGGCGGCCAGGGTCTGCGCGACGGCCTTGTTGTTGGCGTCGGCGATGGCGTCGGTGGCCTCGGTGACCGTCGGCAGCACCGCGCCGGTCTTCGCGGAGCGGCGCTGGTTGTCCACGCTGAGCAGCGTCTTGAGGAAGTCGACGGTGGAGTCCGGGGCGTCCCGGCCGACGGCGAAGCCGTTGCCGCCGCCGAACACCTCGGTGGCGGTGCCCTTGCCGCCGTCGACGGCCGGGAACGGGAAGAAGCCGAGCTTGTCGCCGATGCCCTTCTTGCTGGTGGAGGAGGACGCCTGCACCGACGGCGCCCACTGGCCCATCAGCTCCATGGCCGCGCCGCCGTTGCCCATGGTGGCCGCCTGCCCGTCCGGGGAGCCGTACTCGGCACCGAGGAACCCCTTCTGGAACGGCTGGAGGTCGACGAGTTCCTTGAACCGCTGGCCGGCGGCGACGAAGTCGGGGGTGTCGAAGTTGTTGTCCTTGGACGCCTGCTGCAACGCGCCGAGGCCGCCGATCCGCATGGACAGGTACGCCCAGTAGAAGTGGGCCGGCCACTTGTCCTTGCCGGCCAGGGCGACCGGGACGACACCGGTTGCCTTGATCTTGGTGACCGCGTCGAGGAGCTGGGCCCAGGTGGCGGGCGGGGCGGTGATGCCGGCCTTCGCGAAGTGGTCCTTGTTGTACCAGAAGCCGACCATGCCGAGGTCGAACGGCACCCCGTAGATCCGACCGTCGATGGTGTACGGCTCCAGCGCGAGGGGCAGCAGCGTGTCGATCCACGGCTTGACGTCGTCGGTGAGGTCCTTCACCAGGCCGGCGTCGACCTGCTGCTTGAGCACTCCCCCACCCCAGGACTGGAACAGGTCGGGCGGGGAGCCGGCCTGGGTGGCGGTGGTGAGCTTGGCCTTGAACGCCTCGTTCTCCAGCGGCTGGATCTCGACCTTCACGCCGGAGTGGGCGTCCTGGTAGGTCTTGGCGATGTCCGCCCACACCGGCAGCATCGGCTCGGTGTTCTGGATGTGCCACCAGTTGATGGCCTGCGGGCCGCCCGGGTCGTCGGAGTCCCCGCTGCAGGCGCTGAGCAGGTAGCTGCCGACGCCGACGCCGACGAGGCCGAGCAACGTTCGACGGGAGAGGTGCGCGGTCATGGCCATCCCTTCGCGGACTCACGAGGTGCTCGGATGCCGGTGCATCCGGCAGTTACCGGAAGCGGTCTCCGGAAGTTTCGGTATCGAGCCGGTGGTTCCGATGGTGTTTCGGAGTGATGGCCGGCACGCTACGACGTCGATGTATTGATGGTCAAGGGGGCTGTCCTGAATAGACGTGAACCGTTACGGTGGGCGAGAGTTTCCGAGTAGCCGGGACGATCTTCCGGAAGTTGTTCGAAAGCTGGACCAGAGGAGCCGACATGTCGACCGAGACCGCAGACGTGGCGACCGCCGCCCGGTCGATCCGCAACCCGGTGCTGACCGGGTTCCACCCGGACCCGTCGATCCTGCGGGTGGGTGACGACTACTACCTGGCCACCTCCACGTTCGAGTGGTACCCGGGCGTCCGGGTGCACCACTCCCGCGATCTCGTGCACTGGCGGGCACTGGGCGGCATCATCACCGAACGCCGACTGCTCGACCTGCGCGGCTGCGGCGACTCCAACGGGGTGTGGGCCCCCGACCTGACCTACCACGACGGCGAGTTCTTCCTGGTCTACAGCGACGTGGCGAGCTTCGCCAGCGGCTACTGGGACCCGCAGAACTTCCTCACCACCGCCCCCGACATCACCGGCCCGTGGTCCGACCCGGTCCGGCTGCACGGCCGGGGCTTCGACGCCGCGCTGTTCCACGACGACGACGGCAGCACCTGGATGCTGAGCATGAGCGCGGACTGGCGGCCCGGCCGGGACCGGTTCGGCGGCATCGAGATCCAGCAGTACGACCGGGCCACCCGTCGACTGGTCGGCCCGTCCCGGATCATCTTCACCGGCACCCCGGTCGGCCTCACCGAGGGACCGCACCTGTACCGCCACGAGGGCTGGTACTGGCTGGTCACCGCCGAGGGAGGCACCAGCTGGGAACACCAGGTCACCGTCGCCCGCTCCCGGGAGCTGTTCGGACCGTACGAGGTGGACCCGGCCGGGCCGCTGCTGACCTCGGTGGGCCGCCCCGACCTGCGGTTGCAGAAGGCCGGCCACGGCAGCCTGGTGCGCACCCAGCACGGCGACTGGTACCTGGCCCACCTGGTCGGCCGCCCGTACACCCCGCTGGGCAACTGCGTGCTGGGCCGGGAGACCGCCATCCAGCGGGTCGAGTGGACGCCGGGCGGCTGGCCCCGGATCGCCGGAGGCGTACCGGCGGACGAGGTCGTCGCACCCGGGCTCCCGCCGCACCCGTGGCCGGCCGAACCCGCCACCGACCACTTCGACGCCCCGGAGCTGGGCCCGCACTGGTCGACGCTGCGCCGACCGGCCACCCCGGACTGGGTGGACCTGCGGTCCCGCCCGTCGCACCTGCGGCTGCACGGCGGACAGTCCCCGGTCGGCCGGCAGACGCCCAGCCTGGTGGCCCGGCGGGTCGGCGCGACGCGCTGCACCCTGGAGACGGTGCTCGAGTTCGACCCGGCCGACCACCGGCAACTGGCCGGCGTCACCGCCTACTACAACACCCTCAACTGGCACTACCTGTACCTGACCCGGACCGACGACGGCCGGACCGTACTGGAGCTGCTCAGCGCGGACAGCGGACGGCGGACCACCCACCCGGACCTCACCGTGGACGCCACCGGCGTCACCCGGATCGGCCTGCGGGCCGCGTTCGACGGGCCGGCCGTCCGGTTCGGCTACGACCTGGGCGAAGGCTGGCGGCAGCTCCCGGTGGAGCTGGACGCGACCACCCTGTCCGACGAGCACGCCGCCACCGTCATCGACGGGGAACCCGCCGCGTGGGGATTCACCGGCGCGTTCCTCGGGCTGTGGGTGCAGGACCTCGGCGGCGGTGACGGCCACGCCGACTTCGACCACGCGACCTACCGCGAACACTGATCCCCGGCCGTTTCCGCCCGCTTCCACAGGCCCGGCCCGAACGCATCCCAGACGGGGGAAATGTATCCATGATGGCCCGGTTCACCAAAACGTTTGGTCCCTTCGGAAAAGCAAACCCCAAACGTCACTCGGGCATCAGGATTCTCACCAGGCAGGGATGCACCACCGACCGGACACGCCTACCGTGAAGACGAGCCGCTCTCCCGGATGACCTCCGCAGACGGGTGACGACGTCGCCACGGACCGCTTTCCGACAAGCCTGCCGTACGGTAACGACCCCTCATTCTCCGAAATGCCGGGGTGACGTACTTCGTGGAGCAGCCATGTCGGATGAGAACCCAGCCGGTGCCCGCGCGTGGGTCGTGGCGCCGGGTAACGACGAACTGTCGAGATCGGCCCGCGACGCCCTTTCCGGAATCGGTGTCCTGACCGACCGGGAGACCGCCGGACCGGTTCTGCTGATCGGCCCGCCATCGGTGTGTTCGGCCCGCGCCATAGCCGAGATCTCGGGGCGCGGGTCCCGCCGGCTCATCGCCGTGGTGACGGGAGGGTACCCCGACGATCCGTGGGCGCTCCTCGCCGCCGGCGCCACCGAGGTCCTGGCCTCCGCGGACGGTCTGGATGTCCTACCGGGCGTCGCCGCCCGCATCAGACGCTGGCACCAGGTCGACCGGATCGTGCAGTCGCTGCCCGCGGCGGGCGGCCTGGTCGGCGAGAGCCCGGCCCTCCGGCGCGCCCTGCGCACCCTGGTGGAGATCGCCCGGTTCTCCGACGCGCCGGTTCTCATCCAGGGCGAGAGCGGGACCGGCAAGGAACTGGCCGCCCGGCTCGTGCACACCCTGGACCCGAAACGCAGAAGCGGACCGCTCGTGGTGGTGGACTGCACCACGATCGTCGCCAACCTCTCCGCGCCACAACTGTTCGGCCACGAGCGGGGAGCGTTCACCGGCGCACATTCCGCGCGGTCCGGCGCGTTCGCCGACGCGCACCGGGGCGTGCTGTTCCTCGACGAGGTGGGCGAACTCCCCGAATCCCTCCAGCCGGAACTGCTGCGGGTGTTGCAGGAAAGGACGTTCCGCCCGCTCGGATCATCGACCTGGCAGAAGACGGACTTCCGGCTCGTCTGCGCCACCAACCGCAATCTGGAGGAACTCGAGAAGGCGGGCCGGTTCCGTCGGGACCTACGGTCGAGGCTGTCCGCCGTCACCGTCGACATGCCGCCGCTGTCCGATCGGCGCGACGACATACCCGCGCTCGCCCGGCACTTCCTGGGCCAGGTTCTACAGACGAAACCACCCGTGATCGAGACGGCCGTGGAGCGGATCCTGACCGTACGACCGTATCCGGGGAACGTCCGCGAACTACGCCACCTGCTGGCGCAGATCGCGGTGGGATACGTGGGTGACGGTCGGATCACCGTCGGCATGGTGCCGGAGGCGGAACGCCCCGGGGCGGTCGCGCGGAAGGGCACGACGGAACGCACACTGCGCGCGGCGGTCCGGGAGGCGCTGGACGACGGCCTGGACCTGCGGGGCCTCAAGTCTGCGGTCGCCGAGATCGCCGTGGAGATCGCCCTGGCCGACTGCGGCGGCCAGCTCGGTCGGGCGGCGGAGCGGCTCGGTGTCACGACCCGGGCGCTGCAGTTACGCAAGGCCATGCCGGCACCCGGCGCCGGGTGAGCCGACCGGGAAAGGGGAACCATGATGAGCCAGCCGCCGGGCCTCGACCTCCGACCGTTGCTGCGGACGGAGATCTCCCTCAACACGGTCGTCTCGGTGCGCATCCTCTCCCTCTCCGCCACCGACCTCGCGCTGGAGCTGCACACAGCCGCGGACAGCAATCCCGCCCTCGTCGTCCGGGAGGCCCCGCACTGTCACCGGTGTGGCCGACGCACGTTCGCCGGTGCCTGCCGGGGCTGCGGGGACCCGGCCCGCGAACCGGGGTACCCGGCGGAGCCGCAGTCGGTGGTGTCCTCGTGGGACCTGCTCAGGCAGGACCTCCTCGTGGCCCTTCCGTCGTCGCTGGCCGGGGCGGCACTGGAGGTGCTCACCCTGCTCGACGAACGGGGTTTCATCGATCCGGTGGAGCTGGAACGGTTTCCGCACCAGGTCCGCGACCCGGTCATGGCCGCGTTGCGGGACGTGGGGCCACCCGGGATCGGCGCGGCCGACGTCCGGGAGAGTCTGCTCCTCCAGGTCGAGGCCGCCCCGCTCAGCGCGCCCGAGCGGCAGCTGGCCCGGCGGCTGCTGTCCGAGTTCGCGGAGGTCCTGGAGACCGGGGGCCCGGGGGCGGTCGCCCGGGCCATCGGCCGTCCCGAAACCGAGATCACCGCACTGCTGGGTCGGCTGAGCCGCCTGCTGCGGCCCTATCCACGTCTCGACGGGGGTGACACCGGACGGCCGGACCTGGCGCGGCAACCCCCGGACGTGCTGTTCGAACGGGACGGCGAGCGGATCCGGGCCGTCGTACCGGAGTCCGAGCGGTGGGAGGTCGGGGTGGACGGGAACTACCGCGCCGCGCTCGCCCGCGCCGCCGACCGCAGCGGGGAGGACGTCCAGGTCAGCGCGGCCCGCCAGCAGATGCGCGAGGCGAGTCTGCTGGTGAACGCCGTCCACCGCCGCTGGGCCCTGTTGGTCCGGGTCGCCGGCACCCTCGCCGAACGGCAACGCGGACCGCTGCTCGCCGGGTCCCTGACCTTCCGACCGCTCACCCAGCGCGCCGTCGCCGGCCAGTTGGGGGTGCACGAGTCCACGGTCAGCCGGGCGGTCCGGAACCGGACGGCGCGACTGGTCGACGGTCGGACGGTGCCGCTGAGGGTGTTGTTCGGCGTGGACGACCGGGCCAGGCTGGCCGTGGCCGAGCTGCTGCACCGGCATCCCCGCTTCAGCGACCGGCAGGTCGCCGAGATGCTCACCGCGGACGGCCTGCCCATCGCCCGACGCACCGTCGCCAAGTACCGCCGCGCACTCTCCCGCTGACCCGGCGGCGAAGCCGTCTTCGGATCCGGCGAAGTGTCCTTCGCCGCAGCGGCGTCACGCACGCGGGCCGACGTCCGGATCGGGCCTGGCACGCTGCTTGCTTCCTGATGGGTGACCGCGGAACAAGCCACTCGACGGAGGCATGGAATGCATGATTTCGACCCTGTCCTGGACCGGCACGACCATGAGCCGCTCGTGGAGTGGCCGAACGCGGATCGTGAACCGAGCGACGCGTACGAGACGCTGGAGGGAGAGTGGGGCCAGGACGACGAGAACATGGAACTGGAGTTCGCGACAAGGCTTCTCGACGCGACGGGCGAGGACGAACTCGATCGCCTCGTCGCGGACCTGCTGGGCTCCGCCCCACGTGGTGGAGCCCGGTTCGCCCGGACCCGTGAGGGTCGACAGATCGGCGGCATCCTGCGGGACGCAGCCAGCAGGGTGCAGCCGATCCTGTCCCGCGGTCGGGACCGCCCGGTCGGGTGGAACACGGGCAGGGGACCGGTGGACCCGGTCGCCCCCGCCGCCAGGCGGTACTTCGGCGTGAACGTGGAGGGCCTGAGCCCGGAGGACCAGGAACTCGAGCTGGCCCGCTCGTTCGTACGGTTCGCCCGCGAGGCGGTCCACGAAACCGAGCGACGGGCCGGATCGGGGCCACCCGGCCGGGTGGTCCACCATGCGGCCGTCACCGCCGCCAACCACCTGGCACCCGGCCTGATCAGCGACGACATGCTCGCCGCGACAGGATCGGGCCAACCGACCCGGGACCGCGACGCGGGGTCCACCGTCGCCCGCATCCGCGACGACGGCGAGACCGCCGCGGACGACCGTTGCCCGGTATGCGGATCGGAGTTCCGGAACGCCTGCTGACGGCCACCGTCATCGGTACCGGGCGTCGGTGTCTTCTCGACACCACGCAACGACACAAACACCAATCGAAGGAGAAGGAAATGGCACGCAGCAAGACCATGACGTACGAGATCGACGGGGACAACTTCCTGGGCGACATGCTGAGCGGGGTGCTCGGCAGCGTGGTCCCCGGCATCCTGTCGGAGTCCCAGGAAGCGGAACTCGCGAACGAGTTGCTCGAGGTCAGCTCCGAGGAGGAGTTGGAGGAGTTCCTCGGCGACCTGTTCAACAGCGCGGTCCGGGGCATCTCCAACTTCGCCAAGTCGGACGTCGGTCAGGCGGTGATCGACGGGGCCAAGACGCTCGTGAAGAAGGGCCTCCCGGCGGTCGGGGGTGCCCTGGGCAGCTTCGTCGCGCCCGGGATCGGCACGACGATCGGAACCCGGCTGGGCACCATGGCGAGTGGCCTGATCAACGAGCTGCCCGTCGAGGTCGAACCCCAGGAGCTCGACCACGAGGTCGCCAAGCGGATCGTGCAGATCGGTGCGGAGGCCGCGCGGCAGGCGAGCCGACTGGCGCCGTCCGGCGAGCCGCCGACGAGCGTGGCGAGCAAGGCGATCGTGAACGCGGTCAGCAAGATCGCGCCGGCCGCGCTCGTGCAGACCCGGGTACGGCCCCGGCGTCGGCAGTTCGGGGAGTTCATGATCGACGGGTCGGTGTCGGCCTCCCGGCGGGAGGGACGCTGGCAGCGTCGGGGCCAGAACATCGTTCTGCTCGACGTGTAGCCATGTCGGATTCCGCTGAAGCGCGCGTGTTTCTCGCGACGGAAGTCCAGGCGCTGCTCGCTCGGGTGGAATCGCTGCGACCGTTCATCGAAAAGCACATCATGGTGCCTGCGGCAGCGCCGCTGCCGCAGGCCCTGATGGGCATCGAGGAGTTCCTGCACCGAGAGCGGACCAGGATGCTGCGAATCACACGGAGCTTCCTGGAATGGTTGCAGAACGACGCCGCAGAGGTTTCCCCGGAAGAACAGCAGCGACGGTTCGCGATACTGCGCCTACGGGTCAACGACCATTTGTCCCAGCTGGACCTGTTCTCCAACATCGTGGTGCAACGGTCGGAGAGCGGTGTCGGGTTGTGGCTGTCCGGGCTGGACGTGGCGGCGGCCGACGCGCTCCGCCTCAACGACGGACGACTGGGCCGGGCGGTACCGATCGTCTGCTACCTGGACCGCGGTCCGGGAGCGGCCATCCGGCGGGCCCGGACCCGGTTGCCGGGAAACGTCCTGAATCCGGTCGCCATCATCCGGATGCCCCGGGAACGGATGGTCGGACTCGGCATCGCGTCGTCGCTGTTCCACGAGGTGGGCCACCAGGGGGCCGCCCTCCTCGAACTGGTGCCGGCGCTGCGGGCGGCGGTGGACCGGTTGGCCGCCTCGACGGACCGGGACCGGGCCTTCGCCTGGACCTGCTGGTCCCGGTGGATGTCGGAGGTCGTGGCGGACTTCTGGGCGAGCGCACGCCTGGGGGTCGGGGCCACGCTCGGCCTGATCGGGGTGGTGAACCTGCCGCGCGCCTTCGTCTTCCGGGTCAACCTGAACGATCCGCATCCGTTTCCCTGGATACGTGTACTGCTGTCGTGCGCCCTGGGAAACCATCTCTACCCGGACCGGCAGTGGGCGGCCGTCGAACGGGTCTGGCGTCAGCTCTACCCGCTGTCCGGCGTGCCGGACAAGGTCCGGGAGGTGATCGACCGCCTGCTTCCCACCCTGCCCACGTTGGCGACGCTGCTGGCCGAGTTCCAGCCCTCCCCGTTGGACGGGACCAGCCTGTCGGCGGCCCTGGCGCATCCGAGCAGGCATCCGAGAAACCTGCGCCACCTGCGGGACCAGGCGACCGCGGACCCGGCCCTCGCCGCGCGGCTGTCACCCGCGCTGCGGTTCGCCCTGCTGGCCCAGGCCCGCTGGGACGGCACGTTGTCGGCGGCAGCCGAGATCCGGGAGGTCGACGCGATGCTGACCACGTGGGCCAGGGAGTCGACGTTCCGGGTGGCCCACGCCTCGGCCCACCAGCAGCAGGTCACCGGACGGGCCGCCCTATCCAGAGAAGTTGTTCCCACCTGACAACCGGAACGGAGTGAACGATGACCGCACGTAAGGATTCAGGAAACGGCAGGGACACGAAGACCGCCACCCGCAGGAACACCACGTCCGCGGGCACCGCCAAGGCTGACCGGGCGGCCAGGCCCAAAGCGGACCGGGCGACGCCGAAGCCCACCTCGACGAGGTCCGCCACCGCCCGCTCGGACGCGGATCCCCGTGCGACCGCCCCGACGGACACGCGACCCGACCCGAAGGTCCGACTCGATCCCGGACCGGACCTCCGCCCGCCGTTCCCGGTCAAACTGACTCCGGCCAGCTGGGGAGCCACCGCCGACCAGAACCTCTGGACGATCATCCGGAACCGCACGGACGCCATCAACTTCCACCACTACAGCGACTACGTCGACCGGCTGCTGGCGGAGCGGAAGCCCCACGTGTTCGCCCCGGGAGACACGCCGCCGCAGTCGGAGAAGGGCTCACCCCTGTTGGGCTCGGTCGGCTACGACTTCCTCCGTACCGCCACCGAGTTCTTCCTCATGAGTCAGGTCGGGCTACTCGTGCAGGACTACCTGCGCAACGAGCACGGAGCCGATCAGCTGCAGCCCCGGTACGACCAGTCCTGGGCGGGGTCCGACGAACAGCGCAGCGAACTCCTGCGCCGCAGCAGCAACCCGTTGCCGGAGCACTGGCTGGTGCAGCTTCGGGACAACTACCTCCAGCGGCTGGAGGCGCACGCGGAACCCAGGGTCCTGCCCTACCTCGAAACCATCATGGAAGGGCTGGCCGACCTGCCGCTGAAGGCTCCGGGTGAGGTGATCGGCGACAGCTACGGGGTGGACCCGGCCCGCCTCGTCGGTCCGCTCGGTATCGAGCTGTTCTGGGTGTACTGGCACGAGGAGGCGATGGTCCAGCAGTCCCACAACGTGATCATCCGACGGTTCCAGAACCTGCCCAACACCAGGCGCCGTCCCGACCCGCTCGCCCGGTTCGAACTCGACTCGCTACGCCCCCTGAACAACATCCTGTGGGGGTGGATCCAGGACAAGGGCGGGACCCTGTCGGTCCAGCGCCGCGACTACGAGTACCAGCACGAGTACGGACTGCGGCTGATCGGCAAGGCGGCCGGAAACGTCGCCGGCGTGGACAACCGGTCCCAGTTCGTCTCCGCCTTCCACAACCTGCTCCACCAGTGCACCGAGTTCTACGAGCAGGACGACAACCTCACCGTGCAGTCCGACGGTTTCCCGCTGCTCAGCGCGCTTCAGGAGACCCAGCTGGTGGTGACGGCCGGTGCCGACAACCAGTACGGGGACCTGCCGTGGACGGCGCGGGTCGAGACCCTGATGCAGTTGTGGATGCTGGGCCGCCCCGAGATGCGCGAGTTCCTCGGCGGGCGCCCCATGGTCCCGTACAAGGAACGCTGGATGGACCGGGTCGACACGATGAAGTCCATCATGGACTGGGACGACGTCAACGTGACGCACTTCCGGGACCTCGGGGTGTTCGGGGAACAGCTGCTGCTGTCGATCCGGTACGGCAGTTGGGCCACCCAGAACGAACCGGTCTCGGCGGTGAACTGGGCCCGGTACTGGCGGCCCGAGATCCAGGGGTACATCCACGCCTACCGGGCGGCCACCGGGGTGGACCTCCGGCAGGGCGTCGACACGACGATGCCCAGCGAGTTGCTGGCGGCCCGAGCGGACCAGCGTGCCTCCACGGCCGGTAGGGAGCTGATGCCGCCCCGCCGGGTGACCCTCGGCGGCTACGACGTCCCCGGTTCCCCGGTGCGATCGATCGCCGCTGAGCCCCAGGATCGCCACCTCCTGCCGTGAGACCCGTGGACTTCACCTCCAGCAGCTATCTCGGGTACCGGCACGGTCACGCCGAACTGTCGCCGTGGCAGGCGTTGACCACCGGTCGGCCGGCCGGCCTGGCGGAGTTTCCCCAGGCCGACCGGCTCGCCCGGGACGTCGCCCGGCGGATGGGCCGGGCCGACGCGGTGCTGGCGACCTCGACCCTGCACGGCCTGGTCGACGTGTGGTCGGTGCTGCATCGGCAACCGACCGTCGCGCTGATCGACGAGGCGGCGTACCCGATCGCCCGGATGGCGTTGCGGGTCTCCGGGGCGGCGGGCGACCAGGTCGTGGTGCCGCACTTCGGGGCGGCGGCCGTGGCCCGGGCGGTGCGGGCGCTCCCGCTCGGGGTCCGTCCCGTCCTGCTCGTCGACGGCCTGTGCACCGGCTGCGGCCGGCTGGCACCGATACCCGACCTGCTCACCGCGCTGGCACCGAGAAGAGGGCTCGTCCTGGTCGACGACACGCAGGCGTTCGGCCTGGTCGGGGCCGCACCGGACCCGGGTGCGCCGTACGGTCACGGTGGCGGGGGTGTCAGCGCGGCGCTGGCCCTCCCGCCGTCGGCCCGGCTGGTCGTCGTGGCCTCGGCGGCGAAGGCGTTCGGTGCGCCGCTGGCCGTCGTGGCCGGCCCGCCCGACCTGATCGACCTGGTACGTCGGTACGGTCCGTGCCGGGTGCACGCGAGCGCGCCGTCCGCCGCCAGTCAGGCGGCGCTGGGTCACGCCCTGGCGGACGACGCCGACGCGGCGGCCCGGCGGGTCCGCCTCGACCGGCTGGTCCGGGTGTTCCGGGCCCGGCTCCGGGACCACGGGGTGAGCACCGCCAACACCGGGAACTGGCCGACCCAGTTGGTGCCGGTCACGGCCGCCGTCGCCGACCGCACCGTCGACCGGCTACGGCGTGCCGGTGTGCGTACCGTCTGCGTCCGGCCGGCCTGCGGCACGGGCCTACGGCTGATCTTCCTGGTCACCGCCGACCATCGGATGCCGGACGTCATCGGAAGCGGCCGGGCGGTCGCCCGGATCGTGTCCACCGGGCCGCCGGGACACCGGCCGGTGGCGGGTCACCGGGCGCGGCCGACACCAATCGATCGACCGTCGGCTATCCTCGGCTGAGCCCCTGCCACGGCCGCTCGTGGCGGCACCACGACGGTGCGGGCCGGAGAGGCGGTTGCCGTGTCGGGCCGAGTCAGCCACCCCATCGTCGACACCACCCGGGGCGACGGCCGGGTCGCCTGCCTCACCTTCGACGACGGCCCCGACCCGACCGACACCCCACGCCTGCTGGACGTCCTGCGCCGGCACCGGGTCAGCGCGGTGTTCTGCCTGGTGGGCGACCAGGTCGACGCGCACCCGGAGATCGTCCGCCGGATCGTGGCCGACGGGCACACCCTGGGCAACCACAGCATGCACCACGACGACATGGGCAACTGGACGCCCGAGCGGATCGCGGCCGACCTGCGGGAGACCGACGCCGCCATCCGACGAGCCGTACCGGACGCCCGGATCGGGTACTTCCGCGCCCCGTACGGCTCGTGGGGGCAGAGCCCGGCGGTGGCCGCGTCGCTCGGCCTGCGGTCGCTGGGCTGGCGGCTGGCCATCACCGACTGGGAGCCGCCGGGCACCGACGAACTGGTCCGCCGCCTGCTCGACGGCGTCACCCCGGGCGCGGTGGTGCTCCTGCACGACGGCGGCGGGGACCGCAGCCAGACCGTCGACGCGGTCGACCGGGTCATCCCCCTGCTCAGGGCGGACCACTGGCGGTTCACCCTGCCGGAACGGCCACGGTAGTAGCCCGACCGGTCGGTCGGGAAGCGGTAGTGGCCCGGCCGACCGGTCGGTAACCTGCCGCCATGACGCACGAGCGGGAGATCACCGAGCCGGTCGAGCTGTGCCGGCCGGACGGGCGACTCAACCCCGACGCGGTCGGCTGGACCCGCCGCCCGCTGCACCGGGCCGACCTGCGCGGCTGGGGCCGACGCAAGCGGTGGGAGTACTGGGGCGTGGTCACCCCCGGCCACATCCTCGGGGTGGTCGCCTCCTCGCTCGACTACGCCGGGGTGCACAGCGTCTACCTGCTCGACCGGGCCACCGGCACGGAGACCGGCACCGAGGCGGTGGTGCCGCTGGCCCGTGGCGTCGTCCTGCCCGACCGCAGCGGCGTCGGGCGGGTGGAGGTCGGATCGGGTCCGGTGCGGGTGACCATCGACCAGAGCCCGGACGGCACCACCCTGCGGGCCACCGGTGGGGACGTCGAGATCGACCTGACCATGCCGCTGCCGGCCGGGCACGAGTCGCTCGGGGTGGTGGTGCCGTGGAGCAGCCGCCGCTTCCAGTACACGGTCAAGGACGTGGGGCGGCCGGTGCGGGGCCGCTTCCGGGTCGGCCCCACCTGGTACGACGTCCCGGTCGCCGACTCGTTCGCGGTGCTGGACCACGGCCGGGGCAAGTGGCCGTACGCGATCGTCTGGAACTGGGCCGCGGGCAGCGGACCCGGGCGGTCGGTGCAGCTCGGCGGAGCCTGGACCGACGGCACCGGCAGCACCGAGAACGCGCTCGTCGTGGACGGCCGGCTACACAAGATCGGTGACGAGCTGCGCTGGCGGTACGACCGGTCGGACTGGCTGCGGCCGTGGCGGATCACCGGTGGCCGGGTCGACGTGACGTTCCACCCCTTCCACGAGCGGGCCGCCCGGACCAACCTCGGGGTGGTCGCCAACGAGACCCACCAGTGCTTCGGACACTTCACCGGCTGGGCGGCCACCGACGACGGGAAGCGGATCGACCTCGACGGCCTGGTCGGCTGGGCGGAGGAGGCCCGCAACCGCTGGTAGCGCAGGGCCCGCCCGGCCCGGTCGAGGCCCGTCGGCACGCCCGCACGCCGCGCACGTCGGCCCGCCGAGTCCGCCCGCACGCCGCGCACGTCGGCACGGACCGTCGCGTACGTCGGCCGACCGGATCGGTCACTTCGCCCGGTCCAGACAATGCGGGTGTTGGAAGGTCGCGGCCCGCTGGTCGCGGGCCAGGGCACGCAGCATCGACTCACGCAACGGCAGGTCGCGCAGCTTCGCCGAGTCCTCGGGCAGGTCGGTGAAGCTGGGACACGAGACCCGGGACCGGATGTCGTCGTTCGGCACGATCTCGACGCCACCGGTGTCGGAGAGCAGGGTGGTGGTGTCGTCGTCGGTGGCGACCACGTACCCGCGCAGTAGCCGCACCGTGCCGCTGGTCGAGGCGGCCGCGTCCGGGTCGGTCGCCGTCGGCCCGCCGGTCGCCGGTGCGCCGGTCGGTGCCGCCGCGGGGGCCACCTCGAAGGCCGTGGACGGCAGGATCGGCGTGGTGACCACGTTGTAGAGCACCCCGAGCCCGAGCGCGGCGGCCAGCACTGCCGTGGTGCGGACAAACGCCGGCAGCATGGTACGGCGCAGTGGGGTGTCCACACCGGTGAACACCATCAGCGCCGGCCAGCCGGCGACAACGGCGAGCGCCGGCTCTCCCCCGTCCACCGCCGCTCGGGCGATCACCACCGCCGTGCCCGCCAGGGCCAGCCGGGCCAGCACCCGGTGGACGCGCCGGGTGGACCGGCCCGTCGGATGGATGGCGAAGAGGGACAGGCCCCACGCCGGCAGGAAGACGATCGGGGTGCTGACCGCGGCGACGACGACACTGGCCCAGATCGCCCAGGCCGGGGTCCGGGCCGTCCAGCGGGCCGCAATGTAGCGGGCACACAGCCGGCGCCGGTCGACGGGTCCGACGGCACCGCCGAGCACCACCGCGCCGACGGTGAACACCAACGCCGGCACCGCCGGGAAGATCCACACCACGGACAGGCTGACCGTGGCCAGGAAGGTGATCGGGTTGACGCTCTGCGCCAGCATCAGCGTCAACTGACGGTCACCGCCGGACTGGATCCACAGGTAGAGCGCGGACACCGCCACCGGTACACCGAGCAGCAGGGACCACGGTCCGGGATTCACCGCGCCGCCCGGCAGCGGAGCGGGGGCCGGGTCCGGGAGCACGGTCGCCCGGGGCGGGTCGACGCCCCGGACGCTGCCGTGGCGGTCGGGTGCCACGCGTACGGCGCTCCGACGCCGAGGTGTCGGCGTGCGGCGGCTCCGTCGATGTGCCAGGGTGCGACGGCGGCGTCGGCCGGTGGTGGGCGGGCTGCCGGGCGACACCGCCGACGGCACGGTGACCGGGCCCCCGGCGGCGGGTTCTCCACCGGGGACGCCGAGGGCGCGGATCAGCCCGTCGGTGGCGTTGCGCAGCCGGGTTCCTTCCGGCTTCGGCTGCTCGCCGGTGAACCCCGCTTTGCCCAGCGACCTGTCCATCGCCTGTCGCCAGGCGCCATCGGCCGGGCGGTCGTAGCTGACCAGCAGGAACGAATCCACGAGCCGTTTCAGGTGCGGATCGTAGAGCGGCACGCCGATGCCGTACCAGTACCTGGGCAGGCCGGGCGGGGCCGGACGGATCACCAACTGGTTCCCGGGCTCCTGGGTGAAGCCGAGCAGCCCGATCTCGTCGCCGAGGACCGCGGCGAGGCGACCGGCGCGCACCTGCTCGACACAGTCACGAAGGTCGGGTCGGACGTCGAACCTCACGCCCCGCCGCAGAAGTTCCCGCTCGGTCACCGTACCGGCCACCGTGCACAGCACGTTGCTCGCCTCGCCCTCCCGGAACGAGGGCGGGGCGAGCAGGGCCGTTCCGCCCTCCAGGTAGGGGCCGGAGAACGCGACGATCCGCTTCCGTTCCGAGGTCATGGCCAGAGCGGCGAAGACCACGTCGACCTGCCCGGACTCCAGGGATGCGATCCGGTCCTCGGCGGCCAGCGGAACGAACGTCGCCACCTTGCCGAGGGATCCGGCCAGGTAACGGGCGAGGTCGGCGTCGAAGCCGACCGGTGCCACCGCCGGGCCGGCGCTGAGCAGCGGCGCGTCGGCGAGCACCCCCACCCGTAGCTCGGTACGCCCGCTGATCGACGACCGGCTCAGGACGTCGGACACGCTGGCCGTGAGCGGCGGCAGCGACACGAACCTCAGCGTGCTCACCGCCACCATCGCCAGGCAGACGAAGAGCGCGAGGCCACCCGTACCGGTCGGCCTACCGTCACCGCCGACGCGTACCCGCCGCCGCCATCTGCCAGGCATGCACCGTCCCCATACGTCGGGCCGGCACACCCGCTGTGGACGTCCGGGGCCCTGTTGAGAATCTGGACCATCTCCCGCCCCGCCGGCAAGGCATCGACACTGTCCGGTAACCGACGGTGACCGTCACCATCGGAGCCGAGAGCGACCGACGTCGACACGGATCCGTCAACCCTTCCATTGCATCGATGAGGATGGTTGGGTTTCCTCATGCGTCGACTTCTCGCCAGCCTGGTCGCCGTGCTCGCGGCCGGCCCCGTCGTCCTCAGCCCGCCGCCGGCCGCCGCCGCGACCACGGCTCCGGCGCTCGTCATCGCCAGCGACTTCCCCGACCCGGACATCCTGAAGGTCGGCGACACCTACCACGCCTACTCGACCAACAACGGCCACGGCAACGTGCCGGTCGCCACGGCGACCTCGCTGACCGGCCCCTGGACCCGACGGCCCGACGCCCTGCCCACCCTCGGCGCCTGGGCCAGCGGCGGACGCACCTGGGCACCCGAGGTGTTCCGCCGCGCCGACGGCAGGTACGTGCTCTACTACACCGCGCTCAGCCGCAGCGTGGGCCGGCAGTGCATCGGCGCGGCCACCGCCATGTCGCCGCTGGGCCCGTTCACCCCGGTCGGCACCGGGCCGCTGATCTGCGACGGCGGCGAGGGCGGCGACATCGACGCGTCCAGCTTCGTCGACGGCACCGGCCTGCGGTACCTGCTCTACAAGGACGACGGCAACGCGATCGGCCAGCCGACCAGCCTCTGGCTCCAGCAGGTCGCCGCCGACGGGACCACCCTCCAGGGCGGTCGGGTGGAGCTGCTGCGCAGCGGCCGGCCGGAGGAAAGCGGCGTCATCGAGGCACCGGTACTGACCAGGGTCGGCACCCAGTACGTGCTGTTCTACTCCCTCGGCGGCTACGGGGGCGACGCCTACCAGACCAGCTACGCCACCTCCCCCTCGCTGACCGGGCCGTACACCAAGGCGTACCGCTCGCTGCTGACCACGGCCAGCCTGGACAACGCGGTGCTCGGCCCCGGCGGGGCCGACGTGGTACGGGAGGCCGGCGGCGACCGGATCGTCTTCCACGGCTGGATCGACAACCGCACCGCCCGGGGCATGTACGTGGCCGACCTGGGCTGGTCCGGCGGCTTCCCGGTGGTGCGGGGCAGCCGGGTGCGGTACGAGGCGGAACGGGGCCGGCTCAACAACTGCGCCGTCCGCGCCACCGGCACCGCCTCCCAGGGGCAGGCCGTGGCGTACCTGGACCACCCGGACAGCTGGGTGGAGGTCACCGTCTTCGCGCCCCGCGCCGGCGGGTACACCGCGCACGTCGCCTACTCCGCCGGCTACGGCGACGCCCAGCACACGCTCACCGTCAACGGGGGTGCCGCGCAGGTGGTCAGCTACCCGGACACCGGGTGGGAGACCTGGCGGCAGGTACGCGTCGACGTCACGTTGGACGCCGGTCACAACACCATCCGGCTGAACCACCTCAGCCGCTGGGCGGAACTCGACTTCGTCGAGATCGCCTAGCCGGCCGGCGCCGGGGTCGCCTGACCGGCCGGAGTCGGCACCGGGCCGCCGGTGCGGGGCAGCGGACGCTCCGGCGTGGCCAGCAGTCGGGGCAGCAGCCGCTGGTAGCGGTCGAGCCAGCCGGCGACCGTCCCGGCGTCGAACAGCGTCGCCGCGTACTCGACCAGCAGGGACATCGTCCCGTCCGGGCGGGGCCGCAACTGCCAGGTCTGGTTGGCGCGGGCCCCGGCGAGCAGCACGTCCCGGCCCGGTGCCGGCTCGACGCCGGGCAGCCGCAGCACCGGGTCGGGCAGGTCCAGCATGCTGAAGTGGATCCGGGGCGGGTTGCCGGCGAACGCCCCGCCCAGCGCGGCGTTCTGCACCAGCCCCGGCACCGCCTGCCGGGCCAGCACCTGCCAGGTCGCCTCGGCGGTCCGCCGGACCAGGTCGTCGAACGAGCCGGCCCCGGCCACCGGGATGATCAGCCAGGCCGCCTGGGCGAACACCCCCAGCACGTCGTCGAACCGGGAGTCGGCGCGGTTGGCCACCGGAATCGTCAGCGTGACGACCGGCGCACCGGTCAGGTCGTGCAGGAACCAGGCGAAGGCCGCCGCGAGCACCACGTAGGGGGTGGCGTTGCGGCGGACACCGTACCCGGCGACCTCCGCCACCAGCCCGGCCGGGAGGACGACCTGCGCCACGCCACCGGTGTCGGTGACGCCGGGCCGACGCGGCCGGTCCGTCGGCAGCAGCAGCGGTACGGTGCCCGCCGGCAGGCCCTCGGCCCACTCGCGCAGCATCCGGCGGGTGTCCCCGTGGTCCAGGTACGCCTGCTCCTCGCGGCTGAAGTCGAGGTAGTCGGCGGGCAGCGGCGGCAGGTCGGCGGGGTGACCGGTGACCGCCGCCCGGTACAGCTCGCCGAGGTCACGGACCAGCACCTGGGCGGCCAGCCCGTCGATGATGCCGTGGTGCAGGGCCAGCACCAGCTCGTGCCGGTCCGGTTCCCCGCCGTCAAGGGCCGCCCCCTCCCCGTCGTCGAGGATCTCCGCCTCCCCGCCGTCGGGGGCGTCCACCGGCTGGAACAGTACGGCCCGGAACGCCGGTTCCCGACGCAGGGCGAACGGGACCGAGGCCCACTCCTCGACGGCCCGGTCCAGGTGCTCCGTAGCGACCGGGCGCACCGGCACCGGCACCGGGCGGGGCGTCAGCACCTGCTGGAGCACCTCCCCGTCGCGCTCGGCGTAACGGGTGCGCAGCGCGGGATGCCGGACGGCCAGATCGGACAGCGCCCGGTGCAGCGCCGCCCGGTCCAGCCGGCCGCGCAGGGTGAACCGCAGCGCGACGGTCAGCACCGGCGTGCCGCTCTCCTCGGTGATCTGGTACTGCCGGGCCTGGCAGTGGCTGGCCGGCGCGGTCGCCAGCACCTGACCGTCGGCAGCGGTGGCCAGCATCTGACCGTCGGGGTCCGCCGGGGCGCGGAGCCGGTCCAGCAGGTGCGGCTTGAGTCGGCGCAGCGCGGCGAGCAGGTCCGCGTCGAGCGCGTCGGCCGGCGCGTCGTAGCTCAACCGGGTGCCGTCGGCGGTGAGCCGGACGTCCCGGTCGCGCAGCACCCGCAGCAGCTCGTCGACCTCCCCGGCGGCCGTCACAGCGTCCCCCGGACCCGCGGCGACGCCTCGACGCCGGTGGGGTCGCCGGTCCCGCGCGGTGCTCCCCCCGGACCGTCGGCGGCGGACGGTGGCGCGGGCGCACGCAGCCGGTCGGCCATCGCCCGGATCGTGGGGTCGCGGAGGAAGTCGAGCACCGGTACGGTCCGCCCGGTCTCCGCCCGCACCCGGTTGAGCAGGCGCATCGCGGTCAACGAGGTGCCGCCCAGGGCGAAGAAGGTGGTCTCGACCCCGAACGGGGGTACCGCCAGCTCGGCGCGCCAGATGTCGACCAGCTGCCGTTCCAGGTCGTCGCGGGGTGGGCTGCCCCCGTCGGCCGGGCCGGTGACCGGGTCGGGCTCGGGCAACGCGGCCCGATCGATCTTGCCACTGTCCCGGGTGGGCAGCTCGGGCAGGAACGTCCAGGTCGTCGGCACCAGGTAGTCCGGGAGCCGGGCGGCGAGCTGGCGGGCCAGCTCCGCCGGCTCCAGCCCGGGACGGTCCGGCACCACGTACCCGGCGAGGTGGTGGTCGCCGTCCGGGCCGGCCCAGCCGCGTACCGCCGCGTCCCGCACCCCGTCCAGGCGGCGCAGGTGGTGCTCGGCCTCGCCGGGCTCGACCCGGAAGCCCCGGATCTGCACCTGCGCGTCGGTGCGGTGCAGGAACTCCAACTGCCCGTCCGGCCGCCAGCACAGCACGTCGCCGGTGCGGAACAGCGGCCCGTACTCGGGGTGGCGCAGGAACCGGTGGTCGGTCTCCTCCGGCCGGCCCAGGTAGCCCCGGCCGAGCTGCCGCCCACCCAGGTACGCCTCCCCCGGCACGCCCACCGGGGTCGGTCGCCCGTCGTCGTCGAGGACCCGGACGACGGTACCGGGAACCGGACGGCCGATCGGCGGCAGCACGTCGTCGCCGGTGTCGACGTCCAGGTGGACCCAGGTGGAGACCACGGTCGCCTCGGTGGGCCCGTACACGTTGGTCAGGGTGAACGGCGCGTCCGGCGGGGCGGTCCGGCGGAGCCGGTCGCCGCCGACGACCAGGTGCCGCAGCACCGACCGGGGGCCGGTCGACCAGTCCAGGTCCAGCAGCAGCTCCCCCACCGGGGTGGGGAGGAACGCCACGGTGATGCCGGTGTCGACCAGCCAGGCCCGCAGGCGGACCGGGTCCAGCCGGACGTCGTCCGGCACCACGTGCAGGGTCGCGCCGGCCCGCAGCGCCGGCCACACCTCGAGGCAGGACGCGTCGAAGCCCGGGCTACAGAACCAGCTCAGCCGGTCGTCGGCGGTGATGCCCAGGTCACGGGTGTACCAGGCGACCGTGTTGCTGATCGCCCCGTGCGGGATCACGCAGCCCTTGGGCCGCCCGGTCGAGCCGGAGGTGAACAGCACGTACGCCGGATCGTCCAGCCCGACCGCCGCCGGTTCCGGGGCGGCCCGGTCGACGGGCAGCCGGTCGACGTGGACGGTCACCGCGACGCCGGGCAGCACGGGCAGCGCCGACCGGGACAGCACCACCCGTAGCGCCGCCTGCTCGACGATGTCGGCGAGGCGGGCGGTGGGCTGGTCGGGGACGAGCGGCACGTAGCCGGCCCCGGCGTGCAGCACGCCGAGCATCGCGGCGACCGCGTCGGCGCTGCGCGGCAGGTGGACGCCGATCAGGTCGCCGGGGCCGACACCGGCCGACCGCAGGGCGGCGGTCACCGCGTCCGCCCGTTGCCGCAGTCGCGGCCCGGACAGGTGTTCGTCCGGATCGACCACGGTGGCCCGGTCGGGGCGCAGCAGGTCGGGCAGCGGTCGATCGGCGTCGGGCGCCGGCGGCCCGCCGTCCTGCCAGCCCGGCTCCGGAAGTCTCGCCGACTCCGGAAGCCCCGCTGCCTCCCGAGGTCGCTCCGACTCCCCGGGTTGCCCCGAGCCCGCCGGTGTGCTCCCCCCGGTGCCGGTACCGTCGTCCGGGCCGGCCGCGTCGACGGTCGACGACCGGTCGAACCAGCCGTTCACGGCGGCCTGACCCGCCCGCCGCAGCAACGGGAGCAGGGGTTCGTCCGGTCGACGGGATCCGGCCGCCAGCGCCGCCGCCACCTCGTCGAGCAGCGCGGCGGCGGTCTCGGCGTCGAACAGGTCGGTGGCGTAGTTGAGCTGGAACCGCATCGTCTCACCGAGGTCGGTGACGAACAGGGTCAGGTCGAACGGGGCCCGCCGCACCGCGACGTCCAGCAGGGTGGCCTGCACCCCGGGCAGGTCGAACGCGAAGGCCGGCTGGTTGTCGTACTCGATCACCACATCGAACAGCGGGTGCCGGCCGGGCTCCGGGGCGACCCCGAGCGCCTGGGCCACCCGGCTGACCGGCACGTCACGGTGGTCGTGCGCGTCGAGCAGCGCGGTCCGGGCGGCCCGGAGCACCGTGCCGAAGTCGGCGTCGGGGTCCACCGTCAGGCGCAGCGGCAGGGTGGTGACGAACAGTCCCACCGTGTTCTGCGCGCCGGCCGGCCGATGGGCGACCGGCGTACCGAGCAGCACGTCCCGCTGCTGGCCGTGGCCGGCCAGAGCCGCCGCGAACCCGGCCAGCAGCACCATGAACGGGGTGGCCCGGTGACGGCGGCCCACGTCACGCACCGCCCGGGTGAGGGACGCGTCGAGCACCAGGCGGGCGATCCCGCCGACCCCGCTGGGCACGGCCGGACGGGGACGGTCGGTCGGCAACTCCAGCCGGGGCGGCCGGGGGCCGAGCCGGTCCTGCCAGTAGGCGAGCTGCGGGGCGAGCCGCTCCGGGGCCGGTTCGTCGGCCGGAGCCGGCCACGGCGGCGGCGGTGGCAGGTCGGCGGGTCGGCCGGTCACCGCCGCCCGGTAGCCGGCGGACACCTCCCGGGCAACCACCTGGGCGGACAGGGTGTCGACGACCAGGTGGTGCAGCCGCAGCACCAGCAGGTGCAGGTGCTCGTGAACCCGGATCAGCCGGGGCGCGAACAGTGGGCCGGTGGCCAGGTCGAACGGCTGCCGGGTCTCCTCCTCGGCGGCCCGCTCGGCGAGCAGGGCCACGTCCTGGCCGGTGGCGTCGTACACGGGCAGGTCGACCGGGCCGGCCGGGCCCACGATCTGCCGGGGTTCACCGTCGACCTCCTGCACCGTGGACCGCAGCGCCGGGTGCCGCTGCACCACGAGCGTCAGCGCGGCGCGCAACGCGGCCACCTCCAGCGGGCCGTCCAGCCGGACCACCTGGGACTCGGTCCAGGTGGGACGGCCGGGCAGCATCCGGTCGGCGAACCAGATCTCCCGGCCCGTGCCGGTCAGCGGGGAGCCGACGGCCGCCCCGTCCCCCGCGCTGTCGGTGGTACGCAGCAGGGTGTGCAGCCGGTCGATGCCGGACAGCCCGGCGAGCATCCGGTCCGGCGACAGGCCGAAGTCGACGAAACAGCCGATCTCGTCGACCCCCAGCGCGGTGAACCGGTCCACCATCGCCCGCGCCTCCTCGGGACTGCCGATCAGGGCCCGGTCGGCGGTGTACCGGTCGTAGGCGCGGCGGAGCAGGTAGTCGACGTCCTCCGGGGTGGTGGTGTCCAGGTCGATGGTGACGCCGAGACTGTTGGTCACCTGCCCGAACAGGGCCAGCGAGGAGCGCAGGTAGTCGCAGAACGGCCCGAACGCCTCGGCCCGCGCCTGGTCACCGTCGGCACCGAGGTAGGTGTGCAGCAGCAGGACGATCCGGCCACCGTCGGGGTCCATGCCGTGCTCGGCCCGGACCGCCCGGTACCGGGCGATGTTGTCGGCCAGCTGCGACACGTCCTGCGACATCAGGTTGGTGATGACACCGAGGCCGGACGACGCCGCGCGCCGGAAGCTGTCCGGGTTGCCGACCACGGCGGTGAACAGTGGGGGCATCGGCTGCACCGGCGGCGGGAACACCCGCACCTGCACCGGTTCGCCGTTGCCGGCGGTACGGGTGACCGACTCTCCCCGCCAGAGCTGGCGGAGCTGGGCGACCCCCTCGTACATGGCCTCCCGGTGCCGTCCGTACGTCTGCGGGGCGAGCACGAAGTCGCGGGCGTGCCAGCCGCTGGCACAGCCGATGCCGACCCGGCCCTTGGAGAGGTTGTCCACCACCGACCACTCCTCGGCGACCCGGATCGGGTCGTGCAGGGGCAGCACGGCGCAGCCGGCGTGGATGCGGACCCGGCTGGTCCGGGCCGCCACCGCGGCGGCCAGCACGGACGGGTTGGGGAAGATGCCGCCGAACGAGTCGAAGTGCCGCTCGGGCAGCCACACCGCGTACAGGCCGTGGGTGTCGGCGAAGGTCGCGGCGTCCAGCACCGCGTCGTACCGGTCCTGGACGCGTTCCTGCGGGTAGTCGCCGAAGAAGTACAGGCTCAGGTCGACCGGCCCGGACGCCCGGGAGCCGGCGGTGTCGAGGACCGGTCCGCCCTCCGCTGCCGGCCCGGTCGCCTGACCGGTCCACTGCCCGTTCGCCTGGCCGGTCGCCTGGCCGGTCCCCGGGGCAGGAACGGGAACCGGGCCGGGAAGCGCAGCGGGCCCGGGAGCCGGGACGGAGGGCGGTGCCATCGGGACGGCTACCGGGACGACCGCGGTGCCGGCGACGGGCTGCGGGGACCGGGCGGGCTGCGGGCCGGGGGGCAGGAAACCACCGGCCCGCAGGTCGTGCAGTCCCTGGCGGACGGCATCGACGATCCGGTCCACGTCGGCGTCGGTGTGCGCGTCGGAGAGGAAGAAGTTCCGCCACTCCCACACGTGCACCCCGGCCAGCACCAGATGGTGGAAGAGCAGATCCAGGTTGACGTCGGAGGCGAAGCGGAACAACGACCCGAAGTGGTGCACGCGCAGCGGGAAGCCCTCGTCCGCGCAGAAGCCGTTGATGGTCGCGGCCAGCCGCCCGGTACGCCGGTTCAGACCGTCCTGGAGTGCCGGCCCCCGGTCCCGCAGCTCGGTCAGTACGGCCCGGGCGGCCACCATGGACAGCGGATGCTGAATGTAGGTGCCGCCGAAGAACGTGGTGTCCTGCGGCGGGACGCTGTCGTCGCCGTAGCTCCAGAAGCCGCCGTCGACCCAGTCCATGATCTCGGCCCGGCCGGCGACCGCGCCGATCGGGTAACCGCCGCCGATCACCTTGCCGTAGGTGGCGAGGTCGGCGCGGACCCCGAAGACGCCCTGGGCGCCCTGCGGGTGCGGCCGGAACCCGGTGAGCATCTCGTCGAAGAGCAGCACCATCCCGTGCCGGTCGCAGGCGGCACGCAGCCCGTGCAGGAACTCCGCCGGCTGCTGGTCCGGGTAGCGGCTGCGGACCGGCTCGACCACCACGGCGGCGATCCGGTCGGCGGCCCGCTCGATCGCGTCGAGGCTGCGCGGGTCGTCGTACGGCAGCACCAGCACGTCGGCCACCGCCGAGTCCGGGACACCCGCGGAGACCGGGACGGTGCGCCACCCGTCGCCGTCGCGGACCCCCCGGCCCAGCACCGGGTCGATGTGGCCGTGGTACGCCCCGGTGAAGGTGACGATCAACGGTCGGCCGGTGTACGCCCGGGCCAGTCGGAACGCCGCCGAGTTGGCCTCGGTACCGGTGGTGGCGAAAGCCGCCCGGTCCATGCCGGTCAGCGCGCAGAGCAGGTCCGCCGCCTCACCGGTCTCCGGGCCCCGGGGTCCGAGCCGCAGCCCGTCGGCGAGGTGCGCGGCGATCGCCCGGGTGAGGAACTCCGGCTCGTGCCCGAAGAGCAGACTGCCGAAGCCCATGGTGATGTCGACGTAGGTGTTGCCGTCGACGTCCTCCAGGTACGCGCCCCGGGCGCGGCGGGCGGCCAACGGGTAGAGCAGCTCCTTGGTGGCCCGGCGGAAGCCGACGACGGCCCGGGTGTCGGCCAGCCGTTGCCGGTGCCGCTGGGCGAGTTCCTTGGAGGTCCGGGTGCGCGCCGTGTAGCGGTGGACCAGGTCGGCGAAGTGCGCCTGCTGGCGGGGGTCGAGCTGACCGCCGCCCAGACCGGCACCGACCCGGGTCGGCCGGGGACCGAGCTGGGCCGGTTCGGCCGGGACCGACCCGGCCGGCGGGGCGACAGCCGGCGATCCGGCCGACGGAGACCCGGCCGACGGCGAAGCGACGGTCGGCGGCGAAGCGACAGTCGGTGGCATCCCGGCCGGTGGTGACGCGGCGGGTGACGGTGCCCCGGCCGGTGGCGGCCCAGCAGGTGACGGCGTCCCGGCCGTGGCGACGGTCGGTGGCGTTCCGGCCGGTGGCAGGGCGGCGGCCGGCGAGCCGGGCCCGGCCGGTGGCGGTCCGGCGGTGAACGCCGACAGTTGCCGGGCCATCAGGTCGGTGAACTGGCCCAGCAGGGCGAGCTGGCCGCGCAGCAGGTCGGCGGTGGCGGCATTACCGGCCGGCAGGCCGCCGGCCGCCGACGGGACCGGCCCCACCGGCGTGGCCCCGGGGGTGACCGTCGGTGTACCGGCGACCGTCGCCCCGGCCGCCGCTGCGGCGGCGACAGGCGAAACGGCAACGGACGGAACGGCGGCGACGGGCGGAGCCGGCGGAGCGACCGCAGCGGGCGGAACGGACCCGACAGGCGGAACGGACGCGACGGGTGGAACCGGTGCAGCGGACGCGGTGGGCGGGAACGGTGGAACGGGCGGAACCGGCCCGGTCAGGCCGTTGACCGCCGGCACGACGCCGCCGACGGCGTGCGGGACGTACCCGCCGGGGTCGGGCGCGGCGGCGGAAGGTGCGGGAGTCCCGGTGGCCGCCGGGGTGCCGGTGCCGGTCGGTCCGCCCGCCTCGACCCCGGCGGGCGGACCGCCCAGGGCGGCCAGCCGCTCCGGGGCCGCCCGCTCGACGATCGCCGCCGTCAGGCGGCTCGGACTGTCCAGTTCCTCGAACAGTTCCCGCATCGGGATCCGGATGCCGAAGGTGCTCTCCAGATCCCGCAACAGGTTGATCATCAGCAACGAGTCGGCGCCGAGGTCGAAGAAGGGCGTCTCCTCCGGTACCCGGTCCACGTCGGTGCCGAGCTGCTCGGCGGTCAGTTCCCGAACCCGGCGCAGCACGAGGGCGGTGGTGGGCGGGGTGGCGGCCGGGGACATGGCGGGACCTCCTGCGACCGGGGCGTCGGTGGGGGCGACCGGCGTCGGGCGGGAAACCGCCACCCAGTGCCGGGTTCGTTGGAACGGATAGGTGGGCAGGGGTACGCGGCGACCGGTCGGCGCGAGCGCCGCCCAGTCGACCTCCACGCCCCGGCAGAACAGCTCGCCCAGCGCGGCGACCACCTCGGCGCCGCCGTCGTCGCGGCCCCGGCGTACCGGGATCCACCTGGTCTGCGGCCACTGCCGGCCGAGCATGCTGAGCAGGGCCTCCGGCCCCAGCTCGACGAAAGTGGTACAGCCGTCGGCGACCAGCCCGGCGACGCCCGTGCCGAACTCGGCCCGCTGCCGGGTCTGCCGGCGGACGTGTTCGGCGCCCAGCAGTTCCCCGGGTGCGAGCCGTACCCCGCCGACGCCGGTGACCAGCGGCATCCGCAGCGGCTGCCAGGTGAGGGTGGCGGCGTGGCGGGCGAGGTCGTCGAGGATCGGGTCCAGCAGGGCGGAGTGGAACGCCCGGTCGGTCGGCATCGGCCGGTGCCGTACGCCAGCGTCGTCGAGTTGCCGCGCGAAGCGTCGTACCGCCGACGGGGACCCGGCGACCACGTGCCGGCGGGGACCGTTGGAGACGGTCACCTCGACGTCGGGGGCCCGGTGCAGCAGCGGGGCCAGTTCGGGCTCGTCGGCCAGGACGGCCAGCGCCGCGCCGGGTGGGGTGCCGCGCTGCATGAGGTCACCGCGTACGGCGGCCAGGTGCAGGCCGTCGGCGAGGCTGAGCGCGCCGGTCAGGCAGAGGGCGGCGTACTCCCCCGCGCTCTGCCCGATCACCACGTCGGGCCGGACCCCGACCGACTCGAGCAGCCGGGCCTGGGCCACCTGGAGGGCGAACAGGGCCGGCTGCACGGTGGCGGTGGTCCACTCGTGGGTCGCGCCGCGCAGCGCGGCCAGCAGGTCACTGCCCCAGTCCTGCCGGTACTGCGCGGCGCAGGTCTCCAGGACGGCGCGGGCCGGTTCGTGGGCCAGCAGGCCGGCCGCGGCGGCCCGCAGCTGCCCACCCTGGCCGGCGCAGGCGAACACCACGGGCCCCGGTCCGGTGTCGGGGACCGCGCCGGCCACCGAGCCGACGGCCCGGTCCGGCTGGTCGGGTTGGTCCGGCCGGCCGCGCAGCACGGTCGCCGCCGCGTCGGGGCCGGTGGCCCAGGCGACCAGCCGGTGCCGGCGGTGCTGCCGTCCGGCGCCCAGGGTGACCAGCAGGTCGTCGTTGCGGGGCGGGTCGGTGGCGAGCCGGTCGGCCACCCGGCCGGCGAGGGCCGCCAACGCGTCGGGGGTCTGCGCGGTGAGCGGTACGACGGTGGGCAGGTCCGACGGGGACAGCTCCGGTGCCGCCGGGGGTTCCTCGATCACGACGTGCGCGTTGGTGCCGCCGACGCCCAGGGCCGACACGCCGGCCCGGCGGGGACCGGGCACCGGCCACGGCCCGTCGGCGGTGGGGAGCCGGAACGGTCCGTCGGCCAGCTCCAGCTCGGGGTTGGGGCGGCGCAGGTTCGCCAGCGGGGGGATCCGGCCGTGCCGGACCGCCAGTACGGCCTTGATCAGCCCGGCCATGCCGGCGGCGGTGTCCAGGTGGCCGATGTTGGCCTTCACCGCGCCGAGCGGCAGCGGGGTGTCCCGCCCGCCGAAGACGGCCCGCAGCGCGGCCAGCTCGATCGGGTCCCCGACCCGGGTGCCGGTGCCGTGGGTCTCCAGGTAGCCGATCGAGGCGGCCGGTACGCCCGCCATGGTGAGCGCGTCCCGGATGACGCCGGCGTGTCCGTCGGCGGTGGGCGCGGTGTAGCCGGTCTTGGCTCCGCCGTCGTTGTTGACCGCCGAGCCGAGGATCACCGCGTGCACGGTGTCGCCGTCGGCGAGCGCGTCGTCGAGGCGTTTGAGCACCACGGCCGCCACCCCGTTGCCGCCGACCGTGCCGTCGGCGTCGGCGTCGAAGGCCCGGCAGACCCCGGTACGCGACAGGATCGACCCCTCGGCGTGGCGGTAGCCGGCGATCCGGGGCACGTGCACGGCCGCCGCGCCCGCCAGCGCCAGATCGGACTCCCCGGCCAGCAGCGACCGTACGGCCAGGTGCACCGCGACCAGCGAGGTGGAACAGGCGGTCTGCACGCTCAACGCCGGGCCGGTCAGGCCGAGCCGGTACGCCACCCGGGTGGCGAGGAAGTCGGGTTGGTTGCCGATGGTCACCTGCAACGCGGCTAGATGGTCGACCGGGTCGGTGCCGGCGAGCTGTTCGAGCAGGTAGGAACGGAGCGAGTACAGGTGCATGCCGGAACCGGCGAACACCCCGACCCGTCGCCGGGTGCCGGCGTACCCGGCCTGTTCCAGCGCCTCCTGGCAGACCTCCAGGAAGATCCGCTGCTGCGGGTCGGTCAGCGCGGCCTCACGCGGGGCGATGCCGAACGCCTCGGCGTCGAACGTCTCGATGTCGTCCAGCGCCCCGCTGACCGGGACGAACGTCGGGTCGTCGACGAGGGCGGCGGGCCAGCCGGCGGCCAGCAGTTCGTCACGGCCGAAGCGACGGACCTCGACCCGCCCGGCGAGGATGTTGCGCCAGTACCGGTCGGCCGACCCGGCTCCGGGGAACCGCAGGCCCATGCCGACGATGGCGATCCGGCCGTCGCCGGTCGTCCGGGTGCGACCGGTCCCGGTGGCCTGGCCGGTCGCCCCGGCGAGCCGGTCCACCAGGTACGCCGCCAGCGCGGCCGGGGTACCCCGGGTGAACAGGGCGGTCTGCGGGAACTGCACGTCCAGCGCCTGTTGCAGCAGGGTGTGCAGGCGCAGCAGGCGGATCGAGTCGAGCCCGGCGTCGTGGAACGCGGTGCCCTCCTCGGTGCCGGCGGGCAGCACCCGGCGCAGCACCTCGCGGACGGTACGGGCCACGACCAACGGGTCCCGGGTCGCCGCCCCCACCGGCACCGGCGGGCTGTCCGCCACGTCCGCCACCGACGGGACGCCCGGTTTCCGCACCATGCCCGGTGCCGACGGGACGTCCGGTGGCTGGACGAGGTCCGTCGCCGACGGGGCGCCCGGTGACCGGGACCGGTCCCGGCTCGGCACCGCGTCCGGGGCCGGCAGGGCGTCCGGGGCCGGCACCGCGTCCCGGTCCGGGGCTGGTGGCAGGGCCGGGGCGAGGGCTTCCGGTCGCTCGGGCGGGGACACGGCCGGCGGCACCGGGGTGCCGAACACGTCCACCGGGTCGGCCGCCACCACCGCCTCCAGGGACCGGACGGGCCGCACCTGGTGCCGTACCCGGGCGGCGTGCGGGTCGACACCGGCCAGCAGGTGCCCGGGTGGCAGCCGCAGGGCCAGCCGGGTCAACGCCGTCCCCTCGGCGGCGGAGAGGGTCCGCAGGTGTCGCCGGGTGGCCTGCTCGACGCCGCCCCGCTCCGCGCTCATCCCGATGCCGCGCCACATGCCCCAGCTCACCCAGGTGACCGGGCGTTCGACGGACAGGTGCGCGCAGAGCGCCTCGAGGAAGGCGTTGCCGGCCGTGTAGCCGCCGGCGCCCACCACCGGCACCAGGGTCAGCAGGGACGAGAAGGCCACCAGCCGGCTACCCGGCCGCTGCCGCAGCAGTCGGGCCACCTGCACCGAGCCGTCCACCTTGGCCGCGGCCTCGGCCCGCCAACGCCGCGGGTCGGTCCCGGTGAGCAGGGCCTGCCGGTAGTCACCGGCCAGGTGCAGCACCCCGTCCAGCGGGGCCTGCCACTGCTGTTCGGCGGCGGTGACCGCCGCCGTCAGGGCGGTGCCGTCGGTGATGTCGACGGTGGCGTACCGGAGCTGTCCGGCACCCGGCCCACCGGCGACCCCGGGCTGCGGCCCGGCCGCCGGCCCCGGCGGGGTCCGGCCGACCAGCAGCAGCCGCAGGTCGAGTTCGGCGGCGAGCCTGCCCAGGACGGTCCGCGCCACCCCACCGAGCCCGCCGGTGACCAGCCAACGGCTCCCCGGCGGGACCACCGGGTCGGCACCGGTCGGATCGTCCGCCTCGACCCGGTGCAGGGTCCGTACGTGCGGCGCGTCCCGCCAGACCACCACCGGCTCCCGGTGCCGCCAGCCGGTGGCGTTCGCCAGCACGGCGGCGTCGGCCGGCACGTCCCGGCCGGGCAGGTCGAGGTGCCAGACGCGGACGCCGGGATGTTCGACGCCGAAGGTCTCGGCGAGGCTGGCGGTGAGTGCCGCCGGATAGCAGCCGGGTTCGTCACCACGGACCCGGTACAGGCCGGCGCTGACAGTCAGCAGGGTTCCCGTCCAGCCGCTGTCGGCCAGGGTGCGTAGCAGCTCCAGGGTCCGGGTGCCGCACGTCTCGACGGCGGAGTCGACGGCCCGGGAGTCGTCCGGGTCCGGGGTGGGCAGGTAGCCGAGGGCGAGGACGACCAGCGCGGGCGTGCGGCCCGGCGCGGCCAGCGCGGCGCGCAGGTCCGCACCGTCACCCGTGGCTGCCGCCGCCCCGGCCTCGACGACCAGCGCGTCGGGCAGGACGTCCCGTAGCGCGGTGGCGAGTCCGTGGCGGTCGACGACCACCACCACCGGCCCGGGTGCCGGATCGATGTCCATGGTCCGGGGCGTCCAGCGCGGACGGAAGAGGCAGTCGGGGACGGTGTCCGGACCGGCCTCCAGCAGATCGACGAGCCGCTCGGCGTCGGCGTGGTCGCCGGCGAGCAGGCGGGTACGCATGCTGCTGCGTTGGATCTTGCCGCTGGTGGTCTTCTCGAAGCGTTCCCGGGCCACCGGCACCAGGCGGGCGGCGGTGATCTGGAGCCGGTCGGCGAGCCGGCGACGGACCCGGGTCAGCAGGGCGGCGTCCGGGTCGTGTTCGGCGACGAAGAGCACCACGATCTGCTCGATGCCCTCGGCGTCCGGCGCGCCGACGGCGGCCACGAAGCTCGCCGCCACCCCGTCCACGTCGCCCACCACGTCCTCGATGTCGTGGCAGAAGTAGTGGACGCCGTTGACGATGATCACCTCTTTGCCGCGGCCGGTGATGGTGAGCCGGCCGTCGGCGAGGAAGGCGAGATCGCCGGTGTCGAACCAGTCGCCGTCGGGGAAGGCGGCCCGGTTGGCGTCGTCGTTGCGGAGGTAGCCGGGGGTGACCCGGTCGGAGGTCACCTGGAGTCGGCCGATGTGCCACTCGGGCAGGACGGTGCTGCCGTCCGGTGCGGTGATCCGCAGCCGCGCCCCGGGTACCGGTGGCCCCATGCTGAGGAAGCTGGTCACGCCGGGGCCGGGCCCGTCGCGTACGGTGACCCGGGTCCCGTCGGCGGTGAGCGTGACGTGCTGCACCGCCGAGTCGTCGGCCGGCTGGTAGGTGAGCACCGTGCAGGTCTCGGCCATCCCCCAGCCCAGCAGCAGGGTGTCGGGGCCGACACCGAAGTCGCGGACGTCGGCGAGGAACCGTCGGATGACCGGTACGGTGCACTGCTCACCGGCGTTGATCAGGCTGCGGACGTGGCGCAGGTCCCAGCTGCGGCCCGGGTCCGCCCGCAGCGCCTCGGAGACGAGCTTGTAGCCGAAGTTCGGCGCCCAGCTGTGCTGGATCCGGTGCCGTTCGAGCAGGTCGAGCCAGCGCAGCGGGTCGGCGAGCACCAGGGGCGTGGCGACGTGGGTGGTGCCACACCCCAGCACGACCGGGCCGACGTGCATCATGACGATGCCGGCGACGTGGTCCAGCGGCAACCAGTTGAGCACCTCGTCCCCGGGCCGCATCCGGCCGGCCTGCCGGGCGCCCCGCGCGTACCCGACGATCCCCCGGTGGGTCATCGGGATCACCTTCGACCGGCTGGTGCTGCCGGAGGAGAGTTGCAGCATCGCCACGTCCCCGGGCGCGGGGCGGTGCCACTCGGTGGCGGGCGGCTGGTCACCGTACCCGGCCACGTCGAGCACCCGCATCCCGTCCAGGCCGTGACGGTCGGCGTACCGCCCCAACGCGGCCACGGTGCCGCCGCCGGAGAGCACCGGTGGCCGGTCCAGACCACGCCAGGCGTGTTCCAGCTTGTCCAGCGTGGCGTTGCGGTCGTCGTAGCCGGGGGCCTGGGCGACCGCGACGGCGTGGATGCCGCCGAGCAGGCACGCCCAGAGCGCGACGCAGTGGTCCAGCAGGGACGGCACGTGCAGGATGACCGGCTGCCCGGCGGTGAGGCCGGCGGCGCGCAGGCCGGTCAGCGTCCGCCGGGCGGCGGCGAGCAGCTCGGGGTACGTCAGCAGTTGGGTGCCGTCGGCCTCGACGACCCGTAGTCCCCGGGTGGGCCACCGCTCGGCCGCCCGGAGCAGGGCCTCCGGCAGGGTGGTCGGGTCGTCCGGGTCGACCTGGTCGGGTGGCCCCTGGGTGAGAGCGGGTGACCCGGCCGGTTCCGGCGCGGCGGCGGCGGGGGTGCCGGCGGGCCGGTCGGTCGCCGCCCAGCGCGGCGGCAGCGGCATCAGGTCGGCCAGGTGCCGCCGGTCGGTGGCCGGGACGGGGGCCGGTCGTACCGGAGCGCCGACGGTGCCGGCCACCGGCAACGCCGCCAGCGCGGCCTCGTCCGGGACGCCTGCGACGGTGCGGGGGACGCCGGAGACCACGGCCACCGTCACCGGTGCACCGGACGGGTCACGCAGGGTCAGCGCCACCGCCTCCGCCACCCGTCTGGCCCGGGTCGGGGTGACCGTCGGCGCGGGTACCACGTAGACGACCCGCCACCGGCGTCCGGCACGGTCGGTCCGGTCACCGACGGCGGCCTCGACGATCTCGGCGCGGGCGGTGAGGGCCCGGGTCAGCGCGTCCATCGTCACCTCCTGCTCTCCTCGGTCGACGCAGCCGGCGGAGCCGCCGTCGACGTCGATGGCGGGGCCGAGGCCGAACCCGCCGTCGGCGCCGAGGTCGAAGTCGGGGCCGCCGTCGGGGCCGAAGCCGGACTCGGGGCCGAGGTCGGGGCGGCGGCCGACGGTGGCGGTACCGGGGTGGTGTCCGCGCCGCTCGTCGTGGGGCCGGACGACGGGTGCCGGTCACCGGAGGCCGGTGGGTGGCCGGTCGTGTCCCGGCCCCGGTGCCGGCGTACCGCGCCGAACAGGGCGACGGCGAGGGCCAGCACCACCACCCCGCCGTGCATGACCGCGGCCACCGGCAGCGGCCGCCACACCTCGAGCAGGCCGGCGGCCACGATCATGCCCACCCCGAAGCCACCGTTCTCGGCCATCGCGGTCGCCCCGAAGAAGTAGCCCCGCCGGGGGTCGGGTTCGGCCTGGAGGCGGGTGGTGTAGCTGATCTCGGTGAAGCCGTCGGCCGCGCCGGCGACCAGCGCCACCGCGAAGACCCAGTAGCCGGGCAGGTCGGTGAAGGCGACGATGAAGGCGGCGGACATCACGCAGGTGCCGACGACGAAGGCGAGTTCGCTGCGTCGTGGATCGTCCAGTCCGGAGCCGGACCGGTGCAGCCGTCGGACCAGTTGGTGGGCGGTGAGCAGGCCGACCGCCCAGACCGCGAAGAAGTTCCCGACGAAGCCGGCCGGATCGTCCGGGCGGATCTGGGTGGCGTAGATCGGCAGGCCGACGTTGTGGGAGGCGGAGCCGAGCGCGTCGGCGGCCCGGACCACCACGATGACCAGGACGGCCGGCACGGCCAGCAGCGCGGCGAACGCCAGCCGGCGGCGCTGCCGGGCCGCCGCCCGACCGGCGGCAGGCGAGTCGGCGGCAGGCGGGTCGGCGGCCACCGTGGACGGTCGGCCACCGCGGCCCGGGAAGCGCAGCGGCAGGGCGGCCAGCAGGACGCCCGAGACGAGGAACGTGCCCGCGTCCACCAGGAAGGCCGCCCGGTAGCCGAGCCAACCGACCAGCAGTCCTCCGGCCGCGAAGCCGAGGGTCATCGCCACCGCCCGACCGGTGACGAGCAGGCCGTTCGCGGACACCCGGTCGCCGCCCGGCACCAGGTCGGGGACGCTGCTGCGCAGCAGCACCGACGAGGTGGTGCCGAGCAGCCCACCGGCCACGGCGACGACGGGCAGCAGGCCGAGGCGTACCGAGGAGGGGGCGAGCGCCAGGGCGACGAGCGCGGCGGCCTGGGTGAGATCGCAGGCGACCATAACCGGTCGGCGGGGCAGCCGGGCCGCCACGGTGCCGCCGGCCAGGCCGGCGAGGAAACCGGCGGCGAGCCGCAGCGCCATGAACGCGCCGGTCTGCAACGCGCTGCCGGTGGCCTGGTAGACGAAGAGGTTCAGCGCCACCATGTTGAGATAGCTGCCGAACGCCGAGATCGAGGTGCCGACCACGAGCACCCGGAACAGGATCACGTCGCGGGACGCGGGCACCCGCGCCATCAGCCGCACCGCCGGCCCGGTCCGGTTCGTCGGCAGGTGACCGAGGTACGGCGGACAGATCTCACGTGATCACTCCGTCCCGGCCACGGTGACGGTCAGCGGCAGCCGTCGATCTCCCGCGCCCCGCACAGTCTGCCGAAAAAGATCAGTCGTCGCCACCCGGAGCTGGCCGGCAACTTTCCGTGACGGCCGGGGCGGGTACGGTCGGCCCGGCGGCCGGAAAGCCGGTGGCGGGCCGGCCGGGCCGTGTGCGAGGGTCCGGGCCGTGGCCGACTACCGCACCGTCAACCGCGCCAACTGGGACGAACGCGCGCCCGCCCACGCCGCCTCCCCGGACTACGAGGTCGAGCGGTTCGCCACCGACCCCACCTTCCTCAGCGCGGTGGTCCGGTTCGACCGGCCCCGCCTCGGTGACCTCACCGGGCTGCGCGGCGTACACCTGCAGTGCCACATCGGCACCGACACGGTGTCGCTGGCCCGGCTGGGTGCCCGGATGACCGGCCTCGACTTCTCCGGCGCGTCGCTCGCCCAGGCCCGGGAGGTGGCCCGGCGCGCCGACGCCGACGTCGACTTCGTCGAGGCCGACGTCTACGACGCGGCGGAGGTGCTCGACGCCGGCGGGTTCGACCTGGTCTACACCGGCATCGGCGCGCTCTGCTGGCTGCCCGGCATCGCCCGCTGGGCCGAGGTGGTCGGGCGGCTGCTGCGGCCGGGTGGCCGGCTGTTCGTCCGGGAGGGACACCCGGTGCTGTGGGCCGTCGACGAGAGCCGCGCGGACCGGGCGCTCGCCCTGGAGTACCCGTACTTCGAGCGGCCCGAGCCGACCGTCTGGGACGAGGGCGGCACGTACGTGAGCACCGACCACGTGTTCACCCAGAACGTCACGCACGAGTGGAACCACGGCCTCGGCGAGATCGTCACCGCCGTACTCGGGGCCGGGATGCGCGTCACCGGCCTGGTCGAGCACGACAGCATCCCGTGGAACGGGCTGCCCGGCCAGCTGACCCGCGGCGACGACCAGGAGTGGCGACTGGTGGACCGGCCGGAACGGCTGCCCATGTCGTACACCCTCCAGGCGGTCCGGGAAGCCCGCTGACCCTGGTGATCCCCGTGGGCCGGACCGGTCACTAGCATCGTCGCCGTGCGGACCCTGCCCGGCTCCGGCGGCGTCCGGACGCTGCTCGACGTTCTCCTCCACGCCGCCGACACGGCACCCGGCCAGGTCGTCGTGCACGTCCGCCCGGACGGCACCGAACGCACCGTCACCCACCGTGAGCTGCGCGACGAGTCGCTGCGGGTGGCCGGCGGGTACCAGGCCGCCGGGCTGGCCCCGGGTACGCCGGCGCTGCTGCTCGCCGACGCCGGGGACGACTTCCAGCCGATGTTCTGGGGTGCCCTCGCCGCCGGGCTGGTGCCGGTGCCGCTGCCACCCGAGCCGTCCCGGGTACGGGCGGTGCGCGACCTGCTGCCCGGGGCGGTGGTGGTGACCGACGACGCCACCGCCCGGGTGGCCGACGGGCTGCCGGGGCCGGTCCTGCGGCTGGCCGCGCTGCGCGCCGGCCGCCCACCGGCCACCCTGCCCACGCCCGCCCCGGACCAGGTGGCGTTCCTCCAGTTCTCCTCGGGCAGCACCGGGTCACCCCGGGGGGTGGAGCTGACCCACGCCAACGTGCTGGCCAACCTGGCCCAGGCCCGCGCCGCCACCGGCCTGGGCCCGGACGACGTGCTGGTCACCTGGATGCCGTACTTCCACGACATGGGGCTGATCGGCACCCACCTGACCCCGCTGTCGGCGGGCGTCAAGCAGGTACGGATTCCGCCGCTGGCGTTCGCCAAGCGACCGGAGCTGTGGTTCACCACCGCCCACCGGCACCGGGCGACGCTGCTGTCGGCGGCGAACTTCGCGTTGGCGCTGGCGGTACGCCGGGTACCGGCGGAGACCCTCGCCGGGCTGGACCTGAGCCGGGTCCGGTTCGTCGCGGTGGGGGCGGAGCCGATCTCGGCGGCGGTGTGGCGGGCCTTCCTGGCGCACACCCGCCCGGCCGGACTGGCCCCGGCCGCGCCGCAACCGGTGTACGGGTTGGCCGAGGCGACCCTCGCGGTGACCTTCCCGCCGCTCGGGGAGGTGGCGGCCCCGCTGGTGCTGGACCGCGCCGAGCTGAGCCGGGGACGGGTGGTGCCGACCGGTCCGGGGCCGCACGCGGTGGAGCTGATGGACCTCGGTCACCCGGTGGCCGGCTGCGCGCTGCGGATCGTCGACGACCGGGGCCGGCCGGTGGGCGGGAACCGGGTGGGTCTGATCGAGGTACGCGGGCCGAACGTGGCCCGCCGCTACCACCGGGACGGGCCGGCCAGCCGGGAGACCTTCGTGGACGGCTGGCTGCGTACCGGTGATCTGGGTTTCCTGCGGGCCGGCCGGCTCTGCGTCACCGGCCGGGCCAAGGACGTGGTCTTCGTCAACGGCCGGACCTTCCACGCCTCCGACCTGGAGGAGGTGGCCGCGACCACGGCCGGGCTACCGACCGCCTCGGCGGCGGTGGTCGGCTGCACCGACCCGGACACCGGTGGCGAGCGGATCGTGGTGTTCGTACCGTGGGCGCGGCCCCCGGCCGGCGCGGCCGGGGTGCTCGACGCGGTCCGGGCCCGGGTGGCGGAGGCGTCGGGGCACGACGACGTGCGGGTGGTGCCGCTGCCCCCGGGCGCGCTGGCCCGCACCACCAGCGGCAAGTTGCGCCGTCGCCGGATCCGGGAACGGTATCTGGCCGGTGACTTCGCGGACCGGGAACGGCGCTGGTGCCGGGCCCCGGGACCGGCGGGCAGGCCGGAACCCACCGGGACCACCCCACCCACCCAGCTGCCGACCGTCGCCGGCGACCCCACCGAGCACATGAGGGCCACCGGACCGACCGGGATCACAGGACCGACGCTGGCCCGGCTGTCCCGGCCCGAGATCGAACGGCTGGTCCGTCAGGTGTGGGCGCGGGTGCTGGACCGGCCGGCCGACGGCATCGGCCTGGACGACCGGTTCCTGTCCATCGGCGGGTCCTCGCTGCGGGCGATGGAGGTGCTGGCCGGTCTGGAGGATGTCCTCGGCACCACGGTGGACCCGGCCGACCTGCGGGACTGTCCGACGGTGGCGTCCCTCGCCGACCGCCTCGCCGAGCGGGCCGCCACACCGCCGACGACAGCCGGGGCCGCCAACGGGACCGGGGCGACCGCCGAAGCCGGCAACGGGGCCGGGACGACCGACGGAGCCGGCCGGACCGACCGGGCCGGGGCGACCGACGGAGCCGGCCGGACCGACCGGGCCGGGGCGACCGACAGGCCCCGGGCGGTCGGCCCGGACCTGGCGACGCCGACCGGGTCGGTGGCGGTGATCGGGATGGCCTGCCGGTTCCCCGGGGCGGCCACCCCGGAGGAGTTCTGGCAGCGGCTGGTCGAGGGCTGGGACGCGGTCGGCCCGGTCCCCGCGCACCGGTGGACCGCCCGGTCGTCCCGGTGGGGAGGCTTCCTCGACGACCCGATGCTCCTCGACGCCGACTTCTTCGGGCTCACCGACACCGAGGCCCGGTACACCGATCCGCACGCCCGGCTGTTCCTGGAGATCGGGTACGAGGCGCTGGAACGCGCCGGGTACGCGGGTCCGCGCCGGCAGGGCCGCCGGATCGGGATCTTCGCCGCCGTCGGCGAGAGCGGCTACCCGGAACTGCTGGGCCGGGACGGGCCGCCCGCGTCGACCGCCGCCCTGGTCGGCAACCTGCGCAACCTGGTGGCGGCCCGGCTGGCCCAGGCCCTCGACCTGACCGGGCCGGCCGTGGCGGTGGACACCGCCTGTTCCTCGGCGCTGGTCGCGCTGCACCTCGCCGGGCGGAGCCTGGCCAGCGGCGAGTGCGACATCGCGGTGGTGGGTGGGGTCAACCTCAACCTCACCCCCACCGGGTACCGGCTGCTCGACGCCGCCGAGGCCCTCTCCCCCACCGGCCGGTGCCGCGCCTTCGACGCCGGGGCCGACGGTTTCGTGCCCGGCGAGGGTGGCGCGGCGCTCGTGCTGTGCCGGCCCGCCGACGCCCACGCCGCCGGTGACCAGGTGCTGGCCCTGGTCGCCGGGACGGCGGTCGGCAACGACGGCCGGTCGCTGAGCCTGCTCGCCCCGAACCCGCACCGGCAGCAGGAGGTGATCGTCCGGGCGTACCGGGAAGCGGGCATCGACCCGGCGCGGGTCAGCTACGTCGAGGCCCACGGCACCGGCACCCCGCTGGGTGATCCGGTGGAGGTGCGGTCCCTGGCGCACGCGTTCCCGCCCCCGGCGGACGGGACGTCCCGCGGGCTGGGTTCGGTGAAGACCAACCTGGGTCACCTGCTCAACGCCGCCGGCATGCCGGCACTGCTGAAGGTGGTACTGGCGCTGCGGCACCGGCGGCTGCCGGCGTCCCTGCACCACGTCCGGCCGCCCACCCGGTTCGACCTCGCCGCGGCGGGCTTCGCGGTGGTCACCGGGACCCGCGAGTGGACCGGACCGGCACCACTGGTGGCCGGGATCAACGCGTTCGGCTTCGGCGGTACGAACGCGCACGCCATCCTGCGGGAAGCGCCGCCGGCCGCACCGGTGCCGACCGGCCCCGACGGCCAGCCCGTCAGCCAACTGGTGACCCTCTCCGCGCACACCCCCACCGCCCTGCGCCGGGCGGCCCGGGACCTCGCCGGGCACCTGCGCGCCCACCCGGAACTCGACCCGGCCGACGTGTGCGCCAGCGCCGGCACCGCCCGCGACGACGGGCCGTACCGGCTGGCCGTGGTCGCCGCCGGGGACCTGGCCGACCGGCTGGACGCGGCAGCGGTCGCGGCCCACCGTCCGGTCGGCCGCCGGCCCCGTACCGTGTTCCTCTTCCCGGGGGCGGACACCCCGCCGCCGTCGGCCGAGGTGGTGCGGGACCTGCACGACCGGCTGCCGGTGTTCCGGACGGTCCTCGCCGAGGTGTGCGCCGCCGCCGGGCCGGTGGCCGGCCGGCCACTGCTGTCCTGGTGTCTGGCCGGGCCGTCCGACCCGGCACCGGTGCCGGCCGCCGGGACCGTGCTGGCAGCGGTGCACCTCGCGCTGGGTGTCGCGCTGGCCGGGCAGCTCACCGCCTGGGGCGTCACACCCGACGCGCTGCTCGGCCAGGGGACCGGGGAGTTCGCGGCGGCGGCCGTCGCGGGCGCGCTGACCGTCGCCGACGCGGTCCGGCTCGCGGTGGGCGGGGGTGACCGGCGGCCCGCCGGACCGTACCGGGTGCCGCTGTTCAGTCCGGCCGCCGGGCGGTGGGACCCGGAGCACTGGCCGGCCGTACCGGCCGACCCCTCGACGCTGCCGGCGGCACTGTGCCGGCTGCGCGCCGACGGCTACGACACGTACGTCGAACTGGGGTCCGCCGGCCTGCTCGGACCGGGGTTCGCGGGCCCGCTCGGCGCGACGGCCGACGGGGCCCCGGTGGGCGTACCGGCCGTTCCCGCCCCGGACGCGGTGACGGCGGGCGGGACCGGGGCGCTGCTGGCGACGGTGGGCCGGCTCTGGGCGCGCGGCGGACCGCTGGACCGGTCGGCGCTGTACGCCGGCCGGCGGCGGGTCCCGGTGCCGACGTACCCGTTCGAGCGGCGGGCGTACCGGCCCCCGGGCAGCCCGGACCCCGACGTGCCGCTGTACCGGGTCACCTGGCGGGAGACGCCCCCGCCGGGCGGGACGCTGCCGACGCGGGTCCGGCTGGCCGGCCCGGGGACCGGAAGCGACTTCGCCGACCGGCTCACCGCCGACCTCACCGCGCGGGGCGTCGAGGTGAGCCGGGACGCCGCCTCGGGCCGCCAGGATGCCGAGGAGCCGTGTCCTGCCGGTCCCGCACGCCGAGCGGGCCGGGCCGCCGCCTCGGGCCGCCCGGACGTGCTGGTGTTCCTGGCCGGGACCGCGGTCGACCCGCCGGACGTGGCGACCCTCGACAGCGTCGTGTCCGAGCTGGTGCGCGCCTTCCGGACGCTCCTGGACGGCCTGGCCGACGACCCGACGCCACTGCTGGTGGTCACCGAGGACGTGCAGGTCACCGGCACGGCGACCGAACGGCCACGGCCGGTGCACGGGGTGCTGGCCGGGTTGACCGCCGCCCTGGCCGACGAGCGACCTGACCTGCCGGTACGGATCGTGGACCTGTCCGGGCCGGACGACCGGGCGGTACGGTCGGCGGCGGTCTGCGCGGAACTCGCCGCGTTCGGCCGCCCGTCGTCGGCCGTACCGGCACCGGCGGGAGACGCCGATGGTGTCCCGGCGACCGGCGTGGCCTGGCGGGGTGGACGCCGGTTGACCCGGGCGCTGACCGAGGTGGCGACGCCACCGCAGCGCACCGATCCGGACGGAGTCCACGTGCTCCTCGGTGGGGCCGGTGGGCTCGGGGCCGAACTGGCCCGTCACCTGGTCCGCCGGGGTCACCCCACCCTCCTGCTGGCCGGGCGCTCCACCCAGCCGCCGGACGCGCTGCTGACCGAACTCCGCGCCGCCGGCGCCACCGTCACGTACCACCGGTGTGACGTGACCGTCCCGGCCGACGTGGACGCGCTGCTCGGCGGCCTGGACCGGTTGGACACCGTGTTCCACGCGGCCGGGACCGTACGGGTGGGCACGTTGCGGACCAAGTCCGTCCCCGACGTCCTCGCCGTGCTGGCCCCCAAGGTCCGCGGCAGTTTCCTGGTGGCCGAGACGCTGCGCCGGCACGGCCACCACCGGACCGCGGTGGTGGGGTTCTCGTCGGTCAGCGCGGTCCTGCCGGGACTGGCCGCCGCGGTCGGAGATTACGCCGCCGCCAACGCCTTCCTCGACGCGTTCGCCGCCGCGCAGCGGGCCGCCGGGCGGCCGTTCCAGTCGGTGGGCTTCGCCGCGATCACCGACACCGGGATGGCCGCCCGGGCCGGTGTCCTGCCCACCAGGCAGCAGCCCGGCCACCCACCCGACGGGGGCCAGGCCGGCCCCGCCCCGGGCGGGGAGCGGTCGGCGGGTGCTGTCGGCGGGCTGACCGGCCGGGCCGCGCTGCGGGGTCTCCTCGCCGCCGGAGACGTCGACGCGGCCCACCTGGTCGTGGCGGACCTGCGTCATCGGGCCGTGCCGGACCGGCGTGCGGGGTCCGGTGCCGCTGACCGGGACGGTCGGGCCGGGCCGGCGAGCGACGACCGGGACACCGCGTCCCGCACACCGACCGCTGCCGGAGCGCCACCACCGGCCGGGTACGACGATGCCCCCGCCGGGTACGACGATGCCCCGCCCCGGCCCGGCCGGTTCCCGGAGCCCTCTCCGGCTGCCGCCACCGACCCCGGCGACGCCGGGCGGAACGGCGGCGACGGGCCGGCTCTGCCGGAGCTGGCCGGGTTGCTGCGCCGGCTGGTGGCCGAACCGCTGCACCGCCGCCCGGAGGAGATCGCCGACGACACCTCGTTCCTCGCTCTCGGCCTGGACTCCCTGGCGGCCGTGGACCTGGTCAAGCGGCTGGAGGACGAGCTCGGCCGGCAGCTACCGGTCACCCTGTTCTTCGAGTACACCACTGTCGCCGAACTGGCCGGGCACCTCGCCGGCCAGCCCACCGGGACCACCGCCCCCGGCACCGGGCCGTCGGCCGTCCCCGGCACCAGGCCGTCGACCGTCCCCGAGGTCGGGCCGTCGACCGGTGACCATGCCGGGCGGCCGACCACGCCCGGTGCCGGGCCGTCGACCGTGGACGGTGCCGAGGCGTTCCCGCTGACCCCTGTGCAGCGGGCGTTCCACGTCAACGAGCGGTTCCACCCGACGGTGGCGAGCTACGGCTTCGTCCGGCACACCGTCACCGGGCCGCTCGACGCCGACCTGCTCCGCCGGGCCCTGGGCGAACTGGAGAACCGCCACCCGATGCTGCGGGTCCGGTTCGTCGCCGGCCCGACGGCCGGCGCGCCCCGGCAGGTGGTGCTGCCACCGTCCGCCGGACCGACCTGGTACGCCGAGCAGCCGCTCACCGGTTCCCTCGCGGCGCTGGAGGAACGGCTGTGCAACACGCCCGTCGACCTCACCCGGGAGCCGCCGTTGCGGGCGGTACTGGTCCGAGAGGCCCCCGACCGGGCACACCTGGTGCTGGTCATGCACCACGCCGCCGGGGACGGCTTCAGTCTCAACCTGCTCGGCGCGCAGCTGTGGGCCACCTACACCGCGCTGGCCCGGGGCCGGACGCCGGACGTGCCGCTTCCGGCCGCCCACTTCCGCACGTACGCGCAGGGGCTCGGGGCACCCGCGGAACAGGATCTGGCGTACTGGCGGGACGTGCTCACCCGGGACGGGCGGACGTTGCGGTTGCCGTACGACGGCACGCCCGACACGGCGCCCGCTCCCCCGTACGCCAGCCACCCGGAACACCTGGAGCCGGCGCTGGTGGCGGGGCTACGGGAGCATGCCGCCGACGCCGGGGTATCGCTGTTCCACCTGCTGCTGGCCGGGTACGTGCGGTGTCTGGCCCGGTGGAGCGGGCAGCGGCGGATCCCGGTGAACCTGGCCCGGGCCGGCCGGGACGCCCGGCTGCCCGGCATCGAGCGGACCGTCGGCCCGTTCGCCGACACCCTGCCGCTGCTGGTCGACGTGGACCCGGACGAGCCGGCGGGCCGGCTCGCCGACCGGATCCGGGTCGACTGGTCGACCGCGCAGCGGCACGGCTCGGTGTCCACCCTCGACCTGGCCCGGCTGCTCGACCCGGCCGGGGCGGGCCCGCGCACCGCGAGTCCGGCCGGTTTCAGTTTTGCCCGTTTCCCGGTCACCCGGGACGGTGACTGCCCGGTCGCGGTGACCGCGACGGCCGCCGGTACCGCTTCGGCGGCGACCCGGCTCAGCCTGCTCTGCTGGGAGTCGGACGCGACCCTGCGCTTCTCCTGGAACTTTCCGACCCGGCTGTTCGACCGGGCCACCGTGGCCCGGCTCGCCGCCGAGCACCGGCGGGAACTGGTCGCCCTGGCCGGGGCCGGGCGAACCGCCCCTGCCACCACCGATGTCGATACCGGCACCAGCCATGCCGGCGTCGACCACGTCGATGCCGGTACCGGCCAGGGTGATGCCGGCGTCGGCCAGGGCGATGCCGGTACCGGCCGTCCGGCTGGCGGGTCGGTGGCCGGCGACGTCGCCCGCCACCTCGTCACCGGCAGCGACGACGTCAGCGCGCGGATCAGGGCGGTGTGCCGGCGGTACCCGGAGGCGGTGGCCGTGCGGGACGGTACGGCGACGGTGACGTACCGGGGCCTCGACCTGGCCGCCGACCGGGTGGCGGCGCGGCTCGGCGGGTACCGGGTGGGTCCGGGTGACCGGGTGGCACTGCTCACCGCGCCCGGCCCGGCCACGGTGGTCGGGATCGTCGGGATCCTCCGGGCCGGTGCCGCCTGGGTACCGCTGGACGCCGGACACCCGCCGGCCCGGCTCCGCGACCAGCTCGACCGGGCCGGTGTCGGGGTGGTCCTGCACGACGACGACTGCGTCGACGCCGCCGAACGGATCGGCGGGGCGGCCCGGCCGGTCCGGCTCGATCCGGTCCCGACAGCCGAAGCCGGTCAGCCCGATCCGGTCCCGGCAGCCGGAGCCGATCAGCCCGATCCCGTACCGGCCGGAGCCGGACGGCCCGGTCCCGAACCGGTGGCCGCCGTACCGGCCCCGGACGACCCGGCCTACGTGATCTTCACGTCGGGTTCGACGGGACGACCGAAGGGCGTGCCGGTCTCCCGCCGGTCCATGCTGAACTACCTCGACTGGGCGGTCACCACCTTCGGTTACCGGCCCGGGGACCGGCTCGCGCAGACCTCCTCGATCTGCTTCGACGCGTCGGTCCGGCAGGTGCTGGCACCGTTGCTGGTGGGCGCCACCGTGGTCACCGTGCCCCCGGCGCTGCGGCGGGACCCGCACGCCCTGCTGGCCCGGTTGGAACAGGACCGGATCACCGTGTGGAGTTCGGTACCCACCCTGTGGGAGCGGATCCTGCGCGCCGCCGAGGAACGGGCCGACCGGGGTACGCCGGCGCGGCTGGACGCGCTGCGCTGGGTGCACGTCGGCGGGGAGGAGCTGTCGCCGGTGCCGGTACGGCGCTGGTTCGACCTGTTCGGTGCCGGTTGCCGGATCACCAACCTGTACGGCCCGACCGAGGCCACCATCAACGCCACCTGGCACCTGATCGACCGACGGCCGGGCGACGAGGTGCGCCGGCTGCCGATCGGCCGGCCGGTGGGCGGAGCGGTCGTCCGAGTCGTCGACGCCGAGGGACGGGACTGTCCCCCCGGGACGGCCGGCGAACTGTACCTGGGCGGGGTCGGGCTCACCGCCGGCTATCTCGGTGAGCCGGAGCTGACCAGGGCCGCCTTCGTGTTCCGCGACGGCCAGCGGTTCTACCGCAGCGGCGACCGGGGACGCGTCGGGCCGGACGGCAACCTGGAGTTCCTGGGCCGGCTCGACGACCAGGTGAAGATCCACGGTTACCGGGTGGAGCCCGGTGAGGTCGAGGCGGTGCTGCGCCGGCACCCGCAGGTGACCGCCGCGGTGGTGCTGCACCGGGCCGATCCGCACCCGCGGCTGCACGCCTTCGTCCGTCCCGGACCGGGGGCCGCCCCGACGTTGGCCGGGTTGCGTGCCCATCTCGCCGCCAGCCTGCCGGATCACATGGTCCCGGCCCGGATCCACCTGCTGGACGACCTGCCGGTGACCGCCGTCGGCAAGATCGACCGGGACCGGCTGTGGGCGCGGGTCCGGGCCGGGTCCACCGGCGACGGCTCCCCTCCGGTAGCGGCTTCTCCCACCGGCACCGAACAGAGGTTGGCCCGGATCTGGTGCGACCTGCTCGACCTGCCGTCGATCGGCCCGGACGACGACTTCTTCAGCCTCGGCGGTGACTCCATCCTGGTGCTGGAGGTGTTCGCCCGGTTGCGGGAGCAGTCGCCCGCCGTACCGGGACCGAACCTGATCTACCGGCACCGCACCCTCGCCGGACTGGCCGCCGCGATCGACACGGCGGCCACCGACCCGGCCCGGCCGCCCGGAGCCGGCCGCCCGGTAGGCGACACCTGCCCTGCCGGTCCTGCTGCCACCGACCCGACGGTTCCGTTCCCCGTGACGGCGACCCAGCGCGGGTTCCTGCTCGCCGACGCGGTCTCCCCCGGTGCCGGCACCGCCTGGCTGGCCCGCCTGCGGCTCCGGGGTTCGCTGCGCCGCGACGTGTTCCAGCGCGCCGTCGACGTCCTCGTCGCCCGGCACCGGATGCTGCGGACGGTCTTCCCCGCCGGGGTCCGGCCGCCGGTGCAACAGGAGCTGCCCGCGTCGCTGCGGCTGCCGGTCGGGTACGAGGTGCTGTCCGCCCCCGCCGACCTGGCGGCCCGGGTCGCCGAGGAACGCGGCCGCCGGTTCGAGACGTGGGCCTGGCCGCTGCTGCGGTTGCGGCTGCTGGCGGTGGCACCCGACGAGCACGTCCTGCTGGTGCACGCCCACCACGTGATCGGTGACGGATACAGCGTGGCCCTGCTCGGCCGCGAGCTGCTCACGGTCTACCGTCGGCTGGCCGCCGGTGAGTCCGCCGGGCTCCCCGAGCTGCGGGCGAGCTTCCGGGACTACGTGGCGCTGCTGACCAGGCGGGCGGACGCGCCGCCCGATCCCGCCGCGTTGGCCTGGTGGAGCCACCGGTTCGGCCCGCCCTACCAGCCGCCGACGCTGCGCGCCGGTCACCGTCCCGGCCCGGCCGGGACCGCACCACCGCCGGCCCCGCCACCGGCCCCACCATCACCAGCGGCGACCCCGGCACCGGCCCGGCCACCGTCGGGAACCGCGGCGTCGGTGGCCGGCTTCACTCTCGGCACGGCGGTCGTCGACGGCCTGCGCCGGCTCGCCGCCGACGCGGCGACCACGCTGTACGCGACGGTGCTGACCGGGTACCACCGGGCCCTGGCCCGCTACACCGGCCAGGACGACCTGGTCGTCGGTCTGGCCGTCACCGGCCGGGACCATGCCCTGCTGCCCGACCTGCACCGGTTGTTCGGTCCGTGCGCGGCGATGCTGCCGCTACGGCTGACCGGCGGTGGCGGTTTCCCGGCGCACCTGGCCCGGGTCGCCGGTGAGGTCACCGCCGCCCGGCAGCACGACGATCCGCCGTCGATCGCCACCCTGGGCGGCACCGGGCGGCGGGACGGCGCTCCGCTCGGCGCGCAGTTCTTCTTCAGCTTCCTGGACTTCGCCGCCCTCGGGGTGGCCGGCCCGGCTCCGGAGGCGGGGCAGCTCAGCCTGGACTGGGACGACGAGGACACCGACCTGGCACCGCCGCCGATCGGCACCGACCTGTTCCTGACCGCCCGGCCGGTCCCGGACGGCCTCCGGGTGACGGTCCGTGCCTCGGCGGTGGCGGTGGGCCCGGACCAGCTCACCCAGCTCGCCGGCTGGTTGCGGGACGAGCTGGCCGCCGCCGCGACCGCCGCCGCACCGCCGACGACCAGCGGTCGGGGGGAGCGCGTCACGGCACAGGGACAGCCGGACCACGCCGCGCCACCGGAGGAGGTGGCCATGCCGTCGGGGCGGGCCGCCCCGACGCCGGGACGGCTGGACGCGGCGATCGTCGGTTACCTGCCGCCGCCGGCCCAGCTCGCCGCGCTCGCCGGGCTGCCCGCCGACAGCCTGCCCCGGGACCAGCTACGGGACCTGCTGTTCCCGGCCGGCGGACCACGGCTGCTGGAGGAGTTGACCACCCCGCTGGGCACCTCGGGGTTCGTCTGCCTGCCCCGCTTCGCCGACGAGCTGACCGGGGCGCGGGAGAGCCTCGCCGCCGAGACCGCCCACGCCGTCGACCTGGCCGCCGACCTCGGGGCGCGGTGCGTGTCGCTGGCCGGCATGATCCCCGCCCACACCGGCTACGGCGTCGGCGTGCTGCGGCGTACCCGCGCGGGCGTGGCGGTGACCACGGGACACGCGGTCACCGCCGTCTCCGTGGTGTTGACGGTGGAGGCGGCGCTGGCCGCGGTGGGCGGGGACCTGGCCGGGCGAACCGTCGCCGTGGTCGGTCTCGGCTCGATCGGGTCCACCTCGTCCCGGCTGCTGCTGGCCCGTGCCGCCCGCCCGCCGGCCCGGCTCGTGCTCTGTGACGTGCCGGCGGCCGCGCCCCGGCTGGCCGCCCACGCCGCCCGGCTGCGCGCCGACGGCTTCCATGGCGCGGTCGAGACGTGCCGGTCCACGCCGGGCGTGCCGGCCGGCGTGTACGAGGCGGACGTGGTCATCGGCGCGACCAGTGCCGCGAGCCAGCCGATCGACGTCGACCGGCTGCGTCCCGGCACGATCGTCGTCGACGACTCCTTCCCGCACGCCCTGGATCCGGCCCGTGCCCTGGCCCGGATGCGGTCCGCCGGTGACCTGCTCGTGGTGGGTGGTGGCCTGCTGCACCTGGCCGGTGCCACGCGTACCGTGCCGGTGGACCTGCCGCCGGCGGTGGTGGCCGGGCACGCGGCCGGTCAGGGCCTGCCCGCCACGGTCGCCTCCTGCCAGCTGGAAGCCCTGCTCTGGGCGGCGGTGCCGGGGTTGCCGCTGGTGCACGGCCCGGTGGAGCAGCCGACGGTGGTCCGGTACGCGCGGGCCCTCGCCGGGACCGGGGTCACCGCCGCGCCGCTGCACCTGCTGCGTCACCGGGTCCGGCCGGCCCTGACCGGCTGGTCCGAACCCCTGGTCACGGTGCCTCCAGGTGCCGGCGCGGAGCCACCGGACGACTGACCCGTCCCACATTGCGCAACGAAGAACACGTCACGGGAGGGACATCGACTAGACTCAGAGACCCGGCCGAGAGGCGCTGCAACGGGCGAAACGCCCGCCACGCTCGGTCGGGACGCATCACCGTCACAAGGGCGCCTCCCACTACTGGGAGGTGCGCGGGTGCGAAATTCGCTGTCGGAGCTGCGGGAACTGCTGGGCCAGCGGATCGTGGTGCTGGACGGTGCGTGGGGCACCATGCTCCAGGGCGCGAAGCTCACGCCCGCCGACTACCGCGGTGACCGGTTCACCGACCATCCGCTCGACGTCACCGGTGACCCGGACCTGCTCAACCTGACCCGGCCGGACCTCATCCTGGACGTGCACCGCCGGTATCTTGCCGCCGGCGCCGACATCACCACCACCAACACGTTCACCGCGACCAGCATCGGTCAGGCCGACTACGGTCTGGAGTCGGCGGTACGGGAGATGAACGTCCGTGGGGCGCAGCTGGCCCGCCAGGCCGCCGACGAGGCCGGCGGGCGGTTCGTGGCCGGCTCGATCGGTCCGCTGAACGTCACCCTGTCGTTGTCGCCGAAGGTCGACGACCCGGCCTACCGGGCGGTCTCCTTCGAGCAGGTGCGCGCCGCGTACGCCGAGCAGATCGCCGCCCTGGTCGAGGGCGGGGTCGACCTGCTGATGGTCGAGACGATCTTCGACACGCTCAACGCGAAGGCGGCGATCGCCGCGGCCCGCGAGGTCGCCCCGGACCTGCCGTTGTGGATCTCGGTGACCATCGTCGACCTGAGCGGGCGGACCCTGTCCGGGCAGACCGTCGAGGCGTTCTGGACGTCGATCGCGCACGCCGAGCCGCTGGTGGTCGGGATGAACTGCGCGCTGGGGGCGGCGGAGATGCGTCCGCACCTGGCCGAGCTGTCCCGGCTGGCGGACACGTACGTCGCCTCCCACCCCAACGCCGGCCTGCCGAACGCGTTCGGCGGCTACGACCAGTCCCCGGAGGAGAGCGGGGAGCTGATCGCCGGGTTCGCCCGGGACGGGATGGTCAACATCGTCGGTGGCTGCTGCGGTACCACGCCGGCGCACATCGAGCGGATCGCCACCGCGGTCGCCGGGCTGGCCCCGCGTGAGCTGCCGGCCCGGCCGGCCGCGACCCGGTTCAGCGGGCTGGAGACCTTCGAGATCGGCCCGGACACCGGGTTCGTGATGATCGGCGAGCGCACCAACGTCACCGGTTCGGCCCGGTTCCGCCGGCTGATCGAGGCCGACGACCACCAGGCGGCCGTCGACGTGGCCCTGGAGCAGGTCCGGGGCGGGGCGAACCTGCTCGACGTCAACATGGACGCCGACCTGCTCGACAGCGAGCGGGCGATGACCACCTTCCTCAACCTGATCGCCACCGAGCCCGAGGTGGCCCGCATCCCCATCATGATCGACAGCTCGCGGTGGAGCGTGCTGGAGGCCGGGCTGAAGTGCGTGCAGGGCAAGGGCGTGGTCAACTCGATCAGCCTCAAGGAGGGCGAGGAGCCGTTCCTCGAGCAGGCCCGCCGGATCCGCGAGTACGGCGCGGGCGTGGTGGTGATGGCCTTCGACGAGCAGGGCCAGGCCGACACCACCGAACGCAAGGTGGAGATCTGCGGCCGGGCGTACGACCTGCTCATCGGCAGTGCCGGCTTCGACCCCGAGGACATCATCTTCGACCCGAACGTGCTGGCCGTCGCCACCGGCATCGCCGAGCACAACGGGTACGCCAAGGCGTTCATCGACGCGCTGCCGCTGATCAAGCAGCGTTGTCCGGGCGCGCGGACCAGCGGCGGCATCTCCAACCTGTCGTTCTCGTTCCGGGGCAACGACGTGGTCCGGGAGGCGATGCACTCGGCGTTCCTGCTGCACGCGGTCCGGGCCGGGCTGGACATGGGCATCGTCAACGCCGGCCAGCTCGCCGTCTACCAGGACATCCCGGCCGACCTGCTGGAGCTCGTCGAGGACGTGATCTTCGACCGGCGGCCGGACGCCACCGACCGGCTGGTCACGTTCGCCGGCAGCGTGCAGGGCTCGGGGACCCGCCGCACGGTGGACCTGTCCTGGCGGGAGGCGCCGGTACGGGAACGCCTGTCGCACGCCATGGTGCACGGCATCGTCGACTTCATCGAGGCCGACACCGAGGAGGCCCGGCAGCAGGCCGACCGCCCCCTGGAGGTGATCGAGGGGCCGCTGATGGACGGCATGAAGATCGTCGGCGACCTGTTCGGCGCGGGGAAGATGTTCCTGCCCCAGGTGGTGAAGAGCGCCCGGGTGATGAAGCGGGCGGTGGCCTACCTGGAACCGTTCATGGAGGCGGAGAAGGCGGCCGGCGTCGGACGCGGGGCCGGCAAAGTGGTGCTGGCGACGGTCAAGGGCGACGTGCACGACATCGGCAAGAACATCGTCGGGGTGGTGCTCGGCTGCAACAACTACGAGGTGATCGACCTCGGCGTGATGGTCCCGGCCGCGAAGATCCTGGACGTCGCGGTGACCGAGAAGGCGGACGCGGTCGGCCTGTCCGGGCTGATCACGCCGTCGCTGGACGAGATGGTCACGGTCGCCGCCGAGATGCAGCGCCGCGGGCTGACCCTGCCGCTGCTGATCGGTGGGGCCACCACCTCCCGGCAGCACACCGCCGTGCGGATCGCGCCCGCCTACGACGGCACCACCGTGCACGTGCTGGACGCCTCCCGGGTGGTCGGGGTGGTGTCCGACCTGCTGGACGCCGACCGCGCCGAGAAGCTGGACGACGAGAACCGGGTCGAGCAGGCCCGGCTGCGCGAGCAGCACGAGAAGCGACAGCGGACGCCGCTGCTGCCGCTGGCACGGGCCCGCGCCAACCGGGAGACGGTCTCCTTCGCCGACCTGCCGGTGCCGGCCTTCACCGGCGTACGCGAGGTCCGGCCGGACCTGACCACGCTCCGCGAGATGATCGACTGGCAGTTCTTCTTCCTGGCCTGGGAGCTGAAGGGCAAGTATCCGGCGATCCTGGAACAGCCGGCCGCCCGGGACCTGTTCGCCGATGCCACCGCGCTGCTGGACGAGATCGTCGCCACCGGCGCGCTGACCGCCCACGGCGTGTACGGCTTCTGGCCGGCGCACGCCGAGCAGGACGACCTGGTGGTCGACGGGGTCCGGCTGCCGATGCTGCGTCAGCAGACCGCCAAGCCGGACGGCCGGCCGAACCGCTGCCTGGCCGACTACGTCGCCCCGGCCGGCGACCACCTGGGCGGGTTCGCGGTGGCGGTGCACGGCGCGGAGGAGCTGGCCGCCCGGTACGAGGCCGAGCACGACGACTACCGGGCGATCATGGTGAAGGCGCTGGCCGACCGGCTCGCCGAGGCGTTCGCCGAGTGGATCCACCTGACCGCCCGCCGCGAGTGGTACGAGCCGGACGCCGAGCCGGCGCTGGCGGACCTGCACGCCGAACGGTTCCGGGGCATCCGGCCGGCGCTCGGCTACCCGGCCAGCCCCGACCACAGCCTCAAGCAGGAGCTGTTCACGCTGCTCGACGCGGAGCGGGCCGGGCTGGGCCTGACCAGTTCGTACGCGATGACGCCGGCGGCGGCGGTCAGCGCGCTGCTGTTCGCCCACCCGGCGTCGCGGTACTTCACGGTGGGCCGGATCGGCGACGACCAGGCCCGCGACTACGCCGCCCGGCGCGGCCTGTCGTACGAGGAGGTCGAGCCGTGGCTCCGGCCCAACCTGGGCTGACCGTCCGCCGGACGGGTTGACCGTCCGGTGGTGGGCCCGCCGCGTCGTGGTGGCGGCGGGCCCGGCCGGTCTCCTACCCGGGTAGGAGGCAGGCTCCGACCACCGGCCGCGACCGGGGCCGCTGGTCGGGCGAACCGGTGAGGTTCAGGCAGCAACCTCAGCGGTATGACACACACGCTGCGTCGGGCGGCCCACTGGCACCGCCCGCTGATGGTCTTCGTCTCGGTGATGGGGGTGCTCGCCGTCGGTTGCGCGATCGGCGTCCTGGTCGACCCGCGGGTCCTCACCGGTGCGCCGATCTGGTTGAAGCCGTTGAAGTTCGCCGTGTCGTTCGTGCTGTACGGCACCACCCTGGCCTGGATGCTCGCCCTGTTGCCGCGCCGCAACCGGGTCGCCGAGCGGGCGGCCACCGTGGTGGTCGCGATGGGGGTGGTGGAGATGGTGGTGATCGTCGGGCAGGTGCTGCGCGGCACGACGAGCCACTACAACGAGACGACGCCGCTGAACGCCGTCCTGTGGCAGGTGATGGGTGCGGCGATCATGGTGTTGTTCGTCGCGCACCTGGTCATCGGGGTGGTGCTGCTGCGGCAGCGGTTCGCCGACCGGGTCGCCCGGTACGCGGTGGGGCTGGGGTCGGGCCTGACCCTGCTCGGCATGGCGGTGGCGGTGCCGATGGTGCTGCCGGCCCAGGCGCCGGGCGTGGCCGGGATCGCCGGGGCGCACAGTGTGGGCGTGCCGGACGGTGGGCCGGGGCTGCCGCTGGTCGGGTGGAGCACCACCGGCGGCGACCTGCGGGTCGGGCACTTCGTGGGGCTGCACGCCCTGCAGGCGCTGCCGCTGCTGGCGATGCTGCTGGCCCGGTTCGCCGGCCGGCTGGACGAACGTACCCGGGTGCGGCTGCTGGTGGTGGCGGGCGGCGCGTACGGGGCGGTCACCCTGCTGGTGACCTGGCAGGCGCTGCGCGGGCAGCCGCTGCTGCGGCCGGACGCGCTCACCCTGGCCGTCGCGGCGGCCCTGCTGGCCGGGACGCTGACCGCCGTCGGGGTGGTCGTGGCCCGACGCCGCCGCCCGGAACTGGCGCTGGTGGCATGAGCGGCGTGCTGTTCCCGCTGACGTTCGCGCTGGCCGCGCCGTTCTGGGTGCTGATGATCCTGCTGCCGAACTGGTCGGTGACCGCCCGGGTGGTCCGGTCGCCGCTGATCGTGGCCCCGGTGCTGGTGGTCTACGCGGTCCTGGTGCTGCCGGCGCTCGGGGAGGTGCTGCCGGCCGTGGCCGTCCCCACCCTGGACGGCGTACGGGACCTGCTGGGCACCGCCGACGGTACGGCGGCGGCCTGGGCGCACATGATCGCGTTCGACCTGTTCGTGGGCCGGTGGGCGTGGCTGGACGCCCGGGAACGGGGCATGCCGGCGCTGGTGACGGGCCCGGTGCTGGTCCTGACGATCCTGCTCGGACCGCTCGGGCTGGCCGCCCACCTGGCCGCCCGGACCCGGTGGCCCCGGCCGGTCACGTCGGGTGACGGCGCACCGCAGCACCTAGGCTGATCCGGTGGACTGGGTGGGACGGCTGTTCGACGCGCGGGACTCGCTGGTCCGGATGGTGCTGGTCATCCTCAGCGGCGTCGGCTACCTGGTCTTCGGTATGCCGGGCGACGGCACGCCGGCCCAGTGGGTCCTGGCGGTGGGCGCGTTCGCCGTCGGGCTGTCGTTCCACCGCCGGGTGCTGGTCAACCTGCTGCTGCAGACCGCGCTGCTGGCGGTCACCATCGCGCTGGTCGACGACATCACGATCAACCAGGTGGGGGCCAGTTGGGCGCTGCTCGAACTGACCGTACGGGCCGCCCGGCCCCGGACGATCTGGCTGTCCGCCGGGCTGCTGGCGGTGGTCGACCTGACCGACTCCCTCGGTGTCCCGGTCCGCCAGTTCCTGTCCGGGGTGGCCGGGCTGCTGGTGGAGGTCGGGGTGCCGCTGCTGCTGGGCCTGGTCATCCGGACCACCGGGGAGGTGACCCGGCAGGCGCAGCAGCGGGCGGCCGAGGAGCAGCGCCGCCGGGAGTCGGAGAGCCGGGCCGCCCGCGCCGACGAGCGCAGTGCCATCGCCCGCGAACTGCACGACGTGGTGGCGCACCATGTGGCGTCGATGGTGCTGCGGGTGGGGGTGGCCCGGCATGTGCTGACCGACCTGGATCCCCGGGTGGGCGAGGTGTTCGACGACGTGCACGGCACCGGGACGGCGGCCCTGGCCGACCTGCGCCGGCTGGTCGCGGTGCTGCGCGACCCCGACGGGGTACGGGGGGACGCGGCCCTGACCGCGATCGAGCCGACGGCGCTGCCGGCGGCGTTGGACGCGACGGTGGACCGGGCCCGCCAGGCCGGCGTCACCGTGGAGGCCGACCTCGATCCGGCGATCGGGACGCTCGACGCGGTGCGTGGGCTGGCGGTGCTGCGGCTGACCCAGGAGGCGTTGACCAACGTGGCGAAGCACGCCGGTTCGGCCGCGCTGGCCCGGCTCACCGTGGCCGTGGTGGACGGGGACGTGCACTGGGAGGTGTCGGACGACGGCGGCGGGTCGACGTCGACGGTGCTGCCGTCCGGCGGCGGCCACGGCATCACCGGCATGCGGGAGCGGGTCGAGGTGCTCGGCGGCCGGCTGGAGGCCGGCCCGACGAAGGAGGGTTGGCGGGTGGGTACCGTCCTCCCGGCCGCTGCGGGGCCGGCGTGATCCGCGTCCTGCTGGTGGACGACCAGCAGCTCATCCGGGCGGGCCTGCGGATGCTGTGTGACGCCCAGCCGGACATGGAGGTGGTCGGCGAGGCCGGCAACGGCCGCGAGGCGGTCTCCCTGGCCGCCCGGTTGGTCCCCGACGTGGTGGTGATGGACCTGCGCATGCCGGGGGTGGACGGGATCACCGCGACCAGCCGGATCCTCGCCGACCGGCCCACCGTCCGGGTGCTGGTGCTGACCACCTTCGGCGACGACGACCACCTCTATCCGGCGTTGACCGCCGGGGCCTGCGGTTTCCTGCTCAAGGACGCGCCGCCGGCCGAGCTGCTGGACGGGGTCCGGCGGGCCGCCGCCGGGGACAGCCCGTTCAGCCCGGAGGTGCTCCGGCGGCTGGTGCAGCGGGCGGTGCGGGCGCAGGCCGGGGCGGCCCGGCCGGTGACGGGGCTGACCGCCCGCGAACGAGACGTGCTGGACCTGGTCGCCGAGGGGCTGTCCAACACGGAGATCGCCGAACGGCTGCACATCGGCGTCACCACGGTCAAAACCCACATCACCAGCCTGATGGCCAAGACCGGCAGCCCCAACCGGGTACGCCTGGCCCTGTGCGCCCGCACCGGCTGACGGGTCAGTTGCGCAGGCTCCACTGCTGGTTGGTGCCGCCGTGGCAGGCCCAGAGGTGCACCTTGGTGCCGTTGGCGGTGCTGTTGCCGCTGGCGTCGAGGCAGAGTCCGGACTGGACGCCGGTGATGGTGCCGTTGCTGTTGACGTTCCACTGCTGGTTGGGTTGGCCGTTGCAGTCCCAGATGATGGCCTGGGTGCCGTTGGTGGTGCCCTGTCCGGAGGCGTCCAGGCACTTGGTGCCGTACACCGTCAGCTGCTTGCCGGCGGTGTAGGTCCAGGTCTGGTTGGTGCCGCCGGTGCAGTCCCAGAGCTGCGTCTGGGTGCCGTTGGTGGTGCTGGACCCGCCGATCTCCAGGCAGCGGCCGGACTGGCCGCCGACGATCCGGGTGCTCTGCGCGGGCGGAGGTGTGGTGCCGCCCTGCGGCCCGGCGGCGGCCATCACGGCCTGGGCCCCCGACGGCCACTGGCCGTTGGTGACGGTGACGTTGCCGTTGACGACGTTGCCCCGGTCGCCGTTGGTGACGTTGGTGCTGCCGTTGGTGGACCAGTTGTTGGTGACGGTGAAGTTGCCCATGTTCTCGGCGAACCAGTAGTTGGCCGTCGCCCAGGTGCCGGTGGCGGAGAAGACGTTGGTGCGGGCGGTCCAGTACCGGGAGCCCTCGTCGAAGTAGACCCCGAAGTAGCCGTTGGTCCGGAGGCAGTAGTTGTCGCTGATCAGGCCGCCCTGGTTCGCCGACAGGGTGTAGATGCAGCCGCCGTCGTTCATCTGCTGCATCACGTCGTGCACGTAGTTGCCGATCATCCGGTTGTTGGCCGCGGTGGTGGGCGTGGAGTAGCGCGGCTGGTAGTTGTAGAGCCCACGGTCGGCGTAGTGGTTGCTGCCGCCGGCGTCGTTGGCGCCCCAGCCGTACCCCATCGACATGCCGGTGTACGGCATGTTGTAGACCTCGTTGTACGAGATGGTGGCGTTGGTGACGTAGGTGGTCAGCACCGAGACGATGCCCCGGTGCTCCACCCCGAGATCGTGGATGCGGTTGTTGCTGATGGTGATGTCCCGGTTGACCATGCGCTGGTCGCTGGGGTGGTGGGCGTCGGCCCGTACCCCACCGACGACGATGCCGCCGGCGGAGCTGCGGGCGATCTCGGACCGGGTGACGGTGATGTTGCTGGCCCCCAGCCCGACCCCGCTGGTGTGGGCGTTGGCGTCGTTGCCGATGCCGATGGCCGTCTGGCCGAGGTTGAGGAACCGGGAGTCGGTGAAGGTGACGTTGTTGGCCGCGGAGACCTGCACGGCGGCCGGCGACTGGGCCCAGTTCGGCCGGGTGGCCTCGAACTGCGGGCAGCCGTTGTGGCAGGAGGTGAAGCTCGGCCAGCTCCAGTTGCCGACGATGTACGCGCCGGTCTGCTGGTCCACGTAGCCCTGGTTGCCGCTGGGCGCCAGCCAGCTCGTGCCGGTGAAGGTGATCCCGCTGAACGTCAGGTGGTGCGCGGGCGCGTCGTAGCTGCCCCCGACGCTCACCAGGGACTGCAGCGTCGGCAGTTCCACGCTGACGCTGGTCATGTTCTGCCCGGCCAGGGGGATGTAGGACAGCGCGCCGGTGCCCGGGTCGAGGTGCCACTCCCCCGGCGCGTCGAGGAACTCGTAGGCGTTGGTCAGGTAGAGCGGGCCGGCCCGGTGCGGGCTGGTGAAGGTGTCGTACCCGAAGTTGTTGTTGCTCCAGCCGGGCTGCTGCATGGTGATCATGCCGCCGCTGATGCTCTGCACCGACACGTACCGGTCGGTGAACGAGCCGACGCTCTCCATCTGGACGCGGTTCTGGTTGGCCAGGTTGTTCAGGTAGTTCAGCGCGCTGCTGCTGAATCGCATCCCGGTGCTGCTGGGGGTGAAGTCGGCCCGGTTCACCTGGGTACGGGCCCGGGTGGCGATGGCACCGTCGACGTAGAGCTGCCGGGTGTCGGTCCCGGCGCCGACGTTGGCCCGCCAGATGTTCTTCGCGGAGTCCACGAGCGACCATCCGGTGACCGGCCGGGCACCGCTGATCACCGGGCGGGCCGACGTGGCGGCCTGCCACACCACCCGGTACCCGTTGGCGCCGGAGTCGGCGGCGGTGAACCGCAGCGGGGCGGTGAGCCGGTACACCCCGTCGGCCAGTTCGACCACGATGTCGCCGGTCATTCCGGCGATCCGGGAACGGACGGCGGTCTGCGCGCCGGTCAGCGAGCAGGGCTGGGCGGCGGAGCAGGTGGTGCCGCTGCCGGTGGGTGCGGCGTACAGCGTCGTGGTGGCGGCGGAGGCGGGACCGGCCGCGGTGACCACTCCGGTCACGGTGGCCGCGGCGGTCAACGCCGCCGCGGCCACGGCGGACCACACGCGCCGGGGCGCGGTGGGATGGGAGGGTACGGACACGGAGGTACTCCTAACTCGGGTGTGGTGGTGGGTGGGGTCGGGCGGTGGTGGCCGCAGCCACGGGCATCCGGCGACGGGACGCGCGCCGGTCGGGCTCGGGGGCCGCCTGCGGCGGGGCGGTTTCCCCGGGCCCGGAGGGCGACCGGTCGATGGGATGTCCGACGGGGGTTGGTCGATGCCGTCGGGTGGGACGCGGAACGCTGCCGGCCTCGGTCGCCCAGCCGACCGTTCCGCCGGGGCGGGACCCGGTCGTACGACGACCCGGAGGGAGTCGAACCGCGGCTTGCCCGCCACGGTGAACAAGTGACCCGACTGCCACGAATTTCATCATACGAATGATGTCTTGGCAAGGATGGGACCGACCGCCGGACCCTCCCCCAGGGAGAGTCCGGCGGCCCGTCAGCGCAGGACCTGCCGCAGGTAGCTGAGGCCGTCCATGGCGAGGTGGTCCTGCGACAGGGCGAGGGGACGCCAGATCGACGCGGCGGTCGCGATGGTCTCGTTCTCGCCGGTGAACGACTCGATGCAGACCGCGCCCCGGTAACCGGTCGTGCCGAGCATGGCGAAGAAGCGCGACCAGTCGAAGTGGTCCGACCCGGGCGCGCCCCGGTTCGTGCCGCTGACCTGGACGTGCTTGATGCGCCGGCCGGCCAGGGCGAGAGCCAGGTACGGGTCGGTCTCCTCGATGTTCATGTGATACGTGTCGATCATGATCCCGACGCTCGACGGCAGGCCGTCGATCAGCTCGACGGTCTGTTCCATCGTGTTGACCACGCTGGTCTCGTAGCGGTTGAGCGCCTCCACACCGATGCTCACCCCCCGCTCCCCGGCGTGTTCGGCGACCGGCGCGAGCGACCGGCGGAACTGCGCGTAGCAGGCCGCCCGCTCGGCCGGCGACATCCGCCAGGTCCGCCCCACCGCCGCGTAGACGGGACCGCCGACGCAGCCGGCGCCGACCGCCGCCGCCGCGTCCACACAGCCCTTGAGGTACGCCACGGTCGCGTCCACCACGTCCGGGGTGGTGACCACCAGGTCCCGACCGGGCGGGGTGACCGCGCAGACGGCGGCCGCCGTCAGGCCGTGCGCGGCGAGCAGGTCACGGGTCCGGACCGGATCCCAGTCACCGGTTCGCTCGATCGGCAGCTCCACCGCGTCGAATCCGAACGCGGCGATCCGGGGAACCAGCTCGGCGAGCGCCCGGTCGTCGACCGGCGAGGCCCACACCCACGGGTTGACGCCGATGTCGTACACCGACGGCTACTTCCAGCGTTGCGGGTAGCCGGGCAGGTCGGTACAGCCGCACATGGCGTAGTGCAGCGGCGGCATCCCCGGGTCGACGTACCGGTCCAGGTTCTCCTGGGTGATGGTCGGCTGGGGCAGCTTCCAGGGGTTGGCCACGGGTTCGCCGTCGAGGACCCGCAGCGCCGCGATGATCGGGGTACGCCACTGGTACGTCGGGTAGGTCGGGGCGACGGCGGTGAGTCCCTTGTCCTTCCACAGCTTCAGGAAGTCGAGCTGGTCCTCCCCGTTGATCGGCGGCACCGGCTTGCCGGCGTCCTGGAACGCCTCGACCGCCGCCACGGCCACCGCTCCGGCGTCCATCCAGACACCGTCGATGGTGCCGTACCGCTGGAGGTAGTCGTCGACGATCTTCTTGGTCTTGGCCGGGTCGCCGTCGGTGAACTCGACCCCGACGACGTCCACCTTCGCCTTGTCGAAGACGAGCTTCGCGGCCGACCAGCGGGTCTCCAGGACGTCGACGCCGGGCAGGATGCGCAGGGCCAGCAGCTTGCCGCCGGGCTTCATCCGCTGGCTGACGAACTCGGCCCCGACGTGGCCGAAGCCGTACCCGCCGATGGGGTTGATGAAGGTCACCGGGCAGGTGGTGTCGACGCCCCGGTCGAAGACCACCACCGGCAGCCCCTGCTGGCAGGCCGCCTCCACGGCCGGGGTGAGGGTGGCGGTGGTGTTCGGCGAGACGATGAGCGCGTCGCAGTCCTTGCCGAGCAGGTCGTTGATGTCGGCGATCTGCTTCTGGTCCTTGCCCTCGGCGTCGACGTGGACGAACTCGGCGATCCGGCTCCGCTGCGCCTCGACCTCGGCCTGCATGGTCTTGAACCCGACCTGCCGCCAGGGGTTGTTCAGCGCCGCGTTGGAGAAGCAGATCTTGTGCGGTCCGGCCTTCTTGAACTTCGTGGTCTGCGCCATCGTCGGGTTCAGCGCCTGCTCCCACGGCTTGTCCGCCGGCCCGGTCGGGGTGGCGTCGAGCAGCGCCAGCTCGTTGTCGTAGTCGGCCTGCACGAAGAACTTCGACTGCTGGCCGGTGCCCGGTCCGGCGGATTCGGAGGCGCCGCCGGACGGGGACGCGCCCGGCTCGTCGGTGGCACAGCCGGCGAGCACCAGCAGGGTGGCGGCGGCCAGCGCGGTGATGGAACGTCTCATACGGTGATTCCCCTTTACCTGGACGAGGAGCGCAGGCCCGAGACCGCCACGGCGGCCAGGATGATCGCGCCCTGGACGGTCGATCTGAGGGCGCCGGAGACGCCGTAGAAGTTCATCAGCACGAAGAGCGTCTCCAGGGTCAACGCGCCCAGCATCGCGCCGACCACCGAGCCGCGACCGCCGCCCAGCGCCACCCCGCCGAGCACGACGGCGGTGATCGCGCCGAACTCCAGACCGGCGCCCGCCTGGAAGGACACGCCGCTGTACCCGCCGAGCAGGATCGCCGCGAGCGCCGCCGCGAGACCACTGAGGACGAACGCGACGGTCCGGGTCCGCCACACCCGTACCCCGCTCAGCTCGGCGGTGCGCGGGTTGTCGCCGACGGCGACCAGGGTCCGCCCGAAGTCGGAGCGCATCAGCAGCACGGCGAGGGTCGCCGCGACCAGCAGGACCAGCAGCGCGTACGGCACCCGCCCGAGGCCCGGCACGTCCTCGAAGGCCCGCCGGCCGAACCGACGGAACTCCTCGGACAGCCCGCCCTTCGGGGCCCCGTCGGACCACAGGTAGACCGCGCCGACCAGGATCAGGAACATGCCCAGCGTGGTGATGAACGACGGCACCCGCAGCCGGGTGGTGACCAGTCCGTTGACCAGCCCGACGAGCATGCCGCCGGCGAGCAGCAGCGCCACCACCGGCCAGGTGCGGGACGGATCGCTGTCGATCAGCCGGGCCGCGACGACGACCTGCGCGGTGACCAGCGACCCGACGGAGAGGTCGAACTCACCGGACACGATGACGAAGTACTGGCCGGCGGCGAGCAGCACGAGCGGTGCCGAGCGGCCGAGGAAGGACATCAGCGACGGCGGCGCGAGGAAGTCGGGTTGCCGGATCGCGACGAGCACCAGCAGCAGTACGAGGAGCCCGACGATGGGCGCGACGCCACCCGGGCGGGGACGCCACCGGGCCGGCCGCAGGGGGCGGTGGCGGTCTTCGGTGAGCTGCATGGTCAGGACGCCTCCCTGCGCAGGGTCCGCCGGGCGTGGACGGCCACCGCCGCGATGATGATCACGCCGCGGACCACCTGCTTGGCGAAGGCGTCCACCTCCAGTTGGTTGAAGATGGCGTCGATGCTGGCGAGCAGGAGCACCCCGCCGACGGTGCCGACGACCCCGCCGCGTCCACCGGCGAGGGCGGTGCCGCCGAGGACCACCGCGGCGATCGACTCCAGGTCGTACAGTCCCTCGGTGCCGACCCGGGGCGCGCCGGAGGCGAGCCGGCTGGCCAGGTAGATCCCGGCCAGGCCGGCGCAGAGCGAGCAGAGCACGTGGGCGGTCACCAGGACCCGGTCGGTACGGACCCCGGAGAGGCGGGCGACCTCCGGATCCCCGCCGACGGCGATCAGGTGGTGGCCGAAGCGGGTCCGGGCCAGCGCGAACCAGACCGCCCCGGCGACCGCGAGCAGCAGCAGGAAGGAGACCGGCACCGGCCCGATGCGCTGGTACCCGAGGCCGCGTACCAGGGCGGGGGCGGTCTCGCCGGCCGGTCCGTCGTAGCCGTTGTCGAGGTAGCCCTTGAGCAGCAGCCCGACGCCGAGGGTCGCGATGAAGGCGTTGACCTTCAGCTTGGTGACGAGCACCCCGTTGAGCAGCCCGATCCCGGCGCTGACCGCGAGCACCAGGCCGACGGCCGGCAGCAGCCGGCCGTTACTGCCGGCCATCGTCTCGGCGGCCACCAGGGTGCTGAGGCTGACCACGTACGCCACCGACAGGTCGAGCGAGCCGCCGAGAACGACCAGGGTCTGGCCGACGGCGACGAGACCGAGGCCGGCGGCGACGTGCAGCAGGCTCACCGTCGTCGACTGGTTGAACAGGTGGCCGCCGTCGAGCGCGACGACCAGCCAGCCGATCGCCAGGGTGAGGGCCAGGGCGACGAAGACGCCCGGTACGGGCCGCCGGGTCGGCAGGGTCAGCGTGGTGTTCACGCGGCGGCCTCCCGGACGGTCCCGACCGCGAGGCCGAGGACCTCCTCCTCGGACGCGCCGGCGGGCAGTTCGCCGGCCACCCGTCCGTCGCGCATGACGACGATCCGGTCACTCATGCCGAGCAGTTCCGGCAGCTCCGAGGAGATCATCAGCACCGCCGCGCCGTCCGAGGCGAGCCGGCGGACGAGGTCGTGGATCGCCGACTTGGCCCCCACGTCGATGCCGCGGGTCGGCTCGTCGAAGAGCAGGATCCGCGGTGCGAGCGCGAGCCACCGGGCCAGCACGACCTTCTGCTGGTTGCCGCCGGACAGGAACCGGATCTCCTGGTCGTCCCCGGCGGCGCGGACCTCGACCGCGGCGAGCAGTTCGCGCAGCCGTACGGTCCGGGCGGCGCGGCCGGTCCAGGTCGGCCGGAGGGCCCGGCTGGCGAGCAGCCCGTTGTCGAGCACCGACTGGCGGCCGAGGATGCCCTCCCCCTTGCGGTCCTCGGTGACGTAGGCGATGCCCGCGCGCATGGCGGCGCGGGGCGAGCGCAGCCGCACCGGCGCGCCGTCGACGGTGACCTGGCCGGTGGTGAACGGCGACGCGCCGAAGAGGGCGCGGGCCAGCGCCGACCGACCGGAGCCCTGGAGCCCGCCGACACCGAGCACCTCGCCGGCACGCAACTCCAGGTCGACGCCGCGCAGCCGGCGGTTGCCCCCGGCGCGGACGGTCAGCCGGACCGGCCCCCGGTCGCCGGGTGCGGCCCGGTCCGGGTAGTAGTGGGTCAGCTCCCGGCCGACCATGTGCCGGACCACCTCGTCGACGCCGGTGTCGGCGGCGCGTGCGGTGGTCACCCGGCGGCCGTCCTTGAGCACGGTGATCCGGTCGGCGAGGTCGAAGACCTCGGTCAGCCGGTGCGAGACGTAGAGCAGGCCGATGCCGCGCTCCTGGAGTCGCCGGACGAGCCGGTAGAGCAGCTCGACCTCGTGGTCGGCGAGCGAGGCGGTGGGTTCGTCCATGATGAGCAGTCGGGCGTCCAGGGCCAGCGCCTTGGCGATCTCGACCACCTGCTGCTGGGCGACGCCGAGTCGGCCCACCCGGGCGTCGGGCGGCAGCGTGCTCTCCCCGATCGAGGCGAGCAGGTCCGCGGTCCGCCCGCGCATCGCCCGGCGGTCGACGAGGCCCCGGCGCACGGGTTCGTGTCCCAGGTGGACGTTCTCCGCGACGGTGCGTTCCGGGAGGAGGTTGAACTCCTGGTGGATGATGCCGATCCCGGCCTGCTGGGCGTCCCGGGGGCCGCGGAACGTGCGTGGGGTGCCGGCGAAGGTGAGGCTGCCCGCGTCGGGCGCGTACCCGCCGGACACGATCTTCATGAGGGTGGACTTGCCGGCGCCGTTCTCGCCCACCACGGCGTGCACCTCGCCGGGGGCGACGTCGAGGTCGACACCGTCGAGGACCCGTACCCCGAGAAAGGACTTGCCGATCCCCCGGAGGGTGAGCAGCGCGGACGGCGGGTCGGAGGACATGGCGGGATCCCTACGGCGACGGGTGGTGGACCGGGGTGCCGAGCCGGCCGGGTCGGCGAAGAAAGCGTCACTTGGCGGATAGCCGCAAACTTTCTTCCCCGACCACCCGAACTTCCGGTTGCTCCCGGGAGACATAACACGTATGAAGATAGATGTTTGGATGGGTGCTCGCAATCCCGTGATCAGCGCCTGCCCGGGAACCTCCGACCCGGACCGACAAACGGCACCAACAGCATACATTGACAGCTATCACTATATAGCGCATGCTGGCCGCGCAGACCACCGGGACGGGACGCAGCCACGAACGCTGTGTCACGACCTTCGCAACTGACTGCCGTCGCGGCGGACGGCAGGGGGCTCGACGAGCACGACACCAGCACCCACGGCGGACCGGGCCCGCCGGCACCGGTGCGGTGCGGCTGCTCCACGTCCAGTGGCCGCTACCCCCACCCCCGCCGACAGAGGAGACGGCATGCGTCGCAGCACACTGATCATCGGTACGATCGTGGGCCTGTTACTCTCGCTCGCGCTCGTGCCCCCGGCCTCGGCCGCCCCGGCCTTCCGCGCGTTGCTGTTCACCAAGACCACCGGCTACCGGCACGACTCGATCCCGGCCGGGGTCACCATGTTCCAGCAGCAGGCGGCGGAGAACAACTTCGAGGTCGTACACAGCGAGGACTCGGCTGTCTTCACCCCGGCCAACCTCGCCACCTTCGACGTGCTCATCATGTTCCAGACCTCCGGAATGGTCTGGACCTCGACGGCCCAACGCCAGGCGGTGGAGGGCTTCCTCGCCAGCGGCAAGGGCATCGTCGCCATCCACAACGCCACCGACATGGGCATCGAAGCCGAGTACCCGTGGTGGGACCAGACCGTCAACGCCGGCGCGCACATGCCGGAACACTCCCCCGGCGTACTGCCGGGCACCGCCATCGTCGCCGACAAGAAGCACCCGTCGACGGCCAGCCTGCCGGACCGCTGGAACCGCAGCGAGGAGTGGTACAACTTCGACAAGAACCCGCGCGGTGACGTGCACGTCCTGGTCACCGCCGACGAACGCACCTACAACCCGGGCTCCCGGGCGATGGGGCCGGACCACCCGATCTCCTGGTGCCGCGCGGTCAGCGGCGGCCGGGTCTGGACCACCGCGATGGGCCACGCGGCGGCGTCCTACAGCGAGACCCACTTCCGCAACCACGTCCTCGGTGGGGTCCGGTGGGCCGCCGGCAACGCCCCCGGTGACTGCGGCGGCACCGTCTGGGGCAACTTCGAGAAGCGCACCCTGGACGACAACACCGCCGACCCGATGGCGTTGGCCGTCGCCCCCGACGGACGGGTGATCTACGTCCAGCGGGCCGGCCAGGTGAAGATCTTCAAGCCGGCCACCAACACCACCGTCACCGCCGGCACGCTGAGCGTCTACACCGGCGGCGAGGACGGCCTCACCGGGCTGGCCCTGGACCCGAACTTCGCCAGCAACGGCTACGTGTACCTGTACCACTCACCGGCCAGCAGCACGACCGACATCAACCGGGTCTCCCGCTACACGCTCACCGGTGACACCCTGAACACGTCCAGCGGGGTCACCATCATCGACATCCCGGCGTACCGCAGCCGGACGTACCCCGAGCCCGGCCACACCGGCGGGTACATCGAGTTCGGCCCGGACGGCAACCTCTACATCGGCACCGGGGACGACACCCCGCCGAACCTCGACCCCGCCTGGCAGGGCTACGCCCCGCTGGACTGGCGGTCCGGCAAGTCGTACCTGGACGCGGCCCGCACCGCCGGCAACACCAACGACCTGCGCGGCAAACTGCTGCGCATCCGTCCCTCGGCGGGCGGCGGCTACACCATCCCGACCGGCAACCTGTACCCGCAGGGCACCGCGCAGACCCGGCCGGAGGTCTACGCGATGGGTTTCCGTAACCCGTTCCGCTTCTCGATCGACCCGGCCACCGGCTGGGTGTACCTGGCCGACTACGGCCCGGACCGGAACCCGCCGACCACCAACCGTGGCCCGGAAGGGCTCGTCGAGCTGAACGTCATCAAGACCCCCGGCAACTACGGCTGGCCGTTCTGCCACGGCGACAACCAGCCGTACGCGCCGTACAACCCGGACACCGGGGTGGTCGGGGCGAAGTTCAACTGCGCCGCGCCGGTCAACAACTCGCCCAACAACACCGGCCTGACCAGCCTCAAGCCGATCGTCGCGCCGAACGTCTGGTACGGCTACGGCGCCTCGCCGACCTTCCCGGAGCTGGGCTCCGGCGGCTCGGCCCCGATGGGCGGACCGGTCTACCGGTACGACGCGAACAACCCGTCGGCGACCAAGTTCCCGCCGTACTACGACGGGGTGCACTTCTTCTACGAGTGGGCCCGCAACTACGTCAAGGAGGTGCACTTCGACTCCGCCACGGCGGTGACCCGCACCAACGCGTTCCTGCCCGCCGGCAATTTCAACAAGCCGATGGACATGGAGTTCGGGCCGGACGGCTCGCTGTACCTGCTCGAGTGGGGCAGCAACTTCGGCGGCGGCAACAACGACTCCGGCCTCTACCGGATCGACTACATCCAGGGCGGCCGGTCCCCGATCGCCAAGGCCGTCGGGACGCCCACCAGCGGCAACGCGCCGCTGACCGTCCAGTTCAGCAGCGCCGGCACGACCGACCCGGACCCGGGCAACACGCTCAGCTACCAGTGGACCTTCGGTGACGGCGGCACCTCCACGGCGGCCAACCCGTCGCACACCTACACCGCCAACGGCAGCTACACCGCGCAGCTCAAGGTCACCGACAACACCGGCAAGTCCGGCTTCGCCAACGTGCAGATCACCGTCGGCAACACCGCGCCGGTGGTCACCATCACCACCCCGGCCAACGGCGGCATGCTCACCTTCGGTGACCAGGTGTCGTACACGGTCACCGTCTCCGACCCGGGTGGCGCGGCGATCGACTGCACCAAGGTGTTCGTCAACCCCGCTCTCGGGCACGACGACCACCAGCACGAGACCGCGGAGTACCCGGGCTGTTCGGGCACCATCCCCACCGACCTGCTCGGTGGGCACCCCGACGGCGCGAACCTGTACTACGTGCTCAACGCCCGCTACACCGACAACGGCGGCAGTGGCGGCGCGCCGCCACTGACCGGCTACGCGTCGGTGATCCTCCAGCCGAAGCACAAGCAGGCCGAGTACTTCTCCAGCCAGTCCGGCATCCGGGTCGTCGACCAGGCCGGCGCGGAGAGCACCAAGCGCGTCGGCGACATCTCCAACAACGACTGGATCGCGTTCAACCCGATGAGCCTGTCCGGCATCAGCACGGTCAGCTACCGGCTGTCCTCGCCGAGCGGTGGCGGCTCCATCGAGCTGCGGGCCGGTTCCCCCACCGGCACGGTGCTGGCCACCACGCCGGTGCCCAGCACCGGCGGCTGGGACAACTACCAGTCCACGCCACCGGTCAACGTCACGCCGCTGGCCGGGTCGCACACGCTCTACCTGGTGTTCAAGGGCAGTTCGAACAACTGGTTCGACCTCGACTCGCACACCTTCGGCGGGGCCGGGGTCGGCACCCCCGGCAATCCCGGCAACCCGGGCGGGATCGCCGGTAAGACCTGGACGCTCACCGCGCAGCACAGCAGCAAGCTGATGGACGTCAGTGGCAACTCCACCGCCGACGGCGCCCAGATCCACCAGTGGGCGGCCACCGGCGGCAACAACCAGAAGTGGCAGGCGGTCGACGCCGGCAACGGCGCGGTCCAGCTGAAGGCGGTGCACAGCGGCAAGTGCGCCGAGGTGACCGGCGGCTCCACCGCCGCGGGCGCCTTCCTGCAGCAGGCCACCTGCGCCAGCGGCAACCAGCAGAAGTTCACCGTCACCGCGACCGGCACCACCGGCGTGTACACGGTGAAGAACGTCCAGAGCGGGCTCTGCCTGGACGTCAACAGCGCCGCCACCAGCGACGGCGCGCGGCTGGTGCAGTGGACCTGCCACAGCGGCACCAACCAGCAGTGGCGGTTCACCGCGGCCTGAGGTGACCGGCGTCCGAAGGACGCCCGGTGACCGCAGTGGCACGCCAGGTCGGGACCGGCTCCGCACGGGGCCGGTCCCGACCCGCCCTGCCCCGCGCCGAACCCACCCACCTCGACCCCACCACCACCCCCCTGTGAGGAACCCGTCATGGTCGTTTCGAACCGCCACCACCGCCGGACGTCCCTCCTGGTCGGCGCGTCGATCATCGCCCTGGTCGTCGGCGGCGCCGCCTCCTACTCCCCGCTCTCCGCCGGGGCGACCGCCGGGTCGGCCCCGGTCGCCCGGCCGGTGACGGCGGCCATCGAACCGGGGCAGAGCACCCGGATCGTGGGCACCCAGTCCGGCCGCTGCCTCGAGGTACCGAACTCCAGCACCACCAACGGCACCCAGACGCAGCTCTGGGACTGCACCGGCGGCACCAACCAGACCTGGACCTACACCGCCGGCAAACAACTCACGGTGTACGGCACCAAGTGCCTGGACGCCTCCGGACAGGGCACCACCAACGGCACCCAGGCCATCATCTGGGACTGCAACGGCCAACCCAACCAGCAGTGGAACGTCAACAGCAACGGCACCATCACCGGCGTCCAGTCCGGACTCTGTCTCGACGCCAGCGGCAACGGCACCGCCAACGGCACCAAGGTGCACCTCTGGGCCTGCCACGGCGGCACCAACCAGCAGTGGACCTCGCCGGCGGCCCCGCCGTCCTCACCGCCCCCACCGCAGACCGGCGACCGTCCGTGCGACATCTACGCCTCGGGCGGCACGCCCTGCGTGGCCGCGCACAGCACCACCCGGGCGCTCTTCGGCAGCTACGCCGGCAACCTCTACCAGGTGCGGCGTTCCTCGGACAGCACGACCCGGAACATCGCCGTGCTGAGCGCGGGCGGCACCGCCGACGCGGCGGCCCAGGACTCGTTCTGCACCGGCACGAGCTGTGTCGTCACGGTGGTCTACGACCAGTCCGGGCGGGGCAACGACCTCTGGTACCAGGGGTCGAGCGTGGTGCCGGGCTCACCGCAGAGCAAGCCGGCGATCGCCACCTCGGAGTCCCTGAGCGTCGGGGGCCGCAAGGCGTACTCGCTCTACATCAACCCCGGCAACAGCTACTGGCGGGACGGTCACCTGACCGGCGTGCCGACCGGGGCCGCCCCCGAGGGCATGTACATGGTGACCAGCGGCACGCACGTCAACAACGGCTGCTGCTTCGACTACGGCAACAGCGAGACCACCCGCAAGGCCGACGCCGCGGGCGCGATGGACGCCATCAACTTCAGCAGGCAGTGCTGGTTCGGCGGCTGCCAGGGGACGGGCCCGTGGGTCCAGGCGGACCTCGAATGGGGCCTCTTTCCCGGTGGCAGCCAGAGCTGGAACCCCAACCAGCGCTCCTTCACCAGCAAGTTCGTCACCGCGACCCTGAAGAACAACGGCACGACACGCTTCGCGATCAAGGGTAGTGACGCGCAGGCCGGCAACCTCTACACCCTCTGGGACGGTGCGCTGCCGCCGGGCTACAGCCCGATGAAGAAGCAGGGCGCCATCATCCTGGGCAGTGGCGGGGACTGCTGCAAGCCCGACGGCGGCGCGAACCTCAGCGCGGGCACCTTCTACGAGGGCGCCATGGTCGCCGGCTATCCCTCCGACGCCACCGAGAACGCGGTGCAGGCCAACATCGTGGCCGCCGGCTACCGCTGAGGCCGGTCACCGGCCCCGGCCCGGCCGCCGCGCGGAGCGGGGCCGGGCCGGAGCCGGGCCGGGGGCGGGTCGAGCAGCCCGACGGTCCGCAGCGCCGACCAGAGTTCCGCCGGGCTGTCGGCCGCGGCCCGGCGCAGGGGTGGTTCCAGCGCACCGCCGCGATGGCGGAGGGGTCAGCGGCAGGCGGTGGGCGAGACCTCGTTACGGGAGGCCGCCGGGGCCCGGTGGTGCGGGAGCCGGGGGGCGGCCATGCCGTCGCGCGTCGCCAGCAGCCGGTGCCCGGCCCGTTCCGGGCGGACGTTCGGGCCGTCGGCGGTCTGCGGGCCCGGCCGGCGGGCGGAGGCACGGACGGCCTCCTCGTCCACCCGGACGCCGAGGCCCGGCGAGTCGCCGAGGACGAACGCGCCCTCCTCGACGTGCAGGTCGACGGTGACGCCCACCGGGGGGTGCAGGTCCTGCAACTCGCTGGTCAGGTGGTTCGGCACCGAGGTGGCGGCGTGCAGCAGCCCGACCGGGCTGTTGCCGATCGGGCTGACCGGCAGGTCGTGGGCGTGTGCCAGGGCGGACACCCGCAGGAAGTGGGTGACGCCCCAGACGGCGGACGACTGGACGACGTCGACCGCTCCGGCGGCGAGCAGCGGACGGTACTGTTCCAGCCCGGTGAGGTTCTCCCCGGTGGCGACGGACGCGCGGACACCCCGGCCCACGACGGCCAGCCCTTCGGCGTCCCACCGCCGGACGGGCTCCTCGATCCAGATGAGGTCCAGGGTGCGTTCGAGTTCGCCGACGTACCGGACCGCCTGTTTGCGGGTCCAGGACTCGTTGACGTCGAGCATCAGTCCGGGCCGCGGGCCGCGCCCGGTTCCGGCCAGCACGTCCCGGACCAGGCAGAGCCGGTCCCGGTCCCGGTCGATGTCGAGGCCGCCCTTGAGTTTGGCGGCCCGCAGGCCGTGCCGGGCGTAGGTCTGGTAGGTGGCGACGAGTTCGTCGTCGGTCAGCCCGATGTCCAGTCCGGACGCGTACGCGGGGACCCGCCGGTCGTGTCCGCCCAGCAGCCGCCAGAGCGGCTCACCGGCCAGTTGGGCCTTGATGTCCCACAGGGCGGTGTCGAGCGCGCCGATGGTCCCGAAGACCGGGCCGGCGTGGCCCGCCTTGAAGGTGTGCCGCAGCATCCGGTCGTACAGGGTGGTCACGGCGCGGGGGTCGGCACCGTCGAGGGCCGGGAAGATCCTGTCGATCTCCACGTGCGGTCCCAGACCGACGCCGGTGATCCCCTCGTCGGTGTCGACGAGCACGATCCCCACCGGAACGACACCGTCGGCGAGGACGCCGTTGGCGTCTCCGACGGGCCGTCCCCATTCCTGGACGGTGGTGAGGGTCCGGTACCCGGTGATCCGCATGTCAGCCCTTCGTGGAGCCGGCGGCGACCCCGTCGGCGATCTGGCGCTGGAGGAAGAGGTAGACCGCCAGGACGGGTACGGCGGCGATCAGGACCCCGGAGGCGAAGGTGGGGATGTCGTCGGAGTACTGCCCGCGCAGTGCGGTCACCCCGACCATGAGGGTGCGGTGGTCGGCCGAGGGCATCATCAGCAACGAGATGATCACGTCGTTCCAGCAGAACAGGGCGTCGAGGATGCCCACCGACAGCAGGGCGGGCCGGCCCAGGGGCAGCATGATCCGCCGGTAGACGCCGTAGACGCTGTTCCCGTCGATCCGGGCCGCATCGACGATCTCCGGCGGGATGGTCCGGTAGTAGCTGGTCATCAGGAACACGGTGAAGGGCAGGAACTGCGCGACGTAGACCAGGACGAGGCCCGGGTACGTGTCGACGAGCCCGGCGTCCCCCATGATCCGGGCCAGCGGCACCATGATCACCTGGAACGGGACGAAGAGCGCCGCGAGACAACCCAGGTAGATCACCCCGGAGCCACGGAACCGCAGCCGGCTCAGCGCGAAGCCCGCCATCGACCCGATCAGCAGCAGCAGGACCACCGAGGACGTCACCACGACCAGCGAGTTGGCGACGTACCGGGCCATGCCGACGCTGTTCCACGCCGTGGCGAGGTTCTCCCAGTGCAGGACGCCCGCCGGGGAGAACCGGTCGAGGATGTACTCCCGCCGGGTCTTCATGGCGACGTTGGCGGTGAAGATCAGTGGATAGATCGTCGCCAGGGCGAGCAGCGTCATCGGGACGACGACCAGCCACCGGGCCCACCCGGTCCGGGACATCAGGTCTCCTTCCCCGCCCGCCGGAGCAGACTGATCTGCGCCAGCCCCACCACCAGCATGATCAGGAAGAGAACCGTCGATGCCGCCGATGCCAGCGCCGGGCGGTTCAGCTGCCCCTGCTGGATCCAGATGTAGTACTCGGGCAGGTACGTCGACCCCTCCGGTCCACCGGCCGTCATGACGTAGAGCAGGCCGAACATGGACGTCAGCATCCCGATCATCGTGGTCACGGTGACGAACTGGATGGTCCGGGAGAGGCCGGGGACGATCACGTGCCGGATCGTCTGGGTCAGCGACGCGCCGTCCACCCGGGCGGCATCCAGCAACGCGGAGTCCAGGGTGGCGAAGCCGGCGAGGAACACCACCAGACCCATGCCGAAGGTCGCCCAGACGTGCACGCCGACCACCGTGACCATCGCGACGTCCGGATCACCGAGCCAGTCCACCGGGCTGAGGCCCACTCCCCCGAGGACGGCGTTGAGCGGGCCGTCATAGGCGAGCAGCAGATTGAAGATCGCGCCGACGATCACCGGGGAGAGCACCGCCGGGAAGAAGTAGACGCTGCGGTAGAACCGGTGGCCGGGGGTACGCAGGTGGATGAAGGTGGCGAGCAGGCCCGGGATCGCCACCGCCACCGGCAGCAGCAGCACCAGCAGTCCGACGTTGCCCAGGGCGGTCCGGAACAGCGGGTCCCGGAACAGCTCCAGGTAGTTGTCGAGGCCGACGGTCGTGCCGTTGCGCTCGCCGTCACCGGTGAAGGAGAAGTTGACCCCGAGCACGAGCGGGTACAGCCGGAGCAGCACGACGACCGCGACCGCCGGTCCGACCAGGACGTAGGGGGCGAGGCGCTCGGCCCGGACCCCACCGCTGGCCGGCCGGCGACGGGTGTCGCCCCGGCGGGCGGGCGCTCCGGGCCGCGCCCGGTCGGTCCGTCCGGTCGGGACCGGACGGACCGACGACTGTCCGAGCGGCACGGATCAACCCGCCTGGTCGGAAGCGGCCAGCTGCTTCACCGCCTCGTCGACGGTGACCGAACCGCTCAGCAGCTGCTGGGAGAGCCGTCCCATCAGGTCCAGGGTCTTCGAGGACAACGCGACGTGCAGCGCGGGCCGGCCGGTCTTGAGTCCGGAGACGATCGTGGTGACGGCCGGGCCGCCCGCCGAGACGTCGATGGTGGTGTCGGCGGCGATCGCCCCGGCGTCGGCGTGGAAGGCTTCCAGGGCTACGGCCGAGGTCAGGGAGCGCACCAGGTCGGCGGCCACCTTCGGGTCCTTCGTCCACTTGGCGACCGCGTATCCGATCCCGCCGTCGTACGCCAGGGTGGGGGTGGTCCCGGGGGTGACGACCGGGGCGTCCATCACGCCGAGCTTCCCGGGGGTGAGGAACTCGTTGAAGTCCTTCCAGTGCCCGATGTCCGACATCAGCCCGATGACGTGGGCGGCCTTGCCGGACTGGAAGAGCGCGAAGGAGTCGTTGAACATCGCCGTCGAGTTGGCTCCGTCGTTGTTCAGGCCGGTGTCACCGGCCTCCTTCCACAGCTGGAAGATCCGCTTGACGTCGGGCGAGTTCCAGTCCCGTTTCCCGGCGATCCAGTTGTCGTACTCCTCGGCGGTGAGGGTGCCCGAGCCCAGGGCGGACAGCCAGAACTGGATACCGAAGCCCTCCTTGTTGCCGAGGGCGAAGCACTTGGCCTTGACCTTGGCGATGGCGGCGCAGTCCTGGACGAACTCGGGCCAGGTCGTGGCCGGGCTGGCCGGGTCGAGGCCGGCCTTCTCGTAGAGCGCCTTGTTGTAGTAGATGGGATGACCCTGGAGGGTCACCGGGCCGGCGTAGGTCCTGCCGTCCTTGCGGAACGCGTCCCAGCCGGCCAGCCGCTGCTTGTCCTGCGCGACGTACTCGTCCAGCGGCAGGAGCGCGTCGGTCCGGTCGCGGATCTGGCCGCCACCGTTGAAGAGGATGACGTCGGGACCGCTGCCGGACTGGATGGCCGTACCGAGCAGGGTGTAGTACTGGTCGTACGGTTGCGCCACGAACTCGACCGTCACGTCGGGGTGTTCCCTGGCGAAGTCGGCTTTCGCCTTCTCGAGGTAGCGCGCGGCGGTCGCCTCACCGGACTTCCAGTCCCAGACCACCAGCTTGCCGGACGAGCCGCCGGACGAGGGGCCCGGGTCGCTGGCGCTGCCACAGCCGGTCAGGGCCAGTCCCGCAACGAGGACGGCGGACCACACTACTCGTCGCTTCATCGATGCTCACCTTCTGCGGAGTGGCCGGCGGCTGGCCGTCCACCCGAAACTAGACCGGAACGTAACTCGTATGACGTGTTACGTCAATAGGTGGCCGTACACTCGGTGGGAAGTTCCAGTCGCTCTACGCGGCCGGGCCGTTCGGAGGGGGACATGACAACATCGCAGGAGACGCCCCACCACGGCTCGCTGCCTCCGACCTGGGCCCGCCGACCCGCCAACCTCGCCCGCGCGGTCACCGCCGAACTGGTGGAGCGCATCGTCCGGGGGGCGCACCCCCCGGGGTCGCCGCTGCCTCCGGAACCGATCCTCTGCGAGACCTTCTCGGTGAGCCGGACGGTCGTCCGGGAAGCGGTGAAGATCCTCCAGGAGAAGGGGCTGGTCCAGGTCCGACAGGGCGCCGGCACCATGGTGACCCCGCCCGCCATGTGGGACATGCTCGACGAACTCGTCCTCGGCGCGACCATCGCCGAGGACGACAGCCTGGCGATCCTCGACGACCTCGTCGTCACCCGGCGGGTGCTGGAGTCCGACATGGCCAACGTCGCCGCCCGGGTCGCCGACCAGGAGACCCTCGACCGGCTCCGGGCCCTGGTGGACCGGATGGACGAGCTGGTCGACGACCAGGTCAGCTACCACGAGCACGACCGCGCCTTCCACGACACGGTCATGCAGGCGTCCGGTAACCGGATCGCCCGTGGCGTGGTCCGGTCGCTGGAGAGCCAGGTCGTGAACACCGCCCGGTACATGGGCCGGACGGAACGCGCCCTGTGCGTGGCCTCCAACCGTGGACACCGGCGCATCTACGAGCGGATCGCCGCCCACGATCCGGACGGTGCCGCCGAGGCGATGTTCACCCACATCACCGAGGCCTGGCTGGTCCGCCGCAGCGGAACGGACACCCCCACCCGCCTGCAGCGCTGACCGGCCGCCCGCCTCCCGAACCGCGGACCTGCCGCCCCGGTCCGGACACGCGGACGGGGCGGGCCCCCGGCGGCGGGGGTTCGTGCACCCCGCCCACCAGGAGCCCACCCGTTCGACCGGCGACGTCACGCCACGTACCTGATCGACGTCGGTGCCGAGGTCAGGAGAACTGCGCGAAGAACCGCCAGATCTCCCCCTTGGTCCAGGTCGTCACGCCGCTCTCGGCGTACGTGCCGTCGACCGGCCCCGGCATGTGACCGTTGTCGAACGCGGCCCACTGCACCGGGTACCCCGCCCGGCAGCCCGAGTAGGTGGTGGTGATGTGGGTCCGGCTGCCGGCGGCCGGCTCCGGCGGATTCTGCGGGGTGCAGCCGTTGTTCCGGACGAAGGTGTCCCGCAGGCTGCGTCCACCGGAGATGGACAGCACGTTGTCGCTGATGCCGTGCAGCCCGAAGTACGCCACCGGCTGGGTGCCGCCGCTGCATCCGCTGATCAGGCCACCGGAGATGACCGCGACGGCCCGGAAGACGGTCGGCCGGGCACAGGCCAGCGCGTAGCTCATGCCGCCGCCCCAGCTGAAGCCGGTGGCGAAGCGCTGGGCCGGGTTGACGCAGAGGTCACTCTCGATCCGGCGGATGATGTCGTCCATCAGGGTGACGTCCTCGCCGCCGGGGTTCCCCCAACCGCCGTTGAGGCCCTGCGGCGCGACCAGGATCGCGGTGTTGTTCGACTGCTCCCACTGACCGTAGTAGGACCAGGCCTGCCCGCTGGTGCCCCCGGAGTCGATCTCGTTGGCGGTGCCGCCGCGCCAGTGCAGCGCGAAGATCAACCGGTACCGGTTGGCGTTGTTGTAGTTGTTCGGCATCCGCAGGATGAACGAGCGGCTCTTGCCGTTGCTGGTGATGGTGTGGGTGCCGTTGCGCAGCGTCGGGGCCTTGCCGCAGCCGCTGGTGCCGTCACCCGGCGGCGGGGTGGTGGGCGGCGTGGTGCCGCCGTCGACCCGGACGAACTGCCACTGCTGGTTGGTGCCGCCCCAGTCGTCGTACTGGACGATGTTGGCGCCGTCGGCGGTGGACGCGCCCTGCACTTCGAGGGCCTTGTTGCTGTTGCGGTTGATCAGGCGGACGTGCCCGCCGTCGGAATCGGCCAACCGCCACTGCTGGTTGGTGCCGTTGTGGTCGGTCCACTGGTGCACGGTGGCCCCGTTGGCCGTGGACACGTTCGCCACGTCGAGGACCTTGCCGGAGTGCCGGGACTTGACCCGGTAGTAGCCGCCGCCGGAGTCGACGAACTGCCACTGCTGCTGGTTACCGTTGTTCCGGGTCCACTGCGTGATCCGGCCACCGTCGGCCGTGGACAGGTTGTACACGTCCAGGGCCTTGCCACTGTTGCGGTTCACCAGCACGTACCACGCGTTGGTGTCGACCGTGGCGGCCGCGGCGGGTGCCGCGTTGATCGCGACCAGCGTGCCGGCGGTGACGACGGCCGCCGCGGCGGCGGCCAGTCCGGCCCGCCAGCGACGTCCCGGTGGAGAGGCGGGACGGGCCTCGTCCATGGTTCTCATGGTCTGCTCCTTCGTTCTGGGCGTCGCCCGGGGGGTGGAGACGGGCGCGCGGCCGGGCGCGCGCCGGCGTCGGTGGTGGTGGGGTCGGTGGTGGTACGGGGACAGGGGTCGCGGACACCCGGACGGCCACCGGCTCGTGCGGCCACCAATGGGTCTGGCGGAGACCGGCCGGCACACGCTGCGGGGGTGCGTCGCGGGGCTCCCGGCAGCCACGTGCACCGCGAGAGAAAGTTAACGCTCAACACGTCATACGTCAAATGATGTCGATTGATCGATTTCCTGGCGGCGGACCCTGACGTGCTACGGAAACCCGGCCCCCGACAGGTCGACCCGACCTCGCCGGCCAGGCCGGACGCCTACCTGTTATCGCTCACAGCCGCCCCGGCGATCCCCCGGCTTCGAGACGCCCGCCAGTTGTCGCTCACAGCCGACCGGACGACCCGCCGCCTCGAGACGTCCCCCGCCCGCGCCGGGGATGCGCCCGCCGACGGGGCAGGCGGCCCTCGCCGACCCACCTGGCGGGGCCGGGAAGGCCCGGCCGGCGGCTCCGGGGACGTCACCGGACGTCCCCGGAGCACGCTGGTCAGACGACCGTGCAGGGCGAACCGTTGAGGGTGAACGCGCCCGGCTTGGCGGAGTTACCGGTGTGCGTGGCCTGGAAGCCGACGCTGACCGAGCCGTTGGCGGGGATGGCGGCGTTGTAGGCGACGTTGCGTGCCGTCACCTGCCCCGAGGTGGGGGTGAAGGAGGCGTTCCACCCCGAGGTGATGGTCTGCCCGCCGGGCAGGGTGAACGCCAGGGACCAGCCGTTGACGGCGCTGGCCCCGGTGTTGGTGATGGTGATGTCGGCGGTCAGCCCGTTGTTCCAGGCGTTGACGGTGACCGCCACCCGGCAGGCGCCGGCCCCCGGCGGCGGAGTCGTCGGCGGCGGGGTGGTCGGTGCCGGAGTCGTCGGGGCCGGAGTGGTCGGCGCCGGCGTCGTCGGGGCGGGGGTGGTCGGAGTGGGCGTGGTCGGGTTGGACAGCCCGAAGAACGCGATGGCGGCGGCGGCCATCCCCCCGGCGGGCAGGCTGTGTCCGGCACCCTGGATGGCGTACGCCTCCAGCAGGACGGTCCCGGCGCTGTCGGCGTACCGGCGGCGGTTCCAGTTGGTCTGCGGCGTGTCGGTGAAGGTGGGGGTCTGGCTGAGCCCGAACACGTTGGTCCACTGCTCGATCGTCTCCTGCAGCAACGAGTACGGCACCAGCGTGTCGTTGGTGCCGTGCCAGAGCTGCACGCGGGGCCGCGGCCCGGTGTAGCCGGGGTACGCCTGCCGGACGGCGTCACCCCACTGCTGCGGGGTGCGGTTCATGCTGCCGCCGGTGCACTGGCTGCGCCCCGGCGGGTAGTCGGCCGCACCGGCGAAACAGTTGAACGGGACGCCCATGAACGCGGCCCCGGCCTTGAACACGTCGGGGTAGACGGCCAGCATGTGGTTGGTCATCATGCCGCCCGACGAGCTGCCGGTGGCGTAGACCCGGTTGGCGTCCCCGCCGTACTGCCGCTGCACGTAGGTGATCATCGAGATCAGCGACACCGGGTCACTGCCGCCACCACGCCGTTTGGCCGCGTCCGACCAGGTGTCGAAGCAGTTGCCGAACCCGGCCTGCTGGGTGGCGGTCGGGTAGATGACGATGAAGCCGTACCGGTCGGCCAGCGAGGCGAACTCGCTGCCGGAGTAGAAGCCGGGCCCGGATCCGCCGCAGCCGTGCATGGCCACCACGATCGCCGGGTTGGCCGGGCGGGCGTCCGGCACGTAGAGGTGCATCCGCATCCCGCCCGGGTTGTCGCCGAAGCTGGTCACCTCGACCAGCGACGCCGCGTACGCCGGTTGGAGCGAGGGGGCCAGCAGGCCGACCGCCGCGAGCGACGCGGCCAGGGCGAGCAGCAGTTTCCGTCTGATTCTGGTACGCACGATTCCTTCGCCAATCTCCGCGGGTGACGTCGTCCCCGCAGGTTGAGATCGGCCATGCGGCCCGGCGCGGGTACGCCCGGATTCCCGCGCCGGTCCCCCTGGCCTACGACATCCGAGGTGCCCTGCCCGGCCCGCTCCGCATCGTGTGACAGATAGTTTCCCTCCCGGCCCGAGAAGTGTCAATCGAGCTGACTCGATAGTCTGGGTGCCGCCTGCTGGTCGCGGCGCGCCCCGACCCGGCCGGCCCGTCCACCGTCGAGTCCCGCCGAACCGCATCGAACCGAGCCGCCCGGAGCGCACCGTGACCAGCCCTTTCGCCATCGAGGAGATCTTCCCGGACGACACGGACCAGGCGGTTCGGCTGCCCCGCAGACAGGCCGGGAACTCCCCGCAGGGGCTCGCGGTGACGCTGCTCGCCGACTACACCGTGCGGACCCGGGCCCGGCTTCCCTCCGCGGCGCTCGTCGCGCTGCTCACCGAGTCCGGGGCCAGCCCCACCGGCGCCCGCACCGCGATCAGCCGACTGGTACGCCGGGGCGTCCTCGACGGCAGCCGCGAAGGTCGGCGCAGCTTCCACCGGCTGAGCCGGGAGGCCGCCGCCAACCTGTCCGCCGGCGGCCGGTGGATCCTCACCGCCACCGCCACCACGCAGCCGTGGGACGGGTACTGGACCCTGGTCGCCTTCTCGCTGCCGCAGGATCGCGGCACGCAGCGCCGCAGCCTACGTGGGCAGCTGCGGTGGCTGGGGTACGCGCCGCTGTACGACGGGTTGTGGATCTCGCCGCACGACCTGACCCCGCCGGTCCACGCGCTACTGACCCGGATCACCCCCGGCGCCGTCACCGTGTTCCGGGCCCACCAGGCCGACCTCGACACCGTCGCCGGGCGGGACCCGCTCGACGCCTGGGACGTCGCCGCGATCGGCCGGCACTACGGGTCCTTCCTCGACCGGTGGCGTCCGCTCCTGCCACGGGTGGCGTCCGGGCAGGTCACCGGGGCGGAAGCGGTGCGGACACGGACCGAGGTGATGGACACCTTCCGGCGCTTCCCCGTCCTCGACCCCCGGCTGCCGGCCGAGATCCTGCCCGCCGGCTGGCTCCGTCAGCCGGCCCGGGAGGTGTTCGCCGCCGTCTACGACGGCCTCGCCCGGCCCGCCGAGCAGCACGTCCGGGCCGTCGTCCGCCGCTTCGCCGACGGCGTCCCGGACGACGTCAGGGCGCACACCACCGCCGAGCTGCTCGCCGGGATCGGCGAAGCGGACGCCACGGAGACGGGATCGTGCCCGCCCTGACACCCGTCAGGTCAGCTCGAGGGTGTACTCGGCGGTGTGCACCTTCCCGTCCACCTGGAAGTCGAAGAACGCCCGGTACCGGCCGGCGCTCGGCGCGGTCAGCCAGAACTTGACCGCCCCGTCGACCAGTTCCGGCTCCGGGTGCACGTGCACGTAGCCCAGGTCGCCCTCACGCACCACCACCAGATGCCCGTACGCGCCCAGGTAGCGTTCCAACCGCACCGCGCCCGGGCCGCCCACCCGGAACACCATCGGGGTGGACACCCCCACCACGGGCGCACCCTCGAACGACACCGTGAACGGGCCGGCGGTGGCCTGCGGCTGGGCCGGCGGCAGCGGAGCCGCGCTGCTCGCGCCCGGCACGTGGTGGTCCACGCCCAGCACGAGCGGCAGTTGGCTGCCGTCGGCCGTGGTCACCGAGAAGTCGGCGTAGACGCGGTAGCCGCCGGGCCGGGGCAGCCGCAACGGGACCTGCCAGGTGCCGTCGGCCGCCATCGTCGGGTGCAGATGCTGGTAGCCGCCGAGATCACGACCCACCACGATCATGTGCAGCGGCCGGTCGTGCACGACCGCGAAGCGGGTCGCGGCCCGGCCGTCGGTGCCCACGATCCGGAACCGGTAGTCCGCCGTCCCGCCAGCCGGCTGGGTGCGCTGGACGGGTTGCAGGGTGTACCCACCGGCGCTGACCGTCGTCCCCGTGACCAGGTTCTGGCCGGCGCTGTCGCCAGGGTGGGTGTGTGCCCCGGCGCCGGCCGGGTGCTGGTGCCCGTCCGCCGCCGACATCCCCTGACCGGTACCGGGAGAACCGGTGCCGGCGGCGGTCCGGGCGGCGGCCACGGTCCGCTCGTCGCCGCCGCCGATCCGGCCGATGCCGAACCCGGCCAGCAGGGCCACCACCACCGCCCCGACCAGCAACGCCAGCCGGGTGTCGCTGACCCGACCGGGGACCGGTGCCGCCGCCTCCGAGCCGACCGCCACCTCCGAGCCGACCGCCGGCTTCAGGTCGACCGCCGCCTTCGAGCCGGCCGCCGGCTTCGCTTCGACCGCTGATGTCGAGCCGGCCGCCGGCTTCGGGTCGGTGCTCCGGGTACCGGTGGCCTTCTCCGTCCCGCGAGCGCGCCCACCCGGCCCACGGCCCCCGCCTGGTCCGCGAGCGGCTCCGCCGCCGGTGGCACGGACACCCCTACCCGCGCCACGGCCGGCCCGGACCGCACCGCGCGCCCGGCCCGGGCCCCGGCCGACCGGGGCCGGCCGGCGACGACGCCACGCCAGGAAACCGACCACCGCCAGGGCCACCACGACGATCCCGCCGGCCCAGTACGCGCCGGGGACGCCACCGTCGTCGGTCGCTGCCGGCGGTGCCGCCGCCGGGGGCGACGACGCCACCGGTGAGGCGGCCGGCGTACCCGAGGTGTCGCCGCCGTGGCCGTGCTGCTCGGCGGCGGCCACCAGGGACGGGTCCGGCTGGTTGGTCGGCGGACGCCAGCCCGCCGGCGCCGCCGTGACCCGACCGGTGTAGCGGAAGCTCATGGTGCCGCGCACCGGCTCGCCGTCCGAGGCGACCGAGAGGTAGCTCACCGAGTACTGACCCACCGCCGGCAGGTGCGCGAGCGTCACCACCGCCGGGAAGCCCGTGGTGTACTCGCGGGGCTCGAACTTCCCGTCGACCAGCAGGTACTCCCGCACCGGCCGGTCCAGCGCCTTGGGCGACCCGTACGTCCAGCCGTCGTCGACCCGTCCCCCGCCGGGTGCGGTGACGGCGAAGTACGCGTTGGCGGCGACCCGCTCGGTGAAGTAGAGCTGCACCGTCGTCAACGGCTCGCTCACGGCGGCACCCGACGCGGGCGTGGACATGGCCAGGGTGCCGTGGGCGGTCGCCGGGCCGGGCAACGCCAGCACAGCGACCGCCGAGGCGAGGACGAACGCGAACACCGCCGAGGTCAGACGCACCAGGGCCGGGAAGTGACGACGCATCAGGACATCCTCATGCGATCACAGCTTCAGTCAAGAGTTCGCGAGCTTTTTACACCCATGACAAAAGTTCTACTCGTTCGAACGCAAGCCCGTCCGGCGTCACGGACGGGCGATCCGACCCGGTCCGACCGATACGTCCGACGCTGTTCGCCCGGCGCGGGACAGCGCGCTGCCCGCCCGTGGCAGGGCCGGTGGTCGCCGCGATCCGTTGTGGCATGATGTCGCGACGGTCGGCCCGCCGTCAGCACGATGCGACGTACGGACGGTGGAAGGTCATGCTGCTCCCTGGCCTGCGACTCGGTGACCGGTACCGGCTCGACGCCCGGATCGGCGCCGGTGGCATGGGCGAGGTGTGGCGGGCGGTCGACGTGGTGCTCGGCCGGACGGTCGCGGTGAAGGCCATGCTGCCCGACGTGGCGGACGACCCGGACTTCGCCCGCCGGTTCCTGGTCGAGGCGAAGGCCATGGCCAGCGTGAACCATCCCGCCGTGGCCTCGATCCACGACTACGGGCACAGCGACGGGCTGACCTTCCTGGTGATGGAGTTCGTCGACGGGCAGTCGCTGTCCCAGCTCCTGGCCCGGCACGGCCGGCTCTCCCCCGCCGACACCATGCACCTGGTGGCGCAGGCGGCGGACGGGCTCCAGGCGGTCCACGAGTGCGGCATCGTGCACCGCGACATCAAACCGGCCAACCTGCTGGTCCGGCCCAACGGGTCGCTGCTGATCACCGACTTCGGCATCTCCCGCCGGCAGGACGCCTCCCTGCTCACCGCGTCCGGGGCGGTCCTCGGCACGCCCACCTACCTCTCACCGGAGCAGGTGCTCGGCCGGCCGGCCACCGCGCTCAGCGACGTCTACTCGCTCGGTCTCGCCGCGTACGAGTGTCTGGCCGGGCAGCGCCCGTTCACCGGGGACAACCCGTACGCGGTCGCGCTGCAACGGGTGCAGGCGGTCCCCCGGGCCCTCGGTGCCGACGTACCCCAACCGGTACGCACGGTCGTCGAGCGGGCCCTGGCCACCGAGCCGGCCGACCGCTGGCCGTCCGCCGCCGCGCTGGCCCACGCCGCCCGCTGGTCGTCCGGTGCGGTCGCCCACCCGCCGGCGGTCCCACCGATCGCCGCCCCGCCGGTCCCGGCCCCGCCCGTCCCGGCCGCGCCAATGCCGCCGGTACCCCCGGTCGTGGCGCCGGCCCCACCGGTGTCGCCGGCTCCGGGTCCGTCGGTCTCCACTCCGCCACCCGGTCCGGCGGTCTCCGCCCGGGGACGGTCGACGCGGCGGCGGTGGGCGGTGCTGGCCGGTACGGTCGCCCTGGTCCTGGCCGGCGGGCTCGCGGCCTGGCAGGCGTTCGGCGGCGACGGCACCGGATCACCGGCCGACGACGGCCCAGGTGGGCCGGGCGGCACGCCGTCGGCCGGACCGGCGGTGCCGGCCGGGTTCGCCGCCTGCGGGGCGGAACTGTGCCCGACCACACCGTTGTGCTGGGGTGGACTGGTCAGCATCAGCGGGACCGCCATGCCGCCCCGGAAGGCGGACTGCGCCGGTGAGCACTCCTGGGAGACGTTCGCCGCGGTCCGGCTGCCCGACGACGCGACCGACCTGCCGCAGGACGAACTGCTCACCCACGACGTGATCAAGGTGGCCTGCTCGACGTCGAATCTGGCGGCGCGCCGTGCCGAGCCGGGCGACACCCGCGGTTGGGTACGGGACGCCTGGCCGGTGGAACTCCCCGCCGACGGGGGTTGGCTGGTGCACTGCCTGGCCCGCCCGGAGACCGGCCAGTCGACCGGGGCCGCGTTCCGACCGGCCTGACCGCCCCCGTGCCCGGACCTGGTCCGGGCGTCGCCGCCGGCTGCAAACAAAGTGATCCTCATGTATCTTTGGTCCGGCTCGCGTCCTGCTCACCGTGCAGAGTGGAGCTGAACGCGCTGAACGGGGGTTCGCGTCAGAATGAATACGAACTGGTTGACCTGGTTGACCGTCGCCAGCCAGGGAGCGTTGTGCGTGACGTTCGCCATGGCCGCCGGGAGCAAGACCGCGAAGGTCGGCGCGTTCGCCGACTTCCGGGACTCCCTGCCCCGGATGCTTCCCGTGCCCCGCCGATGGGTGCCGGCCGTGGCGTCGGCGGTGGTGCTGGCCGAGGTCACGATCGCGGTGGCGGTCGTGGTGCCCGTACTGATGGTCGCCGCGTTCCTGCTGGCCGCCCTGATGATGGCGGTCTTCACGGGCGCGATCGTCACCATGATCCGTCGTGGCTCGGTCGAGCCGTGCCACTGCTTCGGGGTGTCCTCGCGGCCACCGACCCGGATCGACGTGGTGCGGAATCTCGCCCTGTTCGGCCTCGCCGTCCTCGGGCTGGTCGGGTCGGTGGCGTCGCCCGGCCCCACGGGTCTGCCGCTCGCCGCTGTCGCGCTCTGCGCCGTGGCCGGTGGCGTCCTGGCGCTGCTGGTCGTCAACCTCGCGGAGATCGCCGATCTGTGGAAGCCGACCTCGTCGGCCTCGTCCTGAGTCCACCGCCCGGCCCGGACGGCACCGGGTGCACCGCCCGGGACACCGGCACCGTACCCGCGCCGCCGGGCCGACGGGTCCGGTACGGCTACCGCCGGCCCCACGCCGCGCGACCGGGACCGGGTCACGTGCCACCTGCCGCGCGACCAGGAATGCCCCCCGGGCCACGCCGACCGGGCTGAGCCGCACGTCGCGCGACCGGAGCTGAGTCGGACGTCGCGCGACCGGGCCTGAGCCGGGCGGCGCGCTGTGCCGCGCGACGCGTACGCCCCGATCCACCGTTCCCGCGCCGCTGCCCCTCACCGTGGAGGTGCAACCCCATGCCGTCCGGATTATCCCGATACCCAGGGAAAGTCACGCCCATGTCAGGCCCCTCGCAACTCCCGCCCTGCCCTCGCGACCGAGCGGAACCCGCCGCCTGGACGTTCCGGGTGCTCGGCCCGCTGGCCGTCGAACGGGACGGTGTGGAGTTGCCCGTCGGACCGGGAAAGCAACGCGCCCTCCTGGTCAGCCTGCTGCTGGACGCCAACCATCTGGTGCCGTTGGACCGACTGGTGGAGCTGCTGTGGGAGGGCGAACCGCCTCGTTCGGCGGTGGCGAACATCCGCACGTACGCCTCACAGCTCCGGGTGACGGTCGCCGATCGGGACGTCCAGCGGGTGGTGTGGCGGCCACCGGGGTACCTGTTCACCGCCGCCGACGAGGAGGTGGACCTGCTCACCTACAAGCGGCTGGGCGAGCAGGCGCGCAGGGCGCAGGCGGACGGCGACCTGCCGACGGCGTTGAACCGGCTCACCGCGGCCCTGGGCCTGTGGCGCGGTGCGGCCGCCGAGGACGTGAGCCGGACGGACCGGCTCGGCGCCCGACTGTCCGGACTGGACGAGCACCGGGTGAACCTGATCGAGGAGTGGATGGACGCCCGGCTCCGCCTCGGCGACCACCGGGAGGCGCTGGCGGAGCTACGCCGCCTGACCGGTGCCCATCCGCTGCGCGAGCGACTGTGGTGTCAGCTCATGCTGGCGTCGTACCGGGTGGGCAGCACCGGCCCGGCCCTGCAGGTCTTCGAGGAGGCCCGGCAGCTCCTGGCGGACCAGCTCGGTGCCGAGCCGGGCCCGGAGCTGGCCAAGCTGCACACGGCGATCCTGCGGCACGACCCGGCGCTGCTGACGGTGGACGCGCCACCGGTCGACCTGACCCACGTCCCGCGCCGGCCCCGCCCGGTGCCGTGCGAGCTGCCGCTGAGCGTCTCGACGTTGGTGGGGCGGGAACAGGAGCTGGCCACGATCCGGGCCGCCGCGACCGCGGCGGGCGCCGGCCCGTCCGGAGTCGACGGACCGGGCCGGACGGCAGCGGCGCACACCCCGGCGGGACACGCCGGTACGGCGGGCGGCACCAGGCCGGTGATCGTGGCCGTGCACGGGCCGGGCGGCATCGGCAAGTCCGCGCTCGCCGTGCACGTGGCGCACGAACTCCGCCAGTACTACCCCGACGGGCAGATCTACGTCGACCTGCACGGCTCCACCGTGGGGTTGACCGCCGAGGATCCGTCGGAGGTGCTGCGCCGGTTCCTGCGCACGCTGGGCGCGGAGTCCGAGCAACCGGTCGGCGACGACGAGGCGGCGGCGCACTTCCGGTCCCTGACCGCCGACCGAAAGATGATCATCGTACTGGACAACGCCGTCGACGAGGCCCAGGTACGGCCGCTGCTGCCCGCTTCGGCGGAGACCCTCGTACTGGTCACCAGCCGGCGCATGCTGGCGGCCCTGGACGGGCCGGTGCACCTGGAGCTGCGTCCGATCAGCCCGGACGCGGCCTGCGCGCTGCTCGGACAGTTGGCCGGCAGCGAGCGGGTCCGGGCCGAACCCGAGGAACTCGGCCGCATCGCCGCGCTCTGCGACCATCTCCCCCTGGCGCTCCGGGTGGTCGGCGCACGGCTGGCGTCCCAACCCGACCGCCCCCTGTCGGCGCTCTCCGCGCAGCTGTCCCACCAGCGCGGCCGGCTCGACGCGTTGTGCTACGGCGACCTGGCGGTCCGTTCGTCGCTGGCGGTCGGCTTCCTGCGGTTGACCACCGGCGCGAAGCTGTTCCGGCTGCTCGGCGGGGTCCGGCTGCCGGACTTCGGCACGGCCGTCGCCTCGGCGGTGCTGGACGGTTCGACGGCCGCCACCGAGCGGGCCCTGGACGAACTCGTCGACGCGCGGCTGCTGGAGCAGACCCGGCCCGGCCGCTACCGGATGCACGACCTGGTCCGGCTGTACGCGGGCGAGCTGGGCGCGGACGACCGCGACAGCGGGTGCGCCCTGCACCGGGTGCTGTGCTGCTATCTGAGCACCGCTCGCCGGGCGGTGGCCATGCTCCGTCCCGGTCTGCACCGGCACGGCACGGATCAGTTCGTCGAGGCCGACGACCGTGTCCGCCTGGCCGGGCCGGCGGAGGCGCTGGCCTGGCTGGAGGCGGAACGCGCCGGCATGATCGAGGTGGCCCGGCAGGTGTACGACGCGGAGCCGGAGCTGGCCCGGTCGGTACCGCTGCTCACCGCCGCGCTGTACCAGTACCTCGCCACCCACGACTACTGGGACGAACTCGACGAGTTGGCCGGGCTGGCCAGAACCGTCGCGGTACGCCTCGACGACCGGCGCGCCGAGGCGACCGCGCTGACCTGTCTCGCCGGGGTCGCCCGGCACCGTGGTCGACTCGCCGAGGCGAGGACGCACCTCGACCGGGCCATCACCATCCGCTGCGCGCTGGGCGACCGGCGGGCGCTGGCCGCCCTGCTGTCGCATCTCGGGATGACCTGCGCGCAGGCCGGTGACCGGACGGCGGCGCTGGAGAACCTGCGGCACAGCATCCAGCTTCATCAGACGCACGGGACACGCACCGGGGAGGGGATCGCCCGGCACGAGGCCGCCGAGGTGCTGTGCCTGCTCGGCCGGCACGCCGAGGCGGGCGGGATGTTCGCCGAGGCGCTGGAGATCCGCCGCGCGGTGGGTGACCGGCTCGGTGAGGCGATCACGATGACCGGCCTCGGCAAGCTGGCGTGCCGGCGTGGAGCGTACGACGACGCGGTCACCATGCTCTCCGACGCGCTGCCGCGCTGCGTGGAGTTCGGCGCGCGGCACTACGAGTGGCAGGCACTGGTCTGGCGGGCGTACGCGTGGACCCGGCTCGACCGGCTCGACCTGGCGGTCACCGATCTCGCCCAGGCACTGGCCATGAGCAGGGCGCGCGGCAACCCCCGCGAGGAGGGGTTGACCGCCCGCCTGCTCGGCGTCGTCTGGTGCCGTCGCGGGCGGGCGGCGACAGCCGCGGAGTACGAGTCCCGGGCGGTGGAACTGCTCGGGGACGAGTGTCCACGGGCGGTCGGCGACCAGGTCCCGCTGGACCTCTGGCGGTGATGTATTCCGGGTGTACCGCAGGCCGGTACGTTCGCCGCCGACGGGAGGAGCAGGAGTGAGTCGAATCGATGTCGTGGTCGCCGCGAGCGGTCTGGCGGTCCTGGGTGCGGCGGTCGTGCTGCGGCGGCGGCTGGTCGCGGTCACGGTGGAGGGCCGCAGCATGGAGCCGACCCTGCGGGACGGGGACCGGGTCCTGGTGCTGCGGCGGACACTAGGCCGGGTACGCCGTGGTTCCGTGGTGGTGGTCGAGCGTCCGGAACCCGGGGTCGGCTGGAGTCACCTCCGGCCGCCGCGGTGGCGGCTCGACGGGCGGACGTGGTACGTCAAGCGGGCCGTGGCGCTACCGGGTGATCCGGTCCCCCCGTCCGTCGCACCGGTCGTGGGGGCCGGCGAGGGCTCGGTCGTCCCCCGTGCCGCGCTGGTGGTGATCGGTGACGGGGTGAGCAGCAGCGACTCGCGGCGGTGGGGATTCTTCCCGGCGGAACGGCTGCTCGGGGTGGTGGTCGCCCGGCTGCCCCGGGCCGGGTCGCCGGCTGGCCCGCAGCACGGGTGACCCGCCCGGCGGCGGCGCGTACCGGCCCGGCCGGCCGATCGACGAGTCGGCCGGGTCACCGCCGGTCCTCGTGGCGTACCGACAGGTGTGCGCCGGACGGTCGACCGTCCGGCGCACACCGTGCGTCAGCGTCAGGCCCATTCGCAGGCCCCACAGACCGCCCGGCAGTTGCAGTCGAAGCAACAGCGCTTGAGTCGGCCCGTCGGGCAGCCGGTGCTGGAGAAGTAGCACGATCCCTGCTCGACGCAGCAGGCACCGGCCGCCGCCTTCGGCACGAAGGCGGTCAGCATCCGGTCGGCGAACTTGTTGATCATCCTCATATGAATCACCCCCTCTCGATGTTCTGGAATCGACTCTAGGAAGCGTCGATACAGTCGCGGGCCAACGCCGATACATCGACGGACGACTTTGCATTGCGCCCGTTGACCTCGGCGTCGTCGCGATACCCGGCGGCCTGGAGAGCGAAGAGCCGGGCGTACGTGCCCGGCTTGGCGACCAGCTCCGCATGGGTGCCCTGCTCGGCGACGACGCCGTCGGCGAGCACGACGATCCGGTCGGCGTCCCGGATCGCCCCCAGCCGGTGCGAGATGAGCAGGCTGGTGCGCCCGGCCCGGTGCTCCCGGAGCCGGCTGTGGACCTCGTGCTCCGCCTCGGCGTCCAGCCCGGCGCTCGGCTCGTCGAGGATCATCAGGTCCCGCTGGTCACGCAGGAAGGCCCGGGCCAGCGCCACCCGCTGCCACTGCCCCCCGGAGAGCCGGACCCCGGCCTGTGCCTCCTCTTCCTCCGACCCGCCGAAGAATGACCGGGTCAGCTGCGTGTCGTAGCCCCGGGGCAGCCCGTCGAGCACCTCGTGGACACCCGCGCGGCGGGCCGCCGCCCGCACCCGGTCCGGGTCGTCCAGGGCCGACAGGTCGCCCAGCGCGACGTTCTCGGTGGCGCTCAGGTCGTACGTCATGTAGTCCTGAAAGACCGCACCGATGCGGGTACGCAGCTCGGCCAGGTCGACGTCGCGCAGGTCCACCCCGTCCCAGAGGATCGCCCCACGGGTCGGGTCGTAGAACCGGCACAGCAGCTTGATCAACGTGCTCTTGCCGGCCCCGTTCAGGCCGACCAGGGCCACCGCGAGCCCCTCCGGAAGGAACAGGTTCACCCCGCGCAGCACCCACGGATGCCCGTCGTCGTACCGGAACCACACGTCGCGCAGCTCGATGCCCCGGCGCAGCCGCGGCACCGGCGTCGGAGCCGGACTCGCCGGCAGGTCCGACCCGGTGCGCAGCACCGTCACGTAGTGGACGAACATCGTCAGATGCTGATGGGTCTGGGCGGCGGACTGCACCAGCGTGGCGAGCGCGCCCTGCACACCGGCCACCGCGGCCACGAACATCGACACGTCGCCGATGGAGAGGGCGTCACGCCGGGCCGCAGCGACCGCCCACAGCAGGCCGGCCCCGGCGACGACCGCGCCGAGCAGCGCGAGTCCGCCCTGTACCGCCAGCTCACGACGGTCCTCCCGGCGCTTGGCGGCGTCCGCCGTCCGCCGCTCGGTCAGCATCCGCCCGCGCAGGAAGCCACCGGTCCCGAACAGCCGGATCTCCTTCACCGCCTGCGGGTTCTCCTGCAGGCCCTGGTAGAAGACCCGACGCCGCTCGGTGGGGCTGATCAGCCACATCATCGCGGCCCGTCGCCGCGACAGGTACAACTCCATCAGCAGCATCGGTATCCCGGTCAGGACCAGCACGCCGGTCATCACCGGGCTGATCACGGCCAACGAACCGACCAGGCCGACCGCCGTCACCGCACCGCGCAGCAGGCCGAAGCCGCCGGCGACGGCGGCCCCCGGGGTACTGGCCGCCTGCATGGCCATCCGCAGCCGGTCCAGGAACTCGGGACTGTCGAACCTGGCCAGCCCGGTGAACCGCTCGACCGCCCGGTACAGGCCGTCCTCGGCGCTCAGCGCGACCCGCCGGTCGATCTCGGCCCGAAGGTACTGTCCGGCGTGCGGGAACACCGCCGCCGCCACCCCGGCACCAGCCAGGGCGGCGGCCAACGCCGTCAGGGCCGACAGCGGCTCACCGTCGGCCAGGCCGTCCACCACCAGCTTGGTCAACCACGCGACCGCGACCGGCACCGCCGCGACGGCGAGCATGCAGACGACCTGGACGGACACAGCCAGCGGGGCGGCCCGCCAGGTGAGCCGCCCCGCCACCACCGCCGCCCGGCGCAAGCCACCGGCCGGATCGACACCCGCCGCCGAGGAGCCGGTCGCTCCCGGATCGGCACCCGCCGCCGGGGAGCCGGTCGCTCCCGGATCGGCAGCCGCCGCCGAGGAGCCGGTCGCTCCCGGGTCGCCGCTCATACCGCCGCAGGGGCGGGGAAACCGGCAAGGTTCCCGCCCGCGACCTCGATGGTCCCGTCCGCCTCGATCATGCACACCCCTGGAAACGCCTTGACCCCGAAGGCCGTCATCACGGCGTCCTCGTAGCCGGCCCGGACCACCCGCGCGGACCCACGCAGCTTCTCGACGTGCTCCGACGCGCCGTCACTCTCCCCCGCCACCACCGCCAGGACCCGCTGCCGGCCCCCGGGCACGGTCGCCGCGTACTCGACGAAGGTCGGCAGCAGGGTCTCGCACGCCGGGCAGCCGGGGCTGAAGAAACCGACCAGGGTACGGCTCCCCAGCCGGTCCGAGGAGATCACCTCCCCGTCGACGGTGGTGACGGTGAAGTCCCCGATCGTGGTACCGGCCGGCAGGATCGCGTCCTCCGCCGGGCGGGCGACCCGCGAGAGCTGGTCGGTGTGTTCACGCAGGCGTCGGATCACCCCGAAGGTCAGGACCAGATTGAGCAGGGCGACGACCCCCACGACAACGGCGACAGCGAGATACATGTGGAACTCCTCGATAGATCGACCGGCCCCTGTGGGACACGCGGCGACCGTACGAGTCGGCCATACAGACCCGATACATGAGCGGGTGACCGGCGTCCCCTGCCCTGAACGGGGTGCCGACCGGGGAATCAGGCGACCACGGCCAGGAACGGGCTGGGCTGCCCGGACCACGACACGTACAGGGCCTCTCGGGCCCGGGTACCGGCCACGAAGATCAGGCACCGCTCGCGCGACAGGTCGTTGTCGTGCTGTGCCTGGTCCGCTCGGCCGGGGTGACCTCCTTGGTGAACGGCACCGCAGTCGCGGTCACCCCCACCACGGCCACCGGATTGTCCCCACCGGCCTGCGGGGTCGCCTTCACGCAGGCCACGTACGCGTCCCGGTCGGCCTGGGTGGGGACCGGCTTCGTTACGGACGCAGCAACCTACGACCAGGCGAACGGATCCGGCACGGTTCAGGAGCGCCCGAGGCGGTCCAGCAGCTCGCCGAGGAGTGCGTGCTCCCCGGCGGTGAGCCCGGTCGGATCCTGCTCCAGCATCGTCCGCAGCGCCAGCGCAGTGCTGGCCCGGGTCGCCGCCGGGGACTCGCCGCGTGCGGTGGTGTCGAGGACACCGGCGAGCGCGGCCTCACGTACCCGGTCCGAGAGGCCCGGGTCGCGCGCCTCCTCGGGTTGCGTGATCAGGCTGAGGGTGACGCCGACGTTGGCGGCGAGGAGCTGCTCGGCCGCGTCGTCGATCGGCACCCGCAGCAGCCCTTGGCGCGCAGCAGCGTTCAGCAGATCCCGCAGCATGGCGTGGGCGGGCGCGGTGATGGCGCACGGCCGGCCGGGCTCGACCCGTCCGTAGAGCAGGGCGTAGAAGGTCGGATGTTCCAGGCCGAACCGGACATGCTCGTCCCAGCCATGACGGATGTCGTCCAGCGCGTCCCGGCTGCCACCGGAGGGCCGTGGGGAATGGACGTACTGGCTGAAGCCGTGGTTGATCACCGCGTCGATCAGGCCCTGCTTGCTGCCGAAGTGGTGGTACAACGTCGGCGCCTGCACCCCGGCGCGCTCGCAGACCGCCCGGGTCGACAGGTCACGGCCCCCGGAGCTGTCCATCAGCTCGGCAGCGGCTAGGAGAAGACGGTCTCGGGCATTACCGCTCACCGCACGACGAGGCATAGCGCTATAGTACTCCATGTAGCGCTACAGAGATCGGTATAGCGCAGCTGGCAGCGGAGGGAGCGACATGGACACGGCAGTTCCCAAGGTCGTACGTGAGTACTTCGACGCAAGTGCGCGTCGCGACGTCGAGAGCGTCATCGGCCTGTTCAGCGAGGACGCGGTGGTCGTCGACGAGAGCGAGACCCGGCGCGGCCGGTCGGAGATCCGGGCCTGGCAGGAGGGGCCGGCGTCGCGGTACGAGTACACGACCGAGTTGCGCCGGGTGGAGCCGGCCGGGGCGGACGCCTTCCTGGTCAGCGGCCGCATCGAGGGAAACTTCCCGGGCGGTACGGCCGACCTGACCTGGCGGTTCACGCTTGCCGGCGACAGGATCCGTCATCTGGAGATCACAACCTGACGCCCGCCCTAACTCCCGTTGGCGCTGCGGTGGACCCGGTCAAGCACGGTGCACCTCCTCGGCGATCTTGCCGATGGCCCGCCGGGACTGTTCCCGGTCCAGCGCCAACGCGTCGAGACTCGCCCAGGCCCGCTCGAACGCCTCCAGCTCCGCCGGCCGGTCCAGGTAGAGCGCCCCGGTCAGCCGCCGGCCACCCGCAGCAGCGCCGCCTCGGCGAGCACCACGTCCAGCCGGGGCGGTGGCGGCAACCGTCGCCGCAACAGGCGTTGGCGGTCGAGCCGGACCGCCACCAGCCGCTCCCGGCCGTCGTCGGTCAGCTCCGGGTCGACGTCGTGCAGCGTCCGCGCGTACCCGGGGGGTCTGCAGCAGCGCCGGCACCAGCGCGTCGGCGTACTCGCGCAGCCGCCGGCCCCGGGTAGAGGCCCAGCCAGGCCGGCACCGCACCGTACGCGTGCCACCAGCCGCTGGGGCGCGTTTCGCCAGCCAGGGAGATCAGCGCGGCGGCCAGGTCGGCGGCCACGCCGTACAGCTCGCACATGGCCCGCACGTCGACGCCGCGCACGGTGCCGCCGCCGGTCTCGATCCGCCACACCCTCTGCCGGCTGCACTGCAACGCCACCGCCGCCGCGTCCAGCGTGATCCCGGCGGCGAACCGCCGCTCCCGCAGCATCCGCCCGAGCTGTCGACGCGGCACGCTCGACTTGCCCGAGACTGCTTTGCTGACCGCGTGCCGTACGCCCAGCCGCTCTGGCGACAGATCAGAGATGACCTACGCGCAAAGATCCGGGCAGGCATCTACCCGCCGGGAAGCAAGCTTCCCTCCACACGCTTGCTGGCCGAAGAGTACGACACCAGCCATGTCACCGTACGGCGGGCACTGGATTCCATGATCGAGCTTGGCGAACTTGTCGGCCGCATGGGCATCGGCGTCTTCGTAGCCGACACGTCGGAGCAGAACTCCTAGGCACGACCCGCCCGCAGAGAGGTTGATCCCGGGGCGGGTCGCAGAGGAGAGTGCGCCGGGTAGATGTCCCCCCGTCGACGGGTGAGCTGGAGGATGGCGCCCGGTCAGTACTGGTAGGTGACGGCCACGTTGTGGGTGTAGGCGTACACCGGTGGGTTGATCACACTGGATCCGGAGCCGAAGACCAGGGTGAACCGGAAGTACCAACTGTTGCTGGCCGGATCCCCGTTGAAGTAGGTGGAGGTTCCGGAGTTCCCACCGAACGTCCACAGGGTCTCGCAGCGCTGGAGGTTGCAGAGCTGCCGGGTCAGGTTGGACGGATAGCTCGACAGATTGAACTGCCAGCTGACGCCGGTGATCGTGGACCCGGCGGGTACGGCGATCGGGCTGTTGGCGAACGAACTGGAATAGACGGTGTTGGTGCGGTAGACGGTGCCACCGCTCGGTGAGACCCCGTACGACCCGACGGCGGCCACCGCCGGGGTGGCTGGTGCGACGAGCACCAGAGTCAGGACGGCGGCGAGACTGAGCAGGGCCTTACGCCAGGGGGACATCGCGCCTCCTCGTGGGTGGGAGAAGCAGGTGTCCCGAGTATTTCCCCTCCCCCGGCCCTCACCGTCAGAGCCGTCGTCGTCCGGTCCCTGACGCAACAAGTGGCACTTCCCGCTAACCCCAGGGCAGCCGCGATACGTCGCTCATCTCCGGATTCATGGCCCGAAGCCGGAGATTGGCGGAGCCGGGAAGCACGATGGGCGGATGTGCCCCGAGGATGGCAGCTCGCGTTCCGGACAGTTGCGGTGGGATCGGCTCGGCGTGTCGGGTAGCTGAGCTGTCAGCAACGGATCGGCGGACGGGGCGGGGTGGTCAGTGGGCGAGCTGCCGGCGTTGGTGGGACAGGGCGGGGTGGTGGTGTCCGCCCGGGTGACTGTCCGGATCGGTGTGCACGGTGGCGGTGGTCAACCGGGGTACGGCGTGGGTGAGCTGGTGTTCGGCGTCAGCGGCGATCTGGTGGGCGGCGACCAGGCTGAGGCCGGCGTCGACCACGAGGTCGGCTTCGGCGTGCAGGCGGTGGCCGATCCAGCGCAGCCGTACGGCGGTGACGTCCCGGACGCCGTCGACAGCGCGCAGGGTGGTCTCGGCCCGGTCGACCAGCTCGGGGTCGACGGCGTCCATCAGCCGGCGGTAGACCTCGCGGGCGGCGTCCTTGAGCACGAAGGTGATGGCGACGGCGATGGCCAGGCCGACGGCCGGGTCGGCCCAGCGCCAGCCGAGGGCGGCACCCCCGGCTGCGGCGAGGACGGCGAGCGAGGTGTAGCCGTCCGTGCGGGCGTGCAGGCCGTCGGCGACCAGGGCGGCGGAACCGATGCGGCGGCCCACCCGGATGCGGTAGCGGGCGACCACTTCGTTGCCGACGAAGCCGACGAACCCGGCGGCGGCGACCCACGGTAGATGGGTCACCTCGGCCGGGTGCAGGAGCCGGTCGACGGCGGTCCAGGCGGCGGCGACGGCGGAGCCGGCGATGACCAGGACGATGACGATGCCGGCGAGGTCTTCGGCGCGTCCGTAGCCGTAGGTGTAGGCGCGGGTGGCGGCGCGCCGGCCGAGCAGGAAGGCGATGGCGAGGGGTACGGCGGTGAGGGCGTCGGCGACGTTGTGCAGGGTGTCGCCGAGCAGGGCCACCGAGCCGGAGAGCAGCACGATGACCGCCTGGGCGAGCGCGGTGATCCCGAGGCCGACCACGGAGATCCACAGGGCGCGCAGTCCGTCGCGGGAGGACTCCAGGGCCGGGTCGAGTTTGGCCCGGCTGTCGTGCGAGTGCGGGACGACGGCGTGGGTCAGCCGGTGCCACCGTCCGGCGGGTCGCCCGCCATGCTGCTGGTGCCCGACGGAACGACCATGACCATGACGGTGGCCATGGCCGTGGCCGTGGCCGGCGTCGTGCGGGTGGGAGTGGACGTGGGCGCGGCCTGCTGCGTGCGGGTGGTCGTGCGGGTGGTCGTTCACCGTTCCCCCAGGGTCCGCCGAGCCGTTTCGGTGTCGACGGAGATAATATGTGCTCATGTACGCACGCGACAACGTTGCAGGTGCCGGTGAGCGGCAACAACGCATCCCTGGCGAGCCGGAGATCGAAGCGGCCACGGAGATGCTGCGGATGCTGGCCGACCCCACCCGGCTGCGACTGATGACGCTGCTGGGTGCCGGCGAACACGACGTGACCGCGCTGGTGGCGGCGGTGGGCACGGCCCGTCCGGCGGTGTCGCAGCACCTGGCCAAACTGCGACTGGCCGGGCTGGTGAGCGTGCGGCGGGAGGGCCGCCGGGCGGTCTACCGGGCCCGGGGTGGGCACGTACGCCGACTGGTGACCGAGGTGCTGAACGCCGCGTCGCACCGGGTCACCGGCCGTCCCGAGCACGACTGAGCGGACACGCCATCGGACGGAGCACGACCGGACGGGGACGGCCCCGGACGGGAAACGCAATGGCCGGTCGGGGTGAGGGTGTGACAGGGTCCCCGGTATGCGTCAGACCCGTCCGCTACCGTCCACCCTGGAGGATGCCCGCCGGCTCGAACGGCAGGGCGTCGGGTGCAAGTTCCTGTTCTTCTGGGGTCACCGACCCGGCCGGGACGGCAGCATCGGCGCGGGCTGCCTGAGTCAGTGGTGGCCGGCAACCTTCACGGTCGACGGGCTGAGCTTCCCGACCGCCGAGCACTTCATGATGCACCGCAAGGCGACCCTCTTCGGCGACGACGAGACCGCCGCCCGGATCACCGCCGTACCGGACGCGCCGCGCGCCAAGGCGCTCGGCCGGCAGGTACGCGGGTTCGACGAGGCGGTCTGGACCGCGCACCGGTACGACATCGTGGTCGCCGGGAACATTGCCAAGTTCGGCCAGCATCCCGAGCTGCGTGACTACCTGCTGGGCACCCGGGGCCGGGTGCTGGTGGAGGCCAGCCCGCTCGACCGGGTCTGGGGCATCGGCCTGGCCGCCGACGACGAGCGCGCGCACCGGCCGGCGCAGTGGCGAGGGCTGAACCTGCTCGGCTTCGCCCTGATGGACGTCCGGGCCGCGTTGGAACCCGCCGGGTGACTCTCAGCCGAACGACTCTTCGGCGAAGCTGAGGCCGCCCCGCTCGGCCATGGTGAGCAACTGGCGGGGTACGTGCCGCGGCGGCCGGCGCAGGTGTTGCCGGTACCCGGAGGCGCGTAGCCGAAGGTCGAAGTTCTGGCCCTCGATGTGCCACAACGGTTCCGGATGGTCGTCGGGTGGGTCGAGGCGGTGCAGGTCGGCGATCTCCAGGAGGTCGTGCGCCGGGCCGATCGTGCCGGTGATCTGCCAGGCACGCTCGAAGACGAGGGTGGCCGGCGCGATCCAGAAGGTGAAGTGCGTGGCGGGCCGCACCGGGTCGACCCAGCGCACGATGTAGTCCAGGTCCAGCAGCAGCCGGGCCGGCGGCAGGGTGTCGTCGTCGTACTCGCCGACGCTGACGGCGTGGATCCGGCAGTCGTGCCAGCCCATCACCGGGTGGTCCGCCTCGTTCCAGGTGGCCTTGGACAGTCCGGACGGCGGGTGCACCGGTACGTCGTTCATCCGAGCAGTATCGCTGCGCGGGGCGCTGCCGGGTTCGGATGGGCCCGCGCCCCGCCACCGGGTACCGCCCGTCACGGGGCCAGGACCAGCTCCCGGAGCCGGGCGTCGAGGTCGGTCGCGTCGATGCCGCCGGTCCAGCCGCGCAGCAGCGCGCCGCCCCGGGCGACCAGCACCACCGCCGGTGGTTCCCGCACCGCGTACGACAGGGCGATCCGGCCGTCGTCGTCGCGCAGCACCGGATGCTCCACCCGGTGCGTCCGCAGGTAGCGCTGCACGTCGGCGGGTTCGTCCTCGCCGACGACACCGACGAAGACCACCCGGTCCCGGTGGTCGCGGGCGAGCTGGCTCAACGCGTCCTGCCGTTGCTGGCACAGGGTGCACCAGGAGGTGAAGAAGACCAGCACCACCGGCCGGTCCGCCCAGAGGGTGGCCAGGTCGACCGGGCTGCCGTCGGTGAGGGTGCCCTGGGCGGCGGGTGCGGCCGGCGCGCCGGCCGGGGCGGGGCGCAGGGCCAGGTCGGCCGGCACCGGGCCGGGCAGGGTGCCGGCTCCACCGGCGACCGCCTCGGCGCGCGGTGGCTGCGCGTCGGCGGTGCAGCCGGACCCGGTCAGTACGGCGCAGAGGGCCAGCGCGGCCAGGCGCAGGGCCCGGTTCACGACGGCACCACCGCGACCAGCGCCGGGCCCTCGCTGGTGTCGGCGGTGAGCGCGATCGGCGGGCGGTCGTCCACGACGAGCCGGTACGCGTCCCGCCGGGCCACCTCGACCGGGACGCGGAACTCGCAGTAGGTGGGCACCTTCGACACCTCGAGGTCCTCCTCGAACGCCGGCACCGACCGGCCGCTGGTCAGCTTCCCCTCGGTCAGGGTACGGCCGTCCGGGTCCAGCAGCCGGAACGGCGCCCGGTTGTGGAAGTGGGTGTACGGGCCGGTGCCGGCGCAGTCGACGCCGACCGGCCGGAGGTTGATGTCGCGTACCAGCACCCGCACGGTCAGCTCCGACCGGGCCTCGGCCGGGTCACCGGCGCAGCCTGTCGCCGCTCCGGTCAGCAGGGCCGGTACGCACAGCAGCGCCACGATCCGACGCACGCTTCCTCCCCTGGGTCGGCCGGGTGCCGGGGCGGTACGTGGTCGTACCGCCCCGGGCCGGCTGGTGTGCGGACTCAGCCGAGCTGGGCGCGGGGCCGCTCGACCCGGCACTGGCTGGTCACCGTCCTGGTCGGGTCGCTCTCCGAGGTGGCGGTGAGCTGCACCAGGGTGGTCGCGGTGGCGTCGGCGGTGGCCCCCACCGACACGTGCACCGGGACGGAGGTGCCGAACTGGGCGGTGGCCAGTTCGTTGGGCAGTTCCACCCGCCAACCGGTACCGCCGACGCTGGCGGACAGCCGGTACACGTCGGAGGTCAGGTGGTCGCTGACGTCCTCCGGGTGCTGCTGGTCGGCGGCGGCGTACCGGCCGGTGTTGGACAGGTCGAAGGTGCAGGTCGCGCCGCCGGTGCCGGGCTTGCCGCGGGTGACCAGCGAGCCCTTCGACAGGGCCACGCCCCGGGTGCTGGGGCCGGCCCCGTCCAGCGACCGCACCGCCACCGTGTACGACAGCACGCCGTCGCCGTCGCGGCGCAGGTTCAGCACGTAGAAGTGCAGCCGGTTGGCCTCGTCGACGTACTCGTACTCGCTGCCGGAGTTGGCGCCGGCGTGGAACAGCGCGTCGGAGAGCTGCCGGTAGTCACCCATGGTGATCATCTGCGGGGTGCCGTCCGGCCGGTAGAAGTCGACCATGTCGATGTCCTGCGGGTTGGCGTCGATCACCCACTGGAACGGCGCGCTGTCGGCGTTCTTGGTCTTGGTGATCAGCACGCCGCTGTCCGGGGTGAACGAGTCGGCGCCCATCCGGTCCACCACCTCGACGGTGTAGTTGTTGAACCGGCCACCGTCGCAGAGCGGATCGGTGGTGGTGCTGCACGCCGGGGAGCGATCCTGACCCATGGCGATGTTGATGCCGGTCAGACCGCCGGGGCCGGCGTCCACCGCCCGCGCGGTCACGTCGGCGACCACCAGGCCCGAGGCGGCCAGCACGTCCCGGTTCAGCCGCAGCACGTGCTCCTCGCCGAGCAGGCCGATCTTCAGCTTGTCCCGGACGGTGTGCAGGGAACCCATCGAGCCGCCGTTGACCGGGGGGATCTGCCAGCGGGTGTGCGGCCCGCCCGGCCCGTTGAACGAGCCGCGCGACATCATGCTCCAGATGCCGGTGTACGCGCGACGCAGCGGCACCCCGTACGGGTTGTTGTAGTTGTCGCCGATGCTCAGCAGGTGGCTCAGCTCGTGGGCGTACACGCCCATGCCGGAACTCTCCGCCTGGGTGGAGGAACCGCCACCGGCGTTGGGCCAGATCGTCGAGGCGGCCTTCCACGAGGTCCACTCCACGTACCGGGTGCGGGCGTAGTTGGGCATGGTGGGGTCCGGCGGGCCCCAGGCGTCCGGCACGTCCTCCTTGGTCTGGAACATCATCTGGCCGAACTCCTGCCAGGTCGACGACTCGTCCTGGCCGGCGGAGAGGATGAACACCAGCTCGTACGAGTCGGCCACCTCGTCGCCCACCGCGGCCCGCCAGGCACCGAGGCCGTCGGTGCGGATGTTGCGGGCGCAGGTCTCCCCGGTCGGGCAGGCCCCCGGGTTGAAGCTGTTGTCGATGCCGTACTGGTAGGACTTCGACGGCATCCGGTACGGCCCGAATCCGGTCAGGTCGACGCCGTAGCGGCCGTTGGAGTCCTGCATCCAGTACTCGTGCAGGGTGTGGCCCCGGTTGAGGTCGCCGGGTTTGTTGAGGAAGTCGGTGTAGAACCCGGCGACGTTCTCCCGGGGGATGTTGGCCGCGTTGGCCTGCGGGTTGCCGAACACCGACGACCCGGCCGGCTTGGTGATCTCGAACGGCTGGTCCGGGTAGTCCAGGGTGACCAGCGCGATGTCGAAGTTGCGGACCGAGCCGCGCACCGTCGGGTCGGACCAGTCGCGGTTCGGCACGGGACGGTAGTCGTCCCAGGTCATGGTGTCCGGGTTCTGCCAGCGCTGCGGGTCGAGCACCTGGAACGGTACGCCGGCTCCGGGGGGCCCGGGGGCGGCGACGGCCGGGCCGACCGCCGAGGAGGCGATCAGTGCGGTGGCGAACGCGGCGCCGAGCACCGTCCGTACCGCACGTCTGGTGGGCAGCAGGTGCATCGGGTCACCTCTCGTGGTGGGAGGGGTGGGAAGCGCAGTCGACAGGCGGCCGGCTGGGCGTGATCGGTTCCCGGTCCGACCCTAGGATCGGTCCCGACCCGGGTCACCGTGCAGATGTCGGGGCGTCCACCAGCGGTTTTCGACAGGTGCAGGAGGACAGGTCCAGCCGGGCGGCGGGTTGCGCGTCCGGCCACTGTCGTCGGAAGGTATGCCGACGGAGCTGCCCGCGAGCCGGCCCGATCTCCAGCGGACGTCGTGGGGCGTCGCGGACACCGGGGGACACACGTGCACACGGATCTACAGCGCATCGTCGACACGATGGCGGCCCGGGTGGGCCGGCCGGCGCTGATCGAGGACCGACGGCAGCGGGTGGTCGTCTACAGCGAACACAGCGGCGTCCTCGACGACGTACGCCGTACCTCGATCCTGCGCCGGCACACCACGCCGGAGGTGGTCGCCTGGTTCCGTGACGCCGGCATCATGGACGCCCGGGAGCCGATGCGTACCCCGGCCTGTCCCGAACTCGACCTGCTCCCCCGGGTCTGCGTACCGATCCGGCACCAGGACCTGCTGCTCGGCTTCGTCTGGTTCATCGACGCGAGCGGGGCGATGACCGACGCCGACATCGCCGCCGTCACCGAGGCGGTACCCGACCTGTCGCTGGCCCTGTACCGGGAGAACCTGCTCGGCGAGCTGGCCTCGCAGCGGGAGACGGAAGCGGCCCGTACCCTGCTGGCGGACGCCCCGGAGGGGCGGTGCGCGGCCGTCCGGTCGCTGCTCGGGGACGGGCTGGTCGCCGGTGACGGCGAGGTGACCGCCCTGGTCGCCCAGCAGGTCGGCACCGACGGGCAGCCGGTCGACGAGCCGGCCCGGATCGCGTTGGAGCACACCCTGGTCGCCACCCGCCGCTGGGTGGGCACCCGCGAGGCGCTGCACCTGGTGCGCCACGACCACGGCGTGCTGCTGTTGTGCTGCGGACGCGGCAGCGCCCGGGTCTCCGCCGAGGGGGTGGCCCGCCACCTCGGGCAGACGCTGCGCGCCGCCAGTGCGGGCCTGGCGTCGGTGACCCGGACCGTGGTCGGCGTCGGCGCGCCCCACCCCCGGCTGTACGACGCGGCGGCCTCCTACGAGGAGGCGCTGCGCGCCGCCCGGGTGGCGGTCCGGCTGCCCGCTCTCGGACCGGTGGCCACCTGGGCCGACCTGGGCATCTACCGGGTGCTGTCCGGGCTGGACGCCCAGCGTCCCGGGGTGGCCGGGGTGCATCCCGGCCTGGCCCGGCTGATGCGGGACGAGACCAGTCGGGTGTTGCTGGAGACCCTGGAGACCTACCTGGACCTGGCCGGGAACGCGCACGCCACCGCGCACCGGCTGCGCCTGCACCGCACCACGCTGTACTACCGGCTGCAACGGGTCGAGCAGCTCGCCGGGACCGACCTGAAGGACGGCAACGAGCGGCTCTGCCTGCACCTGGCGTTGAAGCTGGGCCGGCTCACCGGCCACTACCGGCCCGGCGGCTGACCGCCCGGCACCGGGCAGCACGGTCCCGGCGGCGGACCGGCCCCACCGGGCAGCACGGTCCCGGCGGGAGACCGGACGGCCGGTAGCCGTGCCCTGCCGTCAGGTCGCCCGCAACGGGTCGAAGAGCAGACTCCAGTTGCCCGGCACCGCAGCCGCCGCGCACTCCAGGTGAGCCTCGTCCTCGGTGAGCCCCGGCCGCCGGTACGCGGAGCCGGCCTCCGGCGAGGAGGTCAGGGACCCGTCCCAGCTCGTGGCGGCGGCCAGCAGATAGCGGAGGTGGTTGCCGGGGGTGAGCCGGTTCGCGCGGATGGACTCGGTGGTGAACCGGCGGTCCTCCTCGGTCGGCACCAGGCTCGACTCCGTCTCGGCCCAGGCCACCAGGTCGGCCCAGTACGCCTCGTCGTGCGTCCCGGTCCGCTGCCGCATGTGCCGGCTGGCGAACGCGGCCATCACCGCCGGGTCGTCGATCAGCGGGGAGAGGACCAGGTCGCTGCTGAAGTCGAAGCCGAAGTAGTAGCGGACGCCGTCCAGCGTCAACGACTCGACACCGCCGATGTGCCCGATCCGGTCGGGCAGGGGCGCGGGAACCTGTTCAGTCACGGTCGGGATGCTGCCACGGCGGTCCGACATTCCCGCCGGGTGTCAGGCGGTCGGGGACGCCGTCCCGGGCGGGAACCGGTCGATGTTCTGCACCACCCAGCGGCGCAGCAGCGCCAACGGTACGCAGGCGTCCCGGCCGAGCGGGGTGAGCGAGTACTCGACGTGCAGCGGCACCGCCGGGTAGACCGTGCGGTCGATCAGGCCGTGCTCCTCCAGTCGGCGCAGGGTGGCGGTGAGCACCTTCGGGCTGATCCCGTCGAGGCGGGTACGCAGCGCGCCGAAGCGGCGGGGCCCGTCCTCGAGAGCGCCCAGGGCCAGCGCGCTCCACTTGTTGGCCAGCAGGTCCAGCACGTGCCGGCAGGGGCAGGACGCGTCGTACACGTCGTGGGCGCGGTCGCAGGCAGCGGTGATCATCCGACCATCGTAGTACCTTTCGGAAAGTAGTATCCGTTGACGGTAACTAGGGTCGTCCGCATAGCGTCGGCGGCATGGCTGAACTGATGCGCGCGGTGGGCTACCACCGCAGCCTCCCGATCTCCGATCCGTCCTCGCTGGTCGACCTGACCCTGCCCGTCCCCGAGCCGACCGGCCACGACCTGCTGGTCCGGGTCGAGGCGGTCTCGGTCAACCCGGCCGACGCCAAGGTCCGCCTCAGCGGTGACCCGGACGGCGGACCGAAGGTCCTCGGGTACGACGCGGCCGGGGTGGTGGACCGCGTCGGCGACCAGGTCACCCTGTTCCGCCCCGGTGACCAGGTCTGGTACGCCGGCTCCGTCGCCCGCCCCGGCACCAACGCCGAGCTGCACCTGGTCGACGAGCGGATCGTCGGGCCGAAACCGGCCACCCTGGACTTCGCCGAGGCGGCGGCCCTGCCGTTGACCGCGCTGACCGCCTGGGAGGCCCTGTTCGATCGGCTCCGGCTGACCGCCGACAGCCGGGGCAGCCTGCTCGTTCTCGGCGCGGCCGGCGGGGTGGGCGCGGTCCTCGTCCAGCTGGCCCGGCAGTTGACCAGCCTGGAGGTCGTCGGTACGGCGTCGCGGCCGGAGTCCCGGCGGTACGTGCTCGACCGGGGCGCGCACCGGGTGGTGGACCACCACGCGGACCTGGTGGCCGCGCTGCCGGACGGCGTCGACTACGTGTTCAGCCCGCACTCCGCCGGCATGGTCGACACGTTCGCCCGGATCGTCCGGCCGTTCGGCGCGATCGTGGCGATCGACGAGCCACCTGGCCTGGACCTGCTGCCGTTGAAGTCGAAGAGCATCGCCTGGCACTGGGAGCTGATGTTCACCCGGCCGCTGTACGACCCGACCAGCCTGGCCCAGCACGAGATCCTGCGGCAGGTGGCCGACCTGGTCGACAAGGGGGTCCTGCACACCACGCTGACCACCCGGATCGACGGGATCGACGCGGCCAACCTGCGCCGGGCCCACGCCCTGGTCGAGTCCGGCGGCACGATCGGCAAGATCGTCCTGACCCGGCGGTAGGGCGTGGACCTCCGACGACCCGGGCCGGGCCTCGGCCGGCAGGGCCCGGGCCTCGGTCAGGAGGGCAGGTCACCGGCCAGGTAGGCGGCGCGCAGGGCGGCCCGCTGGCGTTTGCCGCTGGTGGTCCGGGGGATGCCGCCGCGCGGCACCACCACCACCTCGGCCAGCGACAGCCCGAAGACCTGCCGGACCGAGGTGGCCACCGCCGCCCGCAGCGCCGGCCAGTCCGGGGTGGCCGCCCGGGTCTCCACCACCGCGATCACCGGCTCGGTGCCCCGCTCCTCCGTGGGGCAGGAGAAGACCGCGCTGGCCCCGGTACCGACCTGCGGGTGTTCCTCGATCACCGCCTCCACGTCGTACGGGGGCAGGTTCCGGCCCCGGACGATGAGCATCTCCTTGCGGCGGCCCACCACGTACAGCTCGCCGTCGTGGCGTACGCCCAGGTCGCCGGTGTCGTGCCAGCCGTCGGGCGGGGCGTCCACCCCGTCGGGGGTACGGTAGCCGGCCATCACCGACGTGCCGCGTACCTGGATGGCACCGACCTGGCCGGCGCGGATCTCCCGACCGGCGTCGTCGACGATCCGCAGCGTCAGGCCGGGCACGGTGGTGCCGCAGCTGACGATGCTGCGGGACGGGCGGCCGGGCACGGCCGGGGCGGCGATCCGCTTGTCGTCCAGCGACTCCCGGTCGAACCTGCGCCAGCGGACCCGGCCGAAGGAGGTGTCGGTGGTCGGGCCGGCGTCCAGGGCGAGCGTGGTGGCCAGCACCGTCTCGGCCATCCCGTAGCAGGGCAGCAGCACGTCGGGGCCGAGCCCGTGGCCGGCGAAGGTGTCCTGGAAGTCGCGCAGCACGCCGACCGGGATCGGTTCGGCCCCCACGTACGCCTGGCGCAGGGTGGACAGGTCGAGGCCGGGGTCCGGGCGGCTGGCCTGCCGGTCGGCTGCCGCCCGGTACGCGAACGGGGGCGCGGCGGTCAGCGTGGCGCCCCGCTGACCCAGGTGCCGCAGCCAGGACAGCGGGTCGCGGACGAACGCCACCGGCGGCATCAGGTCCAGTCCGCCGTCGTGGTGCAGCGCCAGCAGCGTCACCACCAGGCCCATGTCGTGGTAGAGCGGCAGCCAACTGAAGATGGTGTCCCGCCCGGCCCGGATGTCGGTGGAAGCGGCGAGCACCGCGACGTTGGCGGCGACGTTGGCGTGGGTGAGCAGGACGGCCTTCGGCGCGGAGGTGGACCCGGAGGTGAGCTGGATGTGGTGGATCAGATCCGGGTGCGGCTCCGGCAGGGCGGTGGGCGGCACCGCGCCGTGCCGGCGCAGCTCGGCCACGGTGAGGGCGGGCACCCCGGCGGGTACCGCGGCGGCCACGGCCGGGTCGGTGACGACGACGGCGGCCGGGGCGACCGCGGTGAGCGCCGCGCGCAGGTGCCGTACCCCGGCCGAGGCCGGGTCGCCCGGCTTCGGTGGGGACGCCACGGTGCAGGGGGCGATGCCGGCGAGCAGGCAGCCCAGCAGGACGACGAGGTGGTCCGGGCCGGTGGGGGCGACCAGGACGATCCGGTCGCCGTACCCGATGCCGTGGTGAGCCAGGCCGGCCGCGGCGGCCCGGGCGTCGTCCAGCAGGGCGGCCCGGGTCAGCTCGCCGGTCATCGCCCGGGAGTCGAAGAAGCCGACCGCCGGGGCGGTCCGCCGGGCCAGCGCCCGGTAGTCCAGGACGGCCGGGAGGGTGCCGGTGCTCATCGGCTCAGCCCCGCCGGCGGGCGGCCTTGGCGGCGGCCTTCGTCCGGACGTACTCGACGACCTCGCCGACGGTGGTGAACGCGTAGGCGCGCTCCTCGGGGATGTACACCCGGAACCGGTCCTCGATGGCGGTCATCAGCTCCATCAGCGCCAGCGAGTCCACCGGCAGGCTCAGCAGCGGCGTGGTCAGGTCCACCGCGTCGAGGTCCACCCGGGCCAGGTCGTCGGCGTCGAGGACGGTGGCCAGGGCGTCCCGGAGTCCGGTGAGGACCTCGGCGGCCTCGGGCACGTGCCCGGGGGCCGGTGGCGCGGAGGCTGGGGCTGGGGCGGGGGCGGGGGCGGGGGCGGGGGGCATGGTCTGCTCGGCCATGGGGAGGGGTTTCCTTCCGGGGTCAGTTGTCGCGCGGGTCCAGGCCGAGGGCCGCCTTGCCGATCATGTCGCGCAGGGCACCCAGGTTGGCGCCCATCACCGCGCCGGCCCGGGCGTCCCGGTAGTGCCGTTCCAGCGGGTTGGAGCGCAGGAAGCCGTGCCCGCCGGTGACCTGCATGGCGGTGTCGGCGACGGTCAGCGCGGTGGTGTTGCAGACGTACTTCGCCATGTTCATCGCCGGCAGCGCCTCCAACGGGTCGGCCTCGGCGGTGGCGGCCCCGTGCAGCAGGGACAGCTGGGCGGTGTGCAGGGCGACGGCCATCTCCGCGACCTGGAACCGGACGCCCTGGTAGGCGGCGAGGTTGGCCCCGGTGTTGGCGTGCACCCGCCGGGTGACGTGGGCGGTGGCGACGCCGTTGGCGGCCCGCGCCACGCCGAGGCTGGCCGCGGCCAGGCCGACGATCAGGGCGGGCAGGGCGTGGGCGAGCAGCGGCATGCCGCCGCCGTGGCCACCGACGCAGACCTCGGCCGGTACCCGGGCGTCCAGCACGACGGTGTTGGCGCAGTTGGCCCGCATGCCGAGGGCGTCCCAGGTCTCCTTCACGGTCAACCCGGGGGTGTCGGCGGGCAGCAGGAACATCGACTGGCCGCGCCGGAACTCGGTCTCCCCCGAGTGCGTGTTGATCAGGTAGTGGTCGACGTGGCCGGCGCCGGTGCAGAACGCCTTGGTGCCCTGGAGGGTGTAGCCGCCGTCGTCGGTCGGGGTGGCCCGCAGTTGCGGGGCCAGGACGTTGCCGCCGGTGCCGGGTTCGGAGAAGCCCCAGGCGACGAGCCGGCCGTCGGCGACGACCGAGCGCAGCACCCGCGCCGCGTACGGGTCGGGGCTGGCGGACAGCAGTCGGGTGGCCCCGCAGTGCATCGCGAAGATCAGCGCGGTGGAGCCGCACGCCTCGGCGAGTTCGGCCACGGCGAGGGCGTAGGTGACCAGGTCCGCGCCGAGGCCCCCCCGTTCGGCGGGAATCAGCAGACCGAGCAGGCCGGTGCCGGTGAGGTCGGCGAAGTTCTCGGCGGGGAACTCGCCGGAGCGGTCGTAGCCGGTGGCCCGGGGGGCCAGGCAGCGCCGGGCGACGGCGCGGGCCTGGTCCACCAGGTCCTGCTGGTGTGGGCTGAGGGTGAAGTCGACCAACGGGAACTCCTAGCGTCCGGTGGGTACGGGCACCTGGTCGCGCGCCCGCCGGACGGCGGCGGCGAGGGCCTCGGGGGTGTGCCAGCGGGCGTCGATGATGTGGTAGTCGGCGGTCGTCGGGCCGGTGGCCGGCTGGTAGACGGCGTTGCCCCAGACGGTGAGCACGGGCGGGGTGACGCCGGCCGGCAGTGGTTCCCGGTGCCCGTGGTTGAGCTGCCACCGCTGGTGGGCGCGGATGGTGTACGGGGTGTCGCACAGCGGCCGGCAGTCGGGTGGGCCGCTGTGGTGCCGGCGGGCGGTCGGGCAGGACCGGCCGTAGCCGACCGGCACCGCGTCGACGTACCGGCGGACCGGCCAGCCCTCGGCGACGGCGGCGGTGACGTCGGTGTCGGCGTCGACCTCGACGGCCGCCGGGCGCAGCACGGCCAGCAGCGCGGTGTCCACGGTGGCCGGCGGCGCGCCGGCGCGGTCGGGGTGGGCGCTGTGCGGGCGGGCCCGGGTGAGGCCCAGCCCGGCGACCAGGGTGCAGTCGGCGGGCCGGTCGGCGAGGGCGAGCGCGGTGCTGGCGTCGTTGACGGCGACGGTGGTGGGGCCGTCGGCGGTCACCGCGCGGATCCGGGCGAGCAGCTCGTCGGCGGTACGCGGCCAGGCGACCGGGGCGACGAGCACCACGGTCCGGCCGGCGGCCCGGATCTGAGCGGCGGCGGCCCGCAGCGTGTCGGTGTCGGGCAGTTTGGTCAGGCAGCCCTCCTGGCCGAGGCCGATGGCGTCGACCGGCGACGCCAGGGCCTCGGCCAGCCGGGCGGGGGTGGTCAGGCGGATCTCGACGGTGGTCAACCCCGGCCCCTTCAGACGTAGGCCCGCTGCTGCGGGGTGTCGCGGAATCGGCAGCGCTGCTGGTCGCAGAAGCGGGGCAGCCAGCCCATCTGCCACATCAGTTCGACGCGGTCGATGGCCGCGATGACCTCGGGCATCGGGGTGCCGGTGGCGTGCCCGCGCACCGCCCGGCGGTACATCTGGGTGATCTTGGCGTTCTGCCGCAGGTTGGGGCTCTCCCGACCAGGGATCTGCAACGCGCGCACCCCGATCTCGACCAGGGCGGGCACGTCGCACAGCGCGCAGTCGGACGCCCCGTCGAGGAAACCGCCCAGGTCGACCGCGGTCCCGCCGGCCGGCCCGCCGGCAGATTCACCGGTGGGGTCGCCGTCCTGGCCGCCGGTCCAGCCGGCCCGGCAGCCCAGCCCGATCCCGGGGGTGTCCGGCAGCCGGCAGCGGGTGCAGTCCAGGCCGGCCCCGGTCTGCACCGGCGTCTCGATCTCGAGATCGTCGAGGGCGCAGAACGCGGCCACCTCGGCCAGGGTGAGGGTGTGCGGCAGCACCACCCGACGGACCCGGTACGCGTCCCGCAGGTGGGCGGCGTACGCCACCGTGGACACCCCCATCGGGCTGCCCGCCACCAGCGTGACGTCGTCCCGGTCGGCGAGCCGGGCGCAGCCGGCCAGGTTGCCCACCACCACGGTGTCCGCCCCGGCGGCCAGGCCCTGCCCGACATGGCCGAGCCAGGCGGTGGTGTGCGCCGGGTCGACGACCGGGGCGTCGGCGCAGAAGTGCACCCTCAGCCCGGCGGTGTGCGCCGCCGTGACCAGTTCGGCCAGCAGGGCCGGGCTGGACACGTGGGTCGGTTCACCGTCCCGGCGGGCCGGCAGCGCGTCGAAGCTGACCGGGACGTCGGCCGGGGGCAGCAGCCCCAGGTACACCTCGGTGGCTCCGGCGGCGATCTGGAGTTCCAGCATCTTCAGCGACCGGACCGGCGCGTTGAGGGCGACCTGCCCAGCCCGGTCCGGGGCGACCTGCCCAGCCCGGCCGGGCAGGCTGGGGGCCCGGCCGGGCAGGTCGGTCCGGGGCGCGCACGGCTGGCCGGCGCGGGGGTCAGCGGACACCGGCCGTCCCCACGGTGGCCAGCGGCGTACCCGACCGGCCGGACACCCGGCGCACCTGCTCGACGGCGGCCACGGTGGCCCGGCCAGCCGTGTCGATGTCCGCGCCGGTGGTGCCCGCCCCGAAGGAGAACCGCAGGGTGGCACGGGCCTGTTCGACGTCGAGGCCCATCGCGGTGAGCACGTGCGACGGGGAGTCCTGCCCGGCGTGGCAGGCCGACCCGGTGGAGACGCAGATGCCGTGCATGTCGAGCACGTCGGCGACGGTGTCCCCGCGTACCCCGGCGAAGGTGACGCTGACCGTCTCGGCCATCACCGGGTCGGTGGCGTTGACCCGTACGCCGTCGAGGGCGCCGAGGTGCCGCAGCAGCCGGGTCCGCAGCGCCCACTGCTGCTGCCGGTACGACCGGTCGTGCAGCCGGGGCAGGGCGGCGGTCGCGGCGGCGGCCATGCCGAGGACGCCCGGCAGGTTCTCGGTGCCGGCGCGGCGGCCGTCCTCCTGGCCGCCGCCGCAGACCAGTGGTTCCACCGTGTGGTGGGCGGCCAGCCGGAGCGCGCCGACGCCCTTGGGGCCGCCGAACTTGTGGGCGGAGATGCTGACCAGGTCGGCGTCCAGGGTGTCGATGGGCAGCTTGCCGGCGGTCTGCACGGCGTCGACGTGCATCAGCGCGCCGGCCGCGTGCGCCCGTTCGGTGATCTCCCGGACCGGCTGGACCGCGCCGGTCTCGTTGTTGGCGTGCATCACCGACACCAGCACCGTGTCGGGTCGCAGCGCGGCGGCGACCCGGTCCGGGTCGACGTGCCCGGACGGCTCCGGGGGCACGATGGTCACGTCGACGCCCCGGCGGCGCAGCGCCGCGGCGGACTCCAGCACCGCGGAGTGCTCGATGGCGGTGGTGACCAGGTGGCCGCGCCAGTGCCGGGGCGCGAAGGTGCCGCGCAGCGCCAGGTTGATCGCCTCGGAGCCGCCGCCGGTGAACACCACCTCGCCGGCCGGGCAGCCGAGCAGCGCGGCCACCTGGGCACGGGCGGTGCCCAGCGCCTCGTGGGCGGCCTGCCCGACCGAGTGTCGGCTGGACGGGTTACCGAACAGCCGCATGCCCCGGCCGATGGCGTCGAACGCCTCCCGGCCCAGCGGGGTGGTGGCGGCGTAGTCCAGGTACACGAACTCCGACAGGTCGTCGGCGGGACATCGGGGGTCAGCCGGCACAGGTGATCGGGTCGTCATCGTTGGTCCCCTGTCGGAAGTTGTCCACCAGTCGGCGCGCCACGTCGGCACCGAGCGCGGCGACGTGCCGCTGGTCCGGGGCCAGGCCGCCGGCGAGCTGCTCGACGCGGGTGGCGTCGAGGCCGGTGACGTCGGTCAGCGGCGTGCCGGCGATGGCGGTGGTGAGCAGGCTCGCCACGGCCAGCGACGCCGAGCAGCCGAACGCCTGGAACCGGATGTCGGTGACCACGTCGTCGCGGACCCGGGCGGTGAGCAGGATCTGGTCGCCGCAGACCGGGTTGCCGACGAACGCCCGGACGTCGGCGTCGGTGATCTCCCCGGAGTTGCGGGGGTTGGTGAAGTGGTCCACCACGGTGGGGCTGAACCGGGCCATCGCGCCGCCGCCCCTACTGCCCGGCGGGCGCGGGCACCGCGCACTCGGCGACGATCTCCCGCGAGTCGAGGAACTTCTCGATGCTGACCGCGCAGCAGCCGAGTTCGGCGCCCTGGCGGCGGCGGCGGAACGACACCGTCTGGCCGGTACGCCCGCACGGGCAGCCGCTCTCGTCGACCTCGCCGACGTCGTCGGAGAGCAGGAACCCGGGGTACGCGGTGTTGAGCGCGTCGAGGATGGCGATGCCACCGGTCTGGCCGGCGGGCAGCTCGACGGACGGGTCGGTGACGTCCCGGATGGACACGTAGCACCACGGCGGCACGTGCTTGCGGTGGTGCTCGCACTCCACGGCGAGCATGTTGGACTCGATCATCCCGTACATGTCGCGGATCCGGTCGGGCGCGACGCCCAGGTAGCGTTCGATCTTGCCGTCGAAGTCGGCCCGGCTGATCGACTCACCGGTGTACCGCTTCCAGCCGCCGAGGGTGATGACCATCGACTCCGGGTCGAGCTTGACCTCGATCTCCTCCAGCTCCAGGTAGCGCAGCAGCCGGTTGATCAGGAACGGCGGGCCGATCACGTGCCGGGTCATCTCGCCGTCCCACCTGCGCAGGTACTCCAGCGCCTCGTCCGGGTCGAAGGCGTAGTCCTTCACCAGGTACACGTGGTCGTCGAAGACCCCGTTGAGCAGGTTGAACACCTTGACCATGCCCATCTCCGGCGTCTCGGCCGTGGACGGGCAGAGGAAGAGTCCGGCGCCCTTGGAGAGGGCGAAGAAGTCCCGGTAGGAGCCGAAGATGCCGGTGACCGCGCGGGTGACGGTGGCGGTGTCCCGGCGGGCCACGCTGGGCACCCCGCCGGTGCCGGTGGAGCGGATCTCCAGTTCGATGTCGGTCAGTGGCGCGGTCAGCAGCACGTGCGCGTCGGGCCGCTTGAACATGCTCACCGGCAGCAGCGGGATCCTGGGCAGGTCCGCGCGGCTGGTGACGTCGTCCGGCGTGACGCCGTCGGCGTCGCACTGGGCGCGGAAGAAGTCGTTGCGGTCGAAGTGGTACCGGAACGCGTCGCGCAGCACCGCGGTGGCCGCGGCCTCCCACTGCTGCTGCGGCAGCCGGGACGCCGTCCCCGGCGCGCCCAGCATCGTCGCTAGGTCCATGCCTGTTCCCTCCCCCATACGCGGCCCCGGACGGTGGCCGTCGTCGTGACGCCCCGTCACGAAACGCGTTAACAACTCCGGTTAACGGACGGTCAACTATGGGGGTAGTACTACTGCGGTAGTCAAGTCGGCTCGGACGATGGACGCACGGCTGTGACCGAGTGGACGATCACCCCCGGACCGATCGGGGTGACCGCCGCCACGGTACGGTCTCCGGTCCACTATGGATCGGAACGCCGAGCGTCACGTGGTGTTCGCCGGCCGGAAACCCGTCCCCCCGGAACTTCTCCTACCGTGGTAGTACTACGGTGGTAGTCACCCGGTCCGGGTGGGCCTATGATGGTGCGGTGATCCGACTCGGTGCGCTCGAACGGGCAGTGATGGACTGCCTCTGGACGGCGGACCGTGCCATGACGGTGCGTGAGGTTCACGAGACACTGCTCGAGGACCGCCAGCTCGCGTACACGACCGTCCTGACGACGCTGCAACGCATGGCCCGCAAGGGTCTGGTGAACCAGTCCCGGGACGAGCGCGCGCACCGCTACGGTGCGGCGTCCAGCCGGGCCGAGATGTTCGCCGAGTTGCTCGCCGACGCGCTGGGGGTGGCCGGCGGCGAGCCGGGGGCGTTCGTCCGGTTCGTCGACGGGCTGGACGCCGAGGACCGGGCGGCGCTGCGCGACGCTCTTGACCGCGACGTCGAGGATCGTCGAGTCGGATAGCAGTGGGGCGGCAGGCGGCCCCTGGGGGAGGCAAGTCATGTGGCCGTTGCTGCTCACCATCGTCGCGACCGGCTGCGCGTTCCGGGCCACGGCCGGCGCGCCACCGGGCACCTGGACGTACCGGATGCCGTGCGCCGTGCTGGGCCTCTGGGTCGGCGCGGTCCTCATGGTGCCGGTCAGCGCGGTGGCCGCGCTGCTGATCCTGGCGGCGGACCGGCACACCCCGGAGACGACCCAGCTGTGGTCCACCGTCCCGACGGTCGGGGTGAGCGCCGCACTGCTGGTGCTGTCCGGGCGGATAGCGGTCCGGTTCCGCCGGCTCAACCGGGCCGCCCGGCAGCGGCGGCGGCGACACGAGATGCTGATCGACCTGTTCGCGGTACGCCATCCGGAGCTGCCCGGGGTCGACGTCGTGCCGGACGCCCGGCTGTTCGCCTACAGCGTGCCGTGTGTGGTGTCCGGCCGGATCGTGCTCTCCCAGGGGACTCTCGACCAGCTCGACCCCGAGCCGCTGCGTGCGGTGCTGGCCCACGAACGCGCGCACCTCGTCGCCCGGCACCACCTGGTGCTGCAACTGGCCACCGCGCTGGCCCAGATGTTCCCCCGGCTGGGCACCGGCGGGACGGCCACCGGCCGGATCCCGACCCTGATCGAGATGGCCGCCGACTGCCGGGCCCGGCGGCGGATCGGCCGCCAGCACACCATCGACGCGCTGACCGTGCTGGCCGGCACCCCGGTCCCGGACGGGATGCTGGCGGCCGGGCACCACGCCGTGGCGCTGCGGCTGGCGGTGCTGCGGCGGCCGGCCGACTGCTGCCAGGCCGGCCGGGCGGCCGGGGTGTACGCCGCCGCCGTGGCGATGCTGGCGCTGGCCCCGACGGTCGCCCTGCTCAACCAGATCGTCGACCTCTGCCTGCCGGGTGTCGCGTGAACCGGCCGGCACCCGCCGTGGCGGGCCTTGACGCCGCGCTCGATCTGCACTACGCCGGCCTGCTCGCCGACGCCCGCCAACCGGACGACGACCGGCCTGACGGCGGTCGGCGCGGCGACGATCAGTCCGGTGACGGCTGGTCCGGTGACGACCGGTCCGGGGGCGGCTGGTCCGACGATCTCGGCCTGGTCGGGCCGGACGCGTTCCGCGCCGCGATGGCCGCCCTGCCCACCGGGGTCAGCGTGCTGACCACCCGGCACGACGGTGGCGTCTGGGGCATGACCGTCGGCTCGCTGACCTCGTTGTCGCTGCGACCGCCCCTGCTGCTGGTGTGTCTGCGCCGGGGCTCCACCAGTCTGGAACTCCTCGCCGAGCGGGGCCGCTTCGCGGTCAGTGTGCTCGCCGCCGACCAGGGTCCGGTCGCCGACGCGTTCGCCCGGCCCCGCGATCCGGGCACCGCCGCCGAGAGTTGCGCGGAGCTGGCCGGCCTGCCGGTGGTCGACGGGGCCCTGGCCTGGTTCACCTGCCGGCACCGGCACACCTACCTGGGCGGCGACCACGCCATCGTCATCGGCGCGGTCGAGCACGCCACGCACCGGGACGGCGATCCCCTCGTCCGGCACGCCTCCCGGTACCACCGCCTCCACCCGTCGACCGCCAGCGAAGGAACGCCATGACGCACGTCGTCCACGTCGAGGAGAGCATCGACATCGCCGCACCGCCCGAGCTGGTGTACGCCACCATCGTGGACGTCACCCGGTGGGGCCGGTTCAGTCCCGAGTGCACCGGTGCCACGGTGGTGTCCGGCGGCGGTCCCCTCGGGGTGGGCAGCAGGTTCTCCGGCCACAACCGGCGGGGTCCGGTACGCCGTTGGACGACGCACTGCCGGGTGACCGTCGCCGACCCCGGCCGGGAGTTCGCCTTCGACAGCGCCGCCATCGGGCTGCCCATCGCCACCTGGAGCTACCGGCTGGAGCCGCTGGACGGCGGCGCGGGCACCCGGTTGACGGAGGTCTGGCACGACAACCGGGGCCGGTTGATGCGTGCCATCGCCGTGCTGGTCTCCGGTATCCGGGACCGGGCCAGCCACAACCAACAGTCGATGCAGGTCACCCTGCGCCGGCTCCGCGACCACCTGGAGCAGCCGACCGGGTAGCCCCGGGGCCCGGGTCAGATCGTCCCGGGCCGCCCACTGTTCGACATATGCTGAATCCAGCATGTGATGTACTGTCCGGCGGGCCGGGGTGTCCCGGCCGCCGCCCACCCTGGTACCCGGTGGTCCCACCGCCGAGAAGTGGAGAGAGACGGCCCATGCCGAGCACAGCGGAACGACAGAGATGGTGGGCGCTCGGGGCACTGACCCTGGCCGTGCTCACCATCGGCTTCGACGTCACGATCATGAACGTGGCCCTGCCGACCATGGCCACCGAACTGTCCGCCGGCACCGACGCCCTGCAGTGGATCGTCAACTCGTACATCCTGCTGTTCGCCGGCCTGATGCTGCCCGTCGGCGCGATCGCCGACCGGTACGGCCGCCGCCGGGTACTGCTCATCGGGCTGGCCATCTTCGCCGGGGCGTCCCTCTGGGCGGCCTGGGCCGACACCTCCGACGCCGTGGTGGCCGCCCGCGCGGTGCTCGGCGCCGGCGCGGCGGTGATCATGCCGACCACGCTGGCCACCATCGCCGTGCTGTTCGCCCCCGCCGACCGGGGCAAGGCGCTGTCCATCGTGGTCATGGGCATGGGCGCGGGCATCCCGCTCGGCCCGATCATCGGCGGCTGGCTGCTCGAACACTTCTGGTGGGGTTCGATCTTCCTGGTCAACGTCCCGATCATCGCCGCCGCGATGGTGGCCATCGCGCTGCTCATGCCCGAGTCCCGGGACCCCGCGCCACCCCGGCCCGACGTGCTGGGCGGCCTGCTCTCCATCGCCGGCCTGCTCAGCCTGGTCTGGGCGGCGATCGAGGCCCCCGACCGGGGCTGGGGCGACCCGGTGGTGCTCGGCGGCTTCGCCGTCGCGGCGCTGCTGCTGGGCGCGTTCGTCTGGTGGGAACTGCGCACCCGGCAGCCCATGATCGACCTGCGCCTGTTCCGGGGCCGGCAGTTCACCTGGGGCAACATCAACGCCACCGTGGTCAGCTTCGCGCTGTTCGGGCTGCTCTTCGTGGTGCCGCTCTACCTCCAGTTCGTACTCGGGTACGACGCCCTGGCCACCGGGCTGCGACTGCTGCCGCTGATCGCCGGGTTCGTCGTCGGCGTCGGGGTCGGCACCCGGATCGCCGGCCGGATCGGCCACCGGATCCCCATCGCCACCGGTCTGCTGCTCACCGCGGTCGGCCTGGGCATCGGGGCGACGACCACCGTGGACAGCGGGTTCGGTTTCGCCGCCGGGTGGTACGCCGTCGCCGGGCTGGGCATCGGCTCCGCCCTCACCCCGTCGATGGACGCCGTGCTGGCCGTCCTGCCCCCGGAGCGGGCCGGCTCCGGCACCGCGATCACCATGACGTTGCGCCAGGCCGGCGGCGCACTCGGCGTGGCGGTGCTGGGCAGCCTGCTCTCCCAGGTGTACGTGGACCGGCTCGACGTCACCGGCCTGCCCGCCCCGGCGGTGGAGGTGGCCCACGACTCGATCGCGGGCGCGGTGGCGGTGGCTGCCCGGGTCGGCAACCCGGCCCTGGTCGACAGCGCCCACGCCGCGTACGTCGAGGGCATGCAGCTGGTACTGCTCACCTGCGCGGTGATCGCCGCGGTCGGGGCCGTCCTCACGGTGGTCTTCATGCCGGCACGCGGCCGGCAGCTCGGTGCCGACCCGGCCCGCCCCGCCGCCACCGTGCGCGGCTGACCCGACGTCGGTGCCGGGCGGCCGGCCTCCCGGTGCACGGCTGAGCCGACGTCGGCCTCGGCGTGGGAACTCCTCCCGGTGCCCCGCGCCGACGTCGGTGCCGGCGGGTGCCCCTCCCGGCAGCCGCCGGCACCGACCCACCACCGACCCGCCCGGCCCGGTCGTCGGCGCACCCCGGAGCCGACCAACAGTACAGCGGACGATGTATAGTCGGGCGGTGCAGACACTGACCCACGGGCAGGTGCTCGCGCGCTTCGGCCACGCGCTGTCCGACCCGACCCGGGCCCGACTGCTGCTCGCCCTGCGCGACGGCCCCGGCTACCCGGCCGACCTCGCCGACCTGCTCGGCACCACCCGGCAGAACGTCTCCAACCATCTCGCCTGCCTGCGCGGCTGCGGCCTGGTCGTCACCGCCCCGGAGGGCCGGCGCACCCGGTACGAACTCGCCGACCCCCGGCTCGCCCACGCCCTCGGGGACCTGCTCGGCCTGATGCTCACCGTCGACCCGAGCGCCTGCCCCGACTCGGCCCGCAAGGGATGCTGCTGATGACCGGGCTGCTCCCGCTCCTACCGGTCCACCCGGATCCGGCCCGGACCGCGCTGCTGGTCCGGCGGATCCGACTGCTCGTCGCCGCCACCATCACCTACAACGTGATCGAGGCCGTCGTGGCGATCACCGCCGGCACGATCGCCTCGTCCACCGCCCTGATCGGCTTCGGCCTCGACTCGGTCATCGAGGTGTCCTCCGCCGCCGCCGTGGCCTGGCAGTTCACCGGCCGCGACCCGCACGCCCGGGAGAAGGTGGCGCTACGGGTCATCGCGGTGTCCTTCTTCGCGCTGGCCGCATACGTCGGCACCGAGTCGATCCGGGCGCTGGTCACCGGGGCCGAGGCGGACCACTCCACGGTCGGCCTGCTGCTGGCCGCGCTCTCCCTGCTGATCATGCCGGGGCTGTCGAACGCCCAACGGCGGGCCGGCCGGGAACTCGGCTCCCGGTCGGCGGTCGCCGACTCCCGGCAGACCCTGCTGTGCACGTACCTGTCCGCCGTGCTGCTCGTCGGTCTCGGCCTCAACAGCCTGTTCGGCTGGTCCTGGCCCGACCCGGTGGCGGCGCTGGTCATCGCGGCGGTGGCGGTCCGCGAAGGGCTCGACGCCTGGCGCGGCGACACCTGCTGCGCCCCCACTCCGGCATCCACCCCGACCGCCGTCGTCACCGGATGCGCCGACGGCTGCTGCGGCACCGGGCCCCACCCGCCGGCAGGCTCCCGCCCGCCGGCCTGAGCCCGTCCGCCGGGTGGTCGGCGACTTGCGGGGCTCGTCCAGACTGGCAGGCAGCCGTCACCCGGAGGACACCATGGACGACAAGCAGCCGCCCGCCACCCCGCACGGGCCGCCCCCGCCGTACTATCCGGCGTACCCGCCGATGAACACGTACGCGATCCTGTCGCTGGTCTTCGGGGTGGCGGTCTTCCCGCCGCTGGGCATCTACTTCGGAAACCGGGCCAAGCGCGAGATCGAACGGACCGGGGAGCGGGGCGTCGAGCTGGCCACCGCCGGCATCGTGGTCGGCTGGGTCTTCACCATCATGTACGTGGTCTTCCTGGTCATCTGGTGCGCCCTCGCCGGTTCGCTGCTCACCTCCGGAGCCACCGTCTGAGGTCCACTGTCGGTCATCCGTCCCACCGTCCCGCCGGCCCGGTGGTTGACTAGCATGGATCCCCGCCGGATCGACCGCTCCGACGGACGGAGCGGCCCCGGCCCGGGAGCGACATGATCGATGGATCGGTGCCGGCGTCCGCGCTCGTCCGGCTGCGGGGACCGTCCGGCCGGGTGGTCGGTACCGCCTTCCTGGTCGCCGCCGACCTCGTCGTCACCTGCGCCCACGTGGTCGCCGCCGCCCTCGGCCACCCCGGCCCGGAACCCCCGGCCGGCGCGCTGACCGCCGAGTTCCCGCTGCTGGACGACGACACCGGGGCCGGCCGGCGGGCCGTGGTGGTCGGCTGGCAACCGCGCCGGGCCGACGGCAGCGGGGACAGCGCCGTCCTGCGGCTCGACCGGCCGGCACCACCCGACGCCCGACCGGCCCGGTTGACCCGCACCGAACCGGCCTGGGGCGACGAGGTACGGGTCTTCGGCTTCCCCGCCGACCTGCCGGAGGGCTTCGGTGTGTGGGTGGAGGCCGAACTGCGCGCCCGGCAGGGGGCCGGCTGGCTGCAACTGGAGTCCCCGCCGCACCGCCGGGCCATCGGCCCCGGGTTCAGCGGCGCTCCGGTGTGGAGCCCGACCTCCGGCGGGGTGGTCGGCATGGTCGTCGCCGCCGAACGGTCCGCCCACACCACCACGTCGTACCTCATCCCGACCCAGGCCCTCGTCGACGCCCACCCGGAGATCGCCGCCCCCGACCCGGCGGAGACCTGCCCGTACCGTGGACTCGCGCCCTTCCTCGAGGAGCACGCCACCCACTTCCGTGGTCGGGAGGCGCTGGTCGAGCGGATGCTGGCACAGGTACGGCAGCACCCGCTGCTGACCCTCGCCGGCCCGTCCGGCAGCGGAAAGTCGTCCCTGGTCTACGCCGGACTGATCCCCCGGCTACGCGAACGCGGCACCCTGGTCGCCGGCTTCCGGCCGCTGCCCGGGGTCCGGCCCGCCGCGTTGCTGGCCGGGGCCGTCATCGGCGTACTCGAACCGGACCTCGGCGAGCTGCGCCGGCACGACGAGGCGACGGCGTTGGCCGACCGGCTCGACACGTCGGTCACCGACACCCTGCCGTGGCTGGCCGGACGGCTGGCCGACCGGGCCGGTGACGGCGGGCTGCTGATCTTCGGGGACCAGTTCGAGGAACTCCCCACCGACGACGCCCGGGAGCTGTGGCGGCTGCTGCACCGGCTGGTCCGGGCGACCCCGCGCCGGCCCACCGGCGGGCCGGGGATCCTGGTCGCGCTGACCATGCGGTCCGGCACTCTGGACGCCCTGGTCACCGACGACACAGCGGCCGAGGCCACCGACGGGGTGGTGTTCGTCCCCCCGATGAGCCGGGAACAGTTGCGGGCCGCGGTCACCGCCGCCGACGTCGACTTCGAGAGCGGCCTGGTCGAGCGGATCCTGGACGACGCCGGCACCGCGCCCGGTCACCTGCCGCTGGTCGAGTTCACCCTGGCCCGGCTCTGGGAACGCCGTACCGCCGGCACGCTCACCCACCGGGCGTACGAGGAGATCGGCGGCGTGTCCGGCGCGCTGGCCCGGTACGCCGAGGACGTGTACCGGCACCTGCCGCCCGAGCGGCGACCGGAGGCCCGCCGCCTCCTGGTCCAGTTGGCCCGACCGGAGGCCGACGGGGGTTTCCTGCGCCGGCCGGTCCGGCTGGCCCACCTCGGGGACGAGTCGGGTGAGGTGCTGGCCCGGCTGGTGGCCAGCCGGCTCGTCGTGGTCGGTCGGGGCACCGACGGCACCGAGGTCGCCGACCTCGCCCACCAGGCGTTGATCGCCCACTGGCCGGAGTTGCACGGCTGGCTGACCGAGGAACGCGACTTCCGTACCTGGCAGGAGGAGCTGCGGGCCGACCTGGCCCGGTGGGAGGCCGACGGCCGGGACCCCGGCGGCCTGCTGCGCGGTGTGCCGTTGGCGACCGCCGAACGGTGGCGGCGCGAGCATCCGGCCGGTATCAGCCCGGCCGAGCACGCCTACCTCCGGTCGAGCCGGGCGCGGGAGCAGCGCCGGATCCGGGTGCTGTGGACGGTGGTGGCGGTGATCTCGGTGCTGGCGCTGGCCGCGACCGGGCTGGCGGTGGTCGCCGCCCGGCAGACCGCGCAGGCCGACGCCCGGCTGCGCACCGCCGCTTCCCGGGCCCTGGCCGACGACGCCAACCGGACCCGGCAGGTCGATCCGCGGATGTCGCTGCAACTGGCCCAGGCCGCCTGGCACCACGACCGGTCCGCCGAGGCGTACGGGGCGCTGTTCTCCTGGTACGCGGCCACCCAGTCGGTCGACGCGGTGTACCAGGACAGCTGGGACGGCGACCTGCGGCGGATCGCGACCAGCCGGGACGGCGACGTGGTGGTCTTCGAGAACGCGACCGGCCGGCCGGCGGTGTGGACCGGGATGGCCGGCCCCCACCCCCGGGAGGTGTTCCTGCCCTCCGGGGGCCGCACCGACATCGGCGGCACCTGGACGCTGAGCCCCTCCGGCGGGACCCTGGCCTACGCCAACGCCCGGGGCAGCGTGCTGCTCTGGGACGTCGAACGGACCAGTGGGCCGGTGGTCCTCGCCGACACGCCCCTGGACCCGGATCCCGCCGTCCAGTTCACGGTCGCCTCGGTGAGCTTCGCGGCCGACGGCAGCCGGGTCATGGTGCGCTGGGCCCTGCCGAGCGGTGATTCTTCGGTCCTGCGGGTCTGGGACACCGCCAGCGGAACCCCGGTCGCCATCGTCAACCCGATCGGTGCCGGTGAACGCCCCGGACAGGTCTCCTTCGGCCCCGATCCGGGCACCCTCGTGGTCTCCTCCCACGTCGGCCCGACGCACCTGTACGACCTACGGACCGGTCGGCGGCTGCGGTCCTTCCCGGTCGATGGTGGGGTGGGCGACGCGATCGTCCGGTACGGTGCGGCGGTCACCCGGTGCGACGACGACCGGCTCCGGGTGCTGGACACCGCGACCGGCCGGGAGGTGGTGGCGGTGTCACCGGGCGTCCGGTGTTCGGCCTATCTGGACGCGGACGTCGGCACGGACTACGCGGTCTTCGCGGGCCACGCGGACGACGCCGTCAACACGGACCTGACCATCGTGGACCTCCGCTCCGGCCGGGTGTACCGGGTCGCCGCGCCACCGGTCAGCCCGGTGGTGCCCGGATCGGTCGGGCTGACCGTGGCCGTGTCCGGCCCCGACGGCCGTCCGGTGACCCTGCTGGGTGGGAAGAACCTGGGCTACCGGCTCCGCGCGGCCGACCCGTTCGCGGCTTCCGGGCCGGCCCGGCCAGCCGCGCCGGGTTCGGTCCGGGTGACCGGCCCGCGCGGCCGGTACGAACTGACCGTCGACGGCGAGAGCGGCCGGATCGAGCTGACCGACGTGGCGACCCGGAAACGGCTCGGCAGTGCCTCCGCGCCGCCTCCCCCCGACATCGTCAAGGTCATGTACAACGGCCTGTGGGTGGCGTTCTCCCCGGACGGCACCCGGCTCGCGGCGGTGCACAGCGGTTCCCTGGTGGTCTACGCCCTGCCCGGTCTGGCGGTCACGCACCGGCTCGCCCTCCCGGTGCCGCCGGACATCGGTACGCCACCACCGCCCTTCGGCGCCGACGACTGGTCCAGCTCGGTGTTGTTCGACACCGACGGTCGGGTGGTCGTGCTGCACGCGGGGGTCCTCACCCGGTGGGACGTGGCCTCGGGCACGCGGGTCGACGAGCCGCTGCCGGTCCGGGCCGACGTCGACGGGCTGGCCCGGTCCGCCGTGCTGGCCTACCTCGGCCGGCAGCCGAGGCCCGGCCGGGCCGGCGAGGTCGCCGTCGTGCAGCCCAGCGGGGACGTCGAGGTGTGGAGCGTTCCCCGGCGCGACGTCGTCGTCCGGCTCGAGGTGAGCGCCGCCCGCAACCAGGGGGCGGTGGTGTTCCACCCGGAGGGCACGCGGATGGCCGTGCAGTCGTCCAACGGCGACGTGACGGTGTGGGACGTCGACAGCGGCCGGAGCCGGGGCGGCATCATCCCCACCGGTCCGGTCGACAGCATGCTCGGCTTCACCGGGGACAGCGGGCTGGTCACGGTGGGCTCCGCCGGCGCGCCCGGGGCCAAGCTGTGGGACGAACGGACCGGCAAGCTGTTGGCGGCGCTGCCCGTCGCGTCGACGGAGAACGCGCCGCTGTGGTCGTTGACCGGCGGCACCCTGTCGAGCGTCCAGGGCTCCCAGGTCCGTACGTTGCCGCTGGACCCGGAGCAGTGGATGAGGCGGCTGTGCGGGTTGAGCGACCGACCGTACACCCCGGACGAGCGGGAGGTGATCGGGCGGCACAGCGGCACCACCGGAAAGCCCTGCCCGTGACGGGGTCGCCGGTGGGTGCGGTCGAGGTGGGCGGCGGGGTGGGTGCGGGATCAGGTCAGCCGGGCGGTGTCCGGGTGGTGAGCAGGTAGTCCTCGGCGTCCGGGCTCCACCGCAGGTCGACCGCGCCGCCGGTGGCGGCGGCCCGGCAGAACTGGAGGAAGCTACGGTAGCCGAGCTTCTTCTCGCTGAAGTCGGGGCGGGCCCGGCGGAGCTGGTTCTTCAGCCCGGACAGCGCCACCGTGCCGTCGTCACCGGCCAGGTCGTGGACCACCGAGCGGAGCAGCCCGAAGGCCACCTCCCGGTCGCCGTGTTCGGGCAGGGACACCTCCGGGTCGCCCTTGGCCGGCCCTTCGGCCAGCTCGACGACGTTGTGCGCGGCGAGGTGCCGCAGCAGCTCGCCGAAGGTACGGAACCCGTAGTCGGACTCGCTGAAGGTGGGGTCCTTGCGCAGCAGGGTGCGCTTCAACGTGGAGGCGGTCACCTCGCCGCTGGAGCTGCCCTGGAGTCCGGCCACGGTCTGGGCGACCAGCACGGCGAGGGTGTCGACGTCCCGGGCCGGCTCCTCCCCCGCCGGGGCGGTCTCGACGTCGGGTTCGGTGGACGGTGTGGCCCGCTCCACCGGCTGCGGCTCCGGGCTGGGCTGCCGGGTCGGCCGGGCGCGCCGTTCCCGGACCGGCGGGATGTCGACCCCTTCGAGGCGGTCGTAGTAGAGGAACTCGTCGCAGGCCGGCGGGAGCAGGGCCGAGGTGGACTTCTCCACCCCGACGCCGATGACCCGCTTGTTGAGTTCGCGGAGCTTGTGGACGAGCGGGGTGAAGTCGCTGTCGCCGGTGCAGATCACGAACGTCGAGATGTAGCCGCGTTCGAAGGCCAGCTCGACCGCGTCGACGGCCATCTTGATGTCGGCGGCGTTCTTCCGGGACGCGCCCATCCGCTGCGGGATCTCGATGAGTTCCACGTGGGAGCGGGTGAGCATCCGGCGGTCCTCGTCGAAGTACGACCAGTCGGCGTACGCCCGGCGCACCACCACCCGGCCGCGCTCGGCGAGCGCGTCGGCGATGGGCCGGAAGTCGAACGCCTTGCCGCCGTGGTGGTCGCGGGCCCCCAGCGCGAGGTTCTCGTAGTCGAGGAAAAGGGCGATCCGGTCTTCCTGCTCCACGCGACCACCCTACGCGCCCGTCGGCGCGACGCCGGTAGCCGGGCCGACGTCCACCGTCGGACACGGCGATGGCCGCCACCTGGGGGTGACGGCCATCGCTGGGGGTGGTGGTGGGACGATCAGATGATCTCTACGCCGTAGACGCTGAGCGCCTCGGTGACCGGCTGGAAGTACGTGGTGCCGCCGGAGGAGCAGTTGCCGCTGCCGCCGGAGGTCAGGCCCAGCGCGGTGCTGCCGCTGACCAGCGCGCCGCCGCTGTCGCCCGGCTCGGCGCAGACCGTGGTACGGATCAGGCCGCTGACCGACCCCTCGGCGTAGTTCACCGTGGCGTCGACCGCCTCGACGGTGCCGCTGTGCAGGCCGGTGGTGCTGCCGGAGCGCTCCACCGACTGACCGACGTACGCGTCGGCGGCGGCGGTGATGTCCCGGGTGGTGCCGTCGTAGAGGTAGACGCTGCCGTCGGCGGCTCCGGCGTCGGTGTGCTGCACGATGCCGTAGTCGTCGCCGGGGAAGCTGCCGGTGCCGCCGGAGCCGAGCAGGGAGCTCTGCCCGGAGTCGGCGTACCAGTTGGCGGCGATGTCGGTGCAGTGCCCGGCGGTGAGGAAGTAGGAGCCACTGGCGTTGCGGACGTTGAAGCCGGCCGAGCAGCGTCCGCCGCCCTCGGCCCAGATGGCCTCGCCGCCGGCGATCCGGGTGCCGAGCACCCCGGACTCGCGTTCGATGCGGATGGTGCCGCCGAGCCGGTCGGCGACCGCCTCGACGCGCTGGAGCTTCGCGCCGGTGACGGTGCTGTCGACGGAGACGACGACCTGGTTGGTGGCCGGGTCGGTCCACCACGCGGTGCCGGGGATCTTCGCGGAGCTGTCCAGGGCTGCGGTGGCGCGGGCCAACTCGTCCGCGCCCCGGGTGACGGTCCTGGGTGTGGCGCCGGCCGCGCGGACCTTCTTGGCGGCGGCGTCGTCGGTCACGGTGACGACCATGGTGCCGTCGGCCTGGGCGTACGCCCCGGCGGAGCGGTCGCCGAGTGCGGCGGCGAGCGCGGTGGCCTGGTCGGGGGAGGCGACTGTCGCGGGTGCGGCCTGGGCGGGGCTGGTCATGGTGCCGATGACCAGCACGCCGGCCACCGCGGTGACGGTGGCGTGGCGCAGCGGGGACCCGGAGAGACGCATGTACTCACCTCCATGAGCGAGGGCGGGCCACCGGTCAGGTGGCCCCGGACACCCGTTCGGCCGGTGAGGCTCCACCGAACGGGTGTGTCGAAGTATTCATAGGTCTCATATTCATGGCAAGAGTCACAGTTGGTTACGCTCCGCCACATCTCAGCACTTGAGCCCCGTCGGCCCGACCGGCGGCATGTCGGACGATTGGTGGCGATTCGCGGATTCTTCGCAGGTCAACGGAAGTCTCCCGACGGCTCCCCGGCCGCCGGCGGCCACCCCGCCGACCACCATCCGGGACACCATCGGCGACCGGAAAATTGACAGGTTTAGCGCCCGATCCGGCGTTCCCGGCGGTCCGGGGCGACGGCCGGCGGCACCGGGTCAGCCCCGGCCGGAGCCGATCCGGGCCAGGTGGTCGGCGAGCTTCCGGCGGGGCCGGTAGCCCTGCGCGCGGGCCCGGCCGAGGTCGAGCACCATGCCCCGGGCGAGCTGCTCGACGGCGTACCGGGTCAGCCGGGGCGGGCGACGGCTCAACCGCGACCAGCCGGTGGCCGCGTCCGCGGCGACCATCGCCGACCGGACCGGCAGGTGCACCAGCCGGGCCGGGATCCCCGACGCGGCCAGCACCGCCCGCAGCACCGCGTCCCGCGAGTACGGCAGGTCGTCGGCGATGTTGTACGCCCCCGCCGGCCAGCCGGTCGCTGCCAGGCAGGCGTCCGCCAGGTTCTCCACCGCGGTGAGGCTCAGCCGGGTGTCCGGGCCGGGCACCGGCAGCCAGCGGCCCCGCCGGGCGGCGAGCAGCCGGGGCAGCAGGTGCGGGTCGCCCGGCCCGTACACCGCCCGGGGGCGCAGCACCACGGCCCCGGCCGCCAGGGCCAGTCGTTCCCCGGCGGCCTTGGTCCGCCCGTACGCCGACAGCTGCCCGTCGACCGGATGCTCCTCGGTGACCGGGCCCGCTCCCCCGGGCCGGTACACGCTGGCGCTGCTCACCCAGACCAGCGGCCGGTCCCCGGACGCGTCGAGCAGTCGGGCGGTGCCGTCCACGTTGACCGCCCGGTAGGCGCGCTCGGCCGCCCGGCCGGGAGCCGGGTCGCCGACCGCCGCGGCGAGGTGGATCACCAGGTCGGCGTCGGCCAGGTCGGGCGGCCCGACGGTGGCGTCCCACGGCACGTGCCGGCCGACCGGCCCCCGGCGGCGGCCCAGGCAGACCACCTCGGCCCCGGCGTCGGCCGCGGTCCGGGCCACGGCGGCGCCACAGAACCCGCTCGCCCCGGTGACCGCCACCCGGACCCCGGTCAGGTTCACGCCCCGGCCCTGATCACCAGGCGCGCCCAGCCGGGCAGCGCGGCCCGCCCGTCGGCGCGGGCCGACACCACCACCGGCCGGTACGGGGCCAGCGCGGCGAGGGTGTCGGCGAGCTGGGCGCGGGCCAGCCGGGCTCCCGGGCAGGCGTGCGCGCCGGCCCCGAAGACCAGCCGGGCGGTACGGGCCGGCGCGGGCGCGGCGCAGTCCGGGTCGCCGTGGTGGGCCCCGGCGGCGTGCCGGGCGACCAGCAGCAGCCGGTCCCCGGACCGGACCGGGCAGCCGGCGGCGGTCCCGGCGCGCTGGCCGAGGCGCGCCGTCGTGGGGACGGCCGCCCCGGCCACCCGGGGCAGCACCGGGCTGGGCGCGGTCACCCGCAGCAGTTCGTCGACCAGCACGTCCCGGCTGTCGGGCGACCCGGCCCGGTCCCACAGCCGGTCGTCGGCGCACCAGGCCACCGCCCGGGGGATGCCGGCGACGGTGGTGTTGACGGCGGCGACGGTCAGCATGCCGGCCAGGCCGAGCCGGTCCGGCGGCACGTCCAACAGGGCGGCGAGGTCGGCCACCGCGGTCCGGGCGGCCCGCGCGCGGCCGGGCGGGCGCGGGCCGGGAAGTTGTTCGGCGGCGGCCGTGGCGGCGACCCGGCGGGCGGCGGCGGCCAGCGCGGTCGGCTCGGCGGTCACCCCGAGCAGGGCCGCCGTGGTCGCCCCGGCCAGTTCGGCCACCACCGGGACCAGGTCCACCGACCCGCCGTCGGCGAGCGGGGCCAGCCGGCGCCGCAGCAGCTCGGTCCAGACCGGACGGACCCGCCGCACCCCGGTCGGGCCCAGCCCGTCGGCGAGCGCCCGGCGGGCCTGCCGGTGCACCGGCCCCTCCTGGTCGAACAGCAGCCCGTCGGTGCCGAGCCGGTGGGCGGTGCCGCCGACGGTGCCGGCGGCCAGCCGGTCCAGCGGAATCCGGGTCAACGCGTCCAGGTAGGCGTCCGGGTCGTGCACCAGCACGGTCCGGCCGAGTCGAAGCGTCGGCCAGCGGCGGGTGGCGGCGAGCAGGGTGAACAGCACCGGGTACCGGCGCAGGTACACCCGGCGGTCCCGGCGTCGGCCCCGGCCGCGCGTCGACCCGGCCGGAGCCGACGCCGGCACGGCGTTCCCCGCCCGGGGTGCCGGCTCAGCCGTGGCGTCGGCCGTCCGGGCGGCCGACGCCGGCCCGGTGCTCCCCACCCGGGGCGGCGGCTCAGCCACGGCGTCCGCCGGTCGGGGTGCCGGTGGTACGGGCGGCGGCCAGCGCGGCGGCGGCCCGCCGGTCCGGTTTGCGGGACCGTCCGCTGGTCGGTACGGCCGCGAAGACCAGCCCGTCGGGGCGGGCCGCGCCCATCCGGGCCAGCACCGGGTCGAGGGTCCGGCGGAGCCGGGCCGGGTCGGCGCCCGGTTCCGGTTCGACCACCGCGACCAGCCGTTCGTCACCGTCGTCGGCCGGTACGCCGACCAGCACCGCCAGGTTGACGCCCGGCACGTGCAGCGCCGGTTCGTACAGCCCGGGGTAGATGTTCTCCGCGCCGCGCAGGATCATGTCCTTGCTCCGGCCGGCGAGCACGATCCGGTCGCCGGCCAGCCGGGCCACGTCACCGGTGTCCACCCAGTCGTACGGTTCCTCGCCCAGGTACCGGTGCGCCTGCCCCGGGCCGCGCAGCAGCAGCCGCCCGTCCGGGCCGGTCCGGGTCGTCACCCCCGGCAGCGGTGCCCCGACCAGGTCGCCGTCGCCGGTGTGGGCGGCCTTCTCGGTGGCCTCGACGGCGGCGGCGGGGAAGAGTTCGGTGAGCGCGTACACCCCCCACGCCTGCTCCGCGCCGGCCCGCCGGACCCGGTCGAGCAGGGCGGCGCTCACCGGCGCGGAGCCACTGTAGAACCGGCCGGTGAGCCGGGGACGCTGCGCCAGCAGCGCCCGCAACTGGGGTGGGGTGAGGTAGCTGGCCTGCGGGCGCAGCCGGGCCACCTGCCGGGCCAGCACCCGGGGCCGGCGGGCCGGCAGGGCGACCGGTGCCCCGCTGGTCAGGGCGGGCACCAGCACGAAGAACGTGCCGCCGAGCACCGGCTGGTCGGGGCGGGGGCGGACCAGGTCGGCGACGGCCCGCAGCCCGGCGTCCAGGCCGTGCCGCCGGTGCACCACCGCCCGGGGCCGGCTGGTCGTGCCGGAGGTGAAGATGATCACCGCGTCGCCGTCCGGGCCGCCCCGGTCCGGGGCCGGACCGGACCGGCGGGGCAGCGCCGGGGCGCAGCCGGGCAGCCGACGGCCGACGGTCCGCACCGGGCCGAGGTCGGCCAGCCGGGGCAGGGCCAGGCTGGCCCGGCCGGCCAGCGGACGCGCCCAGCCGGCGACCGCCTGCGCCGCCGCGTCCGCGACCACCAGGGCGGGCCGGGCCAGGGCCAGCCGGGCGGTGAGCACGTCCGGGCCGGCGCTGGGGTCGAGCACCGCCACCCGCAGGCCGAGCCGGTAGGCGGCCAGCAGCACCGACAGCGCCCGGGGGCCGGGCCGCACCGCCACCCCCAGGGTGTCCCCGGCGACCAGCCCGTGCCGGTGCAGGGCGGCGGCGTACCCGTCGGCGAGGTCGGCCAGTTCACCCCGGGTGGCGGCGACCCGGGGCCGGCCGGACACCCCGGCGGTCAGCACGGCCGGCCGCTCCGGGTGCCGGCGCAGCGCGGCGGCCAGTTCGTCGAACACGGACTCTCCTGAAAGGGGCGCGGATTCTCCTGATCAGCCGGTCAGCGCGGGTCCGGGGAGAGCCGGCCGCTGCCCCGGTCCAGGTACCAGGCGGCGGTGCGACGCAGCCCGTACGCCCGCAGCCGCCGGGTCGAGTTCTCCACCACCATGGTCCGCTCGTGCACGATGCCGGCGGTGTGCCGGCGTACCCGGTTGAGGAACTCCCGGTCGGTCGGCGACGGCCGGCGCGGCATCCCACCGACGGCCAGGTACGTCCCGGCGGTGATCGCCATGTTGTTGCCGGCGTGCATCCGGTACGGGGCCCGGTAGCCGGGTTCCCGGTGGGCGGGACGCAGCCGCCCGAAGGTGGCGGCGACGGTGACCAGGCAACGGAACCCGGCCCGGCCGAGCGGGCCGTGCTCGTCGCGGCGGGCCACGATCCGGCCGCACGCCATGTCCGCCCCGCCGGTGAGGGTGCGCCGGGCGGCGGCCACCCAGCCGGGTCGGGGCAGGCAGTCGGCGTCGGTACGGGCCAGCAGGGTGGCCCCGCGCGCGATGGCGTACCGGAAGCCGGTGTCCACGGCCGCGCCGACGCCCTTGCATCGTTCCTCGATCACCAGGGTCGGCACCGGGGACCGGGCGGCGAACCGGCGGGCCACCTCGGCGGTGCCGTCGGTGGAGGCGTTGTCCACCACCAGCAGGGTGAAGTCCCGGTCGGTCTGGGCGGCCAGCGCGTCCAGGGTGGCCCCGATCCGCTCGGCCTCGTCGAAGGCGGGCACCACCACCCACAGCGCGGTCACGACTTCTCCCAGACCATGGTCATCAGGCTGACGCCGCCGCCGAGGCCGACGAACAGCACCCGGTCGCCGGGGCGCAGCCCGGCGTCGGCGCGGGCGAGCTGCACGCCGAGGGTGGCGCTGGCCAGGTTCCCGAGGTCGGTGACGCTGACCTCCAGTTTGTCCCGGGGTACGCCGGTGACCTCGACGAACCGGTCCAGGTAGGGCAGGGTCACCTGGTGCACCAGCACCCGGGCGTAGTCGGCCCAGTCCAGCCCGGTGCGGTGCCGGACCCGGTGCAGGATGTCGGTGCCGATCTTCTCGAAGACGTCCCGCAGCGCCCGGCCGTCGCCGGTGAAGTAGGTGTGCTCGTCGCCGCGCGGGTGCCGGGAGCCGCCGCCGGGGATGCCGCCGACCGTCCAGTGTTCGGACCAGGTCTCGGTGTCGACGTCCAGGATGCCGCCGGCCGGCACCGGTTCCACCAGCACCGCCGCCCCGGCGTCGCCGAACGTGTAGCCGGCGAGCGCGGTCCGGGCCTGGTCGAGGCCGGTGAGCTGCCAGCGCATCGCCCGGGTGGGGGTCTCCCCGGTGACCACCAGGGCCCGCCGGACCCGGCCGGCGAGGATCATGGCGCGGGCCAGGTCGATGCCGTTGAGGAAGCTGTTGCAGGCGTTCGTGACGTCCAGGGCGTGCGCCCGCCCGCCCAGTTCGGCCTGGACGATGTGCGCGGTGGCCGGCTCGGCGACGTCCCGGGTGGCGGAGGCGAACAGCAGCAGGTCCACCTCCTCGGGGTCCCGGCCGGCGGCGGCGAGGGCCTGCCGGGCGGCCCGGACCGCGAGGGTGGAGGCGTACTCGCCGTCGGCGGCGACCCGGCGGGACCCGATCCCGGTGGTCCGGTACAGCAGCCCGGCCGGCAGGTCGATCCCGCTGGCCTCGGCGATCCGCTGTTGCAGCGCGTCGGTGGACACCACCTGGCCGGGCAGGCTGGCGCCGACGGCGGTGATGCCCACCCGGGTCCGGGCCGGGGACGACGGCGACAAGGGGTCGATCATGCGTGCAGCTTGCCGTAGAACCGGTGGGCGGCGAATGAGTAGGGGTGCTCACCTTCGGTCCGTCGCCGGGCCGCCACCCAACGCCACCGGATCGGCGTCCGGATCGTCCGGTCAGGGGCGGTAGCGGTACCCCATGCCGGGTTCGGTGATCAGGTGCCGGGGGCGGGCCGGGTCGTCCTCCAGCTTGCGCCGCAACTGCGCCATGTACTGCCGCAGGTAGTTGGTCTCGTGCTGGTACTCCGGCCCCCACACGTCGTGCAGCAGCTGACGTTGGGTGACCAGCTTGCCGGGGTGGCGCAGCAGCTTGTCGAGCACCGCCCACTGGGTGGGGGTCAGCTTGACCTCGTCGCCGTCGTCCCGGGTGACGGTCCGGTCGGCCAGGTCGACGGTGTGCCGGCCCACCCGGGCGGTGGCGGTCGCGGCACCACCGGTCGACGGGGTGCCGAGCCGGCGGGTGACCGCCCGGATCCGGGCCAGGAGTTCGTCGATCCCGAACGGTTTGGTGACGTAGTCGTCGGCGCCCGCGTCCAGCGCGGCGACCTTGTCCGCGCTGCCGGCCCGACCGGACAGCACGATGATCGGTACCGACGTCCAGCCCCGTAGGCCCCGGATGACCTCCACCCCGTCCAGGTCGGGCAGCCCCAGGTCGAGCACCACGAGATCGGGGGGATGACCGGCCGCCGCCTTGAGCGCGGCGGCGCCGGTCTCGGCGAGCGTCACGTCGTACCCCCGGACCCGCAGGTTGATCCGGAGCGCGCGCAGGATCTGCGGTTCGTCGTCGACGACCAGGATGCGGCTCATTCCGGCGGCTCCTCCGCGTCTCCCGGTACGGCGGCGGGCAGCCGCAGCACCATGGTCAGTCCCCCGCCGGGGGTGGTCTCCGGGGTGATGCTGCCACCCATCGCCTCGGCCAGCCCCCGGGACAGGGCGAGGCCGAGCCCGACGCCGCTGCGGTTGTCCCGGTCACCGAGCCGCTGGAACGGCAGGAAGACGTGTTCCCACTGGTCCTCGGGGATGCCCGGCCCGGTGTCGATGACCCGCAGTTGCACCTGCCCGGCGTGCGCGCTCGCGGTGATCGTGGGCGGCTGCCCGGGTGGGCTGTACCGCAGCGCGTTGGCGACGACGTTCACCAGCACCCGTTCCAGCAGTCCCGGGTCGGCCAGCACGGCGGGCAGGTCGGCCGGGATCGCGGTGGCGATCGGCGCGGCGGGCGGGCCGATCTCGTCCAGTGCCCGGGGCACCACGTCCTCCAGGCCGACGGCCCGCCGGGTCACCCCCAACGCGCCGGCCTGCAACCGGCTCATGTCCAGCAGGTTGGCCACCAGCCGGCCGAGCCGGTCCAGCGACTCGTCGGCGGTGGCCAGCAGCTCGGCGCGGTCGGCGTCGTCGAACTCCACGTCCGGGCTGCGCAGGCTGCTCACCGCGGCCTTCGCCGACGCCAGCGGGGTACGCAGGTCGTGGCTGACGGCGGCGAGCAGCGCGGTCCGCATCCGGTCCGCCTCGGCCAGCGGACGGGCGGTGGCGGCCTCCTCGGCGAGGCGTTCCTGCCGCAGCGCCACCGCGGCCTGGGCGGCGAACGCCTCGACGATGCGCCGGTCGGCGGCCTCCAGCCGGCGGCCGGACAGCACCACGGTGAGCCGGTCGTCCACCGGCACCGCGCTCTCCCCCGCGCCGGGGCTGCCCGCCGGCTGCTCGCCGACGCTCGCCACCACCCGCCAGGCGTCCGGCTCCCGGTCCCGGTCGGGTCGCTGGCGCGCGTCGGCGACGGATTCCAGGACGCTGACCGCGCGCAACGCGAAGGTCTCCCGCAGCCGGTCCAGCAGCGCCGGCAGCGGTCGTTGGCCGCGGAGCACGCTGCCGGCCACGGTGGCCAGGGTCTGCGCGTCGGCCGAGGCGCGGGCCGCCTCCCGGGTCCGGCGGGCCGCCACGTCGACCACCCAGCTGACCGCGACGGCCACCCCGACGAACACCCCCAGGGCCAGCAGGTTGTCCGCCTCGGCGATGGTGAGCGTCCGGTACGGCGGGGTGAAGAACCAGTTCAGCAGCAGCGATCCGCCGAGCGCGGCGACCAGCGCCGGCCACAGCCCACCGACCAGCGCGACGCCCACGACGGCGGCCAGGAAGAGCAGGATGTCGTTGGTGAGCGTCAGGTCGGGCAGCGCCCGCAGCAGCAGGGTCAGCAGCGGCATGCCGAGGACGGCCAGGCCGAAGCCGAGCAGCCGACGCCGCCGCGACAGCGCCGCCGGCATCCCCGCCGCCCGGCGGCCCCGTTCGGCCTGCGGGTGGGTCACCAGGTGGACGTCGATCGGCCCGGACCGGGCGGTGGTGGTGACCCCGACCCCCCGGGACAGCAGCTGCGCGAACCGGCCGCGTCGGCTCGCGCCCAGCACGAGCTGGGTGGCGTTCACGCCCCGGGCGAAGTCGAGCAGCGCCGTCGGCACGTCCGGGCCGAGGACCTCGTGGTACGTGCCGCCGAGGCTCTCGGTCAGCACCCGCTGCCGGGCGAGCTGGGCCGGGTCGGCCCCGGCCAGGCCGTCGCGGCGGGCCACGTGCACGGCGAGCAGGTCGGCGCCCTTGCTCCGGGCGGCGATCCGGGCCGCCCGCCGGATCAGGGTCTCCCCCTCCGGGCCGCCGGTGAGCGCCACCACCACCCGTTCCCGGGCCTCCCAGGTCTCGGAGATGCCCTGCTGCGCCCGGTACGCGCCGAGCTGGTCGTCGACCTCGTCGGCGAGCCAGCGCAGCGCGAGTTCCCGCAGGGCGGTGAGGTTGCCGACCCGGAAGTAGTTGCCCAGCGCGGCGTCGACCCGGTCCGGCCGGTAGATGTTGCCGTGCGCCATCCGGCGGCGCAGCGCCTCCGGGGTCATGTCCACCAGCTCGATCTGCCCGGCCGCCCGGACCACCTGGTCGGGCACGGTCTCCCGCTGGCTGGCGCCGGTGATCCGGGCGACCACGTCGTTGACCGACTCCAGGTGCTGGATGTTCACCGTCGACAGCACGCAGATGCCGGCGTCGAGGAGTTCCTGGACGTCCTGCCAGCGCTTGGCGTTGCGGGAGCCGGGGACGTTGGTGTGGGCCAGCTCGTCGACCAGGGCGACCTCGGGGCGGCGGGCCAGCACCGCGTCCAGGTCCAGCTCGGTGAGGGTGACGCCACGGTGGCTGACCGACCGGCGGGGCACCACCTCCAGGTCGCCGACCATCGCCGCGGTGTGCCGACGACCGTGCGTCTCGACCAGCCCGATCACCACGTCGGTGCCGCGTGCGGCGCGCCGCCGGGCCTCCTCCAGCATCGCGTACGTCTTGCCGACGCCGGGCGCGGCGCCCAGGTAGATGCGCAGTTCACCACGGGCCACGACTCATCCTCCCCGCTGGCCGGTCACTCCGATCGGGAACTCCCGGTCCAGGGCCAGGTTCAGGGGTAGCACGGCCACCCGGGGCGCGCCCAGGAAGCCGAGCGTCCGGCCGCTGGTGTGCGCGGCGACCAGGCGCCGTACCGCCGCCGGGTCCGCGCCGCGCTCACGCGCCACCCGGGCCACCTGGATCTCGGCGTACGCCGGGGAGATGTGCGGGTCGAGGCCGCTGCCGCCGGCGGTGACCGCGTCGGCGGGTACGGCGGGTTCGGCGGGGGCGTCGCCCCGGACCGGGGTGATCACCCCGCCGGCCGCCCGGTAGTCCTCGCCGGGGGTGGCGGGTTCCACCGGTACGCCCCGGTAGCTGATGAGGAACGGCGTGGCGGGCGCGACCTGGTTGACGCTGACCACCCGGGTGACCGGGCCGGTGAACCCGTCGCGGTGGAACACCGCCAGCACCGCGCCGACCCCGTCGGGGGTGCAGTACGGCCGGCGGCCGTCGACACCCTCGAGTCGCCCGACCGCCAGGCTGCGCGCGCAGACCTGGGTGAGCAGGCTCGGCGTCGACCCGGCCGGGTCGACGGTGTGGGTGTCGACCACGCTCTCCGGGCCGAGGTTGCCGGCGGCGGTGGCGGTCGGGTCGTAGCCGGCGGCCGACGGGCGGGACTGGAAGTAGCGCGGGACCGGGTTGCCGTCGGCGTCGGTGAAGGACTGGCCGATCAGGGCGCTGCCGACGACCCGCCCGTCGGCCTCGACCAGCGAACCGTCCGCCCGGTCGGCGAGCCCGGGGAGCCGGCCGACCGCGACCAGCGTGAGCGGGTAGCCGACCCCGAGCAGCACGGTGAGGACGAGCAGGGCACGCAGGGCGGCCAGGTGTTGGCCGAGCCAGCTTGGTGGGCGCATCACGAGATCCCCGGGACGAACTGGACGAGCAGGTCGATGAGTTTGATGCCGACGAACGGCACCACGATGCCGCCGAGACCGTAGACCAGCAGGTTGCGGCGCAGCAGCCGGGACGCGGACGCCGGCCGGTACCGCACCCCCCGCAGGGCGAGCGGGATCAGGGCGACGATGACCACCGCGTTGAAGACGACCGCGGAGAGGATCGCCGACTCGGCGCTGGCCAGCCGCATGACGTTCAGCGTGTCCAGGCCGGGGTAAATGCCGGCGAACATGGCCGGGACGATCGCGAAGTACTTCGCGATGTCGTTGGCGATGCTGAACGTGGTCAGCGCCCCCCTGGTGATCAGCAACTGCTTGCCGATCTCCACGATCTCGATCAGCTTGGTCGGGTCGGAGTCCAGGTCGACCATGTTGCCGGCCTCCTTCGCGGCGGAGGTGCCGGTGTTCATGGCGACGCCGACGTCGGCCTGGGCGAGCGCGGGCGCGTCGTTGGTGCCGTCGCCGGTCATCGCGACCAGCCGGCCGCCCTCCTGTTCCCGCCGGATCAGCGCGAGCTTGTCCTCGGGGGTGGCTTCGGCGAGGACGTCGTCGACCCCGGCCTCCTCGCCGATGGCCTGCGCGGTACGTGGGTTGTCGCCGGTGATCATCACGGTGCGGATGCCCATCCGGCGCAGCTCGTCGAAGCGTTCCCGGATGCCGGCCTTGACCACGTCCTTGAGGTGGACGACCCCGAGGACGCGGGCCGGCTGGCCGTCGATGTGCTCGGCCACCACCAGCGGGGTGCCGCCGACGTCGCTGATCCGGTCGACGATCTGCCCGACCTGCCCGGTGGGGTCGCCGCCGTGTTCGCGGACCCACCTGGTCACCGTGGCGGCCGCGCCCTTGCGGACCCGGCGGGCCGCGCCGGGTCCGGCCGCCGCACCGGTGCCGGCCGCAGCACCGAGGTCGACGCCGCTCATCCGGGTCTGCGCGGTGAACGGCACGAACGTGGCGTCCGGGACCAGCCCCGGCTCGCGGTCCGGGATCCCGAAGCCGGTCCCGGCGAGCAGCACCACCGAACGGCCCTCCGGGGTCTCGTCGGCGAGGCTGGACAGGTGAGCGGCGGCGGCGAGCTGCTCGACGGTTACCCCGTCGACCGGGAGGAACGCGACGGCCTGCCGGTTGCCCAGGGTGATCGTGCCGGTCTTGTCCAGCAGCAGGGTGTCGATGTCACCGGCGGCCTCGACCGCCCGGCCGCTCGTCGCGAGGACGTTGCGCCGCACCAGGCGGTCCATGCCGGCGATGCCGATCGCGGACAGCAGCGCGCCGATGGTGGTCGGGATCAGGCAGACCAGCAGCGAGACCAGCACGATCCCGGTCACGCCCGCGTCGGTGACCGCGCCGGTGTCCGGGGCGGCGGCCTGCCAGCCCTTCGAGAAGATCACCAGCGGCTGGAGGGTGACCACGGACAGCAGGAAGACGACGGTGAGCGCGGCGAGCAGGATGTTCAGCGCGATCTCGTTCGGGGTCTTCTGCCGGTCCGCCCCCTCCACCAGTGTGATCATCCGGTCGATGAAGCTCTCCCCCGGTTTCTGCGTGATCCGGACGACGATCCGGTCGGACAGGACCCGCGTCCCGCCGGTGACCGCGCTGCGGTCCCCGCCGGACTCCCGGATGACCGGGGCCGACTCACCGGTGATGGCGGACTCGTCGACGCTGGCGATGCCCTCGACCACGTCGCCGTCGCCCGGGACGATGCCACCGGCCTCGACCAGCACGATGTCCCCCGGCCTGAGGTCCGGCGCGGGAACGGCCTCTTCCCGGTGGGTGTCCGCCGCCGCGCCGGGGGTCCAGCCCACCAGTCGGGTGGCGACGGTGTCCTGCTTCGCGCGCCGCAGGGAGGCCGCCTGCGCCTTGCCCCGTCCCTCGGCGACCGCCTCGGCGAAGGTGGCGAACAGGACGGTCAGCCACAGCCAGCCGGTGACGGCGAACGCGAACACCGACGGGTCGGCGACCGCGAGGACGGTGGTGAAGGCCGCGCCGATCTCGACGATCAGCATGACCGGGTTGCGCCACAGGGTGCGCGGGTCGAGTTTGCGCAGCGCGTCGGGGAGCGCGCCGCGCAACCGGCCCGGGTCGGGCCGGCCGTCGCCCGGCGGGTTCCCCCGGGTGGCCGGGGTACCGGTGGTGGTGTGCGGTGCCGGCGTGGAGATGGTCATGTCCTTCGCTCCCATGGTGGTCACAGCCCTTCGGCAAGCGGGCCGAGCGCGAGCGCGGGCAGGAAGGTCAGCGCGACCAGGATCACCGTGACGCCGACGACCATTCCCACGAACAGCGGGCGGTGGGTCGGCAGGGTGCCCTCGGACGCGGGTACCGGCCGCTGGCGGGCCAGCGAGCCGGCCAGGGCGAGCACGAGGATGATCGGTAGGAACCGGCCGAGCAGCATGCACACCCCCAGGGCGGTGTTCCACCAGGGCGTGCCGACGGTGAGGCCGGCGAACGCGGAGCCGTTGTTGTTGCTGGCCGAGGTGAAGGCGTAGAGCACCTCGGACAGTCCGTGCGGGCCGGTGTTCAGCGCGGTCGCGTTGTTGCCGGTGGCGAACGCCGTCGCCGTGCCCGCCAGCACCAGGGCCGGGGTGACCAGGAAGTACAGCGACGCCAGCTTGATCTCACGGGAGCTGATCCGCTTGCCGACGTACTCCGGGGTCCGCCCGACCATCAGTCCGGCGACGAACACCGTGACGACCGCGAGGACCAGCAGACCGTACAGGCCGGCGCCGACGCCGCCGGGGGCCACCTCGCCGAGCATCATGTTGACCATCGGCAGCATGCCGCCCAGCGCGGTGTACGAGTCGTGGGACGAGTTGACCGCGCCGGTGGAGGTGAGCGTGGTCGCGGCGGCGAAGGTCGCCGAGTCCGACACGCCGAACCGCACCTCCTTGCCCTCCAGCGCCGCGCCCACCGCCTGCGGGACGGTGCCGTCGCCGGCCAACTCGAAGACGTTGGTCAGGGCGACGCTGGCGACCGCCAGGACCGCCATCACCGCGACCACCGCGTGGCCCTGCCGGGGCTGGCCGGTCATCCGGCCGAACACCCGGGGCAGGCTGAACGGGATCACCAGTAGCAGGAGGATCTCGAACCAGTTGGTCCAGGTGGTCGGGTTCTCGAACGGGTGGGCGCTGTTGGCGTTGTAGAAGCCGCCGCCGTTGGTACCCAGCTCCTTGATCACCTCCTGGCTGGCCACCGGGCCGCCGGTGATCCTCTGGGTTCCCCCGGTCAGGGTGCCGATCTCGGTGCCGGCGGAGAGGTTCTGCACCACCCCGCCGAGCATCAGCACGATCGCGCCGAGCACGGAGAGCGGCAGCAGCACCCGCAGGACGATCCGGGTCAGGTCGACCCAGAAGTTGCCCAGCCCGTCGGTACGGCTGCCGGCGAACCCGCGGACCAGCGCCACCGCCACCGCGATGCCGACGGCGGCGGAGACGAAGTTCTGCACCGCCAGCCCGGCCATCTGCACCAGGTGGCCCATGGTCGACTCGCCCGCGTACCACTGCCAGTTGGTGTTGGTCACGAACGACACGGCGGTGTTCCACGCCCCGTGCGCGGGGACCGCGTCGACCCCGAGCGACAGCCACAGGTGCTGCTGCAACCGTTGGAACGCGTACAGGAACAGGATCGAGACGGCGGAGAAGGCGAGCACGCTGCGGGCGTACACCCCCCAGGACTGCTCGCCGGCCGGGTCCACCCCGACCAGCCGGTAGACGCCCCGCTCGATGCGGGAGTGCCGCCGTCCGGCGACCACGGCGTACAGGTGGTCGCCGACCGGCCGGTGCGCCACGGCCAGCACCACCACGAGCGAGACGACGAACAGCGTCCCGGCGGTCGCCGTGCCCATCAGAACCGCTCCGGGAACAGCAGCGCGACCACCAGCAGTACGGCCAGGCCGAGCGCCAGCACCAGACCGACGGCGTTGACGGCGTTCACAGCTTCTCCACGCCCCTCACCACGAGGGCGAGCGCCGCGAACAGCCCCACCGTCACCAGTACGAACACCACGTCAGACACGGCCGACTCCTCATCGCGGAACGGGTCCCGCACGGCCGCCTCCCGGCCGTGCCGGGCAATCACAACGCTCCGACCGCGGTTCGGGCACGGCCCATAACGCGACCATGACGGCGACCGGGTGTTCCTTGACGCGCTTTTCACACCGGCCGCCGGCCGGGTGAGGCCGGTCACCGCCACGTCCGGGGCCCGCTGACGGGACGGACCCCGGACGCCACGACGCCGCGGGCGACCGGCTGTCACCCGCGGCGTCGTCCGGCGGCGGGCTACTCCTCCTCGTCGCCGTCCTCGTCCTCGTCGCCCTCGAAGGCGTCGAAGACCTCGTCGGCGACCATCCCACCGGCGAAGCCGAGTGCGGCCCCGCCGACCACGCCGGCGGCGACGGCACCCATCCCGGAGCCGCCGTGCCCCTCGTGGTGGTGCTCCTCCTTGTGCCCGTGGTAGCCGGGGTGGCCGTAGCCGGGCGCGCCGTACCCGGGCTGCGCGTATCCGGACCGGAGGACGTGGTACTGGTCGAGGGCCTGGCGGACCCAGCCGTCGACCTGCGCCGCCCAGTCGACGTGGTCGGCGTCGGCGTGGGCGACGTGGTAGCGACCGTACGAGTCGTGGCCCTCGGTGAACAGGCCGCCGCGCTTGTCGAACTCGAGGACCACGTCCACCCCGTACTCGCTGGCGACGAAGGTCACCTCGACCTCGTTCACGCCGTGCGCGTACTGCGGGGCGGCGAAGAACTCGATCTCCTGGTAGAACGGCAGCGTCTGGTGCAGGCCGTGGATGTGCCCCCGCTCCAGGTCGGCCCCCTTGAAGGCGAACCCGAGCCGGCCGAACGCCTCCAGGATGCGCTCCTGCACCGGCAGCGGGTGCACGTACACCTGGTCGAGGTCGCCCTTGTCGACCGCGCCCCGGACGGCAACCTCGGTGCGCAGGCCCATGGTCATACCGTGCAGGTTCTGCCCGTACAGGTCGGTCACCGGGGTCTCCCACGGCATCGCGACCTGGAACGGCAGGGCGAGGTGCTCCCCCTCCCGCAGGTGCACGCCGCCGGCCACCTGCACGCGGTGGAACTCGACGAACGCGTCGTACTCCTCCTCGGCGCCGTCCATCTCCACCCGGGTGACCAGTCCGACGGTGACGTGGTCGATCTCCACGTCGTGGCTGCCGCCGGTGAGGTTCACCTGCCCGCCCAGGACCAGCCCGGGTCGGGTGCTCGGATTGGACAGGACCGTGTCGACGCTGGGGCCGCCGACGCCGAAGGCACCCAGCATCCTCTTGAACATCACGAATCGTCCTCCTGTGACGGCTGACCGGAGCCCACCAACGGCATGTCGCGTGGGATTCCCAGCTACGGCCCTTGCGGGGCAACGGAATCCACGCCGTCCTCAGTGGATCCCGTCGGCGGCGGAAGCTAGCAGGGCAACCTGGCAAACGGCCGCCCGCCACCGCGACTCCCGGTAATGTCACGGAACCGTCATGTGCCGTGCACGGCGGTACGCCGCCGGGGAGCCCTCCCGACGGCGTACCGGGACGTACCGGTCAGCTCCGGTTGATGGTGAAGGTGGACGTGGTGTTCCGGATGTCCTGGTGGTTGTCGCTCAGCCGCAGGTTGACGAAGGTGGCCGAGCCGACCGCCGGGCCCTGTCCCTGCTCGGGCATCTCGTTGACCCAGACACCGAAGCCGGACTTCGCGTCGAAGGCGTCCCCGCTCCTGCGCGCCCCGGAGATCGACACGTTGGTAAAGACCGTGTCGGTGACCGGGTTCTCCGGCTGCCCCGCCCCGTTGTACTTGGTCTGGAACATGATCCCCGAGTACGTCGGGTCGACGATGTCGACGTCACTGACCCGGATGCCCCGGAACTCCTTCGAGGCGGAGAAGACCCAGATCGCCGGGAAGGTCTGCGCGCCCCAGAAGTGACCGCCGGCCCGGATCAGCGAGATGTTCTCGAACCGGGTCGGTGGGCTGGCCCCGAACCCGACGAAGGGGTACCCGAAGTCCAGCGAGCTGATGGTGATGCCGGAGTACGTCAGCATGTCCGCGATGTACATGTTGCGGAACACGTTGTCGTAGCCGCCGTACACCGCCACCCCGGCCGCCCGCCAGGTCAGCGTGGCGGTCAGGTTCTCGAACACGTTGCCGTGGTTGCCGGTGGACGCGCCCTGGTCGGTGGCGGAGAACAACGCGAACGCGTCGTCCCCGTTGGACCGGCCCTCCGAGTTGGTGACCAGGTTGTTCGTGCTGCCGTTGGTGAGGTTGACCGCGTCGGCGAAGGTGTTGCGGAACCGGCTGTCCCGGATCTGCAACCCGCTGACGCTCACCCCCCAGTACGCGCAGACGGTGTGCTCCACCCAGACGCTGTCCAGGGTCAGGTTGTCCACGTCCTTCAGCTCACCCCACACCTTGCCCGGCCCGTCGATCCGGTTGGTGTAGTTGCCGAAGAACGCCAGGTGCGCGAAGGTCGACCCGCTGGCCGAGGACTCCACCCGGAACCCGGCGTCGGTGTTCTCCTGGGACTGCGGGGTCTGGAACCGGGTGTACCACATGCCCGCGCCGACCACCCGGACCGGCTTGCCGTACACCTGGAACTTCTGCGCGGTCTCGTAGCTGCCGGCCGGCAGGTACACCCCGACCAGGTTGCCGGTGGTGTCCATCCGGACCGCGTCCAGCGCGGCCTGCACGTCGGCGTGGCTGAACCCGTTGGGCACCCGGTAGCGGGCCGGGTCCGGGTTGGCCCGGGGCGCGACCAGCTCCAGGTTCACGAAGTCGATCGCGTACGTGGTGCTGTTCGCCGGGTCCTTCTGGAGCCGGATCCGGCTGCCCGCCGGGATCGTCGAGTTCAACATCACGTTGGCCTCGTCGTAGATGTGCCGGGGGCCGCCCGCGCCGGGCGAGTTGCCGGGGCTGGCCTCCGCGCCGTACAGCCAGGTGTAGCGGGAGGTGAGGCTGATCGGCTTGTGCAGCACCCCGTCGACGTAGATGTTCAACGTCGAGCTGATCCCCCCGCCACCGGCCGCGTCCGGGATGGAGAAGCGGGTGACCAGGGTGTTCGTCGGGGCCTTGGTGGTCCACTCGACGTACGCGCCGGTGGTGTTGAGGGTGACCGCGCGCCGGCCGGACGCCTCACCCGCCAGGTCGCCGATGGTCCGGTTCGGCCCGATCACCTGCGCCCCGCCGCCGGCCGTGCCGTCCTCGGCCTCGTACATGTCGTAGCCGAGGTTGGCCCCGCGACCGACGAACAGCGGCCGGTCGCTGGTGTTGTTGGCCCGCTTGACGGGCAGCTCGTTGGCGTCGTCGGCGAGCACCACCCGGACGGTGTACCGGCCGTTCGCCGCCGTCCAGGTGCCCAGGTTCAGCGGGCCGGCGGTCGCCCCGGCGGCGATGGTGCCGGTGTACGAGCCGGTCAGGGTCCGGACCACGGTGCCGGCGTCGTTGCGCACGGTCAGCGTGATGCCGTGCGCGCCGCCGGCCGAGGCGACGGTGCCCTGGTTGCGGATGGTGACCGCGAAGCTGACCGTGTTGCCGGCGCTGGGGGTGCCCGGCGACCAGGTGACCGCCGAGGCGACCAGGTCGGAGCTGTCCACCGGGCGTACCGTCAGCGCGGTCGGGCTGGTGAAGCTGTTGTTCGCCTCGTTCTGCTCGATGACCGTGTTGGCCTCGTCGACCTTCGCGGTCAGCGGGTACGTGCCGGCGTTCTGCGGCCCGACCGCCGCCGAGACGGTGGTCGACGCCCCGGCGGCGAGCGCCCCGACGGTGGCGGTGCCGACCTTGGTGGTACCCAGGTAGAGGCCCACGGCGGTGGCCCCGGCGACGGCGGTGCCGGCGTTGCGGACGGTGGCCGACAGGGTGATCGGGTCGGTCTCGACCGGCGCGGACGGCGAGGCGGTCAGGCCGGTGACCGTCAGGTCCGGGTTCGGGGCCGGGGTACCGATCACCTGGAGTTCGGCGACCTGCCCGTTGGACGAACCGGAGTTCGCGGTGAACTGGAGGCGGACGTCGGCAGCGGTCGCGCTGACCGGGACGGTCACCGTGTTGCTGCCGGCCGGGCTGAACGAGTACGTCGCCGAGCCGACCAGGCTGGTGAAACCCGACGCCGACTGCTCGCGGCCGAGCACCTGGAAGGTCTGGGTACGCGGTCCCCACGCCGGGTCGGGGTTGAGCTTGACCACGATCGCGCTGATGCTGGCGTTCGCGCCCAGCGCCACGGTCAGCGTGCTCGGGTACGCCCCGGGCGCGCCCTCCCAGTAGGTGGCCACGTTGTCGTCGACGGCGTTGGCCGCCTCGAACACGTGCACCACCGACGAGGCGGTGGCCGGCTTGCCGACGGCCAGGTTGGTGCCGCCGCCCGGGGTGTCACCGGGCCGGGTGACGGTGTTGCTGGTCGCCGACACGTTGCCCGCCGCGTCCTTCGCCCGCACGTGGTACGAGACGGTGGCGGTGTCCGGCTGGGTGTCGGTGTAGCTGAGCGTCGTACCGTTCACGCTGCCCCGAAGGGTGCCGTTGGCGTACACGTCGTACCCGGTCACCCCGACGTTGTCCGTCGACGCCGACCAGGTCAACCGGATCTGCCCCGCAGCGGGCCGGGTGTACGCCAGGTTGGTCGGCGCGGACGGCGCGACGGTGTCGCCGGTGTCCCCGGTCCGGGTGACGGTGTTGCTGCTGGCGGACTGGTTGCCGGCGGCGTCCTTCGCCCGGACGTGGTACGTGACCGTGGCGCTGGCCGGCTGGGTGTCGGTGTAGGTCAGGGTGGTGCCGGTCACGCTGGTGCGCAGCGTGCCGTTGGCGTACACGTCGTACCCGGTCACCCCGACGTTGTCGGTCGACGCCGACCAGGTCAGCCGGATCTGCCCGGGGGCCGGCTCGGTGAACGCGAGGTTGCCCGGCGCGGTCGGCGCGACCGTGTCACCGGTCGACGGGCCGTAGACCTCCAGCTCGGAGAGCTGCCCGGCGGGCCAGCCGGTGTTGGCGGTGACGTGCAGCCGCAGGTACCGGGTGGTGGCGGTGCCGAAGGTGATGGTCACGGTGTTGCCGCTGGCCGGGTTGAAGGCGTACCCGGCCGAGGCGACGAGCGTCGAGAACGTGGACCCGTCGGTGCTGCCCTGCACGGTCAGCGTCTGGGTGCGGGCCTCCCAGCCGGGCGGCAGCTTCAGTACCACCCGGTTCACGCCGACGGCGCTGCCCAGGTCCACCCGGAGCCACTGCGGGAAGGCGTTGTTCGGGCTCTCCCAGTAGCTGCCCGGGTTGCCGTCGGTGGCGTTGCCGGCGACGTACACGTCGGAGTGTCCGCTGGCCGTCGTGCTCCGGCCGAGGGCGAGGTTGGTCGACGAGGTGGAGACCCCGTACACCTCGAGTTCGGCGAGCTGGGCGGCGGGCCAGCCGGTGTTCGCGGTGACGGCGACCCGGACGTACCGGACGGTGGCGACCGGCAGGTTGACGGTGACGGTGTTGCCGTTGGCCGGGCCGAACGCCTGCCCGGCCGAGGCGACGAGGGTGCTGAAGCCGCCGCCGTCCGTGCTGCCCTGGACCGACAGGGTCTGGGTACGTCCCTCCCAGCCGGCCGGCAGCTTCAGCCTGACCTGGTCGACGGCGACGGCGGCGCCCAGGTCGACCTGGGCCCACTGCGGGAGCGCGCCGCTGCTCTCCCAGTAGCTGGCCTGGTTGCCGTCGGTCAGGTTGGCCGCGACGTACGGGCCGTTGGTGCTGCTGACCGAGGCGGGTCGGCCGGCGGCGAGGTTGGGACCGCCGGCCGCGGCGGCGGGCGCGGCGGGCAGTGCCGGTGCCACGGTGACGGCCAGGCCGAGCGCGGCCAGCGCCGCGACAAGTCTGGTACGGATTCTGGACATGGTGGGGGTACACCTCTCTCCGGGGCGGGGGTGGGGGTGCGGAGGGGCGGGTGGTGCCAGGGGGTGACGTGTCGGGCGGGGCCCTTCCGGTGCACGAGGCGTCAGAAAGGGCCCCGCACCGCTAGGTGGCGTACGCCTCGAACTCGGCGAGCTGTCCGGCGGGCCAGCCGGTGTTGCCGGTGACGGTGAGCCGGAGGAAGCGGCGGTCCCCGGCCGGCAAACTGATGGTGACGACGTTCCCGCTGGTGGGGTTGAAGGTGTAGCCGGCGGAGGCCCGCAGCGTGGTGTACGTCGTGCCGTCGGTGGAGCCGAGCACGGCGAGCGTCTGGGTGCGGGTCTGCCAGGCCGCCTGCTGGGGCAGCCGCAGCACCAGCCGGGACACCGGCCGGACCGTGCCGAGGTCCACGGTCAGCGACTGGGGGAAGGCGTTGTTGGCGCTCTCCCAGTAGGTGTTCGGGTTGCCGTCGGTGGTGTTGCCGGCGACGTACACGTCGGCGTGGCTGGTGGCGGTGGCCGGACGGCCGGCGGCGAGGTTCCCGGTGGGCGGGGCCGTGGTCGGCGGGGGCGTGGTCGGGGGCGGCGTGGTCGGCGGGGGCGTGGTCGGCGGGGGCGTGGTCGGCGGGGTGCCGCCGTACACCTCGAACTCCGACACCTGGGCCGCCGGCCAGCCGGTGTTGGCGCTGACGGTCAGCCGGACGAAGCGGCGGTCACCGGCCGGCAGGCCGACGGTGACGGTGTTGCCGGTCGCCGGGTCGAAGGTCCGGCCGGACGCCGCCGCGAGGGTGGTGTACGTGCCGCCGTCGGTGGAGCCGGCCACCGCGATGGTCTGGGTCCGGCGCTCCCAGCCGGCGGGCAGTCTCAGCACCACCCGGTCGACCGACCGGGCCGCGCCGAGGTCCACGGTCAGGGTCTGCGGGAACGCGTTGTTGGCGCTCTCCCAGTAGCTGGCCGGGTTGCCGTCGACCGCGTTGGCCGGCGCGTACGTCTGGTTGCTGCTGGACGCGGTGACCGGGCGGCCGGCGGCCAGGTTGCCACCGGACGGGGGCGGCGTGGTCGGCGGTGGGGTCGTGGGCGGGGGCGTGGTGGGCGGCGGGGTGGTCGGGTTACCGGTGGTCGGCGGGGTGGTCGGGCCGCTCCCCCACCGCGGCTCCGGCCACGGCCCGCAGTACGGGGTGGACGTGTACCAGCCGGAGTTGCCGGCGCCCTGGGTGATCTGGAACCCGCTACCCACGCAGTTGTGCATCGGGTTGGCCTGGGCGATGCCGGTGGCCCGGACGTTGGTGAACGAGACCCGGCTGGCGGCCTGCACCTGGAGCGCGTACGTGCCCGCCCTGTCGATGCGGACGTTGTTGAGGTTGATCCCGTTGGTCTGGCCCTCGATCCAGTGCAGCGCGGCGTAGGAGCTGTCCAGGATGTCGGTGTCGGTGATGTTGACGGTCGGGTTCTGGAACGCCTCGTTCAGTGCGGAGAACCAGATCGCGCCGACCCCGAAGTTCCAGTTGTAGTCGGAGTTGCCGTTGCGGATCAGGGTGTTGCGGGCGACCGTCCAGGTGCCCAGCACGGCGGTCGGCCCCTGCACCCCGGGGTACCGGTTCGCGATGTGGATGCCCCCGCCGTTGGTGACCGAGTCCGCGGTCACGTTGTCGGTGATCCTGATGTCCCGGCCACCGTAGCTGACCAGGTGGTTGGCGAGGATGGTCACGCCGATGGTGTTGAAGGTGAAGGCGTTGTTGACGTTCGGCACGTTCTGCGCCCACATGGCGAGGGCGTCGTCGCCGGTGTTGCGGACGAACGTGTTGGTGACCGTCGAGTTGGTGACGCCGGTGTGGAAGTTCACCCCGTCGGCGGTCTGGTCCAGGATCCGGCTGTTGCGGATGGTGAAGTTGTTCATCGGGCCGTCCATCCAGGCCCCGACCTTGGTGTGCTGCATCCAGACGTTGTCCACCACCGAGTCGGTCATCGCGCCGCCCATGGCGTTGACCTGGTCGTCGTCCACCCGTTCCCGGATGTCGCCGATGATGGCGAAGTCCCGCAGGGTGACGTTGCGGCTCGGTCCGTTCGCCTCGTGCGGGCGGATCTCGCCGGTGTAACCGCCGCCGGGCACGTACTTGCCGTAGATGCCCACGGCACGTTTGCGGTCGGTGGGGTGCCGGCCGCCGAGCACCGAGTACCACGGGCCCGCGCCGCGCAGGGTGACCCCGTCGACGACCACGTGGTCCCAGAGGGTGAAGGTGCCGGTGGGGATCCACACCGCCCGCCCCTGAGTCCTGCCGGCGTCCACGGCGGCCTGGAACTTCGCGGTGGAGTCGGTGGCTCCGGTCGGGTCGGCCCCGAAGTCGGTCACCACGTCCAGCACCCCCGCCGGCTTGGCGATCGGCGCGCCGACCAGCTCGAAGTCGGCCAGGTCGATGGTGAAGGTGGGCGACTGGGCGGTCGAGGACACCTGGAGGCGGACCTTCGTGCCGGCCGGGTGGGTGCCGCCGAGGAAGGCGCGGGTCTCGTCGTAGAAGTGGTGCGGGTTGGTGTCGCCGGGGTTGTTGTTGAACGGGTATCCGCCGTAGTACCAGCCGTACCGGGAGGTGACCGGGACCGCCCGGACCAGGGTGCCGTTGACCCGCAGGTCGATGGTGGCGTCCCGGCCGGTGCCGGCGGCGTTGTCCGGCAGGCTGTACCGGAAGGTCACCGCGTCGGCCGGGGCGGTGAGGGTGAACTCGACGTACTCGCCGACCGCGTCGAGGGTGACCGCCTCCCGGCCGGACGCCTCCGACGGCAGGGTGCCGTAGCGGCGGTCCGGGCCGATCCGGGTGCCGGTGTGGGTGACCTCCTCGGCCTCGTGCTCGACGAACGGGACGGTCGCGCCCCGGCCGGGAATGTCGAACGGGGACAGCCCGGCGGCCCGCGCCGGGGTGGCGGTGGAGGTCAGCGCGACCACGGTGACCGAGGCCGCGACCAGCGTGGTCGCGGCGAGGGCGGCCAGGCCGGCGCGGACCCGGGTTCGGGGTGGACGGTGGTGCGGGGTGGTGTGGTCGGCCATGAGCGGTGCTCTCCCTTTCGTCCGGCGGCCAGGTCCCCGTGTGCGGTGCGGCGGTGCGGTCCCGGTTCCTCCTTCTGTCCGGCAGCCCGGTGCGGGCCGCGGTGACCGGGTGCCGGCGGCGGGGACGCGCCGCCGGCATCCGGGGTGGTCAGTCGTCGGTCGGGGTGACGGTGCGCAGCCAGACGGCGGTGTCCGGGGGCAGCAGGCCGTCGTCGAGCGGCCCGCTGGCCAGCAGCGGTGTCCCGTCCGTGGGCAGCGGGACCGGTACGTCGGCGAGGTTCACCAGGCAGCGGAAGCCCGGACCCCGGCGGAAGGCGAGCACCCCGGCCGGGGCGGGCAGCCAGGTCAGCTCGCCGTCGCCGAGGGACGCCTCGGCGCGCCGGATGCGGATCGCCGCCCGGTACAGCTCCAGCATCGAGGTCGGGTCGCCGGTCTGCGCCTGGACGGTGCGGTCCTTCCAGTCGGCCGGCTGCGGCAGCCAGGGCGCGGCCGTCGCGCCGTCCGGGCTGAACCCGAACGACGGCTCGTCGCCGGCCCACGGCAGCGGCACCCGGCAGCCGTCCCGACCGGGGTCGACCCGGCCGGAGCGTTCCCACATCGGGTCCTGGCGCAGCGCGTACGGGATGTCCTCCACCTCGTAGAGGCCCAGTTCCTCGCCCTGGTAGACGTAGACCGCGCCGGGCAGCGACAGCGACAGCAGCGCGGCGGCGCGGGCCCGGCGGGTGCCCAGCTCCAGGTCGGTGGGGATGCCCTCGCGTTTGGCGGCGAAGCTGAACGTGGTGTCCGTCCGGCCGTACCGGGTGACGTGCCGGGTGACGTCGTGGTTGGACAGCACCCAGGTGGCCGGCGCGGCGACCGGCGCGTGCGCGTGCAACGTCCCGTCGATGCACGCGCGCAGCGCGGCGGCGTCCCAGGCGCAGCCGAGGAAGTCGAAGTTGAACGCGGCGTGCAGTTCGTCCGGGCGCAGGTAGTTGGCGAACCGCTGCCGGTCCGGCATCCACACCTCGCCGATCAGGGCCCGGTCGCCGGGGTACCCGTCGGCGAGCCGCCGCCAGTAGCGGTAGATCTCGTGCACCCCGTCCAGGTCCCGGAACGGGTGTGGCCGGTCGGGCCGGGTCTCGGGCAGGGTGGGGTCCTTGACCAGCAGTCCGGCCGAGTCGATCCGGATGCCGTCCACGCCCCGGTCGAACCAGAACCGCAGGATGTCGGTGAACTCGGCCCGCACCCGGGGGTGGTCCCAGTTGAAGTCGGGCTGCTGGGCGGTGAACAGGTGCAGGTACCAGTCGCCGGGGGTGCCGTCCGGGTTCGTGGTCCGGGTCCAGGTTCCGCCGCCGAACTCGCCCACCCAGTCGGTGGGCGGCAGGTCGCCGCCCGGGCCCCGGCCGGGGCGGAACCAGAACAGCTCCCGCTCCGGCGCGCCCGGTCCGCCGGCGAGGGCCGCCTGGAACCAGGGATGCGCGTCGGAGCAGTGGTTCGGCACCACGTCCACGATGATCCGGATGCCGAGGTCGTGTGCCTCCGTGATCAGCGCCTCCGCCTCGCCGAGGGTGCCGAAGACCGGGTCGATGTCGCGGTAGTCGGCCACGTCGTAGCCGGCGTCGGCCATCGGGGACGGGTACCAGGGACTGAACCAGATCGCATCGACGCCGAGCGCCGACAGGTGGGGCAGCCGGGCCCGGATGCCGGCGATGTCACCGATGCCGTCACCGTTGCCGTCGGCGAAGCTGCGCGGGTAGACCTGGTAGATCACCGCACCACGCCACCACGGACTACCGTCTGCTGTGGTCACGAGCACCTGCTTTCTGCGTCGGCACGTCGGCGGCTTCGCCGGACCTGGATGGGTTCCGGGCGAACGGTCGTCGTTCGCCGCGGGGGGTTGTGCTGGTGGCGCGTCGGTGCGTTCGGGTTCCCGCCCGGGCGGGTCAGCCCTTGAGGCTGCCCGTGGTCAGGCCGGACATGATGTTCCGCTGGAAGATCAGGAAGATGAGGACGGTCGGGATCGCGGCGATGACCGACGCGGCGATCACCACGTTCATCGGGGTACCGCCGGAGAAGGCGTAGATGCCGACACTGACCGTCCGGGTCTCGGGTGACGGCATGACCAGCTTGGGCCAGAGGAAGTCCTTCCAGACCGCCGTCACGGCGAAGATCGAGACCACCCCCAGGATCGGCCGCGACATCGGCAGGATGATCGACCAGAGGGTGCGCAGCGGCGTCGCCCCGTCCACCAGGGCGGCGGCCATCAGCTCCTCGGGTATGGAGTCGAAGAACCGTTTCAGCAGGAAGATGTTGAACGCGTTGGCGACCGCCGGCAGCCAGATGGCGAACGGCGAGTCGAGCAGGTTGACGTGCAGGATCGGCAGGTCGATCACGGTCACGTACTGCGGGACGACGAGCACCATCGCCGGGATCATCAGCGTCGCCAGCATCAGCCCGAGGATCAGGTTGCCGAACACGGGTCGCAGCTTCGACAGCGCGTACGCCGCGGCGGTGTCGAGGACGAGCTGGAAGACCAGCGCGCCGGCCGCGTAGTAGAACGTGTTGAACAGCAGCTTGGCGAGGTCGAGATTGTGCCACGCGTCGACGTAGTTCTGCGGCTGCGGGTCCTTCGGGAACAGCGTCGGCGGGGTCTGCGCGATCTCCTGGCCGGATTTCAGCGCGCCGGTGACCATCCAGTACAGCGGTCCGAGGAAGACCAGGGTGAAGCCCACCACGACGACGGTGAGCAGCGTCCAGTAGACGACCCTGCCGCGTCCCCGGCGGAGCTGGGCGGGAGAGACGAGCGTCCGGCTCGCGGTGTCCGGTGCCATGGCTGGCCCCTCCTAGTCCTGTCTCGCGCTGAGCCGCAGGTACGCGGCGGAGAAGCCGGCCAGCACCACGAGCATGATCACGCCGAGGGCGGCCGCGCCGTTGAGGTCGTTCTGGAAGAACCCGTGCTGGTAGATGAGGTACGCCACCGAGGTCGCGGAGTCCTCGGTGCCGGTGCCGTTGGCGAGGATCAGCGGCTCGACGAAGAACTGCATGGTGGCGACGATCTGGAGCATCGCCAGCAGCGCGAGGATCAGCCGGGTCTGCGGGATCGTCACGTGCCGGATGCGCCGCCAGATCCCCGCGCCGTCGAGTTCGGCCGCCTCGTAGAGTTCGCCGGGGATGTTCTGGAGAGCGGCCAGGTAGATCAGCACCGCGCCGCCCATGTTCATCCAGGTCGACGCGATCACCATCGCCGGCATGGTCATCTCGGCGCTCTGCATCCACTGTGAGGTGGGCAGGTGCAGCGCGGTGAGGATCGAGTTGAACAGTCCGGCGTCGCTGGGGTCGTAGGCGTAGAACTTGAACAGGAACAGCGCCGAGGCCGGCGGCAGCATCACCGGCAGGTAGACCAGGATCCGCAGGTACCCCTTGGCGTGCCGGAACTCGTTGAGCACGATCGCCACGAAGAAGGGCACCGCGTACCCGAGGAGCAGGGCGAGGAAGGTGAAGGAGAAGGTGTTCTTCCAGGCGGCCCAGAAGCTGGGGTCGGCGAGGATGCGCTCGTAGTTGTCCCAGCCCACCCAGGTGGTGACCCCGCGCCGGGTGCGCTGGAAGCTCATCACGACGCCACGGATCATCGGGTACCAGGAGAAGAACGCGAAGCAGGCCACCGCGCCGATCAGGAACGCGTGCCCGGTGAGGTTGTCCCGTACCCGGCGGCCGAGGCCCGGACGGCGGGGCCCGGACGGGTACGGCGACGCGGGGCGACCCGGTGTTCTCGTGATCCCCGGGGCGGTGGTGATCGCCAAGGCGACTCCTGATGGGTTTCGGTGGCCGGACGGTGCGGCGCGGACGGGGTGGGGGCCGGGGACGCCGGCCCCCACCGGGCGGGTCAGCTCTGCGCGGCGAGCAGCTTGTTGACCTTCTCCTCGGCCGTCTTGAGCAGCGCGTCGATGTTCGCGTTCGGGTTCGTCAGCACCCCGGACATCGCGGCGTCGAGCACCGCGTAGATCGCCTGCGCGTTGCGCGGCTCACCCTTGATCGGGACCGGGTTGGCCTCGAAGACCGCGAAGTTCGCGGTGTCCACGTTGGCGTTCGCCTTGCGCAGCTCGAGTTCCTGCTTCTGGGCCTCGCTACCGCCTGCGAACAGCAGCGGCTGCGGCAGGCCCACCGGGTAGTTCTGCGGCTTGGCCCGGACGTAGTCGAACTGGCCCTTGCCCGGCGTCAGCTTCTGGTACGCGATCCACTTCAGACCGGCCTCGACCTGCTCGGGGGTGAGGCCCTTCTTGAAGAAGTAGCCCTCGCCGCCGCCGAGCGTCCCCTTGGCCGGCCCGTCCTGGCCGGGCAGCGGACCCATCGCCCAGTCCTGGAACGTGCCCTGGAACTGGCTGACGATCGCCTGGGTGGCGTCCGGCGCGCCGACGAACATGCCGACCTTGCCGGCACCCGCGTTGGTCAGCAGGTCGCCCCACTGGAGCAGTTGCCGGGCGCCCATGCTGTTGTCGCCGTACCGCATGTCCTTGAGGTTCTGGAGGACCTGCCTGCCCAGGGCGTTGTTGAAGTCGGCCTTCTTGCCGTCGGGGGTGAGCACCTGGCCGCCCTGGGAGTAGAGCAGCGAGGTGAAGTGCCAGCCGCCGGTGTTGCCGGCGCTGTACTCGGCGTAGCCGGCGATGCCGTCGCCGAGCGCGGCGATCTTCTTGGCGGCGGCCCGCACCTCGGGCCAGGTCTTCGGCGGGTTGTTCACGTCGAGTCCGGCCCGCTGGAACAGGACCTTGTTGTAGACCAGACCCATCGAGTAGTTCTTCACCGGTACGGCGTACAGCTTGCCGCCGTCGCTGAACGCCTCCTTCAGCGCCGGGTCGACGCTGTCCCAGGTCGGGACGGTGTCCTTGGTGACGAACCCGGTGAGGTCCATCGCCTGACCGGAGTCGAGCACCTGCTGGAGGTCGGTCATGTACCCGTAGAACACGTCGGTCACCGTGCCGCCGGCGAGGCGGGCGGTGAAGTCCGGCGGGTTGTTGCACTGCTCGCCGACGCTGACGCTCTTGACGACGATGTCCGGGTTCTGTCGCTGGAACTCGGCGACGTCGTCGTTCCAGTTCTTCAGTAGTTCCTGCTGCGAGCCGACCGGCTGGCAGTCGACGGTGATGGTGACCTTGCCGGCTGCGGTGGTGCCGCCGTCGTCGCTCTTGGTGGAGCAGGCCGTGAGGCCGAGCCCCAGGCCGGCCGCGAGCGCCAACGCCGCGGCCCTCCGGTACTGCGGTACGGACATCCGTCCATCCCTTCGCCGAACGTGAGTCTCCAGGGCCGTTGCCGATCCACGGGACCGTCAGGTGGTGGTGGTGCGCAGCCGCCGATCCCCGTGCGCAGGTGACCGGGCCGTGGAGCTGGGTGGTGTCAGGTGTGAGTGGGGACACTGTAACGAGACGGACTGATGACGGCAAGGTTTCGACGTCATGATGAAAAGACACGACTGGACGCCAACAGACGGCAGCTCGGTCGTGTCGCAGGGCCGGGATGTGGCGGCTCGCCGCCCTGCTGGGCAGCCCGACGGCCCGACCGGGGCCGGGGCGTCGGGAGAGAGGCCCGCACGGACGCGGGTCAGCGGACCCGGGACAGGGTCCGGGTCAGCGGGCGGGACGTCGGCGGCGGGTCAGCGACCCGGGGCTGGGCGACGGTCAGCGGCCCGGAGCGGGGGCGGCCCGGAGCGGAGGACGGCCCGGAGCGGAGGGACGGCGGGTCAGCGGCCCGGGGCCGGGGCGGTGGAGCCGCGTACCACCAGCTCGGGCTCGAAGAGCAGCTCGTCGTGGAGCACGCCGGCCCCCTCGATCTGGGTGACCAACAGGTCGACCGCGGCCTGCCCCATCGTCTCGATCGGCTGCCGCACCGTGGTCAACGGCGGGTCGGTGCAGGTCATGAACGCGGAGTCGTCGAAGCCGACCACCGACACGTCGGTCGGCACCGTACGGCCGAGTCGCCGGGCGGCCCGGATCGCGCCGAGCGCCAGCACGTCGCTGGCGCAGACGATGCCGGTCACGCCCCGCTCGATCAACCGGGCCGCGGCGACCCGGGCCCCCTCCATGGAGAAGCTGGAGCGCTCCACCCACTTCGCGGCGTCGGCCCAGCTCGCCGCCGCCACGATCGCGTCCAGTTTGCGGCGCGACGGCACGTGTCCCTCCGGCCCCAGGACCAGGCCGATCCGTTCGTGCCCGAGCGACCGCAGGTGCCCGTACGCCTGCTCCACCGCGACCGCGTCGTCCGTCGACACCCGGGCGAAGCCCAGCCCGTCCACACCCGCGTTCACCAGCACCACCGGCAGGCCCCGGTCGGTCAACCGCCGGTAGTGGTCGTGCGGGGCGTCGACGAACGCGTACGACCCGCCGGCGAAGATGAGACCCGACACCTGGTGGTCCAGCAGCATCTCGACGTAGTCGGCCTCGGAGACGCCACCGATGGTGCGGGCGACCAGCGCCGGGGTGAAGCCACGCTGGGCCAGTGACCCGGTCACCACCTCGGCCAGCGCCGGGAAGATCGGGTTCTGCAACTCCGGCAGCACCAGCCCCACCAGCCGGGCCCGTTCCCCGCGCAACTTGGTCGGCCGCTCGTAACCGAGCACGTCCAGCGCGGTCAGCACGGCTGTCCGGGTGGCCTCCGCGACGCCGCCGCGACCGTTGAGCACCCGGCTCACGGTGGCCTCGCTGACGCCGGCCTTCTTCGCCACCTCGGTCAGTCGCTTCGTCACGCCGTGATGGTACTGCACTGGTTCTGCAAGAAATGAGCTGCCTGTTGACGTGTCACGTCACGTTTCGAGCGGCGGCAGGCATCCGCCGCGCCCTCGGGGTCCGCCCGACGCGCCGGTCCGGCTGCGGGGGCGGGGCAGCTCTCCCGAGGTAAAGGCCGGGCGAGCCGTCCTGCAAGTACCGGACAGAGACGTGCTTGAAGAGAGGCAGGTCATGGAAATAACATCGCCGGAACCATTCGCCTCGCTTCTGGCATCCCACCGCGACACGTCGGGGGCGTTCGCGGCGTCGATGCCGGTCGTCGGGTCCCGCAGCAGAAACGGAGACACGCGATGTCTCGACCCACCACCACCCGGCCGGATCGACGGGCCCGCTGGCGAACCGTCGCGGCCACCCTGGCCGTCGTCGTGGCGACCACGGTGACCGGCGGCGGCGTCGGTACCGCCCGCGCCCACGGCGGCTCCCCCGCGAACCCCGTCCCGGTGGTCACCCGGGCCGCCCTGGACCCGGCGCTCGTCGCCGGCCGGGGTGCCGACGTCAGGTTCCTCGAGCAGGAGGCGGAGCACGCCCGGACCGACGGCACACCGATCGGTCCGGACCGGACGCCGTACACCCTGACCTCGGAGGCGTCCGGCCGCCGGGCGGTCAGCCTCGCCCCCGGCCAGTACGTCGAGTTCACCCTGCCAGCCGCAACCAACGCGGTCACCGTCCGGTACAGCATCCCGGACGCGCCCACCGGCGGTGGCATCACCGCGCCGCTGGACGTCTCGGTCGACCGCCGGCCGGTCCGGACCATGACGCTCACCTCGCAGTACGCCTGGCTGTACAACCAGTACCCGTTCACCAACGACCCCACCGCCGACCTGCTGCACCCGGACTGGTGGATCACCGAGTGCTCCTGCGTGCCGGCGGAGACCACCCCCGCGCCGGTGGTCGCCAAGCCGTTCCGGCCGCACCACTTCTACGACGAGCAGCGGCTGCGCCTCGACCGGACGTACCCGGCGGGCAGCGTGCTGCGGCTGACCGTCCCAAGGCGCAGCGTCGCCGCCTGGACGGTCATCGACCTGCTCGACTCGGAGCTGGTCGGGCCGCCCCGCATCGTGCCGGTCGCGGCGAACGTGCTGGCCTTCGGGGCGGACCCGACCGGTCGCCGGGACTCCGCCGCCGCCATCGACCGGGCGGTCGCCGTCGCCCACCGGACCAAGCTCCCGGTCTACCTGCCGCCCGGCACGTACCAGGTGAACCGGCACATCGTCGTGGACGACGTCACCATCCTGGGCGCCGGCAACTGGTACACCGTGGTCAAGGGCCGCGAGGTCGCGCTGGACACCCCGGCCCCCGACGGCTCGGTGCACACCGGGGTCGGCTTCTACGGCCGGCCGGCGGCGGAGGGCGGCAGCCGCAACGTCCACCTGTCCGGCTTCGCGGTCGAGGGCGACGTCCGGGAGCGGATCGACACCGACCAGGTCAACGGGGTCGGCGGGGCGCTGAGCCACTCCAGCATCGACGGGCTCCACCTGCGCCACACCAAGGTGGGGCTCTGGTTCGACGGGCCGATGACCGACGTACGGGTCACCAACACCATCATCGTGGACCAGATCGCCGACGGGCTGAACCTCCACACCGGCGTGACCAACTCCGTCGTCCGGAACAACTTCGTCCGCAACACCGGCGACGACGCCCTCGCCATGTGGTCGGAGAAGGTCGGCAACGCCGGCAACACCATCGACCGCAACACCGTGCAGTCGCCGGTCCTCGCCAACGGCATCGCCCTCTACGGCGGCACGGACAACACGGTCTCCGGCAACCTGGTGGCCGACCCGGTCCGGGAGGGCAGCGCGATCCAGGTCGGCGCCCGGTTCGGCGCGGAGCCGTTCACCGGGCACCTGTCGATCCGGGACAACACCACCGTCCGCGCCGGCACCTACGAGCTGAACTGGAAGATCGGTCTGGGCGCGATCTGGTTCTACGCCCTGGACCGCAGCATCGACGCCGACATCCGGGTGGTCGGTGACCACTACCTGGACAGCACCTACAACGCCGTCATGCTGGTCAGCGAGTGGGCGGTGAAGGACCGGTACTCGATCACGAACGTGCGCTTCTCGGACCTCCGGGTGGACGGGACCGGGACCTCGGTGGTGAGCGCCCGTACCGCCGGTTCGGCCGCGTTCGCCAACGTCGACGCCCGACACGTGGGCGCGGTCGGCGTCAACAACTGCGGTTCCTTCCACTTCACCCCGGCCGGGTCCGAGTTCGGCCTGACCGACCTCGGCGGCAACGACGGCGGCTGGCTCGCCCCGTGGCAGTTGCCCAACACCATCACCTGCGACGACCGCCCGCCGGTCGTGCCGCCACCGCCGCCGTCGGCCTGGTGACCCACCGGTCGTCCCCGGTGCCGAGGGTGGTCGTCCACTCCGGCGCCGGGGACGCCGTGCTTCCAGGGCCGGCCGACCCCAACCATTGACGGATCCGTATCCCGTCTGAAACATTGAGACCCATCGCACTGAAAGAAGTCGACGTAGAGGTGCAAGCTCTGCATCGACAGATGAAATAAGCGTGGTCGTCCGGTCGCGGCCTGGGCACCGCCTCCCGCCTCTCCCCCTCCCGGCGTCCGCGCGGCGCAGCGTACGGCGCGCCGCCCGGTGCCCGGACCGGCCTGTCGCCGCACGCCCGGATCTCTGTGGTGCTCCAGGAAGGACGTCATGACACGTACCCGAATCCGCAGGCTGCTGGTCGGCGGCTTCCTCGCGGTCGCGCTGGTCGGCGGCGCGGCGCTCGCGCCCACCCCGGCGCTCGCGGCCGGCGGCCCCAACCTGGCCGCCGGCCGACCGGCCACGGCGAGCGGGGCCAACGGCCCCTACGTCGCCTCCCACGTCACCGACGGCAACCCGGCCACCTACTGGGAGAGCCCGTCGCACGCGTTCCCGCAGTGGGTCCAGGTCGACCTCGGCGGCAGCGTCGAGATCGACCAGGTGAAGCTGAAGCTGCCACCGTCGACCGACTGGGGCACCCGGACGCAGACCCTCGCCGTGCAGGGCAGCGCCGACGGCGGCAGCTTCGGCACGCTCTCCGCGTCGGCCGGGCGGGTGTTCGACCCGGCCTCGGCCAACACCGTCACCATCGACGTCGCCGCGACCCGGGTGCGGTACGTACGGGTGCACGTCACAGGCAACACCGGCTGGCCCGCCGCCCAGGTCGCCGAGTTCGAGGTCTACGGCGTGGCCGGCGGCCCGGTCGATCCCGGTGACCCGGGCGGCACGAACCTGGCCACCGGCAAGCCGATCGAGGCGTCCTCGTCGACGTTCTCCTTCGTCGCGGCCAATGCCACCGACGGCAGCCTCACCTCGTACTGGGAGTCCGCCGGGTTCCCGGCCACCCTCACCGTGAAGCTGGGCGCCACCGCCGACCTCACCGCGATCGTGATCAGGCTCAACCCGGACCCGGTCTGGGGACCCCGGACCCAGAACGTCCAGGTCCTCGGCCGCGCCGACCCGGCCGGCGGCTTCACCTCGCTGAAGGCTGCCGCCGACTACTCCTTCAGCCCGTCGGGCAACCAGAACACCGTGACGATCCCGGTCACCGGTCGGGTGGCCGACCTGCAACTGAGGTTCCTCGGCAACACCGGCGCGCCGGGCGGGCAGGTGGCCGACCTCCAGGTACGGGGCGCCTGGGCGCCCAACCCCGACCTGGTGGTCACCACGGCGGGCTGGACCCCGGCCACGCCGAGCGAGGCCACCCCGGTCACGCTGTCGGCCACGGTCCGCAACGCGGGCACCGCCGCCGCGGGCGCTACCACGGTGGACTTCCGGCTGGGCGGCACGGTGGTGGGCAGCGCCCCGGTCGGGGCCCTCGCCGCCGGTGCCACCACCACCGTCACGGCGACCGTCGGCACCCGGACGGCGGGCAGCTACCGCGTCTCGGCGGTGGTCGACCCGGCCAACACGGTCGCCGAGCAGAACAACGACAACAACACCTTCACCGCCGCCACCGACCTGGTGGTCACCCCGGCCCCCGGCCCCGACCTCCAGGTCGTGGACGTCACCCCCAACCCGCCGAACCCGGCGGTCGGCGCGGCGGTCTCCTTCACCGTGGCGGTCCGCAACCGGGGCATCACCGGCACCAGCGCCACCTCGGTCACCCGGCTCGTCGTCGGCGGCACCACCCTGAACGGCACCACCCCGGGGGTGGCCGCCGGGGCAACGGTCAGCGTGCCGGTCAGCGGCACCTGGACCGCCACCGCCGGCGGGGCCACCGTCACCGCCACCGCCGACGCCACCAACGTCGTCGCGGAGACCAACGAGGCCAACAACGTGTTCTCCCGTTCGATCGTGGTCGGGCGGGGCGCGGCGGCACCGTGGGTCTCGTACGAGGCCGAGGCCGGCCGCTACCAGGGCACCCTGCTGGAGGCCGACCCGCTGCGCACGTTCGGGCACACCAACTTCGGCACCGAGTCCTCCGGCCGCAGGTCGGTGCGGCTGACCGGCACCGGGCAGTTCGTCGAGTTCACCTCGACCATCCCGGCCAACTCCATCGTGGTGCGCAACTCCATCCCGGACGCCCCGAACGGCGGCGGCACCAACGCCAGCATCAGCCTCTACGTCAACGACACGTTCGTCCGGAAGCTGACCCTGTCGTCGAAGCACAGTTGGCTCTACGGCACCACCGACGACACCGAGTCGCTGACGAACACCCCGCAGGCCGACGCGCGGCGGTTGTTCGACGAGTCGCACGCGCTGCTGGCGCAGTCCTACCCGGCCGGCACCCGGTTCCGGCTCCAACGGGACGCCACCGACACGGCCGCGTTCTACGTCATCGACGTCATCGACCTGGAGCAGGTGGCACCTGCGGCCAGCAAGCCGGCCGAGTGCACCTCGATCACCTCGTACGGGGCGGTGCCGAACGACGGGCTCGACGACACCGCCGCCATCCAGCGGGCCGTCACGGACGACCAGAACGGCGTCATCGGCTGCGTCTGGATCCCGGCCGGTCAGTGGCGGCAGGAGCAGAAGATCCTCTCCCCGGACCCGAACCGGGGGCAGTACAACCAGCAGGGCATCCGCAACGTCACCGTCCGGGGCGCCGGCATGTGGCACTCGCAGCTCTACACGCTGACCGAGCCGCAGAACGTGGTGGGCAACATCAACCATCCGCATGAGGGCAACGTCGGCTTCGACATCGACGACAACACCCAGATCTCCGACCTGGCCATCTTCGGCATGACGACCAACCGGGCCCATCGCGGCCACGGGATCAACGGACGGCTCGGCCGGAACACGAAGATCAGCAACGTCTGGATCGAACACGTCAACGTCGGTGCCTGGGTCGGCCGGGACTACTCGGACACCCCGGCGTACTGGAACCCCGGGGACGGCCTCGAGTTCAGCGGCATGCGGATCCGCGACACCTACGCCGACGGCATCAACTTCTCCAACGGCACCCGCAACTCCCGGGTGTTCAACTCGTCGTTCCGCACCACCGGTGACGACGCCCTGGCGGTCTGGGCCAACCCCCGCGTCAAGGACACGACGGTGGACGTCGCGCACGACAACCACTTCGTCAACAACACCATCCAGCTGCCCTGGCGGGCGAACGGCATCGCGGTCTACGGCGGTTACGGCAACACCATCGAGAACAACCTGATCTCCGACACGATGAACTACCCGGGCATCATGCTGGCGACGGACCACAGTCCGCTGCCGTTCTCGGGTACCACGCTGATCGCCAACAACGCGCTCTACCGGTGCGGTGGCGTCTTCTGGAACGAGGACCAGGAGTTCGGGGCGATCACGCTGTTCCCGGCCGGTTCCGACATCACCGGCGTCACCATCCGGGACACCGAGATCCACGACTCGACCTACGACGGCATCCAGTTCAAGACCGGCGGCGGCAACATGCCGAACGTCGCCGTCACCAACGTGAAGATCGACAAGTCGAACCACGGGGCCGGCATCCTGGCGATGGCCGGCGCGCGCGGCAACGCCCGGCTGACCAACGTCACCATCACCAACTCGGCCGACGGCCACATCGTCACGCAACCCGGCTCGAGCTTCGCCATCACCGGCGGCTGAGCCCCGTGATCCTCGGCGTGGGATGTCGCCGCTCGCCGACGGTGACATCCCACGCCGGGCCTGCCCGCACGACAACCGTCCGTTCCGCTCAGCCCTCATGAGGAGGGATCGTCATGGGACTCACCCGCCGTACGCTCATCGGATCCGTGGCGGCCGGAACCGCACTGGCCGCCGTCCCGCCCCGCGACCTGATGCCGGGCGGCATCGCGTCCGCCGCCGCGGCCAGCCCGCCCGGCGACGTGGTCGGCAAGATCACCGTCGGCTACCAGGGCTGGTTCAGTTGCCCCGGTGACGGCGCGCCGATCGGCGGCTGGTGGCACTGGAGCCGGGACCGCTTCCAGCCGCCCTCGCCGGCCAACACCACCATCGTCTCCTGGCCGGACATGCGGGACTACACGCACGGCTACTCCACCGCGTACCCGGCGCTCGGCAACGGCCAGCCGGCCCGGCTGTTCTCCTCCTACGACCAGCAGACCGTGGACACCCACTTCCGGTGGATGCGCGAGCACGGCTGCGACACCGCCGCGTTGCAGCGGTTCAACCCGTTCGGCGACGAGGGACCGACCCGGGACGCGATGGCGGTCAAGGTCCGCAGCGCCGCCGAACGGTACGGCCGCAAGTTCTACGTCATGTACGACGTGACGAGTTGGACCGCGATGCAGTCCCAGCTCAAGGAGGACTGGACGACGAAGATGTCCGCGCACACCGCCTCCCCGGCGTACGCGCGGCAGAACGGCAGACCGGTCGTCTGCATCTGGGGGTTCGGGTTCAACGACGACGGCCGACCGTTCGCCCCGGCCCCCTGCCTGGACGTGGTGCGCTGGTTCAAGGCGCAGGGCTGCTACGTCATCGGCGGCGTGCCGACGTACTGGCGGCAGGGCATCAACGACTCCCGGCCCGGCTTCTCCGAGGTGTACCACGCGTTCGACATGCTCTCGCCGTGGATGGTCGGCCGGACCGGCACCCTGGACGGGCTGGACTGGTTCCACACCAACGTCAACGTCCCCGACCTGGCCGACTGCGCCGCGCACGGCATCGACTACCAGCCCTGTGTGATGCCCGGCGACCTGTCGGCCGGGCACCGCCGGCACGGCGACTTCTACTGGCGGCACCTCTACAACATGATCCGGCTGCCCGCCCAGGGCCTGTACGTGTCCATGTTCGACGAGTACAACGAGGGCAACCAGATCGCCAAGACCAGCGAGACGCAGGCGACCACGCCGGCCGGCGTCGGCATCCGGGCCCTCGACGAGGACGGCACCTTCTGCTCCGCCGACTACTACCTACGGATCACCGCCGACGGCGGCCGGATGCTCAAGGGTCAGCTCGCGCTGACCCCGGTCCGGCCCACCCCGCCGGTGGTCGGCACGCCACCACCGCCCGGGGGCAACCTCGCCGCCGGCCGGCCGGCCACCGCCAGCAGCAGCCAGAACGGCCCGTACCCGCCCGGGAACGCGGTCGACGGCGACCGGGGCAGCTACTGGGAGTCGGCCAACGGCGCGTTCCCCCAGTGGTGGCAGGTCGACCTGGGCGGCAACCAGCCGGTGACCCGACTGGTGCTGGCCCTGCCGGCCGGCTGGGAACGACGCACCCAGACCCTGTCCGTGCAGGGCAGCACCGACGGCACCACCTTCGGCACACTGGCCGGGTCGGCCGGCCGGGTCTTCGACCCCGCCACCGGCAACCAGGTGACGATCACCCTGCCCGGCACCGCCACCCGGTACGTGCGGGTCCACGTCACCGGCAACACCGGATGGCCCGCCGGCCAGCTCGCCCAGGTGGAGCTGTACGCCGGCTGACCGAGGACCCGGCTCGACGGCCGGCGGCCGTCGGCCGGGCGCGGTGGGCGACAGCCATCGGGGGTGCTCAGCGGCCGTCGAGCCGGGCCCGGACCTGCGCGGCGTCCGGGTGGCCGAGCCGGTCGAGGACGTCGACCGCCTGTCGCCAGGCGGTACGCGCCTGCTCGGGGTCACCGGCGGCACACCAGGTGTCGCCCAGGTGGGTCAGGGTGGTGGCCTCGAAGTACCGTTCGCCCACCTCCCGGTAGATCGCCAGCGCGCTGGTGTAGCACTCGACGGCCTGCGGGTACTCGCCGAGATGGTGGTGGGCGGTGCCGACGCTGTCCCAGGTGTGCGCCTCCCAGTACCGGTTACCCACCCGCTGCTGCTGGGTCAGCGCCCGCCGGCAGTAGTCCAGCGCCCGCTGGTGGTCACCGAGCTGGCCGTGGCACCAGCCGATGTTGTTCAGCGCGTTGGCCTGCCCGTGGTCGTGGCCGGCCGCCTCGAACAGGTCGTAGGCCCGCTGCGCGTGCGCGAGGGCCCGCCGGTGCTCGCCCAGCCGTTCCGCCACGTTGCCCAGGTTGAGCTGGGCCCGTGCCCCACCGACCAGGTCACCGAGGGCGTCGTACAGCTCGACGGCCCGGTCCAGGTGCGCGCGGGCCTCGTCATGGCCGCCCAACCGCAGGCACGCCACCGCGCGGTTGCGGTGCGCCCGCGCCTGCCCGTTACGGTCCCCGGCCCGCGCGGCGGCCCGCAGCGCCACCTGCTGTGCGGTCGACTGGTCCCGCCAGGCGCCCACCCGGTCCAGGTAGGTGTTCACGCACCAGGCGATCTGCCAGGCGTGCGCGTCGAAACCGTCGGCCTCCGCCAGCATGACGGCGGCCAGCAGGGTGCGATGCTCGGCGCTGAGCCAGGCCCACGCCCCGTCCCGGTCGACCAGCTCCGGCACCGTCGTGCCGGTCCGGGCCGCCGACAGGTCGACCGGGTCCCGGTGCTGGTGCAGCAGCAGGTCGGCGCGGTGGGCGGTGTGCAGGTAGTGGTCGAGCAGCCGGCCCACGGCGGCCCGCCGGTCCGGTTCCGGGTCGACGGTCCGGGCCTGTTCGGCGGCGTACGCGGCGAGCAGGTCGTGCAGCAGGTACCGGCCGGGGGTGTGCTCGGTGAGCAGGTTCGCCCTGGTCAGCGCGGCCAGCACCGGCCGTACCCGGTCGACCGGCTGCGCCGCGAGGCTCGCGGCGGCGGCGACCGACAGGTCCGGTCCGGGGTGCAGGCCCAGCCGCCGGAACAGCGCCGCCGCCGACGGGTCCAGACTCCGGTACGACCAGGACAGCACCGCCCGGACGTCGGTGCCGGTGTCCCCGCCGCAGAGGGCGTCCAGGCGGGAGTCGGTCAGTTCCTCGGCGAGCCGGGCGAGCGGGAAACCCGGGTGGGTGGCGGCGCGCGCCGACACGATGGCCAGGGCCAGCGGCAGCCGGGCCGACGCGTCGACGATCCGGTCCACCGCCTCCGGTTCGTCGGCCACCCGCCGGCCGCCGACCCGCCGGGCCAGCAGGTCGCGCGCCTCGGCCGGCGACAGCAGGTCCAGTACCAGCGGATGCGCGCCCTCGGTGGCGACCAGCCCCGGCAGTTGGTGCCGGCTGGTCACCAGCACCAGACTGCCCGGGGTGCCGGGCAGCAGCGGCCGGACCTGGTCTGCGTGGCGCGCGTTGTCCAGCACGACCAGCATCCGCCGCCCGGCCAGCAGGCTGCGGAACAGCGCCGCCTGCGCGGGCAGCCCGGCGGGGATCCGGTGCGCCGGTACGGCCAGCGCCTCCAGGAAACCGCCGAGCGCCTCGGCCGGGTCGAGCAGGTTGCCGTCCGGGTCGAAGCCACGCAGGTTGACGTAGAGCTGGCCGTCGGGGAACCGGTCGGCCACCTGGTGCGCCCAGTGCACGGCGAGGGCGGTCTTGCCGACCCCCGCCGTACCGCCGATCGCGGAGATGACCACCGTGTCGGCCGGGCCGTCGGCCAGGCTGCTCAGCGCGGCGAGGGGGGCGGACCGTCCGACGAAGTGCCGGACCGCCGCCGGCAACTGCCGGGGCACCACCCACGGTCGGGTCTGTCCCGCCGGGGTGTCCGGCACCGGTGTCCCGCCGGTGCGGGCCTGGCGGCCCAGTTCGGTGCGGGCCTGGGCGGCCAGCCGGTGCTCGGCCCGGGTCGCGTCGGCCGCCCGCAACAGTCGCCAGTGCGCGGCGTCCCACCGGGCCAGGTCGGTCAGGTCCGCCGGCAGGTCGATCCCGAGTTGCGCGGCGTACGCGGCGCAGGCGTCGACGTACCCGACGACGAAGTCCCACTCCGGCAACGACTTGGCGTTGAGCTTGTCGCTGAGGGTGGAGCGGGCCAGTGGACGGCCCCGGTGGGCGGCCACCGCGACCAGCGCGTTCAGCGACGGCCCACCGGCGACCTGCCGGAGCCGCCGGAGTTCGTCCACGAACCGCAGCAGCGCTTCCCGCCCGCTCTCCGACACGACGCGAACCTCCCCGCGCCGGCGCGGCCCGCGCCCAGGGTCCGCCCGTACCCGCCGGCCGTCCTCCATGGACTGACGTCAGGGTAACTACCCGTGCCGGCTTCGCGGGCACACCGTCAGGTTCCCGCCAGGAGGGGCCGGTCGGCAGGATCAGCCCAGGGTGCCGTAGTACCAGCCCGGACCGTTCACGTCGTGGTACTGGCAGGTCACCGTCCGGGGCACCGGCGCGCCGCTGTTCATCAGGGCGTCGTACGCGGCCTCGCACTCGTAGTACCCGTACGGGCCGTACCAGGTGATCTCGTACGCCTGGGCGGGTGCGGCGACGAGGGCCACGGTGGAGACCGCGGCGAGGGTGGCCCCGATGGCGAAGGCCCGGGTCAGGGTACGGCGGATCGAGGGGCGCACGGCGTCCTCCGAGACCTCGAAACGATGAGTTTCGATGACTATAGATCCTGCCGGAACACCCGCGAACGGCACCGGCGGCCGGTTGGCCCGCGCCGCCAGCAGTTTTCGCATTTGTCCAATGACCCGGTGACCGCCGGATCACCCACAGCCCCACGAACCACTGGGTGACGAAACGCGCACCCACAGTGTGCTCGCCTCGGGCCTTCGGGGTACGGTCCGAAGCGCCGGCCCCTCGTACCGACGATTGCCAGCTCGTCGCCCAGCCGATCACTGGGAGCCTGTCATGTCTGCATCTTCGCGCTTCTCGGCACGCCTACGGGAAGTACTCAAGGAACAGGGAATCACCTACCGCGCGCTCGCCGCCCGCACCTACTACGGCAAAAGCTATCTCCACGATCTCGCGCACGGTCGCAAGCCGCCGACCATGGAGGTGGCCCGACGCCTGGATGACGCTCTGCACACCGGCAACGAACTCGCCACTCTCGCGATGACGGTGGATGGCGGACGGTGGACGATCGACCGGATGCTGGGCTGGCGGCAGTGCGACGCCGAACAACTCGCCGAACAACTCGTCAGCACCGGCCCGACCCCGGAGAACGCCAGCGCCCTGGCGCATCAGTGGCTCATAGCAGACCCCCCACAACGGTACGAGTTGAGCGCCGGCCGGCGGGTGGGACTCGGCACTGTCGTTCACGTCGAGCGACGGGTCCACCAACTTCGACGCCTGGACGACCACGTCGGCGGCGCGGAGACCCATGCGATGGTCACCGCGGAGTTGGCGGTAACCGCTGACCTGCTCCGCGAGGGCAGCCACTCCGAACTCGTCAGCCGGCGACTGCTCTCGGTGATAGCAGACCTGTGTCAGCTCGCCGGCTTCGTGGCCGAGGACGCCGGTCTGGTCACCGAGGCCCGCCGGTACTACCTGGCCGGCCTGCGGGCCGCACACGCCGGCGGCGACCCGGCCAGTGCGGCCAACTGTCTCAGCACCCTCAGCTATCTCGAGGCGAACATCGGAGACCGGCGCGAGGCGGTCACCCTGGCCCGATCCGCGCACGCCGGTGGCCGGCAGTCGGCCGAGGCCACCGGCCAGGCGCTGTTACTGGAACGGGTGGCGTGGGCTCATGCCCGTGCTGGCGACCCAGACCTGGCGGAGCGGGCGTTGGGTGCCGTGGAGGAGGTGTACGCGGACCGGGACCCGGACGCTGCTCCGCCGTGGGCGTACTGGCTCACGCCGGACGAGGTGGAGATCATGACCGGCCGGGTGTGGACGGAGCTGCGGCGACCGCTGCGATCGGTACCGATCCTGGAGCGGGTGACTGCCCGGTACGGGCAGGACGTTCCCCGCGAGACGTCGCTCTACCTCACCTGGCTCGCCGAGAGCCTGGTGCAGGCCGGGGAGATCGAACAGGCGACCGACGCGGCACAGCGGGCACTGGACCTGGCCCGTCGGGCGCAGTCGCACCGGGCGGTCCGTCGAGTGGCTGAGCTACGCCGGATCCTGACCGAGACTGCCCCGAACGCGGCTGCGGTGAGTGACTTCCTGGACCTGTCGGCCGACCTGTCCGCCGTCAGGACATCCAGCTAGGCGGACAGGAGAGGACAAGGTTCACCTGGATCACGCCGCCACTTCGTCACACGCTGTGTTCAGGGCGCAACGGACACCGGTCCTTCGGTACCGCTGTCGGTCGCGTCCGTCAGCCGGGCGCGGCGGTGGTCGGTCTTCCCCCGAGCACCACCGCCGCGCCCCCATTCCGGGAGGACGCGAGTGGACGACGGTACGCAGGGCGATCCGGCGCAGAGCCGGGGTGAGCGGATCCAGGCGGCGGAACGGGAGGCCGCGAGACGGCGGATTCTCGCGCTCGCCGAGGCCGACCGGATACCGGTAGAGGAGACCACCCGGGCACTACCCGATCGGCGGTGGCGGCGTGGACAACACTGAGCGGTTGCCGATCGGCCGGCGGGTGGCGTACTGGCGCATCCGGCGGAAGCTGTCGCAGCAGCTGTTCGCCGACCGGCTCGGCAAGTCGAAGAGCTGGGTGGACAAGGTCGAACGCGGCGTCCGGACGCTGGACAGACTGTCCACACTCCAGGACATCGCCGCCGTGCTGCGGATCGACCCGGCGGTACTGCTGGGCCGGGTCGCCCGGCCGGTCGAGGTGGATGCGCGCGCCGAGGCGGTGGAGCGGGTTCGGACAGCGCTGTCCCGGTACGAGATTCCGCTCGGCCGCCCAACCGGCCGCCGCCCGGTGCTGCCCGTCGACCGGATGGCCCGCGAGGTCACCCACGCCTGGACCACCTTCCAGCACGCCCGCTACCGGCAGGTGGTCGAGTTGCTGCCGGATCTGCTGGTCGACGCCCCGCGCACGCACGCCACCGCGCCGGACACCGGCCGGGCGCTGCTGGTCGACGCGTACCGGATCACAGCCGCCCTGCTGGTCAAGCTGGAGGTCGCCGACCTGGCCTGGCTGGCGGCGGACCGGGCGATGATCGCCGCCACCGGCGACCGGACCCTGGTCGCCGCCGCGGCCGTGCAGCTCGGCCAGGCGCTGCGGGCGGCGGGGCGGGCGGGGACGGCGAAGTCGGTGACGCTCGCCGCCGCCTACCGGATCGCTCCGACCGTGATCGAGTACGGCACCCCGGCCGACGTATCCCTCTGCGGGACCCTGCTGGTCCAGGCCGCGCTGGCGGCGGCGCAGGCCGGGGACGACCGCGCCACCGCCGAATTGATCGACGAGGCGACCGGCATGGCCGGACACCTCCGGGACGGGGTCGACCACCACCACACCGCCTTCGGACCGACCGCGGTCGCCCTGGCCCGTGCCGCCGCCGCGATCGAACTCGGCAACGCGCACGACGCCATCGACTGGCACGAGAGGACCACCAGGCAGGCGGGTTGGCGGTGGCTGCCGGCCGAGCACCGGGCCGCCCACCTGGTCGACACCGCCCGCGCCTACCTGCACGTCGACGACGTGGCCAACGCCGCCCGCGTACTGACCGAGGCCGTGCAGACCGCGCCCGCCGAGATCCGTCATCGGCCGGTGGCCCGGGACCTGCTCGCCCGGATCGCCCGTGACCCGTACGCCCCGACCACGGTCACCCAGCTCGCCGTCACCCTCGGACTGGGGTGAGACCGCGCTCCGGACGCGCCGGCAGAGTCGGTCGACCGGCACGGCGGGGAGCCGTCGGCCCGACAGGGGGTCAGGTGGTGCCCGACCCGCTGTCAGGTGCGTCCTGCCGCTGTCGCCACAGGGTGCGGTAGTCGGGCGGCTGCACGACGCCGGGACCACCGGTGTGTGCGGTCTGCACATGGTCGCGGGCCGGCTGGGGCAGGGCGTCGATGCATCCGGGCGAGCACGCGTTGACGAGGAAGGGCAGCACGTCGGTGCCGACGCGCAGGGAGATCCAGACCTGGTGCAACTGCTGGCCGATGGGCTGGTCGCAGACGCTGCACGTACGGACCGCCTCGGTGCCCCAGACACCGGGATCGAGCGTGCCGAAGGTGGCCTCGGCGGCGGCGGTCACCGGCCGCAGCGCCGGAAAGGGAGGGCGATGCTTGACGTTCCCGTACAGCACGCGGGTGCTGACGGTGCTGTCGCGCAGGCGGGTGCAGCGGGTCAACTCGTAGGGGTACCAGTGCAGCCGGTGCGACGTGTAGGGCTCGAACACCTCCAGGCTGGACATCGCCCCGATCTCGGGCGGGATCCGTACCAGGTTGGTGCCGTAGAGCACGAGGTGCCTGACTGCGGTCAACGTCCCGATCGACGGGGGCAGCGTGACGACCTGCCGCCGCTGCTCCGAGGTCATCTCCACGAAGGGTGTGAACGACTCACGACCGTCCGCCGCGGCCTCGTCGATCAGGTGGAGCAGCCGCAGCCAGCCCGGTGCGGTGGTGTCCTGCCGCTCGGGGTGGAAGTGGACGGTCTCCGGACGGGTCTCGGCCGAGTAGCCGACGCAGGCGCAGCGGTCGCGGCTCGGCCCGCCGGTCTCCGGCGGGGTGGCATCGGCGAACCTGTTCGATAACAACACGGGGACGTCAGGGGGCTGCTGCATCCGCCGAGACTAGCCATGCCAGACTCGGGAAACGGGCCGGGCTGGGCCGGTCAGGCCGGCACGTGCCCGTTGAGGTACGCGTTGATCTGGTCGATCTCCAGTTGGTTGAAGACCTCCGGCTGGTCGGCGGCCTGGTTGGAGTTGATGATCCGCTTGAAGAGGTTGTAGTGGGCCATCGACCGTAGCCCGATGACCCGGTTCGGGGTGACCAGGTAACCCGTGCCGCCGGTGCTCCAGATGAGGTACATCAGCCCGTCCTTGGTGAGAATCGTGGGAGGGGATCCGGGTGCCCCGGCGTACGGTGCGCCCGCGAGGACCGATTCGGGGTTCACCCGCTGGCCGTTCGGCTGGGTCACCTCGAGGTGCAGGTGCGGGCCGGTGGACCGGCCGGTCGAGCCGACGTTGCCGAGGTGTTGTCCGCCCGCGACCTGCGTACCGACCCGCACCACGGGAGTCTCGCGTAGGTGGGCGTAGAGACTGCGCCAGCCGTCGGCGTGGGTGACGGTGGCGTGGTGGCCGAATCCGTCGGCGCTGTGGCTGACGCCGGTCACGGTGCCCGCCGCGATGGACCGGACCGGATAGCCGAGGATGCCGGAGGAGCTGTAGTCGGTGCCGTTGTGCTGCCGGGTCTCGCCGGTGATCGGGTCGGTCCGGGGACCGAACGGGGACGTGATCGGCACCCACTTGTCGAAGGGGCGGTTCCACCGGGGGGTGGCGCCGTACGCGGCTTCCGCGAGCCAGGCTTCCGGGACGACGCCGGCCGCCAGCGCGGCGGTGATCACGCCGAGCAGGTGCCGCCGGTCGATGCCCCGGTACGACCGTCCGTCTGCCACTGCCGCTCCGAGGGATAGCCGGGTCGCTCCCGCCGACGACGGGGCCGGTCGTGGTGGCGTCCCGAGGCCCGACCCAAGCGAGGATCTTCGATAGATCGAGATCGTATGGTATTCACCTCGGCCACTGTCAAGAGCATCGTCCGGACGGGCCGGGGCGCTACCCGACGGCCAGCAGGAACATGTCCACGGCGGCAACGGTGACGGCCCGCTGCTCCTGGACCGGGACCACCCGGTTGCCGTACCGCGACCGGCTCTGCAGCGGCCCGGTGACGAGGGCGAGGAACTGCTCGGCGGCCAGGGCCGGGTCGGTGATCCGCAGCCGGCCGCTCAGGGCGAGCCGGGCGAGGCGGTCGGCCAGCGCCTCGGTGAGGCGTTCCGCGCCGCGACCGGGCGCGGCGTCGAGGAGTTCGGGGAACCGGGTGGCCTCGGCGTGCAGCAGCCGCCGTAACGCGCGGGCCCGTTCGCCGCAGTCGACCCGGGCCAGGTCACCACCGACCGCGAGCAGGGCGGCACGGAGATCGTCCCCGGGGTCGGCGAGCCGGCCGATGATCGCCAACTGCTGCTCGACGAGGTCCGCGGGGCGGGTTCCGTCCTGGCCATGCCGGTCGCCGGCCGGCTCAGTGACCGCCTCGGTGCCCGCCGCCCGGCCCTGACCGGCGCGTTCGTGGCGGCGCTCGGGGCGGCGCTCGGGGCGGCGGCGCTCACCCGGGTCGACGCCGGCGGGGCGTGGCCGGCGCTGTGGGCGTTCGTCGTCGGGGCGGGGCTCGGCGCGGTGGGCGCGCCCACCATGGGCTCGCTGTACCGCACCCTCCCCCGCCACCAGGTGCCCCAGGGCAGTTCGGTGCTCTACATGCTCAACCAGCTGGGCGCGGCGGTCGGCATCGCCGTGGTCGCGCTCGTCGTCGACCTCGCCGGGGACGCCGACCCGGCGCGCGGGTTCCGGTACGGGTACTGGTGGATCCTGGCCTGCGTGCTCGTCATCCTGGCGGGCAGCAGCCTGCTGCCCGGCCGGCCGGACCCCGCCGGACACGTCGTGCGCCCGGCGGACGACGGGGCCGTGGCGGGCACCCCGTGAGCCGGCGGGTCAGCCGGTCTTGGCCGGCGTCGGGCGGGCCGACGGACGGGCGGCCGGCGGGCGGGTCGCCGGCACCAGGGCCAGCGTGGGCAGCAGCAACAGCGGTACGACCAGCAGCGCCCGTAGCGTGCCGACGTGGTCGCCGAGCAGCCCGATCAGCGGTGGGCCGGCCAGGAACGAGGTGTACCCGATCGCCGCGACCACGCTGACCCGGGCGGCGGCGTGCTCCTCCTCGTCGGCGGCGGCGCTCATGCCGACCGGGAAGCCCAGCGACGCGCCGAGCCCCCACAGCACCGCCCCGGCCACGGCCAGCGGACCGGAGGCGAGCACGGCGGTGAGCGAACCGACGATCGCCACGCCGATCGTGGCGAGCAGCACCGGCACCCGACCCCACCGGTCCAGCAGCGGGGTGCCGGCGAGCCGTCCCACCGTCATGCCGACCACGAACAGGCCGAACACCGCCGCCCCGGCCGCCTCGCCGAAGTCGTGCCCGTCGACGAAGGCGACCGCCAGCCAGTCGTTGGCCGAGCCCTCGGTGAAGGCCAGCACCAGCACCAGCAGGCCGACGAGGAGGGTACGCGGCTCGCGCCAGGCGTCCCGGAGCCGACCGGTCCGCCGGCCGGCGCCGGAAGCGTGCGCGGCGGCCGGCAGGAACCGGCGGACCGCGGGCAGCGTACCGGCCACCACCAGCGCCGCGACCACGCCGAGGTGCGCGACCAGCGACAGGCCGAGGCTGGCCGCCCCCGCGCCCAGGCCCGCGCCGGTCACCGAGCCGATGCTCCACGCGGCGTGGAAGCGGGGCATGATGGTCCGGCCGAGCCGCCGCTCCACGGTGGCCGCCTCGACGTTGAAGGCGACCTCGGAGGTGCCGGCCCCGAGCCCGGCGGCGAACAGCCCGACCGCGACGCCCGGGACCGTGCCGACCACCTCGGCGGCGAGCCCACCGCCGAACAACCCGAACGCGATCAGCAGGTGCGCCGCGACCACGGTGCGGGCCGCGCCGAGCCGGTGGGTCACCAGGCCGGCGGTGGTCAGGGCGAGCAGCGCGCCGCTGGACATGGCGAGCAGGACGAGGCCGAGTTCGCCGGCGCTGAGGCCGAGCGCCGCCCGGACCGCCGGCACCCGGGAGAACCACGACGCCACGGCGAGCCCGTTGAGCGCGAAGACGACCGCCACCGCGTTACGGGCGGCGAACACGTACGACGGCGGGGCCGCGCCTGTCCCGGTGTCCTTGACCTGCTCCACGCGTTGTCCCTCCCCGTCGGTCAACCCCGCCGGCGACCCGGCCGGCGGGTTCCGGCGGCCGGCCGGCGGCCCCCGCCCGGCCCGGTGACCGGGGTGAGCGGCAGGTGCGTCCAGTGAACCGGGCGGCCGAGCGTCGCCGGTACCCGGGTGGTGCGGTCGCCCCGGGCGGCGTCGAGCTGGGCCCGGGTGAGGAACAGGCTGCCGGTCAGGTCGGCCCCGCGCAGGTCCGCGCCCCGCAGGTCGGCCCCGGTCAGGTCGGCCAGGTGCAGGTCCGCGCCCCGCAGGTCCGCCCCGATCAGGTACGCCCCGCGCAGGTTCGCCGCCCGCAGGTCCACCCGGCGCAGGTCGGCGCCGACCAGGTCGGCTCCCCGCCGGTCCACACCGGCCCGACCGCCCCGGGAGCGGACCAGGTCGCCGGTGCGGGACAGCGTCGGGTTGACCTCCCGGCGCAGCGCGTCCACGTCCAGCGTGCGCAGCTGCCCGGGGGTGCTCTCGGTCAGCGCGACGAGGCGGTCCCGGGCCCGGTCCAGTTCGCCGTCGAGCGGGTCACCGGGGCGCAGGGCGCGGGCGGCGGTGACGTACCAGAGCAGTTCGTGCAGCGACCGCATGACCGGGAACACCGCCAGCATCGGCTCGGCCAGCTCCGGGTGGCTGCGCCAGTCCCGCCCGGCGAAGGTGACCTGGGCGACCTGCTGCCCGGCCCCGAAGCAGTCGAACACGGTGCAGCCGGGGAAGCCGCGCTCGCGCAGCCGGTCGTGGATGCCGCAGCGGAAGTCGGTCGCCAGGTTCGGGCAGGGGGTGCCGGCGGGCTTGTCGAGGGCGAAGTCCGCCGACGCGGCGAAGGCCGGTGCCACGCAGCAGAGCGCGAAGCAGCGTCCGCAGTCGGCCCGCAGCTCGGCGGGGTCGGACGCGGCGGTCGGTGGCTTCTCCGCGGACACGGCAGGCAAGCCTAGTCCGGCCCTCGCCACCGCCGCCCGGTGGCGGGGCCGGGCGGCGGTGGACGGCGTTCGGTCAGAGCACGTGTTCCAGGTAGCCGTGTACCGAGTCGGCCAGCACCTCGGGGCCGGGGCGGGCCCAGGTGCCGGCGTGGAACACCTCCACCTCGATCGGACCGGTGTAGCCGGCGGCGTCCACCGCCGTGCGGAGCCGGCGCAGGTCGATGCAGCCCTCCCCCGGCAGGCCCCGGCCGAGCAGCACCCCCTCGGGCAGCGGGGTGATCCAGTCGCAGACCTGGAAGGCGGCGATCCGGTCCCCGGCGCGGGCGATCTGGTGGTACACCGTGTCGTCCCACCAGACGTGGTAGGCGTCCACCACCACCCCGACCGTGCCCGGGTCGAACCGTTCGGCGATGTCGAGGGCCTGGCCGAGGGTGGCGATCACGCACCGGTCCGAGCAGAACATCGGGTGCAGCGGCTCGATGGCCAGGGTCACCCCGGCCGCCGCGGCGTGCGGGGCCAGCTCGGCGATCGCGTCGGCCACCCGGTTCCGGGCCCCGTCGAGGTCCCGGCTGCCGGCCGGCAGGCCCCCGGCGACCAGCACCAGCACCGGGCAGTCGAGGGTGGCGGCCTCCTCGATGGCCCGCAGGTTCTCCGTCCGCCAGTCGTCGGTGGTGAAGAACCCGCCACGGCACAGCGAGGTGACGGTGAGTCCGGCGGCCCGGACCAGGCGGGCGGCCCGCTGTACGCCGTACTCGCCGACCGGTTCCCGCCACAGTCCGATGCCGGGCACCCCCGCGCCGGCGCAGCCGGCGACGACCTCTTCCAGCGGCCAGTGCTGGGCGGTGGCCTGGTTGAAGGAGAACCGTTCCAGCCCGGCCGGCACGGGCACCGCCGGCACGACCTGCGGGGCGGTCACTGGGCCACCCCGGCGACGGTGAAGAAGGCGCGGGCCCGGGCGGCGGCCAGCTCGGCGTCGGGCAGCAGCCCGGCGGCGTCGGCCAGGACGAGCAGCCGGGCCAGGTGCGCCGGGGACCGGCCGGCCTGCTGACCGGCGACCATGGTGAAGTGGTCCTGGTGGCCGGTCAGCCAGGCCAGGAAGACGATCCCGGTCTTGTAGTGCCAGGTGGGGGTCCCGAACAGGTGCCGGGCCAGCGGCACCGTCGGGGCCATGATCCGCTGGTACGTGTCGACGTCGCCGGCGTCGAGGGCGGCCAGCGCCGCCCCGGCGGCCGGGGCGATGGCGGCGAAGATGCCCAGCAGCGCGTCGGAGTGGCCCTGCTCGTCACCGAGGATGAGTTCCGGGTAGTGGAAGTCGTCGCCGGTGTAGAGGCGCACCCCGGCGGGGAGCCGGCGGCGCAGGGCGATCTCCCGGTCCGCGTCGAGCAGCGAGATCTTGATGCCGTCGACCTTGTCGGCGTGGTCCTTGACGAGCTGCACCACCGTGTCGGCGGCCAGGTCCAGGTCGGCGCTGCCCCAGTAGCCGTGCAGCGCCGGGTCGAACATGTCGCCGAGCCAGTGCAGCACCACCGGTTCGTCGCTGGCGGCCAGCAGCTCGGCGTAGACGGTGAGGTAGTCGTCGGGGCCGGTGGCCGCCGCCGCGAGGTGCCGGCTGCACATCAGCACCGGGCGGGCCCCGGCGGTCAGCACCTCCTCCAGCTGGGTGCGGTACGCGGCGGTCAGCTCGGCCACCGGGTACGCCCCCGGCGGCAGGTGGTCGGTGTTGACCCCGGCGACGATCCGCCCGCCGACCGAGCGGGCCTCGGCGGCGCTGCGTCGGATCAGTTCGCGGGTGGCGGTGTGGTCGAGCCCCATGCCGCGCTGGGCGGTGTCCATCGCCTCGGCGACGCCGAAGCCGTGCGACCACAGGTGGTGCCGGAAGGCCAGGGTGGTGTCCCAATCCAGCACGGCCGGCGCGCCGGGGACGTTCTCGGCGGTCGGGTCGGCGACCACGTGCGCGGCGGCGTACGCGATCCGGGAGCTGGGTGGGCCGGCGGGCCGGGCGAATCCGGCCCCGCCGGCCAGCCGGTACGTCTCGCCGCCGGTCAGGCGCACGTGGGCGCTCACCGGTCCAGCTCCGGCACCTCGACGCGGCAGCCCTCGCGGGCGGAGAGCAGGCCCAGCTCGGCCAGTTGCACGCCCCGGGCCCCGGCGAGGAAGTCCCACCGGAACGGCTCACCGGCGACCACGTGCCGCAGGTACGCCTCCCACTGCACCTTGAAGCCGTTGTCGAACTCCTCGTTGTCCGGCACCTCGGTCCACTGGGACCGGAAGTTCTCGGTGACCGGCAGGTCCGGGTTCCAGACCGGCTTGGGGGTGACCGCACGGTGCTGGATCTTGCAGCCGCGCAGCCCGGCGACGGCGCTGCCCTCGGTGCCGTCGACCTGGAACTCGACCAGTTCGTCGCGGTGCACCCGGACGCACCAGGAGGAGTTGAGTTGGGCGACGATCCCGCCGGCCAGTTCGAAGATGCCGTACGCGGCGTCGTCGGCGGTGGCCGGGTAGGCGTTGCCGGACTCGTCGACCCGGCGCGGGATGTGCGTGGCGATGACCGCGGTGACCGCCTTGACCTCCCCGAACAGTTCTTCGAGGACGTACTGCCAGTGCGGGAACATGTCGACGACGATGCCGCCGCCGTCCTCGGCGCGGTAGTTCCACGAGGGACGCTGGGCGGGCTGCCAGTCGCCTTCGAAGACCCAGTAGCCGAACTCGCCGCGGACGGAGAGGATCTGGCCGAAGAAGCCGCCGTCGATGAGCCGCTTGAGCTTGCGCAGGCCGGGCAGGAAGAGCTTGTCCTGCACCACGCCGGTGCGCAGCCCGGCCGCGCTGGCCGCGCGGGCCAGTTCCAGCGCGCCGGAGCTGGTCTCGGCGAGGGGCTTCTCGGTGTAGATGTGTTTGCCGGCCTCGATGGCCTGCCGGATCGCCTTCTCCCGCTGCTGGGTCACCTGCGCGTCGAAGTAGATCTTGACGTCGTCGCGGGCCAGCGCCGCGCTCAGGTCGGTGGTCCAGTCAGCCAGCCCGTGGCGCTCCGCGATCTCCCGGAGCCGCGTCTCGCTGCGGCCCACGAGGACGGGTTCCGGCCAGATGGTGGTGCCGTCGTCCAGCCGGACGCCGCCCTGCTCACGGATGGCGAGCAGGGACCGGACGAGGTGCTGCCGGTACCCCATTCGGCCGGTGACGCCGTTGAGAATGATGCCGATCGGCCTGCGGGTCATGATCTTCCTTCCACCTCAGGCAAGCGCTTTCCTCAGCAGCGTATGGGGCGCCGACCCGCCGGGCAAGGCCCCCGCCCCTCCGGGACCGGCGGCGTGCCGGACCTCACCGAGACTGGGACCGCTCTGCGCGCTGCGGTAACCTGAGGCCGCGCCCGACGGGCGACCACATCAACAAGATCGACTCGGGGGTGGCCATGGCGACGTTGGCCGACGTCGCCCGGCGGGCCGGGGTCTCCCCCGCGACCGCGTCGCGGGTGATCAACGGCAGCAGCAAGACGGTCACCGAGGAGCTGCGCGACCGGGTGCTCCGGGCCGTGGCCGACCTGCGGTACGTGCCCAACGCCCATGCCCAGCTGCTCGCCCGGCCCCAGCGCAGCGTGGTGGGCGTGATCGTGCACGACGTCTCCGACCCGTACTTCGCCGAGATCACCCGGGGGCTGCAACGGGTGGCGACCGCCCGCGGCAAACTGCTGATCATCTGCAACAGCTACCGGGACCCGGAACGGGAACTCGAGTACGTCGACCTGCTACGCGGCCAGCAGGTCGCGGCGATGATCCTGGCCGGCTCCGGCTACCACGACGACGCCTTCACCACCCGGCTCAACGAGCAGCTCGCCGCGTACGAGGCCACCGGCGGCCGGGTCGCCGTGATCGGTCGCCACGAGCACGCCGGGGACGCGGTGATGCCGGCCAACGAGAACGGCGCCCTGCTACTCACCCGGGAACTGCTCGCCCTGGGCCACCGGCGGATCGGGGTGGTGGCCGGTCCCCGGCTGCTCACCACGACCACCGACCGGCTGGCCGGGCTGCGCCGCGCGCTCGCCGAGGTCGACCTGACCCTGGACGAGACGCACATCCGTTACGCCGAGTTCGACCGGGACAGCGGGGCGCAGGCCACCGCCGCGCTGCTCGACGAGGTGCCCGGCCTGACCGCGATCGTGGCGCTCAACGACTCGATGGCCGTCGGCGCGCTGTCCCTGCTGCGCACCCGGGGGGTGGCGGTGCCCGGCCAGGTGTCGGTGGCCGGCTTCGACGACATGCCGATCGCCCGGGACGTCACCCCGACCCTGACCACGGTCCGGTTGCCGCTGGTCGAGATGGGGGCCCGGGCGATGACCCTGGCGCTGGAACCCGGGGTCGACGGCGACCGGGTCGAGGTGCTCGACGCCGAACTGGTCCGCCGGGACAGCACCGCCCCCGTCCCGGCCTGACCAGCCCGCCGACCGGTCAGCGCCGGGCCTGCGGCCTGCGCGGCACGCCGGGCCGGCGGTCCCGACCCGACCACCGGGCCGGCCCCGGCCCGGGAGCCCCGGTCGACGCCGGTCGCACCCCGTCCGCCGCCCGGGGTGTGACCGGCCCCGTCACGGCCGGTCCAGCCGCTCGGCGAGCGCGCCGAGCGCGTCCCGGTCGAGGTGGCCGTCGACCACCGCGATCCGGTGCCGGCCCGGCCGGGACGTCCCGGCCGGGATCACCCGGGGCTCGTCGAACGCGAACGCCGAGCAGACCCCGGGGTACATGCTGGCGCGCACGAACCAGCGGTCCCCCTCGGGCAGCCCGACGAAGAGCAACGTCCACGCCACCCCGTCGGGGTTCGTGCCGAGCATCGCCACCCACGGTTCGGCGCTGCCGTTGACCTGTTCCTCCCCGTCCGTCTTGGCGGTGAGCACCCGGGGCGGGGTGGGCCCGGCCGCCGCCCGCCAGAAGAAGCCGCCGTACCCGGCCCCGCCGGGGCGACCGTTGGTGGCCGGGCTGCCGAGCGTCACGTCCCGTCGGTCCGGGGCGGTCAGGGTGTAGTCGACCTCCAGCGTCCAGGCCCGGTCGTCGACCGGTCGGGCGGCCAGCCGGCGGCGCTCGGTGAGCAGCAGCCCGCCGTCCCGGTCGCACCAGCGCAGCCGGTGCTCCAGCCGGTCGGCTTCCCGGTGGAACCACCCGTCGTGGCTGATCCGGCCGTGGTCGTCGCGCCAGGTGTAGCCGGTGTCCCGGACGTAGGTCCGCCCGCCCCACAGGTTGGTGCCGTCGACGTCCTGCACGGCCAGGGAAGCCCCGAGATGCCAGACGTGGTCCTCCGGCAACGTGTCGGTGACCGGCGTGCCGGCGAGGGTCCGCACCGGGTGCAGGTAGGGGCGCGGCCCGTGCTTCGCGTCCAGGTCCGGGTCGAGCACGTACCGGGCGACCTCCCGGTCGGCCACCAGCAGGCGTGGATCGTCGTCGGTCACGGGTGCTCCCATCGGGTCGCCGGCAGGCGACGGCTCACGGCGTGCAGGGCGGCCAGCGCGTACCCGGCGAGGATCGGCACCGCCACCGGGTGGACCATGACCGCGAGCAGGGTGGCGATGCCGGCCACCGCGCCGGTGCCGGCCCACAGCAGCGGCCGGTCCAGGCCGGCCCGGCCGGCGGACCGGGCCGCCGACCGCCAGCCCCGGCCGCCGGTACGTCCGATCCCGACCACGGTCAGCGCCGCGTAGCCGAGGGCGGCGGCCACCGCCAGCACGGTGACCACCAGCATCGGCGCCCCACCCGGCACGTGGCCCCGGGCCAGCGCGGTCAGGTCCAGCACCACCAGCGCGGCCACCACCAGCCCGAGCAGGGACACCGGCACGCCGGGCAGCAGCGCCCGACGGTACCGGCGGAGGTTGTCCCGCGCCGACGGCCAGGTGCCCGTGGTCAGCCAGTCGTGCACCGCCGCGCTGGCGGTGGCGACGGACGCCCCGGCGGTGAGCACCGGCAGCGCGCCCAGCAGCAGCGCGAAGCCGAGCACCGCCAGGTCACTGGCGTCGCGGGCGGTGTCCCGCCAGTCCCGCCGGGCGGGGGCGTCGACGCTCACCGGCTCACCCCTTCAGACCGCTGGTGTTGATGCCCTCGACGAGCATCCGCTGGAACGCGACGAAGAACAGGAACACCGGCAGCAGGGACAGCACCGACATGGCGAACATCGGTCCGACCGCGCTCTGGCTGGTGGAGTCGATGAACAGGGTCAGCGCCACCGGGACGGTGTAGTCCGTCAGTTCGGACAGGAACACCAGTTGCCGGAAGAAGTCGTTCCAGGTCCAGATGAACGAGAAGATCGCGGTGGTGACCAGCGCCGGCCGGCTCAGCGGCAGGATGACGTGCCGGAAGATGCCGAACGAGTTGGCCCCGTCGATCTTGGCAGCCTCGTCGAGTTCCTTCGGGATGCCCCGCATGAACTGCACCATCAGGAAGACGAAGAACGCCTCGGTGGCCAGGAACTGCGGCACCAGCAGCGGCAGGTACGGCCAGTCGCCGCCGACCATGCCCATGCTCCGGAAGAGGATGTACTGCGGCACGATCAGCACGTGTCCGGGCAGCAGCAGCGTCCCGATCATCACGGCGAACCAGACGCCCCGCAGCTTGAACCGCAGCCGGGCGAAGGCGTACGCGGCCAGCAGGCAGGAGACCGCGTTGCCGACCACGGACAGCAGGCTGACCATCGCGCTGTTGAAGAAGAACCGGCCGAAGCTGACGTCGAAGTTGGTCCACCCGTCGGCGTAGTTGCCGGGGGTGAAGACCTCCGGCAGCAGGCCGATGTTGTTGACGATCTCCTGCTGCGACTTCACCGAGGTGCCGAGCATCCAGAACAGCGGGTACAGCACGATCGCCAGGATCGCGACCAGCACGAGCACGCGTACGGCGCGGCGGCCTCCGTCGCGGCGCGGGCGGCGGGCCACCGCCGGAGTTGCGAGCGCGGTCACCGGTCCTCCCCGTCGGAGTAGTGCACCCAGAAGCGTCCGGTGCTGAAGAAGACCACCGTGATGACCGCGATGGCGATGAGGAACACCCAGGCCATCGCCGAGGCGTAGCCCATGTTCAGGTCGGTGAACCCGGCGATGTACAGGTTGAGCGTGTACATCAGGGTGGAGTCCACCGGGCCGCCGGTGCCGTTGCTGAGCACGAACGCGGCGGTGAAGCCCTGGAAGCCGTTGATGGTCTCCAGCACCAGGTTGAAGAAGATGACCGGGGAGAGCATCGGCAGGGTGACGGCGCGGAACTGCCGCCACCTGTTGGCCCCGTCGACCGAGGCGGCCTCGTACAGCTCGGTCGGCACCTGCTTCAGCCCGGCCAGGAAGATCACCATGGGCGCGCCGAACTGCCAGATGGCCAGCACCATCAGGGTCTCCAGCGCCCAGTCCGGGTCGTTGACCCAGGGTTTGCCCTCGATGCCGAACAGGCCGAGCAGCGAGTTGAACGCCCCGTCCCGGTTGAACATGTTGACCCAGACGATGGCGAGCGCGACGCTGCCGCCGAGCAGCGACGGCAGGTAGAACAGGCCCCGGAACAGCCCGACGCCGCGGAACGCGCGGTTGAGCAGCAGGGCCACCCCGAGCGCGGCGGCCAGCTTCAGCGGCACCGCGATCAGGGCGAACTTGAGCGTCACCTGGACCGCGTGCCAGTAGGACGGGTCGTTGGTGAACATCTTCTCGTAGTTCGCGAAGCCCACCCACTCGACCTCCGACCAGGGGGTCAGGATGTCGTAGTTGGTGAAGCTCAGGTAGAGCGAGAGCAGCATGGGGATCGCCGTGACGGCCATCAGGCCGATGAGCCAGGGCGACAGGAAGACGTAACCCGCCAGACCTTCGCTGTTCCGGAACCCGCCGGCCCCACGCTTGGCGTGGGGCCGGACGGATCCGGTGCCGCGGCGGGTCGGGTCGGGCGCGGTGGTCAGGGCCACAGGACCGACTCCTCTCCGAGCGTCGTCAGGTCAGGCGATGGCGGACTTGCTGGCGGCCACGAACTGCTTCGCGGCCTCGGCCGGGGTGGACCGCCCGTACTGAGCCTCCTCGGCGGCCTTGATCAGCTCGGAGCGGACCTTGCTGTGGCCCTTGATCGGCACCTGCGGGGCCTGGCCGAACTTCGCCGCGAGGTCCGACTCCACCTGGATGGACTGCTTCATGGCCGGGTCGGCGACCGCGTCGCTGACCTGCTTGCGCAGGTCGAGGTTGCTGGGCAGGCCCCGGTCGGTGCCGAGGATCTTGACCGCCTCCGGGTCGTTGGCGAGGAAGTTGAGCACGTCGACCGCGACGTCCTTGTGCTTGCTGCCCCGGAACACCGACCAGTACATCGAGGCCCGCGCCCACTGCGCGCTCGGGTCACCCGGGTAGGCGATGACGCCCAGTTCGTCCTTGGTGTTCTTCTTCAGCTCGGGCATCTGGTTGACCCACACCCAGGAGGTGGCCGCCTTGCCGGTGACCACGAGCTGCTTGGTGATGTCGGTGGCGTTGCCCTCGTGGATGACGTCCGGGGTGGGGGTGGCCTTGCGGTCCCGGGCGCCCTTCCACAGCTCGAACCACCTGGTCACGTCCTCCTCGGTGAAGCCGAGGTCGTTGCCGTTGTACAGGTCCTTGCCCTGCTGGCGCAGCCACACCCAGAACGCCTTGTAGTCGGCGCTCGGGTCCTGGGTGCCCAGCTTGGTCTTCTTCGCGACCTGCTCGGCCCAGGCGATGTGCTCCTCCCAGCTCTGGCCGGTGGTCGGCTCGGGGAGGCCGTTCTTCTGCAGCAGGGTCTTGTTGTAGACCAGGCCCTGGGTGTTCTCCCCGGCGGCCATGCCGGCGAGCTTGCCGTCCACCACGCCGTACTGCCAGAGGCTCTCCGGGAACTTCGACACGTCGAGCTTGCCGTCGTCCTTGTAGCTGTTCAGGTCGAGCGTGGTGTTGCGGGAGGCGTACTCGGACAGGTAGTTGTCGTCGATCTGGAAGATGTCCGGCGGGTTGCCACCGGCGGTCAGCGTCGCCAGCTTGTCGAAGTAGCCCTGGTTGGCCTGCCAGGTCTTCTCGAACGTGACGTTCGGGTGCTTCGCGGTGTAGAGGGCCAGCGCCTCCTCCGTCAGCTTCGCCCGGGCCTCGCCACCCCACCAGAAGATGGAGAGCTTGACCGGGGCGTCCGGGTCGGAGCTGGCCGCCTCGTCGTCACCGCAGGCCGCGGCGCCGAGCACCAGCGGCAGGGCGACGACCGTGGCGAGCAGCCCACGGAGCAGCCTCCGGCGGGGGGTACGGTGGGAAGGCCCGGAGGGCGGGCCGGCAGTGGTGGTGGTTGCGGGGTGCATGTGCGCTCACTCCTTGGCGTTAGGAGGCGACGACGTCACCGGTGGTCGCCGTCGCCGGGTGACCCGGGCCCGCAGTGCAGTGCGGGTCCGGGTCCGGGTCGGTGCAGGCGGCACCGGGACGGTTCCGACCGTCCAGGGGTGCGGGTGCGGTCGAGTCGCGGATGACCAGTTCGGTCTGGAGCATTACCTGTGCGGTGGTGCGACGGTCGTCGGACGTGCCGTTGCGGACGCCCCGGGCACGGACCCCGGTGTCGTGTTGCAGCAGCATGTCGACGGCCGTCCGGCCGGCGGCCGCGGTAGGCGTGGCCACCGTCGTCAACTTGGGTCGGGTGAGCCGGCTGAGCGCGATGTCGTCGATCCCGACGACGCTCACGTCCTGCGGCACCCGGATCCCGAGCGCGTCGAGCCCTTCGATGAGCCCGATCGCCATCAGGTCGTTGTAGGCGAGCACCGCAGTGACCTCGGCGCGACGGACCTGGTCGGCCAGGCCGGCGCCGCCGGTCTCGGTGGGTGGGTTGGGGCCGAGCACGGTCAGTTCGGCACCGCCGCTGCGGGCCGCCGCGACGGCGGACCGGCGTAGTTCCCGGCTGGTCCACGAGCCCCGGGGACCGCTGAGCAGGGCCAGTTTCCGGTGCCCGAGGTCGAGCAGGTGTTCGATGGCCAGCCGGGCGCCCTGGGCGACGTCCATCATCACGCACGGCAGCCCGGTCACCTGGCGGTTTATCACCACCAGCGGGACTTCCCGGCTGAGCTGCTCGATCAGGCTGTTGCTCATCCGGGGGCTGCACAGCAGCACCCCGTCGACCTGCTTGGCCATGGCGTGGACCAGTTCCTCCTCGGCGACCGGGTCCTCGTTGGTGTCGGCGACGAAGACGTGGTAGTCGCGGTGGCGGGCCTGGCTCTCCGCCGCCTTGATCAGGGGCGGGAAGAAGGGGTTGGCGATGTCGGCGATGATCAGGCCGATGTTGTGGGTCCGGCCGGTGATCAGCGCCCGGGCGGCCCGGTTCGGGCGGTAGCCGAGTTCCTCGGCGCAGGCGAGGACCCGGACCCGGGTCTCGGGGTTGACCAGGTGCGGGGCCGAGAACGTGCGGGAGACCGTGGAGATGTGCACGCCGGAGGCCCGCGCGACGTCTCGGATGGTGGCTGGCACGGCGACCCCTCGGTTGCGGGTGTGGCTGTGGTCACGTGGGTGTCGCCAATTAATGCAAACGGTTGTGTTGCTGTCAACGGGTTCTTTGATGTCGATTCCGTTTCGGCGGGCACCGTTCCGCCCACTGATACCCCACCAAAACGGGATGTTCTCCGCCGCTTTGGCATCGACCGTTGACGTGGACGTAACCGACGTGGTTCCTTCGCTGCAAACCTTTGCAGCCGCCGGGAGGCGATCACGATGTCATCCGGAACCGGAACGCGGGTCCGGCACGCCCTGGTGGGAACCGGGGCCCGCGCCGAGATGTTCGTGCGGGCGCTGGTGCTCGACCACGCCGACACCGCCGAGCTGGTCGCCTTCGCCGACGTCAACCAGGTGCGGATGGACGCGCACAACCGCTGGCTGACCGAGCTGGGCCACCCGCCGGTGCCGACGTACCCCGCCGACGAGTTCGCCGCCATGCTGGCCAAGGAGCGGGTGGACGTGGTGCTGGTGACCAGCACCGACGTCACCCACGACGAGTACATCGTCGCCGCCCTGCACGCCGGCTGCGACGTGGTCACCGAGAAGCCGATGACCGTCGACGCGCCCCGCTGCCAGCGGATCCTCGACGCGGTGGCGGCCACCGGCCGGCAGGTAAGGGTGGCGTTCAACTACCGCTACAACCCGTTGCACGAGAAGGTCCGGCAGCTGCTCGCCGACGGCGCGGTCGGCGAGATCGGGTCGGTGCACTTCGAGTGGCTGCTCGACGTCCGGCACGGCGCGGACTACTTCCGCCGCTGGCACCGGGACCGGGCCAACTCCGGCGGGCTGATGGTGCACAAGGCCAGCCACCACTTCGACCTGGTCAACTGGTGGCTGGACGCCACCCCGGTCGAGGTGTACGCGGCCGGGCGGCTGTTCTTCTACGGCGAGCACGGCCGGCGGCACGGCTACGCCCGCGACTACGACCGGGCGCACGCCGCCCCCGCCGCGGCCGACGACCCGTTCGCCCTGCGGCTGGCCGAACACCCCCGCCTGAAGGAGCTGTACCTGGACGCCGAGGTCGCCGACGGCTACCACCGCGACCAGAACGTCTTCGCCCCCGGCGTCACCATCGAGGACGACATGGCGGTGCTGGCCCGCTACGACACCGGCGCGACCATGACCTACCACCTGACCGCGTACGCCCCGTGGGAGGGCTACCGGGTGATGGTCAACGGCAGCCGGGGCCGGCTGGAGCTGGAGGTCGTCGAGAGCGACTTCGTCAGCCCGCAGGCCGCCGGGGCGCTCAAGGGCGCCGCCCTGCACGGCACCGAGGCCGCCGCCGAGGCCGGCGCGGCCACCATCACGCTGCGACCGTTCTGGACCCCGCCGCAGCAGGTGCCGGTCGAGGGGTACACCCGCCACGGGCACGGCGGCGCGGACGCCCGGATGACCAAGGTGCTGTTCGGTGGCGAACCCGACCCGATGGGCCGGGCCGCGACCGCCCGCGACGGCGCGCTGGCCCTGCTCACCGGGCTGGCCGCCAACCGGTCCTTCGACACCGGGCAGCCGGTCCGGGTCGCCGACCTGCTGACCCTGCCCTGACCCGCCCATCCGCCGAGGAGCCCCACCCGTGCCCACCGCGAACCGCACCGACCTGCTCTTCCCCGCCGAGCCGGGGCAACGTGCCCTGGCCCGGGAGCTGTACGCCCTCGCGGCGCAGCAGCCGATCATCTCGCCGCACGGGCACGTCGACCCGGCGCTGCTGGCCGAGGACCGGCCCTTCCCCGACCCGGCGCAGCTGCTGATCGTGCCGGACCACTACGTCACCCGGATGCTGCTCAGCCAGGGGGTACGCCCGGCGGAGCTGGGGGTGCCGGCGGTCGACGGGAGCCCGGTGGAGACCGACGGCCGGACCATCTGGCGACGGTTCGCCGACCACTGGCACCTGTTCCGGGGCACCCCGTCCCGGTTGTGGCTGGAACAGACCTTCCGGGAGGTCTTCGGGGTGTCGACGGCGCTGTCGCCGGCCACCGCCGACGAGGTGTACGACGCCATCGCCGCCCGGCTGGCCGAGCCGGAGTTCCGGCCCCGGGCGCTGTTCGAGCGGTTCGGCATCGAGGTGCTCGCCACCACCGAGTCGCCCCTGGACGACCTGGGCCGGCACGCCAAGCTGGCCGCCGACGGCTGGGGCGGCCCCGGCGGCCGGGTGATCACCACCTTCCGGCCGGACAACGTGGTGGACATGGAGTTCGAGAACTGGTCGGCCAACGTCGACCAGCTCGCCGAGGTCTCCGGCGAGGACACCGGCACGTACGACGGGTTCCTGCGCGCGCTACGGCGACGCCGGGAGGCGTTCATCGCGGCCGGCGCGACCTCCTCCGACCACGGTCACCTGACCGCCCTGACGTTGGACCTGAGCGCGGCGGAGGCGGCGGCGCTGTACGACAAGGGCCGGCGCGGGCAGGCCGACGCGGCCGACGCGGAGGCGTTCCGGGCGCACATGCTGGTGGAGTTCGCCCGGATGTCGCTGGACGACGGGCTGGTCATGCAGCTGCACCCGGGCGCGGTACGCAACCACAACCGGTGGCTGTACGCCACCCACGGTCGGGACGTCGGCGGCGACATCCCGCAGGCCACCGAGTACCTGCACGCGCTGACCCCGCTGCTGGACGCGTACGGCAACGACCCCCGGCTGACCCTGGTGGTCTACACCCTCGACGAGTACACGTTCAGCCGGGAGCTGGCCCCGCTCGCCGGCGGGTACGCCGCCCTCTACCTGGGCGCGCCCTGGTGGTTCCTGGACTCCCCCGAGGTGCTGCGCCGGTTCCGTGAGTCGGTCACCGAGTCGGCCGGCTTCTACAACACCGCCGGGTTCGTCGACGACACCCGCGCGTTCTGTTCCATCCCGGTACGCCACGACGTGGCCCGTCGGGTCGACGCGGCCTTCCTGGCCCGGCTGGTCGCCGAACACCGGCTGGCCGAGGACGAGGCGGCCGAGACCATCGTCGACCTGGCGTACCGGCTGCCGAAGAAGGTTTTCAAGATCGGGGTCAAGGCATGACGGTCACCATCACCGGCGTCGAGGTGCACGACGTCCGGTTCCCCACCGCCCGGACCGGCGACGGCTCGGACGCGATCAACAAGGGCGACTACTCGGCCACCTACGTGGAGCTGCGCACCGACGCGGGCGTCACCGGGGCCGGCTTCACCTTCACCAACGGCCGGGGCAACGAGATCACCTGCGCCGCCGTCCGGGCCCTCGCCCACCACGTCGAGGGGAAGACGGTCGAGGAGATCGCCGCCGACCAGGTGACGTTCTGGCGGTCGCTCAGCGCCGACGTGCAGCTGCGCTGGCTGGGGCCGGAGAAGGGCGTCATCCACATGGCGACCGGCGCGCTGGTCAACGCGGTGTGGGACCTGCGGGCCAAGCTGGCCGGCAAGCCGATGTGGCGGTTCCTGGCCGAACTGTCGACCGAGGAACTGGTCGCCAGCGTCGACTTCCACCACATCACCGACGCGCTCACCCCGGACGAGGCGGCCACCATCCTGGACAAGGGCCGCGACGGGATGGCCGACCGGATCGCTCTGCTGGAGCGGGACGGCTTCCCGTCGTACACCACCTCGGTCGGCTGGCTGGGCTACCCGGACGACAAGGTGCGGGCGCTGACCCGCGAGGCGTACGCGGCCGGCTGGCGGGCGATGAAGATGAAGGTCGGCGGTCCGCCCGCCGACGACCTGCGGCGGGCCCGGATCATCCGGTCCGAGATCGGTCCGGACGCGCTGCTGATGATGGACGCCAACCAGGTGTGGGACGTCGACGAGGCGATCACCAACATGGCGGCGCTGGCCGAGGTGGACCCGTACTGGATCGAGGAGCCGACGCACGCCGACGACATCCTCGGGCACGCCCGGATCGCCCGCGCGGTCACCGAGCTGACCGGCGGCCGGTGCCGGGTCGCCACCGGCGAGGTGGCCGCCAACCGGGTGATCTTCAAGCAGCTGCTCCAGGCCGAGGCGATCGGGGTGATGCAGATCGACTCGTGCCGGGTCGGCGGGGTGAACGAGGTGCTGGCCGAGATCCTGATGGCGGCGAAGTTCGGGGTGCCGATCTGCCCGCACTCCGGCGGGGTGGGCCTCTGCGAGTACGTGCAGCACCTGGCGGTCTTCGACTTCCTGCGGGTCGGCACCAGCCTGGAGGGACGGATGGTGGAGTACGTCGACCACCTGCACGAGCACTTCGTCGACCCGGTACGGACCCGGGGCGGGCGGTACCTGCTGCCCACCGAGCCCGGCTACAGCGCGACGATGAAGCCGGAGTCGGTCGCCGAGTTCCGGTTCCCGGACGGCCCGGTATGGCGCTGACCGTGGGGGCGGCCACGCTCGGGGTGAGCGTGCTGCGCCGGCTGCCCGAGGCCAGTCGGCCGCTGGTACGCCCCGGGACGGTGCCGGCCGGCATCGTGCACCTGGGGCTGGGCGCGTTCCACCGGGCGCACCAGGCGGTCTACACCGAGGCGGCGCTGGCCCGGTCCGGTGGCGACTGGGGCATCGTCGGGGTCGCGCCACGCAGCACCGGGCTGGTCACCACGCTCGCCGCCCAGGACGGGCTGTTCAGCGTGACCACCAGTTCGGCCGAGGGCAGCCACACCCGCGTGGTGGGGGCGCTCGCCGGGGTCCGGCACGCGGCCAGCGACCCGGCCGCCGTGGTGGCCCTGCTCGCCGACCCGGCGATCCGGGTGGTCACGCTGACCGTCACCGAGAAGGCGTACCAGCTCGACCCGGTCAGCGGGAAGCTGCGGCCGGACCCGGAGGTGGTGGCCGACCTGACCACCGACCGGCCGCCGGTCACCGTGCCGGGACTGCTGGTACGCGGCCTGCTCGCCCGCGCCGCCGCGGACGCTGGGCCGTTGGCCCTGGTGAGCTGCGACAACCTGCCCGCCAACGGCCGCCGGCTGCGCGGGCTGGTGGAGCAGTCGCTGGCGTACGCGCGGGTGCCGGACCGGGTGCTCGGCTGGGTGTCCGCCTGCGTCACGTTCCCGGGCACCATGGTGGACCGGATCGTCCCGGCCAGCACCGAGGAGACCTTCGCCGTGGCGCGGGAGGCGCTCGGCGTGGTGGACCGGGCGGCGGTGGCGGCCGAGCCGTACATGCAGTGGGTGATCGAGGACGACTTCCCGGGCGGCCGGCCGGACTGGGCGTCGGCCGGGGCGGTGCTCACCGACGACGCGGGGGCCTGGGAGCGGCTGAAGCTGCGCGCCCTCAACGGGGTGCACTCGACGGCGGCGTACCTGGGCGCGCTGGCCGGTCGGGAGACCATCGCCGACGCGCTGGCCGTGCCGCACCTGGCGACGGTGCTGCGCCGGCTGATCGCCGAGGACGTGGCGGCCAGTTTCACCCCGCCGGACGGGGTGTCGGTGGTCGACTACGGCGAGCAGGCGTTGGCCCGGTTCGGTAACCCGGCGATCCGGCACCGCACCCTCCAGGTGGCGATGGACGGTTCGCAGAAGCTGCCGCAGCGGGTCCTGCACACCATCGCCGACCTGCGGGCGGCCGGTCGGGAGGCACGTTGGGCTGCGCTGGTGGTGGCCGCCTGGATGCGGTTCGTCCGGGGCCGGGCCGACGACGGTACGGTGCTGCCGTTGGACGACCCGCTCGCCGACCGGATCCGGGCGGCCCTGGCGGCGCATCCGGACACCCCGGCCGGGCTGGTGGACGCGTTGTTCGGGCTGACCGAGGTGTTCCCGGCCGAGCTGAGCGCCGACGAGGAGGTGCGGGCGGCGGTGACCGGCTGGTTGACCGACCTGGACCGGCACGGCGTCCCGGCGACCCTGGCGGGTGCTGCCCCGTGAGCGCGAGGAGTGAGCCGGTCCTGCGAGCCCCACAGCCGCGAACGAAGGTGAGCCTGTGAGCGCGAGGAGTGAGCCGGGCCTGCGAGCCCCGCAGCCGCGAACGAAGGTGGCCCCGTGAGCGCGAGGAGTGAGCCGGGCCTGCGAGCCCCGCAGCCGCGAACGAAGGAGATCCGGTGAGCGCGAGGAGTGAGCCGGGTTTGCGAGCCCCGCAGTCGCGAACGAAGGAGATCCGGTGACCCCCCGGGTGGCGGTGGTCGGGGCGAACGGGCACGGTATCTGGCACCGTCGGGTGATCGCGCCGCTGCACGCGGCGGGCCGGCTGGAGCTGGTCGCGCTGGTCGACGTACGGCCGGTGGAGCCGGACCCGGACGCGCCGGTGCCGGCCGGTACGGGGCTGTTCACCGACCACCGGGAGATGCTGCGCGCGACCCGGCCGGACGTGGTGGTGGTGTGCACGCCACCGCACACCCACCTGCCGATCGCCCGGGACGTGCTGGTCGCCGGGGCGGATCTGCTGCTGGAGAAGCCGCCGGTGCTGTCGACGGCCGAGCACGAGGAGTTGTCGGCGGCGCTGGCCGGGTCCGGTCGGGTCTGCCAGGTCGGGTTCCAGGCGCTCGGCTCGGCCGCGCTGACCCGGCTGGTCGCGGCGGTGGCGGAGGGCCGGCTGGGCCGGGTGGTGAGCATCGGCACGGTCGCCGCCTGGCAGCGCACGGACGGCTACTACGCGCGGGCGCCCTGGGCCGGCCGGCGGGAGCTGGACGGGCGGCCGGTGCTGGACGGGGTGCTGGCCAACCCGCTCGCGCACGCCTGGATGCAGTGCCTGGCGGTGGCCGAGGCGATCGTCGGCCGTCCGGTCTCCCCGACCGTGGTGGAGTTGGAACGGTACCGGGTCCGCCCGATCGAGGTGGACGACACCGCGGCGATGCGGGTGACCTGCCGGTCGGGGCCGCCGATCGTGGCGGCGGTGACGCTGGCCGGGGAGGACTTCGTCCGGGGTGAGGTGATCGTGGACGGTACCGCCGGACGGGCGGTGCTGGAGTACCCGACGGACCGGTTGCTGCTGCCCGGGGACGACGGGCCACGCAGCGTGCCCGGCCGGGTCGGGCTGCTGGAGAACCTGCTCGAACACCGGGCCGACGGGGTGCCGCTGATCGCGCCGTTGGCCCGGACCGCGCCGTTCACGACGGTGCTGGAGGTGATCCAGCAGGCGCCCGAGCCGACGCTGCTCGACGGTGACCTGGTGACCGGGTCGGGTACCGGTCCGGACCGGGTGGTGACGGTACGCGGGGTGAACGGGAACCTGCGGCGGGCGGCGGAGGCGGGCGCGCTGTTGTCGGAGCTGGCGGTGCCGTGGGCGGTGCCGCCGGCGCGGTTCGAGCTGGTGGAGAAGGAGGAGGGCTGACGCGGCGGGCTCCGGGCCCACGGAAACGCACTGCAAAAGACGGGCGGTTCTCCGCTTCGGTAAAACGGGCGTAACCACCGCGTTCTCGGCCGGAATCGGTCGGGCGAATTCCCCTTGCCGCCATTAAGTGCAAAATAGCTGCATACATTATGCATTGACTCTCTTTAGTGATTTTCCTTACTGTCGAGGCATCGGCATTTCGTACCTGTTACGAAGTCCGCCGGCACGACAGACCACTTCGGAGAGTCCCCATGCGCGCACGTCTACCGGGGGCGGCCCTGGTCGCCCTGTCCCTGCTCCTCGTCCCGGGTGCGGCGGTGTCCGCCGCCCCGGGCGGCGGCGGCACCGACGGGCCGGTCCCCCGGCACGTCGAACGCTTCGCCCGCCAGACCCTGCCCACCGGTGACGGCTGGGCCGCCGACGGCACCGGCACCACCGGCGGCTCGGCCGCCAGCGCCGACCAGGTGCACCTGGTCCGCAGCCGGGCCGACCTGGTCCGGGCCCTGGGCGGTGACAACGCCACCAACCGCACCAACGCCACCCCGAAGGTCATCGTGGTCGACGGGGTGGTCGACGGGTTCGAGGCCGCCGACGGCAGCCTGCTCGACTGCGCCGACCTGGCCGACCCGGAGTACTCGCTGCCGGCCTACCTGGCCGCGTACGACCCGGCGGTGTGGGGCATGGTGCCGCCGACCGGCCCGCTGGAGGCGGCCCGGGTGCGTTCGGTGGCCAACCAGACCAAGCACACCCAGATCAACGTCGGCCCGAACACCACCATCGTCGGCCTGCGCGGGGCCACGCTGACCGGGCTGACCCTGATGATCGACACGGCCAGCAACGTGATCGTCCGGAACCTGACCTTCGACGACGCCCGGGACTGCTTCCCGGCCTGGTCGCCCACGGACGGCAGCGCCGGCAACTGGAACTCGCAGTACGACCAGATCTCGGTACGCCGCAGCGAGCACGTCTGGATCGACCACAACACCTTCACCGACGGCGACAACCCGGACAGCGCCCAGCCGGTGCACTTCGGCCGGCCGTACCAGGTGCACGACGGGTCGCTGGACATCACCCACACCGCCAGCCTGGTCACCGCCTCGTACAACCGGTTCACCGGCCGGGACAAGCTGATGCTGATCGGCTCGTCCAACACGGTCGGCCCGGACGTCGGACGGCTCAAGGTGACCCTGCACCACAACATGTTCGACCAGGTGCTCCAGCGGCTGCCCCGGGTCCGCTTCGGCCAGGTCGACATCTACAACAACTGGTACCGGCTCGGCGGCGACGGCTTCGAGTACGCCATCGGCGTCGGGGTCCAGTCGGCGGTGTACGCGGAGAACAACTACTTCTCCCTCGACGCCGGGGTCACCGCCGGGGACCTGCTCTACGACTGGGGCGGCACCGCGGCGACCACCCGGGGCAACTGGGTCCGGGCCGACGGCGCGCTGCCCCGCCAGGTCGACCTGGTGGCCGCGTACAACGCCGCCCACGACCCCGACCTGGGCACGGACGCCGGCTGGACGCCGACGCTGCGAACCGGTCGGCCGTTGCCGGCCCCGCTGGTGCCGGTCGTGGTCGGGGCGCTCGCCGGAGCCGACCGGCTCCCGCTGTAACACCTCCGAGCCGGGCGGGCCGCCCCCAGCACGTGCCCGCCCGTCGGGTGGGCCGTCGCGCCCGCGCTCCGCGCGGCGGCCCACCCACCCCACCCCTTCCCACCACCTGGAGGATGCGATGGACCGACGTCCGATCCGTGGCCGCCCGACGAGAGGCGTCGCCGCCGTCCTGGCCGCCGGCGCGCTCGCCGCGGGCGCGGTGCTGTTCGGCACCACGACGGCGTACGCCGACACCCTGTTCACCGACACCTTCGACGACGGGGACGCGACCGGTTGGGCGAAGTCCGGGGGAAGCTGGTCGGTGGTGACCGACGGATCACCGGCCTACCGGCAGTCCGGCACCAGCAGCGACGCCCGCGCCCTGGCCGGCCAGTCCACCTGGACGGACTACGCCGTACAGGCCCGGGTGAAGCCCACCGCCTACGCCGCCGCGAACCGGCACGTCGGCGTGATCGCCCGGGCGCAGAGCAGCAGCAGCTACTACGCGCTGGTCGCCACCGCCGGCGGCGGGGTGCAACTGGTCCGGCGATCGGGCGGTGACCCGGTGGTGCTCGGCTCCGCCGCGGGTGGCGTGGTCGTCGGCACCTGGTCCACGCTCAAGCTGGAGGCGGTCGGCAGTTCGCTGCGCGGCTACCTCAACGGCGCACTGGTGGTGCAGGCCACCGACAGCGCGTTCGCCGCCGGGCGGGCCGGGCTGGCCACCTCGTACGCCAGCGCCACCTTCGACGACGTGGCGGTCGCCACCGCCAGCGGCGCCCCGCCGACCGGTACCCCGACCGGCGGCCCGACCCCGACGCCGTCGCTGCCGCCGACGGAGCCGCCCACCGACCCGGGCAAGCCGATCGGGTTCGCGTCGGTGAACGCGCTCGGCCAGAACGGCACCACCGGCGGGGCGGGCGGCCCGACGGTCACCGTGGACACCGCGGCCGAGCTGCTCACCGCGATCGCCACGCCCGGTCCGCTGACCGTGAAGGTGAGCGGGATGATCGCCCTGCCGGGGCCGATGCACGACGTCAGCTCGGACAAGACCATCGTCGGTGTCGGCGCGTCCTCCGGGGTCACCGGCGGCGGCTTCAACGTCGGCCTGCCGGTGAGCAACGTGACCAGCCCGCCGGCCGACGCGGTGCACAACGTGATCATCCGGAACCTGAACTTCCGGAACACCCCGGACGACGCGATCAACGTGCAGATGTTCTCGCACCACGTGTGGATCGACCACAACGACCTGTCCGCCGGCTACGACGGGCTGATCGACATCAAGCGTGGCTCGTCGTACGTGACGGTGTCGTGGAACCACACCCACCACCACACCAAGAACATGCTGCTCGGGCACGACGACAGCAACGCCGCGCAGGACACCGGGTACCTGCGGGTGACGTACCACCACAACTGGTTCGACCGGACCCCGCAGCGCAATCCGCGGGTACGGTTCGGCGACCCGGTGCACGTGTTCAACAACTACTACGTCTACAACACCGACGCCGGGGTGGCCTGCCAGCTCAACTCGGGCTGCGTGGTCGAGGGCAACTACTTCGAGGACGTCGAGGTGCCGTGGACGGTCAGCTACTCCGGCAGCCGGGGGCGGATGGTCGCCCGGAACAACGTGCTGGTCGGCACCAGCGAGCCCGGTGACGCCGGTGGCACGGTCACCGAGCCGAGCACGTTCTACCCGTACCAGCTGACCGACCCGGCCAGCGTGAAGGCGGTCGTCACCGCCGGCGCCGGCACCGGGAAGATCGGCTTCTAGGACCCCCGGGTCGGCCCGCGTCCCCGGGCCGACCCGGGCCCAGGACATCGATCTTCGTCGATGCCTTGGTCATGCAGTCGCCCCACCAGGGCAAACACCACCCCGAGGAGGTTCCGTGAACCGGAACACCACCTGGCGCCGACACCGCCGGGGCCTGCTCGTCGCGATCGGGGCCGCGCTCACCGCGGTCACCCTCGCCCTCGGCATGGGCGCCACCGCCTACGCCGACACCCTGTTCTCCGACGACTTCGCCGACGGCAACTCCACCGGCTGGACCCCGTCCGGCGGAAGCTGGTCGGTGGCCGCCCAGACCTACCGGCAGACCGGCACCAGCAGCGACGCCCGGTCCCTCGCCGGCACGGCGGGCTGGACCGACTACTCGGTGCAGGCCACCGTCAAACCGACCGCCTTCAACGGCAGCAACCGGTTCGTCGCGCTACTGGCCCGCGCCCAGAGCAACACCAGCTACTACTACCTGGCCCTGCGCAGCAACAACACCGTCGAACTCAAGAGCCTGGCCGGCGGTTCCTCCACCACGCTGGACAGCGCTCCGCTGACGGTCGCCACCGGCACCACCTACACGGTCCGGCTGGACGTCGCCGGCAACTCCCTCAGGGGGTACGTCGACGGCACCCTGCTCACCGAGGCGACCGACACCCGGTACGCCACCGGCCGGATCGGCGTGGCGACCTTCAACGCCAGCGCCGAGTTCGACACCGTACAGGTCACCTCCGGCGGCGGGGTCACCCCGACGCCCACCACCCCGGGCCCGACCACGCCCGGCCCGACGCCCACCGGCAACCCGGGCCCGAACGTCGCCGACGGCTGGGCCTCGGTGGACGCCTGGGGCCAGGCCGGCACCACCGGCGGCGCGGGCGGCCCGACCGTCACCGTCACCACCGCCAGTCAGTTCGTCACCGAAGCCGCCTCGGCCGGACCGAAGGTCATCCAGGTCAGCGGCATGATCGCGCTGCCCGGCCCGATGCACGAGGTCACCTCGGACAAGACCATCGTTGGCCTCGGCGCGAACTCCGGTTTCACCGGCGGCGGCCTCAACATCGGTCTGCCGCTCAGCGACGCGATCACCAGCCCGCCGGCCAACGCCGTGCACAACGTGATCATCCGGAACCTGAACTTCCGGAACTGGGCCGACGACGCGATCAACGTGCAGATGTTCTCCCACCACGTCTGGATCGACCACAACACCTGGACCACCGGCAACGATGGCGGCGTCGACATCAAGCGCGGCTCGTCGTACGTGACGGTCTCCTTCAACCACGCCGACGGCACCGACAAGAACATGCTGCTCGGCCACGACGACGGCAACGCCGCCCAGGACGTCGGCCGGCTCAAGGTCAGCTACCACCACAACTTCTTCGACGACACCAACCAGCGCAACCCGCGGGTCCGCTTCGGCGACCAGGTGCACGTATACAGCAACTACTACCTGAACACCGGCAACTACGGGGTCGCCTCCACCGAGGACGCCGGGGTCATCGTCGAGGGCAACTACTTCGAGAACGTCGACGACCCGTACCACCTGGGCGAGGGCTCCTCGGGTGACGGGCGACTGGTGGCCCGGAACAACTGCCTGGTCAACTCCGGCGCCGGCCAGACCGGCGGCAGCGTCGCCAACCCGCCGTACCCGTACAGCATCGGCACCGCCTGCGACACCAAGGCGGTGGTCACCGCACAGGCCGGCGTCGGCAAGGTCGGGCTGCCCGGCGGGCCCACCACCCCGCCGGCCAGCACCCCGCCGCCGACCACTCCCCCGGCCACCACGCCGCCGCCGACCACCCCGCCGGCCACCGGCCCGGTCGGCTGGGCCACCCAGAACGGCGGTACCACCGGCGGGGCCGGCGGCGCGACCGTGACCGTCACCGACGGCCAGGCCCTCGCCGACGCCCTCGAGGAGGACGCGCCGCTGACCATCCGGGTGCAGGGCTCGCTGACCATGCCGGACAAGATGAACGACGTCCGGTCCAACAAGACCGTGCTCGGGGTGGGCGGTAACGCCACCCTGGACAACGGGCTGAACGTCAGCGGCGCGCGCAACGTCATCATCCGCAACCTCACCTTCCGGGGCTGGGACGACGACGCGATCAACGTGCAGGGCTCGACGAACGTCTGGGTCGACCACAACACCTTCGACGGCGGCTACGACGGCGCGGTCGACGTGAAGCGGGAGTCCGACTTCGTCACCGTCTCGTGGAACCGGGTCATGAACCACACCAAGAGCATGCTGCTCGGCCACGACGACGGGCACACCGCCGACATCGGGCACCTGCGGGTCACCTACCACCACAACTGGTTCGACGGCAGCAAGGAGCGCCACCCCCGGGTGCGCTTCGGTGACCCGGTGCACGTGTTCAACAACTACTACTTCGGCGCGGACTACGGCGTCGCCTCCACCATGGGCGCGGGCGTGCTGGTCGAGGGGAACTACTTCGAGAACGTGACCCGGCCGACCGCGGTCGGCTACGCCGAGTCGGACCCGGGCGACCTGGTCCAGCGCAACAACCACTTCGTCAACTCCGGCACCCCGGAGAGCGCCGGCGACGTGGCCGCCATCCCGTACCCGTACACCCTGGAGGCCGCCACCGCCGTGAAGGCGTCGGTGACCGCGGGTGCGGGCGCGGGCCGGATCACCGTCTGACCCTTCCCCCGGTGGGGCGGTGTCTCCCGTCCCCCGTCCCACCGCGCCGGGGCCGGTGGTGATCCGTCAGGGTCACCACCGGCCCCGTCCGTCAACAGGGCGACGGCGAGCCCCGGCCGGGCCGCCGCACCCGATCCGATATAAGTGACCCATGGATTTCCCCCCGTACCTGGGCAGCATGCCGATGCACGCGATCACGGAGATCCACGGCGAGCCCGGCCTGCTGGAACGCTTCCGGCTGGAGACGCTCACCTTCGAGCCGGCGGCGCAGCGCCGGCTGACCGAGGCCCTCGACCTCGCCGCCGACCTGCACCGCGACGACCGGCGGGTCCGCGAGCCCTACCTGAACCACCTGCTGCGGGTGGCGATCCGGATGATGCACCACTACCAGGTACGCGACGTGGACGTGATCGTGGCCGGGTTGCTGCACGACGCGGTGGAGGACCACCCAGCCGAGTTGGCCGGCGACGTCCCGGACGGCGTCGACCCGGTGCGCGCCGCCCTCGACGTGCTCGCCGGACGGTTCGGGGCACGGGTGGCCCGGCTCGTCGCGGCGGTCACCAACCCGCGCTGGGACCCGGACCGCGACCGGCACACGCAGTACCGGGAACACGTCGCGGCCAGCCTGGACGCCGAACCCTGGGCCCGGGTCATCAAGATCTCCGACTTCACCGACAACGGCGTCGGCGTGATCCACACCGTGGGCCCGAAGGTCACCTCGTCGGCCCGCAAGTACCGGCCGCTGGTCCCGGTGCTGCGCGAGCTTATCGCCCGGCCGGACACCCCGCTCTCCGCACCCGTCAAGGAGCACATCTTCGCCCAGCTCGACCTGGCCGAGGAACGCTTCCACGCGATCCTCGACGGGCAGGGCGCCGCTCCTTCCTGACGGCCCTACGGCGTCGACCCGGCGGCGGACCTGGCCCCGCGGGCCCGCAGCCAGTCGGCGAGGGCGACGGCACCGCTGCGGGTCGCGGCGTCCAGCGGCGTCAGCGGTTCCCAGGCCGGAATCCAGTTCAGGTCCGCGCCGTGGTCGAGCAGGTACCCGGCGGCCCGCTGCTGACCGCCGTGGCAGGCCCCCCACAACGCTGCGCTGACCTCGGCGGGATCCGGCGGGTGGGGCCGGGCGAGGTCAGCGCGCAGGCGGTCGAGGAGACCGAGCGTCGCCGCGTGCCACAACGTCGGGTGCGCGCCACGCTCGACCAGGCGATGCGCCGTTCGCCACTGCGCGAACGCGGTCGCGTCGTCCAACGGGGTACCTCCGCCGACGACCGCGCCCGCCGCGTCGATGTCCGCGCCGGCGTCCAGCAGCGCGTCGAGCACCTCGACGTCGCCGCTGCTGGCGGCCCAGTGCAGTGGTGTCTCGGTGTGCGCGCCGACGGCCCGCGCGTCGACGTCGGCACCGGCCGCCACCAGCACGGCGACGGTGGCCGCCCCGTTCGGGTAGTGCCCCGGCCAGTCGGCCGCCACGTGCAGCAGGGTCCTGGACACCGCACTGCCGGGGCGACCGTCGGGAACACCGATCCGGGCGTGGACCAGGTCCGGATCCGCTGCCAGCAGTCGCCGCAGCGTGGCGAGGTCGCCGGTGCGGATCGCCCGCACCACGGCGACGGCCACCGGATCCTCGTCCGCCAGCACGGGTACGTCGTCGCTGCCTGCCACCCGCCCACCGTAGCCCCCGGTCGGCACCGGTGAGGGTGGGGCCGGCGGGCAGCTCCGGGTCAGGGGGTCAGGTCGCGGCGGCGGAAGCCGGTCAGGCCGGCGGCCAGCAGCGCCACCGCCACGGCAGTCAGCACGGCCAGCGGCAGCACCGCGACCTCCGCCGAGGGCAGCGCCGGAACGTGCGTGTACGGGGAGACGTCCAGCAGCGCCTGCGGCAGGTCCAGTACCGCGCCGAGCTGGCCGAGCAGCAGGAACACGATCAGCGCGCCCCAGGACAGCGGTACCGCCCAGCGCGGCAGCAGCCCGAACAGCAGCACGACCACCCCGGCGAGCACCAGCAGCGCCGGGAACCGGACCAGCGCCGCCCCGGCCAGCTCACCCACCCGGCCGGCCGGGTCCCCGGCGACCATGGCGTAGCCGAGCCCGGTGGACACCCCGGCCAGCACGATCAGCAGCAGCGCGCCGACCAGGGCGGTGGACAGGTGACCGGCCAGCCAGCGGGACCGGCCCACGGCGGTGGCGAGCAGCGCCTCCAGGGTGCCGTCGGTCTCCTCGGTACGGGTCCGCAGCATCGCCTGGACGACGTACCCGCCGATGGTCAGCGCGAAGATCCCCAGCATCGCGGTCAGGTACGCGTCGACCAGGTTCGCCCCGCCGCCGAGCTGCGCGATCACCTCGGCCGCCGCCGCGTTCTCCCCCACCATGTTCTCCACCTCGTCGGCGGCGAGTCCCATGCCGAAGCCGAGCACCGCCACGCCGACCGCCCAGCCGAGCAGGGCGGGGCGTTGCAGCCGCCAGGCCAGCCCGAACGGGCTGAGCAGCCGCCGGGACGCCCGGGCCGGGCCGCGCCGGGTGGCGAACAGGCCCGCACCGAGGTCCCGTCGCCCGGTCAGCCGGTACGCCGCCAGCACCGCCGTGACCAGCAGGGCCAGCGGAAGCAGCAGGACCCACCACCGCTCGCCGCCGTACGGGCGGATCAGGGTGGCCCAGCCGAGCGGGGACAGCCAGGACGGCCAGGCGCTGACCACCCGGAGCCCGTCCGGGGTGGTGTCACCGGACACGTCTCCGGCGGCGCGCAGCACGAAGGACACCCCGACGGCCGCCGCGGCGAGCGCGTTGGCGCCCCGGGAGGTGCCGGAGAGCTGGGCGGCCACCGCCGCGACGGCCGCGAAGGAGACGCCGACCGTGGCGACGGCGGCACCGGTGGCGACCGACCCGGCGACCGGGAGCCCACCGCCGACCAGGGCCAGGGCGAGCAGCGCCGCGGTGACCAGGTTGACCGCGACGGTCACGCCGAGCGCGGCGGTGAGCAGCGCGTACCGGCCGACGACGGCGGCACCGAGCAGCTCGGCCCGCCCGGTCTCCTCGTTCTGCCGGGTGTGCCGCACCACCGCGAAGGTGCTCAGCAGCGCGGTGAGGACGGCCAGGGTGAGGTACGACTCGGCGAAGACCACCGAGCCGGTGCTCGGCCCGGCGACCGGCCCGTTGAACGCCCGGGCGACCAGGCTGGCGGCGGCGGTGCCGGCGTACGTGACCCGGTCCTGTTCGCTGCGGTACAGGCCGGTGACGCTGCCGGCGAGCGCGGCGGCCAGGACGGGGGTGCCGAGCACCCAGACGGCGATCCGGACCCGGTCGCGGCGCAGCACCAGGTGGACCAGCCGGCCGGTGCCGGTGCGGGCGTTCACCGCCGGCCCGCCGGGACGGGCGCGGTGCCGGCGTGGTCGCCGTAGTGGCGCAGGAACAGCTCTTCCAGGGTGGGTGGGGCACTGGTCAGCGACCGCACGCCGAACCGGATCAGGTGGCCGAGCACGGCGTCGAGGTGCGCGGGGTCGGCCTCCAGGTGGAGCCGACCGTCGACCTGCCGGACCTGGTCCACCCCGGCGAGGGTGTCCAGGCCGGTGACCGGGCGTTCGGTCTCGACGGTGACCGCCGTCCGGGTGAGGTGGCGCAGTTGCGCGAGGGTGCCGGACTCGACGGTGCGTCCCGCGCGGATGATGCTGACCCGGTCGCAGAGCGCCTCGACCTCGGCGAGCACGTGACTGGAGAGCAGCACCGTGCCGCCGGCCGCCTTGATCCGTCGGATCTCGTCCTGGAACACCGCCTCCATCAGCGGGTCGAGACCGGAGGTCGGCTCGTCGAGGATGTGCAGCGCGACGTCCGAGGCGAGGGCCGCGACGATCGCCACCTTCTGCCGGTTGCCCTTGGAGTAGGTGCGGCACTTCTTGGTCGGGTCGAGGTCGAAACGGTCGAGCAGCTCGTCGCGGCGACGCCGGTCCAGCCCGCCGCGCAGGCTGCCGAGCAGGTCGATGGCCTCGCCGCCGGAGAGGTTCGGCCAGAGGTTGACGTCGCCGGGCACGTACGCGAGCCGGCGGTGCAGGGTCACCGCGTCGCGCCACGGGTCGGCGTCGAACAGCCGGACGGTCCCGGAGTCCCAGCGGAGCAGCCCGAGCAGCACCCGGATGGTGGTGGACTTGCCGGAGCCGTTCGGGCCGAGGAACCCGTGCACCTCCCCCGCCTCGACGCGCAGGTCGAGCCCGTCCAGGGCCCGGGTGCTGCCGAAGGTCTTGACCAGGTCGCCGACCGAGATGACGGCCATGACGCCTCCTGTGGGCTTCGGGTGTGCCGACGGATGTCACTGTACTGACCGATGGTAAGTGATCCGCTCCCGGATTCCCGATCACCGGTCAGCCGGCCGGCTATCCTTCCCCGGTGGACGCGCAACCGACCGACGACACCCGGACCAGGATCCTGCGGGCCGCTCTGGACCTGTTCGCCGAGCACGGTTACCAGCGCACCAGCCTGCGCCAGATCGCCGACCGGCTGCGGCTGACCAAGGCGGCGATCCTGTACCACTTCCCCACCAAGCAGCACCTGCTGGAGGACCTGGTCGAGCCGATGCTGGCCGGGCTGGAGGGGCTGCTGGCCGACGCCGGGCAGCTGCCGCCGGACCGCGCCCGGTGGGCGGTGCTGGCCGGCTGGGTGGACGTCCTGCTCACCCACCGCCGGCCGCTGGGCATGCTGTTCCACGACCTCCGGATGATCTCCCGAGGGCCGACGTACCAACGGTTGATCCGGATCGCGCTGCACGCGAACGAGGTCGTCGCCGGGCCGGACGCCGACCGGCGCGGGCAGGTACGGGCCAGCCAGGCGATCGCCATGTGCTCCGATCCGGTGGTGTTCTTCCAGGACGTGTCGGACGAGGTGCTCCGGGCGGACATCCTCGACGGGATACGTCGGCTGTTCGACGGTCCGGCCGCCGTCGAGTCCGCGCCGACGCCCCGGCGGGCCGGTCGGCCACGTGCGATGAGCGGCGACCAGATCGCCGCCGCCCGGCGGATGCACGCCGCCGGATCGCATTCGGTGGAGCAGATCGCGACCCGGCTCGGCGTCTCCCGGGCCACCGTCTACCGGCACCTGGACGGCTGAGATTTCGAGACGATTATGAGACAGTTGTGAGACAGTTGTGAGAAGGGCTCAGCGCGTCGACTCCACCGTGTAGTGGATGGTCTGGGCGACGATCCAGCCGTTCTCGATCACGTAGGAGTCCACCCCGTCACGGACCCGGGCGCCGTCGGCGTCGGCCGTCCACTCCAGCAACCCGATCCGCCCGTCCGCCAGCACGTTCGTGTACGTGAACCGGGCCCCCGGCAGTTCCTCGCCCAGCCAGCGGGCCAGCGTCGAGGCCCCCTCCGGCCCCCGGAACACCCCCCGCCGTTCCAACACCACACAGTCCGGGGCGACGTTGCGCGCGATGTCCTCGGCGTACCGGTGCTCGGCGGCCAGCCGCAGATGGTCGTCGAGCACCTCACTCGCGGTACGCCCCCGCAGGTCCTCGGTCATGCCCCCCATCATCGCCGCCGACGGGTGCCCGGGCCGGCGACCTGCGGTCGGGCCACCCGTCGGGTACCACCGGTCTGCGGCCGCCGGTCAGGGCAACGCCTTGAACGCCCCGTCGAGGCTCTTGGCGAGTTTGGTCTGCCCGTCCGCCGACGGGTGCGGGGAGCCGCCCTTCGCGGTGCTCTGGATGTCGGCGGCGGCCAGCGCCGGAGCCGGCTCGGCCCGGACCCGGGCGTTGGCCGGGATGCCGGCCGTGATCGCCTTGTTCAGGTCGGTGGTGACGGTACGGACCGCGCCGACCCACAGCGGATCGACCACCGGTTGCAGGTTCGGGGTGACGACCGGCGGGGCCAGGTCGACGATCCACTGCGGGGCGGCCCCGCGCAGCACCTTCCACCCGTAGTTCGCCACGTCGACGTTCGCCGGGTTGATGTCGTAGTACAGCATCCAGACGACCTTGTCCGCGCCGGCCCGGACCAGGGTGTCCACCACCTTCGCCACGTCCTTGGTGATCCCCGGGTACTGCGCCGGCCCGTCGTACTTCGGCACCCCGGTCCGCCAGAAGAAGTCCGCGCCGAACGGGTTGGGGTTGCGGACCCGCAGGGTGCAGCCGCCCCCGTCGGTGACGATGCCGGCCCGGCCGTTGACCGAGTTCCAACTGAACGTGCTGCGCGGGACGGCGTTCTGGAGGAACTCGATGGCCCGGCAGGTGATCAGCCCCTCCAGCACCTTCGTCCAGTTGGTGTTGTTCACCCCTCCGGTCGTCACGTAGTACGCCTTGTGCCCGGCCGCCTTGGCCTTGCGGACCACCGCGTCGGACAGGCCGACCGGGCTGGCCGCCCGCGCCCACGGGTTGCCGCAGGAGTCGGTCTTGCCGGCCGGCGGGGCGAGCATGTCGCCGGTGCCGAATCCGGTGCGGGCGAAGTTGTAGTACTCCACCACGTTCGCGTTGAGGTCCCTGGTGTACCGGCCGGCGTAGCTGAACACGCCGTTGTTGCCGACCAGCCTGCGGACGTCGTCGAAGGACGTGTTATGGCACATGCCGCCGAAACCGAACTGGTGGTGCGCGGAGGTGAGGGAGTCACCGGTCGCCACCAGGACCACCGGCTCCTTGATCTCCTTGGGGTCACGGCAGTCGACGCGGTCCTGTCCCGCCTCCTTCAGGGTGCCCTCCGTCGCCCCGGGGCCGACGACCGGCGGGCAGGCGGTGGTGGGCGACGCGGTCGGGCTGGCCGTCGGGACGCCGGTGGGCGTGGTGGTGGGCACGCCGGTCGGGGTCGGCGTGGTCGTCGGCCCACCGGTGGGGGTCGGCGTCGGCGTGGTGGTGGGCGGCGGGGTCGGCCAACCGGTCGGACACGGGCTGGCCGACGATGATCCGGTCGACGACGGCACCGGACTCCCCGTCGGGAACGGACTACCCGACGGCAGCGGACTACCCGACGGCAGCGGGCTTTCCGTCGGGATCGGGGTCGCCGACCAGGTCGGTGACGGGCTGACCGGGCCGGTGGAGAACGGCTGAACGGTCGTCGGGACCGGCAGCCCCGTCGGGCCGACGCCGGACGTGGACGTGGGACTGGGGCTGGGGCTGGGTGTGGGGGTGAGGCCGCCACAGCGCTCCCGGCGGACCAGTTCGAGATCGGCGAGTACGTCGTCGGGGAGCGGCTCGCCCTCGGGGATGCACGGGTCGAAGGTCCACTCGGTCCCCTCGATGGTGCGGGTGCAGGGCTCGCCGGCCAGGGCGGCCGCCGCCTGCTGCGGGTCGGTGTGCGCCTGCTCGGGGACGATCAGCAGGGGCAGGGCGGCGACCACCAGCGCGGCACCGACCAGGCTGGACATCAGCCGGACCGGTCGCCGGCGCGGGCCGGGACGCCGGTCGGGCAGGGGATTCCCGAGCACCCTTCGGCGGAACTGGGCCATCCGGGTACGCCTCCTTCGGCATGGGCACGACGGCAGGTCCGGACCGGAAGCCCGCGACAAAGACATCGATGCGCAACGATGATTGAGGCGCATGGTACGGGATCTGGCCGGGCCCGCACAGGTCACCACCGCCGGACCTGACCGCCGGTTCTCCGACGGGCCGGGCGGGCCGCCACGACCGCCAGCCCGCCGAACCCGGCCAGGCAGAGGGCGACGATACCGACCCGTCAGGTCCGGCCCCGGCGTCGCCGCTGCGGCGACACCGGGGCCCGGCCGCGGATCAGCAGTACAGGTTGGGCCCGGCCGGTACGCCGAGGACGCCGACGAACTGCTGGTACCTGGTGACCCGGCTCTGCACCTGGGCGGGGTTCCCACCGTTGCACTCGATCGAGCCGTTGATGCTGCGGATGGTCTCGCCGAAACCGGCCCCGGTGACCATCGCCTGGTGGGCGGTCATGGTGCCGGGCCCGTTCTGGGTCATCCAGTACCAGACGGCGGTCTTCCAGGCCACCGCCGCGTCGTTCTGCACCAGCCAGGGGTTGGTCAGCAGGGGCAGCCCGAGGGCGTTGCCGGCGGCGTTGTAGTTGAAGTTCCAGCTCAACTGGATCGGCCCGCGCCCGTAGTAGGCGGCCTGCCCGGCGGGGCAGCCGTAGGGCTGGCCGGCGTCGCAGTAGTGCGGGTAGTTGGCGGTGTTCTGCTCCACGATGTGCACGAGCCCGCCGGTCTCGTGGTACACGTTCGCCAGGAAGGCCGCCGCCTCCTGCCGCTGGGTGGTGGCGCTGCCGGTCGTGGTGAACGCGGGGTAGGCGCTGAGGGCGGCGACGAGACCGGCGTAGGTGTAGAAGGGGTTCCGGCTCGGGAACATCTGCTGGAACTGCGCCTCGGTGACCACGAAACCGCCGGGGTTGGCGGGTGGGGTGGTGGGCGGCTGGCCGCTGCAGGTGTACGGCTCCCAGTACCAGGTGCTGATGACCGGGTCGTAGCCCGGGTTGTCGTGCTCGGCGATGTAGTACAGGCCGTTGGTGTAGCGCACGATGCTGCCGGCCGGGTACCAGGTGCCGGCGACCCAGTTGGGGTGGGTGCAGGTCCCGCCGGGCGGCGGGGTGCTGCCGCCGCACGCGCCGAGGTCCTGCCAGACGCCGGTGGTGCCCGGCGGCGCCTCGTTCTGGGTCCACCACTTCGCCTGGTAGTTGCGTCCGTGGTGGGAGACCTGGTCACCCTGCCAGTACACGGCCGACGCCTGCCACGAGGCCGCGCAGGTGGCCGCGGACGCGGGGGTCGACGGGACGATCGCCACGAGTCCACCGGCGACAACCAGTGCCGCGAGCGCGACCAGGGCGCGCAGTCTTGACATGTGGTCACTCCTTCCCGGGATGCGGCGGCCGACGACAGGCGACCCCCATCGATGAGAGTGACTGTAACACGTTCTGTTCATAAACTTTACTGTTAGCGCCCGGCCGTGGCCCGCCGCCGCAGTTTCCGCGATGTCCCGCCGGTCCGGCTCCCCGTCTCCGACGATGGGAGGGCGGTCGGCACCGGAGGGACGGTCACATGGACCAGGACGCACGCGAGCAGGGGCTGCTCACCGCCCTGACCACCGAGCACTTCGTGCTCCAGACCTCGCGCAGCGCCACGATCACCGAGTCCGTCGGGCGGGCGACGGTGTTCCTGTCCCTGCTGTCCGCCGCGCTGATCGGGTTGGGCTTCGTCTCCAGCAGCAGCCAGCTGATCAAGCCGTACCTCGGCGCGGTGCTGCCGGCCCTGGTGATCACCGGCCTGTTCACCTTCGCCCGACTGGCGGAGAACATGGTGGAGAACTCGCTCGACCTCAGGCGCATCCAACGGATCCGCGCCTACTACCACCGCCAGTTCACCGACGGGCACGACTTCTTCGCCGACGCGGTGGCCAGCGGAGACGACACCCGGACGATGGCGGCGGCGGTGGGTGGCCGCACGTCCCGCTGGCAACTGCTGCTGACCACGGCGGCCATGGTGGGCGCGGTCAACGCGCTGCTGATCGGCCTGGGCGCGACCCTGCTGGCCGGAACGGTCACCGGATCCGTCCCGCTGGCGATCGCGCTCGGTGTGGCGGTCGTCCTGGTCGCCTTCGCCGCGCAACTCGCGTACCTCAAGCGGGCCTCGATCTGGCTGAAGGGCTGAGCGGGCTGACCGGCCCCGGCGCCGGGTCAGCCGATCCCGCCCGGCCGACCGGGGACGTCGACACGCGGCCCTAGCCGGACCGGAACTCGGTGTACGTGGCGATCAGCGCGCCGTCCACGCCGTAGGCGACCAGCCGACCGTGCGCGAGGTTCGCGCTGCGGAACGAGAACATCCACTGCCCCGGGTACGCCTCGACCAGCGGGATGGACCGGGGCCGGCCACCGGGCGCGGAACGGTACTCCAGCCGGCCCACCGTCGGGTCCACCACCCCGTTGACCCGTACCTTCGTCCGCTCGGTGGCGAGGCCGAAGGTGATCGGCCGGCCGGACGCCGCCAGTTCGCCGCACTGGCGTTGACTGCGGCAGACGAAGAAGTACCGGGGGTTGTCCACGTCCGCCCTGGTGTACGCCTTGAACGTCGGGTCGGCCCCGGCGGGCAGCGGCTGCACCGCGAAGAACGCCAGCGCTACCGCCCCGGCCACGGCCACCCGCGACCACACCCGGGCCGCCGGGCGGGCCGCCGCGACCGCCACCCCGCCGAACCCGGCCAGGCAGAGGGCGACGGTACCGAGCGTCCGGGCGTTCTCCAGGAGGAACTGCACACCCGGGGTCGGTGCGACCCGGCTCAGCAGCACCCCCAGCGAGAGCACCAGGACGGTGAGCAGCGCCCCGCCCGCGACCCGCTGCGTCACGCCCCGCGCGCCGACCAGCAGCATCGCCGCCAGCACCGGCCAGATCTGGTGGTGGGTCCAGGACACCGGCGACGCGGCCACCGTCGCACAGCCGACCAGGACCACCGCGTGCCCCGGCCGGCCGTCGAGGTGCAGGTGCCGGGCCCGCAGCAGGGCCACCGCACAGATGACCGCCACGAGTGCCGCCCACAGCAGCGGCAGCGTCCCCGCGGGCACCCCCACCCGCAGCAGCATGCCGTGCACGGACTGGTTGCCCAGCGAGGCGAGGTCACCGATCCGGGCCGTGTCGAGCATCGTGCCGGCCCAGAACGTCCAGCTCTCGGCGGGCAGGACCACGGCGGCGACCAGCGCACCGCCGACGAAGGCGACGACCGCCCGGCCGGCGTCCCGGTACCGGCCGACGGCCAGCAGGTAGACCACGAACAGCAGCGGGGTCAGCTTGACGGCGGCGGCGAGCCCGACCAGCGCTCCCCGGAACCGGGCCGGGGTGAGCCCCAACCCGTCCACCAGCGCCAGCAGCACGATCACGATGCTCACCTGGCCGAAGCGCAGGTTACTCTGCACCGGCGCGGAGAGCATCAGCACGCAGGCGGTGACGGCCACGGCCACCTGGCGTCGCTCGACCGGAAGGACCCTCGCCCACCCGAGCGCCGCCGCGATCGCCACGACCGCCGCGCAGGTGCCGGCGAGCCAGAACGGCTGGACCACCCCCTCGGGCAGCAGGCCGAGCGGCCAGAACAGCAGCGCCGCGAACGGCGGGTACGTGAACGGGCCGCCGTTCTCGGCGACGTACGCGTACAGCTCACCGCCGGCCTGGAGGTGACGTACCGCGCCGTGGTAGATGTGCAGGTCCGACAGGCGGTCGCCGGCGGGCCGGCGCAGCACGAGCACCGACGAGACGATCGCCACCACGCCGAACACCGACCACAGTGCCACCGTCGCGCGACTCCGCATCGGGCCAGTCTAGGAACACCCACGGTGCCGACGCCGCCCCTGACGGCACCCGGGCGGCCGACCGCCACGGCCGGGTCGGCTCGGGGAGCGGACCGGTCAGGGCCGGAGCAGGTCGGCCGGCGGAACGGCGGTGTACGCCCACGTCTCGAGCGCGTCCCGGTCGACCAGGACGATGCCGACCTGCCGGGCGAACCGGCGACCGTCGCCGTTGGTGAAGAAGCCGTTCGTGACGATCAGGCACAGCTCACCCCGGTGCACCGTCCGGCAGGTGCCGGCGAACCGCTGGATCGCCGCGCTGTCCACCCGGTTGCCGGGGTGCCGCCGCTTGCACTGCACCACCACCCGCCGACCGTCCGGGGCGGTGGCGAGCACGTCGGCGCCCCGGTCACCGGCCCCACCGCAGACCCGGACGTCGGTGAACCCGGAGCCGGCCAGCAGCCGGGCGAACCACCGTTCGAACTCCGCGCCGGTCATCGGGTCGGTGACCGCGACGAGCCGGTCCCGTTCGGCCTGCTCGGCACGCCGCCGGGCCTGCCGCCGCGACAGCGCCACGGCGACCGCCACCGCCCCGGCGACCAGCAACGCCGCCACCGCCGCCGCCCGGTACGGATGCCGCCGGACCAGGTCGACGACTATCACCAGCGCGACCAGGCCACCGAGCCCGGCGAGCACCGGCCCGGTCTGCCCTCCGCCGGCCGACCGCCGCCGGGTGGACCGTCCGCGGGCCCGGCGCTGGTGGGCCCGGACCCGGACGCCGTCCCGGCGGGTGTACGACCGGACGCGTGGCATGGCGGCCCTCTCCAGGTTCCGGGTGGACGGGCGGTCAGGAGGCCCGGCTGAACCGGCTGCCGAACCGGAGCCGTTCCATGATGTCGATGACGTAGTGCACGACCTCGTCCACGTCGGTGGTGTACGCGAAGACCGCCGGGTCGACGCCGCGTCGGGGATCGAAGCCGGCGGTGAAGATCACGATGGGCAGGGCCGGCCGCCGCCGGGCCACCTCGGTCACCAGCCGGATGCCCGCCTGGTCGTCGTCGCCCCGCCGGACGTCGGTGATCAGCAGGTCGTACCCGTGCCGGTCGATCCTGGTCAGCGCCTCCTCGGTGCTGCGGGCCAGGTCGACGGTCATGCCGGAGCGTTCCAGCAGCCGCACGATCGGCTGGTTGAACGCGGGGTTGTCGTCCACCCAGAGCAGTCGGCCGTCCTTGAGGCAGGCCGCCGCGTGGTCGAGCCGGTTGACCACGGCCCGGCGTTGCTGGGGCGACAGCGGCGCGCTGGTGCCGGCGCGCTGCTCGGCCTCCTCGAGCAACGCCAGGCCGGCGGCGAAGTCGGCTTCCCCGAACGGGGTGCGCAGGGCGGTCAGCCGGTCCAGCTGACCGACCAGCCCGGAGCGGAGGGTGAAGAAGACGACGGTGGCGAAGACCACCCAGAGCAGGCCGGGCAGCACCCCGATCAGCTTCAACCAGGCCGCTTCAGGCACGCCGAGTCACCACCGACACCTCGATCACGGTACGGAATCCGAGCAACGCTCAGGGTAACCCTGGCGGATCGTCCGGTGGGTGCCGTGCCCGGTCCGATATCCGTCAGCCGGCCGGCCCCCGGGAGGACCGGCCGGCAGGACAGGGTCAGAGCGGCTGCACGAAGTACGGCGACACGTCCAGCCAGCCGTTGCCGGCCGCACCGTTGAGCCGGCCGCTGCTGGCGGTGGAGAGGGTGTACCAGGAGTCCACGTAGTCCGGGTCGTCGGTGTACCAGGACGACGGGATGGCGTCCAGGATGGCGCTCACCAGCGGCTGGTACACGCCACCGTCCACGATGACCAGCAACGCGCCGACGATGGCCTGGACCAGCGCCTGGTAGTTGGTGTCGCCGTCGTCCTCCATCATCACCACGTCGGCGAGGTTGTACTTGTACCCGTTGAAGTGCACCAGGAGCTGGTTCGGGTAGTAGCTGGTGCCGTCGTTGTTCAGGTACGGCATCTGCACCAGGTCGACGGTGGCCTTGCCGTCGGGCCCGAAGCCGGCCACCAGGCTGTAGATCTCCGCGTCGCCCTTGATCCACGGTTCCATGTCGTCGTTGAGCCGGACGGCGTTGATCTTCGTGGCCCAGTAACCGGCGGTGGCGGTCACCGCGTTCCGCGCGGCGGTGGCGCTGTCGGTGATGCCCCGGCGGGCCAGTTCGGACCGCATCAGCGTGAGGCCGGCCGTCAGCGCCCGGCGGGTGTCCACCTCCACCAGCAGGACCGGCCGGGTGGGCACCCGGGCCGGGTCGAAGCGGACGGTCGCGCCGGTCCGGTCGTACCCGGTGACGGTGGTCGGGGCGTCGTCGGTGGGGGTGGCCGCCACCACCGGCGCGACGCCCCGGGCGAGGGCGGCCCGCATGTCCGGGTGGGCCAGCCGTACCCGCAGCACGGAGCCGGTGGCGGCCGGCAGCCCCTTGGCCGCCAGGATGCGCTGGTTGGCGTCCCGCAGACCGGCCGGACCGGCGGCGGGGAACCGGACGCCGAGCAGGTCGGCGGGGCCGGTGGCGGTGGCCGCGACGAGCGCCCGGCGGGTGGCCGGGTCGGCGAGGGAGACGGCGAGCTGTCGGGCCAGGTCGTCGGCGATCGGGAAGACGGCGGCGGTGGCCGCGGCGGTGACGGGGCGGTCCTCGGGACGGGCGTGGGCGGGCGAGGCGACGGTGGCCGTCAGGAGTGCGGTCGCGAGTCCGACCGACACCGCGCGGCGGAGGGTACGAGGGGGCACGGGATCTCCTCTGGGGGCAGAGTCGCCGGCTCGTGGCGGCGACACACAGAAGATATACATCTTTCGATCAACGAAGATCAATGGGCGGGCCGGTCGGATCGTCCGCCACCGGCCCGCGCGGCGCTGGCGACGGGCCCCTCCCGGGCCTCAGCGGGCGAGCCGACGGACCGTCGGCGGCAGGTCCGACCAGGCCACCCGGCTGACCCGCCGACGGACGATCCACCGGGCGGCCACCTCTATCAACCACGGGCCGCTCACCTGGTCGCGTTCGTAGCCGAGCAGCCGGCCCCACGGCCCCCGGGCGACCAGGACGGCGGTCAGCCGCAACCGGCCCCGGTCGTCCGGTTCGGCCACCACGTCGACGATCCGCCCCAGCTCCCGGCCGTCCGGTCCGGTCACCGGGACGCCGAGCAGGTCGCTGACCCGGGTCACCTCAGCCGGCACGACCGGACCCCGGGATGCGCCCGATCAGGTACGCGTCGAGCCAGCCCTCCAGCGCCGGCGCGGCGAGCAGGTCGCGGCTCACCCGCAGCCGCACCGCCGCGTCCACCCGCGCCACCAGGTGGTACGGGATGCGGCGCAGCCCCTGGTCACGGTCGTCCAACCGCTCGGCGACCCCGGTGATCCACCGCCCGACGACCCCACCGAACCGCGCGCCCAGCGCCCGCTGCCCGGTCAGCAGCGCCGCCACGTACGCGCCGTCGTCGGTGTGGCGCAGCTCCAGGTCGTCGACCTTGCCGACCGGGATGCCGTCCCGGTCGAGGATCTGCCGGTCGAGCAGGTTGAAGTTCAACAGCAGCTCGCTCATCCGGTCACCGGCCCGCCCCGGTGACGACCAGCAGGGGTATCGCCGCGACCGCCGCCACCACCACGACCACCAGGTAGATCAGCCCCATCGTGTTGGCCAGCGGACCGTTGACCCGGTCGCCGAGGTAGCCCCGGTCGTTGGCGACGACCAGCACCGGCAGGTACGTCAGCGGCAGGATCACCGCGTTGAGGATCAGCATGTACTCGGTGAGCTGCACCGGGTCGATCGTGGTGAACAGCGCGGCCACCGCGAGCAGGATGCCGACCAGCAGCACGGTGTGGAATCGGGCCGCCTGCCGGGGACGCAGGTACTTCCCCCACGACCAGCCGAAGTACTGGGCCACCGTGTAACCGGCGGACAGGCTGGTCTCCATCGCCGCGCCGAAGGTCGCCGCGAACACCCCGATGATGGCCAGGGCGAGGCCGACCTGACCGAAGGCGAGTCCGGCGGGCAGCACCGCCTGGCCGACGGTGTCCACCGCGACGCCCCGGGGCGCGAACACCACCGCCGCGCCGGCGAGCAGCCCGAACGCGAGCAGCCCGCCGAGCGGGAAGCCGAAGAACACGTTGGCCCGGGCCAGCGCCAGGTCCTGCGGCCCCCAGCGTTCCTCCACCCCGCCGGAGGAGAAGAAGAACATCTCGTACGGGGTCATCGCCGAGGCGAAGATCGCCACCGCGAAGTACCAGTAGGTGGGCCAGGTCTCGGTGGCCGGCAGGCCGGTGGTGACCGCCTCCCGGGCCAGCCCGCCCGCGTCCGGCACGAGGTCGAGGGCGGCCAGCAGCAGCACCACCAGGGCCAGGCCGGCGAAGCCGAAGATCCGTTCCAGGCTCTCGAACCGGACCCGCCACAGCGCCAGCCAGAGCAGCAGCGCCACCAGCGGCGCCCACAGCAGGTACGGTGCCCCGCTGAGCAGGTGCAACGCCAGCGCGACACCACCGATCTCGGCGGCCAGGGTGAGCAGGGTGACCAGGTACGAGCTGACCAGGTTCAGCATCGCCACCCGGGGGCCGAGCCGCTCCCGGACCAGGTCGAACACCGGCCGGTTGCTGATCGCGGTGACCCGGCCGGCCATCTCCGCGTAGACGCAGATGCCGACCACCCCGACCAGCAGCACCCAGGTGTGGGCGAGCCCGAAGCGGCTGCCCGCCTGGGAGGCGGAGACGATGTCGCCGATGTCGACGAAGCCGCCGATCGCGGAGAGCACACCGAGGGTGACGGCGAACAGCCTCCTCACCGGGCACCGTCACGTCGGCTCACCCGTACTCCGCCAGGAAGGCCGCCAGTGCGGTGCCGACCGGCGCGAGCGCGGCGACCGCGCCGGTCAGGGCCGCCAGGTCGGGGGCGCGGACGGCCCGCCGCAGGTCGTCCAGGCCGGCGGCGGCGGCGAGCAGCAGGGGGCCGAGCCGGTCGCGGATCCGCGCGGTGGCGTCGTCGACCGGGCGGGCGACGACGAGGCGCTGCGCCGCGCCGGCCAGCGCGGACCGACCGTCGTTCAGGGTCGCCACGGTGTACGGCAGCGGGAGCCGGCCGGCCGCCCGGGCCGATCCGACGAGCCGGACGGTGACGGTGACGTCGTACGCCGACCGGGCCGCCTCGATCGCGGCCCGGCGGTAGTCGTGGGCGTCGGTGGGCCGGGTGGCGGCGTACCCGGTCCCGCCCCAGCACAGGGCGAGCAGGACGAGGAGGGTCGCCATCGCACGCCGCGTCGACATCCCCACCCCCGGAACCGCGTCAATCGCCCTATTCGGGCAATTTACCCGGAGGGTGCGGGTCCGGAACGGCGATCAGGCCAGGGCGGCCGCCCACACCGCCCGGTGGGTGAGCAGATAGTCCGTGGTGGCCGACCAGTACGGCCCGTCCTCGGTCCAGATCCGGGCCCACGGCTGCACCTGCCGCCGGGCCCCGTCCCGCAGCAGCTCGTACATGGCCCGACTGCGCCGACCGAGCATGGCCGCCAGCGCCGGCCGGGACGCCCCGTCCAGGCCGTAGCCGTCGACGAACGCCCGCAACCGGGCGGCGGACTCGGCCACCGGCCGGTCGGCCCGCAGGCCCGCCATGCTCTGCGCGGCGTACGCGACCTCCCAGAGCCGGGAACCCGGCCCGACCCCGTCCCAGTCGATGAGCACCCAGCCCCGGTCCGCGCGGACCAGGTTCCACGGGGCCACGTCGTGGTGGCAGACCAACTCCTCCCGGTCCGGCGGGATCACCCGCTGCCACACCGCGTCGGCCGGGGGCACGAAACCGGCCAACGCGGTGTGCAGATCGGCGAGCAGCCGGCCGATGCCGACCAGGTCCGCCGTCGGGTACGTGCCGCGCGGGTCCCCCAGCTCCCCCGGGACGTACTCCAGGACCTGCCGGCCCTGACCGTCGCGGCCGAGCGGGCGGGGCGCCCCGGTGAACCCCACCGCGTGCAGGTGCGCCAGCACCGCGTCGACCGTGCCGGTCCACGGCCCGACCGGACGCCGGACCGTGGCACCGACCCGCACCACCCCGGTGGTGACGTTGCCCGGCAGCGGCTCCTCCACGTCCCTCATCCGGCCATCCTGGTCGACCCGCCGGGACGCCGCACCCGGGAATCCGGTCACATCACGTGCCGGAGCACCCCCAGCGACGCCAGCACCGGCTCGGGCGCGGTCAGCGCCTGGCCCAGATCCGGTTCGCGGCCGGTGAGGGCGTCCAGCACCTCGTCCGTCACCCCGTGGCCCTGCGCCTCCCGGTCACTGCCCGCCACCACGAACACGTCGTCCTCGGCGACACCGATCTCGTACCGCCACTCGGCGGCGTCCCGCAGCGCGAGGGTGGCGGCCGGCGGGTGGCCGGCGATCACGCCGACACCCCCGGCCAGCAGCAGACCGTACATGGTGACCTCGGGGAAGTGCTCGACCCGCGACTCCGGCTCCAGACCGAGCCCCAGCGCCACGTCCCGCTCGTGGATCCAGGCGTCCCAGAGCATGTGCAGGGAGAGCGTCGACCAGTGCAACTGCCGGCCGCTCGGCGCGGGCATCAGCGGCCCCGCCGGACCGGCGGCCCGGACCCGGAACAGGTCCCGCTCCCGCTCCACCAGTCCGGCCAGCGTCTGGAGGGTCTCCTCCGGGGTCTGCGCCGGCGAGTCGGCCAGCCACAGCGCCGGGGTACTGGCCGGCTGGAAGGGGCCGTGCCGCAGGAACCGCTCCACCTCCGGGCTGCCGCTGAGCAGGGCGACGTGCAGCTCCGCGACGTTGACCACGTGCCGGACCACGTCGTGCACCGACCATTCGGAACAGCGGGACGTGGCGGCCCAGTCGTCCGGGGCGAGCTTCGTGAGGAGGCCGACGAAGTTCGCCCGCTGGCGCTGGAGCGCCCCGCCGACCGCTTCCGGGCCGGACGTCAGGCCACTCTTCTCGGTGAGCACAAGATCAGACAATGGATTACCCCTCGCAGAGCGGACGATGTCACGAGACGGTGCCGTCGATCCAGGATGGACCAACCGATCGACAGTCCTCAGAGGATACCGACCCGGCGGGACCACGGCGTCCCCTGGTCAGACACCGTAGAAGCCCCGGTAGCGCCGGATCAGCCGCCACTGGAGCAGCACCGCGGCCACGGTCAGCGCGATCATCACCAGGGTCGCCGCCGCCGCGTAGCCGTACCGCAGGTACTCGAAGGCGTTGCGGTAGACGAACAGCGACAGGTAGGTGGTGGCGTACGGGGGCGGGCCGCCGTCGGTGACCACGAAGGCCGGCACGAAGGAGAACTGGAGGCTGGCGATGGCGTCCCGGACGAACAGCAGCCCCAGCACCGGGGTCATCAGCGGCAGCGTGATCCGGCGGAAAACGTCCCACCCGGTGGCGTCCTCGACGGCGGCCAGCTCGTACACGTCGGCCGGCAGCGCCCGCCGGGCGGCCAGCAGCACCACGACGGTCTCGCCGATGGTGAACAGGCTCATCAGGATGATCGCGGCGCGGGCGTCGGTCGGGTCGGTGAGCCACTGCGGCGGGGTCCGGCCGAACACCGTCAGCCCGTTCTCGCCGCCGACCCGCAGCACCTGGTTGACCGGCCCGTACAGCGGGTTGAGCAGCCACAGCCAGAGCAGCCCGTACGCGATCTCCGGCACCGCCGTGGGCAGCACCGCGGCGGTACGGGCGGACCCGACGGCCGGGCCGCGCCGGTGCAGCAGCAGCGCCAACCCGAGCGCCAGCAGCAGCCGCAGCGGCACCGCCACCAGGGCGAACACCAGCGAGTTGGTCAGCGACACCCGGAACACCGGGTCGGCGAACAGCTCCCGGACGTTGTCCCAGCCGACGAAGGTCGGCGGGCGCAGCAGGTCGTACTCGGTGAACGCCAGCACCAGCGTGACCGCCGCCGGGAGCAGCACCAGGCCGACCAGGCCGACCAGGTACGGCGTCAGCATCCACCGCAGCTGCCGCCGGGACCGGGTGTCGGGCCTCATGCCGGGGTACGCCGTCGACCGGTGCCGGCGTCGAAGACGTGCACGTCCGGCCAGCGTACGGTGACCCGGACGGCCGAACCGGCGGCGGGCCGACGGGCGGCCGGGACGCGGGCGACCACCGGGTGCCCCCCGTCGAGGGTGAGGTACGCGTAGGCGTCCTCGCCGACCACCTCGACCCGGTCGACGGTGGCCGGGGTGCCGCCGTCGGTGGTGGCGTCGGCGAGGGTGACCGCCTCGGGCCGGAAGCCGAGCTGCCCGTCCGGCTGCGGCGGCGGGTCGCCGTCGGGGGTGAACGCGTCGGCCGGGAGCAGGTTCATCGCCGGGGAACCGACGAACCGGGCCACGAACACGCTGGCCGGGGTACGCCAGATCTGCTCCGGCGTGCCGACCTGCTCGACCCGGCCGTCGCGGAGCACCGCGATCCGGTCGGCCAGCACCAGCGCCTCGGTCTGGTCGTGGGTGACGTGCACCATGGTCGCGCCGAGCCGGTCGTGCAGGGCGCGCAGCTCGGCGCGCATCCCCACCCGCAGCGCCTGGTCCAGGTTGGACAGTGGCTCGTCGAGCAGGAACACGTCCGGTTCGCGGACCAGCGCGCGTGCCAGCGCGACCCGCTGCCGTTCCCCGCCGGAGAGCTGCCCGGGGCGACGGCCGAGCAGCTCGGCGCAGCCCACCGCCTCGGCGGCGGCGCGGGCCCGGTCCCGGGCCGCCGACCGGGGCACGTCCCGCACCTCCAGGCCGAAGGCGATGTTCTCGGCCACGCTCAGGTGCGGGAACAGCGCGTACGACTGGAAGACCATGGACACGTTGCGCCGGCCGGGGCGCAGGTCGGTGACGTCCCGGCCGGCGATGGACACCCGGCCGGCGGTGACCGGTTCCAGCCCGGCCACCACCCGCAGCACGGTGGACTTGCCGGCCCCGGACGGCCCGAGCACCACCAGCAGTTCCCCGCGCGCCACCGTCAGGTCGACGTCGTGCAGCACCTCGGTGCCCCGGTACGCGGCCGACACGCCGGCCAGGGCGAGACCGGCGCTCACCCCTGCTCGCCCCGGGCGAAGATCGGCCGGGTGTCGGTGTCGAGCTGGCGGATCACGTCGTCGAGCCGGTCGCCGCGGAAGATCGCGTTCTCCAGGATGCCGTAGCTGACGTCCTCGATCTCCGGCCAGGTCGACACGGTGGGCAGCGCCCGGACGGTGGGTACGGCGTCGAGGAAGACCTTCGCGTTGCGGGGCGGCCGGTTCGGGTCGAGGAACGCCGGGGAGTTCGCCACCGCGACGTGCGAGGGCACGGTACGGCCGGTCGCGGCGATGATCTTCTGGCCCTCCTCGGCGATGGCGTACTCCAGGAACCGCCAGGCGGCGGTCTTGTTCTTCGCGCCCTTCGGCATGCAGTACGCGTCGGAGTGCAGCACCCCGACCGGCTGCCGGTAGACCGGCAACGGGGCGACGTCCCACTCGAATCCGGTGATGGTCCGGAAGTTGGTGGTGGCCCGGCGGGACGTCATCAGCATGGCGAGCCGGCCGTTGGCGAACCGGGACTCGTCGTCCTCGGCCTCCACCTCCTCGTCGGTGGGGATCACACCGTACGCCTGACGCAGGTCGACCAGGTTCTTCAGCGCCTCCCGGGCGGCCGGACTCTCCAGCGCCAGCCGGGTCGGCTTCGCCGGGTCGTCGACGATCTCGCCGCCGTTGGACCAGACGAACGGGGCGAGCCGGATGATCGACGGTTCCACGCCGAGCCCGTGCACCGCCGGCCGCAGCACGGCCCCCTCACTCTCGGTGGCCTTGACCACGGCCCCGTTGGCGGCGCGGGTCATCATGGTGGCGGTCTGCACCATGTCGTTCCAGGTCCAGTCGGCCTTCGGCTCCGGCACGCCGTACTTCGCGAACAGCGTGCGGTTGTAGTAGACGGCCAGGCTGGAGACGTTCTGCGGCAGGCAGAGCTGCCGGTCGTTCCACTTGAACGCGTCCATCGCCACCGGGTAGTAGTCGGCCGGGTCGAGCGCCTCCGACCCGGCGATCCGGTCGTCGAGCGGTTCGATCACGTCCTTGGCGGCGAACTGGCCGTAGAAGCGGTAGTTCATCAGGAACAGGTCCGGCGGGGCGCCCCCGGCGACCGAGGTGGAGAGCCGGGCCAGCAGGTCCTTGCGGTCGCTGGCCTCGATGAGCTGCACCCGGGCGTCCGGGTGTTTCTTCTGGTACGCGTCGATCAGGGTGCGGTAGGCGGCCAGTTCCTCCGGCGCGCCGAAGACCAGCAGCCGCACCGGCCCGGCATCGGACGAGCCGGAGCCGCCGCCGCAGCCGGTGGCGAGCAGCACGGTGGACAGCAGCAGGGCGAGCAGCGCCTTCGGTCGCATCATCGTCCGTTCCGGTCGGGGTCGTGGTGGTGCAGGAAACGCCGCTGGGCGAGGACGAACACCACCAGCGCCGGCACCGTGGCGACCACCGCCCCGGCCAGGAACACCGGGAAGTTCGTCGGGTCCAGCACCGACAGCGAGCGCAGCGCCAGCGGCAGGGTGAACAGGTCACGGTCGTACACGTAGACCAGCGGGTCGAGGAAGTTCGACCAGGTCAGCACGAAGGTCAGCGCCGTGAGGCCGGCGGTGACCGGGCGGACCATCGGCAGCGCCATCCGCCACCAGGTCCGCATCGGGCTCAGGTCCTCCACCAGGCAGGCGTCGTACAGCTCGGCCGGCAGCGCCCGGAACGCCAGGTAGTACACCAGGACGTACAGCGGGGAGGTGCCGACCAGCGCCGGGGCGATCAACGGCACCAGGGTATCGGTCAGCCCGAGCATCCGGAAGATCGCGAACCGGGGCACCAGCAGCGCGGTGGCCGGCACCATCAGCGCCACCAGGGACGCGGCGACCACGGTGGCGGTGGTACGCGGCGCGAGCCGGGCCATGGCGAACCCGGCCAGCGAGGCGACCAGCACGCTCAACGGCACGGCGAGCACCGCGACCAGCACCGAGTTCAGCGAGGCGCGCAGCAGCCCACCCAGCTCCACCGCCTGCCGGTAGCCGACGGTGGAGACCGGGTCCGGCACGAGCTGCGGTGTCGGTGACGGCGGCAGGCCCGGCTCGGTGAGCGAACCGGAGACCAGCAGCACCAGCGGCGGCACGAAGACCAGCAGGACGAAGACCGCGCCGAGGGTGCGCCACACCCGCAGCGCGCCCCCGGGCAGCGGTGGGGGGCCGCTCGCGCGGCCCCCCACCCGGTTGCTACCGATGATCGTCTACCGCCTAGCCGAGGGTGAGCTGCCAGGCGGACAGCCCGTGCGAGGCGGCGTAGAGGATCCGCTTGCCCGGCACGATGGTCAGGCCGGCGACCTCGACGTTCGGCATGCCGCCGGCCGCCTTCACCCAGGTCGTCGACCCCTTGCGCAGCTTCAGCACGCCGAAGTCGGTGGCCGCGTACAGGTCACCGGTGACGTCGTCGCGGACCAGGTCGGTGATCGGCTGGTCACCGAAGTCGTACGACCGGTTCACCCAGGTCGCGCCGGCACCGGCCACGGTCACCTCGAACGCGTGCCCCAGCGTGGTCGGGGTGTTCGAGTTGAAGCCGCTGTACGAGATCCACATCCGGTTCGGGTTGGCCGGGTCGACGTGGATGCCGGTGACGAACCGGTTCGGCGTGGTCGGCGTGTCGATCCGGGTCCAGGTCACCGCCGACGCCGGCTCGGCGTCCACGTTGTGACTGACGAAGACCCGGCCGGTGCTGGTGGCCGCGTACGCGGTCGACGAGTCGGTGGCGACCCGCTCGACCACCGACACCGCGCCGCCGGCCCGGTCACCCCAGGCGGCGTCGGTGAGCCGGGTGGCACCCAACTCCTCCCAGTCACCGCAGACGTCCTCGTAGGTGCCGTTCCAGGAGTTGCAGATCCGGTTGGCCTCCTCGATCGACCGGTCCCCCAGCCCGAACGTCTTGGTCCGGTAGACGGTGCGGCCGGTGCCGGCGAACATGGTGCCGCTGACCTTCGGGTCGCTGATGTGCGGGGCGTAGAACAGCGTGCCCGGGTGCCCGAAGATCGGGTCGGAGACGGTGATCCAGTCGGCGACGTCCCCGTTGTTGAAGTTCACCTCGGGGGTGGCGTCGAAGAAGGTGTGGAACCGGAACTCCGGCCGGCCCACGTCGAAGCCGGACTGGCCGCCGTCACCGATCATCGTGTTGACCCAGCGCTTGCGCTGGCCCTTGTTCTCCCAGGTGCCGTTGTCCTGGGTGCCGCCCTGGAGCAGGGTGTGGTCGTGCGGGCTCACCGAGAGGCTGATGTACTGCAACGTCGACATGCCCTTGTTGATGCCGTCGAGCTTCTCCGGGATCCGGGACAGCATCTGCTTGCAGCGGTCCTTCTGGGCCTGCGTGGTCAGCCCCCGGTCCGGGTTGTCGCACCAGGCCGACCGGTCCACGAACCGGCCGTTGGAGCGCATCACGCCGCCGTCGCTGGCCTCGAAGAACTGGTACGGGTTGCCCGGTCGGGTGACCAGCGCGTGCTGGTCCGGGTGCAGGCCGTTGGGGTGCAGCTCGTCGGTGCCGTCGTAGGTCATGTCGGTGCCGCTGACCCCGGCGTCGGTGGAGAGCACCACGGCCCGCTTGTGGGCGATGGTCTCACCGTAGACGTACGACCCACCGGTGTAGACGATGTCCGGGTGCCCCTTCGGGGTGTGCACGAACACGTCGTACCAGCACTGCCCGGTGCACTGGTTGTAGGTGGCGTAGCCCGGGTCGGCCGGGTTCGAGCTGGACAGGTCGGTGAAGGTGGGCGCGCCGGTGGCCACGTCGTCACTGCGGAACAGCCGCGAGTACGGGTTGCCGATGTTGCCCTCGTAGACGTACATCCGGGTCTTGCCGTTGGGCAGCCTGGTGACGTCGATGGCCGGCCGGGTCTGGAACACGGCCCGGTTCAGCGAGTCCTTGATCTGGGTCCAGGTGGTGCCGCCGTCCGGCGAGCGCCAGACGCCCCGGGCGTACGAGGCGGCGTACACGATCTCGGGGTTGCTGGGGTCGAGCTTGACGTAGCGGACGCCGCGCGGCGAGCAGGCGGCGGTGTTGTTCCACTCGGCGGCGCTGCCGGTGCACTCGGTGGCGTTGGCCGAGCCGTTGTGCACGAACGACCACCGCTTGCCGCCGTCGGTGGACTTGTAGAGTCCCCACTTGGCGGCGTCCGGAACCGGGCGGGTCACGCCGGTGCAGCAGGAGCTGGACATGCCCCGCAGCGCGGTGGTGGTGGCGACGTAGAGGGTCTTCGGGTCGCCCGGCTTGATGGTGATCTCGCCGATGCCCTTGCCGGCGAGGGAGTCCTTGCCGAGCGGGCCCTGCCAGGTCAGGCCACCGTTGGTGGACTTGTAGAGGCCGACGCCGGCGACGCAGCCGGAGGCGCAGGTGTTCGCCTCGCCGGTGCCGACGTAGACGGTCAGCCCGGTCGGGTCGTTACGGTCGATGACCACCGCGCCGGCGGCGTTGATGCCGAGCGGCCCGCCGAGGTAGATCCAGTTGGGCTGCGGGGCGAGGATGTTGAGGGTGCCCCACACGCCGCCGCCGGCCGGGGTGACGTACGCCCGGCAGAGCAGCGGCTTGCAGTCCGGGGCGATGTCGATCGAGGTGACCCGACCACCGGCGACGTACTCGTTGGGCACGTAGTTGTAGGCGTTGCGCAGCTCGGTGAACGGGTACAGCGCCTCGCTCGGGCCGACGTTCGTCCACTGGTTGGCCGACGTCCCCCGGGCCGCGGCGTTGCCGCTGCGCTGCTCGGCCTTGGCGAAGGCGTCCTTCGAGCGGTCCATCTGGGCGATGCTGATCGAGTCGGCCGGGTAGGCGCGTTCCAGGAACTCCTGCTGGGCGGCGTTGCCCGGCCCTTCCGGCGACATGCCGGAGTTGCCGGGCACCGCCTGGTGCAGCTGCTGGAGGTGGGCGCCGAGCCGGCCCGGCATCTCGCCGCCGCCGGGGGCGGCGGCGGGTGCGACCTCGGCCCCGGCGAAGTGGATGCCGGCGAAGCCGGTCGTGGCCACGAGGGCGCCTACCGCTAGTCCTGCGAGTAGGTGGCGACGTCTGCGCTTCACGAGGGTCCCTCCTGCCGCCACAGTTCGACGCCGGATTGGCGGCCGTCACTGGCAGCGTCCGAGGTGGAGGATGTCAGAGCTGATCTCGGTAGACAATCCCCCGGACCGGTGCCGATGGCGCGCAGGGCCGCCGACGCCCGGCCGGAACGCGCAGGTGGGAGTAGCCGCGACCACGGTGGGTAGCGGGACGGCAGGCCACAGCGTTATGAAAACGGTCCCCGGATCGCGGTCACGGCCGACGGCTGTCGCCGCACGCCGATGCCGTCCAGGAGTGGCTGACGGCGGGCCGGATGACCGTCCGGCGGGGCCCCTGCCGCCGGTTGTCGGACGGCAGGGGCCGCCGGGGTCAGCCGACGACGTCGTAGACCAGCTTGACGATGCCGTTCGAGTAGGACTCGGACTCCCGCAGGCTCAGCAGCTGCCTGTTCTTGTCCGCCTCGCTGAACAGGCTCTTGCCGCCGCCGAGCAGCACCGGGAAGACCAGGAGGTGGTACCGGTCGATCAGACCGGCGTCGGACAGGCTGCGGGCCAGCTCCGCGCTGCCGTGGATGAAGATCGCGCCGCCCTCGCCCTTCTTGAGCTCGACGATGTCGTCGATGGAACGCAGGATCGTCGTCGGCCCCCAGTCCTTCACCAGGTCGTCCTCGGACAGCGTGCTCGACAGGACGTACTTGGGCAGGTCCTGGTAGTCGGCGTGGTCCTCCGAGCCGCACCAGACCGGCGCGAACGCCTGGTAGCTGTGCCGGCCGAACAGCAGCGCCGTGGTGTCCGCGAGCTCCTCGCCCTTCAGGGCGAACGCCTCGGGCACGAACTCGATGTCGTTGACGGCCCAACCGGCGTTGCGGTGGTCCTCACCCGGGCCGCCGCCCGGGGAGTCCACGACACCGTCGAGTGACATGAAACAGGTGTAGACGATGTTACGCACGTGACGTTCCCTCCACTGCCGACAAATGCAGCTGACCATAGTGGATCGGCGTACGGGTCGCAGCTCGGGACGGCCCCGCCGCCCGGCCCGTCGGCGCGCCGTCGGGCCGGGGTGTCAGCCGAGTGGCAGGGTCGACTCGCGCATCACGAGCCGGCCGGGAAACTCCTCCGACCGGGACACCGACCCGTCGATGGCCTCGAAGAGCCGCTGGCCGGCCACCGCGCCGAGGCGCTTGAGGTTCATGTCGATGCTGGTCAGCCGGGGCCGGGAATCGGCGGAGATGGCCTCCCAGTTGTCGAAGCCGATCACCGAGATCGCTCCCGGCACGTCCCGGCCCAGGTCACGGAGCGCGTCCAGGACGCCCCGGGCGATCTGGTCGCTGCCGCAGAAGATCGCGTCGACGTCGCTGTGCCGCTCGACGACCATGTGCGCGGCGGCCCGGCCCCAGGACTCGTCCCACGACCCGAAGTACGGCCGGTCACCGACCAGGGTCAGGCCCGCGTCGGCGAGGGCCGCCGCCGCCCCCTCGGCCCGGTCCCGGGCCGCCTGGAAGCCGACCTCACCGGTGATGTGCGCGATGCTGCGCCGCCCGCAGGCCAGCAGGTGCTCGACGGCGAGTCGCCCCCCGCCCACGTTGTCGACCGTGATCGAGACGTCGTTCGGGTTCGCGGAGGGGGCGTAGACGTAGACGACCGGCACCGGGATGTTGCCGACCAGCGGTGGACGGGGGTCGGTCCGGGAACCGACCACGATCAGTCCGTCCACGCGTCGGGACAGCAGCGCCCGTACGTGGTGCTGCTCCCTGATCGCGTCGCCGCGCGCGTCACACAGGAACACCGAGACCTGCCCCGCGCCGAAGGCGTCCTCCGCGCCCATCAGGATCGGGATCGAGAAGCGCCCCTCCAGGTCACTGGTCAGCAGGCCGACGGTGCCGGTCCGGCCACTGAGCAGGCCACGGGCCAGGGCGTTCGGCGCGAAGGACAGCAACTCCGCCGCCTCCAGCACCCGGACCCTGGTGGTCGCCCTGACCTCGCCCCGCCCGTTGATGGCCTTGGACGCGGTCGCCACCGACACGCCGGCGAGCTTGGCGACGTCGGTGAGCGTGGGTGTGCGGTTGGCGGGGATCTCGGGCTCGGTGGTCATGTGGTGCTCCTCCCAGCGACCGGCACGGGTGTGGCGCGCGGCGACGGGCCGCCCCGGAGGTGGCGGCGACGAACACCTCCGGGACGAGTACATCCCGCAAGCGTTTTCGGCGGCGTTTCGCTGCCCTGGCCGCCCGGTGGATTATCCCCCGTCCCCACTACCTGGGTCGAACAGTACACGGAGCCGTCGTGCGTCCTGCTCCCGGAAGGAGCACCGCCCCACCCGACTGCCGAAACACCTTGAAAGGGGTGTCGGCGGCCCGGAGGGGCGGTCTGGCGGACCTGTCAGGCACCCGGGGCGGCCCCCCGGGCCGTGGCTAGCGGCTGGCCGCGGCGTACCCGGTCTCGAGCTGGGTGGTCACGGTGGCGCCGTCGACCGTTCCGGTGATCCGGACGGTGGCGGTGCCGGCCGGTACCGCCGAGGTGCGGGTGTTGAACGCCTGGTAGGCGGCCTTCCCCGGCAGGACGTCGGGCACCGTCCGCGAGCCGTAGGCGGTGATCAGCTCGATGGTGAGCGGCACGGTGTCGTCGTTACGGGCAGTGACGGCGAGGTGGACGTTGTCGCCGGTGTACTGGGTGCGGGCCCGGACCTCGACGGCCCATCGACGGTCCGGTTCGAGTTCCGTCCCCGCCCGGGTGGCGTGGTCGACGACGCGGTCCTGCTCCGCCGGGGTGAACACGCCGGCCGCGACGAACGCCTCGGCGACCCGGGTCACCGTCGCCACGAACGCGTCGTGTGTGGCGAAGGGGGCCTGGTCCCACACCAGGTCGAGGAAGGTCGGCCCGTCGGTGCCGGGGGTGGGGACGCCGGTCACCGGGACGTCGTAGCGGGGCAGGCCGTCGTCGCGTTTCCGGTTGGGTACCCCGGTGTCGACGGAGCCGAACACGACCGTCGGTTCGACCCGCCGGAAGTACGAGGAGGCGGCCTGCGTGTCGCCGACGTGGTACGGACGCAGGGTGAAGCCGTGCGTGGTGAACAGGACGTCGCCGGCGGCCGTGGTACCGGCCGGGGTGATCGCCGAGCGGGAGTAGTCCCCGTCCCGCCGCAGGTGGCGGTACAGGGACAGTTCGCGGTAGTTGCCGACGCCCGGGTTGCCGAGGATCTGCAGGAGGAGCGGCCCCCAGAAGACCGACTGGGTGTCCGGGCGGTCCGGGGCCCGCTCGATCCGGATGCTGAACGGCATCCGGATCTCGACGGTGTCGCCCGGCGTCCAGGTCCGGCCCAGCGTCAGGTAGCTGCCCGGCCGGGCCTCGACGTCCTGCGCGGTGCCATTGACGGTGACGTGGAAGCCCCTGCGCACCCAGCCGGGTACCCGCAGCTTGAGGTCGAGCGGGCCGCTGCCGTGCACGGTGAGCCTGGTGTGGTCCGTCCGGGGGTAGGTGGTCTCCTGGACGACGGTGAAACCCCGCTCGGCCCAGGTCAGGGTGGAGGCCGCGTACAGGTTGACCCAGAGCGTCCCGCCGTCGGCCGACCTGAGGTAGATCGTCTCCTGGTACTTGGTGTGGTTCTCCACGCCGGTGCCGCCGCAGCAGGTGCCGATGTTGCCGTAGCTGCGGGTGGCACCCGGGGTCAACGGCTGGAAGTAGGTGACCTGCGGGTTGCTGACGTCGGTGGTGTCGGCGCGGGAGCCGAGGATCTGGTTGAGCAGGGCCCGCTCGTAGTAGTCCAGGTACGCCGGGTCGTGCTCGTGCAGGAACAGGTTGCGGGCCAGCTTCATCAGGTTGTACGTGGTGCAGGTCTCGGCGCCGCCCTGGGCGATCGAGTTCGCGATGTTGCCCCGGTTCTGGAACAGCTCGATGTTGTTGTTGGAGCCGGGGTAGTTGCCGCCGGTGCCGCCGTTGGCGTACATCCGGTGCGGGACGACCATGCCGAAGAAGTTCCGGGCGGCGGCCAGGTAGTCGTCCTCCCCGCTGTGCTCGTAGATCCGCAGGTAGCCGACGAACTGCGGCACGTGCGAGTTGGCGTGCAGCCGGTCGGGGCGGCGGCGGCCGGGGTTGTTCTGCGGGGTCACCACCAGGATGTCACGGTTCTCGACGCAGGCCCCGAAGAGGGATTCGCGGTTGTCGAAGCATTTCGCGGTGTCCAGGTGCCGGCGGTCACCGGTGAGCGCGTAGATCTCGGGGAACACCTCGTTCGCGCCCCCGGTCTCGCCGGCGATGTAGAGGTCCCACATGTAGTTCAGGTCGTCCCGGGTGATCGGGCCGGCGTAGTCGGGATGGTTCTTGTCGCCGACGGTCAGCGCGAGGTGGGCCCAGTTCGCCATCTTGACGACCACGTCGAGGGCCGTCGGGTTGTCGGTGTGGTAGTACGCGTCGAGCAGCCCTCGCATGATCTTGTGCTGGGTGTACCACGGCGCCCAGGTGTTGGTGTCGGCGTTGCTGCCGTAGACGGCCCACCGGGGTGGGCCGAGGCGCAGCACCGCGTCCTCCGGGATGGCCCCCAGGTAGCCGGGATGGGTCGGGGTCCAGAGCGGGCCGCCGCCGCTGGCGCCGACCACGATGCCGCCGTCCCGGCCGTTGGGCGAGGCGTCGACGATCGTCGTACCGTCCGGTTCCTCGAACCGGTACCAGGCGATCGACCCGCCGCCGGTGGTGCCGGCCGCCGAGTCGAGCAGCGACCGGACCTCCGGCCCGCTCAACGCCCGGTCGAAGATGTGGAACTCGTCGACGGTGGCGTCCAGGTACGGGTCGCCGTACTGGGACCGTCCGATCCACCGGTTGCCCGGGTTGCCGAGGCTGGCCGGGGTGAGGGTGACGGCCGGGTTCTGGCCGGCCGGCTGACCGTTGACGTAGAGGGTGCCGGTGCGCTGGGTCAGGGTGACGGCCAGGTGCACCCACTGGTTGGTCGGTAGCGCCACGGTGCCGTCGATGCGCTGTTCCCCGCCGCTGCCGGCGACGGTGATGGCGAACCTCGGCACGTTGCCGGTCACCCCGGCGCGCGGGGTCAGGAACATGTTGACGGTGCTGTTCTGACCGAAGTCGAACAACCGGGTCCAGCTCTGGGTGGTGGCGAGGTTCACCCAGGCGGCGATGGTGAACTCGGTGAGCTGGCTGATCGCCTCCTGGGGCAGGGTCGCGTACTGTGCCGCGCTCGGGCCGTTGAACCGCAGTCCGCTTCCGAAGCGGCCCGGCACCCGGCCGACGGGCGGTTCGGCCGGGTCCTCGCCACCGCCGTCGTCCTGGCCGATCCGGGCGGTGATCGCGGCCTGGCAGGCGGCGAGTTCGTCGACCATCCAGTCGAGTTTGCGCTTGAAGACCGGCTCGCCGAGGTCGGCGTACCCCTGCGCCAGGGCCGTCATGACGTGGCCGGCCCAGTGGCCGCTGAGCAGCCCGCCGTCCTCCCAGCCCCCGGGTACGGTCACCCCGGGCGGGTTCGGCCGGCCGGCCTGGTTGTTGAACAACACCAGGAAGCGCCGTTCGTCGAGCTGCCGCAGGTAGTCCTTCATGCGGTCGCGCTTCTCCTGGAACAGGCCGTCGCCGAGCGTCACGTCCCGCAGCCGGAACGGTCGTACCGGGGCGGTGCCGCCGGGGCCCGGATCGGCGGCACCGACGACGGGGGCGGTCGGGCCGGCGGTGGGCGCGGCGGTCGCGGCGCTGGCCGGCAGCGCGCCGGCGGTGACCACCGTGGCGGCGCCGATCGCGGACGCCTGGAGGACCTGCCGTCGGCTGACCTGGTGCGGGTGGGAGTGGACCACGAGAGGACCGTCCTTCCGGAGGAGGTGGGGGGTGGGGTGGGCGCGGCCGGGGTCAGCCGGCGGCGGAAGCGGACGTCCGGGCCTCGGCGCGCCCCTCGTCCCGGGCGCGGGCGAGCAGCCGGGCCAGTCGTCGGCGGCGCTTCCGGGCGGTGATCCGGTACGCCAGGAGCAGCCCGGCGACCAGCGCCGCGAGGGCGAGCTGCGGCCAGGGCAGCACCCAGAGCGTGACGGCGGCCGTGGTCGGCCGGATCACCGCACCGGTCGGGTCGCCGCCCCGGACGGCGGGGGTCACGTCGACCGTCGTCCGCAGCGGCCCGATCCCCCAGACGCCGGCGAGCCGGGTCGTCACCTGCCGGCGGCCGCCCGGCAGCAGTTCCGCCGCCGGGGCGGCGGTGCCCCGGTCGGTCAGACCGAACAGGTGCCCGGTCGTCACCCGGCCGCGGCCGGTCACCGCCACGTTCCCCCGGTTCGTCCCGGTGTACGTGACCAGGACGGTGCCGGCCGAGAAGGGATTCCACGACCGCCGGTACTCGGTGGTGAGGTCGGTGACCGCCAGGGCCGCCGTGACCGTGCCGCTGGCCCGCAGCATGACCCGGAAGCCGACCCGGCTCTCCACCGCGACGGTGCCTCCGCTGCTGGTCAGCGTCGCCGCGATACCGGCCGGGTGGTCCCCGGGGGTGGCGTCGGCGGGTGCGCTGATGGTGAACGGCACCACCGTGGTCGACCGGGCCGCGACCCGCACCCGCTCCCGTACCCGGATCCAGGTGCCGCCGTCGACCGACTCCCGGTCGGACGACAGCATGGTGAACCGGCCCCGGTCGGTGAGGTAGCCGTCGGCCGCCTTCAACGCGAACACCACTGGTGTGTCGCTGAAGTTGCGGACCGCCAGGTGTTCGGTCGTCACCTGCCCCGGGTCGAGGGTGGCCTCGATCCACCGACGCCCGTCCGGGCCGGACGGGTCGGCCGGTTGCACCGCCCAGGTGACCGTCGGTGCGGTCGGTGCGGTCGTCCCGGCGGCCGGCGCGGGCGACCCCACGACGACCAGCACGGTCAGCCCGGCCAGCAGCCGGGGCAGCAGCCTCGACGGGGAGACCCACGACCCGGTTCGGATCATCGTCCGGTCCTTCCACGAGAAAGAACGGAGGTGGGGGCCGCCGGTGCGGCGACCCCCACGGCCGTCACTCGAACAGCGACAGGGTCAGGGTCGAGGTGTACGAGCCGGCGGCGACGTCCGCCGGGGTCCGCAGGAACAGGTCGGCGTCGACGGTGTACGCGTCGCCGGCGACCGCCCCGGAGTCGAACGTCGACACCAGCAGTTCCTGGTCGACCAGACCGACGTTGTTGCCCGGCTGGGTGGGCTCGTCGAGGACGGTCACCACCTCCTCACCCTCGCTGATCAGCCCGGTGTCGCCGCCGTCGAGCAGCCGCGGCTTCCAGCCGAGGTGCCCGGCGCTGATCGGGGCCTGCCCGGCCGCGCCGACGAAGTCGGTGGCGCTGCCCAGCACCGCCCAGCCGGCGTCGGCGGGCACCTCGTCCGCGGTACGGGTGTCGGTGACCGTCACCGTCGGCAGGGTGCCGACGAACTGGCGTACCAGCAGGGTGGAGCCGTCCTCGGACAGCGCGACCGAGTTCCCGGCGACCGACAGGGCCAGCACGCCCGGCTCGTCGATCTCCTCGATCTCCACGGTCACCGTCACGTCGGCGTCGGCACCGGGCTCGGCGAGCGCCGGCGACTGCACCGCCGCCGCGACCACCAGGGCACCGGCGGCACCCGCCGCGAGCAGCCGCCTACGATTCCATGTCTTCATCTCGATGCTCCGTTTACGGGTTGTCGTTTACCGGGCTTGCCGGGGGTCACCGGCGCAGTCGACGCCGGGTTGGGCGGCGGTGGCCGTGCTGGTCACGTCCGTGCCGGCGAGGGTCCCGGTGGCGCGGACCGTCACCTGCCCGGCCGGTACCGAGGCGGTCCGGGTGGCGAACGACTGGTACGCGTTCGCGCCCGGGGCCACCTTCGCGAACGTGCGTTCGCCGTACCCGGTGGTCAGGGTGAGGTCCACCGGGGTGTCGTGGTCGTTGCGGGCCTGCACCGCCACGTACGCCCGGCCGGCCAGGCAGCGGGTCTGCACGGTGACCGTGACGGGCAGTTGCGCCTGGACGCCGGGGTCGTCGGCGTGGACCCGCCACTCGGTGACCGCGACCGCCGAGTAGCTGGTGCCGTTGCCGTTGGCCCGGATGGTGGCCCGGACCCGGGGCGTGCTGACCGGGTCGAAGGTGACCGTGTTGAACGCGGTGGTGCTGGTGCCGTAGCCGGACGCCCCGGTCACGTCCCGCCACACCGCGCCGGTCTCGTCCCAGTACTGCAGCACCCACCCGTCGGGCGCGGCGACGCCCTCGCCGGTGCCCTGGTTGGCGTCCCGCCAGAACTTCAGCTCGGTGCCGGTGATCCGGACCGGGCGGGCCCAGTCGTACTGGATCCACTGGGTGGCCGGGCGGGTACCGGACCAGGTGCCCCACAGCTGCGCCTGGCTGGGGCTGGCCGGGTCGGCGTTGTCGTTGAGCGCGCCGACGCTGTTCCAACCGGCCGTGTAGGAGGCGGTGGGGGTGCCGATGGGCCCGATGTTGCCGGTCAGCGGCCCGGACAGGTCCGCCGGGACGGTGACGGTCCGGGCGGTCTCCACGTTGCCGGCGGCGTCGAGCGCCCGGAACGACACGGTGTGCCGGTTCGCGTCGGGTGCCGGGACGGGACCGGTGTAGGTGGTCCACGCGCCGGTGCCGACGGCGTACTCGATCCGGGCGACGCCGGAGGTCGCGTCGCTGGCGGTCACCGTGACCGCCCGGGTGGTGGCGGACACGGTGGCCGCGCTGACCGGGGCGGTGGCGTCGACGCGTACCGCGAGGTCCGCCGGGGCCGAGACGTTGCCGGCGCGGTCGGTCGCGGTCGCGGTGACGGTGTGCCGGCCGTCGCCGGTGACGGTGACGTCGACCGACCGGACGTCGGGTGTGACGACCGGCTCGGCGTCGTCGACCCGGGTGGTGATGCTCAGGCGTCCGCCCCGGTCGTCCACCCCGGCGGCCCGCACCCGGACCGCGGACCGGAACCAGCCGGCACTGCCGGCGCTGCCGGCGGGGGTGAGGGTGAGCGTCGGCGCGGTCGTGTCGCCCTCGGTGTCGTCCGGGGAGATCACGGTGACCTGCGCGGTGACCCGTCCGGCGGCGTAGCCGAGCACGGTGCCGGCGACGGTGAACGTGCCGGGCGCGGCGACCTGGTCCGCCGGCACCGGGTCCCAGTGGACCGGCACCCGCAGGGTCTCGGTGCCGAACGTCACCGCCACGGTGTCCGGCAGGTCGGTCTCCCCCACCTCGACCGTGACGGCCGGGGCGGTGACGGCGGTGTCCGGCTGGGCGGCGAGCACCTTCCACTCCTCGACGGCGACGGCCGAGTAGGTGCTGCCGTTGGTGGAGGCGTCGAACACGGCGCGGACCTGGGTGGTGGTGACCGGGTCGAAGGTGGTGTGCTGGAAGCCCTGGGTGCCGGTCGGGTAGCCGCTCGGGTCGGGCACGTCGGCCCACTGGCCGGCGGCGGTGTTCCAGTACTGGATGCGCCAGCGGGCCGGGGCGGCGACGCCGGTGCCGGTGCCCTGGGGCTGGTCGTTCCAGAACTCGATCTGCGAACCGGAGATCCGCATCGGCTGGTCCCAGGTGTACTGCACCCACTGCTGCGGCGGGTTGCTGCCGGTCCAGGTGCCCCACATGTCCGGCGGCAGCGGGTTCGACCGGACGATCTCGTCGTTGAGCGCCTTCACCCAGTACTGGGTGGGTACCGGGTCGTTGGAGACGGTGACCCGGGCCGCCTGGGCGATGTTCGGTCGGGGGGTGAGGTCCGGTCCCCGTACCGGCGTCGGCGTGACCAGCTTGATCCGGGGCGGGGTCTGGGTGTCGTCCCACTCGACGGGGTCGATCGCCACCGAGCGGCGGAAGTGGCCGCCGCCCACCGCGTCGGCGGTGTGGTACGCCAGGTACCACCGGCCGTCGAACTCCAGCATTCCGGGGTGGCTGGTGGTGGAGGAGACCGGCCGCAGGAAGGTCCCCCGGTACGTCCACGGGCCCTCCGGCGACGATGCCGTGCCGTAGGCGAGGCAGGCGTGGTAGTTCGCCGGGGTGCACGCCGAGGTCGGGCCGGCGTTGTTGCCGGCGTACGCCAGGTAGTAGGTGCCGTTGCGCTTGAACGCCCAGGCGCCCTCGAAGAAGCCGGTCAGTCCGGTGACGGTACGCGGCGTGCCGATCGGTGTCTTCATGTCCTGCCGGAACTCGAGCATGCGGAGCTGGCTGAACGAACCCCACCAGACGTACACCCGCTGGTTGGGGGCCTCGCCGTCGATCAGGACGGTCGGGTCGATGTTGTGGATGGTGTTGGCGGTGGGTACCCGCTGGGAGATGATCGGCCCGCCGGCGTGGTCGGTCCACGGCCCGGTCGGGGTGTCCGAGACGGCCACGCCGATGGCGAACTTGTCGGAGGCCGGGCTGTCCCGCTCGTGGATCGGGACGTACCAGTAGTAGCGGCCGTCGACGCCCCGGACCACCTGGCCGGCGTACGCCCGGCCGGGGGTGGCCCAGGCGAAGACCTGTTCGGGGCGCATCAGCGACGGGAAGTAAGTCCACTCCCCCGTCTCGACGTCGGTGGTGCGGAACGCGCCCCACTCGTTCATGATGAAGTCGTTGGTGGACGGTCCGGCCTGGTCGTGGCCGGTGTAGACGTAGAGCTGGTCGGAGCCGCTGTCGTTGCCGGGCGCGCCGGCCGGCACCACGACCGGTGCCGGGTCGGCCGAGTAGTAGCTGCCGTCGCCGAGGATCGGGTTGACGCTGTTGGTGAAGGTGTTCGAGGGGGGCTCGGCGGCGTACGCCGGGCCGGCGACCCCGACCAGGCCACCGGCGACGAGGCCGGCGACGGCGGTCGCGGCGACCGCCCGGCGGAGGCGGCCCGCCGGCCGGGTGGACGGTGGGGCGGCGGCGCGCCCCACGGTGGTGTTCACGGTATCGATCTCCTCGCTGAGGGGGTGGTGGCGGCACCGATGGGGGCCGGTGCCGCCACCGAAGAGGACTAACCGCAGGTGAGCGCCCCGAACGGGGCCGGGATCACGGTGCTGACCGGCTGGCCGTCGACCGTGCCGGTGACCTTCACCGTGGCGGTGCCGGCCGGCACCGACGTCAGGCGGGAGTTGAACGCCTGGAAGGCGGACCTGCCGGGGGCGACGTTCGCCACCGTGCGGGACCCGTACGGGGTGACCAGCTCGATGGTGAGCGGCACGTCGTCGGCGTTGCGCGCGGTGACCGCGACGTACACCTTGTTGCCGGTGCACTGGGTGCGGGCCTGCACCTCGACGTCCCAGGCGGTGGTGTCCGGCGGGTCGCCGACGGTCAGGGTCAGCGTGGTGCGGGTGGCACCGGCCTCGCTGACGTACGAGGGCAGGATCAGGTCACCGACGATGGTGTAGCGGCCGGGGGTGTTCACGACGGCCGGGTCGAAGTCCCAGTCGACGCCGACGGCCTGGTTGTCCCGGGAACCGTCGTTGTAGGAGACCGCCACCCTGGTCGGCAGGTGGGGCTGTTCGCCCACCTCGACGGCCTGTTCGAAGGTCTCCGCGCCCTGGATGGAGATGCCGTCGTCGGACATCTCCGGCCGCACGTAGATCCGCGCCTCGGCGATCAGGCCGTACGCGTCGTTGGTGCCGTACACCACGAACGGGTCCACGTTGGCCTCGGCGACCTGCTCGGCGGTGATCGGCTGCCAGGTGAACGCGACGGTGCCCCGCGCGCCGCTGGCGTAGACCGCGTCGAGGGTGGCCGGCAGGGTGGGCACCAGGCCGACCCCGGTACGGATCAGCACCGGCGAGCGCACCGAGTCGACGGTCTCGCCGTTGGCCCGCCAGCGCAGCACGCCGGTGCCGGCCCCGCCGCTCATCAGACCCCAGATCCGGATCCGCACGTGGCTGGCGCTGACCGGGGCGAACTCGAGACGGTTGTAGGTGTTGGTGGCCAGCGCCCCGGCGTACGTGGACCCGTTGGTGAGGGTGACCGGGGTCCAGGTGGTGCCGTCGGTGGAGCTTTCCACCACGTACGTGCTGGCGGTGGGGCGGCGGGTGCCGCCGTTGTCGTCGTACCAGTAGATGTCGGTCGACGACAGGCGGACGGGTGCGGCCCAGCGGTACTGGATCCACGCCTCCCGTTCGACGCTGGTGCCGTTCTGGGTCTGGCCCCAGTTGCCCCACCCGTTGCCGGCCCCCGGGTTCGAGCTGGTCGGGGTGGTGGCCTCGGTGACCCGGGAGTGGTTCTCCCAGGACGCGGTGCCGCTGGTGCTGATGGTCGCCGACGCGCCGAACTCGGCGCTGACATCCCGTTTGGCGAGGGTGACCGCCACGGTCGCCACCGACCGCTTCTCGCCGTCGTCGGCGAAGAACCGCAGCACGTAGTCGCCGGCGACGGTGCCGGTGACCCGGGTGGTCAGTGCCGTCGGGTCGGCGAGGATGACGCCCGCGCCCGGCGGGGCGGAGACGGTCTCCCAGCCGAAGCGGAGTTCGCTGTCGTAGGGGACGCCGTCGTCGGTGGCGGTGGCGACCAGCCGGGTGGACAGGTTGCCGTCCCCGGCGGCGTCGCGGGCGGCGGTGACCACCGGGGCCTGGTTGGTGACCTCCGGTACGTCCCGACCGGAGGCGAACACCTGGACCTCGGAGATCGCGGTGAAGTGGGTCGGGGCGTTGGTGAAGGTGATGCGGACCTTGTCCGTGGTGACGGTGTCGAACAGCGCCTCGTTGAACTTCGCCGACGGTACGGTCGGGTTCTTGAACTGGCCCGGTACCTCCTTCCAGCCGCCGTTGCCGTCGGGCACCTGGACCCACCAGCGGGCGGGTTCCCGGTAGCCGCCGGCCTGCCGGTCGCTGACGAAGAACACCTTGACGTTGTCGAAGGACTTCGCCGCGCCCAGGTTCAGCTCCACGTGGCCGTTCCGGTCGGTGGTGCCGTAGTTGCCCCAGTACGGTTCGTTGGCGGTGACGCCGTCGGTCACCGCGTTCAGCGTCACCGGCCGTTCGGTGGTGGAGATGGCCCCGGGGGTGTGGTTCATCGAGGTGCTGCTCCAGCCGGGGGTGTGGAACTGCCGCCACGGCGTGGGCCGGACGCCCTGCTGGGTGTACGACGAGCTGAGGGCGGCTCCGGCGGCCAGGTTCGGCGCGTCCTCGGTGAGGTCGATGCCGGCGGTCTTCAGGTACCCGACGACGCGGTCGTCGGTGATCGGGGTGTCCACCGCGCTGGGCAGGTCGGCCCCGGTGGCCGCGGTGAACGTGACGGTCAGGCCCGGCCCGGCCTGGACCTGGTTGGTGTTCGGGTCGTAGGTGAGCTTGCCGAGCTTGTCGGTGGTGACCTTCTTCGCGCCGTTGATGAACAGGCTGTAGCCGGCGCCCAGGCCGTACCGGCTGCCGTCGGGGTCCCAGACGATGGTGACGTCCTGACCGTGGTAGCGCAGGTTGTTGACCATGAAGTGCGGGTAGCCGAAGTCGATCGGCCACAGCTCGATCTTGTCGTCGGAGCGCGGCTGGATGCCCGCCATGTCCTCGACGAAGATGTAGTTCATGTTGCCGAGCATGATGTGGTTCGGGTTGTTGCGGTTGTAGGTCTTCGTGGTCGGGTTCCAGTTGGAGTAGTACTCCGCCTGGTTGGCGACCCGCAGGTCCGCGTTGGGGTAGATGCTCCAGGCCATCCAGTCCAGCAGCCGCTTGGCGTAGGCCGGGGTGACGTACTTCTGCTCCGGGTCGTAGTGCCGCAGCGCGGCGCGGACGCCCCGGTACTGCACCGTGAAGTTGATGTTGGAGAAGTTGTTGGAGCCGCCGATCCCGTAGGCCGCCCGGTCGTACTGGTTGGCGGTGTAGAACGGGAAGATCGGGAAGTTGTCGCCGTAGGTGAGGAAGCGGAACCCGTCGACGTACTTCTGCCACTGGTCGGTCGGGATGAGGTTCTCGGCGTAGATGTCGTAGAGGTTCGACTCCTTGGCCGGGATCAGCGTGCGGGCCGACTCGGGCAGCGGGTTGGCCCGGCCGTTGGAGCTGGCCGCGCTGGTCGCGCCGTGCGAGGTGCCGGCCAGGAACATCCGCATGTCCGGGCTCCACAGCCGGCCCAGGATCGCGTCGCGGATCTGGTCGGCGCTGGCCCCCATCTGGTCGACCTTGGCCTGGTCCGCGCCGGCGAGCTGGTACAGCTGCCGGGCGGCGTCGAACGCGCCCCACACGTACGCCGACTCGGGGCGTTCGATGGTCCGCGCGCCGGGGGCGCCGGCGTTGGTCCTCGGGTAGCCGAAGGTGATCGCGTCGGCGTCGTTGCCCGGCATGTAGTTGGTGTCGTAGGCGATCAGCTTGTCGCCGTTGCCGTCGTAGTGTTCGAGCTGACCGACGCCGTCACCCTCGAAGTACCGGGCGAACTTCCGGGCGATCTCCGGGCCGCCGCCGTGCACGTTGTACGCCTCGAGGCCGGCGGTGCCCAGGTACTGCGAGTAGTGGTTGTTCCAGCTGGTGTGCCCCGGGCTGTCCAGGAAGGCCGACGAGCCGGAGAGTTCGCCGATGTTGAGGATCTGCCCGTACGGCAGGTACGGCGTGCGCAGCCACTTGGTGTCCTGTAGGTGCATCGGCTGGGTGAGCGCCACCGAGTTCTGGTAGAGGTGCACCCCCTCGATCGTCGTCGGGTACTGGTAGACGTGGCCGGCGGCGTTGGCGTCGAGGGTGTTGTACCGCTCGCCCCACCAGCGGTAGACGATGGCCTTCTCCAGCGCCGGGTCGGGCACGTTGATGTAGGGGACGTCCTGCGCCCAGCGGCGGTGGAACTCGGTGATGCCGGTGCGGACGGCCTCGGCCGGGGCCCGCTCGGCGTACTCCCGGAACTGCGGCACCGTGGCGGGCAGCGTGGCCGAGGAGACCGCGCCGACGACCGACAGCGACACCGTGCCGCCGGCCGGCACGGTGACCTCGCGGTCCAGGTTGGTGCCGGTACGGGTGAAGCCGGCCCCGGTCAGGTCGACCCGGATCGTGTCCCAGGGGGTGTCGACCAGCCCGTTGTTGGCGCCGCTGGTGATGGTGCGGGTGCCGGTGAGCGAGGCGGTGCCGGTACCGGCCCGGGTGGCCAGCGGGGAGGCGGCCCGGACGGTGAGGGTGGCCGCCGTGTCGCCGGGGTTGCTGAGGTCGATGGCGGTGACCGCCACGTTGTCGTAGGTGATGAACTTGGTCAGGTTGGCGGTGACCCCGGTGCCGCCGATGGTGTAGCGGCTGCGGGCGTGACTCGGCGCGTTGAACCGGTTGGCGGCGACCTCGGTGACGGTCTGGCCGGGCACCGTGACGGTGTACAGGTTGCCGAGGTTGTTGGGGCCGCCGACGTGCGCGCTGCCGGCGAAGCCCATCACGGTGAAGTTGGTGTTGCTCGCCCCCCGCATGTACAGGGTGCGGCCCCGGGTCATCAGGACCGCCGAGCCGAGGGTGCCGGGCACGCCCAGGACCCGGTCGAGGTAGTAGTCGGTGCCGCCGGCGGCGAGGTCCTTGTCGAAGATGGACTGGTGCATGTTCGCCGCGGTGAACGGCACGCCGGGCCTGAGCTGGTCGGCGACGTCGCCGAGGTTGCCGTAGACCGGGTCGCCGATGTCCATGGCGTGGTTCTGTCCGTTGGTGTAAACCCCGACGTCGCCCTCGTTGCCGGGCAGGATCGGGCTGGCGGCGTGGGCCGGTGACGGTACGACCGTCCCGGTCGCCACCAGCGCGGCGAGGGCCACCCACAGGGGTGCCCTCCGCGCGCGTCCACGGGTCATGTTCGGTCCTCCTTGCTGGTCGGTGCTGCCGGTGGGTGAGGCGTGCCGGAGCGCAGCACCGGTGGTGGGGTTTGGCGGAGAGTGGTCAGGGAATGCCGCATTGTTAGCGCTAACACGACGGGTGTGCGGGTAGCCGTCCAGGTCAACCGGCGACCGTGGGAAGCCAGACCCGCATCGTCGAGGGCCCCCGATTGGCCCAGGCGTGGTACTCGACCAGCGCCACCTCGTCGAATCCGGGACCGGTCACCGGCGTCACCCCGTCAGGGGTCACCGGCACCACCTCGTCGGACCTGTCGCCGGCCGGCGGCGCGGAGCCGGCCCCGTCGGCCCGGTACGGCCAGTCGTGGTCGCGGGCCCGCACCCGCCGGCAGCACACCACGACCCGCCCGTCGACCAGGCGGGGTGGCCGGCCGAGGTCGACCCGCAGTTCGTCGACGCTGCCGACGCCCGGGACGTCCACCGACTCCAGGGCGAACACCAACGGACCGCGCTCCACGGCCACACACCCGCGCACCGCGTCGATCCGGTCGTCGGGGTAGGTGAACCGGGGTGCCATCGGCAGGGTCAGCAGCAGCTCGTCGCCGCGCCGCCAGATCCGGCGCTCGGTGACGGCCCCCGGGCCGACCGGCCGGGTGTCCCCGCCGACGGTCAGCGTCGCCCCCCGGTCCGCCCAGCCGGGCACCCGCACCGACAGCGACCACGGCCGGTCGTCGTCGGTGTCGATCCGCACCCGGATCCGCCCGTCGTACGGGTAGTCGGTGGTGACGGTGACGGACAGCGCACGCCCGTCCGCGCGGCGGTGGGTGACGGTCCCCGGCAGGTACTGGTGCAGTTGCAGCCCCTCGTCGTCCACGGTGGCCACGTACGCGGTCAGGCTGGCCAGGGTGCGGGCCACGTTGGTCGGGCAGCAGGAGACCTCGAACCAGGGTGCCCGCAGCGAGGCCGCCGCGCGCAGGCTGGGCCGGTCGGCGTCCGGCAGGCTGCCGACCTCCCGGCGGTGCAGGGTGTTGGTGTAGAAGAAGCTGCGCCCGTCGGCCGACGGCGAGGTGGAGACCACGTTGAACAGGGTCCGCTCGATCAGGTCGGCGTAGCGCGGGTCACCGTCGGCGAGCAGCAGCCGCCAGGCCAGCATCACCGAGCCGACCCCGCCGCAGGTCTCGGAGTACGCACGGTCCGGCGGCAGCACCCAGTCCCCGCCGAACGCCTCGTCCTGGTGGCGGGAACCCTGCCCGCCGGTGAGGTAGGTGCGCCGGGCCACGGTGTTCTCCCACTGGGTGCGTACCGCGTCCAGCAGGCTGGTCTCCTTCAGTTCCACCGCGACGTCGACGGCCCCGGCGGCGAGGTAGTTCGCCCGGACCGCGTGCCCCCGCAGCACCGTCGCCTGCCGGACGGGAAGCTCGTCCTGGAAGTACTCCCGGCCGAACTCGACGTCGGCGAGCCGGCCGTGGCCCCGTCGGTCGACGAAGAGCGCGGCCTGCGCGAGGTACCGGTCGTCGCCGGTGGCGCGGGCGAACTCGACCAGCGCGGTCTCGATCTCCGGGTGCCCGCACAGGCCGTCCAGGCCGTCCGGGCCGAACGTGTCGCACACCTGGTCGGCCGCGCGGCGGGCCACGTCGAGCAGCCCGTCGTCGGCGTCGGGTCGGGTGCGGACCCGGGCGACCGCGGCCTGGAGCAGGTGCCCGACGCAGTAGAGTTCGTGTCCCCATTCCAGGTCGGACCAGCGGGGTTGCTGTCCGGGCCGGCCGAACCTGGTGTTCAGGTAGCCGTCGGGGTGCTGGGCCGCGGCGACCCGGCGCACCACGGCGCGGAACAGGGCCTCCAGGTCCGGGTCGCCGTTACGGCCGATCTCCCAGGCCGCCGCCTCCAGGAACTTGTAGACCTCGGAGTCGGAGAACTCGCGGCCCCGGCGGTCGCGGGCGAGGTCGCCGTGGGCGGCGAGGTCGAAGTTGCGGAGCCAGCCCTCCCGTTCGAGCCAGTGCGCGATGTGCGGCAGGGTGGCGGCGGCGTTGATCGACTGACGCTCGGCCCAGAATCCGCCGGTGGCGCGGACCTCGGTCAACCCGAGCGGCCGGAGCCGTCCACGGATCGGCAGGACAGGGGCGGCGGTGGGCCCGATGCCGCTCATTCTCATCCCTTCAGCGCGCCGGACATGAAGCCCTGCACGTAGTGTCGTTGGAGCAGCAGGAACAGGACGATGCACGGCAGGGCGAGCACGACGACGCCGGCTTCGGTCGCCCCGTAGTCGACGACGCCCTGGACCTGGCCGCGCAGGTTCGACACCGCGAGCGGCAGGGTCATCCGTTCGGTGTCGTTGATCAGGATCAGCGGTGCCATGAAGTCGTTCCAGGCGGCGAGGAACGCGAACAGCCCGACGGTGATCAGGCCGGGCTTGACCGCCGGCAGCAGCACCCGCCACAGCACGCTGAACGACGAGCAGCCGTCCACCATGGCGGCCTCGTCCAGTTCCCGCGGTACCGCCTCGAAGGAGATGCGCATCAGGAAGGTGGAGAACGGAAGCTGGAACATGGTCAGCACCAGGGCCACCCCGACCAGGGAGTTCTGCAGGCCCACCTGGTTGAGCAGCACGTAGAGCGGGATCAGCAGCGTCGCGTACGGCACCATCAGGATGGCGAGGGTGAGCAGGAACAGGATGTTGCGGCCCGGGAAGCGGAACCGGGCGAACGCGTACCCGCCGAGCAGCGAGGTGAGCAGGGTCAGCGCGACGGTGAGCAGCGAGACGAACACCGAGTTGCCGAGGTAGCGCCAGATTCCGGCCTGGTAGGTGGCGAGCGTCTGGTAGTTGCCGAAGCCCCAGCCGTCCACCTGGTTGGTGCCGGGCTGCGGGGAGACCGACGCCACCGCGGTCCAGACCAGCGGGGCCAGGAAGATCAGCGCCAGCGCGGCGGTGAACACCCAGTACGGCGTCCGCAGGGCGATGCCGGCGATGGTCACGCCGGGTGGCCGGGACCGGCCGGGCGGTGCGGTGGGGGTCGACGGCGGCGGTTCGGCGACCGTGGTCGGGTGGGATCGGGAGAGGACGGTCATCGGGCTCAGCTCTCCTCGGACCGGAAGGCGCGTAGTTGCAGCGCGTTGACGAGGATCAGGGCCAGCAGCACGATGACGGAGATGGCCGCCGCCACGCCGAGGTCGTTCTGCCCCTGGAAGGCCACCTGGTAGATGAGTTGGACGACGGTGATGGTGCTGTTGTCCGGGCCGCCCTTGGTCAGGATGTAGAACTGCTCGAAGGCGAGCAGCGAGCCGGTGACGCAGAGCACGGTGGTCAGGGCCAACGTGGGGCGCAGCAGCGGCAGGGTGACCTTGCGGAAGGTCTGCCAGCGGGTGGCACCGTCCGAGCGGGCGGCCTCGTACACGTCGGCGGGGATGCCCTGCAGGCCGACCAGCATGAGCACCATGTAGAAGCCGGCGTAGCGCCAGACGACGAGGAACGTCGTCGACACCAGGGCGGCGTTCGGTGAGCCGAGGAACGTGAAGCCCAGCCGGTCCATCACCGGTGCCAGCGGGCTGGCGTACGGCGAGTAGAGCACGTAGAACAGCAGCGACGCCGAGGCCAGCCCGAGTGCGCTGGGGATGAGGAACGAGGACCGGACCAGGTTGTTCCACCGGCTCGACTCCTGCACGAGCAGGGCCAGGCCCAGGCCGAGCGCCAGCAGCAGCACGGTCGCCAGCACCGTGTACTTGACGGTGAACACCACCGAGTCGGTGAAGAAGCGGTGGTTGACCGCCTTGACGAAGTTGTCCGGCGCGTTGATCCCCTGGTCGCCGGTGAGCAGCGGCCAGCGCGACACCGACATCTTGACGACCAGCAGTAGCGGCGCGGCGAACAGCAGCGTGACGAAGACCGCGGTCGGGGTGGCGTAGAGCCAGCCGAGCAGGGCCTGGACGCCGCGTGGACGGGCCCGGCCGCGCACCACCGGATCGGGCGGGCGGGAGGGTGCGGTGATACTCATCGAAGCCTCTCGTTCCTTCTGGTGCGGGCCGGTGGGGTGGGTCGCGCTGCGGGCGGGTGCGGCCGGTGGGGTCGGGCCGCGGGCGGGTGCCGGCCGGGGACGTGGTCGGTCGGCACCCGGCGGTGGGGCCGGCTACTGCCGGAGCACGGCGGTGATCTCGGCGTTGTCCTTCTGCGGGTCGCCGCTGCCGTTGAGCACCTGGTTGCGCACCAGGGTCAGCCACGGGCTGTTCGGCGCGTTGAACGCCTGCTGGAAGTTCAACGCGACCGGGGTGTCGCCCTTGCCGGCCACGTCGTTGATGGTGACCAGCCGGGGGTCCTGGACGGCGTACCTGTTGTTGGCGAGGTCGGCCCGCGACACCACGTCCTTGTTCTTCGCCAGCACCTCGACCTGGGCGTCCTCGGACATCATCCAGCTCAGGAAGTTCCACGCCTGGGGGGCCTTCTTCGAGTCCTTGGAGACGCCGATGCCGTCGCCGCCGACGAAGGTGGACGCGCCGCCGCCGGGTCCGGGGATGCCGGCCACGCCGACGTCGAACGGGGTCGACGACAGCAGCGTCGCCGGGTAGAACATCAGGCCGACCTTGCCCTCGGTGAACGCGGCGGTCCAGGTCGGACCGGTCTCCCCCGCCGAGGCGGGCAGCACCGCGCCGGACTTCCACAGGTCCTGCCAGGTCCGGTAGACCTGCTGGGCGGTGTCGTCGGCGAGCTTGGACTCGGTGCCGTCGGCGCCCAGCACCTGGCCGCCACCGGCCCAGATGGACGGGAACCAGGTGAAGACCAGGCAGCCGCCGCAGTTCAGGCCGGCCGCCGTGCCGTACACGCCGGCCTTCTTGGTCGCCTGGATCGCCTTGGCGGCGGCGGCGTACTCCTCCAGGGTCGCCGGGGCCTTCTCCGGGTCCAGCCCGGCGTCCCGGAAGAGCTGCTTGTTCCAGAACAGCATCGACAGGTCCAGGACGAAGGGCAGCACGTGTTCCTTGCCGTCGAGCTTGCCGGCGGACAGGTGTCCCTTGTTGATCGAGTCCTTGAAGGCCAGGCCGTTGATGTTGCCGCTGATGTCCTGGAACAGGCCCTGCTTCACCCAGTTGGGCACGTAGACGATGTCGGCGGCGAAGAGGTCCGGAAGGGAGCCCGAACCGGCGGCCGCGCCGACCTTGGCGACGTAGTCGTCGTTGGGGACGACGGTCAGTTTCACCGTGTTCTGGTGGCTGGCGTTGTACGCGTCGACGAGGAGTTTGGCCTGCTTCTCCAGGGGCGCGCGGGTCCACATGGTGAGTTCGGTGCCGTCGTCCACGCCGTTGGGGCCGGCGTCGGCGGCGCTCGGACCGGCCGGTTCGTCGCCGGCGCAGGCGGCGACGCCGAGAGTCAGCGTCGCCACGAGCGCTCCGGCCAGCGAACGTAGGGCAGTTCGCCTGCCCAGAGCTCTTCTCATGTTCTTCTCCCTAGGGGTCGTCGTGCGGTGGGAGCCGTCGCGCGGCCCTGTGCGCCAGGGCTCGGCGCGGGTGTGCCGTTCGTTCGCCTGGCGGGTGGGACGGCAGCGGACGGTCGCCGGTGCGGGTGGTGCGGGATGCCTCGTGGTCTTGCCATCGCGTCTCCGCCTTCCGCCGGGACCGGCACAGTTCGTACGCCGGAGTCGGCATCGCGGCGATCGAGTGCTGCGTGTCACTTCGCGCCGCTAGCGTGTCGCACGAAAACGGTTTCGGCAAGATGTCGGACGGGTAAATCCTGAGGATGCCTCGGTAGCTGTTTCCGCTTCCCCGAAACCGGTCTGGGCTCTACTCTTAGCCGCAACATGAGCGGGGACCACCCACAGCGGAGGACCCCGAAACCTTGCGAAAGGCTTTCGGTGGGGCGACGACGATCACAGTCCGTGACGCTGAGCGACGTGGCGAACCGCGCCGGTGTCTCCGTCGCCACCGCGTCGAAGGCGCTGAACGGCCGGGCCGAGGTCGCCGCCGACACCCGGGAACGGGTGCTGCGCGCGGCCGCCGACCTCCGTTTCCAGCCCAACGTGCTGGCGTCCGGCCTGATCTCCGGCCGGACCCGGACGGTCGGGCTGCTCACCGACGAACTCGGCGGGCGCTTCTCGATGCCGATCCTGCTCGGCGCCGAGAACGCCCTCGGCAACGGACAGATGTCCGTCCTGCTGTGCGACGCCCGCGGCGACGCCATCCGTCGCCAGCACTACATCCGTACCCTGCTGGCGCGCCAGGTCGACGGGTTCATCGTGGTCGGCGACAGCAACGACCTGAGCCCGTCGCTGACCCGGGAGATCCCCGTCCCGGTGGTCTACGCCTACGCCGAGTCGGCCGACCCCCGCGACCTGTCGATCATCGCCGACGACGAGGGCGGGGCCCGGCTCGCCGCCGAGTACCTGGTACTGCACGGTCGACGCCGGATCGGGCACATCACCGGACCGGACAGCTACCGCGCGGCCCGGGACCGGGCGGCCGGGCTCCGGACGGTCCTGCACGAGGCGGGACTCGCCCCGGCGCACGACCCGCTGTTCGGTGAGTGGTCGCAGCGGTGGGGCCGGCACGCGGCCCGGCTGCTGGTGACCGCCTGCCCCGATGTGGACGCGATCTTCTGCGGCAACGACCAGGTCGCCGCCGGGGTCGCCGACGCCCTCCGGGACCTGGGTCGACGGATCCCCGAGGACGTGGCGATCGTCGGCTACGACAACTGGGAGGACTTCGCGGCGGAGTGCCGGCCCCCGTTGACCACCGTCGACCTCAACCTCGAACAACTCGGCGCCACCGCGGTCAACCATCTGCTGGCCGCCCTCGACGGCCACGCCAACTCCGGGGTGATCCGCCAGCACGGCCGGCTCGTCGTCCGGGAGTCCACCGGCCCGGCGCTCCCCCGTCAGCCCGCCTGACCGCCCGGTCGCCGGCGGTGCCGGTCAGGCGGGGCGGGCGCGACCGGCCAGGCGGGGCGTCCCGGCCACGTCGGGCGTGCCGGGTGCCGGCGCGGTGCTGGCCCGGATCACCAGCTCGGGCGGGGACAGCTCCCGCCGCGGCACCGGGCTGCCCTCGACCCGGTCGAGTTGCGCCAGCAGGAGTTCCAGACTGGCCCGGCCGAGTTCGGTGAAGTCCTGGCGCACCGTGGTCAGCGGCGGCAGGAACTGGGCACTGTCGAGGGTGCCGTCGAAACCCACCACGCTGACGTCCTCGGGGACCCGCCGACCGGCCTCGTGCAGCGCCCGGAGCACCCCGAGGGCCTGTTGGTCGCTGGCGCAGAAGACGGCCGTGACGCCCGGGTCGGCCGACAGCCGCCCGCCCTGCGCGAAACCCGACCGCGCGCTCCAGTCACCGGGTACCACCGCAGGGACCGGTCGGCCGGCGGCCTGCAACGCCTCGCGCCAGCCGCGGATCCGCTCGGTCGCCTCCGGCCAGTCGTCCGGGCCGGCCACGTGGTGCACGGTGGCGTGCCCCAGGTCGAGCAGGTGCCGGGTGGCCAGCCGCGCGCCCTCGGCGTTGTCGATCCGCGCACTCGGCACCGCGTCGGTGCTGCCGCCGCCCACGGTCACGCAGGCCAGCCCGGACGGGGCCTCGGCCAGCGCGCCGGCCAGCGCCGGTTTGGGGGCGATGGCGATGATCCCGTCGACCGACTGTTGGCGTAGCCAGTCGATCGCGTCGAGCACCGACCGGCGGTCCAGGTGACGGACGCTGGCGACGCTCACCACGTACCCGGCGGTGCGGGCCGCGTCCTCGATCGCGTACAGCATGGAGATCGGCCCGAAGAGCGCGCTGTCGTAGCCGATCACGCCCAGCGTGCCGGAGCGTCGGGTGACCAGTGCCCGCGCCGCCGGGTTCGGGTGGTAGTCCAGTTCCCGCATCGCCATCAGCACCCGTCGGCGGGTGTCGTCGTTGACGTACGGGTGCTGGTTGACGACCCGGGACACCGTCTGGGTGGACACTCCGGCCAGTTCGGCGACGTCGCGCATGATGGCGCGGCCGGACCGTCGGGCGGACCTGTCCGACCGTGGGCTGTCCAACACCTGGTGACCGTGCACCTCGACCACACCCCGCTCTGCTCGACCCCGACGAACATGCCCAGGCATTGAGGATGGTCCCCGAAAAGGGTTTCGGCAAGATGTCCAGGTGATTACCGACAGATCCGCAACACCCCCGGCAAACGTTTGCCGCCAGCAGGGCACGCCGGTGGTGGGCGGGCGGAGGGCCCGCCCACCACCGGTCGCCGGGGTCAGCCGGTCGCCCTGATCTCCAACAGGCCGACCGAACTCGTGCCGTGTTCCAGGGCCACCCGCAGCCGAGAGGTGCTCACCGCCGGGAAGGTGACCCGGTTGTACCGGTGCGGCAGGGTGGGATAGCCGCTGGCCCCCGGCACGTCGACGTAGGACGTACCGGTCCAGTACTGCAACCGCCAGGACGACGGTAGCCGCACGCCACCGGTGTCGTCGAAGAAGTACACCTCGGCCGAGCGCAGCGTCTGGGCCGTCGGCCAGGTCAGCTCCGCCCACTGCGGGCCGGTCTCCGGCCAGGTGCCCCAGCGGGGATTGGTGGTGTCGTTCGACGACGGCGGATCGACGCCGTCGTTGAGCGCGGCCACCGTCTCCCAGGGCGAGGTGTACGACGCCGAGGGGCTCGCCGCACCGGCCAGGTTCCCCGGCGACGGCGGCGGTGCGCCGCCCCGGCCGTACAGCTTGACCTCGGTCAGGCCGGTACGGAAGCCCGACGCGTGGGTCACCTGCACCCGCAGGCGTCGGGCGGTGACCGGGGTGAAGCGGACCCGGTTGTGGTTCGCCCGCGGCGTCGCCGGCGTTCTCACCTGGTTCGCGACGGCCGCCCAGGCGGTGCCGTTCCAGTACTGCACGGTGTACGACGCCGGTGCCCGGTAGCGGTTGCCGGCCCGGTCGTCCCGGAAGTGGACCCAGGCGTCGTCGACGGTCCGGTTCTGGCCGAGGTCGACCTCGTACCAGTCGGTGGCGTTCGGCGAGCCGGCGCTGCCCCAGATCGGCGCGTTGGTGGGGAACCCGTCGACCGCCGCGCCGGTGGCGGTGCCGGCGGCGGTGTACGACGCCGAGGTCGTCGCGCCCTGGGCCAGGTTCGGCGTGGTGGAGGTCAGGTCGACCCCGGCCTTGGCGAACATGTCCACCATCCGGGCGCTGGTGTGGCCGACCTGCTGTGGCAGTTGCAGGCCGGCGAAGGCGGCGCTGAACGTGGTGGTGCCGCCGGCGGGCAGGGTGACCGTGCCGGTGGCCGGGTCGTAGCGGACCTGGGTGAGCCGGTCCACGGTGGCGACCCGGTTGCCGTTCAGATAGATCGAGTAGCCCTGCGGGACGCCCGGGTACCGGGTGACCCCGTCCGCCGGGTCGTCCCAGACCACGCTCAGGTCGGCGTTGCGGTAGCGCAGGTTGTTGACCGCGAAGTGGGACCAGCCGATGTCGATCGGGTGCAGCTCGATGGTGTTGTCGGTGCGTGGCCGCAGGCCGGCGACGTCCTCGATCACCGTCCAGTTACTGCTGCCGAGGATGTTGTGGTGGATCCAGGACCGGTAGGTGATCGACGAGCCGTTCCAGTTGGACCAGAACTCGTTGGCGTCCGGCCACTGGGTGTTGCCGTCGACGTACTGCGCCCAGGTGTTCCAGTAGAGCAGCTTCTTGTAGTGCTCGGCGGTCATCCACTGGTTCGGGTAGTTGCGCAGCACCGACGAGTAGAGCCGGAACTGGACCGTCGAGTTGATGGTGGAGAAGTTGTTGCTGCCGGGGTGGCCGGCGGCGGCAGCGGCGGCCTTGTCCCGCTGGTTGGCGGTGTAGAAGGGGAAGATCGGGTACTCGGCCGGGTCGTCGAACAGCCGCAGCGCCTCGCGGTAGGTGGCGGTGTTCGGCATCAGCCCGACGGCGTACGGGTAGTAGTTGTTGATCTCCTTCCACGGTACGTGGGTGTCGGTGGCGACGTGCCGGTGCTCCAGCAGCCGCCGGCTCGGGTTCCACAGCACGCCGACGATGCCGTCGCGGACCCGGTTCGCCAGGGCCCGCAGCTCGTCGGCCTTGGCCGTGTCGCCCAACACCGCGTACGCCTGCGCGGCGGCCAGGGCGTTGCTGTAGACGTACGCCCCTTCGGCGCGGTCCAGCCTGCCGGCCCGCCAGTCGAACGACACCGCGTCGGCGTCGTTGCCGGTCATCGCCCCCCAGTCGTACTCGATCACCCCGTTGCCGTCGGTGTCGTAGGTGGCGAGCTGGCCCTTGACGTCGCTCTCGGCGTAGCGGGCGAGGTTGCGCAGCATCGCCGGCTGCCCGCCGTGCAGCTGGTACGCCCGCCAGGCCGCCTCGGAGAGGTACTGGGTGTAGCTGTTGGACCAGTTCTCCGGGTCACCGGGGTTGTCCATGTACCGGCCGTTGGCCGACGACTGCCCGACCGACAGCCACGGCCCGTACGAGTAGACCGGGTCGCGCAGGTACTTCAGGTCGTCGACGTGCATCGGCTGGGTGAGCACGATGGCGTTGTTGTACCCGGTCACCCCCTCGATCGAGGTGGGGAACTGGAAGTCCTGGCCGGGGATGTCGACGTCCAGGTGGTTGAAGCGCATCAGCCACCAGCGGTAGTAGATGTTCTTCTTGATGGCCGGGTCGGGCACGTCGAGGTAGGGCACGTTCTCGGCCCACCAGCGGTGGTACGCCCGCACGTGGGTGGCGAAGGCGTCCGCCGGGGTGGCGTCACGGTAGCTGGCGTACTCGGTGGCCGACTCGGGGATCTCGTCGGTGACGACGCCCAGCTGCACCTTCGTGGTGACGCTCTGGCCGGCGGCCAGGGTGACCGAGCGGCTCAGGCCGCCGCCGCTGACGGTGAACCCGTCCCCGGACAGCCGCGGTCGGATGGTGGTCAGGCCGTTCTTCACCTGCCGGCTGCCGGTCAGCTCGCTGCCACTGCCGCCGGTGGCGTACGGCGAGGTGACCCGCAGGGCGACGGTGCTGCCGGTGGTGCCGGTGTTGGTGACGGTCAGGTTGGTCACCGCCACGTTCTGCGCGGTGATGAACTTCGTGACGGCCACCCGCAGGTTCCCGCCGGTGTGGATGCTGCGCCAGTGGCTGGGCGCCTGCCAGCGCTGGGCCACCTGCTCGGTCAGCGTGCCCGTGCCGACGGTGACGGCGTACGCGTGCTGGCTGGAGATGTTGTCCCAGTAGGCGGTGTTGCCGCCGAAGCCGATCACCGCCGGGTCGTGGGTGTACATGAACAGGCCCCGGCCCCGGGTCATCAGCCAGGGGCCGGCGGGGTCGTTGCCCGGCCGGGCCAGCAGCCGGTCCAGCCAGAAGTCGGTGCCGCCGCGCTCGGCGTCGTAGATGGCCTGCATGGTGTTGCCGGTGGAGTAGCCGACCGGTGGGGCCGGCACGGCCGGCCCGGAGAAGGTGGGGTAGCCGATGGTCTGCGCGGCGTGCGCCGGGCCGCCGGTGGTGACGGCGAGGGTGCCGGCCAGCAGGGTGGTGGTGACGAACGCGGCCAGGGCCGGCCGCAGCCGTGGGATCCGGTTCATGGCTGCAACGCCATCCACTCGAGGACCCCGGTGGAGGAGCCGGTCCGCGCGGTGATGGACAGCCGCAGCCGGGAGGTGGTCACCGGGCCGAACGTGGTGACGTTGTAGCTGTTCCCGGCGACCCCGCAGGCCGACTGGCCGGGCACGTCGACGTAGGCGCTGCCGTTCCAGTACTGCACCCGGCAGGAGGCGGGCAGGTCGATGCCCTGGTCGTCGTCGAACCAGTAGGTGGCGGTGCGGTCGATGGTCTGCGCGGTGGGCCACCGGTACTCGATCCACTGGGTGCCCTGCTCGGGCCAGTTGCCGTAGACCGGGTTGCCGCGGTCGGCGGAGCTGGCCGGCTGCGCGCCGTCGTTGACCGCGGCCAGGTTCTCCCAGGGGGACACGTACGAGGTGCTGGCGGTGGCCGACGTCGCCAGGTTGGTGCCGGCCGGTGGTTGGCCGCCGCCGGGGTTGGGTGGCGGACCGGTGCGGGTCTGCACCACCGGCACGATGCTGCCGTCGGCGTTGAAGTACATCCGGTCGACGGCGACCGACCGGCGGAAGTTGCCGCCGCCGGGGGCGTCGGCGTTGTGGTAGACCATGTACCACTGGCCGTTGAGCTGCGCCACGCCGGCGTGGTTGGTGGTCGAGGAGACCTGACCGAGCACCACGCCCCGGTGGGTCCACGGGCCCATCGGGTTGGTCGCGGTGGCGTACCGCTGGCAGGCGTAGCTGGACGAGGTGACGCAGCCCTGGGTGTCGTTCGCCGCGTAGATCATGTAGTAGAGGCCGTTGCGTTTGAACATGAACGGCGCTTCCCAGAAGTTGCTGAGTCCCTGCGGGGTGGTCACCGGACCGACCGTGTCGATCATGTTGGCGGCCAGCCGGACCGCCCGGGGTCCCCAGTAGCCGCCCCAGTAGAGGTACGCCTGACCGTCGTCGTCGACGAAGACCGTCGGATCAATGTTCAGCGGCGAGGAGTTCGGGGTGCTGTCGCTGATCAGCGGGCCACCCTTGGCGTCGGTGAACGGGCCGAGCGGGCTGTCGGCGACGGCGACGCCGATGTTCATCCAGCCGGGACCGTTGCCGTTGACCGAGGTGTACCAGTAGTACCTGCCGTTGCGGTACTCCACCTCGCTGGCCCAGGCGTCCGCCCCGGCCCACGGGAAGGTGCCGATGGTGGCCCGCGCGCCGTGGTGGGTCCAGTTCGCCGCGTCGGTGGTCGACAGCACGTGCCACTCGCGCATGACGAAGTTGGTGCCGCCGGTGGGGGCCTCGTCCCGGCCGGCGTAGACGTACATCGTGTTGCCGACCACGAGGGGGGCGGGGTCGGCGGTGTAGACGGTGGTGATGACGGGGTTGGCGGCGGAGGCGGGTGGCACGGGCGCCAGGCTCGCGGCGAGCACCGCCGCGCAGCCGGCGGCCAGGCCGCGGAGGAGGGGACGTCGTCGCACGGTGTCTCCTGTCGGGGTGGGAGGGGGACGGGCACCGGTGTCGCGGGACCGGCGGGCCGCCGGCCGGTGGTGAGCCGGCCGACGGCCCCGGCGGTGGTCAGTAGCCGTAGCGGCTCTTCAGGTGCCGCCACCAGTCGCGGAACATCCAGGTGTCGAACTCGGTGATCTGGCTGGCGCTGCCGGCCTTCATCAGGAACCCGCCGACGCCGGTGGGGGTCCAGTCGTAGAAGTCGTCGAGGCCGAAGGTGTGGCCCATCTCGTGCAGCAGGATGTGCATGTTGGCGGCGTTGATGTTGTTCATGAAGTACTCGCGGCCCACCCGCTGGCCCCAGTCACCACCCGCGCCGCCGGCGAAGCCGTCGGTCAGCCACAGCGACTGGTCGTAGTGCCGGGCGACCCCGCCGGGACAGTTCGGGTACTGCCCGTTCTGGTTGAAGAACCGCCCGCACGGCTCGGAGCACTGCGGCGCGTTCTCCCGGATGTCGCCCACGTAGATGTCCACGGAGGTGTCCGACCACTGCAACTGGGCCCGGTCCCGGACCGCCCACCCGACGACCCGCACCGGCACCTCGGTGTACGGCCACGCGTTGTGCCCGGCCAGGGTGTCGAACCACTTCTTGTACTGCCGGGCCAGCGCGGCGTGGATCTGGTCCCGCTGCGCCGCGGTCACCGACGCCGACGAGTCCCATCGGACACAGAAGTTCAGGTAACCCCGGTTGGCCATCACCTGGTCCCAGCCGTAGTTGCGGAACCCGTACAGGTTGCCGTTGTTGTACGTCTGCTCCACGTGCTGCCACACCTCGCCCAGCGGCTGCACCAGGTTGGCCGGCGGGTTCCACCCGCTGGTCGGCGGCGGGTTCGTGGTGGGCGGGTCGGTGTGCGCCTTGACCTCCAGCAGCCCGACCGAGGCGGTGCCGTTGGAGGTCAACTGCACCCGCAGGCGGGTGGTGGTGACGGCGGTGAACGTCACCCGGTTGTACCGGTCGGCGGCCACCGGGTAGCCGCTGGCGCCCGGGACGTCGGCGAAGGCGCTACCGGACCAGGACTGCACCCGCCAGGTGGACGGTAGGCGGACTCCCCCCTGGTCGTCGAAGAAGTAGGCGTCCACCGCCCGGATGGTCTGGGCGGTGGGCCAGGTCAGCTCGACCCAGTGGGTGCCGGTCTGCGGCCAGGTGCCCCACCGGGGGTTGGTGGTGTCGTTCGAGCGGGGCGGGTCGATCCCGTCGTTGACCGCCGTCACGCTCTCCCACGACGAGGTGTAGGAGGCCGTGGCGGTGGCCGTCCAGGCGAGATTGTCACCGGGCGCGGCCTGTGCCGTGCCGGCGACCAGCAGATAGGAGGTGAACAGGGCCAGGGCCGCGATCGCCGTCGCGGCCCGTCGGTGCCAGGTCATCCTCTCTCCTTTCACGGTGTTCGGTTGACTGTCGGTTTCCTCGGTGAATGCGGTCAGGTCGGTGCCCGTCCGACCCGGAGCCGTTCCGAGCGGAAGCTGCGGCTGCCCACGCCGCTTCTCCGGAGGAGCGCCGCGGCTGCCCACGCCGCAGCAGGCGGGCCGGAGGGTGACCGCGCGGCACCGGTCCCCGGGCCGGCGACTGGCCGCCGGTGGCGTCGACCGGACGGACGACGCCTGCCCCGCCCAATCCTTCAAGTGACCCACCTCAATGCCTGAAAGCACCATGCCGGACGGAAAGCTTTTCGGCAAGCTGTCCATCGAGCCAACGCCGGCGTCTTTCCTGATCGACAACACCGAGACCTGCTGCTCTGTCCATCCCGCACCGAATCCGGAATCAGAAACGACGCACCTCAATGTCTTGAGAATGTCGACGACTTCGAAACCTTTTCGACCCCGGCCGGATTCCGCGCCGGGTGGCGTGTCCGCCGGACCACGCACCACCGACGATCCGACTAGGATCCGAACGTGGCTCACGTTGCCCGAGTCCGCAGGCCGTACCCGCTGCTGGTCGCCGCCGTCGTCCTGGTGGCGCTCGGCGCGACCCTCGCCTGGGTGGTCGGCGACACGCTGACGCTGGGCCACACCCCCGCCGCCGTGCCGTCCGAGGCACCCACCGCCGCGCCACCCCGGGTCACCGCCCCACCACCACGGTTGGCGTCGCTCGTCGTACCGGACGAACCGCGCATCGGCACGGCCGCGACCGCCGTCGCGGACGCGCTCGTCTTCCGGGGTCTGCCCCGCCCGGTGGTCACGCTTGCCGCACCGGGTACGCCGGCAGCCGGGCCTTCCCCGGGACCCCGGCGGGTCGACGGGACTCCTCGCGCCGGAGACTCTCCCCGACCGGGAACCGACGCCCCGGCGGTCCGTACCCTGCGGGCCACCGTCCTGCCCACGCTGGCCGGGGCGGCGGAGTCGTACCGGCTCGACGTGCGCGGCACCGAGTTGACCGTCGAGGGACGGGACGTCGCCGGCACCACGGCCGGGCTGTACCGGCTCGCCGACCGGATCCGCTCCGGTGTCGAGGCGCTCCCCGCCGCCGACGCGGGCCGGGTGGTCACGCCCCGGCTCGGCCTGCGGTTGACCGACGCGGGCGCGGTGGGCCGCAGGTCCGACCCGGCCGCCTTCGCCGCCGGCGACGACTACAACCTGAACACCGACCTGGTCCGGGCGGCGCTGCTGCCGGAGGCGCCCTGGGTGGACCCCGGCGCGGTGGCCCGCATCGACGGGCAGTTCCGGCAGTTCGTCGACCACTCGGTGGCGCAGGGCTACAACGGGATCGTCGTGCCGGGCTTCCTGGAGTACGTCACCTTCGCCCGGGTCGGTGACGGGCACGCGGTCTACCCGCCCGGTGACCCGCACGTCGACCGGGCCCGCGCGATGGTCGCCGCGTTCGGCCCGGTCTTCCGGTACGCCGAGCAGCTGGGCATGCGGGTCTACCTGCTCACCGACATGCTCGCCGTGTCACCGCCGCTGGAGGCGTACCTGACCCGCACCGTCGGCGGTCTGGACGTGACCGACCCGCGACTGTGGGCGGTCTACCAGGCCGGGCTGGCCGAGCTGTTCGACAGCATGCCGTTCGTCGACGGGCTGATGGTCCGGGTCGGCGAGGGCGGCGAGGCATACGCCGCGGACGGCTGGGACTACTCGTCGAAACTTGCGGTCACCACCGAAGCCGGTGTCCGCGCGATGCTGCGTGCCCTGCTGGACACCGCCGGCACGGCCGGCCGGGACATCGTGTTCCGCACCTGGACGGTGGGCGTCGGCGCGGTCGGGGACCTGCACACCAACCCGGAGTCGTACGCGCGGGTGCTGGGCGGGCTCGACGACCCGCACCTGATCGTGTCCACCAAGTACACCCTCGGCGACTTCTACAGTCACCTGCCGCTGAACACCACCCTGCTGACCGGTGGGCACCGCCGGATCGTGGAGTTCCAGGCCCGGCGCGAGTTCGAGGGGTTCGGCGCGCTCCCCAACGACCTCAACCCGCTGCACCGCCGGGCGCTGCGCGAGTTCCTCGCCGCCAACCCGAGGATCGAGGGCGTCTGGAACTGGACCCAGGACGGCGGTCCGCTGTACGCCGGGCCCCGGACGCTGCACCTGCGCGCCGGGTTCTGGCAGCTGGCCGACCTCAACACGTACGGCACGGGCCGGCTGGCCTGGGATCCGGACACCGACCCGGCGCAGGTCACCGCGGACTGGGCGTACCGCACGTTCTCCGCCGACCCGGCCACCGTGGCCGCCATCGGTCAGGCCATGGCGCTGTCCCGGGAGGCCATCCGCACCGGCCTGTACATCGGGCCGTACGCGCAGCGGTCGGTACGGGCGCTCGGGCTGGAACCCCCACCCATGATGTGGATCTTCGAGTGGGACATTCCGACCGGTGACTCCGCCGCGCTCGACAGCATCTACGCCGTGCTCGACGGCCGGGTCGACGAGGCGGTCGCCGAGGGCGGACGGGCCGTCGCGCTGGCCCGCCGGATGCGCGACCTGGTCGCCGCCACCGACCCGGGGACCTGGCGGGACGCCGGACTGTACGCGCAGTTCACCCGGACGCTGGACTACCAGGTGAACCTGTTCGAGACGCTGGGCGCGTACCGGACCATGGTGCTGCGGCACGTGCAGTGGCTGGACACCGGCTCCCCGGCCGCCCACCGGGACTGGCGGCGGGCCGCCACGGCGTACCACCAGGCCCGTGACCTGCACCGGCAACGCTACGGCGGCGACGTCGACCTGCCCGCGTACCACTTCACCGCCGCCGACCTCGGCGCGGCGCGCGCGGACCGGGACCCGGCGATGGCCTGGGCGGCCCGGCTGCTGCTGGGGTCGATCCTGCTGCTGGCCCTGTACGGCCTGCGGGGCCGTGGACCCGGTGCGGCCGCCGCGCGGGGGTTGCTGCGGGGTGCGGTCCGGCCGTGGCGGGTCAGCGCGCTGCCGGCACCGGTGTCCCGGGTGGACCGGGTGCTGGTGTGGCTGGTCCCGGCGGTGCTGCTGGTGGCGAGCCGGCTCGTGTTCACCTGGTTCGCCGCCCCGGCGCACCTGCTGGTGACCCTCGGCGGGTGGGCGCTGTTCGCCCTGGTCGTCCGGCTCGCCGTCGGTCGGCGGGACCCGTTCCACCTGTGGGCCGTGGTCGGCGGGGTCGCCGTGCTGCGCAGTGTGCTGCTGCTGGCGGCGCTGGCCGGGCGCGGACCGGGCCGGTACTGGTTCGTCTTCTGGACCGCGCCGACCCCACGGGCGGCGTACGTCACCGTGGCGTTCGCCGCGTTCGGCTGGCTGTTCGTGGCCACCGGCCTGATCCTGCGGGACCGGTACGGTCTGCGCCGCCGGAGCGCCGTCGGGTGGACGCTGACCGCTGCCGGCGTACCGCTCGGCGTGCTGTCCGGCCTGGTCGCGGTGATCGGGCCGGAGCGTGCGTTGACGGTGTGGAACGACCAGCTGGCGCTGCTGCCGTGGGGACTGTCCCGCATCCTCGGCATCACCGTCCACCTGGGCATCCCGACCGGCCTGCCCGGGTACGCCGCCGGGGTCGGGGCCGCCGGGGCCGCCGTCGGCCTGCTGCTGGCCCTGGGGCACCGTCGACCCGCGGCCGGGTCCCGGGCACCGTCGACGCACGACCGGACCGCCGACGGGCTGCGACGCACGACGCGTTGACAGGCAACCGGCGGCCCGGACAGACTGTGCCCACAACTGCATCAACGCGTGTACGTGCGGGGGAAGTCCGGTCGAAGTCCGGCGCTGGCCCGCAACGGTAGGCCGTCGAGGTGGCAGACACCTGGCGGCGAGCCCGAATACCCGTCGTACGTGCGAGTCCGCTCCCCCACCCGTCGTGGCCCACGGGTCGGAGTCCCGGTCGGCTCCGCGTGGCGGCGTTCGGCCGGGTTTCTGACGACCGCCGGGCCGGAAAGGCGCTTCCGATGGTCGTCCGCCTGAGCCGGCACCACCTGCTCGCCCCGTTCTGCGGCCTACTCGCCGCACTCATTCTCACCACCCCGGCCACCGCCGCTCCCGAGCGGCCCACCTCGGCTACCGCCGTTGCCGAGCGGGCCACCCCTACTACCGCCGTTCCCGAGCGGGCCACCCCGGCCGCCGCCGTTTCCGGGCGGGCCGTCGTGACCCGCCCGGAGGCCGCCGCCGGCTGGTTGGCCCGTCAACTCGTCGACGGGGAACGCTTCGAGGTGGTCTTCGGCGGCGTCGCCTACCCGGACCAGGGGCTCACCCTGGACGGGGTGTTCGCCTTCGCCGCCGCCGGGGTCGCCGACGACTCCGGCGCGCGGGCGCTGGCCTGGGTCACCCGGCCGGACATCCGCGACGGCTACCTCGGCGACGGCGGCACCGAGGCGTACGCGGGCGCGACCGCCAAACTCGCCCTCGCCGTGCAGGTACGCGGTGGCGACCCGACCGACGTCGGCGGGCTGGACCTGATCGCCCGGCTGCGCGCACTGCAACAACCCGACGGACGGTTCACCGACCGGTCCGCGTACGGCGACTACAGCAACGCGTTCAGCCAGTCCCTGGCGATCCTCGCCCTGGACCGGACCGCGCCGGGCGCGCCGCCGGCGGCGGCGGGCTGGCTGGCCGGCACCCGGTGCGCCGACGGCGGTTACCCGGTGGTGCCGGCGCAGCCGACCTGCACCTCCGACGTGGACGCCACCGCGCTCGCGGTGCAGGCGTTGCAGGCCGCCGACCGGCCGGCCGACGCCGCCGCCGGGCTCGGGTGGCTGCTGTCCGTGCAACGCGCCGACGGCGGCTTCGCCAACGCGGCCGGCACCGTGAACGCCAACAGCACCGGGCTCGCCGCGCAGGCGCTGCGGGCCGGCCGCCACCCGCTGGCGTGGGCGCGGGCCCGCGCGTTCCTGGTCGGACTCCAGGTCGGCTGCTCGGGCGCGCCGGCCGACCGGGGCGCGGTCGACTTCGACGGTGGCGCGTTCGACCCGGACACCGCCGTACGGGGCACCACGCAGGCCGTCCTCGGTCTGACCGGCATCGGGTACGCCCGGCTGTCCGCCGCCGACGCCACGCCGGGCGCACCGCTGCCCGCCTGCCCGTGAGCCGTCCCACCGTCCGCCCGTTCCCAGGAGGAATCGTGTTCCGTCACCGATCCGCCGCGCGCGTCCGGCTCGCCGGTCTGCTGGTCGCCGCGGTCGCCGCCGTAGCCCTGACCGTCGTCGAACCCGCGCCCCGGGCGGCGCACGCCGCCGCCTGCGTCGGCACCTCGGGCGTCACCGTGGTGGTCGACTTCACCGCCCTCGGTGGCACCGTCCAGGTCGCCTGCGCCCCGGGCGACCCGGCCACCGGACTGGCCGCCCTACAGGGTGCCGGCTTCACCGTCACCGGTACCAGCCGGTGGGGGCTGGCGTTCGTCTGCCGGATCAACGGCCAGCCCACCGCCGCGACCGAGCCGTGCGTCAACACCCCACCGGTCACCGCGTACTGGTCGTACTGGCATGCCCCCAGCGGCGGCGCCTGGTCGTACAGCACCTCCGGCGCGAGCAGCTACAACCCCGCGCCGGGCAGCGTCGAGGGCTGGGCCTTCGGCGCGGGCGCCCCGCCCGGCATCGCCGCTCCCTGACCCCCGCCGGCACCCGGTGCGCCTCGCCGCACCGGGTGCCGGCCCTCCGGAGTATCCCCCCGGCCGCTCTGCGAAAGGCACCCCTGATGCCTCTGTCCCGGCGTCTCGCCACCGGCCTCGCCACGGCCACGGCGACCGTTCTCGTCGCCGTCCCGCTGACCGTGGCGGCGGCACCCGTACCGCCCGACGCCGCCGCCCGCGACGCCGCGTCCTGGCTCGCCGGTGAGTTCACCGACGGGTCGCTGCCCGGCCCGTTCGGCGGCCCGGACTGGGGTCTGACCATCGACGGCATCGTCGCGTTGTCCGCCACCGGGGTCGACGCGCCGACCCGGCAGGCGGCGACCGCCCAGGTCGCCGCGCACGTACGCGCCTACAACAGCTACGACGACTGGGGCATCCCGGGCTTCACCGACGGCGGCGCCACCGCGAAGCTGCTCTACGCCGCGTCGGCCGCCGGCGCGGACCCCACCGACTTCGGCGGCTACGACCTGCGGGCGGAAACCCTGTCGTTGATCGCCGGAGCCGGTGCTGGACACCAGCGGGGCCGGGTCACCAGCCGTACCACCGCCGACAGTGGACCGGACGCCAGCAACACCTTCGACCAGTCGTTCGCCGTGCTGGGGCTGGCCCGCAGCGGCGACGTCCCGCAGGACACGGTGGACTTCCTGATCCGGCAGCAGTGCGCGGCCGGCGGCTTCCGGCTCTACCCGGACACCGGGCAGGGGCCCTCACCGTCCTGCGACGAACAGCCGGACGCCGTCCTCGACGTCGACTCGACCGCGATGGCCGTGCAGGCGCTGCTGGCCGCCGCCGGGGACGGTGCCGACGGCGCGGCCAACGCGGCCCGCAGGGGCGCGGACTGGCTGGTGGCCCGGCAGCGCGCCGACGGGTCGTTCGGCGGTTCAGGACCGACCACCGGCGCGAACGCGAACAGCACCGGCCTGGCCGGACAGGCCCTCACCGCCGCGGGACGACACCCCGAGGCCGATCGGGCCGCGCAGGCCCTGGCCGGGTGGCAGCTCACCGGGGCGAACGGCGGTGCGGCCGCCGCCGAGGCGGGTGCCGTCGCGTACGACACCGCCGGGTTCACCGCCGCCGTGGCGGCCGGGATCACCGACACCGACCGGGACCAGTGGCGTCGGGCCACCGCCCAGGCCCTGCTCGGGCTCGCCCGGGTGCCGCTGGGTCGGATCGGCCTCGATCCGCCGCCCACGTCAGCGCCGCCCACGTCAGCGTCACCCACCTCACCGTCGTCCACTCCGACCGGCACGGCTCCGCCCACCCCCACCGCCACACCCACCCCGACGGGCACCACCCCGACCGGTCCGACGCCGAGCGCCACCGTGACCAGCCCGCCCGGGACGACACCCTCCCCCGGCGGGGTGCCGGGCACGACGCCCGCCGGCCCGGGGTCGGGTGGCCTGCCGACCACCGGCGCGGCGATCACCAGCTACGTGCTGGTCGCGTTGCTGCTGGTGGGTGCCGGTGTGGTGCTGCTCGTGCTCGGCCGCCGGCGGACGGCATGACCCGGCGGGGCTCCCGCGCAGGACCGGTCGTCGCGCTGGCCGTCGCCGGTTCGGTGGCCGCGCCGGGCGGTCCGGCGACGGCCGCAGGGTCGGCCGGCTTCTGCCCGGACGCCTCCGGGGTCACCGTCGTGGTGGACTTCCACCAGCTCGGCGGCGGGACGGTGGTGCGCTGCGCGCCGGGCGACCAGGCCACCGGCCTGGCGGCGCTGAAGAACGCGGGATTCGCGGTCACCGGCACGCTGCGCTGGGGTGAGGGTTTCGTCTGCCGGATCGAGGGCAAGCCGTCGGCGGCGGCCGAGAAGTGCGTGGACACCCCACCGGCCGACGCCTACTGGTCGTACTGGCACGCCCCGAACGGCGGCAGCTGGACGTACAGCGACAAGGGGGTGGCCAACCGCAAGCCGCCGGCCGGCAGTTTCGAGGGCTGGTCGTTCTCGCTCGACCGCACCGCCGACGACGCCCCCCGCCCGGGGGTGGCCCCGAAGCGGCCCGCGCCACCCCCACCGCCCCCGCCCGCACCGGTTGCGCCGCCACCGACAGGGGGTGGGGTGACGGTTCCGCCACCGGGAGGAGGGACCGGGGCCCCGCCGTCGGGTGGGGGTGCCGCGCCCGTTCCGTCCGGGCCGCCGGGACGCTCGTCCGGGCCACCCGCCTCGGCCGGCACGTCTCCGCCGGTCGGCACGTCCAGCGGGCCGGCACCGAACGCCGGTGGACCGGCAGCGGACGCCACCCCGGACGCTGCCCCCAGCGGGGGCTCGTCGCGGGAGCCCGGGGTGACCGGGGTCGCCGCGTCCCACGACGACGACGGTCCGCCGTGGGGCACGGTCGCCGGGGTACTGCTGCTGACCGCGCTCGCCGCCGGTGGGCTGGTCGCCGCCCGCCGCCGGCACGCCGTCGACCCGGATGGCTGACGCCACGGTCGGCCGTGCGCCGGCCGCTGACGCTGGTCGGTGGCGCGGCCGCTGGCCGGCGGTACGGCTGCCCCGGGGCCTGCACCCGGGCGCATGGTGGTCGTGGGCGCTCGGGTTGGCCACCGCGGCCAGCTACACCACCAACCCGCTGGCGCTGGCCCTGCTGGTCGCGGTCGCCGCGCTGGTGGTCGTCCGGCGGCGCGGGGACGCCCCGTGGGCGCTGGCCTTCCGGATGTACGTCTGGCTCGGCGTGGTGGTCGTGGTGATGCGGGTGGTGTTCCGGATCGTGTTCGGTGGCGGCCAGGGCGAGCACGTGCTGGTCCGGCTGCCGGAGATCCCGTTGCCGGAGTGGGCGGCGGGGATCCGGCTGTTCGGGCCGGTCGCCGCCGAGCAGGTGCTCGGTGGTTTCTACGACGGGCTGCGGTTGGCGACCATGCTGATCTGTCTCGGGGCGGCGAACGCCCTGGCCAACCCGAAACGGCTCCTCAAGGCCGTACCGGGGGCGTTGTACGCGGTCGGCACCGCCGTGGTGGTCGCGCTGTCGGTCGCTCCGCAGCTGGTGGAGAGCGTGCTGCGGGTACGCCGGGCGCGGCGGCTGCGCGGCGGGTCGGGGCGGGGGCTGCGGGCGTTGCGCGGGATCGTCCTTCCGGTGCTGGCCGATGCCCTGGACCGGTCGCTGGCGCTGGCGGCGGCGATGGACTCGCGCGGCTACGGCCGGACCGCGGCGGTGCCGGCCGGACAGCGGGCCGTCACCGGGACGCTGGTACTCGGCGGCCTGGTCGGGGTCTGCGCCGGCACGTACGGGCTGCTGGACACCGCCGGCCCCGGCTATTTGGGCCTGCCGATGCTCCTCGCCGGGCTGGTCACCGCCGTGATCGGCATGCTGCTGGCCGGCCGGCGGGTTCGCCGCAGCCGGTACCGACCGGACCGCTGGCGGCCGGCCGAGCTGCTGGTGGCCGGCTGCGGGGTGGCCGCGGCCGGCCTGACGGTGCTGGCCGGGGCGGTCGACCCGGAGCTGCTCTACCCGCCGGTCAGCCCGCTCACCTGGCCCGAGTTGACGGTGCCGATGCTGCTCGCCGTGGCGGTGGCGGCGGCCCCGGCCTGGCTGGCACCGCCACCACCCCTGGCGCGGAGCAGCCGCCCCACGACAGCGACCCCGACGGAACCGGTCCGCGCCGCCCGGCCGCCGGCCCCGGTGCCGGGAGGCCACACATGATCACGTTCGACCGGGTGACCGTCCGGTACGCCGAGGGCGGCCCGCCGCCGCTGCGCGACGTCACGCTGCGGGTCGAGGAGGGCGAGCTGTGCCTGGTCGCCGGGCGTACCGGGGCCGGCAAGTCGACGCTGCTGCGGGCGGTCAACGGGCTGGTGCCGCACTTCACCGGGGGCACCCTGTACGGCACCGTCACCGTGGACGGCCGGGACACCCGCCGGCACCCGCCCCGTGACCTCGCCGACGTGGTCGGGGTGGTCGGTCAGGACCCGCTGGCCGGGTTCGTCACCGACACCGTCGAGGAGGAGCTGGCGTACGGCATGGAGCAGTTGGCCCTACCGTCGACGGTGATGCGCAAGCGGGTCGAGGAGACGCTGGACCTGCTCGGCATCGCCGAGCTGCGCCACCGTCCGCTGCGGACGCTCTCCGGCGGGCAGCAGCAGCGGGTCGCCATCGGGGCGGTGCTCACCAGTCATCCCCGGGTGCTGGTGCTCGACGAACCCACCTCCGCGCTGGACCCCACCGCCGCCGAGGACGTGCTCGCCGCCGTCACCCGGCTGGTGCACGACCTCGGGGTGACCGTGGTGCTGGCCGAGCACCGGCTGGAGCGCGTCGTGCAGTACGCCGACCGGCTGCTCTACCTGCCGGGTGACGGTCACGTGCTCGACGGTGCGCCGGCGGCGGTGCTGTCCGCCGTGGACCTGGCCCCGCCGCTCGTCGAGCTGGGCCGCCTGGCCGGTTGGACACCGCTGCCGCTGTCGGTGCGGGACGCCCGCCGCCGGGCCGCTGACCTGCGCGGACGGCTCCCGGAGCGGAACCCGCCCGGCCCGGCCCCGGCTACGGACACCGGAGTGGCATTGACCGCCCGGGGGATCGTCGTCCGGTACCCGGGCACGGTCGCCGTGGCCGGCGTCGACCTCGACCTGCACCGTGGCCGGGTGGTGGCGCTGATGGGCCGCAACGGCTCCGGCAAGTCCAGCCTGCTGTGGGCGGTGCAGGGCAGCGGCCCCCGGCAGGCCGGCACCGTGACCGTCCCCGCCCTCCGGGCCGGTGCCGTAGCCCCACTGACCGGTACAGTCCCCGCCCCCCGGGGCGGTGCCGGCGCCCCACCGGCCGGCATCGTCGTCGCCCCCCAGGGCGATGCCGGCGCCCCACCGGCCGGTGTCGACGCCGCCCCCCGGGGCGATGCCGTCGCCGGACCTCAAGGTGACGGTCCGGCCGGAACCGGCCCGGCGGGCGGTGTGGACCCGAAGGCGCTGCCGGCCGGTCAGGCCCGCCGCCACGTCGGCCTGGTACCGCAGACGCCCGGCGACCTGCTGTACCTGGAGACGGTGGACGCCGAATGCCACCAGGCCGACCGGGAGTCCGGGGTCCCGGGCGGCACCTGCCGGGCCCTGCTGGACCGGCTCGCCCCCGACCTGCCCGGCGACCGGCACCCCCGGGACCTGTCCGAGGGACAGCGGTTGGCGCTCGCGCTCGCCGTCCAGCTCACCGCCGCCCCACCGGTGGTGCTGCTCGACGAGCCGACCCGTGGACTGGACTATCTCGCCAAGCGCCGGTTCGTGGCCCTGGTACGGGGGCTGGCCGCCGGTGGCCGCAGCATCGTGGTGGCGACGCACGACGTCGAACTCGTCGCGGCGCTGGCCGACCGGGTGATCGTGATGGCCGAGGGAGAGATCGTGGCCGACGGCACCACGGCCGAGGTCATGCTCGCCTCACCGGCGTTCGCCCCGCAGGTGGCCAAGGTGCTCGCCCCGGCCCCGTGGTTGACGGTCGAGCAGGTCGCCGCCGCGCTCGGGCCGGCCGGAGAGCCGACATGAGCACGCCACGGACCCGCCGGCGAGCCGACACGAGCACGCCACGGACCCGCCGGCGAGCCGACACGAGCGTGCTGCGGGTAGCGCCGCGTACCGCCGTGGTGCTGGCGCTCGCGTCGGCCGCCGCGCTGGCCACCTTCACCTGGCCGTTGTTCGTGCCGGCGTCTCCGGAGAGCACCGCCCGGGCCGGCGAGGCCCCACTGGTCTTCGTCGTGATGCTGCCGGTGCTGGTGGCGCTCGTACTGGCCGAACTCACCTCGGGCGGCATCGACAGCAAGGCCCTGGCGATGCTCGGGGTGCTCGCCGCCGTCAACGCCGCGCTGCGTCCGCTCGGGGCCGGCACCGCCGGCATCGAGACCGTGTTCTTCCTCCTGGTGCTCGCCGGCCGGGTCTTCGGACCGGGGTTCGGGTTCCTGCTCGGCTCGACGTCGTTGTTCGCCTCCGCGCTGCTCACTGCCGGGGTCGGGCCGTGGCTGCCGTTCCAGATGCTGGCCGCGTCCTGGATCGGTCTCGGTGCCGGCCTGCTGCCGGGGCGGCTACGGGGTCGCGTCGAGATCGTCGTACTGGCCGGCTACGGCGCGCTCGCCGCCTACGGCTACGGGCTGCTGATGAACCTGTGGTTCTGGCCGTTCAGCGCCGGCGCGGACACCCAGCTGTCCTACGTGGCCGGTGCGCCGGTCCTGGAGAACCTGCACCGCTTCGCGGTGTTCACCGCCGTGACCTCCACCTTCGGCTGGGACACCGGCCGGGCGGTCACCACCGCCGTGGCGGTGCTCCTCGCCGGCCCGGCGGTGCTCGCCGCGCTACGCAGGGCAGCCCGACGAGCCGCATTCCACGCCCCCACAACGTTCACCCACCCCCAACCCGCACCCTCTCCCCCCACCTCCCCCACCGCTTCCCCCGCCCCGATGACGGGGCGGGGAAGGGTGGGAGGGGGAGGTGAAAGGGGGAGGTTTCTCCACCCTGGTCTCCATCGTGTGGGGGTGCCGGTTGAGCGGGACTGGTTCGTAGCGTTCGGGGCATGGACGAACGGAACTCCCGAGGTAGGAGCGTCGTACGGGTCGCGAGCCAGCTGATCGGCGGTGACCGGCGTGGCAGTCGTACCACCCGGGTCGTGGGCGCGGTGCTCGGTAGGGTCCTGGAGCAGGAGGGTGGCAGGGTGACCGGTCGGATGGTGGTGGCGGTGCTGGTGGTCCTCGGGGTGGTGGGCCTCGCGTTCGTCGCCTACCGTCTGCTCGTGCTGGACCTGATCCTCACCGTGCTCCGGGAACGGGACTGACCCCTGCTCGCGACGATGCGCCGCCTGGCCACCCAGGGGCTGCGGCTGATCCGGGCCGACGATCCCGAGACGGGTTGGCTGGTGCGGATCGTGCTGACCGTACTGCTGGTGTGTTCGCTGCTGTTCTATCCCGGCATGAGCGGGTTCGTGCGGCCGGCGCTCGTCGCGAGTTTCACCGGATGGCTGTTCTTCGTGGGTGCGGACACCCGGTTCCCTCGGGCCGCCCGGATCGCGCTCGCGGTGGCCGCCCTGCTGCCGGCGGCCGTCACACCGCTGCCGCACAACGGGTCGGTGCTGTTGTTCCTCTACAGCAGCCTGTTCACGTTCGTGCTGCTGCCCCGGATGCCGCTGTGGGCGATCCTGTCATTGACCGGCGCGGTCATCGCGGTGCTGCTGACCGGGCTGTGGCTCGCCGGTCACGGCGCGACCGCGATGCTCACCCAACCCGCGATGATCGTCATCCTGGTGCTGTTCAGCCTGCACCGACGGGAGCACCGGCTCCGGACGGAGGAGACGCTGCGGACCCAGGAGGCGCTCGCCCAGGCGGCGGCACTGGACGAGCGGACCCGGATCGCGCGTGAGCTGCACGACGTGCTGGCCCACTCGTTGGGTGCGCTCGGGGTCCAGCTCGAGGTCGCCGAGGCGCAGCTCACCGAGCGGGGTGACGTGGCGGGTGCCGCCGAACGCGTCCGGCGGGCCCGCCGATTGGCCGCCGACGGTCTGGTCGAGGCCCGGTCGGCGGTAGAGGCGCTACGGGCCGACGTGCCGCCCCTGCCCAGGGCGTTGGACGACCTGGCGGCCGGGCACCGGGTCGACCACGCGACGCCGGTCACGCTGCGCACCGTGGGCGGACCGCGTGGCCTGCCGTCCGGTGCCGAGGTGTCGCTGCTGGGAACGGCCCGGGAGGCGCTGACCAACGCGGCCCGGCACGCGCCCGGCACTCCGGTCACGCTCACCCTGGAGTACGCGGGGTCGTCGGTCCGCCTGACCGTGGAGAACCGGGTACCGGCGGCCACGGCGGCGGGCGGCGGTTTCGGCCTGACCGGGGTACGGGAACGGATCGCGCTGGTGGGTGGAACATTGGAGGCGGGTGTCGTGGACGGCGGGTGGCGAGTCACCGCGGAGGTGCCAGGATGAGCGAGCGGCCGCTGCGGGTGCTCGTCGTCGACGACCAGCAACTGGTCCGGGAGGGGTTGACCGCGCTGCTGGAACTGACCGACGGCGTGACCGTCGTCGGTTCCGCCGGTGACGGTGCGCGGGCGCTGGAGCTGGTCGCCGACCACCGGCCGGACGTCGTGTTGATGGATCTCCGGATGCCGGTGCTCGACGGGGTCACCGCCACCGCCCGGGTCCGGGAACACTTCCCGGAGGTGGCGGTGGTGGTGCTGACCACCTACGCCGACGACGAGTCGATCGCGGGCGCGCTCGCGGCCGGCGCCCGGGGCTACCTGACCAAGGACGCGGGACGTGCCGAGATCGCCATGGCGCTGCGGGCGGCGGCCGGCGGTCACGCGTTGTTCGACCCGCTGGTGGCGGCCCGGCTCGCCGAGGCGATGAGCCGCCGGGCCACCGTCGGGCGGCGACCCGGGCGGCTGCCGGACGGGCTCACCCCACGGGAGGCGGAGGTGCTCGGCCAGCTCGCCGGGGGACGGACCAACGCGGAGATCGCGGCGGTGCTCTACGTCGCCGAGACGACGGTGAAGACCCACGTCAACAACGCGTTCGCCAAGATCGGTGCCCGGAACCGTACCGAGGCCGCGAGCTACGCCACCCGCCACGGCCTGACTCCGGACAGCTAGGACCGGTGTCCGTGACCCGGGATGCCGGGCAGGTGGCGGGCTCAGCCGAAGGTGGTCCAGTACGCCCGGAAGCGGTGCAGGATCGCGGCGACGATGGCGGCGTACCACAGCACGAGAAGCAGACTGTGGTAGCGGACCACGGCGGCGAGGGGCGGGCGCAGTGGCCCGGGGAGGACGCCGGCGTTGGTGTGCAGGTTGTGCGCCGTCACGTACAGGAAGATCGGGATGGTGGCGGCCCAGACCAGCATGCAGTAGGGGCAGAGGGCACCGATGACGTACAGGCTCTGGTAGACGAGCCAGTGCACGAAGATCACCCCGAACGTGGCACCGGCCTGCAGACCGAACCAGAACCATCGCGGCAACGGCACCCGGGCTAGCAGGGCGACACCGATGGTGGACACCACGGCGAACCCGGCCACCCCGATCAGGGTGTTCGGGATGCCGAACGCCTGTGCCTGCTCGCTGGTCATCACCGATCCGCAGGCCAGGACCGGGTTGATGCTGCAGGTCGGCACGTAGCCGGGGTCGACGGCGAGGTGGAGCCGCTCGACGGTGAGCACGGCTGCGGCGAGCAGACCGGTCAGGCCGCCGAGCGTGCAGATCCAGGCGGTGACCCGGCTGAGGAACTCCCCGTTCCGCTCGGCGGCCGTGGTACGGCGGTCGGTGGCGACGGCGCTCATCCCAGGGCCGCGTCGATGGCGTCGGTAAGGTCCTGCTGGGTGCGTACCTCGCTCAGGTGCCGGCCGTTGAGGAAGAACGTGGGGGTGCCGGTCACCCCGGCGGCCAGCCCGTCGGTCCTGTCCTTCGCCACCCGGGCGGCGGTCGCCGGGTCGTCGAGGTCCCGCTGGAACCGCGTCATGTCCAGCCCGAGCGCGCGGGCGTAGCCGAGGAACGTCGCGGTCTGGGGATCGTCGCGGTGGCTCCAGTCTGTCTGGTTCTCGAACAGCTTCGCGTACATGTCGGCGAAGCGGCCCTGGTTGGCGGCGGCCTGCGCGACCCGGGCGGCCAGTTCGGCGTTCGGGTGGCTGGGGATGGGGAAGTACCGGACGACGAACGTGATCCGGTCGCCGTAGGTGGTCAGGAGTTCGCTGACCGCCGGGTAGGCGGCGGCGCAGGACTCGCATTCGAAGTCGAGGAACTCGACCAGGGTGACCCTGCCGGCGGCGGCGGTGGACAGTCGGTGGCTGTCCTCGCGCACCAGTACCGCCGCGTCGACGATGCCGCCGGTCTGTTGCGCGGGTCGCGGTTCGTCGGAACGCTTGACCAGCAGTGGTATGCCGAGCAGGAGCATGAGCGCGACCACGGCCGCCAGGGTCAGTCGGGTGTTCTTCGTCATCGATGGTCCTCGTCGGTCGGAGGGCCGGCGGTCAGCCGCCGGGCGGGAGGGGTCGGTTCCGGGCTGTCGGTCGGGTCGCGGTGGTCCGGCCCAGGACGGGATGGGCGGTCGGGTCGCGGTGATCCGCCCGGAGCAGGGTGGGCGGGCGGGGCGCGGTGATCCGGCCCGGGGAGGGGTGGGCGGTCGGACGCTGATCTGCTCCGGTGCGCGAGCCGCATCGGCGAAGCCGGCGAGGGCACGATCGAGCCCGCCACCGGACCGGACAGAGCGGTGTCAGACGGGCTGGCGACCCGACCGGGACACGTGCCACCGCTGGGGACGCACCACGGCGTCCGGTCCTATCGCCGGGACACGCACAGCAGGGACAACAGCCGGACGGTGACCACCGGGCCGACCGGTCGGCCCGGCACCCCGCCACCGACGGTCACCTGGCCCGGCCAACGCCGGAGCAGCCACAGCACGACGGTGGCACCGATCACCAGCAACAGCACGCAGGCCGTCGCCACCATCCCACCGTCGGCCGGCGGGTGGTGCCCGTCGGCGGTCGTGCCGTCGGCCGGGGCGACGATGGCGGTGAGCTGGGTGAGGGCCACCGACGTCAGGTCGTCGTAGCTGGCGACGACGGCAGCCGGGGCGGTCGCGGCCAGCGGAGCCACCACCGTGTCCCTGCCCGTGGCGCACTGCAACGCGTGCAGGAACAGGAGGGCCGCGACGACGACGGCCACCGCGACACCACGGGAGCCGCGCATCGTGCCAGCCGGCCGGTCCCACGTCACCAGCGCAGACTACGACACCGGACGGTGTGCTCCGCTACCGGTCCGGCGGGGTGCCGGACGGCCGGCACGCGGCGCGGCACCGGCCAACCTGACCCCGACCGGCCGGCCCTCGAACCGGAGCGGACCGCGAGCAGAGGTCACCTGGCGGGACGGCTGGCGAGGCCGTCCAGGATGGTGGTCAGGTTGCGGTGGAAGTTCTCCTCAGGGTCGAGGTGGGCGCCGTCGATGACGAGCCGGGCGATGGTGGGGTACCTGCCGGTCGCCAGTTGACGGGTCAGGTAGGGGCCGAGGCTGACCTGCCAGGCGGACTCGTCGGTGCCGGTGGATCGGGCGGTACGCCGCTCGGTGACCTCCCGGCGCAGCGCGCCGACGATGAAGGTGCTGAGGGTGCCCACGGCCCGTTGCAGGTCGGCGAGGTCACGCACGCCCGGGGCGTGGCTGAGTGCCGCCGCGGTGGCTTCGCCGACGGCGAGCGCGTTCGGACCCAGGTGCGGCCTTCCGCCGAGCAGGTCGGCGAACCACTCGTGGTCGAGGGCGGCGACCCGGGTCAGGTGGGCGATGGCCAGCACGGTGGCCCGCCAGTCGGGCTGCCGGTCGGGCTGCCGGTCGGCTTCGGCGATCCGGGCGTAGACGGCGTCGACCATCAGATCGAGCAGTTCGGACCGGTTGACCACGTAGTGGTAGAGGCGCATCGGGCCGACGCCCAGTTCCTTGGCGACCTTACGGATCGACAGCCCGTCGAGGCCGTGCTCGTCGGCCACCCGGATGGCGGTGGCGGCGATCTTGCTGCGGCTCAACGGCACCGGCGCGGCCCGCGCCCGGGGTTCGGGTCGCTCCCAGACGGGCTCCACCGCGTTAGGGTACGGTGTACTCATAAGATACAGCGTACGTTAAGGACCTTGATGATGCGGATGGCGATCGCCGGTGCGGGTCTCGGCGGGTTGACCCTGGCCCGGATCCTGCACCGGAACGGCATCGACGCGGTGGTGTACGAGCGTGAGGCGAGCCGAGCCGCCCGGTCGCAGGGCGGCTCGCTCGACCTGCACCCCGAGTCCGGGCAACTCGCCCTGGCGGAGGCGGGCCTCACCGGCCGGTTCCGCTCCGCAGCGCGACCCGAGGGCGAGGAGCTACGCATCCTCGACCCGGCCGGCCGGACCCTGCTGCACCACCGGCCGCAACCCGGCTCGTTCTCCGGGCGACCCGAGATCGACCGGAGCGCACTACGTGATCTTCTGCTCGATGCACTCCCCCACGGCACGGTCGTGTGGGGGCACCGCCTCGTCGCGGTGGCACCGGGACCGGACGGGGGCTTCCGGCTGGAGTTCGCGGACGGCCACCGGGCGGACTGCGACCTCCTCGTCGGCGCGGACGGCGCGCGGTCGACGGTCCGGTCGCTGCTGACCGACGCGGAACCGGACTACGTGGCCACCCTGGCGGAGCTGAACATCAGCGACGTCGACCGGCGCTACCCGGACCTCGCCGAGCTGGTCGGTCCCGGGAACCTGTGGTGCCTCGGGGTGAGCCGGCTCCTGGCGGCGCAACGCAGCGGCGACGGCAGCCTGCGGATCGCGGCGTCCCTCCCGGCGGACGACCACCACATCGGCAACAAGCGCGCCCTGCTGGACATGTTCCACGGCTGGGAGCCGAGGCTGACCGCGCTCATCGAAGCCGGCGACGGGAGGGTGTGGCCGCGCCGGATCGAGGCCCTGCCGACCGGCACCCGTTGGGCCGGCCGGCCGGGTGTCACGCTGATCGGGGACGCCGCGCACCTGATGCCGCCGGTCGGCGAGGGCGCCAACCAGGCCATGCTCGACGCCGCGGAGCTCGCCCGCGAACTGGCCGCCGATCCGGCCGACCCGCACGCCGCGATCCGGGCGTATGAACGGGGGATGTTCGCCAGGATCGGTCCGATCGCCGAGATGTCCGCCCGGGTGCACGCGATGATGTTGTCCCCGACCGCGGCCGAGGACATCGTCCGCTTCTTCACGGCGCCTAGATGATCATGGAGGGCAGCGGCCAGCGGCGCAGCCGGTACGGCAGCCAGACCAGCATGGTGCCCACCTGCACGACCAGCCCTTCGGCGGCGAAGTCCCGGGCTACGTCCAGATCCACGTCGGACACCGGCGCGCCGTCCATGACCTGCGCCAGCACCGCCAGGTACGCCGGGTCGTCCACGGTCAGCAGGTTGAGGCGGCTGGACCGCCGGTCGCGGACCTGCACGAAACCCGGGCCGCGCCGGAAGGTGCACTTGTCGATGTAGTAGGAGCGTCGCCACGTGTCGAGCGGGTCCTCGTCGCCCTCGGCGACGGCCGACAACCCGGTGGGCGGGTAGAGGTGGCAGAAGACCCGCCAGTCCGCCCCGCCGCCGGCCGGCAGCAGCAGCCGCCAGTCCACCGCGATGCCGTGGCTGGTCAGCTCCCGTACCAGCACCAGGCGGCGGACCGCGTCCCGGGACGCGGCGGCGACGTCGGCCCGGGTGCCGGTGTCGGCCCGGGTGCCGGCGTTGGTTCCGCCGCCGTCGACGGCCAGGCTCACCGGCTCGGTCAGGGTGACGTGGCGGATGCCCTCGTCGAACCAGCGGGCGGCGGCCTCGGCGGGCGGCTCCCGCAGCTCGACGGTGCCGAGGTCGATGCCGGGCACGGCGGTCACCACCGGATCGTGGTCGTGGGCGAGACGGACGAGAACGGGCTCCAGGGCGGGTCCAGCGACGGCCACGGTGGTCTCCCTCAGACGGTGGTCAGGGCGGCGGGCTCGGCCGGCCGGACGTCGGGCTGGTCGGTCTCCGGCTGCGCGCCGACGCGTTCCGGGTGCAGGTGGTCGATCCGCAGCAGGTCCTGGTTCATCGACCGGGGCGCGACGTGGACGTACTGCCCGCCGTCGGTGAACACGACGCCCCGTTCCCGCCAGCGGTCCAGCAGGGCGGTCAGCTCCGGTTCGGGCCGGGACAGCCGGCGGGCCAGCGAACCGACGGTGTGCGGCTGGTCGAGCAGCCGGAAGGCGGCCACCTCGGTCGCGTCGGTCAGCCGCAGGACCCGCCAGTCGAAGTGGCGGCGGCGGCTGACCAGCACGATCTCGTGGCCGAGGTCGTGGTGGGTGAGGCGGCTGCGGGCGTACTCGTGCTGCCATTCGGTGACCGCGGCGTCGAGCCGGGCGGCGGGTTCCGCGCCGATGCCCCGCTCGGGCACGTCGAAGATGTACGCCAGGTCCATCAGCTCGGACTCGGGCAGGTCGTAGTTGAGCAGGTACTGCCCGGCCGGCTTCAGGTCGCCGAAGCCCAGCTCGGGGCGGTTGAAGTACGGGCTGAACCGTTCGATGGCGATGCGGCTGCTGCCACCGGGCGGGGACAGGTGCCACAGCGCCGGGAACTGCGCCAGAATGCCGTCGTAGTCCTCGTCGGTCTCGCCGGGGAAGCCGTAGAGGTAGTTCCAGGCGACGGTGATGCCGCTGGTCTCGGCGTCGCGCAGCATCCGCGCGTTCAGGCAGCCGGTCACGCCCTTCTGCATGATCTTGAGCACCCGCGCGCTGAGGTTCTCGATGCCGGGCTGCACGCTCACCAGGCCCGCGTCGGCCAGGGCCTGCACCTGCGCGCCCCGCATGTTGGACTTGATCTCGTACTGCAACCGCAGGTCGTAGCCGGACTCGGCGAGCCGGGGCAGCAGCGTCGTCACGTAGCCCATGTCGAGGATGTTGTCGACGACGAACATGTCGAGCACCTGGTGCCGCTCGGCGAGCGCGATGATCTCCTCGTAGAACGCGCCGGGACGCTTGCTGCGGAACTCCATGAACGAGCCGTTCAGCCCGCAGAAGGTGCAGTGGTGCTTCTCCCCCCACCAGCAGCCCCGGGCGCCCTCCACGACCAGTTTCGGCTCCACCCAGTTGCGGGCCCGGGACGCGGCGAGCCGTTCGAAGTAGCCGTCGTAGTCGGGGCTGACGATCTCGGCGGGCGGCAGCGGCCTGGTGCTCATCGGGTTCGCGGTCGCCCGGCCGTCCGGGGTCGTCCAGCACAGCCCCTCGACGTCGGCCAGCGCCGGACGGTCACCGTCGGTCAGCGTCCGGCCGTCACCGTCGGTCAGCGCCGCCAGCAGGGCCGGGAAGGCCGCCTCGCCCTCACCCCGTACCACCAGGTCGACGAAGGGGAAGTTGCGGTGCAGGGCCGCGCCCTGCTCACCGTCGCAGTTGGCCCCGCCGAAGACGGTACGGATCGACGGATCGAGCCGCTTGACGTGTTTGGCCGCCGCCAGCGCGGCGGTGTTCTGCTGGAAGGTGGAGGTGAAGCCGACCAGGTCCGGTCCCCACGCGACGATCCGGGCCGCCAGGTCACCGACGAACTCCGGGGCGGACCGGTGCAGCTCGACGTTGAGCGCGAGTTCCCGCTCGGACATCTGGTCCCGGACCCGACTGGTGAACTCTTCCAGCCGCCACTCCGGGTCGTCGTAGAGGGCGGAGGAGAACACCCAGTCACCGCACCCGGCGAAGTAGGTGAGCAGCGAGTAGTACTGGTAGTCGTGCAGGGTGAACTCGCTGCGGTCGACCACCCAGTCGACGTAGTCGAGGTTGGCGTGCAGGACCTCCACCTCGGCCTCGGGGTATCTGCGCCGGACGCTGGTGGTGAGGATCCCCAGCGCCAGGGACGGCACGTCGATGGACGCCCACGGCATGTTGACCAGCAGAATGCGCACGTCGTCTCTCCTTGCTCACGATGCCCCGGGCCGGACGAGGGTGGCCGTGGAGTGGGACCGCCGGGCGTCGGCCCAGGTCCGGGACCGGCGGTCCCACCCCACGCGGGGTGGATCAGAACTTGACCGTGACGCTCACCGAAACGGCGACGTCGGAACGGACCTGGTCGCGGTTGCCGCTGATCGGGTCGTTCTCGATGATGCTCTTGCGCATACCTTTCACCTCCCTCCATCGTGGGTGGACCGTCAGGCCGTCGTCCGGTCCGTCAGTCCGCCGGTCGCGCCATGGCGAGCGCGACCGACGTTCCCTCGTCCCGTACGCCGTCGAAGTGCTGCTGCATGAACAGCAGCACCGCCTGCATCAGGGCGATGTGCCCCCGGGCGTCGAAGTCCTCGTGCCCGGCCCGCGTCCGCAGCAGCTTCACCGGGATCCGGCGACGCAGCAGCGCCCCGGCGTACCGTTCCACCGGTGCCGGCGGGCAGCGGACGTCGTCGGTGGCCACCGCCAGGAAGACCGGTACGGACACCTGGTCGACGTAGCTGACCGGGGACGCTTCGGCGTACCGCTGCGGGACCTCGTCCGGGGTGCCGCCGAACAGGGTGGTGTCCAGCGCGCGGATCGCCGGGGTGGCCGCCGCGAAGGCCGCGACGTAGTCCGCGACCGGGTTGACCGCCACCCCGAGCCGCCACAGGTCCGGCTGCCGGCCGAGGGCCAGCAGGGTCAGGTAGCCGCCCCAGGAACTGCCCCACAGCGCCACCCGGCGCTCGGCGATCACGCCCTGTTCGCACAGGTGGGCGCGGACCGCCGCCAGGTCCTCCAGTTGGGTGAGACCGACTCCGGCCCGGAAGTCGTTGCGCCAGGCGGCCCCGTAGCCGCTGGAGCCCCGGTAGTTGACCCGCACCACCGCGCAGCCGGTACGCACCAGCACCTCGACCAGCGGGTCGTAGGCGTCCCGGGCGTGCTGGAACGGGCCACCGTGGACCAGGAACACCGCCGGTAGCGGGCCGGCCCGGTCGGCGGGCGCGGCCACCAGCGCATGGATGTCGCCGGCCGGCCCCGGCACCCAGACCTCGGTCCGCCGGCAGTACTCGGCCAGTGACACCGCCCCGTCGGCCGGGCCGTCGTCCGGGCCGGCCGGCAGTTCCACCCCGGCCACCGACCGGATCTGCGGCGGGGTGGCCGAGTCGGTCCACACGTAGGCGATGTCACCGTCCGGCCAGACCGCGGCGTCCAGGATGCTGCCGGCCGGGGTGGGCACCGCGGTACGCGTACCGGTGGCGAGGTCGACGCGGTGCAGGTGGCTGCCGGCGTGCCGGTCCTGACGGACCAGGACCCGGGTCCCGTCCGGGTACCAGCCGGCGGTGATCTCGGTGTCGAACCGCCCCGGATGCCGGGTCAGCCCGTCGGCGCGGGTCCAGCTGGCGAGCCCGTACTCGCCGCTCTCCTCGACGACCAGCAGCAGGTGGGCGGGGTCGGGGACGGGGGCGAAACCCAGCGGCCAGAGTCGCCGGTCCGGGCCCGCCGGCAGCACCGCCACCGGGTCACCGCCGGTGGTGAGCACGGTGACCGCCTCCGGTGACGCGGCGTCCCGGCCGACCACGAGCAGCTGGCCGGTCGGGTCCACGTCGACCAGGTGGGCGTAGCCGGACATCCGGGCCACCGGCTCGACCCCACCGCTGGCGGCGCGCCGGTACAGCGCCACGCCGTCGGCGTCGGCGAGTCCGACCAGGGCGGTGCCGTCGGCGGCCATGGCGAGCCCGGCGGGCCGGGCCGGGCCGAGTCCCGGCAGCGCCGGCCGGGGGTGTTCGGGCTGGTCGAAGTCGCTGACCTGCCACGTGCCGATCCCGGTGAGGTCGTCGTCGAACCACCAGACCACGGTGCCGCCGGGGTCGACGGCCGCCCGGGTGGTGCCGGCCGCGCGGTCGGTGACCTGGCGGGCGGTACCGGCCGCGCGGTCCCAGGCGAAGACCTGGCAGCGACCGTCGGCGTCGCCCACGTAGACGGACCGGTGCGGGGCGTGCTCGGCCACCAGGGGCAGCGCCGGGTAGTAGACCCGGAAGGCGCGGGCCATGCTCAGTCCTCCTCGACAGCCGGCACGGTGGCACGCAGCTTCCGGACGTTGGCCGTCGCGTACGCGGCGAGCACGGCCAGCAGCAGCGCGAAGATCAGAGCCGCGACGCCCGGTGCGTACCGGGCGACCAGGACACCGGCGAGCACCGGCGCGAGCACGCGCAGCGCCTCTCCGGTCGTGCCGATCACCGTCGCCACCCGGCCCTGGAGGTGATCGGGGGTGACGGTGATGGCGCGGGCCTGGAAGACGATGGCCACCATCGGGGTGAGCAGGAAGACCAGCCCGAACAGCAGTCCGTAGCTCCACGGCTGCCGGGCGACCGGCAGGGCCGCGACCAGACCCACCGTCACCCAGGACGCGACCGGGATGGCCACCACCGGGCGGACCCGTTGCAGCACCTTCGGGGCGGCCAGCGCACCGACCAGACCACCGACGCTGGCGATCGCGAGGATGAGCCCGATCGACACCGGAAGATCACCACGTCGGCCGGTGACCAGAATCGTGTGATAGATGAGCGCGCCGAAGACGAAATTGACACCGGCCGCCCAGAAGGTCACGAATCGCAGAAAGGGATGGGTCCATACAAAGCGCAGGCCGGTCCGCAGATCAGCCAGAAAAGAGGGACGTTCGGCACGTTGCGGGCTCAGATCCGTCCGAATCGCGGCGACACAGGCGGCGGCGACGACATAGGAGACGACGTCGGCCAGGAAAGGCGCCCAGCGGGCCAACTGGTAGAGCGAACCACCGATCATCGGCCCGGCGATCTGCATCGCGTGGTTGCGTGCCTCGAGCCGGGCCAGCGCGCGCTGGTCGTCGGCGGGAAGCACCCGGCGGATGGCTCCCGCGCCGGCCGACTCGTAGCCGGCCTGGGCGACCCCCTGCACGAAGGCGGCACCGGCCAGCACGCCGAAGGTTGCCGCGCCGGCCGCCAGCACGCCGGCGACCACGGTCATCGCTGCCGCTGCGACCAGCAACGCGGTGACCATCATGGCCTTGCGGGGCAACCGGTCGGCCAGCACGCCCGCCACCGGTGCCGTCACCAGCCGGCCGGTCAGGCCCAGGCCGCCCACCAGACCGGCGGCGGCTGGGGACCCGCTGACGGCCAGCGCCACCAGCGGCAGCACCAGACCGGAGGCCTGGGAGCCGAGCAGGTTGACACCGCCGGCCACCCAGTACAGCCGGAAGTCGCGGGCCCTGCCGGAAACACTGCCCGACGGCGCCCGGCGGGCCGATGTCGTCGTCATCTTCCTGGTCGCGTCGATCGCACGTCAGCTCCCATTTACGGTACGCAGGCGGACCGGTTCAGCGCAGCGAACAAGTCGGCACACAACAATGCCGAATCAGCGCGGTGAGGGGATCTTTGCGGGAGACAAACGCTAACAGCAAAAGTCTCCACTGACAAGGCGAGTGCTTTCCGCAATTCGGTTACGCATCGATTTGCGTCGAGTTGTGGCGGGACGCCGAAAACTCGGTCTGATCCGCGTGTCGCCCCATTGGACCGACGTGCCGGGTCCTGTCCCACCCACCGGTACGGGACACCACCGCGACCACCCGGCCCGCCATCGGGCCCCGAGGCGGCGGCTCCGCCACGCGGCCCGCCGACCTCAGCGGGGGTGGTCGTCGTCCAGCGGAATCGGCAACGCGACCGGGTCGACGCTGCCGATCCCGGTGGCGGAGTGGGCCGGTGGCGGCCGGTCGTCGGCCGGCAGCCGCGAGTATCGGCGGCCCTGCCCCGCCGGGCCCGGCAGCCGGGTCACCGGGCAGGTGACCAGGAGAACCGGCGGAGGTGGCGCGACGAACCGGCCCGTACCCCACCGCACCCAGATCGCGACGCGGCCCGCCGCCGCCTCCGCCAGCAGCTTCTCCACGGTGCGACGCCGGTCGGTGTGGTCCACTTCGACGACGACCGGCGGACCCGCCGGCCGGGCACAGGCCACGTCGAGGACGGAGTACTGCCCGGACAGCGGCGGTGGCAACGGCACGACGCTGGCCGCCCGGCGGTAGACCCGCCAACCGGCGGCCCGGCCCCAACCGACCACCGAGTCGATGATCAGCTTGGTGACCTGGTCGGTCGTGGCGTCCCGGAAGGTCAAGCCGTCGAGTTGACGCGCGAGTGACGCGACGACCTGCTCACTGTCGTCGGCACCGTACATGGCGGGCAGCGTAACGCGTGGCGGTGACACGTCCGGGCCGGGGCGGGTCAGCGGTGCGTGCGCGCGCCGGCACCGGAAACCGGGCCCCGGCGGCGGCCCCCGGCGGACTCCCGGCGGAGCGGAGCAAAGAGGCGCTGCCCGCACGGGGGGACGGGCAGCGCCTGCCGTCAGGATATCCCATACCGGCCGGTAGCCTGGTCCGGGAAACCCCGGCGTCGGCCGCCGTGCCGGGGGCCGCCCGACCGCTTGACGGCGGGCGCCGTCCGGACCTGGATACGCCGCTGCCCCGGGCGGCGTCACCCGGCAGCGGTACGCCGACCACCCGTCCCGGACGGGTTCCCGAGTCCCCCGGCGACCGCGTCACGGACCAGGTCCTCCCGCAGTGCGGTGGATATCGACGCGAGCCGGCGGGCATCGGCGTCCACGTCGGCATGCGCCAGCCTGCCCGACAACGGCTCCAGACCGGGCTCGACCTCCTGAGCGGTGACCCGGCCCTGCTCGAGCCGGCGCACGGCGGCCAGGATCGCGGCGGCCTCGCCGGCGGCGGTCGCGCGGACGTCGTCCCAACCGGCCTCGACCGCCCGACGACGCGCCACGGCCGCCACCCGCGCGTCCCGCGGCCCCAACGCCTGCAGGCCGTCGCCGATCTCCACGCACCGGCGGTACAGCCGTGGTCCGACGCCCCACACCCACCAGGGGTTCCGCCGCGGTCGGCGGGGCGCGTGCAGCGCGATGCTGGGAACCGCCCGGTACAGCAGGTACCACAGCGGATGCAGGTCGCGGTACATCGCCCGGCGGCGGGGCCAGGCGCGGACACCGTCCACGGTCCGCCAGACGGTCGCCAGGACGAAACTCGAGCAGATCAGCCCGACCGACATCGTGATCAGCCCCTGCGTCACGACCGGTTCGGGCCAGGGAGGTGCCACCCCGGCCAGCTTCAGGGCGAGGAACAGCGCCTTGTGCGCCACGAACGCCGCACCGAACACCGCGCCCGCGCTCAGCAGCCGCATGACGATCTTGAGCCGGGTGCCGGCGTACCGCGCGTAGCCGAGCGACATCCGCAGGATGTCCAGCACGGAGGTACCGAGATACGCCAGGAAGGCGAGCATGTAGACGATGACCTGCGGCATGTCGCCGTACCGCTCGGCGAAGTGCAGCGGTTCCGACTCGGTGAAGCCGGCGGCCAGGAACATCGTGATCATCACGGTGAGGACGACGGCGAAGAACACCAGCCGCCGCCGCATCAACCGGCGTGCCCGGTGCGGATCCCCCAGGTGCAGGAAGAGGAACTGGATCGCGGTTGCCGTGATCAGCGCCGAACCGTGCTCGACGGGCTTGGCCAGGTTCGGCACCCCGGACACCCCGTCGATCAGGCTGTGCACCGGGGCCCAGCCCGCGGTGACGGCGAACCCGCAGCCCAGGCAGATCCCCAGACTCGCCTGGATCTTCGGGTTCGACGGGTCACGCCGCAACGCTCCCAGCTTGACGACGAACGCCACCGCGGCGACCACCATCGCCGCGACATGTCCCACCGTCACCAGCATGCGTCTGCCCCGCCTAGTCGGCCAACGTCGCGGCGATCCGGTACATCACCGCGGCCGTCTCGTCGGTGAGGTCGTCGAAGCCCCCGACCTGGTCGCCGGTGTCCAGCCGGGCGCCGAGGTAGGTCGCCAGCAGCTCGGCGTCGTGTTCCTGCCGTTCGTGGAAGGTCGACCGGGTACGGGCGAGCAGCACGTCGGCCGCCGCCGGGCCGAGCGAGTCCGCGAGCCCGGCCACCCCCGACAGCACCGCCTTCCCGGTGTGCCGCAACGCGATGTGCATCAGCTCGTGCAGGATCGTCTGGTCCGCAGCACCGGGGAGGAATCCCGGTTGTACAGCACGTAGTCGGTCTCCGCGGTCGCCACCCACAGCCCGCACGGCCCGGTGTGCTCGTCGATGGTCATGGCGACGATCTGGATGCGCCGGCCCCGCGCGGCCTCCAGGGAGGACAGCAGCCCGTGCAGGGTCAACGGCGCCGGCAGGCCGACATCGAGTTGACGGATGAGTTTCTGCACCTGACGCCGCTGCTGCCACATCGTCTGCTGGTCCTCCCGTACGAGCCCCGACCGCGACCTTCCCGTGCCCACCGCCTGACCTGGCCTGCCCGGATCCGATGGCGGTCGGCGGGCTCCGCGCCCGACCACGATAGTGGCGGACCCGGGCGCGCGGCACCGACGCCGAACCACCCGGGCGGGGGGTCGGTCCCGTCCGGCGGTGGACCGGCGGCCCGGTGCGGGCAGAATGCGGGGCGTGCAGGATGTCATGGACGACCGGGGCCACCGGCCGACCCTCCGGGTGGCCCGCGCGGTGACGGAGGTGTTCGCGCCGGCACTGCTGGCCGCGGTCATGCCCATCGTCATCGGGGTGGCCAGCGTGTCGCCCGTCGGCAACGGCCTGGGATGGGCGTTGGTCGGCGCGCTGTTCTGTTCCGTCGTCCCCAACACGTTGATCTGGTGGGGCGTACGCCGGGGCCGGCTGACCGACCACCACATCCGGGTACGCGAACAGCGCAGAAGGCCGCTGGCGTACGGCCTGCTGTCCGTCCTGGTCGGGTTGTCGCTGATGATCGGCCTCGGCGCCCCGCGTCCGGTCACCGCGATGGTGGTCGTGATGTTCGTTCTCGGCGTGGCGGTGACGGCGGCGAACCTCGTGTGGAAGCTCAGCATCCACGCCGCGGTGGCCGCGGGCTCGGCCGCGGTGCTCGTGATCACGTTCGGGCCGGCGCTGCTCGTCACGGCGCCCGTGGTGGCGCTCGTCGGCTGGTCGCGGGTGCGCCTGCGGGACCACACCGTGGCCCAGGTGACCGCCGGCACCGTGGTGGGTCTGCTCGTGGCGATCCCGACGTTCCTGGTGCTGCGGTGACGCCGCGGCGACCTACGGGTCCGAGCGGTCCCGGCGCGCCTTGCTCTGCGCCTCCAGCGCGGCGACCTGCTCGACGATCGCGCGGAGGCTCGCCCGTGGTGCGCCCGGGGGCATCCGACGGGCAAGCACGGTGATCGTCTCCAGGTCCGGGTCATTGACGGCCTCGGTGTCGGCGACGGGATCGAAGAAGAAGTTCGGCTCGACCCGGAAGAAGTTTGCCAGTTGCTGGATGGCGGACCGGGAGGGGTTGTCCCGCTCTCCTCTGAGGAGGTAGTTGAGGTAACTGGTGGACAGGCCGGTCGCCCTGGCGACCTCGTCCGGCGAGAACGGCTTGCCCGTGCCCGGTTTGCGGTGCGTGTCGAACAGGTGCCGCAGCCGGGCGGCGAAGGAACTCGACCCGTCGGCTCCACCAGCGTCGGTCATGACCACCCTTCCCGATCGAGCCTCCGACGACCACCGTAGCCGAGCCCGCGCCGGCCACAATAGTTGCAGAAGCCAGCGGGCCCATGCTTCACTTGAGCGCGCCCGACAACTATTGTGGCAGTGACACCGTAGCGGACGACGCCAGTGGCGCAAAGCGTCCCGGGCGGCCGCCAGGTGTCGAATCCGTATCGGTCGGTCGGGCGACGAGCGCCAACGGCGAGCGGGAGCGGAACGGGGGACACGCAAGCTGTCGGCAGCGTGCGTTGCCGCCCCCGTCGGGGCAGCCGGCCAGGTGGGGCAGATCCACCGCCCACCGCGACCGGTCGTCCCGCGCCCTGGCGCTGGTGGCCCCGGGACGGTCGTACCCGGGGCCACCGCACGGCGACACCGGCCGAACGACTTCCGGCCCGTCCCGGTCACCCTCGGCGCACCCGGCCAGGTGTGCTACCCCAGCGCGCGGAGGCAGCGGTCGGCCTGGGCGCGGAGAGCCTCGGCGAGCCCGGGTGGTGGACCGTGGCCGAGGGTGAAGTCGACGTTCATCGACGTGATCATCCAGGCCAGGTCGGTGGGCGTGTCCGCCCCGAGGTGCAGCAGACAACTACCGTCGTCGACGGGTTCCAGTACGCCCATGCCCGGCCAGAGCCGGTCGGCGACCGCCTCGGCCGGCTCGTGCAGGGTGACCGTCGCCTGGCAGGGCCAGGCCCGGGCGGACAGCTGGTACGCCAGATAGGTGGCGGGGTCGCCGTGCGGCAGCCGCCGGGGCGGGAAACGCGGTCCGGTGGGGGCGCGGGGCACCAGCCGGTCCACCCGGAAGGTACGCCAGTCCTGGCGGTCGGTGTCGAAGGCGATCAGATACCACCTGCGGCCGAAGCTGACCAGGTGGTGCGGTTCCACCGTCCGCACGGCCGTCCCGCTCCGGGTGCTGGTGTAGTCGAACCGCAGCCGCTCGTGTCGCCGGCAGGCGTCGGCGACGGCCATCAGCGTACGGCCCGACACCTGCGGGCACGGCGGCGCGCCGGTGTGGACCAGAACGGCGTTCAACGTGTCCACCCGGTGCCGCAGCCGGGCCGGCAGCACCTGTTCGAGTTTGGCCAGCGCGCGCAGGGACGTCTCCCCGATCCCGGCGACCGGGCCGCCCGCCGCCGTGCGCAGACCGACCACGACGGCGACCGCCTCGTCGTCGTCGAGCAGCAGCGGTGGCAGGGCCGCCCCGGCCCCGAGCCGGTACCCGGCGATGCCGCGCACGGCGTGGACCGGGTAGCCGAGCTCACGGAGCCGCTCCACGTCCCGGCGCACCGTGCGGGGCGTGACCCCGAGCCGGCCGGCCAGTTCCGCGCCGGACCAGTCCCGAGGTGTCTGGAGCAGCGCGAGCAGCCGGAGCAGCCGCGCCGAGGTTTCCCGCATGCTCCCGAGGATGCCAGCAGCTTAGGACCGTACCCGCCCTAACCGGGTCGTAGCGTCCCGGACATGACCGAGCCGCACCCGGGCGTCCGCCCGTTCCGCATCGCCGTCCCGCAGACCCAACTCGACGACCTGGTCGCCCGGCTGGGCAACACCCGCTGGCCCGACGAGCTGCCGGGCGTCGGCTGGAGTCGCGGCGTTCCGGTGGCGTACCTGAAGGAGATCGCCGAGTACTGGCGTACCCGCTACGACTGGCGGGCGCACGAGGCGGCCCTCAACCGGCACCCGCAGTACACGACGGTCGTCGACGGCCAGCATCTGCACTTCCTGCACGTACCCTCGCCCGAGCCGGACGCCGTACCGCTGGTCCTGCTGCACGGCTGGCCCGGCGGGGTGGTGGACTTCCTCGACGTGACCGGGCCGCTGTCGGACCCGCGCGGCCACGGGGGCGACCCCACCGACGCCTTCCACCTGGTGATCCCGTCGCTGCCCGGCTTCGGGTTCTCCACCCCGCTGGCCGGGCCGGGAATGGACGCGGCCCGGATGGCCGGCGTGCTGCGGCAGCTGATGGCCCGGCTCGGCTACGAACGGTACGGCGTCCAGGGGTACGACACCGGCTCGTGGGTCGCGCCGGAGCTGGGCAGGCAGGCTCCGGAGCAGGTCATCGGCGTACACGTCAACGCGATGGTCACGTTCCCGGTCGGCGCGGACGGCGAACTGGACGGCCTCAGCGAGGTCGAGCAGCGGCGCTGGCAGGCGATGCAGGACTTCAACGACGGCTACCTGCAGTGCAACGCCAAACGCCCGCAGACCGTGGCGTACGGGCTGCACGACTCACCGGTCGGCCAGCTCGCCTGGATGGTCGAGAAGTTCAAGGAGCTCACCGACCCGCCGCACGGTCTGCCCGAGGACAGCATCGACCGCGACCGCATCCTCACCGAGGTGTCGATCTACTGGCTGACCGGCACCGCCGCCTCCGCCGCCCAGGTCTACTACGAGGAGATGTCCGCCGACGCCGGTGGGGCCTGGGCCGGCGACGCGGAGACGTCCGCTGGCGACGGGGCATGGGGCGGGGGCGACGACCGGGACCGGGCGACCGGCCGGGGCGTGCCCACCGGGGTCCTGGTGTCCACCCACGACGTCACCGTCCGCCGCTGGGCCGAACGCGACCACCACGTCGTGCACTGGACGGAACTGGACCGGGGTGGGCACTTCCTCGCCATGGAGGCACCCGACCTGCTCGTCGAGGACGTCCGCCGGTTCTTCCGGAAGCTTCGCTGACCGTGGTCCCGTAACCGTCGCGCCCGCGTCCCGCCGCCCCGTCGGGCGGGACGGCGGGCGGAGGCTCCGCGCCGGGACCGGCCCGGCTGGTCCGTCGGATGCGGGGACGGCGTCCGGGTGGCCGGGCGGTTCGTCGCCGGCGCGGCCGGCCGTTCCCGCTTCCGGTACCCGGGGTGCGGGTAGCGTTCGGCCCTGTGGAAAGCACCGGTGTGCCGCCGTCGGGCGCCCCCGACCGCTCCCGCTGGGGCCGGCTGCACGTACTGGACTGGGTCGCGGTCGGGCTGCTCGCCGGCGGTGTGCTCTGCGTCCTCACCGGGCTCCTCCCCCGCGCCGACGCCGAGGCCACCGTACGCCGGATCCTGCCGATCCTGGTCTTCCTCGGCACGGTGGTGGTGCTGGCCGAACTGACCGCGGTGGCCGGGGTGTTCGACGCGCTCGCCGCACGGGTGGCGATCACCGCCCGGGGCAACCTCCGCGCGCTGTTCTGGCTCTGCGTCGGGTTCGCCTCGGTGACCACGATCGTGCTCAACCTGGACACCACCGCCGTCCTGCTCACCCCGGTCATGATCGCCCTGGCCGGCAGGCTCGGCGTGCCGCCGGCCCCGCTGGCGATGACCACGGTGTGGCTGGCCAACACGGCGAGCCTGCTGCTGCCCGTGTCGAACCTGACCAACATCCTGGCCAGCGACCGGATCGGGCTGGCCCCGGTGCCGTGGGCGGCCCGGATGTGGTGGCCGCAGCTGGTCGCCATCGCGGTCACCATGGTGTTGCTCTGGTGGTGGTACTGGCGGCCGGCGCGGGCCGTCGCCGATCCGTTCGTGCCACCGCCGCCGCACGTGCCGGCAGATCCCGTCCTCTACCGCACCGCGCTCGTCGCCTGCCTGCTGTTCGTCGCCGGGATCCTCGCCGGGGTCGAGATCGGGCTCGCCTCCGCGGTGGCCGCCGCGATCCTGGTCGCCGGGTTCGTGGTCCGCGCCCGGCGCAGCCTGGGACTCCGGCTGGTCCCGTGGCGGCTGCTGGTCTTCGTCACCGGGTTGTTCCTGGTGGTGCAGACCATCGGCCGGCACGGGCTGGACACCGTGACGGGCACGTTGATCGGCACCGACCCGGGCGCCGAGGGGGCGCTGCGGGCCGGCGCCGTCGGCGCGCTGGTCGCCAACGTGGTCAACAACCTGCCCGCGTACGTGGCCGGCGAGGCGGTCATCGCCGCCGGCCACCACACCCAGCTGTTGGCCCTGCTGGTGGGGACCAACGTCGGCGCGCTCGCCACCCCGTGGGCGTCGCTGGCCACGTTGATCTGGTACGAGCGCTGCCGGGCCGCCGGGGTCGCCATCCCGCTGGGCCGGTTCGTGGCCACCAGCGCCGTGCTCGCCGTCCTGGCCACCACCGCCGGCGTCGCCGCCCTGCTGGTCCCCGGGTCCGGCTGACCGACCGCACCAGCCCGCCGGGTGGTCAGCGCGACCGGCCCCGCCAGCCGGCCGGTGGTCAGGGCGACCGGCCCCACCAGTCGACCGTGGTGAGGGCGGGACGGTGACCCGGCCATCGCGTCCCCCACCGCGGCGGTACCCGGCACTGCCCGGCAGCGGGCGCGACCGGGCGGTGCCGGGGTCAGCTGTCGGCGGGCACCGGGACGGCCACCACGGCCGGCGGCGGCACCGGCCCGGCCCGGCGCAGCCCCCGGGTCAGCAGCAGCGTCGTGACCAGCGACAGACCGGCCAGCAACGCCACCGCCAGATGCGTCGGGGCCACGTCGGCGACCGCTCCGGCGAACACCGCGAAGACCGCCTGCCCGACCAGCATCCCGTTCTGGTGCAGGCCGAGCACCTGACCGTGCACCTGCGGCGGCGACCGGTCGATCAACCACTCCTGCAACGGCAGCGACGCCGCGAAGCCGACCGACGCGACCAGCGCGAGCAGCATCGCCACCGGCAGGTTCGGTTGCAGCAGGAAGGCGAGGTACGGCAGGGGCAGCAGCAGCCGCAGCGGCAGAACGCACCGCCGACGTGCCGCCGGGGACAGGAACCGTCCCACCACCACGTCGCCGGTCAGCATGCCGAGCGCGCCCGCGGCGAAGAGGAAGCCGGCCCGGTCTCCCGCGTACGGCAGGAACAGCGCCTCGCAGCCGACGACCAGACCGTTGGGCAGCCACAGGTTGAGCAGGAGCGCACGCCGACCACGGTCGGACCACAGTTCCCGGTTGACGCGCAGGGTCCGGGCCGTCGAGGCCCGCGCGTCGGTGCGGGCCGGCCGTTCCCGAAGGCCGAACCAGGTCAACGCCAGGGCCACCGCCCGCAGCGCGGTCGCGACCAGGAACACCTGGTACGGGGTGAGCCAGGTCAGCAACAGACCACCCGCCCCGAAGCCGGCGATCTGCATCACGCCGACGCTGGCGTTCATCGTGGACCGGGCCAGCACGTACGCGCCGGCCGGCAGGATGTCGTTGAGTAGCGCCCAGCGGGCACCACCGACGATCGACCCGAGGTACGCGACGAGCAGGATGACGGCGAACCGGACCACGATGGGCAGCCCCGGCACGGCCTGGACCGCCGTGCCGGCCAGGGCGACCGACGCGCCGAGGGTCAACGCCCGGCGCGGCGGCAGGCTGTCCGCGGCCGACAGCAGGGTCACGCTGCCGAGCACGGCGGCCAGCGGCGCTCCGAACATGCTCAGCGCGGTCAGGGCCGCCGACCCGGTCACCGCGTAGGTCAGCGAACCGAGGGCCAGCGCGGAGCTGGTGTGGGCGGCGATGCCCGCGCAGTTGGCCAGGAAGAGGTTGCGGAACTCGCCGACGGCGAACAGCTGGGTGTACGTTCTCACGCCGATGATCCTCAGATCCGACGGACCGGGTGCGTAGAGTTACGGCTGGAGGCGAAACATGTCCGTCTGGCAGGTTCCGGTGGATCTGCTGGCGCGCAGCCGGTTCACCATCTCGCCGATGACGGACACGGTCGCCGCGCTGCGCGCCCTGCACCGTCCACGTCACCCGTGGCAGCACGACTGGCGACGACCGCACCTGGCCGCGTATCAGGACATGCTGGCCCGGCGGCCGGTCGTGCGGGCGTTGCTGGCGGCGGCGATCGCGCCCCGGTGGACGGCCGACTTCCTCACCCTGGCCCCCGCGTCGGCCGCCCCGACGTTCGCCGAGGAGCTGGCGGTCGTCGCCACGCGCCCGGACGAGCAGATCCGCGCCGACCTGCTCGCGACCGGGCTGGGGCGGCTCGACGACGTGTTGGCCGCCGACGGGCTCACCGGTGAGGTGGTGTACCTGCTCGACTGGGTCTGGACGCACACCGTGCGCCCGGAGTGGCCGGTACGGGAGCAGCGGCTGCGGGCCGACGTGGTGGCGCGTACCTCCCGGCTCAGCGCCGACGGCTGGGCGGGCGTCTTCCCCGACCTGGCGGGCACCATGCGGTGGCTCGGCGAGGGCCGCCTCCGGGTCAACGACTACCCCGCCCCGCCGCTGCCGCTCGACCGGGCGGAACACCTGGTGTTCGTGCCGGCGCACTGCGTCCGGGGCTGGGTGGTGTGGGACCGGCCCACCCGGTTCGGCATGGTCTATCCGGCCCGGGGCATCCTGGCCGATGTCGTCCCGCCGGCGCCGGGCCCGTTGGACCGGCTGATCGGCCCGAACCGGGCGACCCTGCTGCGGCACCTGGACAGCCCGGTGAGCACCTCACACCTGGCCGCGCTCACCGGGCTGCCGCTGGGGTCGGTCGGCGACCACCTGCGGGTGCTGCTGGACGCCGGGGTGGTGACCAAACGGCGGTCGGGACGTGAGGTGCTCTACTGGCGTACCCGGCTCGGGGTCGCCCTGGTCGACCCGACGGCTGACGGGTACCGGCCGTCCGAATGAACGAAGACCGCTACGGCCGGGTCAGTCCCTCGGTCAGCAGGTCGTCCCAGAGCGCGTCGGGTACCGGCGCGGCGAGCAGCGCCGCGTTGCGGGTGACCTGCGCGGCGTCGCGCATGCCGACGACGACCGACGCGACGGCGGGTTCCCGGGCCACGAAGGCCACCGCCGCCTGCGGCAGCGTCACCCCGTGCCGGCGGCACACCTCGGCGATCCGGGTCGCCCGGTCGTGTACCTCGGGCGAGGCCGGGCGGTAGTCGTACAACCGGCCCGGTCGTTCGGTGGCGAGCACGCCGCTGTTGAAGACCCCGGCGGCGAGGACGGACACCCCGCGTTCCCGGCACCGGGGCAGCAGCCGTTCCCCGGCCGACTGGTCCAGCAGGGTGTACCGGCCGGCGAGCATGACGGTGTCGACGTCGGTCTCGGTGACGAACCGTTCCAACATCTGCCACTGGTTCATGCCGACGCCGATCGCACCCACCACGCCCTGGTCGCGCAGCGCGTGCAGGGCCGGGTACGCCTGCTCGACCGCCTCCCGCCAGTGGTCGTCCGGATCGTGCAGCAGCACGACGTCGACCCGGTCGAGTCCCAGGCGTTCCAGGCTGGACTCCAGCGACCGGCGCACCCCGTCCGCGCTGAAGTCCCACCGGCGGACCCGGTCGGCGGGGACGTCGAAGCCACCGGCGTCGTCGCGCAGGTGCGCGGTCCCGGGCGAGGGGACCAGCAGCCGGCCGACCTTCGTGGAGACGGTGAACGCGTCCCGGGGCCGCCCGGCCAGCGCGCCGCCCAGCCGCCGTTCGGACAGGCCCAGACCGTAGTGCGGCGCGGTGTCGTAGTAGCGCACGCCCGCCGCCCAGGCGGCGTCGACCGCCTGGTACGCCGTGTCGTCGTCCACGGCCCGGTACAGGTTGCCGATGCTGGCGGCACCGAACCCGAGGCGGCTCACCCGTACCCGGGAGCGGCCGAGCGTCCGCAGCGGATCAGCCATCGCGCCGACCCGGTCCCGGACCGGCCGGGGGCAGCCGCAGTCCGTGCATTCCGCCGTCGACGGCGAGCACGGTCCCGGTGGTGGCCGCGGCCAGCGGGCTGGCCAGGTAGGCGATGGCGGCGGCGACCTCGGCGGCGGAGACCAGCCGTCGGATGGGTTGCCGGGCCCGCAGCGCCGCGAGTTCGCCGGCCGGGTCGTCAGCGGAGTCGAGCAGCCGGCGTACCCACGGCGTGTCGACGGTTCCCGGGTTGACGCAGTTGACCCGGATGCCCTCGTCGACGTGGTCGGCGGCCATGGCGAGGGTCAGCGCCTGGACGGCGCCCTTCGTCGCGCTGTACAGGGCTCGGTTGGGTAGGCCGGTGGTGGCCACGATCGAGCAGGTGTTGACGATCGCCGCGGCGGACGAGGCCCGCAGGTGGGGCAGTGCCGCCCGGCTGACCCGGACGACGCCGAGCACGTTGACGTCGAGCACCCGGTGCCACTCGTCGTCGGGGTTCGCCTCGATGGTGCCCTGCGCGCCGGTGCCGGCGTTGTTGACCAGGATGTCCAGTCCACCCAGCCGGTCGGCGGCGGTGGCGACGGCCTCGGTCACCGAGACCGCGTCGGTGACGTCGCAGCGCAGCCCCAGCAGGTCCGCCGGCACACCGGCAGGGTCCAGGTCCAGGCAGGCGACGCTCGCCCCGCGGTCGGCGAGCAGCCGGGCGGCGGCCAGGCCGATGCCCGAGCCACCGCCGGTGACCACTGCGGACAGGCCGCTGAACTCCCTGGTCACCGGGCCTCCACGCGGAGGTCGGCGCGCCGGGTGGTCGTCACGCCTGACCCACCGTCTGCCGCTGGCGGCCGAGACCGTCGATCTCGACCTCGATCACGTCCCCGGCGCGCAGGTACGGCTTGGGTTCGGGCAGCCCGAGGGCGACACCGCCGGGGGTGCCCGTATTGATCACATCGCCGGGTTCGAGCACCATGAACTGGCTGACGTACCGGACGATCTCGGCGACGCCGAAGACCATGTTCCTGGTGCTGCCGTCCTGGCGGAGCTGGCCGTTGACGCTCAGCCGCAGACCCAGCCGCTGCGGGTCGGGCACCTCGTCGGCGGTCACCAGCCAGGGCCCGAGCGGGTTGAAGGTCTCGCAGGACTTGCCCTTGTCCCACTGGCCGCCGCGTTCGAGCTGGAACTCCCGTTCGGACACGTCGTTGGAGATGGTGTAGCCGGCGACACAGGCCAGCGCGGCGGAGTCGGTCTCCAGGTAGCGGGCGGGGCGTCCGATGACGACGGCGAGTTCGACCTCCCAGTCGGTCTTGCTGCTGCCCCGGGGGATCAGCACCTGGTCGTCCGGGCCGACCACGGTGTTCGACGCCTTCATGAACAGGATCGGCTCGGTCGGCAGCTCGGCAACGGTCTCCGATGCGTGTTCGGAGTAGTTGACGCCGACGCAGACGATCTTGCCGGGTCGGGCGATCGGGGGCCCGACGCGCACGGCCGGGTCGGGCAGCGGCGGCAGGTCCCCGCTGGCGAGCGCGGCGCGCACCGTCGACACCCCGGCGCCGGCCAGGAAGTCCCCGTCGATCTCGGCCACCAGGCCGGAGAGGTCCACGAGGCGACCGTCCGCGTCCAGCGCCGCTGGACGCTCCTGGCCGGCGGCCCCCACTCGAAGTAACTTCACTCCACGCCCCTCCGGCCCAGACATCGGATCTGTTGCCTGGTTTTATAGTGCAGTGGGCGGCTGTTCGCAAGAGATGCCCGGGATGCGGGCCGAAATAGATCGGATGATCACACGAGTCGATCAGCTTCAGGTCAGCTGCCGGGCTCGGATTCGGGTTCGCCGAGCGTGTTGCGGAGCCACTCCTCGACCCCGGCGATGTGTACGGTCGCCCAGGCGCGCGCCAGGCCGGGTTGCCGCGCCTCGATCGCCGCACAGATCGCCTCGTGCTGCTCCCGGGTGCGGCGTAACGCCCCCTCCTGCGTCAGACCCCGCCAGATCCGGGCCCGGGTGGTCGGACCGGCCAGGCCGTCGATCAACGAGCACAACACCTGGTTGCCCGACCCCGCGGCGATGTGACTGTGGAACCGCAGGTCGTTCGCCACCAGCGCCTCGACACTCGGGGAGTCGCCCAGCTCGGCGAGGATCCGACGGAGCCCCGCGATCTCCTCGTCGGTCATCCGGGTCGCGGCCAGCTCGGTCGCGGCGGGTTCGAGGACCCGGCGCACCTCGAGGAACTGCAGCACCGCGTCGCCCTGGTGAAAGTCGACGACGAACCTGATCGCGTCCAACAGCAGGTCGGGGGCGAGACTGGTCACGTACGTGCCGTCGCCCTGGCGGACGTCGAGCACCCGGATCAGCGACAGCGCCCGCACCGCCTCCCGGAGGGAGTTGCGGGACAGCCCGAGCCGCTCGGCGAGGTCGGCTTCCCTGGGCAGCCGCGCGCCGGGGGCCAGTTCACCCCGGACGATCATCGCCTTGATCTTCTCGATTGCCTCGTCAGTGACCGGCACCACGCCTCCCGCCCCGAACATCGGATGTATTACACCCTATCCCGCGTCGCAACCCGTAGCACCGTCGCGAATCCGGCGGACCGGGACGTCGGAGCGACCCACCGTTCCGCCCGCCGCGCAGCCCGTCCGGGCCAGCCATCCGGATCCGGTTCCCGGCGGCCGGAACGGGTCCGACGGCGGCCGTCGATGCCGGCACGCCCCCGGCAGGCGGGGACCCGGACCCGGGGCCGCCTGCCGCCGAAGGTGTGTGCGTCGACGTGCCACCGCCCGACAACCCGCCCGGAACACGTCCGATGTATCGGCGACCGGGGTTACCCGATGCCCGACACTGCCGTCCGGCCCGCCCCGCCGCACGCAGGCGGGAGAAGCCCCGGCCGATTCCCGGCAGATCGACCGGGTTCACGGTCGCGGGGGCGGCGGCGGGCACCCGGACAGCCGTGGGCGACCCACACTTGGGCGCATTTGCTCCGGACAGCGATCAATGTCCTTAATGATTTCCTAAGGTTTCGCCAGGCATCATATTGATCGGCGATCATCTTGCTCCTAGGGTCGACTCGGGCCGCTGGCGTAGACCCGCAGGGTGCCCGGGCACGGAGGTCCGTCCACCCTGCGCACACCCAGGGACAAAGACCCTCTTTGCTCTCTCCACCATGGCTCGATCAACTCAGGATCGTTTCTCTAGGAGAAAGCACGCATGTCAAGACGTGTAACACCAGGTCGCCTCGGGCGATCACTGGTCAGCGCCGGTGCGGCGCTGATGCTCACCGTGTCGGGACTGGCCGCGACCGCCTCCGGCGCGACGGCCGCACCCGGCGACCCGTCCGCAGTGGAGGGGAAGGTCCGGGCCGAGCTCACCAAGCGGTTCGAGGCCAAGGCGGAAACGGACTTCTGGATCCGTTTCGGACCCCGCGCGGACCTGTCCAAGGCCAGCGCGATCAAGGACTGGACCGAGCGCGGCACCGCGGTCGCCGCGGCGCTGCGCAAGACCGCCGAGGAGAGCCAGGCGAAGGTCCGCGCCAAGCTCGACAAGGCCGGCGTCAAGTACGAGACCTTCTGGGCGAGCAACGCCATCAAGGTCAACAGCGGCTCCTCGACCATGGCCGCCGACATCGCCGCGCACGGTGAGGTCGAGGGGCTGTACGCCCCGGTCGCCTACGAGGTGCCCAAGGTCACCGACGGTGCCGACCAGAAGGCCGTCAACGCGGTCGAGTGGGGCATCGCCAACATCAACGCCGACGACGTCTGGACCGAGTACGGGGTCAAGGGCGCCGGCATCACGGTCGCCAACATCGACACCGGCGTGCAGTTCGACCACCCGGCGCTGGTGGGCTCCTACCGGGGCAACAACGGCGACGGCACGTTCGACCACAACTACAACTGGTTCGACGCGGCCGGCGAGTGCGCCACCGCCCCCTGCGACACCGACGGCCACGGCACGCACACCATGGGCACGATGGCCGGTCAGGCCGGTGCCAACCAGATCGGCGTCGCGCCCGAGGTCACCTGGATCGCGGCGAACGGCTGCTGCCCCAGCGACGCGGCGCTCGTCGAGTCGGGCCAGTGGATGCTCGAACCAACCGACCTCAACGGCCAGAACCCGGACGCCAGCAAGCGGCCGAACATCATCAACAACTCCTGGGGCACCCGGCTGCCCTCGAACGACCCGTTCATGGAGGACGTGACGCTGGCCTGGGCCGCGTCGGGCATCTTCGGCACCTGGTCCAACGGCAACAGCGGCTCGGCCTGCCAGACCAGCGGATCGCCGGGTAGCCGGACCGCCAACTACTCCGTCGGCGCGTACGACGTGAACAACGCCATCGCCAGCTTCTCCAGCCGGGGCGCCGGCCAGGGCGGCGAGATCAAGCCGAACATCGCGGCCCCCGGCGTCAACGTCCGGTCGAGCATCCCGGGCAACAGCTACGCCAGCTACAACGGCACCTCGATGGCCGCACCGCACCTGGCGGGCGTGATCGCCCTGCTCTGGTCGGCGGCACCGTCCCTGGTCGGCGACATCCCGGCGACCCGGGCGCTGCTCGACGGCTCGGCGATCGACTCGCCGGCCAGCCAGTGCGGCGGCACCGACGACGACAACAACGTGTTCGGTGAGGGCCGGCTGGACGCGCTGGCGCTGCTCGCCGCCGCGCCGATCGGTGACACCGGCACCCTCGCCGGTACCGTCACCGACTCGGCCACCGGGCAGCCGGTCGGCGGCGCCAGCGTCGCCCTGACCGGTCCGGCGGACCGCACCCTGACCACCGGCGCCGACGGCACCTACTCCTCGCTGCTGCCCAGCGGCGAGTACCAGGCCGTCGTGACGGCGTACGGCTACCAGAGCCGGACCGTTCCGGCGACGGTGACCACCGGCGCGACGACGACGGTGAACGTGGCCCTCACTGCGGTGCCCACGGTCACGGTCAGTGGCCGGGTCGCCGACGGTTCCGGACACGGTTGGCCGCTCTACGCCAAGGTGACCGTGGTCGGCAGCGGTGGCGTCTCCGACTACACCACGCCCGCGAACGGCAGGTACAGCCTCACCCTGCCGGCCGGGGCGACGTACAAGCTGACCGTGGAGGCCCAGTACCCGGGCTACCAGACCGTGACCAAGGACGTGGTGGTCGGTTCGGGCAACGTGGTCGCCAACGTCGACGTGCCGGTGAAGAGCGACTCCTGCTCCCTCGCCCCCGGGTACCGCAACGGCTCGGACGGCGTGTACGAGACCTTCGACGGTACGACGACGCCCGCCGGCTGGACGGTGGTCGACAACATCAACAGCGGGTACGTCTGGCAGTTCAACGACCCGGGCGCGCGCGGCAACCTGACCGGCGGCGCGGGCGGCTTCGCCATCATCGACAGTGACGAGTACGGCACCGGCAAGCAGCAGGACACCTCGCTGGTCAGCCCGATCGTCGACCTGACCGGCGTCACCGCGCCGGTGGTCCGGTTCAACCAGGACTTCAACCACCTCGGCGGCGAGCAGGCCGACGTCGACGTCAGCATCGACGGCGGCGCGACCTGGACGAACGTGCTCAAGCAGACCGCGGACGTCCGGGGACCGAAGGTGACCGAGGTGCCGATCCCGCAGGCCGCCGGCCAGTCGCGGGTGCAGGTGCGGTTCCACTACTTCGGCGGCTCCTACGACTGGTGGTGGCAGGTCGACAACGTCCTGATCGGCAGCAGGATCGTCTGCCAGCCGGTCAGTGGTGGCCTGGTCTTCGGTCACGTCAAGGACAAGAACACCAACGGTTACGTCAACGGGGCCACCGTGACCAGCGACGACCGTCCGGCGGAGACGACCACCACCGTGGCGACCCCGGACGACACCGGGCTGGCGGACGGCTTCTACTGGATGTTCTCGTCGCTGACCGGCCCGCACCCGTTCACCGCCAAGGCGGCCAGCTACGTCAGCCAGCGCAAGTCGGTCGACGTCGAGGCCGACTGGGCGACCGCCGCGACCTTCCAGCTGGCCGCGGGCCGGCTGGCGGTGAAGCCGGCCTCGGTCTCCGCCACGCTCCGGATGCCCACCGGCAAGACCACCAAGTCCTTCACGGTGACCAACACCGGCGGAGCACCGGTCGACGTCACGTTCGGTGAGCAGGACAAGGGCTTCGAGCTGCTGCGCGCCGACGGGTCGCGGATCACCAAGGAGCAGATCCTGGCGTCGACCGGCGCGCCGCTGGTCCGGCTCACCGCCCCGACGTCGTTCGCGGCGGCCTCGCGGATGGGCACCGGGGTGATGCCGGCGGCGGCCGGCCCGCAGGCCGCGCCGTGGACGGACATCGCCGACCACCCGAGCGTCGTGATGGACAACGCGGTGGTCACCCTGGGCGGCAAGGTGTACTCGATCGGCGGCGGCAACGGCACCGCGTCGTCGAAGAAGAACCACGTCTACGACCCGGCCACCCAGGCCTGGACGGCGATCGCCGACCTGCCCGAGGCACGCAACGCCATGACCGTCGGCGTCATCGGCGGGAAGATCATCGCCACCGGCGGTTGGGGCCCGTCCGGGCCGTCCCCCGCCACCTGGTCGTACGACCCGGCGACGAACGCGTGGGCGGTGCTGGCCAACAACCCGGCCCCGCGGTCGGCCGCCGGTCAGGCGGTGGTCGGCGGCAAGCTGCTGGCGATCGGTGGTTGCACCACCGCCAGCTGCACGCCGATGGCCGACGACGTGGTCGCGTACGACCCGGCGGGTGACCGCTGGGAGGCGCTGCCCGACTACCCGAAGTCGGTCGCCTTCGCCTCCTGCGGCGGCATCGACGGGACGGTGTACTGCACCGGCGGCAACGACGGCACGAACCCGCAGAAGGTCGGCTACGCCCTCACCCCGGGCAGCGGCGGCTGGACGGCGATCGCCGACGCTCCCGCGACCAGCTGGGCCAGCGCGTACGCGACCGCGAACGGCAAGCTGCTGGTGGTCGGTGGTTCGCAGAACGGGGCGATCACCAACGCCGGGTTCTCCTACGACCCGGCCGGCAACACCTGGTCCGCCCTGCCCAACGCCAACAACGCCCGCTACCGGGGCGGCGCGGCGTGCGGGTTCTACAAGGTGGGCGGCTCCTCGGGTGGCTTCACGGCCACCCCGGACAGCGAGACGCTGCCCGGTTTCGAGGGCTGCTCCACGGCAGCCGCCGACGTCAGCTGGCTGACGGTCGACAAGTCGGAGGTCACCCTGGCCCCCGGTGAGGTGGTCACCGTCACCGTCGGGCTGACCGCGAGCGTCGACCAGCCGGGCACGTACTCCGCGGCGGTCACCATCGGGGAGAACACCCCGTACGCCGTCCCCGCGGTCGACGTCACCATGGTGGTGCAGCCGCCGACCACCTGGGCGAAGCTGACCGGTACGGTCACCGGCACCAGCTGCCAGGGCGCCACCGCGCCGATCGCGGGTGCGACCGTGCAGGTGGACTCGTGGGCGTCGTCGTACACCTTCCAGACCGACGAGGCGGGCAAGTACGCCTACTGGATGGACCGACGGAACAACCCGCTGACGTTGATCGTCGCGAAGGACGGGTGGAAGCCGCAGACCCGCCAGACGCGGCTCAACACCAGCACCCCGACGGTGGAGGACTTCAACCTGTCCGCCACCGGCTGCTGACGCGTAGCGTCGGCTGACGCACTCCGGCCCCGCCCGGTTCGTCCGGGCGGGGCCGGACCCGTTCGTCCGGCCATCAGAACGGGCCCCGAGCCGTCCGTCCCGGGCCGGAGCCCCGTCCGTCCATCGGTGCGGGGCCGGAGCCGTCCGTCGGGGCCCGGGGCCGGCGGCGCTCAGTCCGTGAGGACCACGTGCAGGTTGCGGGGGCCGTGCACGCCCTCGACCCGGTCGAGTTCGATGTCGCTGGTGGCGGAGGGACCGCTGATCCAGGTCAACGGCCGGTGCCGGGCGACGCGGGCGAGGGCGTCCGGCACGGTGGCCACCACCTGGTCGGCCCGCAGCACGCACACGTGCACGTCGGGCAGGAGCGTGATGATCCGGCGGCCCTGGTCCGGGGCCGCGTCGAGCACGATGGTGCCGGTCTCGGCGACGGCCACGGCCGCCCCGGTGACCACCCCGTCGACCGTGGCGAGCTGCGCCACGTCGAGGTCATGGTCCACCACGACGTCGACGCCGGACGGCAGCCAGTGCGGCGGCAGCCCGGCCGGCACCACCACCCGCCGGCCGCCGAGCACCTCGCCGACGACCCGGGCGACGTCGCCGTCCGGGCACCGGTGCACGGTGGCCCGGTAGTCGGTGAGCCGGTCCACCAGTACGTCCAGGTCGACGGCGACGGCACCGGCGGGACGGTACTCCCGGGGCACCTCGGCCGGCGTCGGCCGCGGCTCGCCGAGCGCGGCCCGGAGCCGGCCGAGGACCAGGTCGCGGGCGGTCACCGGTCGGCCCACCACTGCCGGAACGTCTCCGCCGGTGGCTCCGGCAGGTCCCGGCTGGCCGTCCAGCCGGACAGCGGCGGTGGCAGGCCGCGCCCGCGCGGGCCGGCGAGCCGGCTCAGCTTCGCGGCGCGCTGCGCGGCCGCGTACAGCGCCGGATGGTCCATCGTGTACGCGGCGGCGGCCATCGCCGTCGCCTCGGCCCGCGGGTGCGGGGCCTGGCCACGCAGGTGCACCAGGATGGACGGGATGTCGATCATCACCGGGCAGGCGTCGTAGCAGGCCCCGCAGAGCGTGGAGGCGTACGGCAGGGAGGCGTTGTCGTCCACCCCGGTCAGCTGCGGGGAGAGCACCGCGCCGATCGGCCCCGGGTAGACGGACCCGTACGCGTGCCCGCCGGTGCGCTCGTACACCGGGCAGACGTTGAGGCAGGCCGAGCAGCGGATGCAGTGCAGCGCCTGCCGGCCGACCGGGTCGGCGAGCACCGCGCTGCGGCCGTTGTCCAGCAGCACCAGGTGGAACGCCTGCGGGCCGTCGCCCGGCGTCACCCCGGTCCACATCGACGTGTACGGGTTCATCCGCTCCCCGGTCGACGCGCGGGGCAGCAGTTGCAGGAAGATCTCCAGGTCACGCCAGGTCGGGACGACCTTCTCGATACCCATGACGGTGATCAGGGTCTCCGGCAGGGTGAGGCACATCCGCCCGTTGCCCTCGGACTCGACGACGGCGAGGGCGCCGGTCTCGGCGACGGCGAAGTTCGCCCCGGACACCGCCACCCGGGTACTCAGGAACGTCTCCCGCAGGTGTCGACGGGCGGCGGCGGCCAGCGCCGCCGGCTCGTCACTGATCGTCGGGTCGACGCCCGGCATGGCCCGCAGGAAGATCTCCCGGATCTCGGCCCGGTTGCGGTGGATCGCCGGCACCAGGATGTGGCTCGGCCGGTCGTCGCCGAGCTGGACGATCAGCTCGGCGAGGTCGGTCTCGACCGGTTCGATCCCGGCGGCGGCCAGGGCCTCGTTGAGACCGATCTCCTGGGTGGCCATCGACTTGACCTTCATCACCCGGTCCGCGCCGGCGGCCCGGACCAGGTCGGTGACGATCCGGTTCGCCTCGACCGCGTCGGCGGCCCAGTGCACCGTCCCGCCGGCCCGGGTCACCGCCGTCTCCAGCTGCTCCAGCAGCTCGGGCAGCCGGGCCATGGTGTCGGTCTTGACCGCCCGGGCCGCGGCGCGCAGCTGCGGCCAGTCGGGCACCTCGTCGATCACCGCCCCCGACCTGGCGCGGATGGTGGCGGTGGCGTGGCCGAGGTTGCGGCGCAGTTGGGCGTCGGAGAGGGCCCGCCGGGCGGCGGCCGGGAACGGCTCGTCACCGCGCAGGTGCCCGACGCCGGGCGGCGCGGTGGCCGGCATGCCGAGGAACGTGCGGGTCATCGGGTACCTCCGGGGTTCGGTGCGTCCGGGCGGCACGGTACGCCGGGCATGGTGGCGACCGCCCCGCCGGCCGGCTCCGCCTCGGTGCTGGCCAGGATCTCGGCCAGGTGCACGGTCCGCACGCCGGCCCGCAGCCGGGACAGCCCGCCGCCGATGTGCATCAGGCAGGACGCGTCACCGGCGGTGCACACGTCGGCCCGGGTGGTCAGCACGTTGCGCATCTTGTCGGCGAGCATCGCCGTGGAGGTGTCGGCGTTCTTCACCGCGAAGGTGCCGCCGAAGCCGCAGCACTGCTCCGCCTCCGGCAGCTCCACCAGGTCCAGGCCGCGTACCGCGCGCAGCAGCCGCAGCGGCCGGTCCCCCACCCGCAGCATGCGCAGCGAGTGGCAGGTCGGGTGGTACGTCACCCGGTGCGGGTAGTACGCGCCCACGTCGGTGACCCCGAGGACGTCGACGAGGAACTCGGACAGCTCGTACGTTCTGCTGGCGACGTCCTCGGCCCGGACGGCCAACCGTTCGTCACCCGCCCGCCGGGCCACCATGGCGTGCTGGTGCCGTACCGAGCCGACGCACGAGCCGGACGGGGCCACCACCACGTCGTACGGGGCGAAGACCCGCACGTGCCGGCGGACCAGCCGCAGCGCGTCGTCCGGGTAGCCGGTGTTGACGTGCATCTGCCCGCAGCACGTCTGGTCCTCCGGGAACACCACCTCGTGGCCGAGGCGCTCCAGCAGCCGCACCGTCGCCACCGCCGCCTGCGGGACCATGGTGTCGGCCAGGCAGGTCACGAACAGCGCGACGCGCATCATCCACCACCCATCCGTTCCTCCGCGGCCCGCCGGGTCGCCCGGTCACCCGGTCGTCCTGCGGCTCGTACCGGACGAGCTGCCGGGTCCCGCGCGGCGGGCCGCGCAGCGCCGCCAGGTCACCGCCGACCACCCGGCGGCCCCGGGCGGCACGAGGATGGTACCCAGCGCGGATGGCCGACCGGACCGGCGACCACCGGCGGCCCGCAGGCTCGTCGGTCGACTGGCGGAGCGACGCGTGGCGGGCCTCCTCGTAGGGCGTGGGGGTGGACCGGGCGGCGCGGCGGCGGTCGCTCCCCGCGCCCACGACGCGCGGGTGTCGCCGGACACCGGGTCTGACCGCTAACCGCCACGGACGTCGGCCCGGTGCCCGGGTACCGGGCCGGGCTGGTCGAGTCGGGCCGCCAGCTCGCGCACGGCCGCCGCGTACGCCTCGTCCGTGTGGTAGGGCCAGTGCTGCTGGATCGGCGGCGGGACGGTGTCTTCCGGGTCGACGACGATCGCCCGTGGGTCGCGCAGCCGCCGGTCGACGGTGCCCGCCGGCCCCGGCACCGCGGCCGGCTCGTCCGGCCGGTGGGTGGAGAAGAGCGGGCCACCGACCGGGTCGGTGTCCCGCCACAGGTTCACCCACCGCCAACCGATCCGGTCGCCCAGCTCGTACAGGACCGAATCACCGAGGAAGGCCGGGCAGAGCCGGGCGTAGATCCGGTGCAGCGGGCTGCCGTGCGTCAGCAGCGCCACCCTGGACAGCACCTCCGCCGGCAACTGGAGCAGGGTCGCGGCAGCCAGAACCGAGCCGTGGCTGTGCCCGGACATGATCACCCCACCCCCGCCGGTCAGCCCGGCGACCCGCTTGGCGAGTTCCGGCACCGCGCGCTCGGCGTAGCAGGGTGGCGCGAACGGGTGCACCGTACGCGGCCAGAAGGTGCCCAGGTCCCAGATCACCGCCACGGTACGGCGGGTGTCCTCCGACCGGTAGGAGAACAGTCCGAGCACCAGCACCCCGACCGCGACCAGCCCGATGACGTACATTCCGACATCCGTGACGACGGCCAGGACGCTGCTGGCCGAGCCGTTGGTGCCGGACAGGATGGTGCTCAACTTCGACGGTCCGATGCCGAAGAGGTCCAGGGCGACCGCGAGCACGCCGAGCAGCGACAGCACCAGGAACACCACGAAAACCGAGCCGAGTTTCTCGGCGACCGCGGCCCGGGCGACCACCTCCCGGACGGCGGCCAGCCGGGGCAACGCCTCGGGTGGCGGATCGGGGAAGTCCCGACGGACGACCTCCTCGGCCGCCCGCCGTCGGCGGTGTCGGGTCACCACGATCCGCCAGAGCGCGGTCACCGCGACCAGCAGGACCGCCACCAGGCCGGTCAGCGCCGCCCAGCGGTAGGAGACCGGCGGTTCCAACGGCGGCGCGCCGGCCACGTTGGGCCGGGCCGGGTTGGGGATCTCCGCCCGGTCGAGGAAGTCGGCGACCCGGTAGACCAGCGCGGCCGAGAACCCGTACGCGGCGGCCACCGCGGCGGCGGCGAGCACCGGGGAGGCGAGACCGCCCAGCCAGATGGCGGCCGGGTCGGCGCTACGTCTGCGCTGGTGCAGGGTGGTGGCGGTGAGCACGACCAGCAGCGCGGCCTGCATCGCGATCAGCCCGGCCACCATGCCCTCGTAGCCGGGCAGTTGCGCGCGGGGCGGTTGCGGTTCCAGCGGCACCACGGTGTAGGCGAGAGCCAGCACGGTGAGCGTGGTCGAGTACCTCCGTAGCGTCCGGATGCCCCGCAGGTCGACCGGTCCACGGCCCGGCCCGGCCTCCGACCGTCGGGCGGGCAGACAGAGCAGCAGGACGCAGGCGGCGAGCAGTCCGCAGGCGGACACGAGAAGCACGTACGCGACCGTGGTGGGACGGAGACGGATCTGCGCGCCGAGCAGTATCACGTCGAGCACACCGACGCCGACCGCGACGTGGATGGCGCGCAGCCGCTGCACCACGAGGACGTCGTTCCAGAAACCGGGGCGGTCGATCCGGTCCTCCCCGCCCCCGGTCCGTTCCTGTCCGCTGTCGGCCGGGAACGCCTCGAACGCCCGCGAGGAGCGGGCACCGAGCCACCAGAGCAGGCGCAGCGCGGCGATCGGCACGAGCGCGAGCAGCGCCAGCCGCGGCCCCAGCGGCAGGTGTGCCAGCCAGCTCAGATAGCCACGGCCGCGGATGCAGGGGTGATAGGGCACGCACTGCCAACCGACCAGGTCGACGCTCACGCCGACGATCGACAGCACGAACGCGGCGGTCAGGGTGGCGGCCAACAGGCGGCAGACCGGACCGATGATCCCACCGGTCCCGCCGGTCGGCGGCCGGGTCCACACGGCCAGGTTGACCAGCATGAACGGCAGCAGGAACAGCAGCGACAGGGTCCGCACCGCGCTACCCGCCGTCAACGCTCCCCAGCGGTACGCCTCGATCAGCAGCCCGCCCGGGCCGGTGCCGGGTCCGAACCCGGGGCGGGGCCGGTAGAAGCCGGCGTTGTCGTCGCCGGCCACCCGGATCACCACCGGGTGGTCGAGCAACGTCTCCGCGGACGTGCCGGACACCCCGTGTACCCGAAGTTCGACCACCTCGCGCGTCAACGCCCGCCTTCCGGCCACCACCGATCCCGGTTCACGGTAGTGAGCCGGGCGGCGGCCCGGTGGCCGATTCGCCGAAGAACCACCTCCCGGCGGCCGGCCGGGTGTCCCTACCGGCAGCCCACCGGCACCGGCAGGCCCGACGCCTGCGTCGGGCGCACCCGCCCGCGCCGGCTGGCCACCCGGACGGACGAGCGCTCCCCTCAGCTCGTCCCGGGTTCACCGGTCGGTCGACAGGCCGATCGCCGCGGCGGGGCACAGCTCGACGGCCGCCCGGACCGCGTCCCGGGTCGCGGCGGGCGGCTCGGGCCGCAGCACGACCGCCCGGCCGTCGGCGTCCTGGTCGAACACCTCGTCGGCTGTCAACACGCACATTCCCGAACCGATGCAGCGCCGGGCGTCCACGGTGACCCGCACGGCTCACCCGTCCCAGGTGACCGGGAGGGACTTCACCCCGTAGATGTCCGCGGTCTCCGGGCGCAGCGCGACCTGCTCCGGCGGTACCGCCAGCCGGAGCGTCGGGAACCGGGTGACCAGGGCGGGGAGCGCGACCCGCAGCTCGACGCGGGCCAACTGCTGGCCCAGGCACTGGTGGATGCCGTGCCCGAAGGCCAGGTGTCCGCCGTCCTGCCGGCGCAGGTCGAGGGTGTGGGGATCGGCGAAGCGGTCGGGGTCGCGGTTGGCGGTGTGGTACGACAGGATCACCGGTGAGCCGGCCCTGACGGTGTGGCCGCCCACCTCGACGTCCTCCAGCGCCGTCCGCAGGAACGTCTTGGCGACGGTGAGGTACCGCAGCAGTTCCTCCACGGCCCGGTCGGCGAGGGTGGGATTGGTGCGCAGCGCCGCCAACTGCTCCGGGTGGCGCAGCAACGCGAAGGTGCCCAGGGCGAGCATGTTCGCGGTGGTGTCGAGCCCTGCGGCCAGCAGGATGAGGGCGATCCCCCGGAGTTCCTCGTCGGTCAGATCGCTGTCGGTGAGGTCACTGAGCACGTCGTCGGTGGGGTTCGCGCGCTTGGCGGCCACCAGCTCCGCCAGATAGTCCTGGGTCGAGGTGTAGGCCGCGATCAGATCCTCGTCACTGGTCTCGCCGTTCATGAACGAGTCGACCTGTTCCTGGAAGGACCCTCGGTCCTGGTAGGGCACCCCGAGCAGTTCACAGATCATGATGGCCGGGACGGGTCTGGCGAACGCGGTCACCAGGTCCGTCGGCGGTCCGGCCTGCTCCATGGCGTCCAGGTGCTCGGCGGTGATCTGCTCGACGCGTTCGGTGAGCAGCCGCATCCGCCGTACGGTGAACTTCCCCATCAGCGGTTTCCGGTAGCGGCCGTGCCGGGGCTCGTCCATGAGGAGGAACTCGCCGGGTGGTGCCGGCGGGATCTCGATGTCTCCGTAGTCGATCGTCGGGTGGCGCATGAGTTCTCGGCGGGAACTGAACCGGGGGTCGGCCAGTACCGACCTGACCAGGTCGTATCCGGTGATCAACCAGCCGGGCACGCCGCCGGGGAAGGGGTAGCGGCTGATGGGGCCGTGCCGGCGGGCGTCGACCAGCTCCGCCGGCGGGTCGAAGGGGCAGCCGGGCCGGCGCGTCGTCGGCATCGTCGTCACCACGTGCGGGGGTTCACCCATGACCATTCCTCTTCCCAGGGCGTTTCGTGTTCATCGAACGCTACGGAGCTTCGGGAAAAGGTGTCAATCCGGGGAAAGGCATCTGCCCAGCTCAAGGCGCACTAATTGATGCAATGACACTGCCCGCGAATGCAACACGGCGTTGCAATGACTGAGAGCGAAGGCAATACTGACGGCATGCCAGGAGGACGGTTGACCCAGCAGGACCGGCTGCGCATCGCGGTCGGACTCAGCGGCGGGCTCTCCTACGCCGAGATCGCGCGGCGACTCGGCCGGCCCACCTCCACGATCAGCCGGGAGGTCGGCCGCAACGGCGGCCCCGGCCACTACCAGCCCCAGCGCGCACACCGGACGACCGCCCAGCGCGCCCGACGTGGCGCCCCGACCGCCCCGGCCGTGGCCGGTCCCCCGCCGGACACCGTGGGCGAGGAGATCATCGAGCTGGCGGTCCGGACCGGACTACCGAGGACCACCGCGCGCGTACACGTCGACCTGCTGCTGTCCGAGGACGGCAGACGCACCGCGGCCGAGTTGGCCCGCCGGTTGCGGGTCAGCCCGGCGTCGGTCTCCGTGGCCGTGAACTACCTGGTCCAGCACGGGTACGTACGCCGTGAACGCGAGCCGGGTCGACGACACGACGTCTACGTGCTCGACGACGGGGCCTGGTACCACTCCGTCGTGCTCGGCGCACGGCAGACCCTCGACGCGGCGCAGGCCGCGCTGGCGGCTGCCCGGGCGTGCGGACCCGACAGCCCGGTCGGGCAACGGCTGACCAGGGCCGGGGCGTTCCTGGAGCGGGTCAGCCTGGACGGGGTCGAGTCGGCCGAACGCTGGCGCGCCCTCCTGGCGTGAGGCGACGACCGCTACGTCTCCCTCAGCGGACGGTTTCAGTCCACCACCGCGACGGTGACCCGCTGTCCCTCGAGCCGGGCCAGTTCCGCCCGGGTCGCCTGATAGGTGCCGAGGTGGATCGTCTGGTCGGAGTAGCCGATCCCGGAGGCGTCGTAGTAGAAGCCGAGGTTGCCCCAGGGGACGAAGTAGATCAGGTCGCCGTCCTCGGGATCCGAACCCGGTGCACCCTCGTGCCGCAGTTCGCGCGGCAGACGGACGATCTTCTCCTTGCCCGCGAACTCCTCCACTTCGACGGTCAGCGGCAGCATGCCGAGGAAGTCCCGCACGGCGGGGTTGTCCGCACCGATCGTCACGTCGACCGACGCGGTCGACGTGGCGAACCGGACGACCGTACCGGTGGTCCGGTCTGCGCCACCGGCCGGTCCGCTGCGTGCCGCGTCGGACGGCGGCGACGAGGCGGACGCGCCGCCGCCACCGGGCGTCGTGCAGGCTGCCAGGGCCAGCACCGACAGCAGGGGTCCGACGACGGAGAACGGCTTGGTCACAGATGATCCTCCTTGCGTGCGGGTGCGCGCGGTCAGCGGGCGTCGGGCGCCGGCCAGGTGACGACGGGGTCGGTAGGCGTCAGGGGCGCAGCAGCACTTTGATCGCGCGACGCTCGTCCATGGCCCGGTACCCCTCGGCGGCCTCGCTGAGCGGCAGTTCCAGGTCGAAGACCCGACCCGGGTCGATCTCGCGGTCCCAGACGAGCCGGATCAGCTCGGGCAGGAACCGGCGCACCGGGGCCGGGCCGCCGTGCAGGTGCACGTGCGAGAAGAACAGCTCCTCCCCGGGCAGCTCCACACCGTGCGAGACGCCGACGAATCCGACGTGACCACCGGCGCGGGTGGCCCGGATGGCCTGCATCATCGACTCCTGGGTGCCGACCGCCTCGATCACCGAGTGGGCGCCGAGCCCGTCGGTGAGTTCCCTGATCCGGGCCACCCCCTCGTCGCCGCGCTCGGTGACGAGGTCGGTCGCGCCGAACTCCAGGGCGAGCTTCTGCCGCGACTCGTACCGGCTCATCGCGATGATCCGCGCCGCGCCGAGCTGCCGGGCCGCCAGCACACCGAGCAGGCCGACCGCCCCGTCGCCGACGACGGCGACGGTCCTGCCCGGCCCGACCTGCGCGGCCACCGCACCGAACCAGCCGGTGCCCAGCACGTCGGACGCGGCCAGCAACGACGGAACCAGGTCCGGCTCGGGCATGCCGGGCGTGGCGACCAGCGTGCCGTCCGCCAGCGGTACCCGCAGGTACTCCGCCTGGGCCCCGCCGGCGACGAACTCCCGGTGGACGCAGGAGGTCTGGTAACCGGCGCGGCAGATCTCGCAGGTGTTGTCGGAGGCGAAGAACGATCCGATGACGAAGTCGCCGACCTTGACGTTGCGCACCGCGTCGCCGACCTCCTCGACGACGCCGACGTACTCGTGGCCCATCGGGGTGGGGCGGGTGACCGGATCGGCCCCCCGCCACGGCCACAGGTCGGATCCGCAGACGCAGGTCGCGGAGAGTCGGATGACCGCGTCGGTGGGGTTGACGACGGTGGGGCGTTCGCGCTCCTCCACGCGGACGTCGCCCGCCGCGTACATGACAGCTCCCAGCACGATTCTCGTGTCTCCTCGTTCAGCGTCCGTCACCGGCACTCAGGCCGCTCGTCGCCGCCCAGCTAACTCCGGCTGGACCCGGTCAGGGAGTTCCTGCGGAAGGGTGTACCGACAGGGCACCCCTCGGGCCTGATCCGCCACGTACGGTCGGGGCATGGACAACCGCACCGAGGTCCGCGAGTTCCTCGTCTCGCGGCGCGCCAAGATCAGCCCGGCGCAGGCCGGCCTACCCGCCGGCGGCAACCGGCGGGTCCCCGGCCTGCGCCGCAGCGAGGTCGCCACCCTGGCCGGCGTGAGCATCGAGTACTACTCGAAACTCGAACGCGGCGCGCTTGCCGGGGTGTCCCCGTCGGTCCTGAACGCCGTGGCCCGTGCGCTGCAACTCGACGACGCCGAACGGGCCCACCTGTTCGACCTCGCCCAGGCCGCCGACGGCACCGCCGCCCTGATGCGTCCCCGCCGCCGCAGCACCAGGCAGTGGTCGGTACGCCCCAGCCTGCAGTGGGCCCTCGACGCCGTCACCGCCGGGCCCGCCTTCGTCCGCAACGGCCGGATGGACCTGCTCGCCGCGAACCGGCTCGCCCGCGCCTTCTACGCCGAGGTGTACGCCCAGCCGCAACGCCCCGCCAACATCGCCCGGTTCACCTTCCTCGACGACCACGCCCACCGCTTCTACCCGGAGTGGGACCTCGCCGCCGACATCTGCGTCGCCATCCTGCGCACCGAAGCCGGCCGCGACCCCCGCGACAAGGACCTCCACGACCTCGTCGGTGAACTCTCCACCCGCAGCGACGAGTTCCGCCGGCGCTGGGGCGCCCACAACGTCCGCCACCACGGCACCGGCGCCAAGAACTACCACCACCACATCGTCGGTGACCTCACCCTCGCCTACGAGGGACTGGAGATGGCCGCCGAGCCCGGCCTCACCCTCACCATCTACACCGCCGAACCCGGCTCCCCCTCCGAGGACGCGCTGCGCCTGCTCGCCTCCTGGGCCGCCTCCCACGAAGCGGACACCGAGCCCCGGAACGCGCTCGCCGAGGGAGGCACCAGCTGACCGCGCGGCCGGCCATCGCCTGCCGGCACACCCACCGCCGGGGCCGTCCGGTCGGCTCACGCCACGAACCCGCGTCACCGTGCCCGGTGCCTCCAGGAGTGCCGCGCGACTCCCGCAGCCCGGAAACTATCGGGGCTACGAACCCGAAAGCATCCATCCCGACGTCGGAGCTTTCCAGCGCAGCAGGCCAACGAACGCCCACCCTAGGGCGGTCCGGCCGCCGCGACGCCAACCGGCCGGACCGGGCCGCACCAGAGTGGACGGTACGCCCACCGTTGACGGGTTCGATGATCCTCACTACGCTCCGGTACCGAAAACCCGAGATCCGATCGGGAAAGTTTCCGAGCCGAGGAGCCCGGGAAGGCGGCGGGATGACACTGGACCAGACCCGCGACACCGTGGCGGGTACGGTCGACGAGGACGACTGGGCCGACGGCACGTTCCGCAACCCGGTCATCGCCGGTTTCCATCCGGACCCGAGCGTGTGCCGGGTCGGCGACGACTACTACCTGGCCTGCTCCAGTTTCGAATACTTCCCCGGCGTGCCGATCCTCCACAGTCGTGATCTGGTGCACTGGGCTCAGATCGGCAACGTGCTGGACCGGCCGAGCCAGCTGGTGCTGCCGACGACGACGGCATCGTCCGGGGGCGTGTACGCGCCGACGTTGCGGCACCACGACGGACGGTTCTGGCTGATCGTCACGAACTGCGCCGACGGCGGCGGGAACCTGCTGGTCACCGCCGAGGATCCGGCCGGCCCGTGGTCGGACCCGGTCCGGCTGCCCGACGTTCCGGGGATCGACCCGGACCTGGCCTGGGACGACGAGGGCCGCTGCTGGTGCACCTACGCCGGGATCGAGCAGGTCCGTCTCGACCCGTACACCGGGCGGACGCTGGGCCGGCCGCGCCGGCTGTGGTCCGGCCCACCGGGCGCGCAGGCCCCCGAGGCACCGCACCTGTACCGGATCGACGGCTACTGGTACCTGCTGATCGCCGAGGGCGGCACGGAACGCGGACACGCCGTCTCGGTCGCCCGCGCGACCGCGCCCGACGGACCGTACGAGCCGTGTCCCGACAATCCGGTCCTGACCCACCGGGGTACCAACCGTCCGATCCAGAACACCGGCCACGCCGACCTGGTCGAGGCGGTCGACGGAACATGGTGGATGGTGCTGCTCGGGGTACGCCCCGGTGGCGGCACCCCCGGCTGGCACGTGCTCGGCCGGGAGACCTTCCTGGCCCCGGTGACCTGGGTGGACGGCTGGCCGGTGGTCGGCGAGGTGGCCCCGGCGATGGCGGCACCGGCCTGGCCCGCCCAGCCGCTGCCGACCCCGCCGGCCCGGGACGACTTCGACGCCGACACGCTGCACCCGCAGTGGATCTCGGTCCGGTCCCGCCCGGTGGAGAGCTGGTCGCTGACCGACCGGCCGGGCTGGCTCACCCTGCGGGCCCGGGGCGCCTCGCTGGACGACCGGGACGTCACCTTCGTCGGCCGCCGCCAGCAGCACCCGTCCTGCCTGGTCCGCACCCTGGTCGACCCGGCGGACGGGCGCGGTGGACTGGCGGTACGCCTCGACGAGCAGCACCACCACGAGATCGAGGTGGGTGACGGCGAGGTCCGCGTCGTGGTCCGGATCGGTTCGGTACGGGCGACCGTGGCGACCCGGCCCGTCCCGGTCGGCCCGGTCCGGCTCCGCCTCGACGTGATCGCCCCCGCCCCCGGCGGCTGGCACCCCGGCAAGGAACCCGACGTCCTCCGGTTCGCCGTCGAACACCCCGACGGCACGGTCGACGTGCTCGCCGAACTGGACGGCCGGTACCTGTCCACCGAGGTCGCCGGCGGCTTCACCGGCCGGGTCGTCGGCATGTACGCCGCCACCGGCAGTGTCCGGTTCGACTGGTTCGACTACCGGCCGGTGGACCGGGACGACAGTGCAGAGGTCTCCGGTGGATGAGGCCAGCCGGCCGGTGACGATCTCGTTCATCGCCGAGTCCGCCGGGGTGTCGGTTCCCACCGTCTCCAAGGTCATCAACGGCCGGTCCGGCGTGGCCGCGGACACCCGGGCCCGGGTCGAGGCACTGATCCGGCGGTACGGCTACCGCAAGCCGGCCCCGGCTCAGCGCAGCAACCTGCTGGAACTCGTCTTCGACGAACTCCACGACATGTGGGGAGTCGAGATCATCCGTGGCGTGGAGCGGGTCGCCCGGGAGCACCAGCTCGGGGTCGTGCTGACCGAGTTCGGTCCGCAGCGCAACGCCATCCGGTACTGGATCGACGACACGCTCACCCGCCGCCCGGCCTGCGTGGTGACGGTCGCCCAGCTCGGCGCGGAACAGCGCGACCAACTCCGGGCCCGGGGTATCCCGTTCGTGGTCTTCGACCCGACCGTCGAGCTGCCCGACGACGTGCCGTTCGTCGGGGCCACCAACTGGACCGGCGGGCGGACCGCGGCCCGCCACCTCATCGGGCTGGGGCACCGCCGCATCGGCATGATCGCCGGCCCGGAACACGTGCTCTGCTGCCGGGCGCGGCAGGACGGCTACCGGTCCGCCCTGGAGGCCGCCGGCCTGCCGGTGGAGTCCGACCTCGTGGTGCGGGCCGACCTCACCCGGGAGGCCGGCCACACCGCCGCGCTGGACCTGCTGCGTCGTCCCCGACGCCCCACCGCGATCGTCGCCAGCAACGACCTCCAGGCGCTCGGGGTCTACCAGGCCGCCCGCGCCGTCGGGTTGACCGTTCCCAGGGAGCTGAGCGTGGTGGGCTTCGACGATCTGCCGGTGGCCGCCCTGGTCGACCCGCCGCTGACGACGATCCGGCAGCCACTCACCGAGATGGCCGAGACCGCCACCGAGCTGGCGCTGGCGTTGGGACGCGGGGACCGCACACCGCAGATCGGCCTGGAGCTGGCCACCACGCTCACCGTCCGCGGGAGCACCGCCCCGCCCGCCGACTGACCGCACGCGGCCGGGTGACGGCGACCGGGCAGCAGGCACGAGCGGCCGAGGGCGGCCCGCCGCGGCCCGGTCACCGACGTGTCAGAAGGCTGCCAGGACGGAACCCTTGTACTTGTCCTCGACGAACTTCTTCACCTCGGCCGAGTGCAGCAGCTCTTCCAGCTTCTGCACCCGAGGGTCGCTCTCACCACCGTCGCGGACCACGATGAGGTTGGCGTACGGGTTGTCCTCGCCCGACTCCAGGGCCAGCGCGTCGGTGGCGGGGGTGAACCCGGTTTCGATGGCGTAGTTGCCGTTGATGATCGATGCCGCCGTGTCCTCGAGGCTGCGGGGCAGCTGGGCCGCCTCCAGCTCGCGGAACTCCAGCTGCTTCGGGTTGTCCACGATGTCCCGCTGGGTGGCCTTGACCCCGGCCCCGTCCCGCAACGTGATCACACCGTTGCGGGCGAGCAGGTTGAGTGCCCGGCCCGAGTTCGACGGGTCGTTCGGGATCGCCACGACGCCCTTCGCCGGCAGGTCGGCGAGGTTGGTCACCTTCTTGGAGTACACACCGAGCGGCTCGATGTGCACCGGCTCGAGCGCGGTGAACTTGTAGCCTTTCGCGGCCTTCTCCTCGTCCAGGTACGGGATGTGCTGGAAGTAGTTCGCGTCGAGTTGCCCGTCCGCGAGAGCGCTGTTCGGCTGCACGTAGTCGGTGAACTCGACGATCTCCAGCTTCAGGCCGGCCTGCTCCGCAAGGTTGTCCCGGACGTACGCGAGGATCTCGCCGTGCGGTACGGGGCTGACCCCGACTTTCAGTGCGGCGTCGGCGGGGGTCGAGGTGCCGGTCTCGTCGGTGTCCGAGCCGCACGCGGCCAGGCCCAGGACGACGGTGGCGGCGATCAGCGCAGCGATGGTACGTCGCACGAGTCTGCCCTTCTCTTTCTCTGTCACCACGGGTGTGTCCACGTGGTCGTCATCGGTGGGACAGGCGCCGGGCGAGCCGGTCGCCGAGCATCTGGACGGCCTGGACGGCCACGATCAACAACACGACGGTGCCGATCATCACGTCGTCCTCGAACCGCTGGTAGCCGTAGCGCAGGGCGAGGTCACCGAGGCCACCGCCACCGATCACACCGGCCATCGCGGAGTAGCCGATGAGCGCGACGACGGTGATGGTCAGCCCCGCCACCAGGCCGGGGCGGGCCTCCCGGAGCAGGACCTTGCCGACGATCTGCCAGCGGGAGGCACCCATCGCGCGGGCCGCGTCCACCACGTCCCGGCCCACCTCACGGAAGGCGGCCTCCACGATCCGGGCGTAGAACGGGACAGCGCTGACGGTCAGCGGCACGATGGCGGCCGTGGTGCCGATCGTGGTGCCCACCACGGACCGGGTGAACGGGCTGATCGCCACCAGCAGGATGATGAACGGCAACGACCGCCCGATGTTGACGGCCAGCCCGAGCAGCAGGTTGAGCCGGGGCGCGGCCAGCAGCCCGCCGCGGTCGGTCACGATCAGCAGTACGCCGACCAGCAGCCCGCCGATTCCGGAGAGCAGGGTAGCGACGCCGACCATGTAGGCGGTCTCGACGAGTCCCTGCCAGAGCAGATCGGCCAGGTCCGGGGCGATCATCGGGCCTCCTCCACGCCGAACCCGGCCGCGCGCAGTTCCCGGAGGCCGTCCGCCAGCCCTGGTGCGGACCCGGGTAGCGCGATCCGCAGCCGGCCTGCTCGGGCAGCCTCGAGCTGCTCGACGGCACCGGCGACGATCCGCACGTCCAGGTCGTGCCGGCGGGTCAGGTCGGACAGGAAGGTCTCGTCGCCGACCGGCCCGGCGAGCGTGATGTCGTACAGCAGGTGGCCGGGTACGGTCGGTACCGGCCCCAGCGGAAAGATGTCCCGGGCGAGCTGGGAGCCGGGACGGCTGAGCAGTTGGTCGACCCGGCCGGACTCGACGAAGCGTCCCTCACGCATGATCGCCACCGCGTCGCAGAGCCGCTTGACCACTTCCATCTCGTGTGTGATCAGCAGGATCGTCAGGCCGAGTTGCTGGGTGAGTCCGCGCAGCAGGTTCAGGATGGCGCTCGTGGTGTCCGGGTCGAGGGCCGATGTCGCCTCGTCGGACAACAGCACCCGGGGACGGCTGGCCAGCGCCCGGGCGATACCCACCCGTTGCTTCTGGCCGCCGGAGAGTTGCGCCGGGTACGCCCCGGCGCGGTCGGTGAGTCCGACGAGGTCGAGCAGCTCCGCTACCCGCGCGGCCCGTTCCCGGCGCGGGACGCCCATGACCTCCAGGGCGAAGCTGACGTTGTCGGCCGCGGTACGGGAGGCGAGCAGGGCGAAGTGCTGGTGGACCATGCCGATGCCCTGCCGGGCACGTCGTAGGCGGTCCTCGCGGAGTGCGGTCAGCTCGACGTCGTCGACCGTCACCCGTCCCTCGTCCGGACGTTCCAGCATGTTGACGCAGCGCAGCAGGGTGCTCTTGCCCGCACCGCTACGGCCCACCACACCGAACACCTCACCTTCGGCGACGGTGAGGTCGACGCCGTCCACGGCGGTGACCGGGTGGCCCCGGCCGTAGAAGGTCTTCCGCAGGCCTTCGATGCGGATCACGGATCTGTGCCTCGGCATTCGTGTGGGGTACGGGCGGTGTGTTGGATGGGTCGCGCGATCTTCGGTGTCAGCCGTCGACCAGCAGTGGAGCGCACCGACCATAGCCGGCATTCTCTATTGGTTAAGTAGGCTATACGGTCGACGGATGCCACCCGACCCGGCAGCAGCCAAACGTGAGTGGGAACACAGGTGGGTGTCGGGCTGCCGGTCCCGCTCGGTCACGATCTCTCCGACGATGCCGGTCGTCGGCCGAGTGGTGGGCCGGCGGAGCCGACAGCACGATCGGCGGGCTCGCCGACCTCGGTTGCCGTTACCTGACCACCGAGGTCGGCGGCGGCCGCACCGGCCGGGCCGGCGGCGGGTAGGCCCGCAACCGGCATGGGCTCATCCGCCGCCGGCCGGGTCGAGGTCCGCGCGGACCTCGCCCTCCACCGGGGACAGGCTCATCAGGACACCCCGTTCGGTACGGCCACCACGTCACCGGCCGAGGTCAGTGGCCCGGTCTCGGGGTAGTGGCAGGCGGTGGACTGGTTGCCGCCGTCGCGGGGCACCAGGGCGGGGGTTTCGGTGGCGCACCGGTCGGTGGCCTTCCAGCAGCGGGTCCGGAACCGGCACCCCGACGGCGGGTCCAGGGGTGTCGGCACGTCCCCGGTCAACCGGATCCGCCCGCCCGTACCCACCCCGGTCACGTCCGGCACCGCCGACAACAACGCCCGCGTGTACGGATGCTGCGGACGCTGGTAGATGTCGGCCCGGTCACCGATCTCCACGATCCGTCCCAGGTACATCACCGCCACCCGCTGCGACACGTGCCGCACCACCGCCAGATCGTGCGCCACGAACACGAACGCCAACCCCAGATCCCGCTGCAACCGCCGCAACAGGTTGATCACCTGCGCCTGGATCGAGACGTCCAACGCCGACACCGGCTCGTCCGCCACGATCAACTTCGGCTCCAACGCCAGAGCCCGCGCGATCCCGATCCGCTGCCGCTGCCCACCGGAGAACTCGTGCGGATACCGGTTGTAGTGCTCCGGGTTCAACCCCACCAGCTCCAGCAACTCCCGCACCCGGTTACGCACCCCACCGGTCGGCCGGATCCCGTTGACCTCCAACGGCATCGCCACGATCCGTCCCACCGTGTGTCGGGGGTTCAGCGACGCGTACGGGTCCTGGAAGATGATCTGCAGGTCCTGCCGCAGCCGCCGCAGTTCCCCACCCCTCGCCCGGGTGATGTCCCGGCCGGCGAAGGTGACGGTGCCGGCGGTGGGGGTCAGCAACCGGACCAGCAACCGGCCGGTGGTGGACTTCCCACACCCGGATTCCCCGACCAGGCCCAGGGTCTCCCCCGCCGCGACCGTGAAGTCCACACCGTCGACCGCCCGCACCACACCCGAACGCCGGAACCCGTCCCGCACCGGGAAATGCTTCGTCAGACCACTGACCGTCAACAGCGGGTCGGAGTCGGTGCGGGCCGGGACGGGGGTGTTGTCGAGTTGGCTTTTCATCGGGTCACCTCCAGGTGGCTGATTTCCTCGGCCCGGATCCGGGCCCGCTCGGACGCCGGCAGGTGGCAGGCCACCCGGTGCGCCGACCCTCCACCCACCGGCGACAGTTCCGGCACCACCGTCCGGGACCGATCACCCGTACGGTCCGCCCACCGGCACCGCGGATGGAACGCACACCCCACCGGCAGATCGATCAAACTCGGCGGATTACCCGCGATCGGCGTCAACTCCGCGCCCGCGTCCCCCCGCAACGACGGCACACTCCCCAACAACCCCCACGTGTACGGATGCCCCGGTGAGCGCAGCACCTCAGTCACCGTGCCGTGCTCCACCACCCGGCCGCCGTACATCACCAACACCTCATCAGCCACCTGCGACACCACACCCAGGTCATGCGTGATCAACACGATCGCCGACCCGAACTCCGCCTGAAGATCCGCCAACAGATCCAGAATCTGCGCCTGCACCGTCACATCAAGAGCCGTGGTCGGCTCATCCGCGATCAGCAGATCCGGATCGTTGACCAGGGCCATCGCGATCATCACCCGCTGCCGCATCCCACCCGAGAACTCATGCGGGTACTGGTCGAACCGCCGCCCCGGCTGCGGGATACCGACCCGGCCGAGCATGTCCACCGCCCGCGCGTGGGCCTCCCGGCGCCCCGCCCCGGAGTGGTGCACCCGGTACGCCTCCGCGACCTGCCGCCCCACGGTGTAGTACGGATGCAACGCCGACAACGGGTCCTGGAACACCATCGCCATGTCCCGTCCGCGCAGCCGGCGGACCGTCTCCTCGGGCAGACCGACGATCTGCCGGCCACCGAGGGTGATCTCACCGCTGACCGTCGCCCGACGCGGATCGTGCAGACCCAACACCGCCAACGACGTCACACTCTTCCCCGAACCCGACTCCCCCACGATCCCCAACGTCCGACCCCGCTCCACCGCGAACGACACCCCGTCCACCGCCCGCACCACACCATCAGCGGTGTCGAACCGCACCCGCAGATCGCTCACCCGCAGGTAGGGGCCGCTGCTGTCCTTCGTCGTCGTCATCAGCGCACTCCGTCAGTTCAGTCGGACCCGGGGGTCGATCACGGCGTAGAGCAGGTCGACCACGATGTTGGCGACCACGATGAACACGGCCGCGAGCAGCACGGTGGCCATCACGACCGGCAGGTTGAGAAACTGCACCGCCTCGACGGTGGCTTTGCCGAGGCCCTGGAGACCGAAGATCGTCTCGGTGATGAAGGTGCCGCCGAGGGCGACGCCGATGTCCAGGCCGGCGATGGTCACGATGGGGGTGATCGCGGCCCGCAGGGCGTGTCGGGTGTAGACCTGCCGCCGGGGCAGACCCTTGGCGCGGGCGGTCCGGACGAAGTCCTCGGAGAGGGTCTCCAGCATCTGGGCCCGGGACAGCCGGGCGTACAGGGCGGAGTTGAGGAAGCCGAGGGTCATCCACGGCAGCAGCAGCCCGTGCGCCCATGCCAACGGGTTCTCGGTCAGCGGCGTGTAGCTGGGGAACGGCAGCAGGCCGGTGGCATACACCAGCAGGTAGAGCAGGATCAGCCCGAAGAAGTACACCTGCATGGACGCGCCGGTGAGGGTGACGCCGATGGCGATCCGGTCGAAGACCGTGCCCCGCCGCAACGCCGAGACCATGCCGAGGGTGACCCCGAGCAGGATCCAGACCACGGCGGCCCCGCCGACGATGCTGAAGGTGACCGGGGCCCGCTGGACGATGATCTCGGTGACCGGCTGGTTGTTCCGGAACGAGTAGCCCAGGCAGGGGGCCGGGCACTCACGGGCGAAGTCGCCGTGCCCGTACGTACGGCCGACGACGACACCCCGGACGAAGTCGCCGTACTGCTGCGGCAGCGGGTCCCGCAGGCCGAGCCGCTCCTCCACCTGGGCGATGTCGGCGGCGGTGCAGTTCTTGCCGCACATCACCTTGGCCGGGCTGCTGGGTACGGCGAAGAAGAGCCCGAACGTGACCAGGCTGATGACGGTGAGGGTGACGGCCGCTACCAGCAGCCGCCGGACGATGAAACGGAGCATGGGGCACCTCCCCGGCGCGGCGGGTGGGGAGCGGCGGCCGGGCCGCTCCCCACCGGTGTGGTCACTGCTTGACGAAGAGGGTGTTCACCTGGATCACGCCGAACGCGTCGCTGAGGAACGCGTTGCCGACCTTCGAACCGCGCAGTTCGTAGGTGGCGTCGTAGTAGCACGGCACGACCGGTGCCAGCTCGCGCATGATCTTCTGGTCCAGGGCCATCCAGGCCGCGTCCTGCTCGGCGGCGGGAAGCCGACGGATCCGGTCGATCTCGGCGCTGACGCCGGGGTCGTCGACGTAGGACAGGTTGTTGTTGCCCTCCGGGGCGATCTCCCGGCCGTCGTAGACCGGCGGGATGACCGTCGAGCCGGTCGGCCAGTCCGCGCCCCAGCCGCTCAGGTACAGGTCGTACGGGTTGTCCTTGCGGCCGATCTCGTCGTAGTAGCTGCTGGAGTCGAGCGCCTTGGTGGTGATGGTGAAGCCGCGTTCGGTGAGGGTCTTCCGGATCGCCTCGGCCTGCTGGGTCCGCAGTTCGGTGTTGGCGTACGCCAGCACCAGGGACGGGGTCTTCCCGGCGAGCAGTTCCTTCGCCTTCTGCGGGTCACCGGTCACCGGGGCGCCGAACACGTCGTACGCCCGCCAACCGGCGGTGGTCGGTGACATCAGGGTGGTGGCCGGGCTGCCGGCGGCCTGCCCGCCGATCGCCTTGAGCATGGCGTCCTTGTCGACGGCGTAGTTCAGCGCCTTGCGCACGTTGAGGTCGGTGACCCGCTGGGTGTTGATGGTCAGCGTCCAGGTGTACTGGGTGGGGCCCTTGATCACCCGCTCGGCGACCGGGCCGCTGGTGGTCCGGGACAGCACCGCCGGTGGCACGTCCTCCCAGGTGATCGAGGCCTGGTCGGCCGGCGCGTCGGCGACCAGCCGCTCGGCGGCCTGGGCGGCCTCCAGACCGAAGCTGAACCGGTACGCGTCCGGGTAGGCGGTGCGCAGCGGGTCGGTGGCCGGGTCCCAGTGCGGGTTGCGCTCCAGTTCCAGCGCCACGTCCCGCTGGTACGACCTGACCTTGTACGGCCCGGAGGAGAACGGGCGCAGGTCGTAGTTCTCCCGGGTGTCCTTCGCCGCGGGCACCGGCACGGTGGTCGCCAGGGCCGCCGCGTACGGCATGTCGCAGTGCGGTTCGGCGAAGGTGAACCGGATGGTCCGGTCGTCGGGCGTCTCGACGCCGTCCGGGGTCGCCTTCCCCCCGTCGTACGGGCCCCGGTAGGTGGCGTTGTAGACGCCGCCCGGGTACAGCCACTGCTGGATGTACTTCGGGCCCTCGTTGAGGTTCGGGGCGAACGACCGGGCGACCCCGTAGGCGACGTCCTTGCTGGTCACCGGGGAGCCGTCCTCGTACTTCAGGCCGTCGCGGAGGGTGTACTGCCAGACCTTGCAGTCGCCGTCGACGTCCTTGCCCGGGTCGGTGGCGAGGTCACCGACGACCTTCAGTTCCCCGCTGCCGTCCTCCTGGTAGCCGGTGAGCGACCGTTGGAAGAGCCCGCTGGTCATCTGCGCCCGGTTGACGTAGGTGCGGGCCGGGTCGAGGTGCTCGAAGTCGGCGTTCTGCAGCACGGTGACGGTGCCGCCCCGGCGGGCGCCTTCGACGGCCGGCGCGGGGCCGGTGTTGTCGGCCGGGTCGTAGGACACCGAGCCGGTCTGGGTGCGGGTCTCCTGCTCGCCGCCGCCCCCGTCGTCGGGGGTGGGGCTGCAGCCGGTGGCGACCAGCGTCACGGCCAGGACGCCGATGGACAGGGTCCGCCATTGTGCGCGCACGGTGTGCTCCCTTCTCGCCGGCCGTCTTCCGGCGGCCGGGCGTCTGGTGGGTGCCGGAACTACCGGTTCGACCTGGGGTCGAGCGAATCCCGCAACGCGTCACCGAAGAGGTTGAACGCGAGGACGAGCAGAAAGATCGTCAAACCGGGGAACAATGTGTAGTACGGATCGGTGGCGACGTATCCGATGCTGTTGTAGATCATTCGGCCGAGATCCGGAGTGGGCTCGGTGACGCCGATGTTGACGAATGCGAGAGCGGCCTCGATCGCGATGAACTGCGGAACGTTCAGCGAGACCGTGACCAGAATGGGCGCCCAGATGTTGGGCAGGAGTTGCCGTAGCAGGATGTGACCGGTGCCGGCCCCGGCGGCGCGGGCCGCGTCGACGAATTCACGTTCCCGCAGCGAGATCACCTGCCCACGGACGAGTCGGGCGGTGTACGTCCAGCTGAACAGGCCGAACGTGGCGACGATCAGGGCGATCCGGAAGCTCGGCGGCGGGGCCTCCCGGGCGGAGTAGAAGCGGTCCTCCAGGATGGGGATGACCGCCAACGCGAAGATCAGAAACGGAAACGCCAGGGTCACGTCGATGAACCAGTTGATCAACCCGTCCAGCCAGCCCCGGGCGTAGCCGGCGACGATACCGACGCCGACCCCGACCGCCGAGGCGAGCACGGCCGAGGCGAACGCGATGAACAGCGAGGTACGCAGGCCGTACACCAGCTGCATCAGGATGTCCCGGCCGGTCCCCGGCTCCAGGCCGAGCCAGTGCTCGCCGGTGATCCCCCCGGCGTAACCGATCGGCATGCCGAAGCTGTTGAGCCGGTCGGCGAACTTGTCGGTGGGATCGATTCCGGTCAGCGCCTCCACCAGCGGCGCGGCGAGGGCGAGCAGCATCGCCGCGATCAGCGTCCCGGCGCTGATCATGGCGGTACGGTCCCGGCGCAGGCGCATCCAGGCGAGCTGGCCGGGCGACCGACCGACCACCTGCCGCCCCTTTCCGTCGGTCGGCGGATCGACGGAGGTCATCACACCCTCCGACACCGGATCACCGGCCACGGAAAGGGCAGGCGGGTGGGACATGTCGCTCATGACGGGTCCCTTCGTCAACTACGGAATGAGTTCCCGAAGTCGACGCTAGAACAGTTCCAACGGTCGGATTGAATCGTTCCGGTAACGGTTAGATCGGTTGTCATGCATAGCTAACGATTCGGTCTCGCGGTCGACGCCGTGCAATAACGAGCCGATTCGGTTGTCAGCCGTTCGGTCGACAATCAGGTCCGCCAGCCGACAACCACCTCGTACCGGCGGAGGTTTTGCCCACCCGCCGGCGGGAAAGCGCCGACCGCCGGACGCGGCACGCGTACCGGCCGACGCGGACGGAGGGGTGGCGATGAGCGACGACGACGTGCGACGGGTGGCCCGGTCCCGGGCCGATCACCTGCCGGGTGAGACCGCCGGAGGCCGGGTCGACGCGACCGGCGTGCGGCCGGGCCGTACCGGCAACTCCCGCGAGGCCGGCCCCCGGCGCGGCACCGGCACGGTCACCGGCGTCGAGGACCTGCCCCGCAGCGACCTCGACCTGGGCGACACCGCCACCGACGGGCAGGCCGCCGAGGAGGCGATCGGCGCCCGCCCGGGCGAGAGCGGAGGGGAGATCGAGGACCGGACCGAGCGGTGAGGCCGCCCCGACCTTCGTGGCGCGCCGACGAGCGACGTTTGCGGCGCGCCGACGAGCGACGTTTGCGGCGCGCCGACGAGCGACGTTTGCGGCGCGCCGACGTGGGCACCACCGGGCCATGAACATGGATCAGCAGAAGGACCGCGCCGCCACCGACGAGCCGGACGGCAGCACCGCGTACGAGGCGTCCCTGCGTCCGCCCGGCGACTCGCTGCACACCACCACGGACACCGGTGACGATCTCGAGGACGGGCCGGTTCCCGGCGAGGGACGACCGGCGACCACCACCAGCCACGCCGGGTACGACGTGAACGACGTCGCGGGCAGCGCGGACCCGTCCCGCGAGGAGTGAGTGACCCGACCGGGACGGGGTGACTCAGCGTGCCCCGGCGTGGGACGCCGAACGGGCCTCGGTCAGGCCCCGGTTCGCCAGCGCGTCCGCCCGCTCGTTCTCCGGGTGTCCGTTGTGGCCCTTCACCCAGTGCCAGCTCACCTGGTGCCGGGCGCAGGCAGTGGCCAGCCGCTGCCACAGGTCGGCGTTCTTGACCGGCTGTTTCGCCGCGGTCAACCAGCCGTTGCGCTGCCACCCGGCGAGCCAACTGGTGATGCCGTTACGCACGTACGTGCTGTCGGTGTGCAGCCGGACGACGACCGGCCGGGTCAGGCTCTCCAGGGCCTGGATGGCGGCCATCAACTCCATCCGGTTGTTGGTGGTCGCGGTCGGCTCGCCGCCGCTGAGTTCCCGTTCGTGCGCGCCGTAACGCAGGACGACGCCCCAGCCACCGGGGCCGGGATTCCCGCTGCACGCCCCGTCGGTCCAGATCTCCACCACCCGGCCCGTGGTCTCCGTGCCGGCTCCGGTCGTCGTGTCCACCATGCCGGCAACCTACCGGCCCGGCGGTAAATGTCGGGAGCCGCCACCGCGGTTCTGGCAGGGTCGTTGCCCATGACGGACCACGACAGCCTTCCCGCGCGGGTACCGGACCAGGACAGCCGCCAGGCCCGGGTGACCGGCCAGGACAGCCTCCAGGTACGCGTGACCGGCCAGGACAGCCGCCAGGTAGGCGTGACCGGCCAGGACAGCCTCCAGGCGCGGGTGCAGCGGACGATCGACGATCTCGTCGCCTCCGGGCAGGAGACCGGGATCCAGGTGGCGGCCTACCTGGACGGCAGGATGATCGTCGACGCCTGCGCCGGTGTCGCCGACCCGGCCACCGGACGGCCGGTCACCGCTGACACCCCGTTCTTCGCCTACTCCACGGGTAAGGGCCTCACCTCCACGGTGGTGCACGTGCTCGCCGAGCGCGGCGCACTGGACCACGACCTGCCGATCGCCCGGGTGTGGCCGGAGTTCGGCCGGCACGGCAAGGACGGGGTGACACTGCGGCACGCGCTGACCCACTCGGCGGGCGTGCCGGCGCTGCCGGCCGACGTCACCCCGACGGACTTCACCGACTGGGAGCGGATGTGCCGGATCGTCGCCGACAGCGAGCTGCGGTGGGCGCCCGGCACCGCCACCGGCTACCACGTCTGGACGTACGGGTGGCTGGTCGGCGAGGTGGTCCGCCGGGTGACCGGGCGTACCGTCTCGCAGGTGCTCGCCGAGGAGGTGACCGGGCCGCTCGGCCTGGCCGGGGAACTCTTCCTCGCCGTACCCGGGTCGGAACTCGGTCGGCTGGCCCGGCTGGTCGACGGGAACTGGTCGGCGATGCTGGCGACGATGCGCGCCCACCTGCCGCACTTCGACCTGGCGGTGCCGCCGGCCGTCGCCCCGGACGCCGCGTTCGGCAACCGGGCCGACCTGCTGCGGGCCGAGCTGCCGGCGGTCGGGACGGTCACCGCGCGGGGCATGGCCAGGCTGTACGCCGCCCTGATCGGCACGCTCGACGGGGTACGGCTGGTCTCCCCCGGCCGGCTGACGGAACTGTCCACCACCCAGATAGCGGGAGTGGACTGGACGCTCGGCCTGGAGATCGCCTGGGGGCTCGGGTACGGCGTGGATCCCGACGGCTCGTTCGGCACCGGCGGGGTCGGCGGCAGTCTCGCGTACGCCTATCCGGAGCTGGGCCTGACCGTCGCCGCCACGAAGAACCGGCTCTCGGCCGGCGACGGGGACCCGATGGAGCAGCTCCGGGTGATGATCCGGGACGCGGTCGCCGGCGACGGACGACCTGGTGCCACGACCCGGTGACCTGCCCACGCGTTGACATGCAGCCGTACGGTTCCCTAACCTTAGGCAACCGTACGGCTGCATGTGCGAGGTGGGGATGGACGCGGTGTTCCGGGCACTGGCCGACCCGAGCCGACGCCGACTGCTCGACAGCCTCCACGAGCGCAACGGACAGACGCTGCGTGAACTCTGCGCCGGGCTGGAGATGACCCGCCAGGCGGTGAGCAAACACCTGGCCGTCCTGGAGGCCGCCGACCTGGTGACCACCCGGCGGCAGGGCCGCGCGAAGCTGCACCACCTCAACGCCGCGCCGATCAACGCCGTCGCCGACCGCTGGATCGGCCGCTATCACCGGGAACAGGCCCGCGCTCTCGCGGACCTGCGGAGAGCATTGGAGCAACCACCCATGGCCGCACCCACCTTCGTCTACACCACGTACGTCAACACCACCCCGGAACAACTCTGGCGGGCCCTGACCGAGCCGGCCTTCACCCGTCGGTACTGGGGCGGTGCGGCGCTGGAGTCCGACTGGCGGGTCGGCTCACCGATCCGCTGGCAGGACGCCCCCGACGAGGAGCCCCGGGATCTCGGCCAGCGGGTGCTCGAAGCCGAGCCCTACCGCCGGCTCTCCTACAGCTGGCACCTCATGCAGCCGGGACACGCCGAGTTCTTCGGCTGGTCGGCCGAGGAGTTCGCCGAGGCGGCCCGGGAGCGGCGGTCCCGCGTGACCTTCGAGCTGGAACCGTACGGCTCCGGTGTCCGGCTCACCGTCGTACACGACGACTTCGACCCGGGCAGCCGGATGCACCAGGCGATCAGCGGCCAGCTCGACGGTAGCGGCGGCTGGCCCGAGCTACTCGCCAGCATGAAGACCCTGCTGGAGACTGGCGCACCGCTGCCCACCCCCTGACCCGCCGGCACCGGGCGACCCCGGCCCGGAAGCCGGCCGGTCGGATCGGCCAGAATGGCCCGGTGGCGAAACGTGGCGCGACCCGGCGCACGACCGACGAGCTGGCCTGCCCGTGTGGCTCGGGACAGCGGTACGCGCCCTGCTGCGGGAGGCTGCACCGGGGCGAGGCCGACGCCGGCACGGCCGAGTCGTTGATGCGTGCCCGGTTCGCCGCCTTCGCGGTCAGGGACACCGCCTACCTGCTGCGGAGTTGGGACGCCACCACCCGCCCGGTCGCGCTCGACCTGGAACCCGGGACGCGGTGGACCCGCCTGGAGGTGCTGTCGACCAGCGGGGGCGGCCTCTTCGACGCCACCGGCACGGTGGAGTTCCGGGCCCACTACCGCGAGCGGGGGCGGGTGGGCACCCTGCACGAACGCAGCCGGTTCCGCCGTACCGACGGCCGGTGGTTCTACCTGGACGGACGTACCGACCCGGCGTGAGCCGGTGGCCCGGCGAACCCCTGAGCCGGCCGAAGCGGCCCGGCCACTGCGGCCCTGCCGAAGCGGCCCGGCCGCTCGCGCCGGTGCGCGGGTGACCGGGTCAGCGGGCGGTCCCGCCGTCGGCCGGTGGCCGGATCACCATGGTGGCTTCCGGGTCCTGCCGGGGCTGCGGCAACTTCCCGTCCGTCGGCGGGATCCGCACCGTCGCGTCCGCGTCCTGCCGGGGGAAAGCCGTCGTCGCGTCCGCGTCCTGGCGGGGGAAGGCCGTCGTCGCGTCCGGATCCTGACCGGACAGAGTCGTCGCCGCACCCGGGTCCTGGCTCGGGAGCGCGGTCGTCGCGTCCGGGTCCGGTCGGGGCGGCATGGTCGTCGCGTCCGCGTCCGGGCGTGGGATGAAGGCGGTGGCGTCGGCGTCCTGACGGGGGAAGGCGTAGGTCTCCTCGGCGTCCCGGGCCTCCGCGTCCCGGGCCTGCGGATCGGTGCCGCCGGTCGCAGCCGACGGAACCGGGGCGGTGCTGCCCGGGACAGCCGGCGGGGGCGACGTCGGCCGGGCGAGCTGCCGCTCGACGTCCAACCGGGCGGCCCGGTAGGCGCGGGTGTGCGCGGCGATGGTCCCGGACTCCTGCTCGGCCCGGCTGAGCCAGGACTCCCACCGGTTCTGCATCGGACGCACCAGGCCGCCACCGACCCCGACCACGAGGATGCCGCCGATGGTCGCCAGGACGGCGATCAACACCGGCGTGGTGACGGTGGTGGCGATCCCGACCTGGTTGAGGGCGGCGATGACGCCCAGCCCGATGATGAAGACCGAGGCGACGTTGGCCAGGATCCGGCCGTAGGAGAGACCGCCGAGGGCGCTGCCGATGATGTCCTTGACCGCGCGGGCGATGGCCGCCGCGACCACCACGATGACGATCGCCACGAACGCGCGGGGCAACCAGGCGATGATCCCGGCGATCAGGTCGGAGATGGGGTTCGGGCCCCAGACGCCGAAGGCCAGGTACAGGGTGAGCAGCAGGACCCCGAAGTAGGCGAGCTTGGCGACGATGTCGCTGGCGTCGTACTGGGAACGCGCCAGGGCGGTGCGGACGCCACCGCGCTCCACCATCCGGTCGAAGCCCACCCGCTCCAGCACCCGGTCGACCAGCCGGCGCACCGCCTTGGCGACCAGCCAACCGGCGACCAGGATCGCCACGAAGGCCAGGGCTTTCGGCAGGAACAGCAGGACGGCGCGCAGCGCGTCACCGACCGCGTCACCGAGGTTGTCTGTCATGTCGGTTGTTCCTTCTGTCGACAGGGCACAGTAGTGGTTTCGCCTCTACCCACTGCCCCGGCCGGGAACACCTCCCCACCGGCGGGCACCGCCAGGGGACGTACCCGTGGAGAAACGTCGACGACGGGCCGCGGCGGCGAGAGGCGGCCGAGCACCTCCGAGCCGAGCCGGTCCGGGCTGGCGGGGGCGCACTACGCTGCGGCCGACTTCAGCGAAAGGAACAACCATGCGCAGGACGCTGCTGCCGCTGGCCGCGCTCTCCCTGGTCCTCGTGGCGGCCGGTTGCACCATCGAGATCAGCGACGGCACCACGCCGGACCCCGGTGGTACCACCGTGCCGTCGGACTCACCGGTGACCGACCCGCCGTTCGGCGACGGCAGCAGCGCCAACGACAACGTCTCGCCCACCGCCGCGCCGCCCGCGAAGGTCCCCGCGCTGACCTGCGACCAGGTGGCCGAATCGGAGCTGGGCAGCGCCACGGTGCGATACAACAACTACCCCGACCCGATCCCGCTGACCGAGGGACGCTGGGCCGGAGAGGACGGCGTGGTGGTCACCCTGCAACCGCCGTGCGCGATCGGTGACCTGACCGGCGACGGCGCTGCCGATGCGCTGCGCGCGAGCATGCTCGACGGCGGTGGGACAGGCAAGTTCTGGGCCATCACGCTCTGGCGCAACGTCGACGGCACCCCGGCCTACGTCGGCACGGTCGACCTCGGCGACCGCACCCCGATCCAGAAGATCACCATCAGCGCCGGCCAGGCGCAGGTGGTCTACCTGACCCGCCCCGACGACGCCTCCATGGCCGAGTTGGTGATCGAACGCACGGCCACCTACCGGCTCATCGGCGACAAGCTGGAGGAGATCGGATACGTCGACAAGCCCCACTCCTGACTAGCTCTCGCGACCGACGCTGGCCGCTGTTGGGGCTGATGGCGTTCCCGGCGAGGCCGTGCAGTCGAGGGTCGGCCTGGATCACGCCGCCGACTGGGCGCAGTTGGTCTCCGTGTACTCGCGCTGGTTCCCCTGCCGGCAGCACCGATCGGACGTTTCGACCAGGTCGTGGCCGGGACGCATCGACTGGCCATGCACCCGCGGAGACGCTCACCTGGCGGGAGGGCCCGAAGGGCACCATGATCTGCCGGTTCGGCTTCCTTCGGCTGCGGTGGACGGACGGTCGACGGCCCGCCTGAGCCGTCGGCCTGCGGGCCGGCGTCGTGATCTCGACGCGGTACGGCGGTGGGAGGTTCTCCGACTATAGTGGCGCGGTCACGTCATTGTGGTGGGAAAGGGCGGTAATGGAACGGCCGGAATGGGCGCCAGCAGGTGTTGATCTCAGTCGACCGAGCGTGGCGCGGGCCTACGATTACTGGCTCGGCGGCTCGCACAACTTCGAGGTCGACCGGGAGTTCGCCCGCCAGGCAATGGCGGCGGTGCCGGATCTTCGCCTGGTCGCACGGGCGAACCGCGAGTTCCTGCATCGCGCGGTGCGGTTCATGCTCGATCAGGGGATCCGGCAGTTCCTGGACATCGGGTCCGGCATCCCGACGGTGGGCAACGTGCACGAGATCGCCCAGCAGGTGGATCCGGACAGCCGGGTGGTCTATGTGGACATCGATCCGGTGGCGGTGACGCACAGCACGCACATCCTCGCCGGCCAGCCGAACGCGGTCGCGCTGCTCGAAGACCTGCGCCATCCGGAGGCCATCCTGGCCCACCCGGAGACCCGCCGGCTGCTGGATCTCGACCGGCCGGTCGGCCTGCTGCTCGTCTCGGTCGTGCACGCGGTACCGGACCACGACGACCCGCACGGGCTGATCAGGCGACTGTGGACGGCGCTGGCTCCGGGCAGCTGCGTGGCGATCAGCCATGTCACCACCGACAGTCGGCCGGACGAGATGGGCGAGGGCACCCGGCTCAGTGGCCGGACGAACACGCCGGTCACCGCCCGTACCCGCGCTCAGGTGGAGGACCTCTTCGCCGGGCTGGACCTGGTGGAACCCGGCGTGGTGTGGTCCCCGCTGTGGCGACCCGAGTCACCGGCCGATGTCGGGGAGCACCCGGAGCGGATGAGTTTCTACGTCGGAGTCGGACGCTGCAGGTGAGCGGTCGGTCCGACGCCGACGGAGTCGACGACCGGCATCACCCCGGCGTCGAGGAGTTCGTCACGGCGTGGGCCACTGCCCTGCACCGGGCCCACTACGTACCGATCAGCGCCGGGCAGCGGCGTCGCATCGTTGCCGGGCTGGCGGACCGCCTGGTGAGCGCGGTCCTCGCCGAACCGGCCGAGCCCGGCGACGGGCACCGGATCGGCGCCGATCTGGTGGCCGCCGGCTTCGGGTCGCCGGAAGCGCTCGGTGGGACGATCGCGGTCGTCGGTTCGCGGTTCCTCGGCGAGCTGGGTCTCGCCGCCGACCCCACCCGTACGGCCCGGCTGAACGGCCTGCTGGCGGAACTCGCGGCGGGCTTCGCGGCGGCCGCGCACGACCGCAGCCTGCGAGCCCAGGACACGGTCCGGCTGGCCGCGCTGGCCGCCCGCGCCCAGGCCGAGGAGGCGTTACGGGTCAGCGAGGCCAGGTTCCGCCGCTTCGCCACCCACGACCAGTTGACCGGGCTCCCCAACCTGACACTGCTCACCGAGCAGTTGGGACGGCTGTCCACCGCCGGTGTGCCGACCGACCGGGTCGGCGTCTGCTGCCTCGACGTCGACGACTTCGCCGCGGTCAACGACGTCCTCGGGCATCAGGTGGGTGACCTGCTGCTCCGCGAGATCGCCGGCCGGCTCGGCGCGCTCACCGACCCGCGGATCGACCTGGTGGCGCGGCTGGACAGCGACCGGTTCGCGATCCTGGTCCGCGACACCACCTGCACCGAGGACACCATCAAGATCGCCGATCAGGCGCTCGCCGCGCTCGCCGCCCCGTTCTCCGTCAACGGCACCGAGGTGCCCTTGACGGCGAGCGCGGGAGTGGCCGAGGGCACCGTCGCCGACGGTGCCGCCGCGACCCTGATGCGCGCCAGCGAGATCGCGCTGCACTGGGCCAAGGCGGACGGGAAAGCCACCCTGCGCCAGTTCGACCAGGACCGCAGCAACGCCGACGCCGCGCGTTACCGGCTGTCGGCGGCCATGCCGGCGGCGCTGCGGCGGGGTGAGTTCACCGCCGTCTACCAGCCCATCGTGGCTCTCCGGTCCGGGCTGCTGACCGGGGTGGAAGCCCTGGCCCGCTGGCGGCATCCCCAGCTCGGCCTGCTGACCGCCGCCCGGTTCATCGAGCTCGCCGAACGCACCGGCCTCGTGGTGGCGCTCGGCAGCCAACTGCTGGAGCAGGCGTGCCGGCAGACCAGTCGTTGGCAGCGGGTCCAACCCGGCCTGTACGTGAGCGTGAACGTGTCGGTGCGCCAGCTCCACCAGAACGGCCTGGCCGGCGCGGTGGCGCAGATCCTCGACCGGACGGGCCTGCCGCCGCATCTGCTCCAGCTGGAAGTCACCGAGCAGGCCGTGATCGATCTGACCGGTGTGGTGGCGGAGACCCTGGCAGCGCTGATGGAACTCGGCGTCCGGATCGTCATCGACGACTTCGGCATCGGCTATGCGAACCTGGCCAATCTCCGCTCACTCCCCCTGCACGGCCTCAAACTGGACGCCAGCCTGACCCGGTCGTCGGCGCAGCCGGCCAGGTGGCCGGGGGCCCGCCGGCCCGACACGGATGACGACTTCCTCGGCACCGTCGTGTCGCTCGGGCACAAGCTCGGCCTCGTCGTGACCGCCGAGGGCATCGAAACCGCCCAGCAGGCCCACCGGCTGGCGGCGACCGGTTGCGACAACGGACAGGGTTGGCACTTCGGCCGTCCGGTGCCGCCCCACGAGATCACCGCCAGCATCGCCGCGCAGCAGCACCGCGACGCCGTGCCACGGCACACCGGGCTGCCGGTGCTTCCGGTCCAGCGGCGCTGACGCCGACGCACCGCCGACCCGGCACCGGGGGCCACGGGAAGAGGCCCTGGGCGGCGGGTCGACGGCGCGTCTGTGACGGGGGTTGGGTCACTCGTTCTTCGCGGGGTAGGCGGCGTCCACCTCCACCTCGACCAGCCAGCCGTTGACCGGCAGGTTCTCGATCTCCAGCGCGAACCGCGACGGCCGGGCGGGGTTGACCACCATCGGCGGGGCCGGGGCGGCCGACCCGAGCGGCACGAGCACCGGCTTACCGGTCGACAGGCTGGTGTTGGCGAAGAACTGGCGGTACGCCCGGTTCCAGCCGTTGAAGTCCATCCGCTCCTGGCCGGCGGGGTTCTGGAGGAACACCCGCATGCTGATGACGTCCTGGTAGGTCAGGCCCGCACGGGCGAGGTTCTCCCCGATCCGGCGCAGCACGTTGATGCCCTGCGCCTCGGTGATGGTCACGCCGGGCGGAAGCACACCGCCGGGGAACACCTCGGTGTCGATGTAACGCGCCTCCGACCCGGCCGGTGCGGCCGGGTTGAGGGCGGCCGGGCCGAGCCCGCTGGTCTTGTAGAGCGCCGTGCCCTTGCCGATGGCCACGCCGTCGGCGATCGAGGGGTTGTCCTGTCCGGCGGGGAGCAGGGTGACGGTGGTACCGGGCCGGGGCGGGAACAGCCCGCCGGCGACCGCGCCGGTGGGGATGGCGAGGAGGACGGCGGCGACGGGGACGAGGATGGCGCTTCGGCGCACGGTGGGGACCTTTCTGCGGGGGCGGCCGGGGGTGGCAGGCGTACTCATGCGGCCGTGACGCGGGCGTGCAGGGACTCGACGGCGACGCGGGCGGAGACCATCGCGCCGTGCTGCCAGGCGATGGCGTGGCTGAGGTGGTCGCCGGCGAAGTAGACGTTGCCGGTCGGCTCCAGGAGACTGCGGTACGCGGCACCGGTCTGCCCACCGACGGCGCCGGGCCAGCCGACCCACGCCCCCTCGGAGAACCGCGTGGAGGCCCAGTCCCGGGAGTAGGAGGCGGTGATCCCCTCGCCGTACACGTCGCCGAAGATCTTCTTGCCCTGCCGTACCGCCTCGGCCAGGCGCTCCGCCGGGGTCAGGTTGCCGTAGAAGTTCGCGTTCCCGCCGGTGTTGTAGTAGCCGATCATGGTGCCCCGCTCGCCGTTGTAGCCGTACGACGGGTGCCACATGTTCCCGAGGTTGGTGTTGGCGTTCGTGATGCCGCCGTAGATGCGGAAGTCCTGCTCCCACCACCGGCGGTCGTACTCGATGCCGATCTTGCCGGCGTTGGTGACGCTCACCGACCCGAGGGCGGTGACGACCGCCGTGGGCAGGTTGGAGCTGATCTTCGCGGCGATGTGCGGCGGAATGGTGTTGATCGCGAAGTCGGCGACCGCCTTCTTCGGACCGTCCGGGGTGGTGTACACGACCTCGACGCCCGAGGTCGTGTTGCGGTACTCGACGATCTCGGCGTTGTAGCGCATCCGGCGGGCGCCGATCGCCGCGGCGAAGGCGTAGGCGATCCTGTCCATCCCGCCGACCGGCTGGTACATCATCATCGCCTGGTCGAAGCCCATCTCGAACGAGAAGTAGTTGCCCACGGTCGAGGCGAGAAGGTCGGACATCGCGTACGGCGCGATGGTGGTGCCCGACTCCAGGCCGGCTCCCGGCTGCGTGGCGTAGCCGCGCCGCCCGCCGCCGGTGTACCGGAAGCTGGCCGCCGGGTCGCCGGCGACCCGGGGCCCGATGGCACCGAAGCTGCGCAGGTAGGACAGCAGGCGCTCCTTGTCCTCGGCGGTGAGGTACTGGTCGAGCGAGCCCTGGTCGGTCGCCTTCGCGAGCAGCTCGGCCGTGTACCCGTAGGCGTCCGCCTTGGCGGCCCGGTGCCGGACCGGGACGCCGTTGAGGGCACCCGGCACGTTCTCGCGGTAGAGGAAGGCGTCGGCGTTCTGGTTGGTGAAGACCTCGATCGGGACGCCGAGTTCCCGGCAGTAGTCGATCGTCACGTGCATCTGCGGGATGCGGCCGGGGCCGGCGTTCATGTACTGGCCCTTGGAGAAGGTCGCCCGCTGGGTCTGCCCCTTGAGGTCGGTGATGGTGTCTCCGCCCCGGACGGTCCGGTTACGACCGCCGGGCCGGCCGCGCCCCTCCAGGACGGTGACGTCGTACCCGCCCTTGAGTAGTTCGTAGGCCGCGGTGAGGCCGGCGATGCCACCGCCCATCACGATGACCGTCTTGCGGCCGTGCCGGCCGAGGTCGCTCCTCTTCGGTGGTGTGAACGGTGGTGTCTCCGCGGCGTGCGCGCTGGTCAAACCGAGCGCGCCCATGCTGTGCAGCATGACGCCGGCACCACCGGCGATACCGACGCGACGGAGAAAGTCCCTGCGGGTCTGGCTCATCAGGCCTCCGGGTGTGGGGTTGATCAACCCGGACGCTAAGAAGCCTTCGTTAAGCCGGCGGATCGTCCCGAGGTCGGCCGCGTCACGTACCCGCTGGTAGATCGCCTTTCCGGTTACGGAGCCAGGGGCCCATCGGGGCAGATCGGTTGTCCCGCGTCCGCCGCCGCCGTTCGGCTCGGCACGTGTCGGTCGTGAACGAGCAAGGAGCAGACGGCCGGCGGGGTCCGGACGCGGAGTCGGGCCGGCAGTCTCCTCGCCGTCGCGCCCGTCATCCCGACCGGTCGCCAGGTTCAGGCCTTACGCGCGACCGCCCCGTACATGGCGATGTCCCTGTCCGCGATCCCGGCAGCCTCGGACCCGTCCGGACGCCACTTGTGGACCTGGACCAGCCCCGGCTCGACCAACTCCAGACCGTCGAAGAACCCCAGCGCGGTGGCACGGTCACGGAAGACGAGGGTCTCACCGAGCCTGTTGTACTGCCGCTGGACCTCGGCCAGCGGAACCGGGTCGAACTCGTCGGTCGCGATGGACATCGCCAGATAGCTGCCCGACGGCAACACGTCCAGAACCTGCCGTACGACCCGCAGCGCTTCCCCGTCGTCCTCGATGAAGTGCACGATCGCGATCAGCAACAGCCCCACCGGCTGACTCAGGTCGAGGGTCCGCAGGAACTCCGGAGCGGAGACGATCGTCTGCGGGTCGCGCATGTCCGCCGCCACGTAGGCCGTACGTCCCTGCGCCGTCCCGACCATCAACGCACGCGCATGCGCGAGCACGAGCGGATCGTTGTCGGTGTAGACCACCCGTGCGGCCGGGTCGACCGACTGCACGATCTCGTGGAGATTCGGTGACGTCGGCAGCCCGGTGCCGATGTCGAGGAACTGCCGGATCCCGCACTCGTCGGCCAGGAAACGCGCCACCCGGTGCATGAAGGACCGGTTGGCCTGCATGTGAACCCGCAACGCCGGCCAGATCCGCAACGAGCCCTCGCCGGCCTCGCGGTCAGCGGCGAAGTTGTCCTTGCCGCCCAGGATGTAGTCGTAGATGCGTGCGCCGTGCGCCCGGTCCGTTCGCAGATCGACTCCGCGAGGATCCTCGCCACGACGTTCCACCAAAGCCTCCGTACAACAATGCCGCCCCTCGTGCAGGCGACCCTACACCGCCACGCTCCGTGCCCGGATCCTCTGTGGACCGGTCACGGATCCGAGCGCTCGGTGGGGCCGCCGACGCTCGGACTCGTTCACCTGGGGACCGGCCTGGCTACGGCCGCGCGTCAGAGTGCCAGCGGCGGGTGACATCCGCCGATGTTGGCGGGTCCGTGCTGCCCGGATGATGGATCACCGATCGGCAAGCGTGGATTTATGATGCTCGGGCAGATCCATCACACCGGAGGGACTCGCCATGCCCCAGCCGCTCCGCCGACGGCTTACCCGTCTCGCGGTGGTCGCCGCCACCGCGGCAACCGTCAGCTTCACCGTCCAGCCGGCCCCGGCCGCCGCCGTGCAGTTCGATTGGCACGGCTACTTCGTGACCTACGACGAGTGCGAGCTCTACCGCATCGATGCCAGCTACTGGGGCGAGGTGAGCAGCAACTGCGAATACCGCACCCTGCCTGACAGCGCGTACAACGGCTGGTACTTCCGGGCCTGGCTGCCGGGGTAGCGACCGGATCCGGTCGTGGCGGCATGTGCCGGGCCCGCGCGTCCCGCCCTGCCGCCACCGAGGTCGCCGACCGCACCCCGGCAGGCCGAACGGGCGGACACCACAGCGCAGTGAGGTGCGGGTGGCGCCCGGGGATCCGCGCAGTCAGCCGAACGGCCCTGCCTTGACCACGGTCGAATGGTCGATCTACTCGCCAGCTGTGAGGTGCTGGAGTCCCGGCCCATGCGCGGTGTCAAGGAGCCACCGTTGCGGCGGTCGTCTGGTGGGCTGTGCGGGCGCACTGCGAGCACCGTTCTGGGCAGGGCGTCTGCGCTGCGGCGTTGGTGAGGCCGCTGGCGTGCAGGATCGTGGAGACCGTCTGCTCGACGGTGCTGGTTTCGGCAATGACGATTTCTCCGGGGATGTCGAGCAGGTCGCGGTGGGTGTACCAGGTACGCATCTCGTCGGGGGTGACCGGGATCGGCTCGTCGCGGTCGAGGTGGCGGCGGACGGTCTCGTCGAAGGACACGTCCAGGTAGAACACGGCGGCCGGTCCGGGATGGTTGTCGATGAGCTGGTGCAGCACGGTGGCGTAGCGTCCGGTGTGCAGGATGCCTTCGAGGATGACGTGGTAGCCGAGGTCGAGGGCGGTGCGCGCGGTCGCGGTGATGAACGTCGGGGCGACCGGCTGGATGTGGGCGCTGTCGTGTTCCCGGAGCACGATTCTGCGCAGGTAGTCCTGCTCCAGCAGAGCCGCACCGCGTCCGAAGCGACGGCGGGCCTCGCGGGCGGCCGTGGTCTTTCCGCTGCCGGAGTTCCCCCTGATGACCACCAGCGTCGGAGGTACGGGCTTCGGGGGGTTCGACGTCGTCATGGCCTGCTCCATCAGGCGGTGGCGATCTGTCGGGGCACCGTCGTGCCAGGCGCGGTGGTGTCGTAGCCGGCGGCCTGGAGGGTGAACAGCTCGGCGTACCGTCCGTCGGCGCTCATGAGCTGGTCGTGGGTACCGGACTCGACGAGACGGCCGTGGTGCAGGACGAAGATGCGGTCGGCGTGGCGGACGTTGGCCAGCCGGTGGGTGATCAGGATCGTGATGCCACGCCCCTGCCGGTCCCGGATGGCCTGGAACAGGGCGTTCTCGGCGCGCGGGTCGAGGGCGGAGGACGGCTCGTCCATGATCAGCACATCGGCGTCGCGGAGGAAACCGCGGGCGGCGGTGATGCGCTGCCACTGACCGCCGGAGAGGTCCTGCCCGCCGGCGAACGTACGGTCGAGCAGCGTCTCGTACCCGTGGGGCAGCTCGGCGATCATGTCGTGGGCGACGGCGCGGGCGGCGGCGGACTCGATCCGGGTCTGCTCGGCGGTGGTGGCGATGTCGCCGACGGCGATGTTCGTGGCGGCGGTGAACGGCCACTTGTGGTACTCCTGCGTCACGACCCCGATCCGCGCCCGCAGCGCGTCGGTGTCCCACTCCTGCAAAGGCCGCCCGTTGTAGTGGATGGTGCCGTCGGTGGGGGTACGCAGAGTGGCGATCATGGTGGCGAGGGTGGACTTGCCGGAGCCGTTCTCCCCGACGAACGCCACCGTCTGTCCCGCCTCGATGGTAAGGGTGACCTGGTCGACGGCGGCGGTGTCACGGTCGGGGTAGCGCAGGCTCACCGCGTCGACGGTGATCTCCTCCAGCCGGTCCGTGGCCGGCGCCTGGGCAGCCGGGCCGGTGTGCGGTGGCAGGTAGTCGGCGGCGCGGGTCATGAAGCCGGTGTAGTCGCGGAAGTGCTGCCCCTCGGTGTAGACCCGGTCGACCTGGAAGGTGACCACGGACAGGGAACGTTGCGCGGTTTGCACGGCGATGACACAGGTCGCGGCGGCGGCGAGGGGAATCTGACCGTCGATGAGCAGCAGACCGAGCAGGACGTAGACCACGGCGGTCGCCACGCCGCCGATCATCGCGCCCACGGTGGTGGTCGTGGTGACCCTGCGGGCCAGCGCGAGTTGGATACCGGTCTCGACGGCCATGACCCGGTCGTACTGATCGAGCAGGAACCCACGCAGCCCGTAGGAACGCAGTTCGGGGGCGGAGTCACGTTCGGCCATCAACCGGTGCAGCAGCCACAACCGTCGACGGCGTACCGACCCGGCGGCGTACGTCTGGTAGCGCAGGTGTCCGGCGCGCAGCGACGCCCATCCGTTCGGCACGGTCGCCACCAGCAGTGCGGGCAGCAGCAGTGGGTGGATCACCACGACGGCGACCGCGACGGCGAGGACCCCGGCGAGACCGGCGAGCAGGTTCATCGACGCCTGCACCAGCCCGGTGGTGGAGTCCGCGCCGCGGGAGGCGCGTTCCATGTCGTCGGCGAACGCGTCGGCGTCGAACGCCTCCAACCGCACCGCCGTGGTCACCTCGAACAGACCCCGTTCGACCTCCCGGTCCACCTTCGGGGTCAGGCCGTTCTGCGCGTACCCCATCGCGGTGGCCATGCCGGCGCGCAACGCGGTCACCGCCGCCAACGCGACCAGGGCGGGCAGCGCGGCCAGCACCTTGTCGGCGGTCGGCCCGCCGGCGAACAACTCCACCAGCACCCGCTGGGCCGCGAGGAGCCCGAACGCCGACATCACCCCCGCGCCCACCGTCGTCGCCGCCACGACCGACGTCCGGACCCGGTCGGCACGCCAGCTCACCACGAGCGCGGCCCCGACCAGCCGGGGCAGTTCGGAGAAGACGGCGAACAGGCCGGCCTGCGCCCGCGCCCGCACACCGGTCTCCCACCACACCTCCCGCAGCTCCGGCAGCACCGAATCCCGCTGCGAAGGTCCGGGACGGGCGGGTGCACGGTCGGGGTCGGTTGTGGGCATGGCGGTACCTCCCGAAGGTGAGCAGGGTGAACTACGGCGGATGGTGGTGTGTCGATGGAGGCCGGCGAGGGCGCGCAGACGCCCCCGGGTGCTCTGCGGTCAGGTGACCCGGACGCCGACTTCGAGGTGGCAGCACCCGTCAGCGCGGGCGCACAGCGCTTCGGCGACACGGCGGGCCAGCAGCGGCGGTAACCGCCGGGCGGTCGGTAGCGGGTCGGCCCACGCCCAGCCCGTCGACTCTCCCCGCGGCACCACGATCCGCTTCGTCGCGCCGGCGTCGAGAGTGCCGCCGACCTCCCACTCCGCCTTGCAGACCGGTTCGACCAGCGGAACCCGCTCGTCCGCGTCAGTGATCAGCAGCCCGGCGGCCATCCGCTTACCGGGCAGCTCGGCGGTGACGTCGCGGCGTTCGGAGGGCATGCAGGGACCGTAGGACGGGGTCGGGGCGACACGCCCGCAGCGCCGTGCGCCGACATTGTCGGCAGATTCCGACACCAACTCCGACACCAGGCCAGCTTCGGCAGCGCCGCCGCCCCGACCTGCCGACACCGCAACCGTGACCCGCGCGACCGCTGTCGACGGCAAGGCGAAGGCGGTCACCGACAGGCGAAAGTGTCACCGGCAGCAGCTATGGTGTTCGCTCATCGTGACCGCAGCGACCGGGGGTGGCAGCGATGGGCGACCACGGCGAGACAACCACCGCCCGCCGCGCGCTCGGCCGCCTCCTCGCCCAGCTACGCAGGAACGCCGGCCACACCCAACACGCGCTCGCCCGGCTGGTGCAGTACGGGCGCAGCTCGGTGGCGAACACCGAGACCGGCCGCCAGTACCCCGAGCGGCCGTTCTGGACCCGCTGCGACCAGGTGCTACGCACCGGTGGCGTGCTGACCGCCGAATACGACCGCATCGCCGACCTGGACCATCACCGTCGCCACCACCGCCCGGCGGCTGCGCCCCGCAGCACCAACCTCACCGGCGGGAACACACCGGTGTGGTGGGAGCCTGAGGACACCATCACCGCCCGCCGGTCGGCGCTGACCAGCACCACCGACGACGACGCGCGGCTGGCCCACCTGGAACACGAGGTCCGGCAGGCGATCGCCGACAACGAACGCTGCCCACCGGCCACCCTCGTGGCCCGGCTGCGTCCACTGCGGGCCTACGTCGACCACCTGATGGCCGCCCGGCAACACCCACCGCAACGCGCCCGGCTCTACACCGCCGCCGCGCACCTGTCCGGGCTCCTCGCCGCGCTCACCCTGGACCTACGCGTCTTCCGCGTCGCGCACACCTACGCGGCCGAAGCCTTCGACCTCGCCCACGCCGCCCAGCAACCCGACACCCGGGCCTGGGCCCGCGCCACCCAGAGCCTGATCGCCTTCTACACCGGCAACCACCGCGACGCTCTCGCCTACGCCGAAGACGGCCTACGCCACGCCGGCACCGGCCCACACCGGATCCGCCTCACGATCAACGGCCAGGCGCGGGCGCTCGCCCGCCTCGGCGACCGGCACGGCGTCGACCGCGCCGTCGACCGCGCGTTCCACCTGCTGACCGAGTACCCGTCGGCCGGGCAGGTCAGCGCCAGCCTCACCCTCGGCCCCTACTGCCCCACCCGGACCGCCGCCAACGCGGCCACCGCATACCTGGCCCTCGGCCACACCACCAACGTCGCCGGCCACCTCACCACCGCCATCGCCGCCTTCGACACCGCACAACTACGCGGCCCGCAAGCGCTCAGCCGCCTCGACCTGGCCACCGCCCACCTGCACGCCGACGACCCCGACCACGCGGCCGAACTCGCGCTGCAAGCACTCGCCCTCACCGCCGACCACCGCTTCGAATCCGTCCACCAACGCACCCACCAGTTCCTCGCCGCCGCCCGCCCCCTGCGCCACCACCCCCGGCTACAGCACGTCGCGGAGCTGCTCGCCGAACGCACCCACCCCGGCGCGGCACCACCCTCGGACCCACGATCGTCGACCTGAGCAGCCGGCGCCGACCAGGTGGTCGGGCTGATGCGCCCTTTCGACCTCGGGGCGGACGGAGAGGTGCACGGGAGCGACGAACCGGTCCGGGACGAGGGCACCGTCCGCCGGCCCCGCTGACCGGGCGTTCACCGTGCGCGCGGGGCCGGCTCCTGCGGCCGGCGGTGGCCGTCGGGACGCGGTGCACCCGGTTCGCCGCTCTCCGGTCCGGCGGCACTCCCGGGCCCGGCCGCTCCGGCGGTCCCGGCGGCACCGGTCGCACCGAACCGGTCGAGGAAGCGCAGCAGCTCCACCGGGAAGGGCATGACCAGGGTGCTGTTCTTCTCCGCCGCCACGTCCACCACCGTCTGGAGCAGCCGCAACTGGTACGCCCCGGGCGTAGCCGCCATCGCCCGGGACGCGTCGGCGAGTCGGCGGGACGCCTGGAACTCCCCGTCCGCCGCGATCACCCGGGCCCGGCGTTCCCGTTCCGCCTCGGCCTGCCGCGACATCGACCGTTTCATCGACTCGGGCAGCGCCACGTCCTTGACCTCGACCCGTTCGATCAGTAGCCCCCACGGCTTCTCGGTCGGCGCGTCGATCACCGCCTTCAGCTCGGCGTTGATCCGTTCCCGGTCGCCGAGGACGGTGTCCAGGTCGGCCCGGCCGATCACCGACCGGAGCGCGGTCTGCGCCACCTGGAGCACGGCTGACGGGTAGTCCCGCACGTTGACCAGCGCCTTCACCGGGTCGACCACCCGGTAGTAGACCACCGCGTCGACGGTGAGCGTGACGTTGTCCCGGGTGATCGCGCCCTGCGCGGGGACGCCCATCACGACCGTCTGCATGCTGACCCGCACCATCCGGTCGGCGATCGGCACGATCAGGCGCAGGCCGGGCTGCCGGATCCGGTCGAGTACCCGGCCGAACCGGAACACGATGCCGCGCTGGTACTGCTGGACCAGCCGGACGCTCAGCATCGCCAGGATCGTCAGGATCACCGCGACGACGACCACTGCGATGACGACGGCTCCCATGTCCCCTCCGGTTCCGGCAGGCGTCCGCCTCCCGGGGCGGCGCATACCCGCTGCGTACCGGGCCAGTCCTGGTCGCGCCGTCGGCCCCGGAACAGCAGCGCCGCCGCCAGGACGAGGTACGGCGCGGCGGCCAGGACGAACGCCCACCGGTGGCCGTACGCCGTGGCCGCCCACGCGTACCCGGCGTAGGTGGCCAGGGTGGCCAGGTTCTCGGCCATCCCGGCCAGCGAGGTGACGGTCGCCCGGCTGGGCCCGGTGATCCGGGCCTGCAGGCGCTCGTCGACCAGGACGGTGGCGATCTGGAACGCGCAGAACGCCACCCCGACCAGCGCCATCCCGGCCGGGTGTCCGGAGGCCGCCCCGCCGGCCAGCGCCAGGGCGGCGACGGTCAGCAGCACCGGCTGGGCGTACCCGCCGAGGCGGTGTGCCGCCGGCACGAGCAGCCCACCGAGGGTCAGCCCGGCCCAGGTCAGCAGGAGCAGCAGCGGCACGGTCGCCTCCGCCACCCCGGTCTCCACCGCCAGCAGTGGGGTGTACTCGTCGAGGGCGCCCCACACGGCACCGACGGCGGGTACGAGCAGGACCGCACCGCGTACCCGGGGGTTGGTGCGGGTCTCGGTCACCCCGGCGCGCAGGCTCCCCCACCACCCCAGGTCGGGACGGTCGCCGCCCGGCCCGGCCAACGGACCGGCGGCGATGCCGGCGGCCACGGCGCTGCTCGGGGCGGCACCGGTCGGGGCGGAGCCGGTCGGGGTGCTGCCGGTGACGCTGGTGTCGACGACGCCGGTCGGGATGAAGCCGGGGGTCGAGGTGGGGCCCGCAGTCGAGGTGGGGCCGGGGGTCGGGGTGGGGCGGTGCTCGGGCAGCCGGGTCGCCACGACGGCGGCGAGCAGACAGGCGAGCACACTCGCCGCCCCCACGGCCCGGTGTCCACCGGCGGTGAGCACCGGCCCGGCCAGGGCCGCCGCGGTCATCACGCCGAGCAGTTCGGCGGTGCGGGCCCGGCCGGTGAGCCGGGCGTACCGGTCGGTCGCGCCGAGCCGGTCCAGTTCCGTCCAGACCAGCGCCTCCAGGGTGCCCGAGGCCAGCGCGCCGCCGGCGCCCCAGAGCACGAAACCGGCGGCGAAGGCCGGGTACGAGGGGACGGCGGTCCACAGCACGAACCCGGCGGCGGCGAGCAGGGGCGCCACGACGAGCAGCAGCCGGCGGGAGACGGTGTCGGCCAGCGCGCCGGACGGCACCTCCAGCACGACGCCGGCAACCGTCCAGATCATGAACAGGGTGGAGATCTGGGCGACGGTCAGCCCGGTGTCGCGGAACAGCAGCGCGAAGAACGGATAGAGCAGGACGAGTTCCCCGAGGAACGCGTACCCGTAGAGGGCGGCCGCCAGCCGACGGACGGCGGGGGCGGGAGACGACGCAGAGGGCAGCATGGGACCTTCCCGCAGGGGACGACACGGACGCCGGAGGTACGGCGTACGCGGCGGCCCACGGGAACGGTGGTCACCGGATCGGCATCAACATCGCCAGGTCATGCCCGCGATCGTACCGCTCCCGACCGGCGGGAATGTCATCAAGCACACGTGCGCGGACGGTTTAGCGTGGGCCGGAGTTGGTGAACCCTTGAGGGGTACCTGTCCAGGAAAGGGGTAGCCGTGCCGAGCGCCTCCCGTAACCGCCCGAGCGAGCAGGTGGACCTGCCCGCCGATGTGACCGATCCGCTGCTGTGGCGGCTCGGGTTCGACGTGGCCCGCGCCCACCAGCCTGACGAGTCGGGCCGGTGCGGCAACCTCGCCTGCCCCGACGAGCCCGGCCCGTGCCCGGCCCTGCGCCAGGCGGAGCAGGCGATGCTCCTGGCCCGTACGGGTGATGCCGCAGGTGACGACCTCGTGCCCGGTGCCGGGACCGCCGGGGAGCACCTGCCCCGACGGCTGCCGGGGTCGGTGCTGCGCGCCGCCTGACACCACCGACGGGTCGTCGACGGGGCCGGTGGCGGGTCCTCACCGCGACGGCCCACGTGTGAACAGACCGGGCGGCCCACACGAAAAGCTCAGCACGCCTGGTCCGGACGGCCAGCGGAAGATCCACCGAACCGGTCGGTGTCGGCCGGTCCCGCAGTTCGTCGCGTCCGGAACCTGGTCGTGGGCTGGCGACGGTGCGAGGGTAACGGCAAGACCCTTAGCTTCCGCTTCTGAGCCGCCACGCCGGCGCAGCCGGCCGGTGGCCGGGGCTGTCGGGAGGCACCATGCTCCGTCCCAGCACCGTCCTGGGCCAACCGGTCGCGATGACCGACGACGCCCGGTCCGGCCTGCTCGTCGTCGTCGTGGCGGACATCGACGACTTCGAGGTCGGCCGGATCTCCCAGGGTGACGACTGGGCGGCCGGTCAGGTCGCACAGACCCACAAGATCGCCGAGGCGCTGCTCGGGGAGCTGCCCGGTCAGCCGCGGCTGGCGTTCGTCCCGGCGGACTCGTGGGTGGTGACCCTCTCCGGCGAGACCGGCGACCACCTGCTGGCCGACGCGCTCGGCTACGCGGACCGGTTGCGTCGGCGGGTCACCGACGAGACCGGGGTGTCGGTGACGCTCAGCGTCAGCAACCCGCACGCCGGACCGGCCCGGTTGGAGACCGCGACCCGGGAGGCGGTCCGCGCCGTCGAACGCAAGCTGGTCGACGGCGGCAACCGGATCTACCACTGCCGGGGGCGGTCCGGTACGGCGGCGGCCACCCTCCCCGAACGGGTGGAGCACGACCTGGGCCGGCTGATCCGGGAGGGGGATGCCGCCGGCGCGGTACAGGCGTTGGGTCGGTGGATCGATCGGGTGGCCCGCACCGACGGGGTCACACCCGACCTGCTGCGGCGGTGGATCGGCGCGGAGCTGATGTACGCGCTCGACGTCGCCGGCAAGCGTCGGTTGGCGGACGGGTCAGCCGACTGGGTCGACGCCTTCGACCGGTTCGCGCTCGACGAACTGCTGGCGATGTTCGACATCCACGAGCGGTCCTACCTGCTGCTCTGGCTGTCCCAGCTGTTCGACCGGATCATCGAGACGCAGACGCCGCAGGCTCCCGGGCGGCATGTGCTCGCCCTCGTGGAGCAGTACATCCGGGACCACTACGCCGAGGACCTCCGGCTGTCCACGGTGGCCCAGGCCGTCTTCGTCAGCCCCTTCTACATCAGTCACCTGTTCCAGCGGGAACTGGGCACCACCTTCCTGCGCTACCTGACCGGGGTGCGGATGCACCACGCCCGGCTGCTGCTGGCCCAGACGTCCCTGCCGGTGGAGGCGATCGCCGACCGGGTCGGCTACTGCTCGCCGAAGCGCCTGCGGGTGCTGTTCAAGCGCACCTTCAACGTCACCCCCACCGAATACCGGAGGCACTACGGCGGACAGGGCAAGTTTCCCACCGCAGGATGACAAGGGCGGTCCCCCTGACCAGGCCCTGCCGTCCCTAGCGTCGACCCATGTCAGCCAACCGTATTACCGCCCGTGTCGCCGCCGCAGCCGTGGCCGCGATCGTGGCGACCACTGCCGCGCCGCACCCCGTCGCCGGGATGCCCACCGGCCGGACCGGTGCCGTACAGGTGTCGGTGGTGTCGGATTCCCTCCGCGTCACCAACGTCGTGCCCACCTGGGGGGCACAGATCCCGAAGGTCGTGTACGACGGCCGCTGGTTCTACGCCGCGACCCTCGACGGGGACGGGACACAGTACCCGTGGAGCGCCCGCGTCTGGAAGTCCCCGGACTCGCGGACCTGGACCGAGGTGGTGGCCCTGCCCGGGCACGTCTACCAGCCGGTCGGGCTGCTCGTCGACGGTGCCGGACGCCTCCACCTCCAGGTCGCCTGCTTCACCGGCGCGGCCTGCTATCCGGGCGTCGCGCCGGCCCCGGGTGCGGACCTGGCCGGGGTGTACGCCGTCCGGCTCACCTTCGCCGACCGGCTCGCCGACGGTTCGGTCGACCCCGGCCGGTTCACCGACCACACGGCCCGCAGCGCCACCCCGGCCGGAGCCGGGCCGGAACGCTACTACCAGGGTCTGGCGATGTCCCGGGACGGGCGCTACCTCTACACGGCGTACGCGGTGGACAACTGGGACCTGCACGTCAACGTCTTCGACACCCGGACCGGCACCGACGTGCACACCACCCGGGTGGGCTCGCCGCCACCCGGCCGGGCCTGGCTCTACCCCCGGGTGCAGCCGGGAGTCGCCCCGGGCGAGGTGTACCTGTCGTTCAGCCAGTACGTCCTCGGCACACCGAACTCCGCCTACCTCGACGGGGCGACACTGTGGCACTCGACCGACTTCGGCCGGACCTTCGGCAGCCGTACCTACCTGACCGAGAATCCCATGCCGGACGGGGACGGCAACTGGGTGGACGCCGCCGACATCACCGTCGACGCCGCGGGCGAGGTGCACGCGGTGTTCTACCGGCGCGACCGCGGCGTGGGCACCCTCTACTACCAGCGTGGCCTGGCCGGCACCCCGGTCGCGGTCGGTCCGCTGGACAACCACAGCCAGCTGCTGGTCCGACCGGACGGCACCCGGATGGTGTTCACCTCGTCCGGCGCGTCGCTGGTGGTGGCCCACAGCCATGACGGCGTGCGCTGGACGATCTCGCGGCACCCGGTCGAGGGAGTGGCGTCGGTCCTGTGGCCGAACCTGCTGCAAGCCCGTTCGGGCAGCCGCACCCCGCCCGGCTACCACGCCCCGGGACGTCCCGCCACCGGGATGCTGATGGCCGGCCAGTCGGCCGGCCAGTCGGCGTTCCAGCCGCTGCTGTACGTCCGGTTCCGCTGAGCCCGCACGACAGGACGGCCCCCGGGACCGAGGTCCCGGGGGCCGTCCGACAGGGACGTTCAGCCCGCCACCGGGGCGAGCTGACGGTCGTAGACGACGGGGTTGGCGAGGGTGCCGACACCCTCGACGGTGGCCGTCATCACCTCGCCGTGCGGCACCGGGCCGATCCCGGACGGGGTGCCGGTGGCGATGATGTCGCCGGGTTCCAGCGTGATGCCGTGCGAGATGACCTCGATCAGCTCGGGGATCCCGAACACCATGTGCCGGGTGTTGGACCGCTGGCGCACCTCGTCGCCGACGGTGAGGGTCAGGTCCAGGGTCATCGGATCGGCGACCTCGTCGGCGGTGACCAGGTAGGGCCCGCAGGGGGCGAACGTGTCGAAGCCCTTGCTGTGGTCCCAGGGCTGGTTCTTGTCGATCGCCACCAGTTGCAGGTCGCGCGCGGTCACGTCGTTGAGGACGGTGTAGCCGAGCACCACCCGCTGCCACTGCTCAGCCGGCACGTCCCGGGCGGTGGAGCCGATGACGACCGCGAGTTCGACCTCGTAGTCGAGACGCTGCGACCGGCTCGGGCAGTGCACCGTCGCACCGTGACCGACCAGGGACGACGGCGGCTTGAAGAAGATGACCGGTTCCTCGGGGACGGCCTGGTCGCCCTCCTCGGCGTGCGCGAGATAGTTCAGCGCGACACAGATGATCTTCTGCGGACGGGGCACCGGTGACTCGAACCGTACCGCACCGACCGGCAGTACGGCGCCCTCGGCACCGCCGCCGGCCACCGCCTGCCGCACCTTCTCGGCAAGCGGTTCGGCACCCCACTCACGGAGCACGGCCACCGGATCGTCGCCCACGACGCCCAGCGCGTCGAGGCGCAGCAGCGTGTCGGGGGTGACCTGGGCGGCGAGGACCACCTGGTCGTCGTCGGTCCGGACGCGGGCAAGGAACATCAGTTGCCTCCCTGGGGCAAGAGCCTCTGCGGGGGCAGAGGTAGCTGCAACAACCGGCGGGCGTTGCCGGCGAGAACGAGGGCGCGTTGGTGGTCGGTGAGCGCGGCCCCATGCACCCGTCCGAGGCCGTACCGCTGATCGATGAAGCAGGCGTCGGTGCCGTGCAGCACCCGTTGCGGGCCGAGCGCGTCGACGAGCCGGCCCAGCCACCGCCCGGTGAGCCAGGAGCCGCAGGTCTCCGCGTACACGTTCGGGTGCCGCCGGCACACCTCGATGGTGCGCCGGAAGCCCTCCACGGTGGCGCCGCTGTGTCCCACCAACAGCACCAGGTCGGGGTGCCGCTCGGCCACCGCCCCGAACAGGTACGGGTCGCTGTGCCAGGTACCGGCGAAGCCGTGCCCGAGCACCGGCACGCCGTGCCGGCGGGCGAGCGCCCAGATCCATTCGTAGCGACGGTCGTCGAGCGCGCACTCGTGGGTGTGCGGGTGCACCTTGAAGCCGCGCACCGCCGGCTCACGCAGTTGCCGCTCCAGCAGAGGCTCGTCCTGTGGCCGGTGCGGGCTGGCCACCAGGTAGCCGTAGAGCCGACCGGGATGGCCGGCCGTGGCGGCGAGCATCCGGGCGTTGCCGGCGACCGGATCGGCCCAGATGCCGAGCAGGTCCGAGATCACCGCCTGGGTCGTCCCGGCCCGGTCCATCGCGGCGACCAGGTCGTCGGCCGACTCCCGGGGAACCCAGCAGGACGGCCACGCGCCGATGTGTCCGTGCGCGTCGACGACGTCCCCGCCGGGGCCGGCCGGCCAGCCCGGGTCGACGGACGGCGGTGCTCCGGCGGCCGGGAGCCCCAGCAGCCGGCGGGCGTTCCCGCCGGCGACCGCCGCCCGGGCCGCGCCGTCCAGGTCGCTGTGCCGCCACAGGTACGCCGCACCGGCAGGATCCCGCGACGGCGCACCGGAGGCCCACAGCAGGCGGCCGGGGCCGTACCGGCCGACCAGCAGTTCCAGGCCGTCCTGACTGGCCAGGAACGACAGGTCGACGTGCACCGACGGCCGGCGGTCGAGCACGGATACCAGTTGGCGCAGGCTGCGGTAGCCCACCCCGCAGACCACCACGTTCAGTTCCGGTGCGGCGGCGGCCAGTTCGTCCACCTCGGACCAGTCGACCTCGTCCAGCTCGACCAGGACCGGCAACCCGGCCCGGCGCAACGCGCCCAGCAGCGACCGGGCCTCGGGGCCGGCGAGCGACCAACCGTGGCTGCGGGGGAACAGCCACACCGCGCGCACCCCGTCGGCGCGCAGCCGCTCCGGCAGGTCCGCCGGCGCACCGTGCTCACCGCTGTCGAGCGGTCCCAGCACGTACCCGGGCAGCAGCCGGGGATCGGCGGCGGCGGCCAGTTCCGCCGCCAACCGCCGGTTGCCCTCGGCCGGGTCGTACCGGACGGCGACGCTGTGCCGGACCACGACAGCCGCCAGACCGAACCGGTCGCAGTGCGCGGACACGTCGCCGGTCGACCACTGCTCGTGGTCGTCGGTCGGCCACGGGCCGACGGTCACGTTGACGTCCACGGCCATCAGGCACCCCCGAGGTCGGTGAGCAGCCCGGCGTCGTGGGCGCGGGCCAGGAACGGCAGGTGTCCCCGCCACTCGGCGATGTCGTTGCTCAGGGCCGGTGGTGCCCCGTGCGCCCGGTACCACCGGTCGCCGCCGTGCAACCCGGCCCGCAGGTACCCGTCGTCGCCGGTCGCGTCGTACGCGCAGGCGAGCGCCTCCCGGATCAGCGCCGACCGGTTGGCCCAGCGGTAGTCGAACCGGCCCAGGAAGACGAAGGTGCCGTCCGGGTTGCGGCCGAGGTCGACCAGCGCCCGGCAGCCGGCCAGGAACGCCGCCCGTACGGTCGGGTCGTCGGCGATCTCCAGGGTGCGGGCCAGGCCGGTGAGCAGGACCGCGTTCTGCCACGCGCAGTAATCGTCGTGCAGGCCGAGGCGCATCAGCCAGCGGCCGTCCGGGTGCTGGGCGGCGACCGCCCGCCGGGCGATCCGCCCGACCACGTCGAGGTAGCGGGCCTCCCCGGTGGCGCGGGCCAGGGAGGCGAGCGCGATCAGCGGCCAGCCGCTGTTGCGGGGACCGGGTTCCGGCCGGGTCCAGCCGATCTCGTGCAACCGGACGAGGCAGTCGCCGATGCGGCGGGCGGCGTCGAGGTAGCGGCCGTCCCCGGACACCTGGCCGAACAGCACCAGCCCCTCGGTCCAGACGTGTCCGGTGTCGACGGAGGTCCAGATCTCGCCGTGCGGGGTACGCGCCCGGACGTAGTGCAGGTGCGCCCGGCCGTGCGCCCGCACCCCGCCGACCTCGTACGGGTTACGGGTGCTGTGGTGGATCAGGTCGATGTCCCGCAGGTGGTCGGCGTACGCCTCGGCCGAGTCGTGGTAGGCGCGTTCACCGGAGCGCAGGTAGTGCAGGGTCAGCGCGTACAGGGCGTCGTGTTCGTTGTTGGCCGAGTATCCGGTGCGCGGTCCGACGGTGATGCCCTGCACGCTGTCCCCGAGGTCGTGGAAGCCACGCGACTGCCCGTACTGGTACCAGCCGAACAGTTCCTCCCTGATGTGCGCCTCCAGGTGCGGGTACCGGTCGGGCCGGTAGGGCAGGATGCGGGGCACCGCCGTGGTGTCGAGCGCGTCGGCCGGGAACGGCACCACGGGATGGTCGAGCCGCAGGCCGGCCCGCCGGTCGGCGCCGACGCCGACCCGGAGCCGGCGGGTCTTGGCCGCGCCCTGGGTCATCCGCAGTTCGCCGGCGTCGGTGGGCCAGAACCGTACGGTGATCCCGTCCGGGCCGACCGCGACGTCGCCGGGATGGTTCTCACCGAAGCGGTGCACGGCGACCGTGACGGTGCCCTGCGGGGTCTCGGTGAGCACCCAGTTGGTGGCCTGCCGGCCGTGCAGCTCGGCCCACTCCCAGCGGTCGTGGTAGCCGGCCACGCTGGCGTCCTGCCACCGGGTCGCGGCGTCGGCCTCCTCGGCGGCGGCGACCTCGGCGGTGGCGAAGATGCCCCGGGCGTGCCCCTGGCCCCGGTGCCGCAGGGTGAACGGCGCGGTCGTCCGGTGCGTCACGTCGAAGACGCCGCACTCGGCCGCCGTCACCGCGGCGGTGCCGATGTCGACCCGCCACTCGGCTACCGCCGACTCGGGTTCGTCGGTGTCGTTGACCACGCGCAGGTCAAGGTCGACGTGGCCGGCGCCGGCGGTGGCCGTCACGTCCGCCTGGAACGCCCACGACCCGACGGCGGCGGCCCGGTACCGGCCGGTCAGCCGTACCGTGGCCTGCAACGGCCCGTCGTGCACGACCGTCACGTCGGCGGCCTCGCAGGTGGCGACGTGCGGCACCCCGTCGGGCCCGACCAGGTGGATCCGGGCGGAACGGAGGCCGGGCAGCCCGGCCAGGGGGTCGACGGCACCGGGGCGGACCTGGAAGCGCACCGCGCCGGTGTCGACGTCGACGCCGTCCGGTCCGGGGACGGCCCGGACGGTGACCGTCGGCTGGGCCGTGCCGGCCGTCAGCGTGTACTCGACGGTGCCGAGCGGGCCGACGGTGGCGGGGAAGGCCACCGCCGTCCAGTCGCCGGCCGCGCCCAGCACCTGGACCGGCAGCGTCCCGCCGTCGGGTGTGCGCACCACCAGCGGGGTGCCGGCGGGTGTGTCGGGGCGGGGCACCCCGCAGACCACCACCTCGGCGTCGCGGGCGACGCCGACCTCCTCGCGCACCAGCAGTCTCATGTCAGCCCTTCAGCGCTCCGGTGCTCAGTCCCCGCGCGATGCGGTCCTGGGCGACCGCGAACAGGACGAGCACCGGGAGCATCGTGATGACGAGGCCGGCGAACAGCTGCACCCAGTTCGCCGCGTACTGCGCGTTGACCTGGAGGCCCAGGATCCCGACCGGGATGGTCTGCGCGGCCTCGTCGGTGAGGAACACCAGCGCGAAGAAGAACTCGTTCCAGGACGTCAGGGTGTTGAGCAGGGCCACCCCGGTGACGGCCGGCATGGCCTGCGGCAGGATGATCCGGAAGAAGGTACGGCTCGGCGAGGCACCGTCGACGTACGCCGCCTCCTCCAGTTCCTTCGGCAGCGAGGCGAAGAAGCTGTGCAGGATGAACACGCTGAACGGCACGTGCGAGGCGACGTAGACCAGGACGAGTCCGTTGAGCGTGCCGAGCAGCCCCAGGTCCCGCAGCAGGAAGTAGAGCGGCACGATGACCAGGAAGCCGGGCATCATCAGGCCGCTGAGGAAGACCATCCGCAGCAGGCCGCGTCCCGGGAAGTCCACCCGGGCCAGCACGTACGCCGCCATCACCGAGATCAGCAGCCCGAGTACCACGCTGGTCACCGTGGTGTAGAGGCTGTTGGCGAAGAACCGGCTGATCTGGGCGGTGTTCCACGCCTGGGCGTAGTTGTCGAACTGCGGCGACACCGGGGGTGACCAGGGGCTGGTGGAGAAGAACTCCGGGTTGGTCTTCAGCGACACCATGACGCACCAGACGAAGGCCCCGACCGAGGTGAGGCAGTACGACGCGAGCGCCAGGTGCAGCGCGACACGTCCGGGACGCACCCTCATCAGTACTGCTCGCTTTCCCGTTTGGTCAGCCGGTTGACCGACAGGGTCAGGGTGAGGATCGCGGCGAAGAGCACCACCGCGATGGTCGCCGCGTAGCCGAACCGGCCCTCGGTGAAGGCGACGCCGTACAGGTACGTGCCGATCACCTCGGTCGACCGGAGCGGGCCACCGCCGGTCATCGCGATGATGAAGGCGAAGGTCTGCAGGCCCTGGATCATCCAGAGGATGAGCAGGGTCCGGGTCACGTCCCAGATCAGCGGCCACACCACGTGCCGGAAGACCTGGAACGCCGACGCGCCGTCCAGGGTGGCCGCCTCACGCAGTTCGACCGGCACCCGCTCGAACGCCGCCGCGAACAGCAGCATCCAGATGCCGATGCCGTGCCAGACCGTGGCCAGCACCACCATCAGCATCGCGGTGGACGGCTGGCCGAGCAGTTCCACGCCGACCACGCCGAAGTTCGGGTTCAGCAGGAACTTCCACAGCAGCGCCGCGGTGGTCACCGAGAGCACGACCGGGGCGAGGATGAAGAACCGGTAGACCTTGCCGAACCGGAGCTTCTGGGTGACGTACGCGAAGAACAACGCGCCGGGGAAGAGGATCATCGCCCCGATCACCACGAACGTCACGGTGTTGCCGATGGTCGACCGGAACGTCTCGTCGGCGGCGAGTTCGGTCAGGTTGCCCAGCCCGACGAAGTCCGGCGCGCTGACCCCGTTCCAGTCGGTCAGCGCCACGTAGAAGGTGCTGAACGCCGGGTAGAGCATGAAGAACGCGTACGCGGCGAAGGCCGGCAGCAGGAACGGGACGACGAGCCGCCGTTTCTGACGCTCCACGATTCCGACCCGCCGCCGTGCCATCACCCGTGCCATCGCGTCAGCCCCGTGCCTTCCGGAGCCCGTCGTTGATCTCGGTCACCAGCCCGGCACCGTCCAGTTCACCGAAGAACACCCTGGTGATCGGTACCCCGTAGGCGTCCTTGACCGCCGTCGGTTGGCTCAGCGCCGCGAAGTACGACGGCCAGAAGGCGTTCTCCTGGTTGAGCAGTCCCGCCTGGGCCTCGAAGCCGGCGGGCGCGGGCACCCCGGCGTAGGCCGAGATGTTGCCGGTCTGCTCGACGAACTTCTGCTGGTTGCCCTTCTCGGCGAGGAACTGGAGCCAGGCGATGCCGAGCGCCGGGTTCTTCGACTGCTTGGCGACGGTCTGGAGGTTGACCCCGCCGAAGACGCCGGTCTGGTCGCCGGCCGCGCCGGGGATCGTCGGGAACGGGAAGGTGCCGACCTCGAAGCCCGGGGGGATGCTCTGCTTCATCTCGCCGATCAGCCAGGAGCCCATCAGGATCATCGCCGACTTGCCCTGGAAGAAGGCAAGCTGCGCGGCGGTGAAGTCGGTGGACCGGAAGTTCTCCAGGAAGTACCCGTTGTCGACCATCCGTTCCAGGTCGGCGGCGGCCTCCCGGACGCCCGGCAGCGACGCGAAGTCCTTCTTGCCGTCGATCGCGTCGAGCACGTTCTGCCCACCGGCCCGGCGCAGCAGCAGGTAGTCGAGGTAGAGCTGGAGGTAGGGGGCGAAGGTGCCGGTCACCGCGAACGGCGCGACCCCACCGGCCTTGACCTTGTCGGCGACGGTGAAGAGCTCGTCGATGGTCGTCGGCGGCTGGACGCCGAGGTCGGAGAAGATCTTCTTGTTGTAGAAGAACTGGATCGTGGTGACGGCGTCGGGGGCGGCGTAGTAGGTGCCGTCCGGCGCGGTCAGCTGGCTACGGACGGCCGGCAGGACGGCGTCCTTCCAGGGCTGGTCGTAGCCGGCCAGCGGCTTGTTCATCGCGTCGGTGAGCGGCTGGACCTGACCGGCGTCGACGTAGGTCATGCCGTCCGGGTTGCCGGCGAGCCGGCCGAAGAAGCCGAAGTTGACCTCGGGCGGGTTGCCGGCCCGCCAGCGGGCCTGGATCTGCGGCACGTCCTGGCCGCCGCCGAACACCAGCTTCACCTTCGCGTCGGGGTAGCGGCCCTCGAACTCCCGGGCCAGCCCTTCCAGCCGCTGGTAGTCGGGCGAACCGGCCGGATAGAAGCTGACCACCTCGAACTCGCCGGTCAGCTTGGCCGGGTCGGCGGCTGCGGCGGAGTCGTCAGCGGGTTCGGAACCGCTGAACATGCAGCCGGACAGCAGCATGACGCCGGCCACGAGGGCGGCGCCGAGGCGTGCCGCTCCGCGGATCTTCATAAGTGTTCACCCTTCTTGATCAACGGTTACCGGCCGACCACTGCGCCACGACTCGTCGATGGCCACCAGCACCTCGGTCACGTGGACCGAGCTGTCCAGCGTCACGAGGGGGGAAGTCCCGTCCAGCACCGCGTCGACGAAGTGCGCGACGGCGGCGGCGACGGAGCCGGAGGGCCTGCCGCCCACCCGGCCGGCGAGCTGGTTGCGGGGAAAGCTGTAGCTCTCCTCGGTCGCGAGTTCCAACTGCTCCCGCTTGCGATCGAGATGCAGTACCGCGCCCTCGAAGACGAGTTCGACGAACGAGTCGGTCATGGTCGGGAAGGTGTCGGGATAGGTCCAGCAGGCCTCCAGCGTCGCGACCGCGCCGCCGGCGAACCGGATCTGCGCCTGGACCGCGTCGGGGGTGTCGACGCCGAGTCCGCGCAGCACGCCGTGCACGGCGGTGGCGTACACCTCCACCACCCGGTCGTCGAAGTACCACAGCAGCAGGTCGAGGTCGTGGCTGGACAGGAAGAAGGACGGGGTGGTCCGGGCCGCCCACGAGATCATCGTGGTGGGCACGTACCGGGTGTCGTTCTTGCGCGCGTACGCGAGCACCGGTCGGCCGTGCCGCCGGTCGGCGGTGTGCTCCTTGGCCTGCCAGTACGCCGGCACCCAGCGGTGGTTGAACAGGGTCATCGCGGTCACGTCCTGGGCGGCCGCCGCGTCGCGGATCCGGCGGGCGTCGGCGGCGGTGGTGGCCAGCGGCTTCTCGATCAGCACGTGTTTGCCCGCCTCGATGGCCGCCAGGGCCGCCTCGGCGTGCAGGTGGTCCGGGGTGGCGACGAGGACGGCATCCACCCCGGGGTGCCGGGCGAGGGTCGCGGCGTCCGGGAAGAGCGGGGCGGGCCCGAACTGCGACAGGTCGGTGGCGCGGGAGGCGTCCCGGGTCGCCCAGCCGCCGATCGCGCTGCGGTGGTACGCGGCGAGCACCGCGGCGTGCGTCCGCGCCATGATGCCCGTTCCGACGATGCCGACCATCAACGGATCCACGTACGGCCTCCCTCACTCGCTGTGTAGTGCGATGACCGTACGCAGGGGGTGCCGGGCGCGACAACCACCGTTCATGTGCTGGCGGTCCCGTTGTTGTTCTGGTGCTCCGGCGCTGGTCCTGAGCTCTTGACCGGCCCGGTGCAGGCTGATCTACGGTCTTCCGGGCGGCTTTGAGTCGCACCCGGCCAGATACGGAGAGTAACCATGATGAACGGAAAGCCGGTGCGCCAGCGCAGTGCCGCGCTGTACGAGCGGGCCGGGCGGGTCCTTGCCGGCGGGGTGTCCAGCGACGCCCGACGCGGCCCGGGGGTGCCGCTCTACGTGGACCGGGCGGCCGGCGCGCGCCTGTGGGACGTCGACGGCACCGAGTACGTCGACTACGTGCTCGCCCAGGGCCCGATGCTGCTCGGGCACTCCGCCCCGGCCGTGGTGGACGCGGTGGCCGCGCAGCTCGGCCGGGGTCAGGCGTACGCCGCGCAGCACCCGCTGGAGGTCGAGGCGGCCGAGCTGGTGTGCCGGCTGGTGCCCGGGGCGGACCTGGTCCGGTTCAACACGGTCGGCTCCGAGGCGGTGATCGGCGCGTGGCGGATCGCCCGGGGGGCCACCGGACGGCAGAAGATCCTCAAGTTCGAGGGGCACTACCACGGCTGGTTGGACGCCGCCCTGTGGAGTCTGCACCCGGCCGTCGACGCCGCCGGCCCGGTGGACAGTCCGGTCCCGGTCCCCGGCACCGGCGGACAGCAGCGCAGCTCGGCCGGTGACCTGGTCATCGCGCCCTGGAACGACGCGGAGACGCTGACCGCGCTGATGGCCGCGCACGGGACGGAGATCGCGGCGATCGTCATGGAGCCGGTGCTCTGCAACACCGGCTGCATCGCCCCGGTCCCCGGGTTCCTCGACACGGTACGGGAGCTGTGCCGGTCGTACGGCTGCCTGTTGATCTTCGACGAGGTGATCACCGGGTTCCGGCTGGCGGCCGGTGGGGCGCAGGAGTACCTCGGCGTCACCCCCGACCTGGCCGTCTACGGCAAGGCGATCGCCGGTGGCCTGCCGGTCGCGGCCATCGCCGGTCGACGCGAGGTGATGGACGTGGTCACCCGGGGCGAGGTCGGGCACGCCGGCACGTTCAACAGCAATCCGCTCGGCATGGCCGCCGCGGTCGGCAACCTCACCGCCATCGAACGGGACCGGGACACGATCTACCCGCACCTGTACCGGCTCGGCGGGCGGCTGATGGCCGGCATCCGCGAGGCGGCGGCGCAGGCCGGGGTGCCGATGCTGGTGGACGGCCCGGGGCCGGTCTTCCAGACGTACCTGACCCCGGCGGCGGCGGTGCGCGACTACCGCGACTTCGCCGCCACCGACCGGGCCGGCATGGGCGTGCTGCACCGGGAGCTGCTCGCCCGGGGGGTCAACGTCGTGCCACGCGGCCTGTGGTTCCTCTCGGCGGCCCACACCGACGACGATGTGGACCGCACCCTCGAGGTGGTCGCGGACGCCCTGCGGGCGCTGCGGGGTCAGGTCGCGGTGTAGGTCAGGAAGTCGAGGCGGGAGTACACACTCCCGCCCGACGGTCTGCTGGAGAGCAGCATCCGGAAGATCTCGCTGCCGTTGGTGTGGAACGAGCCGGACTCGCGCCGCATCAGGTTCGGCGAGTAGGTGCGGTCGGCACCGGAGACCGCGTGCGTCTCGGTGCTCCAGGACGTGCCGGTGGTGCTGCGCAGCACCCGCAGCACGTTGTCCGGCGCGCCGGCGAGCGTGCCGAAGACGAACCGTTCCCCGGCGGCCCCGAGCACGATCTGCGCGTGGTTGTCGTAGCCGCCCAGGTCGACCGGGCTGCCCGGCAGGGTCACCGAGCCGGCGTTGCCCTTCCAGTAGTACAGGTGCGAGACGCCGGAGATCTTCTTGTAGAAGAGCACGTGCGGGGCGTTCGCACCGTCGATGACCAGGTCCACCGCGTCACACCAGTTGGCCGTCCCGTCCGGAGAGGGGCAGGACGCGACCATGAACCGGGACGGGAAGGTCGCCCCGCCGTCGGTGCTGCGCCAGAGCTGTACCCCGTGGATGGTGGCGCTGCTGCCGGTGTTCAGCTCGGTCTGGTTGAACGACAGCCACACCTCGCCGCTGGCCGTCCCGGGCCGCACCCGGGGATAGAGGTACGCCTCGTTGACGCCCGGACTGGCGACGTAGGTGACGGTCTCGGTGTTGGTCCAGGTGTCGAACCGGGCGACGTACAGGTCCCAGTTGGACCGGCTGTACGCGTGGTAGACGTAGCGGCGGTCGTCGTCGATGGCGATCCCGCCGTAGTACCGCTCGGCGCTGGTGGTCCGCACCGAGTGGTCGTTCCAGGTGGTGAGGCTGAGCGAGCCGTCGCCGAGCACGGTGGTGAACTGCAACCGGACCAGGTAGACGTACTGGTTGACGCCGCCGGCGAGCGGGGTGACACCCGGGTAGCACTGGCCGCCGGTGTAGCAGGGGACGGTCAGCCACAGCCGGTTGCCGGAGTCGAGCAGCAACGCCGGGGGCTGGTAGACGTACTGGTTGAGGGTCGCCGCCAGCGTCCACGAGGTGCCGTTCGGCGACTTCCAGATCCGGGCCTGCCAGGGGTAGGCGCTGCCGGAGCCGTCCATCGTCGCGGTGTAGTACCAGCCGGAGTTGGCGTCGTGGACGACCTTGGGCAGTTGCGGACCCCACATCGGGGTCACGTTGGTGGTGCCGATCGTGGTCGAGACGGCCGCCACCGTGGTGGCGGACGCGGTGGCCGGGGACGCCGTGGCCAACAGCAGCGTCACGACGGCGGTGAGCAGGGTCAGGACTCTTCGGGACATCCGGGATGCCTCCCATCGTCCGGGCCAGGGGTTGCCCGGGGTGACCGGGACGTTAGCCCCACGGCGGCTCCCGGAACCGGGCGTCGGCGTGGCCAGCGCAACGCCGCGCCCGGTCCAGGGCAAGAACGGGGCCATCGAGCCCGGTCGTCAGCGCGGGCCGTACAGCTCGATCTGGTTGAGCCAGAGCCGCTGCGGATGCTCCCGGAAGCCGCCGCCGGCCGGCTGTACCAGCCGTACCGCGGTCACCACGGCGGCGTCGACGTCGTGCACCGTGTACGGGGCCTCCACCGGCTGCTCGGCCGACACCAGCGTGGTCCACGCACCGGCCACGCACGCCTCGATCCGGTAGCAGGCCGACGTGCGGTAGTACATCCGGTACTCCGGCCAGTGCAGGACGACCCGGCCGAGCAGCCGCGGCCCGGCCAGGGTCACCTCGACCCAGTGCTCGACGTCGTCCTCGTCGGACGCCCACCCGGTGCGCAGGTTGCCGTCGGTGAGCAGCGTGACGTCGTCGCGGTAGGGTTCGGCCACCACCACCGGCCCCAGCAGGTGCGGTTGCAGCCGCAGGTCCGAGCCCCGGTGCCAGCGGACCGGCCCGGTGTCCGCGTCGACCAGGTGCGCCACCGTCACCGGGCCGTCCGGATCGGCCAGGAAGTCGTTGCGCATCAGCACCGAGACGTGCGCGTAGTACGACGGCAGGGTCCGCTCGAAGAAACCCTCCTCGTCGTCGAGCGTCTCGCCGTACGCGTTGAACGAGGCCGAGTACGGGCCCCGCCGGCAGCGCACCGACGCCAGTTCGCCGGCCACGTACGCCTGGTGCAGCTCCCAGGCCGACAGCGGCACGCCGTCGCGTTCGTAGTGGCAGTCGAAGTCGACGTCGAGCATGAACCATTTGCCCAGTTCGGCGCTCCACACCTCGGCCACCACGTGCTCGTCGACCGGCGGGTCGGCGGTCGCCTCGTCCCCGATCACGTAGTTGTCCGCGATGCTCCGGTGCAGGTTGATCATCCGGGCCTGCATGCCCAGCGCCAGGCAGCACTGCACCAGCGAGACGGAGTAGTGCACGCAGATGAAGCGTTCCACCCCGCGCGAACCACGGTCCAGGATCAGCAGGGCGTTCCACTCCGGCATCCGGTACGGCGTGTGGTGCGGGAAGAGAGACTTGATCCAGTCCCGCAGCCGGACGGCCCGGGACACGTCGTCGCCCGTGCCGGCCACCTCGGCGAGCGGGAACCGCTCCCGCAGCTCGACCAGGGTCGGCTGGTCGACCGCCTCGGTGGCGAACGGGATCGCCCCGGGCTCGCACCTCCCCTTCGCCGCGTCCACGACCGGGAAGTAGACGTCGGCGACCCGGTCGGTGTTGACCGTGCCCAGGAAGCTGTCCACCCGTACCCGGGTGCCCGGCTCCCGGGCCAGGTCGACGCGGGGGAAGGTGGGCAACGTCGCCAGTTCGTCCCACCGGGCCATCCGGCCCAGGATCTCGCGGCGCCACTCGAAGAGGCGCTCGTTCAGATTGCGGTAGTCGTCATGCTCCTCAGCCACGCACCGACCGTACGGACAACCCGGCTTGCGCTGTGAGACCCGGTCTTGTCCTGAAACCCGCTGGTCAGCACCTCCTCAGCCGGGCACCACCGCGCCGGTGGCCGTCGCCTCGGCGACCGCCAGCCCCAGCCGCAGCGACGCCAGACCCGCCTCCACGGAGGTCTCCGGCGTGGCCCGCCGCCGGACGCAGTCGACGAAGTGCGCCAGCTGCGCGTCGAAACACAGGTCGTTCCAGGGACGGTCCAGGCGAACCTGCTCGGTGCCGTCGGCGGTGTGCAGCGTGGCGACCCCGCCGGGACGGTCCAGCAGCACCACCCCGTCCGGGCCGAGGGCCCGGAACTCCCCCCGCGGCGACACCGGGAACTGCCAACCGATCTCCAGCCGGGCCAGGTCACCGTTGTCGTACCGGACCAGGGCCGAGACGAAGTTCTCCGCCGGCAGGTCGGGACGGGACCGCACCCCGGACGCCCGTACGTCGACCGGCCGCGCCCCGGTCACGTACGCCAGGTAGTCGGCGAAGTGCGCGCCCTCGTGCACGAAGGACGGCCCGTGCGCGAGGAAGTGCGCGATCCGCCCGGTGTGCACGGTGTCGGCCGGGTCGTACCGCTCGTCGAACCCGCCGAGGGTGTAGACGACCGGCGCGCCGAGCCGGCCCGCCCGCACCCACCGGCGGAGCGCCCGGACCAGCGGGGAGAACCGGTTCTTGAAGCCGATCTGCACGATCCGGTCGGTCGCCGCCACCGCCGTCCGGACCCGTTCGGCCGTGCCCAGGTCCACCGCCATCGGCTTCTCGCACAGCACGTCCAGTCCGGCGGCCACCGCCGCCATGGTCAGGTGCGGGGAGACCTCCGGCGGGGTGGCCACGACCGCGACGTCCGCGCCGGCCCGGACGGCGGCCGCCAGGTCGGGCAGTTCCGGCACCCGGTACGCCGCCGACGCCGCCCGCCGGCGCTCCGCCGAGCTGTCGAGCACCCCGACCAGGGTCACGTCCGCGCTGCGGGCCACCGCCGGCAGATGTCCGGTGGCCGCGATGTCACCACAGCCGAGGACGACGGCGCGCACCGGCCGGTCAGTCATCGCTGACCGCCGTCCACCGCCGCCGCCGCTGGTCGACCAGCCCCAGGTGGTAGAACGCCAGCGAGGGCGCCGTCCGGGTCCCGGCGACCATCGCACGGAACACCGCCTCGTCGGGCACGTGCTCGGGCAGCAGGGAGAGACCGAGGTGCAGCCGGTCCGGCCGGTCCGGGGCGAGCGACTCGGCGGCAAGCACCGCCCGCACCCGCTCCGGTGGGCCGTATGCGAGCACCCGTACCGCCGCTCCGGTCCGTTCGATGTCAGCGAGCCGCACGCCGGTCACGGCCCGGTCGCCGACCGAGACGAACTCGACCGGCACCGGGCACACCCGCACCAGTTCCGCCACCAGCGAGGTGACGGCCGCGCAGCGCACCTCCTGGTACGCGACGAACCCCGGCACCTGCGACAACGGCTCGCCGTCGGGTGTCCGGTACGCCTGCACCCACCGCTCGCGTAGCCGGCGGACCAGCTCGTCGACGTCCACCCCGCCCGCCGCTGCGGCCCGGCGGCAGTGCGCGCAGAAGCAGATCGACAGGAGCCGGGCCAGGGTGTCGGGGTCGGCCCCGGTGAGTTTGGCGTGCCCGTGGTGCGGCAACGGCATCCAGTACGCGGACTCCAGTTGCACCCGGTCGGCGCGGGCGCCGACGTCCCGCACCAGCGTGGCGACGTACGCCCGGACCAGCGGGTCGGCGACACAGAGCGCCGCCTCGACCCGCTCGTCCCACAGGGTACGGACCGCCAGCTCCGGGTACCGCCGACCGAGCCCGTTGTGCAGGCACACCGTCCACGCGGTCAACTCGCAGTCGGCGGCGGTGGCCAACCGCCGGCCGACGGTCAACGCGTCCCCGATCTCGTCCACCCAGGGCGACACGACCGGCCGGACGGCGCTGTCCGCCCAGCACGCCCGGTCCGGCCGGTGGTAGACGGCGCTGCGCGGCAGCTCGACGATCCGCCGCCGGGGGTTGTCCGGCACCGTGGCGAAGAAGCTGTGGTAGCTGACCGCCACGTTCACCGCGTCGAGGCCGGTGGCGCGGACCAGTCCGGCGGTCAGCGGCACCCCGTGGTCGACGATGTCCCAGGGAAAGATCCAGGCTGATGTGGTCGTCACCGGGTCCTCAACAGTCGCTCGGCGTTGCCGTGTGCCATGGCGGCGGCCGCCGCCGGGTCCTGGTCGGCGAGGAGCAGCCGGTGCACCGCGAGCCGGTGCCGGGTCAGGTGCGGGTCTCCGTAGCCGCTGTCCGTGCCGAGGCTGATCTTCTCCGGGCCGACGAGCGCGACGATCTGCCGGAAGATGCCCAGCGGCGCCGTGCCGCACAGCGTGACGTGCAGGTTGGGGTGCCGGAGGACCGCGGCGACAGCGTCGCGCCACAGGTCGAACAGCCCGCCGTGCGCCAGGACCACGGTCAGGTCGGGGAACCGCTCGGCCAGGTACGCGATCTGCAACGGTGACGAGTACGGCGGGGTGCCGTCGTGGACGACCAGCGGCAGCCCGGTCTCCGTCGCGGCCTCGGCCACCGGGTCGAGACACTCCTCAACCGGGGAGAATCCCTGCAACCACGGATGCAGCTTGATCGCCCGACAGCCGAGTTCGCCGGCACAGCGGCGCACCTCGTCGGCGGCGTCGGGCCGGCGCGGGTGGACACTGCCCAACGGGACGAGCCGCCCGCCGGAGTCCGCGCAGGCCGCCGCGACCGCGTCGTTGGCCGGACGCGGGTCACCGACCAGGCCGTCGAAGGTCATCACCACCGACCGGGCCACGCCCATCTCGTCCATCGCGGCGAGGACGTCGTCGCGCCGCCAGCCGCGCCCCGCCGCCGAATCCGCCGTGGGCAGGTGGGTGTGCATGTCGAAGAAGCTCACGCCGGTGTCCTCCGTCCCGCCGTGGCACCGACGGCGAAGCCGGGCCCGGCGAACAGTCGGGCCGCCACCGCGCCCAGCACCTGTGCCCGGGCCGGCTCGTCGAACCCGGCGTCGTCGACCCGGGCCAACTCCAGCCCGAGGTCGTTGGCGGGCAGGTCGCTGGCGAACAGCATCCGGTCGACGCCGATCGCTTCGGCCACCCGACGCAGGTGTCCCGGGCCGTTGTACGCGGTCTCCGCGACCAGGTTGGCCGCCCCGGACAGGGCCGGGACCAGGTCCAGGGCGAAGTCGGTACGGCCGGACCGGCCCATCACGAACGGCACCGTCGGCCAGCGGCGGGCCAGCTCGGTGAGCTGGAACGGTTCGGCCGCCACCGGGATCCCGGTGACCACGTAGACCGGTACCGCGCGCTGCGCCACCTCGTGCAGCAACCCGTCCACCAGCGGGGACAGCAGCGGGAAACCCTGCTGCGCCGGGGCCAGCTTCAGGCCGACCAGGCCGTCGTCGAGAGCCCGCCGCAGGTCGTCCACCGCCCGGACGCCGTACCACGGGTTGGCCGCCGCCCAGCCGGCGAGCCGGTCGGGGTGGTGCCGGACCGCCGCCGCGATCGTCTCGTTGCCCTCGCGGTTGTCCACCGCCACCCACCGACCGACCGGCCCCAGGACGGCCCGCCGCACCCCGTGCGTGTCCAGTAGCCGTAGTAGGGCGTCGACGTCGGTGACGCCGAGGTCGTCCCCGAACCGGACATGGCTGTCGATCATGTCGGGGTACCCGTCGGCGCGCACGCCGCCGTCGACCGCCCGGCGCGGCGCTCCGCTACGCACGCTCGGGCGGGTGAACGTCGCAGCAGGTCAGGGAGCATCACCGGGTCCTTCCGTCGGGTACCACCGGTATATCGCGGGCCACCGGCGCATGGGGTGCGCGGCCTTGCACAGCACCGGGCCCATACCTGCTCCCCTGGCCGGTGGCCCGGTCCTGGTCATCGGTGGCAGAGTGTCCGGGCAATCCCACGAGCGAGGAGAGCCGTCGTGACTGACCGTGTCCCGTCCCGTCCCCGGATCGCGCTGGCCACCTGTGCGGCCGTACCGGATCTGGGGCCGGACGCCGAACTCGTGCCGGCGCTGGCCCCGTTCGCGGCCGCGGACGTCGTGGTCTGGAACGACCCGACGGTGGACTGGTCGGAGTACGACCTGGTGCTGATCCGGTCGACCTGGGACTACCTGGCGGACGTCGATGCCTTCCTGCGTTGGGCCGACGAGGTCGAACGGCACACGACGCTGCTGAACCCGGCCGGGATCGTTCGGTGGAACTGCGACAAGCGGTATCTGGCCGAGCTGGCGGCGGCGGGCGTGCCGATCCTGCCGACCCGGTTCGTCACGGCGGCCGATCCGGCCACCGCCGTCGAGTCGGCGGTGGCCGGGTACGCCGCGACCGGGGACGTGGTGGTGAAGCCCAGCCGGAGCGCCGGCGCCTTGGGGGCGGGACGGTTCAGTGATCCGGCCGCCGCCGTTGCGCACACCCGGGTGCTGCTCGACGCCGGGCAGACGGTGCTGGTGCAGCCGTACCTGTCGAGCGTGGACACCCGGTGGGAGACCGGGGTCTACCTGGTCGGTGGCGTCGTGACGCACGCCGTTCGGAAGCGGGGGCTGTTGCGCCCGGACGCCGCGCCGGCCACCGACCACTCGCTGGCGGACAGCCAGGAGGTGGTGGCGACGACCCCGGAGCCGGCGCTGGTCGACTTCGCCCGGCGGGTGCTGGCCGCGCTGCCGGTGCCGGCACCGGCCTACGCCCGGGTGGACATCGTCGAGAGCGCGGACGGGCCGCTGCTGATCGAGTTGGAGCTCATCGAACCCGCCCTCTTCCTCGACCTCACACCCGGGGCGGCCGGGCGGGTCGTGGACGCGTTGCGCGGCTTCGTCACGCGGGCGACGTCGTCGACCGACCGGGTCGGCGGACCGCTCCCACGGAGCTGACCGGCACGTTACTCATCCGGTTCGGTCGATTCTCGTCCCGGTTGCCCCCTAGCGCTGCCGCCCAGCCGGCAATATTCTCCATGGCGCGTACGGAACTTGTAGCTCCTTTACAGGTCCCGTGCCGTCGTCGGCTGGCCAAGGAGAGAACATGATCTTCGACAACCCGGAACTGGACCGCCGGACCCTGCTGCGGGCGGGTCTCGGCACGGCGGCGGTCGCGGTGGTCGGGAGCGGGTTCGCGCTGCCGCGGGCCGCGCACGCCGCGCCCGGCACGGACCTGGACTGGATCCTGAGCTGCGACGAGTGGGGGGCCCGACCGCCGAAGGACCCGCTGGCGGTCAGCACCATCCCGACCAACAAGATCATCGTGCACCACATGGCCTTCCCCAACACCATCGACTACTCCCAGGAGCAGGCGATCCGGCTCGCCAAGAGCTGCCAGGACCTGCACATGGACGGCAACGGCTGGTCCGACACCGGGCAGCACTTCACGGTCAGCCGGGGCGGCTACGTCCTCGAGGGCCGGCGCGGCAGCCTGGACACGCTCGCGGCCGGCGAACGGCAGATGGTCTCGGCGCACTGTCCGGGCGAGAACGGGCGGGCCATCGGCATCGAGAACGAGGGCACCTACGTCACCGAGACGCCGCCGCAGGCGCTGCTCGACTCCCTGGTCAAGCTGTGCACGGCGATCTGCCGCCAGTACGGTCTGCACGCCCACGACATCTTCGGGCACTGGGACTTCCGCGCCACCCTGTGCCCGGGGGCGATGTTCTACCGGGAGTTCCCCGCCCTGCGACGGAAGGTCTTCACCGCCCTCGGCACCGACCTGGCCGACGTACCGGCCCGGCGCTGGCCGGACATCTGGCGCTTCGTCGGCGGCCCGGTGGTGCGGGTCGCCCAGTACCTGCTCGCCCACCGCGGCTATCCGGTCACCGTCACCGGTGCCTTCGACGCCGCCACCGTGACCGCCGTCCAGGACTGGCAGGCGCGCAACGGCATCCCGGTCGACGTCGACGCCACCCTCACCGGCCCGACCTGGGAAACCCTCGCCCCCGAACTGGACAAGCACGCCACCGGCCTGCCGATCAGCGCGGTACAGGAGATCCTCAACGCCAAGGGCTACGCCGACGTCACGGTCACCGGCGCGTACGACCCGGCCACCAAGCACGCCGTCAAGGACATCCAGCGGCTGCACGGCCTCGCCCCCAACGGCAAGGTCACCACCAGTACCTGGTGCGCGATCGTCGGCGGTGTGGTCCGGCAGTCGTTCCGGGCGGCCTGAGCCCACCACCCGACCCGACCCCGACCGGTAAACCATCGGCAGCCGACCTCGACCGGCACCATCGGCAGCCGGCTCCGATCGGCCACTTTCGGCGGCCGGACCCCGACCGGAGCACCGCCGACCGGCCCGGGGCCGACCGTACTCATCCGTCCAGGCTGGCTGGACCGCCACGCCTGGTGGTGGGGAGACGCCCGGCGGTGGACGTCACGAGCAGTCCACCGCCGGGCGCACGCCACCGACCGGCACGCCACCGACGACGCACACCACCGACCGGGGTGCCACCGCACGCATCCGGGCGCGGACGTATCGTCACGACGTGACGTACGCGGAAACCGCTCCATGGTGGACGGCGCTGCCCGCGTACCGGGTCTGTCAACTGGCCGGGGTGGATCCGGACCACCTGGAACTCGCCCTGGACCCGTTGCCCGCCGACGCCCCGGCGGTGCTGCGGTACCGGCCGCCGGCCGGGCCGCATCCGGCGGGCCAGGTGGCCGCGCTCCTCGACGCGACGGACCGGGCCGCCGTCGCGCTGTTTCCCCACTGGCTGCCCGGCGCGGACCGGCTCGACGGCCCCGGGACACTGAGCGTCGGGGCGGCACGCGCGCTGGCCGCCGAGGTGGCGAGCCGGTCCCGTGGCTTCGGCCCGTTCCTGGCCGATCTGGCCGAGCGGGCCCTGCGTACCGCGGCAGCCGGCCACGCCCACCCCACGCCGCCGACCGGCCACACCGAAGCCGGGCCGACGACGGACCACGCCGGAACTGGGCCGACGACCGACCTGAGCCGGCCCGGGACGACGAAGCCCCTCGGCCGGTCCGGGACGACCACGGACCGGTGGCGGGCCGGCCGGACGGACCGGGCCCGCTTCCCCGCCGAGGTACGCGCCGCCGGTCTGGTCCGGGTTCTCGCCGAAGCCTGCGACCGCCGGTCGGTGGTCCTGCTGGTCCGGGTACCGGACGGGTTCACCCCGGCCGACGAGTACGCGCTGAGCGCCGCCGCCGAGTGGTTCGTCCAGCATGGACGGTGTGCGGTCTGGTTCACCGGGGCACCGCTGCGTACCGTGGACCGGCTCCACACGGTCACCCTGCCCGACCCGCCCGACGTGACACCGGCACCGCCGGCCCCCGGTCCCGCCCCGCTCGACACGACACCGCCGACCCCGGCCCCCGCCCGCGTCGATCCGGCACGGCCGGCCGCCGGCACCGTCGGTGCGGCACCGGCACCGCCGGGTCCCGGAGCGGTCGACGCGTCCGGTGGTGCCGTCCGGCCACCGGTCGGTGCTTCCGGGCCCGCTGAGCCGCCGTCCCTGCGGGTGCCGCCGCGCTCCGGGCTGCCGCGTGCCGACAGTGCCGCCGAGCAGACCCTGGAACGGGCGCTCGCCCGGCACGGGTGGGCCGGCGGCCGGCACTGGAACCACACCCTGACCTGGCACACCCTGGCCCGGCCGTACCGGCTCGACCTGTTCTGGCCCGCCGAGGGCCTGGTGGTGGAGGTGGACGGCCCGGAGCACCGGGAGCGGGTGCGGTACGCCGACGACCGGCACCGCGACGCCCAGCTCCAACTGCTCGGGCACGACGTGCTCCGGTTCACCAACGACCAGGTGCTCACCGACGTGGACGCGGTGGTGGGCACCATCCGGGACCTGCTGGCCGGACGACGCGCGGCCGGCGTGCGATACGAGGGGACGAGGCACCATGTCGACCGTTGAGGCTCTGCCGAACCTGACGCCCAACCAGATCAACGCGCTGGTCGTGCTGATGGTCGAGGCGCGCGAGCTGACCAACACCGAGCTGCGTGAGCTGGCCGGTTTCGCGCTCACCGGGGCGGACAACGCCAAACTGGTGAAGCTCGGCCTGGTCACCACCGACCGGTCGCAGCGGCCCTTCTCGCACGAGCTGACCGAACGCGGCTGGCACGTCGCGCGGCACCTGCACGCCGCGCGGCCGCCGCGCCAGGCCGGCTCGGCCACCCGCTCGCTGCTGACCGTCCTCGGCAACGTGCACCGCGCGCTGGCCGGGCGGCAGATCAGCCCCGCCGACTTCTTCCGGCCGGGCTCCCCCGGGCCGGACGCCGGACCGGACTTCGGGCCGGCCGACAACGCTGGCACCATCGACAACGCCGTCAGCGTGGCGGGGACCGGTGATCCCACCCGGGCCGGGAGTGCGGCACCGGCCGACGACCCCGCAGCGGTCCCCGAGGGTGACCCGTTCGGTGACCCGCAGGCGCTGGTCCGGGCGGCCTACCGCGAGCTGGCGGTCACCCCCGGGGACTGGGTGGGCCTGGCCGACCTGCGCGAACTCCTCGACGAGGTCGACCGGGACGTGGTCGACGCGGCACTGCGCGGCCTGGTACGCCAGCCCGACGTCCGGATCATCCCGGTCGCCAACACCAAGTCCCTGACCGCCCGGGACCGGGCGGCCGCGGTCCGGATCGGTGACGAGGAGAACCACGCCCTGTCGATCGGGGCGGCATGATCGGGCCGAACGAACGCGCCGCGCTGGAGGCGCTCAGCTTCAACCCGGCGGCCACCCCCGACGACGTCTGGCGGCCGTCCCCGTACGACGTGCCGGAACTGCACGAGCAGGTGGTCCGCGACATCCTGCACGGGGTCGGGCGGGCACGTCGGGCCGACGTCGGTCAGCCGCTCGGCGTGGCGATGCAGGGGCGGGCCGGCTCGGGCAAGACGCATCTGCTCGGCGCGGTACGCGACCAGATCCAACGCAAGGGCGGCTACTTCTTCCTGGTCAACCTGATCAACGGGAGGACGTTCTGGGAGAGCGTGGCGCTCGCTCTGGTGGAGGGCCTGGGTCGGGACGCGATCGGGTGGGGCACCCAGCTCACCACCCTGCTGCGCCGGCTCTCGGCCCAGTTCGGCGTTCCCGCGCCGGTGCGGGACGCGGTCGCCGGCCGTACCCCGATCACCCGGGCCGACCTGGACGTCTTCGTCCGGGCGCTGCGCGGCTACGACCGGGAGGTCGGCCGGGACGCGCAGGACACCGCGCGGGCGCTGGTGCTGCACGGCTCTGCCGAGTACGAGGCCCAGGACGTCGGGTACGCGCACCTGATCTCGGAGCCGGGCGATCCGGCGGCCCGTACGTTCTGGGGGCTGGCCGGGCCGGTGCGGTCCCCGCAGCAGATCGTGCAGGACATCTCCCGGCTGGCGGCGCTGACCCTGGAGCCGACCATCATCGCGGTGGACCAGCTCGACACCCTCTTCGCGCAGACCAGCACGGCGTTCTTCGACCGGCACGAGGGGCTGGAGGAGGCGACCGCCCGGGCGGTCGGGCCGGTCGCCGACGGGCTGCTGACGTTGCGGGACGTCACCCGCCGGACACTGACCGTCCTCTCCTGTCTTCCCGACACCTGGACGCTGCTCACCCGCAGCGCACCCACCCCGGTCGCCGACCGGTTCCGCACCGCCGTCCTGCCGGACCGGATCCCCACCCCGGAGATCGGGCGGGCGATCGTGGAGAAGCGGTTCACCGCGGCGTACCGGGACCTGCGGTTCACCCCACCCCATCCGACCTGGCCGATCGCGCCCGGGGCGTTCGCCGACGCCCCGGACCTCACGCCGCGGGCGCTGCTGCGCCGGGTCGACCGGCACGTCACGGCGTGCCGGGAGCGGAACGAGGTCACCGAACTGACCCGGCTGATCGAGGTGGGCCCGGCGACCGTGGACCCACCACCGGCCGCTGCCGACCCGGCTGATTCCACCAGGTCGGACAGGAAGGCCGGACCCGGCGGACCGGACCGGCTGGGCCGGCTCGATGCCCGGTTCACCGAGCTGGTCACGGCGGCCCGGGGCACCGACGCGATGCGGCCCGACACCGAGGACGTCCGGATGCCGGAACTGCTCGGGGCGGGCCTGGCCGCGTGGATCGGCGAGCAGGCACCGACCGGTGCGACGTACCGGCACGACCCACCGCCCGGACGGAAACCGGCCCTGCACGGCCGGCTGGTCGAGGTGCTCGACGAGGCCACCGAGAACGAGGCGCACTGGTGTTTCCGGGCGGTCACCAGCGACAACGCGATCGCCGTGTTGAGCCGGGTCCGGGCCGCCTGCACGATGGCCGGGCTGGACCGGGAGGTGCCGCAGCGGCGGCTGGTGCTGCTGCGCAACGGGCCGTGGCCCAGCGGTCGGCGGACCACCGAGGTGCTGACGGCGTTCCACGCGGCCGGGGGCACTGTGCACGCCGTCACCGACGACGACCTGCGGGTCTTCGCCGCGCTGCGGGCGCTGGCCGCCGAGGCGGACCCGGCGTACCCGGACTGGCTGGTCGCCCGACGGCCGGCCAGCCGCACCACCCTGCTGCGGGCGGTGCTGGGTGACCCGGCCGGCAGCCGGTCGGCCCCGACCGCCGCCCGGCCGGCCTCCTCGCCGACCACCCGGGACTCGGCCGGGCCACCGCCCGCAGCGCACCCGGTCGCGCCGTCGACCAGCGGGAACCCGGCCGGGGCGGCCGGGGACGCGGCCACGTCGCCGGCCGTGGTCGGGCCGGTCCCGGGCGGGCACCGGCCGACGATCCGGCTGGGCCACGTCGTCACGGACGGTCGCCCGTTCGAGGTGGACCTCGCCTCGCTGCGCCGGCACAGCGTGATCTTCGCCGGCTCGGGTTCCGGCAAGACCGTGCTGATCCGGCGGTTGGTGGAGGAGTGCGCCCGGCAGGGCGTCTCGGCGATCGTGCTGGACCCGAACAACGACCTGGCCCGGTTGGGCGACCCGTGGCCGCGCCCGCCGGCCGGTTGGCTGCCCGGTGACGAGGACCGGGCCCGGGACTACCTGGACCACACCGAGGTGGTGGTCTGGACGCCCCGGGTCACCGCCGGCCGGCCGTTGAGTTTCCAGCCGCTGCCCGACTTCACGCCGGTCCGGGACTCGCCCGACGAGTTCGACCAGGCGATCCGGTCGGCGGTGGAGGCGCTCGCGCCCCGGGCCGGGGTGGCCGGTACGACGAAACTCGCCCAGCAGGGCCGGGCGGTGCTCACCGAGGCGTTGCAGGCGTACGCGCGCAGCGGCATGCTCGGCCTGCCCGGCTTCACCGAGTTCCTCGCCGACCTGCCCGACGGGGTGAGCCGGATGGCCCGCGCGGAGAAGCTGGCCCACGAGGTGGCCGAGACGTTGAAGGCGGCGATGGTCACCGACCCGCTCTTCGGTGGCATCGGCGCTCCCGCCGACCCGGGCATGCTGCTCACTCCGACGCCCGGCCGACGGGCCCGGGTGTCGGTGGTGAGCTTCGTCGGGCTGACCTCCGACCAGCAGCGGCAGAGTTTCGTCAACCAGCTCCAGATGGCGTTGTTCGCCTGGATCCGGCGGCATCCGGCCGGGGACCGTCCGCTGGGCGGTCTGTTCGTGATGGACGAGGCGCAGACGCTCGCCCCGTCGACCGGTCACACGGCGTGCACGGCCAGCTCGATCGCGCTCGCCTCGCAGGCCCGCAAGTACGGGTTGGGGCTGGTCTTCGCCACCCAGGCCCCCAAGGGGCTGCACAACCAGATCTCCGGTAACGCGACCAGCCAGTTCTTCGGGTTGCTGAACTCCCCCGCGCAGATCGAGGCGGCCCGGGGGCTGGCGCAGGCCAAGGGCGGCCGGCTGCCGGACATCGGTCTGCTGGGCAGCGGGGAGTTCTACGCCGCCGGGGAGGGCAGCCCACTGGTCAAGGTACGGACGCCCATGTGCCTGAGCCACCACCCGTCCGCGCCGCTGAGCCCGGAGGAGGTGATCGCCCGGTCACGGTGACGCTTCGTCGCACCAGGATGACGATCCGTCGCCGGACACGGCCGTACGGCTTGACTTCCGTATCCGGAACCTATACACGTTGCAGGGCACGTCACGCAGTGTCGCCACGTGAAATCAAGGAGTATCCGGATGCCGGAAGACATCGGATCGACGGTGCCCCGCCGACAGCTCGGTCGGCTGCTGCGCCAGTTCCGCACCGAGGCAGGTGTCACGCTCGACGCCGCCGCCGAGGCGCTGGAGTACAGCCGGCAGAAGATCTGGCGCATCGAGTCCGGCACCGGATCGGTCCGCGTCCTCGACGTCAGGGCGATGTGCGAGTTGTACGGGGTGTCACCGGAGTTGACCGAGTCGATGCGCGCACTGGCCGTACAGACCCGGGCGAAGGGCTGGTGGCAGGGGTACGCCGACGTGCTGCCGGCCTGGTTCGAGCTGTACGTCGGCCTGGAGTCCGCCGCCGCGCACCTGCGGGGCCACGGTGAGTCGGTGGTCCCCGGCCTGTTGCAGACCCAGGAGTACGCCCAGGCGTTGCACCGGCTCGACCACCCCCGGGCCGGCGAGACGGAACGGGACCGGGCGGTCGCTTTCACGCTGCGCCGGCAGGCCCTGCTGACCCGTCGTACGCCGACCGCGCCCCGGGTCCGGCAGATCCTCTCCGAGGCGGTGCTGCGGCGCACGGTCGGCGGGCCCGCCCTGATGACCGCGCAGTTGCAGCACCTCGTCGACGCGAGCGGACCGGGCAACGTGTCGGTCCGTGTCCTGCCGTTGGCCGCCGGGCCGCCACCGGGCGCGGCGGCGGGCACCTTCGTGATCCTCGACTTCCCCACCCCCCGGGGCGGTCGGGCCGCCGCCGAACCGTCGGTGGTCTACCACGAGTCGCTCACCGGAGCGCTCTACCTGGACAAGCCGGACGAGGTGCAGGCGTACGAGGACACCTGGCGGGGGCTGGACCGGCTGGCCCTCAACGAGAGCGACTCCATCGACCTGATCAAACAGGTCATCGGGGAGCTCCGGCACGACTGACCGCCGGATCGACGCACAGCCATCCGACCGTGAACCGACGAAGGGAGATCCGATGCACGTGCTCACCAAAGCCGCCGTGGCCGTGGCCGCGACCGTGCTGGGCAGCACGACGGTCGCCGCTCCGGCAGCCGCCACCACACTGACCGTCAAGGGTAGCTGCAGAATCGATATCGGGTTCAACACCCCGTGGGAGAACTTCACCTGCAACGCCTCGGCCAGCGGCGGCACCGGCGACTACCTCTACACCTGGAAGTCGCTGATGCCGTTCACCTACCTGGACGAGACCGAGGGGCAGTGGGTCACCGGGTACTGCTCGTTGACCGACCAGACCCAGGTGCAGGTGACGGTCACCAGTGGCGCGGAGACCGCCAGCGCGGTCGTCCCGTTCCGCTGCGACTAGCCGGCAGGCAGACCGGTCCGGGTACGTCGGCGCGTACCCGTCCGGCACCGGCCCGGCGACGGACGACAGCAGCCGCTGAACCCGTCCGTCGTCGGCCGGTGCTCCGGGTCCTTCGCGAGCAGACGACAACCCGACCGGTGAGGTCCCACCCCGCCGGGTGGAATCCCCACGATCACAGGGACTTCTCGAAGCAGAGCTGGTTGTACGGCGAGGGGCTGTAGGCGGCGATCTGGTGGTAACCGCTGCTGCGGTACAGCGCGATCGCCTCGGCGAGTGCACGGTGCGTGCCCAGCCGGACGGTGCCCACGCCGTGCTCGGCGGCGTCGGCCTCCAGCCGCTCCATGAGGCGTCTGCCCAGGCCGAGGCCCCGACAGGTGACGTCGGTCCACAGGTGACGGATCTCCGCGACCCCGGGCGCCAGGTGGACCCACGCCCCGCACCCGGCGGGTCTGCCGTCCTCGCAGGCGAGCAGGATGCTTCCGGTCAGCTCCTCGGGCGGGGTCAAGGTCGCCTCGTCGTAGCCCTCCGGGAAGCGTCCGGCCAGCTCGGCCGCGTAACGGCGCAGGCACCACCAGGCCCGTGGGTCGTCCGCCGCGACCGGGGTGATCGTGACGGTCGCCAACCGGAGCAGCCGCCGGATCTGCTGCTGGGCGGCCACCAGTTCCTGCTGCTGGCCCGCATCGAGTTCGCCGAGCAGGGCGGTCGCGCCGGCCCGGGACCGGTCGTCGAGGATCTCGCGTTCCCGTCGGCCGGCGTCGGTGAGTTCGGCGATCCGGGCCCGCCCGTCGGTGGGGTGCGGGGCGACGCGGACCAGGCCCTGCTCCTCGAGGGATCGCAGCAGCCGGCTCAGGTAGCCGGAGTCGAGGCCGAGGCGGTCGCGTAGGTGACGGACGGCGGCCCGGTCGCCGATCTCCCAGAGCAGCCGGGACGGCCCGAGGGGGCGGTCGAGACCGAGGTAGTGATCGGTGAGCAGGCCGAGGCGCTCGGTGTAGAAGCGGTTGAAGTCGCGTACCCGCTCGATCAGGTCAGGCTCCACCCGCCGAGGTTAGCTGACCGGAGTCAGACAAGTCGGCGCGCACGCCGACGCGGGGCGCACGCCGGAACTCCCCTGGACCGGTCCCAGCTCAGTCCAGCAGCCAGTGCCGGACGTCCGGGACGGCATCCACGCCACTGAGGATCACGGCGACCGCGAACACTCCCAGCGCCAGCACCACCGGAGGCCGGGTCAGGGCGTCCCTCCGCGCGGCCGGAGCCAGGAGTAGCACACCCACCAGGATCAGCGGCCCCAGCACGACCGCCGGCCCGGGGCCGACGATCGCACCGATCACCGCGAACGCGTGCAGGACCAGCACGACGAGACCGAGGATCCCGGAGGCGAGGTCCTTCGGATCGTGGTTCCCGCCCGTGACCGCCTCATGCCCGCCGATGGTCAGTCGCGCCACGACGTAGAGCACGAGCGCGGCGCAGTAGCAGAGCCCGAGCAGGAGTTGAAGCCCCACTCCCGTCCGCACGACGAGCGACCGCAGGATCCGCCCGTCCTGGCTCGTCGTGCCCGCACCGGCCGCCATGTCGTCCCCGTTTCGCTGTCGGACCGTTCTCACCCGGTGCAGAGACTATGTCCCGCGGGCGTCTTTCGGGCGCCGGTGACGTTGCCCGGGACGGGGTCGCGGTGCGCGCGCACCGCGACCCCGTCGGACGGGTCGGAACGGAACCGGTCAGGCTCGGCTCAGAGGAGCAGGTAACCCGTCAGGCCCTCGGCGATCTGGCCCTCACAGTTGGCGTCGTTCGAGTCGAAGTGGTCGGCGTTGCCCCGCACCAGGCAGCGGTAGAACGCCTGGTGCGGCTGGGCCGGCGGTGAGTCGTACACGTAGCCGATGAGGCCGGCGCGGCCCTGGCCCTCGCAGTTCGAGTCAAGGGAGGTCATGTAGTCCCAACCACCGACGATGCACTGGTAGATCGGCTTCGTGCCCGCGACGGCCTGGTTGTGCACCTTCCCGAGGGGACCCTCACGGGTGTAGCCGCCGATCGAGACGCTGGTGCTGCTGACGTGGTCGGGACCGTTCACGTGCCGGTAGAGGGTGGCCGTACCGGGCGTGACGGTGCCGGAGGGAACGTGCAGCAGCCGGTTCGGCGAGCCGGTACCCGGGCTGGTGATCTTGTTCGGGGTGGCGTTCGCGTAGAGGGTGCCGGCGACCTGGTCCGGGCTCAGCCCCGGGTTGGCACCGAGCACCAGGGCGGCGGCGCCGGCCACGTGCGGGCTGGCCATCGAGGTGCCGCTGATGGTGTTGGTCGCGGTGTCGCCGGTGTGCCAGGCCGAGGTGATGCCCTCGCCCGGGGCGAAGATGTCGGTGCAGGTGCCCCAGTTGGAGAACGACGCGCGCGCGTCGGTGCGGGTGCTGGCGTTGACCGTGATCGCCTCGGGCACCCGGGCCGGGGTGAAGTTGCAGGCGTCGCTGTTGTTGTTGCCCGAGGCGAGCGCGTAGACGACACCGTCGGCGATCGAGTTACGGACGGCGTTCTCCAGCGTGGTGTTGCTGCCGGTGCCGCCGAGACTCATGTTCGCCACCGCCGGCACCCCGGGGCCGTGGTGGGCGGTCACCCAGTCCACCCCGGCGGTCACCCCTGCCCAGCTGCCCGAACCCGCGCAGTTGAGCACCTTGACCGCGATCAGCGACACCTCCTTGGCCACCCCGTACGCCGCGCCGCCGATGGTGCCCGCCACGTGCGTGCCGTGGCCGTTGCAGTCGGAGTCGTTGCCGTCGCCGGTGGTGTTGGTACCCCAGGACGCCCGGCCGCCGAAGTCGGTGTGCGTGGTCCGGATGCCGGTGTCGATCACGTACGCCCGGACGTTGCCCGCCGTGTTCGGGTACGTGTAACTGCTGTTCAGCGGCAGGTCCGGCTGGTCGATCCGGTCGAGCCCCCAGGACGGCGGGTTCGGCTGGGTCGCGGTGGTCCGCACCTCGGCGTTCTGCTCGACGTACGCCACCTCGGGCTGGGCCGCGAGCCGGCGGGCGTCGGCCGGGCTCATCGTGCCGGCGAACCCGCGCACCGCGTGCGAGTAGGTGTGCTCCACCCGCACGTCGAACTTCGCCGCCAGCTGACGGGTCGCCGCCCGGGTGTCAGCCGCCCTGCTCTCCTTGAAGACCACGATGTAGCTGTTGGGGATGGCATCCGGGTTGCCGGCACCGAGGATCCGACCCTCCGCCGCGGCCACCGGGGACGCGGTCGCCGACAGGAACAGGGCGGCCATACCGGCTGTCGCGATCGCACCGACCAACCGCCGTCGCCGGGTTACGCCGACTCTCTTCATGGTGATCCCTTCCGTGCCGATGCTGGTGTGGGAAACCGTGGAGAACGTGAATCGCCGCGCCAGGATATCCGCGCCCCAATCGCCAGTCAATTGACGGACTTCACTGCGTAAGGGAACAATGACATCACCCGAAGTATGGCCCTACCTGCGGCCCGCCGGCTCTGGACGGTGTCCGCCACGCGGGGGCGGAGGAGACCGGTCAGAGCCACCGCGCGCAGCTACCCGGCATGGGCCCGAAGCGTTCGAGATCATCCGGCGCGCTCGACGCATGTCGATCCGGGTCGGTCGTCGGCCCGGTCGGAGCACTAGGGTCGGCTGCATGAAGCCGGCCCCCACCACCAGCGCCTTCGACTCGCTGCGCCGCGACGCCGTGCCCGACCAGGCGGCGCTGCGGCGGGTGTACGAACGTCCCAACGACGCGGCCGTACGGAAGCAGATGACCGAACTGACCGAGCAGACCCGACGGTTGATCGCCTGCTCGTCGCTGGTCTTCGTCGCCAGCGTGGACGCCGAGGGCAACTGCGACGTCTCCCCCCGCGGCGGCCCCGCCGGTTTCGTCGCCGTCCTGGACGCCCGCACGGTGGCGATCCCGGACGCCACCGGCAACAAGCGTCTGGACACCCTGCAGAACGTCATCGCCACCGGACGGGCCGGGCTGCTGTTCGTCATCCCGGGGCGCACCACCACGCTCAGAATGAACGGCCGGGCGTGCGTCTCCACCCGCCCCGAGCTGCTGTCGCAGCTGACCGCCGTGGGCAAGCCGCCGGTCAGTGCGCTGGTGCTGGGAATCGACGAGGTCTATCCGCACTGCCCCAAGTCGCTGCTGCGCGGCGGGGCCTGGAAGCCGGAGCAGTGGTTGCCGGCGGACGCCCAACCGACCTCGGCCGAGGTGACACTCGCCCAGCTGCGGACCCCAGGGCTGACCATCGCCGACATCGAGCGGACGGAGGCGGACGCGCTGAGGTACCGGTACGAGTAGTCGGGGTTCGCCGTCGCCTACCGGGCGTTGAGCCTCGCCGCGTGCCTGCTGGCAGCGGCCTCGACGGGCGTGTCGGTGTCGATCGGAGTACGCCCCACCGACGACGTCCCGTGGGGGCGGATCGGTCTGGTGGCGGGCGCGTTCGGGCTGACGTGTGTGCTCGCCGCGCTCCGCGACGCGCTCTGACGGTCGCCGTTCACGCTCGGACGGGTGGCCGCCCGCCGGGGCTGTCGTCCACCGCCGGCAGCCCGCCGGCCCGACGCACCACCCGTACACCGAGGGCCGCCGCGACCACGACGGAGACCGTGCCGGCCGTCCACAGTGGGTAGGCGACCGGGCGGGTGTCCAGCGCGGTGCCGTGGGCCGGGCCGCCCACGGCGATCAGCGCATCGTAGACCCGGACGAGCAGGTGGAGGCCGCCCGCGACGAGCAGGCTCACCAGCCACCGCCGGGCCGGAACGTCCGGCGCGGCGACGGCGGGCCGGGCCTGCCGCAGCCAGCCGAGGACGGCCACCGCCGTGCCGGCGGTGACGAGCAGCCACGCCCGGTCGGCCACCGTCGGCACCTCCAGGCCGATCGGCAGCAGGAAGTCGAACAGCTCGTACGCGAACACGGGCAGCCCCAGGTCTGGCGCGCCGTGGGTGACGACGAGGATGCGCGCTTCGTACCGCCCGACGGCGAGGACGGCGCGGAGCAGGTCGACGGTGGCCCAGACGGCCAGGGCGGCCACCGCCAGCCGGGCCGCCCACCGCCGGCCGGGCGGCTGGCGCACCGGGGCCGGATGGGGGCGGTCGCCGGAGGGCGGGTTGCCGGTCGTCGGGGTCATACGGCCCTTCCCTTCGCGGAGTCGCCGACGATCATGCCGGACGCGTCCGCCCTGAGGCAGACGGCCGACCTGACCGGGCAGACCCGGTTGTGCCGAACTGTAGCCAGACGCGGACCCGCTCGGTGACCCGGTCGCGCCCGCCGAGGGCGTCGCGGACCTCTTCGGTGAAGGTGGCCCGGTCCGGCGTGGAGGGCAGCCGGTCGGCCGACATGGCGGAGAAGACGCCGCCGACCATGTCGTCGATGGTGAGCGGAGCGTCGTACTCCACCAGCGACTCCGCGTACCGGTAGCCGGCGCGGACGAGGGCGTCCCGGTTGCGCAGGCGGCCGGCCCCGTCGGTCTGGCACGTCCCGGTGACCGGGTGCCCGATCAGCCGTTCCAGGCATTCGCGCAGTACCCGGGACCACTCGGCGTCCTGTAGCCACAGCGGTGCGCCGTTGGTGACCACGGCGATGCCGCCGCCTGGACGCAGCATCGGTCGGACGGCCCTGAACAGCGCGTCGCGGTCCATGAAGTGGATGGCGACGGCAACGGTCAGCGCGCCGATCATCCGGTCGCCGAGTAGCCGGCCCAATGCGGGCAGGTCGCTGTCATCACCGAGCAGCCACGTGGCGTCGGGTCTTGCAGCGTCGGGTCTTGCGGTGTTGTGGGCGGCCTGGCGGGCCAGGGCCAGCATGTCCGGCTCCGGGTCCACCCCGATGACGGCCCCCACCCGGGCGGCGAGCGGGAGGCTCAACTGACCGGTGCCGCAGCCGAGGTCGACCACCGTGTCTCCGGGGCCGAGGCCGAACGCTCCGACGAGGGCATCGAGCACCTCGGGCGGGTAACCGCGTCGGTGCCTCGCGTAGTACGTCGCCACCTCACCGCTGAAACCCGCGCCCATTGCGCCAGCCTGCCGGCAGCACAGACCGGGAAGCGAGCAATTCTGCTCAGGGCATCGTCAACATGATGCTGCTCGCGCACGCCAGGCTGAGGTGCCGGCCGGCGGGTCACCCCTTGTGATCCGACCGGTTCGGCGCAGCGCCTGGCCGCCCGCCAGGTCACCCCCGAGGTACGGGAGTCGGCGGACGCCCGGGGTGCCGAGCCGCTGGACCGCCCGGTCGAGGACGTCCGTACCGAGCTGGACCGGCACCCGACGGCCCGAGCCGCCCGCCACACCGAGCTTTTTGTACTAACCGCGCCGAGTCTTTGTAACACCTCATGGGAATTGCACGGAAATAGCGACTCCGAGCACTTTCCAGTAAGGTCCGAAGCAGCGACCGCGACGCCATGACTGCCCGTTCCTCCTCTCCTGTCCGGGCGACGATTCCACGTTCCACCAGTGGCGGCGCGATGTAACAAAATCGACACGAGAGGAACCCCATGGCCGAGGACCCCGGATCCACCGTCCCCCGACGACAACTCGGGCGCGCCCTCAAGGACCTGCGCATCGAAGCCCAGATCACCCTGGACGCCGCGGCCGAAGCCCTGCGGTGCAGCCGGCAGAAGATGTGGCGCATCGAGAGCGGCCTCGGTCCGGTCCGCCCGGTCGACGTCCGCTTCATCTGCGAGTTGTACGGGGCCACCCGCGAACTCTCCGACGCCCTGACCAACCTCGCCGCCCAGACCAAGGCCAGCGGCTGGTGGCACTCCTACCTCGCGCGCGTACGCCTTCGCGGTCTACCAGCACCGGCAGGAGGTGACGGAGGGAGAGCGGGAGCGGCTGGTCGAGGTGCGCCTGCAACGGCAGACCCTTCTCCGCCGCAGGCTGCCGCCGCCGCCCAAGCTCGAAGTGATCTTGGCCGAGGCAGCGTTGCTCCGCACGGTAGGCAGCGCGGCCATCATGGTTGATCAGCTTCGCCACCTGCTGGATGTCGGGGAGCTACCCAACGTTTCCGTGCGGGTGCTCCCGTTGCCAGCCGGCCTCCATCGGGGTGTGGAGGCGGGCACCTTCGTCATCCTCGACTTCCCTCTCGACAAGCGGACCACTCCGGAGCCATCGGTGGTCTACTGCGAGTCGTGGACGGGGGCCCTCTACCTGGACCGGCCGGAAGAGTACGCAGCCCATGAAAAGGCATGGACGAGCCTCGATGAGCTGGCACTCGATGAGACACAATCAAGGCACCTGATCAGCAAGATCCATGTGGAGGTCCACCGTGGTTGATCTCAGCGATGCCAAGTGGCGCAAGAGCACCCGCAGCGGCAGCAACGGGGGTGACTGCGTCGAGGTCGCGACCAACCTCCCTGACATCGTCGCCGTACGCGACAGCAAGGACCCGGCTGGTCCGGCCCTCACCTTCATCTCCGGAAGCTGGGCTTCCTTCACCCGGTCGATCCGCTCGTCGCACTGACCGGGTGAAGCCGGCGACGACCACCCGGGCCCAGGTCAGCGGACGACGCCGGCCACCTGCCGGATTCAGCGGGTCGTCGGTGACCCGCTGACGGCGCGGGCCGGGTCCCCCGGTCCGGCAGGGTCGGTGCGGCACCCGTCGAGGATCGCGTGCATCCCGGCGAGGGTGACCTCCCCGGTCGCCAGGGCGATGGCGACCCGCTCGAAGGCGAACAGCACCGCCCGGATGTCGTCGGGCGGCAGCAGCGCGGTGTCGGCCATCAGCGACAACTGGAGCCGTTCCGCCGTGCCCCGGACGTCCAGGAAGACCACCATCCCCTCGGCGTCGGCCGTCTGCGGCCAGCCGAACGTCGTCGCGGCGGCGAGCCGGTCCAGTTCCGCCGGGTCCGTGACCGGTCGGCCCGCCGGCCGGGGCAGCGTGGACCACATGTCGTTGAACTGGCAGCCCGGTTCGAAGTCGGTGCCCCTCGACCGGGCCGCCGTGGCGATCACCTGCTGGGCGGCCCGACCGTCGTACCGGGCGTACGCGCGGGCCTGCGCCATCACCCGCGCCGCCCGCTCCACCAGGTCGGCGAAGGTCACGGCGGGCAGGTCCACGGCGGTCCGGACGGCCTGGTTCAGGCTGGACACGGTGTGGAACAGCTCCGGCGTGGACCGGTTGCTCTGCATGATGTCCAGCGGCAGGACCGGCCCGGGGCAGAACCGGCCCAGCAGCGCCATACTGACCGCCAGCAGCAGGACCGACGTGGTGGTGCGGTGCCGGCGGGCCGCCGCCCGCAACGCCACCGGCATGGCGTCGGACTCCAGTTCGCCCCGGTGGAACCGGGGTGTCACCGGGGTGGCCCGCGCCGGCAGCAGGCCGGGGGTGATCCGGTCGAGGTGCTGCCGCAGGTGGCGCATCGCCTCCACGTTGAGCAGTTGGCCCTGCGGGGACCGTTCGAAGGTGGCCAGGTCCACCGGCTGCGCGGCGGGCCGGGCCGGCGGGGCGGGGACCCGGTCCACCCGGGCCCGCAGCAGGGCGTTGAGTTCCGCCGCGAGCAGGTCGGCGCTGAGGTAGTCCGCCGACAGGTGGGACACCGCGAACACCACCAGCACCGGGATGCCCTCGTGCAGCGCGACGGCGAACCGGATCGGCACCTCCCGCTCGTGGTCGAACCCGGTGGCGGTGCCCCGTTCGACGCAGGTGGTGACGATGTCGGTGAAGCTCACCGGGTCGTCGGCGGGGCGGTCGTACAGGTCCACGGTGACCACCCCGCCGGGCAGCACCTCCTGGGTGACCTCGCCGCGCTCGCTGGCGTGGTACAGGGTGCGCAGCGCCTCGTGCCGGCGCATCAGCTCGGCCAACTCCTCCAGCACGTCACCCAGTTCGAGCAGCAGCGGCACCGGCAGCCAGCGGGTGAGCACGAAGAACGGCTTGGTCTCCGGGTACCAGTGCCGGATGACGTCCCAGGTGCCCTGCTGTCCCCACGCGAGGGGGGCGCTGCGGGCCCGGCCACCGTGGAACTCGAACTCGGCACTGCTCTCGGTGATCATGCGTGGTCGCCTCTCGGGAGCACGGTCAGCGCGCCGGGGCGAGTGCCGGCGCGGGGCGGGAGAACAACACGTCCCGCAGACAGAACAGGGAGTACGCCAGTCCGGCCGACCAGCCGGCCACCTGGGCCCACATCACGGCGTCGATGCCGAACGGGCCGTGGAACAGGTAGGCGACCGGGATCTGCACCAGCACGAACGCGATGACCGTGCAGATCAGCGGGGCGGTGGTCCGGCGCGCGCCGTTGAGGTAGCCGTGCACCACCACCATCACCGTGTACAGCGCCAGGAACGGGTAGATGATCAGGATGTACCGCTCGGTGAGCGCGCGGGCGGCCGGGTCCTCGGTGAACAGCGCGGCGATCGGTGACCGGGCCAGCATCACCGCCGCCCCGACCAGGACGGACAACCCGACGGTCAGGCCGAGGGTGCGGACCAGCCCGTACCGGGCCCGCGACCGGTCGCCGTGGCCGAGGTTCTGCGCCACGAACGCGGTCACCGCGCCGGAGAGGTCCAGGAACAGCATGCCGGTGAACAGTTCGATCCGGGACACCACCGTGAACGCCGCCATCACCGTCTCGCCGTAGCGCTGGATCACCCAGACCAGCGCCATGATGCCCACCGCGAGGATGATGTGCTGGCTGGCCAGCGGCAGTCCGAGGCGTACCGCGTCGGTCAGTTCCCGGCGGACGGCCGGGGTGGACCGGCCGCCGGTGACCGGGTGGACGCGGGCCGCGTGGGCGAGCCCGACGACCAGCGCCAGGGTGCTCGCCGCCGCGGTGGCCAGCGCCGCCCCGGAAACCCCGGCGTCGAGCACCGCCACCAGGATCCAGACCAGCACCACGTTGACCACGCTGCCGAAGCCCTGCACCCACATGGCCGCCCGGGAGTCGCCGAGGCCCCGGAAGTAGGCGCTGACCGCCGCGGAGCCGAAGATGCCCGGGAAGCCGAGGGAGAGCATCGCGAAGAACCGTTGCGCGTCGGCCGCCAGGTCGCCGTGGATGCCCATCAGCGCCAGGGCCGGGCCGGCCAGCACGGTCGCCAGGGCGACACAGCCGACCGACCAGACCACCGTGGTGAGGGCCAGCGCGCGGACGACGGCCCGCCGGTCCTCATGCTGTCCGGCGCCGCGCAGGTGCGCCAGCCGGATGGTGAACGCGGTGCCCAGCCCGATGAACATCGCGTTCAGCAGGTAGAACAGCGGGCCGGTGGCACCCACCACGGCCAGCCCCTCCACCCCGACGTACCGGCCGACGACGATGCTGTCGACCAGCAGGTAGCCCTGCTGGAGCAGGTTGGCCGCGGTGAGCGGCAGCGCGAAGCCGACGATGCGCCGTACCGCCGGCCCGCTGGTCATGTCCGTCATCGGGGGCTCACGACTCGCGGTCGGCGAACTCGACGAGGTCCTCGATGTGGTACGCGATCTCGGCGATGGTCCGGTCGGCGAGCAGGTCCGCGACGTCGTACTGCACGTCGTGGCAGACCGCGATGGTGCTGGCCACCGAGGCGGCCATGATGGAGTCGCCGCCGAGGTCGAAGAAGTCGGCCTCGACGTCGAGTTCGGGGAAACCGAAGGCGAGCGCCAGGCACCGGCCCACCGACTGTTCGACCTCGGTGTACCCGCCGTCGGCCCGGCCGACCAGCTCCACGTCGACGGCCGCCACGTTGGCCCGGATCTTCTCCGACGCCCTGCGCAGCCGCTCGTCCAGCGCCCGCATCTCCCGTTCCACCTTGGTCTCGATGTCGGCCGACAGCGGCACGTCGTACGAGCGCAGCAGGTGGATCAGCTCACCCCGGTAGTGCAGTTCACCGCCGAACAGCCGGGACCGCCGCGACCGCAGCGCCGCGTCCATCACCTCCAGACCGGTACGGGTCGGCAGCGCCTTGAACATGGTGTCGCCGGCGGTGCCGTGGTCGACGGCCATGCCGATCTCCTTCCAGGCCACCCAGTCCAGGGCGACCACGTGGGTGTCCCGACCGGCCTGGGCGCGGGCGACCGCGTCCAGGTAGTAGTTGCCGGCCGCGTAGTCGGCCTGGCCGGGGGCCGGGAAGACCGACGCCACCGAGGAGAAGTGCACGACGAAGTCGGGCCGGTCGGCCCGGGTGAGCTGGTCGAGCAGGAACGCCGCGTGCAGCTTCACCCGTACCACCGCGTCGAAGTCGTCGAGCTGCCGGAACATCAGGGTGCTGCCACCGGGGAGGCCGGCGGCGTGCACGATGCCGTCGATCCGGCCGTGGTCGCGTTGGATCGCGGTCACCGCGGCGGTCAGCGCCGCCGGGTCACCGGCGTCGGCCGGGGTGACCTGCACCGTCGCGCCCAGCTCCTCGATCTCGCGGACCGCCCGCACCCGACCGGCCACCGCGCTGTCGGCGGAGGTGGCGAGCAGGTCGTCCCACTCGTCCCGGGCCGGCAGACCGGAACGGCTCAGCAGCACCAGGTTGATCTTCGGTTCGCGTTCGGCGAAGAACCGGGCCACCGCCAGGCCGAGCGCGCCGGTACCACCGGTGACCAGGTAGGTGCCGCCGGGCTTCAGGTAGGTCTGCGGCCCGTCGGCGGCGACCTCCGGGACCTCCACGAACACCTCCCGCAGCCGCTGCCCACCGCGCAGCAGGAACAGGCCGTACTCGCCGGAGAGCAGTTCCGCGCGGACCGCCGCCGGTGGCACCGTCGGGTCCACGTCCAGGTGCCGGACCCGGATGTACGGGTACTCCCGGCCGATCACCTTGCCGAAGCCGACCAGGGCGGCGTTCTCGGTGACCGCCGGGTGGTCGCCCTCGGCGGCGGGGACCGCGGTGCGGGTCAGCACGGTCAGGTCGACCTTGACGCCGGCCGCCATCAGCGCCTGGGAGAGCCGGAACAGGCTGTGCAGGTTCTTGTCGACGCGGCGGTCGATCTCGTGGATGTCGGTGGCCGGTTCCGCCTCGAAGGCCAGCGCGTGCACCAGGTGGGTGACGCCGCCGTCGGCGACCAGCCGGGCGATCCGCTCGTACCCGGCCGGGTCACCGGCGGTGAACACCGGACCGTCCGGTTCGACCGGCGCGCCCAGCCGCAGCACCCGTAGGTCACCCGGGCCGGCGGCGGTGAGCAGGGCCTCCGCGTCGGTGTCCGGGTCGACCAGGGCCAGCACGGTCGCGGTGGCGGCCAGCTCGGCGGGGGCCGGGGCGGGCTGGAACTCCACGTCGTGGGTCACCGGGTGGCGCTCCTCGGCGGCACCGAGGGAGAGCTGGTCCCGCCAGGTGTCGGGGAACTCCACCCAGGCCAGGCTCTCGTCGAAGACGTACCCGGGCAGCCGGACCACCCGGGGCGGGACCGGGCCGGCCAACGCCCGCCAGTCGACGGGGGCACCGCGCAGGTACTCCCGGGCGTGGTCGGCGAGCGGGGTGTCCGGCAGCGCCGGCAGCCGGTCGGCCAGCGCGTCGACGAGCTGGTGCCGCAGGTCGTCGTGGTCGGTGACGACCAGGGCGAGCCGGTGCCGGTGCGAGCTGCGGGAGATCCGGCTGGTGTGGCAGATGTCGGCGATGGGCAGGTCCCGGCCGGCGGGTTCGTCGAGGAACCGCACGTACCGGTCGGCCAGCGCGGTCAGCGACCGGATGGTGGCGGCGCTGAGCGTGAACAGGTGCGGGCCACCGTCGTCGGCGGGCCGGTCGGCCGCCGGCTCGACGTACTCCTGGAGCACCACGTGGGCGTTGGTGCCGCCCAGGCCGAACGCGCTCACCCCGGCCCGGCGCGGGCCGTCCGGCGACTCCCAGGGCCGCAGGCTGGTCGACACGTACAGCGGACCGGAGGCGAAGTCGAGGCTGGGGTTGGGGGTGTGGAAGTTGGCCTGCGGCGGGATGGCCCGCTGCCGCAGCACGGCGATCGCCTTGATCAGCCCGATCACCCCGGAGCCCTCGAAGAGGTGCCCGACGTTGGCCTTGACCGTGCCGACCGCGCAGAACCCCCGGTCGGCGGTGTACGTGGCGAAGGCCCGCTTCATGCCCTCGTGCTCGATCGGGTCGCCGACCCGGGTGGCGGTGCCGTGCGCCTCCAGGTAGCCGATGCTGCGCGGGTCCACCCCGGCGTTGCGCCAGGCGGTACGGAGCAGTTCGGCCTGCGAGTCGGAGTCCGGGTTGGTGATGCCCTCGGTGTTGCCGTCGTGGTTGACCGCGCTGCCCTTGATGACGGCGTAGATCTGGTCGCCGTCGGCCTGCGCCCGGTCCAGCCGCTTGAGCACGACCGCGCCGGAGCCCTCGCCGAAGCCGGTGCCGTCGGCGGCCTCGTCGAAGGTGCGGGTGACCCCGTCGGACGACTCGATGCCGATGTTGCTGTGCGGGTGCTTCACCGGCGCGAACACGATCCGGGCCCCGCCGACCACCGCCATCTCGCAGTCCCCGGCCAGCAGCGCGTTCTTGGCCTGGTGCACCGCGACCAGGGTCGCCGAGCAGGCGGTGTCGACGACCAGGCTCGGCCCGCGCAGGTCCAGGAAGTGCGACAGCCGGTTCGCCAGCATGGTCGGGATGTTGCCGGTGAGGGCCTGCTGGCCGACGCTCGGATCGATTCGGGAGATGTAGTCCAGGTACGTGGAGCCGGGGTTGACCGCGAACCCGACGAACACCCCGGTACGGCTCCCCCGCAGCCGGTCCCGGGAGTAGCCGGCGTCCTCGAAGGCCAGGAACATCGCCCGCAGCACCATCCGGTGGTGCGGGTCGGTCAGGGTGGCCTGGCGCGGGTTCATCCCGAAGGCGGCGTAGTCAAAGGTGTCCACGGTGTCCAGGAAGGACCCGTTGTGGTACTCCAGGTCGGTGTCCTCCACCGGGTCGACGCTGACCGCGCGCAGGTAGCGGATGTACTCGGCGAGCTTGCTGCGGCGGTCGGTCGGGAAGGGCCGGGTCAGGCTGGTGCCGGAGGCGACGATCTGCCAGAAGGCGTCCAGGTCCCGGGCGCCGGGAACCTCCACCGAGAGACCGACGACGGCGATGTCCGTGTTCATGGGGTTCCTCACCTCTGTGCGATGCGGTTCACGAGGGCGCTCAGGGTCTGCCCGTTGACCTCGTCGAAGCCGGTGACGCCGGCGGCCCGCAGGGTGCCGACGGCGCGGACCCACTCGACGGGCGCGGACAGTTGCCGGGCCAGCAGGTCCGCCGCCCGGTCGACGTCGAACAGCTCCCCGGTGACGCTGGAGACCACCGGCGTGCCGGCCGGGGCGAACGTCTGGTCGGCGAGCACGGCGCGGAACTCCCGCTCGGCGGGGGCCATCAGCGGGGTGTGGAACGGGCCGCTGACGTTGATCGGCACCACCCGGGCCCCGGGCAGGACGGCGATGGCCTTGCCGGCGACGGCGACCTCGGTACGGTCACCGGCGATGGTGGTCTGGGTGTCGGCGTTGAGGTTGGCGACGTACACCCGGCCCAGGCCGGTCTCGGTGATCGCCCGCCGGACGAACGCCTCCGGCACCCCCTGCACCGCGGACATGCCGCCGCCGGTCACCTCGGCCATCAGTTCGGCCCGGCGGCGCACCAGTCGCAGCGCGTCGGCCAGGTCCAGCACCCCGGCGGCGTGCAGGGCGTTGTACTCGCCCAGGCTGTGCCCGGCCAGGTACCGGTAGCGGTCCGGGAACTCGGCCAGCCGGTCCGCCCCGAGCAGCGCGTTGACGAAGAAGACCGCCGGTTGGGCGTACCGGGTGTCGCGCAGGCGGCGGTGCGGGTCGCGGACGCACAGTTCCTCGATCGAGTAGCCGAGGACCGCGTCGGCGAGGGCGGTCTGCTCCGGGTACCGGGCGAACAGCTCCGCGCCCATGCCGCGGCGCTGCACACCCTGGCCGGGGAAGAGTAGGCAGTGCATCAGGTGTTCTCCTCTCGACGTCGCGCCGACCGGTGGACCGGTTCGAAGCGCAGGTTGCGCGCGCCGGTGGTCAGGCACTCGCGGACGTACCGGCGGGCGCCCGGTCCCGGTCCGCAGTCCACGACCCGCTGCACCCGGGCGTCCCGGATCGCGTACGCGGTGGCGCGTTCCCACTCGACCGGCCGGACGAGTACCTGGTGCAGGTACTCGTCGGTCAGGTCGGTGGCGTGTTGCAGGTTGCGGGGGGTGTCGGTGGCGTACACCGGCAGGACGAGCTGCTCCGGTCCGGGCAGCGGACCGACGAACCCGAGGTCCTGCCGTACCCGCCGGACGGCCGGGAGCAGGTGGTCGCTGTGGAAGGGGATGGTGTTCGGCAGGAACGCCCAGTCCACCCCGGACCGGGCGAAGTGGTCCTGGTGGGCGAAGTAGAAGTCGAGCAGTTCGGCGGGGGTGCCGCTGAGCACCTGGGCGGTGGGCGCGTTGACCAGCGACAGTGACAGCGACCGGCCGCCGGTGTCCTGGTGGCGGCGCAGCAGGGCGGTCAGGTCGTCCCGGTGCAGGCCGGTCACGGTGGCCATCGGCCCGGGTGGCGCGCCCCGGCGGTCCCGCGCCAGGTACCGGCCGGCCTGCTCGGGCCCGACGGTGGTGCCGTCGGTCGCCTGGTGGCCCCGGACGAGGCTGAGCGCGACCAGCCGCAGGGCAGCCGCCGCCACCTCGAGGAACCGGTCCATCCGGCGCAGCCGTAGGCCGGCGACGAGTGCCGCCTGCAGGCCGATGCTGTGGCCCAGCGCCGCGACCACCTGGTCACCCACCAGGTCGCGGGTGGGTTGCAGGTGACAGACCTGGAGCACGTGTACGCAGACACCGGCGACGACGGAGTTGGTCAGGGTCTCCGGTGCCAGCGGAGATTCCAGCCAGGTCCGCAACGCGAGCCCACCGGGTGGCAGTACGGTGCGGGCCTCGTCGCCGACGTACGCCGTCACGGCGTCCAGAACGGTGCAGACCTGGTGGAAGTAGAGGTGATTGTCGGGCCTGCGGTACAGCTCGCCGAGCATGGGCAGCAGGGTGTCGACCCGCCCACCGAGACCGTCGAACAGTAACAGGGTACGCGTCATGAAACTGCCTGTTCATAGGTCCTGGAAACAGTTCAGACAATTGATGTCGACAGCAGCCCAAGGCACGCTGCCGCATCGTCGGCCACATCTGCGGGAAACGCGCAGGAAACATCCATCGTTCGCCCAGGGGAAAGCGCCGACGTCGATGTCGACGTGGCGGCCGGTGCCGAGCCGCCCCTGACGGATGGTGACAACGCGCGGTGACCCGGTCGACGGATGCGGGGAATGCGCCGACCGGCGGGGTAGCTCAGCTACCAGGAAGGACTGGAAACCCTTTTCCTACGGCTCTCAGCACCGGATCCGGTTGCGAACGGACCTGCGGACGCCGACGGAACCGCCAGGGCTTAGATTACTGTACGTGAATGTGGTTGCGGACACGCCACTGACCGTACACCGATCATGACTTCGATGGGAATAGCTGAACGGATGAATCCCAGATCTTCGGGCACGGCCACCCCTATTGCACTTCTACCAGGCATTTCAAGAGACTGAGCCGTCGCCCGTAACATCACCAAGCTATTGACGGACAACAAAGCTGTAGCCGATTACCGGCTTCTGTCCCTTTCGGAGCGAATGCCACGTCACGCCCAGTCGACGCGCAGCGGCTGCCCGACGAACGCCCCGTACGGTCCGAACGCCTGCTCGGTCCGCGACCGCTCGGCGGCCCCGAGAGCCACCAGCGGGGTGACCCGGACCGTGGTCTGCTTCCGTCCGACGGTGCGCTTCCAGGTGCCGACCACCCGCCCGCCCCGCACCACCGTCGCCTGGAACACCCCGTTCCCGCCGGGGATGATCGCCGACAGGTGCGCCGGGTCGACCATCAGCGCACGGTCCTTGAAGCCGAGCAGGTACTCGTCGAAGCCGGGCAGGGTCCACCAGTCGTCGACCGGCGGCAGCGGCCCGGCCTCCCGACGAGCCGTCGACACGATCATGTCCACCCCGTCGACGCGTACCGTGCCGAGCGCGTCGCCGGCCACCGCGATGCCCCGGCGGGCGTCGGCGGCGGTCAGCCCGGTCCAACCGGCGAAGTCCTGCCGGGTGGTGGGGCCGTGGCTACGGAAGTACCGCAGCGCGATGATGCCCAGGGCCTCCTCCCGGTCGGGCCGGTGCGGGTCGGGCACCCACTCGTCCAGCAGCACGAACGTCTGCTCGGTGCCGACGTGCGGGGCGATGCACAGCACGCCGCGCTGGCTGGCGTACCAGAGCAGGTGGTACAGGCGCTGGCCGGTGCAGTCGACGCCGGCCGCGGTGAGCGCCTGCCGGCACTGGTCCCGGGTGAACCGGCCGCCCCCGGCCAGCGCCGCGCCGAGCACGTCCACCGCCCGGTCGGCGGTCGCCTCCTCCAGACCGAGCACCGCCCGGCGGCGGGCCGCCCCGGCCAGCGCCCGCTCCCCCAGCGTCGCCAGCATCCAGTGCGCGTCCCGCGACGGCACCAGGTGCACCGTGCCGCGCATCGGCCAGGTCCGCAGCGCCTCGCGCCGCTCCAGCGCCTCCCGCACGTCGTCGGCCGTCGCGCCGGGCAGCCGTACACCCAGCGACCAGAGGCCGCTGGCGACGTCCTGGGCCTGCATCGCGCCGAACCACTCGACCACCCCGGCGACGTCACCGGGGCGGGGGCCGTCCCCGGGGCGGAGCAGCAGGCCCGCCATCCGCCAGGCGAGCGCCTCCCGCGCGGTGATCTCCACCGGTGCCTCCTCCGCCGACGCCGGGGTGTCACCCCGCCTCTCGCCCCTTTCTAGCGGAGGGCGCCCGGCCTCACCCGCGCGGGGTGGTTTCGGCGGCCAGGCAGGTCAGCGCCTGCGTCCGGTGGTCGAAGACCAGGAAGACCGAGTCCAGGCGCATCGTGTGGAGCACGGTGAGCACGAACCGGGACGGTGCCACCAGGCAGAACGTACGGTTCCGCTGCCGGGCGTCGCGGTGGGCGCGGACCAGCAGACCCAGCCCGGTGGAGTCGATCATCCCGACCCGGGACAGGTCCAGCACCACGTCCCGGTCGGCGGTGACCGCCGTGGTCAACGCCTCCCGCAGCACGTCGGCGACCAGCACGTCGATGTCGCCGGCGGGGGTGAGCACGCGTACCCCCGCGATCTCCTCGACGTCCACCCGCCAGCCGTCCGGGTCGGGACGCGGGGGCGAACCCGGGTCGACGTCCGGGGCGGGCGGCGTGACCAGGGTGGCCACGATGCAGCCGGGACAGCGGTGCGGTCCGACCGCGAAGGGCGAGCCGTCCCAGCCGTGCTCGCCGATCACGGTCCACACCACGTCGGGCTCGGGCAGGACGGCCGGGATCCCCTCCACGGCGTCCCCGCAGTGGTCGCAGATCAGGTTGACCGTGTCGGCGCGCAGTCCGGGTACCACGGTCATGCCGGACCCGCCGGTTGGGGGGTCGGGCCGCGGTGCCGGCGGCCCGACGTCGTGGGCGGCCTCACCGCGCGTGGACGGGGACGACGACCCGGGCCCGGCCCCGTGCGGCCCGGGTCGCCGCCACCGCGCGCGGAACGTCGCCGGCCCGGCCGCCGGACCCGCCGAGCGCCGGACCACCGGAACCAGCGAGCGCCGGGCCGGCGGGAGGGCCGGCGGTCACCGGGGCGGCGGGCGCGGGGCCGGCGGACGCCGGGCCGGGCGGCGCGGTCGGCGGGGCCGCGGGGCCGGACGATACGGGGTCGGCGGGCGCGGGGGACGACGGCGCGTCGAGCACGTGGAAGACCTGGTCGACCCGGGCGACCTGGAGCAGCCGCCGGATCCGGGGGGTCGGGTTCCGCAGCGCGAGCCGACCACCGATCCGCCACATCCGCCGATGGGTGTCGAGCAGCAGCCCGATGCCCGCCGCGTCGACGTGCGGACACGCCGAGACGTCGATCACCAGCCGGGCCGGGCCCAGCGCCAGGATGCTGTCGATGACCGTGCCCAGTTCCCGTACCCCGGTCAGGTCGAGGGGTTCGGTGACGACGATCTCGGCCAACTCCGTCACCGGCTCACCGCCGTCGCCACGTCCACTCCCGTCCATCGCCGCACCTCCCGATCGTCGTCGCGGGTCAGCCGGCGTCCAGCCTTCCGCAGGGGTGTGGCGGGTTCTCCCCGAACATGTGACGGATCAGTGACAAAGCCAGCGCGCCGCCGGGGCGGCCGGTGGGCGGTTGCGGCCGAACGGGTCCGGCGCGCAATGATGGCGGGATGACGGGAGTGCTGGTGATCGAGGACGACGACCGGATCCGGCTGTCCCTGGTGCTCGCGCTGGAGGACGAGGGGTACGCGGCCCGGGGCGCCGCCACCGCCGAGGAGGGGCTGCGCACCCAGCGCGACGACCCGGCCGACACCGTGCTGGTGGACCTGATGCTGCCCGGTGTCGACGGCTTCGAGTGCATCCGGGAGATCCGCCGCAGCGACGACGTCCCCATCGTCGTGGTCAGCGCCCGGGACGACACGCACGACATCGTCGCCGCGTTGGAGGCCGGCGCCGACGACTACCTGGTCAAACCGGTCGCCATCAAGGAGCTGACCGCCCGGCTGCGCGCCCTCAAGCGCCGCGCCCGCGCCGCCAGCACCGACCCGGCGACGGTGACGACGCTGGTCTTCGGGGACCTGGAGATCCGGCCCGACGGGGGTGAGGTGCGGCTCGGGGGTACGCCGGTCGCGGTGACCCGTACCGAGTTCCGGCTGCTCTGCGAGCTGGCCCAACATCCGGGGCGGGTGCTGTCCCGGCAGCAGCTGCTGGAACGGGTCTGGGGCTACACGGTGGGTGACGAGCGGCTGGTCGACGTGCACGTGGGCCGGCTGCGGCAGAAGATCGAGCCGGACACCGCCGCGCCCCGGCACCTGGTCACCGTGCGCGGGCTCGGCTACAAGATGCAGCGTTGACGATGCGACGGGCCGGTCTGCGTACCCGGGTCAGCGCCGGCTTCGCCGCCGGCGCGTTGGCGCTGTCCACCTCGATCGCGCTCGCGTCGTACCAGTTGACCCGCAGTTCGCTGCTGGCCGAACGGGAACGCACCGCGGTCCGGGCGGCCTACTTCGACGCCGCCATCGTGCAGTCCGGGCTGACCGGTGACCGGCCCGACGTCATCGAGGTGCTGCGGTCCCTGGACACCGGCGGCAACCGCCGGGCGGTGCTGCGCCGCGACGGCATCTGGTACGCCCGCAACGTGGACGCCGGTGTCACCACCGGCATTCCCGCCCGTTTGCAGGACCTGGTGGCCGACGGCACCCCGGCGGTGCAGCGGATCCGGGTCGACGGGCAACCGGCCGTGGTGGTCGGGGTGCCGCTCTCGGCCACCACCGCGTTCTACGAGGTGGACTACCTCCAGGAACTGGAGGACACGCTGCGGACGGTGGCCCTGGTGCTCACCGCCGTCGCGGTCACCACCGCCGCGGCCGGCGCGGCGATCGGCTGGCACGTCACCCGGTACGTGCTGCGACCGCTGCGGTCGGTCAGCGACGCCGCCGAGGAGATCACCGCCGGTGACCTGACCGCCCGGTTGGACCCGGCCACCGAGCCGGACCTGGCCCGGCTGACCACCTCGTTCAACAGCATGGTCGACCAGTTGTCCCGGCGGTTGGAGCGGGACCGCCGGTTCGCCGCCGACGTCAGCCACGAGCTGCGGTCGCCGTTGCAGACCCTGGCCGCCGCGGCGAGTGTGCTGGACCGGCGGCGGGAGCACCTCGACGACCGGACCCGTACCGCGACGGACCTGATCACCGACGAGATCGCCCGGTTCCAGGCGCTCGTCAACGACCTGCTCGAACTGGCCCGCAGCGACCAGCCGGCCGAGCGGACCCCGGTGGCCGTCGCCGACCTGGCCCGGCAGGTGTGCCGGGGGCGGGGCCTACCGGAGAACCTGGTCACCGCCACCGGCCCCGGCACCTGGCTGGTCGACCGGCGGCGGGTCGAGCAGCTCCTGGGCAACCTGCTGGACAACGCGGTCCGCTACGGCGGCGGCCCCTGCGCGGTACGGCTCAGCGCCGGCGACGGCACGTACCGGGTGGAGGTGGACGACGACGGGCCGGGCGTCGACCCGCAGGACCGGACCGTGATCTTCGACCGGTTCGTCCGGGGCCGGGGGGCCAACGCCCGGGGCGGCAGCGACGGCACCGGACTCGGGTTGGCGCTGGTGGCGCAGCACGCCGCCGCCCACGGCGGGCGGGCGCTGGTGGACGACCGGCCCGGCGGTGGCGCCCGGTTCCGGGTCGAGCTGCGGGAGCCCCGGTGCTGACCGGCCCTCCGGCCCGGCGGCGGACGGCGGCCGGCATGGCTGGCGGCAGGGCAGTCGGCACGGCGGCCGGGCTGCTCGTGCTGGTCGGGCTGCTGGCGCTGGCCGGGTGCGGGGTCACCGGGGAACGCGAACCCCGGACGGTTACCCCGCCCCAGGGTCCGTTTCCGGCGCTCAGCTCCCCCGCCCCGGCGGTGACCGAGACCGGCGCGCTGGTCGAGCAGTTGTGCTACGTCCGCGACGACAGGCTGGTCCTGGTGGACCGGCGGGTCCGCATCCCGCAGACGCCGCGCGAGCAGATCCGGCTGCTGTTGGACGGCCCGGTCGGCGCGGAACGCGGCGCGGGACTGACCAGCACCCTGACCGGGGTGAACGTGGTCACCGGCGTCCGGGTGGCGGGTGGGGAGGCCACCGTGGAGGTGGGCGAGCGGTTGGCCGGCACCGGGCGCAACGACGAGGTGCTCGCCTTCGGGCAGATCGTCTGCACGCTGACCAGCCGACCCGACGTGGACCGGGTCATCTTCGTGCAGGCCGGGGAACGGCTCGGGGTGCCCCGGGCCGACGGTTCCCTGTCCACCGGCCCGCTGACCGTCGCCGACTACTCCGCCATGATCACGCCCCGCTGACCTGGCGGGTCCGGGTGGGACCGGGGCGGTCCCACCCGGACGGGCCGGTCAGAGCGCCCGGGCGAGCCGGTCGGCGAGGATCCGGGTGAACCGGGCCGGGTCGGCCAGTTCCCCGCCCTCGGCGAGCAGCGCCATGCCGTGCAGCAGCTCGGCGGTCTCGGTCAGCGCCTCGGTGTCGGTGCCCTGCTCGTGGGCCTTGCGCAGGCCGGTGACCAGCGGGTGCGTCGGGTTCAGTTCGAGGATCCGCTTGACCGGCGGGAGATCCTGCCCCATCGCCCGGTACATCTTCTCCAGGGTGGGGGTCAGGTCGTGCGCGTCACCCACGATGCAGGCCGGCGAGGTGGTCAACCGGCTGGACAGCCGCACCTCCCGCACCTCGTCCGTCAACTGCTCACCGAGCCAGGTCAGCAGCGGGGCGAAGTCCTTGCGCTGCTGCTCCCGCTCCGGTTCGGCGCTCTTGCGTTCCTCCTCGGTGTCCAGGTCGACCTGGCCCTTGGCGATCGAGCGCAGCGGCCGGCCGTCGAACTCGCCGACGCGTTCCACCCACACCTCGTCCACCGGGTCGGTGAGGATCAGCACCTCGTACCCCTTGGCGCGGAACGCCTCCATGTGCGGCGAGTTCTCGATCATCGCCCGGGACTCGCCGGTCAGGTAGTAGATGTCGGACTGGCCGTCCTTCATCCGCTCGACGTACCCGGCGAGGGTGGTCAGCTCGGTCTCGTGGTGGGTCGAGGCGAGCGAGGTGATCTCGAGCAGGGTGTCCCGGTTCTCGGTGTCGTCGATGAGTCCTTCCTTGACGGCCCGGCCGAACTCGGTCCAGAACGTGCGGTACCGCTCGGGCTGCTCGGTCTGCATGGTCCGGACGGTGGCGAGCACCTTCTTGACCAGGCGGCGGCGCACCACCCGGATCTGCCGGTCCTGCTGGAGGATCTCCCGGGAGATGTTCAGCGACAGGTCGTGCGCGTCCACCACACCCTTGACGAAGCGCAGGTAGTCCGGCATGAGCGCCTCGCAGTCGTCCATGATGAAGACGCGCTTGACGTACAGCTGGACCCCGCGCTTGCCCTCCCGCATGAACAGGTCGTACGGGGCGTGGCTGGGCACGAACAGCAGGGCCTCGTACTCGAAGGTGCCCTCGCCCCGCATGTGGATGATCTCCAGCGGGTCCACCCAGTCGTGGCTGAGGTGCTTGTAGAACTCCTTGTACTCGGCCTCGTCGACCTCGTTGCGGGGGCGGGCCCAGAGGGCCTTCATCGAGTTGAGGGTCTGCACCTCGGTGGTGGTCGTGCCCTCCTCCTCGCCGGGCCGCTGCACCGTCATCCGGATCGGCCAGGCGATGAAGTCCGAGTACCGCTTGACGATCTCCCGGATCTTCCACTCGGCGGTGTAGTCGAAGAGGTTGTCCTCGCTGTCCTCCGGCTTGAGGTGCACGGTGACCGAGGTGCCCTGCGGGGCGTCGTCGACCGCCTCGACGGTGTACGTGCCCTCGCCGGTGGACTCCCACCGGGTGCCGCCGGTCTGCCCGGCCCGCCGGGTCAGCAGCTCCACCCGGTCGGCGACCATGAACGTGGCGTAGAACCCGACGCCGAACTGGCCGATGAGTTCCTGGGAGGCGTTGGCGTCCTGGGACTCCTTCAGCTTGCGCAGCAGCTCGGCGGTACCGGACTTGGCGATCGTGCCGATCAGGGCGACCACGTCGTCGCGGGACATGCCGATGCCGTTGTCCCGGACGGTGAGGGTGCGGTTCTCCCGGTCGACCTCGATCTCGACGTGCAGGTCGGAGGTGTCGACGTCGAGATCCTTGTCGACCATCGACTCCAGCCGGAGCTTATCCAGCGCGTCGGACGCGTTCGAGACGAGTTCCCGCAGGAAGACGTCCTTGTTGGAATAGATCGAGTGGACCATCAGCTGGAGCAGCTGACGTGCCTCGGCCTGGAACTCGCGCGTCTCGGCCCCGTTGCTCACGCCGACTCCTTTCCGTGCGGGTGGTGTCGACGGAAAGGATACGAGCCGTCGGGGCGGACGTCCGGCAGGGTCACCCGTCCGCCCCGCTACCGGCGGTCGGTCACCGGCCGCGCGTCCGCCCCGCTATCGGCGGGTCGGTCACACCCCCAGACGTTCGGCGGCCAGCGCGGTGCCCTCGACGCGGGCCCGCACCTTGGCCCAGGCGGTCTCCCGGGAGGTGGACAGGTCGTCACCGAACGGCGCGAAACCGCAGTCGTCGCAGGTGCCGAGCCGTTCCGGCGGGAGGTGTTCGGCGGCCCGCAGCACCCGGTCGCGGACCTGTTCCGGGGTCTCCACCACCGGGTCGATCGGGTCGGTCACGCCGACGAAGATCCGCTGCTCGGGGCGGGCGTGCGCGGCGACCGTGCGCAGCACCCGGTCCGGGTCGGGCTCGCTGGCGAGTTGCAGGTAGAACACTCCGGCGTGCAGCGCGAACAGGCTGGGCAGCAGCTCGGCGTAGTCGACGTCGGCGCTGTGCGTGGAGTCCTGGTCGCCGCCGGGGCAGGTGTGCACGCCGATCCGGGCCCGCTCGGCCGGGTCGAACCGGTCCAGGACCCGGTTGTTGAGCGCCACGAACGACTCCAGCAGCCCCTTGGACGGGTCGAGTTTCACCGCCAGGCGGCCCTCGGTGAAGTCGAGCTGCACCACGTGCGCGCCGGCGTCGAGGGCGGCCCGGATGTCCGCCTCGGCCTCGTCGACCAGGTCGTCGAGGAAGGCGTCCCGGTCGTAGCCGGGGATGCCGTCGGCGGGGTAGAGCAGGCTCAGCGCGGACGGCGCGATCACCGCCTGCTTGACCGGTACGGTGGCGTGCCGCTGCGCCGCCCGGAGATGGTCCGCGGCACGCTGGGCGTACCGGAACGGTCCGCCGGTCAGCCGGGGCAGCTGCCGGGTGTGCCCGTCGGCGAACGGGATGACCGCGCCGTCCGGCGCGAGCTGGTCGAGGCCGTCGAGCGGGTACGTGGCGAAGCTGGCTTTGCGCTGCTCGCCGTCGGTGACCACGGGCGAGCCGAGGGCTTCCAGCCGGGCGATGGTGTCCCGGACGGCCTGGTCCTGGAGGGCGTCGAGGCCGGCCCGGTCCAGCCGTCCGGCGGCGTGGTCGGCGAGGCCGGCGAGGAGTTCGGGGGTACGGGGCAGGCTGCCGATCGGTTCGGTGGGGAGGGCCATACCGGAGAAGGTATCGACGTCGGCCGCACTTATCAATATCGGCCACGACGGCGGGGCGATCAGCCCCCCAAGACCCACAAGTGATCGATTGTCGACGACAGACCGCGACCTTTCAAGCATTGCTTTACGTCTATGTAGTACCTAGCGTCGCAGCTGCGCTCGCGCACCGTTCCCGCTCGGCGACGCGCAAGGCGCACCGTCCCCCGGCCCGCCCGGCCACCCCGGCGGCCGGCACCCGCCCCCACGAGGGAGAACTCCGATGCGCAAGGCTCGTCCACGCCCGGGCCGCTGGCTCGCGGCGGTCGCCGCCGTAGCGACGGCGACGCTGGCCGTGACCGCCACCGTCGTCACCCCGGCGTACGCCGAAGGGGAGATCCGCAACGCCCACCATCCCGACGCCATCCCCGGCAGCTACCTGGTCGTCTACGCCGACACCGAGGTCACCGCCGACGACGCGCAGACCCGGACCAGGAACCTGGCCGCCCGGTACCGGGCGAAGGTCGAACACACCTACCGGCACGCCCTGCGCGGCTTCGCCGCCCGGCTCAGCGAGCAGGCCGCCCGCCGGCTCGCCGCCGAGCCGGGAGTGGCGTACGTGGCGCAGAACGCCACCGTCCGGGCCACCGGCACCCAACCCAGCCCGCCGTCCTGGGGTCTGAACCGGATCGACCAGCGCAACCTGCCGCTGGACAGCAGCTACACCTACCCCAGTACCGCGCCCTCAGTGACCGCGTACATCATCGACACCGGCATCCGCACCACGCACAGCGACTTCGGCGGCCGGGCGGTGTGGGGCACCAACACCGTGGACGGCAACAACACCGACTGCAACGGGCACGGCACGCACGTGGCCGGCACCGTCGGCGGCGCGTCCTACGGGGTCGCCAAGGGCGTCCGCCTGGTCGCGGTGAAGGTGCTCGACTGCGCCGGCTCCGGGTCCTTCGCCGCGGTCGCCGCCGGCGTCGACTGGGTCACCGGCCACCACGTCTCCGGACCGGCCGTGGCGAACATGAGCCTCGGCGGGTCGGGCAGCGACGCCACCGTCGAGAACGCGGTCCGCCGGTCCATCGCCGACGGCGTGGTGTACGCCATCGCCTCCGGCAACAGCAGCTCCGACGCCTGCAACTTCACCCCCGCCCGGGTCGCCGAGGCGATCACGGTCAACGCCTCGGACAGCGCCGACAACCGCGCCTCGTTCTCCAACTACGGCACCTGCACCGACATCTTCGCCCCCGGCGTGGGCATCACGTCCGCGTGGAGCAGCGGCGACACCGCCGCCAACACGATCAGCGGAACGTCCATGGCGGCCCCGCACGTGGCCGGTGCCGCAGCCCTGATCCTCAACGACAACCCGGGGCTGACCCCCGCCCAGGTGGCCAGCACCATGTACACCAACGCCACCCCTAACAAGATCACGAACCCGGGGAGCGGCTCCCCCAACCGGCTGCTGTTCGTCAACGGCGGCACGCCGGACACCGTGCAGGTGAACAACCCCGGGAACCAGACCTCACGGCGGAACGTGGCGACCAGCCTCCAGATGTCGGCGTCCGGCGGCACCGCCCCGTACACCTGGTCGGCGGCCGGGCTGCCCGCCGGGCTGTCCATCAACTCCTCGACCGGTCTGATCTCCGGCACCCCGACCACGGCCAGCACCTACACCGTGACGGTCACCGCCCGGGACGCCGCCAGCCGGACCGGCAGCACCTCGTTCTCCTGGGCCGTGACCGAGAACCTGGACAACACCTGGGCCTGCTCGGTACCGGCGGGCTACACGTACGACCGGGTGACCAACGACCTGAACCGGTGCAACCCCGGCGGCTGGGCGTACACGTACCGGCTGCGGGCCCCGGCGGACAGCATCACCGTCTGCTCGGTGCCGGCCGGCTTCACCTACGACCGGGTGACCAACGACCTCAACGTCTGCAACCCCAGCTCCTTCGCGTACTCCTACCGGATCCGGGTACCGGTCGTCGGGCTGTGGGCCTGCTCGGTGCCGGCCGGGTTCAGCTACAGCCAGTCCAGCAACAACCTCAACGTCTGCCACCCCAGCGGTTTCGCGTACAGCTACCTGCTGAGCCGCTGACGTGACCGCGAGGCCCCGGGACGACGGCTCAGCCGTCGTCCCGGGGCCCGACCCCGTCGGATCAGGTCACAGCTCGCGGACCCGGACGTCCCGGAAGTCGACCAGGTCGCTGGTGCCGTGGTTCTGCAACCCGACGAAGCCGCTGAGGAACTGACGCAGGTCGGTCGGCGGGTCACTGGGACGCGACGACGTCTTCCCCGGCGTGTTGTCGAACTCGTTGATCACCACGCCGTTGCGGATGATCGTGTAGCGCTGGCCGACCACCCGGACCTCGTAGTCGTTCCACTCCCCCTTCGGGGTCGGGCGGGCCTGCTCCAGCCCGACCGGGTCGAAGTTGTAGACCGAGCCGGTCTTCTGGGGTTCGCCACCGGTGCCGTCGTAGATCTGGATCTCGTGGCCGCAGTAGATCGCCACCCAGGCCGGGGAGGTACGGGCCGAACCCTGCGTCCCGCAGCTTCCCTCGGGGCGCTGGTCGAGCGGGGTACGCGGGTCGGGGAACCGGACGAACACCCCGCTGTTGCCGTTGGCCCCCTCGGCGGACACGTCCCGGAACCGCACCTTCAGCGAGAAGTCACCGAACTCCTGCCCGGCGTACCAGAGCAGGCCGAGCCCGCCGGAGCTGCGCAGCGAGCCGTCGGTCCGCAGCGCGAACGACCCGGTCGGCGCCTGCCGCCAGTCCGCCAGCGACGCCGCCGTACCGTCGAAGATCGGCTGGTATCCGCCGACCTTGCCGATCGGCGACTGGGCCGCCGCCCGGTTCAGGGTGGCCGCCGCCCGGTTGTCCAGCACCCCGTCGGCGCGCAGCGCGTTGACCACGTCGTTCACGTGGCTGACGAACTGGCCGTGGTTGGCCCAGGTCCGCTCGTCGTCGATCACGTCGTTGACCGTGCACCCGCCACCGACCGGGGCGTTCGCCACGCCCGTGTCGGCGTCCAGCAGCCACACCGTCCGCCGGTCGTCGGAGGCGGTACAACCGACCACGACCTCGAGGGTGGCGGTGGCCTTCTCCCCGTCGGCGTAGGTCACCGTCAGTTTCGCCTGGTAGGTGCCGAAGTCGACGTACGTGTGGGTGGGGTCGGCCTCGCGGGACGGCGCGCTGCCGTCACCGAAGTCCCACTCCCAGGCCACCCCGCCGACCCGGGCGCTGGAGAACGCGATCGTCTTCGGCTGGCCCGCCGCGACCGCCCGCACCCCGGCGTCCTGCGGCCTGGGCGTGGCCGGACCGCCGGTGTAGGCGACCCGGATCAGCTTCTGGTTGGCGTGCAGGCTGAAGAACCCGCCGGCGTAGTCGAGCAGGTACAAAGCGCCGTCCGGGCCGAACTTGGCGTCCATCCAGGACTGGAGCTGGGTGCCGCCGCTGCCGGAGCGGATGATGCTGCGCAGGTCCTCGGCGAACGCGGGCCGGCCCTGCGTCGGGACGGCCGCCGGGTCGACGGTCACCGCGACCCGGTTGTTCGCGTTGGACTGGTCCCCGATGAACCACTTGTCGTCCCAGTACGCCGGCCAGGCCACCCCGCTGTCGGTGTCGACCGTCTCGCGCTGGTACGTCGGGCCGTTCATCACGGCCTGCCCGCCGCCCTTGAGCCACGGCCGGGTGAACGTCTCCTCGCCGAGCTGGTACGTCGGCAGACCGCTGCCGTCGGCACGCTCCGGGTAGACCGGGCCGCCACCCTGCGGCGAGTACCAGATCATGTTGTCCCGGGCCGGCGGGATGTCGACCAGGCCGGTATTGTGCGGCGAGGTGTTCTTCAGGTTGTCGCAGTCGTACCAGCCGGTGAGCACGGTGGCGTCGGTGTTGCTGCGGTCCCGGTACGGCTGCCGGTCACCCATGCAGTACGGCCAGCCCTGGTTTCCGGCCGAGGTGATGATGGTGGCCGTCTCGTACTTGGCCGGTCCCAGCTCCGGGCTCGGCGCGCCCGCGTCCGGGCCGACCCAGGCGGCGGTCAGCCAGTCGTTCACCGGATCCCAGGCGATCCGGGAGATGTTGCGGACCCCCATCACGTAGATCTCCGGACGGGTCTTGCCGCCGCCGGACTCCCGGCCGGTGAACAGGTTGCCCGCGGGGACGGTGTACGTCCCGTCGGGCTCCGGGTGGATCCGCAGGATCTTGCCGTTGAGGTCGTTGGTGTTGCCCGAGGTACGGCGGGCGTCCTGGAACGACACGCCCTGGAAGTCCTGGGTCCAGTTGTTGCCGGAGTAGCCGTTGGAGCCGCCGGAGGAGTTGCTGTCGCCGGTGCCGACGTACAGGTTGCCGCTCTCGTCGAAGGTCATCCCACCGCCGGCGTGGCAGCAACTGTGGATCTGGGTGTCCCAGGCCAGCAGGTCCTTGCGGGTCGCCTGGTCGATCGACTGCTTCGCCGCGTCGTAGGTGAAGCGCGAGACGGTCCGCTTGCCGATCCGCTTGACCCGGTCGATCGACTCGTGCGGCATCCAGTAGACGTACAGCCAGCCGTTCTCGGCGAACGTCGGGTCGAGGGTGATGCCGACCAGGCCCTCCTCATTCTTGACCAGTTCGTTGCCGCTGCCCCGGTTGCCCATCACCGGCAGGGTGGTGAGCAGCTTGACCTGCCGGGTGTCCGGCTTCCACTGGTGGATGGTGCCGCAGCCCAGGCCGACCTTCGGGTCGTCCCAGCTCACGACCGGGCCGCTCGGGCAGGCGGCCTTGCCGATGTAGAAGACGGTGCCGTCGGCGGCGATGGTGAGGCCGTGCGGCTCACCGATCTGGTCGAGCTGTCCCGCCTGGTTGGTGGTGGTCAGCCGCTCGATGCGGTAGTTCGCCGCGACGGTCGCCTGGCAGTCGCCCCGGACCAGGCCGGCGGCCCACCGGATACCGCCGACCAGGTGGCTCTGGAACTGCCGGTCGTCGGTCCAGCTCGCCTCGGTACGGCCCATCCCGGTGTAGAAGGACCGGCCGCCGTCGTAGTCCTGACACCAGGAGACCGGGTGGAACGCGCCGTTGCCGCTGAGCCCGGCGTCGTAGGTGCCCTCCTCGACCTGGGCGAGGGTGTGTACCCGGCCGACCGGGCTCGGGTCCCAGTTGATCCACTGGTCGGAGCGGGTGACGGTGAGCGGCAACCCGTCGTTGGCCGGGTGCTGACGGTCGGTGAGGTCGACCGTGGCGCGCTGCACGGTGGCGTCCGGCGCGGGTCCGGCGTCCGGGCCGATCAGCCACAGCTCGGCGAGCTGGAGGTCCTTCTCGCCGGCGTTGGCCGTGATGTTCAGCCGGTAGTGCTGGTACGCGGTGGTGTTGTCGACGGTGAACTGCCGGGTCTGGAACCGCTGCGGGAAGGTCTCCCCGGTGCGGGTGTCCAGGTCGGTCCAGGACGCGCCGTCGGTGGAGCCCTGGAGGGTCCAGTTCTTCGGGTCGCGGCCGGGGAAGTCGTTGGCGGAGGTCAGCGCGTACTGCTTCACCGCGACCGGCTTCTCCAGCCGGGCGGCCAGCCACCCCGTGGAGGTGAAGGTCAGCCACTTGGTGCTGGTGGACCGGTCGACGGCCTTCGCGGCGGTCTCGTTCGGCGGGTTCTCGGCGCTCGCCGTGGCGGCCACCGCCTTCTCCGAGTTGGGCAGGCTGGCGGCCGGGCGGGTGCCGATCAGGCCGGTGAACCAGGACGAGCCGGGCTGGGCGCGGGCCGCGTCGTGGACGCCGACGAACCCGCCGCCGCCCTTCACGTACGCCTGGAAGGCGGCCTCCTGGGCGTCGTCGAGAGTCACCCCGTCGGCGGACAGGAACACCACGCCCCGGTAGCGGGCCAGGTTGCCGCCGGTGAACACCTGCGGGTCGGCCGACGTGTCGACGGAGAAGCCGTTGGCCGAGCCGAGTTCCCTGATCGTGGCGGCGGCTCGGGCGACCGGGTCGTCCTGCCGGTCGACCGGGCCGTGGAAGACCAGCACCTTCACCGCCGCGGCGGCCGGTGCCGGTTTCGCGGGCGCGGCGGCGTGGGCGGGCAGGGTCAGCAGGCCGAGCGTGAGCGCCGCGCTGGCGGCGAGGGCGGTGATCCGGCGGGGCAGGCCGGGGCGGCGCGGGTCGGTGGGTGGGTTCGGTGGGTCGGCGGAAAGCCGTCCGAGCCACGGGGAGCTGCGGAAATGGCGTCGATGAGCCATCTCGACTCCTTTTCAGGTTGAGGCGGACCTGGTGGGGTGGTGCGCGATGGTGCGGGAGGTACCGGGGTCAGTTGTGCTGGTGGGCGCCGCCGGCGGGAGCCGGCTGCTGCACCGCGCCGCCGCCGGTGGCCGGCTGCTGCACCGCGCCGGTCGACGGGCCGGCGGCGGGCTGGTGGTGGCCGCCGTGCGGCGGCATCCGGCCGTTCTCGTCGAGGACGTGCAGCATCGTCGACATGCCGGCGTCGGAGTGGAACTGCATGTGGCAGTGCAGCATCCAGTGCCCCGGCCCGACCGAGTCGCCGGCGATCACCTGGAAGCCGAACGAGTCACCCGGCCCGAGGGTCTTGTTGTCGATGATCGGCACCTGGTCGGCGAACGGCTGCCCGTTGGCGACCAGCCCGGTGCGGGTGTCGGCCCAGGAGTGTCCGTGCAGGTGGAAGGTGTGCATGTCGTTGCCGATGCCGACGACGATGAACTCGACCTTCTCCCCCTTGCGGGCCACCAGGCAGGTCGGGCCGGGCTGCGGGTTGTCCCGGTCGCAGGTGTCGGTGGCCGCGCCCCGCCGCAGGTTGATGCTCTGCCGGTCCCCGAAGACGCTCACGTACGTGCGGTCCGGCTTCGGGTCGCCCGGCCGCCGGACGACCAGCCCGCCGAAGAGTCCCGCGCCGAGACCCTGGGTGCCGTGCGGGCCACCCACCACGTGGTCGTGGTACCACCAGTAGCCGGCGGTGCCCGGCGTGCCGGTGCGCTGGTCGCGCTTCTGGGCGAACCAGGTGTACGTCCGGGACTCCCCCGGGGCCACGTACGAGGCGCTCTCCACCGTCCCGTCCGACGACTGGGTGTACTTGACGCCGTGCACGTGCAGCGACACCCCGATCGGGTGGGCCGGGTTGGTGCGCAACTGTTCCAGGGTCGCCACCGGCACCTGGTTGTGCAGGGTGATCGCTACGCACTCCCCCTCGGTCATCTCCATCGTCGGCCCCGGGTAGGAGGCCGTCTGCGGGGTGAGGCCGTAGCCGAGCCGGATCTGGTTGCCGTCGCGGGGCAACTCCACCGCGTAGAGCTGGATGCTGCGGTCCGGTCGGGCGCAGCCCTCGGGTTGGGTGGCGGAGAAGGGGTCGACGCCCCGGGCGACGGCGATGCCGCCCGCCCCCACCACGGTCGCCAGGACGATCGCCGCCACCACCGTCAGCCGGCGGCGGCTGGCGCCGGCCGGCTCGGGCCGGACCGCCGGGCCGGACACCGGGGAGGTGACCGGGGTGGTCAGCTGGCCGGCCGGCCCACCGGCCGGGTCGCCGCCGGCGGTCACCGGGTGCCCCGCAGGTCGACCAGACGCTGGTAGCTGCGCTCGGCGGCCCCCAGCGAGCCGGGCGGCGCGGGTTGCGCGGCCGGGCCGCTGTCCTGCTCCCACAGGTACCCGAACCGGCCGCCGCCGCGCAGCTCACCGAAGAACTCGGCGAACGGGATGACCCCGGCCCCGAACTCCACGTCCAGGTAGGAGTTGCCCTGCTGCGGGTCGGGCAGTGGGACGCCGTCCTTGACGTGGAACAGCGGGTACCGGTGCGGATGGGCGTTGACGTAGTCGACCGGCCGGAACCCCGGGTACTTGCGGGCCCCGCCGTACGCCCAGAGGATGTCCATCTCCAGGAACACGTACCGGGGGTCGGTCAGCTCCAGGAACAGGTCGTACAGCCGCACGTCCGGCCGGTCCACGGCGAAGCTGAACTCGATGGTGTGGTTGTGCTGGTAGAGCTTGATCCCCCGGGCGGCGGCGGCCTCGCCCCAGGCGTTGAACTCCGCGGCGGCGGCCTGGTAGCCGGCGATGGTCCGGTCGCCGGTGGGGGCCTGTGCGGTGCCGACGGCGGGCAGGCCCAGGGTCTGCGCGACGTCGAGTTCCCACTCCAGGTTGGTCCGGAAGTCGGTGAGTCCCCGGTGGCTGCCGGCCGCCTTGAGTCCGTTGTCGTCGAGCAGGCGGCGGATCTGCTCCGGGGTGATCGCCCCGACGCCGCCCTGGGTGTAGCCGGCGAACTCCACCTCGCGGTAGCCGATCCGGGACAGTTCCTCGAAGACCGCCGCGAACCCGAGCTGGGTGACCTTGTCGCGGACGCTGTAGAGCTGGATGCCCAGGTGTCCGCGCGGGATCAGGTGCCCCGCCGACTCCGGCGTGCCGGCCGGTGACCCGGTGTCGGCGGCGGCCGGTACCAGGCCGGTGAGGCTGGCCGCGCTGACCGCGACCGTGGAGCCGGCGAGCCCGCGCAGCAGCGCACGCCGGTCTATCCGGTGTCTTGCCATGACTGGTTCTTCCCTTCGGTTCAGTTGCGGGCGCCCTTGCCGACGCCGGAGCGGCCGGCGGCGTTCATCAGCCGCCCGTGCTCCTGGTGGGTGATGACGCCGAGGTGGTGCAGGTGGGTGGTGACGGCGCTGACGTGCGCGACGAACTGGCCGTGGTTGGGCCAGGTCCGCTCGTCCTCGATGAGGTCGTTGACGGTGCAGGTGCCGTCGACCGGACGGTTGGGTACGCCGCTGTCCACGGTCCCCAGCCACACGGTCGGTCGGGTGTCGGGTGCCGGGCAGGCCGGTCCGGGTCCGCTCGCCACCACGGTGAAGGTCACCGAGGCGGTACCGGAGGTGTTGCCGGCCTTGTCGGTCGCCCGGTAGCTGAGCGTGTGCCGGCCGGGTTGGTTGACGGTGACCGGCATCGTGTATCGGGCGTAGGACTGGCCGTCGAGCGCGTACTCGATCCGGTCGACCCCGGACCCGGCGTCGGTGGCGGACAGGGTGACCGTGGCGCTGCCCAGGTACGCGCCGTCGTCGTCCTGCTGGCCGGCCACGGCGGCGGTGGCGGTGGGCGGGGTGGTGTCCGGCGCGGGCGGCTCCACCACCGTGAACGACACCGACTGCGCCGCCGACGTGTTACCCGCCTTGTCCGTGGCCCGATAGCTCACCGTGTGGCGGCCGGGCTGGTTCACCGTCACCGGAGCCGAGTAGACCGCGTACGGCCCACCGTCCAGCGAGTACTCGATCCGGTCCACCCCGGACCCGGCGTCGGTGGCGGACAGGGTGACCGTGGCGCTGCCCAGGTACGCGCCGTCGTCGTCGCGCTGACCGGTCACCGCGGCGGTCGCCGTCGGCGGGGTGGTGTCCTGGACGGGTGGCTCGACGACGGTGAACGACACCGACTGCACCGCCGACGTGTTGCCCGCCCGGTCGGTGGCCCGGTAGCCCACGGTGTGCTGACCCGGTGCGTTCACGGTCAGCGGGGCGGAGTAGGTGCTCCAGGCTCCACCGTCGAGCGAGTACTCGACCTTCTCCACGCCGGACCCGGTGTCGGTGGCGGACAGGGTGACCGTGGCAGCGCCGAGGTACGCGCCGTCGCCGTCGCGCTGACCGGTCACGCTGGCGGTCGCCGTCGGCGGGGTGGTGTCCGGCGCGGGCGGCTCCACCACCGTGAACGACACCGACTGCGCCGCCGACGTGTTACCCGCCTTGTCCGTGGCCCGGTAACTCACCGTGTGCTGACCCGGCTGGTTCACCACCACCGGAGCCGAATACGTCGCGTACGGCTGACCGTCGAGTGAGTACTCGACGTTCTCCACGCCCGACCCGGTGTCCGTGGCCGACAGGGTGACCGTGGCGCTGCCCAGGTACGCCCCGCCGTCGTCCCGCTGGCCCGTGACGGCCGCGGTGGCGGTGGGCGGGGTGGTGTCCTGCACCGGTGGCTCGACCACCGTGAACGACACCGACTGCGCCGACGACGTGTTACCCGCCTTGTCCGTGGCCCGGTAACTCACCGTGTGCTGACCCGGCTGGTTCACCGTCACCGGAGCCGAGTAGACCGCGTACGCACCACCGTCCAGCGAGTATTCGACCTTCTCCACCCCGGACTCGGTGTCGGTGGCCGACAGGGTGACGGTGGCGGCACCCAGGTACGCGCCGTCGTCGTCGCGCTGACCGGTGACGGCGGCGGTCGCCGTCGGCGGGGTGGTGTCCGGGGCGGGCGGCTCCACCACCGTGAACGACACCGACTGCGCCGCCGACGTGTTACCCGCCTTGTCGGTGGCCCGGTAACTCACCGTGTGCTGACCGGGTGAGTTCACCGTCACCGGGGCGGAGTAGGTGCCCCAGGCTCCGCCGTCGACGGCGTACTCGACGCGGTCCACGCCGGAGCCGCTGTCCTCGGCGGAGAGGGTCACCGTGGCCGCGCCGAGGTACGCGCCGTCGTCGTTCCGTTCGCCGGAGACCACGGCCGACGCGGTCGGCGCGGTGGTGTCCGATCCGCCGTCGGTGACGACGAGCAGGCCGGTCATCGCGCCGTGTCCGGGGATCGCGCAGAAGTAGCGGTACGTCCCGGGGGACAGCACCACGTCGACGGTCCAGCGTCCGCCGTTGCTGTCGGTGGGGTCGGCCAGGATGTTCAGGTCGACGTCGCTGTTGTACGCCGGATCACCGGTGTCGAAGGTGAGGGTGTGCTGCATGCCGGTGGTGTTGCCGGTCGCGGCGCTGTTCTCGAACACGATCGTGGTGGGGCCGGCCACCGCCGTGGTGGGTGCCGACTGGTAGCGGAGGAAGTCGTCGCCGGCGGTCCAGGTGAGCACCTGGGCCTGGAGTTGCCGTGGTGCGGTGCCGGACGCGGTACCGGAGCCTGCCGGCGCGGCCCGTTCCTGGTCGACCGGTCGGGCGTTCGCCGGCGCGCCGACGAGACCGGCGGTGACCAGTAACAGGACCACGGTGGCGAGCGCCGCCACCTGGGATCGGGGCCGGCGGCCCGGTGCGGGCCGGCCGGGTGGTCGAAGTCCGTTCACGGAGGGTCCCTTTCGTGGTGCCGGGGGACATCCGGGCAGGGTGGATCGCCCCGCGCCGGTGTCGTGGGTGGTGGGACGCTGTCGTCCGTCGTCGTACGGGGTCGCGGGCCGTGGTCGGTGGGGTTCCAGCTCTGGTCTCGTGGCTCGTGCGGCCCCTCCTGGCCGCACGAGCCCTTCGGCCGTGGCGGTCGAGGCCACGGCCGTCCGATGGGAAGGCAGCGGGTGACGGCCTGCGGCGAGCCGGATCGCGCGCAGGGTCGGACGGGACAGCGGAGCTGGCGGGGTGCCGAGAGTCGGATCGACCCGGTCCGTGGCGGCACTGACACGGGTGGTCGTCCGTCCGCAGCGTGGTCTCGGGGATGCTCGTTGCCCGGGGGTGCCTCCCCGGTACGGACCGGCCGCCGGGGCGGGTTGCGCCGCCCGGTACGCCGGTCGAGAGCGAGCTACCTACGCTGCGGTTTCATCTCGCCGAAACATATCGATGAACTCGACACTACTGAGCTACCGCTGAGGTGTCCAGACCTTTCGTCAACCGCGCTCATACTTTTCGATAGGTGAACAAAAGTTCGGAGCGTCATCCGGTCGGCACCGCCGGTGACCAGGTCACCGGGGCTGCCACCGGTCCGGCCCCGGCTTCGGGATGCCATGTCGGTCGTGGCTGTTACGGTGCCGTCGCCGTAGATCCCGAGCCGGAGGTTGGCGTGACCATCAACAGCCATGTGACGACGTTCGACGGCCTGCCGGTCGTCCGCTTCGCCCCCGGGGCGGAGCTGCCGGCGGACCCGTCCGCGGTGGCCTGGCGGGTGGAGGCGCCGGACTACGACTCCGCCCCGGAGGAACTGGCCGGCATCCTGGACAAGCTGCTGACCACGGTGCCGCCCGGATCGATCCGGGCGCTGATCGTCGGCCAGTGGGGCAGTTGCTACGACACCCCGCCCCCGCTCGACCTGCTGGTCTCGCTCGCGCCCCGGCTCACCGGGCTGCGGGCCCTGTTCCTCGGCGAGATGACGTACGAGGAGTGCGAGATCTCCTGGATCCGCCACGGCGACATCACCGAGCTGGTCGAGGCGTACCCGGCGCTGGAGGTGCTGCGGGTCCGCGGCGCGCAGGGGCTGCGGATGCGCCCGGTGCGCCACCCGGCCCTGCGCGAGCTGGCGTTCGAGTCCGGCGGCCTGCCGGCCGCGCTGGTCGGCGGGGTGGCCGGGTCCGACCTGCCGGCCCTGACCCACCTGGAGCTGTGGCTCGGCGTGGAGGACTACGGCCGCGACACCACCGTGGCCGACCTCGCGCCGGTGCTGACCGGGGAGCGGCTGCCCGCGCTGCGGCACCTGGCGCTGTGCAACACCGAGCTGGCCGACGAGATCGCCGCCGCCGTGGCGACCGCGCCGGTGGTGCCCCGCCTGGAGGTGCTCGACCTGTCCAAGGGCACCATGACCGACGCCGGGGCCGAGGCTCTGCTCACCGGGCAGCCGCTGACCCACCTGCGGCAGCTCGACCTGTACCACCACTACCTCTCCGAGGAGGCCGCCCAGCGGCTGGTCGCCCGGCTCGACGGGGTGACCGTGGACGTCTCCGACCCGCAGGAGCCGGACGAGGACGACGAGGACGACGACGGCGAGGTCTACCGGTACACCGCCGTGGGGGAATGACCGACGTGCGGCTGACCGTGGTCGGCAATCCCGGCAACCGTCGGGTCCGGCTGTTCACCGACGCGGCGCTGGCCGGTGGGCTGGCCGCGCCGACCGTACTGCCCTGGCGGGACCTGCTCGCCGGGGCCGCCCCGCCACCGGCGGACACCCTGGTGCGGGTCGACTCCCCCGGCGAGGACGCCGAGGTCGACCGGCTGCTGCGCGGGGCCGCCACACCGGCCGAGCACGGTGAGATCGTCGGGCTGGCCGCCGGGCACGCCGGGCTGCGCCGCGCCCTGGACCGGCTCGCCTCGGGCGGGGCCACCCTGCTCAACCAGCCCGCCGACATCGTCACCATGTGCGACAAGCGGCGCTGCCACGCCCGGCTCGACGCGGCCGGCGTGCCGGTGCCGCCGGCGCTGCCCGAGGTCACCGGGTACGCGGAGCTGCGGGCGGCGATGCGGGCGGCCGGCTGGACGCGGGTGTTCGTCAAGCCGGCGCACGGTTCGTCGGCGTCCGGGGTGCTCGCCCTCGCGGTCAACGGCACCCGGATCGTCGCCACCACCCCGGTGGAACGCGAGGACGGCCGGCTGTTCAACTCGCTGCGGGTCCGGCGCTACACCGACGAGGGTGACGTGGCCGCGATCGTCGACCGGCTCGCCCCCGAGGGGCTGCACGTGGAACGGTGGCTGCCCAAGGCCGGGCTCGCCGACCGGGTGGTGGACCTGCGGGTCGTGGTGGTGGCCGGTCGCCCCACCCACGCGGTGGTCCGGGCCGGGCGGGGGCCGATCACCAACCTGCACCTCGGCAACGCCCGGGGCGACCTGGCGGCGCTGCGCGCGGCGGCCGGCCCGGCCCACTGGGCCGCGGCCATGACCACCTGCGAGCAGGTGGCGGCCTGCTTCCCGGATACGCTGCACGTCGCGGTGGACCTGATGTTCCTGGCCGGTTGGGCGCGGCACGCGGTGGCCGAGGTCAACGCGTTCGGCGACCTGCTGCCCGGGGTCCTCGCCGACGGCCGGGACACCTACGCCGAGCAGGTACGCGCCCTGCTCGCCGGCTGGCGTCCGACAGCCGGGGCGAACGGGCCGGGGCCGGCCGGTGCCGGGGCGAACGGCCCCTGGCCGGTCGGTGCCGGGGCGCGGCGGGAGGCGACGTGCGTGAGCTGATCGGCTCCCACGACCTGCTGCTGGTCACCGTGGACACGCTGCGCTGGGACGTGGCCGACGAACTGGCCCGGACCGGGCGCACCCCGGCGTTGGCCCGACTGCTGCCCGGCGGCCGGTGGGAACGCCGGCACACCCCGGCGAGCTTCACCTACGCCGCGCACCACGCGTTCTTCGCCGGGTTCCTGCCCACCCCCACCGGCCCGGGTCCGCACCCGCGGCTGTTCGCGGCCCGCTTCCCGGGCAGCGAGTCCGCCGGGGCGGACACCTGGGTGTTCGACGCCCCCGACCTGCCCACCGCGCTGGCCGACGTCGGCTACCACACGGTGTGCCTGGGCGGGGTGGGCTTCTTCAACCGGCGCAGCCCGCTCGGCGCGGTGCTGCCCGGCCGGTTCGCCGAGGCGCACTGGGAGGCCGGCTTCGGGGTGACCGCGCCCGACTGCCTGGACACGCAGCTCGACCGGCTGGCCGAGATCGTCGACCGGGTGCCCGCCGACCGTCCGCTGTTCACCTTCCTCAACGTGGCCGCGCTGCACCAACCCAACCGGCACTACCTGCCCGGCGCGGCCGAGGACAGCCGGGCCAGCCACGCCGCCGCCCTGGAGTACGTCGACGGGCGCGTCGACCGGCTCGTCTCGCTGGTCACCCGCCGCGACCGGCCGGTCTTCGTGATCATGTGCTCGGATCACGGCACCGCCTACGGCGAGGACGGGCACACCGGCCACCGGATCGGCCACGAGGTGGTCTGGACCGTCCCGTACGCCCACTTCACCCTGCCCCCGGGAGCATCGTGACCCTCGACGGCTCGCCCTACCAGGGCTACCTCTACGCGTACCCGCACAAGACCGCGTACCGGCCGCTGCGGCCCCGACCGGCGCTGCGGGAGGTGTGGGCCGGGCAGCCCCGCGACGCGCTCTTCCTCTACCTGCACGTGCCGTTCTGCGAGATGCGCTGCGGCTTCTGCAACCTGTTCACCCGGGCCAACCCGCCCGCCGAGCAGGTCCGGGCCTACCTCGGCCAGCTGCGCCGGCAGGCCGGGCGGGTCCGGGACGCCCTCGGTGACGCCCGGTTCGTCCGGGCCGCCTTCGGTGGCGGCACCCCCACCTACCTGGAGGCGGGCGAGCTGACCGAGCTGTTCGACATCGCCGAGGAGACCGCCGGCGGGCCGCTGGCCGGGCTGCCGGTCTCGGTGGAGACGTCCCCGGCGACCGCCACCCCGGACCGGCTGGCCGTGCTGGCCGAACGGGGGGTCACCCGGGTCAGCATCGGGGTGCAGAGCTTCCTGGACGCCGAGGCCCGCGCCGCCGGCCGCCCGCAGCGGCGGACCGAGGTGGAACGGGCCCTCGACGCGATCCGGGCGTCCGGCGCGCCGGTGCTCAACGTCGACCTGATCTACGGCATCGACGGGCAGACCGCCGAGTCGTGGCGGGCCAGCCTGGACGCCGCCCTGCGCTGGCGGCCCGAGGAGCTGTACCTGTACCCGCTGTACGTGCGACCGCTGACCGGGCTGGGCCGGCGGGCGCACAGCCGCGCCGACTGGGACGCCGAACGGCTGGCCCGGTACACCGAGGCGGTGGCGGTGCTCGACGCGGCCGGCTACCGGCAGGAGTCGATGCGGCAGTTCCGCCGGGCCGACGTGCCCACCCCGGACGGGCCGGACTACTGCTGCCAGGACGACGGCATGGTGGGGCTGGGCTGCGGCGCCCGGTCCTACACCACGTCGCTGCACTACTCGTTCGACTACGCGGTCAGCGTCACCGAGGTCCGGGCGGTGCTCGACGACTACCTGGCCCGCCCGGCGGACGACTTCGACCACGCCGAGGTGGGCATCGCCCTCGACGCCGCCGAGCAGCGGCGACGCTGGCTGATCCAGTCCCTGCTGCGGGTCGACGGCCTCGATCCGGTGGCGTACCGGAAACGGTTCGGCAGCGCGCACACCGACGACTTCCCCGAACTGGCCGAACTGGCCCGGCGCGGTTGGGCCACCGACGACGGCACCCGGCTCACCGCCGCCGGACTGGCCCGCTCCGACCAGGTCGGACCGTGGCTGGTGTCCGCGCCGGTCCGGCGGGCGATGACGGAGTACGCGCCGCGGTGAACCTGTCGATCCTCTACCGTGGCCCGCTGGCCAGCTGCAACTACGACTGCCCGTACTGCCCGTTCGCCAAGCGGCACGACCCGCCGGAGCTGCTGCGCGCCGACCGGGCCGCCCTGGACCGGTTCACCGGCTGGGTGGAGGCCACCACCGACGTCCGGCTGTCGGTGCTGTTCACCCCGTGGGGCGAGGGCCTGACCCGGAGCTGGTACCGGGCGGCCATGGTGCGGCTGTCCCACCTGCCGCACGTCGAGCGGGTGGCGATCCAGACCAACCTGGCCGCCCGGCCCGACTGGCTGGCCGACGCCGACCGGGACACGGTGGCACTGTGGACCACGTACCACCCGGGGCAGGTGAGCCGGGACCGGTTCCTGGCCCGCTGCGTACGGCTGGGTGAGCTGGGGGTGCGCTTCTCGGTCGGGGTGGTCGGCCTGCCCGCGCACCTGGCCGAGGCGCGGGCGCTGCGCGCCGCCCTGCCCGACGGGGTGTACCTGTGGGTCAACGCCGCCGACGGGCACCGGTACGACGCCGAGCAGGAGGCGGCGTGGACGGCCGTGGACCCGCTGTTCGGGTACAGCGTCCGCCCGCACCTGTCGCTGGACCGGCCCTGCCACGCCGGGGAGACCGCGGTGTCGGTGGACGGCGACGGCACGGTCCGCCGCTGCCACTTCGTCGCCGCCCCGATCGGCAACCTCTACGACGGCTCGTGGCGGACCGCGCTGGCCCCCCGGGGCTGCCCGAACGCCATCTGCGACTGCCACATCGGGTACGTGCACCTGAAGCCGCTCGGCCTGCGGGACGTGTTCGCCGGCGGGGTCCTCGAGCGCATCCCGGCCGGCTGGCCGGACCGGCCCCGGGGCATCCCCGCCGGCTCGCCGGGCCGGCCCCGGTGAGCCGCCGCCGGCCCGCGTTTGCCGTCGTCTGCTACCTGTGACGTCGTGCTGCTGCCCGACTCGCCGCCCCGCACTGACGGATCGGCTGTACCCCGGCCGGTCCGGGGCCCCGTACGCTCGTCGCCGTCGTCGTCACCCGTGCTCCGGTGTCCACCGGGGCCGGCGGGCGGCGTCGGCCCCCGGCGCGTCCCGACCGGGCGCGGTGGTTCCCTGCCCGTCCGGGCCGGACGCGGTGGTTCCCTGGAGGCGGCACGGTGAACGTCCACGACTGGCAGGTCGCCGGCTACACCCACCTACGCGAACTCGGATCGGGCGCGTCCGGCCGGGTCGTGCTCGCCGCCCACGACGCCACCGGCACCCGGACCGCGATCAAGTACCTGGTCGGCAAGGTCGGCGACGACGCGTCGTTCCGGGCCGCGTTCCGGGCCGAGGCCGAACTCCTCGCCACGATCGACGACCCGCACGTCGCCCGGCTCTACGAGTACGTGGAGTCGCCGCACGGCGCGGCCATCGTGATGGAGCTGGTGGACGGGGTGTCGCTGCGCCAGATGCTGCGCGCCAACGGCCCCACCGAGCCAGAGTCGGCGCTGTACGTGCTCAAGGGCTCGCTGCTCGGGTTGCACGCCGCGCACAGCCGGGGCGTGGTGCACCGCGACTACAAGCCGGAGAACGTGCTGGTCACCGCCGCCGGGGAGAGCAAACTGGCGGACTTCGGCATCGCCATGCCGATCGGCCGCGAGGCCGGGGCCTCGGTCACCGGCACCCCCCGCTACATGGCCCCCGAACAGTGGCAGGGCGCGGCGGCCACCCCGGCGTCGGACATCTACGCCGCCACCGCGGTCTTCTACGAGTGCCTGACCGGGCACGCCCCGTTCGCCGGCCCCGGCCTGCTGGACCTGCGTGACCAGCACGCGTCCGCGCCGGTACCCACCGAACCGGCCCCCGCGTCCGTGCACGACCTGCTGCGCCACGGCATGGCGAAGCGGCCGGAGGAACGTCCGCAGCCGGCCGCGACGTTCCTCGACTGGCTGGAGTCGGTGGCGGTCGCCGCGTACGGGCCGCAGTGGGAGGAGCGGGGCCGCAGCCGGCTCGCCGAGCGGGCGGCCCTGCTGGCGCTGCTCTTCCCGTCACACGACCCCAGCGACGGCGGCACCTCGGTCGCCACCACCAGCCTCGGCACGGCCACCACCACTCTCGGCACCGCCATCGGCAGCGTGGGGACCGCCTCGGTGGGCCGGGGCTGGGCGCGCAAGGCCCTGGTCGCCGGGGGTGTGGCGGCGGTACTGGCGACCGGCGGCGTCGGCTACAGCTACGCCGCCCGGGACGAGCCGATCGCGATGGCCGTGGACCCGGACGCGACCGCGACCGGCCCGGCGGCCCCGGTCGACGACCCGAAGGACCCGACCGGCCCGCCGACCCCCACGCCCGACGCGGTCACGCCCACCCCGACCCCGTCGGCCGCGCCGCCGAGCGTCACCCCGACCACCACCGCGCCGGTCGTCGTCGCCCCGACCACCACCCGGCCGCCGACGCCCACCCCGACCCCGAGCCGCACCCCGACGCCGACGCCGAGCCCGCTGGTGAGCACCACCCCACCGCCGCCACCGGACGTCAGCCCGCCCAAGGTCGGCGGGGTCACCGCCAGCCCGACCCTGATCGAGCCGGGCGGCTGCCCGTACGGCCCGACGACCAGCGCGATCACCGCCACGGTGGAGGACGACCGGACGGCGGCCGGCGCGCTGCGGGTCAGCTTCCGGTACACGTTCAACGGTGGAAGCTCCACGGTGACGATGACGCACCTCAAGGGCGGGGTCTACCGGGGCACCCTGGGGTCGTTCGGGCCGACCCGGCTGGCCCAGCGGATCCCGGTCGAGGTGAGCGCCACCGACGCCGCCGGCAACACCAACACCGGCAGCACGGTGTACGTCTCCTTCCAGAACTTCTGCACCCCGGGCTGACCGCCGATGACCATCCGCCCGGCCACCACCGGTGGCCGCGTCCCCACCAGCCGGAAAGGCCGAACCCGATGACCCAGCCGAGCCTCCCCGACGGCGTACGCATCACCGGGCAGGCGCACACCGGCGTCTGCGGCACCTGGTGGCGGGCCCGGACGCCGGACGGCGTGGAGCAGCTCGTCCTGCGGGTCGCCTCCACCGATCCGGCGTTGGCGGACCGGTTGGCGGCGGCGACCACCGCCGTCGACCGGCTGCGCCACGGCGGCCTGCTGAACACCACCGCACCGATCCGGCACAACGGCGCGTTGTGGCTGGTCGCCGGCCGGGTTCCGGGCCCGACGCTCTCCGAGTTGGCGGAGGTGGCGCAGACCGGCCTGGACCTGGGCGCGGTGGCGACGATCGCGGCGGAGAGCGCCCGTACCCTGGCCACCCTGCACACCGCCGGGCTCGGGCACGGCGCGGTGCACGGCCGTACCGTCGCGGTGAGCGGCACCGGCGCGGTGACCCTCACCGAGACCGGGCTGCTGCCGGCGATGCACGGGGTGCCCACCGACCCGGCCACGGACCGGCGGGCGTGGGCGGAACTGGTCCGCTGGCTGGTGGCCCGGTGGTGCGGTCCCGAACCCGAGGCCGACCTGCTGCTGCGCTGCGCCGACCGGGGCGTGGACGACCTGACCCGGGCGGTCTGGGAGCTGCGGGAGGGCCCGTTCCGGGTCGGGGCGGGCGCGCACGGGACGTTGGCCGCCGCGGTGGCCGCCCACCAGCGGTCCACCGGCACCGCCGCCACGGCGGCCACCGCCGGGGTGGGCCCCTGGCCGCCGCACCCCCAGGCCGCACCGGCCGCCCCCGCACCGGCGCAGCCGACCACGTACGGTGCGCCGCCCACCGAAGCCATCCCGGTCGGCGCTCTCCCCACCGAGGCGATCCCCACCAGCGCCGTCCCGACCGGCGGGCGCACCGCCGAGCCGTTCTCCGACGCGTTCCCGACCCGGGCGGTGCCCACCACGACGGTCCCGATCGAGTCGATCTCCACGGTGGCGGTGCCGACCGAGGCGTTCGCCGCCGCCACGCCACCGGCTGCCGCCACGCCACCGACCCACGAGGCGGCCACCACGGCGCTTCCGTTCGGGTCGTTCCCGCCCCAGCGGCCGGGGACCGAGGAGCCGACCACGGTCCTACCGAACGAGGCACCGACCAGCGCCCTGTCCATGTCCCCGCCGGTCGACCCGTACCGGTCCACCCGGGTGCCGACCACCATCCCGGAACCGACCGGCCGGTACGCGCCGACCACCGGCCCGGAACCCACCGCTCCGCTCCGGCTGGCCGGTGGGACCACCCGTCCCCCGGCCGGGGCGGGGACACCCACCGGCCGGTACGAGCCGACCGCCGCCGGGCCGACGGCGCAGGCGGGACCGACGGCACACGCCGGACCGACAGCTTCCGCCGGGGAGGTGCGTTTCGGCCCCGGGGTGCCGGCCACGCCGCCCACGGCACCGGCCTGGCACCGGCCCACGCCGGTCCCGGTCCCTCCCCGCCGCAGCCGGTGGCGGCTGCTCGGGTCGATCCTGTCGTCGCTGCTCACGCTCGCCCTGCTGGTCGCGGTCGGGCTGTACGTCTGGCAGCGGATGAGTCCGCTGGAGATCCGTTCGGTCCGGGTGGCCGTGGCCGAGCCGCCCGGCGACCGGTGCGACGTCACCGTGGACGTGGTGGCGACGGTGGAGACGAACGGCCGGGCCGGCAGCATCACCTACCAGTGGCTGCGGGGCGGGGCGGAGCCGGGCGGTCTGCTCACCCAGCGGGTCGGTCGGGGGCAGCGCACGGTGACCCTGCACCTGAAGTGGGCGTTCAACGGGGTCGGCTCCACCACGGAGACCGCCGTCATCAACATCACCGAGCCGACCCCCACCCAGGGCCGGACCCTCTTCCGGTACGAATGCGCGGCCGGATGACCGCCGGGATCAGCGCCCGGAGCGCCGGTCAACCGGTAGCGTGCGCGATGTGAGCCTGCGCACCTCCACCCCGCGACGGGAATGCCGGGCGGCCGAGGGCATTTGGTCGCAGATATGACCCCACAAGATCAGAGGGACGGTGCCGGATGAAGACGCACACCGTCCCGCCACCGACGCCGGTGGCCTCACCGGGCGAGCTGATGGACGGCCGCCAGCGGCTCCGGCTCGTGCTCGTCCTCGGCTCGCTCATCGCGATCGGGCCGTTGACCATCGACATGTACCTGCCCGCGCTCCCGTCGATCGTGGACGACCTGCGGATCACCTCGGCGCAGGTACAGCTCACCCTCACCGGCACCCTGGCCGGTCTCGCCCTCGGGCAGTTGGTGATCGGTCCACTCTCCGACGCCTTCGGCCGTCGCCGGCCGCTGCTGGCCGGGGTGGCCCTGCACGTGCTCGCCTCGGTGCTGTGCGTGATGGCGCCGAACATCGAGGTGCTCGGCGCGTTGCGTGTCCTCCAGGGGCTCGGCACCGCCGCCGCGGCGGTCGTGGCCATGGCCGTGGTCCGGGACCTGTTCAGCGGGGCGGCCTTCGCCACCCTCTTCTCCCGGCTGATCCTGGTGATGGGTGTCGCGCCGATTCTCGCACCGACCCTGGGTAGCGGGGTGCTGGGCTGGACGAACTGGCGGGGGATCTTCGTCGTGCTCGCGGTGTTCGGCGTCGTACTGCTCGTCGTCGCGGCGCTGGGTCTGCCGGAGACCCTTCCGGTCGCGCTGCGACGCAGCGCGGGACCGGTCGCCACCCTGCGGACCTACGGCGCGCTGCTGCGGGACCGCACCTTCGTCGGCCTGGTCCTGGTCGCCGGCCTCGCCATGGCCGCGCTCTTCGCGTACGTGGCCGGATCGTCGTTCGTCATGCAGGGGCAGTACGGCCTGGACGAGCAGGAGTTCGGGCTGGCGTTCGGGGCGGGGGCGGTCGGCCTGATCGTCGCCACCCAGTTGAACGTCCGGTTGCTGCGCCGGTACACCCCGCAACGGATCCTGGTCAGTTCGCTGGTCGCCGGCACGGTGGCGGCGACCGTACTGCTCGCCTTCGCGGTCACCGGTCTCGGTGGGCTGCCGGCGCTGCTGGCCGCGCTGTGGGTGGTGCTCGCCGCCGCCGGTCTGGCGATGCCGAACGCGCCCGCGCTGGCCCTGTCCCGGCACGGCGAGGCGGCGGGCACCGCGTCGGCGTTGCTGGGTGCGGTGCAGTTCGGAACGGGTGCGGTGGCCGCCCCGCTGGTCGGCGTGCTCGGTACCGGTGCGGTGGCGATGGCGCTGGTGGTGGCCGGTGGCATGGTCTGCGCGGTGGTCGTGCTGCTGGTGGTGGTCCGACCGGCCCGGCTCGGCGCCCTCGACCCGGTACCGGTGGCCGGCGCGGCGCACTGAGCCCACCCGGCCGCCGGGTGACCGTCACCGCGACAGCGGCCGGCGCGGCGCGGGTGCCACCGTCGCGGCGGCCGGCACGGCCCCGGTGACACCGTCACGGGTGCCATCGTCACGGCGGCCGGCGCGGCGCGGGCGACACCGTCGCGGCGGCCGTCGCGGTGTACCGGGTCCGGGACATCGGAGCCGGACGCGACGGCCGCCGCGCGTGCCGCCCTCCCGTCGTCGGCACGGCTGTGCCAGGCTGTTCCCGTGGCACAGCGACCCCTTCTGCTCATCGATGCCCCGAGTCTCTACTTCCGGGCGTATTTCGGCGTCCCGGAATCCGCCGCGAAGGCCCCCGACGGCAGTCCGGTCAACGCGGTACGCGGTTTCCTGGACATGCTCAGCACGCTGGTCCGGACCCGCCGGCCGGACCGGATGGTGTGTGCGTTCGACCACGACTGGCGGCCGCAGTGGCGGGTTGACCTGCTGCCGTCGTACAAGGCGCACCGGGTCGCCCCGGAGGGCGACGGCGGCGAGGTGGTGCCGGACACGCTCAGCCCCCAGGTGCCGGTGATCCTCGACCTGCTGGCCGCGTTCGGCATCCCGGCGGTCGGGGCCACCGGCTACGAGGCCGACGACGTGCTCGGTACGCTCGCCACCACCCAGCCGGCCCCGGTCGAGGTGGTCTCCGGTGACCGGGACCTGTTCCAGGTCGTCGACGACACCCGGCCGGTGCGGCTGCTGTACGTCGGCAAGGGCGTGGCGAAGCTCGACGACTGCGACGACGCGGTGGTCCGCGCCAAGTACGGCGTGCCGGCCAGCGGGTACGCCGACTTCGCGGCGCTGCGGGGCGACCCCAGCGACGGGCTGCCGGGCGTGCCCGGGGTCGGTGAGAAGACCGCCGCCCGGCTGATCGAGCGGTACGGCAGCATCGCCGGCATCCTCGCCGCTCTCGACGACCCGGCCTCCGGGTTCGCCCCGGGGCTGCGCGGCAAGCTCGACGCGGCCCGGGACTACCTGGCCGTCGCGCCGACCGTGGTCCGGGTGGCCCGGGACGTGCCGCTCCCGTCGCTGGTCACCGACCTGCCGGCCGCGCCGGTCGACCCGGACGCCCTGCTGGAGTTGGCGGAGCGGTGGAACCTGGCCGGGGCGGTGCGGCGGCTGGTCGACGTCCTCGCCGGTCACCCCTGAGCGGTGCCGGGCCGGCCCCGGCACCGGCAGCAGCGGTCCCGGGCCGGGCACCGGTCGCAGCCTCCGGCCCGGCAGCGGTAGCGGTCCCGGCACGGTCACGGCAACCGCAGCGGGAGCGGTGACGGTCCGGCAGCAGGCCGGCAGCGGCTCGACAGCCGGGGCCTAGTCCTCCGCGCGGCGGCGCGGGAACGGGGTGCCCGGCTGGCCGAGCGTGGAGCGGGCCCGCAGGCCGACCGGGTCCGGCTCGGCCGGCGGCGGCACGATGGCCGGGGCCGGTTCCCGGCGCGCGTCCAGGTACGCCGCCCCGGCCCGGTCCTCGTCGGTCGGCGCGGCGAGCAGCGCGTACACCAGTCCGACCACCACGAAGATGACGGCGAGCACGATCGGCACGAGCAGGGTACTCACCCCCGCGCCGGAGACGTCGCCGCGTTCGGCGTGCAGGTGCACCGACAGGGCGCTCATCCCGGTGAAGTGCATTCCGTTGACGGCGATCCCCATCACCAGGGCCGAGCCGATCAGTGCCGCCGGCCGGCGTACGGTCACCGCCAGCCAGAGCGCGGCGGTGGCGGCCACCACGGCGATCACCACCGACAGCACCACCCGGGTGGTGTCGTAGCCGAGGTCACCGTTGAGCCGCATCGCCGCCATGCCGGTGTAGTGCATGGCGGCCACCCCGGCCCCGGTGAACAGGCCGCCGACCAGGATGCGTGGCGCGGTGACCCGGCCGGTGCCGACGATGACCAGGCCGATGCCGACCGCGACGACGGCGATGACCGCGCTGGCCACGGTGAGGGGCACGTCGTACCGGATCCGGGTGCCCTCGACGCCGAAGCCGAGCATCGCCATGAAGTGCATGGTCCAGATGGCGGTGCCGCCGATCGCCCAGGCGGCGAGGACGCCCCACCAGATCCGCTGGCCGGTGGCGGGGGCGGCGCGGACCCGGCCGACGCAGACCAGCCCGAGGAACGAACCGAGCACGGACAGGGCGTAGCTGAGCGCGGGCGTGATCCATCCGTACTCAAAGTGATTGATGTTTGCCACGGCGACCCTCTCCCCAGCGCGGCTAGCGGCGGGCCACACCCGCCGAAACAATGATCGGGGACGTCCCTACCAGGCAAAACAGCACCCCCCGACAACTCGGGGGGTGCTGTGGTGATGACCGTGCGATGCGTCGATTGTCGACAGGCAACTACTCCAGGTGACGGTCAACCGGTGGTGTGATACGCCAGGACGCCCCGGTTGACGGCACCGATGGCCTGCCGGGCGGTGGCGCGCAGCTCGGTCGACGCCCCGCCGGAGTCGGCGAGCTGCCCGAGCAGGTCGACCACCTGACGCGCCCAGCGGACGAAGTCCCCGGCCGGCATCTCGCCGTCCAGCTCGTGGCCGCTGCCGAGCACCTTCGCCAGCGCCTCGCCCCGGGCCCACCGGTAGATCGGCCAGACGAAGCCCAGGTCCGGCTCCCGGGTGACGCTGAGCCCCCGGGCCGCCTCGTCCGACTCGATCTCGCTCCACAGCTTCAGCGTGGCGTCGACCGCGTCGGCGACCGGACCACGCGGCACCGACGCCCGCTCGTCGACGTCCCGCCGGGCCTCGAAGACCACCACCGACACGGCGGCGGCCAGCTCGGCCGGGGAGAGCCCGTCCCAGACGCCCCGGCGCAGGCACTCGGCGACCAGCAGGTCCGCCTCGGTCCAGATCCGGCCCAGCATCCGGCCGGCGTCGGTGACCGCACCGTCGGCGCCCAGGTAGCCGCGCGCGGTGAGCAGCGCGACGATCCGGTCGAAGGTGCGCGCCAGCGAGCCGGTCCGCCCGGCCACCCGCTGCCGCAGCTCGTCGGTGTCGCGTTCGAGCCGCCGGCGGCGCTCCGCCCAGCGGGCGTGTTCCTCCCGCTCCGGGCAGGCGTGGCAGGGGTGCCGGCGCAGCTCGGAGCGGAGCTGGGTGAGCTGCCGGTCCTCGCCGGCGGCCTGCCGGGACCGGCCACCGCGCCGGCCGCCGTGGCGGTCCAGTCCAGTGCCGGCGACCTCGGCCGCGAGGTCCCGCCGGGCGGCCGGGGAGCGGTGGTTGAAGTGCTTCGGCACCCGGATCCGGGCCAGCACCTCGGCCGGCGTGGTGAAGTCCCCGGGACTGATCCGCCCGGCCCAGCGGTCCTGGGTGAGCACCAGCGGACGCGGTTCGCCGAAGCCACCGGTGGCCGGGTCGAGCACCACGGCCAGCCCGGCCCGCCGCCCGGACGGCACCCGGATCACGTCACCGACCCGCAGCCGCTCCAGGGCGGCGACGGCCGCCGCCTTGCGCTGGGTCTGCCCCTGCCGGGCGATGGCCCGTTCCCGGTCGCCGATCGCCACCCGCAGCGCGAAGTACTCGTCGAAGTCGCCGTGGTGGCAGGCCGCCTCCGCGCCGTACGCCTCGATGGTCTCGGTGTTGCGCTGCACCTGCCGGGCCAGCCCGACCACCGACCGGTCCGCCTGGAACTGCGCGAACGACGACTCCAGCAGCTCCCGGGCCGGTTCCGCGCCGACCGTGCCGACCAGGTTGACCGCCATGTTGTACGACGGCCGGAAGCTGGACCGCAGCGGATAGGTGCGGGTCGACGCCAGCCCGGCCACGTGCCGGGGGTCGGTCTCCGGCGACCAGACCACCACGGCGTGCCCCTCGACGTCGATGCCCCGACGGCCGGCCCGGCCGGTGAGCTGCGTGTACTCCCCCGGGGTCAGGTCGACGTGGGCCTCGCCGTTGTACTTGACGAGCCGTTCCAGCACCACGCAGCGGGCCGGCATGTTGATGCCCAGCGCCAGGGTCTCGGTGGCGAACACCGCCTTGACCAGGCCCCGCACGAACAGCTCCTCGACGACCTCCTTGAAGGCCGGCAGCATGCCCGCGTGGTGGGCGGCCAGCCCGCGCTCCAGGCCGTCGAGCCACTCCCAGTAGCCGAGCACGGTCAGGTCCTCGCCGGGGATGGCGGTGACCCGGGACTCGACCACCCGGCGGATCTCGGCGCGTTCCTCCGGGGACGTCAGCCGCAGCCCGGCGGCCAGGCACTGCTGGACGGCGGCGGCGCAGCCGGCCCGGCTGAAGATGAACAGGATCGCCGGGAGCAGGCCCTCCCGGTCGAGCCGGTCGACGATGTCCGGCCGCAGCGGCCCCCGCCAGCGCGGGCCACGCCGTCCGCCGCCGGGGCCGGCGCTGCGCCCCTCCCCCAGTTCCAGGCGACGCAGGGTGTCCCGGGTGTAGCGGAGCAGCTCGGGGTGCACGTCGTGTTTGCGGGCCGCGTCGGCGTCGTGGAACAGGTCGAACATGCGCTTGCCGACCAGCATGTGCTGCCACAGCGGCACCGGCCGGTGCTCGCTGACCACCACGGCGGTCTCGCCGCGCACGGTGACCAGCCAGTCGGCGAACTCCTCGGCGTTGGAGACGGTCGCCGAGAGGGAGACCAGGGTCACCGATTCGGGCAGGTGGATGATCACCTCTTCCCAGACCCCGCCCCGGAACCGGTCGGCGAGGTAGTGCACCTCGTCCATCACCACGTACGCCAGGCCCTCGAGGGTGGCCGAGCCGGCGTAGAGCATGTTCCGCAGCACCTCGGTGGTCATCACCACCACCGGCGCGTCGCCGTTGATCGCGTTGTCGCCGGTGAGCAGCCCGACCTGCTCGGCCCCGTACCGGTCGACCAGGTCGTGGTACTTCTGGTTCGACAGCGCCTTGATCGGCGTGGTGTAGAAGCACTTACGGCGGGGCGCGTCGGCGTCCGCCGGCCGCGCCGGGGTGCCGCGCAGGGCCAGGTGTACGGCGAACTCGCCGACCACGGTCTTGCCGGCCCCGGTCGGGGCGCAGACCAGCACCCCGCTGCCCCGTTCCAGGGCCTGGCACGCCTCGCGTTGGAAGTCGTCGAGGTCGAACCCCAGGTCGAGGGCGAACTCGTCAAGAGCCGGGAAGAGGGAGGCCTGCGCGGCCCGGCGGCGCGCCGCGGCGTACCGCTCGGCGGGGCTCGACATGCCACCAAGATTAATGCGTCGCCGCCCGGGGCACCCGGCAAGGCCGTCCCGCAGGCCGCCGCGGGCCGGTCGGTAGGGTGCACGGCGTGCCGGATCATGCCCATGCGCCCGACCCCCGCGCCCACGCCACCGACCCGCAGGCGGTGCCCCGACGCCGGGTCGAGGCCGTCCTGTTCGACTTCCACGGCACCCTGGCGCAGGTGGAGGACGCCCGGGAGTGGGTGCTGGCCGCCGCGGCGAGCTGCGGGGTGACCCTGGAACGGATGCGGGCCACGATCCTGGCCGACCGGCTGCTCACCGCCGGGCGGGCCGGTGGGCCGCTGCCGCACCGGGTGCCGCCCCGGCTGGCCGAGGTGTGGGCCGACCGTGACCTCTACCCGCACGCGCACCGGGCCGCGTACACCGGTCTGGCCGGCACCGTGGAGGCCGGCATCGACGGCTTCGCGGACGCCCTCTACGAGCGGGTGCTGGGTCCGGACGGCTGGGTGCCGTACCCGGACACCGCGCCCACCCTGACGGCGCTCCGGGCGGCCGGGGTGAAGGTGGCGGTGGTCAGCAACATCGGTTTCGACCTGCGACCGCTCTTCGACGCCTGGGGGCTGACCGGACTGGTGGACGCCTTCGTCCTCTCCTACGAGGTGGGCCGGTGCAAGCCGGACCAGGGGATCTTCCTGCGCGCCTGCGGGATGCTCGGCGTCGACCCGGAGCGGAGCCTGATGGTCGGCGACACCCCTGCCGACGCGGGAGCGGTCAACGCCGGCTGTGCGGTGCTGGTGCTGCCGGCCGCCGACGCCGGCAAGCCGAACGGTCTCGGCGCGGTCCTCGACCTGGTGGTCCGCGCCTGACCCGGTGCCGACCGGCCGGGCTGGCAGGGCACGCCAGGCTGACCGGCCCGGCGCTCCCGGTGGTGGCGGGTCAGCGCAGCAGGCGCAGCGCGGCCGGTACGGCGGTGACGGTCACCGGTAGCGGCAGCGACCGCTCCCCGTCGGCGTACGTGGTGATGCCCTCGGCGGCCAGCTCCACGGTCCGGGCCCGGTAGCTGCGCACCAGCGGGTGCCGGACGTGGCTGCCCCGGTAGATGTGCGGCTTCACCCGCATCAGGGTGCGCCGGTCGAACCGCCCACCGACCACCACGTCGAGCAGCCCGTCGGTGGGGTCCGCGTCCGGGCAGATCCGCATGCCGCCGCCGTAGCTGGCGGTGTTGCCCACCGCGACCAGTACCGCGTCGACCTCCTGCGGTTCGCCGTCCAGCCGCAGCGTGTACCGGCGGGGCCGCAGCCGGGCCAGCTCCGCCACGATGGCCAGGTCGTACCGGCGGGGGCCGCGCGGCCAGCGCATCCGGTTGGCCCGCTCGTTGACGACGGCGTCGAAGCCGGCCGCCAGGACGGCCCCGTACCAGCGGACCGTGCCGTCGGCGCCGGTCATCCGGGCCAGGTCCACCGGGCGGCTCCGGCCGGCCCGCAGCGCCGCCACGATCACCTCGATGGCGGCGAGCGGGTCGGCCGGGAAGCCGGTGTCGGCGGCGAAGTCGTTGCCGGTGCCGGCGGGCACCGGCCCGAAACCGACCACGGTGCCGGCGACCGCCTGCACCGCCCGGTGCACGGTGCCGTCGCCGCCGACGGTCAGCACCGCCGCCGCGCCGTCGGCGACCGCCGTCCGGCAGGCCGCCTCGGCCTGCTCCGGGGTGGTCGCCCCGAGCAGCCGGACCGGCCGGTCGGCCGTGCCGAGCCGGTCCAGCAGCCGGGGCAGCACGTCCCGGTGCCGCCCCCGCCCGGCGGTCGGGTTGGCCAGGACGGCCACCGGGGCGTCGGGCGGCGGGGCGGGCGGGTGATCGTGCGCGGTCACGGCGAGCACGCTAGCCGACCGGGTGCCGGCCGGCTGTCCCGTGGTCAGCCGGCGTACGGGAGGGTGACCGTGGAGCGGTCACCGACGCCGACGGTGCTGGCCGCGCCGCCGATGGCGTTCCACACCTCCACCCGTACCGTGCCGCCGACCAGGTTCCCCAGGGTGCCGGTGGCCGACCGGAGCCCCTGGGTGTGCCGGTACGTCTCGAAGCCGGGAACCGGGTCGGTGGCGAAGTAGTGGTACGTCTCCACCCGGTCGTACGTGCCGTCGCCGGTCAGGTCGTACGACACCCGGGCCTGCACCCCGTTGCCGACGGCGGTGGCGGCGTCGACGGCGAGCTGGAACGTGGTGGCTCCGCCCTGGTAGCGGGCGTGCAGCCCACGGGCGGTGAACACCTGCGGGTTGGTGGGGGTGCCGTCGTGGTTGCCGCCGGCCGCCGCCAGGGTGACGCTGCCGGCCGTTGCGGCGCTGCCGGCGAGCCCACCGCCGCTCTGCAGGTACCGGGTGGCCCGCCATGGCTCGGTCGGGGTGGTCGGGGTGGGCGACGGCGGGGCGGTGGGGCTGGCGGTGGCCGTCGGGGTGGGCGACGGCACCGGGCCGCCCGCGCCGAACGGGGTGAGGACGATCCCGGCGCCGCGCGGGTCGCCGTGGTGCACCAGCGACTCCTGGGCCAGCACGTCGTCGAAGGCGAACCCGTACGCCTTACCGTCGACCATGTTCTGGTGGACGATCCGGGAGTAGTGGTTGGTGATGTCGCCCCGGTAGAAGTCGGCCGGACCGCCGCTGGGCTGCACGTCGAGGGTGCCGAGGGTGGAGCGGTGCAGGGCGGCGCACAGGGTCCGGGCGATCGGCCCGACCACCTGGTCGTTGGGGGCGTGCAGGGCCCCGTCGCAGCCCCACACGTCGGCGCTGGACGGCCGGTTGAACGAGGCGACCTGCCGGCCGGCGGTGTCGGTGAAGGTCATGACGGTGCCCGAGGTACGGCCGAGGTACCGCACGTCGGGCCGGTCGGTGAACGGCACCACGGTCAACGTCCGGGTGGTGTAGGCGTTCCACGCCGACGCGATGTACGGGTCCAGGTAGGTGCGGCTGAACAGGCCGGCGTCGGCGGCCTTGCCGGGGGCGAGGACCCGCAGCACGGTGCCGTCGGCGCGGGTGTGCACCAGGCCGGACCAGCCCGGCTGGGCGCGGACCGCGCCGATGACCGCGTCCCGGCCGCCGGCGCGCAGGTCCCCGGTACGGCGGGTGACGCCGTCGCCGCCGGTGACGGTGACCGCGTGCGGCACGGCGAACATGTCCACCTGGGAGCTGTTGAGCCAGAGCCCGGCGTCGTTGTACGTGAACTCGGACCAGTCGAACAGCACGTCCCGGTTGGGGTCACCGGCCGCCCAGGGCGCGGGTTGGACCAGCCCGTCCGGGGTCAGCGCGAAGCTGATTTTCTGGCCCAGGGCCAGGTAGACCCGGCCGGAGAGGTTACGCGGGATGCGCAGGGTGGTGGTGCCGCCGTTGGCCGGGCCGGGAATGGACACGTCCGGTGCCGGGGTGGGCGGTGAGCCGCCGGGCGGCCACGGGGTGAAGGTACCGGCCGCGTTGACGTAGCCGAGGCGGCCGGTGGTCAGGTTGGTGCCGAGCACGTACAGGTGGACGGCGTCGGCCCGGCCGGTCTGGTTGGTGACGGTGAGCGGCAGCAGGTCGGGGCCGACCGCGCCGGCCTGCGGGGTGACGGCCAGCACCGAGCCGGTGCCGGCCAGGGCGAGCGCGGCCAGCGCTGCCCACCATCGGGAACGGATGCTCATCGGTCGGGCCTCCAGTTGGGGGACGCGACGGGCCGGGACGGACCCGTGAGAGCGCTCTCTCAGCATCCGTGAGACATGAGCGCCTGTCAATTCCACCTGGTGGCGGAGGGCAACGACGCCGGCCCGAGCCGGTCCCCTGCCGGGAACGGCGACGACGCCGGCCCGAGCCGGGAACCGCGACGACGCCGGACCGAGCCCGGGAAAGGTAACGACGCCGGATCGAGCCCGGGGAACGGTGACCACGCCGACCTGAGCCGGTCCCCTGCCGGTGAACGACGACGACGCCGCCCCCGGAACGGGAGCGGCGTCGTGTCGATCGACCCGGACGGGTCAGGTCATGTCGTCGTAGCGACGGTCGATCGGGGCCGGCGCGGCCACCGGCTCCGGACCGGCGATCGGCGCGGCGCTCTCCACCCGGTCACCGGCGGTCACCGGGTCACGGTCGAACTCCAGCGGCGAGACCTCGTCGTCGGCGATCCCGGCGTAGACCTCCTTGCCGCGCCCCTTGCGCTTGTCGTTGAGGAACGCGACCCCGACGGCGGCGAAGTAGAGCAGGCAGAGGCAGATCGCCAGGGCGGTCATGCCGAACGGGTCCGGGGTGGGGGTGACCACCGCCGAGAAGGCGAAGAACAGGAACACCGCCACCCGCCACCAGCTCAACAGCTTGCGGCCGCTCGCCAACCCGACGAAGTTGAGCATCAGCACGACCAGCGGGAACTCGAACGCCACCCCGAACAGCAGGATCAGGTTCGTGACGAACGAGACGTACCGGGTGATGTCCAACGTCGTGGTGACCTCGCTGCCCGCCACGTTGAGCAGGAACTCCAGGCCCTTCGAGGTGACGAAGAACGCCAGCACCGCGCCGGCGGCGAACAGCGGGGCCGCCAGCCCGGTGAAGATGTACGCGTACCGCCGCTCGTGCCGGTGCAGACCGGGGGCGATGAACGCCCACAGCTGGTAGAGCCAGACCGGAGCGGCGATGATCAGCCCGACCCAGAGACCGATCTTCAGGTTGAGCAGGAACAGGTCCGCCGGACCGAGCTGCACGAAGTCGCAGGTGACCCCCGGTTCCTGGAACTTCGGCAGGTCACAGTACGGCTTGCGGAGCAGGTTCAACACCGGGCCGGCGGCCCAGAGCCCGAAACCGAACCCCACCAGGATCGCCACCGATGCCCGGAACAGCCGGTTACGTAGCTCGCGGACGTGCTCGATCAACGTCATCGAACCGTCGGCGGCCTGCTGGAACTTGCTCGGGCCGCGCTTGCGGAGACCGAAGGCCACGATGGACCGGCCTCCCGGTCAGTTCTCGCGGACGCGCTGCACCGGGTCGATGACCGGCGGCGCGACCGGCTGCTGCGGCGCGGCCTGGTACGGGGCCTGCTGCGGCTGCCCCGGGTGGTACGGAGCCTGCTGGGCCTGACCGGCGTACGGCGCCTGCTGGGCCGGCGTGGCGTTCGGCGGCAGCGGCTGGTAGCCGGCCTGCGCGTCCGCCTTCTCGGCCAGGTCGCGGTCGTCGTCCTGCAGGCTCTTCGTCTCCGCCTTGATGATCCGCAGCGAACGGCCCAGCGAGCGGGCCGCGTCGGGGAGCCGCTTCGCACCGAAGAGCAGGATCAGCACGACCACGAGTACGGCGATGTGCCACGGCTTGAGGGCACCCATGGGAAGCTCCAGTCGCTCTGTGTGTCCGGGTGGTGTGTCGCAGCCCATCGTACGTGCGCCGAGGGGTTCCGCCACCCACCGGTCCGCTGGTTGTACGGGCCGGCCGGTGAAGTCTTGACCAACCCGCCGTGTCGCGTCAACCGCCCTGACCGGCCGTTTCCCCAGCTCTCGAGCCACCGACGAGGAGCCGGGACGCTGCTCAGCCGCCGCGCCGCGCCTTGATCACCTCGAGCCGCTCCTGGGTGGTGGCGAGCTGGCGCTGCAACACCTCGGCCCGCTCCTGGAGCACCTCGGCGGTGGCCGCCAGGGTCATCGCCTCCTCCTGCCGCCGCTGCAGGGCCAGCGCGGCCCGCCGCAGCCGGGGCAGCCGGGCCAGCACCGGCCGGACGGCCAGGCCGAACACGACCAGCGGGACGAGCACCACCGCGAGCAGGATCCACTTCAACACGGCGGTCAGCCTACTGCCCGGCCGGCTCCCCCGCCCGCGCGGCCGAGGCCGACGCCCCGAAACCGACACCCCGGGGGCCGTCGTCACGTCGACCGGCACCGCCGGCTCCGGCACCGACGCCCGGGGCCCACCGTCGCGGACTACGGGGCCGGGGCCGGCTCCGGCGACGCGGGGGCCGGCGACGCGTACGCGTCCAGGGCGGCGACCGCCTGGGCGCGGACCTGCTCGGCCAGCTCGGCCGGGGCGACCACGGTCACCTCCGGCCCGAGGCCCAGCACGAAACGACGGGCCCAGCCCAGGTCGGTGACCCGCAGCGACACCAGCCACCGGTCCCCCTCCCCCGCCTCGACCCGCTCACACGGGTAGTACTCGGTGATCCACCGCTCCCCGCGCCCGATCCGCAGGGTGATCAGCGGCAGGTCCGGCGCGGGACGGAACACCCCGCCGGTCAGGTCGTGCGCGCGGGCCTGCGGCGGCACCACCGCCGGCTCGTCCAGCTCGGTGACCGCGTCGATCCGGTCCGCGCGGAACATCCGTACCGCCTCGGCGCGGCGGCACCACGCCTCCACGTACGCCCGGCCACCCACCGACAGCATCCGCAGCGGGTCGATGGTGCGTTCGGTGGTCTCGTCCCGCGCCGCCGTGTAGTAGGTGATCCGCAACGCCCGGCCCCGCTCCACCGTCGCGCGCAACGTCTCCGCCCGCTCGGTGTCCCCGGCGAGCTGCACCGCCACCGGCGCGCCGACCAGGTCACCCGCCGCGTTCTCGATCTTGGCGAGGGCCCGCTCGACCGCTTCCCGGTTCGCCACGCCCGGCGTCTCCACCAGCATCCGCAACGCCACCACCAGCGCCAACGCCTCGTCCGGCGTCAACCGCAGCGGCCGGTCGATGCCGGCGTCGTAGGTGATGGTGACCCGGTCCCCGTCGAACGCCATGTCGATCAGGTCACCCGGGCCGTAACCGGGCAGCCCGCACACCCACAACAGCTCCAGGTCCTCCCGCAGCTGCCGCTCGCTGACCCCGAGGTCCCCCGCCGCCTCGGCGATCTCGATGCCCGGCCGGGCCAGCAGGTACGGCACCAGGTTCAGCAGCCGGGCGAGCCGGTCGGCCGAGGCGCGCGACCCCGCCGGCCGGGTGGCGGTACGGGTCACCGGGCACCTCCGCTCAACGCGACCTCGTCGTGCCGGGCCGCGATCTCCTTCAACCGCTGGATGACCGCGTCCCGCACCTCCGGCGGGTCCAGCACCCGCACGTCCGGGCCGTACCCGACCAGTTGGCCGGCCAGCGACTCCGGGTCGGCGTACGGCAGCACCAGCCGGTCCCCGTCCGGGCCGCTGGTGCTGCCCACCGCCCACCGGCGCAGCCCGGCGGCCCGACCGGGAACGACCAGCACGGTGGCCCGGCCGGTCCGCTCCACCGGCCCGGAGAACCGGGCCACGTGACTCATCAGGTCGACCCCCTCCGGCGGGGTGTACGCGCCGGGACGCCCGGTCACCCGGACCGCGCCCACCACCCGGGACAGCCGGAAACAGCGGGTGGCGGACCGGTCCAGGTCGTGACCGACCACGTACCACCGGCCCCGCCAGCAGACCACCCCCCACGGCTGGAGCCGGCGGGCGGCCGGCGCGTCACCGTCCCGGGTGCGGTAGTCGAAGGTGACCACGCGGCGGTCCCGGGCGGCGGCGGTCAGCGGCGCGAACGCCGGGTCGACGGTGACCATCGGCTCCAACCCGAGGGTGGCCTGCGGGTCCACGTCCACCCCGGCGGCCCGCAGCTTCGCCAGCCCCGACGAGGCGGCGGCGGCCAGCCCGGCGTGCTGCCAGAGCCGCGCGGCGATGCCCACCGCGGCGGCCTCGTCCGGCTCCAACGGAATGTCGGGCAACGCGTACTCCCGGGGCGCGATCCGGTACCCCGGCTCGGTGTCGAAGACACTGGCCGTGCCGGTCTCCAACGGCACCCCCAGCTCCCGCAACTCGGCCTTGTCCCGCTCGAACTTGCGCTGGAACGCCTCGTGGTCACGGACGTCCTCCGGATCGTGCTCGTAGCCCGGCACGGTCGCGGCGATCTGCGCGGCGGTCAGGAACCGTCGCGTGGAGAGCAGGCAGATCACCAGGTTGACCAGGCGTTCGGTGCGGGTCCGCGACACGTGCATGACGCTAGCAGCCCCACCGCGGCGGGCACGCACCCACGCGGACGTGCCGCCCCGCCGCAGGTCACCGGCCGGCCGTCCCGCTCCGACCGCGAACCACGACCGCCGACCGTAGGGTGAGCCCATGGCCCAGACGGCACCCCGGACGGAGAGCGTCGGCACGGTCGTCGTCGCCGGGGCCGCCAACCTCGCCATCGCCGTCGCCAAACTGATCGCCGGCCTGCTGTCCGGGTCTGCGGCGATGCTCTCCGAGGCCGCCCACTCGGTCGCCGACACCACCACCGAGGTGCTGCTCTACGCCGCGCTGCGCCGGGGCGCCCGGCCCGCCGACCCCCGGCACCCCTTCGGGTACGGCAAGGAGAGCTACGTCTGGGCGTTCCTCGCCGCCCTGTTCACCTTCGTCGCCGGGGCCGGCTTCGCCATCACCCACGGCGTCACCACCATCCTCGTCCACGAGCACAGCGGCAACTACCTGGTCTCGTACGTGGTGCTGGCGATCTCCTTCGCCATCGAGTCGGTGTCCCTGGCGCGGGCGGTACGTCAGGTGCGCCGCGAGTCCCGCCGCTGGCGCACCACCCCGCACCGGTTCCTGCGGATGACCGCCGACACCACCGTCAAAGCGGTCTTCCTCGAGGACAGCGCCGCCCTGATCGGCCTGCTCCTGGCCGCCCTCGGCGTCGGCCTGTCCGAGCTGACCGGCGACGAACTGTACGACGGCGTCGCCTCGATCCTGATCGGCGTCCTGCTGCTGGTGGTCGCCGGCATCCTCGCGCACAGCAACACCTCGCTGCTGGTCGGCCGGGCCGTACCGAAGCGGATGCGCCACGAGATCGAACACGAACTCGTCGGCCTGCCCACCGTGCACCGGATCGACACCCTGCTCACCATGCAGCTCGGCCCGGACGACATCCTGGTCGCCGCCAAGGTCGACTTCGCCGACGACGCGACCGGCGCCGACATCGAGGCCGCCGCCGACGAGGCCGAACGCCGGCTCACCGGCCGGTACCCGGAGATCCGGTACGTCTTCCTCGACCCGACCCGGTCGCTGCCCGGGGTGACCGGCCACGCCCGGCACATCCAGGACCCCGACCAGCCACCACCGCCACCACCGGACCCCGACCGGACGCCACCGCCACCGTGACCAGCGGCGACACCCCCGCAGCCGACCCGGACGCGAGGCACACCGGCGACGCCCGATAGCGTTTCCGGTCATGGTGCGATGGCGGACGGGAACGGTCACCGCCCTGCGGCGGCAGTGGCACGGCGCGACGGAACTCGACGTCGCCCTGCCCGACGGGGCCAGCATGCGCGCGCTGGCCTACCCCGAACTGGTCGGCCACCCGCAGCCCGGCGACCGGGTGCTGCTCAACGCCGGCGCGCTGCTGATGGGCCTCGGCACCGGCGGGTACGCCCTGGTGGTCGCCCTGCCCGACCGACTGCCACCGGACCCGCCGGCCGACGCCGGCACCCGCGCGGCGGGACACCTGGTCAAGGCCCGCTACACCCCGCTGCAACCCATCCTGCTCGGCGTCGACGAGGAGGCGTCCCCGCACCACGCGCTGCTGGCCGACGCCGACGACCTGGCCGGCCTGCCGGTGGTCACCGCCGACCTGCATTCGGCCCTGCCGGCGATCCTGGCCGGCGTGCACGCCGATGCCCCCGACCGCCGGGTCGCGTACCTGCTCACCGACGGCGGGGCCCTGCCCGCCTGGTTCTCCCGCACCCTGGCCGGACTGCGCGGACACCTGGTCGGCACGATCAGTGTCGGTCAGGCGTTCGGCGGCGACCTGGAGGCCAGCACCCTGCACACCGGGCTGCTCGCCGCCCGGCACGTGCTGCACGCCGACGTCGCCATCGTCGCCCAGGGTCCCGGCAACCTCGGCACCGGCACCCGGTGGGGCTACTCCGGTGTCGCGGTCGGCGAGGCGGTCAACGCCGTGGCCGCCCTCGGCGGCCGGCCGGTCGGATCACTGCGGATCTCCGCCGCCGACCCCCGCCCCCGGCACCAGGGCGTCTCCCACCACAGCCTGACCGCGTACGGGCGGGTCGCGCTCGCCCCGGCGGACCTGGTCGTCCCGGACGGCCTCGACCCGGAGCTGGCCGCGCAGGTGGACGCGGCGACCGCGCCGCTGGCCGGCCGGCACCGCATCGTCCGGGTCGACACCGACGGACTGGACGCCGCGCTGCGCGCCAGCGTGGTGCCGCTGTCGACGATGGGACGGGGCCTCGACGCCGACCACGCGTACTTCCTGGCCGCCGCCGCAGCCGGCCGGCACGCCGCCCGCCTCGCCGGCTGACCGCCACCCCGGGTAGGGCCCGAACGACGGCCGGTCCGGCACGACCCCGCCGCCCCCGGCCGTCGGGCCACTCACCGGCGGTGAGGCCGGGCGGCCCGCACAGGCGGGCGACCGTCAGGCGAAGTAGACCAGCGCCACCCAGCCGCCGACCATCGCCAGCAACGCCAGCGTCAACACCCAGGTCGGCACGGTGTACTCGCCACGGCGGTTCGCCGCGATCTCGTCACGGATCTTGTTGCGCCGACGCTCGACCCAGGTCAGGCGCTCAGGATCGGGAGGTGATGAATAGGCCATGGTCCGGCCAGCCTACCCGGGCGCTCCGGCCGACCCCCGGGCCGGCCGGAACGCCCCGACGGTCACATGCTGGCGATCAGCCGCTCCACCCGCTCGTCGTACGCCCGGAACGGGTCCTTGCACAGCACGGTGCGCTGCGCCTGGTCGTTGAGCTTCAGGTGCACCCAGTCGACGGTGAAGTCGCGCCGCTTCTCCTGCGCGTGCCGGATGAACTCGCCGCGCAGCCGCGCCCGGGTGGTCTGCGGCGGCGTCTCCTTCGCCTCGAAGATCTCCGGATCCGTGGTCACCCGGTCCACCTGGCCACGCCGCTCCAGCAGCGCGTACAGGCCCCGGCCGCGCCGCAGGTCGTGGTACGCCAGGTCCATCTGGGCGACCCGGGGATGCGACAGCGGCAGGTCATGCTTGCGCTGGTACCGCTCGATCAGCCGGAGCTTCGTCACCCAGTCGATCTCCCGGGCCACCGGCTCCAGGTCACCGGTCTCCACCGCGCGCAGCACCCGGCCCCACAGCTCCACCACCCGCTTGGCGGTCTGGTCGCCGCCACGCCGCTCCACGAACTCGGTCGCCTTGGCGAGGTACTCCTGCTGGATCTCCAGCGCGCTGACCTCCTTGCCGGAGGCCAACCGCACCTTCCGCCGGCCGGTGATGTCGTGCGACACCTCCCGGATGGCCCGGATCGGGTTCTCCAGGGTGAGGTCCCGCATCACCACCCCGGCCTCGATCATCCGCAGCACGATGTCCGCCGAACCCACCTTGAGCAGGGTGGTGACCTCGTTCATGTTGGAGTCGCCGACGATCACGTGCAGCCGGCGGTACCGCTCGGCGTCGGCGTGCGGCTCGTCCCGGGTGTTGATGATCGGCCGGCTCCGGGTGGTCGCCGACGACACCCCCTCCCAGATGTGCTCGGCCCGCTGGGAGAGGCAGTACACCGCGCCGCGCGGCGTCTGCAGCACCTTCCCCGCCCCGCAGATCAACTGCCGGGTCACCAGGAACGGAATCAGCACGTCCGCCAGCCGCCCGAACTCACCGTGCCGGGAGACCAGGTAGTTCTCGTGGCAGCCGTACGAGTTCCCCGCCGAGTCGGTGTTGTTCTTGAACAGGTAGATCTCGCCCGCGATGCCCTCGTCGTGCAGCCGCTTCTCCGCGTCGACCAGCAGACCCTCCAGGATCCGCTCACCGGCCCGGTCGTGCGCCACCAGGTCCACCACCGAGTCGCACTCCGGCGTCGCGTACTCCGGGTGCGAACCCACGTCCAGGTAGAGCCGGGCGCCGTTGCGCAGGAAGACGTTGCTCGACCGGCCCCACGACACCACCCGACGGAAGAGGTAACGCGCGACCTCGTCGGGCGAGAGCCGCCGCTGCCCCCGGTACGTGCAGGTGACGCCGTACTCGGTCTCGATACCGAAGATTCGCCGCTCCATGATGAGACATTAGCCCCCCGGAGCCCGGATTGGGCAGCGCACGAGCCCCGCATTGTCGCAGCCGGTCGCCGGACGGGCACCATCCGCGCCGGTCACCGCAGTTGCGGCGACCCGGCGGCACCGCCACCACCGCCCGCGTAGAGTGGGCTGACCGTGAGGATCCTCGTCACCGGCGGCGCCGGCTTCATCGGCTCGGCGTACGTCCGGCGGCTGCTCACCGGCGCCGAACCGGACACCGTCCCGACCGGCGTCACCGTCCTGGACGCCTTCACCTACGCCGGCACCGAGGGCAGCCTCGACCCCGTCCGCACCGACCCCCGGCTACGGGTCGTCCGGGGCGACGTCCGCGACGCCGGCCTGGTCGACGCCACCGTCGCCGGACACGACCTGATCGTCCACTTCGCCGCCGAGTCGCACGTGGACCGCTCCATCACCGCGGCCGCCGCCTTCGTCGACACCAACGTGCTCGGCACCCAACTCCTGCTCGACGCCGCCCTGCGGCACCAGGTCCGGCGGTTCGTGCAGATCTCCACCGACGAGGTGTACGGCTCCATCGACACCGGCACCTGGACCGAGGACGCCCCGCTGGACCCGTCCTCGCCGTACTCGGCCAGCAAGGCCGCCGCCGACCTGCTGGCCCTGGCCTACCACCGCACCCACGGCCTCGACGTGGTCGTCACCCGCGGCTCCAACACCTACGGCCCGTACCAGTACCCGGAGAAGCTGATCCCGCTGTTCGTCACCAACCTGCTCGACGGCGAGCGGGTGCCCCTCTACGGCGACGGCGGCAACGTCCGCGACTGGATACACGTCGACGACCACTGCCACGGCGTCGTGCTCGCCCAGCGGCACGGCCGACCCGGCCGGATCTACCACCTGCCCGGCACCGCCGCGCTGACCAACCGGGACCTCACCGGCCGGCTGCTGGCCGGCTGCGGGGCCGACTGGAGCCGGGTCCGGCCGGTCGCCGACCGCAAGGGCCACGACCGGCGGTACGCGCTCGACCCCACCCGCAGCCGCCGGGAACTCGGCTACGCCCCCGGCGTCGACCTGGACCGGGGGCTCGCCGACACGATCGCCTGGTACCGGGCGAACCGCGCCTGGTGGGAGCCGCTGAAACGACGCTCCTGACCAGTCGACCGGCCGCCCGGTGCCGTCACGGCTGGGACTCGCCGGTGCTCGCCTCGGTGGGCGTGTCCGGCGCCTGACCCTCCAGGTCCGCCGAACCGGCCGACGTGGTCGGCTTGCCGGCCGGAGCCGCCGGCGGCTTCGCCGTGTCGCCACGGCCCACCCCGGCCGGCTCCTCCCCACCGTCCAGCAGCGCGGTCAACGCCGCGCCGGTGATCCGGCGGAAGGTGCGGCCCACCCGGCTCCGGTCCAGCACCGCCACCTCGAGCTGGTTGGCGGCGATCGTCCGCGCCGCGCCACCCTCGCCACCGACGCTGCCCAGCGCCTTCACCGCGACCTTCACCGCCTCGCCGAGCGACATCTCCGGCCGGTGATCGGTCTTGAGCACCCCGGAGATCGCCTCCGCCTGCCCACCCATCGCCATCCGACCCGGCTCGTCGGTCACCGACCCGTCGTAGGTGAGCCGGTACAGCTCGTCCTGCTCGGCGCTGGCCCCCACCTGGGCCACGCAGATCTCCACCTCGAACGGCTTGGACTGCTCGGTGAAGATCGCGCCCAGCGTCTGCGCGAACGCGTTCGCCAACGCCCGGCCGGTGACGTCCCGCCGGTCGTAGCTGAGCCCGTTCAGGTCGGCCATCCGTACCCCGGCCCGCCGCAGGTTCTCGAACTCGTTGTACTTGCCGACCGCGGCGAAACCGATCCGGTCGTAGATCTCACTGACCTTGTGCAGGGCACTGGAGAGGTTCTCCGCGACGAAGAGCACCCCACCGGCGTAACTCAGGACCACCGCGCTGCGCCCCCGGGCGATGCCCTTGCGGGCCAGCTCGGAGCGGTCGCGCATGATCTGCTCGGGCGAGGCGTAGAACTGCATGGCCACGACGGTGGTTCTCCTTAGCGCACTGTGCTGACGGCTGCTGGTTGCTGCTGAATCCGGTTACGGCGGTCAGCCGCCCGGGTTCTCCATCCGGCCCTGGACCACGCCCTCGGCGATGGCCGCGGTCTCCTCGGCGGTCAACCGGTGCGTCCCCTCCGCCGTCGCGGTCATCACCACCGGGTAGATCCGGCGGGTCAGGTCCGGGCCACCGGTGGCGGTGTCGTCGTCGGCGGCGTCGTAGAGCGCCTCGACCGCCAGCCGGGTCGCCTCGTCGATGGACAGCCCGGCCCGGAACCGCTTCTTCAGCGCCGACCGGGCGAAGATCGAACCCGAGCCGATCGCGTCGTAGCCGGTCTCCTCGTACGGGCCACCGGTCACGTCGAAGCTGAAGATCCGCCCGGCGCCGGCCGGGTCCGGCGCGGCCAGGTCGAACCCGGCGAACAGCGGGACCACCGCCAGCCCCTGCATCGCCGCGCCCAGGTTGCCCCGGATCATCGCGGCCAGCCGGTTGGCCTTGCCGTCGAGCGAGAGCATCGCGCCCTCGATCTTCTCGTAGTGCTCCAGCTCCACCTGGAACAGTCGCATCAGCTCGATGCCGATGCCCGCGGTGCCCGCGATACCGACCAGCGAGTACGCGTCGGCGGGGTGCACCTTCTCGATGTCCCGCTGGGCGATCAGGTTGCCCATGGTGGCCCGCCGGTCGCCGGCCATCACCACACCCCCGACGGCCGTGATGGCCACGATGGTCGTGGCGTGCGGCGCGAGGTCGGCGGCCATGCCCGGCGGCAGCGGCCGTCGGCCGGGGAGCAGCTCCGGCGCCACCCGACTCAGGAACTGGGTGAAGGAGGACGTCCCCGCGTTGGTGAACACATCTGGTAGACGCCCGGATGGATCAAAACCCGCTGCCACGTGGTTCCTCTCAGGTACGTGATCGCCCCGGCCAGCCGTGACTGATCGTCACGGAACTGACCAAGACCACCGTTGCAGTTGAAGCAGAGTATCCCGCGCACCCACCCGGTGCGATGATCGTGGTCCACATATTGCGGCCCGGACGCGCCACAGATCGCGCAGACGCCGCCCTGCTCGGCCAGCAGCTCGTCGAACTCCCGCCGGCCGATGCCGTACCGCCGCCGCAGGTGGTACTCCCGATTGCCGCCGTAGAGCCTTTCCTTGACCTCACGGGTCCGCGTGTTGTGGCAAGGCTTGCAGTACGTCGCGTATCCCGTGCTGTCGGAGCGGTTGCGGGGGAAATCCGCCAGGGACTTGACGGTGCCGCAGTCAGCGCAGAACTTCTGTCCCTCGGGAACGGTCCGGCGAGGTGTCACCTCCCGACCGTGCTTCTCCCTCGAACGCTTCGCATAGCTGGCCTTCGAGCGCTGGTTGAAGCACGGTTTGCAGCAGCTGCCGCGCCCGCTGGGACGCTTGCTGCTGGCACAGAAGTCCTCCAGCGGCTTCCACACCCCGCAGTCACGGCAGCGACGTTGGCCGTCGTGATCATCCAGAGGCAATCCCATGTCCGATTTACCCCAGAATAATCACTGACCTCCTTTCTGCACGTAACCCCTCACGAACTCCTCGGCGTTCTCCTCCAGGACGGAGTCGATCTCGTCGAGCAGGTCGTCGACGTCCTCGGTGATCTCGGCGTGCCGCTCGGCGACCTCCGGGTTCGCCTCGGTGGTGACGTCCTCGATCTCCTCGCCCTGACGGGCCTTGCCCGACTGGGACTGACCGCCGCTGTCACGGGTAGCCATCTGGTGCCTCCTCCACGATCGCCTGCCAGAAACTTACCTCGCGGGGCCGACGAAAACCGGTCACGCGGCCCGCTTTCGCCGATGGCTGACGGCTCAGCCGCCGGTCAGCGTCTCCAGCAGGTCCTTCGCGCTGGCGCACCGGTCGAACAACTCGCCGACGTGTCGCCGGGTGCCCCGCTCCGGCTCCATCATCGGCACCCGGACGAGGGACTCCCGGCCCACGTCGAAGATCACCGAGTCCCAGCTCGCGGCGACCACCTCGGAGGCGTACTGGGCCAGGCAGCGGCCCCGGAAGTAGGCCCGGGTGTCCTCCGGCGGCTCGGTCATCGCCGTCCGGGTCTCCTCGTCGGTCAGCAGCGTCTTCATCGACCCCCGGGTCACCAGCCGGTGGTAGAGGCCCTTCTCCGGCCGGACGTCGGAGTACTGCAGGTCGACGAGCTGGAGCTTGTGCGAGCCCCAGCCGAGCTTCTCGCGCTCCCGGTAGCCCTCCAGCAGCCGCAGCTTCGCCACCCAGTCCAGTTCGTCGGCGCAGAGCATCACGTCGCGGCCCAGCCGGTCCAGCACGTTCTCCCAGCGGTCCAGCACGTCGAGGGTCTGCTCGTCGGCGTCGGCGCCGTACCGGTCGTCCACGAAGGACTTCACCCGCTCGAAGTACGCCCACTGCACGTCCAGGGCGGTGAGCCGTCGCCCGTCGCGCAGCCGCATCCGGTGGGTCAGCGTCGGGTCGTGGCTGACCGCGCGCAGCTCGCTGACCGGGTCGGCGATGCCCAGGTCCGGGGTGAGGGCCTTCTCCTCGATCATGGTGAGGATCAGGGCGGTGGTGCCGACCTTCAGGTACGTGGAGATCTCCGACAGGTTGGCGTCGCCGATGATCACGTGGAGCCGGCGGTACTTGTCGGCGTCGGCGTGCGGCTCGTCCCGGGTGTTGATGATGGGCCGCTTGAGGGTGGTCTCCAGCCCCACCTCGACCTCGAAGAAGTCGGCCCGCTGGGAGATCTGGAAGCCGCTCTGGCCGCCGTCCTGGCCGATGCCGACCCGCCCGGCCCCGCAGACGATCTGCCGGGTGACGAAGAACGGCGTCAGGTACGCCACGATGTCGGCGAACGGCGTCTGGCGGCGCATCAGGTAGTTCTCGTGCGCGCCGTAGCTGGCGCCCTTGTTGTCGGTGTTGTTCTTGTACAGGTGGATCGGGTGGGTGCCGGGGATGGTGGCCGCCCGGCGGGCCGCCTCGGCCATCACCCGCTCCCCCGCCTTGTCCCAGCGCACCACGTCACGCGGGGTGGTCACCTCGGGGGTGGAGTACTCGGGGTGGGCGTGGTCGACGTAGAGCCGTGCGCCGTTGGTGAGGATGACGTTGGCCAGTCCCAGGTCCTCGTCGGCGAGCGCCTCGGCCGGGTCGTAGGCCGCCCCGGAGTAGGTGAAGCCGCGGGCGTCGCGCAGCGGCGACTCCTCCTCGTAGTCCCAGCGCGCCCGGCCGCCCCGGTTGAGCTCGGGCCGTGCGCCGTAGGCGTTGACCACCTGCGACGAGGTGACCATCGGGTTGGCTCCGGCCTGACCGGGCACGGAGATTCCGTACTCGACCTCGGTGCCCATGATCCGTCGTACGCTCATCGACCTGCCCGCTCCGCTCGCCCAACGTGCTCCGGTGTCACGTTGAGCGTAGTCCGCGTCACGGGATAAAGCGGCATGGCAGATTACCCGGTACGGCGAAATGGATCTTCTGCGAGCGTCGGCGCGCGGACACGCGGGAGCCCGCGGCGTGTCGCGCCGCGGGCTCCCGGTGATCGATGGACCTTACAGGTACTGGCCGGTGTTGCTGGCGGTCTCGATGGACCGGCCGGCCTCGGTGCCCTTGCCGCCGGAGACGAGCGTACGGATGTAGACGATCCGCTCGCCCTTCTTGCCGGAGATCCGGGCCCAGTCGTCCGGGTTGGTGGTGTTGGGCAGGTCCTCGTTCTCGCGGAACTCGTCGACGCAGGCGTCGAGGAGGTGCTGGAGCCGCAGCCCCTTGCGACCGGAGGTGAGGAACTCCTTGATGGCCATCTTCTTGCCCCGGTCGACGATGTTCTGGATCATCGCGCCGGAGTTGAAGTCCTTGAAGTAGAGGACTTCCTTGTCGCCGTTGGCGTAGGTGACCTCGAGGAAGCGGTTCTCCTCGGTCTCCGAGTACATCCGCAGCACGACCGCGTCGATCATGGCCGCGACGGTGGCCTGGGGGTCGCCGCCGTGCTCGGCCAGGTCGTCCGGGTGCAGGGGCAGCCCGGAGAGGATGTACTTGGAGAAGATGTCCTTGGCCGCCTCGGCGTCCGGACGCTCGATCTTGATCTTCACGTCGAGCCGGCCGGGACGCAGGATGGCCGGGTCGATCATGTCCTCCCGGTTGGAGGCGCCGATCACGATGACGTTCTCCAGCCCCTCCACACCGTCGATCTCGCTGAGCAGCTGCGGAACGATGGTGTTCTCCACGTCCGAGGAGACGCCGGAGCCACGGGTCCGGAAGATCGAGTCCATCTCGTCGAAGAACACGATCACCGGGGTGCCCTCGCCGGCCTTCTCCCGCGCCCGCTGGAAGATCAACCGGATGTGCCGCTCGGTCTCGCCGACGTACTTGTTGAGCAGCTCGGGGCCCTTGATGTTCAGGAAGAAGCTGGTGTGCCGCTCCTTGCCCTGCCGCTCGGCGATCTTCTTCGCCAGCGAGTTCGCCACCGCCTTGGCGATCAGCGTCTTACCGCAGCCGGGCGGCCCGTACAGCAGGATGCCCTTCGGCGGCCGGAGCTGGTGCTCGCGGAACAGGTCGGCGTGCAGGAAGGGCAGCTCCACCGCGTCGCGGATCTGCTCGATCTGCGACTGGAGGCCACCGATGTCGCTGTAGTCGACGTCGGGCACCTCCTCCAGGACCAGTTCCTCGACCTCACTCTTCGGGATCCGCTCGTACGCGTACGCCGAGCGGGGCTCGATCATGAGTGAGTCACCGGCCCGGATCGCCGAACCGATCAGGGTCTCCGCGAGGTGCACGATCCGCTCCTCGTCGGAGTGCGAGACCACCAGCGCCCGGTCACCCGGCTCGCCGGCGGGACCCGCCAGCACCTCCTTGAGCATCACGACCTCACCGACCCGCTCGTACCCGAACGCGTCGACGATGTTCAACGCGTCGTTGAGCAGGACCTCCTGGCCGCGCTGGAGCTCGGTGGCGTCCAGCGAGGGGGAGACGGCCACCCTGAGCTTGCGACCCCCGGTGAAGATGTCGACCGTGCCGTCGTCGTGCCGGGCCAGGAAGACACCGTAACCGCTGGGCGGCTGCGCCAGGCGGTCGATCTCCTCCTTGAGCGTCACGATCTGGGCACGAGCCTCCTTGAGGGTGCTCACCAGCCGTTCGTTGTTCTCGGTCAGCCGCGCCAACTGTGCCTGGGTGGCCGCCAGGCGCTCTTCGAGCTGCCGGACGTGTCGGGGGCTCTCGGTCAACTTGCGCCGCACCAGAGCGAGTTCCTCTTGGAGAAACGCGACCTGCGTGGAGAGATCGTGGGCCTCCTTCTCCCACCGTGCGGCGCGCGAATCCGCGTCGTCGCTGCGTGCCACGTCCCACCTCCCCGGGGGGCTTGAACGTTCTGCCCTAACACTAGCCGCTATGAGCCCGATTCGGTCCCACGCAACGCCCTGAACCTTGATCGCCGGGGTCTCCAACGGGGCGTCGGGGGCGGTTCGGGTACCGTCGGGTGGTGGGACGGCAGAGCATGGGGGGTGCACCGGTGGCGGAGGTCGCGACGGACCAGCTGCAGGTCTGGGTGGATCAGGATCTGTGCACGGGCGACGGGCTCTGCGTGCAGTACGCGCCCGAGGTCTTCGAATTCGACGTCGACGGCCTGGCATACGTCAAGGGCGACGACGGCGAGCTGCGGCTGAACCCGGGCGAGCGGGTGGACGTCCCCGCCCACCTGCGCCTCGAGGTGATCGACTCGGCGAAGGAGTGCCCGGGCGAGTGCATCCACGTGGTGCGCGGCGACGGCGTCGAGGTCGCCGGACCGGACGCCGAGGACGACTGACCGACCTCGCACGGCCAGACCGGGGCTACCCGGCCCCGACCCGGGCGGGCCCGTCGAGCCGCGCCACGTCGTCAACGAAACGACCCCGGCCCGGGGACGGGACGGCCGGGCGTTCAGAGCACCGGCCGCCCGACCACCGAGGCGACCAGCCGGGCGAACTCCTCCAACCGGGCGATCTGTCCCGCGCCGCCGTCGTCGAGGGTCTTGCCGAACCGCAACGCGTCGTGCCGGGGCGCGCCGACCGTCTCGTCGCCGGGCGGCGCCTCGTCCAGCGACGTCAGCAACAGGTACACGTCGATGCTGTCGACCCGGATCCCGCCGTCGTCGGCCCGGGTGAGGCGACGACGGCAACCGACCTCGGTGACCGTGGAGACCGGCACCACCCGCAGTGACGAGGTCATCGAGCCGGGCGGCCCCTCCCCCGGTGGCACGTCCTCACCGTGCCAGAGGATCAGCCGGCTGCCGTCGCAGACCACCACCTCCTGCCACACCCCGTTGACCTCGTTGACGAAGCGTTCCAGGGTGAACCCGAGCACGGACGCGCCGCGCAGCACCCCGCCGAGCGCCTCCAGCGCCACGTCCGGGTCCCGCAGGTAGGCACGGGCCGCCGACTCGAGATCCTGGTACGGCGACCAGTCCGGGAAGACCGCGGGCAGGTCACCGCCGCCGATACCCGGTCGGCTCATGACACCGCCTCCCTCCGCTCGGCGTCCGCTTCCGGCGCGACCGTCACGGGGCGTCCGTCTCCGCAGGGCCACCGGCCCCCGTCGCGCCCGCCCCCACGGCGTCGACCGTGCCCGGCCCGGCCGCGTCGACCGTGCCCGGCTCACCGGCACCCGACCGGTCCGGTCCGACGGCGTCGACCACCTCCGGCCCGGCCGCGTCGACCGCGTCCGGGCCCACGGTCCCGGCCGACGCCAGCCGGGCCGCCTCGGCGTCCCGCAGCAGTTGACGGCGCTGCGCGTACGCCTCGGTGCCCTTGCTGGGTTTGCGTCGCCGCGGCGGCGCGGTGACCCCGGGGGCCAGCTTGCGGGCCGACACCAGGAACGCGGTGTGCGCGATCATCCGGTGGTCGGGCCGGACCGCCAGGCCCTCGGCGTGCCAGTCCCGCACCAGCGACTCCCAGGCGCGCGGCTCGGTCCAGCCACCGCGTTCCCGCAGCGCCTCCACCAGCTCGGACAGCTGCGGGGTGGTCGCCACGTACCCGATGAGGACCCCGCCGGGCACCAGCGCCCGCTCGACCATGTCGAGCATCTCCCAGGGGGCCAGCATGTCCAGGATGATCCGGTCGAAGCCGGTCTCCGGGCAGTCGGCGACGTCCCCGACGTGCAGCCGCCAGGCGGGGTGCGGGCCGGTGAAGAACGCCTCCACGTTGCGCCGGGCGATCTGGGCGAAGTCGTCGCGGACCTCGTAGGAGTGCAGTTCGCCGCCGGTGCCGACGGCCCGCAGCAGCGAGCAGCTCAACGCCCCGGAGCCGGCGCCGGCCTCGAGGACCTTCGCGCCGGGGAAGATGTCGCCCATCGCGACGATCTGGGCGGAGTCCTTCGGATAGATGACCTGCGCGCCGCGCGGCATCGACAGCACGTAGTCCGACAGCAGCGGGCGCAGCGCGAGGAAGGCCGTGCCGCCGCCGGAGGTGGTCACCACGCTGCCGTCGGGCAGGCCGATCAGCGCGTCGTGCTGGAGGATGCCCCGGTGGGTGTGGAACGCCTTGCCCGGTTCCAGGGTGACCGTGTGCATCCGCCCCTTGGGATCGGTGAGCTGGACCCGGTCGCCGGGGCGGAACGGCCCACGGTGCACGGGCGGCAGCGCCGGCGGGTCGACGGGCAGCGGGGTGCCGTTCTCGGCCGGGAGGGCGGTGGGGTGTGCGGTCACGTGTTCATCTTCCGTTTGGGTTCCAGGAGCTGCGCCAGATCCGCGATGTGCAGAACGCCGACCACATCTTCGCCTGACGTCACGACGTACTGTGCGCCCGGGTGGGTCTGCACCGCCTCCACCACGCGTTCCCCGTCCAGACCGACCGGCAGGGCGGGCAGCCCGGCCAGGGACCGGGCCACCTCGTCCACCGCCAGCCAGGGCCGGCGGGCCGGCGGCACGGCGGCGACCCGGGCCGGGTCGACCAGGGCGACCGGTCGGCCGGCGGCGTCCACGACGACCAGCGCGGCCCCGGGCGGGTGGTGGGCGTCCCGACGGCGGTGCGCCTCGGCCAGCGGGGTGCCGCTGGGCACCCCGAACAGCGGGCGGGCCAGCCGGGACAGGTCGACCAGCGGGAACCGGCGGCTCATCCGGGCGGCCCGGACGGACTGCCCGGCCCCCCGCCACAGGGTCACCGCGACCAGCAGCATCAGCGGCAACGCCAGCGGCACCAGCACGTCGTACAGGGTGAGCAGGATCGCCGCGACCGCGGTGCCGAGCGCGACCAGCCGGCCCACCCAGCCGGCGATCTCGGTGGCCAGGTGCCGGTCCCGGGTGAGGGTCCAGACCGCGGCACGCAGCGCCCGCCCACCGTCGAGCGGCAGACCGGGCAGCAGGTTGAAGACCGCCACGATGACGTTGCTCACCGCCAGTTGGAAGGCCAACTGGTGGAGCAGGGTGCGGTCGGGCAGGGCGAGGGTGGCGGCCACCGCGGCGGCCCCGAGCACCGCCGACACCGCCGGGCCGGCGAGGGAGATCACCAGGTCGGCGCGGGGGGTGGGGGCGTCGCGTTCCATCTCGGTGTACCCGCCGAGCAGTTCCAGGGTGATCCCCCGCACCCCGATGCCGTACCGGCGGGCGGTCAGCGCGTGGCCGAGTTCGTGCAGCAGCACCGAGCCGAGCAGGGACACCACGAAACCGAGGCCGATCACGTACCCGGCCAGCGGGGGCAGGCCCAGCTGGCGGCGGGCGAACACCGCGTACAGGATGGTGATCAGCACGGCGAGCAGCACCATCGAGGTGTTCAGGTGCAGCGGCACCCCGAACACCCGTCCCACGGTCAGTGCGGTGCGCCGGGCGGGCCGGGGACGCGGACGCGGCTGCTGCTCCATCGACCCGATGCTACGGACCTCGGGCCGGTGCCCGGTCAGGCTGGTCCCGCGGTGCGGCGCGCTGTCGGTGTCACACCGGTGGCCTAACCTTCGGGGCATGACGGCGCAACCGGTGACCACCACCACCCAGCAGGAGACGGCCGCGGTGGCGGTGCCGCCGACGGTACGGGCGTCGCTGTCCCCGTCGCGGGCCGCCGACTTCAAGACCTGCCCGCTGCTCTACCGGTTCCGCAGCATCGACCGGCTGCCGGAGCGGCCCAGCATGGAGCAGGCCCGGGGCACCCTGGTGCACGCCGTGCTGGAGCGGCTGTTCGACCTGCCCGCCGCGGGCCGCACGCCGACGGCGGCCGGTGACCTTGTCGCCCCGCAGTGGGACCGGCTGGTCACCGAGCAGCCGGAGCTGGCCGCGCTGTTCGGCGACGACGACGATCCGGCCGCCCGGACGGAGTTCCTCCGCTCCGCCGCCGCGCTGCTGGAGGGCTACTTCACCGTCGAGGACCCGCGCCGGCTGGAGCCGGCCGAGCGGGAGGCGCTGATCTCCGCGGTGGTCGACGACGAGCTGCTGATCCGGGGCTACCTGGACCGGCTCGACGTGGCTCCGGACGGGGCGCTGCGGGTGGTCGACTACAAGACCGGCGGCGCGCCCCGCGAGACGTTCGAGGCGCGCGCCCTGTTCCAGCTCAAGTTCTACGCCCTGGTGCTGTGGCGGACCCGGGGCGTGGTGCCGCGGGTGCTGCGGCTGCTCTACCTGCGCGACGCCGAGGTCTGCGACTACACCCCGGACGCCGAGGAGCTGGCCCGGTTCGAGCGGACCGTGGTGGCGTTGTGGCGGGCGATCGAGCAGGCCACCGAGCAGCGGGACTTCCGGCCCCGGCCGAGCCGGCTCTGTGACTGGTGCAGCCACCAGGCGCTCTGCCCGACGTTCGGCGGCACCCCGCCGCCGTTCCCGGAGGCGGGGGCCGGTGACCCGCTCCAGGACGCGCGGTCCCGGCCGGCCGCCCCCGGCGCCGACGAGTGACGGCGGACCGGTGACCCCCACAGGCCGCCACGACGGAGGCCAACCGGGTGGCCCCGGCGCCGACGGGTGCCGGCCGGCCGGGCCCGTACGGACGAGTGGTTCTCCTCCGCGAGGATGAGCCCGGGTTCGTCGTGGGCGACGATCACTGCGCCCCGGTGGCAGCTAGCGTCGTGATGTGATCGAGGCACCGCCCTGGCTGCGCCGCCACCCGCTCGCCGTGGACATCCTCGCGGCGGCCGGGCTGGTGCTGCTCGACGTGGCGTTCACCCTGGTGACCCCCCGCGAGTTCTGGCCCCGGCAGCTGCCGGTGGCGATCGGCTGGAGCGTGCTGTGCGCCGCCCCGGTGGCGGTACGCCGGGTCGTGCCCTGGGTGGCGGTCGGCGCGGCGGTGGCGACGCTGATCCTGCCGGCCGTGCTCGGGTACGCCCCGACCACGCAGAGCCTCACGTTCGTGGTGCTCACGTACACCATGGCGGCGAACCGTTCGCTGCGGCCGGCGATCGTCGCGACGGTGGTGCTGTGGGTGCCGGTGATGGTGCTCAACGTGGTGGCCCCGCTGGAGAGCGTGCTGGAGGTGTCCCCGACCGCCGCGGTGCTGAACAACGTCCTGGTCGCGGTGGGGGTGTTCGCGGTGGGACGGGCGGTGCACGCCCGGCGGGCCTCCACGGAGGCGCTGCGGGAACGGGCCCGGGTCGCCGAGGCCAACCAGCGGTCCCTGGCCGAGCAGGCGGTCGCCGACGAGCGGCGGCGCATCGCCCGGGAACTGCACGACGTGGTGGCCCACCACGTCAGCGTGATGGGGGTGCTCGCCACCGGCGCCCGTCGGGTGCTGCGCCGGGACCCGGACGCCGCCGACGAGGCGATCGCCACCATCGAGGACACCAGCCGGGCCACGCTGCGCGAGATGCGCCGGCTGCTGGACGTGCTGCGCACCGACGAGCCGGTCGCCGAGCTGACCCCGCAGCCCGGACTGGCCGGCCTCGCCGCCCTGACCGAGCAGGTACGGGAGGCGGGGCTGCCGGTGACGCTCACCGTCGAGGGCACCCCCGGCCCGTTGGAGGAGGGGGTGACGTTGACCGTCTACCGGATCGTGCAGGAGGCGCTGACCAACGCCCTCAAGCACGCCGGACCGGCGACCGCCCAGGTACGGCTGCTGTTCGGCGAGGTGTGGCTGGTGGTGGAGGTCACCGACACCGGCCGGGGGCCGGGTCGGGAACCCGACCGGATCGGGCACGGCCTGGTCGGGATGCGCGAACGGGTCGGCCTCTACGGTGGGGTCCTGCACACCGGTCGCCGCCCCGGCGGCGGCTTCCAGGTGCGCGCCACGTTACCGATGGACCAGCTCGCCGCCGACGGCGGTCCGAGCGCACGGCACGGCAGGAGAACCGAATGACCGAGGGCACGAGCCGGCCGGTGCGGGTGCTGCTCGCCGACGACCAGCCGCTGCTGCGTACCGGCTTCCGGATGGTGCTCGGCGCGGAGGACGACCTGGACATCGTCGCCGAGGCCGGGGACGGCGCGGAGGCGGTGGACCTGGCCCGGCGGCTGCTGCCCGACGTGGTGCTGATGGACATCCGGATGCCCCGGATGGACGGGGTGGCCGCCACCCGGGCGATCGTCGACGCGCGGCTGCCGGTGCGGGTGCTGATCCTCACCACCTTCGACCTGGACGAGTACGTGGTGGGGGCGCTGCGGGCCGGGGCCAGCGGCTTCCTCGCCAAGGACGTACCGGCCGAGGACCTGGTCACCGCGATCCGCACGGTCGCCGCCGGTGAGGCGGTGGTGGCGCCACGGATCCTGCGGCGGCTGCTGGACCGGTTCGCCGACCTGCTGCCCGATCCGTCGCACACGCCACCGAAGACGTTGGCGTCGCTGACCGAACGGGAACGGGAGGTGCTGGTCCAGGTCGCCCGGGGCCTGTCCAACGCGGAGATCGCCCGGGCGTTGTCGGTCAGCGAGACCACCATCAAGACCCACGTGGGACACGTGTTGACCAAGCTCGGCCTCCGGGACCGGGTCCAGGCGGTGGTGCTGGCCTACGAGACCGGGCTGGTCCGTCCCCGGGCCTGACCGACGTCCCCACCAATCCGGTTGACGGGACCACGTAGCGTCACGGGCGGGTCAGGCCCTCCGGTACGGTCGTTGGACCCTGACGCGGCGTCAGCTCCTAGCCTAGCGTCAGCCGGGCCGGCACCGTCCGGACCGTACTCAGGGGTGACCCTGAGTACGGATCGGGGCCTGACCCGCAGCGGGAAATCCGTTCCCGGTCCGCCTACGGACGGACGGATCACCCCGGCCCGGCACCGAGGATGAGAAACAGGCCGTACCGGCCAGCGGGGGCGGTGCGGCGACAGGAACCTACTCGAGGGGGAACGGTGACCACTGCGGTGGACCGTCAGGCGCAGGTCGCGGCCCGTGCCAGCGACGTGTGGAAGGTGTACGGCAGCGGCGAGGCACAGGTCCTCGCGCTGCGCGGAGTCAGTGTGGAGTTCGAACGCGGCCGGTTCACCGCGATCATGGGCCCGTCCGGGTCGGGCAAGTCGACGTTGATGCACTGCCTCGCCGGGCTGGACTCGGTCACCCGGGGCACGGTGGCGATCGGCGACACCACGGTCACCGGGCTGAAGGACGCCGGCCTGACGAAGCTGCGCCGTGACCAGGTCGGCTTCATCTTCCAGCAGTTCAACCTGCTGCCGACGCTGACCGCGAAGGAGAACATCCTGCTGCCGCTGTCGATCGCCGGCCGCAAACCCGACCCGGCCTGGTACGACACGGTCATCGACACGGTCGGGCTGCGGGACCGGCTGGACCACCGGCCGGCGCAGCTCTCCGGCGGCCAGCAGCAGCGGGTGGCCTGCGCCCGGGCCCTGGTCTCCCGCCCGGACGTGATCTTCGCCGACGAGCCGACCGGCAACCTGGACTCCCGCTCCGGCGCGGAGGTGCTGCGGTTCCTGCGGAACTCGGTCCGCGAGCACGGGCAGACCATCGTCATGGTCACCCACGACCCGGTGGCCGCCGCGTACGCCGACCGGGTGGTCTTCCTCGCCGACGGGCAGATCGTCTCCGAGCTGATCGAGCCGACCGCCGACACGGTGCTGGACACCATGAAGAAGCTGGACACCCCGGTCACCGAGGTGACCGGCTGATGTTCCGGGCCACGCTGAAGAGCCTGCTGGCCCGCAAGGTCCGGCTCATCCTCTCCGGGCTGGCGGTGGTGCTCGGGGTGATGTTCGTCTCCGGCTCCTTCGTGCTCACCGACACCCTCGGCCGCTCCTTCGACGCGATCTTCGCCGACGCGTTCGAGGAACTCGACGTCAACGTCGCCGCCAAACCGAACATCGCCGGCGGCAACGAGACCCCGCTGAGCGCCGTACCGTTCCCGGCCACCGTCGTCGACCAGGTCGCCGCCGTACCCGGGGTGGCCGAGGCGACCGGCATGGTCAGCGCCGACGGCGCCCGGCTCATCGGCGGCAACGGCAAGGTCGTCGGCACCCTGGGCGCACCGCAGTTCGGTCAGAACTGGCTCGGCGAGAGCGACCTGATCCAGCTCCGTGAGGGACGCGGACCGCAGGCCGCCGACGAGATCGCCATCAACGCCGGCCTGGCCGAAGCCGGGAAGGTCGCCGTCGGTGACCGGGTCGGGGTGCTGACCCTCGCGCCGAAACGCGAGTTCACCGTGGTCGGGGTCTTCGGTTTCAGCGGCGACCGGGACAGCATCGGCGGCGCGCAGAACATCGCGTTCACCACCCCGGTCGCGCAGGAGCTGATGCTCGGCAAGCCCGGCACCGTCAGCAGCGTCGCCGTCGAGGCCGCCGCCGGGGTACGCCCCGAAGCGCTGCGCGACGACATCACCGCCGCCCTCGGCGACCGGTACGACGTGAAGACCGGCCGGCAGCTCTCCGACGACGCGTCCGCCGGACTGAAGGAGGGGCTGTCCTTCTTCAACCGCATCCTGCTCGGCTTCGCCGGGGTGGCGCTGCTCGTCGGCACCTTCCTCATCCTCAACACGTTCTCCATCATCGTGGCGCAGCGGACCCGGGAACTGGCGCTGATGCGCGCCATCGGGGCCAGCGGCCGGCAGATCATCGGCTCGGTGGTGCTGGAGGCCCTCGCGGTGGGGCTGCTCGCCTCACTACTCGGCCTGGCCGCCGGCGTCGGCGTGGGCGCGCTGCTGGCGTACCTGTTCGGGCAGCTCGGCGGTGACCTGGCGCTGGCCGGCATCGCGGTGCCCCCGGCGGCGGTGATCAGCGCCTTCGCGGTCGGCATGCTGATCACGCTGGTCGCGGCGCTGCTGCCGGCGCTGCGGGCCGCCCGGATCCCCCCGATCGCCGCCATGCAGGACGTCGCCACCCCCGACCGGCCGTTGACGAAGGTCACCGTGGCCGGCGCGGTGGTCACCACCATCGGGGCGGCGCTGCTGGCGCTCGGGCTCACCGGCAACGCCGGCGGGCAGACCCTCGCCACCATCCTCGGCGGGGTGCTGTTCGCCTTCGTCGGGGTGGCGCTGCTGACCCCGCTGATCAGCCGGCCGGTGGTGTCCCTGCTGGGCGCGCTGTTCGCCTGGTCGGTGCCGGGCAAGCTGGGCCGGCTCAACTCGGGTCGCAACCCGCGCCGCACCGCCATCACCGCCGCCGCGCTGATGGTCGGCATCGCCCTGGTCACCGGCGTCACGGTGATCCTCGACTCGGCCAAGTCCAGCATCGCCGGACAGGTCGAGGACAACCTCGACGCGGAACTGGCGATCTCCGGCGCGCAGACCGGACCCCGGCAGCCCACCTTCGACCCGGCCGTGGTGGACAAGGCCGCCGCGCTGCCCGGGGTGAGCGCCGCGCTGGGCCTGTTCAACGACTTCGCCGAGGTCGACGGGGAACGACGCTACGTCAACGCCGCCTCCGACCTGGCCGCCGTGCAGCGCATCTACGGCGCGCAGGCCACCGCCGGCAGCCTCGACACGCTGCGACCCGACCAGATCGCGCTGAGTGAACCGCTCGCGAAGAACCGCGGCAAGGCCATCGGGGACACCCTCACCATCCGGTACTCCCGGGGCGCCGAACACACCTACACGGTGTCGGCGATCGTGCCGGAGGACCAGCTGCCCGGCTCGTACCTGCTGCCCCGGGAGAGCGCCACCGACTTCACGGTGCCGCAGGCGTACCTGGCGCTGGTGCAGCTCGCCGACGGTGCCGACCAGGCCCGGGTGCAGGCCCAACTGGACGCGCTGGTCGCCGACAGCCCGGAGGTGTCGGTGGTCGACCGGGCCGCCTACGTCGAACAGCAGACCAGCGGCTTCGACCAGCTCCTCACCATGATCCAGATCCTGCTGACGCTGGCCATCGTGATCGCCGTCCTCGGGATCATCAACACCCTCGCCCTGTCGGTGCTGGAACGCACCCGGGAGCTGGGCCTGCTGCGGGCCATCGGACTGCGCCGCGCCCAGACCATGCGGATGATCACCGTCGAGGCGGTGGTGATCTCGGTGTTCGGCGCGCTGCTCGGCATCGTGGTCGGCACCGGTCTCGGCGCGGCCGTGGTCGAGGCCCTCAAGGACGAGGGCATCACCGACCTGGTCCTGCCCTGGTCGCAGATGGCCCTGTTCCTGGGCCTGGCCGCGCTGATCGGGGTGGTCGCCGCCGTCGTACCGGCGATCCGGGCCGCCCGGATCAACGTCCTCGGCGCCATCGCCCACGACTGATCCCGTCCGTGGGTCCCTCCGCCGTCGCACGGCCGGGGGGACCCACGGACCGGTGTCCCGGTCGGTTCCCCTGCCCGGTCCCGGGCGGGGGACCGGCCCTGGGCGGGAGGCCTACCGATCGGACCCGGGCGGGGGTGGCGGCGGGGTGAGCAGGGCCGCCAACACCGCCAGATCCACCCCGGTCAGGCTGTCCCGCAGGTGCACGCCGTCGACCGCGTCGAGGGGCACCTCCGCCGGCACGGCCAGCACCGCCGCCCCGGCGGCCACCGCGCTGGCCACCCCGGCCGGCGAGTCCTCGATCGCCACACACCGCCCGATCGGCACGCCGAGCAGCCGGGCCGCGGTCAGGTACGGCTCCGGGTGCGGCTTCGCCGACTCCACCTCGTCGCCACACACCACCGCGTCGAAGTTGTGCCGACCCAACGTATCCAGGGCCACCTCCACCAGCCGCCGGCCACTGGAGGTCACCAGAGCGGTCGGCACGCCGGCCACCCGGACCGCATCCAGCAGGGCCAACGCGCCGGGCCGCCACCGCAGACCGGTACGGAACAGCTCCACGATCCGGGCGTCGATCCAGGCGGCGCTGGCCGCCGGATCCCGCCACGGCTGGGCCAGGTCCTCGTGCAGGATCAGCATGGACACCGCCATGCTCGTGCCCACCATGGCCCGCCGGGCCGCATCCGAGAGCGCGCCACCGTACTCGGCGGCCAACTCGTACAGGGCGACGTCCCACAGTTTCTCACTGTCGACCAGCGTGCCGTCCATGTCGAAGAGCACGGCGGCGGGATGCGAGCTGCTCAGCGGTTCCTCCCCGGGTACGGCGATCGGGTGCGATCCTCGCAGCCGCACCGGCCGCCACCGACGGCGGACCCCACCGACGAGACCTGCGTCAACCGCCGGTCAGCCCGGGTCACCGGCCCCCGCAGACCACCTCAGCCCCTGGTGACAGCCGGTCAGCCCAGGTCACAGGCGGACAGCGTCTTCTCGTACCCGGAGAAGAACGCCTGGGTGCGCTGCTCGGCGGTACCGTGCGCGCCCTCGGCGAACCACGGCTGCCCCGGATCGTCACCGACCGCGAGCAGCCCCTCCCGGAACTCCTCCAGGTCACCGTCCTCCAACTCCAGCACCCCCGCCTGGATCGACCCGCCCAGGTACGCCCCGGCCATGCAGTCCGCCTGCAACTCCTGCTGGATGGTGTACTCGTAGCGGACCCCCAGCCGGATCTGGACGCCGTGCGCGTACTCGTGACCGAGCAGGTAGTACAGGAACGCGTCACCGATCTGCCGGAACGCCGCCACCGCCCAGTTCACGTCGTAGGCGATGAAGTCCCCCGCCGAGCAGTACACGGCGTTGTTGCGCGGCAACCCCTGCCCGCCGCAGGACACCTCCCCCTCCCGGGTGTACGCGATGATCCGCCGGACCGGCTGGAACCGCTGCCCCGACGCCTCGAACTGCGCCGACCAGTACGTCTCGGCGGACCGGACCGCGCTGGTGATGTCCCGCTTGAAGTCCTCGACGTTCGTCGGGGTGTCCGCCCGGGTGGCGCCGTCCCCCTCGGTCACCCCCGGACCGGGCTCCTGCGGGCCGCCTTCTCCACCCTCGGTGACCGGCCCGACCGCACACGCCCCCACCGCCACCAGGGCCGCCAGCAACCCACCGAGCCAACCTGCCGAACCACGCGTCACGGTGCCCTCCCCGGCGTCAGCGCTGGGCCAGCAGTACCCCACCCCGGCACGGATGATGCGCCACCGCTCACCACGGCCTGCGGTGCACCGGGCCGGACGAGGAGAACCCCACCGATCAGGTTCCGGCCGACACCGCCAGCCGCAGGTTCAGGTAGCGGGAGCCGGCCGGACCGGGCCGGGACGTCCCGTCCGGTCGCCAACCGTGCCGGGCGTAGAACGACCGCGCCCGCTCGTTGCGTTCCCACACCTCCAGGAACCCGGTCGGGCGGGACACCTCGGCCAGGTAGCGGAGGAACACCCCGTGCAGCAGCCCGCCGACCCCGTGCCCCCAGCGGTCGGGCAGCACGTGGATCTGGAAGAGCTGCCCGGTCGCCCCGTCGTCGACCTCCGGTGCGTGCGGCAGACCCATCGCGGCCGCACCGACCACCTCGCCACCCAGCGTGGCGCACCACACCTGCTGCTGGGCCGACTCGATCCCCCGGGACCACCCGGTGTGCCGCTCCTGCCGCCAGACCGGACTGTCGACCTCCTCGGGGCTCAACCCACCCGCCGTGTAGTACGCCAGCCGCCCCTGCGTGTGCACCTCCACGAGCCGGTCGACGTCGTCCGGCGTCGCCACCCGCACGGCGATGTTCTCTCCCATGTGGACGGACCCTAGCCGAGCACCACCCTGCCCGGAAGGCGGACGGCCCGGAACCGGGGCGGAGTCCGGGCCGTCCGGTGCCGACCCGGGTTCAGCCCGCCGTGACGGTGAACGAGGTCGTGTCGTCCGCCGGATCCACGTCGGTCAGGCTGACCTGGTAGCGCGAGCCCGCCGTGTACGAGGCGGTGCCCAGCACACCCGCCGGAGTACCGGCCGGCGCAGTGAGGATGACGTCGAAGGTGCGCACCTCGCCCGGCATGAACCGGCCGCCCGGCACGATGAACGCGTGCCAGGAGCCCGGAACGTCCTCCGGTTCGGTGTGGTCCACCACGACCCCGGCCGGTAGGAGGGCGTCGACCTTGAGGTCGCTGGAGGGAGCGTCGTTGCCGTACCGGACGGTCACCGGCATCCGGCCCTGGAGGCTCCCGTCGGGCAGCCGGTCGAGGGTGACCGCGCCCGCGGTCAGCGCCACGTCGGTCTGCGTCGCCTGCACGTACGGCCGAGGCTTGCTGAGCTGGCCCTTGGTGGACCGGAACAGGGTGGTGAACGGAACGCTGTGCACCGGTTCCTGATCACCGTCCGGCACCACGCCGATCCAACTGTCGCCGACCACCATCGGATAGTCCCGAGGGGTCGTCCAGACCTGGAACCGGACACTGTGCGTCGAGCTTGCGCCGGGGGCCAGCTCGACGCCCCCGGTGCCGCAGTTCACCACCTGACGCAGACCGACCACGCCCTGCGGGACGCAGGCGTCCTCGACGACCATACGGGCGTCCGAAGCACCCGCCGGTTCCAGGAAGGTCAGGCTGTAGAAGCCGGCGGCCGTCGGGGTGCCGTTCGTGACCGTGACATCGAGGATGCCGACGTAGCCCTGAGCGGTCGGCTCCAGGACCAACCGCTGCGCGGTGACGGACAACGTACCGGAACCGGTCCCGGGCGGGTGGGCGACGGCGGGGGCCGTGGCACCGGCCAGAACGACCGCCGTGCCGAGCACGACAGCGGCGACACGACGCCCGGTGGACAGGGTGACGGACATACTCAGAACTACCTTCCCCCGTGGTTCGTCACGCGCCGTGATGGAACGCGTGCAGAAAACGCACCATAGCCAATCCCGTTCCGGCCACGCTGCCCTGCGGGACGAAAGGGACTCCGCTCGGTGATCGACCGGGCGGCAGCCGGCCTGAGCTGCCCACCCACCACAGTCGACGGCGGCTGGTCCGGACCGCACCCCACACGCTGGCCAGCCGCCCGACCCGCCACCACGGACACCGTCCACGGCCGGCGGTGGGCGGCAGACGGACAGCGGCAGACGGCAGGCGGTCGATCGGCCACCACCGCACCCGGGCTGGCCCGCCCCGCCTAGGCTCGGGGTCCGGACATCCCTCCTGGAGGCCCAGCCATGCCCCACCTCACCCCCGCCGACGTGCACAACGTCGCGTTCCGCAAGCCCTCGCTCGGCAAGCGCGGCTACGACGAGGAGGAGGTGGACGCGTTCCTCGACGCCGTCGAACAGACCATCGCCGCGCTGACCGCCGAGGTCGCGTCACTGCGTGCCCAACTGGGGCACGGAGCGGCTCCGGGCACCGACCCGACAGCCGGAGCGGTGCCGGGAGCGGTCGCGGCGGAACTCAGGCAGATCAAGGACCGGCTCGCCCGGCTGGAGGCCACCGTGGCCGGATCGGCGGGCTCCTGGCCCCGCACCAGCGACCCGCTCTTCGGCGAGCACCGGTAGCCCGCCCGGTCGCCCGTTCCGTCGGCCTGATCATCCCGGCTAACCTGCTGCCGTGACCACCGCCGACGCCCCTCGTCCGGACTCCGCCGAAGACCCGCCCGAGGTACGCGTCGGCACACCCGAACGCCGGGCGGCGGAAACCGCCCTCGAAGAGCACCTGCACGCACACCGGCTGGACCCGGCCGAGTTCGCCCACCGGGTGGCGGCCTACGTCCTCCCCGGGAGAGCGCAGCTGGCGACGGGACCGCGCGTCGAGCACCGGCCACAGCCCGGCGATCCGCACGCACGGCAGGCCCCACGGCCGATCCTGCGGCCCGACGCAGGCCCGTTCGCCCGCCCGGATCCCGCCGGACACGACTCCGACCCGATTCATCCGTCCGTTTCGAGGCTTTCGCCGGGGCGGTGCGCACGCGGACCGGCGCGGCCGACGGGCCGCATCCCGCGCCGGCACGTAGGCTGACGGCGTGAAGGAGAACAGGGACGCCAGCACTCGGGACGGGGACACGACCGGGTGTGCTGCCGGCGTCGGCCGGAACGAGCAGGGTGAGGTGACGGCGTGACCGAGTTCGACGGGCTGCCGGTGCTGCGCTCACCGGTGGCCATCGCCGCCTTCGAGGGCTGGAACGACGCCGCGGACGCGTCCACCGCCGCGGTCGAACACCTGGAGCAGGTCTGGCAGGCGCGCCAGGTCGCCGAGCTGGACCCGGAGGACTTCTACGACTTCCAGGTCAGCCGGCCGACCATCACGATGGCCGAGGGCGCGACCCGCCGGGTCGAGTGGCCCACCACCCGGTTCATGGTCGCCAGTCCGGAGGGCACCGAGCGGGACGTGGTGCTGATCCGGGGCATCGAGCCGAGCATGCGCTGGCGCACCTTCTGCGAGCAGGTGCTGGAGATCTGCCACAGCCTGGAGGTCGAGCGGGTGGTGCTGCTCGGCGCGCTGCTGGCCGACGTGCCGTACACCCGGCCGTTGCCCATCACCGGCAGCGCGTCGGACGCCGAAGCCGCGCAGCGGTACCAGCTCACCCCCACCCGGTACGACGGGCCGACCGGCATCGTCGGGGTGCTGCACGACGCCTGCGGCCGCGCCGAGGTGGACGCGGTCTCGTTCTGGGTGCACGTGCCGCACTACGCCAACAACCCGCCCTGCCCGAAGGCCACGCTGGCCCTGCTGCACCGGGTCGAGGAGGTGCTCGACCTGCCGGTACCGATGGCCGACCTGGCCGAGGAGGCCGCCGAATGGGAGCAGCGGGTCCGCAGTGCCGCCGAGCAGGACGCCGAACTCGGCGAGTACGTGCGTGAGCTGGAGGAACGGGTCGGCGACGCGGGGATCACCCCGTTGACCGGGGACGAGATCGCCCAGGAGTTCGAGAAGTACCTGCGCCGCCGGGGCGGTTCCGCCGGCCCCACCGCCGGCTCCTGGTAACCGTCCGTCGTCTTCTGCGGGCCGGACGCGTCAGGGATGACGCGTCCGGCCCGTTCGTCTTCCCCTGACGGGGTTCGCCGCAGGTTTCGTTGTGCGGCGCGAACGCCGTGCTTAGCGTGCTGTTCGGAGCGGTCTTCGGCGAGCCGGGTGGCGCGCGGCACACCGCGCAGGGCATCCTAGGAACCTAGCTGTTCGGCTGGGGAGGAGCGCACCATGCAGATCAATCCGGGAGCCGCCGAGTTCCCGCACCGCCAGATCGCCGCGCAACTGAAGGCACAGGTGCGGCGCGGGGACTGGGGACCCGGCGAGCGGCTTCCGTCCATCCCGGCCATCGCCGAGATGTTCGGAGTGGCCAAGCAGACCGTGCAACGCGCCGTGGACCAGCTCCGGGTAGAGGGGATCCTGATCACCAAACCTGGCTCCGGTACGTACGTCCGGGGCACCCGGCGGCGACTCAACCGGCTCTCCCGGGGCCGGTACGGTGGCTTCCGGGGCTACCACACCGACCTGGCCGCCCGGTACCGGCAGCACCTGATCGGGGTGGGCCGCGCCCCCGCCCCACCCGAGGTCGCCGACGCCTTCGGCGTGCCGGACGGCACCGAGCTGCTGGTCCGGCGGCACCTGGTCCGCACCGAGGACTCCCCGGTCGAGGTCGGCGCGTCCTGGTTCCTGCCGGCCGACACCGCCGGCACCACCCTGGAACGCGCCGAGGCGTTCGGCCGCCCGCTGTACCAGGAGGCGGAGGAGGCGACCGGGCGGCGGTACGCCACCGCCACCGACACGATCAGTGCCCGCCAACCCAGCCGCGAGGAGGCCGAGACGCTCCAGATCCGGCCGGACACCCCCGTACTGCACCTGCTGCACGTCGCCTACGACGGCGCGCGCAAGCCGATCGAGGTGGCCCAGGCGACGTGGCCGGGACCGATGACCACGTTGACCGAGGAGTACCGGATTCCCGGACCGGCCCCGGAGCCCGACCCGGACCCGGGGCTCATGCTCGGCTGACGGTGCCGGCTCGGCCCGCAGCGGTCAGGAGCACGGCCGGCACCGGAGGCACCGGTGCCGGCCACGGCAGCTCCCGCTGCACCGGTGCCGACTCACGACAGCTCCCACTGCACCGGTGCCGGCCGCGACGGTCAGAGCCGGATGCCGAGCAGGGCGTCCACGGTGTCGGCGACCAGGTGGGGCGCGTCCCGGTCGTCGCCCGCCCCGGCCAGGGTGTCCTCGGCCCACCGGTCGACCAGCGCCAGCGCCCCCGCGGTGTCCAGGTCGTCGGCGAGCCGGGAGCGTACCCCGGCCAGCAGCACGGCCCCGGACGGCCCGGCGGGCGCGGCGGCGGCCCGGCGCCAGCGGTCCAGCCGGGCCTGGCCGGCGGCGAGCAGCTCGTCGGTCCAGGACCGGTCGCTGCGGTAGTGCCCGGCCATCAGGGCCAGCCGCACCGCCATCGGATCGACCCGGTCGGCCCGCAGCCGGGACACGAAGACCAGGTTCCCCCGGGACTTGGACATCTTCTCGCCGTCCAGCCCGATCATGCCGGCGTGCACGTAGTGCGCGGCGAACGGGGCCCGGCCGGTGAGCCGCTCGGCGTGCGCGGCCGAACACTCGTGGTGCGGGAAGATCAGGTCGTTGCCGCCGCCCTGCACGTCGATCCGGTCACCGAGCAGGTTCAGCGCGATCACCGTGCACTCGATGTGCCAGCCCGGCCGGCCGGGGCCCAGGTCGCCGCCCGGCCAGGAGGGTTCCCCGTCCCGGGCGCCCCGCCACAGCAGCGGGTCGAGCGGGTCCCGCTTGCCGGCCCGCTGCGGGTCCCCGCCCCGCTCCGGGAAGATCTCCAGCATCTCCGCCCGGGAGAGGTTGGACTCGTAGCCGAACCGGGGCGCGGCGGCGATGTCGAAGTACACGTCGCCGGTGCCGTCGTCCAGCCGGTACGCCGCGCCGTCCTTGAGCAGCTCCCCCACCCGGTCGGCGATGTCCGGAATGGACTCGACGGCACCGACGTAGTGCGCTGGCGGGATGATCCGCAGGGCCTCCATGTCCTCCCGGAACAGCGCGGTCTCGCGCATCGCCAGGACCTTCCAGTCCTCGCCGTCGCGCTCGGCCCGCTCCAGCAGCGGATCGTCGATGTCGGTGACGTTCTGCACGTAGTCGACCGACCGGCCGGCGTCCCGCCACATCCGCTGGACGAGATCAAAGGTGATCATGGTGGCGGCGTGCCCGAGGTGGGTCGCGTCGTACGGGGTGATCCCGCAGACGTACATGGTCGCGGTGCCCTCCGGCGCACTCGGGTGAACGGCGCGCCGCGCCGAGTCGAACAACGTCAACGGCTCGCCCCGACCCGGCAGCCGTGGCACCTCGTGGCCCGTCCATGACTCCATGCCCGCCAGCCTAACGATCGCCAGGACACCGCCGCGCTCCCGCACCGGGTGATCGACCCGACCGGCCGCCCGCCGCACCGGCACCGGCTCCGCGACACCACGCCGGCCGGACCGGCACCGTGCGGCCGGCGTGGCCCGTCCACCGGGCCGTCCTGGTCGTCGCGCCGGCCGCCCCGCCGCGACCGACCCGCAGGTCAGATGGGTGGCCAGGGCATCGCCGGCCAGTCCTCCGACGGTCGCGGGAAACGACCGGTCCCGCGCAGCGCCGCGATCCGGGCGGCCAGCCGGCGGATCTCGGTCGCGGTCAGGTGCTCGGCCAGTTCGTCGCCGAGCGCCCCGTCGACCTGGGGGGCAAGCGCGTCGAGCATGTCGACCGCGTCCGGCGGCAGCCGCCGCCCCGACCAGCCCCACAGCACGGTACGCAGCTTGTCCTCCACGTGGAAGGTGACGCCGTGGTCCACCCCGTAGATCCGGTCGTCCGGGCCGAGCAGCACGTGCCCGCCCTTGCGGTCGGCGTTGTTCAGCACCGCGTCCAGCACCGCCAGCCGGGCCAGCCGGGGATCGTCGGCGTGGGCCAGCGCGTACGCGGTGCCGTCCTCGTCCCGGGCGGCGGCCACCGGAAACCAGCGTGGTGGCACCGCGTCCGCCGGCACGAACGCGACCAGCGGCTCGGCGTCGTCCGGCTCGTCGATCCAGAGCTGGCAGGAGCCGGGCCCGAACGGGCCGTCCCGCAGCACCGTCGGCGGGACCAGATCCCAGCCGCTGGCCCGGGAGACCAGGTAGGCGGCGACCTCCCGGCCGGCGAGGGTGCCGTCCGGGAAGTCCCAGAGCGGGCGCTCACCCCGGACCGGTTTGTAGACGCAGCGCACCGTCGCCCCGTCCAGGGTCAGCGTGCCGCGCAGCGTCGTGTTGGACGCGTCCACCAGCCGGCCTTCCAGGGCGAACTCGCCCTCGCGGAGCAGCCGCAGCGCGGCGCTCTCCGCCTCGCCCGGCCGGAGCTGCGACAACGTCACCGGTGGTAGCCGTTGTGCCGGGGGCAGAGGTGACCGGCGGGGTCGAGCGGCTGGCCGCAGAGCGGGCAGGGCGGCCGGCCGGCGTTCACCACCCGGCGGGCCCGCTCGATGAACCGACGGGTCTCCTGGGGGGTGAGCCGGACCCGGAGCCGGTCCAGGTCGTCGTCCGGCTCGGGCACCTCGTCGTCATCGTCGTCGTCATCGTCCAGCTCGACCTCGGTCTCCGCCTCACCGGCGGCGATCGCCTCGATCACCACGGTGGTGGTGTCCACGTCGAAGGCGAGGCCCAGGGTGCCGACCCGGAACTCCTCGTCCACCGGCGTGTCCAACGGGTCGTTGTCGGCCGCACCGGCGGGCGGCAGCTCGGGCAGCTCGACGCCGAACCGGCGCTGCGCCTCGGTGAGCAGCTCTTCCAGCTTCTCGGCGAGCAGGGAGACCTGGACCTTCTCCAGCGCGACGCTGACCACCCGGCCGCCGCCGCGCGCCTGGAGGAAGAACGTGCGCTCCCCCGGCGGCCCCACGGTCCCCGCGACGAACCGCTCGGGCGGTTCGAAGGAGTGCACCTGGTGTGTCATACCCACGACCCTATCCGGCCGTCCGGAAGGGCGCGCACCCCACCGACGCAGAACCGTCGCCACCCCGGGCGGCGGCCGGGCCGGGTCGGGACCGTCACCACCGTCCGCCGTGCGGCGGGCCTCACCGGCCGGCTCCCGCACCGCCGCCCACCGCGGCGTCCGAGTCGGCCGCCCGGGTCGGCCGCCGCCGACGCTTACGGGCCGGCGGCACCAGCCCGGACAGGTCGCCACCGGTGTCGTTCAGCCGCAGCAGGAACGGCCGGGTCGGGGTGTAGCGGATCGCCGTGACCGACGCCGGGTCCGCCACGATGCGCTGGAAGAGATCCAGGTGTACGCCGAGCGCGTCCGCCACGATGGCCTTGATCACGTCACCGTGGCTGCACGCCACCCAGACCGCCTCGGGGCCGTGGTCGGCGGTCAGCCGGGCGTCCCAGGACCGTACCGCCGCGACCGCCCGGGCGGCCATCCCGGCCATCGACTCGCCCTGCGGGAAGACCGCCGCGCTCGGGTGCTGCTGGACCACCGGCCAGAGCGGGTCCTTCGCCAGCGTCTTGAGCGGTTTGCCCTCCCACTCGCCGTACCCGCACTCGATCAGCCCCTCCTCGACCGCCGGGACCGCGTCCGGCAGGGCCAGTTCCAGGGTCTGCCGGCAGCGGATCAGCGGGCTGGTCACCACGGCGGCCAGCGGCAGGCCCCGCAGCCGCTCCCCCACCGCCCGCGCCTGGTCTCGACCGGTGTCGTCCAGTTCGACCGGTTGTCGACCGGCCAGTCCGCCGGCGGCGTTCGCGGTCGTCCGGCCGTGTCGCAGAAGCAGAAGGGTCGCCACGCTGCCCACCCTAGGGCCCGCGCCGGATCGGCGAGGGCTCCGGGTGCGCGCCGTCCCGGCTCGGGCGGTTGCCGTCCCGGCGGGGCTGGGTGCCGCTCCAGGCTTGAGTGGTTTCGGCCGCGATGGGTTGGATGTCCGGTACCGGCGGAGGCCGGCGGGTGGGCGGGCGGGGAATGGCCGCCGGCAGTCGGTCGTTACACCCTTGGACGGCCGGACGAGGAGGCCGCTGACCTGCGCCGACGCGGCGGGTCGCGGGAATGACCCCAGCCCGGCGGTCGTTACACATGGTTCGGACCGGTGGAGCACGACTCCCGGTCGATCACCACCCGAAGCGAGGAGCGCCGGACGGCGCGCCGTGTCCCGCCCCCGCGGGACGCGATGATCCCCCACGGATGGGAGTTCCCCCATGAACACAATCATGAGCACGACGCTGCTGCGGAAGACGGTTCTGGGTGTCGCCGGTCTGGCGTTCGCCGGTGGTGTGGTGGCCGGTCCGGTCGCCGGTGCGGTGGACGCGGCTCCGGCTCATGCCGCGCCGGTGGCGGTGCAGGCGGACAAGCCGGACACCGGCAAGCTGCTGCCCCACGGCACGCCGGGCGGCCAGTCGAGCATCCCGCTGAACGCCGAGCAGACCGCGAACGCGAAGGCCATCGTGAAGGCCACGAAGAAGGCCGGGATGGACGAGCGGGCCGCCGTGGTCGCCATCGCGACCAGCCTGCAGGAGTCGAAGCTGGAGAACCTGGGTCACCTCGGTGACCGCAACGACCACGACTCGCAGGGCCTGTTCCAGCAGCGTCCGTCCAGTGGTTGGGGCACGGTCGAGCAGATCACCGACCCCGAGTACTCCACGACCGCGTTCCTGAAGGGCCTGAAGCAGGTCGACGGCTGGAAGGACATGCCGCTGACCCAGGCCGCGCAGAAGGTCCAGGTGTCCGCCTACCCGGACCACTACGCGCAGTGGGAGAAGCAGGCCGCTGACCTGGTCGCCGCACACTGGAACAGCTGAGTCACCAACGGGCCGGTACCCCGCACAGGGGGTACCGGCCCGTTCGGCTGTTCAGCGCCGGGTCAGGTGGCGGAGATGGTGCCGGTCAGCAGCAACGCCAGCACCAGGGTGCCCAACGCGACCCGGTACAGCACGAACACGTACAGGGTGTGGTGCGCGACGTAGCGGAGCAGCCAGGCGATGGCCGCGTACCCGACGGCGAAGGCGATCAGCGTCGCCACCACCATCTGCGCCAGGCTCGGCACCGAGGTGCCCGGCGCCGCCGGCTCGAAGACGTCCCCGACGCTGAAGATGCCGGACATCACCACCGCCGGGATGGCCAGCAGGAACGAGTACCGGGCCGCGGTCTCCCGGGTCAGGTTGAGCAGCAGACCGGCGGTGAGCGTACCGCCGGAGCGGGACACCCCCGGGACCAGCGCCATCGCCTGGGCGAGACCCATCACGACGCCGTCCTTCATCCGGAAGTTCTCCAGGGTGCGGGTCTGCCGACCCCAGTACTCGGCGAAGGCCAGCACGAACGCGAACACGATCAGCGTGGTGGCGACCACCCACAGGTTCCGGCCGGCGGTGCGGATCTGGTCCTTGAACAGGAACCCGAAGAAGCCGATCGGGATCGAACCGACGATCACGTACCAGGCCATCCGGTAGTCCAGGCTGGACCGCACCGACTTGTCCCAGATCCCGACGATCCAGGTCCGGGTGATCCGCCAGATGTCCTTGGCGAAGTAGATCAGCACGGCCGCCTCGGTGCCGAGCTGGGTGACCGCGGTGAACGACGCCCCGGCGTCCCGGTCGAAGAAGATCGCGGAGGTGATCCGCATATGTCCGGACGAGGAGACCGGGAGGAACTCGGTGAGGCCCTGGACGACGCCGAGGACGATCGCCTCGATCCAGCTCACTCGCCCACCCCGGCCAGGTCGAGGGCCTCGGCGCAGGTCCGCAGGGTCTGCACGCCGGATTCCCGGTCGGCCACGAACAGCGTCACCGACAGGGTGGTGACGCCGGCCGCGGCGTACTCCCGCATCCGCTCGGCGATGCGTTCCTTCGGCCCGAGCAGCGACGTCCGGTCGATGAACTCCAGCGGCACCGCGGCGGCGGCGTCACGCTGCTGCTTGGCGAGGTAGAGGTCCTGTACCTCACGGGCGGCGTCGCCGTAGCCCATCCGGGTGGCGAGCTGGTTGTAGAAGTTCTGCTGCCGGCTGCCCATCCCGCCCACGTACAGCGCGGCGTACCAGCGGACCAGTTCGGCGCAGGCGGCGAGGTCGTCACCGACCACCACCGGCACCGACGGGACCACGTCGAACCCGGCCAGTTCCTTTCCGGCCCGTGCCCGGCCGGCGCGGACCGCGGCGAGCTGGTCCTCGGCGAACTCCGGGGCGTAGAAGACGGCCAGCCAGCCGTCGGCGATCTCGCCGGCCAGCTCCAGGTTCTTCGGGCCGACCGCGGCCAGGTAGATCGGGATGTGCTCGCGCGGCGGCCGGAAACCCAGCCGCAGCGCCTTGCCGGGCCCGTCGGGCAGCGGAAGCGTGTAGTGGTCGCCGGCGTAGGCGACCTCCTTGCGGCCGACGGCGAGCTTGACGATGTCGACGTACTCGCGGGTGCGGGCGAGCGGCTTGGCGAACCGGACGCCGTGCCAGCCCTCGGAGACCTGCGGGCCGGACACCCCCAGGCCGAGCCGGAACCGGCCGCCGGAGAGCGCGTCGATGGTCGTCGCGGTCATCGCGGTCGCCGCCGGGGTACGCGCCGGGATCTGCATCACCGCGCTGCCCACGTCGATCCGCTCGGTCTGCCCGGCGATCCACGCCAGCATGCTCGGCGAGTCAGAGCCGTAGGCCTCCGCCGCCCACACCACCGAGTAGCCGAGCCGGTCCGCCTCCTGGGCCAGAGCCAGGTGGTCGGCGGGTGTGCTCCACGCCGTCTGGTATCCGAGGCTGAGCCCGAGTCGCACTGGTCCTCCCCCATCCCGCACCACGAGTCGCATCAGGTTACGCAATGCGGGCGGACGCCCCGTCCACCGGCTCACCCCCGCCACCGGGACCGGACGAAGATCACAACCGGAGCGTCGGAGAGTTGACGGAGGCGAGGATATCGGTCGGGGCCCGATTCGAAATATGGTTCACCTATGCAGCAACGACCGCTCGGCCGAAGCGGGCTGGCGGTTTCCCGGCTCGCGCTCGGCACCATGACCTGGGGCCGGGACACCGACGCCGACGACGCGGCCGCCCAGTTGAAGAGCTACCTCGACGCGGGCGGCAACCTGGTCGACACCGCCGACGTGTACGGCGACGGGGACGCCGAGGCGGTCATCGGGTCGCTGCTGGGCGGCCTGGTGCCCCGCGAGGAGCTGCTGATCGCCACCAAGGCGGGGCTGCGGCCGGGCGGCGCACGCCGCCGGGACGGCTCCCGGGGGCACCTGCTGCGCACCCTGGACGCCTCGCTGCGCCGGCTCGGCACCGACCACGTCGACCTGTGGCAGGTGCACGGCTACGACCCGGACACCCCCCTGGAGGAGACCCTGTCGGCGCTGGACCACGCGGTGACCAGCGGCCGGGTCCGGTACGTGGGGGTGTCGAACTTCGCCGGCTGGCAGACCGCGCGGGCCGCCGCCTGGCAGGCCGCCTACCCGGGCCGGGCCCCGGTGGTCGCCGCCCAGGTGGAGTACTCGCTGCTGGAGCGGGGGGTGGAACGGGAGGTGCTGCCGGCCTGCGCGGCCCTGGGGCTCGGGGTGCTGCCCTGGTCCCCGCTCGGGCGCGGGGTGCTGACCGGCAAGTACCGGCACGGCCGGCCGGCGGACTCGCGGGCCACCTCACCGCACTTCGGGCCGTTCGTCGCCACCTACCTGGAGCCGCGCTGCTCCAGCATCGTGGAGGCGGTGGTCATCGCGGCCGGCGGGCTCGGTGTCTCCCCGCTGGAGGTGGCGCTGGCCTGGATCCGGGACCGTCCCGGGGTGGTCGCGCCGATCCTCGGGGCCCGCACCGTGGGTCAACTGCTGGGTGCCCTCCAGGTCGAACGGATGACCCTGCCGGAGGAGATCACCACGGCCCTGGACGACGTCTCCGCCGTCGAGGTCGGCTACCCGGAACGCGACGGCTGAGCCGGGCCCGGCCCGGGGGAGCCGGCGGGCAAGGGGGTGGCGCCGGCGGGCGCGGCTGGGCAGCATGGAGGGCATGGACTACGAATACGCACCGCTGCGGTTACCGCCGAACGTCGACCGGGTGACCGCCGCGGTGCAGTTGGCGATCCAGGCGGAGTACTCGGGCTGGGAACTGGCCCGGGTGCGGTTGTACCGGGACGGCACCCGGCAGGTGATGCTCCGTCGGCGGCGGGTCGCCCAGCCGCAGCCCGGACTCTCCTACTGACGTCCGGGGCCACCGGCGCCGACCGGCTCCCCTACTGACGTCCGGGGCCCGGGCCGCGAGCGACCCGGGCCCCGCCGGTCAGTGGGTGTGCCCCAGCTCGCCGTCCTCCACGTCGAGGAACGGGTGCTCGTCGAGGCGACCGACCAGCCGGTCGTCGGCCGCCGGCTGGAACGGGCCCACCGGGTCGTCGTCGTCGAAGGACTCCAGGTCGACCGGGGTACCCACCTCGCTGACCATCACCACCCCGTCGAGCGGCTCCAGCTCGGGCACGTCCAGCGCGCTGAGCGAGCCGTCGCCGCTCTGCAGCAGCTCCAGCACCGCCTCGCCGACGCCCTCCACCGGGGCCGGCTCGTCCTCGGCGGGGGTGCCCTCGCGGCGGGCCGCCTCGGCGGCGCGGATCAGCGCGGAGACGCTCGGCACCCGGTAGTCACGGCGCTGCCGGACGGAGATCACCTGCGGGTGCGGGTCGGTGGGCTCGGCGCCCGTACCGGCCGCGCCGAAGTGCGCGTCGGCCTCGTCCGGGTCGATCGACTCCACGTCCCACGGGGTGACCTCGCCGAAGGCGTCCAGGAGCTGCTCGTCGTAGGCGAAGGAGGCGTTGTTCAGCTCGACGTACGCCTGCCAGACGTCGTCGTCGTCGACCCGGCCCTGAGCGGCGCGTACGGCGGCCAGGTGCCGACGGGCCGCGTCGATCACCCGCTCGAGGGCAGCGTCCAGCTCACCGTGCTGGTCGGTCATGTGAGGAAGTCCCTTTCGCGAATCGGGGGGAAGGAGCAGTGCCGGACCGCGTCGCGGCGCAGCCGGTCAGCAACTACGGAGGAACCGGTCGAGTACCCGCACGCCGAACTGTAGCCCGTCCACCGGAACCCGCTCGTCAATGCCATGGAACAGCGCGGAGAAATTCAGGTCCGCCGGCAGCCGCAGCGGGGCGAACCCGAAGCAGCGGATACCGAGCCGGGAGAACGCCTTGGCGTCGGTGCCGCCGGAGAGCATGTACGGCACCGCCCGCGCGCCCGGGTCCTCGGCGCGCAACGCGGCGGACATCGCCTCCACCAGCGCCCCGTCGAAGGTGGTCTCCAGGGCCGGCTGGCGGTGGATGTACTCGATGTCGATGTGCGGGCCGACCAGCTCCCGTAGCTGCCGTTCCAGCAGCTCGGACTGGCCGGGCAGGCTGCGGCAGTCGATGGCGGCGGTGGCCCGGCCGGGGATGACGTTGTCCTTGTAGCCGGCGGCCAACCGGGTCGGGTTGGCGGTGTTGCGGATGCTCGCGCCGATCATGTTGGCGATCGGGCCGAGCTTGGCGATCGCGGTCTCCGGGTCGTCCGGGTCGACCTCGATGCCCAGCACGTCGCCGACCTCCGCCAGGAAGGCCCGTACGGTGTCGGTGACCACCACCGGGAACCGGTGCCGGCCGATCCGGGCGACCGCCTCGGCGAGCGCGGTCACCGCGTTGTCGTCGTGCATCATCGAGCCGTGCCCGGGACGGCCCCGGGCGTGCAGCCGCAGCCAGTCGATGCCCTTCTCGGCGGTCTCGATGAGGTAGAGCCGGGTGGCGTCGTCCACCGTGTACGAGAAGCCACCCACCTCACCGACCGCCTCGGCGCAGCCGTCGAAGAGGTCGGGGTGCCGCTCGACGAGGAAGTGCGCGCCGTAGTCGCTGCCGGCCTCCTCGTCGGCGGTGTACGCCAGCACGATGTCGCGCGGCGGCCGGACCCCGGTGCGCTGCCAGTGCCGCACCACGGCGAGCACCATGGCGTCGAAGTCCTTCATGTCGATCGCGCCGCGCCCCCACAGGTACCCGTCGCGGACCTCACCGGAGAACGGGTGCACCGACCACTCGTCGGCGTCGGCGGGGACCACGTCGAGATGACCGTGGACCAGCAGCGCGGGCCGGCCCGGGTCGGCGCCGGGGATCCGGGCCACCAGGTTGGCCCGGCCGGGCGCGGACTCCAGCAGGGTGGACTCGACGCCCACCTCGGCGAGCTTCTCCGCGACGTACTCGGCCGCGAGTCGTTCCCCGACGCTGGTGGCGTTGTCGCCGGTGTTGGTGGTGTCGATACGCAGCAGGTCACGGCAGAGTTCCACGACCTCGTCGGTGGGGTCGGGCACGGCGGAAACGGCGTCGGTCATGCCTCTTCTTATCAGCCGGGGGACGCCCCCACGAGCCCCCGTCGACCGGCGGGTGCCGCACGACACCCGCCCGCGGGTCGGCGGACACGGCTCAGGCCGGCGGGTCAGGCCGGCGCGGGGGCCGGCGGGTCGGCCCGGTTTCGGCAGGCGGGCGGTCGGGTACCGGGTCCACCGCCACATCGGGCCCCGGTGACGGACCCGCCGCCCCGGGCCCGGCACACCGGGTCCGCCACGCCGGACGGTGGCGCCGGCACCGTCCGCGCCGAGGAGGCACCCATGAGTGTTCCGCTGCCACCACTGCCGCCCGGTGACGGCGACGACGGGTACCGGCCGGGTGGCCGTAGCCTGGTCGACATCGTCGAGGAGGAGCACCACCGGATCACCGCGCTGGCCGGGGAACTCGCCGCGCCGGACACCGACGGGGCCCGCCGGCGGGAGGTGGCCGAGGTGTTCGCCGCCGCCGTGTCCCGGCACCTCTCGGCCGAGGAGCAGTACCTCTACCCGGCGGTACGCCGGGCGTTGCCCGACGGCGGTGAGCTGGCCGACCGGGAGATCGAGACCGACGCGGCGCTGCTGCGGGTCCTCAAGGACACCGACGGGACCCAGGTCATCGACGTGCGGGAGGTGTGGCGGCGGCACGTCGCCGCGGTACGGCCGGCGCTGGAGCGGCTGTGCGCGGTCGCCAGCGAGGCGGAGCTGATCCGACTGGGCAACCGGCTGGAGATCGCCGAGGAGGCCGCGCCGACCCGACCGCATCCCGGCACGCCGGCCACTCCCCCGTGGAACCGGATCGTCGAGCCGGCGGTCGGGGTGGTCGACAAGGTCCGCGACGCGGTCACCGGGCGCCGCACGTACCTCGCGGACCTCGACCGGGACCGGTGACAAGGCAACTTTCGTAAACTTCTGTCAGCCATCGGGAACCTTCGAAACACGAAAGGTCTTCCGGATGGTCCCGACCAGTCCTACCGTCACGTCATGAACCTGGAGTTGCGACACCTCAGGGTGGTCTGCGCGATCGCGGAGACCGGCAGCGTGACGAAGGCGGCCTCGACCCTCGGACTGGCACAACCGGCACTGACCGCGCAGCTCCAGCGCATCGAACGGGCCCTCGGCGGTGCGCTGTTCGACCGGGACCGGCGCGGGGCCCGGCCCACCGCGCTCGGTGAGCTGGTGCTGTCCCGGGCGCGGGTGCTGCTGCCGGCGATGAAGGGCCTCCAGGACGAGGCGGCCCGGCTGGCCAGCGCCGGGGACGCGCTGAGCCGGTACCGGTTCGGCGGGGTGAACAGCCCGATCCTCGGCCGGCTGGTGCACCGGCTCGCCGCCGAACAACCCAACGCCCCGATCAACACGTACGCCTCGTGGTCGGTCGACGAGCTGTCCCAGCTGGTGCTGGGCGGCCGGCTCGACTACGTGCTGACCGGGGTGTGCGGTGACGCCGCCCCGTCGGCGGAGTTCGGCCTGAGCTGGCGGGAGGTGGCGGTGGACCCGGTCTTCGTCATGCTGCCGGAGTCGCACGCCCAGGCCGACCGGGACGAGGTGGCCCTGGTGGACCTGCGGCACGAGCAGTGGGTGGCGGCGCCCGGCGACGGCTGCTTCGGCGACTGCTTCGCCGCCGCCTGCGCCCGCGCCGGGTTCACCCCCCGCAAGGTGTACGAGACCGACGTGCGGGGCTGCGTCGACCTGGTCGAGGCGGGGGTGGCGGTGGCGCTGTGCCAGGCCACCTTCCGACCGGTGGGCGGCCTGGTCACCCGGCGGCTGACCGGCAACCCGCTGCGGTGGCGGCTGATGCTCGGCTGGCATCCGGAGTCCCCGGCGGCCCGGTTCGCCGAGGGCGTGCTGGAGGCGGCGACGGCCGCGTACACCGACTCCCTCGCGCCGCACCCGGCCTACCTGGAGTGGCTGCTGGACCACCCCGACTTCGGGGTACGCCACCGCACCCCGGTCTAGGCCCGGTGTCGGTGACCCGGGTCGGGCCGGGGCCACCAGGCCGGTCCGGTGCGGCGGCCGACCGGGGTGCGAAGTCCCGGCGACCGGGTAGGTACGGGGCATGACCGACACCGAGCACGCCCGGCCCGACGACGACCGGCGGACCGCCCGCCGGGCCGCCGAGGCGGCCACCGCCGCCGCCCGGGACCTGGAGTCCTTCCTGCGTACCCTGCCCGAGACGGCGGACCCGTCGCACGTCGCCGAGTACGCCAACCTGCTCAGCCGGGACGAGCGGGCCCGCGCCGACCGGCAGGCGGCGGTGGACCGGTTGGGCCTGACCATCGGCAGCATCGAGTCCGGGTAGGCCCCCGGCCGGACCACCGGCCGCCACGGATCCCGCCGCGGCCGGCCGCGCCCACCGGGCACGCCGGCACACCGGCCCCGACCGGAGCACGACCGGTACACCGGCCCCGGCGGGTACGACCAGGGCCGGCACAGCGGCCACCGCAGGGCCCGACCGGTACACCGGCCCCGCCGGGAACGAGCGGGGCGGCCGGCGGGTCAGCGTACGGCGAGCGGGTCGTGGCCCAGGTCGAGCAGCGCGTGCCGCCAGCCGTCGTCGGCGTTGCCGGCGGGCGGCCTCGCGTCGACCAGCGCGTCGATCCGGTCCACGGTGTCCTGCATGATCCGGATGTCCTCGCCGGTGAGGTCGACCTTGCGTTTGCCGAGCACGGCGAGGATGTGCCGGCCCGGCACCGGCAGGTCCAGGTCCGGGTTCGGCCCGAACGCCTCCTCCCCCGATCCCCGGGTGAGCAGCCACTGCCGCAACTGCTCGGAGGGCATGTTGACCCGGGCGTGGAAGTCCGCCCAGAGCACCTCCACGTCCGCGTCGAGTCTCGCCTCGCGTGCCATCACGTCTCCTCTCCGGGCACCGGCCCGGGTTCTGGCGGCCGGACACCGTCGGCCAACGCCTCCGGGCCCTCCGGCGGCACCTGGACCCGGGCCGGGTTCGCGGTCGGCGCGGCCACGATCGGCTCGGTCCGGTCGGCCTCGTCCTGGTTCTCCTCGGGTTCGCTCACCGGCTCCTCCCGCTGTCGGGCACGGGTCACCCCGCTACCGTGGGTGGGTCGTGGTGGCCGGGGTGTAGCCGCCCCGCTCACCGGCGGCGACGTCGATGGCCAGCGCGCCGTCGCGGGCGTCCACGGTGACCCGCTGGCCCGGCGAGATCTGGCCCTCCAGCAGCATCCGGGAGAGCCGGTTGTCCAGCTCCCGCTGGATCACCCGGCGCAGCGGCCGGGCGCCGAACTCGGGCTGGTACCCGTGCTCGGCCAGCCAGTCGACGCCCGCGTCGGTCACCTCGACGGTGATGTCCTGCCCGTGCAGCCGGCGGCGGGTCTCCTCCAGCAGCAGGCCGGTGATCTGCCGCAACTGCTCGGCCTCCAACCGGCGGAAGATGATGATCTCGTCGATCCGGTTGAGGAACTCCGGCCGGAAGTTCTCCTGGAGCCGGCGCATCAACCGTTCCCGCAGCTCGTCGGTCTCCTGCGCGCTGCCGGGTTCCCCCGCCCCGAAACCGACGCTGCGCTGGCTGCCGGTGATCAGCTCCGAGCCGAGGTTGCTCGTCATGATCAGTACGGTGTTGCGGAAGTTCACCGTCCGGCCCTGGCTGTCGGTCAACCGGCCGTCGTCGAGGACCTGGAGCAGGACGTTGAACACGTCCGGGTGGGCCTTCTCGATCTCGTCCAGCAGCACCACCGCGTACGGGCGGCGACGGACCGCCTCGGTGAGCTGGCCGGCCTCCTCGTAGCCGACGTAGCCGGGCGGCGCGCCGACCAGCCGGCTGACCGTGTGCCGCTCCTGGAACTCGCTCATGTCCAGCCGCACCATCCGGTCGGCCTCCCCGAACAGCGCCTCGGCCAGCGCGCGGGCCAGTTCGGTCTTGCCGACGCCGGTCGGGCCGAGGAACAGGAAGCTGCCCATCGGCCGGTCCGGGTCGGCCAGCCCGGTCCGGGACCGGCGGACCGCCTCGGCGACCGCGGTCACCGCGTCGTCCTGGCCGACCACCCGTTCGTGCAGGTGCCCCTCCAGCCGCAGCAGCCGTTCCCGTTCCTCCTCGGTGAGCTGGCTGACCGGGATGCCGGTGGCCCGGGAGACCACCTCGGCGATCTCCTGGGGGGTCACGTTCGGCACCCGCTGCGGGTCGCCGTCCCCCTGGGCCTGCCGGATCTCCTCCTCCAGCTCGTGCAGCCGGTCCCGCAGGGTGGTGGCCCGCTCGTACTGCTCGTCGGCGACGGCCTGCTCCTTGTCCCGGCGTACCTCGTCGAGCTGGCGTTCCAGCTCCCGCACGTCCGCCGCCGGGGTGCGGGTCCGCAACCGGACCCGGGCGCCGGCCTGGTCGATCAGGTCGATCGCCTTGTCCGGCAGGTACCGGTCGGTGACGTACCGGTCGGCCAGCTCGGCCGCGGCGACCAGCGCCTCGTCGGTGAACCGCACCTGGTGGTGGGCCTCGTACCGGTCCCGCAGGCCGCGCAGGATGGCCACCGAGTCCTCGACCGTCGGCTCCGGCACCAGTACCGGCTGGAAGCGGCGGGCCAGCGCGGCGTCCTTCTCGATGGTGCGCCGGTACTCGTCCAGGGTGGTCGCGCCGATCACCCGCAGCTCGCCCCGGGCCAGCGCGGGTTTGAGCATGTTGGACGCGTCCATGCCGCCCTCGCTGCCGGCCCCGCCGGCCCCGACCAGGGTGTGGATCTCGTCCAGGAAGATGATCAGCTCCTCGCGGTGGGCGCGGATCTCGTCGACCACCTTCTTGAGCCGTTCCTCGAAGTCGCCCCGGTACCGGGTGCCGGCGACCAGGCCGGCCAGGTCGAGCTGGATCACCCGCTTGCCGAGCAGGGTCTGCGGCACGTCGCCGTCACAGATCCGCTCGGCCAGCCCCTCCACGATGGCGGTCTTGCCGACCCCGGCCTCACCGATCAGCACCGGGTTGTTCTTGGTCCGTCGGGACAGGATCTCCACGGCCTGTTCGATCTCGTCGCCACGGCCGATCACCGGATCGATCCGGTCGGCCTTGGCCAGGTCGGTGAGGTCCTGGCCGTACTGGTCGAGCGTCGGCGTGCCCCGGTCCGGTCGTGCGCTCATCGGTCCCCGTTCCGCCCCCGCCGCCTGCAGGGACTCCGGCTGGATCCGCCCGGCCGCCAGCATCCGCCCGGCCGGCGACTCCGGGTTCAGCGGCAGGGCCATCAGGATGTGCTCGGGGCCGATGTAGTTGGCTCCGATCGCCCGGGCGAGCTGGTGCGCGTCCAGCAGCGCCCGCTTGGCCGCCGGGGTGAGCGAGAGGTTCGGCGGCACCTCGCCGCCCGGCGCGCCGTCGCCCCGGCCACCGAGGGCGTTGAGCAGGGTGTCCGGGTCGGCCCCGGCCCGGCTGACCAGGTCGCGTAGCGCCTGGCGTTGCAGCGCCGACCAGAGCAGGTGGTCGGTGTCCAGGTCGTTGCTACGCCGCTGGGCGGCCCGGCGGGCCGCGTCGGCCAGCATCTCCCGGGCGTCGGCGGTCATCAGGCGGGTGATGTCGACCCGGTGCGCGGGCCGGCCACCGGCCTCCCCCCGACCGAAGTAGCGGGCCAGGAACTCGTCCCACGGGTCGGCGCCGAAGTCAGCGGGTCCCCACATGAACACTCCTCGGGCAGGTCGGCGGCGACAGGAGCAACACGCAGGGCTACCCGAGGGTCGGCCCGACAAACGCGTCCGGATGGCAGGGTGGGGGCATGGAGACACCGCCGCTGCTGATCGTGGACGCCGCCAACGTCGTCGGGTCCCGCCCGGACGGCTGGTGGCGGGACCGGGCCGGGGCCACCGCGCGGCTACGGGACCGGCTGGTGCCGGTGGGCGCGTCGGGCGTACCGCCGGAGCTGCCCGCGCCGGTCGAGGTGGTCCTGGTGGTCGAGGGCGCCGCGCGGGACGTGCCGGCCACCGAGGGCGTCCGGGTGGTCGCCGCCAAGGGCTCCGGCGACGACGCGATCGTGGCGCTGGCGGCGGCGGAGCCGGACCGGCGGCGGGTGGTGGTGACCGCCGACCGGGCGCTGCGGGAGCGGGTCACCGCCGTCGGCGCGGAGGTCTACGGACCCCGCTGGCTGCGCGGGGAGGGCCCCGCCCCGCGCGACGCGCACGCCGGTCACCGGGACCTGCCCGACCGGGACCGGACAGCGGGGCGGTAACGACCGCACGGCGCGTTTTCTTTCCCGGACCGGAATAAGCTCTAATGGAGTCCTCCCCGCCCCCAGGAGGTTTCGCTGTGGCGAGCGTCGCCGAGCTCAAGGCCGCCATCGATATCGCGCTCCAGCAGATCGGTGAAGGGCAGACAGCGGTGCAGGCGGCCGGCGAGAAGCTGGCCGAGGCACAGCAGACCCTCGCCGGCGCGTTGGAGGGCAGCGGCCACGAGACCGTCGAGGCCGCCCAGGCCTCGTTGACCCAGGCCAGCCAGGAGCTGGAGGAATGTCTCGCCGCGACGCTGGTCGCGGTGGAACAGGCGCAGCTCTACGTGTCCGCGCTCTGACGCCGATGTCGATCATCGAGGACATCGGGGCACAGGTCCGGGCCGCCGCCGACGACCTGCCGCTGGCCCCGCTCGCCCAGGCGTTGGAGAAGTTCGCCCTGGCCACCGAGCGGCTGCGCTGGGTGCGGCAGGAGTCGTCGAACCCGATGGGTGTGCCGGAGCTGTCGGCGGCCGTCGAGCATGCCGAGAGCGCCGGGCACGCCCTGCGGGTGGCCCAGGAACAGCTCGCCAGCTACCTGGCCGCGATCGGACTGGGTGCGGACGGCGCGCCGGCGGCCCGGCCGCAGGACCGCCGGCCGGCGCACGACGCGCCGCGCGGGGACGCGCCGCCGCCGGACGCGGTCCCGGCCGACGACCCCGAACCGGCCCCGGTGGTACGCCGCTGGTGGGCGGTGCGGGTGGCGGAGCTGACCGGCGGCTCCGAGGGCGAGCCGACCGGCCCGGACGAGCAGGTCACCGACGCCCGGGAGCTGCTGCGCCGGGTGGTCGGCGGGGTGAAGGCCGGCGACCGGTCCCGGCTACACGGTGAACTGCGCCGGGCACACGCCGACGTCGGGTTGGGCCTGGCGACGGTCACCCCGCCGCTGCTGCGGGAACTCGCCGGTGAGCTGCTCGGGCACCCACCCCGGGCGGCCGACCTGCCGAAGCTGCGCGACACGCTGGACGGGAAGGTCCGCGACCTGCTCCCCGGGCTGCCGCCACCGGTGCTGGAGACGGTGCTGACCCGGGTCTGCCGGATGCCCCCGCCCCGGCAGAAGTCCGACGAGGAGCAGCCCCATCCGGCTGACCCGGCGGTCACCGCCGGCGTGCTGACCGGTCTGCTGCTGGAGCGGCTGGGCCGGGACCTGCCCGAGGAACGCCCCGACGACGAGCGGCGCGGGGACGGGCCGACCCGACCCGACCCGGTCGACCGGCCCCGTCGGGCGGAGGCGACCTCGCGGCCCCGTCGGGCGGAGCCGGCCGACCGGGTCCCCCCGCCGCGTCCGGCGGATCCGACATCCGGCAGGCCCGGTCGGCATGGCTGACCGGCGCGCCCAGCTGGTGGGGCGGGTCCGTGGGCTGCTCTCCGAGGCGTTGGGGTCGACCCGGGGCCGGCTGGCCGCCGCCCGCGCCGACCTGGAGACCGGTCAGGCCCGGCTGGACCGGATCCGCCGGGCCGCCGACGACGTACCGCAGCGGGTCGGCGCGGAACGGGACCGCCGGCTCGCCGAGATCGACGCCCGGTACACCGAACGGATCGCCGAGCTGGCCCGCCGGGCGGCGGCCGCCGCCGAGCGGGAGGCCCCCGGGGCCGCGTCCGCCGACTGGTCGGGCTGGCAGCCCACCCCGGCGGGACGGGCCGAGCCGCCCGGCGCGGTCCGGGTCGGCACGGTCCGCATCCCCGGCGCGCAGCCGGTGCCCGCGCTGGTGCCGCTGCTGGACGCCGGGCACGTGCACCTGGCCGGCACCGACCGGGCCGGCTGCGACGCGGTGGTCGCCGCGCTGTTGCTGCGCAGCGTCGGCCGGGCCGACCCGGGCACCGTCCGGCTGATCGGGTACGACCCGGAGCACCTCGGTGGCGGGCTGGCCGGGTTCGCCCCGCTCGGTACCGCCGGGCTGCTCACCTTCGTCGGTCCCGGCGGGCTGGGCCGGCTGCTGGACGACCTGGTCGAGCAGATCCGCCGGATCAACGAGACGGTGCTGGCCGGCGAACACTCCTCGCTGCGGGAGCTGGCCGCGGCCACCGGACGGCGTCCGGAGCCGTGGCGGGTGGCGGTGCTGCTCGGCGGGGACGAACTCTCCCGACACGAACGCGGCCAGCTCGACCGGGTGGTGCGGACCGGGGCGGCCTGCGGGGTGCACCTGGTGGTGCGGGGCATCGCGCTGCCGGACGACCCGACCGTGCAGCGGGTGCTGGTCTCGCCCGGTGACGTCCGGGTGGGTGGACCGGCCGGCCTGCCGGTACGCCTCGACCCGCCACCCCCGGCCGGGCTGGTCACCGAGACCTGCCGGCGGATCGCCGGCACGGTCGCCGCCGGCCCCGCCCCCACCCCGTTCACCGAGCTGCTGCCCGACGAGATGTGGCAGGAGGACTCGTCGACCGCGCTGGTCGCGCCGATCGGTGAGGCGCCGAACGGCCGGCAGGTGCTGCTCACCCTCGGCGACTACCCGCCGCACGCCCTGATCGGCGGCCCGTCCGGCACCGGCAAGACCAACCTGATCTTCGCCTGGATCGGGGCGCTGGCGTCCCGGTACTCTCCCGCCGAGCTGGAGTTCTACCTGCTCGACTTCAAGGAGGGGGTGTCCTTCGCCCGGTTCGCCCAGGGCCGGCGGGACCCGAGCTGGCTGCCGCACATGCGGCTGGTCGGGATCAACGTCAACACCGACCGGGAGTTCGGGTTGGCGCTGCTGCGGTTCCTCGCCGAGGAGCTGCGCCGCCGGGCGGACGCCGCGAAGCAGCACGAGGTCACCAAGCTCGCCGAGCTGCGTGCGGTCGACCCGACCGGGCACTGGCCCCGGATCGTGGCGGTGGTGGACGAGTTCCAGATGCTGCTCGCCGGCCGGGACGTGGTGGCCCGGGAGGCCGCCGACCTGCTGGAGGACCTGGCCCGGCGGGGCCGGTCCCAGGGCATCCACCTGGTGCTCGCCTCGCAGGACGTGCGGGGCATCGAGGCGCTGTGGGGGCGGCCGGCACTGGTCGCCCAGTTCACCCTGCGGATCGCGCTGCCCAAGGCGCTGCGGATCCTGGCCGAACGCAACGACGCCGCCCAGTCCCTGCCCCGGCACCACGCGGTGATCAACGCGGAGTCCGGGATGGTGGAGGGCAACCAGGTCGCCCGGATCCCGTCGGCCAGCGAGTGGGAGACCTGGAGCGAACTCCAGCACAGGCTGTGGCGGATGCGCCCGCCGGACGCCGCCCCGGCCCGGCTGTTCGACGGTGACGCGATCCCCCGGCTCGCCGACGCCCCCGACCACCGGGCGTTGGCCCCGGCCCGGCAGCCCGGTGGGGCGCGCGGGCCGGTGGCCCTGCTCGGGGAGATCATCGACGTGCAGGCCCGCTCGGCGGCGCTGCGGCTGCCCCGGGCCCCCGGCCGCAACCTGGCGGTGCTCGGCACCCGGGTCGACGAGGCGTGCGCGGTGTTGGACGCCGCCGGACGGTCCCTGGCCCGCCAGCACGAGCCCGGCTCGGCCCGGTTCTCCATCGCCTGCCTCGACCCGGACGCCGACCACGCCGCCCGGACGCTCTACGAGGACCTGGCCGACGACGCCGCCTGGTACGACGAGGAGACCGTGGCGGAGCTGATGGCCGAGACGGCCGACGCGCTGACCGCGCCGGGCACCCCGGCCACCCCGCACTACCTGCTGCTGTACGCGGTGGACGCGGCGGCCGGCCGGCTGTCGGCCCGGGTGGGGCGGCGTACCGGGCTGGAGCACCTGCGGCAGATCCTGCACGACGGGCCGGAGCGGCGCACCCACGTGCTGGCCTGGTGGCGGGGGGTGGCCCGGATGCGCAACGACCTGGGCGGGCCGGCGTCCCGCACCGACCAGATCGGCGCCTGGGTGGCCCTCGACGTGCAGGGCGGGGAGCTGGGGTCGTCGCTGTACCCGGGCACCGGCGGGCCGGACTGGTACCCCCGCCCGTGGCGGGGCCTGTTCTTCGACCGGGCGGTGCACCGCACCGGCCAGACCATCATCCCGTACGGACTTCCCCGATGAACGAACCGGTCACCAGTGAGTCGTACGCCGCCTGCCTGCGCCGGCTGGCCGAGCTGACCGCGCACGCGGCGGCCCAGCGGGCCGAGGCGACGAGCTGGCACGAACGGCAGTGCGCCGCCGCCGAGCGGGCGGTACGGGAGGCCACCGAGCAGGTCCGTCGGGCCGAGACGGAGGTGGCCGAGGCGACCGAGCTGGTGGAGCGGGTGGACGCCGAGGCGGCCCACCTGTGGCAGGTGCTGCGCGGGCGGATCGGCGCGGGTGGCCGCCGGCTCGGTGACCCGCCCGGCCCGGCCCGGGACGCCTCGGGTGACCCGCTGGTGCGGCTGGACCAGGCGCGGGAGCTGCTGGACCGGACCCGACAGCCGGGTGACCTGCCCGGCTCGGTGAACCCGCTGCTGGCCCTCTGCGGGGTGCTCGGCGCGACGGTCGCGTACGCGGTGGCGATGGCCGCGCGGGCCGCCGGCGAGCGGTACGGCGGTGACCTGGCGGTAGGGCTGCCGGTGATCGCCCTGGTGGTGTCGCTGCTCGGGCCGTTGGTCGGGCTCTGGCCGGCGAAGGTGCTCGCCGACCGCCGGCACGCCGTGCTGGGCCCCCGGCCGATGACGATCGTGCTGGTGGCAGGGCTGCTCGCCACCGCGTTCCTGCTGGTCACCGGCCTCCGCTGACCCTGGTCCGACGCTACGTCCGGGCCGGAACCGGCGCCGACCGGCGCTGCGGCCAGGCCAGGGCCGCGCCATTCGGGGCCGGTCGGCAGGCGCGGGCCGGACCGCAGGCCGCGCCGGTCAGCGGGGCGGCAGGCAGACCCGGCCGGTGAACGCGGGGTCGGGCTGCGGGTCGCCCGCCCAGGCCGGGTTGGCGGCGAGCGGCAGCGGTGGTGCCTGCCAGGCGGCCCCGAGCCGCTGGATCAGCCCGTAGTCGCTGCGGATCCGCTGCACCTGCTTACCTTCGAGAAAGCTGATCAGGCTGCTCTGCACCAGATTCCGGCCGAGCAGCCCACCGTGGACGCCGGGGATCTGGAAGACCGGGATCCGGCTGAACTCCCCGGGTGGGGCCTCGGCGGCCGTGGTGGTGGGCAGGAAGGCGACCACCCGGACCCCGGGCACCGGGCACATGAGCTGGTTGCGGTAGAACGGCGCGTCGTCGAGCAGCGAACGGATGAACGGCTCGTCCGGCCCCTGGCCCGGACCGCCGAGCACGTCGACCAGCCCGAACATGACCCGCAGTTGCCAGCCGGTGACCACCCCCCAACCCCGGTCGACGTGCGGGGGCGGGTAGTAGGCCCGTCCGGCGTTGATCAACGGGCTGAACATGGCCAGCGACTCGACCGCCGGGTGCGGACGCCGGGCCAGGTAGGTGCGGGCGACCACGGCCCCCTCGCTCTCCCCGACCAGGGCGATTGGCCGGCCGGTCTCCTGGTGCAGCCGGTCCACCTGTTCCCCGAGCAGCCGTACGCTCTCGGTGACCGCGATGGTGGTGTCCGGCGGACCGTACGGCAGGGGCTGCCCGTCCGGCCCCAGCCCCCGGTAGGAGAACCGCCGCACCCGTGGGTCGGGGGGCCGCTCGCCGTGGTAGGCGGAGCCGTAGCCGGCGAGCACCAGCACCGCCTGGTCGACCTCCGGTGGCAGCCGGCGGTCGAGCACCACCGCCTCGATCTGCAGGTCACCGGCGGGTAGCACGTTGACCAGCAGCGGGACGACCGCCGGTACGGCGAGCGCCAGCAGCGCCGCCAGCGGGGTGACCGGGATCCGGGCCCACCTGACCCGGGACACCAGCAGCGCGGAGCGGATCGTCCGGTTCCACAGCAGCCCGTTCACCAGCCCGGCCACCGCCGCGACCGGCACCGTCCACCAGCCCGGCACGCTCCAGCACAACGCCCCGGCCACGGTCAGCACCACGAAGTTCAGCAGCGACCAGCCGACCATCGACACCGACGGCAGTCCCCGCCACCAGTCGGGTACCACGGCGGCCCGTTGCAGGAACGGCGCCAGCAGCACCATCGGCAGCAGCGACGCCAGCAGCACCCAGGACAACGCGACCACCGACGCGGCCACCGAGACCACCGCCCACGGCGTCACGAACAGGGCCAGCACCAGGGCGAGGACCAGGCTGCGCCGCAGCAGCCAGCGCACCGGCGGTCGGGGTACCTCCGTCGGCCAGGCCAGCACCACCAGGAGGGTGTGGAACAGGCCCCGGCTCACCACCAGCATGCCCAGCCAGAACAGGAAGTGCGGCCAGGATTCGTGGTAGACGTACAGCCAGCGCAGGTCGTGGTAGGTGTCGTACGGCCACACGGAGGCGTTCTGCGGGGCCAGTCCCTCGGCGGCCCGGAATCCCATCGCGACCAGCACGACGGCCTCGGTCATCGGGGACAGGCTGGTCAGGACGAGCAACCCGAGCAGCCGGCGGTCCCGTCCCCGCACCGCGCCCTCCCTCCGGCGTACCTCCCCTCTGGCAGGCTCCACCAGCGACCGACCCGATGGCGGGCAATGCGCCGGATTGCCCACAAAGAGGCGGGTGCCGGGGCGGCACGGGCGGGTGCCGGGGCGGCACGCGACCGGTCAGGTGGGGACGACGACGGCTTCGCGCAGCAGCCGGCGGGCGACCACGACACGGTCGGGGTCGTCGAGGCCGGGCAGGTCACCGACCCGGGACACCGTGCCGGTGAGCAACGCCCGGACCGCCTCCCCGCACACCGCCGGCCAGCTGATGGTCCGGTCGAACAGCCGCAGGGCCACCCGGTCCGGGCCGTCCCCGACGAGCTGCCACCGCAGCCCGGCGCGGAGGGTGAGGGTGCTGTCGAGGTTCACCGCGTGGATCGCGGCGGCCTGGGCGAGCGGGCGGATCGGCGCGGGTCGGGCCGCCGGCCAGAGACGCTGACGCAGCCGGTCGGCGACCGCCGCCGGGTCGGCGCGCAGCAGCCAGTCGCGGAGCGCGTCGACGGTCTCGGTCAGCTCGGGTTCCACCGCCTCCGGGTCGGCCAGGTCGGTGCCGAACGGCACGCCGGCCCGCAGCCGGGGATCCTCGGCGGCGAGGCCGAGCAGTTCCTCGACGATGGCGTACCGGGTCAGCGCCCGTACCCCGATGGTCAGGTGCAGCGAGCTGGACTCCTGCGCCTGGGCGCTGTGCAGCCAGCCGCGCGGCAGGTAGAGCGCGTCGCCGGGTTCGAGCACCACGTCGAGCGCGGCGGGACCCTCGGCGGTGGCGGAGACCTCGTCGGCCCGACCGCCCCAGGGCTGCCGTTCCAGCGGGTCCGGCAGCACCGGCGGGTGGATCCGCCACCGTTTGCGGCCGTCCACCTGCAACACGAAGACGTCGTGGGTGTCGTAGTGGGTGGCGAACCCCTGGTTGCCGGGCGGGGTGAGGTAGGCGTTGACCTGCATCGGCTGCCCCACGGCCAGACCCAGGTCGCGGGCCAGGTCGATCAGCGGCGGCCAGGTGCGGTGCAGGCCCTGCAGGACCAGGGTCGCGCCGTCGGCGTACTGCTCCATGACCCGTTCGTCGAGCACCTGGTCGCCGACCTCGGCGCCGGCCCCGCCACCGCCGGTCCACCGCGCCGCCGGCACGAGCTGGCCGTCCCGGGCGATCCGCAGGAACGGGGTACGCAGGCCGCGCCGGCTGAGCAGCTCGTCGGCGTCGGCGGGGCTGAGCAGGTCGGTGAAGCCGGCCGGCCGGGGTAGCTCGGCGGCCCGGGACAGCAGTGGGGCCCGTCCCCAGTGGGCGGCGGCGAACTTCGCCGGTTCGACGGCCACGCACCGGGCCAACGCGGCGAGGGCGGCCGGGGCGCCGGTGCCGGCGGAGTCGACGACAGCGGCGGAGGCAGCCAGGGAGCCGACGGCAGCGGCGGAGTCGCGGGTCGGGACAGCCGGAACCGCCGGGCGGCCAGCACGGCCGCCCGGCGGGTCGATGGTCGTCATCAGGCGTTACCGGGCGCCGCCGTCGGCGCCGCCGTCCTGCTGGCCCGGGGTGGCGCCCCCGTCAGCCGGGCCCTCCGCGCCGCCGTCGGCGCCGCCGTCCTGCTGACCGGGGGTGGCACCGCCGTCGGCCGGACCCTCCGCCCCGCCGTCGGCGCCGCCGTCCTGCTGACCGGGGGTGGCACCGCCGTCGGCCGGACCCTCCGCCCCGCCGCCGCCGGTCGTGGTGATGTCGTCGTCGTTGAGTGCCATCGGTGCTCCCTCGGATGTGCCGCCCCGCCCTACGTCGGGGGTGGTCGTACGGCCGGTGGTACCCGCCGCGCGATCTTCTCTAACCCCACCGTAGACGGCAGGCCACGGGCGTACCGGCGGATCGGCCCAGCCGCTGCGGCGGGCCCGCCGGTGATCGCCGACGGGCCCGCCGGTGGCGCGTACCGGGTCAGGGAATCATCTTCGCCAGGTCGCCCGGCATGGTGGCCCGTACGTCCGCCCACTCGCCCTGGGTGACGTGCCGGCGCAGGGTGTCCAGGACCACCTGCACCACCCGTTCCGGGCCGCCCTCGGTCTCGTACGGGAAGCCCTGCCGGACCTCGAACAGGAAGTCCTCCCGGTTGAGCTTGATCGGCACGTTCGACGGGTCCCAGCCGTCGAAGTAGACGCCCCGCACCAGCACCGGCAGCTGCGCCGAGAACTCGACGCTCTCCTGCACCGGCAGCCGGTCGCGCAGCAGGTGCAGGACGGTACGCAGCGCCGCGAAGGACTGGTTGCGGCGGTCCTTGGACCAGCCGTACGCCTGTTCGATGTCCTTGAGGATCAGATTCGTCTTGTCCAGCGATGACTCGAACACCGAGTTCGGTTCGTTAGCCATGTGCCCACCCCCGTCCGTCGGTCTCCCACCGTCGATGGTCGTCGCGCCGTGGTGGCGCGCCCGGGGCCCGCCACTGCCGGGTCGGGCTCACCCGCCCGGGCCGGGCCACGCAGCCGGGCCGCAGGTTCGGCGTCCCGGCCACGCGCACCACCGTGCCGTGCCGCTCCACCGTGTCGTGCCGGCGGTCCACTCGAACCGTCACGTCGCGCACCCCCGTTCTGCCCGTCGTCGCGCCGCACGCGGCGGCCGGCTCGCACCACCGCACACGCCCTCACGGTCCCCGGCACCGGGGTGAGTCGTCCTCACCCTCGGCGGGTGATTCCCGCCGCCCGGATCACCGGCCGGGCCCGCCGCCCGGCCCCCGATGCCCGGACCACCGGCCGGCCCCGACACCCGGACCCGACGCCCCGGACGGTCAGCCGGGCCTAAAGCCACGGGTCGCCGCCGCTCAGCCCCGCCGCGCCGGTGCGCCCTTGCGCCGCGGGCCGGCGTGGGCGGTGTCGAGCAGGCCGGCGAGGGTGGCCGCGTTGGTCTGCGCGTAGTCCCGGTAGCAGTTGTTCATGAGGACGTGGGTGCGGTCCGCCCGGTCGGCCAGTTCGCGCAGCCGCGGCACCCACCCGCGCAGCTCCCGGTCCGAGTAGCGGTACCCGAACTTCTCGTGGATGTCCCGGCTGGTCCACTTGTCGCTGTGCCCGTGGAAACGCACCACGGCCAGGTCGGTGGTGGCCGCCAGCACCGGCGGCACCGACGAGCGGTGGCCCTGCGGCATGTCCACGCAGACGTACGTCAGCCGGTGCCGGCGCAGCAGGTCGAGGGTCTCGGCGGCGTTGTCACCGGCGAACCAGGAGGCGTGCCGGAACTCGAAGGCCGGGCGCAGCGGCGCGCAGCGCCCCGCCACCTCGACCAGGTACTCCTTGTTGTCCCGCCGGAGGGTGAACCAGGGCGGGAACTGGAACAGCAGCACACCCAGCTTGCCCGCCGCCACCAGCGGATCCAGCGCGGAGAGGAAGCGCGTCCAGACCTCCTCGTACGCCTGGGCGGGCAGGTCGCCCGGGTAGACGGTCCGCTTCCCGGTCTCCGGACGCAGGTCCCGGTACAGCGCGGACACCCGGGTCGGGTGTCCGGTGAGGAGGCTGAACGCCTTGACGTTGAAGGTGAAGGCGGCCGGGGTACGGTCGGCCCACAGCCGGGCGGTCCGCTCGGCGGGTGGGGCGTAGTAGGTGGCGTCCACCTCGACCATGGGGAAGCACCGGGCGTAGTGGGCCAGCCGACGCTCGGGCGTGTCCGCCCCGGCCGGGTACCAGCCGGACTCCAGCAGGGTGCGGTCGGTCCACGAGGCCGTGCCGACCAGGATGTCACCCATCGGGACGACGGTCACCGCTCCGGCGCGACGCCGGAGCGGTGGCCCGGGTACCGGCGGTCAGGCGGCGCGCCGTTCGCGGCTCTGCTTGCAGGTGACGCAGCTGGTGGCGGAGGGGAAGATCTCCAGCCGTTCCACCGGGATCGGCGCGGAGCAGCCCTCGCAGTTGCCGTAGGTGCCCTCCTCCAGCCGGGCCAGCGCGTGCTCGAACTGGGCCCGCCGGTCGAGGATGGTGCGCAGCAGGGACTGCGCGGTGTCCCGTTCCGCGGTCTTGGTGCCGCTGTCGGCCTGGTCGTCCCCGGCCGTGTCGCCGACCTCCACCAGCCGCAGCACCTGGCTGTCCAGCACCGCCTGCTCGTACTCCGCGGACAGCTCGTCGTAGCGTGCCTGCAGGGAGAGCCGGATCCGGTCGACGTCCTGCGGGGATCGGCCCGTTCCGACCGTGTCGTGGACGAGCATCGCTGCCTGCCTTTCCTCTGGGATCGGGAAGGACCCCGAGCCGCCGGCGGTCACGTCCGGCGACGGTCCGCTTGTGAGCCGGCCGAGTACCCAACCTTGCGGTGGATCAAACCGCGGATTTCCGTCATCCTGCGGAGGACTCCACGAGGGCGGGGTGGCGGGGGTCGTCGACCCGGACCACCACGTCGGCGAAGGAGTCCGGGACGACCTCCTCGGCGTACCGGATGAACGCCGGCAGGGTCCACTCCTGGTCGGGGTCGGTGCGGCGGCGGAGCGCGGCCGGCGAGAGCGCCAGGTGGACGGTGACGTCGAAGGGCAGCGCGCCACCGAGCAGCAGCGGGCCGCTGACCAGCACCACGCCGCCGGGTGGCAGGTGGACGTAGCCGGCCCGGCTGGCCCGGTCGGTACGGGCGTCCCAGAGCGACGGCAGCAGGTCACCCCCACCGGCCGGCCCGGCCGGGTCCAGCACCTCGCGGCGCAGCCCCTGCTCGTCGTACCAGCCCTCGTAGTACGCGTCGGGGTTGGTCCGGCCGTGTTCGAGGCGGATCGAGGCCGGCCGGAGGAAGTCCGTGGTACGGACGTGCAGCACCGCCCGGCCGGCGGCACGCAGCGGGTCGACCAGCGCCTCGGCGAGCCGGTCGGGTTCGGCGGCGGGCGCGCCGTCCAGGGCGACCCGGAGCCGTCCGGCGACCGGGGTGTCGATCAGTCGGTCGGTCAGCTCGGCGACGAGCCGTTCGACGGAGATGGGGCGGATCCGCATCCGACCATGGTGCCGGACCGGCCCGTCGCCGGGACCGGACGGACCGGTCGAGGCAGGCCCCTGGTGCCGGACGCACCGGTCGAGGCCGGGCGGACCGGCTGGGGCAGCCATGGGGCCGGAACCGGGAACCCGGCCACCGCCGGCACTTCGCCCGGACGGTTGCGGCGGGCGGCGGTCAGCCCGTCCGGTCGACGGTTACCCGGGCGTCGTCGGCGAGCCGGTAGCCGACACCGTAGACCGTGGTGACCAGCGGGACGTCCACCCCGACCTTGCCGCGCAACCGGCGCACGTGCACGTCCACGGTCCGCACCCCGGCGTGTTCGTACCCCCAGACGGCGTTGAGCAGTTGCAGCCGGGTGAAGACCCGGCGCGGGTGGGCGACCAGGTGCAGCAGCAGGTCGAACTCCAGCCGGGTCAACGGCAGCGGCTCGCCGTCGCGTAGCACCGACCGGGAGGCGGCGAGGATGTGCAGGGCCGGCACGGTCGGCGCGACCGCCCGCGACGGCGTACGACCCGACGGGACGGCTTCCGGGCGACGGTCCGCCGCGGGCACGGCGGTGACCACGCCCTCCCCGCGCTCGAGCAGTTCCCGGGCGGCGTCCAGCAGTCGGCGGGCCGCCGGGGTCAGCGCCTCGTCGGAGGCGAGCGGGATGGACAGGGTCACGGTGAGGACGGGGGCCGCTGTGCTGGCCGGACGGCGCTGGCCGGCGGGGGGACGACCGGGGACCACGGGCTGGGACGTATGCCATCCGGCGCGCGACGAGGCGGGGCTGACCGACATGGTCCTCCTTGGCTGGTCCAGTGTCTCCCCACGGCCCGGGAACGCTCCTTCGATCGATGCTTCCCGGTACCAGTACGAGAATCAAGGGCGGCCGTGTTGCTGGAATGTGACAATTGGCGAACACATCGGAGCCGAATGCTCGCTCTGCGTACGAAGATGATTACAGCAGAAGCGTCGGGAAGGCCCGATGCGGGGGTGCCTTGCGGCTTTCACATCCATCTGACGGTGCCCGGGGAGACTTCCGTTCCCGGCCGGAAAGGATCAGTGGTCCCGGTCGATGACCACCGGCGCGTCGTCGGCGAGCCGGTAGCCGACGCCGTGCACCGTGGTGACCAACGGCACGGTGTCGCCGACCTTGGCCCGGAGCCGGCGCACGTGCACGTCGACGGTCCGGGTGACGGAGTGCTCGTGTCCCCACACCCCGGCGAGCAGTTGCCGCCGGGTGAACACCCGGCGCGGGTGCTCGGCCAGGAAGAGCAGCAGGTCGAACTCGATCCGGGTCAGACCGACGACCCGGGAGCCCCACCGCGCGTCCCGGGCGGCGACCGAGAGGGTCAACGTCTGCGGGCCGGGTCGACGGGGTACGGGAGTCGGCGCGGGCGCCGGCTCCCGGCGGGCCGGCTCCACCGGCGCCTCGGCGAGCGCCACCCGGTCCAGCCCCTGCACCCGGAGCACCCCCTCGCCCGTCTCGGCCAGTTCGTTGAGGAGTTCGACCAGGCGGGCCAGCCGGGGGGTCACCGCGCCGGGGGTGACGTCGACGGTGATGGTCAGGGCCGGGGCCACCCGGGGTCGCGGCGGTGCGACCAGGCGGGGCGCCGGGTACGGACGCGCGGACGTGGCGAAGATGGACATGCTGTCTCCCTGCTCTGGGTGCCGCGCGACGCGCCGGGTCGGCGGTCAGTACGGCGTGGGTCGGACGGCCACCGGCGCGACGGTGGGCGCCGGTGCCTTCAGGACGGTCGGGCCGAGCGTGGGTAGCCCGGCGATCGACCAGGCGGCGAAACCGCCGATGACGTCGGTGGCCCGGTGCAGGCCGATGTCCTGCAACGCGGCCGCGGCGAGCGACGAGGTGTAGCCCTCCTGGCAGAGGATCAGCACCTGGAGGTCGTACCCGACCGCCTGCGGCAGCCGGGCGGCGCAGCGCGGGTCGAACCGCCACTCCAGCACGTTGCGCTCGACGGCCAGCGCACCGGGGACGGTGCCGTGGGCGGCGCGCTGGGCGGCCGGCCGGATGTCGACCAGCAGCGCGCCCCGCCGGTGGGCCACGTGCGCCCGCTCCGGGTCGAGCCGGTGCAGTCGGGCGCGGGCGGCCGCGAGGATCTCGTCGATGCCGCGCGAGCCGGGCGGCGCGGTGACGGTGGGGCCGGGACAGAGGTCGGTGGTGTGCATCGTGCTCCTCCGGTGGATCAGGGCCTCACCAGGCCACGCCGGCGTGGGCGACCTCGGCGACCTGGAGCAGGCCGTCGGTGAGGCGGTAACGGGTCATCCGGTGCAGGGCGGGACGGTAGACGTGCACGCTGACCGCCGGCTGGTTTCCCCGGTTGGTCACCTGGTGCACGTGTCGGACACCGAACCTACGCCCGAGGCCGGGGGTGAGCTGGTGCGGGCGCAGCCGCCCACCGACGACGACCTCCTCGGTCAGGGTGCCGGAGACGACCAGGAAGGCCCCGGCGGAACCGCCGTGGTCGTGCAGGTCGGTGCCCTGGCCGGGCAGCCAGGTGAGCAGCCAGACCTCGTGGTCGCGCTGGGCCGCGAGCCGGGTGTACCACCGGTCCACGGGATCGAACCGGATCGGCAGCGGCGACGCGGCGTGGTGGCGGGCGACGGCGAGCAGGTCCGGTTCGGTGCGGCGGTCCATGGTGGTTCCTCGTGACTCTCGGGCGACGGAAGCGAACCCAGAATAACCGTTAAAACCTAGCGGGTTAGTAGGCTTTCCCGAAAGTTGGGACACCGGCCGTGGTCCGTCGGCTCAGGGCCGGACGGGCGGCCCGACCCGGTAACCCGGCACCGACGGCCAGCGGACCGTGACCAGCACCGAATCCCGCTCGGCGTACCACGAGTGATCCACGCCACGACCCCAGAGCAGGTAGTCGCCCGACATGCCCAACCGCACCGTACGGTCCGGCAACTCCACCCGGAACGCCCCGCTGACCAGCACCAGCAGGGCGGTACGCCGCTCACCGGTCGCCCACCGCTCGCGCCGCTCCCCCGCCGCGTGCACCCCCCACTTCACCTCCACGTCGGTGCTGTGCCGCACGTCGCCGTCGGCCATGAAGTGCCCCAGCAACCAGCCGCCGTTGCCGGCGCCGTCACGCCCGGCGTTGCCCACGTACACGCTGTCGTCCATCGTGCTCCCGTCCGTCGTGGCGTCGCAGGCTAGCAACCGGGGCTGGCTACCCTGGGCGGGTGACCGAGGAGCTGGACGACGCGACCCTGGCCTTCGCCCACCGGATGTTCGACCTGGCCCGGGGCGGTGCCACCGGGGAACTCGCCGCCCAGGTCGACGCCGGCCTGCCGGTCAACCTGACCAACAGCAAGGGCGACACCCTGCTCATCCTCGCCGCGTACCACGCCCACCCGGAGACGGTGGCCGCGCTGCTGGACCGGGGCGCCGACCACGGCCGGACCAACGACCGGGGGCAGACGGCGCTCGCCGCCGCCGTCTTCCGCAGCAGCGCCGAGGCCGTCCGGGCGTTGCTCGCCGCCGGGGCCGACCCGGACCACGGCAGCCCGTCGGCGGTGGAGACCGCCCGGTTCTTCGACCTCGCGCCGATGCTGGCGCTGCTCGGCCAGGACTGACCCACCATGGAGGATCCCCTGCCGGAACGGATGCGCGCCGCCGCCACGACGCTGCTGACCACGCTCGACGAACCGGCCCGCGCCGCGGCGGCCCACCCGTTCGACGACCAGGCCCGCCAATGGCTGGAGTACCGGCCGCGTCCCCGGGCCGGGGTCTGCCTGGCCGACCTGGACCGGGCCGGCCGCAAGGCCACCCACCGGCTGCTGGCCACCGCGCTCAGCCCGCACGCGTACGCCCAGGCGATGACGGTGATGTCGCTGGAGGAGGTGCTGGACCGCGCGGAGGGCTGGCGGCGCGGCCGGCACAGCGCCGACTACTGGGTGGCCGTCTTCGGTGATCCGGCGCACGACGACCGGTGGGCGTGGCGGGTGGAGGGGCACCACCTGTCGGTCAGCATGACCGTGGTGGCCGACGAGGTCTCCCCCGCCCCGATCTTCCTCGGCGCGAACCCGGCCGCCGTCCGGTACGCCGGGCGGACCGTCTCCCGACCGCTCGCGGCCGAGGAGGACCTGGCCCGCGCGCTGCTGGACACGATGGGACCCGCGGCCCGTGCCGCCGCCGTGGTGGCCGACCACGCCCCCGACGACATCATCAGCGCCACCCGGCCCACCGCGCCCGGCCGGATCGACCCGCTCGGCGTGCCCGCCAGCCGGCTCGGGCCGACCGGCCGGGCGCTGCTCGACCAGGTGGTCGCCCTCTACCTCGACCGGCTCCCGCCCGAGCTGGCCGCCCGGCAGGCGCACCGGCTGACCGGCGGGGAACTGCACTTCGCCTGGGCCGGGCCGGCCGGGCCGGGGCAGCGCCACTACTACCGGGTACAGGGCGACGACCTGCTGATCGAGTACGACAACACCGCCGCCGACGGCAACCACGCGCACACCGTGCTGCGTCGCCCGTCGGCCGACTTCGGCGCCGACCTGCTCGCCGCCCACCACGCCGAGGCCCACCCCCACTCCGGGTGACCCCCGACCGCCGGCTCCGGTCACACCGGGCGGCCCCGGTCATGCCGGCGCGACGGTCGGTCCGACCGCTCGGACGGGGAAGCGCCGCGCCAGCGGCCAGCCCCTGCCGGGCCGGTCGAAAGGCCGGACCGATCCAAAGGCCAGACCGCGCCGACGGTCGGGCCGGACCGACAGGCCAGGCCGCGCCGAAGGCCGGACCGACGGTCAGTCCGGTCGGACCGCCTCGATCAGGAAGCGGCGGGCGTGCGCGACGAACGGCCCCTCGGCCACGATCCGCTCGTGCAGCCGGCGCAGCTGCGGCCGGTACCGCTCGACGGTGAAGTCCGGGACCGTCCAGACCACCTTGCGCAGAAACCACACCACCGCCGCGATGTCGTGGAAGACCGTCCGCAAAGTGGCCTCCCGCAGGTCGACGACGGTCAACCCGGCGGCCTCGGCCCCGGCCACCAGGCGCTCGGGGCGACGCTCCGCACCCACCGGCACCGGACCCAGCATCGCCTCCACCAGCTCGTGCACCTGACCGGCGCCGATCTGCTGGGAGAGGTACCGCCCACCGGGGCGGAGCACCCGGGCGATCTCCGGCCACCAGGTGTCCACCGGGTGCCGGCTGGTCACCAGGTCGAAAGCGGCGTCCCGGAACGGCAGCGGTGGACGGTCGGCGACGGCCACCACGGTCGCGCCGACCCGACGCAGGTTGCGGCGGGCCACCGGCACGTTCGGCAGCCACGCCTCGGTGGCGACCAGCGACCGGGGCGGTCGGGGAATGCCGGCGAGCACCTCCCCACCGCCGGTGTCGATGTCCAGCGCGCTGTCGGCCCGCGCCATCCGGTCGGCCAGCAGCGTGGCGTAGCCCCAGGGGGGTCGTTCCTCGCTGGCCCGGCCCGTCAACCAGGCGAAGTCCCAGCCCTGGACCGGGACCGCGACCGCCTCGGCCACCAGGTCGTCGAAGTCGTCGTGTGTGGACACCGGGGCAGTCTCACCGGGCCCGGCCGGCCCCGACAACCGGTTTACCGGCGGTCAGACCCGCCGCTGCGCGATGTCCACGGTGGACCCGGACACCCCGCCGAGCGCGTCGAGGCTGCCCGGCTCCACCGGGCTCCGGTCGAACCGCCGGACCAGGTGGGTGCCGAGCCAGACGCCGAACCCACCCACCGCGAGCGCGATCAGCTCGGTGGCGATCAGCGCCCCGGACGCCCCGCGCCCCGGCGCGTCCGCCCGGACCAGGCAGGTCACCACGAACAGCGCCGCCGTCAGCACGTTGGCCAGGTTGAAGCTGATCGCGGTACGCCGGGTCGCGCCGGCCGGCACGTCCCACAGGTCCACCATGCCGGCCATCCCGGCCAGCGCCGCGGCGACCAGCCCCGCCACCGCCGTCCAGTAGCCGACCTCACCGAGGAAGGCCGGACCGCCGGCGAGGTCGAACAGGTCGAACAGGGTCGCGCAGACGAACAGCCCGAACGGGAACGTCACCAGCATGGGTTGGATCGGATGGCCGTGCACCCGCAGTCGGCTCTGCATGTCCCCTCCCCCGGGGTCGGCTCAACTCCTCACCCCCGGACTGCTACCCGGCGGGCGGCACGGCAAACGATCAACCCTCCCGGGGCCGGGAGACGGTGACCACCAGCCGCTCGGCGACCTCCCGCAACGGTATGGAGAGCGCCGTGGCGGCGCTGCGCAGCACCTGTAACGCTTCCGGTGCCGGGCAACCCCGCTGAGTCATGATGACACCGATCGCCTGTCCGACCACACCCTCCTGAAGAAGAGATCCGTCGATCTCGGCGGCCAGGGTGGCCTGTCGGGCCCGGCCACGTACCGCGGCCAGCAGCAGGCCGGCGTGCTCGGCGAGCAGCATCGCGGTGAGCTGTCGCCGTGCCGTCAGCGCGTCGGGCGTGTCGGCGTACAGGTTGAGCGCGCCGATGACCTGTTCGTCGACGTCCACCGGGGCGGACAGCACGGCCCGTACGCCGAGCGCGCCGGCCCGGTCCGTCCAGGACCGCCACCGCTGCTCGGTCGCCAGGTCGGCCGAGACCACCAGCTCCCGGCGGTGGATCGCGCTCATCGCCGGCGACTCCGGGCCGTGTCCGAGGTCGTCCAGCTCGGCCAGGCGGGCATCCGAGGCGGCCACCCCGGCCGGTTCACCGGCCCGCAGCACGGTGAACCCGCACCAGGACACCCCCGGCACCGCGTCCCGGGCGATGGTGACCAGTCGGGTCAGGGCCTCGTCGAAGTCGGTCACCTCGAGCAGACCGGCGGTCAACTCCCGCAGCAGCCCCGCGGTCTCCAACACGCCCAGAGTCTCCACCGCGGGATCGTGCATCTCCAGGTTCACCGGATCGCAGCCTCCGCCGCCACCGCGTCGGACGCGGCTCCCCCCACCGTCAGTACCGTCATGTTCACGTCGTCTTCTCCCGACTCCACGGACCCGGCCTACTACCCGCGCGAACCCGGGCCGAAACCGCACGAAAGGGGCCCTCCCCGCAGCGGACACGGTACGGGAGGGCCCCTTCTCGGACTCAGCGCGACCCGGAGCTGAGCCGGCGGCCCACCGACGCGATGAGCCGGTCCAGCTCGGAGCCGAACGGGTTGTCGTGCACCAGGTACGTCCAGGTGGCGCTCGGCCGGACCAACTGGGAGGCGTCCGGCTCCCAGTCGTCGTCGAACTCGGTCTCGGTGAAGGTGGCGATGGTGCGCGCCTCGATCTCCGGGATCAACGCGTTGAACGCCGGCACCGCGGAGCGGTGGAACTCGTCGAGCGGGTCGAGCCGGCCCAGCGCCCGCAGATGCACGCCCTCGCGTACCTCGGACAGCTCCGCGAGATGCTCCGCCCACAGCCGGTCGGTGTGGTAGAGGGCGATCGACCGGGCCACCCGGGTCAGCACGTCCTCGTCCATCTCGCCGGCCTTCTCCGGCACCCGGTCCAGCAGCATCAGCGCCGCCACCTCGCTGGTCAGCAGCCGCTCCCGCCGCTCGGCGAGCGCCTTGCGCTGCTGCTCGATCACCACGCTGTACCGCCAGGTGTTGCGGTGGATCTCGTGGTTGACGCCCTCGGCCACCCGCTGGGCGTGCTCCACCGCGAAGTCGACCTGGTCGTCGGTGACCAGGCCGTCGGCGTTCATCCGGGGCGACGGTGGGATGGCGTCGGCGGCGTGTCGGACCACCAGGTCGTCCTCCAGGCTGACGAAGAAGACCGAGCCGCCCGGGTCACCCTGCCGGCCCGCGCGGCCCCGCAGCTGGTCGTCGACCCGGCGGCTGTCGTGCCGGCCGCTGCCGATGACGTACAGGCCGCCCAGCTCGGCGACCCGGTCCCGGTCGGCCTGGTCGCTGCCGCCGAGCCGGATGTCCACGCCCCGGCCGGCCATCTGGGTGGAGACGGTGACCGCCCCGTACGCGCCGGCCTCGGCGATGATCGCCGCTTCCTCGTCGTCGTTCTTGGCGTTCAGCACCACGCACGGCACCCCGGCGGCGTTGAGGCCGGCGGCGAGCTGCTCGGACTCCTTGACGTCCAGGGTGCCGACCAGCACCGGCCGACCCGCCTCGTGGCAGCGCTTGATCTCGTCGATCAGCGCCTCCTCCTTCTCCGCCCGGGTGGCGTAGATGCGGTCCGGCTCGTCCACCCGCACGCACGGGGTGTTCGAGGGGATCACCGCGACCTCGAGCGAGAAGAACTCGCGGAGCTGGTCGCCGACCAGCACGGCGGTGGCGGTCATCCCGCACACCTTCGGGTAGAGGGCGACGAACGCCTGCACGGCGATGGTGCCGAGCACCTCCCCCTCGGCGGTGGCGTCCAGGCCCTCCTTGGCCTCCACCGCCGCCTGGAGCCCGTCCGGCCAGCGGCGGCGTTGGGCGACCCGGCCGCGCATCTCGTCGATCAGCTCGACGGTGCCGTCCCGGACGATGTAGTCGACGTCCCGGTGCAGCAGGGCCTGGGCGTGCAGCGCCACGTTCACCGCGGAGAGCTGGGCGACGTTCTCCTCGGCGTACAGGTCGATGCCGCCGAGCTTGGCCTCGACGGTGGTCAGGCCGGCGCTGGTGAAGGCGACGCTGCGACCGTCCTCGGCGACCGTGTAGTGCTTACCCTTGCGCAGGCCGCGCACCAGCGCGGCGGCGGTGTGCACCGGGTCCTGCTCACCGGGGACGGCACCGGCGAGCACCATCGGCACCCGGGCCTCGTCGATCAGGATGGAGTCGGCCTCGTCGACGATGGCGGTGCGCAGCGGCGGCTGCACCCGGTCGTCGATGTCGGTGACGAGCTGGTCGCGCAGGTAGTCGAAGCCGGCCTCGCTGACCGAGACGTAGGTGACGTCACGGGCGTACGCGTCGCGCCGCTCCTGCGGGGTGGACGCCTCGTTGACCCAGCCGACGGTCAGCCCGAGCAGGGTGTAGACCGGCTCCATCCACTGCGCGTCCCGGCGGGCCAGGTAGTCGTTGACGGTCAGCACGTGCACCGGGCCGTTGCCGAGCCGCACGTGGCCGTACGCGGCGATGGTGGCGGTGAGCGTCTTGCCCTCACCGGTGGCCATCTCGGCGACCTTGCCGGACAGCAGCGACATCGCGCCGAGCAGCTGCACGTCGTACGGCCGCTGGTCCAGCCCGCGCCGGGCCGCCTCGCGACCGATGGCGCAGATCTCGACGTACCCCTCGGCCTTTGCGGCGGCCTCGGTCAGCTCCGCGTCGTCGAGCCCGGCGAGCTCCTCCTCGCGGGCCTCGATCTGCGGCAGCAGCTTCTCCAGCGGGGCCAGGTCAACCGTGCTGCCCGGCCGCTGGAGGAAGCGCCGGAACCTGGTCTTCAACCGTTGCGACACACCCATGAGCGGCAACGGTACGCGACCCGGGCCGTCCGGCGCGGCCCGGTCGCCCCCGACCGTCCCGGAGTGTCGGGGACCGGGACGGTCCGTCCTGCTCCCGGCTGGCGCCGACGGGCGGGAAATCGACGCCGGTACGCGTGGCGGGTCAGCTCACCAGCAGCTGGTGGGCGGCGAGTTCCCGGTACAGCGGGTTGGTCTCGGTCAGCTCGTCGTGGGTGCCCACGGCGACCACCCGGCCGCCCTCGAGGACCACGATCTGGTCCGCGTCGACCACGGTCGACAGCCGGTGCGCGACGATCAGCAGGGTCCGCCGCTCGGCCGCCGCGTCGATGGCCCGGCGCAGCGCCGCCTCGTTGCGGGCGTCGAGGTTGCTGGTCGGCTCGTCGAGCAGCAGCACCGGCGGCCCGGCCAGCAGGGCGCGGGCGATCGCCAGCCGCTGCCGCTCCCCGCCGGAGAGCAGCACCCCGCCCTCACCGACCGGTACGTCCAGCCCCTGCGAGGTCCGGGTGACGAGCGCGGTGAGGTTGACCTCGGCGAGGACGGCGTGCAGCTGCTCCTCGGTGGCGTCCGGGGCGGTGATGAGCAGGTTCTCCCGCAGGGTGCCGGCGAGCACCGGGGCCTCCTGCTCGACGTAGCCGAGCCGGGCCCGCAGCGCGTCCCGGGGCAGGTCCCGGACGTCGACGCCGTCCAGCCGCAGGCTGCCCTCGGTGACCTCGTAGAACCGCTCGACCAGCGCCAGCAGCGTGGACTTCCCGGCGCCCGAGGGCCCGACCAGGGCCGTCCGGGTGCCGGCCGGCACGGTGAAGCTCACCTCGTGCAGCACCGGGCCGCCGCCGGACGGGTAGCCGAACCCGACCCGGTCGAACTCGATGGCCGCCGGAGCCACCGGTGGGGTGGGCCGGGTCTGCGCCGGGACCGCCGGGGCGACCCCGGGCGGCGGGCCGGCCGGGACAGCTCCGGCTACCAGGCCGGCCGGCACGGCCCCGGACGCCGGGACCTGGGGGGCGCCGGCGGCGTCGGTGGCCCCCTCGACCGGCACCGTGAACATCTCCTCGATCCGCTGGAGCGCGCCCAGGCCGGTCTGCAGCTGGGTGTACGCGTTCAGCGCCTGACCGAGCGGCATCACCAGGAAGAACAGGAACATGATGAACGCGACCAGGTCGCCGACGCTCAGCGCGCCGGACGCCACCCGGGACCCGCCGACGCCGAGCACCAGCAGGAACGCCCCCTGGATGGTGATGGTGCCGGCCGGGCCGACCACGGCCTGCACCCGGGCCACCCGCAGCCCCGCCGCGTACGCCTGCTCGGCGCTGGCCGCGACGGTCTCGGTCTCCCGCTGTTCGGCCCGGCTGGCCCGGATGGTCCGGGCGGCGGAGATGGCCCGTTCGACGGCGGAGGTCATCTCGCCGATCCGCTCCTGGGCGGCCCGGGACAGCTCGCGTACCCGGCGGGCCACGGTGAGCGCGAAGGCGAGGCCGAGCGCGACCCCGCCGAGGGTGACGCCGAACAGCAGCGGGTCGAGCAGCAGCATCGCGGTGGTCGCGCCGACCACCATGACCACCTCGGTCACCAGCTCGAACAGGCCGGAGGTGACCACCGCCCGCAGCAGGGTGGTGTCCGAGCCGACCCGGGACAACAGGTCACCGGTGCGGCGCTGGTCGTACTCGGCGATCGGCAGCCGCAGCAGGTGGCCGGCGAGCCGGCGGCGGGTGGTGAGCACCAGCCCCTCGGCGGTGCGTTGCAGCAGGTAGTTGCGGAAGCCGTCGAGGATCGCGCCGACCACCAGCACGGCGACCAGCACGCCGACGATGGGGCCGACCGCCCGGGACGCCGACACGGCGTCCAGGAGCGACCGGGTGAGCAGCGGCTGGGCGAGCGCGGCTCCGGCGCTGACCAGCGACAGCACGCCCACCACGACCAGGGTGCCGCGGTGGGCGCGCAGATAGGGCAGGAGGGCGGCGAGTCCGACGCGGGGGGATGGTCCGGTGGTCACCGCAACACGGTAACCGCCCGGTACCGCTCGGTTGATCCCCGGGACCGGCCGGGCCGCCGGACGACGGACCGCCGGCCGGCCGACCGCCGGATGCCCCGGACCCGCCCGGCCGAACGGTGACGCGGGCAGCAGGTCAGCTGCTCAGCAGGTCAGCACGACCTGGAGTTCCTGCCGGCGACGCTCGGCCAGGTCGGTCAGCAGGGCCGGGGCCTCCGCGAACGGCACCGTGGCCGAGACCAGGTGCGCGCGGATCAGCTCCCCCCGGTCGCGCAGCAGCGCGACCGTCTCGGCGGAGAGCCGTTCCCGGTCCCAGGTCGGGGCGAGCCCTCTCGGTACCCGGCCGATCTGGGCGCACCGCAGCGACAGCCCGTTGTGGTGGAACTCCTCACCGAACCGGACCTGGTCCGCCCCGGCCTGGTAGAAGGCCAGGTCGATGACGGTGCCCTGGGGGCGCAGCAGCCGCAGCGCGAGGTGCAGCGCCCACGCCTGTCCCCGACACTGGAACACCACGTCCGCGCCCCGGTCCCCGGCGGTGTGCGCCCACCTGGTCTTCAGCACCACCGCCGGGTCGGCGGCGTCCGGGTCGAGGGTCTCCAGGCCGAGCGCCTCGGCGACCTGCCGACGCTGCGGCGTCGGGTCGAGCACCACCACCGAGGCGGCCCCGTGCCGCTGGGCGAACAGGGCGGTGAGCAGGGCCACCACCCCGCTGCCGACCACCGCGACCCGACGGCCGGCCACCCCGTCGGCGAGCGAGCGCACGTCGGCGCCGTGCAGGTCGGCGGCGGCGTGCAGCAGACCGTTGGCGCAGATCGGCCCCATGTGCGCCACGTACACGCCGAGCAGCGGGTCGAGGTCGTCGGGGAGCGGCACGAACCGCTCGGCGACCGGGTCGGCCACGTACCCGGTCCGGTGGCCGTAGGTCATCGCGCCGACCGCGCCGACCCGGACCGCCGGGGTGGCGCTCTCCACCACCCGGCCGACCTGCATGTAGCCCAGCCGCCGCACCGGGTACGGGGTGCTCGCCGCGCCGGGCTGGAACAGCCCGAGGTCGGCGTTCCAGGTGACGTTGAGGTACGGGTTGGTCCCCTTGACGTAGCTGAGTTCGGTGCCGGCCGAGATCCCGCTGTACAGGGTCTCCACCCGGAAGGTGCCCGGACGCAGCTCGGCGGGCTCCTCCTCGACCAGGTCGACCTGCCCGGGGCCGCTGACCACCACGACCCGGTCACGCACCGACGGTCACCCCCATCCGGCCCGGGGCGGGCAGGGCCACCGGCCGTCCGGTACGGGCGCTCTCGGCGACCGCGCAGGCCAGCCGCTGGGTGCCGAGCGCCTCCGGGTACGGCACCCGGACGTCGTCGCCGACGCCCCGCACCGCGTCGACGAACGCCCGGTCGACGGCGACCCGCGCGCCGTCCGGGTCGGCGTCGAAGCGGCGTTCCCCGTCGGCGTCGCACACCGTCAGGCCGTTCTCGGTCAGCGACAGGGCCAGCCCGTCGGCGAGGATCTCCAGCCCGGCCCGGTGCTTCCAGCCGAGCACGCAGGCGGCGGCGAGGGTGCCCACCGCCCCGTCGGCGAAGCGCAGCGCCGCCGTGGTGACCGAGTCGATGTCCGCGCCGTCGACCGGCGGCGGGTTGCCGTCGCCGTACGCGGTGACCTCGGTGACCTCACCCACCAGCACCCGGATCAGGTCCAGCACGTGGGCCGCCTGCTCGATCACCGGGCCGCCCGAGCGGTCCCGGCGGGCCCACCAGTCCACCGGGGGGACCTTGTCCAGCCAGGCGCCGCTGACCAGCCGCACCGGGCGGTCGGCGAGCAGTTCCCGGGCCTGGTCCACCACGTGCAGGTAGCGCCAGTGGTGGCCGACCGCGGTGAGCAGACCCCGGCGGGCCACCCGCTCGGCGATCCGTTCGGCGGTGTCCAGGTCCACCGCGACCGGTTTCTCCACGAACATCGGCACGCCGGCGTCGACGATCGCCTCCTCGACCGGGCCGTGGGCGAACGGCGGCACGCAGACGTACACCGCGTCGGGCCCGGCGGCCAGCAGGTCGTCGATGTCCCGGAACGCCCGTCCGCCGTACCGCCCGGCGAGGTCCGCCGCCGCGTCGGGGGCGACGTCGGTCACCCCGACCAGTTCGACGTCGGCGAACCCGCCCAGCACCCGGGCGTGCCGTTGGGCCACCCCGCCCGCCCCGACCAGTGCCACCCGACACGCACCCATGCGCAGTCCTCCCCGCCCGTGTTCTGCTGTGCTCTGCCGACTGCCCGTACCGGCGCGGGGGCAAACGTTCACCTGGGGGAAATGGTGCAGGTGGGGCCTGTGATCAAGATGATGGGGGCAGATCGGTTAGGTGGCGGTCGCGGCTGGGAAATCCCTGGTCCGCGTCCCGCGCACAGCCAACGGCGGACGCCGTTACGACTATGGGGGTGTGCCAGTGCGGGATCCGGAATCGAGCGTGTCACCGGTGGTGGAAGCCTGGGCCACGTACCGCACGACCTCGGCGGACGAGTGGACGGCCCAGCGGCTGATCGCCGCGAAGGGGGACAACCGGGTCAGCGTGGTGTTGCCCGCCCGGGACGAGGAGGCCACCGTCGGGGCGATCGTGGCGACGATCCGGGAACACCTGATGGACCGGGTACCCCTGGTCGACGAGCTGATCGTGGTCGACTCGCGCTCCACCGACCGGACCGCGCAGGTGGCCCGGGCCGCCGGGGCGGAGGTGGTCGGCCAGGACGAGATGACCCGGTCGCTGCCCCGGCTCACCGGCAAGGGGGACGCGCTCTGGGCCGGGCTGGCCGCGGCCCGGGGGGACGTGGTGGCGTTCGTCGACGCCGACCTCCGGGAGTTCCGTCCGCACTTCGTCACCGGCCTGCTCGGGCCGCTGCTGACCGATCCCTCCGTCGACTTCGTCAAGGGCTTCTACCACCGGCCGCTGATCGGCCAGGCCAGCATCGAGCCGGACGGGGGTGGTCGGGTCACCGAGCTGATGGCCCGCCCGCTGCTCAACCTGTTCTGGCCGGAGCTGGCCGGGTTCGTCCAGCCGTTGGCCGGCGAGTACGCCGGTCGGCGCGAGGTGCTGGCCCGGGTGCCGTTCGTCTCCGGGTACGGCGTGGAGACGGCCATGTTGATCGACCTGCTGGAGCTGGTCGGTCTGGACGCGCTGGCCCAGGTGGATCTCGGCCAGCGCAAGCACCGCCACCAGGACACCGCCGCCCTGGGCCGGATGTCGGCGCAGATCATGCTGACCGTCTGGTCCCGGTTGCAGCGGCGCGGCTGGGCGCACCCGGACGCCGTGCCGGCCACCCTGCTGACCCAGTTCCGGCGGGGTGGCTCGGACGCGCTGCCGAACCTGGGCCGGGAGATCGTGGTCAGCGACATCGCCATCCAGGAGCGCCCGCCCCTGGCGGAGCTGCGACACCTGGTGCCCCGCCGCCGGGTGGCGGCGGCGTGACCCGGCACCACCATCCGCGTGCCACGTGACCAGGCACCATCCGCATGCCGCGTTACCCGGCACGACCCGCGTTCCGCGTGACCCCGGCACCATCCGCGTCCCGTGCGACCCAGCACCACCCGCGTTCCGCCGAGGGAAGGAAGATCCCGTGAGCCGTACCGTGCTGATGAACGCCGGTCCCTGGTTGTCCGTGCCGCCACCCGGGTACGGCGGCATCGAGAACGTGATCGCCACGCTGGTGCCGGAGCTGCGCCGGCTCGGGGTACGCGTGGTGCTCGCCTCCGTCGACACCAGCACCCTGCCGGTGGACGAGCGGTTCTCGGTCTTCCCCGACGGGCAGTTCTCCGCGCTGCAACGCCCGTACAACCAGGTCTGCGGGCTCGCCCAGGCGCACCTGGCCGGGGTGGTGCGCCAGCTGCACGCCCGCGACGACATCGACCTGGTGCACGACCACGTGGAGGCGGTCGGCCTGGCCACCCTCGCCGCGATGGGCCCGGACGCCCCGCCGGTGCTGCACACCCTGCACTGGGACCTCGCCAAGCACCCCGCCCTGTACGGCCAGCTCGACGGCGGTGACCGGGTCCGGGTGAACGGGGTGTCCGCGTCCCAGCTCGCCCGTGCCCCGCAGGCGCTGCGCGACCATTCGGTCGGGCACGTGCACCTGTCCACCCCGCTCGCGGTGGACGCCGACCGGCGGCCCCGTCCGCTCAAGGGGGACCACGTGGTCGTGCTGGGCCGGATCAATCCCGGCAAGGGGCAGGACGTGGCCGCCCGGCTGGCCCGGCGGGCCGGCTTCCCGCTGGTGCTGGCCGGGCCGGTGGGCCCGTACCATCGTCCGGCGGACCTGGCCGCGGCGGGTGCGGACGCCCGGCAGAACCCGGACGTCCGGTTCTTCCTCGACGAGGTGGCCCCGCACGTCGACGGCGACCGGGTGCGCTGGGTGGGCACGGTGGCCGGCCGGGAGCGGGACGACCTGGTGGCGTCCGCCCGCGCCATGCTGTTCCCGCTGCGCTGGGAGGAGCCGGGCGGCACGGCGGTGGTGGAGTCGCTGGCCCTGGGCACCCCGGTGGTCGCCACCGGGCGCGGCTGCCTGCCCGAGCTGATCGAGCACGGCCGCACCGGGCTGCTGACCGACGACGAGGACCAGCTCGGGGAGCTGGTGCTGGCCGCCGGCCCGCTGGACCCGCAGGAGTGCCGGCGGGAGGCCGCCGTCCGGTTCACCCCGGCGGTGATGGCCCAGCGGTACGTGGAGCTCTACGACCGGGTCGGCCAGCTCGCCGCGCCCCGCCTGCTGGCGGCCTGACCCCACCCCTGACTGTTGTCACGGTGGCTGTCGGTGCCGGTTTCGGCGCAGCCCCGGAGGGTACTGGCGGACCACCGGGGGCACGAGATCATCGGGACGGACGGAGCAAGGACCATGTCGAGGCGGATCACCTGCCAGGTACGTGACGATTCGCCCGTCACGGTGGTCCGGTTGGCCGGCACCCTCGATCTGGAAACGATGCGTCCGGTGCACGCCGTCCTGGACCGCTGCCTGGCCGCCCAGCCGGACGCGCTGATCGTGGACCTGGCCGGGCTGCGGGTCCGGGACCAGCTGGCGCTGTCGGTCTTCGCGGCCACCGCCCGGCAGGCGGCGGACTGGCCGGCGGTGCCGATGGTGCTCTGTGCCCCGCCGCCGGACGCGGCGGGCTGGTTGGCGGAGTCGACCGCCTGCCGGGTGGTGCCGGTGCGCGGCAGCTACGCCGAGGCCAGCCGGGAGGTCAGCGGGGCCGCGCCGCGCCTGCGGGTACGGCTCCAGCCGGTCGCCGACGCCTGCCGCCGGGCGCGGGAGCTGGCCCGGGACGCGTGCGGCCGGTGGAACCTGCCGGAGCTGGTCGGCCCGTCCTCGCTGGTGCTCAGTGAGCTGGTCGGCAACGTGGTCCGGCACGCCGGCACCCCGATGCAGGTCACCCTGACCCTGCGGCGGCCGTACCTGCACGTGGCCGTCACCGACGGGAGCCGGGCGGTGGCCCGGCCGGGGAATCCGCGCGCCGACGCCGAGGGTGGGCGGGGGTTGCTGCTGGTGCGGGACCTGACCCAGCGTTGGGGGACCTCCCCGGTGGGGAACGGCAAGGTGGTCTGGGCGATGCTCCCCGCACTGTAGCCGTTACGCCCCTTTTCCCGCTTCTCGCCTGGTTTGATGGTGAGAGCGGCGGGTAGTCACGCCCGTCCTATCTCCGGGCGCGGACGGGGTGAGCAGCGGGATGACGACATCGACCAGTACCGGGGCGGGCCGGGACCGGGGACCGGCCATCCTCGCGCCGGCCCGCTTCGGCGGCTACCCCGGGCCGGTCCGCCCGGCCCTGCCCGGCGGCAAGCTGCTGCGTTTCCTGGCCACCACCGACCACAAACAGATCGGCCTGCTGTACCTGCTGACCTCGTTCGGTTTCTTCCTGGTCGCCGGGGTGCAGGCGATGCTGATCCGCGGCGAGCTGGCCCGGCCCGGCCTCCAGTTCCTCTCCCCCGAGCAGTACAACCAGCTGTTCACCTCGCACGGCACCATCATGCTGCTGCTCTTCGCCACCCCGGCCGCGTTCGGTTTCGGCAACTACCTGGTACCGATCCAGATCGGCGCGCCGGACGTGTCGTTCCCCCGGCTGAACGCGCTGGCCTACTGGCTGTTCCTGGTCGGCGGGCTGATGGTCATCGGCGGTTTCCTCACCCCCGACGGCTCGGCGGACTTCGGCTGGACCGCGTACACGCCGCTGAGCCGGGTGCAGCACTCGCCCGGCGTCGGGCCGAACATGTGGATCATCGGGCTGGTGCTCTCCGGGCTGGGGACCATCCTCGGCGCGGTCAACCTGATCGCCACCGTGCTCACCCTGCGGGCGCCCGGCATGACCATGTTCCGGATGCCGATCTTCACCTGGAACATGCTGCTCACCAGCCTGCTGGTGGTGCTGGTCTTCCCGCTGCTGGCCGCCGCGCTGCTGGCGCTGGCCGCCGACCGGCTGCTCGGGGCGCACGTGTACGACCCGGCCACCGGCGGTCAGATGCTGTGGCAGCACCTGTTCTGGTTCTTCGGCCATCCCGAGGTGTACATCATCGCGCTGCCGTTCTTCGGCATCATCACCGAGATCATCCCGGTCTTCTCCCGCAAACCGATCTTCGGGTACAAGGGTCTGGTCGCGGCCACCATCGCGATCACCGTGCTGTCGATGACGGTCTGGGCGCACCACATGTTCGCCACCGGCCAGGTCCTGCTGCCGTTCTTCAGCATCCTGAGCTTCCTGATCGCGGTGCCCACCGGGGTGAAGTTCTTCAACTGGATCGGCACCATGTGGAAGGGGCAGCTCACCTTCGAGACGCCGATGCTGTTCGCGGTCGGTTTCCTGGTGACCTTCCTGCTCGGCGGGCTGACCGGGGTGCTGCTCGCCTCGCCTCCGGTGGACTTCCACGTCACCGACAGCTACTTCGTGGTGGCCCACTTCCACTACGTGCTGTTCGGCACGGTGGTCTTCGCGCTCTTCGGCGGGTTCTACTTCTGGTGGCCGAAGATGACCGGCCGGCTGATGGACGAACGCCTCGGCAAGATCCACTTCTGGACCATGTTCCTCGGCTTCCACGGCACGTTCCTGGTGCAGCACTGGCTCGGCAACGAGGGCATGCCCCGCCGGTACGCCGACTACCTGCCCACCGACGGCTTCACCACGTTGAACACCATCTCCACCGTCTCCTCGTTCGTACTCGGCGTCTCCACCCTGTTCTTCATCTGGAACGCCTGGAAGTCCTGGCGGTACGGGGCGATGGTGACCGTCGACGATCCGTGGGGCTTCGGCAACTCCCTCGAATGGGCCACCACCTGCCCGCCCCCGCTGCGCAACTTCGACCGGATGCCCCGGATCCGCTCCGAGCGGCCGGCGTTCGACGCCAAGTACGGCCCCCTCGTCGCCGACCTCGGCCGGGACCTGCCGCAACGCAGCACCCGCCCACCCCAGACCATGCGCGAGGAACTGCGCCACGAGAAGCACCTACCGGAGTCGCCGAGCGCCCGGGGCGCCCGGGGCGCCCACGAGGCCGCCGACTACCAGCCGATCCCGCAGTCCGGGGCCCGTCCGGTGGAGGTCCCCGAGCCGGAGGGGGTGTTGCGGCCCAGCTTCGAGGAGACCGAGCAGCCCGGCGAGGATCCGCTCGACGCCGAGCGGGAGCCCGACGGCAACGACCGCTGGCGGCACCCCCACCCGCCGCCCCACGACTGAGCCGGGGATTCCCCCACCGCCGGTCGCCGGGCTGCCCGCAGGCAGCCATCCGGCCCGCCCGACCCACCCGGCCCGCCCGCGCGGCCCCGCTAGCCCCGATCGCCGGGCTGCGCCGCCCTCGCGGACTGGGTCGCCGAGTCGCCGGGCCGGGGCGCGCGCCGCTACCCCCGGTCGGCGGGCTGCGCGGTCGCCGCCGCCCGGGTGCGCCCGGTCTCCGGCTGCTCGCCGTTCTGCCAGGGCGGCGGGGCGTCGGCGAGCATGGCCTGACGCAGCCAGGTCAACGCCCGGGACAACAGCCGGGAGACGTGCATCTGGGAAATGCCGAACCGCGCCGCGATCTCCGCCTGGGTCTGGTTGCCGTAGAACCGCATCGCCAGGATGCGCCGCTCCCGCCAGGGCAGCCGGTGCAGCAGACCACTGACGGTCACCCGGTCGTCGACCGACTCCAACGCGTTGTCCGACTCACCCACCAGGTCACCGAACTCGGCGGAGCTCTCCCCACCGACCGGCGCGTTCAGCGAGGCCGGACTGTAGCCGGCGGCGGACTCCAACGCGGCGAGGATCTCCTCCTGCGGGGTCTCCAGCCGCTCGGCCAGTTCGGCCACCGTGGGGCTGCGGGACAGCTCACTGGTCAGCGCGGCGGTCGCCTGGCCGACCTCGAGGATCAGGTCCCGCAGCCGGCGGGGCACGTGCACCCCCCAGGTGCGGTCCCGGAAGTGCCGCTTGATCTCACCCACGATGGTGATCGCCGCGTACGCGGTGAACGAACCCCGCTCCGGGTCGTACCGGTCGACGGCGTTGACCAGACCGAGCCGGGCCACCTGCTCCAGGTCCTCCAGCGGCTCGCCCCGGCCCCGGTAGCGGCGGGCCAGCCGCCCGGCGAACGGCAGGGCGAACCGGACCAGGTCGTCCCGCGCCTCCTGCCGCCGTTCGGGCGGAAGACCCTCGATCCGCGCCGCGTACGCCAGAGCCGCCGCGTCAAGGTCCTCCAGTCCCCGCTCGGTCGGGGCCGGGGTGGTTGTGGTGGGCTGTCCGAACATCCGCGCCTCCCTCGCCGAAGGTCCCCTCCGTCCGGCTGGTCCCGGGCACGGCACAGTGCCGCGCCCGGGCCGGCCGGGTCGGAGATTGGGGAATGCGACGAGCGACAACCGCAGCGCCACGAAACGTGATCAGGTCGTCGCAGCCAGCGGTGTTTCCGCTCTGTAGGTACTCAACCACGAGACCCCGAGGTCGCGAGGATGATTCGCCGGGCTGGCCCGGTCCACCACCGGCGGAGCCGGTACGCGGGCGTGCCGCCGGGGCGCGGGAGGCGGATGGGGATCAGGTGACCAGCAGGCCCTGCGCGGTGCCGCTGTCCCGCAACGCGGCCAGCGCGACGTCCGCCCGCAGCGGCGGCGGCACCGGCAGGTCGTACGGCTGGCCCCGGAGCACCTCGGTGGCGCGGCGGGTGGGCACGGAGGTCACCGGGTAGCCGCGCGCGGCGGTCCGGTCCAGGGCGCGGCGACGACGGCCGAACGAGGCGACGGCGAGCCACTGCGGCAGCCCGGCCAGCGCCGGGGACGCCACCCCCGGCGGCTCCGGCAGGACGTCCACCGAGGTGAACGGCTCGCTGCCGGCCAGCCACCACTCGGCGGCCGAGACGCTGCGCCGGGTGGCGTTCTCGCACCAGTACGGCACCAGCCCGGCCCGCACCACCTGCCACGGGTCGAGCAGTCGACCACACTCCACCACCAACCGGTCACCGGTCTTGCCGGCCGCGCGCAGCCACCCCCGGTACAGGTCGGCGACGGCCGCGCTGAGCACCTCCGGGCGCGGCACGAGCACCCGGTGCAGCGGGTGTCCCCGACGACCGGCCCAGTCCCGGGCGTCGAGTTCGAAACCGGACTCCACGCCGTTCTCGGCCGGGGCCTGCGGCACGGAGACCTCCGGCGGGTCCCAGCGCGCGCCGTCACCGCCGGCGGAGCGGAGCACCTGACGCAGCGCGTGGGCGTCCGGATGGAAGTCCACCGGGTCCAGCCCGCTGGCCGGGCAGCCCACCTGGAAGCTGTGCCCGCGACCGGAGTCGCGGACCGGCCAGGTGCGGGCGTCGCGCAGCAGCAGCACCGGCGCGCCGGGGTCCAGCTGGTCGGCCAGGAACCGCAGGTACGCCGCCGGCAGCCGCTGCCACCGTACGCCCAGCGACACCGTCGCCCCGGCCAGCGCGCCCCGGCTGGCCGGGCAGTGCACCTGGCGGACGTGTACGTCGTCGTTGCCGCGCAACAGCCGGGCGGCCAGCGCCGCGCCGTGGTCCCAGGCGGCCCGGGGCCGGTCGACCGCCCCGTCGGTCCAGTGCACGGTGGTCTCGAATCCGGTGGGCAGCCACGGCACGCCGAGCGCCACCGCGAGGTGGACGGCCGCCCCGTGCGCCGAGCCGAGCACCACGGCCGGGAAACGCCGGTCCGGGTACTGGTCGACGATCCACCGGGCCACCCGTCCGGCGTCCACCTCGGCGGCCTGGTCCACGGTCAGCGCCACCCGCCCGGCGGCCCGGACCACGGCCGCCCGGCGTACCGGCTCGGGCGCGCCCACGAACCGGGACAGGGCCGGCGGATGGCCGATGTCGGCGCAGTCGGTGCCGTTCAACGCCCGCGCGGCCGCCGCCACCAGCACCCGCGCGGTGCTGCCCACCGCCACCACCCGGTCCCCGGCGGGGCCGGCACCGGCGTCCGGAGGTCCACCGCGCGTCCCGCGTCCCGATCCGACCCTGCCTCGTTCGCTCGCCACGCGGCCCGGCTTCCCGTCCGGATGGGGTTCAAACGGGGCCTCCGCCACCCGGCGGGGGGAATCCGAGCCTGGTCCCCCTTCGGGTTTCCCCGGCCCCGGACGGAGGTCGCGCCCCCGGCGTCCGGCTGCCGCCGGGGCTGGCCGGGCGGGGTTTCGGGGCATCCGGGCCGGGCACATCCGGTGCCATGCCGGAGAACGAGAGAGCCGCCGCGACCACCATCACCCCCTACCCGGACGGGCCGCTGCTGGTGCGGGGGGACTTCGCCCTGGTCACTCCGGACGGGGAGCGCATCGACACCCGGCGGGGCACGGTGGCGCTGTGCCGGTGCGGCCGGTCGGGGTTGAAGCCGTTCTGCGACGGCACCCACAAGGTGACCGGTTTCCGCGCCGAGGGGAACCACCGACCGACCTGAGCCACCGGTCCCGGCCGGGCCGCCCAGGGCGGGTCCGGCCGCCGTGGGTAGCGCGGTGCCGGCCGTCCGGCCGGGGCCGTCAGCGGGTCAGGCCGCCAACGGCAGCGCGGTGCCGGTCGTCGGGCGCAGCGAGCTGCCGCCGGCGGCCCAACTGTCCAGCAGGTGTCCGGCGAGGAGCCCGTCCACCGCCAGGCACGCCGCCGCGCCGAACAGCACGTCCCCGGCGAGGTCCGGCTCGGCCCGGACCAGTCCCCCGCACAGGTCGTGTGCGGCGATCTGCTCGTGCACGGCGTCGGCGGTGACGTGCTCGTCGTAGAAGCGGGTGGCCGTCCCGTCCAGTCCCAGCCGGCGCAGCCCGTTGCCGTACCGACGGTTCGGCAGCGAGGAGGTCATCTCGAAGGCTGCCAGGTGCCCCACCAGCGCCCCGCGCCACCGCCGGTGCAGGCCGAACAGCGAGATCAGGTTGTTGGTGGCCAGGGTCACCCCCGGGACCGCCTCCAGGTACGCGGCGTAGCCGCTGTCCAGACCGAGCCGGTCCAGGGTGCCGCGGAACAGTTCGGCGTGCATCCGCTCCGGGCGGCCGCCACCGTACTCGTCCATCTGGATCTCCAGCAGCGCGGCCTTGGCCGGCGCGCCGAGCCGGGGGATCGCCCAGGAGTGCGGGTCGGCCTCCTTCAGGTGGTAGATCGAGCGGTGCACGACGAACTCCCGGAACTGCTCCAGGGTGGCCGTCCGGTGCAGGGTGGCCGCGAGCGGCGGACCGTGGTCGGCCCGGGTGAGCTCGGCCAGCGCCGCCGGCAGCTCCGCCGCTGACGGTGTCGGCAGCGGACCGACCAGCCGACGCAGGGCCGCCTCGAACGGCCGCTCGGCACGGGCCCGCAGGGCCAGCAGGGACGGCTGCCACTCCCACTCCTCGGCCACCCCGACCCAGCCCCGGTAGTGCAGTTCGTAGCAGAGGAACAGGGTCAGGTGCAGGTCCTCGTCGGTGAGCGGGTCGTCCGGTTCGGGGACGAGGTGGTCCGGCAGGTCGTGTGGCGGGTGCCGCCACGCGGTGAGCACGGCGGCGGGGACCGGGCCGCGTGCCCGGGGCAACGGCGCGGGGCCGTACGGGCGCGCAGCGGGGTCGGACATGGCACCTCCTGGGTCGACTGGGCCAGTAGATGCCCTGGCCAGCCCCGACTAAACGACGCCGGCGACCCGGGTACGGCAGGTCACCGCGTCCCGGGTCGGCGGGGCAGGTCGGCGGGGCGGGTCAGGCCGGGCCACGCCCCGGGGTGCCGGCGTCGACGTACCGCAGTACCGCGCCGATCCCGTCGGTCAGCTCGGGGGCCTCGTCCCGCCCGAGCACGGTCAACGCCGCGTCGGTGCCGACCAGGGCGCGTAGCAACGCCTGGTCGGCGCGTACCCGCTGCGGCTCGTCGACGGACAGGGCGGTGAGCTGACCCGGGTCGGTGGCGATCTCGGTCGGTTCCGGGCCGATCCACAGGTCGTCGGTCGACGACGGGTCGTCGACCATGATCATGGTGTCGACCTGGTTGCGTTGCAGCGCGGCGACCACCGCGTCCAGCCCGGCCCCGACGTCCTCCTGGACGCCGAAGCGGTCCAGGGTCTCGCGGACCCGCCGGTCGGCCAGCTCGGCGACGGTCTGCACGGTGACGTCCTCCATGGCGGCCGGGTCGGCGCCGCCGGTGCGGGCGCCGGCGTCGGTCCGGACCAGCCGGTCCTGCCAGCGGGGCGGGAGCTGGGCGGCGAGCACGCCGGTGGCGCGGACATCCCCGGCCAGCACCACCACCTCGGCGCCGACCCGCTCGGCCAGCTCGACGGTGGCCGCCGCCGTGTCCCCGGCGTTGTGGTGCCACGCCTCGGTGGCGGCCCGCTGGTAGCGCGACTGGGACCAGCCGCCCGGCCGCACCCGGCGCAGCTGGTAGCTCTCCCGGCCCCGTACGTGCGCCCGGCGCGGCACGCCACCGGCGCTGACCGCCACCACGTCGGCCCCGGTGCGGTCGGCGAGCACCCGCACCCAGGCGACCTGTTCGCCCCGGTCGGCGACCAGCGGCATGGTGTGCGGCAGCGGACCGTGGTAGGCGAGATCCGTCGCGGGCGGGGCGGAGAGGTACTCGGCCAGCGCCACCCGGCCCCGGGCCGCGAAGACGGCCAGCCCGTAGTCGCCGGTCAGCGGGTCGTGCCCGCGCACCGTCCGGTCCAGGGCGGCCACCGTCGCCGGGTCCGCCCCCTGGTCGGCGAGGCGGCCCGCCAGGGCCCGCCAGCGCAGGTCCAGGGCGGGGCGGGAGTCCTGGGTGTCCCGGGACGCGTCCAGGTACACCGAACACCACGGCCCGGGATGCTCGTAGAGCGGGCGCAGGAAGGACAGCTCCATGCTCGACCCCTTTCCGGCTCGGCCCCGCGCTTACCCGCGCCGCTGCGGTTGTCACCTGATCGCCGCTGCCGCGACCCGGACGTTCCTGCGGCGGAAGACCACGGCGGCCGGCACCGGCGACGCGCCGTACGCGTGAGGGGTTCACTCATGTGGTTCAACCCCGGTCGACCGATACGATCGGTGTACAGAACAGAACAATCGGTGGTGACGACGATGGACAGCGACCTCCGACGCCCGCGGATCCTCCGCCCCACCGGCAGGATCTTCACCGGGCGGGTGGTCCGTTTCATGGACGGCTACACCCGGGAGATGCGGGTGGCGCAGCCGATCCTGGTGGCGGTGGTGACGGCGGCCGGCGTGGTGCAGTTGCTGACCCTGCTGGTACGCACGGTGCTCAAGGCCGCCGGCGGCGCGGGCGCCCGACGCAAGTGGAAGGACCTGAAGAAGGGGCCGGAGTTCCTGGTCACCCCGGTCCGGTTGCGCGACACCGACGGTCAGCTCTACGAGGTCGAGCTGCACGGTCACCTGGCGCAGAGCGCGGTGCACCCCGGCGACCACGTCCAGCTCACCCTCCGCGACCAGGGCGACCCGGACCTGCCGCCCCGGATCGAGCGGATCGTCAACATCACCACCACCCAGTGGTTGACCCCGCGCCCGCCGACGGTCTGGTCGCACCTCGGGCCGCCGCTGCTGCTCCAGGCCGCCCTCGGCGTGCTGGTGGTGGTGTCCCTGCTGGTCCTCGTGATCGTCGTCTGAGCATCAGCGGTTCCGGCTGCGGCGGTCAGGCCACCTCACGGCGGGTGGGCGTGGGGCTGCCCGGCGCCCACCGGCGACCGGACGGCCCCGGCAGGTCCGCCGCCTCGTCGGCCGGGTCGTCGAAGACCGGCCGCCACCGGCCGGAGCGGGGGCCGGTGGGCGGGTCACCGAAGTCCAGCAGCGGATGCCGCAACAGCAGCAGCACCCCGTAGCCGGCGATGAGGAACCCGTGACTGAGCAACCAGGCCACCTGGACCCGTCCGGCCCCGACGTCACCGAGGCTGAGCAGGGTCAGCACGGCGACGAACACGGTCAGCACCGGGACCATCGCCGCCGGCCGGACCCGTCGCGCCGCGATGAGCCCGAACGCCGCGCCGATGGCGAGGTTCCACGCCGCCGACTCGTGCCACAGGTGGCCGGCGCTGGCGACCTGGTCGGTGTGGGTGTGGGTGCCCCGGGCCAGGGCCCCGATCTGGGTCACCCCGAGCAGGAACTGACCGGCGCCCAGCACGCCGAGCAGCCCGTACAGGGTCCGGGACAGTCGCGCCCACCACGGGCTCGGAGCCACCGCCAGCACGCTGTCGGGGATCCCCCGCGACGGCGGCGTCGGCAGGGCGACCCGCAGCAGCCGGCCGACCTCCGCAGCGTCGTCGTACCACCGGCGGCAGGACGGGCAGGACGCCAGGTGGGCGTCGAGCGCCGGGCCCTCCCCCGGTGACTCCTCGCCGTCGAGGCGGGCCGACAGGGCGTCCCGGCAGGAAGCGCAGTTCACCCGCCCATGGTGGCCGACCGCGCCACGCCGCTGCCACCCCGGCGCGCCGTCGGTTCCCCCATCAGCTCGGACGTACGGGTAATCTGTGCCGCATGTTCGCCGAGCGGGCCGACGACGAGACCGTTACCCGGCTCGCGCTGGCGGCAAAGACCGGGGACCGGCGGGCCGCCACCCGCTTCGTCGAGGTGACCCACCGGGACGTGCACCGTTTCCTGGCCTATCTGGTCAATCCGGTGGAGGCCGACGACCTGGCCCAGGAGACGTACCTGCGGGCGATGCGGGCGCTGCCCCGGTTCGCGGCCCGGTCCACGGCGCGGACCTGGTTGCTGGCGATCGCCCGACGGGTGGCCGCCGACCATCTCCGCTCGGCCGCCCGCCGCCCGCCGCAGGCCCGGCTCGACGACTGGCAGTCGGCGGCGGAGGTGGCCGCGTTCCGGCAGGGCTCCGCCGTCCTCGACGAGCAGGTGGCGTTACGGGACCTGCTGGACGGGTTGGCCCCGCAGCGGCGGGAGGCGTTCATCGCGACCCAACTGCTCGGGCTCTCCTACGCCGAGGCCGCCGAGGTCTGCAACTGTCCGGTCGGCACGATCCGCTCCCGGGTGGCCCGGGCCCGGGAGGACCTGGTCGCCGGGATGCGGGAGTCGGCCGGCCCCGGACGCAGCGTCGCCGGCTGACGTTCCCGGAGGGGGCGCGGTCAGCCCAGCGGAACGGGGCTCCGGGCCAGCTCCGGGGCGGCGGCGAGCCGGCCCCGCCGGCGGGCCCACCGCTCGAAGGCCAGCGTCGCGAACGGCGGTACGGCGCAGACCAGGGCCAGCGCGGTGGTCGGCCAGCTCCACCGGTGCAGCCACGCGACCAGCAGGGCCAGTCCGCCGTACGCGACGAAGAGCCCGCCGTGCACCGGCCCGGTGATCTGTACGCCGATCTCGTTGCCGGGCGGACCGTACTTGACCGCCATCGCCAGCAGCAGTGCCAGCCAGGAGAACGCCTCGGCGACGGCCACCACCCGGAACCACCGGGTCACCTTCTCGCGCACGTCCGCTCCCCTTCCGTCCGGGCCATGTTAGGGGCCGCAGCGGGTACCCCGGCGCGGGGCCGGCGGCGGCGCGACCCGGATCACGCCGGGCCGTCCGCGCGGGGAACGCGTCGGGGGCACAAAGGGACCTTCGGTCCTTCAGGTTTGGTCCGGCCCGTGCGAGGTTAAACACGCCAGGGGTGACAGGGTGGTGACCATGGGCGAGGACGTCGGCGTACGAACCTTCACACGGGAGGACCGGGCCCGCTACCGGGAGAAGGTCCGTCGTTGTCTGGACGTCTTCGCGGAGATGCTGCGGGAGTCCCGGTTCGACTTCGAGCGCCCGACGACCGGGCTGGAGATCGAGTTGAACCTGGTCGACGACGCCGGGATGCCGTCGATGCGCAACGCCGACGTGCTCCCCGCGGTGGCCGACCCGAGTTTCCAGACCGAGCTGGGCCAGTTCAACGTGGAGATCAACGTCGCGCCCCGCCGGCTGGCCGGCACCGGCACCGCCGAGTTCGAGGAGCACGTCCGGGCCAGCCTGAACGCCGCCGAGGAGAAGGCCCGCGCGCTCGGCGCGCACATGGTCATGATCGGTATCCTGCCGACGCTGCGTCCCGAGCACCTGACCGCCGGGACGCTGTCGGCGAACCCGCGTTACCGGCTGCTCAACGAGCAGATCTTCGCCGCCCGCGGCGAGGACCTGCGGATCGCGATCAACGGGGTGGAGCGGCTGGTGACCACCGCCGACACGATCACCCCCGAGGCGGCCTGCACCAGCACCCAGTTCCACCTCCAGGTCAGCCCGGCCCAGTTCGCCGACTACTGGAACGCCGCGCAGGCCATCGCCGGGATCCAGGTGGCGCTCGGCGCGAACGCGCCGCTGCTGTTCGGTCGGGAGCTGTGGCGGGAGACCCGCATCCCGTTGTTCGAGCAGGCCACCGACACCCGGGCGGAGGAGATCAAGGCCCAGGGGGTACGCCCCCGGGTGTGGTTCGGGGAACGCTGGATCACCAGTGTTTTCGACCTGTTCGAGGAGAACGTCCGCTACTACCCGGCGCTGCTGCCGATCTGCGACCCGGAGGACCCGGCCGAGACCCTCGCCGCCGGGGACGTGCCGAAGCTGGCCGAGCTGCGCCTGCACAACGGCACCATCTACCGCTGGAACCGGCCGGTCTACGACGTGCTGCGCGGCCGACCCCACCTGCGGGTGGAGAACCGGGTGCTGCCGGCCGGCCCGACCGTGCTGGACACCGTCGCCAACGGGGCCTTCTACTTCGGGCTGGTCCGGGCGCTCGCCGAGGCGGACCGGCCGCTGTGGTCGCAGATGTCGTTCAGCGCCGCCGAGGAGAACTTCCAGAGCTGCGCCCGGCACGGCATCGACGCCCGGGTGTTCTGGCCCGGACTGGGCTACCTGCCGGCCACCGAGCTGGTGCTGCGCCGGCTGCTGCCGCTGGCCCACCACGGCCTGGACCGGTGGGGGGTGGCCCCGGCCGAACGGGACCGGCTGCTCGGCATCATCGAGCAGCGCTGCCTGACCGGCCGCAACGGGGCGACCTGGCAGGTGGCCACGTTGCACCGGTTCGAGTCCGAGGACCACCTGGACCGGCCGGAGGCGCTGCGCCGGATGGTGGGCCACTACGTCGAGCTGATGCACGCCAACCGGCCGGTCCACGAGTGGCCGCTGCCCTGAGCGGGACTCAGCCCGGGGACGGGTCGTCGCGCAGCCGGCTGTAGAGGTGACCGTCGCGCCACCGGCCGGCCCGGAACTCGCACGACCGGATGACGCCCTCGAACCGGAACCCGGCCTTCTCCAGCGCCCGCTGCTCGGCGACGTTCTCCGGGTGGGTGCCGGCCTGGACGCGCTGGGCCGGGGTGTGCGCGAACAGGTAGTCGGCCAGCATCGCCTGGGCCCGCCAGCCGATGCCCCGCCCGCGCCACTCGGGCAGCAGCGCGATGCCGATCTCCCAGTGCCGGGCCAGCCCGCCGTACGACCCCGCGGTGTAGCTGACGAAACCGGCCGCCACCTGCTCCGCCTCGACCTCCACCACCAGGCGGCCGTCGTCCGGACCGAGGTAGCCGTCGGTGGCGAACCGCCGGCCCGGCGCGCCGGCATCGCGGAAGCCGGCCCAGTCGAGCCCGATCAGGCCCGGCTCGACGAGGAAGCGCCGGAACATCGCCAGGTCCGCCTCGACGACCGGCCGTAACCGGACCGCCGGCTGCGCCGGGCCGGTCACGGCAGCGCGGCCGCGTTCACCCGCAGCCCGGTCAGGACCCGGTCCCGGAGAAGTTCGTACTCCCGCCGGCAGCGGCGGACGGTCGGTGGCCGCGGGGTGACCTCCCCCCTCGGTGACGTCCGCCACGCTACGGCCGTCCGGTGGCCGGTTCCGCCGGCCCGGGGTCGGGCTCCGGACGGAACGTCGACCCGCGCCAGGTGAGGACGAGGAACAGGACCGCCCCGACGACGATGGCGATGTCCGCCACGTTGCCGATGAACCAGTCGAAGTAGGCGATGAAGTCGACGACGTGGCCCTGACCGAACGACGGCTCCCGGAACAGCCGGTCGCCGAGGTGGGTGGTCGCGCCCCCGAGGATCAGCCCCAGCGGCACCGCCCAGGCCCGGGACCGCACCCGCCACGCGTACCAGAGGCCGACCAGCACCCCGACGGCGGTGACGATGGTGAAGATCCAGGTCGCCCCCGCGCCGATCGACAGGGCCGCACCCGGGTTGTAGATGAGCTGGACGCCCAGCGCGTCGCCGAGCAGCGGGGTCCGTTCGCCCCGGGTGAGGGTCGACTCGGCCCACCATTTCGACAGCTGGTCGGCGGCGACCACGGCGACCGCGATGCCGGCCACCAGCCGGGGCGCGTGCCGGCTCCACCGCTGCCCCCGGGCGGTGCCGGAGGGGTCTGGGGCGTCGGGGGTGTCGGCCGTGTCCGGGGCCGTCCCGTCGGTCACCGTACGCTCGCTCATTCCGCCAAGTCTGGCATGCCCGGCGGGACATCGACCGGTCCCGCCGGGCATGACCGGGTCACAGCGCGACGATGGCGGCGGTCTCCGCGGGCAGTTGCAGTCCGTCCCGCATCACGGTCACCCCGGTGCCGGTGGCGAGCAGCACCTGGCGTACCACCCCGGGCAGGTTGATCCGCTGCGGCCGGTCGGCGAGGTTCGCCACCACCAGGCACTCCCCGCGCCGGACGATGAGGAACCGGTCCCCGTGCCGGACCTCGACCCGGTCCAGCCGGGGGTCGGACAGGTCTGCGCGGGCCTTGCGCAACGCGATCAGCCGCCGGTGGAAGTCCAGCAGCTCCCGGTGCTCGGGCTTGTCCAGCTCGGCCCAGTCCAGCCGGGACCGGACGAAGGTCTGCCGGTCCTGCGGGTCCGGCACGTCACCGGGCGGCCAGCCGTGCGCGGCGAACTCCCGGCGACGGCCGGTGGCGACCGCGGCGGCCAGTTCCGGCTCCGGGTGGCTGGTGAAGAACTGCCAGGGCGTGCTCGCCCCCCACTCCTCCCCCATGAACAGCATCGGGGTGAACGGGGCGGTCAGCAGCAGCATCGCGCCGACCCGCAGCAGCCCCGGGGAGAGCGTGGCGGAGATCCGGTCGCCGGTGGCCCGGTTGCCGATCTGGTCGTGGTTCTGCAGGTACGCCACGAACCGGTGCCCCGGCACCCGCTGCCGGTCCACCGGCCGGCCGTGGGTGCGGTTCCGGAAGCTGGACCAGGTGCCGGCGTGGAAGAAGCCGCCGGTGAGCACCTCGGCCAGGCAGTCCAGCGAGCCGAAGTCGGCGTAGTAGCCCTGCCGTTCCCCGGTGAGCAGGGTGTGCAGGGCGTGGTGGGCGTCGTCGTTCCACTGGGCGTGCAGCCCGAGCCCGCCCGCCTCCCGGGGGGTGATCAGCCGGGGGTCGTTGAGGTCGGACTCGGCGATCAGCGACAGCGGCCGGCCCAGGTGGGTGGCGAGGGACTCCACCTCGACGGCCAGCTCCTCCAGCAGCGGGGTGGCCCGGTGGTCGACCAGCGCGTGCACCGCGTCCAGCCGCAGCCCGTCGACGTGGTAGTCGCGCAGCCACATCAGCACGCTGTCGACGATGTACCGGCGTACCTCGTCGGAGTGCGGGCCGTCGAGGTTGACCGACCGCCCCCAGGTGTTGCTCTGCTCGGCCAGGTACGGCCCGAACATCGGCGCGTACGCCCCGGACGGGCCGAAGTGGTTGTGCACCACGTCGAGGATCACCCCGAGGCCCTTGCGGTGGGCCGCGTCGACCAGCCGCTTCAGCCCGTCCGGGCCGCCGTAGGCGTGGTGCGGGGCGTACCAGCACACCCCGTCGTAGCCCCAGTTGTACTCGCCGTTGAAGGCGTTGACCGGGAGCAGCTCGATCAGGTCCACTCCGAGGTCGACCAGGTGGTCGAGGCGTTCGACGGCCGCGTCGAAGGTGCCTTCCGGGGTGAACGTGCCGACGTGCAGTTCGTACAGGATGCTGCCGGGCAGTTGCCGGCCGGTCCACGCCTGGTCCTGCCAGTCGAAGGCGGCGTGGTCGTAGACCCGGCTGGGGCCGTGCACGCCCGCCGGCTGCCAGCGCGAACGCGGGTCCGGCAGGGCCCGCTCGTCGTCGTCGAGCAGGTACGCGTAGTCGGTGCCGGGGCCGGCGTCGGGCACCTCGGTGTGCCACCAGCCGCCGCTGCCGGCGACCATGTCCCGGTCCCGGGTGCCGATCCGCAGCCGGACCCGGGTGGCGTGCGGTGCCCAGACGGTGAATTCGGTCATGCGGTCTCCCCGGTTTCGGCGGGAGCGGACGCCGGCTCGACCGGAGCCAGCAACGCGACGGGGTAACTGCCCAGCAGATCGCCCAGCGGCACCCGGGGACCAGCGTAGACCCGTCCGGTGAACAGCTCGGTCATCTGGTTGACGGGAAGTGACACGGTCGTGTCGCCCCAGCCACCGCGCCGGGCCAGCCCCAGCGGCAGCCGGGTGGCGACGGCGAGCGCGCCGCCGGTGTCGAAGCAGACCGCGTGCGCCGCCGCCGGGCCGCGCGCCGGCAGCGGCCGGTGGTCGGTGAACAGCTCCGGCCGGTCCCGACGCAGCCGCAGGGTCCGCGACACCACCAGCAGTTTCGCCGCGCCGCTGGCGTCGACCGGTGGCCGCCAGCCGGCGTCGAGGCGGGCCAGCAGGTCCCGGCGTACGGCGAAGTCGACCGGGCGGCGGTTGTCCGGGTCGACCAGGGAGTTGTCCCACAGTTCGGTGCCCTGGTACGTGTCGGGCACCCCGGGCATCGCCAACTGGACGAGTTTCTGGCCGAGCGAGTTGGACCAGCCGGCCCAGGTGATCTCCTCGGCGAACGCGGTGATCGAGTGGTGCAGCCCGGGGTCGTCGTACATCCGGTCGACCAGGGCGTGCAGGGCGCGCTCGAAGACCGGGTCCGGGTCGGCCCAGGTCGTGGCGGCGGCGGCCTCCCGGGCGGCCTTCTGCACATACCCGTGCAGCCGGTCCCGGTCGATCGGCCAGGCCCCGACCACGGTCTGCCAGAGCAGATGGGCGAAGGCCGGGTCGGGCAGCGGCACCTCCCGCATCCAGTCGCCGACCTGCCCGGCCCAGCGGTCCGGCAGCTCGGACAGCACCGCCAGCCGGGCCCGGACGTCCTCGGCGCGTTTGGTGTCGTGGGTGGAGAGCGTGGTCATCGCCCGGGGCCAGCGGCGCAGCCGGGCGGCGGCGAACCGGTGGAACTCCTCCGGTGGGGTACCGAAGTGGACCGGGCTGCCGCCCACCTCGTTGAGCGCGACGAACCGGCTCCACCGGTAGTAGGCGGTGTCCTCCACGCCCTTGGCCATCACCGCGCCGGTGAGCTGCGGGAACCGCTGGCCGAGTTCGTCGTCGGGGTCGCGCAGCCGGGCGGTGAGCGCGTCCAGGGCGGCGGTCAGGTCCGGGCGGCGGCGGCCCGCCTCGGCGCGAGCGGCGGCCAGGTGCCGGCTGCCGTCCGGCGGGTAGCCCCGGTACACCGGGAAGCAGGCGGCCAGTTCGGCCAGCGCGGCGCGGGCGGACTCCCGGTCCACCTCCGGGGCGAGCGCGGCCAGCCGGGTCAGCTCGGCGGCGAGCAGCCGGGTGGCGGCGGCCAGTTTGGTGGTGTGGATCAGCTCGGGCCAGGAGGTGGCCCGCCCGGTGATCCGGGTGTCCAGGACGGTGAAGTCGTCCTCGGCGCGCCGGTCGACGAAGAGCCCGCCGACCGGGGCGAGCGCGTCGTAGCCGGTGGTGCCGTCGACCGGCCAGTCCGGCAGTTCCTCGCCGTACTCGAGGATCTTCTCCACCACCAGCCAGGCGTCGGGCGCTTCGGCGCGCAGCCGGGCCAGGTAGCCGGCCGGGTCGCGCAGCCCGTCCGGGTGGTCGACCCGGATGCCGTCGACCTCGCCGGCCGCCGCCCAGCGCAGGATCTCCGCGTGGGTGGCGGTGAACACGTCCGGGTCCTCCACCCGCAGCCCGGCCAGGTCGGAGACGGCGAAGAACCGGCGGTACGTCAGTTCGGTGTCGCCGCGCCGCCAGGAGACCAGCTGGTAGTGCTGCCGGTCGTGCACCTCCCGGGGACTGCCGTCGCCGGTGCCGTCGGCGACCGGGAAGCGGTGCTCGTGGTAGCGCAGCTCCCCGTCGGCCAGGGTCAGGTCGTCCAGCGCGTCCGGGCTGTCGGCGAGCACCGGCAGCAGCAGCCGGCCGGCGTCCCAGTTGATGTCGAACCAGTGCGCGTACGCCGAGTCGCGGCCGGCGCGCAGCACGTCCCACCAGGCCGGGTTGGCCGCCGGGCGGGCCACCCCGGCGTGGTTGGGCACGATGTCCACGACCAGGCCGAGCCCGGCCGCGCGCAACGCGGCGACCAGCCGCCGCCGGCCGTCCTCGCCGCCGAGTTCCGGGTTGACCGCCCGGTGGTCGACCACGTCGTAGCCGTGCGCCGAGCCGGGGGTGGCGGTCAGCAGCGGCGCGCTGTACAGGTGGGTGACGCCCAGGTCGGCGAGGTAGTCGGCCAGCCCGGCGGTGGCGGTCAGGTCGAAGTCGGGCCGCACCTGCACCCGGTAGGTGGCGCCGACCCGCCGGCCGGCCTCGGCCGACGGGTCGGGCCCGGTCGACGTGGCGGACGTGGACGGCGCGGTCGGCGCGGCGGACGTGGACGGCGGCGACGGTTCGTCGGCGGGGTGTCCGGCGGCCGGAGGGGTGACCGACATCAGAGCGTCCTCTCCAGGACCACCAGGGAACGGTCCGGCACCCGCAGGGTGCCGCCCGCGCCGACCACCATCGGGCCGTCCGGGTCCGGATCGGCGGTACTGATCACGCAGTGCCACTTCTGCCCGAACTCGCCGCCGGGGAGGGTGAAGTCCAGCGGCGCGTCGTGGGCGTTGAAGCAGAGCAGGAACGAGTCGTCCCGGTGGCGTTGGCCGTACTGGCCGCGTTCCCGGATGCCCTCGCCGTTGACGAACAGGGTGACCGCCCGGCCGAAGTCGTTGCCCCAGTCGCCGCCGTTCATCTCCCGCCCGTCCGGGGTGTACCAGGCCAGGTCGGGCAGCGGCTGCTCGGCGGAGCGCCCGCCCACCGGCAGGCCGGTGAAGAACCGGCGGCGACGGAACACCTGGTGGCGGGCCCGGAACGCGGTGAGCGTGCGGACGAACTCCAGCAGCTGCTCGTCGACGTTGTCCCAGTCGATCCAGGCCAGCTCGCTGTCCTGGCAGTACGCGTTGTTGTTGCCGTGCTGGGTGCGGCCCAGCTCGTCGCCGTGGCCGATCATCGGCACGCCCTGCGACAGCATCAGGGTGGCCAGGAAGTTGCGTCGCTGCCGGGCCCGCAGGGCGAGGATCGACTCGTCGTCGGTGGGGCCCTCGACACCGCAGTTCCAGGATCGGTTGTGGCCCTCGCCGTCCCGGTTGTCCTCGCCGTTGGCCTCGTTGTGCTTGTCGTTGTACGACACCAGGTCGTTGAGGGTGAACCCGTCGTGGCAGGTGACGAAGTTGATGCTGTGGAACGGTTTGCGCCCGTCGTCCTGGTACAGGTCGGCGGAGCCGGAGATCCGGGAGGCGAACTCGGCCAGGGTGGCCGGCTCGCCGCGCCAGAAGTCGCGGACGGTGTCCCGGTACTTGCCGTTCCACTCGGTCCACACCGGCGGGAAGTTGCCGACCTGGTAGCCGCCGGGGCCGACGTCCCACGGTTCGGCGATCAGCTTGACCTGGCTGACCACCGGGTCCTGCTGGACCACCTCGAAGAAGGTGGAGAGCCGGTCCACCTCGTAGAACTCGCGGGCCAGGGTGGCGGCCAGGTCGAAGCGGAACCCGTCGACGTGCATCTCGGTCACCCAGTACCGCAACGAGTCCATGATCAGTTGCAGCGAGTGCGGGCTGCGCACGTTCAGGCTGTTGCCGGTGCCGGTGTAGTCGACGTAGTAGCGGCGGTCCTCCTCGCTCAGCCGGTAGTAGCTGGGGTTGTCGACGCCCTTGAAGCTCAGCGTCGGACCCAGGTGGTTGCCCTCGGCGGTGTGGTTGTAGACCACGTCGAGGATCACCTCGATACCGGCGGCGTGCAGCGCCTTCACCATGCCCCGGAACTCCTGCACCTGCTGGCCGAGGTGGCCCAGCGCCGAGTAGCCGTGGTGCGGGGCGAAGAAGCCGATGGTGTTGTAGCCCCAGTAGTTGCGCAGCCCCAGGTCGGCCAGCCGGTGGTCGTGCACGAACTGGTGCACCGGCATCAGCTCGATCGCGGTCACCCCGAGCCGGGTCAGGTGCTCGATCATCGGCGGGGAGGCGATGCCGGCGTACGTGCCGCGCAGTTCCTCCGGGATGTCCGGGTGCCGCATGGTCAGCCCGCGGACGTGCGCCTCGTAGATCACCGAGTGGTGGTACGGGGTGCGGGGCGGCTTGTCGTTGCCCCAGTCGAAGTACGGGTTCACCACCACCGACTTGGGCATGAACGGGGCCGAGTCGTCCTCGTTGATCCGGTCCGGGTCGCCCAGCACGTAGTCGTAGACCGCCGGGTCCCACTGCACGTCCCCGTCGACCGCCTTGGCGTACGGGTCGAGGAGCAGCTTGTGCGGGTTGCAGCGCAGCCCGTTCGCCGGGTCGTACGGCCCGTGGATCCGGTAGCCGTACCGCTGCCCCGGTTCGATGCCGGGGATGTAGCCGTGCCAGACGTGCGCGTCGACCTCCCGGAGCCGGACCCGGCGTTCGGCCCCGGTGTCCCACTCGTCGAACAGGCAGAGGTCGACCGCCTCGGCCACCTCCGAGAAGATCGCGAAGTTGGTGCCCATCCCGTCGTAGGTGGCCCCCAGCGGATAGCGGTCACCCGGCCAGACCTGCATGTCGCTCCTTATGGGCGTGGTTCGTCGGCGGCGTCGCAGCGGTGGGACCGCCGACGCGCACGCCGGTTATGCCCAACCGGTCCGCGCGTCAATCCACCCGGCGCGCCCCGCCACCCGTTCGGCCGAACGTCCCGAATACACCCACCTGAGGTCGCTCAAACCTTCGGGTGTCCCTCGTCACCTTAGGCCCTTTCGAGATGCGAGTTCCCGGTCCATGGCTTTTCCTTGGTGCGGGCGCGCGCGACCGCGGGCCCGCACCGGCCACGTCGGCCACCCCACCATGCCCCCTCGCCGCCATCGACGTCGGCGCGTACCCCCCTGCCTGGACGGAGATCCATTGTGACGAGCCCGCGGGTCGGCGAAGAGTTCGCGAGCCCCTCGGACCGGGCCTGCCGGCCCACCCTGACCTCCCGCCCCCAGGTCCCGCAGCAGACCGGGCCGACACCGCGCCCCCGGCGCATCCTGATGCTGTCCTGGGAGTACCCGCCGGTGCTGGTCGGCGGGCTCGGCCGGCACGTGCACGCGCTCTCCGTCGCGCTGGTCGCCGCCGGGCACGAGGTCACCGTGGTCACCCGGCACAGCGAGGGCGCGCCGCTGGAGGAGTACGCCGACGGGGTGCGGATCGTCCGGGCCGCCGAGGACCCGGTCACCTTCCCGCTCGCCACCGACTCGCTGCTGGCCTGGACGATGGCGTTCAACCACACGCTGACCCGGGCCGCGCTGCGGGCCGCCGAGACCGGCCGGTACGACGTGGTGCACGCCCACGACTGGCTGGTCGCGCACACCGCGATGACCATGCGCGACCACCTGGACGTGCCGCTGGTCAGCACCATCCACGCCACCGAGGCGGGCCGGCACCAGGGCTGGCTGCCGAAGGAGATGAACCGCACCATCCACGCGGTGGAGCACTGGCTGAGCAACGAGTCCGGCCGGGTGATCGTCTGCTCCGGGTACATGCGGGACGAGGTGACCGGCCTGTTCGACGTACCGGCCGGACGGGTCGACGTGGTGCCCAACGGGGTGGAGCCGCACCGCTGGAAGGCCCCGGTGGCGGCGGTCGCCGCGGCCCGTCGGCGGTTCGCCGGGGACGGCCCGCTGGTCACCTTCGCCGGTCGACTGGTCTACGAGAAGGGTGTCCAGCACCTGCTCGCCGGCCTGCCCCGGCTGCGGGACCGGCACCCCGGCCTGCGCGCGGTGATCGTCGGCGACGGCCCGTACCGCACCGAACTGGAGGCGGAGGTGCAGCGGCTCGGTCTGGCCGGCACGGTGAGCCTGCCCGGCTTCCTCGGCGGCACCGACCTGCCGGCCGTGATGGCCGCCTCGGACTGCTTCGCGGTGCCGAGCATCTACGAGCCGTTCGGCATGGTGGCGCTGGAGGGCGCGGCGGCCGGCGCGCCCCTCGCGGTGGCCGCCACCGGGGGTCTCGCCGAGATCGTCGAGCCCGGGGTGACCGGCATGACGTTCCGTCCGCAGGACCCGGACGGGCTCAGCGAGGCGGTGCACGCGCTGCTGTCCGACACCGACCGGGCGCGGGCGCTGGCCCGCCGGGCCCGGGTCATGGTGCACGAGCAGTACGGCTGGTCGGCGATCGCGCACCGGACCGCCGCCAGCTACGCCACCGCCATCACCGGTTCGTCGGCGTTCACCACGGAGCAGGCCGCCCAGCGGATGCGGCACGGCCGTCCCGCCGCGCCCGCGTTCCACGACGGCAACCTGCTCGCCGCCGCCGGTCTGCGCTGACCCTGCCGACGTCCGGCACGGGCCGCCGGTCGCGGACGACGCCGATGTTCCGGGCGGACGACCGTTCCCGGCGGGCAACGCGACGGGCCGCCAGCCCCGGCAGGGGTGGCGGCCCGTCGCGTGCGGGGTCAGCAGGTCGTCAGCGCGCGTCCTGCGGGACGTACGCGCGCTCGGCGGCACCGGTGTAGAGCTGCCGCGGACGGCCGATCTTGGTCTCCGGGTCGCCGATCATCTCGCGCCACTGGGCGATCCAGCCGGGCAGCCGGCCGAGGGCGAACAGGACGGTGAACATCTTGGTGGGGAAGCCCATGGCCTTGTAGATCAGGCCGGTGTAGAAGTCCACGTTCGGGTACAGCTTGCGGGAGACGAAGAAGTCGTCGGCGAGGGCGATCTCCTCGAGCTGCATGGCCAGGTCGAGCAGCGGGTCCGGCTTCGCCATCCGGCCGAGCACGTCCTGGGCGGCCTTCTTCACGATCGCCGCGCGCGGGTCGTAGTTCTTGTAGACCCGGTGGCCGAAGCCCATCAGCTTGACCCCGTCGGCCTTGTCCTTGACCTTGCGGACGAAGGACTGCACGTCGCCGCCGTCGGCCTCGATGCGCTGGAGCATCTCCAGCACCGCCTGGTTCGCGCCGCCGTGCAGCGGCCCGAACAGCGCGTTCACGCCGGCCGAGACGGAGGCGAAGAGGTTGGCGTTGCTGGAGCCCACCAGGCGTACCGTCGAGGTCGAGCAGTTCTGCTCGTGGTCGGCGTGCAGGATGAACAGCATGTCCAGCACCCGGGCCATCACCGGGTCCACGTCGTACGGTTCGGCCGGCACGCCGAAGGTCATCCGCAGGAAGTTCTCCACGTAGCCCAGCGAGTTGTCCGGGTAGAGCATCGCCTGGCCGATGGACTTCTTGTACGCGTACGAGGCGATGGTGGGCACCTTCGCCATCAGCCGGACCGTGGACATCTCCACGTGCTCGGCGTCGAACGGGTCCAGGCTGTCCTGGTAGAAGGTGGAGATGGCGCTCACCGCGGAGGACAGCACCGCCATCGGGTGCGCGTCGCGCGGGAAGCCGTCGAAGAAGCGCCGCATCTCCTCGTGCAGCAGCGAGTGCCGCCGGATGCGCTGGCTGAACTCGTCGAGCTGGGTGGCGGTCGGCAGCTCACCGTAGATGAGCAGGTAGGAGACCTCCAGGAAGGAGGACTTCTCGGCCAGTTGGTCGATGGGGTAGCCCCGGTACCGCAGGATGCCCGCATCGCCGTCGATGTAGGTGATCGCCGAGGAGCAGGCCGCGGTGTTGACGAACCCGGGGTCGTAGGTGGTCAGGCCGGTCTCTTTCAGCAATGCACCGACCCGGATTCCGGCAGGGCCTTCGACCGCGGATTGCACCGGCATCGAAAGCTGCCCACCGGAGTGATCGAGCTTGACTTCCGTCATGTGTCCCTCGCTTCGCCGGCGGAATCTACGTTGAAGATGCCTTCGCTTTTACCGTAAACGCGATGCCTGTAACACCGCCCGCCGTGGTTGGGCGGTGAGGGATGCGTCACCCGATTCCCCACCCGAACGGTCGGGAAACCCCCTCGCCTGGGCCGGAACGGGCCGAACCGGGCCACCGGAGGGCTCCCGACCGCATACGGTCGGTGGCGCGCGAAAACCGCCCGAAATCACCCGGACATCGATGAGGGCCACCATCGGCAGCTATGACGAATCCCCTGAAAACCACCGGACGGGATAGGCGACCGCCGTTGGATGCCCGCCCTCCGGTCGACCGCCGGACGGGGTTCAGGCGGTGGGGGTCAGCCGGCGCAGGTCACCCGCGGCGGTGACCTGGTACACGTCCAGTTGGTTCGCCCCGGGCCGGAACAGCCGGTCGTCGGTGATCAGCGCGGCGAAGCGTCGACCACCCTCGTCGGCCGGGACCACCGGGGTCACCGCGGCAACCCGGCCGTTGAGCGCGACGGCGAGCAGGGTGCCGTCCGGCACCCGGGCCGGCACGCTGCCCCAGACCAGCGCCGGCAGGCTGCCGGTGTCCGGGTCGACGGCCCGGAACGCGGCCAGGTCGGCCACCCGGACCGTCCCGCCGGTCCGCCGGTCGCCGGTGACCGGGGTGCCGACCAGCGGATGCGGTGCGGGCAGCGGTGGCGGGGTCGGCACGCCGCCGGGCAGGGTCACCGGCTCCCCCGGCCGGTCGTAGAAACGCTTGTCGGTGCGCTCGCGCGGGGCCTGCCGCGCGGACCGTCCGTCGACCCTGGCGGGCAACCGGATCCGGGCCAGGTCGGCGACGGTGGGCAGCAGGTCGACGTGTTCCCAGTTCCGGTCGTCGATCCGGCCGGCACGCTGGCCGGGCTCCTTGACGAACATCGGTACCCAGGCCACCTCGCCGGGCGCACGGCGGATCGCGTCCATCCCCCGCCCCTGGAAGCCCTCGGTGAAGCTGACCCCGTGGTCGGCGGTGACCATCAGCACCGCCCGGTCGTAGAGGCCGGTGGCGCGCATCGTCCGCAGGGTCTCCCCGATCAGCCGGTCGGTGTAGCCGAGCTGCGCCAGGTGCCGCTGTCGGGCCAGGTCCGCCCAGCCCGCGCCGTCGTTGGGCAGGTCCTCCGGGGCGTCGTAGCGGGCCCCGGACGGCAGGAACGTCCACGGGCTGTGCGGCATCAGCAGGTGCAGGACGTGCAGGGTGGGCCGCTCGGTCGGGCGCAGCCCGGCCAGGAAGTCGGTGAACCGGGCCGGCTGGTTGTCGTCCAGGCTGTCCCAGCGGAACTTCGGGTCGGCCGGGGGCGGCTCGGCGGCGTCCAGGCCCGCCTCGACCGCGGTCGGTTCCCGGTAGCTCGCCTCCGGGTCGACCGTGCCGTCCACCGGGGCGGCGAGCTGGCGGAGCAGGCCGGCGCTCTGCCGGACCAGCACGCCGAGTCCCTGCTCCGGGCCGACCGCCTGCTCGCAGCGGCTCGGTGGGCAGAGCCGGGTGATGCTCTCCTGGGCGCGGATGTCGTACAGCCCGCCGAAGGCGGTGAAGATGTTGTCCGGGTACGCCGAGTAGTGCGGGGCGTCCGGCCGGGCCGGGTACCGGCCGGTCAGCATGGCCGGCAACGCGTACGGGGTCCAGCCGCTGACCCCGGTGGCGTTGCGGTACCAGGTCGAGCCGGCGGCCAGCTCGGCGACGTGCGGGAAGCGGGCCGCGTCGATCCGGCCGTCCGGGCCGAGCAGCGAGACCAGCGGCAGCTCGTCGAGGATCAGCAGCACCACCGGGGGGTGTCCGCCGGGGCCGGCCGCGACGCCCGGCCCCGCGCCGTCGCCCCGACGCGGCAGCACCACCGCCGAGGCGGGCGAGACCAGGACGAACAGGGAGACGAACACCAGCGGCCCGGCGGCGGCGACCCGGAGCACCCGGCCGGGCGTACGCCAGCGCCGGTGCGCCACCGCGCCCGCCACGCCCACCGTACCGGCCGCCAGCAGCAGCGGTACCCCCCGCAGCGGGGTCAGCTCCCGGCCCACCTGGACGGCGAGCGCGGCGAGCAGCAGGGCGACCAGCGTGCGGTGCACCGCCGTGCGGGCCCGCCGCCCGGCCAGCCAGCCCAGCGCGCCGAGGACGGCCAGCGCCACCGTCGGTCCCACCGCGACCAGGGCGACCAGGGCGCCGACCTGACCGGGGGTGGCCCGGTGGAACAGGAAGAAGTCCGGGCTGCGACCGAGCACGTCCAGCAGCGGCTGGGTGACGGTCAGCCCGACCAGGGCCGTCACCTCCAGCAGGTGACGCAGCTCGGTCCGCCGGACCGACGGTACGGCCTCCGGCGCTGCGCCGGCCGACGTCGCGTCCCGGGCGACGGTGACGTCGGGTGGGTCGGCGGTCCGGTCAACCACCCACGACCCCGAGGTACAGCGTCCGGGTGCCGCAGGGCAGGTCCAGCCGCCGTTCGATCCGGCAGCGGTCGGCGAGCAGCCGGGCGAACACCTCGGGGCGGTAGTCGGGGAACAGGCCGGCCGGTTTGTTCGCCAGCAGCCGGTCGGCCATCGGGTCGGCCGGGTGGACGAACTCCACCACGATCCGGCCGCCCGGCCGGGTGAGCCCGACGAGGCAGTCGACCACCTCGGGCAGCGGCACGTTCCGGCCGATCGCCAGGTGGTGCACGACCGCGAGGGCGAGCACGACGTCGGCCGCGGCCCGGTCCGCGAAGGAGGCCCGTTCCACCCCGCGCCAGCCGCCGCCCGGGGACGGGTCGGCCAGGTCCATCACCAGGGGCAGCACCCGACGTTGCCGGTCGGCGCGCAGCCGGCGGTACAGCCCGTCGACCACCACCGGGTCCTGCTCGACCGCGACCACCTGGTCGGCGTGCCGGGCGGCGAGCCGGGCGTACCGGCCGTCGTTGGCCCCGAGGTCGAGCAGCAGCGCCGGACGCGGCCCGGCGGTCAGCGCGGCCTCGACGAAGCGTTCCTTGGCCGCCCGGTCGTCCGCGGAGTAGCCGCAGGTGCGCTGGTAGTCGACCCAGTGGCTGTCCGGCGCCGGGCGGTCCAGCCGGTCCACCAGCCGGGTCAGTCCCCGGACGGTGGCCAGGGTCAGCTCCCGGGAGTACCCGGCGGCCCGCAGTTGGTCCCGCACGTCGGTGGTGGTGGCGGTGGCGTGCCGGCGCTGCATGGCCGCGTGCAGGTGCAGGTGGGTCGGTACGCCGGGCAGCAGCCGGCGCAGCCCCCGGAACAGCGGCCGGAGCTGCTCGGCCTCGATCCCGTCCACCCGGGACCGCAGCCAGGGCTGGAAGTCGACGCCGAGGTGGGCTTGGAGCAGCAGCGGGTAGAGCAGGGTCTGGCAGAACTGCCGGTAGCCGGCCCACGGCTCGCCCTCCCGGGCCGGCTCGAACGACCCGACGTCGATGAAGACCGGCTCGACGCCCCGCCACTGGACGTTGTACGCCGAGCCGTCCTTGAGGGTGAACCCGGCGGTCACCGCCTCCCGGAGGATCTCCAGGTGCAGCAGCGCGGCGTCGCGGAGCATGCCGAACGACCACTCGTACGGGTGGGAGACGAACGAGATGCGCTCGTGCCGCAGCACGGTGGCCCAGGGCGCGTCGGGCAGCGGCCCGACCGGTTCGGTGCCGCAGACCTTGCCGGCGGCCAGCAGGGTACGGAAGAACTCCGCCCCGGCGAGCGCCCGGTAGTCGCGGGCGGCCCGCTCGTCGAGGCCGCGCAGCACGTGGCCGTCCCGGTGGAAGACCCGGTTGGCCGGGTCGCGGAACGAGGCCGGCTCGGCCCGGGTGTCGGGGATCGTCATGGGCGGTTCAGTGCCGGTCGGTGCGCTGCCGGCGGAACCGGTCCGCCAACCTCCGCCAGTACAGTTTCGCGGCCACCGCCGCCCCGGCCACTCCGCCGACCACCGCCTGCACGATCAGGCTGCCGGACCCCGCGTCCAGGTAGGCCAGGTGCATCACCGACCGCTCCCTTCCCTCGCCGTGGTGGAAACGTCCGGTCACCGCCGTACGGCACGTACGTCCCCATGACGGATAAACCGGTCGTGTCTGGTCATACCGTACGCGGTGTGCACCGTCCCGGGAGGCACACCGGCAGAGCCGCCACGTCGGAGTGGTCCGATTCGTTCAAGACAGCCGGCCCGCGCCCGTCCTACCGTCGGGGCATGACACCACGATTCGACCTGGTCGGGATGGCGACCACCGACATGGCCCGCACGCTGGACTTCTACCGCCGCCTCGGGGTCGACGTGCCACCCGGCGCGGAGACCGAGCCGCACGTGGAGGTCACCCTGCCCGGCGGGGTCCGGCTGGCCTGGGACACCGTGGCGACCCTGCGCTCGTTCGACCCGGACTGGACGGCGGGCACCGGTTCACCCCGGATCAGCCTGGCGTTCCGCTGCGCCGACCCGGCCGAGGTCGACCGGTACCACGCGGAGCTGACCGGTGCCGGGTTCACCGGGCACCTCGCCCCGTGGGACGCCGTGTGGGGGCAGCGGTACGCCGTCCTGCACGACCCGGAGGGCAACGGCGTGGACCTCTACGCCCCGCTGCCGGTCGGACCGGCCGACGAGGCGGGGACCGCGGTGGGCTGAGCCGCCCGGAGCAGCACGGTCGGCGGCACCCCGGCCAGGTCCCGCACCTCCCGGGTCAGGTGCGCCTGGTCGGCGTACCCGCTGCGGGCGGCCACCTCGGCCAGCGGCGTACCGGCGTGGGCCAGGGCCAGCGCCCGCCGCATGCGCAGGATGCGGGCGAGGGTCTTCGGGCCGTACCCGAACAGGGGCAGGCACCGGCGACGCAGGACGCGCGGATCCAGACCCAGCTCGGCGGCGGTCGCGGCGACCGTGGCCCCGGCGGCCAGCCGGTCGGCGATCCGGCCGCCGACCGGATCCGCGCCACCGGCCGCGCGCAGTCGCGCCGCCGCGACCGCCGTCAGGGCCTCCCCCGCCGTCAGGGCCTCACCCGGTGCCAGGGCCACCCGTTCGGCCAGGTCGGCGGCGACCCGCTCGCCCCACAGGTCGGCCAACGGCACCCGGCGGTCCCGCAGCTCGTCGGCGGGGACGCCGAGCACCGCCGGCCCGACGCCGGGCGGCAACCGCAGCCCGACCCAGCGTTCCCCCGGGCGGCCCACCGCGAGGTGGGCGGTCCGGTCCGGGCCGGCGACCAGCAGCCCGGCCCGGGACGACCAGAGCAGGTCCAGGCAGCCGTCCGGCAGCACCCTGGTCGGCGCGGCCCCCGCCGGGACGGTGCTGGTCCACAGCACCGCCCCGGCGATCGACGCGGCACGTTCCCGGTACACACCGCCAGCCTGCCACGCCGGCCACCCCCGCGACGCCGCCGCGCCGACCGCCGTGGCCGGCGGCGCTGCCGGGTCGCTCCGGATGCCGTCGACGGCGGCGGTGCCCGGCCGCGCAGAATGCCGCCGGTGGTGGTGACGGGCCGCGCCGGGTCGCGGTCAGCGGCGGTGGTGCATGGCCGCGCGGAGCAGGACGAACCGCAGCACGGTGGCGGCCAGGTTCGCCACGACCAGCACCAGCAGTTCCACCGCGCGGGGCGGGGTGGCGGTCGCGGCGTGCAGCAGGGCGAGCGAGCCGCTGGTCAGCGCCAGACCGAGCCCGAAGGCGACCAGCCCCTGCGCGTGGTGCCGGCCGGCGTGCCGGCTACCGGTGACCCCGAAGGTGAGGCGGCGGTTCGCCGCCGTGTTACCCACCGCCGTGACCAGCAGCGCCAGCAGGTTCGCCGGTTGCGCGCCGAGTCCGCCACGGGCCAGCACGAAGATCACCAGGTACGCGAGGGTGCTCGCCACCCCCACCGCGGCGAACCGGGCGAGCTGCCGGGGCAGCCCGACCGGTACCCGGACCGGCGGCGGGCGCAGCGGGGCCCGGCCGAGCTGTTCGCGTAGCTCGGTCAGGGGCAGCGCCCCGGTCAGCAGGGCCCGGCCGAGCCGCCCGATGCCGCGCAGGTCGGCCAGGGCGGTGGCGACGATGTCCACCCGGCTGTCCGGGTCGTCGACCCAGTCCACCGGCACCTCGTGGATGCGCAGCCCGGCCCGCTCGGCGAGGACCAGCAGTTCGGTGTCGAAGAACCAGCCGGTGTCCTCGACCAGCGGCAGCAGTCGGGCCGCCACGTCCGCCCGGATCGCCTTGAACCCGCACTGGGCGTCGGTGAACCGGGTGGACAGGGTGCCGCGCAGCAGCAGGTTGTAGCCGCGCGAGATGACCTCCCGTTTGGCGCCCCGGACCACCCGCGAGCCGCGCGCCAGCCGGGTGCCGATGGCCAGGTCGGAGTGGCCGGAGACGAGCGGGGCGACCAGCGGCAGCAGTGCGGCCAGGTCGGTGGAGAGGTCCACGTCCAGGTAGGCCAGGACCGAACCGGGCGACTCCGACCAGGCGGCCCGCAACGCCCGGCCGCGTCCCTTGGCGTCCAGGTGCCGCACCTCGACGTCGGACAGTTCGGCGGCGAGGTCCCGGGCCACCGCCAGGGTACGGTCGGTGCTGGCGTTGTCGGCGATGGTGATCCGGAACGGGTACGGGAAGTGCCCGGTCAGGTGGGCGTGCAGCCGCCGGACGCACGGGCCCAGGTCGACCTCCTCGTTGTAGACCGGCACCACCACGTCCAGCAGGACCGGTGGCGCGACGGTCCGGGCCGGTGCGACCGGTTGCGGGGTGTACGTCATGGCTCAGCCCTGCTTTCCGCTGCTCAGGTCGTAGAGGGTCACCCCGTCGACGGTCTGTGACTCGAAGTTCTCGGCGACCCAGGTGGCGATCTCACCGGAGGCGTCGCTGCCGCCGTTGGCCCGGAACCCGCCACCACCGATGAACCAGTGGATCTCGCCGTCGGCGACGTACCGCTGGAACCGGGCGAGGGTCGGCGACGGGTCGCTGCCGTTGAACCCACCGACGGCCATCACCGGCTCGCCGGTGGCCAACTGGTAGCCGGAGGCGTTGTTCGACCCGACGGTGGCCGCGATCCAGGTGTGGTCGGCGCTGTCCTGCGTCAGCAGGTCCCGCAGTTCCGCGCTGGGTTCGGCGGCGTTGAGCAGGCCGCCCATGCCGCCCCCGCCGCGCGCCCCACCGCCCGGAGCGGCTCCGCCGGGTACGCCGGGGAACGCGGGCTGCCCGTTCTGGCCCTGCCCCGGCTGGCCGCCCTGAGCTTGCCCCGGCTGCCCGTTCTGGCCCTGGCCCGGCTGGCCGTTCCGGGTGCCGTCGCGGAAACCGGGAAACTGGCCGCCGGGGAACTGGCCGCCGGGGAACTCGCCGTCCGGCGGCATCATGCCGTTCGGTCGGCCGCCCCGGAAACCGCCACCGAAGCCGCCCTGGGTCGCCGGTCCGGCGCTCGGGATCGCGCCGCTGTGCGGGGTGGCGGCGGTCTGCGCGGCGTACGCCGCCGGCCCGGACAGGGCGGCCACCGCGACGGCCAGCATGACCAGCGGGGTCAGCCGCCGGGTCAGCCGCCCGGTCGACCGGGTGGTGGCCAGCACCAGCAGCACGCCGGCCAGCCCGGCGACCAGCACCACGGTCCGCAGCCACGGGTACCAGTCGGCGCTACGCCCGAGCAGCGTCCACGACCACCAGGCGGTGACCGTGAGGGTGACCGCCAGGGCGGCCGTGGCGAACCAGTCCCGCCAGCGGGGAACGCCCTGGTCGGCGGGTGACCAGTCGGCGGTCGACCAGGCGACGGCCCGGTGCCGCCAGAGCAGGGTGGACCCGATGCCGGCCAGCGCACCGACCGCCGGGGCCAGGGCCACCGTGTAGTACGCGTGAAAGATCCCGCTCATCAGGCTGAACACCGCCCCGGTGACCAGCAGCCAGCCGCCCCAGAGCAGCAGCCCGGCCCGGGTCCGGTCGGTCCGGGGTGCCCGGCCGGTCAGCACCAGTCCGGCGACCAGCAGGATCAGCGCGGCCGGCAGCAGCCAGGACACCTGCCCACCGACCTCGGTGTCGAACATCCGCAGCAGCCCGGTCTGGGCGGAGAACGGGCCACCGCCGCGCGGGCCGACACTGCCGACCTCGTCCCCGGTGAGCCGGCCGAGGCCGTTGTAGCCGAGGGTCAGCTCCAGGATGCTGTTGGTCTGTGAGCCGCCGATGTACGGGCGGGCGCTGGCCGGGACCAGCTCGACGAGCGCCACCCACCAGCCGGTGGCGGCGACCAGGCCCAGCCCGGCGAGCAGGAGCTGCCGGATCCGCCGCCACAGCCCGGTCGGCGCGGCCACCAGGTACACCCCGGCGAAGACCGGCACCACCAGGAACGCCTGGAGCATCTTGGTCAGGAAACCGAACCCGACCAGCACGCCGACCAGCACGATCCACCGGGTCGAGGCGGCCTCCAGGGCCCGTACGGTGGCGTACGCGGCGGCGGTGAGCAGCAGCACCAGCAGCGCGTCCGGGTTGTTGAACCGGAACATCAGCGCGGCGACCGGGGTGAGGGCGAGCACCGTACCGGCGATCAGCCCGGCCGCCGGCCCGTACCAGCGGCGGACGGTCGCGTACAGCACGCCGACCGTGGCGACGCCGAGCAGCGCCTGCGGCACGAGGATCGACCACGAGCTGAGCCCGAAGAGGCGTACCGACAGCGCCATCAGCCACAGCGACATCGGGGTCTTGTCCACGGTGATCGAGTTGGCCGCGTCGGAGGAGCCGTACAGGAACGCCGTCCAGTTCTGCGAGCCGGCCTGCGCGGCGGCCGAGTAGTACGCGTTGGCCCAGCCGGACCCGCCCAGTCCCCACAGGTAGAGCAGCGCGGTACCGAGCAGCAGGGCGGCCAGTGCCGGGCGTACCCAGCGGGGCCGGACCGCCGGGGGCTCCGGTCGCGGTGGGTGCGGCACCCCGGCGGGGTCCGGCGGGCCGGGCTCCCGGGTGCCGGCGGCCGACGGGCCCACCACCGGTGCGGTGGTGGAGGGCAGCGGAGCGGTCGGCGGATGCTCTGTCTTCTCCATGTGAGCCAGCCTCGGCGGCCCGGCTGGCCCGCCCCCGTGCGAAGGCTATGCGTCCGCTGTGCGGTTCGGCAGCCGTACCGTGAACGCGGTCCGGCCCGGCCGGCTGTCCACAGTGACCTGTCCGTGGTGGGCGTCCACCACGGCGGCGACGATGGCCAGGCCGAGGCCGGTGCTGCCGTGCGCCCGCGACCGGGAGCTGTCGCCCCGGGCGAACCGTTCGAACACCTCCGGTTGCAGCTCGGCGGGGACGCCGGGGCCGTCGTCGGCGACGGTCAGCACGGCGGCGTCCGGACCGGCCCGCAGGGTGGTGGTGACGGTGGTACCGGCCGGGGTGTGCACCCGGGCGTTGGTCAGCAGGTTCGTCACCACCTGGTGCAGCCGGGCGGCGTCACCGGGCACCTCGACCGCCTCGTCGGGCAGGTCGAGCTGCCAGCGGTGCCCGGGGCCGGCCACGTGCGCGTCGCTGACCGCGTCGACCACCAGCGCGGACAGGTCGACCGGTTCGGACACCAGCGGACGGCCCGAGTCGAGCCGGGCCAGCAGCAGCAGGTCGTCGACGAGACTGGTCATCCGGACGCTCTCGGACTCCACCCGGCGCAGCGCGTGCGCCACGTCGGGCGGCACCTCCGCCCGGCCCCGGCGGGCCACCTCCGCGTACCCCCGGATGGCCGCGAGGGGGGTACGCAGCTCGTGGCTGGCGTCGGCGACGAACTGGCGTACCCGGGTCTCGCTGGCCTGGCGGGCGGTGAGCGCGGCGGCGACGTGCCCCAGCATCCGGTTGAGCGCGCTGCCGACCTGACCGACCTCGGTACGCGGGTCGGTGTCGGCGGCGGGCACCCGGACCGACAGGGCGACCTCGCCCCGGTCCAGCGGCAGTTCGGTGACCCGGGTGGCGGTGGCCGCGACCCGGCGCAGCGGACGCAGCGTGGCCTGCACGATCAGCGCGCCGGCCGAGCCGGCGAGCAGCAGGCCGGCGGTGGCGATGCCGGCCTGCGCGGCGATCATCCGCCAGATGGTCTGCTGGACGCCGGCCAGCGGCACGCCCAGCGCCCGGACGGTGCCGTCCGGGGCGGTGCGCGCCACGAAGCGGTAGTCGCCCCGGTCGCCCAGGTCGACGGTGCGGGGTCGGCCGTCGGCGCGTAGCGCGGCGACGGCGGTGACCTCGGAGACCGGTATCGGCTCCTCGTCCCGGCCGGCGGTGAGGGTCCGGGCGGCGGTGACCTGGCCGTCGGTGGCCTGCACGACGATCGTGCCGGTGGGGAAGCCGGGCGGGACGCGCAGGAACCGGTTGTCGGGTAGCTGCCAGCCGGGCAGCGGGTCGACCGGCCCGCGCCCCTGGTACATGGGGGCCAGTTGTTCGTCGATCTGGCTGGTCAGGAAGTGCCGCAGGGCCACCGTGGTGACCGTGCCGACGCCCACGCTGACCAGGGCGAGCAGGGCGACGACGGTGGCGACCAGCCGGCCCCGCAGCGACCAGCCGGCCAGCCGGTGCGACAGCGACCAGCGGGACGACGGCCAACGGCGGGGCTCACGGGGCGGGCTTGAGGACATAGCCCGCCCCGCGCAGCGTGTGGATCATCGGCTCGCGGCCGGCGTCGATCTTCTTCCGCAGGTACGAGATGTACAGCTCGACGACGTTGGCCTGGCCGCCGAAGTCGTAGTTCCAGACGTGGTCCAGGATCTGCGCCTTGCTGAGCACCCGGCGCGGGTTGCGCATCAGGTAGCGGAGCAGCTCGAACTCGGTGGCGGTGAGGGTGATCAGGTCGTCGCCCCGGCGTACCTCGTGGCTGTCCTCGTCCAGGCTGAGGTCACCGACGGTGAGGACGGCCTCCTCGCGGGCCGCGACGGCCAGCCCGGCCCGGCGCAGCAGGGCCCGCAGCCGGGCGATCACCTCCTCCAGGCTGAACGGCTTGGTGACGTAGTCGTCGCCGCCGACGGTCAGTCCGGCGATCCGGTCCTGCACCGCGTCCCGGGCGGTCAGGAACAGCACCGGCACGTTCGGGGCCTGCTCGCGCAGCCGGCGCAGTACCTGGAAGCCGTCCAGGTCGGGCAGCATCACGTCGAGCACCACCACGTCCGGGCGGGTCTGCCGGGCGCTGCTCAGCGCGGCCATGCCGTTGCCGGCGGTGGCGACCTGCCAGCCCTCGTAGCGCAGCGCCATGGCGAGCAGGTCGGTCAGGGTGGACTCGTCGTCGACCACCAGCACCCGCACCGGCCCGCCGTCCGGACGGCGCAGCTCGACCCGGCCCGGAAGCGCATGCCCGTCGGTCACCATGCCCCCATCCTGGTCCCCGACCCTGTGTCCCGTCCCAGCGTTGCCTGTGCGCCACCTGTACGCGTCGCGTACCACGCTCAACGAGCACGTGCCCAGCCGAGGAAACGGGTGGTCAGGTCGGGGGCGTCCGGGTGGGTGCCGGGCAGGTCGGTGGCGGCCTCCTCCAGCAGCAGGGCGAGGTGGATCAGCAGGGTGGGGCGGTTGCCCCGGTACTCGACGAGCAACCGCAGCCGGGCCGGTGAGCAGGGCCACGGCGCGCCGCAGACCCGGCACCGCCAGGACGGCCGCGCGGCGACGTGCGGCCGGGCCCTCACCGCCGTCCGCCCTTGCCCAGTACCGGGACCGGTCCCGGGACGCCCTCACCCACGGTCGCGTCGCCGGTCTCGCCGGGTACCAGCGCCTTCTCGTGGTCCCGCACGCTCACATCCATTCACCCGCCGTCTCGTTGTCCCTTGTGGAGGGCCGCCCCGCCTCCCCACGGGGCGGCCCGACAGACGCGACCGCCGGGTCTCACGCCTCCACCGGCCGCGCCGCCTCGCCCACACCCTCCTGCGACGTGGTCGGACGACGACATCCCGCGAGTGGGTGCCGGGCAGACGTCTTTGCCATCTGGAAGGGAAACCGCATGAACGACGCGCTCCGCGCCGCCCTGTACGCCACCGGGCAGACCACCGAATCGCTGGCCGAACGCATCGGCGTCGACCCGAAGACCACCATGCGGTGGCTCAACGAGGGACGCGTTCCGTACCCCCGGCACCGGGCGGCAGCCGCCGAGGCGCTCGGCAAAGACATCGCGGACATCTGGCCGGACACCTTCCGGAAGAAGGTGCCACTCTGGTTCCGTCCGTGGCAGGAGATCGAACGGGAGGCGGTGTCGCTGCGGTCGTACCAGTGCATGGTCCTGCCCGGGTTGCTCCAGACCGAGCGGTACGCGCGGGAGGTGCTGGCCGGCGGCGGGCTGCTCCCCCGGGGCGAGGTGGAGCGGCACGTCGCCACCCGGCTGGCCCGGCAGGGCATCCTCAACCAGGACGACCCGCCGCAGTTCACCGCCGTGATCGACGAATCGGTACTGCGCCGGCCGGTCGGCGGCCCGGCCACCATGCACGAGCAGTTGACCGCGCTGGTCCGGGCGTGCGGAGCCCCGCACGTCCGGGTGCACGTGGTGCCGTCCAGTGTGGGTGCCTACGCCGGGCTCAACGGCCCGTTCGTGCTGGCGCAGAGCCCCGATCACCGGCTGGCCGGCTACCTGGACAACCAGCTCCAGGGTCAGGTGGTCAGCGAGGCGGACGAGTTGGCGGCGATACTGGCTGCGTGGGAGGACGTGCGCGGCGAGGCGTTGTCCCACCGGCAGTCCGTCGACCTGATCACGGAGGTGGCCCAGACATGGACCTGACCGGCGCACGGTGGCGCACCAGCAGTCGCAGCAGCGGCAACGGCGGCGACTGCGTCGAGGTGGCCGACAACCTGCCCGACGTGATCGGCGTACGGGACAGCAAGGACCCGCACGGCCCGGCGCTGACCTTCTCCCCCACCGCCTGGCGGGCCTTCCTCACCCGGTACGCCGTACGCGACTGACCCGGGGCAGTGCGACTCCGGGTGTCTGATCCGGGACGGGTGCGGTCTCGGCCGGCCGTGGTTTCCGCCGGCCCGTGCCCGGCCCCGTCGACCGACACTCCGGCGTCCACCATGGACGCCGGAGTGTCGGTGTTTCGTGGTGAAATGACCGGATGAGTGGACTCGCCGGCCTGACCGCCGCTCCGGACCAGATCGCGTACATGGACGCCGCCGCCCGTACCCCGGTGGGCCTCGACTACAAGCAGCGCCTGCTCGCCGCGCTCGACGTACGGCCCGGCCAGACGGCGGTGGACCTGGGCTGCGGGCCCGGTACCGACCTGGCGTCGCTGGCCGACGCGGTCGGCCCGGACGGCACGGTGATCGGGGTCGACCACGAGCCCCGGATGCTGGCCGAGGCGACCGACCGGCACGCCGACCGCCCCAACGTCGAGCTGCGGGCCGGTGACCTGCGCGACCTGCCGCTGGCCGACGCCAGTGTGGACCGGCTCCGGGTGGACCGGGTGCTGCAACACGTACCCGAGCCGGAGCGGGCGTTCGCGGAGGCCCGGCGGGTACTACGGCCGGGCGGCCTGTTCGGTATGGCCGAGCCGGACTGGGACACCCTCGCCGTCGCCGACGAGGACGTCACCACCAGTCGACGGTTCGCCCGGTTCAACGCCAGCCGGGTCCGCAACGCCACCATGGGCCGCCAGATGGTACGGCTGGCCGACGCGGCCGGGTTCCGGATCCGGTCGGTCGAACCGGTCGCGGTGCTGTTCCGCGACTTCGGCACCGCCGACCAGATCCTCGGACTGCGGCGCAACTCGACGCGGGCGGTGGCCGCCGGTGAGCTGGCCGAGGCGGACGTGGACGCGTGGCTGCACCGGCTGGCGACCGGGCCGCTGCTCGCCGGCTTCACCTTCTACCTGGTCGTCGCCGGGTCCTGAAGGTTCTGCACGTTCGCGGGACCGGCAGCGAACGGCGGAAAGGGATCGCGCCGACCCGGCCGCCCGGTGTCGCACAGCCGACACACAGCCACGACCTCAGCCCCTCCCAGGCGCGGCCGGCAGGCTCCGGCCATGGACACCATCGATGGGGTACGCGAGGCGCGCTGGTCACATCGGGGGCGTCCGGTCCGGGTGGCGGTGACCGGGGTGGACCGGCCCACCACCGCCCGGCGGGTGGTCGCCGGGGCCCTCGCCGCCCTGGACCGGATCACCGCGCCGGGGCGGGGCGAACTGGCCCGGGTGCACCGGGCGGCGGGCCGGCCGGTGCCGGTCGGACCGCTGCTACGGGAGCTGGTCACCGTCGCGCTGGAGGCGGCCCGGATCAGTGACGGCGACTGCGACCCGACGATCGGCGCGGCCCGGATCCGGTTGGCCGCCCGGGTCGGCCCGCTGCCGGTCTGCGGCTCCGGCAGCGGCGTCCCGCTGCCCGACGCCGGTGACTGGCGGTCGGTGTCGCTGCGCGGTGACCGGCTGACCGTACCGCCGACGCTGCTGCTGATGTTGGGCGGGACGGCGACGGCGTACCTGGCGCAGCGGTGCGCGGAACAGATCGCGCAGCGGTCGGCGGGTGGGGTGCTGGTGGCGGTCGGGTCCCGGGTGGCGACGGCCGGGCCGGCCCCCTCCGGTGGCTGGCCGGTGCCGGTCGACGGTCGCACGGTGGGGCTCAACGGCGGTGGGCTGGCTACCGCGTCGGCGCGTGACCCGGACGGCAGGGGCGTCCTCGATCCGCGTACCGGCCGGGTGCCCGACTCGCCGTGGGAGGCGGTGACGGTGGCCGCCCCGGACGCGGTACGCGCGGCCACGTTCGCCGTCAGCGCGTTGGTGCGGGGTGCGGACGGCCCCGACTGGCTGACCGAACGGGACTGCGCGTGGTGGGTCACGCCCCGGCCGGGATCGACCCACCCGCCGGTGCCGGTGGGCCGCTGACCACTCGGGCCCCGGGACGGTGGGCCGTCGGGTGGTAGGTTGCGGATCGTGCGCCAGCAACGAGGCGGTACGGCCGGTCCGCTCGCCGGTCGGGTGGTCCTGGTGACCGGGGCGGCCCGGGGCATCGGCGAGCACACCGCCCGGGTCGCCGCCGCCCGGGGTGCCCGGGTGTCCCTGGTCGGGCTGGAGCCGGACCGCCTCGCCGCCCTGGCGGCCGAGCTGGGCGAGGGGCACGTCTGGTTTCCCGCCGACGTCACCGACCAGGCCGGCCTGACCCGGGCCGTGGACGGCACCATCGCGGCGCTGGGCGGGATCGACGCGGTGGTCGCCAACGCCGGAGTGGCGAACCGGGGAACCCTCGCGGTCGGGGACCTCGACGCGATGGTGCGTACCGTCGAGGTGAACCTGGTCGGGGTGATGCGGACGGCGGCGGCGACGGTCGACGCGCTGATCGCCCGGCGCGGGTACCTGCTGATCGTCTCGTCGGCGGCGGCGTTCGCCGCGCCGCCCGGGATGGCCGCGTACTGCGCGTCGAAGGCCGGGGCGGAGAGTTTCGGCACCTCGATCCGGTTGGAGCTGGCCCACCACGGGGTCGCCGTCGGCACCGCACACCCCTCCTGGATCGACACCGACCTGGTCCGGGAGGCCCGGACCGACCTGCCGGCCGTCGCGGAGCTGCTGGCGCGGCTGCCCTGGCCGATGCGGAAGACCACGTCGGTACGGGAGTGCGCGGCGGCGTTCGTCCGGGCCATCGAGCGGCGGCAGCGCCGGGTGTACGTGCCCCGGGCGGTCGGTCTGCTCCAGGCGGGACGGTCGGTGCTGGTCAGCCCGCTGGCGGACCGGGTGATGGCCCGGCACGCCCGCCGGGCGGTACCCGAGCTGGAGGCGCAGGTACGGGCCCTGGGGCGCGGCTTCGGGGTGAGCACGGCGTTGCCCGGCAGCCCCGGTACGGCGTTGCCCGACGGCCCCGGCCCGGCGCGACCCGACGGGCGGGCTGTGAACCGGAGGAACGACCCCGGCCCCGCCCCGGGAGCCGACCCGGCCGCTGACTGAGCGTTCGGACAGCGTCACGCGGAGATCGCCGGTTGTCGGTTTGTGCTGCTCGGAGGCCGGGTACCGGCTCGGGGGGCACCTGCGGGCGGGGCGTGGGGACGAGGCGAGGAGCGGCACGATGAGGACGCTGGACGGGCGGTACCGGCTCGAACAGCGCATCGGCGTCGGTGGCATGTCGGAGGTCTGGCGGGCCCACGACGTGGTGCTGGACCGGACGGTGGCGGTGAAGCTGATCTCGCCCGGCCACCACGACGGCCCGACCTCGGTGGAGCGGATCCGGGCCGAAGCGCGCTCGGCGGCCCGGCTGGTGCACCCGAACGTGGCGAGCGTGCACGACTTCGGCACCGCCGTCACCGGCACCGGGCAGCAGGTGCCGTACATCGTGATGGAGTTGGCCGAGGGGGAGACGCTGGCCGCGCACGTCCGCTCCGGGCCGCTGGACTGGCGGATCGCGGTGCGGGTCTGCGCCGAGGTGAGCGCGGCGCTGGCCGCCGCACACGCCCACGGCATCGTGCACAGGGACGTGAAGCCGGCCAACGTGGTGCTCACCCCGGCCGGGGTGAAGGTGCTGGACTTCGGCATCGCCACCACCAGTGGCACGGCTGACGAGCTGCCGGCGGGCATGGTGGTCGGCACCCCGGCGTACCTCGCGCCGGAGCAGTTGGCGCAGCGGCCGGCCACCACCGCAGCCGACATGTACGCGGTGGGGGTGCTGCTCTACTACTGCCTCACCGGTCGGCTGCCGTACCCGGCGTCGACGGCGACGCAGCTGTTGGGCACCCGCCGCCGTCAGCCGCCGGAGCCGCTGCCGGCGGTGGAGGGGTTACCGGCGGAGGTGGCCGACCTGTGCCGGAGCTGTCTGGCCGAGGATCCGTCGGACCGGCCGACCAGTCTGTTCGCCGCGCTGGTGCTCGCCGAAGCGGTCGACGCCCGGGTGTACGTGCCGTTGGCCACCGTGGTGCCCCGGCAGCGGACCGCCGCCCCCGTCTCCCCGTGGACCGAACGGGCCGCCACCGCACCGACCGAGATGGCCGTGGTGGATCCGGGCGGCGGCACGGAGAGCTGACGCCCCGCCGCCGCCCAACCTCCCCGCCGCCTGACGCCCCGCCGCCGCCCAACCTCCCCGCCGCCTGACGCCCCGACCCGCCCAACCTCCCGGGCCCGGCTGAACTCCCGGGCCCGGCTGACGGCCCGTCACCGGGCGGGCGCTGGTCGGGCGGTTTCGCCGGGCGGGTGCCGGGTAGCCGTGCCGGGAACGACGGGAGGAACGGCGATGTCGGATCCGGGTTCGTGGTTCCACGAGGCGATGGCGACCGCCGAGGGCGGTCACGTACACACCGACGACGGTGGGTTGTCGACGGCGCTGGCGTCCCCGCTCGCGCCACACTGCACCGGGCTCACCCCGGAGCAGCTGCTCGCGGCGGCGTTCGCCTCGTGTCTGCACCACGCGGCGGTCGAGGCGGCCAAGGAGATCACCGACGAGGCGCACACGGTGCAGGTACGCGCCGAGGTCAAGTTGGGTCGGGCCGACGACGGCCGGTACCAGGCCGACGTGCACGCCTCGATCTCGTCCATCGGGTTGAGCCGGGAGCAGCTCGCCGGCCTGGTGGAGCAGGCCGACCGGCTGTGGCCGTTCTCGACCAGTGACCTGAGCCGGCACCGGCTCACCGTCACCGCAGCGGAGAACGGTCGCCGCTGAACACCGCCAGCGCAGCGGGAACTCTGTCGCCGAGCCCGGGTGGAGAACGGCTGTCGCCGAGCCCGGTGGAGAACGGCGTCGTTGAACACCGCCGCTCCGGCGGACAGCGGTCGTCGCCCGGCCGAGAACGGCCCATCGGGGCTGGGCCGAACGGACGACCCCTGGGCTGGGCCGTGGTGGGCGCCGATCGGCAGCGGACTTGTCCCCTCCGCACCGCCTTACCAGCCCGGATAAGCATTTGCCCGGTTCGCCGAATTTGGCGGTAAATAGCGGGCAATAATGGGCGCGATTGCCGCTAATTGTGGCTGATGCCACCATTCACGCCGATGGCAACGGCCAAGATACTTTCTAGCCTCGGCGGGTGCACCCTGACGACTCCGCTGACCAGAAGCTGACCAGCGCGCGGCCGGATCACCGTCCGGACGACGCGGCATCGACCGTTCGGACCATCGGCCGCCACCGCGCCGAGGACCGCCGGCCACGGCGACGGCCACGGCTCGCCTCCACCCCCGCCCGGGTCGCACTCGCCACCGGCGTCACCTGCTGCCTCGGCGTCGGCCTGTTCGCCGGTACGCGGGCCGCCACCGGCGACGAGGAGCCGCTGCGCGACTCACTGGCCGACCGGGCGGTCAGCGCCGCCGAGGCCGACCAGCGGGCGTCCCGGTCGTACCAGCGCGGCGCCGTACCCACCCCGACGGCCAGCGCCACCGTCAGCCCCTCGGCCGGTACGACGCCGCCCCGCCCCCGCAAGCCAGCCCGTCCCGAGCCGGTCGCCGGGCTGAGCCAGCGGCAGATGGACAACGCGAAGACGATCGTGGACGTCGGAGTCGAGCTGAAGATGCCCCGCCGCGCCCTGGTGGTGGCGGTCTCCACCGCGATCCAGGAGAGCAACCTGCACAACCTGGCCAGCGACCGGCTCGCCGAGTCGTCCCGGTACCCGCACCAGGGCAGCGGCGACGACCACGACTCGGTCGGACTGTTCCAGCAGCGGCCGAGCAGCGGCTGGGGCAGCGTACGCGAGTTGATGCAGCCGGCGTACGCGTCCCGCGCCTTCTACCAGGCGCTGCGCAAGGTTCCCGGCTGGCAGGACATGAGCGTCACCGGCGCCGCCCAGGCCGTGCAGCGGTCCGCCTACCCGGGCGCGTACGCCAAGCACGAGCGCCGGGCCACCACGGTGGTCGACGCGCTGACCTGAGCGACCGCCCGGCCCGGGTCACCCGCCCGGTGAGCCGGACGCCCCGGACACCGACGCCCCGGACACCCAGACGATCCGGACACCCAGATGACGAGGACACCGGAAGACCCGGCCACCGCATGACCCGGTCAGCGGTCAGCGGCCCCGCACGCCGCCGGTGGCCCCGCCAGCCGTCATCGGCAGGGTGGTGGCGATCGGCAGGGATGTGGCGGCGGTGGTCGGCGGGGACGTGACGGTGGTCGGCGGGGAGGTGGCGATCGGCGGCACTGCGGTGGTCGGCGGGAGGGCGGTGGCGATCGGCGGAGCGCCGCGCCCGGTGACGGGCGGCGCGGCGGCAGCCGTGGGTGTGTCGACCGGCACCGGTACGACATCGGGCCGCCGCGCGTCGACCAGGTCCCGCAGCCGGACCACCTCGTCCCGGAACTGCTCCCACCCGACGTCGCCCAGGACCCCGGCACCGGCGGCACGGGCCGCCAGCTCGGCCAACCGGGCACTCAGGTCGTCCAGGCAGGAATCCACCTGCCGCTGGTCGTATCCCATCTCCACCACGGAGAATCTCACGTCGCCGCCTCCCGTCCGCCGATGGCGAACTCCCCCACCGCCGATCCTCCGGCCGGACGGCCGGGCGCGCAGCGGTTTCCGGCAAATGGCCGGCCCACCCCACGACACGCCGGCGGCAGCCCGGGTGGACTGGTGATCGACGGACACCGGTGGCCGGGCCCGGGACGACGGCCGGTGGACCGGGGACGACGGGCACGGCCGGCACGAAGGCGACGGACCGGGACGGCGGGCACGGCCGGCACGGAGGCGGAGGGACCGGAGGACGGGCGCGGTGGGAGCGAGGGCGACGGAGCGGGTGGAGCGGGACGCGGGCGCGGTCAGGAACGCTTGGGCAGCACCACGACGCGGCCGAAGAACTCGTCGATCCGGCGCACCACGTCGTTGAAGTCGTCCAGGTCGATCGGCTTCGTCACGTACGCGTTCGCCTGGAGGGTGTAGCTGCCGACGATGTCGGTGTCCGCGTTGGAGGTGGTCAGCACCACGATCGGAATGGTACGCAGATCCGGGTCGCTCTTGACCTCGCCGAGCACCTGCCGGCCGTCCATCCGGGGCATGTTCAGGTCCAGGAGGATGACGTCGGGGCGCTTGGCGTCGGTGTGCCGGCCCTCCTGGCGGAGGAACTCCATCGCCTCCTGGCCGTCGCTGACCACGTCGATGATCTTGTCGACGTCGGAGTCCTCCAGGGCCTCCTCGATCATGAGCACGTCACCCGGGTCGTCGTCCACCACCAGGATCCGAACGGGGCTCGGCGTGTCTACGCCCATGGCTACCTGCCTCCTGTGACGGTGGTACGAAACCGGACGGTGGGGTGTGCCGGCGGGGAAATGTAACCGATCACCGGCAGGCGTGTGAGGCCGGGTCGGCATCGGGATCGTAGCGGAGCACCTCGGCCAGTCCGGTCACGCTGAGTACCCGGGCGACCCGTCCGGTGGCCCCGGTGAGCCGCAACCAGCCGTCGAGCCCGGCGGCGGTGTTGTCGCCCCGGACGAAGGCGGCGATGCCGGTGGAGTCGCAGAAGGTCAGCTCGCTCAGGTCGACCAGCAGGCGGGTGTGTCCGTCGGCGATGAGCTGGTCGACTGCCGCGTTGAGCTCGGGCGCGGTGCTCATGTCGAGTTCCCCCGCCAGGCGCAGGCAGACAGCACCGTCATCCCCCTGGGCGTACGCGACGGTGAACGTCAAGGTGTTCCCTCTCGCTTGACCACAGGCGGATGCTTGCAGTGCAGCAAGTATAAGCAGGGCCTCCGGGCGGGGTCACCCACCGTGGGCTCAGCTCCGGCTGAGCGCCGGGGAGACCGTCGCCACGCTCCGGCTGGCGTCGAGGAACCGACCGGCCCGGGGAAAGTCCCGCAGCGCCTGTGAGAAGTGTTCCAGAGTCTGCGTCACCGACGCCACCGGCACGCCGCGACTGGACAGGATCGCCGCCAGCCACCCGACGAAATCGGTGAACAGTCGGACGTCGTCCACATAGACGGCGGCGGCGAGGAAGTCGACGATGTGGCCGAGGTCGCTGATGGTCGCGTCGAGCTGCGCGGCGTCGTAGTTCGCCACCCCGGGGGAGCGGTCCCGCAGATCGACCAGCGCCGAGTCGATCAGCTCGGCGCGGCGACGGAGCAGACCGGCGTACTCGTCGTCGGCCAGGTGCGCCAGGTCGGCCGCCGGCACCCGCCGCAACGCCCGCTCGTCGGCGACCAGCGCCGCCGCCGCCAGCGCGTCCGGAGCCCAGGCCACCCCCAGCCGCCGGGCCCACCGCCCGTCCGCGCCGAAGCCGCGACCACCGACCAGCACCGGCACGTCGGACCGCCGGCACGCCTCGATCATCCGGTGGGCGTGCGGCAGCCGCATCGGCAGCGCGCAGGCCAGCGCGACCGCGTGCGCGTCGTGCCGTTGCAGGTACCCGACCAGGTGGGCGGCGGGAACGCTCGCCCCGAGGAAGGTGACCTGCCAACCGCGCAGCCGGAGCACCTCCGCCACCAGCCGGGCCGGCAGCGCGTGCCACTCCCCGTCCATGCAGGCCACCACCACGTGGCCGCGGGACGGACGCGGGCTGGCGTACGCGGACACGGCGGCCACCACCCGGTCGCTGATGTGGGTCGCGGCGTGTTCCTGCGCCACGCTCCACTCGTTGCGCGCCCAGCGTTCCCCCACCTCGGCCTGGGCCGGGGCGACCAGGTCGAGCAGGATCGGCTCGGCCGGCACCCCCCGGTCGAGCAGACCGGTCACCATGTCCACCGCCGCGTACTCGTCGGCTTCCTCCAGGCACGCCAGGTAGGCCGGATAGGCGGCGGTCAGGTCGACGGTCGCGGGACTGGTCACGGTCGGTACGTCCTCCGGTCGGGGCGTCCCGGGCCGGACGGCTGCGGGATCGGGGCGGGGGCGGTCAGGTCGGGCACCGCGTGCAGGTGCCGGGGGCCTCGGGCGACGGCGCCGACCGCCCGCATCGCCAGCACCGCGATGTCGTCGTGGTCGCCGTGGGCCAGCCAGTCGCTGGTCACCTGCTCGATCCGCTCGGCGAGCGCCGGCGCGGGCATCCGGTGGCAGCCGCTGATGGCGTGCACCAACCGGTCCACGCCGAACAGCTCGTCCCCCCGCCGGCCACCCCGGGCCTCGGTGACCCCGTCGCTGTACAGCAGGCAGGTCTCGCCCGGGGCGAGGGTCACCGTCACCTCGCCGATGCGCGGATCGGGCACCACGCCGATCAGCATGCCGCTCAGCGGCACCGGTTCCACCGCTCCGGAGGCCCGCACCAGCAGGGGCGGCAGGTGACCGCCACCGGCCATGGTCAGGGTCAGGGTGCCGTCGCGGTGCGGCCGGACCACTCCGAGCACCATCGTGGCGAAGCGGCCCTGGCCGTTGGCGAGCGTGGTCTCCAGCAGCGCGTCGTTGAGCAGCCGCAGCAGCCGGGCGGGATGGTACTCGACCCGGTGCAGGGCCTGGAGGCACTGGCGCAACTGCCCGGTGAAGACCGCCGCCTCCACGCCCTTGCCCGACACGTCCCCCAGATAGAACAGGGAGCCACCGTCGGGTAGTGGGTGTGAGCCGTAGAAGTCGCCGCCGATCCGCAGCCCGGCCTGGGCCGGCCGGTAGGCGGTGCCCCACTGCACGCCGGCCGCCTCGGCCGGTTCCACCGGCAGCAGGCTCGCCTGGAGGGTGTCGGCGACCTCGGCCTGGTCGCGGTAGAGCGCCGCCGAGGTCAGCGCCGCGCCGGCCCGGGAGGCGAACGCGCGGAGCAGCTCGACGTCGTCCTCGTCGTAGCGCCGGGTCGCCCGCCGCGCGACGAGCAGCACACCGGCGGGCGCGCCCCGACCGGGCAGTGGAACCAGGCGGGCGCAGACGTCCGGCACGGCCAGGCCCGGCAACCAGCCGGCCTCGGCGGCCTGGTCGACCAGCCAGTCCACCGCGTGCGGTTCGGTCCCGGCCAGTCCCTCGTCGATCGCGGGTGGCAGGTCGGTGACGCCGAGGATGCCGCTGTCGACCGCAGGGACGTCGTCGTCCACCCGGGCCGCCCGCCACCAGCGGACCCGTCCGGTACGCGGAGCGAGCACCAGCACCGCCACGTCGCCCAGGGCGGGTACGGCGAGCCGGACCGTGGCCGCCGCCGCCCGGTCCGGGTGCAGCGGGTTGCCGAGCTTCTCGCCGGTGGTGGCCAGGAACGCCGACCGGGCCCGCTCGGCGAGCAGGGCGTCGGCCCGGCTGACGCTCTCGGTGACGTCCTCGACGTACCAGCAGCACCGGCGACCGGACAGCGGCACCCGCCGGACGCGGAGCCGACGGTCATGGTGGGTGAGGTCGGTGCGGTCCGTGCGGTCGTCGGACCCGGTCAGGGCGGTGATCCCGGCGGCGACCAGCAGCTCACCCACGGTGATCTCGGGGAGGAGCCGGGCGGCGACCGGGCTGAGATGACGCACCACCCCGGCGGCGTCGCAGACGACGAAGCCCTCCCGGAAGTGCTCGACGACCTCGGACCAGTCCGGTTCGGTCGGGGCGCGGTCCGGGTCCAGGGGCGGCAGGGACTGCGTGGGTGGCAGGGACTGGGCAGGCCGGGTCGTGGCGTCGGCGGACCACGCCGGAGCCCGTGCGGCACTCGGCGTGGAGATCCGTCCGTCGCCCGGGTCGCAGCCCCTGACGTCGGCAGCAGTCACCAGCTAAGCCCCACTCCTTCTCGACACCCTCGGTCCGCCGGTCACGGCGTGTGTGGTCCAATCTCTTCGCCCCAGCCTACGCCGGTATGCCGGTAACGCCACCCGTGGCCGCGTCGGCGTACCGGGCGGACAGCCCCCGGGGTTGTTACGATTTTCGAGAAACTGCCCGACCGGCAGCACCTGCGGAGAGGCGTGATGGTGGTTCCCCAGCGGCGGAAGCCTGAATCGACACCGTTGACGATGTCGATCGATGACTCCGATTCCGGGGCACCCCTGGTCAGCGTCGCGGGCGACCTCGACTTCACCACCGCGGCACCGCTGCGGACGGCGCTCGACCATCTGCTGGCCGCCCGGCCGGCGGCCATCGTGCTGGACTTCGGCGGGCTGCTCTTCATCGACAGCACCGGCCTGGCGGTCATCGTGCACGCCTGGCGCGAGGGCCACCAGCAGGGTACGGCGATCCACCTCCGCGACACGCCCCGGTTCCTGGACACCATCCTCGACATCACCGGCGTCAACGGCCTGCTCGTCCGGCCGCCCCGGGCGGATACCGGCGACCGGTCCGCCAGCAGCACCGCATAGCCGGACCCCCGGGGGTTTCCGGTACGCCGCCAACTGGGAACATGGAGGACATGCCCCGTCAGTTGTTGACCATCGAGGTGAGCCGGCTCGCAGACCGGCACGCCCGGTTGCGGCTGACCGGTGAACTCGACTTCGACACCGCTCCGCAGCTGATCCGGGCGGCCGGGCAGGCCCAGGCCGAGGGGTACGACGAACTCACCGTCGACCTGACCGGGGTCACCCTGTGTGACTCGTCCGGGTTGAGCGCGTTCGTGGTGATCTACCGGGCCGGGCCCGGGTCGGTCCGGCTCACCGGGATGAACGAGCAGATCCAGCAGTTGCTGGCCCGCACCGGCTTGGCCGAACTTCTCTCCGCCGGCCGGGCCGGCGACGACGAGGTGCGCGAGGTCGGCTGAGTCCCGGTCCGTGGGCCGCCGACCCGACCGGTCGCACCGCGCCGCCGACGCGCCCCGCCCGAGCCGCGCCGGGCGGTTCAGGCCGCGGTGACCGGTTCCCGGGACAGGCCGGGCGCGTTCCGCTCCGGCTCCAGGTCGTCGGGACCGCCCGCCTCGGGGGCGTGGAAGAGATAGCGGACGAACTCGCTGCCCGCCTCGTTGTCGTCCGATCCGGGCCACTGCCCCACACAGTCGACGCCGATCACCTCGCGACCGACGCCGTCGGCCTCCTCCACCAGCGCCCACACCGTCACCGGGTAGCAGCGGGTGGCGTCCGGGGTGAGCTGCCAGCGGGCGTACCAGCCGGGTCGGGCGGGGACGATCTCGACAATCCTCTTCATGACGACCTTCCCTTCCGCATGCTTCGGAAGTTCCTCCGGTCCGCACCGAGCATGTGCCGCGACGGGGTGACGGCTCGTCACCCCGCTGGCATGAAGCCGTATCCGGGAGAACCGCCGGCCCGGCCGGCGCTGGTTTCGGGGCGCCCGGGGCCGGGAAGCCGCCGGGGAGCAGGCCGGGACCGGGTGGTACGCGGCACAGGGCGGGCCGCGGTGGTGGTGCGCGGGAACACGGGCCGCGACCGTCGACCCGCGACCGCCAGCCGGGACCGGCAGCGCCAACCGAGTCGGGAAGCGAGGTCAGCCGGATGAGGAAGCAGATGGAGGGTGACAACCAGCGGCGGCGTACCCTGGCCCGTCAGGCCCGCGAACGCGGCCGGCAGCCCAGCCGGGACGGGACCACCCTCGGCGCGTCCAAGCAACCCACCCACCTGGACCGGGGCAAACGTGCGGGGCCGCCGCCGGCCGGGGCCCACAAACCGGACAGCACTCGCGGCGGGCCGGTACCGCCGCCGGCCGGCCGGCCGGCCAACCCGCGGCCGGGGCCCCGACCGGGCGGGACCACGCCCGGCGCCACCGGAACCGGATACCGGGAGTTGGTCGGGGAGGTGGGCCGCCGGGCCGGCGTCGACTTCCGCACCGCCAAGGTCGGTACCGAGGCCACGGTGCTGGTCCTGGCGAGGGCACTGGACCCCGCCGACCGGGACCGGCTGCTGCGGGCGGTACCGATGTCGCTGCACGACGTGACGCCGGTGGACGGGATCGAACGGCACCGGGACCTGCCGGGGTTCCTCGCCGAGGTGGCCCGGATCAGCGGCCGGACCCCGGAGCAGGCCCGCTACCAGGCGGAGGCGACCCTCGCCGCGCTGGCCGAGGCGGATGGCGACCTGGTGGCGTCGCTGCGCGTACCGGAGGGCCTGTTGGACCTGCTCACGCCACCGGAGGCCGGTGGTGGCGTGGTCGGACCGGAGGGCAGGGCCGCGCCGCTGACCGCCGACGAGCTGCGGGCCGCGCTGGCCGACCTGCCGTACTGGTCGGTCCGGGACCGGGCGTTGTCGCGGAGCGTGGCGCTGCCGCCGGGGAACCTGGACCGGGTCCTCGACCGGCTGGACCGGCTCCGGGCCGACACCGGCCGGGGACCGCAGATCACCCGGCAGACCGGGGCCAGCGCGGTGCTCACCGTGCGCAGCCGGCGCGCGGACGCGGTGACCGCCCAGGACGTCGACCTGGCCCACCGGGTGGACGACGCGATCGAGGAGGCGGGCGCGGGCGTGGCCGGCTGAGTCGGCGCGGGGCGGCGTCATGCCCCCGTACGGCGGGCCGGCGCCCCCGTACCGGCGGACCCGGTGCCCGGCGGTGACCGGGAAGCCGTCCGGGTGGCCGGTCCGCCCGGCCGGGGCGGGTCGGCTACCATGCGATCATGGACGGGTCCGCCGACGGCCCGGTGCTGGTGGTCGACCCGGGCCGCCCGACCGGGCGTACCCTGCTCGCGGCCGGTGTCGAGCAGTCCTACGTGGACACCGCCGACCCGACCCACCTGCGGTACGAGTACGTCCGCCGGATGGCGGCGCTGCTCGACCTGGCCGCGCCGCCCGGCGTACCGCTGCGGGCGCTGCACCTCGGCGGCGGCGCGCTGACCCTGCCCCGCTACCTGGCGGCCACCCGGCCCGGCTCCGTCCAGCAGGTGGTGGAGCGTGATCCGGTCCTGCTCGACCTGGTGGTGCGGGAGCTGCCGCCACCGCCGGGGATCCGGCTGGACCTGGCCGACGCGCGGGCGGCCCTGACCGGGCAGCCGACCGGCGGGTACGACGTGGTGCTCGCCGACATCTACTCCGGCGCGCGGATGCCGGCGCACGTACGCAGCGTCGAGTTCGCCGCCGAGGTGGCCCGGGTCCTCGCCCCGGACGGGCTCTACCTGGTCAACCTGACCGACCTGCCGCCGCTGGTCCTCTCCCGGGTGCAGGCGGCCACCCTCGGCGCGGTGTTCGCCGACGTCTGCCTGGTGGCCGCCCGGCGGATGCTCGGCGGCCGGCGGTACGGCAACGTGGTGCTGGCCGCCGCGCCCCGCCCCGGCCGGCTGCCGGTGCCCCGGCTGGTCGCCCGGGTGGCCCGGGACGCGCTGCCCGGCGTGGTGCTGCACGGCCCCGCCCTGACCGACTTCACCGCCGGCGCGCTCCCGGCGACCGACGCCACGCTGGGCGTGGACTGACCTGCGGGTTTCCCTCCGCCGCCACCGGGTAGCCGCGCCGGATGAGCAGCCCGGACGACCGGCGGACCGCCCGGCGCGTCATGATCGTCATCGGTCTGGTGCTGGTCACCCTGCTCGGGTTGCTGCTGCTCTGGGCCACCCGGCGGGTGCTGGTCTGGCTCGTGCTGGCCGCCTTCTTCGCCGCCGCGCTGAAACCACCGGTGGACCGCTTGCAGCGCCGGTTCGTCCGCCGGCGCACGCTCGCCACCCTGCTGGTGTTCCTCGCGACGTTCGCGCTGCTCAGTGGCGTGGCCGCGCTGATCGTGGTGCCCCTGCTCGACGAGGTGACCCGGTTCGTGGCGCACGCGCCGGAACTGCTCCGGGAAGCCCGGTCCGGGCAGGGACGGCTCGGTGAGCTGCTGGACCGGTTCGGCCTGCGCCGGTACGCGGAGACCCACCGGGGCCTGATCGAGGGGTACACCGAGCGGGCCCGTCAGCCCGCGCTGGGCGTGGTGCGCGGCGTGGTGGAGGGCGTGGTCGGCGTGGTCACGGTGACCGTGCTGGCGTACCTGATGGTGTTGGAGGCACCGAGGATGAGCGTGGCGCTGCTCGCCCTGTCCGGGGACGGCCGGGGTGAACGGCTGCGCCGGATCGGACGGGAGTGCGGGCGCACCATCACCGGGTACGTCACCGGCAACCTGCTGATCAGCGTGATCTGCGGAGGTCTGACGTTCGTCGTCCTGTTCCTGCTGGGCGTGCCGTTCGCGGCGGTGATCGCCCTGCTGGTCGCGGTGGCCGACCTGGTGCCCCTGGTGGGGGCGACGGTCGGGGCGCTGGTCGCCGCCGGGGCGGCCTTCCTGCACTCCCCCACCGCCGGCATCGTCACGCTGGTCTTCTTCGTGGTCTACCAGCAGGTGGAGAACCATCTGCTGCAACCGGTCATCATGGGCCGGGCGGTCCGGCTGAACCCGTTGACCGTGCTGGTCAGCGTGCTGCTCGCCGCCGAACTCGCCGGCCTGGTCGGCGCGCTGCTGGCGATCCCCGCCGCCGGGATCGTCCAGGTGCTGCTCCGGGAGGCCGGGCTGCCCCGCCGGCTCGCCCGTCGAGGTGGCGGGCCGGCGGGGAACCGTCGGGATCAGCGACGGTAGGCCGGGACCTCCGGGGAGGAACTCTCCAGCGGTACGGCGTTGGCCGGCACCAGGCCGAGTTGCACGGCCGGGCGGGGCAGGGTCGCGTCGAGCAGCCAGTCCGCGCCCACCCGGGCCCGGTTGCCGGGCATGGCGAGCAGGTGGTAGCCCCGGGTCACCGCCTTGGCCGGCGGGCCGGACAGCGACAGCTTCAGCGGGTTCGCCGCCGCGTCCCACCCGCCCAGGTCGACCACCCACCCCAGGTCGTGGTGCTTGTACGGCCTGCGCCGGCCCTGCCCGTACGAGGCGGCGATGTTGTGGGCGACCAGTTTGCCCTGCCGTTGGGCGTGCTGGGCGGTCATCGCGCAGATCCCGCCGGGGCGGGTCAGGTCGGGCACAGCGGCGGCGTCGCCGCACGCGTACACCTCGGGGAAGCCGGGGACGGTGAGGTACTCGTCGACCACCAGCCGGCCCTTCTCGGTGCGGAGCCCCAGCTCGGCCACGAACGGGTCGGGGCGTACCCCGACGCACCAGACCAGGGTGCAGGTGGGCACGTAGTCGCCGTCGGTCAGCTTCACCCCGTCGGCGGTCGCCTCGGCCACCGAGGTGCCCATCCGCACGTCCACGCCCCTCCGGTCGAGCACCCGTTGGGCGGTGTCGGACATCCGCTGGTCCAGCTCGGGCAGGACCCGGGGGGCCACGTCCAGCAGCAGCCAGCGGGGCCGGATGGTCAGCCGGGACCGTTGCGCGACGAGTGCGTCGGTGAACAGCTGGCCGTGCGCGGCCACCTCGGTACCGGTGTAGCCGGCGCCCACCACGACGAAGGTGGCGCGGGCCCGCTGCTCGGCCGGGTCCACCGCCTGTTCGGCCAGCTCGATCTGCCGGACCACGTGGTCATGCAGGTAGAGCGCCTCGGGCAGGCCCCGGAACCCGTGCGCGTACTCGGTCACCCCGGGGATGGGCAGCAGCTTGTTGACGCTGCCCACGGCGAGCACCAGCCGGTCGTACGCCAACTGGCCCCGGTCCCCCTCGGGCTGGGTGAAACCGACCCAGCGGTTCTGCAGGTCCACCCGGTCGGCCTCACCGATGATCACCCGGACGCCGTCGAGGGTGCCGCTGAGCGGGACGGAGATCCGGCTGGGCTCCACCACGCCGGCCGCCACCTCGGGCAGCAGGGGCAGGTAGAGGAAGTAGTCGGTCGAGTTCAGCAGCACGATCTCGGCGCGACCGCGGGCGAGTCGGGCCAGGGTCTTCGCCGCGTGGTACCCGGCGAAACCGGCTCCCACGATCACCACACGAGGCTTCGTCATGTCCGCTGCCCTTCCCCTCGCCACGCCCGACAAACGTCGCGGGGCGGGGCGGGAACCGGCGGCCCGACGACGGTCCGCCGCCGGCCGGTCGACGGTCGGTCATCTGCCGGTCGCCGGTCGGACAACGGCACCGACCATCCTCAGCCGGAGGAGACCCGGCGGCCGTCCCGGCGCGGCACCGGTGTCCCCGGCCGGGCGGACGAGCGCCCGACAGGGCACACCTGAGCTGGGGAAAGCTGGATCCGACCCGTCGGGTCAGGGCATCCTCGAACCAGGACGTCCGATCGGATCCCGCCGCCCCTCGACCGGCCCGGCCGCCGACCACCCCGGTGCCAGAAGGAGCGCGAGCGTGCAGGTTCCCGACGTCAGCGTCGTCGTCCCGGTGTACAACACCATGCCGTACCTGCGGGCCTGTCTGGCGTCGCTGCTCGGCCAGACCATCGGCCGCCACCGGATGGAGATCGTGGCGGTGGACGACGGCTCCACCGACGGCGGTGGCCGGCTGCTGGACCAGCTCGCCGCCCGGTACCCGGACACCGTGCGGGTGGTCCACCAGCCCAACTCGGGCGGGCCGGCGGTCCCCTGCAACCGGGGCCTCGACCTGGCCACCGGCCGGTACGTGTTCTTCGTGGGCTCGGACGACCGGCTCGGCCCGCAGGCGCTGGAGCGGCTGGTCGCCGCGGCCGACCGGTGGGACTCGGACGTGGTGCTCGGCCGGGCGGTGGGGGTCAACGGCCGGTACATGTCCCAGGAGATCTTCGCCGAGACGCGCAGCGACGTGGACCTGTTCGACTCGGCGCTGCCCTGGTCGCTGGCGAACATCAAGCTGTTCCGGCGGGAGCTGCTGGAACGACACCGGCTGCGGTTCTGCGCGGACATGCCGATCCTCAGCGACCAGCCGTTCACCCTGGAGGCCCTCTACCGGGCGCGGCGGGTCTCGGTGCTCGCCGACTACGACTACTACCACGCGGTACGGCGGCTGGACGCCGGCAACATCACCTACCGCAGCCGCCTCGACCAGCGGCTACGCTGCGTGGAGCTGCTGGTGGACCGGGTCGCCGAGCTGATCCCGGCCGGCAAGCAGCGCGACGCGGTGTTGCGGCGGCACTTCGGGCTGGAGGTCGCCCACCTGGTCGCCGACGACGTCCGTACGCTGGACCGCCCCACCCAGGAGCGGGTGTACGCGGTGGTGCGGCGGCTGGTCGACCGGTACCTCACCGAGGACCTGCGTGACCAGCTCGGCATCGAGACCCGGCTCCGGCTCGGCGCGGTCGGCGCGGGCGGGCTGGACGACCTGCTCACCGTGGTCGGTCAGGACGCCGAGGTGGGGGTACCACCGACGGTGGTGGCCGACGGGCGCTGGTACGCCGGCTACCCGGTGCCCGGCCGGCCCACCTGGACGGAGGTGACCGACGTCCGGGCCGACTGGCTGGCCCGGCTCGACACGGTCGGCGTGACCTGGGCGGGCACCGGCAGCCTGACGGTGACCGCCCGCAGCCCGGTCCCGGCCCTGGGCCGGACGGTCGGCGGCCCGGTACGCCTGCACGCCGGGCAGGTCGAGGGCAGCACGTTGGACATCCACACCGACGACCGGGGCAGCCTGGTGCGGGTCCGGTTCCGGGTGGACGACCTGCTCGCCCGGAGCGCCGCTTCGGGTCAGCGGCATCCGCTGCGGGTCGAGGTCGACGGCCCGGCCGGTCGGGGCAGCGCCCCGCTGCGCGCCCCCGGGCTGCCGCCCGCCCGGCCCCGGATCCGCCGGCACGGCACGCGCCTGTTCGGGATCACCACCAGCCGGGACGCGCGCAGCGGGCAGTTCGTGGTGGCGGTGGTACCGGTGACCGCCGCCCGGCTGGCCGCCCGGCTACGCCGCCGCGGCCGGTAGCCGGACCGGGACGGCGGGCGGCCCGGTGAAGCTGGCGGAGCGGTAGGGTCAGCCGGGACGGCTCGCAGACCCGGGAGGCGGCCACGGCCAGGGAGCAGGGACGCACGCTGATCGCGTCCAACAAGAAGGCGCGGCACGACTACACGGTCCTCAAGACGTACGAGGCGGGGATCGTGCTGGCCGGCACGGAGGTCAAGTCGCTGCGGGCCGGTCGGGCGTCGCTGGTCGACGCGTTCGCCCAGGAACGCGACGGCGAGATCATGCTGTACGGGCTGCACATCGCCGAGTACGGCTTCGGGACCTGGACCAACCACGCGCCCCGCCGGACCCGGAAGCTGCTGCTGCACCGGGTGGAGATCGCCCGCATCCTGGAGAAGCTCCGGGAGGGTGGGCTGACGCTGGTGCCGCTGTCGATGTACTTCGAGAACGGCTGGGCCAAGGTCGAGCTGGCGCTGGCGCGCGGCCGGAAGTCGTACGACAAGCGGCAGGCCCTGGCCGAACGGGACGCCAACCGGGAGATCGCCCGTGAGCTGGGCCGGCACCTCAAGGGCCAACGCCGCCGCCGAGGCTGAGCCGGACCCGAGCCGGGCCGGCGACGAGGCTGAGCCCGGGGCTGAGCCGGGCCGGTGCCGGGCTGAGCCGGGCTGGTGCCGGGGCTGCGCCGGGTCGATGTCTCCTTCCCGACCGGACGCGTGGCGATTGATGCAGGTTTAGGTGGGAATCCCATTGCCAGATGAGATTCCCATCGAGAATCTCTCATCCGGAGCTTCCCACTGACGGCTGTCGCTCGTTACTGTCCTCAGCAGACGGTGGCCCCCCTGCCGTGAACAGGGGGGCCACCACACGTCCCGGTAACCGACAGTCCAGACGGAGGAAGGGAACGCCATGACGACTCTAGTGCCCGACAACGACGAACACGAGGTGACCAGGAGAGGGCACGGCAGGATCACGGTGGTACGGGCCAGCTACCTGCTCGCGGGAGTCGGATTCCTCGCCATCGTGCTGCTCACCCTCCTGAACGTCTTCGCGGAGATCGACAGCACGGTGGCGTCGGCCATCACCGCCATCGGAACGCTCATGACGGCGGCGTTCGGCGTCGCCGCCCTGTACCTGCGACGGCACTGAGACAGGGGCCGGGGTACCGCTGACGCCGACGCGACCGCCGGCACGCTGCTGCCGGTCGGCTGGCCCCCGCCCCGCGCGCCGGGGCGGGGGTGGGTCAGTCGGGACGCGGCAGGTCCAGCGGCATCGGGACCTGGAGGAAGGTGGTGCCACGCAGGTCCAGCCAGGCCCGGTCGGGCGAGCGGACCAGCCGCAGCATCACCTCCGTGCACCTCGGGCAGCGGGCCACCAGGCCGGGGGCGTGGGCGAAGACGCGCAGCCCGGCCAGCGGGCCGACCAGGCCGCACGACTCGCACCGGCCGGTCGCGTCGCTGAGGTCCACGGCGAACAACTCCCGCAGTGGCCCGTCCAGCATGTTGCCGTCCAGGTAGGACAGGTCGGTCACGTGCCCCTCCTCCGTCGTCATCCGGTCGGGCCGAAGCGTTCGGTGCGTACCCGGCGGGTCGGATGGCCGAGCCCGACCAGCAGGTCCGCCACGGTCTCCACGAACCCGGTGGGACCGCAGACGTAGCACCGGGGCTCCAGGTCGGGCGGCCAGCCGTGGGTGTTCAGGTCGGCCAGGCCGATCCGGTGCGGTTCGCCGCGCCAGCCCTCCGGGGCCGCGCGGGTGTAGACGTAGGCCACGTCGAGGCCCAGGTCGTCGCGGGTCCGGCGGCGCAACTCGTCGGCGTAGATGGCGTCCGTCGGGCTGCGCACCGAGTAGACCAACCGGAACGGGGTCCGGCTGCCGGCGGCGCGGCGGGCCCGGATCATCGCCATCAGCGGCACCACGCCGGATCCGCCGGCCACCAGCAGCACCGGGGCCGGCTCGTCGGTACGCCACACGAACCACCCGCCGACCGGTCCGCGTACCTCCACCGGGTCGCCCTCGGCGTACACGTCGGTCAGGTACGGCGACACCTCGCCGTCGGGCACCCGCTGCACGGTCAGCGCGATCCGGTCGCCGTCGGCCGGCGCGGCCAGCGAGTACGAGCGGGCGGCCTGGTAACCGTCGGCGGCGGTGAGCCGGACGTCGACGTGCTGGCCGGGCAGGTGCCCCGGCCAGCCGGGCACCGCCAGGACCAGGGTCTGCGCGGTGGGCGTCTCCACCCGGCGCTCCACCAGCCGGGCCACCCGCCAGGTCAGCGGACCACCACCGGCGGGCCCGGCCACCTCAGTCACCCTGGTAGCGCTGCTCGCGCCACGGGTCCCCGTAGTCGTGGTAGCCGGCGGTCTCCCAGAAGCCGGGCCGGTCGTCGGCGAGCAGCCGGATGCCCCGTACCCACTTCGCGGACTTCCAGAAGTACAGGTGCGGAACCAGCAGCCGGGCCGGCCCGCCGTGCTCGGCGGCCAGCGGACGCCCGTCGTAGCCGTGGGCCACCCAGGCCCGGCCGTCCCGCAGGTCGGCCAGGGGCAGGTTGGTGGTGTACCCGCCGTACGAGTGGACCAGCGCGTACCGGGCGGTGGTGTCGACCCCGGCCAGCAGGGTGTCCAGCGAGACGCCCTGCCAGCTGGTGCCGAGTTTGGACCAGCGGGTCACGCAGTGGATGTCCACGGTCGGCGTCTCCTGCGGCAGGGCCATCAGCTCGGCCCAGGTCCACCGGCGTTCGGTGCCGTCCTCGGCGGTGACCACGAACTCCCAGCCGTCGGTCGGCACCCGCGGCGTGGGGCCGGCGGAGAGCACCGGGAAGTCCGGGGTGAGGTACTGCCCCGGGGGCAGGGCCGGCGCGGCCGACCGGGGCCGGCCCTGGAAGCCGGGCGAGACGATTCCCACCCGGACAGTCCTACCACCCCGGCGGGGCCGCCGCCGCTGGTTCCCACCACGGACCGGGCACGTTTGCGCCGGTCGGGGCGGTCACTTCCGGTCGACGACGATCTCGCGGTCGCCGGGCTCGGCGTTGCGGGTGGCCCGCAGGCTGGTCAGCGTGACGATCACCAGCACCCCGATGATCACACCGAGCGAGGCGAGCGTCGGGATCTCCGGTACGCCCGACCAGATGCCGTGCGCCCAGTGCAGGCCGAGCTTCACGCCGATGAAGGCGAGGATGACCGCCAGGCCGTAGCTGAGGTGCACCAGCCGGCTGAGCGCGGCGTGCAGCACGAAGTAGAGCGCGCGCAGGCCGAGCAGGGCGAAGGCGTTGGTGGCGAATACCAGGTACGGGTCCTCGGTGATGCCGTAGACGGCGGGCACCGAGTCGACGGCGAAGACCACGTCGGTGGCGAGGACCGCGACCACCACCAGCGCCAGCGGGGTGAGGGTCCGCCGGCCGTGCTCGCGGATGACCATCTTGGTGCCGTGGTACTCCTCGGTGACCGGCATGAACTTCCGCAGCAGCCGCACCGAGCGCATCTTCGAGATGTCCACCTCCTGCTCGTGGCCGGAGAGGGCGTCGCGCAGCAGCTTCACCGCGGTGAGGATCAGGATGATCGCGAACAGCAGGAAGGCGAAGTCGAGGGTCTGCAGGGCCGCCGCGCCGAGGGCGATGAAGACCGCCCGGAGCACCAGCGCGCCCGCGATGCCGTACAGCAGGACCCGCTGGGCCAGCACCGCCGGCACCGCGAACGCGGCCAGCAGCAGCATGAACACGAAGAGGTTGTCGACCGAGAGGGACTTCTCGACCAGGTAACCGGTGAGGTACTCGACGCCCTGCTGGGAGCCGTACCGGGCCCAGATCCAGCCGCCGAAGGCCAGCGGCAGGGCGACGTAGAACGCCGACCAGCCGAGCGCCTCCTTCATCGACACCTCGTGCGGGCGTCGGGTGACCAGGAAGTCGAGCACCAGGAGGGCGAGCACTCCGGCGATGGTGACCGCCCAGAGCGTCGGGGTGCCCACCGAGGAGAGCCCGGCAGCAGACAGATACGACAATTCGCCCATAAGAGCCTCCTCGAACACACCCTGCCATGTTCGAGGTCTCCTTCACCCACGGTATGTGGGCAACCACCCGAGGTCCGCCCGTGGCGGCCGTACTGACCGGTATGGTTCGTGGGAAGTACTCCCCTCGCTGGGGCAAGGTTAGGTCAGCCTGCGGCGACCCGCCACACGGGGGTGGGGCGGACGCCCGGACGGGGTGACCCGCTTCACGCCGGGCCGGCGTGGTGGTCACGCTCAGTCGGCGTGCCCCTCCGGCTCCTGGTCGGGGGCGAACCCGTCGCCGTGCCCGCCGTCGAGGTGCACGTGCTGGTGTCCGTGGCCGGCGTCGACGTTGAGCTGGTCGAGTTGGGCGGCGGCCATCGACCAGGTCGTGGTGGCCGCCGCGTGCTGCCGCTCCACCAGGGCGTACAGCGTGCCGCGCGGCCCGGCGGCCAGCCCACCGGCGGCGGCGTACGTGTCGACCGCGACGGTGAAGCCCTCGACGGCGGTCCGGAAGCCGCCCCGCGCGACGTTCGTGCCGGTGCTGCCGGAGGGGCTGTCCGCGTGCCGCTGCTTCGCGTCGGCGAGGGTGCGCTGCCAGGCGGCGACCCGGTCGGCCGGGGCGGGCCGGCCCGCCTCCAGCGCCGCGTCCAGCTCGGCGATGATCGGGCTGAGCTGCTCACCGGTGAGCCGGGCCTGGTCGGTGAGGGTCCGGATCTGCTCGGCGTCCCGGCGGGCCTCCTCGGCACGGAGCTGCGCCACCGCCCGTTCGGTGGCGTCCGGCCGGCCGACGGCCCAGCCGACGAGCCCGCCGCCCACCCCCGCCACGAGCACCAGCACCACCGTCAGCACCAACGCGGTACGCCCACCGCCCGGCTTCGGACGCGGGTGCACGTACGAGGGTTTACCGGTACGACGCGACATGAGCGATCCTTCCACCGCACGACTGCGCCGAGACTACGACTTCCGTGCGGCCGAATCCATGATCCGATCGGATCCGCCGAACTTTCCTCGGCCCCACGGAAAGTCCCGGGTGTCCTATGGTGTGCCGGTGACCGAGGAGAGTGCCCCGGCGACCGGTCCGCTCACCGGCCTGCGGGTGGTGGAACTGGCCGGCATCGGGCCCGGCCCGTTCGCCGCGATGATGCTCGCCGACCTGGGCGCGGACGTGGTCCGGGTGGACCGGGCCACCGAGGTCCGCCCGGCGGCCTTCGGCACCCCGCACCCCGACCTGCTCAACCGGGGCCGCCGCTCGGTCGGGGTCGACCTGAAGACCGCCGGCGGGCGGGAGGTGGTGCTCGCGCTGGTCCGCGACGCGGACGCGCTGATCGAGGGCTTCCGCCCAGGCGTGACCGAGCGCCTCGGCGTGGGCCCCGCCGAGTGCCTCGCGGTCAACCCGCGGCTGGTCTACGGCCGGATGACCGGCTGGGGACAGCACGGGCCGAACGCCCCGTACGCCGGCCACGACATCGGATACCTGGCGCTGACCGGCGCGCTGCACGGCATCGGCCGCGCCGGGCAGGCCCCGGTGCCGCCGCTGAACCTGCTCGGTGACTTCGGTGGCGGCGGGATGATGCTGGCGCTGGGCATCGTCTCCGCGCTGTACGCCGTCCAGGGTGGCGCCCGGGGGCAGGTGGTCGACGCGGCGATCGTGGACGGCGTGGCGGTGCTCAGCACCCAGATCCACGCCCTGCGCCGGATGGGCATGTGGCAGGACCCGCGCGGGGTGAACCTGCTCGACGGCGGCGCGCCCTTCTACGACACGTACGAGTGCGCCGACGGCCGGTACGTGGCGGTGGGGGCGCTGGAGCCGCAGTTCTACGCCGAACTGGTCCGCCGGACCGGCTTCCCGCTGCCGCCGGACGAGGCGCTGGACCGGACCGACCCGGCGAACTGGCCGGCGCTGCGGCGGGCCTGGGCCCGGCTGTTCCGGACCCGCACCCGGGACGAGTGGACCGAACTGGCCGGCGGATCGGACGCCTGCTTGGCCCCGGTGCTCGACTGGGCGGAGGCCCCGGACCACCCGCACCTGGCCGACCGGGGCGTCTTCGTGTCCGCCGACGGGGTGCCGCAGCCGGCCCCCGCGCCCCGGTTCTCCGGCACTCCGACCGCGCTGCGTCGTCCGCCACCGCATCCCGGCGAGCACACCGACGAGATCCTCGCCGAACTCGGCTACCCCGCCGACCGGATCGACGCCCTCCGCGCCGCCACCGCCGTCGCCTGACGACCGCCGTCGGCCCGACGGGGGCCGTCGCCCGGCGTGCGCCCCGGACCAGCCGTCGCCCGGCACGCGTCCCGGACCAGCCGTCACCGCTCGCCCCGCGCGGGCCGGACGGGCCGCCGCCGGACACGCAGCTGGACGGACCGACGCGCGGGTGGTGGGGTCAGGCGCGGCGGAGGGTCGCGCCGGGGGCCATCGCCGGCTCCACCAGGTCCCGGTAGTCGCGGGGCAGCTGGGCGGCGACGTCGTCGAACTCGCCGCCGGTGACCGCCTCGCGCAACGTGGTGAACACGGCGCGGATGCCGGCCCGGGCCGCTGCCGGGTCCACGTCGGCGCGCTGGCCGACCCGGGCCACGTACTCGGCCGCGCCGAACCGCTCGGCGTGCTCGGTGCTCGGGGTCTTCCGCAGCAGCAGTTGCAGCGGCTTGGGCAGTTGGGCGGCCAGATCCAGTGCCTCTCCCCCGGTCAGCCGCTCCGCCAGGGTCTCCAGCGTCGCCCGGCTCAACTCGACCGCCCGGGCCGAGGGCACCCCGGCCCGCTGGGCGACCTGGTCGACGAAGGTGTCGTAGTTCATGCCCGCACTCCCTCCGGCTGCGCGAACGTCGGCTGCGCGAACCCGGCAGGTACCCGTCCCCGGCCAGGGGAAACGGTACCGGTACGCCCGCTTTTTGGCCGACCGGGACGGGCGTGACCGGCCGGTGGACGGGTAACCGCGCCCGGTCGTGACCCGGACGGACCAGAGGGCGGGGGATTCCTGTCATGGTGAGTGACACCGACGTGCTGCGGTACCTGTCGAGCCTGGACTACCCGGCGGGCCGGGACGACGTGCTCCGGCAGGCCGAACGGGAGGGTGCGCCGCCGGAGGTGCTGCGGGCGCTGCGGGCGCTGCCGCCGGTGGACTACGCCAACGGGCGCGAGGTGGCCCGCTCGGCACGGATCGACGCCGCGCCCGAGGTCGACCCGGCCCAGCGGGCGGCGCAGGCCCGGGAGCCGCACACCCGCGTCGCGCAGCACCTGCGCCGGATCTGACGGGCGGCGGCGGGCCGGGCGGACAGCGGTGTGGCACCTGTCGCGGCATCCGGACCGGCCGACGCCGGCCTCGGTCCAGCTCGTCGTGATGGGCCTGATCGGCCTCTGCGCGGGGGTGTCGTTCGGCGTGCTCGGCACCCCGCGACTCGCCCCGCTGGTCGGCTGGGACGCCGCCGCCCTGACCTACCTGGTGCTGGCCTGGCGGGCGCTCTGGCCGATGGACGCGGAACGGACCGCCCGGCTGGCGATCCACGAGGACCCGAACCGGGCGGTCCGCGACGTGCTGCTGCTGACCGCCTGCGTGGCGAGCCTGGTGGCGGTGGGCATCATCATGGGCACCGCCCGCTCCGCTCCGCCCGGACTGCCCCGGAGCCTGCACGGCGGGCTGGGCGTGACCAGCGTGCTGCTCTCCTGGTGTGTGGTGCATACCGTCTTCACCACCCGGTACGCCCGGATCTACTACACCGGCCCGGACGGGGGCATCGACTTCCACCAGGACGAGCCGCCCCGGTACGCGGACTTCGCGTACGTCGCGTTCACCGTCGGGGCCACCTTCCAGGTCTCGGACACCGACCTGTGCAGCAACGAGATGCGGGCCACGGTGCTGCGGCACATGCTGGTGTCGTACCTCTTCGGGGCGATCATCATCGCCGCGGCGGTGAACCTGGTGGCCGGCTTCGCCGGCTGAGAACGTCCGGGGGCAGGCGAGCGCCCGGGCCACGAACCGCGACCCGGGCGCCACGCGACAACCGTGACCGGCGGTCAACGGACCCGTACCGGGTCACCACCGCCAGGCGGTCGATGTCCGCCCGAACCGGGCGGGCATCACTGCCACGACCAGCGTACGAGGCCAGGTCCCCCGTACGGATGGTTATGGCGAAACTGTGGGACAACGCACGGCGGCCGGTCACCTGGTCAGCTCGGCGTACCCCTGCTCCAGGTCCACCCGGGCGAGCGCACCGACCAGCCAGGCCAGCCGCTCGGACTCGCCGCTGCCGGCGAGGCCGGCCAGGTCGCCGGCGGACCGTCCCAGCCCCAGCCGTCGGGCGGCGGCGAGCGCCCGGCGGTCGGCGACCGGTGCCACCTCCCGCCACAACGCCTGCACCTCGCGGAGGAAGAGGTCCACCACCGGCTGGTCCACGCCGGGAAGCCGGGCCAGCAGGTCCCGTTCCCGGGCCGGGTCGTGGTGGGCGACCGCGCGCAGCCGACGCAGGTCACCCCGGTAGTCGCGCAGGACGGTCAGGGCGAGGTCGCCGAGCAGGTCGGCCAGCGCATCCGGGTCGCTACGGAAGCCGTTGTCCCGCAGTACCCGGGTCCGCTGCTCGTGCAACGAACGGGACATCCGGGCGGCGCTGTCCCAGCCGGCGTCCCGCAGCGCCCGGGTGGCGTCCAGGGCCCGCCGGAAGTCGCCCGGCCGGGCCAGCAGCACCGACAGGACCAGCAACTGGAAGAGGCTGCCCGGGTTGTTGGTGACCCGGAAGCCGTACTGCTCGGCGAAGCCCCGGCCGGCCCCGGCCAGCCTGCGGACCAGCCGCTTCTTGTCCTCGATGCTCGAGGTCGCAGTCGTCGCCATGCCCGCGACTACCCGTGCCCGGCCGGACCACTCCTGCCACCGGGCCGGGTCGGCACCCTCGTTCAGTCGTGCATGCGGCCGTGCCGGTCGCGGGCCTTGAGCCGGACGGTGGGCATCGCCGGTGCCGGCAGTGGCGGCTCCGGGTCGTCCACCACCGTGCCGAACCGCCGTCCGGCGGCCCAGTCCTGCGCGGCGGCCACGATCTCGTCGTGCGAGCGGCCGACGAAGTTCCACCACATCACCAGTGGCTCCTCGAACGGCGCGCCGCCGAGCAGCAGCAGCCGGGCGTCCGTACCGTGCGCCACGGTCAGGGTCTCCCGGCCCGGCGCGACGTACAGCAGCCCGCCGGGGGTGAGCCGTACGCCGTCCACCTCGGCGGCGCCGGACATGGCGAGCACGCCGTACTCGAAGTCCCGGCGCAGCGGCACCCGAACCGGGCCGGCGCCCCGGGGTTCGAGCTGCGCGCCGAGCAGCGGCGTGTGCACCACCGCCGGGGAACGGTTGCCGGCCAGTTCCCCGACGAGCAGGGTGACGTCCAGGTCACCGTCGCGCCAGCGGGGCAGCTCGGCGTGGTGGCTGAAGCCGGGCGGGCCGGACCGGGTCCCCTCCGGGAGGGCCACCCAGAGCTGGACGCCGTGCATCACCGACGGCCGTGCCGGCGGGGACTTCTCCGAGTGGGCGATGCCGTGCCCGGAGGTCATCACGTTGAGCTGGCCGGGACGGATCGCCTGGACGTTGCCGAGGCTGTCCCGGTGCAGGATCTCGCCGTCGAGCAGCCAGGTGACGGTCTGCAGGCCGGTGTGCGGGTGCGGCGGCACCTGCATGCCCGGTCGCTGCCCGACGCCGACGTCGTCCGGGCCGAAGTGGTCGACGAAGCACCAGGCCCCGACCATCCGGCGGGGCCGCTGCGGCAGCAGCCGCCGCACCGTGGTGTACCGGCCCAGCGGCACGTCGTGGCCGGGCAGCAGCACACTCGACGGCTCGGCGGCCGGGGCGTCCGGGGGCCGGGTCTGCGCCGGCATCGGTCCCTCCACCCGGCAACCGTACCGCCCGGTGGGCAGCCGAACGGGCCGGTACCCGTTGCGGGTACCGGCCCGTTGGTGACTCAGCTGTTCCAGTGTGCGGCGACCAGGTCAGCGGCCTGCTTCTCCCACTGCGCGTAGTGGTCCGGGTAGGCGGACACCTGGACCTTCTGCGCGGCCTGGGTCAGCGGCATGTCCTGCCAGCCGTCGACCTGCTTCAGGCCCTTCAGGAACGCGGTCGTGGAGTACTCGGGGTCGGTGATCTGCTCGACCGTGCCCCAACCACTGGACGGACGCTGCTGGAACAGGCCCTGCGAGTCGTGGTCGTTGCGGTCACCGAGGTGACCCAGGTTCTCCAGCTTCGACTCCTGCAGGCTGGTCGCGATGGCGACCACGGCGGCCCGCTCGTCCATGCCGGCCTTCTTGGTGGCCTTGACGATGGCCTTGGCGTTGGCGGTCTGCTCGGCGTTCAGCGGGATGCTCGACTGGCCGCCCGGCGTGCCGTGGGGCAGCAGCTTGCCGGTGTCCGGCTTGTCCGCCTGCACCGCCACCGGCGCGGCATGAGCCGGAGCCGCGTCCACCGCACCGGCGACCGGACCGGCCACCACACCACCGGCGAACGCCAGACCGGCGACACCCAGAACAGTCTTCCGCAGCAGCGTCGTGCTCATGATCGTGTTCATGGGGGAACTCCAATCCACACGGGGGAACGCACGCACACCTGCGGGGGCAGGGCACGCACGCCGAAACAAAGATCAGGAGGTCGGCCGGGAGCCTGGCTCACCGCGCCGAACCATGTACAACCACCGGGCGGCCACCGGCATTCCACCGACCCGACCCGCATCCCGGATCCAGGCCCGGCCCACCAGGGCTCCTCCTCGGCCGTCCGGGAGATGTAACCACCCACCCCCGGCCCACATTCCACCCCGCCCGGCCGGGGTCGCCGCCGTCAACGGATCACCCGCTCCGGAAACCGGACACCCGACCCCGGACCGGACACCGCCGGCATCGCGCCGCCGTGCCCGTCCCCGGGGGTCGGGAACCGGTGTCGGAATCGACCGGTACGTTACGGTCCCGACACGGTGTGCAGATGGTGTCGCGCCGGGACGGCCGAAGGGGACAGATGAACATCGAGAGCATCCGGCGGTACCCGGTGAAGTCGATGCTCGGTGAGCTGCTCCCGGAGGCGACGGTCACCCCGGCCGGGCTCGCGGGCGACCGCCGCCTGGCGCTGCTGGACCGGGCCACCGGCCGGGTGGTCAGCGCGAAGAATCCCCGACGGTGGCGGACGATGCTGGCCCTGCGCGCCTCGGGCGCCGCGCCCGGCCCGGTCCGGATCACGCTGCCCGACGGTCGGGAGCTCGCCGGCACCGACGACGTGGACGAGGTGCTCAGCGAGGTGCTCGGTGCCCCGGTGACGTTGACCGCCACCGTACCGCCGGGCGCGACCCTGGACCGGGCCCGGCCCGACGAGGTGCTGGCGGCCGGGATCACCGCCGACGTGACGGTCGACCGGACCCCGCTCGGCGGTGGGGCCGACCCGGTGTCCTTCGTGGACTTCGCCCCGGTACACCTGCTCACCACCGCCACCCTGGAGCGCATCGCCGCCGCCACCCCGGGACGGACCGTCGACGCGGTGCGGTACCGGCCGAACCTGGTGGTCCGGACCGGAACGGACGCCGGGTTCGTGGAGAACGACTGGATCGGACGGGACGTCCGGATCGGCCGTGAGGTGGTGCTGCGGGTGCTGGTGCCGACGCCGCGCTGCGCGGTGCCGACCCTGGCCCACGGCAGCCTGCCCGGCGACCCCGGCGCGCTGCGGGTACCGGCCAGGTTGAACCGGCAGGTGCCGGTGCCGCAGCTCGGTCCCCTCCCCTGCGTCGGCGTGTACGCCCAGGTCGTCCGGCCCGGCACGGTCCGCGTCGGCGACCCCGTCGAGGTGAGCTGACCCGGGCGGCCGGCTCGGCGCTCGGCGGTGCAGCGGCACAGCGGCGTGACCGTGCGGCCGGGTCGGGCGGCGTGGCCGTGCGGCGGGCCGGTCAGTCCTCGTCGTCCGGCTCGTCCTCGGCCCGGCCGCCGGGGAACCGGTCCAGCATGGTCAGCAGGCGGGTGCCGGCGGTCTCGTCGATCTGCTCGTCCTCGACCGCCTCGTCGAGGCGCTTGCGTAGCTCCCGGAGCCGCTTGGCCCGGTCCTTCGGCTTGCCCGACTCCAGTTTGGCGAGTTCCTCGCGGAGCCGCTGGGCGGCCTTCCCGTCGAGGGTGCCCCGCCGCTCGGCCTGGCTGATCACCGACTCGACCTCGTCGGCCAGGTCGCGCAGGGTGGTCGGTGGGGTTCGGGTGGCGGCCGGCGCGGGGCGGGTGGTCGGCGGGAGCTGGGCCGGCGTGGCCGGCGGGCCCGCGGACGCGGTGGCCGGCCCGGCGGCCGGTTCGTCGGATGACCCACCGAGGGCGATCACCCCGACCAGACCGACGAGCAGCGCCACCCCCACCGCGACCAGTACGCCCACGGTACGGTTCGACCGGCGCGACGCCGGCCCGACGGACGAGGGCCGGACGGACGCACCGGCGGTCGGTGTCCACGGGTCGGGTCGGTCGGCGACGATCCGATCCGGCCGTTCCGGGGCGGGCGGCCCACCCCGGATGGACCGGTCCACGAGGGTGGGTGGGTGGTCGGCGCGCGACAGGACCGGCAGGACCGTGGTGGGTGGATGCTCGGGGGCGCCCGCGCCCAGCCGGGCGGCGACCTCGGCGGCGGTGGGCCGGCCGGTCGGGTCGGCGGCCAGACAGGCCAGTACCAGCCGCTCGACGTCGGCGGGCAGCTCGGGTACCCCCATCGGTGGCACCGGGGTACCCCGGACGTGCACGGCCAGTGCGTCCTGCCAACTGTGCACCGGCAACGGCGCCCGGCCGGTGATCATCCGGTAGAGCACCGCGCCGAGGGCGTAGACGTCGCTGGCCGGGTCGGGCGGGCCGGCACCGAACCGTTCCGGGGCCAGGTAGGCGGGCGTACCCATCAACGGTTCCCGGCTGCTGCCTTCGGTGCTCCGCCGGGGCGGGCCGGCCAGCGCGGCGATGCCGAAGTCGAGCACCTTCGCGCCGGTGTCGGTGAGCAGCACGTTGCCCGGTTTGACGTCCCGGTGCACCACCCCGATGCGGTGCGCGGCGGCGAGCGCGGCGGCGATCTGCCCGCCGGACCGGACGGCGTCCGGCCAGGCGAGCGGCCCCCGGGTCAGCCGGTCGGCGAGGTTCTCCCCCGCGACCAGTTCCATCACCAGGTACGGCACCACCATCCCGCCGGGCAGGGTGGCCTCGCCGTAGTCGTACACCTGGGTGACGTGCGGATGGGTGAGCCGGGCCGCCGCGCGGGCCTCGCGTTGGATGGTGGCGCGCAGCTCGGGGTCGGTGGCGAACTGGCCGGCGAGCGCCTTCACCGCGACCGGGCGGTGCAGCACCTCGTCGTCGGCCCGCCACACCTCGGACATCCCACCGCGCCCGATGCGTTCGCGCAGGACGAACCGGTCGTGCAGCCGGAGGGCGGGCGTGAACGGCGACATGGTGTCCCAGTCTGCCCGGTCGCCGCCCCGGCCCGCCAACCGTGTCAGACCTTGCGGCCCACCGCGGCGTACATGCTGACCTCGGCGGCGGTCGGGCGGGGCTGCGGTTCCTGCTCGGCCCGCCACTGCGCCACCGACCGGACGCCCGGGGCGACCAGTTCCAGACCGGTGAAGAAGCGGGTGAACTCGTCCCGGCTACGCAGCACGACCAGCCCGTTCGGGTCGCCGTCGTGGCTCTTCCCGGCGGGCCGGGGCGGCAGCGGCACCGGCAGGTGGTCGCCGGTGGCGTGCGACACCACCAGGTGACTGCCGGCGGGCAGCGCGTCCAGCAGCCGGGCCACCACGCCGTACGGGTCGTCGTCGTCGGGGACGAAGTGCAGGATCGCCACCAGCATCAACCCGACCGGGCGGGTCAGGTCGAGGGTCCGGCGCAGGTCGGGGTGGTCGAGGATGCGCTGCGGGTCCCGCAGGTCGGCGTCGAGGTAGGCGGTGGCCCCCTCGGGACTGCTGGTCAGCAGGGCCCGCGCGTGGGCCAGCACGATGGGGTCGTTGTCGACGTAGACCACCCGCGCCTCGGGCGCGATCGACTGGGCGACCTGGTGGGTGTTGTCGGCGGTGGGGATGCCGGTACCGATGTCGAGGAACTGCCGGATGCCGGCGTCCCGGGCCAGGTGGGTGACCGCCCGCCGGAGGAACCGGCGGTTCTCCCGGGCGCTGACCCGGATGGTGGGGAACTGGGCCGCCCACGCGTCACCGGAGTCCCGGTCGGCCTGGAAGTTGTCCTTGCCGCCGAGCCAGTAGTTGTACCGGCGGGCGGGGTGGGCCACCGAGGTGTCGATCCGGGCGCTGGGGTTGCTGGGGCCCGGGAACCCGCTGGTCAAGACTGCCTCCAGAGAATGCGCCGGCCTGGCCGGGGACGGTCGTCCACTGTGGTCGGCCGCCGGGGGTCATCGTAGTGCGCGGCGGGCGGGGGTCCCCGGTCGCCGGGCCGGTCAGGCGCGGTGCAGGTCGGCCAGGATCCGGGTGAGGATCTCCTGGGTCCGCTCCGGCGGCTCGGCCTCGACGCAGAGCCGCTCCATCGCGGCGGCGTAGTGGTCGACGTCGTCCCGTTTGTCGAGGTAGAGCGCGCTGGTCAGCTGTTCGATGTAGACGATGTCGGGCAGGTCCTGGTCACCGAAGCGCAGGATGCTGAAGGCCCCGCCGGCGGCGGCGTGCCCACCGGCGTCGAACGGGACGACCTGCAACCGGATGTTCGGCACCTTGGTCGCCTCGATGAGCGCGTGCACCTGGCCGCGCATCACCTGCGGGCCGCCGATCGGGCGGCGCAGCGCGGCCTCGTCGACCACCGCCCACAGCAGCGGCGCGTCCGGCCGGCGGAGGATCTGCTGGCGCTCGATCCGCAGGCCCACCCGGCGGTCTATCTCCGCCGGGCCGGCCGCGCCGTGCCCCAGCATGACCACCGCGCGGGCGTACTCGCGGGTCTGGAGCAGGCCCGGCACGAACTGGACCTCGTAACTGCGGATGAGCGCGGCGGCGGCCTCCAGGCCGAGGTACGACTGGAACCAGGCCGGCAGCACGTCACCGTACCGGTGCCACCAGCCGGGGTTGTTGGCGTCCCGGGCCAGCTTCAGCAGCGCCTCGCGTTCGGCGGGCTCGGTGACGCCGTAGAGGGTGAGCAGGTCGGAGACGTCCCGTTCCTTGAAGCCGACCCGACCCAGCTCCATCCGGCTGATCTTGGATTCGGAGGCGCGGATCTCCCAGCCGGCACCCTCCCGGGTGACCCCGCTGTGCTCGCGCAGCCGGCGGAGCTGGGCACCGAGCAGCATGCGCAGCACGGTCGGCCCGGTCGTCGGACCACCCTCGGCTGGAACCGTCGTCACGTGGCGACCTCCGCTTGCCCGCTCCCCAGCCGGACGCCCCCCGACCGGCTGACGTGTAAGCATGCCATGAACCCAGAGTCAGGCGTAGTCGGCCGGTGGCACCCATGCGGGGACACCGTCGTCCACTTCCGCTTCTCGACGCGGCCGGGGCGGGCTCAGGTGATCAGGTGGTCGAAGTCCCCGTCCCGGGCGCCGAGCACGAACGCGGCGATCTCGTCGGCGGTGTAGATCAACGCGGGCCCCTCGGGGTGGCGGGAGTTCCGCATGGCGATGCCGGCCCCGCCGGGCAACTCGGCCAGCTCGACACAGTTGCCGCTGGGATTGCTCCGGCGGCTCTTCTGCCACTTCAGCGGGGGCAGGGCACTGGTGGAAACGCCGTTCGGTGGCTGCTGCATGGGGCGTCTTTCGTTAGGGGGCCGACCGCTACCGCTCGCGGCGGCGCGACGACGAAGGGTGCGCGAATATCAACTCGGAGGCAGATGCACGTGCATCTGCTATTGCATCTGCATTGGACAGGGAGCATGATAACGCAGTGTGGACGGTACCGAACCGTTCACTTTGAGTGACCCAACCTGGGGTGCGACCAGGGGAAACAGGGTCCGGCGCGGCTGTGCCGGGCGGCTGCGTGGCGCACCCGCGGACGCGATGACGGGGGACGCCGGTGCCAGATCCGTTCACCATCGTGTCCGGCATCTGCGCCGCCGGAGCGGTCGCCGCCGGCTTCGGATTCCGTCAGCGCGCGGTCCGGGCCGAGGCGCGGATCGACCTGCTCCAGGCCGAGCTGACCGCCGAACGACACGCCGCCAGCCACGACCCGCTCACCGGGCTGCCGAACCGCCGGGCCTTCTACCGGCTCGCCGCCACCCTGCTGACCGACTCGGCCGGGCAGCCGCTGATCGCGGTGGTGCTCGACCTGGACGACTTCAAGCAGGTCAACGACCGGTACGGGCACGCCGCCGGGGACCAGGTGCTGATCAGCGTCGCCGAGCGCTTCGCCGCGTTCGCCGGGGACAACCTGGTGGCCCGGCTCGGTGGTGACGAGTTCGCCGGCCTGCTGGCCAGTCCCACCGTCGACCACCGGTGGATGGAGCACGCCGCGCGCCGGCTCAGCGACGCGCTGGCCGTCCCGATCCAGCACGGCGCGGTGAACCTGCGGGTTACCGCCTCGGTCGGGTTGGCCCCGGTACGCGGCCCGGCGCAGCTCTCCGACGCGCTCTGCCGCGCCGACGCGGCCATGTACCGGGCCAAGAGCATCGGCGCGCCGCGACCGACCCGTCCGGCCCGGCAGCTCGTCGACACCAACCACCACGGCGACTCGTTGACCGCCCACCGCTGAGGCGTCCCCGCCGCCACCACGGCAGAGCCGGCGGTGCGGCGTCCCGCGCCACGGCAGAACCGGCACCCGCCCACGTGGCCCGACCACCGCCGGGCCGGCATCCCGCCCGCCGGACCGACCACCCTGGACGGCGCGGACCCCCGGCGCGGGGCGACCGCGCCGGGGGTCCGGGGAAAACCACACGGTCACACCGGGACGGCCACCCGCTGATCCTGCTCCGCCTGCCGGGCGGCCCGCTCGGCCAGCCGGCGTTCCCGCTCCTGCGCGCCGATCAGGTCGTCCGGCAGGGAGTCCTCGACCTCCAGGTCGAAGCGGCGCAGCAGCCGGATCGCGAAGCCGCCGAGGGTCACCAGCACCAGCATCGCGCCGAAGACCACGTACGCGAAGCCGATGCCCCGGCCCTCGCCGGTGCCGATCACCGCGCCCACCGAACCGGCGAGGGCCCCGCCCGGGGCGAGCATCGGCTCGAACAGAGCGGTGGCCGCCGGGGCGAGCAGGGCGAACCCGATCGGCAGCGTCGACCAGGAGATGGTCTGGTTCAGGCTGAACACCCGACCGTGGTACCGCTGCGGCACCTTCACCTGCACGATCGTGGCGTAGATGCTCTGCGCGGTGGTCATCGACATGGCCAGCCAGAACGCCCCGGCCGCGATCACCACCACCGACGCGTCCATCCCGATGATCACGCAGCCGACGGCGGTGCCGAGGTTGCCGACCAGCACGCCGATCATCCGGCGGTGCCGGGGGCCGCCCCACAGTGCCATGAGCACCCCACCGGCGACCGCGCCGCACGCCTCGGCCAGGGCCACCTGGGCGACCTCGGTGGCGGTGGCGAACGACAGCACCAGCGGGGTGGTCAGCACCAGCGCCGGGGCCAGGAAGATGTTGCCCAGCGCGAAGTAGCCGAGCATCAGCCGGAAACCCCTGTGGTGCCACGAGTAACGCAGGCCGTTGGCGATCGCCACCAGCAGCCGCTCCCGGGGCCGCCAGCCCAGCAGGTCCGGGAAGCGGATCACCGCGAGGGTGGCCACCGCCACCACGTAGCTGGCCACGTCGATCAGCAGGATGCCCTTGAGTTCGATCGCGGCGAGCAGACCGGCGGCGAACACCGGCATCATCAGCAGGGCGAAACCGTTGGAGAGCTGCGCGATGCCCATCGCGTGACCCAGGTAGCGCTTGGGCACCAGCTGCGGCACCGACGACTGGTACGCGATGCGCTGGAACGACGCCGCCACCTGGCTCAACGCCACCAGCAGGTAGATGTGCCACAGGGCCAGGTTCCCGGTCCACAGCAGGGCGGCCAGGACGAGCTGGATGCTGCCCGCCGAGGAACTGGCGATCATCATGATCTTCCGGCGGCTGACCCGGTCGGTGATCGCGCCGGCCACCGGGAGCATCAGCACGCCGCAGATCAGCGCGAGCGCCCACAGCAGGCCGAGGTTCGCCACCGACCCGGTCTGGGTGAACAACCAGATCGGCAGGGCGAACGCGGTCAACGCCGAGCCGGTGGTGGAGACCAGCTGCCCGACGGTGATCGCCAGGAACCGGGCCATGCTCGGCTTGACCACGTCCTTCGCCGGCCGGTCGTCGACGCCGACGCGCTGCCAGTCACGCAGCGTCCAGGCGGCGTCCTCGCCCTTCGCGGCCGGCTCCAGGGCCCGGGTGTCCCCGGCGGCCATCGCCCGGTGCGTCGAGGTGACCACCTCGGCCAGCTCGTCGGCCCGGTACTTCAGGAAGAAGTGCCCGGCCTGGTCCAGCACCACCAGGCCGACGGTGTCGCTGAGGAACTGCCACTCGGCGTACCGCTCGGTGTAGTAGTCGGTGACCGGGTCCTCCGAGCCGACCACCGAGACGATCGGGGCGCGCAGCTTGACCGCCTGCCGGTCCAGCAGCCCGGTGAAGTACTCCTCGGAGGCGCGGGAGTCGGCCCGCATGTTGCTCAGGATCCGGTCGGCCTGCTCCGGCTCCAGCTCGTCGGTGTCCACGCCCATCGACTTGAGCCAGCTCGCGTAGTGCCGGTTGCTGCGCAGTTTCTCCAGCCGGGTCCGCAGCGCCGCGAGGGGGCCCTTGGGGCGGGCGAACGGGAACATCGCCCCGATGTAGAGGGCGTCCAGGTCCCGGCCGGCCGCCTCGACCTTGCGGGCCACGTCGGCGGCGATGGCGCTGCCGACGCCGCAGTGCCCGTACAGGGCGACCGGTCCCTCGATCCGTTCCAGGATCTCCTCGGTGACCCGGGTGGTCAGCTCGTCGAAGGGCAACGCCGCCTCGTCGAGTCCGACGTCGTGGCCGGGGATGGCCAGCGACCACAGCGCGTGCCCGGCGGGCAGCGCGTCGGCCAGCGGCTGGTAGACGATGGCGCTGCCGCCGCCGTACGGCACGCACACGTAGGTGAGGGTGCGCCGGCCGGCCGGGACGGGCTTGGTCAGCTCGTAGAGCAGCCGGCGCGGGCCGTCGGCGTCCGCGCCGCCGGCCATGAACGCGGCCAGGTCCCGGATGGTGCGCTGCTGGAACAGGTCCATCACGCCGACCGGACGGGTGTCCAGGTCCGCCTTGCGGATCTTCGCGACGACCTGGGTGGCGAGCATGGAGTGCCCGCCCAGGTCGAAGAAGTCGTCGTCGATGCCGAGCGTGGGCACGCCGAGCACCTCCGACCAGATGGTGGCGAGCAGCCGTTCGGTGTCGTCGCGCGGCTCCACCAGGGCCACCGACGCCTCCCGGGTCACCACCGGGGCGGGCAGCGCCTTCCGGTCGAGCTTGCCGTTCGGGCTCAGCGGCAGGGCGTCCAGGGTGACGAAGGCGTTCGGCACCATGTACTCGGGCAGCCGGTCCTTGAGCGCCGCCTTCAGCGCCGCCGGCTCGGCCGTCCCGACCAGGTACCCGACCAGCCGCTTGTCGCCGGGGGTGTCCTCGCGGACGACCACCGCCGCCTCGGCCACCCCGGGCTGGTCGCGCAGCGCGCTCTCGATCTCGCCCAGCTCGATCCGCAGGCCGCGCAGCTTCACCTGATGGTCGATCCGGCCGAGGAACTCGACCACGCCGCTGCCGTCCGGCTGGACCCGCCAGCGGGCCAGGTCGCCGGTGCGGTACAGCCGGGCCCCGGGTTCGCCGGAGAACGGGTCCGGCACGAACTTCTCGGCGGTCAGCGCGGGCCGGCGGTGGTAGCCGCGGGCCAACCCGACCCCGCCCAGGTGCAGCTCACCGGCCACCCCGACCGGGCACTCGTCGCCGGCCGGGTCGAGCACGTGCAGCCGCAGGTTGGCGATCGGCCCGCCGATCGGCACGCTGGTCAGGCCGGCCAGCGCGGCCGGCTCGCACTCCCAGGCGCTGACGTCGATGGCCGCCTCGGTGGGGCCGTACAGGTTGTGCAGGCCGCACCAGGGCAGCCGGGTGGTGAACTCGACCGCCGCCGCCAGCGGCAGCTCCTCGCCGGAGCAGATCACCCGGCGCAGCGCGGTGGCCGTCTCGACGCCGTCCTCGGCGAGGAACACGGTCAGCATGGACGGGACGAAGTGGGCGGTGCTGACCCGCTCGGTGACCAGCAGGTCCCGCAGGTAGCCGGCGTCCTTGTGCCCGCCCGGCTTGGCCAGCACCAGCCGCGCACCGGTCTGCAACGGCCAGAAGAACTCCCACACCGACACGTCGAAGCTGGCCGGGGTCTTCTGCAGCACCGCGTCGTCGCCGCCGAGGCGGTACGTCCGCTGCATCCAGTCGAGCCGGTTGACGATGCCCCGGTGGGTGTTCGGCACGCCCTTCGGACGGCCGGTGGAGCCGGACGTGTAGATGACGTACGCCAGGTTGGTCGGGCCGGCGGTGGGCGTCGGGTCGTCGGTGGGCTGGTCTGCCCAGCCGGCCGGGTCGTCCAGGGCGAGCACGGTCGCCGAGGTCTCCGGCAGCACGTCCCGCAGGTGCTGTTGGACCAGCACCACCGGCGCGTCCGCGTCGGTGACCATGAAGGCCAGCCGGTCGGCCGGGTACTCCGGGTCGAGGGGCAGGTACGCCCCGCCGGCCTTGACCACGCCGAGCAGGCCGGCGACCAGCTCGAAGGACCGTTCCGCGCACACCCCGACCAGGGTCTCCGGGCCGACACCGGCGGCCCGCAGCCGGTGCGCGATCCGGTTGGCCGCCGCGTTCAGCTCCGCGTACGTCCAGGTGCGGCCGTCGAAGGTGACCGCCGGGGCGTCCGGGGTCCGGGCCACCTGCGCCTCGACCAGCCCGTGCAGGGTGGCGGTGGCCGGGAAGTCGGCGGCGGTGGTGTTCCAGCCGGCCAGCAGCGCCCGCTCGGCCGGGGTGGTCAGGTCCAGGGCGGAGACCCGGCTGGTCGGGGCGGCGACCACCGAGCGGAGCAGGGTGGTGAACCGCTCGGCCATCCGTTCGACGGTGGCCCGGGTGAACAGGTCGGTGTTGAAGACCAGCTTCCCCCACAGCCCGGAGCCGACCTCCACCACGTGCAGTTCGAAGTCGAACCGGGTGGCCCGCAGCTCCATCGGCTGCCAGGCGAAGTCGACCTCGGCGGCGGTGCCGGCGGCGGCTGCCCCGTCGGTGGTGGACCGGAACCGGCCCATCTCGTAGTTCTGGAGCACGAACATCGACTGGAAGACCGGGGAGCGGCTGACGTCGCGGGGCAGGTTCAGCTCCTGCACCACCCGGGCGAACGGCACCTCGGCGTGCTCGAAACCGTCCAGCACGCCGCGCCGGGTGCGCGCCAGCAGCTCGGTGAAGGTGGGGTCGCCGGCCAGGTCGGCCCGCATCGGCAGCATGTTGATGAACATGCCGACCAGGTTCTCCAGCTCCGGCGCGGACCGGCCGGCCACCGACGCGCCGACGGCGAAGTCGTCCTGACCGGCGTGCCGGCCCAGGAACACCTGGTACGCGGCGAGCAGCGTCATGAACAGGGTGCCGCCGGCGTCCCGGGTGAGCGCGTTCAGCGCGTCGGTGGTGGCCCGGTCCACGGTGAACTCGACGAAGTCGCCGTGGTAGGTCTGGGTGGCCGGCCGGGGCAGGTCCGCCGGCAGTTCCAGCGGGGTGATGCCGGCCAGCCGGGCGGTCCAGTAGTCCAGGTGGCCGCGGGCCTGCGGGCCGTCCAGCCGCTCGGCCTCCCAGCGGGCGAAGTCGCCGTACTGGATGGGCAGGGTGGGCAGCTCGCCGCCCCGGTACAGGGTGATCAGGTCGCGCAGCAGCACGTCCACCGACCAGCCGTCGCCGACGATGTGGTGCTTGCCGAGGAACAGCACATGGTCGTCGTCGGCCAGCCGGATCAGGGTGGCCCGCAGTAGCGGACCGGCCGCCAGGTCGAACGGCTCGACGGCGGCCCGGTCCACGATCGCCTGCGCGGCGGCCTCGTCGGCCGCGTCCACGACGGTCAGCGGCACCTCGACGTGCTCGGCGACCAGCACGGTCGGTCGGCCGTCGGCGTCGGCCGGGAACCGGGTCCGCAGCGACTCGTGCCGGTCGGTGAGCGCGCCCAACGCGGCCCGCAGCGCGGTCACGTCGAGCGGGCCGCGTACCCGCAGCGGCACGGCGATGTGGTACGCGGCCTCGCCGGGGGCGATCTGGTCCATGAACCAGACCCGCTCCTGGGCGTACGACAGGGGCACCGTGGCCCCCGGCGGCCGGGGGGTGATCCCGGCCGCCGGGGTGGCGCGGCGCTTGCGGAGCCGTTGCGCGATCAGCGCCTGGCGGGCGGCGTCGCGGGTCGCGGCGTCCTTCAGGTCCGTCATTCGGATGTTCCCTTTTCCGCCGCGAGCAGCGCGGCGACCTCGGCTTCGGAGAGTTCGTCGACCTCGGCGGCGATGAGCGCCTCGATCTGGGTGGCCAGGTCGGCGACCACCGGGGCGCTGAACAGGGCGCGCATCGGCAGGTCCACGTCGACCTCGGCGCGGATCCGGGACATCGCCCGCATGCCGCGCAGCGAGTTGCCGCCGAGGGCGAAGAAGTCGTCGAACGCGCCGACCTTCTCCACCCCGAGGATGTCGCCGAAGACCTCCGCCACCAGCGACTCGGCGTCGGTGCGCGGGGCCACGTAGGACGGGGTGTCGTCCGACGTGGCGGGGGCGGGCAGCGCGGCCCGGTCCAGCTTGCCGTTCGGGGTCAGCGGCAACGCGTCCAGGGTGACCAGGGCGGTCGGCACCAGGTGCGTGGGCAGCTGGCGGGCCGCCTCGGCGGTCACCTCCGTCGGGTCGGCGGTGCCGACCAGGTACCCGACCAGGTTCGGCTCGCCGGTGTCGGTGCGGACCACCACCACCGCCTCCCGGACGCCCGGGTGGGCGAGCAGGGTGGACTCGATCTCCCCCAGCTCGATGCGCATGCCGCGCACCTTCACCTGCTGGTCGCGGCGGCCCAGGTACTCCAGGGTCCCGTCGGCGCGCCAGCGGGCCAGGTCACCGGTGTGGTACATCCGCTCCCCCGGCGCACCGTACGGGCAGGGCAGGAACCGTTCGGCGGTCAGCGCGGGCCGGCGCAGGTAGCCCCGGGCCAGTTGCGTCCCGGCGACGTACAGCTCACCGGCCACGCCCGGCGGCACCGGGTTGAGCTGGGCGTCGAGCAGGTACGCCCGCATGTTCCAGGTGGGTCGGCCGATCGGCACCGGGCCGGCCGGCACCGGCTCGCCGGGGGCGATCCGGGCGGCCACGCAACCCACGGTGGCCTCGGTCGGGCCGTACTCGTTGACCACGGCCGCGTCCGGGTGGGCGGCCCGCCAGCCGGCGAGCTGTTCCCCGGTGAGCGCCTCGCCGCCGATCACCAGGTCGGCGGTGGGCGACAGGGTGGCGTCGAGCAGCGGCAGGTGGCTCGGGGTGACCTTGAGGAAGGCCGGCGGTCCGCCCGCGCGGGCGGCGGCCTCGTCGATGCCGGCCAGCCGGACCGTGCCGCCGGCGGTGAGCGGGCCGAGCAGGCCGGTGACGGTCAGGTCGAACGAGACCGGCGAGTGCAGCAGCGCGGTGCCGGCCAGCCCCGGGTAGGTGTCCCGGGCCCAGGCCAGGTAGGCGTGCACCGCCCGGTGCTCCACCACCACGCCCTTGGGGCGGCCGGTGGAACCGGAGGTGTAGAGCACGTACGCCGGGTGGTCCGGCCGCAGCGGGACGGTCCGCTCGGCGTCGGTCAGGTCGGCGGTCGCCCCGGCCGGGTCGGCGGTCCCGCCGTCCCTGGTCAGGCCCGCCGTATCCCCGGGACCGTCCCCGGTCAGGGCCGCGTCGAGGACCAGCGCGTCCGCCGGGACCAGTGCGGCGGTGTCCGGGGTGGTCAGCACCAGCGCCGGTTCGGCGTCGGCGAGCAGGTACGCGATCCGGCCGGCCGGGTAGCCGGTGTCGACCGGCAGGTACGCGGCACCGGACTTGAGCACCGCGAGGATCGCCACCAGCAGGTCGGCCGAGCGGGGCAGGGCCAGGGCGACCAGCTTCCCCGGACCGATCCCCCGGCCCACCAGCGTCCGGGCCAGCCGGTTGGCCCGGCCGTTCAGCTCGGCGTACGTGAGGGACACCCCGTCGGCGACCAGCGCGGTGGCGTCCGGGGTGGCCGCCACCTGCCGTTCGAGCACCGCGACCAGGGTGGACTCCGGTACGTCCCGGGCGGTGTCGTTCCAGGTGTCCAGCACCCGCTCGCGTTCGGCGTCGTCCAGCACCGGCAGCGCGGACACCCGGGTGTCCGGGTCGGCCACGGCGGCGGAGAGCAGCCGGACGTACCGGGCGGCGACCGTCTCGGCGGTGGCCCGGTCGAACAGGGCGGTCCGGTAGAGCAGCCGGCTGGTCGTGGTGGTGATGTCGAAGGCCAGGTCGTCCTTGGTGGTGCCGAGGGCGACCGGATCCAGACCGGAGTCCGGGATGAAGTTGAACGCGGTCTGGAAGACCGGCTGCACCGACGGGTCCCGCTGCGGCGCGATGGCCTCGACGATCGTCTGGAACGGGGTGTCGCCGTGTTCCAGCGCGTCGACCAGGGCGTCCCGGGTGCGGGCGACCAGCTCGGTGAAGGTCGGGTCGCCGGTCAGGTCGCAGCGCAGCGCCACCGGGTTGACGAACATGCCGATCAGCCCGGCCAGCTCGGGGTTGTCCCGGCCGGCGGTGGAGACCCCGACCACCAGGTCGGCGTCGCCGGAGATCCGGTGCAGCAGGGCGGTGAACCCGGCCAGCAGCACCATGTACGGGGTGGCGGTCGACCCGGCGGCGAGCTGCCCGACCCGGTCCAGCAGCCCGTCGGGCAGCGTGAAGTGCACCTCGTCGCCGGCGTAGCCCAGCTCGGCCGGGCGGGGCCGGTCCAGCGGCAGGGTGGTGGCGGCCGGCGCGTCGGCCAGCCGGTCCCGCCAGAAGGCGAGCTGCCGGTCCAGTTCCGCCCCGACGAGCTGCTGGCGCTGCCAGACCGCGAAGTCGGCGTACTGGATGGGCAGTTCGGGCAGGTCGACGGAGGTGCCGCCGAGGGCGGCGCGCGACCACGCCGCCAGTTCCTCGGTGAGGATCACCGCGGACCGGCTGTCGAAGACCACGTGGTGCACCACGCCCTGCAGCACCACCCGGTCGTCGGCCATCCGGACCAGCCGGGCCCGCCACAGTGGCGGGGCGTCCAGCGGGATCGGGGTGCGGGCCAGCTCGGCGAGCAGCTCGTCGAAGCGGGGCCGCTGCCGGTCCCCGGGCAGGTCACGCAGGTCGATGACCTCGAGGTCGACCGGCCCGGCGGCCCGGACCACCTGGGTCAGCGTCCCGTCGTCGACCCGCAGGTGGGTACGGAGCGCCTCGTGCCGGGCCACCACCGCGCCGAACACCGCGCTGGCCTGCTCGGGGGTGAGTCCCGCCGGGAAGGTCCACAGTAGCGAGACGTTGTAGACCGGGGAGCCGGCGTCGAGCTGGTTGGCGATCCAGACCCGCTCCTGCGCGTACGACGCCGGGAAGGTCCACTCCTTCGTGGTCACGCCAGCGCCTCACGCACCGAGCGGGGACGCATGTCCGTCCAGACGGTGTCGATGTGGGCCAGGCACTCCTCGCGGGTGCCGGCGAACCCGGTGTCCTGCCAGCCCGCGGGGAGCTCCCGGTCGGCCGACCAGATCGAGTACTGCTCCTCGTCGTTGCGGACGACCAGGAAACGCGGCTCGGACATCAGTTCTCTCCAGGGGTGTGCGGTTCGGCCATGGCGACAGCGATCTTGCGGGGTCCGGTGAACGGCTCCCGACCGTGCGCGGCGGTCATGTTGTCCACCACCAGCACGTCGTCGCGCTGGTAGTCGAAACGGACGCTGGCGGCACGATACGCGTCCCGCAGATGGTCCATGACATCGGTGGGGATCTCCGCCCCGTCACCGTAGTAGGTGTTCGACGGCAGCCCGTCGGGGCCGAAGAGTTCCAGCAGCCCCTCCTGGATGTCCTTGGCCAGGGTGCTGACGTGGAAGAAGGTGGCGTGGTTGAACCAGCGCGGGGTGTCCGAGCCGGGCCGGTGGTGGACCACCTCGCGCCGGGAGCGGGTCCGCAGCCCGTCCCGGCCGACCCACTCCAGCTCGATCCGGTTCGCCGCCGCGTACGCCTCGACCTCGGCCCGGTCGTCGGTGTTGAACACGTGCTGCCACGGGGTGCCGAAGTCGGCGTGGAAGTTCCGCATCAGCAGCCAGCCGCGCCGGACGAACTCCTCCCGGACCGTCGGGTCGATCAGCTCGTACACCCGGCGCACGTCGGCCAGCGGGGTCGCGCCCTGGGTGTCCGGCGGGGTGATGCAGTAGAAGAACAGCGTGAGCGGCCAGCGCGCCTGGTACGAGTTCTCGTTGTGCAGGAAGATCTCCTCGTCCTCCGGGTAGTCGGTGGAGGTGTAGACCTTCCCCTTGATGGCGTGCCGGGGCGAGGACCGTTCGGTGTAGGTCAGCGGCTCGCCGGCCAGCGCGCGGACCACCCGGTCGAAGCCGTCGACCCCGCCGACGTCGAAGCCGCGGAACAGCAGTCCGCCCTGCTCGACCAGGGTGGCGCGCAGTTCGGTACGCCGCCGGTCGATCAGCTCGGTGAGCGCGGTGCCGTCGTTCTCGACGAGCACCGGCAACGTGGCGATCGTGTCGCTCATGTGCTCAGGTCTCCTTGTCCTGGTCAGGCGCGGGGCAGTCGGGGGATGGCCGGGATGGTCGGCGCGGCGGCCGGTTCCTCGGCGGGTGCGGCGGCGCGCTGTTCCTCGATCCGGGCCGCCAGGCCCGCCACGGTGGGCGTCTCGAAGAGGCTGCGCATCGGCAGCCGGACCCCGGTGGCCTTGCGCATCGCCGCGATGAGCTGCACCGCGACCAGCGAGTTGCCGCCGAGGGCGAAGAAGTCGTCGTCCACGCCGACGGCGTCCAGGCCGAGGTTGTCCTGCCAGACGGCGGCGATGACCGCCTCCAGTTCGGTACGCGGCGCGGCCGAGGTGCCGGCGATGCTGGCGGCGGTCGGCCCGGTGCCCGGTCCGTCGTCGGTCTCCAGGCTCTCGGTGGTGACCCGGCCGGACCGGGACCGCAGGTCGGCGACGGTGCGGGTGGCGATGACGACCTGCGGGCCGAGGCCGGCGGCGAGGCTGCGGCGGAACGCCTCCGCCCCGTCGACCGGCCGGATGTCCTCGCCCGGGGAGGCGGACACCGACCCGGTGTCGGGGCCGGTGGCGGCGAGCCCGCCGGTGACCGCGTCGGAGTCGACCCGGCGCAGCACGAAGTCGCTGATGGACACCAGTTCCCGGCCGTCGGCGTCCAGCAGGGACAGGTCGGCGGCCACCACCTCGTCGGTGTCGCCGTCCCGGTAGCGCAGGTGACTGACCAGGTCCGCCGGCAGCGGGCCGCGCACCACGATCCGGCCGTACGACAGCGGCAGGTAGGTGCCGGAGCCCCGGCCCCGCCCGAACGCGGTCGCCACGTCCAGCAGCGCCGGGTGCAGCCCCCAGGCCGACAGGTCGCCGAGCGCCTCGGCGGGCGCGCTGATCCGGGCCAGTTCCCCGCCCGCGCCGAGGTGGTGCTCCCGCAGCGAGTTCCACCGGGGACCGAAGGTGAGCATGCTGGTGCGGCCCCGCCCGAACGACTGGTCGTCGTCGATGCGCCGGCAGCCGGCGGTGAGCGCGGCCAGGTCCCGGGCCGGTGGGGCCGGCTCGACGGTCCAGCCGGCCGCGCCGCGTACGTGGGTGCGCAGCTCACCGGCGGCCAGGCTGCGGACGGCGAAGTCGACGCCCTCGTCGGTGCCGGTCAGCTCGACCCGGTACTGGGCGACCGTGCCGTCCGGCACCGAGAACGGCTCCAGGAACACCACGTCGCGCAGTTCGACAAGCGCGTCCGGGGCCGGGGCGGGTACGGCGGCGGCCACCGCCGCGCGCACCGACTCCAGGTGGGCGGTGCCGGGCACCACCGGTACCCCGCCGATGCGGTGCTCGTCGAGCAGCCAGTGGGTGCCGGCGGAGACCAGGCCGTGCAGCACGGTCTCCGTCGCGCCGGTGACCCGGGTGGTGAGCACCGGGTGGTCGACGGTGCTGGTGACGGTGTCCCGGGCGGCGGCCCGGAAGCCGGCCGGCACGTCGGTCTCCACGGCCATTCCGACCTCGGCCCAGCCGCCCCAGTTCTGCGACAGCACCGGTGCCGACCAGCCCAGCCCGGACCGGGCGTACGCGTCCAGGGCGTTGTTGGCCGCGCAGTAGTCGACCTGCCCGAAGCCGCCGAGCACGGCGGTGATCGACGAGCAGAGCACCACGAAGTCCAGCGGCAGGTCCCCGAACACCTGGGCCAGGGCGAGGGTGCCGGCCACCTTCGGGGCGAGGACGCGTTCCGCGTCGGCCCGGTCCTTGATCTCGACCATGCCGCCGCCGGCCAGGCCGGCCGCGTGCACGATGCCGTCGACGCCGCCGTACGCCTGCTCGGCGGCGTCCCGAACCCGGCGCAGGTCGGCGGGGTCGGTGACGTCGGCGGCCAGCACCAGCACCTCGGCCCCGGCGGCCTCCATCCGGCGGATCGCGGCGATGGCCCGGCCGGCCCGGTCGTCGCCGTGCACCGCGAGGTGGTCGTCCCAGCGGTCCCGCGCCGGCAGGCCGGACCGGGCCAGCAGCACCAGCCGGGCCCGGAACCGCCGGGCCAGGTCCTCGGCCAGGGTGATGCCGATGCCGCCCAGGCCGCCGGTGATGACGTACCGGCCGCCGTCGCGGAGCACCGGGCCTTCCGTGCTGTCCGCGTCCAGGGTGACCTGCTCGTGGTCGGTGACCCAGCGGCGGTTGCCGCGCAGTGTCACCTCGGTGACCTCGCCCACCGGTCGGCCCAGTTCGGCGACCAGGGCGGTGGTGCCGGTGGCGGCCGGGTCGGCGTCGACCAGCCGTACGGTCACCCCGGGCAGTTCGGCGGGCAGCACCCGGGCCAGGCCGCGCAGGGTGGCGTGTTCGGGGCGGGTCAGGTCGGGTCCGGTGACGTCGCCGATGCCGGCGGTGACCAGGTCCAGGGTCAGCGGGCGTTCGTCGGCGGTGCGGCCGGCCCCGGCGAGCGCCTGCACCAGGTGCAGGGCGTCGAAGAAGCCCCGGTCCAGGGCGGTGGCGGTGGCCGCCAGGTCGGTGCCGGCCGGCTCGCCGTCCAGGGTGAACGCGTGGACCAGCCGGTCCGGCAGGTCGGTGCCGAGCGCCTCGACCAGCGCGTCGTGGTCGGCACGGACACCGGGCCGCAGCCGGTAGCCGTCGGCGGTGGCGGCGAACCCGTCGCCGGCCCGCACCGCGACCGGGTCGGCCCCGGCGGCGCGCAGCGCGGTGAGCAGGTCCTCGCCGCGCGGCCCGTCGACGAACACCAGGCAGCGGCCCGGCGGGGTACGCCGGGTCTCCGGGGCGGCCTGCCGCCACACCGGAACCGCGAACCACTCGGCCAGCGGGCGTGGGCCCCGCTCCGGCTCGGCCACGGCGGCCGGCTGCACCGGGTCGGCGTCGATCCAGTACCGCTTCCGTTCGAACGGGTAGGTGGGCAGCGGCACCCGCCGGGCGGCCGGGTCGGCGTCCAGCCGGACCGGGACGCCGGCGCTCCACAGCGCCCCGGCGGTGCCGAGGAGGGTGGCCAGGTCGCCGGTGTCCTCGGTCGGGCCGGGCAGGCTGCCCAGCGGGGTACGGACCCGCTGCTCCGGGGAACCCTTGGCGACCTGCATCCGGGCCAGGTTCGCCAACTGCTTGCCCGGCCCGCACTCGACGAGCTGCCAGACGCCCTCGGCGATCAGGGTCGCCACGCACGCCCCGAACCGGACCGGCTGGCGCAGGTGCGCCGCCCAGTACGCCGGGTCGGTGGCCTGCGCGTCGGTGATCCAGGTGCCGGTCACGTTGGACAGGAACGGCACCGTCGGCGGGCGCAGCGGCACGGCCGCCATCAGCGCGGTGAACTCGGCGAGGATCGGGTCCATCATCGGCGAGTGGAAGGCGTGCGAGGTGCGCAGCGGCTTGCACTTGCCCTTGCGGGTCTGCGCGTACGCCTCGACGGCCTCGTGGGGGCCGGCGACCACGCAGGTGCCGGGGCCGTTGACGGTGGCGACGGCGAGCCCGTCCGGCAGGGTTTCGGCGACCACCGACTCGTCCAGGCTGACCGCGAGCATCGCGCCGGCCGGCATCGACTGCATCAGCCGGCCCCGGGCGGCCACCACGCGCAGCGCGTCCGGCAGGGTGAGCACCCCGGCGACGGTGGCGGCGGCGTACTCGCCGATGGAGTGGCCGATCATCGCCGCCGGCTTCACCCCGGCCCGCTGCCAGAGCGTCGCCAGGGCGTACTCGATCACGAACAGGGCGGGTTGGGTGTAGCGGGTCTCGGTGAGCTTCTCCCCCGCGTCCGGGTCCCGGCCGAGGATCAGGTCCCGCAGGTCCAGGCCGAGTTCGGGGCGGAGCAGTTCGGCGCACTCGTCGACCACGGCGGCGAACGCCGGCTCCTCGGCGTACAGCTGCGCGCCCATCCCGGCGTACTGCGCGCCCTGGCCGGAGAACAGGAACGCCACCCGGGGCGTGGGGCCGTCGGCCACGCCGGTCTGCCGGCGGCGCGGGGTACGCAGCGCGGTGACCGCGTCGGCCAGGTCGGTGGCGACCACGGTGGCCCGGTGGGCGTACTCCTGCCGGCCGACGCGCAGCGTGTGCGCCACGTCGGCGAGCAGTTCGGGGCCGCCGTCGGTGGCGGTGGCCAGGTGGTCGGCGAGCCGGGTCAGCGCGGTGTCCAGCGCGGTCGGGGTCTTCGCCGACACGTGCAGCAGGTGCGCCGGCCGGATCCGCCGGTCGGCCCGGTACGCGGCCGGGGCCTCCTCCAGCACCACGTGCGCGTTGGTGCCGCCGATGCCGAACGAGCTGACCCCGGCCCGGCGCGGACCGGTGTCGTTGTCCCACTTGGTGAGGGTGTTCGTCACGTAGAACGGGGTGTCGGCGAAGTCGATCGCCGGGTTCGGGGTCTCGTAGTTGATGGTCGGCGGGATCAGCCCGTGCTCCATCGCCAGCACCGTCTTGATCACGCTGACGATGCCGGACGGCTGACTGAGGTGGCCGATGTTGCTCTTCACCGAGCCGATCCCGCACCAGCCCCGGTCGTCGGTGTCCTGGCCGTACACGGCGGCCAGCGCGGTGATCTCGATCGGGTCGCCCATCGCGGTGCCGGTGCCGTGCGCCTCGACGTAGCTGATGGTGCGCGGGTCCACGTCGGCCATCGCGACGGCCTGCGCGATGGCCTCCATCTGGCCGTCCACGCTGGGCGCGGTGAAACCGACCTTGCCGGCCCCGTCGTTGTTGATGGCGTTGCCCCGGACGACGGCCCGCACGGTGTCACCGTCGGCGATCGCGTCGGAGAGCCGCTTGAGGACGGTGACCCCGGAGCCGCTGCCCCACACCGTGCCGTTGGCGGCGGCGTCGAACGGGCGGCACCGGCCGTCCGGGGAGGTGAAGCCCTCCATGCCCATGAAACCGACCGCGTGCGGCAGCTCCACGTTCACCCCGCCGGCCAGCGCCATGTCGCACTCGCCGTTGCGCAGCGACTCGCAGGCCAGGTGGAACGCGACCAGCGAGGTGGAGCAGGCGGTGTGCACGGTGAAGCTCGGCCCGCGCAGGTCCAGCCGGTACGACACGTTGGTCGCCACGTAGTTCGGCGAGTTGCCGGTGGCGACCGAGACCGCCGAGTGCACCGCCCCGCCGACCCGCTTGTTCTTCGACACGTGCAGTTGCAGGTACAGGTTGCCGCCGGTGCCGGCGTACACGCCGACCGAGCCGTCGTAGCGGGCCGGGTCGTAGCCGGCGTCCTGCAACGCGGTGTAGCAGGTCTCCAGGAAGATCCGGTGCTGCGGGTCGGTGATCTCGGCTTCCCGGGCGGTCATCCCGAACAGGCCGGCGTCGAGTTCGTCGAACGCCTCCAGCACCGGGGCCCGGTTCACCCAGCTCGGGTCGTCGACCTCGTCGACGGTGGCGCCCCGGGCGAGCTGCTCCTCCCGGGTGAAGGTGGTCACCGACTCCACCCCGTCGACCAGGTTGCGCCAGAACTCGCGTACGTCCGCCGCGCCGGGCAGCCGGGCGGCCAGGCCGACGATCGCGATGGGTTCGATGCCGTCGCCCTCGCCGGAAAGGGAGGGGTTGTCCGGGTTGTTCATGAGGTCCTTCATTCCGCTGCGCCGCCGGGGCGGCGGGGTGGGGGGTTACGGCGGGTACGACTGCGTCGGGCGGCGGCGCGCAGCGCGGCACGGGCCAGTTCCGGCCGGTCCACGGCACCGTCGAGGTGGGCGGCGAGCGCCCGGATGGTGGGGTGTCGGAAGAGGTCGAGCAGCGCCACCGAGCGTCCGGTGGCGGCGGTCAACCGGGCGTGTACGGCGGCCAGGGCCATCGAGTGGCCGCCGATGTCGAAGAAGTTGTCGGTCACCCCGACCCGGTCCCGGCCGAGCACCTCCCGCCAGATCGCGGCGACCTGCTCCTCGGTGGTGGTGAGCCCGTCCGGGCCGGCGGGCAGCGCCGCGCGGGCCGGTTCGGTGGTGGCGGCGACGGCCATCGCGCCGAGTTGCGCCACCCGTACCGTCGGGCGGGGCAGCGCGACGGCGACCGTGTCGACCGGCTCGTGCGGGGCGGCGGCCAGCGCGCCGACCAGGTGGGCCAGGTCGGCCAGCAGGGCGTCGACCCGGTCGGCGTCGAACAGGTCCGGGTTGTAGACCACCTCGACGCCGAACCGGCCGTCCGGCTCGACCACGTACACGGTCAGGTCGAACGGGGAGCCCGGCTTGTCCACCCGGACCGGTTCGCCGGTCGTCCCGGCCAGGTCCAGCCGGGGCGGGGCGAAGTTGAGCACGTTGAACAGCACCTGCACCAGCGGTGCCCGGGTGGTGTCCCGGACGACCCCGAGCGCCTCGACGATCTTCTCCAGGGGCGCGCCGGAGTGGTCGGTGGCCTCGTGCAGCTCGGCGGTGGCATGGTCGACCAGGGCGGCGAAGTCGACCCCGTCGCCGCTGCGGACCCGTACCGGCACGGTGTCGATGAGGAAGCCGATCACGTCGTCGAAGGCGGCCAGCCGACGGTCGGCGACCACCGCGCCGAGCACGTGGTCGTCGCCGCCGGTGAGCCGGCGCAGCAGCACCGCGAAACCGGCCAGCAGGACGGCCGCGCTGGTCGTGCCCCGGGCGGCGGCGAGGTCCCGGACCGCCCGGTCCGCGTCGGCGGACAGGGTCACCGCGGCCTCCGCGCCGACGTAGGTCTGCACCGTCGGGCGGGGCCGGTCGCGGGGCAGTTCCAGCACGGTCGGGGCGTCCCGCAGGTGGTCGGCCCACCAGGCCACGTCGGCCGGGCCGCGTCGCCGGTCCCGCTCGGCCCGCCAGACCGCGTAGTCGGCGTACGAGACGGCCAGCGGCGGCAGCGTCGGATCCGCGCCGGTGACCGCCCGGTGGTACCCGGCGGCCAGGTCGGCGTAGAGCACCGCCTCGGACCAGCCGTCGAACACCGAGTGGTGCAGGGTGATCGCCAGCACGTGCTCGTTGACGCCGAGCCGGTACACGGTGACCTGCCAGGACGGGCCGGTGGCCAGGTCGAAGGCGTGCCCGGCCCCGGCGGTGAGCATGGCCCGCAGGTCGGCCTCGGGATCGGGGTGCCCGGTCAGGTCGACCACCGGTACCGGCACGTCGGTCGGTTCGGCGCACACCGCGTACGGCACCCCGGCGGTCTGCAGGATCCGCCAGCGCAGCACGTCGTGGCGTTCCGCGACGGCCCGCAGCGCCGCCCCGAGGGCCACCGTGTCCAGCGGGCCGCGCAGCCGGTGCGCCACCGCGATGTTGTATGGGGCGCTGGAGGTGGCGATCTGGTCGACGAACCAGAGCCGGCGCTGCGGCGCGGACAGGGTCGGCGGGTTGCCGGTGGTGAGCCCGTCGTGCTCGGCGGGCGCGGCGGCGCGGACCGTGTCGAGCAGCCCGCCGAAGGTCCGGCCGGCGACCACCGCGCGGGCGTCGACCTGCCGGCCGAGGTCGGCGCGGAGCGCGGCGACCAGCCGCATCGCGGTGACCGAGTTGCCGCCGGCGGCCAGGAAGTCGGTGTCCGGGGCGGGTACCGCGCCGAGCAGCCGGGTCCAGGCGCGGGTCACCGCCGCCACGACCGGGTCGCCGGTTCCGGCGGTCAGGTCACCGGTTCCGGTGGTCGGGTCGCCGGAGCCGGTGGCCGGGTCGGCCGGGCCGGCGGTCGGGCCGGCGGTCGGATCGGCGGGGTCGGTACCGGCGGGGTCCAGCGCGGCGGTGGCGCGGTCGCGCAGCGCGGCCCGGTCGAGTTTGCCGGTGGTCGGGCTGACCGGCAGCTCGGCCAGGCGCACCAGCCGCGCCGGCAGCATCGCCGGGGTGAGCCGGCCCGCCGCCCAGTCCCGGATCTCCGGGTCGGCGGGGGCGTCGGCGGGGGTGAGGAAGGCGACCAGTTCGGTGCCGGCCGGCCCGGCGACCGCCTCCACCGCGACCCGGTCCACGTCCGGGTGCCCGGCCAGCACCGCCTCGACCTCGCCCAGCTCGATGCGCTGGCCCCGGACCTTCACCTGCCGGTCGATCCGGCCCAGGTAGACCAGCCGTCCGTCGGGCAGCTGCCGGACCAGGTCGCCGGTGCGGTAGAGGCGTTCGCCGGGCAGCCCGGAGAACGGGTCGGGTACGAAGGCGGCGGCGGTCAGCCCGGGACGGTTCAGGTACCCGTCGGCCAGGCCGGGGCCACCGGCCAGCAGTTCCCCGCTCTCGCCGGGGGCGACCGGACGCAGCTCGGCGTCGACCACGTGCACCCGGTGGTTGGGCAGCGGCAACCCGATCGGGGTGGGGTCGGTCTCGTCGCCGGTCAGGTCGGCGGCCAGCACCGCCACGGTCGCCTCGGTCGGGCCGTACGCGTTGACGAACCGCCGGCCGGGCGCCCAGCGGGCGACCAGGTCGGCGGGGACCGCCTCGGCCCCGCACAGCACGGTCCGCCAGCCCGGCACCGCCGCCGGGTCGAGCAGGTCGAGCACGGTCGGGGTGAGCAGCCCCCAGGTGACCTCGTGGGCGGCCACGAACCGCTGCATCCGGACCGGGTCGGCCCGGTCGTCCGCGCCGAGCAGGCACACCGTCCCGCCGTGCGCCAACGGCACGAACAGGTCGATGACCGAGGCGTCGAAGCTCAGCGACGCGCTGGCCAGGCTGCGGGTGCCGGCGTCCACGCCGGTGCGGGCCGCCCAGCCGGTGACGAACTCGACCAGCCCCCGGTGGGTGACGCACACCCCCTTCGGCCGGCCGGTGGAGCCGGAGGTGAACAGCACGTACGCGACGTCACCGGGGCGGGCCGGGCCGGCGACCAGCGGGGCCGGGCCGGGCGACCCGACCGGCTCGACGCCGTCGACGTCGGCGAACCCGTCCCCGGCGGCGTCCCCGACGACGATCCGCACGCCCGCGTCCCGGACGATCTCGATCAGCCGCTGCTGCGGCCCGTCCGGGTCCAGCGGCAGGTAGGCGGCCCCGGACAGCAGCACGCCGAGCACGGTGACCACCAGGTCGGGCCGGCGGGTGGCGCACACCCCGACCCGGTCACCCGGTCCGACGCCCCGCCCGCGCAGCACGGCGGCCACCCCGGCGGCCCGTTCCACCAGGTCCCGGTAGGTGAGCCGGTCGTCCCACTGGCGTACCGCGACCGCGTCCGGGGTGCGGACCGCCCACTCGCGGACCAGGTCGGCGACGGTGACCTGCGGCCAGGGCAGGTCGGGGCCGGACGCGGCGGTGTCGGGGTGGGTCATGCCTGCTCTCCGGTTCCGCTGGCGGGGGCGTCGTGCGGGCCGGCGTCGGCCCGGTGCGCGGGGGCGTCGACGATGTGCAGCCGCAGTTCGCTGAAGTACCGCCGGCCGGCGGTGTCGGGCACCCACGCCTGCTCCGGGGTGGGCAGCATCTCGCTGACCGTCACCGACACCGTGTCGCCGCCCTCGGTGCGGGCGGTACGCAGCATCGAGCAGAACATCGAGGCGTAGAGCGGGCTGGTCAGGTCCAGGAAGCAGGGCTTGGTCTCGGTGGCGAGCTTGACGTACACCTGCTCGGGCAGGCCCAGCGCGCGCCGCCAGCGGCGGACGGCGAGGAACCGGTCCCGTTCCCCGGCGACGTCGGCCAGCCCGGTGCCGCCGATGGTGGTCCGCCAGGTCTCCCGGGCCACCACCAGCCGGTCCAGGGTGATCCGGGGGGTGTGCGCGGCGGCGGCGACCAGCTTGAAGCCGTCGACCGCGTGCAGGCTGAGCGGACCGGCGAAGATCTCGTCCAGGGTCCAGCTCTGCCCGTCGGCGGCCACCGCGACCAGCTCACCGTCCCGGTCGGCGACGGTCAGGTCCACGGTGGGCAGCACCCGGCCCGGCTCGGCCCCGGCGGCGGGCAGGAACGCCAGCTGGCGGTCGGTCGGGCCGACCAGGCTCTCCGCGACCCGGCTGGTGCGGCGCGGCCACTCGTGCGGGGGCAGCAGCCGGACCCGCCGCTCGCCCAGGTCCGCGACCAGGGCGGTACGCAGCCGCTCGACGTCCGGGTGGGCGGGGGTGAACACGGCGCAGTCGAACGACGCCCACGCGGCGTGCAGCTCGCCGAGCACCACGGTGTACTCGCCCCGGGCCAGCGCGTCGGTGTCCTCGGCGCAGATCTGCAGGTCAGGGCTGTGTAGCCGGCCGTTGGGCCAGTCCGGCCGGTCGGCCGGGAAAACCTCGGCGACCCGGTCGGCGAGCGCGGCCACCGGCACGTCGACCCGGCGGGTGCCGGCCGGCTGCGCGGCCAGGTCGAACAGTCCCGCCCAGCGGCGGGCGAACTCGGCGGCCACCGCGTCGACCGGTCGTTCGCCGGTGCCCCAGAACAGGCCCTGAGCCAGGAACCACAGATCGGCGAACGCCACCTCACCGCCGTCCGCGTCGGCCCGCAGGTCGTCGTGGAGCTGCCGGAACGCCTCGCCGTACGCCCGGCGCAGCGCCTCGACCAGCCAGCGGGCCGCCTGGAGCAGCACTCCCAGCGGGGCGGCGATCTCGGCCAGCAGCGGCCCGCCGACCACCGCGTCCAGGTCCCGGCTGGTGTCCTCGTAGCAGAGGGTCCGGCCGGCGTACATCTGGCCGTCGCGGCGGCGCGGCGACTCGCCGGTCAGCTCGGTGAACAGGGCGTCCAGTCCGGCCAGGGCCACGGCGAGCCGGTCCGGGTCGCCCGCGGCGGCGGCGACCGCCTCCCGGCCGGCGACCAGCCGGTCCAGGCCGGCGCGGGCCCGGGTACGCGCGTCCGGGTCGCCGATCGCGGCGATCCGCGCGGTGAGCACCTCTTCGGCGTCCGGGCTGACCGGCAGCAGCGCGTCCCAGGTGATCAGTTCCCGTTCGACGAACCGGTCCAGCAGCGCGTAGCCGTCCTCGGGGCGGCGCAGCCCGAGCGCCGGGTCGGCGACCACCTCGGCGGCGGGCCGGCGGCCGTCGCAGGCGGCCAGCAGCGCCGCCTCGGTCGGGGACAACTCCAGCGGCGGGCGACCGGGCCGGCGCAGGGTACGGCCGGCCAGGCTGAGGTGGGCGGCGAGCATCGGCGGCCACCAGCGGCGTACCGCCGGGTCGCGGCCGAGCGCGGCGGCGTACCCGGCCAGCGCCCACGACTCGAACACCACCCAGCGGCGGCGGGTCAGCCCCGGCCCGGGTACGGCGGTCAGCGCGGTCGGTGCGGCCGGGTCGACGGTCACCCAGCAGCTCGGCCCGAAGAAGCCGACCGTCTCGTTCTTGCCGCAGTACCGCTGCCAGTACCGCAGCAGGGCCTTCTCCCGGTCCCGGCGGCGGACGTTGCGCGGCGTGTCCGGGCCGGCCGCGACCAGCCCGTCCAGGGCGGTGAGCACGTTGCGGTTCTGCCAGGTGACCGCCTCGCGCAGCAGCGGGTCGGCGGCCAGCCCGCGCAGCGTCTCGCCACCGACGGCCAGCGCGGCGGCGCACTCGGCGTCGAACACCTCGGCCGGGCCGCCGTCGAGCAGGTCGTCGGCCGCCGCGGCGGCCTTCGGGGCGGCCAGCGCGGTCAGCCCGTCGGCCGGGAAACCGGTGGTCCGCAGCAGCGCGTCCCGCCACACCGACCAGCCGGTGTCCCCCAACGGCACCCGGTGCCCACCGGCCCGGACCGGTTCCGCGACCGTCGGTGGCGGCGGCGTGACGGCCGGGAGCAGGTCGGCGCGGATCACCGCGAGCACCTCGGTCAGCCGGTCGTGCAGGAAGAAGTGCCCGCCGTCGACGTCGTGCAGGGTGAACCCGGCGGCGGTGTGCCGCTCCCACGCCGCGCTCTGCGCGCGGGTCACCGCCTGGTCGGTCCGGCCGCTGAACACCACGATCGGCACCGGCAGCGGCTCCTCCGGGACGTACCGGTAGCTGTCCACCCGGCCGAAGTCGGCGCGCAGCAGCGGCATCAGCAACGCGACCAGCTCGGGGTGGTCGAGCACCCCGGCGGGCAGGCCGCCACCGGACCGCAGCCGGTCCAGCAGCTCGGAGTCGCTGGCCCGGGACAGCCCGTCGAAGTGGCTGACGTCGGTGACGTGCGGCGCGCGGGCCCCGCCGACGTACAGCCGGACCGGCAGGGTCCGCCCGGTCCGGCGCAGCTCGCGGACCACGTCGAAGCCGAGCCGTCCGCCCATCGAGTGGCCGTAGATGGCGTACGGGCGGTCGACCCGGGCGGCGATGGCGTCGGCGACCTCGGCGACGGTGAAGTTCGGGTCCTCGGCGATCCGTACCTCCCGGCCGGGCAACTGCACCGGCAGCACCTCGACGTCGTCGCCGATGGCGTCCCGCCAGCGCCGGAACGCGCTGATCCCGGCCCCGGCGTAGGGCAGGCAGAACAACTGCACCGGCGCGTGGGGACGGCGTCCGGTGGAGGGGAACCAGTTCACCGCTGGCCTTTCTGAGGGGGGTCGATCCAGTACCGCTGCCGCTGGAACGGGTAGGTGGGCAGCCCGGTGCGCCGCCCGCCGCCGTCCGGGTGCAGGGCGGCCCAGTCGACGTCCCCGCCGGCCAGCCAGCCGGCGGCCAGGTCGAGCAGTTCGGTCGGGTCACCGGCGGCCCGACCGCCGGTGGCGAGCAGTTCGTCCAGCGCGGCCACCGCGCCGGCCGGGTCGGCGGCGGCGACCACCGCCCGGCAACCGAGGGCCCGCCGGCCCACGGCCAGGGTCCAGGCCACGTCGGCCAGCGGCGCGTCGGTGCCGGCCAGGTGGGTACGGAGCCGGCCGAGCGCGGCCCGCAGCGCCGCCGGGGTACGCGCCGACACCGGCAGCAGGTACGCCCCGCCGGCCGGCTCGTCCACCGGCTCGTCCGGTGGTGGTTGCTCCACGGACTCGTCCGGTGGCGGCTGCTCCACCACGACGTGCGCGTTCGTGCCGCCCAGCCCGAACGAGCTGACCCCGGCGACCCGGCGCGGCACCTCCGGCCAGTCGCGCGCCTTGGTCGGCACGTGGAACGGCCCGGCGGCCAGGTCGATCTCCGGATGCGGGCGGGTGAAGTGCAGGTTCGGCGGGACGACCCCGTGCTGCACAGCGAGCACCGTCTTGATCAGCGACGCGACGCCGGCCGCCGCGTCCAGGTGCCCGATGTTGGTCTTGACCGAGCCGAGCGCACAGCTCTCGGCGGGGGCCGCGCCGGAGTACACCTCGTGCAGCGCGGCCACCTCGATCGCGTCACCGAGCGGGGTGCCGCTGCCGTGCGCCTCGATGAACCGGACCTCGCCCGGGGCCACCTCGGCGGCAGCGAGGGCGTTCGCCACGGCGGCGGCCTGCCCGGCCGGGCCCGGTACGGCGAACCCGGCCCGGTCCGCGCCGTCGTTGGTGACCGCCCAGCCGGGCAGGACCGCGTAGATGCGGTCCCCGTCGGCCTGGGCGTCGGCGAGCCGGCGCAACGCGACCACCCCGACGCCGGAGCCGAACCCGGAGCCGGCCGCCGCCTCGTCGAAGGCCCGGCAGCGGCCGTCCGGGGAGGCCAGCCCGCCGGCCCGGTACCGGGGCCAGGTGACGTTCACCCCGCCGGCCAGCGCCAGGTCGCACTGGTAGTCGGCGAGGCTCTGCGCGGCCAGGCAGACCGCGACCAGCGAGCTGGAGCAGGCGCTCTGGGTGGCCACCGCCGGGCCGGTCAGCCCCAGCCGGTACGCCACCTGGCCGGGCAGGTGGTCGGCGAACTGCCGGCCGACCAGCCGGGCTTCCCAGTCGTCCGGGTCGACGTCGCCGACCACGGCCGGGTTGTCCATCAGGTGGAAGAGGAAGTACCTGTTGGCGGAGGCGGCGGCGTACACGCCGACCAGGCCGGGGAAGCGGTCCGAGTCGTGGCCGGCGTCCTCCAGGGCCTCCCAGGCGGTCTCCAGGAAGATCCGGTGCTGCGGGTCGGTCCGGGCGGCCTCGTCCGCGCCGAACGAGAACAGCTCGGCGTCGAACTCGTCCACCCCGTCGAGCCGGCCGGCGGCCTTCACGTGCCGGGGGTCGGCGCGCAGCCGGGGCCCGATGCCCAGGGCGGCCAGTTCGGCGTCGGTGTGGTCGTGGATCGAGTCCACCCCGGCGCACAGGTTCCACCAGAAGGTGGCCACGTCGGGCGCGCCGGGGAACCGGCCGGCCAGCCCCACCACGGCGATCTCGTCGCCGGTGTACTCCCGGGCGGCGACCGGGGGCGGGACCGGGGTGGGCAGGGCCGGGGCCGGGGTGGCCGGGGCGTCGAGCAGCCGGGCCTGCGCCGCCACCGTCGGGTGCGCGAACAGCCGGGGCAGCGGCAGCCGGACCCCGAACCGCTCGGCCAGCCGCTGCTGGACCAGCCCGAGCAGCAGCGACTGTCCGCCCAGGTCGAAGAAGCTGGCGGTACGGCCGACCGTGTCCCGGCCGAGCACCGCGCACCAGATGTCGTGCACGGCCCGCTCGGTCGCCGTGCTGGGCTCCTCCCCCGCCGGTACGGCGGACGGCGGGTCGGGCAGCGCCCGCTCGTCGACCTTGCCGGTGACGGTGAGCGGGAACGCCCCGACCGGCACCACCGCCCGGGGCAGCGCGTACCCGGGCAGTTCCCGGGCCAGCGCGGCGCTCAGCGCCGCCGGGTCCAGCCCGGCCGGGGTGGCGTACGCGAGCAGTTCGCCGTCGCGGGCGACGGCACGGACGCCGGTCACCCCGGGCACGGCGGCGAGGACGGCCTCGATCTCGGTCAGTTCGACCCGGTGCCCGCGTACCTTGACCTGCCGGTCGAGCCGGCCCAGGCAGCGCAGGTTCCCGTCGGGCAGCCGCTGCCCCAGGTCGCCGGTGCGGTACGTGGGCGTCCCGTCGGCGGCCACGGTGAACCGGTCGCTGTCCAGGTTGAGGTAGCCGGGGGCGAGGTGCCGGCTGCGGACCACGATCTCGCCGGCCGGGTCGAGGTCCACGTCGTACCCGGGCAGCGCCGCACCGATCGGCAGCGGGCCGGTACGGGTGCCGTCCACCCCGGCCAGGGGCAGCGCGTACCGGGCGGCGAAGGTCGCCTCGGTGGATCCGTACCCGTTGACCAGGACGCAGTCGGGGGCGAACCGGTCGACGCCCCGGGCGGCGTCGGCCCAGGTGGCCTGTTCGCCGCCGAGCAGCACCACCCGGACCTGGTCGAGTCGACGGTCGCCGAGGGTGTCCAGCAGGAACCGGTAGACGGTGGGGGTGGAGTGGTAGACGGTCACCCGGTGCCGGGCCAGTTCGTCGGCGGCGTGGGCGAGGCCGTGCCGGCGCAGATCCACCGGGACGACGGCCGCGCCGGTGAGCAGCGCCGGCCACAGGTCGGGGATGGCCGCGTCGAAGCTGAACGAGGCGAGCAGGCTGAGCCGGTCGTCGGGGCCGATGGCCAGGGTGCCGATCTGGTTGTCGACGGCGTGCAGCAGGTTGCGGTGGGTCTGCCCGACCGCCTTCGGCAGGCCGGTGGAGCCGGAGGTGAACAGCACGTACGCCAGCGCGTCCGGGTCGACCGGCACGGGTCGCAGCGGGGTGGGCGCGGGATCGTCGACCACCACCACCCGGGTGCCGGGGCGGCCGGCGCTCAAGCCGTCCGCGAGGGCCTGTTGAGCGCGTCCGGTGAGGATGGTGCCCACCTCGGCGGCGTCGAGCATGTGCCGTAGCCGCTGCTCGGGGAAGCCCGGGTCCAGCGGCACGTACGTGCCACCGACGGCGGCGGTGCCGAGCATCGCGGCGACGGTCGGCACGCCGTGCGCGGTGAGCAGGGCGACCCGCTGCCCGGTGGACACACCGCTGGCGTGCAGCGCGGCGGCGTACCCGCCGGCCAGGGCGTCGAGTTCGGCGTAGTGGACCGGTGGGTCGATGCCGAGGACGGCGATGCGGTCGGGGTGCCGGCCCGCGACGCCGGTGAAGCGGTCGACGATGGTGGACTGCGGCATGTCAGTGTGCGCTGACCGCCCGTGCTCCGGTACGCACGCAGCGTTCGACACCTGTATTCATGATCCCCCCCAGGACTTCTACAGTGGAAGCAGCATATGGCGGGTCGATCAGGTGTAAAGATCATCGATAGGAGTCGGACCGAAGGGCCGACCCCGAGGTCAGACGTCGGATGCGAACATCCATCCGATCAGCCCTCTACCGCTGGCGCTTGTTACGGCCTAGGGGGGCGGCGGCCGGCGTTTCTCCGGCGGAACGGGGCCTGGCCGGGGAAATCTCCCCGCCGGCGCGTGGCGGAACGCTCCCACCGAGCGGAACGGGCGGGATCATCATACGACGCGGGACGCGTTTGTGTTGCCCCGTCGACGCGAAGAGTGATCACCGGGCCGGCGGGTCGTGGGCGAGCACGTCGAGCAGGAGCGCGGCGGTCCAACTGAACCCGGCCGAGCCGAGCCCCGCCCCGGTCTCCGGATGGAAGTACTCGTGACAGCCGGCCCCGGCCACCAGTCCGATCATCGACTCCCGCAGCCCGGCCGCCAGCTCGGACCGCCCGTGGGTGAGCAGGCCACGCCAGAGCAACCAGTTGAGGTTCATCCAGCTCGGGCCGCGCCAGTAGCGCAGCGGCGCGAAGTCGGCGGCGGTCCGGTCGTGGCTGGGCAACGGTCGCGGCATCCGTCCGGCCAGACCGAACCGCGGCGAGACCGCCTCGGCGACGATCGCGTCCACCTGCGCGGCGGGCAGGTCGGGCAGCACCAGCGGGACCAGGCCGAGCGCCGTCCGGGCCGGCACCAGCCGGTCGGTGCGCAGGTCGCGGGGGCGGAAGGTGCCGGTGAGCGGGTCGTACAGCCGGGTCACCAGCGCCTCGGTGATCCGGGCGGCCCGGTCCCGGTGCGGCCCCGGGTCCGCGCCGATCTCGGCCGCGATCGCGGCCAGGGCGTGCTCGGCGAGACCGGCCACCGCGTTCAGCAGCGGGCACTCCACCAGGAACGGATGCCGTCCGACCAGGTCGTCGTCGCGGTACCCGCCGTCACGGTAGGACACGACGAGCGTCAGGTAGCGGGCGTAGTCCAGGTCGGTGGGGCGGTGCGCGGCGTCGACGTGCGCGGTGTCCACCCGCCGGTACGCCCCGGGCGCGCCGCCGCCGGCAGCCCTGCCCGTGCCACCGCCGTTGCCGTTGCCGATCCCGCTACCGGCTTCGGTGCCGGCGGTGGCGGTGCCGGCGGTGGCGGTGGTGGTGGCGGTGTCTGCGGCGGTGGCGGTGGTGGCGGTGGCGGCCTGGGCGGCCAGCAGCACCGGGTCGGCCGGTACCGCGGCCAACGGCACGTCCCAGGCCGGGCTGTTGTCCACCCCGGACTCCCACGGATGCACCAGGCAGGCCAGCCCACCCCCGCCCACGTCCCGGGTGACGGTGAGGTAGCGCTGCTGGGCGACCAGACCGGGGTAGAGCCGGCGCAGCGCGGCGCGGGCCTCGTCCGACGGGGCCGACCGGTACGCCGACCAGGCCGCCGGGGCGTGCACCGGTGGCTGCACCAGGCCGGAGGTGGCCGGCGCGGCCGGCGCTCCCCGGACGGCGGCCGAGTTCCACAGCCGTGGCCCCGGGAAGTACGCCCCGTCGGCCGTCCTCGGGTCGAACACGATGTGCGGCACCCGCCCGTCGACCCACTGGGCGCGGAACAGGCTGCGCAGCTCCCGCCAGGCCCGGTCGGGACGGACGTGGGCCCACCCCACCGCGACGAACGCCGAGTCCCAGCTCCACTGGTGCGGGTAGAGGGTCCGGGAGGGCACCGTGTGGTCGTGCTCCCAGTTGGCGTCGAGCGTCGCCACCGCGAGCGCCCCCAGGTCATCGGGGACGGCCCGGCCAGGGAGACCACACCAGTCGACCATGTGTCACATCCTGTGAGCGCCAGACCTCAGCATAGACGAATAAATCGTGATAGATATTTCCGGTTTGCCGGCCGTCGCCCGCCGACCGGACGACGGGTGCCGGTACGGTGCGGGCATGGGAGAGCCGACACGCTGGGCGACCGACACCGGGGCCGGGCATTCACGGTGGTACGTCGACCGGTTCCGCCGGATGGCCGCCGAAGGCGCCGACCTGGCCGGCGAGGCCCGCCTGCTGGACGCCCTGGTTCCGCCCGGCGCACGGATCCTCGACGCGGGCTGCGGTCAGGGCCGGGTCGGCGCGGCGCTCGCCGAGCGGGGACACACCGTGGTCGGGGTGGACGCCGACCCGGTCCTGATCGAGGCTGCCCGTACGGATCATCCGGGGCCGACCTGGCTGGTCGCCGACCTGGCCGAGCTGGACCTGCCCGGGGCGCCGTTCGACGCGGCGGTGCTGGCCGGCAACGTGATGACCTTCGTGGCCCCGGACACCGAACGCCAGGTGCTCCGGCAGGTCGCCGCCCAGCTGCGCACGGACGGGGTGCTGGTGATCGGCTTCGGCACCGACCGGGGGTACCCCCTCGCCGACTTCGACGCCGACACGGCCGCTGTCGGGCTGCACCGGGAGCACCGCTTCGCCACCTGGGACCTGCGCCCCTGGCGGGCCGACGCCGACTTCGCGGTCACCGTGCTGCGGCGGCCCGCCGACGGCGTCCACCCCACCGGCGCGGCCGGTAGCTGACCGGGCCGGTCACGGGACGTTCCGGGCCGCCTCCGGGTCGAGCGGGCTGCCGGCCGGGACCAGGCTGACCAGGCCGGCGGGCAGCCGGACCGGCCGGACCCGGGCGTAGCCGAGCATGCCGAGCACCTCGGTGGAGGACACCACGTGCCGGCGCCCGAGGTCGGTGACCACCGAGACGGCCCCGCCGGTCGCGCCGGGCGCGGCAGCCGACTCGACCACCGCGCCACGCCCCGGCTCCACCACCACGTGGTCGGCGACCACGGCCGACGGGCTCTCCGCCGTACCGGCCCCGGTGGCAGCGGGCAGGTCCGGCGCGGTCACGCCGACCCGGACCTCGCGGACCCCGCCGTCGTCCCCCACCTGGCCACAGATCGCGCCGCCCTCGGGACGGACCAGCCGGGGTGGGCTGGCCGGTGGCGCGCCGCCGCCGGACGGGACGAGGTCGGGCAGCTTCGGCAGCCGGGCGAACCGGCTCAGGTTCAGCGGTTCCGGCTCACCCTGCCCGGTCCGGACCAGGAGCAGACCGGCCTGCAACTCGGTGATGCCGGCGAGCCCGTCCCGGTCGACCACGACGTACTGCCGTTCCCCACCGGAGTTGGTGACCAGGTAGACGTCCCCGATGTCGGCGTCGGGCACCTCGTCGGAGGGGTCGCCCAGGTCGGGCAGGTCCAGTGGGGCCAGGTCCGGGCCGGCCGGCAGGGTGTCGAGCAACGCCGGGGCCGCCGGCACCGCCCGCTGCCGGGTGGTCGCCAGCGCGGCCAGCACCCGGTCGACGTCCCGGAGCCGGTACCGGTGCTGGTGCCAGACGAGGTACAGGCCGCCGTCGGGGTGCCGCAGCAGCACGGCGTCGTCACCGAGCGGCCGGCCGTCCCGGGCGGCCGCCCCGACCAGCAGCGCCGAGCGGGGCGGGTCGCTGTCCGCCCCGGTGACCGAACAGACCGTCCAGGGCGCGGTGGTGAGGCGGCCGGCGGCCGGCAGCGAGTCCGGGGCGTCGGGTATGCCCAGCGGTAGTCCGCGCGGCACCCCGTCGATGGACCGGCGGGAGACCAGCACGGTCTTCGGCTGGTCGGCGCCGATGATCAGCAACGCCGACGCGTAGTTCGACACCGGATGGAGCTTGCCGTCCCGGTGCACGAACCGGGCTCCGGACTCCTTCTCGACGATCACGGCCCGGTCGTCCCGCCACTTCGAGCCGCCCCCGGCGAACAGGCCGTAGAGGGCGGCCCCGCCGAGCACGATCGCCGCGACCAGCACGCTGGCCAGGGCCGCGCCGGCCAGCCGGCGGAACGGGGAGACCGCCGGGTCCGTCTCCCGCATGACCAGGGCGGCGACCGCCCGCTGGACGGTGAACTGGTACGAGTGGAGCTGATCCTGCCGCGACGGCATGCCTACCCTTCCCCGTGGTCGGTCGGGCCATAGGATAAGCCTCCGGCCGGCCCGTCGAGGGCGGCCGTCGCGCGCTGCGGCCGGTCCCCGGCCGGGAAGTGGGGAACGTGGCCGCTCGTTTCGAGGAACTCGCCTGGCGGGAGACCCCGATCGGGGAGATCAGCCTCCGCCGTCGCCGCGACCCGCTGCTCGACGTCGAGGTGTACGAGGTCAAGCTCGACGACGAGTACCTGATGTCGAGCCTCTTCCCGGTGGCGGAGATCGAGCTGGCCCGACTCGGTCTGGCCTGGTTGCCGGACCCGGGCGCGGAGCTGGACGTGGTGGTCGGCGGGCTCGGTCTCGGCTACACCGCGCGGACCGCGCTGGCCGACCCCCGGGTGCGGTCCCTGCTGGTCGTCGAGGCGATCGAGGACGTGATCGACTGGCACCGCCGGAAGCTGCTCCCGTTCGCCGCCGGGCTCGCCACCGACCCTCGGAACCGGTTCGTACTGGCGGACTTCTTCGCCGTGGTGGCCGGCGAGGGGGGTTTCGACCCGGATGCGCCCGGTCGCCGGTTCCACGCCGTCCTGCTCGACGTCGACCACTCGCCGCGCCAGGTGCTGCACGCCAGCCACGCGCCGTTCTACACGGCCGACGGGCTGCGTCGGCTCGCCGGTCACCTGCATCCGGACGGGGTGTTCGCGCTCTGGTCGAACGACCCGCCCGACGACGGTTTCCGGCGTACCCTCGACGCGGTCTTCCGGGACACGGAGGCGCACGTGGTCAGCTTCGCCAACCCGTTGCAGGGCGGCGAGTCGACCAACACCGTCTACCTGGCGCGCCGGTAGTCCAGGGCGGCCCGCTCCGACGCCCTGCGGCCGTCGTCCGGACCACCGCCGGGTCGTCCGGTGCCGCGACGATCGTCGGTCCGGCGTCCGGTGTCCGGGTCCCGGGGGCCCACTCCTCGACTGGTGTCCGGTTGTGGGGCTGATGTCCGGATATCCGGCCCCGGTCGCGGGCCGCCAGCCGGAATGACCCGCCCCCCGGACCGGTTGTACATGGTCCAGACGCGAGCACCAGGCCCCCACCCCCGCAGCGCGACCACCCCCCGAGGGTGGAATGCGCGCCGGCCCGGACTCGTTACACCCTCCCGACGCCCCGAGCACCCCGGCGTCACCCCGACCTTCCCCCCGCGCCACCCAGCGGTCCCCCACCCCGGGGTCGACCCCAACCGCGCGGGCATCCCCCCGGCACCACCCCCGACGGAAGAGGGAGTCACCATGACCACCATCATCCGTAAGACCGCACTCACCATCGCCGGCACCGCCATCATCGGCGGCGCCATCGCCGCCCCCGCCGCCGCCTTCGCCGGCAGCCCCACCACCGACCGCCCCAACGGCGGCCGGGAACTGAGCATCCGCTACGAAGCCCAGCCGAACTTCTACTACTGCGGACCCGCCGCCGCCCGTAACGCCCTCACCGCCATCGACAAGAACCCCAGCGTCGACGAAGCCGCCCGACACATGGGCACCACCGAGGCCGGCACCAACTCCGCCACCGACATCACCCGCTACCTCAACAAGGAAACCGGCAACAAGTACCGCACCATCGAGATCCCCACCCCCAAGGCCGACGACAAGCAGACCGACACCCTCCGCGCCGACATCATCAAGACCGTCAACGACGGACGCGCCGTCGTCGCCAACATCGCCGGCACCACCACCGACACCAACGGCACCCCCCACTCCTTCGAAGGCGGCCACTACATCAGCGTCGTCGGCTACCGCGACAACGGCCACACCGTCAAGATCGCCGACTCCGCCAACCCCAACCAAGCCTCCTACTGGATCACCACCGACAACCTCGCCGACTGGATCGCCACCCGCGGCTACTCCACCAGCTGACCCCGAACACCAACCCACCACGGGCCGGCCCCCACCACCAGGGGCCGGCCCGTCGCCGTACTCGGTGGGCATACCGGACCGCCGCCGGGGAAGTCACCGCCGACCGTGCCGTCCGCGCAGACATCAGGAGGCCAGCCATGCGGACACTGCTCGTCGTCGTCGGGGTCATCGCCGCCGCGCTGATCCTGCTCGGACTGCTGCTCGAAGCCGCGCGCTGGCTGATGATCATCGGCGCGGTGGCCCTACTCGCGGTGTTCGTGCTCGCGGTGGTCAAGAGCCGTCGGGTGCTGACCCGGCAACACTGACCGACCACCACTAGACACATGAACCCTGCTTCGTGAATAATCAGTCGTAATTCGAGGGGGAGTACCCGCCACCGGACGCGTCGCCGTCAGTACGGACCCACCCGGGTCCCGGCCACGCGGGCCGCCGCAGCGGCGGTCCGGGGAGACCTTCGACCCGTACGCCGGCCACCGCGCCGGCCCGGTCGGAGGGAGTCCGCACCGTGTCCGTGTCCGTACCCTGGTGGGCCTGGCTGGCCCTCACCCTGGCCATCGCGGCGATGCTCGCCGTGGACCTGTTCCTGCACCGCGACAACCACGTCATCGGCTTCCGCGAGGCCGCCGTCTGGTCGGGGGTCTGGATCGCCGCCGGCCTGGCCTTCGGCCTGCTGCTCTGGGCCTGGCAGGGAGGGGAGGCCGCCGGCACCTACTACGCCGGCTACCTGATCGAGAAGGCGCTGTCGGTCGACAACGTCTTCGTCTTCGCCCTGATCTTCACGTACTTCGCGGTGCCCGCCGCCTACCAGCACAAGGTGCTCTTCTGGGGCGTGGTCGGGGCGCTGCTGTTCCGGCTGGTGTTCATCTTCGTCGGCGCGGAACTGCTGGAGACGTTCTTCTGGACCGCCTACCTCTTCGGCGCGTTCCTCGTCTGGACCGGCTGGAAGATGGCCTTCAAGCACGACCAGGAGATCGACCCGGACCGCAACCTCGTGGTCCGGGCGGTCCGCCGGGTCGTCCGCACCGACGCCCGGTACCACGGCGACCGGTTCTTCACCCGGATCGACGGCCGGCGGACGGCCACCCTGCTCTTCGTCGTCCTGATCGCCGTGGAGGCCACCGACCTGATCTTCGCGATCGACTCGGTCGCCGCCGTCCTGGCCATCACCACCAGCACGTTCATCGTCTGGACCGCCAACGCCTTCGCCGTGCTCGGCCTGCGCAGCCTGTACTTCTGCCTGGCCGGTCTGCTGCGCCGGTTCACCAAGCTGCACTACGGGCTGGCCGTCCTGCTCGCCTTCGCCGGGATCAAGCTGATCCTCTCCGAGACCCCGGTCGGCAAGCTGCCCATCCCGGTCACCCTCGGCGTCATCGTGGTGACCCTGGCCGCCTCGATCCTGTGGAGTCTCGCTGCCACCCCGGCCGCCACCACCCCGGCCGCCGCCGGGACCGACCCGGACCGGACCCGGCCGGGCGGATGACGCCCCGGCCCGGCCGGGGACCGTCGTCGCCCGGCCGGGCCGGCCCCCGGCCGCTCCGGGGCCGGGAACGGCTACGACAGCGGCGGCCCCAGGCGCAGGATCGGCCGGGCCCGGCGCCGGTCCAGCCAGTGCGGCTTCGGGGGATCAGTCGGGTCGCCGCCGAGGAACAGCTCGACCGCGATCAGCGCGAAGAACCCGGCTCCACTGGCGATGTTGCGGATCCGACCCGGCTCCGGAGCCCCGACGGGCAGCACCGTCTGCGCCCACCGCCACGCCGCCCAGGCGACCATCGGATCGGAATGCCGCCGACCGGACCGGCTGAGCGCCAGTACCTCCCGGCGGGTCTGCTTCGGCAGCCGCCACCAGGCCCGCAACGCGCCGAGTCCGGCGGGCTCCTCCGGCGTGGACGCAGCCGGTCGATCGTCGGTGCTCACGACGGCACAGCATAGGGTCCGGGGCCGGCCGGGTCGTCGTCGCCCGACCGGCCGCCGGGTCCACCGATCTCCGCCAGGACCCGGCGCTGGAAGGCACGGGCCTGCGCGCCGTCGGGCGGCGTGCCCCCGCTCCGGGCCGCGATGGACCGCTCGATCACCTCGGCCGGCCAGCCGGTACGCAGCAACCGCCGGCCGGCCCCGACCTTCGGCAGCCACTCGCCGTCCCGGAACCGCACCAGCGACCGGCAGGCGCCGAGCACCGCGTCCCCGGCGCCCGGCGCGGGACCGGTGCCGTCCGGCTGCGGCCGGGCCAGCCACCACCGGAGCGCGTCGACCAGCAGCCGACGCAGGTCCGCCGGAGCCGGATCGGTGAACGCCTCGGCGGCGGGTGGCCCGAACAGGGTCTGCCCGTGCTGGTGCAGGATGCTGCGGTCCAGGCCGTACCAGAACAGCCCGTCGGCGGCCGGCCGGTCGTGGCCGGCCACACTGGCCCGGAAGGGCAGCCCCGGCCCGGTGTTCAGTTCGAGGTCGAAGCCGGGCTCCGGGGTGCCGGACCGGGCCACCGCCGTGCGGTAGAGGACGAGTTCGAGACCACGCGCCGGGCAGGGCAGGGCCTCGTGCCGCAGCCTCGCCACCAACTCCCGGCCCCGGGCCGACCCCGGGGCCTGCGCGCAGAGCAGCGCCACGTCGATGTCGCTGCGCCCCGGCTGGTACGCGTCCAGTGCGACCGAACCGGCCGCGTATCCGCCGACGAGGTTGCCGCCGAGGACGTCACGGGCGACGTCGACCAGTTGCCGGAGGTAGTGCCGCACATCGGGGTCCATGCCGCATTCTGCCCGATCGGATCCGCGGGCGACGACCCCCACCCGGGGGCTGCGCGTACCGACGGTAGGGGCGAGAATACCGATTGGCGCGAATATCTCCGACGCACCACGGCAGGCCACGGGAGGACTGCGCGATGACGGCTCGCCTCGAACCGACGACGGTCGCCGGGGTACCGCCCGGTTTCCGGGTCGGCCGCACCCCGCTGGGCTGGCACCGGCACGTCACCGGGCCGGCGGTGACGGTCGACGACGGGCGCACACCGTCACCGGTCCCGCAGTTCCCCCGGCACGCCGGCCGCCCCCGGCCGTACCGGACCACGGTCACCTAGCCCGCGGCGCGACGACGGGTCGTCCCGGCCCGGACACCCGCCGGGCCGGCCGGGGTGTCGACCCCGACCGTCCATGATGGTGGGTGGTACCGGGCGGGACCGGCACCAGGCCGGTGGCCGGCCCGACGTCGTGCCGACCACCGTGGGCCGCCCGGCGCCGGCAGGTCAGCCGCGCCGGCTGCCGCGTCCGGTCGCGGCACCAGCTGCCGCCACACGTCTGACATCCAGGAGGCGTCATGGAGACCAACTGGTCGATACGACTCGACACCGAAGCCCAGACGCTCGGGGACCGCGCCGCGACCCGCCTCCGGGAGCTGATCCACAGCGGAGTCTTCGCGCCCGGCCAACAGCTCCCCGCGGAGCCGGAACTGGCCCGGCGGCTGGGGGTGAGCCGGCCGACCCTGCGCGCGGCCGTCGCCGAACTGATCGCGGATCTCCTGCTGGTGCGCCGGCGGGGCGTCGGCACGTTCGTCGCGACGACCCCCCATCCGGCCGACGGCCTGGAGCGGCTGGTCGGCACCGGGCGCGGCATCGCGCTGCTCGGCCGCCGGCCGGGCACCACCGGGCTGCGGGTGCGGCACGTCGTCGCGGACCGGTCACTCGCCGGGGACCTGCGGATCGACCCGGGCGATCCGGTCGTGCACATCAGCCGTACCCGGACCGCCGACGGCGTTCCCGTGGTGCACTGCGCCGAGTGGATTCCGGCGGACCTGCTGCCGGACCCCACCGCGCTCGACGGCTTCGGCACCCGGGACTCGCTCTACGACGTCCTCGCCGACCTCGGGCTGCCGGTCCGGCAGGCGGTCGCCCGCTTCGTGCCGGTGCTTCCCGACCCGGACCTGCGCGACCGCCTGGACGTCGCGCCCGACGTCCCGGTGCTCCTGCTCGAACAGCGGCACTTCCCGGCCACCCGGGCCGACCGGATCGTGTTGTTCAGCCGGAACTGGTACGACACCCGGCGGATCGACCTCCAGGCGATCCGCCGGGGGTGACGCCGGCTCAGCCGGCCGTCGCACCGTCCCGCCGCCCCCGACCGCGGGTCACGCCGGCCCGCCGGGCCGAGGGTCGACGCTGACGGAGGTGGGCTCCGCGACCGACACCGACGGAGACCGGTCCACGATCGACGCCCCACGGAGCTGGGACGGCGGCCCGGATCTCCGCGGACTACGCCGCGGACCCCCGGGTGGAGCGCTGCTCGTACGCCCGGCGGGCGTCCCGCAGCTCGTCGAGGTGGGCGGCGGTCCAGTCGCAGCAGGTGCTCATGAGCTCCAGCAGGGCATGTCCCAGTGGCGTGAGTTCGTACTCCACCCGGGGCGGCACCTCCGGGTAGGCGGTACGCGTGACCATCCCGTCACGTTCCATCGCGCGCAGCGATTCGGTGAGCACCTTCGGCGTGATGCCCGGTAACGGCACCTGCAGTTCCGAGAAGCGGCGGCGCCCGGTTTTCAGGCAGGCCAGGATCTTGCCGGTCCATTTGTCGCCGACACGGACCGGTGACGGGCCATCCACACACTCCGCGAACATGGCCGGGTCAAGTGGCTCGCTCACTCTCTCCAGCCTACGTAACTACCGTTGCGGGAACCAGGGTGTCGCCGGCTAGCGTTCGGCCCATCGGCCGGGGACGGTTCCCGGTCATGGCGAACGGAGTATCCACGGTGAGCAGGATCGTCGTCTTCGGTGCCGGTGGCAGGGCTGGTCGTCGGGTGGTCGCCGAGGCCGTCTCGCGCGGCCACCAGGTGACCGCGGTCGTCCGGGACACCGCCACGTACGCCGCGCTGGCCGGCGACCAGGTGACGGTCGTCCGGGGCGACGTGACCGATGCCGACAGCGTGGCCGCCGTCGCCGCCGGCCACGACGCCGCCGTGCAGGCCGCCTACCAGTCGGGCCTGCCGGTCGACGAGTACTTCAGCCGCGCCGCCCGCGCGCTGGTCGAGGGGCTGGGCCAGGCCGGCGTCGGCCGGCTGGTGGTCGTCGGGATCGGGACCAACCTGGAGGTCGCGCCGGGTGTGATGGTTCACGACACGCCGAACTTCCCGGCGGAGGGCCGGATCTTCTCCCTCGGCCACGTCGCCGAGCTGGAGGTCCTGCGCAACGCCGACACCACCGTCGACTGGGTGGTCCTCGCCCCGCCGCCGGCCGTCCTCGACCACGAGGCCGAGCGCACCGGCCGCTACCGCACCGGGGGCGCCCAGGTGCTGCCCTCGGAGCAGGGCGCCCCGGCCTTCTCGTACGCCGACCTCGCCGTCGCTCTGATCGACGAGATCGAGAACCCGAAGCACCACCGCTCCCTCGTCGCGGTCGGCTGACCGGCACGCGGGTCGGCAGCGACCAGCCCCGGCGCGGACGTCGTCCAGCGAGGTCGACGGAGCGGTGGCGACCGCCCGGTCCGGACCGGGCCCCGGAGACCGGACCGGTGCGGGCGAGCATCCGCCCCGGCCGGTCAGCCCACCAGCGAGGGCTCGGACATCGCCGCCGGCCGGTCGTCCAGCGGGCGGTCGTCCACCGGCCGGCGGACGGCGGACCGGTTCGGCAGGGACAGCCGGATCACCTTCCACCAGGCGGACGCCACCTGCCGGGGCAGCGAACCGGTGGTGTACGACAGCCCGTACCGGTCGAAGATCTTCCGCACGTCGGGGGCGATCTCCTGGTAGCGGTTGCTCGGCAGGTCGGGGAAAAGGTGGTGCTCGATCTGGTGGGAGAGGTTCCCGGCCATCAGGTGCAGCAGCCGGCCACCGCTGATGTTGGCGGAGCCGAGCATCTGCCGCAGGTACCACTCGCCCTTGGTCTCCCCCTCGATGGAGGTCTTCTCGAAGGTCTCCACCCCGTTCGGGAAGTGCCCGCACATGATCACCGAGTGGCTCCACACGTTGCGGACCAGGTTCGCGGTGAAGGTGGCCGCGAGAGTGCTGAGGAACGACGGTCCGGACAGCAGCGGGTGCACCACGTAGTCCTTGAGCACCTGGCGGCGGATCTTCCGCCCGACGGCCCGCAGCCGGGTGCGGAAGACCCGGTCCTTCGTGGTCTTCTCCTTCAGGTGCCGGCCCAGCTCCAGGTCGTACGCGGCGATGCCGTACTCGAAGAAGCAGGCGTTGAGCAGGTTCCACAGCGGCTGGCCGAGGTGCATCGGGTGCCAGGGCTGGTCCTCGTCGACCCGCATGATGCCGTAGCCGAGGTCGTTGTCCCGGCCGACCACGTTGGTGTACTTGTGGTGCAGCTCGTTGTGGGACTGTTTCCACTGCTCGGCCGGGGAGACGTGGTCCCACTCCCAGGTGGTGGAGTGGATCTTCGGGTCGCGCATCCAGTCCCACTGGCCGTGCAGGACGTTGTGCCCGATCTCCATGTTCTCCAGGATCTTCGCCACCGCCAGCCCGGCGGTCCCCACCACCCAGGCCGGCGGGAAGAGCGAGAACAGCAGCACCACCCGGCTGCCCAGTTCCAGCTTGCGCTGGGTGCCGATGACCCGGCGGATGTACGCGGCGTCCCGTTCGCCGCGGCTGGCGATCACCCGGTCCCGGATCGCGTCCAGTTCGGCGGCGAGCGCCTCGATGTCGGCCGCGCTCAGGTGCGCGATCGGGTTGTGCGGCTTCCTCTGGATCACGGTCATGTCCGCAACTCCCGTCACAGGTCGATGTCGCAGGGGCCGGCCGCCGCCGACACGCAGGTCTGGATGAGTACGCCGTCGCCGGGCAGCGCGGTGGTCGTCTCGCCGGTCCGCAGGTCACGTACCGCGCCCTGGCGCAGCGGCACCACGCAGCCGAAGCAGATGCCCATCCGGCAACCGGAGGGCATCAGCACACCGGCGTCCTCCCCCGCGTCGAGCAGCGCGGTCGCGCCGTCGGCGGACACGGTGGTCCCGGTACGGGTGAAGGTGACCTCGCCGCCCTCGCCGGGCGCGATCACGGTCGGCCGGAACCGCTCGGTGTGCAGCCGGTCGGCGACCCCGCCGGCGGCCCAGTGCGCCTCCAGGGCGTCGAGCAGACCGATCGGGCCGCAGGCCCAGGTCTGCCGGTCGAGGTGGTCCGGCACGAGGGTGCCGAGGGCGGCCGGGTCGAGCAGCCCGTCGGTGTCGGTGTGCCGTTCGACCAGCCGGACGGCGCCCCGGGCGGCGAGGTCACGCAGCTCGGTACCGAAGATCACGTCGTCCGGGCCGGGCGCGGAGTGCGCCACCACGACGTCGGCCCCGGCCAGCGCGCCGGAGCGGAGCATCCCGACGACCGGGGTGATGCCGCTGCCGGCGGTGACGAACAGGACCCGGTCCGGCACGGTCGCCGGGAGGACGAAGTCCCCCTGCGCCTGGTCGAGCTGCACGATGGTGCCGGGGCGTACCCGACGGACGAGGTGGTTGCTCACCTTCCCGTCCGGGATGGCCTTGACGGTGACGGTGAGCTGCTGGTTTCCGGGTCGGGGCGGGGAGGTGAGGGAGTAGGCGCGCCACTGGCGGACCCCGTCGACGTCCACGCCGAGGCGGACGTACTGCCCGGGGGTGTGTCCGCGCCAGTCCCGGCCCGGCCGGATCACCAGGGTCGCGGCGTCGCGGGTCTCCGGACGGACGGCGACGATCCGGCCGCGCAGGTCCGCCCCGGCCCGCAGCGGGGCGACGAGGTCGAGGTAGTCGTCCGGCAGGAGCGGGGTGGTGACCGCCCCGGCGAGCCGCAGGAGCCGGTCCCGGAGCGGCACCCGGGTGGACGGGTGCGGGACGGTGGTGGTCATGTCACCATGGTGACCGCCCCGTACGAATAAAATCTTGGCTGGCCGAGGTGAAAGACCACCCCCTTCTTGTGCGGAGAGAACAACCGATGGCGGAGAGCTCCCGCGCCACCCGCGAGGCGGCCCGACTCGCCCTGGACGAGCAGGTGGCCCGGGCGTTGCAGGCCCGGCTGCCGATGATCGCCGAGCGGACGGTCACCGCGATCACCGCCGAGGTGCCCAGCTACTCGGGCACCCTCACCGGGCAGATGCGCGACAAGATCTCCAACGCCGTGCAGATCGCCCTGGGCACCTTCCTCAACCTGCTGGAGCACGCCCAGGGCACCGACCCGAGCACCCCGCTCACCCCGGCGCTGGAGGCCGCCTACGCGCTCGGCAGCGGGGAGGCCCGCTCCGGGCGGAGCATGGACGCGCTGCTCGCCGCGTACCGGATCGGGGCCCGGGTGGCCTGGCGGGAGATGTCCACCACCACGGTACGCAGCGGGCTCTCCGCCGCCACCGTCGCCGAGTTCGCCGAACTGCTCTTCGCGTACATCGACGAGCTTTCCGCCGCCAGCGTGGCCGGGCACGCCGACGAACTGGCCAGCGCCGGACGGGCCCGACGGCGCAACCTGGAACGGCTCACCCAGCACCTGCTCGCCGCCGAGCCCGAGGAGGTGCTGCTGGCCAGCGCCCAGCGTGCGGACTGGCCACCGCCGCAGACCCTGACCGCCGTCCTGCTGCCCCGGGCCAATCTCCGCGCCCCGCTGGTCCTGCTCAGCGCGCAGACCCTGGAGGCCAGCGAGGACCTGCCCGGGACGGAACCGGACGAGGAGACCGCCGTGCTGCTCGTACCGGACATGCACGGGACCCGGCGTCGGCAGCTCGCCCGGGTACTGCACGGACGCCGCGCGGTGCTCGGACCGGCCCGCCCCTGGACCCGGGTCGCCGTGTCGTTCCGGCGGGCCAGCCGGGCGCTGGCCCTCGGCATCACCGAACCGGCCGACGGCGCGCCGCTGGACACCGAGGAACACCTGGCCGAACTGATCCTCGGCACCGACCCGGAGGGGCTCACCGACCTGCGCGCCCGCGCGCTGGAGCCGCTGTCGGCGCTCCCGGCGGCCAGCGCCGCCCGGCTCGCCGACACGCTGCGGTCCTGGCTGCTGCACCACGGCCGCCGGGACGACGTGGCGGCCGACCTGTTCGTCCATCCCCAGACCGTGCGGTACCGGATGGGCCGGTTGCGGGAGCTGTACGGCGACCGCCTCACCGACCCGGCCAGTGTGCTCGAACTGACCCTCGCCCTGGCCTTCCCACCGCCGCCGGAGTAGCCGGGGCACCCTCGTCAGTCGTCGGCGGGCGGGAGGGTGAACCAGACGGTGGTGCCGCCGACGGGCGGGACGGTCAGGCCCACCTCGCCGCCGTGCGCCGCCACGATGCCGGCCACGATCGCCAGGCCCAGACCGCTGCCGCCGCCCCGTCCCGGTTCCCCCTGGGCGAACCGGTCGAACGCCCGCGCGGCCAGGGCCGCCGGGAGGCCCGGACCGGTGTCGGTGACCCGCACCCGGACCCCCTCGGCGGCACCGACCACCTCGACGGTGACCGTGGCGTCGGGCGGGGTGTGGGTACGGACGTTCGCCAACAGGTTCGCCAACACCTGGCGTAGGGCGTGCTCGTCGCCGGTGACCGGCGCGGCGGCGGGGACACGCAGGGTCGCCGGGCGGCCCGGCTGCACCGCGAGCAGGTCCGCCAGCGAGTCCCGGGCCAGCACCGCCAGGTCGACCCGGTCCCGCCGCAGTTGCGGTTCGGCGTCCAGCCGGGCCAGGTAGAACAGGTCGTCGAGGATCCGCCCCATCCGGACCGCCTCGTCCTCGCTACGGGCCAGCACCTCCGCCCGACGGTCCGGCTCGATCATGTCGTGCCGCAGGATCTGCAGGTAGCCGCGGATCGAGGTCAACGGGGTCCGCAGCTCGTGTGAGGCGTCCGCGGCGAAGTCCCGCAGCCGCTGCTCGGAGCGGGTACGGGCGGCGATGGCGGTCTGCAACCCGGTGAGCATGCCGTGCACGGCGAGGGTCAACCGGTCCACCTCGGTACGCGGGTCGCCGACCCGGACGCCGTGCAGCGGCACCTGCCGCTGGAGGTCGCCGTCGGCGATGGCGGTGGCGGTCGCGGTGATCCGGTCCAGTGGTCGCAGTCCCCGGACCAGCAGCAGCCGCGCGCCGGCCGCCAGCAGGAGCAGCACCGCCGTACCGCCGACCAGTTCGACCAGGACGAGCCGCTGCACGGTCTGCCGGACCGGGGCCAGCGGCAGCGCGATGAGCACCACCGTGTCGTCGGCGCGTACGGTCACCGCTCGCCACTGTCCGGCCAGGTCGACCGGGGCGGAGACCCCGCCGGTGGTCGGTGCCGCCAGCTGCTCGATCAGCGGGGTGGCCGGTGGCGGGGTGGCCGAGATCCGGGTGAGGGTGCCGTCCGGATGCCGGACCTCCAGCAGGTAGTCGGAGGGGGCGACCGCCGCCCGGACCGCGCCGCCGGGGTGGCCGGCGAGCAGGCCGACCCGCGAGGTGACCACGGCGGCGGCCGAGCGGAGCTGGTCGTCGGTGCGGTGGATCAGGTACGACCGCAGCGCGAGCGCGCTGACCAGACCGGCGGAGAGCAGTGCGAGCGCGGTCAGACCGACCAGGCCGAGCAGCAGGCCACGGCGCAGCGGCAACCGGTTCACCGGGCTGTTCCGGGGCGGGTGGCCGGCCGGTGGCCGCCGGTCACTCCGGTGCCCGCAGGACGTAGCCGAAGCCCCGCCGGGTCTCGATCAGCGGCGGCCCCAGCGGGTCGAGCTTACGGCGCAGATACCCGACGTACGTGTCGACGACGTTGGAGACGCCGTCGAAGTCGTACCGCCAGACCGCGTCGAGGATCTGGGCGCGGGACAGCACCCGTCCGGGGTTGAGCATCAGGTGGCGCAGCAGCTTGTACTCGGTCGGGGAGAACGCCAGCAGGTGCCCGGCCCGGCGCACCTCGCAGGTCTCCTCGTCCAGTTCCAGGTCGGCGTAGCGCAGCACACCGGCCGCGGTGGGGCCGGCGGCGGTGCCGATCCGGCGCAGCACCGCCCGGACCCGGGCGAGGAGTTCCTCCACCGAGAACGGCTTGGTGACGTAGTCGTCCCCGCCGTAGGTCAGGCCGGCGACCCGGTCGCGCGGGGCGTCGCGGGCGGTGAGGAAGACGATGCCGACCTCGTGGCCGGCGGCCCGCAGGGCCCGGCACACCTCGAACCCGTCCCCGTCGGGCAGCAGCACGTCCAGGACGACCAGGTGCGGCCGGCTCTCGGCGGCGCGGCGCAACGCCTCGGCGGCGGTGCCCGCGGTGACCACGTCGAAGCCGTGGAACCGGAGCACCGTGGCGAGCATGTCGACGATGTTGGGCTGGTCGTCCACGACCAGCACCCGGACGGCGGTGTTCATCTCGCCCCCGATCAGACCACGGTCGGCTGGGAGTTGGATGAGAGTCCGGTGGACGCCGCCGCCGGCCCGTCGGTTCGCCCCTCGATCCCGGCGGCCGGCCCGTCCGTCAGGTCCTCTCCTCGACCCCGACGGACGGGCCCGTCCGTCGGTCCCCCTCGATCCCGGCGGACGGGCCCGGCCGCCGGTCCCCCTCGACCCGGGCGGGCGGGTCCGGGCGGCCGGTCAGGTCCCGGTGACGCCCACCGGGGTCCGGTCCCGCTCGACCCGGCGGCGACGGCGGGGGTGCCACCAGTTGGCCCGGCCGAGCAGCGCCATGGTGGCCGGCACCAGCAGTCCCCGGACCACGGTGGCGTCCACGGCCACCGCCACCGCCATGCCGAGCCCGAACATCTTGATCACCGGGTCGGTGTGCAGCACGAAGCTGGCGAAGACCGTCACCATGATCAGCGCCGCCGAGGTGATCACCCGCCCGGTGTCCGCCAGCCCCAGCCGGACCGCGGTCCGGTTGTCGCCGGTGGCCCGCCACGCCTCCTGCACCGCGGTCAGCAGGAACACCTCGTAGTCCATGGACAGCCCGAAGAGCAGGGCGAACAGCATCATCGGCAGGTAGCTCTCCACCGGCACCGGGCCGGACAGTCCGGTCAGCTCCACCCCCCATCCCCAGGCGAAGACGGCGGTCAGCACCCCGTACGCCGCGCCGATCGAGACGAGGTTCATCACGGCGGCCTTCACCGCGACGACCGGGGCGCGGAACGCGACGTACAGCAGGACGGTGGAGAGCCCCACCACCACGCCGATCACCCAGGGCATCCGGTCCCGGACCCGGTCGGCCAGGTCGACGCGGGTGGCGGTGGCCCCACCGACGTGCACCTCGACCCCGTCGACGCGTACCTCCCGCAGCGTGTGGACCAGCCCGGCGGTGGCCGGGTCGCTCGGGGCCGTCCGGGGCTGGACGCTCACGGTCACCACCCGCCCGCCGTCGGCCAGGCGCGGCGGCCCGACGGAGTCGACGTCGGGGGCGGCCCGCAACTGTTCCACCAACCGGCCGAGTCGGGGGTCGGTGTCGGCGGTGGCCGCCGGTTCGAGCGCCGCGACCACCGTCAGCGGGCCGTTGACACCCGGCCCGAAACCGGCCGCGAGCAGGTCGTGGCTGGTCCGGGTGGCGCTGCCGGGCGGGTTGTCGCCGGCGTCCAGCTGGCCGAGGGTGAGGGTGGTGGCCGGGGCGGCGAGCACCGCGAGGAGCACGGTGGCGAGTACCGCCCAGCGCCACGGGTGGCGGGTCACCCGGTCGGCCTGCCGGGCCCAGCCGGAGGCCCGCCCGGCGGGCAGCGGGCCGGGGGTGGCCGCCGGGCCAGAGGAGGCCGCCGGACCGACCGTAGTGGCCGGGCCGGACGAGGCCGCTGGGCCGACCGCGGTGGCCGGGCCGGTCGTGGCCGGCGGGCCGACCGGCGTGACCGGGCCGGAGCAGGCCGGCGGGCCGACCGGGGTGGGCAGCGGGTCGGCGTGGTCAGGCGGGGTGGGCGGGCGGCGGAGCCGCAGCCGGTCGATCCGGGGGCCGAGCACCGCGAGCAGCGCCGGCAGCAGGGTGACCGCGCCGAGCACCGCGACCACCACCACCAGGCCGGCGGTCCAGCCCAGGGTGCCGAGGATGGGCACCCCGGCCACGGCGAGCCCGCCGAGGGCGATGACCACGGTGCCGCCGGCGAAGACCACCGCCGCGCCCGCGCTGGTCATGCTCTCCACCAGGGCCACCGGTGCGGGTGTGCCGGCGGCCCGCAGCGCCCGGTACCGGGTGATCAGGAACAGCGCGTAGTCGATGCCGACCCCGAGGCCGATCATCGTGGCGAGGTTGCCGGCCACCGCCGGCACGGCCACCAGGTGTCCGGCCAGGCCGACCGCGCTGAGCGCGCAGACCAGGGTGAACAGGGCGGTGACCAGCGGCACCGCCGCCGCCACCAGGCCACCGAAGGCGAGGACCAGTACGACGGCGGCGACCGCCAGACCGAGCAGTTCCGAGGTGTGGGTGCCGCCCCGTTCCGCCGCCACGGCGAACGCCCCGCCGGGCACCGTCTCGACGCCCGCCGCGCGGGCCGGTTCGGCCGCGTCGGTGACGGCCCGGCTCAGCGTCTTGTCCACGTCACGCTGCCGCAGGTCGAGCCGGACGGTGAGGTACCCGGTCCGGCCGTCGGCGCTGAGACTGCCGGTCCGGGCGTCCACCCCGTCGACCCGGGTCACGTGCGGCACCGCGGCGATGGCGTCGGCGGCCCGGTCCAGTGCCGCCTGCCGGGCCGGCTCGTCCAGCCGACCGGAGTCGACGTGCACCACCACCTGCCCGGTGCTGCCCGTCCCACCGCCGTCCCGTTCGCTCAGGTCCCGGGCGACCTGGGCGTCGCTGCCGGGCAGGGCGACGTCGTTGTCGACCGGCCGGCCGAAGGCGGCGACCGCGCCGACCAGCGCCACCGCCAGGACCAGCCAGGCGAGCAGCACCCGCCAGGGTCGCCGGACGCACCAACCGCCCAGCCGGGCCAGGGTCCGGTGTATCCGGCTGTCGGGTCGGGCGTGCATCAGGATCCTCCACAGGTGCCGCCGCGGTGGCCGTCGCCGGCCCCGCTCATGGTCAGGTCGTGTCCGGCCAGCCGTAGCCGCAGACCGTCGTCGACGACCTCGACGGCCTGCCAGGCCAGGCCGGTCGGCAGGTCGGGCAGGGGACGGGAGAGGTCGCGGCCCCCGGTGATCCGGTCCACGATCCGGCTTCCGGCGGTGCGGCGCATCCCCATCACCTCGATCTCGGTGGGGGTGACGGTGAGGGCGCCGGCGTCGACGGCGGGCCGGGCGAGCACGGTGACCGGGAGCTGCTGTCCGGCCAGCGGAGCGGTGGTCTCGATGGCGAGCAGGCCGTCCGCCGCCCGGTAGCGCACCGGACGGCCGGCCACCTCGGCGGGCAGCGCGTCGAAACCGACCCGCACCGCCACGGTCAGTCCGCCGACCCGGGTCGGCTGGTCGTCGGGGAGCCGCACGTCGGAGAGGGTGGCCTCCACCAGGGCGGCCCGCAGTTCGCCGCGCCGCACGTCACGTGCCTGGACGCTCAGCCGGCCCACCCGCCCGGCGAGCAGGTCGGGCAGTACCGGGAAGCCCTGCACCCGCACCCGGGGCGGTCGGTCGAGGTCCGCCAGGCAGGCCAGTCGCCCGGCCAGCCGCTCCGCCGCCGTCCGGGCCACCCACCGGTCGGCGGCGACCGCGACGGACAGCGCCGTCACCACCAGGATCGTCACCAGGGCGGCCAGTCGCCGCCGGTCTCTCAGCCATCGCACACCCCGAGCAGATCAACCACGGCTGGGGGTGCCACCCGAGGGCGATGAGAGAACGATGAGAGGTGCCGCAGAGTTCGCCCAGCAGCCGACGGCATCGACAAGCGTTGACGTTCGAGGTGTTCGGTCCGTATCGTGCAGGTCAGGAAAGCGCTTTCCGATACCAGCTCCCGGCCCCGCCGATCCTGCCTTTCCGCCCCGTCCCCCTGTACGGCGGAGACGGTCGGCACGGGTCGGGGCTGACACCTGCGTCCTGCCCACCACCAGCGGCGGCGCGCCCCCGCGACGGTTCCGCGCGCCCGGAAAGCAGAGCATCCGATGACCCTCACCCCTCTCCCCCGCCCGGCCACAACCGCCGGCCGGCGGCCGCACCGCCGTACCGCACTCGTCCTGGCCGGGGTCCTGGCCGTCCCGCTGGGCGGCGGCGCGGCGGCCGCGGACCCGGTGGCGACCACCGCGCCGGTCGTCTCCTGCACCGACGCGCCGACCGGCTTCGCCTCGGTCGACGCCCTCGGCCAGCCCGGCACCACCGGCGGCGCGGGCGGTCAGACCGTCACCGTCACCACCGCCACGGCGCTGGCCAGCGCCGCCGGCTCGAAGGACCCGATGATCATCCGGGTGGCCGGCCGGATCCAGGTCAGCGACATGATCACCGTGGTCGCCAACAAGAGCATCATCGGCGTCGGCAGCACCGCCGAGATCACCGGCGGCGGGCTCCAGCTCGGCTCCACCACCCGACCCGGCAACAACGTGATCATCCGGAACATCCGGTTCACCGACGCCGAGGACGACTCGATCAGCGTCACCAACAAGGCCCACCACGTCTGGATCGACCACAACGACCTGTCCGACGGCTACGACGGCCTGCTCGACATCAAACGGGAGTCGGACTTCGTCACCGTCTCCTGGAACCGGTTCCACCAGCACAGCAAGGCGTCGCTGGTCGGCCACTCGGACAACTACCCGGCCGACATCGGCAAGCTGCGGGTCACCTACCACCACAACTTCTTCGACGGTACGGACCAGCGCCACCCCCGGGTCCGGTTCGCCGACCCGGTGCACGTCTACAACAACTACTACCGGAACAACGCCCTCTACGGCATCGCCTCGACCGAGAACGCCGGGCTGATGGTCGAGGGCAACTACTTCGAGAACGTGGCCCATCCGATCCACGTCGGGTACGCCGACAGCGCCCCGGGCCGGGTGGTGGAACGCGACAACCTGTACGTCGGCTCGGGCGCCCCGGAAACCGCCGGCACGGTGGTCGAGCCGCGCACCTACTACCCGTACACGGTGGACCCGCCGGCCACCGTGCCGGCGACGGTGTCCGCCGGGGTCGGTGTCGGCCGGGTCTGCCAGTGACCCGGTGACCGGTCGTCCCGCTCCGGCCGTCCGCCCCAGCCCGGCGGTCGGAGCGGGACGGCGCACACCGCCGTACCGGATGCCGTCCGCGACGAGACGCACGTCACCCGCCCACCTGTCACGGATCACCGCCCCGACCGGTCGTACCTGCCGAGAGCACCATCCGGGCCGTCGTCCCACCGACGGCCAGATCACGGAGAGAGGTACCACCATGCGGATCGTCGTCATCGGCGGCAGTGGACTCATCGGCACCAGGCTCGTGGCCCTCCTCGCCGGGCGGGGACACGAGGTGGTGGCCGCCTCGCCCAGCACCGGGGTGGACACCCTGACCGGGGCGGGGCTGGACACCGCGCTGGCCGGCGCGGACGTCGTCGTCGACGTGTCCAACTCCCCCTCGTTCGAGGCCACCGCCGCGCGCGGGTTCTTCGAGACGTCCGGCCGCAACCTGACCACCGCCGAACTCGCCGCCGGGGTACGGCACCACGTGCTGCTCTCCGTCGTCGGCGTCGACCGGCTCGGCGACAACGGGTACTTCCGGGCGAAGGTCCGGCAGGAGGAACTCGTGGCCGCGTCCGGCATCCCGTACACGGTCGTCCGCGCGACGCAGTTCTTCGAGTTCCTGTCCACCATCGTCGACGCCGCGACGGACGGCGACACGGTACGTCTCCCGGCGGCGCTGATCCAGCCACTCGCGGCCGACGACGTGGCCGCGGAACTGGCGGCCGTCGCGGTGGGCACCCCGGCCGAGCACACCGTGGAGGTCGGTGGCCCGGAGCGGTTCCGCCTCGACGACCTGGGCCGTACGTTGCTCGCCAGGAACGGCGACCACCGGACGGTGACCACCGACCCCGGGGCGCGGTACTTCGGCGCGGTGCTGGCCGAACGGTCGCTGGTGCCGGCCGACGACGCCCGGACCGGGTCCACCACCCTCGACGGGTGGGCGGGCGCCCAGACCCCGGACGGTCGGGGCGGGGACGCCGGCACAGGGCCTAGGTTGGGAGCATGCAGCGTGACCCGGTGACCCCGGCAGCGGCGTCGTCCACCACCGGTCTGGCCGAGTTCGAGGCCCTGCGGCCACGACTGTTCGGTATCGCGTACCGCATGCTGGGCGGTGTCGGCGCGGCCGAGGACGTGGTGCAGGACGCCTGGCTCCGCTGGCAGGGCACCGACCGGGAGGCGGTACGCAACCCGGCGGCCTTCCTCACCACCGTCACCACCCGGCTGGCCGTCAACGCGGCGACCTCGGCGCGGGCGGCCCGGGAGACGTACGTCGGACCGTGGCTGCCCGAGCCGGTGGACACCGCCGCCGACCCGACCCTCGGCGCGGAACGGGCGGAGGCGGTGGACCTGGCGGTGCTGGTGCTGCTGGAGAAGCTCGGTCCGACGGAACGGGCCGCGTACGTGCTCCGCGAGGCGTTCGACTATCCCCACCGGCAGGTGGCGGAGGTGCTCGACACCAGCGAGGACAACGCCCGCCAACTGGTCAGCCGGGCCCGGCGGCACCTCGCCTCCGCCCGCTCCGCCCCGGTGTCGCCGGCCGACCGGCGACGGCTGGTGGAGGCGTTCCTGCGGGCGGCCCGCGACGGCGACCTGACCGCGCTGGAACAGCTGCTCGCCGAGGACGTGACGGCCCGCTCCGACGGCGGCGGCCGGGTCCACGCGGCACGCCGGGTCCTGCACGGCGTGGCCCGGGTGTCGACCTTCCTGGACAACGTCCGGCGCAAGTACTGGCACACCGCCACGTACCGGCTGGTCGAGGCGAACGGCGGCCCGGCGCTGCTGGTGACCGACCTGGACGGTACGCCACAGGCGCTGGTCACCCTGCACGCCTCGACCCGGGGCGTCGAACAGCTCTTCTTCGTGGTCAACCCCGACAAGCTGCGGCAGTTCGGCAGCACCGGACCGGCGGACTGACCAGCGGTTCCCGACCGTCCGCCGGGCCGCCCCGGTCCGGGCAGCCGCCTGCCGGCTATCCTGCGCGTCACCCGGTCCGGGCAGCCCGGCCGGAGGGCCGTCGGGAAGCGGAGGGGTCGGATGGCAGTGCCGGAGACGGTCGCCGGGACGTACCGGGACGTGGCCCGCCAGGTGGCGGAGGCGACCGGCGCGACGTGGGAGAGCGCGCTGCGGCAGGCGGTGGAGCTGGCCACGTCGCACCCCGTCCTGCGGCAGCCCACGACCGACACGATCTGCGCCCGGCTGCGCGCCCGGTCCGGTCCGGACGACCGTCCCGGTACGCGGGACGACGCACGGACGGCGGTACGCGCCCTCGCGGCGCTGCTGCGCCCGGCCGGCACCCCGGCGGCCGAGGTCACCGTCGACCTGTCCGGGGCGTACCTGGTGGACGTCGACCTCAGCGGCTGCCGGCTGGGCGAGGGACGCTTCGCCGACACCCGGTTCGCCGGGACGACCTCGTTCGCCGGCACCCGGTTCACCGGCGACGCGCTCTTCAGCCGCGCCCTCTTCGACGGCCCGGCCCGGTTCACCGGAGCCCGGTTCGGTGCGCACGCCGCGTTCGGGCGGGCCAGGTTCCGGGGCCCGACCGACTTCACCGGTGCCACCTTCCAGGGCATCGCCTGGTTCGGGCGCGGCGAGGACGAGCTGTGGGAGGACGATCCGGCCTGGGACACCATCGAGGAGGTCCGGCCGGTGGCGTGGGACGAACCGAACGAGGACGATCCGGGCTGGCCGGTGGCGGTGGTGATGGGCGACTACCAGGACTGGCACGAGGGCGGCGACGGAGCCCGGTTCGCCGGGCCGGTGTCGTTCCGCCGGGCGCGGTTCGCCGGGCCGGCCTGGTTCCACAAGGCCCGGTTCGGGGCGGACGCCTGCTTCCGGGACGCCCGGTTCGGCGGGCCGACCATGCTCGACCAGCCGACCGTGGACCTGGCCGGGGCCCGGTGGTCCGGTACCGCCGACGACGAACCGGTGTGCTGGCCGCTGGGCTGGACGCCGACCGCCGGACCGGACGACAGCGGCGCTCCGCTCACACCGGACGGTTCCGTCGCCCCGTACGCGGGCCAACTCGCCGACCCCGATCCCGACGTCCGCGCGGCCGGGCTACGGATCCTCGGCGAACTCGGCGACACCCGATCGGACCTGCGGCAACGCGTGGTGGACGCGGTGTGCGGGTACCTGCGCCGGCCGCTGCCGTTCCGGCTGGCCGGCCCCCGTACCGCCGGGCAGGAGCGGGAGGTGGGGCTGCGGCGCGACGCGCAGCGGCTGCTGACCGACCGGCTCCGGCCGGCCCCGGACGGTCCACCGCACTGGGCCGGCACGACCCTGCCGTTGTCCGGCGCGACCCTGCTCGACCTGGATCTCTCCGGCTGCCGCGTCGGGTACGCGGACTTCACCGGCACCCAGTTCCACGGCACCACCCGGTTCGACGACAGCACGTTCGAGGGGACCGTGTTCCGCCTCGGCGGCCCCGACGGTCGTGCCTCGTTCCACGGTGACGTCAGCGTCGCCGGGGCCCGGCTGGACCGGTGGCGGGACAACCGGGAGATCCTCGGCGACGTGGTCTGTCACGGCACCCTCCGGTGGGGACGCTCCGACGGGGCGGCGTCCGACGCGGGCTAGCTAGGCCCGCTCGCCGACCTGGTGCGGGTGGGTGTCCGCCGGGTCGTAGGGGACGTCGGCCAGCTCGACCGCCTGCGCCGGGTCGAGGGCGTGGAAGACGTGCGCGCAGTGCGGCTGGATCGTCACCAGGTGGCCCGGTTCCAGCACCGCCTCGCTGCGCCGCCCCGACGTCAGGTCGTGGAAGACCGCGCGCACCCGGCCGCTGACGACGTACAGGGTCTCGGTCTTGCGGGTGTGGTAGTGGTTGCCGCGCGGTCGGCCGGGTCGCAGCTCCAGGTAGGCGACGAACCGGTACGCGTCGGGGCCGCTGGCGATCTGGGCCAGTTCGCCCGCGTCCGACTGGATCCGCCCGCCGCCGGGCGGGATCGGCGGTTCGGTCACGGGTAGCCGGCGGAGCTGCACCTTGTCCACCCGCGCCATGGTAGGGCGTGCCACCGTCGGCTTCAGCCCGCCGGAACGGGGCAGCGGGTTCCAGGGTGCGGGACCGCGCACCTGGGAGCGCTTCCATCAGGCGGGATACGCATAGATGAACGCCGAAACCACCCGGACATTGACTTCGACCGAAGATTGGAGTCGACATGCCTACTGCCAGTAGGAGCACCCTGGCGACCGTCACCGGACTCGTCCTGACGGCCGGGCTGCTCCTGCCGCCCACCCCCGCCCTGTCCGCCCCCACCACCCTCGACGGCGGAGCCGCCCGCTCCGCCCCGGCCGGCCCCTCCACGCCGGCCGGTGCCGACGGGGTGGCCGGCCCCGACCACCGGGCCGCGCCGGCCGCCGGGGTCGGGCGGAGCGGGGTCGGCCCGGCCGCGGTGCCGCTGGACCGGCTGACCGTCAGCACCACCCAGGTCGCCTCCGGCCTGCGCCGGCCGACCGCCATCCACGCCCCGGACGACGGCAGCGACCGGCTGTTCGTCACCGAGAAGGCCGGCACCGTCCGGGTCTACCACGAGGACACCGGACTCGCGGCCACCCCACTGCTGGACCTCACCACCCGGGTGTCCACCTCCGGCAACGAACGCGGCCTGCTCGGCATCGTGACCTCACCGAACTTCGCCACCACCCGGTCCCTCTACGTCGCCTACACGGCGCTGCCCGACGGGGCGGTCACCCTGTCCCGGTTCGTCCTGGACAGCGCCGGACAGCACCCGGTGCCGGCAGCACGTGAGGAGGTGCTGCTCAGCCAGGCGCACGCGGAGTTCAGCAACCACAACGGCGGTCAGCTCGCCTTCGGCCCCGACGGCCACCTCTACTGGAGCATCGGTGACGGCGGCGGCGCGGACGACCAACTGAACACCGGGCAGAACCTGGGCACGCTGCTCGGCAAGATCGTCCGGCTGGACGTCTCCCGCAGCTGCGACGGCCGACCGTACTGCGTACCGGCGGACAACCCGTTCGTCGGCACCGCCGGGGCCCGGCCGGAGATCTGGGCGTACGGCCTGCGCAACCCGTGGCGGTTCTCGTTCGACCCGGCCGACGGGTCACTCTGGGTCGCCGACGTGGGCCAGGGCACCTACGAGGAGATCAACCACCTGCGCGCGGACCAGCGTGGCGCCAACCTCGGCTGGTCCTGCCGGGAGGGACCGCAGGTCTTCAACCCGGCCCGCTGCGTGGCCGGCGCACGGTACGTCGATCCGGTGTACCACTACCAGACCTCGGTGGACGGCTGTGCCGTCATCGGCGGCCACGTCTACCGGGGCAGCCAGTACGCCGACATCGCCGCCGGCACCTACCTGGCGACCGACTACTGCTCCGGTACCGCGTTCGCCATCCGCCCCAACGCCGACGGCAGCTACGCCACCCGGAGGCTCGGCGAGCTGACCATCCAGCCCACCACCCTGGGGCTGAACGCCGACGGTGAGATCTACCTGGCCAACGACCTGCCCGGCCAGTTGCACCGGGTGTCGTTCGCGGCCAGCCCGCCCCCGGCGACGTGCACCGTCACGTACCGGGTGGACAGTCAGTGGGGCACCGGCTTCACGGCCAGCGTCACGGTGACCAACACCGGCCCGGCCCCGGTCAACGGCTGGACGGTCGGTTGGACGTACGCCGGCAACCAGCGCGTCACGAACTGGTGGAGCGCGCAGATCAGCCAGCAGGGCACGGCGGTGACCGCCCGGAACCTCTCCTGGAACGGCACCATCGCGGCGGGTGGCACGGTCAGCTTCGGCTTCAACGGCAGCTACTCCGGGACGAACCCGGCCCCCGCCGCGTTCACCCTCAACGGCGCGTCCTGCGCCTGATCACCCGGAGCGGGTCACCGGAAGGCGGGCGGGTTCCATGAGCGGACCCGCCCGCCGCGGGCAGCGCCCCCGGTCGGCGCTGCCCGGGTACCGCACGTCACGCCGTACGCCGCCCGGGGACCTCCCCGGTGGAGGGGGTCCGGGCGGGGTCGTAGCGGCCGGTTGCGGCCCGGGCGGCGACGGCCAGCAGGTCCAGGTTCCCGGACCACCCTTTGATCTTGGTCGGCACCGTCCCCGTCGGGTACGCCCGGGTCACCGGCACCTCGCAGACCCGTAGCCCCAGCCGGGCCGCCCGCACCGGCAGGTACGCCAACAGTTCGTACGCGTCGAACACGTCGCGGAACACACCCACCCGGGGATCGGCCAGCAGCCGCGCCGAGTGCCCCCGGAACCCGTTGGTGGTGTCGGTGTACCAGGTCCGCCCGCCGGCCGACAGCATCGGCGCGTGCACCAGGCGGATACCCAGGTACCGCGACCACGGCGTGTTCACCGCCGCGCCACCGGCGACGAAGCGGGAGCCCTGCACGTAGTCGTACCCCTGGTCCAGCCTGGCCCGGAACCGCGCGATCGCCTCGACGCCGTCCTTGCCGTTGCCGTCCAGGGTGATCACCCCGTGGTAGCCGTCGGCCAGCGTGGCGGCGAAGGCCATCCGCAGTTGGGCGCTGAGCCGCCCCGGACCGCTCTTGACCAGCACCGACCGTACCCCGTGGGCGGCCAGGAAGCCCTCGGACAGGGAGCCGTCCGTGCTGCCCCCGTCCGCGATCAACACGTCCAGGCCGTGACCGCAGTCGTGCATCCGGCGCAGCTGCGCGCGGAGCCGCTCGCCCTCGTTGATCACGGGTACCACCACCGCGTAGCGGCTGCGCCGGGGAGCGAAGTCGTACCGCTCGTAGCGCGGAACCTGCCGGTCCTCCTCCTGGTGGACCTGTCGCGTGCCGGTCATGACCGGCCTCCGCAGAGAGCCACGGCGTAGCGCACGGCACGCTCCACGGCCGCCACCCGGTCGCCCTGCGCCGGGCGCATCTCCACACTGAGGTACCGGTCGTAGTCCACGGCGCGCAGGGCGGCCACGAAGTCGGCGTGCCCACGGTCGGGGGTGCCGACCGCAGCCAGGTCGGGTTCGCTCAGATGGGCGTGCCGCAGCAGCGGGGCGAAGCGGTGTACGCACGCTGACGCGTCGTCTCCGGCCAACGCCATGCAGGCGGTGTCCAGGTGCAGCCGCAGCCCCGGCGAGTCGACCGCGACCACCAGCGCCGCCGCCTCCGCCGCCCGCAGCAGGTAGTCGGCGCCGTACACCGCCGGGTTGGCCTCCAGGCACAGGCTCGCCCCGGCCGCGTTCGCCCGTTCCGCCAACCGGCCGAAGACGTCGACGGCGATGCGGTCCGCTGCCTCGACCGGCAGGCCGTGCCGCTGCCGGTTACGGGGGCTACCGAAGACCAGCGCGGTGGCACCCATCGCGGCGCACAGGTCGATCACCCGGCACAGGTAGGCGACGAACTCCTCCTGCTCCGGCCCGAACAGGGTGAGGTCGGGGCGGCCGTACAGCAGCGACTGGGCGGCGACCACCGGCAGGCCGGCGCGGGCCCACGACCGCCCGTACGTGTGGGCCTGGTCGAGGGAGACCGCGGCCAGGTCCGGCCAGATCCTCGTGGGGGCCACCTCGAGGCCCGCGACACCCGCGTGGCGCAGCAGGTCGGCGACCTTCTCGTCGTCGGCGGGCTGCCACGCGATGTTGCTGATCGCCACCTTCATGCCGCCACCCGGTCCCGGGCGAACGCCCGCAGCCGGGCGAGCACCTCGTCACGGCCGCTGACGTAGGCCCCCTCGGCGCCGAACACCGCAGCGTGCCGGGTGCGCGTGTCGTAGTCGACCCGGTCCACCGTCTCGCAGCTCAGCGTGCGTCCGAACACCTCCCGGGCGACGGTCTGCGCGGAGAGCGGCTCGGTGGCCAGGTTGAGCACGGTCAGCCCCGCCGCGCTGGCCCGGTCGAGGTCACCGGTCAGTCGCTGCAGGTCGTAGAACTGGAAGGTCGAGTTCCGGTGGCAGAACTCCTCGGTCCGCCCGGTGGCCAGGTCGTGGATGAGGTTCTTGCGCAGGTCCGGTCCGAACAGGGCCGGCAACCGGACCACCAGACAGCGGGGGTAGTGCTGTCGGACGAACCGTTCCAGCCGGAGCCGGTTGCGGCCGTACGCCTGTGGATGGTCGGCTGGTTCGACGGGCGTCGTCTCGTCCACGCCCTGCGGCTGCGGGTAGACGTCGACGGTGGAGATGAGGATGGCCTCGTCCGCCGTGGTGGTGCGCAGGTGGGCCACGAGTGCGTCGATGGCGCGACGATCGGTGTCCGGGTCGGTGTTCGCCCGCCACTTCACCCCCGGCGCGGCGCTGATGACGAGCCGGGCGAACCGTCGCCCTTCGATCGCGCCGACGGTGGCCCGGTTGACCTCGACGTCGTAGGCGCGTTGCCGGGCAAGGTTGCCGCCGACGAAACCGGTATGACCGACCAGAGCTGTGAGCATCACTCACCTCATGATATGCGACGATAAACGGGCAAAAACGATGTTAGCCTTTCAAATATGGGCACGGAGCGCGTTTCTGTCGATACCCTCGTCTTGGGCGCGGGGATCTTCGGCCTGTGGGCCGCCTGGCGGCAACTCGCCCAAGGCCGGTCCGTCGCAGTGGTCGACATCGAGCGGCGTCCGCTGGTAAGGGCCAGCCTGATCAACCAGGCCCGCGCCCACAACGGCTACCACTATCCGCGCAGCGTGTATACCGCCCTACGTTCAGCCAGCTATTACACCCGGTTTCTCCGGGACTTCCCCACCGCGGTCAACCGACGATTCCGGTCCGTGTACGCGATCGCGGCGGAAGGCTCCTTCGTGGATGCCCACCATTTCGAGAAGTTCTGCTCCACGGTCGGGGTACCCGCCACCCGGATCGACCCGGCGGAGTTCTTCCTGAACGGCAGTGTCGAGGCGGCGTACGAGACCGACGAGTTCAGTTTCGACGCACCGGCGCTGCGCACGGCACTACTGGCCCGGGTGGACGCGTACCCGGGTCGGCTGCGGTGGTTCCTCGGCGACACCGTGGTCGAGGCCGGACGCGACGGTGACGTCTGGCGGACGACGCTGCGATCCGGCACGCAGGTGGCGGCCGGGGCGGTCGTCAACGCGACCTACGCCGGCACCAACGCCCTGCTCGCCACGTTCGACCTGCCGCCGGTGCCGCTCAAGTACGAGTTGTGCGAGATGGTGCTGGTCGACGCCCCGGCCCACCGGGACGTGGCGGTCACCGTGCTGGACGGCTCGTTCTTCTCCCTCATGCCGTTCGGGCACACCCCGTGGCACAGCCTCAGCAGCGTGGCCTACACACCACGGCTGACCAGTACCGACACCCTGCCGACGTTCCCGTGCCAGGAGCGGATCCCGGACTGCGGGCCGGCCGTCCTGGCCAACTGCGGAACCTGTTCCGCCCGGCCGGCGAGCAGTTACCCCTACATGCGAACGCTCACCCAACGCTTCCTTCCGACGGCCGGACAACTGCGCCGGGTGGAGAGCCTGTTCGCGGTCAAAGCCGTGCTCCGCACCGCGGAGGTGGACGATTCCCGCCCCACCCTCATCCGGACAGACAGCGAGCGTCCCTCGTTCGTCACGTTGCTCAGCGGCAAAGTGAACACCATCTACGACCTCGATGAGGTGCTATGGCATTCAAGACCTTCGTGAGTCTCGTGCTCTACTGCCGCAACGACGCGGCACTGGAACGGTTCCTGGAACAGGTGGGGCCCTGGCTCACCGAACATTTCGAACTGCACGAACTGGTGGTGGTCGACGACAACTCGACGAACGACCCCACCCCGCTGGTGCGGGCCTGCGCGACCCGGCACCGGCTCAACGCGGTGGTGATCCGGCTGGCCCGGCGGCACGGCGTGGAGGCCGGCATCAAGGCCGGGCTGGACCGGGCGATGGGCGACTGGGTCTTCGAACTGGAGAGCCCGACCGTGGACTTCCCGCTGGACACCCTCGCCCTGATGTATCAGGTCGGCACCACCGGTGGCTGCGACATCGTCACCGCCAGCGGCGACGACGGTCCGTTGCGCAGCCGGATCTTCTACCGCCTGGTCAACCACTACAGCGACCTGGACACCCCGCTGCGGACCGAACGCCTGCGGTTGACCTCCCGACGCGCGTTGGCCGCGATGCTGGCCATGCGGGAGAAGGTCCGCTACCGCAAGGCCCTGTACGCGATCCTCGGGCACCGGCACCAGCATCTGCGGTACACCCGTACCACGGTGGACAGCACCGCCCATCGCCGTCGGCTGAACCGGGAGACCTCCAGCCTGGCCTTCGACGTCCTGCTGTCGTTCTCCAACTTCGGGCTGCGCGTGGCACACCGGTTGTCCCTGATGTTCGGATCCCTGTCGCTCGCCGGGATCGGCTACGCGACCGCGGTGTTCCTCTTCAAGTCCGACCTCATAGAGGGGTGGACCACGCTGGCGATCCTGGTGTCGGGCGGGTTCACCGGCGTGTTCCTCATCCTCGGGGTGCTCGGGGAGTACCTGGCGCGGATCCTGGTCGAGGTGCGCGCCCGGCCGATGTACTCGGTGCAGGACGCGATGGTGTACCACTCGGCTGAGCTGCCCGGACAGGACGCCGGACCGCCGGGGCCGTACCTGCACGAACAGCTGACGAACGCACCGGCCCACCCGGCGACGCTCGGGGCGGGCGCATGAGTACGCCCGGACGGCTCGCCAGTGCGCCGACCGCCGCCCCGGTCCAGACCACGCGGACCCTGTCGATGCCCGGTTGGCTGGTCGCCGCCGGTTGGGCGTCGCTCGCCGGGATGCTGGCCTTCCTGCTGCTCCACTACTGGAACGGCCCGCCGTACAACGTGGACTCGTGGCGCTACTACGAGCTGTCCCAGACCCTCGGCGGCGACTTCTTCCGCATCACGTCCCGGCACAGCTACCAGTCGACCGAGCCGTACTCGATGGGCTGCGGTCCGCTCTGGCCGATCCTGGTCGGCGTCACGGCGGCGCTGACCCGCACGGGTCCGCAGGCCGGTCTCCTCGCCGCGGTGGGATGTGTCCTGGCCACCGCGGCGGTGCTGTCGGTGCTGGGCCGTCGCCTGGGCGTACGCGGACTCGGGCCGTTCGTGACCGTGGGCCTGCTCGGCTTCGTGCCGTATCTCGACGAGATGCTCACCGCCCGCACCTTCCCGCTGGCCGGGCTCCTGCTCAGCCTGCTGGTCCTCGCGCTGGTCACCACGGAACGGCGTCCCGCACCGGCCTGGCCGGCGGCCGGTGCCGCCGCCGCCGGGCTGGTGCTCACCCGGCCGGACACCCTGCCGGCGGTGCTGCTCCTGGCGGTGCTGCTGGTCGTGGCCCGCCGCCGGGACTGGCGCTGGCTCGTGCCGGCCGGGCTGGTCTTCGCGGTCGTCATGGTGCCGTGGGCACGCTACGGGCTGGCGCACTTCGGTACACCGTTCCCCGCGGACAATCGCGTCATCGCGATGGCGGTACCGCAGTTGTACGTCACCGACGTGATCGACCTCGACCACACCCCCACCGTCACCGACGACCCGCTCGGCTGGCTGGCCCGGGTCGTCGGCAACGTGCCCGCGGCGGCCCTGCAGGCGGCCAAGGCCGCGGTGCTGGCGCCCACCGTCGTGGCCACCGTGGCGGCCGGTCTGCTGCTCCTGCGCCGCCGGGGACCGGTTCGCCGTGGGCCGCGCTGGCTGCTGGTGTGCCTGGCCGCGCTGGCCGCCCTGACCGCGCAGGTCGCCTTCTCCGAACTGACCACCGGGTACCTGAGTCGGCGCTACCTCAGCCTGGTCGTGCTGCTGATGCTGCTGCTGGCCGTCGTGCTGGTCCGCCGGACTCCGGTCCCGGCCCGGCTGGCCGGGCGGCGCACCGGGCTCGCCGTCGGTGTCCTGCTGCTGGTGCTACCGGCCGGTTGGGGGCTCGGATACCACCTCGTCCGGACACCGCCGGACCCGGACGCCCTCACCGGCGGCGTGGTGGAGCAGGAACTGCGCCGCTGCCGGAACGACACCACGCTGACCATCGTCACCAGCACGGAGGTGGGCCGGCACAGCGCCCTGACCGGCCGCCGGACCGCGTTCTTCCCGAACAACTTCGCCGACATCACGGTGGCCCAGCGGCGCGACTGGATCGCGACCTGGGGAATCGGCCAGCTCTACCTGCTGCCGCCGCCTCCGGGAGCCGGTCCGGGAAGCGTCCGGCGGAGCGACGAACCGCTGTCGTTGCTCGCCACCGCCGCCCGGGTGACACCGGACCCGTGCGCCACCGTCGGCCGGCTCTTCCGGGTGTCGCTCGGGTAACCGGACCCGGCCCACGGCGACGACCGCCTTTCGACCGGCCGCGCCCGGGGTCGGCGTAGATCTTCACCCGGGCCGCCGCCACGGCCACGTCGTGCCGGACGTCGCCGGCACCCGACGGTGACGCCGCATCGTCGACATCCTCGGTCGCCTGCCAGGTACCCCCGCCTGGCAGGCGATCCGGCCTGCCCGTCGCGACAGCCGGCAAGTGACCTGGATCACACCGACGCGGCATTTATGCAGGTCAAATCGATGCGTTTCTTTTCAGGCCCGTAAATTCGTCTCACATCGCGAGACAGCAGCCTGTCGACCGCATGGTTGCACTTAGTGTTGGCGTCGGTTCGGAGAGTTGCCATAAAGATCACGGCACTCCGCCTTGGAAACCACGAACGTCAATGTCAGGACAGCGCGAAGCCGTGCTTGTCCATTCTTCGAAGATCATCTTGATCCTGGCCCAGTATCGGACATTGCCACCGGACAGGCACGGGGAAGTGCAGCATGGCGCTGATCTCGCAACAGGAAATCAGTATTGCCGGCACAGGCTGGCAGCGCAGTGTTCTCGATGACGTCGGTTCCCGCCTCGCGGACCCCGGTTTTCCCTGCGTGTTCTCCAGGAACGCGTACCGGAAACAGCTCCTGAAGTTCGTCTTCGTGGCAGGCACCACGGCACCCGACATCGCCCACCTGGCCGGCGGGCTCACCGAGTACGTCAAGCTCTCCGAGACGTGGGACGGCCGACTGGATACCGCCTATCCCCTGCTCGTGGCGTTCGCGGCGGACGCCACCGGGGCACGGACCGTCGAGGAGTACCACGCCTTCGGCTGGTCGGTCCTGCAACGCCTGCACGCGGTCGACCCGGCGCCGTGGCCGGACCGGGTCGGCACCGATCCCGACACGGCGGCCTGGGCCATGTGTTTCGCCGGCATGCCGCTGTTCTGCAACATGAGCAGTCCCGCGCACCAGGTACGCCGCAGCCGCAACCTGGGGAGCCGTTTCATCCTGGTCATCAACCCGCGGGAGCGGTTCGACATCTTCGCCGGAGACACACCGAGCGGACGCAGAACCCGTTCGAACATCCGTAACCGGATAGACCGGTACGACGGAATACCCCGTTCCCCCCAGTTGGGCTCATACGGCACCCACGCCCTCGAATGGCGACAGTACGGCCTCCTGGAAGAGAACGCGGAACGGACCGACAGGTGCCCGTTCGTTACCGGAACTGCCCGCCCCACGCACGACAGGAAAGGGACGACATGATCGACCTCATCGTTTCCCAGGGCCGGGTGGCCGACCGCGCACCACGGATGATCGAGGGCGCGGCCCGCGTCGCGAAGGCACTGGAACACCGCCACGGCCTCAAGGGACGGTACGTCGGGGACCCCGCCCCGGCGGTCGACGACGACTGGACCGACAGCCTCCCCCGGGCCCGGGAGACGCTCGTCGGGCTGCGACAGGCGGTCACCGAGAGCGTGACCGCCGGCAACGTCCCCCTGCTGGTGGCCAACACCTGCTCCACCGGCCTGGCCACCCTGCCGGTCGCGGCACGCGAGTACCCGGACGCGAAGGTCCTCTACATCGACGCGCACGGTGACTTCAACACCCCGGCGACCACCGGCACCGGCTACCTCGGCGGCATGGTCCTCTCCGGCGTGTGCGGGCTCTGGGACAGCGGCCACGGAGCCGGGCTGACACCGGACCGCGCCATCCTGGTCGGCGCGCGCGACATCGACCAGGCCGAGCACGAACTCCTGCGCACCGCCGGCGTCCTGGTCATCCCGCCGGCGCAGGCGAGCGCGGAGACCGTCGCGGACGCCGTGGGCGGATCACCGGTGTGGATCCACATCGACTGGGACGTGCTGGAGCCGGGGTCCGTCCCGGCCGACTACACGGTGCCCGACGGCATGACGCCGGCGCAGATCCGGGCCATCTTCGAAGCCTTTCCGCCGGAGCGGATCCTCGGCGTCGAGGTGGCCGAGTTCAACGCCCCGCTGGACGACGCGGACAGCGAGCAGGCCGTCTCCGTCGTACTCGACATGATCGCGCCGCTGTTCGACCGGACGCACTGACCAAGCCGGAACCACGAAGGGGAGGGGTCCCGCATGCCGCTCTACGACAACATTCTCGACACCATCGGCGCCACACCGATCGTCAGGCTGCACCGGCTGCCGCCGAAGCACGTCGACCTCTACGTCAAGGTGGAGTCGTTCAATCCCGGCGGCTCGGTCAAGGACCGCCTGGCGCTCGCCGTCGTCCTCGACGCCGAGGCCCGGGGCCTGCTGAAGCCGGGTGACACGATCGCCGAGTGCACCTCCGGGAACGTCGGCATCGCGCTGGCGATGGTGGCGGCGGCCCGTGGCTACCACTTCGTGGCCGTGATGTCCGACTCCTACTCCATCGAGCGGCGCAAGCTCATCCGCGCGTACGGCGGAAAGGTGGTGCTCTTCCCGGCCGCCGAGGGCAGCAGTGGCGGGAACCGCATCGCCGACGAACTCGCGGAGAAGCACGGCTGGTTCCGGGCCCGGCAGTTCGAGAACCCGGCGAACCCCGCGTACCACCGCGAGACGACGGCGGCGGAGATCCTCAGTGACTTCGCCGGGAAACGGCTGGACTACTTCGTGACCGGTTTCGGCACCAGCGGCACCCTGACCGGCGTCGGCCAGATGCTGAAGCTCGCCCGGCCCGGCGTCCGGATCGTGGTCCCCGAGCCGGACAACGCCTCCGTGCTGGCCGGGCAGGAATGGAACGTGCACCAGATCCAGGGCTGGACGCCCAACTTCATCCCCGAGGTGCTCGACCGGTCCGTCATCGACGACCTGGTGACCGTCAACGAGTACGAGGGACGGGACACCGCGCGCCGGCTCGCCGCCGAGGAGGGCATCTTCGTGGGGATCTCCGCCGGTGCCACGCTGGCGACCGCGCTACGCGTCGCGGAGACGGCGCCGGAGGGTTCGGTGCTCCTCGCGATGCTGCCGGACACCGGCGAACGCTACCTCTCCACCTTCCTGCTCGAAGGGGTGAACGAGGGGTCGGACGACGAGTGGCTGGCCTCGCTGGACGCCCCGCCGTACCGGTCCTGAGCACACGACCCACGGGGAGTGGACGCATGACGGAGTACATCCCCCCGGCCACCCGGTTCGTCGACCTGCCCGACGGGTTCGCCATGAAGCGCGGCGGCTCGCTGTACGGCGCGCGCATCGGCTACGAGACCTTCGGTCAGCCGAACGCGGCACGCGACAACGCCGTCCTGCTCCTCACCGGCCTCTCGCCCGACGCGCACGCCGCCGCCCACCCGGACGACACCACCCCGGGCTGGTGGGAGGCCATGCTCGGGCCGGGCAAGCCCATCGACACCGACCGCTGGCACGTGATCTGCGTGAACCCGCTGGGCAGCTGCAAGGGCTCGACCGGGCCGGCGTCGGTGGATCCCGGCACCGGCGAGCCCTACCGGTTGACCTTCCCGGACCTGTCCATCGAGGACATCGCCGACGCCGCCGCCTGGACGGTACGCGCGCTCGGCTTCGACGAGCTGGCCTGCGTGATCGGTGCCTCGATGGGCGGGATGAGCGCGCTGGCGCTGCTGGCCCGGCATCCCGGGCTGGCCCGCCATCACATCAACATCTCGGGAGCGGTGCACTCGCTGCCGTTCTCGATCGCGGTGCGGTCCCTGCAACGGGAGGCGATCCGGTCCGACCCCCGCTGGAACCGGGGCCGGTACGACGAGGAGAGCTATCCCCGGCAGGGCATGGCGGTCGCCCGCAAGCTGGGCATGATGACCTACCGCTCGGCCCGGGAGTGGGACGTCCGCTTCGGCCGCGCCCGGCTCCGTCCGGAGCCGCACCGGCAGGGACCGGCGTTCGGCCCGGAGTTCGAGGTCGAGAGCTACCTGGAACGCCACGCCCAACGGTTCCTGCGCCGGTTCGACCCCAACAGTTACCTGTATCTCAGCCGCTGCATCGACTGGTTCGACCTGGCCGGTGCCTGCGGTAAACCGGACAGCGACGCCGGTGGCCCCGGGCCGGCCGGGGAGGCGGTGGCGGTCGACGCCGAGGCGGCGCTGGCCCGGCTGGACCTGGCGCGGGCGCTGGTGATCGGTGTGCAGACCGACATCCTGTTCCCCCTGCACCAGCAACGGCAGATCGCCGAAGGGCTGTACGCCGGCGGCACCGACGTGCAGTTCCTGCCGCTGGACTGCGACGAGGGGCATGACGCCTTCCTCGTGGACACCGACCGGTTCGGCCCGCCGGTGGCGAAGTTCCTCTGGGCCCTGTGAGCGGCAGGTCCCCCTTCCTCGAACGGAGAGCTCGACGTGTCCGGACAACCATCCACCATCGCCGTCGTCACCGGCGCCAACCGCGGCATCGGCTTCGAGATAGCCCGGCAGCTCGCGGAGCACGGGGTACACGTGCTGCTCTCCGGCCGTACGGCGGACCGGGTCTCCGCGGCGGCCGGTGAGCTGCGCGGCACCGGACTCGAGGTCGACCCGCTGCTGCTGGACGTGACGGACGAGGAGACCATCGCCTCGGCGGTGACCGAGGTCGACCGGCGGTACGGCCGGCTCGACATCCTCGTCAACAACGCGGGCATCCGGGTGGAGGAGTACGGCCGGAAGCCCTCGGAGCAGCCCCTCGACCTGTGGCGGCGGACCTTCGACACGAACCTGTTCGGTGTCGTGGCGGTGACCACGGCGTTCCTGCCGCTGCTGCGCAGGTCGGCGGCGGGCCGCGTGGTCAACGTCTCCAGCCTGCTCGCCTCGCTGACCGCGCACAGCGACCCCGGCTCGTACGTCTACAGCGACACCTTCAAGTCGCTGCCGGCGTACAGCGCGTCCAAGAGCGCGGTGAACTCGTGGACCGTGCACCTGGCCTACGAGCTGCGCGACACCCCGATCAAGGTGAACGCGGTGCATCCCGGCTACACGAAGACCGACCTGAACGACGGCGAGGGTGACCAGCACGTCTCGGAGGGCGCGGCCACCAGCGTCAGCATGGCGCTGCTGGACGCGGACGGGCCGACCGGCACCTGGGTGCACAAGGGGAGGAACCTGCCGTGGTGACCGTCGCGCTGGTGACCGACGAGGCGAGCCTGCCGGTCGACTACGACATGCCGCTGCTGCTCGACGCGTGCCGGGCGGTCGACCTGCTGGTGGAGGTGTGCTCCTGGGAGGACCCGGCCGTCGACTGGGCGCGTTTCGACGCCGTCCTGCTGCGCTCACCGTGGACCTACGTGGAACGGCTGCCGGAGTTCCTGGCGTGGTGCGAGCGGGTCGACCAGGTGACCGATCTGGTCAATCCGCTGCCGGTGGTGCGCTGGAGCCTCGACAAGCACTACCTCGTCGACCTCGCCGGCCGGGGCGTGCCGGTGGTGCCGACCCGGATCGTCGAGCCGGGCGCGGACCCGGCGGCGGCGCTGCGCGAGTTCTGGGCGCGGCACCCCGCCGCCGCGGAGGTGGTGGTGAAGCCCGCGGTGGGCGCCTACTCGAAGGACGTGCAACGGTTCGCGCGCACCGACGGGTCGACGCCGGTCCGGCACATGAACCGGCTGCTCGCCCAGGGCCTCAGCGTGCTCCTCCAGCCGTACCTGGAGTCGATCGACCGGGACGGCGAGACCGACCTGATCTTCTTCGACGGCAGGTACAGCCACGCCATCCGCAAGGACGCGCTGCTGCTGCCCGACGGTACGACGAGCGTGCCGACGTTCGAGTGCCGGACGCCGCGCTCGGCCGACGACGACGAACGGGACGTGGCGACGGCCGCTCTGCACGCGACGGCGGCGCAGCTGGGGCTGGCCCGGCCGTTGCTCTACGCCCGCGTCGACCTGGTCCGTGGCGACGACGGCCGGCCCCTGCTGTTGGAGCTGGAACTGAGCGAACCGTCGCTGAACCTGCCGTTCGCCGAGGGCAGCGCCGGTCGGTTCGCGGACGCTATCGCCGGTCGAGTGCGCTCGCGAGCCGCCGTACCGCCTCGTCCATGAGCTGTGCCGGGGCGGCGGCGTAGGTGAGGCGCAGGTGCGGTGCCGGGGCCTCGGCGGCGTACCACGGGCGGCCGGGGAAGACGATGACCCCCTCGGCGGCAGCGGCGGCGGCCAGCGCGACGTCGTCGGTGCCGTCGGGTAGCCGGACCCACAGGTGCAGGCCGCCGCGCGGCACCACCTGGGGGGTCAGCGACGGCAGGTGCCGGGCGAGCGCGGACAGCAGCGCCTCGCGCCGGGACCGCAGCTCGTTGCGCAGGTCGCGGCGGTGCCGGGCCCAACTGGGCGCGGTGACGAACTCCAGGGTGGCCTGCTGCAACGGCCCGGCGACGAAGAAGTCGTCGAGCAGCCGGGCCGCCCGTAGCCGGGCCCCGGCCGGCCCGCGGGCGCCGATCGCGGCGACCCGCAGGCCCGGTGCCGCCGACTTGGTCAGCGAACGCAGGTAGATGACGTGTCCGTCGGGGTCGTCGGCTGCCAGTGGGGGCGGTACGTCCCCGTCGATGGCCAGGTCGCGGGCGTAGTCGTCCTCGATCAGGAACGCCCCGGCGGCGCGTACCGTCTCGGCGACCTGGGCCCGGCGGTGGGTGGCGAGGGTGGCGCCGTGCGGGTTGGCGTACAGCGGCTGGCAGTAGAACAACCGGGCGCTGGTCTGGGCGAACGCGACGGCCAGCTGGTCGGGGCGTACGCCGTCGGCGTCGGCGGGCACGGGCACCAGCCGCAGTCCGGCCGCCTGGGCGGCGGCCAACGCGCCCAGGTAGGTCGGGGACTCGACGAGCAGGGTGTCGCCGGGGTTGCCCAGCGCGCGCAGCGTCGACGACAGCGCGGCCTGCCCGCCCTGGCAGATGACCATGTCGTCGGGGCGCAGTCCGGTGCCGGCCTCGCGGGCGAACCAGGCGCGCAGGTCCTCGCGGCCCTCGCTCGGCCCGCGCTGCCAGGAGGCGGGCTGGCGGGCCGCGCGGGCCAGCGCCGCACCGAGCGCGGCGGCCGGCTGAAGGTCGGGTTCCAGGTAGCCGCCGGATAGCGCGATGGCCCCGGTCGGCGGTAACGCGAGTAACGCCTGCAGTTCCTCCTCGCCGGGCCGGCGAGGGCCGAGCGCGACCGTCTGCCAACACAGGTCCGGCGCGCGTCGTTCCTGGCGTCGGGCGGCCACGAACGTCCCCCGGCCCGACCGTGTCTCGATGATGCCCTGGGCCACGAGTTGTCGGAGGGCCGCGGCGACGGTGACCGGGGAGGCGTGGTGCCGCGCGGTCAGTTCGCGGACCGAGGGCAGGCGGGTGCCGGGTGCCGCCGCAGCGGCCAGCCGCCGGAGGTCCTGGACAACGGAATCCACAGCGTTACCATTACCCATGACGGTACAGAGTAGCGCTACTGACGGCAGGACGATAACGGCGGGGCAGAACGCGGGGCTCGTGCTCGGCGCGCTGGGGGTACTCGGCTTCAGCATGTCGCTGCCCATGACCCGGGTCGCGGTGCAGGATCTCGACCCGTGGTTCGTCGCCTTCGGCCGGTCGGTGGGCGCGGCGCTGCTGGCGTACGCCTACCTGCGGTTCACCGGCGCGCCGCGGCCCACCTCCGGGCAGTGGCGGCGGCTCGCCATCGTCGCGCTCGGCGTCATCGTCGGCTTTCCGCTGTTCACGTCGCTCGCGCTCACCACGCAGACCTCCGCGCACGGCGCGGTCGTCATCACCGTGCTGCCCGCCATGACGGCCATCTTCGCGGTACTGCGGTCCCACGAGCGCCCGCCGCCGCTGTTCTGGATCGCCAGCGCCGCCGGGATGCTGGCGGTGCTCACGTTCCTGGCCGCCAGCGGGATGGTGCACGGCGCGCTGTCCCTGGCCGACCTGTTCCTGCTCGCGGCGGTCGTGCTCTGCGGCCTCGGGTACGCCGAGGGGGGCGTGCTCGCCCGCGAGCTGGGCGGCGCGCGGACGATCTGCTGGGCGTTGCTGCTCTCGCTACCCGCGACCGTCACCCTCACCGCCGTGGCCGCCGTCGCCCACCCCCCGCACGCCGACGCCGCCGCCTGGTCGGCGTTCGGCTACCTCACCCTGGTGTCGATGTTCCTCGGCTTCTTCGCCTGGTACGCGGGCCTGGCCCGCGGCGGCATCGCCAAGGTCGGCCAGGTCCAGCTCGCCCAGCCGGTGCTCACGTTGATCTGGTCGGCGCTGCTGCTCGGCGAGACCGTCACGCCGGCCTCGGTGGTGGCCGCGGTGGTGGTGCTGGCCTGCGTCGTCCTGATCCAGCGCACCCGCGCCAGCGCGCAGGTGCCCGCGCCGGAGGCGGCGCCCCTGTCCAACCGGTGACCGCGCCGGGATCGGCGGCCCGGTCGGGCCGCTGACCGGCCAGCGTGGACGCGCCGTCCCGGTGTTGCTACGTTGGGCAGCGTGTCCGGTCCTGAGGCGGAGAGAAGCCAGCCACCGGTTGGTCGGTGGCTGATCGCGTAGGCGGGTAACCGACCCTGCTCCCCTGTCGAGCGTGGGTCGGGTGACGGTCCCTGCTGCCCGGGTGCAGCGGCGCGTCGTGAGCCGCCCCGGTCGACCGCATCGTGGGTTTTCTGTCGGGCCCCTCTCGGTGGGCCCCACCCGACGCGACCACCCCTGATCCGGGGTCGCGTCCCCCTGCTGTGCGCCAACGTTGGAGCTTCTCGATGCCTTTCGCCGTCTACGTGCTCGGGCTGGCCGTCTTCGCCCAGGGCACCTCGGAATTCATGCTCTCCGGCCTGCTGCCGGACATCGCCGCCGACCTCGGCGTGTCCATCCCGGCCGCCGGCACCCTGACCTCGGCCTTCGCCATCGGCATGATCGTCGGTGCGCCGCTGGTCGCGATGCTGAGCCTGCGCTGGCCCCGCCGCATGGCGCTGCTGGCCTTCCTCGTCACCTTCCTGCTGTCGCACGTGGCCGGCGCGGTCACCACCAGCTTCGGGGTGCTGCTGCTCACCCGGGTGACCGCCGCGCTGGCCATGGCCGGCTTCCTGGCCGTCGGCCTGGCGACCGCGGCGGGCCTGGCCGGCCCGCAGGCGAAGGGCCGGGCCACCTCGGTACTGCTGAGCGGGGTGACCCTGGCCTGCGTCGCGGGTGTTCCGCTCGGCGCCGTGCTCGGTGAGGTCTGGGGCTGGCGGGCGGCGTTCTGGGGGGTGGCCGCGCTCTCCGCACCCGCCGTCGTCGCCATCCTGCGGTCGGTGCCGTCCACCCCCGTCGACCCGGACGCCCCGACCGCCCGGCACGAGCTACGGGCGCTGCGCCACCCGGGGTTGGTCGTGACGCTGCTGGTGGGGGCGGGCGTGAACGGTGCGACGTTCTGCTCGTTCACGTACCTGGCGCCGGTGACGACCGAGGTGACCGGGCTCGGCAGCGGGTGGCTGCCGGGCGTGCTGGCGGTGTTCGGCGTCGGATCGTTCATCGGTGTCAATCTGGGCGGCAGGCTGGCCGACCGGCGTCCCCGCCCGGTGGTGCTGGTCGGCGGCACCGCGCTGCTGGCCGGCTGGTTGCTGTTCGCCCTCACCGCCGCCCATCCGGTGGCCGCCCTCGGCTTCGTGTTCGTCCAGGGGGTGCTCTCCTTCGCGGTCGGCGCCACGCTGATCTCGCAGGTGCTCTACCTGGCCGCGGAGGCACCACGGCTCTCCGGCGGGTTCGCCACCGCGGCGATGAACGTCGGTGCCGCGGTCGGGCCGGCGCTCGGCGGTGCGGCGCTCGGCGCGGGCCTCGGCTACCGCTCCCCGCTGCTGGTCAGCGCGGTCCTGGTGGCCGCCGCCCTGGCCCTCGCGGCCGTGACCCGGGGCACCGGTGCCGGCACCACCGGTCGAGCGGCGACACTGCGCGACGTCCAGCCCTGATCACCGGCCGTGGCCCTTCCCCGCGCGTCGGGGGGGGGGAGGGTCACGGCCCGGTACCGGTTGTCCGCCCCGAAACCTAGAAGTACTATGCATTGAGGTTCTAGGTATAGGCGGTTCGCATGCACATCACCAAAGACCTCGTCGCCGCCTCGGCGACACCCCTCGTGCTGGGCATCCTCACCGAGGGCGAGAGCTACGGGTACGCGATCCTCAAACAGGTCAACGACCTGTCCGGCGGGCAGTTGGAGTGGACCGACGGGCTGCTCTACCCGCTGCTGCACCGGCTGGAACGACTCGGCCACGTCGAGTCGTACTGGCAGACCCCACCCGGGGGGCGTCGCCGCAAGTACTACCGCATCACCGACCAGGGCCGCGCCGAACTGGCCGAGCAACGCCGCCAGTGGGCCACGGTCGTCGACGCCCTGCGCGGCGTCTGGGGTGCCACCACCCAGTCCATCAGCCCGATCACGGCACCGGCATGGGAGACGGGACGATGACCCTCGACAACGACACCGACCTGGAAGGCCAGATCGCCCAGTGGCGGGCCTACACCCACCGCCGCCGGGAACTGCACCACACCGACACCGAGGAACTCGAGGACCACCTGCGCAGCCGGATCACCGAGCTGACCGAGTCGGGCCTGCGGGACGACGAGGCGTTCCTCATCGCCGTCAAGCGGATGGGCAGCCTCGACACGCTGTCCCGGGAGTTCGCCCGCGAGCATTCCGGGCGGCTGTGGAAGCAACTCGTGCTGCCCGGGGAACCGGACGCGTCCACCGGCGGGCACGGTCGCCGCGAGCTGCCGGTGATGGTGCTCTGCGCGACCGTCGCGGCCCTCGCGATCAAGGTACCGGCCTGGTTCGGGCTCGACCTGTCCGACGACGCCACCTTCTACGCGCGCAACCTCGGCCTCTTCGCCCTGCCGGCACTGGCCGGCTACTTCGCCTGGCGGCGTCAGGTCGGGCCGCGGGTCGTCGCGGTGCTCGCCGCGTTGTTCGCCGTCGGCGCGCTCGGCGCGAACGCGTACCCGCTGGCCGACGACTCGCAGAGCACCGTGCTCACCGCGATCCACCTGCCCCTCGCGCTGTGGCTGGTGGTCGGCGTCGCCTACGTCGGCGGGGACTGGCGGTCGGACCGACGGCGGATGGACTTCATCCGCTTCACCGGGGAATGGCTGATCTACTTCAGTCTGCTCGCCCTCGGCGGCGGCGTGCTCACCGCCTTCACGGTGGGCACCTTCGAGGCGATCGGCCTGGACGCCGAGGAGTTCGTCAGCGGATGGCTGCTGCCGTGCGGCGCGATGGCCGCCGTCGTCGTGTCGGCCTGGCTGGTGGAGGCCAAGCAGAGCGTCATCGAGAACATGGCACCGGTGCTGACCCGCGTCTTCACCCCGCTCTTCGCGGCCACCCTGCTGGCCTTCCTGGTCGCCGTCGCCTGGACCGACAACGGCATCGACGTCGAACGCGACGTCCTCATCGTCTTCGACCTGCTGCTGGTCATCGTGCTCGGCCTGCTGCTGTACGCCATCTCCGCCCGCGACCTCACCACCCGGACCGGCCTGTTCGACCGGGTACAGCTCGTGCTCGTGGTCAGCGCCCTGGTCATCGACCTGCTGGTGCTGCTGGCGATCACCGGTCGGATCAGCGAATGGGGCTTCAGCCCCAACAAGACCGCCGCGCTGGGCGAGAACGTCATCCTGCTGGCCAACCTGGCGTGGTCGGCCTGGCTGTTCCTCGGCTTCGTCCGGGGCCGGCTGCCCTTCACCCGGTTGGAACGCTGGCAGACCCGCTACCTGACCGTGTACGCCGGCTGGGCCTGGGTGGTCGTGCTCGCCTTCCCGCTGGTGTTCGACTTCGCCTGACCGGGCCGGCCGCCCTCCGCCCACCGGCTGGTGCTCGATTTCGCCTGACCCGGCCGGGCCGCCCTCCGCCCACCGGCTGGTGCTCGATTTCGCCTGACCCGGCCGGGCCGCCCTCCGCCCACCGACGTGCGGACCGGCGGAGGGCCCTGACCCGGATCACGGCACGGGACGGACCGGGGGCCGCCCCGGCGTCGCGGGCAGCGGACCGGTCGGACCTGGCGGCACCACCGCGTGGTCCTCGGCCGGTGGGAAGCTGCCTCCGGTCACCGCGACGGAGGCTGGGGCGAGCGTCGCCCGCCACGTGGTCGTCGGCCGGCTGCACTAGGGTGACGGGCGTGACGAGCAGTCCCCGGGAAGCGGAAACCCGCATCGGTCCGATCGGGGCGCTGCTCTGCCGGGTGGTGTTCCTGTCCCTCTGGCTGCCCGGTCCCGTCCTGCTCGCCGTCGCCGTGACGCTGGGCCCGTCCCGGTCGCCCACCGACTTCTGGGGCCTGCTCGCCGGTGGCGCGCTGGCGACGGTCGTCGGGGTGGGTTCCGGCGTCTTCGGCTGGCGGCTGGTCACCCGTTCCCGCCGCGACGCGCGTCGATTGGCCGCCGGCGGGGTCGCCGCGACGGCGGAGATCATCGCGGTGACGAACCACCTGGGCGGGGAGGATCCCGGCCTGGAACTCCGGTTACGCGTCAGCGGGCCCGGCTTCGCCACGTTCGAGGCGGAGACGGTCCGCGCCGACGACCCCGCCCTGGTGCCCGGCGCGTCGCTGCCCGCCGTCGTGGACCCCGTCGACCGGCTCTTCGCGATCACGGGGCGGGCCACCGCGCCACCGGATCGACCCGCCGCCCGGCCGCCCCGGTAGGTGGAGACTGCCGCTGGAGGTTGTATACCTGCCGGGGAGACACCGCGGCTTCCCGGTCGCGCCGGCCCGGCCCAGCCACGGAGGAGACGGTGGAGACAACCAGCCAGTCCGACGCCGCCGCGCCGCCCCGCGCCCCGCTGACCAGGAAGCGGGTGCTGGACACCGCCGTCGCGTTGGCCGACGAGGGCGGCGTGGACGCGCTGAGCATGCGCCGGATCGCGCAGGCGCTCGGCGTGGTACCGATGGCGCTGTACAAGCACGTGGCCAACAAGAACGAGCTGCTGGACGGCATGGTCGACGTGCTCGTCGGCGAGATCGACCCGCCGGTCGACGGGGTCGGTTGGCGGACCGCCATCCGCCGACGGGTGCTGTCGGCCCGCCGGATGCTGCTGCGGCACCCGTGGGCACCCGCGGTCATCGAGACGCGGGCCAAGGCGCGGGCCCATCCGACCCCGGTGATGCTGGCGTACCTGGACTCGATGATCGGGATCTTCCGGGCGGGCGGATTCCCGGTCGACCTGACCCACCACGCGATGCACGTCATGGGTAGCCGCCTGCTCGGCTTCTCCCAGGAGTTGTTCGAGGAGGGCTCCGGGCGGGGGCCGGAGCCGGACGCGCTGCCACCGGAGGAGATGGCGGCGCGCTTCCCCCACCTCACCGAACTGGCGACGGCGGTCGCCCACGACCGGGAGTCGGTCGTCGGTTCGGGCTGTGACGACCAGTTCGAGTTCGAGTTCGCCCTGGACCTGACCCTGGACGGCCTCGACCGGCTCCGGGCCGGCGGCTGACCCACCTTGACAGGTGTACGGCGTACACCTCACCATGCTCTCAGGACGGTGTACGCCGTACACCTGCGACGGTGAGGGGGTCTCGATGAAGGCGATCGCGCAGGAGCGGTTCGGCCCACCGGACGTTCTGCGGCTGGTGGAGGCGGTCCGCCCGGAGATCACGGCAGGCCAGGTGCTGGTGCAGGTGCACGCCGCCGCGGTCAACCCGTACGACTGGCACCTGATGCGCGGCGACCCGTACGTCGCCCGACTGATGGGCGGCACCGGGCTGACCCGGCCGAAGGTCCGGACCGCCGGGATCGACGCGGCCGGCCGGGTGGCGGCCGTCGGCGCCGACGTGCGCGGCCTCCGCCCCGGTGACGCGGTGCTGGGCTTCTGCCCGGGTTCCTTCGCCGAGTACGCCCGCACCACCCCGGACCTGCTGGTACCGAAGCCCGCCGGCCTCACCTTCGCCCAGGCCGCAGCCGTGCCGATGGCGGCGGTGACCGCCCTGCGCGGCATCCGGACGGTGGGTCGGGCCCGGGCCGGGCAGCGGATCCTGGTCAACGGGGCCGGCGGTGGGATCGGCACGTACGCCGTGCAGATCGCCGCCGCCCTGGGCGCGGAGGTCACCGGCGTGTGCAGCAGCCGGAACGTCGAACTGGTGCGTTCCCTGGGCGCCAGCCACGTCGTCGACCACACCCGGGAGGACTTCACCGACGCACCCCGACGCTACGACCTGATCCTGGACAACGTCGGCAACCACCCGCTGGGCCGGCTACGCCGAGCACTCACCCCGACCGGGACGCTGGTCGCCAACGGCGGCGGCCCACCCGGCCGGGTGTTCGGGGCGGTGGGCGCGATGCTGCGCGTCATCGCGGTCGATCGGTTCGTCCGGCAGCGCCTCCGGGTGATCCTCCCGGCGACCCCCGCCGGACCGACCCACCAGGATCTGCTCGACGTCGCCGCGCTCATCGAGGCCGGCACGCTCACCCCGGTGATCGACCGGACGTACCCGCTGGCCGACGCGGCCGAGGGCGTACGCCACGTGGAGCAGGGCCACGCCCGCGGCAAGGTCGTCATCACCGTCCGCTGACGGGAAGCCACCGCCCCACCGTCCCATTCCCGGCTTGGTAACCCGTTCGACGCATTCGGCGCTCCCCGACGGTTGACCGCCGGCCACCGGGGGCAGAGTCGGACAGCAGTCGTCCTCCCGACTCCTGCCGGTTGTCTCTTTCGGACACACGCGCCGCCCGATCAACGAAACGTCCCCATCGCCCGGGGATCTGTCGGACGCCCCCGACGATCGCGATCGGATGGAAGAAGAGCCTGCTCAGCGGCGTGCGTCACCGGCAGGACAGCGACATGCCGGTTAATTCTTATTATCGGATTCTTTGGCACATATGTATGGATTTGATCACGGCCGGTGTCGCAGGCTGTATCCGACCGTACGGCTGATCATTTCTCGACAAGAGACGGAGAACCACCATGAGGAACAAGAAGCTGCTCGTCGTCGGCGCAGCGGCCGCACTGGCCAGTAGCCTCCTGCTGGCCGTGCCCCTGAGCGGAGCCGCCGCCGAGCCCGGAGCCGCCGCGAGCGGGAAGTCGGGCGGCGTCACTCCGCTGTCCCAGACGACCGGAACCCCGGTGTCGGTAGCGCCGGGCGGAAACGGAATCGCCACCGCCACCTGCCCCGCCGGCACGATCGTCACCGGTGGCGGCGGCCGGACATCCGCCTTCGACATCTTCTTCACCGACTCGTTCGCGTCCGGGAACGGCTGGACGATACGTGGGTCCAACCGGGGAAGCACGACCCAGAGCCTCACGGCCGTCGCCATCTGCATCGGATAGCCACGGTCAGTACGGTCACCGCCGCCACCCCCGGTGACCGTCGGCCGCCCCCGGAACACCCGACCCACTCCTACCGACCAAAGACAGAACGGCCCCCTGTTACCGCAGGGGGCCGTTCGCGAGGAGAGGCCGGTCAGGCGACGCGCACCGGCCGGGCCGCTGTGGCTGGGCCGCCAGCCGGGATCGGGCTCCCTGACCGGACGGCCCAGCCATCCCCTCCACCAGCGGCGGCCGGGTGAGGTTGCCGATGCCGGCTCCCCCTCCGGCCGGCCACGTACGCCAGCGACGACTGCGGGATCCACCCCTCGTCGCGCCCCCCTCAGAGCGGATCCTGCCCACTGGCGACTCCCCGTTCGGACGACCCAGACCGCGGTCAGGCCCCCGGCCCACGAAACAGGTGTTGAGCGATCTTCGCTGACACTCAACACCCGTGTCCGAGCAGGAGCGAGCATACGCTCACGTTCCGCATATGTGTCAACATCTGTTTCGCTGGCGCCCGCGTCTGCGACACTGCCGTTTAGTCGCTGGAAGGTGAAGAGTCATGGTCGACGATCCACAGCCAGAGCAGGAGCTGCCGCCGCTGGATACGCTGGCCGCCAGGCTGGAGTACCTGTTCGACACGATCCGGCCGACCTCCGAGGAGCTCAGCGCCGCGGACGAGGCCGGCCGCCGGTACACGAACAAGGAGATCGCCGACAAGATCAACTTGACCGCGGCCGAGACCGGCGTGACCATCAGCGCCGCCTACATAGGAGAGTTACGGCGCGGCGTGGCCAGCGACCCGCGCACCTCGCACGTGCGCGCTCTGGCCGCCGCGTTCGGCGTCAACTCCGGCTACTTCGTGGACGACGCGGCCGCCCGCCGGACCCAGGAACAGATAACCCTGCTCAGCGAGCTACGCCGGATGGACGTCAAGCAGGTGGCGCTGCGCCAGGTGCTCGCCGACAACGGACTCTCCGCAGGGGACACGCAGCTCATCGAGCAGATGGTGGCCCGGTTACGGGCCGTCGCCGAAGGTGTCAGCCCCAGCACGACCGGTGCTGTGCGGGACGATCGCCGCTAGCTGTGCAGATCCTCCAATGGCAGTACGCCGACGAGCGAGGGAACCTTGACGTGAAGTTGCACCGCCTACGCAAGCGCTGCGAGCGGATCGTCGCCGAGCTTGAGATACCGGAGCCGTTCGAGATCCGGAAGCTGTGCGACGTGCTCGGCGAACGGCGTGGCCGGCCCATCCACCTGATGCCGATCAGGCTGCCGGCGCACTCCGTGTGCGGGATGTTCGTGCCGACCGGCGAGTTCGACGCCATCTTCTTCGAGCAGGACACCTCGCCCCTGCACCAGCTGCTGATCATCGGTCACGAGCTGGGTCACCTCATCGCCGGCCACCAGGCCACCGAGATCCTCGACGAGAACGCCTCCCGGCTGCTGCTTCCCGACCTCGACCCGCAGCTGGTCCGCCGCAGCCTCGGCCGCAGCAACTACGCCGCCGCCGAGGAACGCGAAGCGGAGATGATCGGCTCGCTGCTGCTGAGACGGGCCCGCGGTGTCCGCGACGAGGGGCCGGACTCGCCGCTGGACAGCGGCCAGGCCGAACTCTACGGCCGCCTGCGCCACTCGCTGGAACACCCCGACTGGTAGCCGGGATGGACACCGCCCTCTACGCCGTCTGCGCGGTCGCCGGCTGGTTCGCCTTCGGCTACATGCTGCGCCTGCAGCACCGGCAGCCCGGACAGGTCCGGGGTGCGATCTGCGTGGCGCTCGGGGCGTTCGCCACCGGGATCACCCTCGCCATCCCACCCCTCGCCACCGGCATCGACCAGGCGTCCGGGCTGCCCAACCTGGCCAAGGTCATCTCCCACGGCTGCGCCATGACGATCGCCGCGAGCGCCGAGATCATGCTGCTCCACCTCGCGCTGCCCCCGGCGACAGCCGCGGTGCGGAGCCGACGCTGGGTGTGGGTCACCAGCGGGGCCTTCCTCGCCATGGTCGGCCTGTTCGGCCACACGCTCACCTACGCCGCCCCCGTGCTGCTGACCGTGGAGTACGCCACCGATCCCGCCGTCACCGCCTACCTGCTGATCTTCATGCTGGTCGGCTTCTTCGCCTACTGCACCGACATCACCCGGCTTTGCTGGCGCTTCGCCCGCATCTGCGGACGCCCGTGGTTACGCCGTGGTCTTCGCATCACCGCCGTCGGCGCGGCCTTCGCCCTGCTCTACAGCACCAACAAGATCATCTACCTGATCGCCTACTGGAGCGGCTACCGACCCGCCGGCGAACGGGAGATCGCCTCCGTGCTGGTGACCGTCAGCGCCCTGCTCATGATGGTCGGTCTCACCATGCCGGCCTGGGGACCGATCCTCACCATCACCCGACGCTGGGACGACTTCCGCTCCTACCGGCACCTCGAACCGCTCTGGCGGGACCTCGTCGCCGTCCTGCCCGAACTCGAACTCGACACCAGCCTGCGCCGACCGCTCGGAGCGGTCCGCGACATCGACTACGCGCTGACCCGCCGGGTCGCCGAGATCCGCGACGGCCGCCTCGCGCTCCGCCCGTACATGGACGTCGAGGTGACCGAGCTGGCCGGACGGTTCGCCGAACAGGCCGGCTTGAACGACGACGAGCGGCGGTCCACCATCGAGGCGGCGCACCTGGCCTGCGCCCTGCGACGGCACCGGGCCGGCGTCGTCGCCGCGGTCCCCCACCCGGCGGACGACCTGCACCGCCCGGCCGGTGGCTACGCTGGAGAAATCGCCTGGCTGACCCGGGTCACCACCGCGTACGCCCGCTCCCCCGTGGTGGCCCGGACACTCGTCGCGACCCGGCTCGCCGCCGCCCAGGCCGCACCCGAGGCTGGAGAGGCCCACCGATGAGAGACCGCTACGCCAACCTGACCCGCATCCGCGCCCTGGACCCCGAACGCGACCACCTGGCCATCTACCAGACCATGCTGCGCTACGAGTTCCCCTGGGACCTGAAGCTCGGACTGAACCTCGCCTTCAACCGGTCCTTCTCCGTCCCCGCCATCGCCGCCGTGCACACCGCCACCGGTGAGCTCACCGAACGCACCCAGCAGCGGCTCGACGACACCGGCCTGCTCATGTACGAGATGGTGCTCAACGGGTTCGACCAGCCGCGCGGCCGCGAGGCGCTACGGCGCGTCAACCAGATCCACCGCCGCTACGACATCAGCAACGACGCCTACCGCTACGTCCTCGGCTGCCTGGTCGTGATCCCCACCCGGTGGCTGCAACGGTACGGCTGGCGCCGGCCCTGCTGCCACGAACGGCACGCCACCCACGTCTTCTACCGGGAGCTGGGCCGGCGGATGGGCATCACCGACATCCCCGCCTCCTACGAGGCGTTCGAGACCTGGTTCGACGCCCACGACGCCACCCACCTGCAGCCCAACGACGACGCGGCCGCCATCGAGCGGGCCACCCGCATGCTGATGCTCACCCGCATCCCCAGGCCCCTCGCCCCGCTGGGCAACGCACTGGTCAGCGCCATGTACGACGCACCGCTCCGTCGCGCCATGCGCGTCGACACACCGGCCTGGCCGGTCCGGGCCGGTCTGCATGCGGCGCTGAAGACCCGCGCCCGGCTGCAACGGTGGTTCGGAGCGCCACGGACCGAGGCCCTGTTCGCCGACGGGATCAGAACCAAGAGCTACCCCGACGGGTACGAGATCAGCCAGCTCGGCCCCCAGCAGGACCAGGTGCCCGGCCGACCCGACGCGTGAGCTGCCTCAGCATCCGTGGCGACACACCGAACCCGGTGCCGGAGAACAGGCGGCGTCGTAGGGTCGCGACAAGGAGGACGACCACCGACAGGACCCCGATCCAGGCGAGAAACCCGCTGGCAACGCCGAGAGCCATTGTCCCTTGTCGACGGAACGTGGCATGGTCCGCCTGTGTGGGGAGGCTCGTTCTCCTCAGAGACGGCTCAGCGGCCGAAGTCGCCGTACAGCGAAGAGGTCCGACTCTCCGCGTTCGACCAGAAGACCTTCACCAGGGAGATCAACGATCTCCACGTCGAGGGTGATACCGAACTGTACGCCACCGTACGGGCAGCACACCGACACATGCTCGACAACTACGATCCGTCCCGGATCAACGCGGTGGTCCTCCTGACCGACGGCAAGAACGAGTACCCCAAGGGCGTCGACCTGGCCCGCCTCCTCCGGGACGACGCGTTCGATCCGGAACGGCCGATCAAGATCTTCTGCATCGCCTTCGACGAGCAGTCCGATTTCGGGACGCTGGACCGGATCGCCAAGGCGTCCGCGGGCAAGGCGTTCGACGCCCGCGACCCGGCGAAGATCGACGACGCGTTCGTCAAGCTGGTCAGCAGCTTCTGACAACTCCGCACCGGTACCGCCACCCCGGACGCGAGCCCCTGGATGACCGCACAGGTGCTCGTGTGCTACCCGGCGGTTCCGTTGGCCGGCGGCCGGCGTCAGTCTCGCGCTGACGGCTCCGGTCCGGCCTCAAGCCGCCGCCGGACTGCGGGCCACTCGCTGTCGATCACGCTGTAGAAGACGCTGTCTCGGTACGTGCCGGTGCTGAGGAGACGGTGATTGCGCCACACGCCTTCCCGGACCGCGCCGAGTCGGGCGATGGCCCGCTGTGATCGCTCGTTGCGGAGGTCGGTCTTGATGGCTACCCGTCCCGCCTGTTGTTCCTCGAACGCGTGGCGCATCAGCAGGTATTTGGCTTCGGTGTTGATGCCGCGTCCCCACCGGCCCGGAGTCAGCCAGGTCCAACCGATCTCTACGGTGCGGTCGTGCGGCCTGATGTCGATGAAGCTGGTACTTCCGACAGCCGTGCCGGTTGCCCGTTCCACGATGGCGAAGGGAAGCCGCGCAGCCCGTTCCTGCTCGGTCAGCGCGTCACGGATCAACCTTTCGACGGCGTACCGGCTGTCCGGGGTCGGCACATCGAGGTAGGTCCAGATCGCGTCGTGTCGCGCTGCGGCAGCAAGGTCGTCTACATGCTGGAAGCCGAGCGGTTCCAGACGCACCGCTCGGCCTTCAAGGGTTACCGGCTTGAGGTTCACTCGGCATCGACCTCGTACAACAGGACGTGCCGGTCGCCGGGCAGGATCACCTGATAGACCTCGATGGGCTGGTCGTTCTGATCGAAACTCGTACGGAGCAACCTCCCTACGGGCGTCGCCGGCCCGAGGTGGAGCTTGGTCGCCTCCTCTGCGGTGGGCATCCGACAGGTGATCTCGTCCTCGTACCGGACGGGAGTGTGGCCCAGGTCCTCCAGGACCTGATCGGTTCCCTCGATAATGTCGGCCGGATCCATGATCTTGCTGTTCTGCACGATCGGCAGGGGATAGTAGCTGTCGCCAAGCTGTAACGGCTGATCGTCGGCGTACATCACCCTGCGGCGCACCGCGACCGGGTCGCCGGGCGACAGGTGCAGGTGGGCGGCGATCTCCGCCTCGGCAGGGACGGTCTCGACGGTACTCACCTGGCGGGCCTTCTTGCCCTGCGCCTCGATCTGCTGGCTGAAGGTGTCCCGACGGCGGTCGGCTTCCAGCCGTCGTTTGCGCGATCCAGTCAGCGATGCGTAGTAACGGAGCGCTGGCTCTGCCCGGACGAAGCTCCCACGCCCACGCTGGGAGACCACGAGCCCTTCGTTGCGAAGGACGTCCAAGGCCAAGCGGACGGTGTTCCGGCTGACGTGGTACCGCTCAGTGAGCTCGCTTTCGGTGGGGAAGCGGTCACCTCGATCAAGATCACCGCTCTGGATCCGCTCCCGGAGCGTCGATGCGAGCTGCTGGTAGAGCGGCCGAGAGTCCGCCGGGTTCAAGCTCATGCCACGCCCCCTCGAATTTGTACCAACAGGCTAACAACTACTTGCCCCGCTGGCCAGCGTCCTGGTAGAAAGCAAACCAAGTTGTTGGGACAACCCAACAAAGGACTGAGTCAAGTCCTGTGGATCGGTCCACTGCGGAAGGAACCCTGATGCCTGATCAGCCTGCCCAGCCCGTGTCCCACCCGAACGTCTCTGCCCATGCCTCTGCCGGCCCTCATCTCGCACCGCCAGCCGTTCCGCTCGGCACCTTGCCGTACGGCGAACTCGCCGTCGCCATCAGTGCGGCCGGCATCCCGGCCAACCCGAACGAGTTGACCGTTGACCAGCTCAAAGCCCTCGCGACGGCCGGGATCATCCGCCTCGGCCTCGCCGAGATCCACCGCCGCCACGAGGAATCCCGCGCGGCCAACACGTCCTACTGCGCCAAGACCCGGGTGGACGCCTCCGCCGACGTCAGCGTCGAGGTAACTACGATCCGCCGCATCTGGGGCTCCGGCCGCAGGGAACAGACCGCCGTCAACCTCGGCTGGCGCCTCGGCCACACCCTCACCCACCGCCATCCGACCCCCTGACCAGGCAGGACAGCATCGTCGAGCCGAAGACTGTCGTCGAGATCCGCTGCCCGGATCCGGGAAAAGCTCGACAAGCTGCGGAATCACCACCCCTGGGCCAGGGGAGAGACCTGTCGGTACCAACCGCAGCGACGGACCTCAGCGACGTCGTGATCGTGGATCGGATCCTCGATGCTGAGGCGTAGTCACCCGGCCAGGCACCCGGACACAAGAAGAGGGCATATCCGATCAACGGATATGCCCTCTGATCCTCTCAGACAGCCCGACTGAACCTACGCTCCCCTGACGTTCAGGACGAACGCCGAGTGTCCATGCACTTCACACATGCTATCCGCAAGATCGGGCCGTTCAGCTACCCGCCACCGTGTGCGTCATACGTTTCACTCTGACGAATGACGGAGGTCAAGCCACCCCGCGGGCGAGCACCGACTAATAGCCTGAGTCACTTGCGCGGGCAGTTGCGCTTGTCGTGCCCGTGGTAGGAACACACGCTGCAGCGCCCGGCATGGGGAGAAACTCCGCACGACCGCCTGTCGTGCCCTTCTTCACCGCACCAGGAGCAGGTACGGGTCCGGCTCGCGCTCATCTTTGTCCTTTGTGTTGTCCGCAGCTCGCCACTACAGGAGCAAGCGCAACTGCGTCTGATCCAAGGTGTTCGCGGACGTGACTCTATCGCTTGCCCGGTTCCCCGCCAATAGGTCCGGCGACCCATGGTACGCCATTGCCTGACGAAGGCTGGGGGATGGTGGCGGGTAGGCTACGAGGGACGACAGTAATGGGTGGCCGGTTCATTCCGGGATCCGTCGGATCTTCCGGAACCTTGAGTCAGCATGCTGACTGAGCCCTACCCAGGGCGGAGGTATCAACGTTTCCTCGGCGAGTGGGGCGAATCGCGACCTTCGGCACGTAATCGAGTAGCAGCCAGAAATGTATCCGCTGGTCAAGCAACAACCAGCCCCGGCTTCGGCGCAACCAATCTCGGTCCTCAGGAAGATGCAGAAGGGCCGACCCGATCTCCGGATCAGCCCTCTGACCTGCGTCGGGACGGCCGGATTCGAACCGACGACCCCTTGACCCCCAGTCAAGTGCGCTACCAAGCTGCGCCACGTCCCGATGCCACCGCCGGGTCTCCCCTGCGGCAGCCGGTACAGCTTAGCGCAGGATCTTCCCGTCGTACGCACAGGCCCCTCCCGCACCGCCGTTCCCCGCCACACCCCCTAGAGCATCCTAGGAGGGTGGGTGGGCGGGAAACGGGAGCGCCGGGTCGGGATCAACCCCGACCCGGCGCTCCGTGCGCGTCGTACGACGGTCAGCCGTGCGCCTTGCCCCGGCCACCCGGGCCGAGCTTCTTGCGCGGGCGTACCGAGATCTCCACCGGGCTGCCCTCGAAGCCGAACTCCTCGCGCAGCTTGCGCTCGACGAAGCGCTGGTAGCCGGCGTCCAGCGGCGCGGTGGTGAACAGCACGAACCGGGGCGGGCAGGTGCCCGCCTGGGTGGCGAACAGGATCTTCGGAGCCCGCCCACCGCGTACCGGGTGCGGGGTGGCCTGCACCAGCGCGGTGAGCCACGCGTTGAGCTGGGCGGTCGGTACCCGGGTCTCCCAGCTCGCCAGGGCCTTGCGCAGCGCCGGGGCGAGCTTGTCCACCGCCCGGCCGGTCATCGCGGACAGGTTCAGCCGGATCGCCCACGGGATGCGGCGCAGTTCCCGCTCGATCTCCTTGTCCAGGTAGTACCGGCGGTCACCGTCGACCAGGTCCCACTTGTTGAACGCGATGACGAGCGCCCGGCCGGCCTCGGTCACCATGGACAGGATCCGCTGGTCCTGCTCGCTGATGACCTCGCTGGCGTCCAGCAGCACCACCGCCACCTCGGCCGCCTCGATCGCCGAGGCGGTGCGCAGGCTCGCGTAGTACTCGGTGCCGCTGGCCTTGCCGACCCGTTTACGCAGCCCGGCGGTGTCCACCAGGTGCCAGGTCTCCCCGCCGATGCGGACCAGGCTGTCCACCGGGTCGACGGTGGTGCCGGCGACCGAGTCGACCACCGCCCGTTCCTCACCGGAGAAGCGGTTCAGCAGGCTGGACTTGCCCACGTTGGGCCGGCCGACCAGCGCCACCCGGCGCGGGCCACGCGGCCGGTTCTCCACGATCTTCGGCGCTTCGGGCAGGGCCTCCATGATGGCGTCGAGCAGTTCACCGGAGCCCCGGCCGTGCAGCGCCGACACCGCGTACGGCTCGCCCAGCCCCAGCGACCACAGCGAGGTGGCCTCCACCTCGACGGCCGCGTTGTCAGCCTTGTTCGCCACCAGGATGACCGGCTTGGCGCTGCGCCGCAGCATCCGTACCGCCGCCTCGTCGACGTCGGTCGAGCCGACCACCGCGTCCACCACGAACAGCACCACGTCGGCGGTGGCGACCGCCGTCTCGGCCTGGGCGGCGATGGCCGCCGCCCGGTCCTTGGCGTCCGGCTCCCAACCGCCGGTGTCCACCACGGTGAACTCCCGGCCGGCCCACTGCGCGTCGTACGGGACCCGGTCCCGGGTCACCCCGGGCACGTCCTCCACGACCGCCTGGCGACGGCCGATGATCCGGTTGACCAGCGTCGACTTGCCGACGTTGGGGCGACCGACCACGGCCACCACCGGCACCGGGCCGCTCTGTTCCTCCTCGACGTCGGGTTCGCGCAGCTCCACCCAGCCGGTACCGTCGCTCATGCCACGCCCCGCTCGGTGAGTAGCTCGCGGAGCCGGGCCACGACCTCGTCGATGCCCAGTTCGGTGGTGTCCAGCACCACCGCGTCCGCCGTCTGCTGCAACGGGTCGGCCTTGCGGGTGGAGTCGAGCCGGTCCCGGCGGGCCAGGTCGGCGGCGGTGGCGGCCACGTCGGCGGCGTCCTGCGCGCTGCGCCGCTGGGCCCGCGCCGTCTCCGACGCGGTCAGGTACACCTTCAGCTCCGCGTCGGGGGCGACCACCGAGCCGATGTCCCGGCCCTCCACCACGATCCGGCCGGCGTTCGTGATCATCTCGCGCTGCCGGGCCACCAGCAGCGCCCGGACCGCCGGCACGGCGGCCACCGCGGACACCGCCGCGGTCACCTCCGGACCCCGGATCGGGGCGTCGACGGCGACCCCGTCGACGGTGACGCCGTACCCCTGGGGGTCGGTGCCGATGCGCAGCTCCACCTCGGCGGCGACCTTCGCCACCGCCTCCGCGTCGGCCGGGTCGACCCCGGAGCGCAGCACCGCCCAGGTGACCGCCCGGTACATCGCGCCGGTGTCCAGGTAACGGGCGTCGATTCCGGCGGCCAGCCGCCGGGAGACGGTGGACTTACCCGAACCGGATGGTCCGTCGACAGCGACCACACATCGCCCGGTTCGTATGTTCTCCGCCACCGCATGTCCTCCTCAGCCCGTACCTCACGGTTCGCCGGGATTCCGGCGTCACGCGAGCGGTTGTCCATCGTCGTCCATCATGCCGGGCGGTCCGATCCGCCCCGTGCCGACGCCCGCCGGGGGCGATCCGCGCCACCCGGCCGCCTGGGAGCCTACCCCCAGCGGTACCCGCAACCGCCGGGTCAGTCACCCACCGCCCTGAACAGGGCGGCGACCTCCGCGTTGGTCAGCCGGCGGGTGCGCCCGGCCCGCAGGTCGCCCAACCGGATCGGCCCGATCGCGGTACGCACCAGCCGGCTCACCGGGTGCCCGACCTCGGCCAGCAACCGCCGGACGATGTGTTTGCGCCCCTCGTGCAGGCTGACCTCCACCTGGGCGGTCTTGCCCAGGGTGTCCACCACCCTGAAGGAGTCGACCTTCACCGGCCCGTCCTCCAGCTCCACCCCGGCCATCAGCCGCTTGCCGAGGTTGCGCGGGATCAGCCCGGACACCTGGCACAGGTAGGTCTTCTGCACCCCGTACGACGGGTGCATCAGCTTGTGCGCCAGGGTGCCGTCGTTGGTGAGCAGCAGCAGGCCCTCGCTGTCCGCGTCGAGCCGCCCGACGTGGTAGACCCGCTGCTCGACCCGGTTGCCGAGGAAGTCGGCCAGGGCGGTACGCCCCTTCTCGTCGGCCATCGTGGAGACCACCCCGCGCGGCTTGTTCATGGCCAGGTAGACCAGGCGGGTGTCGGCCTGGAGGCGCTCACCGTCGACGTGGATGACGTCCCGGGACGGGTCGGCCCGGTCACCGAGCTGGGCGACCCGGCCGTTGACGGTGACCCGGCGACGGAAGATCAGGTCCTCGCAGGCGCGACGGGAACCCACGCCGGCGGCGGCGAGCACCTTCTGGAGGCGTTCGGCCCCCTCGTAGACGGGCGCGTCGGGGCTGGGGGTGCGGTCATCGCGTGGCATCGGCAAACTCTTCTACGTCGTCGGGCAGGAACGGGGCCAGCGGCGGCAGGTCGTCGACACTGTCGAGCCCGAGTTTCTCCAGGAACAGGGTGGTCGTCCGGTAGAGGTACGCGCCGCTGTCCGGCTCGGTGCCGCACTCGGCGACCAGGCCGCGGGACACCAGGGTACGGATCACCCCGTCACAGTTGACACCGCGGATGGCCGAGATCCGCGAGCGGGTCACCGGCTGCTTGTACGCGACCACGGCGAGGGTCTCCAGCGCGGCCTGGGTGAGCCGGACGGACTGCCCGTCGAGGATGAACCGTTCCACGTACGGGGCGTACGCCGGGCGGGTGTAGAGCCGCCAGCCACCGGCGGCACGCCGCAACTCGAAGCCGTGCCCGGCCTCGGTGTAGCCGGCGGCGATCCGCTCCAGCGCGCCGCCGACCCGCTCGACCGGCTGCTCCAGCACCTGGGCCAGGGTCGCCACGCTGACCGGTTCGTCGACGACCAGCAGGATCGCCTCCAGCGCGCCGCGCAGCTCCTCCTCGGCCATGACCGCAGGCGTCCCGGCGGCCCCGTCCGCGCCACGGGCCGCACCGGTCCCATCCGGGCCGGCACCGGCGACCCCGGTCGTCCCGGCCGTTCCCGGTGTGGCCGTCGACTTCTGGACGACGGCCCGACGGGCGCCCCGGCGAGGGCTCCGGCTGGGGGCAGCCGGCTTCTCCAGGGGCCCCTTCCCACCAGGATCCTCAGCAGTCGGGGCCGGTTCCGGGGTGGGGGCGGGGGCAGGTTCCGCAGTGGGTGCGGGGACCGGTTCGGGGGTGGCTGGGCGGTTCCATGGGGGGACCCAGGCCGCGGCCTGGTCCGCCAGGGAGTCGCGGCGGTCCTCATCGCTCATGCGGGGTCACTCCTCCTCCGTCGTTCCGGGGCCGGCCACCCGCTCCCCCGTCACCTGCGGTCGTCCCCCGGCCGCCGGCGCGTCACCCGCCGATCCGACCGTCGGCCGGTCCGGGACGGTTGCCGGCGACCCGTCCAGGTCGGTTGCCGGTGACCCGTCCGGGCCAGGTGCCGGTGACCGGTCCGGGCCGGCCGGGTGGGCGCTGCGGTCGTCCGGCCCAGGCCCGGTGGCGGTCCCGGTGGGGCCGGTCCCGGTGGGGCCGGTCCCGGTGGGGCCGATCGCACTCGGCCCGGTCGCACTCGGCCCGGTCCCGGTCGGCTCGATCGCGGTCGGCCCGGTCGGGGACGGTGCGCCGGCGTACTCGTCGATCTGGAGATCGGTGTCGCCGTCGGCCGGGCCGGTCCAGCGTACGGTCAGCTCACCGAGCGCCTGCTCCTGGGTGAACGCGACCAGTCCCTCCCGGTACAGCTCCAGCAGGGCCAGGAACCGGGCCACCACCTCGAGGGTGGCCGCGCAGTCGGCGCAGAGCAGGGCGAAGGTCGCGGTGCCGGCGCGGCGCAGCCGGTCGGTCAGGATAGCGGCGTGCTCCCGGACGCTGACCCGCACCATGTGCACATGGTCGATGGAGACCACCGGGACCGGTTTCGGGGTCATCGCCTTCACCGCCAGCCGGAGCAGCCGGTCCGGGCCGACGCCGAGCACCAGGTCCGGCAACGCCTGGGCGTACCGGGGCTCCAGGGTGACGGCCCGGGGATAGCGCCGGCCGCCCTCCGCCTCCAGCGCGGCGATGTGCGCCGCTGCCTCCTTGTACGCCTTGTACTGCAACAGCCGCGCGAAGAGCAGGTCCCGGGCCTCGAGCAGGGCCAGGTCCTCCTCGTCCTCGACGTCGGCGGCGGGCAGCAGGCGGGCCGCCTTCAGGTCCAGCAGAGTGGCGGCGATCAGCAGGAACTCGCTGGCCTCGTCCAGGTCCCACGCGTCGCCCATCGCCCGGATGTAGGCGATGAACTCGTCGGTGACCTGGTGCAGCGCCACCTCGGTGACGTCCAGTTTGTGCTTGCCGATCAGTTGCAGCAGCAGGTCGAAGGGGCCGGTGAAGTTCGCCAGCCGGACGGTGAAACCGCCGCCGTCCTCGCTGGCATCGCCGGAACCGGAGGCGGTGCCGGTCTCGGCCCCGGAACCGGAGGCGGTGCCGGTCGGGACGGCGGGTGTGACCGGGGCGGCCGGGTCGACCGGCGTCGTCGTCACGGGGTCGACCTGCCCAGGGGTGGCAGCGGCGACCTGCGCCACCGCGGCGGGGTCGAGGGGTGGTGCGGTCACCGGACGACCGTAGTCCACGCCCCGTGGGGCGCGCCTACCGCTCCGCCTGCGCGGCGATCACCTCGCGGGCGAGCTGACGGTAGTTGCGTGCCCCGGAGGAGGCGGGGTCGAGCGTGGTGATCGGCGCCCCGGCCACCGTGGACTCGGGGAACTTGACGGTCTTGGTGATCACGGTCTGGTAGACCTTGTCGCCGAACGCCTCGACCACCCGCTGGAGCACCTGCCGGCAGTGCGTGGTGCGGCTGTCGTACATGGTGGCGAGGATGCCCTCCAGCTCGAGGTCGAAGTTGAGCCGTTCGCGCACCTTGTCGATGGTGTCGAGGAGCAGCGCCACGCCCCGGAGGCTGAAGAACTCGCACTCCAGGGGGATCAGCACGCCGTGCGCCACGGTCAACGCGTTGATGGCGAGCAGGCCCAGTGACGGCTGGCAGTCGATGAGGATGTAGTCGTACTCCTTGCGGATGCTGCGCAGCACCCGCGCCAGCGCCATCTCCCGGGCGACCTCGTTGACGAGCTGGATCTCGGCGGCCGAGAGGTCGATGTTGGCCGGCAGCAGGTGCAGCCCGGCCACGTCCGTCTTGATCAGGACGTCCTCGGCGGTGACGTCGTCCTGCATGAGCAGGTTGTAGACGGACAGGTCGAGGTTGTGCGGGTTGACCCCCAGGCCGACGGAGAGCGCGCCCTGCGGGTCGAAGTCCACCAGCAGCACCTTGCGGCCGTACTCGGCCAGGGCCGCGCCGAGGTTGATGGTGGTGGTGGTCTTCCCGACGCCGCCCTTCTGGTTGGCCATCGCGATGATCCGGGCCGGCCCGTGCCGGTCGGTGGGCATCGGCTCGGGGATCGGTTTGCGCATGGTGTACGCGGCCGGATCGGCCGGGCCGAGGTCCGCGCCGAGTGTGGCCTGCTGCTCGCGGAGCTCCGACGTCCACGTCTCGGCACGGTCACCGTTGCCAGCCATGTCCTGTTGCCCCCTCCCGACGACCACCCGACGTCGGAGCCGTCCGACGTCCCTCTGCGGCGCCGCTGCGCACCCCGGTTGTCGCCCCCAGGAGGTCCGCGCCCGATGCCGACTGTACGCCACGTTCACGCAGGCCGGTCAGTACCGGGTCGGCGTGTCGGCCAGCCCGGACGCCGCCACCGGCCCCGGTTCGGCCTCCGGTGACGGTCGCCACAGCGCGCCGGGAGCGCCGACGGGTCGACGGCCGGTCAGCCGTACGCCCGGGGGTGGGCGGTGGCCCACACCTCGCGCAGCCGCTCCACGGTGACCAGGGTGTAGACCTGGGTGGTGGTGACCGAGGCGTGACCGAGCAGTTCCTGCACCACCCGGACGTCCGCGCCGCCGTCGAGCAGGTGGGTGGCGTAGGAGTGCCGCAGGGTGTGCGGGGAGACCGCTGCGGGCCCGTCGACCGGCAGGCCGGCCCGCTCGGCGGTACGCCGCAGGATGGTCCAGGCCCCCTGCCGGGAGAGCGGGCCACCACGGGCGTTGACGAAGACCGCCGGGGTGCCCCGCCCGCCGGCGACCAGGCCGGGACGGGCCCGCACCAGGTACGCCCGCAGCGCCTCGGCGGCGTACCCGCCCACCGGGACGAGGCGGGACCGCCCGCCCTTGCCCCGCAGCAGCACCGTCCCCTCCGTCTGGTCGAGGTCGTCGACGGCCGCGCCGACCGCCTCGGAGATCCGCGCGCCGGTGCCGTACAGGAACTCCAGCAGCGCCCGGTCGCGCAGGGTCAGCGGCGCGCCGTCGCCGGCGGCCCGTACCGACCCGGCCGTCTCCAGCAGGCGGACCACGTCGTCGACGGGCAGTGCCCGGGGTAGCCGGCGTGGTGGCGTGGGCGGCTTGACGTCCCGGCTGGCGTCCGCGCCGACCAACCCCTCGCGCAGCGCGAAGCGGTGCAGGCCCCGGACCGCGCTGGCGGCCCGGGCGGCGGACGACACGGCCAGCGGCGGGTACCCGTCGCCGCCGGCACGCAGCGCGGCCAGGTGCCCCTCGACGTCCGTCGGCCCGACCGAGGCCAGGTCGGTCACGCCGGCCGCCGCGAGGGTCAGCAGGTACCGGTCCAGGTCCCGGCGGTAGGAGGCGAGGGTGTTGGCGGAGAGTCCCCGCTCGACGGTCAGGTGGTCGAGGTACCCGCGCACGGCCCGCAGCAGGGCCGGCGCGGGGGCCGGAGCGGCCGCCGGCACCAGAGCCGGCGCAGAGGTGGACACCGGAACCGGCCCCGCCACCCGCGCCGGCACCGGGGAGGGCCGGCCGGTCAGCCCAGGACCTCGGTCAGCGGCAGCGCGGTCATGCCGTGCGCCTCGGCGACCGGGCCGTAGGTGACCTGGCCGTCGTGGGCGTTCAGCCCCAGGGCCAGGGCGGGGTCGCGGCGCAGCGCCTCCCGCCAGCCGTGGTTGGCGAGTTCGAGGGCGTACGGGAGGGTGACGTTGGTCAGCGCGTACGTGCTGGTGTGCGGGACCGCGCCGGGCATGTTCGCCACGCAGTAGAAGATCGAGTTGTGCACCCGGTAGGTGGGCTCGGCGTGCGTGGTCGGCCGGGAGTCCTCGAAGCAGCCGCCCTGGTCGATGGAGATGTCGACCAGCACGCTGCCCGGCTTCATCCGGGAGACCAACTCGTTGGAGATCAACGTCGGGGCCTTCGCGCCGGGCACCAGCACCGCGCCGATGACCAGGTCCGCGTCGAGCACGGCCCGCTCGATCTCGTACGCGTTGGAGGCGACCGTCTGCAGGTGCCCCCGGTAGATGGCGTCGGCCTGGCGCAGCCGCCCGACGTTCTTGTCCAGCAGCAGCACCTCGGCCTGGAGACCGAGCGCGATGGCGGCGGCGTTCATGCCGGACACGCCCGCACCGATGACCACGGTCTTGGCCGCGTACACGCCGGACACGCCGCCCATCAGGATGCCGCGCCCGCCGCCCTGCCGCTGGAGGTGGTACGCCCCCACCTGCGGGGCGAGCCGGCCGGCGACCTCGGACATCGGGGCGAGCAGCGGCAGCGACCGGTCCGGCAGTTCGACCGTCTCGTACGCGATGCCGGTGACCTTCCGGTCCACCAGCGCGTCGGTGCACGCCTTGGAGGCGGCCAGGTGCAGGTAGGTGAAGAGCACCTGCCCGGCGCGCATCCGGTGGTACTCCTCGGCGACCGGCTCCTTGACCTTCAGCACCAGGTCGGCGGTGTCCCACACCTCGTCGGCGGTGGGCAGGATCGTGGCGCCGGCGGCGACGAACTCCTCGTCGGTGATGCTGGAACCGGTGCCGGCCCCGGATTCGACGAAGACCTGGTGACCGCTGCGGGTGAACTCGTTCACGCCCGCCGGCGTGATCGCCACGCGGTACTCGTGGTTCTTGACCTCGCGTGGGATTCCGACCTTCACGACGACACCTCTCCCCGGGGCCGCACTGCCCCGCCCGCTCGGCGCGCGGCGGCTCCGTTGCCGCCGCGGTCCACCGCACCCGTCGGCCGCAGTCTAGGCCCGCCGACCCGAGTGGACGACCAGCAGAGTGACATCCCGTGACCGGTTCTCCTGACGATCTGTCAGGCATGTCCTGGCCGACAACGTGACCCGACCTCGGCCGTTGGGACAGTGTTCGCCCATTATCGTCCCATCGGCCCGGACTCGCTGCGGACAGCAACGAAGTCGATCATTAAGGTGTCGCCTCATGACCTACCCTCAGTACCAGTACCCCGGCGGCGTCTCGGACAAGAGCAAGGTGGTCGCCGGCGTGCTCCAGATCGTCCTCGGCGGCTTCGGCGTCGGCCGGTTCTACATGGGCGACACCAAGACCGGCGTCATCCAGCTCGTGGTGACCCTGGTGACCTGCGGCATCGGCAGCATCTGGGGATTCATCGACGGCATCCTCATCCTGATCAACGGCGGCGTCGACGGTCAGGGCCGACCGCTGCGCGACTGATCCACGACCACGAAAGGGGCCGTACGGCGAACCGTACGGCCCCTTCGTCGTGCCCGCCCCCGGTCCCGGCCGGGCGACGCGCCGTCACGCGGTCCCGGCCGGAGGCCCGCCGTCACGCGGTGCCGCCGCCCGCGCCGGGCGGCGGGGCGGTGGCGTCAGCGGGGCAGCGGCTCGTCCGCCGGACGCAGCGGGGCCCAGCCCGCGTCCCTCGCCCGGACGGCGGCCAGCAGCCCTGCCACGCAGGAGGCGTTGGTGATCTCGCCGGCCAGCACCCGGGCCACCGCATCGTCCAGATCGACCCGGACGACCTGCATGTCGGCCTCCTCGTCGTGCCGGTCGTGCCGCTGACCCGCCGGCACCTCGGTCAGCTCCCGGGCCAGGAAGATCCGTACCAGTTCGCTGGAGAAGCCCGGTGAGCTGTGCAGGTCGACCAGCACGTCCACCCGGCCGGCGGTCAGGTCGGCCTCCTCGGCCAGTTCCCGCCGCGCCGCCTCGGCGAGGTTCTCGCCGTCGACGTCCATCAGCCCGGCCGGCAGCTCCCAGAGGTACCCGCCGACCGGATGCCGGTACTGCCGGACCAGCACCACCCGGCCGGCGTCGTCCAACGCCACCACGGCGACCGCGCCCACGTGCCGGACCACGTCCCGGACGGCGGTTCCGCCGCCCGGCATGGTCACCTCGTCGCTGTACACCTGGAAGATCCGCCCGGCGAACCGCTCGGTGCGGGCCCGCAGCTCGTACCGGTGCCCGGTCACGACGCCGACGCCGTCGTCGCCGCGTCGGTGGCCGGCACGCCGTTGCGGGACGCCTTCTTCCCGGTCGGGGCGGCCGGCCGCGAGCCGGCCCCGTCCAGCTCGACGGGAAGCTGGTCGGCCTCCGAGTAGGTGACCGCGGCCCGGACGAACGCGGCGAACAGCGGGTGCGGCCGGGTCGGCCGGCTCTTCAGCTCGGGATGCGCCTGGGTGGCCACGAAGAACGGGTGCAGGCTGCGGTCCAGCTCCACGAACTCGACCAGCCGGCCGTCCGGGGAGGTACCGGAGATGTGCAGGCCCGACTTGGTGAGCGCGTCCCGGTAGGCGTTGTTCACCTCGTACCGGTGCCGGTGCCGCTCGCTGACCTCGGTGCTGCCGTACGCCTCGGCGACGATCGAGCCCTCGGTGAGCGTGGCCGGGTACGCGCCCAGCCGCATGGTGCCGCCCAGGTCGCCCTTGCCGGCGACGATGTCCTCCTGGTCGGCCATGGTGGCGATCACCGGGTGGCCGGCCTCCTCGTCGAACTCCAGCGAGTTCGCCCCGTCCAGTCCGCCGAGGTGCCGGGCCACCTCGATGGCCATGCACTGCAACCCGAGGCAGAGGCCGAGCAGCGGGATGCCGTTCTCCCGGGCGTACCGGGCGGTGCCGATCTTGCCCTCGATGCCCCGGACCCCGAAGCCGCCGGGGATGACGATGCCGTCCACGCCGGCCAGGGCGGCCGCCGCGCCGGCCGGGGTGACGCAGTCGTCGCTGGGCACCCAGCGCAGCTGCACCCGGGCCCGGTGGTGGAAGCCGGCCGCCCGGATCGCCTCGCTGACCGACAGGTACGCGTCGGGCAGGTCGACGTACTTGCCGACCACCGCCACGGTGACCGTGTGCCGGGGGTGGTGCACCCGCTCCAGCAGGTCGTCCCAGGCCGTCCAGTCCACGTCCCGGAAGGAGAGGCCGAGCCGGCGCACCACGTACGCGTCGAGGCCCTCCCGGTGCAGCACCTTGGGGATGTCGTAGATGCTGGGCGCGTCCGGGGCGGCGGTGACCGCCTCCCGGTCCACGTCGCAGTAGAGCGACAGCTTGTGCTTGAGCTTGTCCGGGATGTCCCGGTCGGAGCGGCAGACCAGCGCGTCCGGCTGGATACCGATGTTGCGCAGCTGGGCCACCGAGTGCTGGGTCGGCTTGGTCTTCAGTTCCCCGGAGGGGGCCAGGTACGGCACCAGCGACACGTGCAGGTAGAAGCAGTTGTCCCGGCCCAGATCGTGCCGGACCTGCCGGATCGCCTCCAGGAACGGCAGCGACTCGATGTCGCCGACCGTGCCGCCGACCTCGGTGATCACCACGTCCGGGACGTTGCCGTCGGCGTCCGGTTCGGCCATCGCCAGGATCCGGGACTTGATCTCGTTGGTGATGTGCGGGATGACCTGCACCGTGTCGCCGAGGTACTCGCCGCGCCGCTCCTTGGCGATCACGTCCGAGTAGATCTGGCCGGTGGTGACGTTCGCCTTGCCGGAGAGCGCCTGGTCCAGGAACCGCTCGTAGTGGCCGACGTCCAGGTCGGTCTCCGCGCCGTCCTCGGTGACGAACACCTCACCGTGCTGGAACGGGTTCATCGTCCCCGGGTCGACGTTGAGGTACGGGTCGAGTTTCTGCATCACCACCCGCAACCCGCGGGCAGTGAGCAGGTTGCCGAGGCTGGAGGCGGTGAGCCCCTTACCCAGCGAGGAGGCGACGCCCCCGGTGACGAAGATGTGCCTGGTCGTCCGTGCTGAAGGGGCCAAGGCCTGCTCCCGTGTCGTCTGTCGCGGTCGTGCAGACCGCCGTGCCGATCAGCCAAGTGATCACGCGATCCACGGGATTCCACGGTAACACCTCGCCCAGGTCGGCCCCGGGGCGCACCCGCCACGCCGCCGGTCCCGCCGGCACCCTCACCACCACCAACGCCGTCTCCACCCCCGCCCGACCCACCTGCGGCCCCCTCGCCGGCCACGGCCAGGCGCGTCCGGTGGATCACGGGTGGCGCTCGTCGCGCACGTACGGCGCGAGGTGCGTCGGCGGCTCCCGGTGCCGCACGCCGTCCGGGACCGCACGCCGTCCGGGACAGCACGGCGTCCGGTGCCGGCCCGTCCCGGCCGACCCGCAGCACCGCATCCGCAGGGGCGGAACCTAGGCCGTCGCGACCCCGGTGGACGCCCGGGCCGTCCGGTCCACCGTCCGGTCCGGCCGCCCGCCGACCGGGTCCGTACCGCCCGGCGACTCCGGCGGCGCACCGGCACCGGCCACGCCGTCCCCGGTGGCGGCCGGGGAGGTCCCGGCACCGGCGACGCCGTCCCCGCTGGCGGCCGGGACGATCCCGGTGGCGGCCTCCGGGTCGGACGCGGTCGGTCCCGCGCCCGGCCGCCCGGCAGGGTCGCCGGCAGGGTCGCCAACCGGATCGCCGGCCGGGTCATCGGCTGGATCGCCGGCCGGGTCATCGGCCGGGTCGTCACCGGAGCGGGCCCCGGTGACGAAGTCCTGGGGCCGGTTGCCCGGTGGCTGGGTACGGTCGGTCGAGTGGTCGAGCACCCGCAGCGAGGCGAGCGCCGCCATCGGCACCACCAGCGCGGCCGCCGCCCCGGCGACGTCCAACGCCGAACCGCCCAGGACCCCGCCGACCACCGCCGCGACCGCCGTACCGGCCATCGCCGCCCGCATCGCCGGGTAGATGCCGAACAGCCGCATCAGCCCGCCCCACGGCTGGAGCAGGGCGAACCAGACCAGCACCGTGCCGGCCACGGCGAGCACGGTCAACGGACTGTTGACCAGGGTGTCGAAGTTGGCGGTACTGGCCCGGTGCACGGTCAGGCCACCCGTACCGTCGCCGAGGGCGGCCAGGAACCGACCGAGACCACCCCGCTCGGCCGGCGGACGCCGCAGGTCCAGCACCCCCAGCCCGATGGTGACCGCGAGCCCGGCCATGCTGGCCCAGGCCAGTCGGCTCAGGGTCAGCCAACCGCCGCTGCAGATCACCGCCGCGACGGTCACCCCGGCGGTCAACGCGATCGCGCCGACCGAGTCGGCACCGAGGAAGGGGCTGCCCACCAGCACCACGGCCGCCGTACCGAGGGCCACCACCACCGGTGGCCGCCACCGCCGACCCACCCGCTGGGCCAGCCAGCCGGCGGCCAGCAGCACCCCGGCCACGAACGCCCCCAACCCGACCGTGCCCAGGCCGGCGTACCGGCCGCCCTCCAGGGCGGAGTAGCCGACCACGCCGTTGAGTTGCAGCCGGGCCCCGGTGAGCACGTCCGCGCCGACGACGAGCACGGTCAGCCCGGCGACCGCGCCGAGCGGGCCGAGGGTGCGGTCGTGACCGGGCGCCAGCCGGACCAGTACGGTCGCAGCGGCCAGCAGCAGCACCGTCGTCACCGCGAAGTACCAGCCGGCGTGGTCGCCCCGCCACCACGGCACCAGGTCGGCCACCAGGGCCGCCGGGATCGCCAGCGCGGCGGCGACCAGGAGCACCTCGACGGTCGCCACCACCGGTCGGGGCACCGGGGCGGGCCCCACCGGGCCGGCGTGCCGGCGGGCCCGGCGCAGCAGCGGCAGCACCACCACGGCCAGGGCCACCTGGAAGCCGGCGAGCAGCACGAAGAACCAGCGGGCGACCCGGCCCTGGGCGCCTGCCTCCCGGTCCGCGCCAGCCGGGGCGTCGATGGCGGTCCGCAGGTCGGCCGGCCGGCCGTCGACCGGGGCCGCCGCCCGGCCGAGGAAGTTCCCCTCCGGCAGCGGCCGGTCCAGCGTGGTGAGCGCGGTCGGGGCCAGGTCCACCAGTTGCAGGTACCCCTCCCGGCCGGTGCTGGCCGAGGTCAGCCAGGCCCGCTCCCATCCCGGCCCGTCGGCGATCGCCACGTGCAGCCGGGCCGGCTGGGCGGTGTCCGAGACCCCGGCCACCAGCACCAGCGAGTTGTCCGGCCGGGCGGCCAGGACCCGGGCCAGGGCGGTGTCGATCCGCCGCACGGCGACGTCCCGGGCGGCCCGGTCCTCGCCGCTGACCGTACCCAGGTCGACGATGCTCAGCACGCACGAGCCCAGCAGGGCGGCCGGGTCGGCGGGCAGCCGGGGCGCGTACCGGTCGACCCGGCCGAACGGCCGGGCGGCGGCCACCGCCGCGCCCGGACCGACCGCGACCGTGCAGCGCACCGACTCGGCCAGCGCGCCGGGCACCGCGCCCCAGGGCAGCCGTTCCCGGTTGTGCAGGACCACGCTCTCCTGTTCGGGCAGGTTCGCGCCGAAGGTGTCGGGCTGTTCCACGGTCACGTCCACCTTCGGGCAGGCACCCGCCGGGCGGCTGGTGTTCCACGCGGTGAAGTTGCCCGCGCCGAGGGTCAGCCACCCGTCGACCGGGCAGGTCGGGCGGCGGGCCGACCGGGTGGACAGCGCGCCGATGGCGCCGTTCTCGGCCATCTTCCACAGCGTCGGGGTGGTCTCCGGGTCGACGTCGTCCCAGCGCAGGCCGGGCACCCCGACCAGCACGACGAAGTCGGCCTCGGGGCGGTGTGCCGCGTCGTCCGGTTCGGCGGCCAGCGCGGTCACCCCGAGGACCACCACGACCAGGGTGAGCAGGAGGGGTGCGATCCGGCGCAGCATCAACCACGTCCCGTCGCGGCGTCGGCCTCCGGCGCGGTCGGTCCGACGTCCGGCACCAGGTCGGCGTAGAGCGCGGTGAGCGCGGCCACGGTGTCCGCCTCGGTCGGCCAGCCGGCCGCCCGGTCCGTGCCCCGCCGGGCCAGGTCGGTCCGGCGGGACTCGTCGTCGAGCAGCGTCCGCACCGCCCGGTCGACCGCGTCCACGTCGCCCGGGGGGACCAGCACGGCGGCGTCCCCGACCAACTCCGGCAGGCCGCCCACCTCCGTCGCGACCAGCGGCACGCCGGCCCGCAGCGCCTCCTGCGCGAAGAGCTGCCGGGCCTCCCAGTCGCTGGTCACCACGGCCAGGTCGGCGCCGGCGAGCAGGTCCGCCACGTCGGTACGGTGCCCGAGCAGGGTCACCGGCGCGCGGGCGGCGGAGATCCGGGCGGCCAGCGGCAGGTAGGCCGGCCCGCTCCCGGCGACGATCACCACCGGGGGCGGGGTGCGGTCCCGCCACCGGGCGGCGGCGTCGATGAGCACGTCGTAGCGCTTCTGCGGGTGCAGCCGCCCGACCGACAGGATCAGCGGCTGGCCGGCGGCCACCCCGAACTCGGCCCGGACCGCACTGCGCCGGCGACGCGGGGCGGGCAGCACGGGGGCGGCGACCGGGGCGAGCCGGGCATCGGTGGCACCCAGTGCGGTGATCCGGTCGACCAGGTCGCTGGAGGCGCCCAGCGCCACCCGGGCCCGGCGGGCGACGAACCGCTCCGCGAGCGTGGAGAGCCGGCCCCGCAACCCACCGGCGAGGACGGCGTTGTGCCAGGTGACCACCAGCGGCGCGGAGGTACCGGCCAGCGCCGCCACCAGGCCGGCCCGCAGCCCGTGCGCGTGCACCACCTGCACCGGCTCGGCGGCCAGGGCGCGCCGTAGCGCGACCACCGCGCGGGCGTCGGCCGGCGTCGGGTTCGCCGGGATCTCCACGGCCGTGAACCGTGCCCCCACCCCGACGAAGTCGAACTGTTCCTGGACGGCCGCCGGACCGCAGACCAGCACGGACGTGCCACCGTCGACCAGCCCACGGGCCACCGACCGGACGTGCTGACCGACCCCGCCGGTGCTCGACGCGAGCAGCAGGGCCACCGTGCCCGGCCACCCGCCCCCGTTCCTGGCACTCACCGCTCCACCTTTCCGTCCTCGGGCGTCCGGTCCGGGCGGCCGGCGCGGCTCCGGCCGGGGAGCCGGCGGAGCACTCCCGCCAGCAACGGCCCTACGTCCCGCCGATCGCCCGGGTACGCCACGGCGAGGAAGACGACGCCCACCACGACCCCGGACAGCATGCCGGCAAGCAGCGTCCCCGCTGTCGTCGGGGTCCCGTCACCGGCTCCGGCCAGCGCCCGCGCCACCTGAGCGCCGGCGAGCGCGGCGACCGACCCGGCGACCACCCCGGCGGTCCCGGCGCGGACGCTGCCGGCGAGCGCGGCCGGGCCCGCCGCGCGGCGTACCGCCACCAGCAGCAGTGCCCCGAGCAGCAGCATCCCGGCGCTGTTGGCGAGGGCGACCGCGAGCACCCGGTCGTCGACCGGGAGCAGGGCCCCCAGCGGCAGCGCGGCCACCGGCACCGCCAGCCAGCCTACGGTGATCGCCACGGTGGCCGGTCGGGTGTCGCCCCGGGCGTACAGGGCCCGGGAGAGGACCGCGAACAGGCCGTAGCCGATCAGTCCGGGGGCGAACCCGACGATCGCGGCGGCGGCCGGCCCGGCGGACGACGGGGGCAGGAAGAACGCCGCGACCGGCCCGGCGGTGCCGACCAGCGCCGCCGCGCCGAGGCTGCTGAACAGCAGCACGCCGCGCACGGCCGGCGCGAGGGTGGACCGGTAGCCGTCGGCGTCGCCGCCGGACGCCGCGGCGACCAGGGTGGGGTACGCGGCCACCGCCAGCGGCACCGCCAGCACCGCCCACGGCAGCAGGTAGACGGTCTGGGCGAGGTTGTACACCGCCGGCGCGAAGGTCGGTCCGAACGAGATCTGGTTGAGGATCACCAGCAGGGCGAGTTGCTGGGCGGTGACCGTCACCACACCGGCCACGGCCAGGCCACCGACCCGGGCCCGGGCCTCGGGGCCGAACGCGTACCCGGGTCGGGGGCGCAGCCCGAGCCGGCGTACCGGGATCAGCAGCGACAGCGACAGCACCACCACGCCGAGGGTGGTGCCACCGGAGAGGACGAGTTCGTCGGCGAGGTCCACGTCGCCGATGTCGGGTCGCCGACCGGCCAGGCCGAGGAAGGTCAGGTACACGGTGATGACGGTGAGGCTGGACAGCAGCGGCGCGAGCACCGGCCAGGCGAACCGGCGGTGCGCCTGGAGTACCCCGGTGAGCACGATGCCCACCCCGTACAGCGGCAGTTGCGGGGCGAACACCCACAGCATCCGCTCGCCGGTGTGCTGCTGGGCGTCGGTGAGGCCCTCCCCGATCAGCCCGATCAGCGGCCCGGACGCCAGCGCCACCAGCACCGCCAGCGGCACCAGCAGGGTCAGCGTCCAGGTCAGCAGCGCGCCGGTGGTGGCGGCCACCGCCGGCCGGTCGCCGGCCGCGACCGCCCCGGCCAGCAGCGGTACGACCAGGCTGGCCAGCGCCCCACCGGCGACGATCTCGAAGATGATGTTCGGGACGGTGTTGGCGACGAAGTACACGCTGCCGAGGTCGGTCGGGCCGACCGCCCAGGTGAACACGGCGGTACGGGCGAACCCGGCGAGCCGGGCGGCGACGGTGAGGACGGCGATGAGGGCCGCCGCTCCGGCGACTCGACCGGCCGTGGTGAGGGGTGCCGGCGCGTTCACGTCAGGCGGATCGACGGCCCAGCGCGTCGAGTTCACGCAGCCCGGGGGTCTGCTGGATGACCTTGGTGAAGCTGACCTTCTCGCTGGCGGCGGTGAGTCCGGCGAGCACGGCCAGGATGCCGGCCCGCCCGACCGGCCCGGTCCGGGCGGCGAGGGCCACGCCGAGCAGCGCGCCGATCGCGTTGGCGCCGCTGTCGCCGAGCATCACCCGCTCGTCCAGGTCGTCGCGGATCAGCCCGGCGGCGGCACCGACCGCGCCGGCGGCCAGCCCGCCGTGCGGGCCCCGGGCCAGCGGCGTACCGAGCAGGATGCCGGACTTCAGCGCCCGGCCGGGCCGAAGGTCGAGCAGGTTCAGCAGGTTCGCCGTACCGGCCACCACGCCCGCGCCGAGCAGCACGTCGGTGACCCGGCCGAGGCCGCCCTGCCGCTGGCGACGCCGGTGCCCGGCCACCGTGGGGTCGGCGGCGAGCAGCGCGGCGGCAGCGAGCCCGGCCGCGCCCACCCCGGCGACCTTCACCATCCCGGCGGTGACCATGCCCTCGCGCAGCGCGGCGAGGTGACCGGCGAAGCCCTTCGCGGCCTTCTGCTCGGGCCGGGCGCCCACCACGTCGTCGTAGAGCCCGACCGCGCCGGAGCCGAGGCCGGCGACCAGCGCGGCCGCGCCGGCGGCCGGGCTGGCCGCGCCGAACGCCGCGCCGGTGGCCGCGCCGGCGGCGAGCGCCGGACCGGCCGCCAGGGTGACACTGCGGCCCCGGAAGTTGGTGCGTTCCAGGGTCGGTGCCCACGGGGTGGCGCGCACCTCGCGCAGCAGGTAGCGGGCGGCCAGCGCGCCCACCCCGGCGGCGATCACCCGGCCGGCACTCACGCCGACCACCGGCCGACGGGCACGGAACGGGACGAGACGGGCATCGGGGCGCTTCGTTCGCTCACCTGGGCAGTGTAGGCACCAGCGATCCGGCGTTGTCGCCCACACCGTACTGCCCGGCCTTCTTCTGGTTGAGTTGCTCCTCCATGGCGAGCACGGTGACCAGCTGTCCCTGCCCGGTGTTGGCGTTGTCGACGGTGGAGATGGTCTGGGCGAGCACCGGGTCGCCCCGGACCACGGCGACCAGGTTCCCGCCGGTCGAACCGTTGCCGCCGACCACGATCGCCCCGGTCCGGTCGAACTGTTCGGCGATCTTCACCACCGACTCGTCCTTGGCCGCGGACTCCTTGTCCACGTGCGGCTGCCCGCTGACCACCACGACCGCCTCCGCCGCCCCGGCCAGGTCGGTCATGGTCAGGTAGCCCGCGTTGGCGTAAGCGGCCAGCACCGCCTTGCGGTCGGCCTCACTCACCGCCGGCGTACGGTCCAGCAGCACGTTCGCCAGCAGCGCGCTGGAGTTCTCCACGCCGTGCCCGTTGCCGGGCAGCCCGGAGGTCGGGGCGCCGGTGGGCCCGGCCGCGGTCACCGCCAACTCGAGCAGGTTGTTGTTGTTGTCCGGGCTGATGAACTTGTCCTGGATGTCGACCCGGCCGCTGACCTTGGCCCCGGCGAGCTGGAGCATCTTCAGCACGCCCTCGGTGTGGTCCCGGCCGCTGGGCAGGCTGAGTACCAGGATGCGCTTGTCGGTGAGCCGGCCCGGCAGGAACGTCTGGGCCATCTCGGCGGCGAAGTCCTCCTCCAGCTCCAACTCGCGCTGCATGTCGTTGACCTGCTGGCGCATGAGCTGGTTGTCCTTGCGCAGCGAGTTGACGGTTTCCCGGAGCGAGTCGGCGACCGGGCCGTTGAGGGCGGCGGTGCCGACCACCAGGCCGATCGCCAACGCCAGGAAGACCGCGGTCAGGGACACCACGTGGTACCGGAAGTTGATCACGCTTACAGCCTCTTGAGTAGGTCGGGGGCTAGAAGAGCTGGCCGAGCTGGAACACGAAATTGTCCCACCATTCCGAAACCACACCCAGGTACGCCTTACCGACGGTGGACACCGCCACCGCGGACGCCATCGCCGCCACCGCGGACAGGACCAGCAGCAACAGGGAGGAACCGGAGATGCTCTGCCGGTAGAGCCGGCTGACGCCCTTGGCGTCGACCAGCTTCCCGCCCACCTTGAGCCGGGTCAGGAAGGTGGACGCCATGCCGCCGCGCCCCTTGTCGAGGAACTCCACCAGGGTGGCGTGCGTGCCCACCGCGACCAGCAGGGACGCACCCTTCTCGTCGGCCAGCAGCATCGCCAGGTCCTCACTGGTGGCCGCCGCCGGGAAGGTCTGCGCCGACACGCCCAGCCCGGTGACCCGGGCCAGGCCGGGCGCCCGCCCGTCCGGGTAGGCGTGCACGATCACCTCGGCGCCGCAGCGCAGCACGTCGTCGGTGACCGAGTCCATGTCACCGATGATCATGTCGGGGGTGTACCCGGCCTCGACCAGAGCGTCCGCGCCGCCGTCCACGCCGATCAGCACCGGCTTGAACTCCCGGATGTACGGCCGCAGCACGTCCAGGTCGTCCTTGTAGTCGTAGCCACGGACCACGATCAGGCAGTGCCGCCCCTGCATCGGGGTCTGGATCTCCGGCACGCCGACCCCGTCGAGCAGCAGGTCACGTTCCTGCTTGAGGTAGTCCATGGTGTTGGCCGCGAACGCCTCCAACTGGACCGACAGGCCCTCACGGGCGTCGGCCATCGCCTTCGCCACCGTCTCGGCGTCCTGCCGGGTGCCGTGCGCGACGGGCTCCTCGCCGACGAAGACGGTGTTCCCGTCGATCCGGGCCACGTCGCCCTCACGGATCCGCTGGAAGATGCTCTCCCCCAGGTCGTCCAGGAGCGGGATGCCGGCGGCCACCAGCACCTCGGGGCCCAGGTTCGGGTAGCGGCCGGAGACCGACGGCTTGGCGTTCAGCACCGCCGCGACACCGACCGCCACCAGCGAGTCGGCCGCCACCCGGTCCAGGTCGACGTGGTCGATCACCGCGATTTCGCCGGGACGCAGCCGGCCGACCAGTCGCTTCGTCCGGCGGTCGAGGCGGGCGGCGCCGACGACGGAGCCCGGTTCCGCGCTCCGGGTGCGGCGCAAGGTGGGTAGACGCATCGTGACCATCCTGGCATGGAAAGCGGGCTTTTCCGTCGCGACATGCCTGAGCAGGGCCGCCTACCCAGGGAAGCACACCGGAGCGCAGCCCGGTGTGGCTGCGCTCACAAACACCAGGTCACGGCCGCCGTTCCCGGGCCGCCACCGCCAGCAACTCCTCCGCGTGGGCGATACCCAGATCGGAGTCCGGCAAACCGGCGAGCATCCGGGCCAGCTCCCGGGCCCGCTCGGTGTCCTCCACCACCCGCACCCCGCTGGTGGTCACCGCGCCGCCGGTGTCCTTCGCCACCACCAGGTGCCGGTCGGCGAACGCGGCCACCTGCGGCAGGTGGGTGACCACCAGCACCTGGTGACTGCGGGCCAGCCGGGCCAGCCGCCGGCCGATCTCCACCGCGGCCCGGCCGCCGACCCCGGCGTCCACCTCGTCGAAGACCAGGGTGGGCGGACCGCCGGAGCCGGCGAAGACCACCTCGATGGCGAGCATCACCCGGGACAGCTCACCACCGGACGCGCCCCGCTGCAACGGCAGCGCCGGCGCGCCCGGGTGGGCCAACAGCCGCAGCTCGACCTCGTCCGCGCCGTCCGGCCCGATGCCGACCTCGGCCCCGTCGACGACGAGCGACGGGTCGGTACGCCCGGCCGGACGGGACAGCACCGCCACCTCGATCCGGGCGTGCGGCATCGCCAACCCGGCCAGCTCGACGGTGACCTCCTCGGCGAACCGGGACGCCGCCTCCCGCCGGGACGCCGAGACCCGGGCGGCCAGCTCGGCCACCTCGCCGGCCAGCCGCTGGCCCTCCCGGTCCAGCTCGTCGAGGAACTCGTCGGAGGTGTCCAGCTCGGCCAGCCGGGCCTGGGCGCGTTCGGCCCAGGCGACCACGCCGTCCACGTCGTCGGCGTACTTGCGGGTCAGCGTGCGCAACGCGGCCCGCCGCTCGTAGATGGTCTGCAACCGGGCCGGGTCGGCGTCCAGCGCCGCGAGATACGCCGACAGCTCCGCCGAGACGTCCCCGATCAGGGTGGCCGCCTCCTCCAGCCGGGCCGCCAGGTCGGCCAGCGCCGGATCGGTGCCGGCCTGCGCCTCCAACGCCCGGCGGGCCGCCCCCAGCAGCGCGGTGGCGTCCGGCACCTCGTCGGTCGGCTCGGCGCCACCGGCCACGCACTGGTGCGCGGTCTGCGCCGCGGTGCGCAGCCCCTCGGCGTGCTCCAGGCGCTGCGCCTCCGCCTTCAGCTCGTCGTCCTCGCCGGGCTGCGGGTCGACCCGGGTGATCTCGTCCAGCCCGAGGCGGAGCAGATCCGCCTCCTGGTGCCGCTGCCGGGCGTTGCGCCGCCGGTCGGCCAGGTCGTCGACCACCCGACGCCACCGGGCGTACGCCTCACGCAGCTCGTCGAGGAGCTTCTCGTGCGCCGGGCCGGCGAACCGGTCCAGCGCGGCCCGCTGCTCCGCCGGGCGCAGCAGCCGGAGCTGGTCGGACTGACCGTGCACCGCCACCACCTGCTCGCCGACCTCGCCGAGGGTGGCCACCGGCATGCTCCGCCCGCCCAGGTGCGCCCGGGACCGACCCTCCACGGTGACCGTACGGCTCAACAGCACCGAACCGTCCTCGTCCGGCTCGCCCCCGGCGTCGGTGATCCGGGCGTGCACCGACGCGGCGACCCGACCGGTCAGCCGCAGCCGCCCCTCGACCACCGCCCGACCCGGCTGGGCGCGGACCCGACCGGCGTCGGCCCGACCGCCGAAGAGCAGCCCCAGGCCGGTGACGACCATGGTCTTGCCGGCACCGGTCTCGCCGGTGATGACGTTCATGCCGCCGGTCAACGGCAGCGTGGTGTCCTCGATGACGCCCAGTCCGGTGATGCGCAGCTCTTCCAGCACAGCCACCGACAGTAGACGCGGCCCCCGACAGTTGACCAGCCGACGCGACCCGGGCTGTGGACAACCGGGTCGCCGGGCTGGGCGGTCACCGTGCCGAGGAGACCGGGCTCACCTGCGGCTGCCCCGCCAGCCGTGCACCGGCAGACCGAACTTCGCGACCAGCCGGTCGGTGAACGGTCGGGCCCGCAGCCGGACGATCCGCACCGGCAGCGCGCCGCGCTGGACGGTGACCCGGGCACCCGGTGGGAGGTCGTACACCCGGCGACCGTCGCAGCAGAGCACAGCCAGGGTGGTGAACGGGTCCACGGTGATCGAGAAGATCGACGTCGGCGCGGTCACCAGGGGGCGGCTGAACAGCGCGTGCGCGCTGATCGGCACCAGCAGCAGCGCCTCCACCTCCGGCCAGACCACCGGTCCCCCACCGGAGAACGCGTACGCGGTGGAGCCGGTGGGGGTGGCGCAGACCACCCCGTCGCAGCCGTACCGGGACAGCGGCCGGCCGTCCACGTCGACCAGGAGTTCGAGCATCTGCGCCCGCTCTCCCTTCTCGACGCTGATCTCGTTGAGCGCCCACGACTCGATGGTCGGGCCGCCCTCGAACTCGGCGGTGACGTCGAGGGTGAGCCGCTCGTCCACCGTGTAGTTCCGCTCGACCACGTCCCGTACCGCCAGGTCCAGGTCGTCGATCTCCGCCTCGGCCAGGAAACCGACCTTGCCGAGGTTGATCCCGAGCAGCGGGGCCTTCGCCGGCCGGGCCAGTTCGGCCGCCCGCAGGAACGTCCCGTCGCCACCCAGCGCGAAGACGATCTCGGCCCCCTCGGCGGCGGCGAGCCCGCTGACCGGCACCACCCCGGGCAGGTCCAGGTCCTCGGCCTCCTCGGCGACCACACGTACCTCGAACCCGGCCGCGATGAGATCCGCCGCGACCGCCCGGGCGTGCTCGGTGCTCCGCCGCCGGCCGGTGTGCGTCACCAGGAGCGCCGTCCGGCTCACCGGGTCTGTCGCGCCCACCCCGTCACCCTTCCTGTTCGCAGCGTGTCCCGCACGCACCGCCCCCGACCGCCGGTCCGTCGCCCCGGTCCGTCGGTTCGGTCCGCTCCACCGGCCCGGCCGGTGCCGTCGGTGCCGCCGAGCCGGCCGGTACCGCCGGCTCGGTGCGCTCCGTCGGGTTCGGGCCGGCCAGCACCACCGACCGGACCCGTTCGGGGTCGGCCGGCGGCGCGTCCCCGCGTAACCATACGAAGAACTCGACGTTACCGCTGGGCCCCGGCAGTGGACTGGCCGCCACGTCGGCCAGCCCGAGGCCGAGTCCGGCCGCGACGGCGGCCACGTCGAGCACCGCCTCGGCGCGCAGCAGCGGGTCGCGGACCACCCCGCCGGCGCCGACCCGGTCCCGGCCCACCTCGAACTGCGGTTTGACCATCAACGCCAGGTCACCGTCGGCCCGGGTGCACCCGGCCAGCGCGGGCAGCACCAGCCGTAGCGAGATGAACGACAGGTCGGCCACCGTCAGATCCACCGGCCCGCCGATCGTCTCCGGAGTCAGCGTCCGGACGTTGGTGCGTTCGAAGACCCGGACCCGTCCGTCGTTGCGCAGCGGCCAGGCGAGTTGCCCGTAGCCGACGTCCACGGCGACCACCTCGGCCGCACCGGCCCGCAGGAGCACGTCGGTGAACCCGCCGGTCGACGCACCGGCGTCCAGGCAGCGCCGGCCGGTGACCGCCAACCGGTCGAACGCGGCCAGGGCGCCGGCCAGCTTGTGTCCTCCCCGGGAGACGTACTCCGAGGTGGGGTCCGCGCCGGTGACCAGCAGCGGGTCGGCGGGGTCGACCATCGCGGCGACCTTGCGGGCCACCACCCCGCGCAGCAGGACCCGGCCCTCCTCCACCAGGGCGGCGGCCTGTTCCCGTGACCGGGTCAGGCCACGGCGGACGAGTTCGGCATCCAGCCGGTTACGACGTGCCATCGGGGTGGTTCTCCGGTCGGTCAGGTCTGGTCGATGGTGGCGAGGGTTTCCCGCAACGTCTGGTAGGCGGCCTCGTAGTGCGGGATCTGGTCGGCGGGCGCGAGCGCCGAGGCGTTCACGATCGCCCGTACCGCCGCGTCGACCGCCGGATGCCGGGCGTCGTCCCCGTCGGTCGGGTCGACCTCCGGTGCCGGTCCCGGACGGAACCCGGCGGTCGGGCCGGGCCGGGGCCCACCGGACGGTGGCGGGCCGGGCCGCGGCCCGGTGCCCGGCGGAGCCGGCCGGGGCCCACCGGGCGGTGGGCCGGGACGGAACGGGGTGCTCATCGTCGCGCCGTCGGATGGCCGGCGGCGGTCACGCGGCACCGTCCGGGGTCGGCGTACCCGCGCCACCGGACGCCGCCTGCGCCCGGCCCTGCGCCGCACCCGCACCGGGGGTCGCCTTCTTCGCCGGCGGCCGCTTGCCCGGGGCCTTGCGCGGCGGAGAACTCTCCGGCCCCTGCGCCGCCGTGGGCGTTTCCGTGGCCGGCGTCCGCTTCGCCACGGCCTTCTTGGCCACGGCCTTCTTCGCGACCGTCTTCTTCGCGACCGTACGCTCCGCCACCACCGCCGGAGTCGGCACGGCCGGAGTCGCCACGGGCTCGGCCGACGGGGTGGGCGTCGCGGCACGGGCCTCGCGCAGTTGCCGCTCCAACTCGTGCACCCGGCGGGTCAGCTCGGCGACCTCGTCTGCGGTGGCCAGTCCCACCGCGCCCAGCGCCCGGTCCACCTCGAACCGGACCAGCTTGGTCAGGGCCTCCCGGTTGGCCGTGCTGGTCGCCACGAGTTCCTCGGCGAGCGCCTGCAACTGGGCGGCGGTCGCCCCGCCGGAACCGACGAGTCGCCGGACCGCGTCCTGTGCCCTCTTCCGGGGCGCCTCCGTGAGGCCCAGGGCCAGCTCGAGGTAGGCGCGCCACGCGTCCTGCATACCTGAGTCCTTCCGCGGGGGTCGGGGTGTGCTGGTGTCACGCTACCGGGCCGGGAGGTGCCCCCCGTGCGGTACCGTGCCGGGAGCGAAGCGTGGCGCGAGGCGAGGGGGCGAGCGTGGCCAGCGTGGACGAATGCCGGCAGGCGTTGCGGGATCTGGCCGCTCGGCTGGACGACAACGCGGACAAGGTCCGCGACCGCATCGACCTGGACCGGACCCTGGCCTGCCGGATCACCGACCTGGACACCGCCTTCCACGGTCGGCTCACCGGCGGCCGGCTGGTCGACCTCACCGACGGCGACGACCCGAAAGCCAAGATCGCGCTGAGTACCACCAGCGACGACCTGCTCGCCCTGGTCCGCGGTGAACTGGACGTGCCCCGGGCACTGGCGTCCCGCCGGGTCGCCATCAAGGCGAACCCGTTCGACCTGATGAAGCTCCGCAAGTTGCTCTGAGCCGCACCGACGGACGCGGAGCCCGGTGCCGGTGGGACGCCCGGGCCGCACCCGACGTTGGACGCCCGGGGCGGTCACTCAGGACGGCAGGCCGAGCGCCCGCAGCGCGTCCGCCGCCGCAGTGCCGACCGGGCGGACCGGGAGGCCCTCACCAGCAGCGGGGCCCGGGGCCCAGGTGACGGCGCAGAGCACGGCCAGCGCGTCGAGCGGCCGACCCGCACCGGCCAACTCGATCGCATCCTGCCGGACCTGCGCCGACCAGCCCTCGCCGGCCGGGGACCCGGCCGGTACGCGGACCACGGCGTCCGGGTCGAACAGTCCAGCCAGGTCGAAGGACACGTACGTCGGACGGGCCTGCGGCGGTGCGGCGAGCAGGTCGGTGACCCCGCTGACCCCGGTGAGCACGAGCAGGCTCGGCAACCCGGCCCGGCAGGCCCCCTCGATGTCGGTGTCCAGCCGGTCACCCACCACCAGACAGTCCGCGCCCCCGGCGCGGCGGGCCGCGGTGGTGAACAGGGCCGGCTCCGGCTTGCCGACGACCAGGTCCGGTCCCCGGCCGAGCGCGGTACGCAGCGCCGCGACCAGCGAGCCGTTACCGGGCAGGGGTCCCCGGCCGCTGGGGAGCGTCCGGTCCGTGTTCGTGGCGACCCACATCGCGCCGGCCCGGATCGCGACGGACGCCTCGGCCAGATCGGCCCAGCCGACCTGCGGACCGTAGCCCTGCACCACGGCGACCGGTGCCTCCTCGGCCCGCCCGACCGGACGCAACCCCACCGCGCTGATCTCGGCGCGGAGGGCCTCGGCACCGACGACCAGCACCGCCGCTCCGGCCGGGAGCCGCTCACGGAGCACCTCGGCGGCTGCGGCGGCGGAGGTCAGCACCTCGTCCGCCCGCGCCGGCACGCCCATCCCGGTGAGCAGGTCGGCGACCTCGGCGGAGCGGCGGGATGCGTTGTTCGTCGCGTACGCGACGAGGTGGCCGCCGGCATGTAGCCGGGCGACCGCCTCGACCGCGCCGGGGATCGGCCGGTCGATCAGGTAGATCACACCGTCGAGGTCGAAGACCACCAGCCGGTACCCGTCGACCAGACCGCCCCCGCCGCTGCTCACCGCTGGCCCGGCCCCGGACGTTCGGTGGTGCCGGCCGGCTCCCCGGCGACCGCGTCGTCGGCCACCGCATCGGCCTCGGCATCGGTGACCGCCCGCACCGGAGCGGCATCGGTCACCGCCGGCTCCGCACCCGCGTCGGTCGACGCCACGACATCGGCATCCACCGTCGCCACGGCATCGACCGCCGCTACGGCATCGACCGCCGCTACGGCATCGGCCGCTGCTACGGCATCTCGGGCGGAGGCCGGTTCGTCCTCGTCCGCCTCGTCGGCGGACAGGTCGTCGTCGTCGAGGCTGTCCGGCTCGCCCGGGTCGCCGCTCTCGTCGCCGGTCAGGTCGGCGTCCGGCCGGGCCGGCACCGCACCCGGCGCACCGGGTCCGGGCGTGACGTCGTCGACGGGAAGCTCGTCGCCGTCCTCCTCGTCGTCGCCCTCGATGACCACACCGTCGAGCTCCAGCAGCCGCTCGGCGGCGTCGGTCTCATCGTCGGTGTCCACCTCGGCGGACCGGGCGAACCACTCCCGGGCCTCGTCCCGCCGGTCCACCGCCAGCAACGCGTCCGCGTACGCGTACCGAAGCCGGGCCGTCCACGGCTGGACCGCCTCGGTGGTCAGCTCGCGCACCTGGAGCATCGCCACCGCGGCGTCCTTCTGCCCGAGGTCACCCCGGGCACCTGCGGCCACGATGAGCAGCTCGATCGCCACGGCGGGGTCGAGCGCGTCCCGGTCGGCGCCGCGGAACAGGTCGATCGCCCGTTCCGGACGCCCCAGCGCCCGCTCGCAGTCGGCGAGCACCGCCAGGTGACTCTGCAACCCGGTCATCCGGTGGTACGTCCGCAGCTCGGCGATCGCCGTCTGCCACTCCCCCGCGTGGTACGCGGCCAGCCCGACCGCTTCCCGCACCGACGAGATGCGGGAGGCCAACCGGCGGGCGGCCAGCGCATGCGCGAGCGCCTCGGCCGGGTCCTCGTCGATCAACTGACCGGTCGCCACCAGGTGCCGGGCGACGGTCTCCGCCACCGGCTTGTTCAGGGAGAGCAGTTCCGCCCGGACAGCGGTGTCGAGGTCACTCGCGACGATCTCGTCAGGCAGGGCCGGGGCGGCGACCCGGTCACCCTCGGCCGGCTGACGGTCGTCCTCCCGGCGCGGCCCGGAGGGCCCGCCGTCACGGCGACGGTCGTCGAACCGACCCCGGTCGTCCCGGCGCGGGCGGTCCGGCCGGTCACCCTCCCGGTACGGCCGATCCCGGTCCCGGAAGCCGTCCCGGGGCCCACGGCCGGGGCGTTCGTCGGCGCGGAACCCGCCCTCCCGACGGTCCCCGCCCCGGAAGCCACCTTCCCGGCCGGCACCGTCCCGCCGGAAGCCGCCTTCCCGGGACGGGGCAGCGGGTCGGTACCCGCCCTCACCGCGATCGTCGCGGCGGAACCCACCCTCACGGCGGTCCCCACCACGGAAACCGCCGTCCCGGCGGTCGTTCCTGGTGGAGTCCCCTCCTTCGCGGCGGAAGCCACCCTCACGGGGCGGGCCGGACCGGAAACCGCCCTCACGGCGGTCCCCACCACGGAAGCCACCCTCACGAGGCGCCCGATCGTCCCGCCGGAAACCACCCTCACCACGATCATCGCGACGGGAACCACCGTCGCCACGGTCGTCACGGCGGAAGCCACCGTCGCCACGGTCGTCACGGCGGAAGCCACCCGGGCGGTCACCACCACGGTGCTCGCCCTCACGCGGCGGACCAGAACGGAAACCGGCACCACCCCGGTCGTCCCGACGGAACCCACCCTCACGACGGTCGTCGTCCCGACGGAAACCACCCGGACGACCACCACTGTCCCGACGGTCGTTCCTGGTGGAGTCTCCACCTTCGCGGCGGAAGCCACCCTCACGGGGCGGGCCGGACCGGAAACCGCCCTCACGGCGGTCCCCACCACGGAAGCCACCCTCACGAGGCGCCCGATCGTCCCGCCGGAAACCACCCTCACCACGATCATCGCGACGGGAACCACCGTCGCCACGGTCGTCACGGCGGAAACCACCGTCGCCACGGTCGTCACGGCGGAAGCCACCCGGGCGGTCACCACCACGGTGCTCGCCCTCACGCGGCGGACCAGAACGGAAACCGGCACCACCCCGGTCGTCCCGACGGAACCCACCCTCACGACGGTCGTCGTCCCGACGGAAACCACCCGGACGACCACCACTGTCCCGACGGTCACCGCCGCGGAAACCACCCTCGCCACGGTCGTCGCGGCGGAATCCGCCGCTCTCGCGCGGGGCCCGGTCGTCGCGGCCATAGCCACCGCCGTCGCGCCCACCACGGAAACCACCGTCCCGGCCCGGAGCCCGGTCGTCGCGGCGGAAGCCCTCACCGCGGTCGCTTCGTGGTGCGCCACCCTCACGGCGATCGCCACCACGGAAACCGCCCTGACGCCGATCGTCGTCGCGGCGGAAACCGCCCGGACCACCCGGACGGCCGTCCCCGTCGCGGCGGAAACCGCCACGCTCACGGGAGTCACCGTCACGCGGGCCGGACCGGAAGTCTCCCGTACGGCGGTCGTTGCCGCGGTAGCCGCCGTCCCGGCCGCCCCGCTCGGCACCCTGGCCACCGGTACGCGGGGCACGGTCGCCACGGTAGGGCGGGCGATCGTCACGACGCGGCGATCCATCGCGCCCACCAAAGCGGTCGGCGCGGTCTTCGTAACGACGGGGACGATCTCCGCCCTGCGATTCTGAACTCACAGGTACATCCTTCCTCAGTGCGCCACAACTGGCGCTACGCAGTCGAGGGCCGACCCCGGTGGGGCGGCCCTCGACTGGAAGATTGTCCGGCGGTGTCCTACTCTCCCACACCCTCCCGGGTGCAGTACCATCGGCGCTGGAGGGCTTAGCTTCCGGGTTCGGAATGTGACCGGGCGTTTCCCCTCCGCCATGACCGCCGTAACTCTATCGACTTATCAAACACCCACACAACTCGAGGTCGGGATGTTCGTTTGTCGTGAATCGCACAGTGGACGCGAGCAAGAATCTTTGTAGTCAAGTCCTCGGCCTATTAGTACCGGTCAACTGAACCCGTTACCGGGCTTACATTTCCGGCCTATCAACCCAGTCGTCTAGCTGGGGGCCTTACCCCTCCAAAGAGGGTGGGATACCTCATCTTGAAGCGAGCTTCCCGCTTAGATGCTTTCAGCGGTTATCCCTTCCGAACGTAGCTAACCAGCCGTGCCCCTGGCGGGACAACTGGCACACCAGAGGTTCGTCCGTCCCGGTCCTCTCGTACTAGGGACAGCCCTTCTCAAGTATCCTACGCGCACGGCGGATAGGGACCGAACTGTCTCACGACGTTCTAAACCCAGCTCGCGTACCGCTTTAATGGGCGAACAGCCCAACCCTTGGGACCTGCTACAGCCCCAGGATGCGACGAGCCGACATCGAGGTGCCAAACCATCCCGTCGATATGGACTCTTGGGGAAGATCAGCCTGTTATCCCCGGGGTACCTTTTATCCGTTGAGCGACACCGCTTCCACACGCAAGTGCCGGATCACTAGTCCCGACTTTCGTCCCTGCTCGACCTGTCAGTCTCACAGTCAAGCTCCCTTGTGTACTTGCACTCAACACCTGATTGCCAACCAGGCTGAGGGAACCTTTGGGCGCCTCCGTTACCTTTTAGGAGGCAACCGCCCCAGTTAAACTACCCACCAGACACTGTCCCTGAACCGGATAACGGTCCGAAGTTAGATACCCAAATCAACCAGAGTGGTATTTCAAGATTGCCTCCACCCATACTGGCGTATGAGCTTCACCGGCTCCCACCTATCCTACACAAGCTAATTCGGATACCAATGTCAAGCTATAGTAAAGGTCCCGGGGTCTTTCCGTCCTGCCGCGCGTAACGAGCATCTTTACTCGTACTGCAATTTCGCCGGGCCTGTGGTTGAGACAGTGGGGAAGTCGTTACGCCATTCGTGCAGGTCGGAACTTACCCGACAAGGAATTTCGCTACCTTAGGATGGTTATAGTTACCACCGCCGTTTACTGGCGCTTAAGTTCTCCGCTTCGCCCCGAAGAGCTAACAGGTCCCCTTAACGTTCCAGCACCGGGCAGGCGTCAGTCCATATACATCGAATTACTTCTTCGCATGGACCTGTGTTTTTAGTAAACAGTCGCTTCCCCCTGCTCTCTGCGGCCATACAACGCTCCACCCGCGCGGGGCTTCACGTCTCCGGCCCCCCTTCTCCCTAAGTTACGGGGGCAATTTGCCGAGTTCCTTAACCACAGTTCGCCCGATCGCCTCGGTATTCTCTACCTGACCACCTGTGTCGGTTTGGGGTACGGGCCGCTAAGAACTCGCTAGAGGCTTTTCTCGGCAGCATAGGATCACTGACTTCACCTGAATCGGCTCGGCATCACGTCTCAGCCCCATGTGTTGCGGATTTGCCTACAACACGGCCTACACGCTTACCCCGGCACAACCACCACCGGCCGGGCTCAGCTACCTTCCTGCGTCACCCCATCGCTTGACTACTACCCGCCAGGTTCCCACGCTCCCCCAGCTCGGTCCGAAGACCTCCCCAGGCTCGGGTGGTTAGCACAACGAGGTTCATCAGGGACGCTCTTTCGCGGGTACGGGAATATCAACCCGTTGTCCATCGACTACGCCTCTCGGCCTCGCCTTAGGTCCCGACTCACCCAGGGCGGATTAGCCTGGCCCTGGAACCCTTGGTCATCCGGCGGAAGGGTTTCTCACCCTTCTTTCGCTACTCATGCCTGCATTCTCACTCGTGCCGCGTCCACAACTGGGTCACCCCGCTGCTTCACCCCCGGCACGACGCTCCCCTACCCATCCACACACCTGCACGCACCATCAAGGGCACGCGAAGTAAAGTATGAATGCCACAGCTTCGGCGGTGTGCTTGAGCCCCGCTACATTGTCGGCGCGGA